>CAWFUA010000001.1:847500-2228293 GCA_963818945.1 uncultured Acidobacteriaceae bacterium | reverse complement strand
CTTGGATCGGCCCGTTTGCTTTTAGAGGCCGGCCTGTGCCCTCGTCCCGGGCCTGACACTTCGCCGCTTCGGCGAGTGCGCGCTTCTCGCTAGTCCGTCCAGCATGAATCCTGTTTTGATTTACCTCTAGTACCCAGCAATTGCTGTACCAAATGGCAGAACAATAACAATGAGGTGGCGTCTTCAACGATGTTGGAGTTTCATGCGTTTGCATAGCATCGGCTTCTCATATGTTCGCGAATCGCGTGCCCCAGCGAGACCGTCGGTGGGCAGATCTGACCCACATCAGGGCACGTGCCAAATGCTTCGCGAATTTCGACAGTCTTCGTGCACTCAAAAGCTTGTTATAGACAGTTCTTCGCGATTCGGCATTGGCATTGAGCTTGCACTTGCCGGATGTCGATCTGACTATGTTCAAGCCCATATCAGAGGTCCTACAGACGGAGTAAGCCCGATTAGATGACGCAGGAATCGATGAAAAGGTTTAAGGAGGATGGAGTATGCCAATACCGAAAACTATGAGAGCAGCAGTCGTTGAAAACTTCCGCGAGCCTCTCGTGATGCGAGAGCTTCCGGTACCTACGCCTGGGCCGGGGCAAGCCTTGGTGGAAATCATCGCGACTGGAGTCTGCCACACTGACCTGCACGCGGCCGAAGGCGATTGGCCGGTGAAGCCAAATCTTCCTATCACGCCCGGACATGAGGGAGCGGGGATTGTTGTCGCGCTCGGCCCGGGTGTTACGCACTTGAAGGAAGGCGACCGGGTCGGTATTGCGTGGTTGCACAGCGCGTGCGGTCATTGTGGTTTTTGCCTCTCCGGCTGGGAAACGCTGTGTGTGGAACAGAGAAACTCGGGCTATTCAGTGAATGGCAGCTTTGCGCAGTATGCACTGGCACAGGCCGGCTATGTAGGGCGAATCCCGCAGAAGTTGTCGTTTGTTGACGCGGCACCGATTCTCTGTGCTGGCGTCACGACCTATAAGGGGCTGAAAGAAACTAATACGCGGCCCGGCGAGTGGGTGGTCATCTCGGGGGGGGGCGGCGGGTTAGGCCACGTTGCGATCCAGTATGCCAAGGCAATGGGACTGCATGTGGCGGCAGTGGACTTGGGGCCGGAAAAGGCGGCATTGGCGCGAAAGCTCGGAGCCGAGATTGCGATCGATGCCAGGACACAAGATCCGCCAACCGAAATTCAGAAACAAATTGGCGGGGCACACGGTGTTCTGGTAACGGCCGTATCGACGATAGCTTTCAAACAGGCAATCGGCATGCTGCGACGCGGCGGCACCTGTGTGCTCAACGGTTTGCCTCCGGGAGAATTCCCGGTCTCGATTTTCGATCTAGTGCTGAACCGCTATACCATCCGGGGCTCGATTGTGGGCACGCGGCTCGATTTGGAAGAGGCTTTGAGCTTTGCCGCTGAAGGCAAGGTGAAGGCAATCATCGAGACGCAGCCGCTCGACTCATCAACGACGTTTTCCAGCGGCTTAAGGCTGGCAAGGTCAACGGGCGAGTCGTGCTCACAATCGGGGCACAAACGTCCCAGGAGGCGTTCAAGAAATCCGCATGAGACTACTCCAGCAGGCATGACGGCACGAGTTCGCGGTCCCTGGTGGACGGCATGTCCAACTGGAAAATGTGCTTAGGACAACGAGGCTTTATTTCCACAAAGTCTCGGCGAGATGATCAGTCACGTCCTCAGCGTGCTGACCGAGATACCATCGGTTGTGCCCTTTCGGGGCTAATGCACTGCCTCAATAAGCTGCGTGCAATAAACTCCTCACCAGCCTGCATCATTTGCTTCCACATCTCGAACGCGCGTCCCTCTTCATTGAGAAATGCGAGAGCTTGCTCCCGGCTCACAGGGGAGCCTTGTTCGGTGGCCAGTCGCAAAACATGTGAAAGTGTGATTTCGGCCATCACTCTAAGGAGGCGAATGATGGGCGTGAATTGAAGCACATCGATCAGACCCTAGCCGCAGCGAAGGAGCAGTTTCGACCCATCTTGCGGACTTCAGCGCGGCTCCGGCCTGAGGAGCCAGTGCTCGGCTGGATGCCGAGTCGTCTGACGATCAGAAGACTGCCGAGTTCATCGGCCAAAGTTTCCTTCCGGTAAAAGCTCACATTAAGGAACATCCGGCATGGTTCCACCGCTTTGATGGATGGCGACTGTGCTCCTGCTCGATGGCGAGGGCAAGGAGCATGTGCGACTGGAAGGCTATCTGTCGAACAGGGCCTTCATCCCTTCATCGCTGCTCTAACAATGGTCGGTAGCATCGCCTTCGTGCAGAAGAAATACGCCGATTCGGAACGATGGTACGGCGATGTGGTCGCTCGCTTTGCGAATTTCCATTTCGCACCGGAGGCGATGTACTGTCTGGCCGTGCGCACTACAAGCCGACCAACGATCACACAGTGCTTGGCCAGAGTCGCCGAGGAGCTTCGAAGCACCTACCCGGCTAGCGTTGGGGCGAGCAAGGTGAGTCCCTGGCTGCATCAGGAGCCGAAAGAAGCAAAGATGCAACTGAGCGGTTGTTCTAAAGAGCAGGGCGCACAGGTTGCGTCCGTTTTGCTCTAGGATTTCCTAGTAAAAGGTCTGCCGAAATCGCCCCAGATCACCGGAAATCGTCCGAAGCCACTTTGGGTACCAAAGAGGAAAGCGACGTGCAAACCCGTATGAATATGTTGTTGCAACGAGAAAATGTCGTATTAACTGCAACGAGACTCTGTCACCGCCTATCGATTAAGTAACGGCCGCTAAAGCGGGGCGGCCGGAGAGATTGTAGATACGCGGTGTTGGCGTTTTTCGTTTCTGCGCCGTGGCTCGGAGCGCAGGGCGGCGGTCGGCATATTCTTCGAGGGGCAGAGGCAGCGTGAGCAGGAGTTGGTCTCCGCGATAGACGTGCAAGCGGCCGTCGAGGTGATGGGCGAGTTCGACGGTTTCTCCGGCATAGCCGCGATGGCCGGGCAAGGGCGGCAGGGCGATGGCGTTGGCGCCCAAGGTGACGGTGTGATCGGCGGCGACGACGCGCCGATAGTGCAAGCTGAGGCAGCGGGCGAGATCGAAGCGGCGCGGCAGGCGGCGGAAGTCGCGCACGGATTCGGCGGCGGGACGGGCGAAGCGCTGGTTGTAGTCGGCCGAGAAGCGGGCCAGCATGGTGTTGGCATCGGCCAAGGTGGTGGCGCGAGCGAGGCGCAGTTCGCTGACCAGGCGGTCCTGAAAGGTGCGCCAGGCGCGCTCGATGCGGCCTTTGGCTTGGGGCGAGTGAGCGGGGATCTGCTCGATGCCGAGTTCGTCGAGGGCGCGTCCGAGTTGAGTGGGAGATTGTTTTCCGGCGAGTTGTTCGGCGAGGGTCCAGTGGGGATCGTTGCGCTGGAAAATGCTGTGGCGGTCGCGATAAAGGCTGAGGGGAACGCCGTGGGTGGTGATCATGGCGTGCAGCGAACGGAGATAGCCGACGGTATTTTCGGCTTCGAGTTGGAAGTGGGCGGCGAGGATCTGGCCGGTGGCGTCGTCCTGAAAGCCGATGAGAGTGAGGGTGGGGCCGCGGCCTTCGAGCCAGTCATGACGGCTGGCATCGGTGAGCGCCATCATGCCGAAACGCGGGCGCGGCGGGCGGCGGGAACGATACTGGCGCGGCCGGCGCTTCTGCGGAGAGGCCAGTTTGGCGGCGCGCAAGAGGCGGCGCACGGTCTCGCGGCTGACGGCGAGGTTTTCTTCGCTGCGCGCAGTTTTTCCGCCAGATGGGAATCGTTGAAGCCCTGATACTTGCCGCGGGCCAAGGTCAAAATCAACTGCTTCTGGGGAAGTGAAACGGCCCAAGGCATGGGGCGTCCGCGATTGCCGTGCTGCACCCAGGCGACGGAATCGGGCCGATAGCGGCGCTTGAGGCGCTGCACCTGGCGTTCACTCAGTTGCAGCAGGCGGGAGGCTTCGCGTACGCTCAGCCTCCCGCCCGCTGCATTCTCAATCACTTTCACGCGCTGGAACTCTTTCTGACTCATCGTCACCATCCTGAGAGGGTGACAGAGTCTCGTTGCAGTTATGGGGTGACATTATCTTGGAGCATCTACAGCAAACCCGTATGAATATTGCACCTTGCTTGAATTGGTGGTATTTTCACGATGCCCTTGAGAATGGTGGGAATAGATTCCCCCTCCCGGCACCAATCTTCAAAAATCTTGTACCGAGCTAGGCAAATGTCGACTTCATGCGATACGCCGACCCAGGTAATCGTTGGGTGTAACCTGAACCGGCGCAAAGTGCGAAGAAGCATTTGTCCGGTCGATTGGCCGACTTACTTCGGACAGTTGAAAACAGCCAGTTTTTGCGATGTTTCAGTGTGGATTGTGCCAACGGTGGGCGTGCTCGCCGCTTGTAATCTGGCGCCGTTCGAAAAAAACCTGTCAAATCGTTGTCTCCACGTCATTGACCCCGTAGCTCTGAGATTCAGCGGGGTTTAACTGACGAGTCATTTCCCGAATCCTTCGACCTGCCGTCAACGACTTGCAGAGGCAACGGGAGACTCGTTTCTTGAACGCTGCGCGGCCTTGTGAAAAATCATACCAACAAAGAAGACAGAAGCCTCACGTTGGAAGAAGGATCGAAGCCATTTGATACGAGACCGAGATGCTCCTTCTGGGCTTCCCGGTCTATCAGACGTAGGAATTCCGCCCAATTTTCCGGGTCCCAACGTCCGCCGTCTTCGTCGTGGAATTTCTTGATCTGACCTTCGATGACCCTATCAATGACATCGCCGAGCAACGCACGGATCCTATAGACCCGCCGCCACGCAAAATAAACGCGCCGCCAGTGGCCAGTACTGGCCGAAAAGGGCGCGTTAGCCCATTCGGTGAACGTCCGGTGTACGGCAACATCTGTCCAGTGCTCGGCGAGTACCAAAAGCTCCCCGCTCGTGGGCACAAATTCTTGGATCTCCCCCGCCCAGTACCCATTCACTTCGGGAGCATCGCCGCCGTCGGGAAGCTTTTCCCACCACCACAAGTCCTGATTGTCGGCATTTCTGAATCTGGGCCCGCGCACCTCCTGCGTGCCGCTGGCTACAGGTAGCTCTTCATTTCTCAACGTGTTCTTTGTTTTCTCGTTATCCTTCATCCTCAAATCTCCTTGTGTTCGCCGGGGTGCTGATGGCCAGAGTGATCGGAAGCGTCTCTCTATTGCGCTTCGGTCTGCCGAAGTACGCCTCCGCGTTTACGCCTGAACGAAAGGGCAAGCCGCGGCATCTGACTAGCCAGCCAGCGAAGACGCAACTAGGACACAAAACTCAATGTTTGGAATCAGAAACTTGCGGAAACCGCGAGAATTGAGTCAACCGAATCAACTAGATTGGTCGGGGAGAGAGGATTTGAACCTCCGACCCCCTGGTCCCGAACCAGGTGCTCTACCAGGCTGAGCCACTCCCCGACTGGCGACTAATGAACGACGCTCACGGCTGGGACGCCGCGACGCATCGAAACTCAATCAGTATAGCATTCTGCCCCGCTCATTTCGGTGAGCCACGTGCGGCGCCGAATCCGAACGACGTCACCGCATCGGATGAATTCGGGTCTACTCTCTTCGGTACTCCAACTCCAGCGATGCCGCTTCCAATCAAAGGAATGCAGCCATCCACTCTGCTGTACAGAAACGTAATCCATTCACAAGCGTCGCATTCCCATCCGCTGATTCTCATCGGTCCGGTTCCCATCGGCCGAATTGCATTAGAGCGATCCTGAGCGACGCGATCGTCTGCAAGGCCTCAGCCTCGCACACACGCTGCCGCGTCTCTCCACTGGAATCCCGCCCCAACTCAAGCGATACTCTCCCTATGGATTTCGATCAAATCGCCACCTTCCTCGAAGTCTCCAAGCTCGGCAACTTCTCGCGCGCCGGAGAAAAGGTCTTTCTCTCTCAATCCGCCGTCAGCGCCCAGATCCGCCTGCTCGAGCAGGAATATGGAGCGCGCCTCCTCGACCGTTCCGGCAAAAAAGTCCGCCTCACTCCCGCCGGCGAAGTTCTCTTCGAATACGGCACTCGCCTTCTCGCCCTGCGCGACGAATCCATCCGCGCCGTCACCGATCAGGGCACCTCGCCCCGCGGCGTGCTCGCCATCGGCGCCAACGAGGCCACGTGTCTTTACGTTCTGCCCCGCGCCTTCGAGGAATATCGCCGCCTTTATCCCCAGGTTCAAATCAGCATCTACCGCAACTTCAGCCGCAAAATTCTCGAGCGCATCCAGGATGGCCTCATCGACGTCGGCATCGTCACCATGCCCGTCAAGCTTCCCGCGCCTCAAGGTCGAGCGAATTTTCCGCGACCGCCTGATGCTCGCCGTCAGCGCCACCAATCCGCTGGCCAAACTCAAATCGGTTCCGGTCAGCGTCGCCGCCGAGCAGCCGCTGATTTTCCCCAAAGCCGGTTACACCCGCCAGATCATGGACAAACTTTTCCGCCCCTATCGCGCCGATTTAAAGATCGCCATGGAATTGCCCAGCATCGCCATGATCAAAACCTTCGTAGCTTCCGGCCTCGGCGTCTCTCTCATCAGCGAGACCTTCACCCGCCGCGAAAGCCGCGACGGAGAAATCCGCCTCGTCCGCATCGAGCACACCGAACTCTGGCGCGAACTGGCCATGGTCCACGACCGCAATCGCACCCTCCCCCGAGCCGCCGTAGCCTTCATGGAGTTAGTAAGAACCGGCGTCCTCGATCACAGCAACCAACCCAAAGCAGATCAGTAAGCACCAGCTCAGTGTCGTGTCCCACAAGCTCGCAGAATAAATATTCGGCTGCTTTTGCCTTGAAAGGGCGTGCTTTGAAAGGGCGCGGCTACAGCCGCGCCGCTAGAAGCCAAGAGAGATGCGGGCTTTAGCCCCTGAGGGCCACTGCCGGAGATCATTTATGAGATCACTTCTGGTGTATTGCGTCAGACACATCGACGTCTATATTCTGGCTGCACGGCCTTTCTTTGCGATCTTTGCGGATGCTCTTTGCGATCTTTGCGGTTAAAAGCTCCCTTTCCACCGCATCTTCGCAGTCAAGGCCGCGCGCCGAAATCCCGAGCGAAGCCGAGGGAGCCCCCCACCCGCTCACCCAGGCAAGCAGACCTCAGGGAGTTCTCCCCGTGCACTCGACGCCCCCCTCCCCATCCCCCACCCCACCCACCACCAAACCAGTCGCTGACAACTTGCCCGACCCTGATAGATAATGATCCCGACCGAGGGGGTCATGGGAAACCATGGCCCTTTTCTGTTTGGAGGAAAGGAACAATGGCAGATCAAATAAGGATTCTGGGACAAAAGGCCCGACGCGGAGAACGGATGACAAAAGGGAAGGGCTGGAGACTCGCGATGGAGAAGGGACGAAAGCGCGTTTTTATCGGCACTCTGCTCGAAACCATCAACCTTGGTGACAGTCGCCTGGCTATCTTCAGCGTCCCAAAGTAGTAGCGTATATCGCTAGGCCGCCCCTAGGGAGGCATCTTCCATGAATTCCAGCGTGTTGAAGCTCGTCGTGGCATTCGCAATAGGTCTCCCTGTCCACGTCGCCGCCCAAACTGATCTCCAAAAAGCGCAAAATCTAGCTACGTGCCTCAGCGGCCGTTTCCCGAGTCTATGCCACCACGGATGGTTGAGCGCTAGCGAACGTGCGAAGGTTGACGATGCCGAGCGCCTTGAGAACCTCAAGACTTGTTTGACTGGTCGCTTCCCCGCACTTTGTAAAAGAGAACTACTATCCCCTGACGAGGTCCATCAAGTGGCGGAGGCTGAGAAGCGAGAAAATCTCAGGACTTGTCTCACCGGTCGTTTCAAGAGCCTCTGCCAGAAAGATCTTCTCTCTGAGGCAGAGCTTCAAAGGGTGCAAAACGCAGAGCGATCGGAAAATCTCAGAACGTGCCTTACCGGAATGTTTCCTGCGCTGTGCGACAAATCCCTTCTGACGCCTGAGCAGCGGTCACAGGCCGCCACTTCGGAATTGAGACTCAGCGAGAATTCTGGGAAGTCAAGCAACCTAAGCAGTAACCACAGAGTTCGTAGCGGCTCGTCAGGGTGCGAAACAGGGCACTGGATTGAATCTGTCTCAGATGATGGTCAGATCATTAAGCTGGAGGACGGTTCGGTCTGGGAAGTAGATGACGTCGACACCGTTGACTCCGCCCTGTGGCTTCCGACAACCGATATCGTCGCCTGCGATGACAAGCTTATCAATACGGAAGACGACGAAACGGTCTCTGCGAAGCGTCTTCGTTAACCCCTGCCGCTTGATAATTGGCGGGTGGTTGCGTCCATTCTAGCCCCCGAGAAGAAGCTCTTGACTAATGGCGAACAAATGACGAAACGGACGGAATCATGACAAAACTCTTCCACGAGATTCGGGACCCGATCCACGTGTTCATTCATCTCGACTGGTACGAAAAGAAGGTTCTTGACTCTCGGCCCTTCCAACGTCTTCGGAACATCAATCAGCTTGCCCTGACGTATCTTCTTTACCCAGGCGCCACGCACAAGCGTTTCGAGCACTCCCTAGGCGTGATGGAACTCGCAGGACGAGTTTTTGATGTCATTACGAAACCCTCGAACCTAACAGACGAGGTCAGAGAACTTCTGCCAGACCTGGGGAATCCTAGCGCGCTTCCTTACTACAGGTGCGTTCTGCGCATGGCCGCACTCTGCCACGATATAGGGCACTTACCGTTCTCGCACGCAGCGGAGGACGAGCTCCTGCCGAAGGGTTGGAACCACGAACGTTTGTCTCGCGAGCTCATTCAAAGCGACGAGATGTGTGCCATATGGAAAGAGATGGTGCCGCCGCTTAACCCAGAGCACATAGTGAAACTCGCTGTTGGAGCTCGAAAAGCACCGGACTTGCATTTTTCAAAGTGGGAAGTAATTCTCTCTGAGATCATCGTCGGAGACGCGTTCGGCGTGGATCGAATCGACTACCTACTTCGAGATTCCCATCACACAGGAGTTGCGTATGGGAAGTTTGACCACTACAGGCTCATAGACGAGCTTCGTATCTTGCCGAGCTTTGAAGGGTCAACAGAGCCAGCATTGGGTATCAACGCCGGAGGGATATACTCCGCGGAAGCACTTGCCCTGGCCCGTTATTTCATGTTCTCCCAGGTTTACTACCACCCGATCCGGCTCATCTACGACTGGCACCTAAAGGATTTCTTAAGGGCTTGGCTACCTCACTTTTTGAGCTCCCGCTCAGCCCAAGGCAGCCTACTGCAGGAGGGAACGTTCCCCGTCGACCTCGAAGGCCATCTCGGGACGACGGACGACGAGGTCAATGCGGCAATACGTCTCGCGGCCCTCGACCCGAAGGCACCCGGACACGACCCGGCCGAGTGCATAATGAGGCACAGACACTTCAAAGTTCTTTACGAGAGAGATCCTCAGGATGCTAAGGTACACTCTGACCCGGGTGCGGCAATCGCGAGGGCCGCTGAACTCGAGTTTGGAGCCAACGCGGTCCGCTATAGCAAGCCGAAAGTCAAAAACGTGGCGGGAGATTTTCCAGTACGGGAGCGCGACGCCCGCATACAGCCTGCAATTTCCGTTTCGGAGACACTGTCAAAACTGCAGCCGACCGCAATGGAACTTGTTTTTATCGACCCCAAGCTAGAGGCAAAAGCCCTAGACTGGAAAAAGAACAACCGAGCCAAGATTCTTGCAGCAGCCGGAGAAGAGGAGGACTAGTATGAAGCGCAGCCAGCGAGCAGCACTGATCACCCTACTAAATCGCGAAATGCTGAAGAGGGGTAGCTGGTGCGGCGAAACTCACATCCAGAAAGCAATGTTCTTTCTGCAGGACCTGTTGGGGGTAGAAGCCGATTTCGAGTTTATCCTATACAGACATGGGCCGTTCTCATTCGACCTCCGAGATGAGCTGTCCTCGATGCAGGCCGATGAACTCTTAGACCTTATGGTTAGACGCGAAGGATACGGGCCAACATACCTTCCTACGGCTTTTAGCGAAACCTATTTGGAAAGATTTCCGAACACAACGGCTAGATACATCAAGCAAGTTGAATTCGTTGCCGGGGAACTGAGCGACAAGGGAGTTGCCGAACTTGAGAGACTTGCAACAGCCCTGTTCGTCGCGAACCGCGAAGGTATAAGGAACGTCGAACAACGAGCCGAAATATTAGTCGAACTCAAGCCGCATATTTCTTCGACTGACGCCCTCTCGGCCTGTGAGCAGGTCGACCGTTTGGTCAAGAAATCTCGACCGTTGAGAATATCTGATGAGTCAATAGCCTCATGAAGGCCGGAGCGCGACTTTCGCCAAGAACCGAGCGGCATGCTTTTTTCAACACAAACATCCCGTGACCGCCCTCACAGACTTCCATCCCGATCCGCGCGAAAATGTCCTCTGACCTGTAGCAAGGTAGAGGTGTGCCCGTCCCTGGGGTCCGTCCCCGGGGTCCGTAGGAAGACGGCCATCGAAAAGACGGCCATCGAACCCCCCGGACCTGGAGGGGCCCCACCTTTCTTTTCCTTCCGAACTGAAACCCAGCCTGCCCCACTCTTTCCTTTTGTTGAGTTCTGACCGTCGAGACACAGAAAGCGCCGAGAATCTCTTTTTCGCTTTTCTCTGCGAACTCGGCGTCTCGGCGGTGAGAACTCACAGGGCGGGAACCACCGCCTTCACCCCTCCGAAACCGGAAAACCCGCCCCAAAGCGCCCCCCCAGAAGCGATCTCCATCTATCATGTCTGTCAAGCTCCTTTTTACCCCCTGCAAATCCCCTAACCCGTTTTCGTTTGTTGCCGGTACGCGGATTGTACGTACATGTCTGTATTCCAAAGAATATTTTGTTCGCTAATTATTCGCTTCCAGGCGGCCTCAAATGTTCGCTTTTTCATCGCTATGTCGCCGTGCGCCCCTCACACTCCCAAATAGAGCATTCTTGACCAGACGCCCGGCCGCGCCGTCGCTAGCATGGTTTGTGAGGCGTCATTCATGGGAGAGGCTAGCGTGTACGTGGTTGAACGTGATGCGTGGTCCACTGTCAGGCAATGTATTAGGCACTTCCGCCTGACCTACGAGCGCGAGTTCCTCCCGGTGCAGAATGTTTGGCGCGATTTTCTAGTCCACAGCGAGGAAAAGGATTCCGCTCCCGTTGTTTAGATTCGCGTGCCGGACTGCCCTTTCCCGCGCAGTTTCATCAAATGTAAGAAACAGTATTTGGGAGTGTTTTCAAATATGGACAAGAAAGAAATCAATTCTCCGAAGCTGACCGAGAACTTTCTGTTCTGGATCTGCGGCGTCGGAGGCCTGCTGATGCTGGTTATGCTTGCTCACTTCGTCTGGCACCTTTACTGACGTCGGACGAGGAAGCTGGACAGCGGCGGTCGCGGCGGAAGGAACGTTCAACCCTCAGTACGAGGCTTCGCTTCTCTTAAACAGTGGCGCCAAACGCTCGTGAAGAGCGGCAACGGAGTGAAAAAGTTCCGCCAGCCCTTCGGTTTCGAGCGTCAACTCCAGCGATTCCAGATCAACCCTCAAATCCCTGGCGAGCTGAGTGGCGCGGCGGACGCGCTCTTTGGCGAGTATGTCGAGGACCGAATAAGGATCGCGCTGCTGTTGTTGCAAGGAGGTCCATTGCTGGACGGCCCACGCGCTTTGGCGAATGTTATCGATGGCCGTGCGGAATTCGTTCAGAACACGGGGAGCACAATCACCGGCAAGGACGAGCCGCTCCAGTTCCTGCAGTTCGACCGTAAAGCTTTTCACGCGTTCAGAAACGAGGCTTTGAGCAGCGCCGGATTGACTCATAACTCACGCTCGAAAAGAGGACTTCACCAGAATCCATCGGCCCTGGCGCGCGACACCTTCAGCCGGAGCAGCGATTGTCTGGTTACTTTGATACCCAAGCGCTGGAAGCGCGAGCAATTAAAGGCTGGGCGATAGTCAGGATTGGCTGCGGAACTGGATGATTCTTCTTCGGTCTCTTTTGTTGGGACGAGTCGCGGGCAATTGCTCCCACTCCCGCATAGCCTTGCGCTCGGCCGCAACTTTCATCCGTAGCTCGCGGCTTGTGTCGGTCTCGCGGTAGAAAGTTTGAGCGACCGAGGCTGGTCCGCGGACCTCGCCCAGGACGAGCACTTCGACTTCGAAGTCGCCACCTTCGTTGGTGATGCGCAGCATGTCTCCAACGCGAACCTCGCGCGCAGGCTTGGCGACGAACTGGCCGTTCGATTGAACTCGGCCGAGTTCACAGGCGCGCGCAGCCAGTGCTCGGGTTTTGAAGAAGCGCGCGGCCCATAGCCACTTGTCCATTCTTACGCCGGGCATGGCTCTATTTTGCTACAAGCGGAGAGTGAGCGGAAGGAACTGTCCGGAATCCCCCTCTGTAATCCTCTGCATGGCCCGCCGGCAATTTGCCAGTTGACAAAAGCACCAAAACGAAAGTATAAGTAATCGTTCGTAATCTTCGCTCGGTTGCTTAAGGCTGTATTCTGGCGCTGGGTGAAGGTACAGCCACTCTCTTGGAGGCTCGTCATGCCGACCTCTTTCTCGCGCTTCTCGATCGCGCAAACTCGCGCGGCCCTTTCGGTTCTTCTCCTTATTATTGTGGCTCTGGTTACGCCAATGTGGGCGCAGAAAGACGCGGGAGCCATTGTCGGCATGGTGCGCGACACCAGCGGCGCGATCGTTACCGGAGCCCAGGTAACGATTGCGGATGCGGATCGCGGCACGACGCTGACGCTCACCAGCAACAATGATGGCGAGTACGTTGCCAGCCCGCTCCGCATTGGGCGCTACACAGTCACGGTCGAAAAGACCGGGTTCAAGAAGGCTGTTGCCGGTCCGGTGCAAGTGAACATTCAGGATCGCCTGAGCGTCGACATGAAGCTTGAACCAGGCGCCGCGACCGAAATAGTCGACGTGACGAGCCAGCGGCCACAACTCGAAACTGAGACTTCGAACCTGAGCCAGTTGGTCGACAGCCAGCGCGTCAACGCGCTGCCATTGAATGGCCGCAATTACGCCCAGCTTGCCCTTCTGGGGGCAGGCGTGTCTCCGGCGGAGCCAGGCTCGCGCACGGAGACAAACGCCGGTTTTAGCTCCAATGGCGCACGCGCCCTGCAAAACAATTTCTTACTCGATGGCATTGACAACAACGCCAACCTTGGCGACGTGCTCAACGGATCCTCCTATGTGGTGCAGCCCTCGGTCGATGCCATCGCCGAATTCAAGGTGGAGACGAATGCCTACAGCGCCGAATTCGGACGGGGCAATGGCGCCATCATGAACGCAGTCATTAAGTCCGGAACTAATCAATTTCACGGCGATCTTTTCGAATTCGTGCGAAACGAGAAATTCGACGCGCTGAACAGGTTCGATACTAGCCGGCAGCCCTACAAGCAAAACCAGTTTGGCTTTACCTTAGGCGGACCGATCGTAAAGAACAAGACGTTCTTTTTCGGAGACTATGAGGGCTACCGCCTCCGCCATGCGCTCCCGCAGTTGGCGCAAGTTCCTTCTGCAAAGGAGGCTGGAGGGGACTATTCCGACCTATTGACGAATAATTACACGGGTAATACGGGGCCAATACCAGGAGTTCCCGATTGCGCCGGCAACCCAACATACTACGGCGAGATTTTCGATGCACGACAGGCAGGAACCTACGCGGGGAATCCCTGCGGCGTTCCGATCGGCGGCTACGTTGGCAATAATCCAGCCAACGGGCCGACCAATATCATTCCAACGAATCTCATGGATACTGTCTCCACGAACCTTCTCAACCTCGTCCCCGGGAGCCTCCCGGCACCGAATGTCATTCTTAACGGTATACCCTACTTTCAATCCGACCCCAAGGAGAGAGAGACGAGCAACAGATTCGATGTTCGCGTGGACCAGACGTTCAGCCAACGCGACAATTTCTTTGCGCGCTTCAGTTTTGGCAACTCCAATAATTTTCTGCCTTCGCCATTCCAGACTGTCCTCGACGGCGGTGGTTTTGCGGATGGCTTCAGCCAGAATAATGCCCGCGGTCTGGCCGCCAGTGAGATCCACAGCTTCCGTCCCAATCTGGTCAACGAGCTGCGCTTTGGCTTCAACACGCTGCACTCTCATCGCTACAGCATCAACAGCAACGAAAATCTCTCAGCGACATACGGTTTTCAGGGAGTTCCTTTTACCGCCGGTTCCAATATCGGGGGCCTGCCCTCGCTTACTTTCGGCAATGGCGATCAGGCTATCGGTAGCGCCACATTCCTGCCTGCCATAGAAAAGCAGTACAGTTATGTGATCGGAGACAACCTGAACTGGACGCGCGGACGCCACGCCCTCAAATTCGGCGGCGAATTGCGCTTTGAGGAGTTCACGCTTCTGGAGCCGGCCGCTGCGCGCGGTACATTGGGCTTCGGCAACGATTTCAGCGACAATCCCGGGGCGGTTGCAACCGGAGGCGATGCCTTCGCAACGTTCCTGCTGGGCATTCCCGATAGCGGGTCGATCACCGGCATCAACAATGTGGTCTATCACCGCCAGATTTATGGCGGCTATGCCCTGGACGATTTCAAGGTTACGCCTCGACTTACTCTGAACCTTGGTCTGCGTTACGAGTTCTTCAGCACAGTCAAGGAAGCCAACAACAGACAGGGGACCTTCGATTTTGCCACTCAGTCCATCATCGTTCCCAAGGGACAAGAAATGCAGATGACCGCTACTCTGGGCACTGAGCTTCCCGTTTTGCGCACGGGCTCGCGCGGGCTCATCAGTCCGGACTTTAACAATGTTGCGCCCCGCATTGGTCTTTCCTACCAGTTGACCGATAAGCTGGTGCTGCGCAGCGGTTACGGCATCTTTTACGGCGGCCAGGAAAGCGGCCCCTTCTCTAACCCCAGTCCGGGATTTAATCCGCCATTCTTTTCCTCGCAGTCCTTCAGCACCGCTTGTGGCGCGCCGACGGCAAGCTGCGCGATTAACAATAGCAATGCGAATTTCAGCAATTACAACGTGCTCGGCAGCACCTTTGTAAACGCATTGAATGATCCCAATACGCCGACCCTTTATTCGATAGACCCGCACCTGACCACTCCCTACACGCAACAGTGGCACCTTGGGATCGAGTACCAGCTTCCCGCCCAGACTGTTCTCGAAGTCACTTATGGTGGCTCGCGCGGATCAAAACTTTATGGGTTCTACAATGGGAACCAGGCCGTCCTTGACCCCAATTTTCAAACGGATGCTATGGCTGCGCGCCGCCCCGCGAACAACAATAATTGGCCCGGCGGCACGGGTGGACCTTGCAGTTTGACTCTGCCAGTCGATAATCCCGGCGCGTACTGCAATCCTGCGCTGAATACCTTGATTGACACACTGCGCTCCAACACTCGATCCAACTACAACTCACTGCAAACTCGTCTGGAAAAGCGCTTCAGCCACGGATTGCAGTTCGAGGCCGCTTACACTTACTCCCACTCCCTCGACGATGCGTCCAGCGCCAGCCTGGGTTCGGCGAACAACGGAGATTTCCGCGATCAGACGAACCCCAACCTGGAATACGCCAACTCCGATTTCGACATTCGCCACCGCTTTGTTTTGAGCTATATGTATGATCTGCCTTTTGGTCGCGGAAAACTCCTCGGCAACGGCGCTTCCGGTATTCTGAACCAGTTCATCGGAAACTGGCAACTGACGGGAATATTCTCCGCCGCCACGGGCAATTGGTACACCGTAAGCGATACCAACAACCCCGGCGGCTCTGATAGCGGCGGCACGGTTGTCTGGAACTCCGCACGCCCCAACGTTGTCCAAAATCCAAATGCGCATCCCTGCGCTGCCGGCACGCTGTTTAATACCTGCGCCTTTGATGATTCTGCGATCCAGCCGGGAACGTTTGGAAATGCCGGGCGCAACATCGTTTTGGGACCGGGGTACAAAACCTGGGATACCTCGCTGATCAAGCAAATTCCGGTTCATGAACAGATGCACTTTGAATTCCGGGCGGAAGTTTTCAACATACTGAACCATGTGAATTACTTATTCCAGCAATTTGGCGCGATCAGCGTAGAACCGACCTCGCTGGAACTTGGGTCAGGCAATCTCGGACAACCCCAGGCAGCCCGTAACCCGCGCGAGATACAACTGGCTCTAAAGTTTTATTTCTGAAGAGCAGCCTGGACCGGCTGTTCCATAGATTGGCCGAGTCGACGGTTATGGCAGCACAGCACGGAGAACAAACGATCGGCGCGACGCAGAGGCTCACGGAGACCCTCAATGAGAATCACCGTGGGCGTGCCGTCGGCGTCTTTGCGATCTGCTCGGCCAATCGCTTCGTTCTGGAAGCAGGCATGCAGCGGGCTCAGCGGGATGGCAGCCTGCTTCTGATTGAGTCGACTTCCAATCAAGTAAATCAGTTTGGCGGCTACACCGGGCAAACACCCGGCCAGTTCGCTTCGTTTATCCGGAAGATCGCGGCCGACCTCGACTATCCAGCGGAGCGAATTGTATTAGGTGGCGATCACCTTGGACCTCATGTTTGGCGAAAAGAAGGCGGACGTGCGGCCATGCAAAAAGCGGCCCATCTGGCGCGGGCTTGCGTGCTCGCCGGCTACACGAAGATTCATCTCGATGCCAGCATGCATCTGGCAGGTGACCCCGGAGACGCCTCTGCTCCGCTCGCGGAGAAAATCGTCAGCGAACGCGCCGCGGACCTGTGCAAGGCCGCAGAAGCAGCGCATTCGGAACTGCCACACGGTTCGCCTGCTCCGCTCTACGTAATTGGAACCGACGTGCCGATTCCGGGCGGGGAGCTATCGGACGCGCGAGCACCGGAACCGACGCGACCCGAAGACCTGGGCCAAACCGTTCAACTCACGAAGCGCGCCTTTGAGGCGCGGGGCCTCGAAGCGGCTTGGGAGAGAGTGATTGCGGTGGTCGTGCAGCCTGGCGTGGAATTCGGCGACGCGACTGTCTTCCCTTACTTGCCGGAAAAGGCGCATGCACTGTCTCGATTTGTGGACACGGAGTGGGAGGGAATCTACGAGGCGCACTCGACGGATTATCAAACACCGGCAGCTTTGCTCCAGATGGTTCGCGATCACTTCGCGATTTTAAAGGTAGGGCCATGGCTGACGTTCGCCTTTCGGGAAGCGGTGTTTGCGCTGGCGGCGATCGAAGAAGAGTGGCTTGGCAATCGAGCAGGAATTGTAATCTCGCGAGTGCGAGAAGCGCTGGACGACGCAATGCTCGCCAATCCGGAACATTGGAAGAACCACTATCGCGGCGATGAGGCAGCGTTACGTTTTGCTCGCAAGTACAGCCAGAGCGATCGCTCGCGCTACTACTGGACGCAACCGAATGTTGCGGCCGCCTTGCAACGGCTGCTAGGGAATTTGACGCTGCATCCTCCACCGGTCTCTGTGCTCAGTCAGTTCTTGCCCGGCCAAGTCGCGGCAGTGCGGGCAGGGGAGATTGCCAACAATCCGGTTGCGCTGATCCACAGCAGGATTCAGGAAGTTATCGATCACTATGTGCGTGCGTGCGGAAGCGAGGCATAGTTCAGGAAGTTGCCGTATTAGTTAGATTTGGAAGATCGAGCTGGAGTCCCGTTGTTGACACACGAAAGTAAACGCTATAAAAAGAAAATGCAAACGAAAGCGCTGCGCCGCCGCAATGTGGGCCGGTTGTGATGGGCGGACAAGAGATGATCGTGCTCAATGAAGAACGTCGGCGGGCGATTCTCGAACTGGTAAATCGAGACGGCCGGGTTTTGGTCCCGGATCTGGCGCGGCGTTTCCAGACTTCGCAAGTGACAATCCGCAAGGATCTGGAAGTCCTCCACAACCTGCGGCAGTTACATCGCACGCATGGGGGAGCGCTGCCGGCGCGCGACCGAGCGCTGGATGATCCAAGCCTGCGGGAAAAAGAACAATTACATCGCAAGGAGAAGCTGCACATTGCGGAAGCGGCAGCGCGGATGGTGAGCAACGGCCAGGTCATCATCCTTGATTCCGGCACCACCACGACGGCGATTGCGCGGGCGCTACGGAGCTTTCAGGAACTGACGATTGTCACGAATGCAGTGAATATCGCAGCCGAACTGGCGGGAACATCCATTGACGTGATCCTGACCGGTGGCGCGTTGCGGAAGAACTCGTTTTCCCTGGTGGGCCCGATGGCGGAGGATACGCTGCGGCACCTCAGCGCGGATCTTCTTTTCCTGGGCGTGGATGGATTTGACGTGCACTACGGTTTGACAACTCCCAACCTGCTGGAAGCCCGGGTCAACTCCGTGATGGTGGAAGTGGCAAAGCGGACGGTGGCGGTGTGTGACGCCACCAAGTTCGGAAGAAGAAGTCTGTCGCTGATCGTGCCGGCTTCAGGCGTGCAACATGTCATTACAGATCACAGTATCGCGAAACAAGACCTGCAAGCGCTGAAAAAGGCCGGGATCGAGGTCACGATTGTCTGATGCAACGGAACTGAAGCCGTCGCGCGATGGCAGAGATGCGGTGGAACGGGGCGGTCACAGCTTGGCCGAGATTTTGTCGCAGCCGCAGTGCTGGGGAGCCTGCCTGACGGAACTGACGCACAGCGAAATTGTGAAAGAAGTGCTGGCGCGCTTCAATTACGCTGCGGAGTGGCTGTTTATCGGCTGCGGATCGAGTTACTATGTGGCGCTGGCTGCGGCCGCGACCATGAAATCACTTACCGGCCGGCCGGCGCGGGCGGTTCCCGCGTCAGAGATTTTGCTCTACCCGGAGTTAGTGTTTTCCAGCGACCCTTGCATCCCAGTGCTCATCTCACGCTCGGGGCAAACCTCCGAGGTTCTTAAGGCAGCCGCGGTGCTGAAGGAACGCAACCTCGCCAGCGTCGCGGTCTCCTGCGTGAATGGGAAAACACTGGAGAAGCTGGCCACTATTACCATCACGCTTCCCGCGGACGAACAAAGCACGGTGATGACGCGGTCGTTCACGTCCATGCTTTTGGCTTTGCAGTTCCTGGCGAGCCGAGTTGCTGGAAACGGGGCCTATGCCGATGCTCTTATAGCAATGCCCGAACTGGCCGCGGCCGCGCTAAAGCCGGTGCCGGAGCGGATTCGCGACTTCGTGGCCCGTCACATCTTTGCCGACTATGTTTGCCTGGGGCACGGACCTTTTTATGGTCTGGCCTGCGAATATGCATTGAAGATCACCGAGATGTCGGTATCTTATGCGCAGTCCTTTCACTCATTGGAGTTCCGGCATGGCCCTAAGTCGATCGTGCGGCCGGAAACGCTTGTGATTTTTCTGCTCTCCGAGCAGGGCTACGAGGCGGAATGCGATCTGCTCGAAGAAGTGAAGTCGTTGGGTGGCACGACACTGGTCGTTGCCAATCGGGCAAATGCGCGGGTGCATGCAGCGGGAGATATGGTGCTGGAATTGGGGCTGAACCTCCCTGAAACCATGCGTCTGGCGGCCTATCTGGTACCTGGACAACTGCTCGGCCTGCACACTGGTTTGAAGAAAGGGTTGAATCCTGATTCGCCACGCCATCTGAGCCGTGCGGTTATTCTTGAAGGTGACGGCTCCAAGAATCCGGAACAAGTCGTGTGAACAAGCCACGTTTTGACGTCACCATTGCGGGAGAGTTGAATCTCGACCTGATTCTGTATGGTCTGCCCCCAGAACTTCCGCCCGAACGGGAACTGCTGGCGGACAAGATGGCGCTGACGCTGGGCTCTTCCTCAGCGATTGTTGCTCACAATCTGGCAAGTCTTGGCTGCCGGGTAGGGTTTCAGTCGGTAATCGGCGAAGACCCATTGGGCCAGATAGCACTGGAACGTCTGGCCGACAGCGGCGTTGACGTGTCCCGAGTACGGAGGTCGACATCCGTTGGGACCGGGTTAAGTGTAATTCTGCAGAGAGACGGCTGGCGCAACATCCTTACTTATTCGGGGACTATTGCCACACTTAGGTTGCAGGATCTCGATCTCAACTATCTCTTAGACGCCCACCACTTCCACCTATCCTCTTATTATCTGCAAACCGGTCTGCGTCGACAGGTACCGGAGTTATTTCGCCGCCTGAAGGCGGCCGGGCTCACTATCTCAATGGATACCAACGACGATCCCGAAGGCCGCTTCGAGGACGATCTCCGTGAACTGCTGCACGACGTGGACATCTTTCTGCCGAACCGGCGCGAGGCTTGCAAGATTGCTGGGACTGACAATCTGGACGCCGCTCTGAAGAAGCTCTCGGAGATCGTTCCCCTGGTTGTGGTCAAGCTGGGAGCAGAAGGCGCTGTCGCCATTCGCAAGAATGAAAGGATGGAGAGCGCGGCCTTAAAGGTTGAGGCTGTCGATCCGGTGGGCGCAGGTGATAGCTTCGACGCAGGGTTTCTGTTGGCCTACTTGCGGGGCCAGAGCCTTAAGGAGTGTTTGGATGCTGGCAACGCCGCCGGGGCCCTGTGCACCACGCGGGCGGGCGGCACGGAGGCGTTTCGCGACCGCGAACATCGAGAGAACTTCCTTCGGCAGCACGCGCCGTGGCTTCAACCTCGGCAGAGTTAAAGTTCGTTCTGCGGCTGACTCGGCTACTGCGAGCTGACTTCCAACAATAGATGCTGTTTAAATTCGGTCTTCAGCTTAGCCGTCTGGTTTGCCGTTACCTGAACCGTTCCAAGATCTTTGTCATCCGCGTAGTCAACTACGTGGTAAGTCCCTGGAGTCAGCCCTCGCAGTTCAACTTGGCCCTTCCATGGCATGTCTTCCTTTGGAGCGAAAAAGGCATAATACATTTTGCCGTCTTTTTGAATGGCATACGCCTCCGGCATGTCGTAGCCGAAGGTATATAAGGGAAGGAATGTTCCCTTGGACAGCATTTTCTCGTTATAGATGGCGATCCACTTCTTCCAATGCTCTTCTTTCTGCTGGGTTAGATTTACGTTCTTAAATTTGGGGCCCGCATCCGGCCAGACGAACTTGGTTCCGACCACGCCCCCGGTGCCGATAGTGGAAGCAAAATCGTCACCATGCTCAATCCAGTCGGCGCCCGAGCGCGTCATGGCGGAAAGCTCGACATGGTCGCCATAGACAGCCGATTCCGGTCCCAGCAGAGCTTTGTACATCTTGATGCGGCGGCGAACTTGCACCGCGCCCACGGGATCGGCCGTCACGGCCTGGTCCATGTAGGGCAGCCAGGCCAGAGAAGGCGGAGTGCCGCAGGGACAGCTCTGCGTCACACTTTGCGGTTTGAGCGCGCGCGTGGTTTGAAAGATTGTCTTATAGACATCCGCCATGCCATTTACAGAATCCTGCGGTGACTTATGATGATGCGCAGGATTGTGGCACTCAGGAACGGTATAGATGTTGTCTAACTTCGACCCATCGAAGTCCCAATCGCGAATGAATTTCTCCGTGAGCTTCTTGTAATACTCCTGTACCTCGGGAACAGCGGGACAAAGGGCCGCGAGGTCGCGAGTCATGCGGGCATGATGGCCGTTTTTGTCGAGGATCAGCCATTCCGGATGATCGCGGACAACATCGGACACAAGGTATTTGTGTTCTTCATACTTCCCTTGCCCGTCTTCGACGCCGAGCGGCAGCCACCAGAGTTGTACGAGCATTCCTTGTTTGTGAAAATCCTGGACCATGCGCTGGATGGAATCGCCGGGAAATGTATCCGGTCGCGGCTTCCAGTCGCCGTAATTATTGAACCACCGGTCGTCGAGCGTGGCCCATTTGATTCCCATCTCTTTTAGCTTGGGGACTGTTCCCAACATCTGGGCCGGCGTCACGTCCGCCTCGTACCCCCATCCGCACCAACTGACGTTGTAGGCCTCGCTGGAGGGTTTGGTGAGATTCCATCCTTCTTTTTGCAATACGCTCGACCATAGTTGTAGGGGTTGGTAGAAATCTCCGGAGTACACTGCGACAAAACTGCGGGGAGTGGAGTAGCTTTCCCCGGGCTTTAGGGTGATGGCGGACAAAATGTCGAGGCTGGCATGGACGCGCTGATCAGTTGCGACGCGTACGGGTAGAGAAACGGTGAGCGGCAGAGTTTCGACGTGGCCTACTGCTTCGCCGACTGTCTTTGTCCAGAAAGCGACCACGGGAATGCCGCCCCCATAGCCGCCTTTGACTGTGCCGCCCATAACGTTCGGCTGAAAAAACGAGGCGGTCAACTTGCGAACGTCGTCTTTGCCCCAGTTGTAACTCGAACCTTGGAATGACCACATTTCGTAGGGCAGAGCGCTGGTGCTCGCAAGGTGCGCGTTGAAGCGATGCTGCAGGGCAACGGCTCGATCAAACTCGAAATCTGTGGTTCCGGAGTTTCGATACTCAGTCGTCGAGAGCAACAGGTTTGGGAAGTCGTCGTAGACTTCGAAGATCAATAGGCGCTGGAGCTTCGCTCCCGACGAGCCCAAACTCTCGCCGGGAATTTCTATTCGCTTGCCTGCGCCCATCTTGCCGGATGCTTCGGAAACCTTAAGGTGGGTGAAATCCAAAGAGAAGTGGACGGGCTTTCCGGCATGGACGAGAAAGTCGCCCGCGGCGGATTCACCCGTAGACGGATCATCCAAGGTTAACTTGTGTCCGTCCTTGAGCAAGAACGCCTCTATGTATCCCGAAGGAAGCAAGCGAAACTCGGCAGTTTTGGTCGTCAGCACGACTGGTCCCTTGGAGTCGGTTTCGACTTGAATCGCGGAGTGGGGAGTATCAATCGCCGGCGCGGCGGTTGCCGATTTGCGCGGAGCACCCATCGCAAGCAACAAAAGCACAAACACACCCACACCACTTAGCCATGGAAGTCTCTTGATTCGCTGTAGTTTCACGGTTGCACCGTCACTGTAATCGCTGCTGAAGTTTCGCTTGGGTAGACCGGCACTGGATTTCCTCCCCCAGGGGGTGATGTTGGGTTACAGCAAGGCGAAATTGAGTTGCCCGAATACACGACTGTTAGAGTGTTTGCGCCTTGTGCGAGCTGCGACGCGTTGAGCGGCAGACTTACCGCAGAAGTCGTGGCGCTCGTGGGCAGCAAGGTTGACGTTTGCAGCAGGTTCGACCCAAGCATGAGGTTCACCGTACCGCTGGGCACTCCGGCGCTACCGGGAGTAGCGGAGACAGCGGCAGTAAGAGTGGTTGATTGACCCGACTCGAGGGTGTAAGTCTCGGAAGTCAGTCTCACTGTCAATGTGTTGTTGATTCCGGTCGATTGGTAGGCGCCCATATTGATGCTGCCGTTGGTCACGCGGGGATTGCCAAGGAAGTCGGTGGCGCCATAAATAGAATCGGGAGAACTGCCGTTGGGATCGCACCAGGCAACAGAGCACGAAAGGCTGGCGCCACCAGCCTGGAATGCGGGCGACGTGGATTGGATGTCAAGATCGGGCGGAGTCGCGCTTAGATTGACGAACTGCGGGTCGGCGTTCACAGAGTTCCCGTCTTCGCCGGTGAGGCTCTGATAACTTGCAAAACTTGTGAAGGTACTCACGTTATTCCATAAGATGGAGGTTCCCTTTACATAGCCTGCGGCTGAGTCGAAGAGGTTCCAATTGAGCGTAGACGGCGGGGCTGGGTAGGAAGTTGAAGCCGGAACGAAGCTATTAATCCAGATATTGGGTGATCCGGAATAAACGACGTTGTTCTCAAAGTAATTTCCTTGAG
Organism: uncultured Acidobacteriaceae bacterium; assembly: GCA_963818945.1. GTDB lineage: Bacteria > Acidobacteriota > Terriglobia > Terriglobales > Acidobacteriaceae > Acidiflorens. Next base: position 2,204,684 of record CAWFUA010000001.1, on the reverse strand, counting down.
CGCTGCCCACCTGGTGCTGAATCTGGAACTCGCCGCTGGGGGTGCCCACCTTGGAGTTACCGCGTTGCGTGCCATTGTCGTACAGCGTGTTATTGACAAAGACATCGGCATAACTGCTGCCGCCTCCATTGCTATGGCCCCCCTTGGTGGTCGTCTTTGCATAACCTCCGATGGAGACGCCGCAGGAATTTGCGTGATAGAACAGGTTGTTCCGCACGGTCGCATACCGGCCGTAACACGGAGACGTACCTTTGGCAGCAGTTCCTAGCCCCGTATTTCCACCGGACCACTCCGTACCGTTGGCCAGGCAGATTTGATTCTCGCTGGTCGTCTCGATGCCGTAGTCGGTCTGAAAGACCACGTTATTCTCAAAGGTGACATAAGCGCAGCCGTCACAATAGAGTCCGTCGGCATCGTAAGAACGGCCCTCACCGGCATTCTTTATTCCACTAATGTTGTAGATTGTGTTCCCACTGACTTCCCCATACATCGCCTCGTCATAGCCGACCGGACCGACGTCCTCATATCCAATCACGGCAATGGCGATGTTGTCATTGTCGTGAATCAGATTGTTGGAAATTTGAAAATACGTGACGTTCCCATCCACATTGACCGACTCGCTATTTCCAGTTTTCAGGTCGTAGACCTCGTTGCCACTGATCACGAGTTGAGTAATAGGCGTCTGCGACGATCCGTAGACGGAGATGCCGAAAGCGTTGCCGCTCTTCTCCGACTTGGTCGTGATGTTGTGCACCAGATTGTTCAGAATCTGAATGCCGGTCCCGGAACCGGTGATCCAGACGCCAGTCGGAGTTACGGCGGCTTTGCTGGTGGTGTAGTTGCGAATCTCAAATCCGCTGATAATGATGTAGCTCTGGTTCGTGATATTGATCAAGCCCTGGGTGCCGGATGGCTTCAACCCAGTGCCATCGATGATCGCTGTCTGCCCGGGGTAGCTCGAGAATGTCACCGGCTCCGATGCCGTCCCGGAATTCGGAAAGGTGATTGACTGCTTGTAGACACCTCCCAAGACGTACACGGTGGCGCCCGCCGTTGCGCTATTTGCCGCGTGCTGGATGGTCAACCAAGGGTTGGCAAGCGTGCCGGGATTGTGGTCGTTCCCTTTCGCTGAGACATAGTAGGTAGCACCAGTCTGTGCGAAGAGTGCGCTCGAAACGAATAGCGCGAGGGCCAAGAGAATCACCAGCGAGAGCATTTGCGAATGGGATGCCGAGCGGGGCGTCATTTTGCATGTCCTTAATATTCGCGGCTATTTCTTAACGTGCATTCTACACTTTGCTTACCAATGGTTGTCAAGTATTGTTCTGTCTTTCGTATATCTTGTGATAGTATTTCGTTTTATTTCGTTTGTGCCATTCCGTGTGGGAACCTACACGCGGTCTGCCAGCAACGAAAAGCGGCAGTCATCTGTTCAGGAGGCGCAGTGCGTTCTCCCGATAAACGCGGAGCAGCACATCGTCCGGAAGAAACAACCCGTAGATGTTCCAGCGCCCCTGGCGGGAGGCATGCGAGGGATATTCGAAATATTCATCGCGGGTTTCGAGAAAGCGGAAGTGAAGGCGGTACATGCTGGTTTCAGGAATCAAGTCAGTCCCAAAAAGAATGCGATCTGGATACTTGAGGAAGAATTCGCGGGCCGTGTAGGGCTGGCGGCCAAGCTCTGCGCAACGCGCCGCGATATCCACGAAGAGATTCGGATTCGCATCCAGCAACCGGCTGACATAGGCAAGATCCTCGGGGTGTTCCGCGATATGCGCTCCGACGAAGGTGGTTTTTGGATGGCGTGCAAGAACGCGATCGCGCTGGGCGAGGAGTTCCTGCTTGCTGAAATGCGAGCCGTGAAAGCTCCACTCGGGATGGGCCGCCAGTTCTTCGTAGCGTTCGTTGTAGTTGTCGATGGGCAGAAAAAAAGCATCCGGGTCGGCGATGTGAAACATGATGGGTACGTTGAGTTCGGCGGCTTTCTCGAAGATGGGGGCGAGGCGCTCATCATCGATGCGAAGCAAGCTTCCATCCGCGTCGCGAACGCTGGTCCCCAAGTCTTTCCACAGTTTGAACCCACAGGCGCCATGTTCCACGAGTTCTTCCAGGCGATCGAGGGTCCGCCGAAAGAATCCGGGCGCATGCACGTCCTTCCAATCCATCCAGCCGTACGTGGAAAAACGGTCGGCGGCTGCGCTGTGAAACCTGTCAATGGTTCGCAGCGCAGCTTCGCCCGTCCGCATCGTGATGTTTACAATGCGTTCGACCCCGCATTCATCCATGATGCGCAAAACGTCAGCAGGCTCCAAGGCGTCGAGGTGATTGTGGTAGTCAATGACCGGAAATTTAGGCCGCGGAACTTCGTGGGCCGCGGACACCAGCATGGAACGCGGCTGAAAGTCGCTGAGGCGCAGGTTGACTTCGGCTTTGGCCGTAACCATCGCTACAAATGGATCTTGCTCGGGCATCTTCTCGTTCATAATGAGTTCCCTATTATGCGCGCGGAACAACGGCTGCGATACCGTCAAAGTGAATTCATGAGTTGAATGATTCGCTGCAGCGTCAGGATTGTAGTATTCATGGAGGTACAGCTCAACCAACAACCATGATGCTCGCCAGAAACCTAATATTAATCGCATGTGTGTGCCTGCTCGTGATGGCCTGCGCCGGGCAGACTTCAACGCTTTATGGTGTTGACCCCGGCAAAGCGCGAGTCAGCACCCAGGACGATCGAATTGTCCTGGAAAACAAGATGTTCACGGCACGATGGTCCCTTGCACAGGGCAGAGTGGCCGGGTCGGAACTGGTCGCGCATCCTAGTGAAAAGAGCATTCCGCTGTCGAAGGATCTTTTCATTCTCAAGTTCAGTGATGGCGGGATCCTGCGCTCCTCGACTATGCGCATCAAGGATGGTGCCCGTATTGAGAGCCTGCGTGTTGCACCGGAGGCCTCACAGGCTGCACAGCACTCTCCCGGCCAGCAGGTCGCGCTGGTTTTCGAAGACTCTGAGCGAAAACTGCAGGTTACCTGGAGAGGGACTCTGCGCGATGGCTCCAACTACGTGAGACAGGAAGTCTCGTTTCACGCCGCCAGCGATCAGCCCATCACAGAAGTTGAGCTGATTGATTTCATGGCGCCCTCAGCCATGGTAGATGGGACGGTCAAAGGTTCTCCCGTGATTATGGGAAATGTTTTTGCCGGGTTTGAACATCCGCTCTCGGTCTGCGAGGTCAAGAATGAGGAGGCGGTGTGTTCGATTCACCGCGAGTTGCCTCTGCGCGCCGGACAGACGGTGACTTATTCCTCCGTGATCGGCCTGACTCCCGCGAGCCAGATGCGGCGTGGCTTCCTGAACTACATCGAACGGGAGCGTGCCCGGCCCTACCGGCCATTTCTGCATTACAACTCGTGGTATGACATCGGCTACAACAACCCCTATGATGAAGCGGCTGCGCTCGACGTGATTCGTTCCTTCGGGAAAGAATTGGTACAAAAGCGCGGCGTAAAGATGGATTCGTTTCTGTTTGACGACGGCTGGGATGATCCGCACACGCTGTGGAGTTTTGGTGCAGGCTTTCCGAATGGATTTACTCCACTTAAGACCGCCGCGGAACAATACGGAGCGGAAGTGGGGGTATGGCTCTCTCCGTGGGGAGGGTATGACAAGGCAAAAAAAGAGCGCCTCAAGTACGGCCTGCTGCATGGTTTCGAAACAAATGGGGGAGGGTTTGCCCTGTCGGGACCGAACTACTACGCGCGATTCCGAGACGTGACGTTGAAGTTCATTCGCGACTACGGAGTGAACCAATTCAAGATTGACGGAACCGGGAACGTGAACAGTGTGCTGCCGGGAAGCCGATTTGACAGCGACTTTCAGGCCGCGATCAGCCTTATGGGCGAATGGCGCTCGGAGAGCCCCGGAATTTACCTTAATCTGACGACCGGCACCTACCCCTCGCCTTTCTGGCTGCAGTATGCAGACTCTATCTGGAGAGGTGGTGACGACCACGATTTTGCCGGCGTCGGCACGTGGCGCGAACGTTGGATCACCTATCGCGATGCGGACACTTATCACGGGGTGGTGCAGCAGGGGCCGCTCTTTCCCTTGAACTCGGTCATGCTTCATGGACTTATTTACGCGCGGCAGGCCCGGAATCTCGGCAGCGATCCGGGGAATGATTTTTCGAACGAGGTGCATTCCTATTTCGGCAGCGGCACGCAGCTGCAGGAGATGTACATCAGTCATTCGCTCCTGTCGGGCGACGACTGGGACACGCTGGCGGAAGCTGCTCAATGGGCGCGCCGCAATGCGGATGTTTTGATCGACACGCACTGGATTGGAGGAGACCCGAGCAAACTGGACGTCTACGGTTGGGCAGCCTGGTCTCCGCAAAAGGGCATTCTTACACTGCGTAATCCGAGCGATAAACCGCAGACTTATGTGCTCGATGTGACTGAGGCGTTCGAATTGCCATCCTCAGCAGTTCGCAGGTTTCAGACGCACAGCCCGTGGAAGAAAGATCAGGATATGAAACCCCTACACTTGGTTGCCGGCGAGAAACGTCCACTGACGCTCGGGCCGTTTGAAGTGATCAACCTGGAAGCAATCCCGGAGCAATAGACAATGACCTCAGGCACAACCACGTCCGCCGAAACACCCCGCCTTAAGCGCTCCCTAAGCCTCTGGGATCTGATTCTGTACGGCATTATCGTGATTCAGCCGGTAGCGCCCATGTCGGTGTTTGGCGTTCTCAGCGACCGCGGGCGCGGTCACGTGGTGACTACGATCCTGATTGCCATGGTCGCGATGCTGTTCACGGCGATCAGCTACGGCCGCATGGCGCGCGCTTATCCCAGCGCCGGCTCCGCTTTTACTTATGTTGGCCAGGAAATTAATCCCGCCCTTGGCTATGTCACCGGCTGGAGCATGGTCATGGACTACATGCTCAACCCCATCATCTGCACGATCTGGTGCAGCCAGCAAGCGCACGTTTTTGCTCCGGGCGTGCCTTATTGGGTGTGGGCGGTTTTCTTCGCGCTGGTTTTTACAGGACTCAATGTACAAGGCGTCAAGACTTCCGCGCGTGTGAACTCCGCTTTGGCTGCCGGCATGGGCGTGGTGATCGCGATATTCTTCGTGGTCGCGGCGCGGTACATATTCGGTCATCCGCACGATGAAGCGGGCTTCTTCACGCGACCCTTCTACGACCCGACTCTCTGGAATACGAAAGCCGTTCTGGGCGGAACATCGATCGCCGTGCTTACCTACATCGGCTTCGATGGCATCTCCACACTATCCGAAGAAGCGGAAAACCCGCGGCGCAACATCCTGCTGGCGACCGTTTTTACGTGCCTTGTGATCGGGATCTTATCGGCAGTCGAAGTCTATGCCGCGCAGCTGATTTGGCCGGCTTCGCAGCCTTTCCCCGACATCGATACAGCGTTTGTTCACGTCGCCGGGCGCGCCTGGAAACCAATGTTTGCCATCATCGGATTTACCCTGCTCGTCGCCAACTTTGGCTCGGGCATGGGCGCACAGATTGGCGCCGCGCGCCTGCTCTACGGAATGGGACGCAGCAACGCGCTGCCGAAGTCGTTTTTCGGGGCGGTGGATGCCAAGCACCGCGTTCCGCGCAATAATGTGCTTTTCGTGGGAGCAATTGCTTTAATCGGCGCTTTCGTGATGAGCTACGGCCTGGGCGCGGAGATGCTCAACTTCGGCGCGCTCATCGCTTTCATGGGAGTCAACGCCGCTGCCTTTATGCGCTATTATGTGCGCGCGCCGGAGAAGAAACTGTCCAACTTGCTTCCCCCGGTTCTCGGGTTTGTGATTTGCCTGTTGCTGTGGCTGAACCTAAGTACCCCCGCGAAAATTGCCGGCAGCATCTGGATGGGAGCCGGCATTGCGTTCGGTGCCTGGAAAACCCGCGGGTTCCGCGGCGACCTCGTGAATTTCGACCTGCCCGCGGAAGACACAGAGTAAGGAGCTCAACCCTCGGCGGCCTGCTATTGCGCCAGTGCAGTCTGAAGGAACCGGTCCAATTCCTCTTTGTCTTCCGGCAGGATTCTTGTAAATCGAACTCCATTTCCGACGGTGCGGTCGCAGGTAACTACTTCCCCGGAGGCCACTACAGTAGCGTCCCCCAGCCGCAGGTTAATGTCGAGGAGAGTGCCCACCTCGAGGGTAAACAGCATCTCGACATAGAAACCGCTGACGCTCAGGTCGGACGTCTCGGTGCGAATCGGGTTTTGGTTCGGAGTCCGCATCTCGACCGGAACTCTTATCTTCAGGCGCGTGTGACGTCTTTTTTCTTCGTTCATGGGAGGTCCATCACAGTTTAGTTCCGATGCTGAGGATACCGTCAAGGCGATTCTCGCAGACGTACACTGCCAGCCAAGAGTGGCCTTCTGCGCGAACTACCGGGGGTGCGCCGATTCTCCGCCGCTGCAAATCGGGCCGCCGATATTGAAAGTGGCGGCTACGCGCGGCCGGGATTCACGTGTAACTTTTGCAGCGCCTGGGAATCTAATCGGGGGTGAGGTGGCCCATGAGTATTGCAGCCAAGAATTCCCCAATGTTCGGCAAAATCGCAGTCCTGATTGCTGTCCTTGTTTTTGCGGCCTTTTTGACGTCGAAACGCGTCAACGCCTCCGGGCGTGGCGTCGCTCTCCCCGATCCCGCGGTCGATGCCCCTCTGGCCCCGAATTCGGGCCAGCAAACGGCGGTTTTTGCTGGCGGATGCTTTTGGGGAATTCAAGCCGTCTTCCAGCACGTCAAAGGAGTCAAGGAAGCGACCTCGGGATATTCCGGGGGATCGGTTGCCTCACCCGAGTATGAAGAGGTGAGCACGGGAACAACAGGTCACGCCGAGTCGGTGAAGATTATCTTCGACTCGTCGCAAGTTTCGTACGGCCAACTTCTTAAAGTGTTCTTCTCTGTGGCTCACGATCCCACACAACTCAACCGTCAGGGGCCGGATAGCGGCACTCAATATCGCTCGGCGATCTTCTTCACCAATGACGAACAAAAGCGCATCGCCGAGGCCTACATCTCCCAGCTTGATCAGGCAAAATTGTTTCCGGGGCGGATCGTGACGCAAGTCGTTCCACTGAAGGCCTTCTACACAGCCGAAGCCTATCACCAAAACTACGCCACGCTCCATCCGGACAATCCATATATCGCCATCAACGATGCGCCCAAAGTGGAGCACCTTCGTGAGCAATTCCCCACCCTTTATAAGAAATAGGGGACAAACGATATCGGAAATCGGAGGATTCATGAACCGCAGAAATTTTCTCGCTAATTCCGCCGTCGCCGGTGCGGGCGTGATTGCATGGCTGAGAAGCCCGAGTTTAGGCGTCGCGAAGTCCAACCCCTCGGATGACAAAGATACGGTGACGATCATCCAATTCAGCGACTCCGGGCAGAACCTCGGTCCGGCGCGCGTCAAGAAAGTTCACAAGACGAACGCCGAGTGGAAGCAGCAACTGACTCCCTTGCAATTTGAGGTTACGCGCCAGCAAGGGACGGAAAGAGCCTTTACCGGGGACACCTATGACTTGCACGACAAGGGTCTGTTTCGCTGCATCTGCTGCGGCAATGCATTATTCAGTTCGGACACAAAGTTTGATTCCGGAACAGGCTGGCCGAGTTTTTGGGCTCCGATAGCAAAGGAAAATGTCCGAAAGACAACTGACCTGAGCCTGGGCATGAGCCGTGATGAAATCTCGTGCACCGAATGCGAGGCTCACCTGGGCCACGTTTTCGATGATGGCCCCAAGCCTACCTACCTGCGTTACTGCATGAACTCCGCCTCGTTGAAGTTTGTGAAGCACGGTTAGCTCAGGGTCGAGAGCGGGTTTGGCTCGGGGAATTTGAGGAACACATCCACGCGGCAGGTTGTGCGCCGGGTCCCGCTGAAGGGGTTGGTAAGCTCTTAAAAAGGATGGAGCCGACGATCAGACTTGAACTGATGACCTGTCGATTACGAATCGACTGCTCTACCAACTGAGCTACGTCGGCTTCCGGTTTGCCTTGATTAGTTTACCAAATCGCTCGGTGGTTTCTGCTGCACAAGCGATCTGAGCCCGAGTTGCCTGATGGCGGTGGTGACATCCTTACGCACGGTCTTGATTTTTCAGATTCGTCGCCCGAGCTCGACGGCAGGCTTGCCAACCCTCCCAAAGAAAGCAAAAAAGGGGCGCTCTGGTGAGCGCCCCGAAAATCACATCCGAAACGAAAACTTCAAAATTCAAACCGGAAGCCGAACTGGCTGGTCAACGCTCTAGTGGCCGCCAGTCCGTAACCGGAAACACCGCCGAATGCGGCATTGCTTGGACCTCCGCAATACGACTGCGGAGTGTTGAAGTTGCTCGCCGAAGCGTCCTCTTCGTAGCTGTTACAGAAGTTGGCGCGGTTGAACAGGTTGTAGAACTGCCAATTAATCGTCAGCTTGGCGCGTTCGCCGAATTTAAACGACTTGTCGATGCCGAGATCCATTTCGATGTAAGCCTTACCGGTCAGGGTATTCGGTTTGATCATGGGGCAGCCCGCGGTGATGACTGGCGTTGCCACGGTGCTTCCTTGGCAAACCCGATCAAGGATGCTCCGGCCGTCACCGTTGAGATCTTGCCCGGCCAGAAAACTATATGGGCGAGCGGATCCGGCTGTAAAGATAGGCGCCAGTCCGATACCGTACGGTAATTCGAAGACGCCACTGAACACGAGGCGGTTGCGTTCATCGAAATTGGTGCGGGCAAACTCGTTCGGCTGGAACTGCTGTTCAGGCGTAATGGCCAGGCCACTTCCGCCATAGGAAGCAACCGGGAAGCCGCCCCAGGATCGCGATGAGGAAATCACGTCGCTGACCTGGAAGGTAATGTGGTGACTCATCCGGCGCCGGAGTTGGATGTTGAGGCCATCGTACATGGACCGATTGTTGGTGCTGTAGTCGTAGATTTTGTTGAAACGCCCGGGACCGCCGATGCCACCCGGGCAGTTGATGGGATCGCCCACACAAGGAACTCCGGTGGTGGCGAAGACATAATCCATGAGGCGCGTGCCCGTACCATTTACACACCTGGGATTCGTAGGATCGCCGCCGAAGTTCGGGTCACATACCGCCCCGATTGTGGGGTTCATGTTCAGCACCCGCTCTTCGTGAGTGCCCAGGATGTGATGGTAGTCCACCGAAAGAGCATAGTCAGGGGAAACCTGCCATGCATAGCCGATGGACATTTGTTGCGACCACGGATCAGTAATCTTCGGATTGGTGAGCCGTGGAGTAGCGCCGAAGGCGAGGTTGACGGTCGCTGGCGGCGGTGTCGGCAGTGGATCGACGCCAAAACGGAAGGTACAAGTGCTTATCGGGCCGGTACCGGTATCCGTGCAACCGGTGCCGGGAGCCGCGGATCCAGTCGCGTCGAACACAGCCTGGTAGATGGTTGATTGAGATTGCTGGATCGACCAGAGGGTGATGTTTTGGAAGATCTGGTCACGGGCAATGCCATAGCCGCCGCGAATCAGGTGTTTTCCATCCCCTTTCACATCCCATGCAAAGCCGAGACGGGGCTGGAATTCCTTCAGGTCGGAGGTTCTGCGCTGCAGATCGCTGGCGCTGCCTACGATTTGCGCGATGCGCTGCGCGCCTGGGTCGCTGGATGGGAAGGCGGGATTCGCTAGCACCTGACGAAGGTCCCAGATGCCCTTGTTGCTATCGGTCAGGCTATTGCCCAGTTGCGACTGCAGGAAGTTAAAGTTGGCGTCCCACCGCAACCCCAGATTCAGGGTGAAGTGCGGAGTCATTTTATAGTCGTCCTGGAAGTAAAGCCCGAACGCGTGCCACGGGGGTTGCGCGGTGGATCCGCTGCCGCCGTTGAGGAGGATTTCCTTGATGGCGCCAGGAGTCTGAAGGCCCTGCGGGTACAGCGCTGTCGTGGGCGGCGTGGTCGGTTCCTGGCAGGAACCTGCGGCGATACAAGTGAGATCGTCCCACAGGAACATCGTGTAACCCTCCTGCGAGTAGAAGTAGCCACCCATCTTGGCGAAGTAGATTTCATTTGCGCCAAACTTCAGGTTGTGGTTGCCATGCGCCCAGACGAAATCGTCGCGGAACTGATACTTCCGAATCAAAGTCTCCTGAGGAACATTGGCGTTGATCCCCACGCTGGATCCGTCCGCCAGGGTGATATTGGGGTTGGTGACTGTGCCGCTGCCAACCGGATAGGTAAACGAATGCAGCGGCGACTGGGGAATAACGTTGACCATATCCTGGAAATGGATATTGATCGAATTGACCTTGTTGGTCGAAAGCGTGACGTTGTGTCCAATGGTGATGTCGTGGAAGTTGTTAATATCGATATTTGACTGTGTTCCGTCAGTGATGAAGGGATTGCCAAGCTGGTCGTTGGGTGCAGTCCATTTCTGCCGTCCATAGCGAAGAGACAGGTTCTGTCGGTTATTGATTTTGTAATCCATTTTGACTGTCCCGAGATCGTCAATGTAGGTAGAAGGCAGCGTCTTGACCGGGAACGCGTAGGGTCCGCCGGGGAAGGTCTGCGTCATGGCGGCGAAGGCGGTCAAACTGGCGAATGCGGAAGGCAACGCAGTCAGCGCGCCCGGTTCTCGTTTCTGTTCGAAGGCACCGAAAAAGAAGAACTTGTCCTTAATGATGGGGCCACCAAACGAGCCGCCGTAGTGATATTTGTGCAGCAGCGGTTTGGGACAATGACTCTTGTCGGCGCAACCCTGGAGTGTGAAGTAGTCGTTCTTGTTCAACCCGCTATTCTGGAACAGTCCAAACAGAGAGCCATGCAGAGTGTTCGTGCCCGACTTGCTGATCACATTGACTACGGCGGCGACGGAATGCCCGGCTTCTGCCGTGTAGTGATCGGTGACGACGTTAAATTCTTGGATGCCTTCCATGGTGAAATTTTCCACCATGCCGCCGACGACCAGGTCCTTATCGTCGCCACCGTCGACGTTAGTGTCCACCTGGCGGCCATCGCCGCCGTTGACGCTGATGTTGCCGACGCGCGTCTTCGTAGGATCGAATCCCTCGGCCTGCCGCACGCCGGGAACCAGGGTTTCCAGTCCGGCAAAGTTGCGATCCAGGAGGGGCAGAGAAGAAACTTCCGTTGGCGAAACCGAGCCGACAACTTCGGAACTCGAAGTCTCAATGAGCGGCGCCTGGGAAGTGACTTCCACAACTTCACTGGTGGCGCCCGGCTTGAGCGTCTGGTTGAGGGTCAAGATCTGGCCGACCAGCAGCGCGATTCCCTTCTGTTCGACCGTGGAAAAACCCTTGGCTTGTACTCGCAAGATATAGGTGCTCGGGGGAAGGAGCGGAGCGCTGTATTCACCGGTTGCTCCGGTAACCGTCTTGCGCGTAAAGCCGGTAGCAGGATCTGTGACCGTAATATCTGCGTTGGCCACGGCTGCGCCTTGCACATCCAAAACGGTGCCATTGATTGACGCCGTAGTCATCTGAGCCCAAAGGCCGGTTGTTGAAATGAAGCAGAACAAGAGCAACCACACCAAGGTGAGTTTCTTCATGGGAAGGCTCCTTCGAAGCACGGGTTAAGACTATGAGCCCGGCAAAGCAGCTCGTTTTGGGGACAACGTCCGGCTAGCTGCGCGAATCCCACCAGCCGATCCTGATTTTACCGAAGTATGGGGTAAGAACGGTAAATTATCTGGCTGGAGCGGAACCTTGTCTGTGACCTGGCGCACAACCGCGCACAACGCGGGGTGACCGTGGCATTTCCCGGTTTTTGGAAGCTGATATGAGATTTTGTAAGACAGCATTCCCAGGTGTGTCCCTGCAAACCTGGGTAGGCGTGCGTCACTCAGTTCCCTTTACGGCAAGTGCTGGCACAACGCTCGGGCCTCCCTCTGCTATCATCGCGCCTGGACACTCGGTCGAATTCCAGTGTAAAGATCGCTAGCCCCGCATGGCTAAAAGCGGTCTCATAAACATCTTGTTCTGAGGAATGACTATGGAAGCATCCGCTTTTTCTATCGGCAATCGCCGCAATGAAGATATCGCGCTTGACCTGATGAAGTTCATCGCCATGACGACCAGCTACGGCAGGACGAGTGGCGCAGCCGGCGGGGTAGGTTTCCAGGGCGGACCAGCCGCCACAAAGCCTGAGGAATACGCCGATCATTTGCTGGAACTGTATGGGAAATGCATGAAGGCCGTGGACGGGAAGTAGCTGTTCGCTTCTCGCCGGAAACACGGATTGCCGACGGCAGCCTGCGGATGCGTGGCGAGGGGCCGGTGCTCACCGGCGAAGGCTAAAAGCCTGCTCATTAACCATTTCCCGCTGAATCCCTTCGTTGACAAGGGCGAGCCTCGTGGGCTATCCTAGATGCCTTTGGAAGTCCTGCGGCTGCCCGCCCGGAACACCTTGCGCGCGTTCTGCGTTGGATTGCTTTCTTAGAGTGATCTTTACTTAGAAAGATCAGGGCATCTCAGCGGTCTTCATTATTAGTTCTTTACGTTTTGGGAGAGTCGCAATGTCTACCTATTTCCCGAAAGAAGGGGAAATTACGCGGAAGTGGTTTGTGGTGGATGCCACCGGGCAGCCGCTCGGACGGCTGGCTTCGCGCGTAGCCCGCATTCTGATGGGCAAAGAAAATCCGAAATATACGCCGTTTATCGATACCGGCGATCACGTCGTCGTGATCAACGCCGAGCAGATAAAGATGACGGGCATGAAGGTCGAGCAAAAGGCCTATCACCATTACACGGGCTACCCGGGCGGACTCCGTTCGGAAGATGTGAAAAAACGCCTGGTGCGCAAGCCGGAACTGGTGATCGAACTGGCTATCTCGCGCATGCTGCCCAAGAACAAACTGGGCAAGCAGATGTTCACGAAGCTGAAGGTGTACAAGGGCGACAAGCACCCGCACGCGGCGCAGAAACCCGAAGTCAAGGTGTTCGCGTAGCCCAGCTTTTAGCTATTAGCTTTTAGCTCGTAGCTAAAACAACGAATTTCGATCTGCAAGGTTTGCGAATTTTGAGGAAAGGCACAAAAGTTGGCGCTTGGCAAGAAAAGCCAATAGCTAACGGCTAAGAGCTAATGGCAGATACAGTTCAATACTACGGAACGGGGCGGCGGAAAGCGGCGATTGCGCGCGTTTTCCTGCGTCCGGGCAGCGGCGAATTCAAGGTTAACGGCAAAGCGTTCGAAGAATACTTTGTGACGCCTTCGCAACGCACCAGCGCCAAGTCGCCACTGGTTTTGACCGAAACCGCGGCGAACTTTAACGTGCTCGCAAACGTCTGCGGCGGCGGAGTTGCAGGCCAAGCCGACGCGGTTCGCCTGGGAATCACGCGCGCGCTCATGGAATTTAACGCGGAACTGCGCAAGTCGTTAAAGGCCGAAGGCATGGTCACTCGTGACCCGCGCGCGAAAGAGCGCAAGAAGTACGGCCAAAAGGGCGCACGAAAGCGCTTCCAGTTCAGCAAGCGCTAAAGAGCAGGTTTCAAAGTTTCAGGGTTTCAAAGTTTCAAGGTTGTCTGGCATGCCTTGAGTCTTTGAAACCTTGAAACTCTGAAACCTTTGAAACTTTGTTTTATGTGTTCAATTCATCCCCCCACCTCCCCTGAGATGGGTGGGACGGGAATGGCAATCGGGAATGAAGGTTTTCACGCTTCTTGAAGTTTCGAGGTTTCAATGAACGGTTTGATGTTCCTTGAAACTTTGCAACGTTGAGACTCTGAAACCTTGAGTTCCTGATGTAGACCAAATAAGGAGGTTGATTGGCTAACATCACCATGAAGGAATTGCTCGAAGCGGGTGTTCACTTCGGGCACCAAACCAAGCGCTGGAACCCGCGGATGAAGGAGTACATCTTCGGCGAGCGCAACGGGATATACATCATCGACCTGCAGAAGACGCTGAAGATGTTCAAGGAAGCTTCGAAATTCGTGCAGGAACTGGCAGCCGCCGGCAAAGTTGTCCTCTTCGTAGGCACCAAACGCCAGGCGCAGGACGCCGTCGCCGAGGAGGCGCAGCGCTGCTCAATGTTCTATGTGAACCAGCGCTGGCTGGGTGGACTGCTGACCAACTGGGTCACCGTGCAGAAATCCGTGAAACGGCTGAAAGAGCTCGACGAGATGGCCACCGATGGCCGCTACGAGTTGCTGCCGAAAAAAGAAGTGATCAAGCTGGAGCGCGAGCGCAAGCATCTGCAGGCCAACCTTGCCGGCATCAAGAATATGTCGCGGTTGCCCGATGCGATCTTCGTCATCGATTCCAACAAAGAACAGATTGCCGTGCGCGAGGCGCGCAAGCTGGGCATTCCAGTCGTCGCCGTCGTCGACACCAATTGCGATCCCAGTGAAGTGGATTATGTAATCCCCGGCAACGATGACGCGTTGCGCGCCATCCGGTTGTTCACGTCGAAGATTTCAGAGTCGATCGCCGAAGGCGTGAATGCGATAGGCGACAAGCAGATGGCTGAGATCCAGGCGGTTGCCGACGCAGCGCCCGTGGATAGCGTGGCTCCAGAGGTTGTTGCAGACGAGGCTGCCGCGGAGACCGCGGGCGCAGCCGCGCCAGCAGCCCCCGAGGGTGAAGATATTCGCATGGAAGACGTGCTGGGTGCAGGCACGCGCAAGCGTCCTGCCGCCATCCTGGAAGACGTTGACGAACTCCAGGCAGAGACGCGCCGGTCGTAAGACTGGCTTCTGGCTCCAGGCAACCGAAGATTCTGACCCGCGCAGCCGGTCTGTGCGCGGGTTTAGTTTTATAGAGGCAAGTTTCAAGGTTACAAAGTTTCAAGGTTTCAATGATTGATTGGCCTTCCGATTCTTCCTCCTTGAGACTCTGAAACTTTGAAACATGAGGTCCTTATGAGTACAACTATGGCAAACATTTCTGCTTCCCAGGTAAAAGAACTCCGCGAAAAAACCGGAGCGCCGATGATGGACTGCAAACAGGCCCTGACTGAAGCCAAGGGCAACCTTGAAGATGCGGTGGTCATTTTGCGCAAAAAGGGTGTTTCGGTGGCGGCGAAGAAGGCAACGCGGGTGACGAGCGAAGGTTCTGTTGCCCAGTACATTCACGCTGGCGGCAAGATCGGCGTGCTCGTCGAGGTCAACTGCGAAAGCGATTTCGTGGCCCGCACCGACGATTTCAAAGAGCTGACTCACGACATCGCGATGCACATCGCGGCCAGCGACCCGAAGTTTGTCCGCAAGGAAGACGTGACGCCCGAGGCCTACGCGCGCGAAAAAGAAATTTATCTCGCGCAGGCCATCGCCAGCGGCAAGCCCGCCCACATTGCGGAAAAGATGGTGGCCGGCAAAATGGAAAAGTTCTATGAGGAAGTCTGTCTGCTCGAGCAGCCTTTCATCAAGGACCAGACCATAAACATCTCGCAGCTCATCGCGGCCAAAGTCGGCAAGCTCGGCGAGAATATCGCAGTCCGGCGCTTCGCCCGGTTCAAGGTTGGCGAGGCGACGGCCACGGTGGCCTTCACCACCGTCAAGCCCGATGAGGGCGAGGCGGCCGCACCGGCCAAGTAATTTGAGGGGCGCTCCGGCGCCCCTTTTGATTTAAGGCTTTAAGGCGGCAAAGGTTTCAAGGTTGGCAAAACGTTCAGATTCGGTTTACCTTGAAACTTTGAAACCCTGAAACGTTGAAACCTGAACCTATGCCTACTCCGGTCTTCAAACGCATCCTCCTCAAGCTCTCCGGCGAGGCCCTCGCTGCCGATCAGGGCTTTGGCGTCGACACCACCCACATTCATTCCATTGCCGGCGAGATTGCCGAGGTCCACAACCTTGGAGTGGAGGTCGCCATCGTCGTTGGCGGCGGCAATTTCTTTCGTGGGGTCGCCGATCAGGCCAAGGATATGGACCGCGTCTCCGCCGACCACATGGGCATGCTCGCCACCGTCATCAATGCGCTGGCGCTGCAGGATGCGCTCGAAAAGCAGCATGTCTACACGCGCGTCCAGTCGGCTATCGAGATGAATCAGGTCGCCGAGCCGTTCATCCGGCGCCGCGCCATTCGCCACCTGGAAAAGCGCCGCGTCGTTATTTTCGCGGGCGGCACCGGCAATCCTTATTTCTCTACCGATACGGCCGCCTCGCTCCGTGCCATGGAGATCAAGGCCGACGCTATTCTGAAAGCCACTAAAGTCGACGGCATCTACGATGCTGACCCGATGAAAGTGAAGGACGCGAAGAAGTTCTCCCAAATCACCTACATGGACGTGCTCAAGCTGGGCCTCAAGGTGATGGACTCAACCGCGATCTCTCTTTGCAAAGACAACAACCTGCCCATCCTCGTTTTCAGCCTCAACACGCATGGCAACATCCGCCGAGTGGTCCTAGGAGAAAAAATCGGCTCCCTCGTCAGCGCGTGAAGAGAGGTCAGCGGTTAGAGGTCAGATTGCAGAGGTAAAACCCGCAACGGACTGCACACAGCATCCTCGGTTTTTACCTCTGAATTCTGACCTCTAACCTCTGACCTTACTGCGCTCGCTTCCCTGCTGTCAGAACCACTCGACCCTAGCCTTCAGAGGTTCCCATCGTAACCTTGCGCCTAGGTTACCTTTTGCCCCAAACTTCTCTCAATGCAGGCTTCCAAGGCCCAAGTTGGAATCGCGGTCGGCTTCGCGCTCTTGCTGGTGGCGATTTGCCTGGGATACGTTCACTGGCTCAGCAATCAGGGGCCGGTGCTGGCGCGCTCGGAAGAACGCGACCCACTCACCCAGATGCCCCTCAGCATCACCATGAATCCGCTGCGCGACCGCACCATTGAACACACGGCGAACGTCTTCATCGCGCAAATGCGCGACGGCAATTGCCGCCAGTTGCTCGCCGCCTGGGAAAAGGATTACCGCAAGAAGCGTGCCGATTTCCTTTGCATTTCGGAATCGCAGCACCCGCTGATCAAGTGGCACCTTGTGGAGTGGGAAGACGCCCCGCCGCTCGTCATCCTGCAGTTCAAAGGCCAGCGCTACTCCACCACTGCACAGGACGCCACCTACGAAGACCTGTTTTCAGTGACCGAAGAGAAGAAAGATAGCGGCTGGGTCGTTACCAAGTACGACTCGTTTTATTGATCTGTTGCTTTACCAGTTCCAATCGCCGCGTTTCTTGCTTATTATCGCGTTCTTCCGTGCGACGGATCAGCGGAGTTCGCCGAGCTCAGATCAATGTGCAAGTTCTGCTTCGCCGCAGCGGCAGAAGGAAAGCAATTTCCTGACTTGTCATAGCCGCGGCAAGCGCCGGCAACGTCCTTCCTTTCCGGAGATTGCGCAAACTGCCAGACGTCGGCGAAATCAACTCCGCTGGCATTCGGCGAAGGTGGGCGGGCGTTCGCAGTGCATCCTGGGGATGGCGGACAAGCGTCGTTAGTCACCCAATAAGTAATGTTGCGACTGCCCGCATTCTCCTTGATGTCTTTGGCTGTGACGACGCTCGCGCCTCCCGCTTCCTCCGCAGCCATGCCCGAACAATAGACACCCGCGCGAAATCCGGCCTTGCTGACTTCATCGACCCATGCGAACAGATAGGCCTTTTGTTCAGGCAGTAGTCGGCCGCCCTGTTCCTGATCGAGAAAAATGATCGTCTGCGCCGGGAAGCCTTCCCGCCGGGCGGCCGCGATTGCTGCATCAGCATCCGACCCGCCCAACGCCGCTGCATTTGCCTTCAGCTCTCGATACAGACGGCCATTGAAGAGAACCAGGAATCCGAAGCCGGCGGCTTCGACCTTGCCGCGCTTTCCGACCCATGTGTTGGATTTCGATCCCGGAGGATTGCTAAGCCAATATCCGGTAAAGGCAAACGTTTTGCGAAGCTCCTTGAGATTGTTGTCCCCAGGATATTCGTTGCGATCAAGCCCCAGATAGGAGGAATGCGAATCGGCGGCCGTTGCGCAAGGTGCAAACAATAGCGTTGTACAGACAAGAATGGATAACCAGAATCGTAAGGTCCTATCCGCCAATGTGCACCATCGTCCGCGAGGCCGGCACAAAGCCCGGCTCGCCAATGTGGTGCCGCTCTTCTTTGCTTTCGACGGTCTTCACAATGAATTCGGCCAGTCTTTCATCGGACGCGCCGCGGCGCATCAAATCATGTAAGTCGTGATCCCAGGTTGAAAACAAGCACGTGCGCAGCTTGCCATCCGAGGTAATGCGGATACGGCTGCAGTGCCCGCAGAACGGACGCGACACCGGAGCGATGATGCCGAACTCGCCGACGCCATCGTCAAAACGATACCGGCGCGCGGTTTCGCTGTGCCCATGCTCAATCTCAACCAACGGACGATACTCCGACATGCGCGCCAGGACCTCATCGAGCGTGACAACGACTTCGGGCGTCCACACACGGTCCTCCTCGAGGGGCATGAATTCAATGAACCGTACGACCACGCCTTCCTCACGCGCAAACATGCCGAAGGGGATGATCTGATCTTCGTTGAACCCGCGTAGCAGCACGCAGTTGACCTTGACCGGATCAAGTCCGGCGCGTCGCGATGCGCGAATCCCGGCGAGTACGCTATCGTATCCGTTGGACACGCGCGTGATGCGCGCAAAGCGCGCCGGATCGACCGCATCCATGCTCACGGTCACGCGGTCAAGGCCAGCATCCTTCAGCGCCTGCGCAATCTCGGCCAGCAGATGGCCATTGGTGGTCAGCGCAATCTCAGGCTTCTCGCCGTGCACCGTGCGCATCTTGGCAAGATCTCGTACAAAATCGATAATGCCGCTGCGCAACAGCGGCTCGCCGCCCGTCAGGCGGATTTTCGTGATCCCAAGGGAGACCAGGATGCGCGCCATCCGCAAGTAATCCGCAAACGGAAGCTCGGCATACGCTGCGCCGTTCGTCCCCGTCCGGCAATAGACGCACCGGTAGTTGCAGCGGTCGGTGATTGAGATCCGCAGATCGTGGATGGAGCGCCCGAATTTGTCGGTGAGATGCACGTCGTTGGTCGTTCGTCGTTGGCGGTTCGTGGTCGGTCCCGGGTGGATCCTGGTTATTGCCACGAAACCCCGAACGACCAACGACTGACGACCAACGACTTTTCCGATTGGATTCTGCAATCAAAGAAAAGAAACAACAGGCAGGAGTAACCCGCGAGCGTTTCCTTTCCAAACACGGGAGGCGCAGACGTTTCCATCCGCACCCTCGGGAAAGCAAGGCCAACCGCATGGTCCGGCTCTTCCCTCGCCCGCGCCGCCACAATTTCCGAGGCAGCGAGGGTCGGAAACTCTTTCTTATTATATTCCGATCGGGCTCCGAGCTGAATCAAGCCAAGTCCGCTACACTCTTCTCATGAAGGCTCTCATGATCCCTCGCTTCGGCGGCCCGGAAGTCCTCGAATTGCAGAATGTGCCCGACGCCCATCCCGGGCCGGATCAAGTTCTGATCAACGTGGAAGCCGGCGGCCTCAACTTTGCCGACTTGCTGACGGCGCGAGGCGGCTACGCCGGTACGCCCAAGCCTCCGCTGATTGCCGGACGCGAATTTGCCGGAGTCGATACCACCGGCCGCCGCGTCATGGGCTACACGCAATGGGCCGCGTTCGCCGAGCAAACCACCGCTCATCGCTCTCTGGTTTGGCCCGTTCCCCCAGGCTGGACTGCCGAGCAAGCCGCTGCCTTCCCGGTCAACTTCTTCACTGCCTACTTTGCATTCTGGAAGGCAGGCCTCGTTGACAAGCCTGCTGGCACACGCGTCCTTATTCATGCGGTTGCGGGAGGTGTCGGCACTGCCGCCGTCGAGATCGGGAAAATTCTCGGCGTCGAAATGTATGGGACGTCTTCTTCGGAAGAAAAGCTTGCGCGCGTGCACGAACTCGGCTTGCAACACGGAATCAACTACAAGCAGAGAGATTACGTCGAAGCCATCAAAGAGCTGACCCTCGGCGAAGGCGTGGACGCCGTTCTTGAGATGCTCGGCGGCGAACACGTGGCCAAGAGCGTGCGCTGCCTGCGCGATTTCGGACGCGTCATTGTGTACGGCGCAGCCACCGGCGAAACTCCGCTGCTTGACACACGCGCGCTTTACGCTAAGGGCGCCAGCATACACGGGCTCTGGCTCAGTTATCTCAGCCAGAACCGTCCACTCATGGAATCTGCCTGGAAGCAGCTCTCGGAATGGCTGGCCACAGGCAAATTGCAACCTGTGATCGGCCACGTGTTTCCGCTCGCCGATGCGCGCGCCGCGTACACGCTGATACAGGAAGGGAAAAATTACGGCAAGATCGTGCTAAAGATTGCCTGATTCCGTTCCGATTTCGAATTGTTAATCTGCCGTAAAAGCCCGTGTGATCCCTCGCAAATCCGCGCAAGAATCTCGCCTGTTCTCCGTTCCCAACGAAGAGCCTCGAAAGTGGCGCACGGAGATGACTCTTCTTCTGTCCTAAAATCGATTAACATGCGTTAACAAAACATCTCGCTGTTGTGCGACAACCTCTCCAGCAACTTGCTAACGCGGTGTGCGCTCAGTCGTCCAATAAATATCTTCGCTAAGTCGGGAACTTCCCGGAACCGGGATTCGTATCCTGAACGAACTGGGATGGGGCAAGAGGGAAACTTTCTCGGCCCCGCACGATCATAAAGATTTGCAGGGTGACAGGACTCAACTCACGCATGGTTTGGCGGCCCTGGTGAGCCGAGTCCGGCAAAAGGATGGCAACGAGTCGACCTCGCTTCCCTTTGCGTCACCCTGACAGGTGCATTGTAAGACTTCGCCGCGAAAAGGCAAGTCGTCGATGGCCCGCTCTGAACCAGCCGCCCCTGAGGTCCCGGCCAGAAACCGGGCAGAAAGAGGATCGTATGCAACTGAACAATCTGGCAAAGACAGTGGTGCTCGGGCTGGCGGTGTTCGTCGCGACGGGCGCTTTCGCGAGCAACAAGGGAAGTCTGCACGTCACAGAAGCGGTCGAGGTGAACGGACAGCAGATTCCAGCCGGCGATTACACGATTCGCTGGGAAGGCACTGGGGCGAACGTAGAACTGAGTGTCATGCAAGGCCGGAAAGAACTCGCCAAGACGACGGCAAAGCAAGTCGAACTCGATCAGGCTCCGTCGTATGACGCAGCCATCGTCAACCACAGCAACGGGAAAGCATCGGTTTCGCAAATCCGTTTCTCTGGAAAGAAGACCGCACTTGAGATTGACGGATCCGACCGCGCGTCGATGAGCAACAGCGCCAAGTAAGCGAGGCCGCTACCAAGCACATGTCTAGGGAGAAGGCGGGAGCACTGTGTGCTCCCTTTTTTCCTGCCGTCCCTTAACAGCTTGCAGAAAAAGTCGCGTTGCGATTGACTTTGGGTGGCGCAGCGGTTGCACTTGTCTTTAATACCAGCTTCAGCCGCTGGGGGAAGGCTGCTGCGGAGAAAACAATCTTTCCGCCTCCTAGGCCGGTACTCGAACGACGAGGCCGAAATTGCTTATTAGTCGCTCTGGAACCGGATCTAATTCATACCTTCCGCCCGCCGAAGAGAACGGATAGTCCTCCGGCTTGGGCGCCAGACCGGCTCGCACGGGGCTCGCCCAGATGAACTCGCAATGCCGGCCGAAGTCCTCATTATCACAAATCCCCTGATTCGTGAAACTCGCCTGCCAGACTGGCACTCTTGATTTCAATCGAAACGAAAATCCTCCTTTAATGAAATGGACGGCCCGCTCAAGCGAAAGCTGAGCAGCCGGCGTGATCAGCCCATGAAAGCGGTCCGGCATAAGCACGAATTCGTGGAGACGGTATTTGTGCTCGCGCCGATAGCCCAGCAATACGTCCATGAACAACTCCGCAGCCGCAGCCGATTGGAAGACCGTCGTCCGTTGCGCGGTCTCGGACGTAACGAAATATGTCTGCTCCATCGGGGAAAACGTAGATTCCTACGAGGAAAGACGATAGGAGCCCCGTCACATCGGATTTGTTCAATTATCGAGGATCGCAAGTTGAGACGGCGGCTTGCCCTGTGCTGTGCCGTTGCGGGGAGTGTTCCACGTGGAACATCATGCAGCTTGGTTTGTATGGACAACGATATATGATGATTGGCGGCATATGAAGAAAAAGAAAAGGGTTAGGAAGGGCGGGAGGATCGTGGGCTTGAAGGCTTCTTCGGGGCGGGATGGCAAGCGTTCCACGAGCCGCCGGGAGGGGTGGCGGGGAGCGGGCGGGGGAGCTGGAGGGATTCCCACTCGAGCCAAAAGCGGGCTTGAGTGGGGCGCCAACGGAGCCCTTTAGCTTGGCAATAATGTACGTACAAAATATTTATTGGAACACAACTCTGTACTTACATTTCCCGCAAGGGCAAGGAGTGAAAGGGGTTAGCCGCTTCTGAGGGGTGGGAACGGGGCTTGACAGGCATGATATATAGAAACCGATTTAGAGTGCTCCGGTGTGCGCGAAAAGAGTGGGCGGATTTTCCCGAAATGGGACGCGGAAAGTTCCCACGCGGCGGGCTGGGGGTGGATGATCCTTAGGGGATTTGGTGATTCACGAAACGACTATGCGATCGGCAGCGGCGCTGGCGAGGACGCAGAGGTCCCGAAACACGCGGGCGTTGTAGGGGTTCTTCTGACCGGCTGCACGCAACGTGCTTTGGAAGTTCGCCCGGAGAATCCGATAAATCTGCATCATCTCTGCCACTGTCGGCTGGCGGCGGTTCCTTACGAACGCGCTGCACAGTTCCCGAAAAACACCATGCATTGTGCCGTCATGAATGTATAGCGTCCGTGCCATCGATATCGCTGAGGGATTTTTTGATGCGGTGGGGCAACGATTCGCAGACAATCCATGCGTGCCCGGGCTTGTCGATACCTATGGTCAAGCCGAGTTCGAAGGGCATGTTGAATCGAGGCGTGCGCGGACGGTTTCGATCCAGCTGAACTCGCGAGAGATCGTGAATCGAGTATTGTGACGATGCAATCAGTGAGCGAATTCGCTCCAGTCGTCTTTTGCTGAAGGGAATTTCGAGCGTGGCACGAGGCTGGAATCCGAAGGCGCCGAGCCCGGCGATGTAGGCGAGCAGGAGATTTTCGAAGCGGCGGTCGTATGGGATATTTAAGAAAACCGATTCCGGACTAGCGCTTCGTTTTGGCTGTTTTCGCGCGTTTTGTCGAGCCATTTGGCCTTGAGCTGTGTGCTGCCGATCCGCTTGACGATTTATGCTTAATGGAGACCCGTTCCGCAGAGCTCTCATAGGTCGCTGGCCTGGTGCGATGCCCGAGCGACCGTTCCACGATTTCAATTAGCTGATTGGTGCGGCGCTTAGAGACGCCCAGAACGTGGGCGGTATCGCGGACAGTGGCAAACCGGCTGGTGACTTTGATGGGCACGACACGATTATAGCAAGCTGGTATCGGGGAATCCCACTCATTTGTGGCGGACTCACTCCTCGAAGTAATCAGAATCAATCTGCTTTGTCTCGTACGTCGCTACCGGCGAAACACCAACATCGTGATCAATCATCAATTCCGTAAGCTGTTCGCCGTCAATCAGCACGACCCTTGGACTGATGTGCATCGCAAACTCTCGTGTATCTTCCGAGAAGGTGCTGGTAGTGATAAACACGCCCTTCTGGGCGCGCTTCCCCTGCAAGGCTCCCACAAACTTCTGGATCTCGGGGCGTCCAACGTTCCCTTCCCATCGCTTCGCCTGAAGGTAAATCACGCCCAATCCTAATTTGTCTTCATTAATAATCCCGTCAATTCCTTCGTCGCCGCCCCTGCCGATTGCTTGCCCAGCTTCCTTACGCGACCCGCCGTAACCCATTTTCAAGAGCGGATCAACCACAAGTTGTTCGAAGAATTTAGGAGAGGCCTTCTTGACTCGGCCTAACAATTCTGCCATCAATTCTTCGCGGAACCTCTGGTAGGCTGACTCCAACATCTCCTCCGGAGTCTGCCGCTCGGCTATCTCAGGTACCTTACCTTGAGGCCCTTTTGATCTTCGGGTAAACAGGTTGAAGTCGGGAAATTGCTCCAGATCGTTCTTTTTTATGGGCCCAGAGACATCTTTCAGTAATTGACGACCTCGTTCATTAATCTGAAACCACCCACGCCTCGGAGTGTCCAATGCGCCAGCCTGTCCAAGGTAGACTTTCGCCCATGCCACCCGATTCGTGAATACAGGTTGCCTGCCGCTCGGCAGCAGTTCCTTCCGTTCCCCTTCAGTCAGATTGAACAGGGAAGCTAACTTCTCTCGAGCCTCAGCTACAGAGTGTTCCGCCCCGTCCGCGGCAAACTCCAGCAAAGGTCGCATCAGAGTTTGGTAATCTGGAATAGGCAATTTTTCGTCTCACAGGTCATCGAATTCTCTTACATAAGAAAGGGTCACGGTTAACCGTGACCCTTTCGGTATAGACAATTTACGTCTTTCGAGGCAACGGGTTCGGTGATCTACATCACTCTAGCTGCAGCCGCTGGTTGAGCCGCAGCTCATGCACTTATAGCAACTGCCGTTTCTTACCATGATGCTGCCGCAGACGGAGCAGCTGGGGGCGTCGCCTAAGTCGATCATTCCGGCTAGGGCGTCGGCGGCGTGGATGTTGCCAGTTCTCAGTTCCCGGTTCTCAGTTCCCAGTGAACCCTTGGAGGCGTTGAGATCTTCGATCATCCCTTGTTCGGGTGATGCGGACGATCGCGCTGTATTGCTTGAATCTCCTAACGATTTTGGCCGGAGGCTTTCGAACAGGAACTGCTGCTGTCCGGTTAGGAAGCGCATCTGGAGCCAGCGGAAGATGTAATCCATGATCGACTTGGCGTAGCCGATATCGGGATTGTTGGACCAGCCGCTGGGCTCGAAGCGGGTGTGCGCGAATTTTTCGCAGAAGAGCTTGAGCGGAACTCCGTGCTGGAGGGCGATGGAGACGGCGAGCGCGAAGCTGTCCATGAGGCCGGAGACGGTGGAGCCTTCCTTGGCCATCTTGATGAAGAGTTCGCCGGGCTCTCCGTTGGGATAAAGGCCAACGGTGATGTAACCCTCGTGGTCGGCAACCTTGAATTTGTGCGTAACCGACATGCGCTCTTCTTGCAGGCGGTGACGGACGGCGCGCGGCGGCGCGTTGAGATCGTCTTCAGATTCAACCGCAGAGGGCGAGGACGCGCGCTCAGCACCGGAGCTATTTGCGGTCTTGGTGCCGGCGGCGGATAGGGGTTGCGCTTTCTTGCAGCCGTCTCTGTAGATGGCTACGGCTTTCAGGCCCTGCTTCCAGGCCTGGATGTAGGCGTCGGAGATATCTTCGACGCTCGCGTTTTCGGGGAGATTGACGGTTTTGGAAATGGCTCCAGAGATGAAGGGCTGAGCGGCAGCCATCATCTTTAAGTGGCCCATGTAGTGGATGGAGCGCGTGCCTTTGGCGGGCTTGAAGGAGCAATCGAAGACGGGCAGATGCTCGTCCTTGATATGCGGTGCGCCTTCGATGGTACCGGTGGCATCGACGTAGGAGACGATAGCGTCGGTCTGCTCGTGCGTGTAGCCGAGTTTGAACAGAGCACTGGGCACGGTGTTATTGACGATCTTGATCATGCCTCCGCCGACTAACTTCTTATACTTAATCAGCGCTAAGTCGGGCTCGATGCCGGTGGTGTCGCAATCCATGAAGAAGCCGATGGTGCCGGTGGGTGCGAGGACCGTTACCTGACTGTTGCGGTATCCGTGCTTTTCGCCGCTGGCGAGAGCTTCGTCCCAGGTTTGCTTACTGGCGGCGATCAGGTCTACTAGCTGCGTGGCTGCGGAGCTGAACTCCGCCTGGACGGGGCTGAGCCCAGTCCCCACACTGAGTGCCGTCGCCACACGAGCACTGCCGATGTTATTAACTGACGCGCGGTGCATTCTTATTACATCCAAGAATGGCTCGCGGTTCAGGTAGTAGCCGGGACAGGCTGCGCCGGGCATATCTTCGGACTTAGTAACTCCGAGGCGGGTTTGCACGGTGCTGGTTGCTGGAGCTATGGGCGCGCACTGTTCGGCGATGCGGCTGGATTGGAGATAGGCTTCTCCGCACATGATGGCAGTGACGCAGGCGGCGTAGTCGCGTCCGGCGTCGGAGTCATAGGGGAGACCGGCGGCCATCAGGAGCGCGCCTAAGTTGGCGTAGCCCAGGCCTAGCGGGCGGTAGTCGTGCGAATTCTTGCCGATCATCTCTGTCGGATAGCCGGCATTGTCGACCAAGATTTCCTGCGCGGTGATGACGATATCGACGGCGTGGCGATAGGCTTCCACGTCGAATGTGCCGTTGGGCGCGAACTTCAGCAGGTTCAGGCTGGCCAGGTTGCAGGCGGAGTCGTCGAGGAACATGTATTCGGAACACGGGTTGGACGCATTGATCCGGGCTGTATTCTTGGACGTGTGCCAGCGGTTGATGGTGGTGTCGTATTGCATGCCGGGATCGCCGCAGTGCCAGGTGGCTTCGGAAATCTTCGCGAGCAATTCTTTGGCCGGATAAGTCTTGATGATGCGGCCATCGACGATGGAGCGCGTGGAGAAATCGGTATCACGCAGCACGGCGACCATGAAGTCGTCGGTAACGCGGACGGAGTTATTCGCGTTCTGGAAGAAGATGGAACTGTAGGCGTCGGAGTCGGGATGCGAGCCATCGTAGCCTTGGGCGACCAGGGCGTGGGCCTTGGCCTCTTCTTTCTGCTTGCACTCGACGAAATCGACTATGTCGGGATGGTCGATGTTGAGGATGACCATCTTGGCGGCGCGGCGTGTCTTGCCTCCGGACTTGATGACGCCGGCGAAAGCATCGAAACCTTTCATGAAGCTGAGCGGGCCGCTGGCGGTGCCTCCGCCGGAGAGAGTTTCGGTAGAGCTGCGCAGCGGGGAGAGATTGGTGCCGGTGCCACTGCCCCACTTGAAGAGCATGCCTTCGGTTTTGGCAAGAGTGAGGATCGAGTCGAGCGAATCTTTGACGGAATTGATGAAGCAGGCGGAGCACTGCGGGCGCGTGTATCCGGTAACGCCGAATTCTACTTGCTGGGTGGCGGGGTTCCAGTGCCAGTTGGTGGCGTCGGAGTTGGGCTCGATGCGGTCGCAACCTACGTTGAACCAGACGGGCGAGTTAAAGGCGGCGTACTGGCGGATGAGCAGATGGACGAGTTCGTCGTGGAACGTGACGGCGTCTTCAAGGCTACGGAAATAGCCGTCTTTCAGGCCCCAGTCGCGGATGGTTTCAGCGACGCGGCTGACCAGTTGGCGGACGCCGGTTTCGCGCTCGCCGGTGCCCTGGAGGCCGTGAAGATATTTGCTGGCGACGATGTTGGTCGCGGTCATCGACCAGTCCTTGGGAACCTCGACATCTTTTTGCTCGAAGATGGAGTTGCCCTGGGCGTCGGTGATGGAGGCAGTGCGGAGTTCCCATTCGACGTCGTTGTAGGGAGAGACGCCGGGCTTGGTGAAGAGGCGGCGGAAGGCGAGGCCGGGGGCCTTCTTCTTACTCGTCGAGCTGACGTTAGCGACAGCGGGCTGGGTTTTGATTTGGTCTTTTCCTTGCACTGAGTGTTCCTTCACTTCGGGCATTTCCTTCTCCTAATTAGATGATGGCAGTAATGAATCGGTCTTGCTTGCTATCCGTCGAATCGGGCTTGTTTCGGCCCTTCGCGGGTTGGTTCCAGCCCTAAGTATGCGTGAGAGAACTGGATCGCCCCCTCCGGGGCTGGTTCTCGGTCAACTTGCGTCAGCGGATTGTCCGAGAACCTGATACGAATACGATGACGGCGATGCCAAGGCGCACAGCTCTTGGCATACGCACGCTCACCCTGCGATTTCAAGGACCCGGCGGACACGCGTTCTGGGTGAGTCCGTGACTCCAGACGATGCGGCGAAGACGCTCTTATGGGGCGGGATCGCCGTCCAATATCTTGCGGTAATTGTGTTCAGGGAGCGCGGCGGGCGAAGTCGACTCGGGCGCCAGGGCTGAGATGTGCTCGCCTTCGGTGCTTCGACTGTGCCCAGGGCGGGATTGCGAAGCCGTCTGTCGCCAGACTGGCCTCGAATCGCTATCCGGGCATTCGATGCCGTGACGGGCTAAAGAAGCGGCAACGAGTTCGATCAAGCTATCCATCGGGCTCCTCAAAAACAGCTACCGTAAGTCCCGCGGGAAAGCTGTGCCGGTCGGGGTCAGCTTCCCTCCGCGAAACCTCTTGTGATGAGTCCCCCCAGGGGATATCTAGCCTTGCCAGACTGGCCTCACCGGGCCAAGGGGGAAGTCACCGCTATCATTTCATCCACTCCGGAGGGATGGGTCCCGTGAAGGGAGCGGACGCGAAGTCACCTCAACTTTGAGTTCGCCCCTGGTTGTTGTGGCACACGCCTCCTTAAAAGGAGGTCTAACAAAAATGCCCTTGGGATGCTTAACGTACTCCCACTGGTAGTGCGTGTCAAGAAAAAATCACAACATCTTGTGGCCCTTGTGTGCTAAGGGTACCCGATTGGGAACTTCGTTTGACGACCGCAGCGCAAAGCCTGAATTTGCAATGACTTTGTGGGGATCAGGCCAGCGCCCGAGGACGCGGGTCGCTCAAAAGCGAGGGCGCGGAACCGGATGCGGGACGTTTTTGCACACCCGCGAGCGAGGGGGCTACCGGCTCGGGCGCGAGCGGAACATAAATGTCTTCAAAAAGAGCGCGGGTGGTAATGCGGCGGATGCCGTCTGAAGTTTCGACGAGGTAGTCTCCGGGCTGGCCGGATTGCTCGCGATTGAACAAATCGGTGAAGACGAGGGGCTCGGTGAGTTGACGGGCGCGCACGAGGAAACGAGTGCGATACAGATTCCAGCTATTTTTTTCAGTCATGATTTTCACCACTGCGACAATTTCCGGCCGAGTAGTTCCCTTTTCGTTGTGCGATGAGTGGTGTGAATGTACGCGGAGAAGGAGTTGAGGTCAATACCACATGATTGGTGCAGCCAGTGGAATTCCGGGGCGAAACTCGAGCACAGGGGATAGATGAAGATGAAGTTGAGGGCGCGAGCGAATCGGGCACGCGGCGCGGGGTTTGGGGAGGAGCGCGGAGATGGTGGAGGACTCGCGAGTTGAGGCGGTGCGACATTTGCACATGTTGTGCACAGGAAAGTCAGAAAGGCAGGGCAGAGGTTAGAGGTTTGATTGCAGAGGTGAGAAGCAAAAGCGGGGATGGCTCGCAAATTTTCCAGACCGGGAGGCAGTATATGGGCGCTGCAGACAGAATACATAGGTCCTTCGCTTCGCTCAGGATGACAGGGGAATATCCTGGCGGGAACGAAAAAGCTCCCGGCGCTGCTTGCTCGCCGGGAGCCTCTTAGTCTGCGTTCTGACTTCTGCATTCCGACTTCTTACTTCTAATTGCAGCCTACGCCGTCGGTGATGCTGGTCAGGACGTTGCTGGCGGCGGTGATGGAGCGGCTGTAGCAATAGCCGGTGGAATCGGAGCCGAAGTAGTCCTGCGAACTCGACATGCCGGAATTCCCGGCGAAGTTTCCGTTGGAATCGAAGTTGAGCGTGTCGGTGGTGATGACGCGATTCCGGGCCTCGCTGAAGGTGGTGGCGATGCCGTTGCGGCGCGCCGCCTCGTCGGCTTCGAAGAACTGATTGCTGGTGGTGGTTTCGGTGGCGGAGCCATCGGGCGCGACGACGTAGTTGATGTCGAGGACGAGAGGCCAGTCGTGATTGACGGTGGTTTCGAGGTGACCGGTCGGATTCTGGACGGTGACTACCGAGTGGATGGTGGTTCCCTGATTGATGTTCTGCTCGAATTGCGTGTTGGTGGACTTGAAATACTGCAGGTTCGAGAAGTGGATGTCCTGGTGGACCGTGGTGGTGACCAGGCCGTGGGACGTATTGGCGTATCCGGAAATTTCGAAGTTGTGAGCTGACTTGGTGCTGACCGTCCCTACTAAGTTGCCGCTCTTTGTGGTCTTGAGGTTTTCGACGATTGCCGGATTGGGGACGGTGAGAGTGTTGGTGGTGATGCCTCCGCTGACCTGGGCAGAACCGTGATCGAGATAGAGCCGGAGAGCGGCAGTCGCAGAGAAGTAGCTGTCAGCGTTGAAGACACTGAGGGCAATGGTGTGGGGATTGCCATCATCGAGAAGGGCAGCAAATGGCGTGAGGTTGACCTGGTAGGGCTTGAAGTTCAAGGTCTGCACGCCGGGGATGGGAATCCAGAGGTAGGGATCGATGCCGCCGGTGAAGATCCACGGGTAGACGGGGGCAACGCCGGCGGGAGTGCCGTCGATGGTAATTTCGGATTCGCGGAAGGCGGTACTGCCGCAGTCTTCGAGTTCACCGGCAATGTCGTTGGGGACGCAGCTGTACCAGAATTCGTCGGTGCTTTGTCCCTGGGCGAAGACGTCGAAAAAGATGCTCTCGATGTTGGTGGGGAGAGTGAGAGTTTGCTCCAGCAGGGTGGTGGGAGTGCCGAGGGCGACAGTGCCGCCGGTTGATCCACCAGAGAAGCCGATTACCTGGTCAGCGACGCGAGGAGCGGCCTGATTGGGGGCGAGCGGATAGAAATACAAGGTGGCGTTGCCGTGGAGCAGGCCGTTGTATTGCTTGTTGTAGAGGTTGAAAAGATCGACGGTGCCCACTTGTGCGGCCGTGAAAATTGAGGAATAGGCGGTCAGGTCGCGCTCAACGTGCCAGTGGCGGCCATTGCTCGGGTCAGGCTCGGAAGTGGTGCCAAAATAAATGTTAGTGGGCCCGATCCAGATGTTGGCGGTGCGGTCATACTGGATGCCCTTCGTGATGGAGAAATCGGCTTCGAGAATGACTTTGGCCCAAGGGGCGGCGCAGCCTGCGGGCGGGGAGTAGGGAAAACTCTGGGGAGTGAAATTATCGAATTTGAAGCCCTTGAAAAGGACCACTTTACAGGGCGTGGTCTTGGGATGGGGCACGGTAGGGTCAGCAAACGCCGTGTTGGAAGAGCCAATCTTAAGTTGTGCAGACGCCAGGGTCGAGAGAAGCGTTAGAGCGATGACGAAAGCGGCAGCGAACTTCGGGAAACGGGGGATCTTCACGGGGACCTCCTGGATTGAGTTTGAGGTGGTGACGAGAACGGCCCATGCGGCGAAAAGCCGCGACGGGAAAGGAGTTTAGCCGTGTGGGGCGGAACGTGTCAAGGCGGGGCGCGCAGGGCGATTGCAGAAGTGGATTGCAGAGTGCAGAAGTCAGGCATAGCAAGAACGACAAAGCGGGATCACGGAGACTGGGATGCTAATGTTCAGGGCGCGATTCAAGCGGGAGATACTGGCGGAATTTCTGCCGCCGGCGCACGCAGAGAGAGAACGGGCGCGGCGAGAGGGATCGAGGAGAGGGCGAGGGGCGGCATCGAAAAAGGAACGCGTGATCGTGCTGTGCGATGGGATGCCTTCGATTCCGCGCAAACAGCCACTGGCGGAGTTTCTGTCGGCGCACGGGTATTGGGTGTTTTATCCGCGCTATCGGGGGGCATGGGAAAGTGGAGGCGAGTTTCTGGAGCGGTCGCCGCACCTGGACATTCTCGACGTTATTGACGGTCTGCGCGGGGAGATACGCGAATTGGCATTTGGGCAGCGATTTCGCGTGCGGGCGGATGAACTTTTTGTGATTGGCGGGAGCTTTGGCGGAGCAGCGGCGATTCTCTGCTCACTGGATGAGCGGGTAAAGAAGGTGATTGCGAATTGTCCGGTGGTGGATTGGGGAATTTTGCGGGAGTCGGAGAAGGCGGAGACCTCGAACCCGAATTATTCCGCGTATATTCGCGCGGCGTTTGGGATGGGGTTTCGACTATCGGATCGGAACTGGAAGAAGCTTTACAGCGGAACTTTCTATAATCCTATCTACCATGCGGACGAAGTAATTCCATCGAAAGTCATGATGTTTCACGCGCAGGACGATCCTAACGTGCCGTATAAGTCAGTGGTGAACTTTGCCAAGCGCACGGGTGTGAGGCTGGAGTTACTGCGGCGCGGCGGGCATTTGAGTACGGATTTGATTGTGCGGAGGTATTGGGGGCAAATACGGAAGTTTTTTGAGAGTTGATAAAGCAAAAGCGGCGCGGACAAGAGTAGCCACCCCAGCAAGCCAAAACCGGGCTTGCCGGGGACCCCGGTGTCCGCGCCACACGGACACAACTACTTCTTTGAGGCTTGATAACGCTTGTTGATTTCTTCCCAGTTGACTACGTTCCACCATGCTTGCAGGTATTCGGGGCGACGGTTGTTGTATTTCAGGTAGTAGGCATGCTCCCAGACATCGTTGCCGAAGATGGGAAACAATCCCTGCGAAATCGGACTGTCCTGATTGGGCGTGGACATGATTTTGACTTCGCCTTTAGAATCGCCGGCTAGCCACACCCATCCGCTGCCAAATTGGCCTACACCGGCGGCGTTGAATTTCTCCTGAAAAGTTTTGAAGTCACCGAAGGCTTTTTTGATTACGTCGGCGATGGGACCGGTAGGATCGCCTCCACCATTGGGTTTCATGATCTGCCAGAACATGGTGTGGTTGACGTGGCCTCCGCCATTGTTGCGGACGGCACCGCGAATATCTTCGGGAATGCCGTTGAGGTCGCGAAGGAGATCCTCGGCGGTTTTCTTGTGCAGTTCGGGATGCTTGTCGAGGGCGGCGTTCAGGTTCTTGACATAGGCGGCGTGATGCATGTCGTGGTGCAGATGCATCGTCTTCTCGTCGATGGTGGGTTCGAGAGCCGTATAAGCATACGGCAGCGGGGGCAACTCATGCGCCATTTTCACTTCCTCCAAAGTCTGTGCCATTTTCTTTTCCTCCAAAGCGTTAGAGATGACGGGGTGCAGTTGAAAGATTCATGGAGGACGGGTGGCGTTCCACTCCAGAACGGCAAAACCAGCCGTCCTGGGGACCCAGTTTGTCCCGGCGACCCCATATATTTGTAACATTTTCGGGGAGAAGCGGGCTTCCTGCCGCACACGGGAGACATCAGGCAGCGATCGAGGGCCTTCGGAGCTCGACAACGTGGATCAGATTCGGAAGCCGGGGCGGACGAAAGAGGTGTACTGCTGTCCTGGCCGGGGCGGACGGGGCGGGGACGCCCGTCCCTCCACGAACGTACTTCGCTATTTGCCGACGATATCGCCCTTCAGACCGCCGATCGCGGCCAACACTTCACCTTTTTCCTTCTCAGGAACCTTGAATTTATCGAGGGTCGCGACCAGATGGCTCACTGAAACATTCCAGTCAGCCTCGGTGATGCCGAGGCCGGTGTGGGCGGTTTTCATATCGCGGCCGGTATAGATGCAGGGACCGCCGGTGGCGGTGCATAGGAAGTCAACCACGTGCTGGCGCAGTTTCTTCTGCGAGTCAACGCTGAGGCCGCCGAAGAAGTGCTTGAGTTGGGGATCGCCGGCAAGCCGCCCGATGAAGTCGTCGGTGACAGCGGCGAGGGCGTCATAGCCACCAAGACGATGGTAGAGGCTGGCTTGCTGCTGAGCGAAAGCCTGCGGCGGCACCGCACAGATTGGTGCGACCGCGGCGAAGGCCACGAGTGTGAAATAGAGAAATGGGGTGAGTCGCTTCATGGGTGATGTCTCCTCCTAGTTTGAGACGTGGCTCAATGGCCACTCATATGCTTGTACGCACCTGCGCAAGAAACGGATTGCGTGGTGGAACACTTTGTTTGTTGAACCGGGTAAGTCTACGGAAAGCCCCACGACTGAAATGCGGGAGAATTTTATGCAGGATGCGGCGGTTGCGCAAGAGGGTCATGCCGACCGAGCGGTCGGTGCCCCTGCTGGGAACAACTATCCGATCAAGATTCTGAAAGCACCAGCTAAAGCCAAGGGATTTCGTTTGTCTGGAGTGGACGGCAAAGGTGGCCTTTATAATTCTTGCGTCGCACTTCGGCAATTTTTAAGTGGTTGCCGTGGAAGAGGATTTTGCATGGCGGGCGAGGACGCCCGCCAGACAGCCGGCGGGGACGCCGGCGCTACGGTCGAGTCTGGAGGGAATTTGAAAGTTCTATTGCTGGAGAATATCAGCGGCGTGGCGGCTTCACAGTTTGAGGAGGCGGGGTTTGAGGTCGAGTCGCTGAAGGGAGCGATGGACGAGGCCGAACTCGTGAAGAAAATGCGCGGGGTCGCAATTCTGGGCGCGCGCTCCAAGACGCGGGTGACAGCGGCGGTGCTGGAGGCGGCGCCGGACCTGGTGTCGGTGGGCGCGTTTTGCATCGGCGTGGACAAGATCGATCGGGCGGCGGCTAGCGACCGCGGGATTGCAGTGTTTAACGATCCGCACTCGAACAGCCGGTCGGTAGCCGAGTTGGCGATGGGCGAGATCATTCTGCTGATGCGGCGGACGTTTGAAGCGAGCACGAAGCTGCATGGCGGAGCATGGAACAAGTCTTCTGCGGGCTCGCATGAGGTACGCGGACTGACGCTGGGGATTGTGGGATACGGGAAGATCGGGTCACAGGTTTCGGACCTGGCGGAAGCGATGGGCATGCGCGTGATTTTTCACGACGTGGCGCATGTGCTGGCGCGCGGAAATGCGCGGGCGGTGAGCTTTCGCGAACTGCTGGAAACAGCGGACGTGATCACGATGCACGTGGATGGCAAGCCGCAGAACCGGGACCTGTTTGGGGAGGAAGAGTTTCAGGCAATGAAGGCCGGGGCATGCCTGCTTAATTTGAGTCGTGGGATGGTGGTGGATCATGAGGCGTTGGCTCGGCATTTGAAGAGCGGGAAGCTCGCGGGAGCGGCGATTGACGTGTTTCCGCAGGAACCGGAAAGCGGCGGCCCGTTTGCGAGCCCGCTGCAAGGGCTGCCGAACG
Source organism: uncultured Acidobacteriaceae bacterium (assembly GCA_963818945.1). GTDB lineage: Bacteria > Acidobacteriota > Terriglobia > Terriglobales > Acidobacteriaceae > Acidiflorens. The sequence continues at coordinate 2,169,936 of CAWFUA010000001.1, read as the reverse complement.
TGATTCTGACTCCGCATGTGGGCGGGAGCACGGAAGAGGCGCAGCAGAATATTGGCCAGTTCGTTTCGGCGAAGATGGTTGATTACTTCCGCAGCGGGAATTCGCTGATGAGTGTGAACCTGCCGCATTGCCATCTGGATTATGAGCCGGGATCGCACCGGCTGATGCATATCCACCATAATGTGCCGGGAATTCTGCGCGCGATTAACGACATTCTGGCGGATCGCGGGATCAATATTGAGCGGCAGGTACTGGATACGCGCGGGAACCTAGGCTACGCCATTTACGACATCAATCAGGCTTGCGACGAGGTTTTGCTAACCAAGCTGAGGAGCGTGCCGCATACGATTCGGGTGCGGGTGCCGGGGGTGGTGGGAGGGTAGAGAGCGGAGGTAGCCTAGTGAGATTGTATTCTAAACATTTTATTTACAGTTACATGGCTAACTCAAGATTTGTATTGATTTATCATGACTAAGAGCTAAGATAGAAGTGGAATAGAGAGGTGGGGATCCATGCCAGCCCCGATGACCAAAAAGTTCACCCCTGAGATTGATGCGAAGCTCTACGACGAGTTCGTTGCGGTTGCCGAGCAGAACGGGCAGACGAAACGGCATGTTCTCGAGGAGGCGCTAAAGTTCTATCTGCGCAATGTGGTTCCCTCCCAGCATCTTGTCCGCCCTGAGGTGATGAACGCCTTTGAGCGATCCGCAAAGCGCAACCGAGATCTGCTTGAGCGTCTTGCCAAGTAAATGGCGAATTATCTGACGGTTGCCGAAGTCTATCTGATGCAGCACAAGCTGATCGAAAGATTTGGCGGCCGGCATGGTGTGCGCGACAAAGGCGCGATTGAGGCCGCCGTCTTTCGCCCCCAAATCGGCTACTACAATTCGCTCGAAGAAGAAGCGGCCGCGCTGATGGAGTCGCTGGGCAACAACCACGGCTTCGTCGACGGCAACAAGCGGATCGCGTTCACCGCCGCCGATGTTTTCCTCTGGATCAACGGCTTCGAACTGGAAGTAGATGGCGAGGCTGGCTGCGAATTCATTGCCGGCTCGATGGACCGGCACGAATTCCGCTTTGCCCAAATCCTCGACTGGATCCGTCAGCACATCAAGCCCGTTGTTTAGCTCGTCGCCTCTGTTTCCTCACGTCACCTTCTCCACCCTCTTGTCCTTATCTTGCCAGCGCAGGTTAAACTAAAATCTCGAGATGACGACCGTACGGACAATCGGCATCGCAATCGCTCTGCTGGCTTTGGCCATGCTGATCGCCGCGCCGAATCTTGCGGCGTCGGATTCGGGAGCGCTGCCGCCTTCGCCAGCTAGTTCCCCTCTTTCCGCCGACCAGGTGGTGGACAACCTTGTGCGCAGAAATCAGGAGCGCGCAAAGGCTCTGCTGCACTCCGAGGCGACGCGCGTGTACCGCCTCGTCTACCGTGGATTCCCAAGCGACCGGGAAGCGGAAATGACCGTGGATGCCATCTACGACAGCCCCTCGTCGAAAGAGTTCAAGGTGGTCTCCGAGAGCGGGTCGAAGTTGATTCGCGATCGTGTGTTCAAGAAGCTCCTGGAAAGCGAGAAAGAGGCTGCCCAACCAGCCATGAGCACGGCGACGCTGTTGAATCGCGATAACTACAACTTTGAACTGGTGGGCTACGAGCCGGCGAAAACTGGCGGACAGTATGTGTTGCAGGTCGTCCCGAAGCTGCGGAGCAAATACGTTTATCGCGGCAAGGTGTGGGTGGATGGAACCGATTTCGCCGTCACGCGCATTGAAGGCGAGCCGGCACAGAATCCGTCGTTCTGGACCAAGAAGAGCGAGATTCATCACGAATACGAGAAGGTCGAGGCTTTTTGGTTGCCGGCGCGGAATGAGTCGGTCAGCTACATTCGCTTGGGAGGTCGCGCCACGCTGACGATCGAGTACAAGGACTATCGCGTCACCGATGGCCGCCGGGCAGGCGCGGCTTCGGCAGCGCGGGCAACGGGCAAGAGCAGTCAGTAATCGCTCGCCGCAGCTGGCGTTGGCTGAACCTTCTATCCATTCGAGGCGGCGCGGCGTAGACGATCCTGCACGGCTTCCCATGCGGGCGTATTGGGAGGCTGATCCACGGCAATCCAGTCGACATGGGCTTCGTCCGCCTGGTGGAGTTTTCCATAGAGCACAGCGGCGTAATCGGCGGCCGCGGTTGGCATCTGGATGGTTGTAACGTTTGGGTGCGTTGCGGCGTGCGTGTGTTTAAGGTAGATTCCTTTGCCCTGGGCGGGCAACTCTCCGTTTGACACCACTAATAAGGAGGTGCGCGGGCTGTAGTGGCGCGCGTGCATGCCGGGGGAAGGGTGCGCTCCGGTCGGGACTTCTTGTCCGAGGGCTTCTTGCGCGGACGCGATAGGGCCGATTAGGGATTCGAGGGCCTGGCGAGAGATGCCTCCAGGGCGGAGAAGCACGGGTTGCGGGCCGGCGAGGAAGAGGACGGTGGATTCGATTCCTACCTGACAAGGGCCGCCATCGAGGATGTAATCGACGTCGTTGCCGAGGCTGCGGCGGACGTGGTCGGTGGTGGTGGGGGAAAGTCCGGTGAAGCGGTTGGCGCTGGGCGCGGCGAGGGGAAGGCCGGCGGCGCGGATTAGGGCTAGGGCGATGGGATGCGCGGGCATGCGCAGAGCTACGGTGGGGAGGCCGGCGGTGACGATTGGCGGGATTGCAGCTGCCGAGCTTCGCTCGGCTGGGCGGACGAATGCGTCCGCACCTACGTGGGCGGTTGGTAGGACTAGCGTTAACGGGCCGGGCCAGAATTTGTTTGTCAGTACAGTCGCGGTTTCTGGCCAAGAGGCTACCAGCGACTTTGCCATTTCGATGGACGCTACGTGGACAATTAGTGGGCTCGTGGGGGGGCGGCGCTTGACGGCGTAGATTCTGGATACGGCTTCGGCGTCGAGGGCGTTGGCGCCTAATCCGTAGACGGTCTCTGTGGGGAAGACTACGAGGCGTCCGGCGCGGAGAAGGGCAGCGGCTTGGGCGATCTCGGCTGGGGTGGGAGTTGGGGGCACAGGGTATTTTAGATTGGGGAAGGCGGATTATAGAGACAGGTCAGAAGTCAGAGGTCAGATTGCAGAAGTAAAACCCTAAAAGCGCAAATCACGGTCGACACGGAGAGCACCGAAGAGGCAGGGGTCCCCTCGGCTCCGCTCGGGGCACGCCCTTCGACTGCGTGGCTGTTGTGCTTCGCACGGCAGCCACTGCGCTCAGGATGGCAGCAGACTGGAGTTCCGCGACTCTTCCTTGGTCTCCGGTTTCTCCACTTCGCTCTTCCGGTTCCCCTACTTCTTTTCCTGCTCCTCTACCTGCAAGTTGTTGGTTACTGAAAAGACCCCGGAGACACTGTTGGCTTGGACGCCGGCGATCTGCTTCTCCATCTGGCGGGCGACTACGCCTTCGAGGGTTACGTGGCCATTCTTCACGATGATGTGAATGGGCGGCACGGCTCGGAGCTGGTAGGGCGATAGGACGCTGTTGCCGTAGATGGCGCCGTAGGTGGCGCGGCGAATACGGTCGTCGTTGATGGAGGTGGGGAGGGTTTCGATGTTGTTGACGACTTTCTGGACACCTTCAATTTTTTTCACGGCGTTTTCGGCGTCCGATTTGAGAATGGGGAGAGCGACCTGGCCCACGAGGATGACCGTGCCATCAGGGTCGACCTTGTAGGCTAAATTGTCGAACACGCCGTAGTACGGGAGCATGACGAGTTCGTGGCGGACCTCCTTGGTAATGCGGACGAGGGCTTTCTGATCGAGGGCGGCGCTTTGGCCTTGAGTAGCAGCGCCGACCAACAGAGTTAGCGAGAAAATAAGCGCAAGCACGAGAACTACTGGCAGCGATTTTTTCATAGTCAATGACCTCGTAGAAGAATTGACAAAACCCCGGATCCCAGCTTCTATCCAATCCTTCAGACGCCGGAGCGAACGAAAAGGCTGCTTTTTCTTTGGATACGGAGGCCGGAACGCTCTCTTTACACTGGGAAATATGGGAGCCGGCCAATGTCGGGATCGAAAAACAAAAGCGGCTACCACGGAGGGCACAGGGGGCACGGGGGAAGCGCGGACAGGAGTGTGCCACCCCAACGCGCCAAAACCGGGCGCGCTGGGGACCCCCGGTGTCCACGCCACACTTGCTCAGGCGGATCCGGCCCTACAGGGTCTTCGGCTTGCGGCGGCGCTCGCGGAAGCCCTCGATCAATAGATAAAGGACGGGGATAAAAAACAGATTCAGGATGGTGCTCATGATCATGCCCCCGAAGACCGTTGTACCAACGGAGTGGCGACCGTTTTCTCCTGCACCGCTGGCGGTAACGAGGGGAACGACGCCAAGGATAAAGGCGAAGGAGGTCATGAGAATGGGGCGGAGACGGATGCGGGCGGATTCGACGGCAGATTCGAAAATGTTCATACCGCGCTCGCGGAGCTGCTCGGCGAATTCGACAATCAAGATCGCGTTCTTGGAGGCGAGGCCGACCAGCATAACGAGTCCGACCTGACAGTAGACGTCGTTTTGCAGGCCGCGCGTCCATTGGGCGGCGAGAGCGCCGAGGAGTGCCATAGGAACAGCGAGCAGAATGATGAACGGGAGCACGAAGCTTTCGTATTGGGCGGAAAGCGTGAGGTAGACGACTACGACTCCGAGGGCAAAGAGGATCAGCGTCGTGGAACCGGATTGCAGTTCTTCGAGCGAAATGCCCGACCACTCATAGCTGTAGCCCTGTGGCAAAATCTTTGCGGAGAGTTCCTGCATGGCGTTGATGGCCTGGCCGGAACTGAAGCCGGGCGCGGCGGAGCCGTTGAGTTCGGCGGAGCGGAAAAGATTGTAGTGGCTGATGACCTGCGGGGCGGAGCTTTGGTCGATGGACATCAGGTTTTCCAGCGGCACCATGGCGCCGCTATCGGAGCGGACGTAGTACTGCTTCATATCCTGCGGGTGCGAGCGGAATTGCTTGTCGGCCTGCACGTAGACGCGGTAGGAACGGTTATTGAAATCGAAATCGTTGATGTAGGCCGATCCCATGAAGACGCTGAGCGTGTCGATGATCTGGCTAAGCGGAACGTGGAGACTCTTCGCCTTCTCGCGGTCGATGGTGATGACAAACTGGGGATCGTTAGCGGTGTAGGTGGAGAACAGGCCAGCGAGATCCTTGCGCTGGTTGCCGGAGCGCATGAGGTCGTGGGTGGTCTTGTCGAGATCCTGCAAGGTGTGGCCGCCCTGATCCTGTAATTCGAATTGGAATCCTCCGAATTCGCCGAGACCCTGGACGGCGGGCGGCTCAAAGGGAATCACGATTGCGCCCGAGATTCCAAAGAGTGGGCCGCGGAGCCGATTGAGGATGGCTGCGGCGTTGTGCTCCGGGCCTTTGCGCTTTGAATAGGGCTGAAGGGTTAGAAAGACAAGGCCGGCGTTGGGGGCGCTGCCTGCGAAGCTGAAGCCGGCGACCGAGAAGGTTCCTTCAACCTCGGGGAAATTCTTGGTGATGTCGGAGATCTGCCTTCCGATGTTGCGCGTGTACTCGAGCGAAGCCCCAGTGGGGGCCTGGATGGCGACGATCAGATATCCCTGGTCTTCGTTGGGGACGAAAGCCTTAGGGACTCGTTGGAAAACGAGATAGGCGCAGACGAGTCCGGCGGCGAAGAGGATGAGAGCCAGTACTTCGTAGCGCAAGAATGTGCGCAGGGCGCGGACGTACCCGTTGGTGACGGCGGAAAGGACGCGATCGACACGTTTGAAGAACCAGTTCTTTTTGCCGTGTTGCCGGCCCAACAAAAGAGCGGAGAGCGCGGGCGTTAGCGTTAATGCGTTGAAGGCAGAAATGGAAATGGAGAATGCGATGGTGAGCGCAAACTGGCGGAAGAGGACTCCGGTGGTTCCGGGAAAAAACGCGACCGGCACAAAAACCGCGACGAGCACGAGCGAAGTGGCGATGACGGCGCCGGTAACTTCTTTCATGGCGTCGGAGGCGGCTTTGAGCGGGCTTGGTTCGCCCTCCTGGAGATGGCGACCGATATTTTCGATGACGACGATGGCGTCGTCGACGACAAGACCGGTGGCGAGAGTGATTCCGAAAAGCGTGAGCGTGTTGATGGAGAAGCCGAGCAGCTTGACGAAAGTAAAGGTGCCGACGAGCGAAACCGGAATGGTTACGGCGGGGATGACAGTCGAGCGCCAGTCTTCGAGGAAAATGAAGATGACGAGGATGACGAGAAGGATGGCTTCGCCGAGCGTGGTGACGACGTCGCGGATGGATTCTCCGACGGCATCGGTGGTATCGAAGGCGAGTTCGTACTTCATGCCGGGCGGGAAACGCTTGGCAAGCCGCGCCAGTTCGGCGATGCAGCGGCGGTCGACGTCGAGGGCGTTGGCGGTGGAGAGCTGGATGACGGCGACGCCGACGGATTCCTGCCCGTTGTAGTCGAGATCGGAGCTGTAGTCTTCGGCGCCGAGTTCGGCGTGGCCGACGTCGCGCAGGCGAACCAGCGTGCCATCGGCGTTGCTTTTGAGAATGATGTCGTCGAACTGCGAGGTCTCCGAAAGGCGCCCGATGGCGCGAACGCTGATCTGGAACTGCTGGCCGGGCATGGAGGGCTGGGCACCGACTTCGCCGGCGGCGACTTCGACGTTCTGCTCCTGGAGGGCGTTGACGACATCGTCGGCGGTGAGAGCGCGGCCAGCCATGCGGACGGGATCGAGCCAGAGGCGCATCGAGTATTTGCGCTCGCCGAAGATGACGACGTCGGCGACGCCGGGCACGCGCTTCATGCTGTCGCGCACGTACACATCGAGATAGTTGCTCATGAAGAGCGTGGAGTAGCGATGGTCGGGCGAAAAGACGGCGGCGCCGAAGACGAAGTTCTCCGAGGACTTCTGGACGGTGACGCCAATTTGTTTGACGGCGTTGGGGAGGCGGCCGAGGGCGGTGTTGACGCGGTTCTGGATATCGACGGAGGCGAGGTCGGGATCGCGGGTGAGATCGAAGGTCGCCGTGATGGAACTGAGACCGTTGTTTGTGCTCGCGGAAGTGATGTACTTCATGCCCTCGGCGCCGTTGATCTGCTGCTCGAGAGGAGTGGTGACTGCGGCTTCGACAGTCTGGGCGCTGGCTCCGGTGTAGGCGGCGGTGACCGAGACCTGAGGAGGCGCAAGATTGGGGAATTGCGCGATGGGCAGGGTCGGGATGCAGATGGCACCGGCGAGAATAATGAGCAGGGCGCAGACGGTGGAGAAGACCGGGCGATGGATAAAAAAATCAACCATAAGAAGACAGTGGCTAGTGGTCAGTAGTTAGTGGCTAGTTCGAACCTGGTAGTGCGCTACGGCTGAAACTGGCCGCCGAAAACCGGCAACGGCTGAATCTTGAATTGTTACGAACTGCCGCTTTCCTGTGGGACTACGGATACACCATCGACTAGAAACTGGGTGCCGGAAACGACGACCTTGTCTCCTGGCTTGACACCATCGAGCACGACATAATCATTAGCGACGATTTGGCCGATCTGGAGCGGCTTTTGGCGGGCTACGTATCCGCCTTTTTGATCGGGCTCGGCAACAAAAGCGAAATAGAGGCCGGCAATGCGTGAGACGGCAACGACCGGCACAACCGGCTTCTGCAAGGTGCTCCAGACAACGCGCGCGCGGATGAACTGGGCGGTGCGCAGAACATCTTTTGAGTTGGCGATTTGGGCCTTGGCGAGCACGGTCTGGGTGGTGTTATCGACCTGCGGAGAAATAAACGTGATGCGGCTCGATGCCAGCTGCTTTCCCGAGCCGTCGACGATTTCAACGGGAAGATCCATCTTGAGCTGGCCGGATTTTTCAACGGGAACGTAGATGTAGGCTTCGAGCGTGCCGGGACGATCGACGGTGGTGAGCTGCGTGGTGGTAACGACGCGGTCCCCTACGCGCACCGGAATATCTCCTACGATGCCGGCGCGGGGGGCGACCACCTTGTAGTAATGCAGTTGCACCTGCTGCTCGTTCACCTGGGCGTCAAGGGAATGCAGTTGGGCCTGAGCGGCATCGAGCGTGGCACGGGCCTGGTCGAGATCCTGTTTGCTGACTACACCGGCGCTGGCCAGCCCGCTGACGCGGTCATAATTCTGCTGTGCCCAGGTAACCTGCGCGACCTGAGCGCTGCGGGCATCCTCCTGACTCTTGACCGTGGCCTGCTGCTTTGAGGGATCGATCTGCATGAGCGGCGCGCCGTTGGCGACTTGCTCGCCCGAATGCACAAAGATCTGAGTAACAATGCCTTCCACCTGCGGCATGACCACGGCCGAGTCGCGGGACTTCAGGGTGGCGACGTATTCGGTGGTGTCGTCCACTTTTTGAAGCGTGGCCGTGTGAACTTTCACGGGCATCGCCGGGGGATCGCTTGCCGCTTTGGCTGGCTTGTCACTGCTGCAGGCAATCGTGAACAAGAGCGCTCCGAGAAGTGCGCAAGGCAGAACGGTCAACGGCGCTTCTGTGCGAAATCGACGCATGTTGTGACGCATAGCGAATTTCATGAATTCAAAAAAAGCGAGGGGAACTTCCGGGTTGCCTTGATGGCACTCGCAACCGTCATCTAGTCCGAGACCCCAAGCCACAATTCTAGACCACCTAATAGATTCGCGCAGCGAGGCGAAGGCTCCTAAAATATCGAGGCCTTTGCGCGAGGTCTGCTAGATTTGTTTTGTATGAAACCGATCCGAAGTTTTGCCAGCGACAATAATGCGGCGGTTCATCCCGAGGTGCTGGAGGCGATCCGGCGCGCGAATGAAGGACATGTGGTGGGCTATGGGGACGACCGGCATACGGAATCGGCTGTCGCCAAATTCCGTGAGCAGTTTGGCGCGGATGTGCACGTCTTCTTTGTTTTCAACGGAACGGCCGCCAATGTGTTGAGCTTGCAAGGGCTCGCGCGGCCCTATCACGCGGTGCTGTGCCCCGAGTTGTCTCATATCTATACGGACGAATGTGGAGCGCCGGAAAAGTTCACCGGGTGCAAGCTGATCCCGTTACCAGCTCCAAATGGGAAGTTGACCGTCGAAATAGCGGCGCAGGCTTATCACGGGATCGGCGACCAGCATCACGTGCAGCCGCGGGTGATTTCGATCACGCAGTCGACGGAGATGGGAACGGTTTATAAGACGGCGGAGATCGAGGCGCTGACGCGGTTTGCTCATGAGCGGAAAATGTTTCTGCACATGGATGGGGCGCGGATTTCAAACGCGGTGGCAGCGCAGGGATTGACGCTGCGGCAGGCAACGCGGGACCTGGGTGTAGATGTGCTGTCGTTCGGCGGGACAAAGAACGGGCTGATGGGAGTAGAAGCGGTTGTCTTCTTCCGTCCGGAGCTGGCGCAGGATTTTTTGTTTGTGCGCAAGCAGGGGATGCAACTGGCGTCAAAAATGCGGTTCATGGCCGCGCAGATGGAAGCGCTGCTGACGAACGACTTATGGAAGAGAAATGCGGAACATGCGAACCGCATGGCACGACTGCTGGAGCAGGAGATAAAGAGGATTCCGCGAACAAGGATTGTGTATCCGGTGGAAGCGAATGGGGTGTTTGCGCAAATACCACGGGGGGCGATTGCGAAGATTCAGGAGCGCTACTTCTTCTATGTGTGGAGCGAAGAAGAGGCGGTGGTGCGGTGGATGTGTTCGTTCGATACTACGGAAGAAGACGTGCGCCAGTTTGCAGGATTTGTCGGAGAAGTTGTGGAGACTTCGAGCTAGTGCCGCTTCGGAGTTAGTGCAGCCCTAAGTCTCGGCAGCTAAAGCCGGGCTTCCCCGGCGATTTCATCGCAGGCTGCGCCACATATAATCCACGTTAGAGCGAGCCGCTCCAAATGGGATGGTGTTGCTTCCAGACATAGCCCCGCCTGCCCGTAACGAAGCCGCCCCACACGACCTATTTCCGCCGAAAGGCCGATGCCAAGGGACTATTTCTTGCGGGCTCTGACCTTGGCCCAGCGCGCTCTTTGAGCCGCAGCAATGCGTTTGCGACCTTCCGCGGAAATCTTGTGTTTCCCACGAACCGGTGTAGCCTTCGGCTTGCTCCCCTGAAGGTAGACTTTGCCGAAAGCAGTAAGGGCCGCGCTTACGCGATGGAGCTCGTTTTCGAGGCGGGCACGTTCCTGTTGAAGTTGCGTGATTACAGTGTGTACTAAGGTTTTTGCCATTGGGTTATTTTAGCACTTCGAGAATGGGGATGAACATTGGTTCTGAACTCGGGCGACGCCGACAGAACGCGCGTACTGGGCACGGATGCTCGACGCAGCATTAGGGTCGCGCACTTACCAGTCGTTTTGCGAGTCTTCCTCGCTCTCCATATGCCGGACCTGATTGCGCTTGCGATGAACAACAAAAAGCATGCCGACGGATGCGAAAGTCGGGGGCAGGACCAGGACCAAAATCCCACTGCGCAAGGCTTCAATCATCCTTGCGCCGGCGGATGAAGCCTGGGTGTAGCAAAGCGCGCAACTCTGAGAGAATGCCGGCGACGTGACCAGCAGCAGGACTAGTACTCCGAGTGCGGGTGCCAATAAGTTTCGCGCTTTTTTCATTCCGTCCTCCGGCCACTTTAGATAGCGGGCAATCGGCACCTTACTTAGCCCAGGGCGCGCCATGCGCGATCCGGAAACTATCCGTCCATCCATATTGCATCGCGAGCAGCGCAAAGACTGCGAAGATCACGACAAACCAGAGCAATCCGCGATTCTCCGAAAGATGCATGAAGAACAAGAGGCCGAGAGCGGCCTCGATGCAGGCAACAATCAGCATCCAGGTAAACATCGTGGCCGGATCCATATTCTGGTAGGCAAGGACGAACTGGATGGCGGCCAGCACCAGGATACAAACGTAAACGACGATGTCTCTTCCAGATCCTGCTTTCGTATCGGCGGTTGTCATTCCATTGCTCCTGCGAATTGGGCTCAGTGCGACAGATTCAAAAGGTAGACTAAGGGGACCACAAACATCCACACCAGATCGACAAAGTGCCAGTAAAGGCCGAGTATCTCGATGTCGTCGGCGTTGTAGCGGCCCCCTTTATAACGGAGTCCCACGGCGATCAAGGCGATCACGCCGCCAGTAACGTGAGTCAGGTGCAGTCCGGTAATACTGAAGAATGACGCGCCAAAAAGGCCGGACCCCCAAGGGTTCTTGAACAGAGTCATGCCTTCGTCGATGAGCGCGAACCACTCGCGGATATGGAGCAGGGCGAAGGCAATACCCAAGGCGGCGGTAATGAGCGTCCAGCGGAAAGCGCCGTCTTTGTCTCCCGCTTTGGCGGAGCGAACGCCGAAGAGCATAGTCAAGCTGCTGGTGACGAGAATGAAAGTCATCAGAGCGACGTTGGTGATGCTGTGGAAGGGACGGGGCCAATTCGGAGTAGCGTTGCGGGTAAAACCGTAAGCTACGAGACAAGCGGCAAAGGTCGCGGTGTCGGCTATGATGAACAGCCACATCGCCATTTTTTTTGCAGGAACCGAAAAGGCCGGTTTCTCCATCAGACCCTGGGAGTGTGCTCCCATGGTGATTTCGGCTTGGCTCACGGTGCCTCCTATGGATTGAGTTTGCCTAGATTTTTGCCCACAGCAACAGCAACAAATATATCCAAAGCACGCCCATGAAATGCCAATAACGCGAGGTCGCCACCAGCGTGCTCTTCTTCAAGGTCGAATGATTGAGCTTTACCACTACGCGAACCAGTCCTCCCATGCCACCAAGAACATGGATGGCGTGCACAGCCGTGAGTAAGTAGAAAAACGAACTGTTGGGATTGGTGGCCAGGTAGAGTCCCTGAGACCTCAGTTGCAGCCACGCGACATACTGCCCGACCACAAACAGCAACCCGAGGCCCAAGGTGGCATACAACCAACGACCTGGATGAGTCAAAGACCTCGCCAGTGGGCCCATGAAAGCGCCGACATCACGGCGTCCCAGTTCGAGCGTGACGCTGCTCGCGATCAGCACGAGCGTATTCAGGTAGAGAATTGGCGGCAACGTCAGGTGCTGCCAATCGAGCGCCGACCCCTGGCGAACGAATAAGGCGCTGGTGAACGCCAGGAAAGTCATGGTGATGGAAAAGAGCAGGACCCAGATCCCGGTTGACGCTGGGGGAGGGGCGAAATCCTTCACTGCCGGCAACCGGCCATCGGCGGGCGGCATGCTTCCCCGGCCGTCTCCGTTGCCGTAACTGGCCGGCCTGCGCTCATCGAGTTTTGGCGGTTGAATCGTGGTTGCCATAATGCAAACTTCTTTCTGATTGTTCGTTAGGCCTCGTCGGGGCCGCTAACCTTTTCCGGCGAAGTTTGCATGACATAGTCGCCCGCCGATCCTTGAACGCCATATTGATAGGGATCGTGGTAAACCACCGGGAGCTTGTCGCCAAAATTGTTATGAGGGGGAGGCGTAGTGGGCGTGCTCCACTCCAACGAAGTCGCCTGCCACGGGTTGTCGGGGGCAGGTTCGCCCCAGAAGCGGCTGTGAATGAGGTTGTACAAAAAGATGAGCTGCACGGCGCCAGTGAAGAGCGCGGCGATGGTAATGAACTGATGGACCGGAATCAACGGCTTCATGTAGTCATCAACGAACGCCTGATAGCGGCGGACATTGCCAGCCAGACCGAGATAGTGGAACGGCATAAATATGGCGTAGGTACCCACAAAGCTCAGCCAGAAGTGAGCCTTGCCCAGAGTTTCATTCATCATGCGGCCATACATCTTGGGGAACCAGAAGTAAGTCCCCGCAAAGATTCCGAACATGGCCGCCACACCCATCACCATGTGAAAGTGACCTACTACGAAGTAAGTCGCGTGCAACATGATATCGACCGAGGGCTGCGCGAGAAAGAAGCCGCTGACGCCACCGCTGATGAACATTGAGATGAAGCCCAAGGCAAACAGAGTAGCCGTGTTAAGGCGCAGCTTGGCGCCGTAGAGACTGCCGAGCCAGATGAGCACGACGATGGTAGACGGAATCGTGATGACCAGCGTCGGGAACGAGAAGGCCAGCGAAGACACGGGATTCATTCCACTGACAAACATGTGGTGGCCGTAGACGACATAGCTGAGAACGGCGAGCGCGCCCATGGCATAAATCAGGACGCGATGACTCAGCATCGGCTTGCGCATGTTGGTGACGAGAACGTGCGAGACGATGCCCATGCCGGGAACAATCGCGATGTAGACCTCGGGATGTCCGAAGAACCAGAACAAGTGCTGCCAGAGCAGCGTTGAACCGCCGGAATGGGGCTGGATCTGGTCGTTGATCACCAGGTTGGAGGGCACGAAGAAACTGGTTCCTGCCACGTGATCGAGAATCAGAAGGATGCAGGCGGGCATCAGCACGGCAAAAGCGGTCAGGCCCATGCAGGAGGTGATGAACCACGACCATGCGCTCAGCGGGAGGCGCCACATGCTCATGCCGCGGGTGCGCATATCAAGGGTGGTGGTGATGAAGTTTAACGATCCGAGCAACTGGCCAACGCAGAAAAGACCGATCGATATTGCCCAGAGGACGACACCCGTGCCTTCGCCAGGACCGCCAACAGCGCCGACCGCGCTCAGAGGAGCGTATTGCGTCCAACCGCCCAAGGTTGGCCCGTCGCTTACGAAGAACGACGCTACCAGGAAGAGGAAAGCTGTAAACGTCACCCAGAACGACATCATGTTGAAGTGGGGGAAGGGCATATCCTCCGCGCCTACCTGAATGGGCAGGAAGTAATTTCCGAAAGCCGCGAAAGGAGCCGTCGTGAGCACGAAGAAAACCATGATGGTGGCGTGCATGGTCATCAACTGCAGGTAGTACTCGGGCGTCATAACGTTGCCCGGTGCGCCATTGGCGGAGAGCAAGTGCAATCCCGGGATAGCGTAGTTAGTCCAGCCCAAATGGATGCGCATCAGCCAGGAGAGAACCATCCCGATGAGGACGGCCACCAGGGCCAGTCCGTAATACTGCTTACCGATTACTTTGTGGTCGAGGCTGAAGACGTGCTTACGGATAAAGCTTGTTGGAGCGTGATGCGCTGCTGGGGGGTGCGCTGATGTGTCGTGCATCGATTCACCTCAAGAGATATTCCCGCCACACCGGCGAGGGGCCTGCACTTACCCTGCACTTTACTGCAACGCTGCTTGTTTCTTTAGCCAGTCGTCGTAGTCTTCCTGGGACAAGACACTCAAATATGCCTTCATGTTGTAGTGACCCAGGCCGCATAACTGTGTACATACGATCTCGTATCTGCCAACTTTAGTGGCGGTGAAATGCAAGGTCAGATCAAGGCCGGGAACAAAGTCCTGCTGCACGCGCAACTCCGGGACAAAGAAGGAGTGCCCGACGTCCTTGGAGTGCATCAAAAGATGGACTTCCTTGTTCACCGGAATCGCCATTTCGGCGGTGACGATATCGTCTTTGGCATCGGGTTCGTGGTCGGTATCAATGCCAAAGAAATTCTGATTGGACTTCGCTGATCATTTCGGGATGGGCGGTGCCGAAGGTTCCATCGGGGCCGGGATAGCGGAAATAGAAAGCGAACTGGCCGGCTTGCACCTGGATGGGGATTGCGTTGGCCGCCGGGGGAGTTAGATAGACAGTCGCCCAAGCCTTGACGCCAAAGACGCCGAGCGCAAGGACTTCGGTACCGACCAGCAGGAAGGCAGCCCAGACCATCGCTTTTGCGCCGCCGGGAAGGTTCTTGATTTTCTCGCCGGGGCGGTCGCCCGAAAAGCGCCAGATGAACAAGGCGAGAATGATTTGAGAAGCGAGGAACGAGATTCCGGCTTCGGCCATGGTTTCCGACGTTTGCTCGTCGATGGGCGCTCCGTGCGTCGAGATGTCCGGTGGCAACCACCACGTGTGCCGCACGATGGGGATCGCAGAAGCAATCGCGATCACGATGATGGTAATTGCAAAAAATTTCGCCATGCTGTCCTCGCGTGTTGATCCCTCAGTTGCTCGAACTTCTCACCTTGTTGCGAAAGAACTCTCCCTCGCGCGAGGAAGAACCGAAAATATCAAGAGCGCTATTCCCTGCGGCTGTCGTCGTGAAGTGGGGCCTGAACTGCCTTCGGCTGCGACGAGACTGCCTCACGCTATGGCTCGTGGCGAGCTTTTGCCGAAGGAGTTAATGGCGCTCGCCTCATCCTTCTGAATGTCGAAGACGGCGGACAACCGCGTCATCTCAAGCAAGTCTTGCAGCCTCTTATTCAGGTTCGCGAGCTTCAACTCGCCGTCATTGTTCCGCATGGTGGTGTGCGTTTTCACCAACTCCCCCAAGCCGGAGCTGTCGACGTAGTCTACTTCGGCGAGGTTCAAAACGATTTTCCTGGTTCCTTTTTCGGCCAAATCGCGGACAATCTCGCGCAGCGCTATGTTTCCCTCACCGACAGTGATTCTCCCCGTGACCTCAAGGACAATGGCGTCGCCAATCTGCCGCGTCTTAGTCTGCATTTTGGCGGGCATCTTGCCTTGTATGCCGAGGCCGAGCTTGTCCAAGATTGCACACGCCGCCGTCGCGATCTCCTGCGACTCCGTGCGAACCACAACCAGGGAACGCTTTTCCTTGAGTACCTCGCGGAAGAAGGCGACATCCTCGGCACCTCTTTCGTCCGACGTTGGTTGAGGGGCCTTGTCGTCTTGGGAGGCGGCTGACCCAACGGAGGCGCCCGCACCGGCACCGGCGAGGCCCAGCACGGCGGCCGCGCCAAAACCCAGCGCGAATACCGTGCCGACGCCCGGGAGTAATAAGGTCGCGGCCACGACTCCTGCCGACATCCCGGCCGCTCCTCCTAAGAAGCCGCCAACGGTGGCTCCTAGTTCTTTCGCGATCGTCTTGGCTTCGTTTTCGGAGCGAGTCAGAAAAACGATGGACTCTTCGGGCACGCCGCGCTCGCGCAGCTCCTTCACCGCTGCTTCGGCGTGATCGCGTGAAGAAAACACTCCAATCGCAGTTTCCATACTCCCTCCAGTTATCGCTATGATTCCAAGGCTTTGCCTAAGAGCACAGCCCAGCTTTCTACTTGGCCTTGAAAGTAAAGTCGGCTTTGGCCGCCTGCCCGCCAGCGACGGTGACCTTTGCAGTCTGCGTTCCGTATTCTTCCTGCCATGCGGTCACGGTGTACGAACCTGCGGGTACATTCTTGATGGTGAAGTTGCCGTTTTCATCCGTGACCGCGTAGGGACCCTTCACCACGACGTGCCAGCCGTGCATCCAGGGATGGATGTTGCACTTGACTGGGATCGCGATTTCTTGCGCTTTCCAGTCGGCCTCGATGGGTGGCGCGCCCGGCGGCTGAGACTTGTTCCAGCCAATGTTGCCCGTGCCTGCTGCGGGCAGCGGGTGGATGTTGTGCGTGGTCTGATCACCGGTTTCGACTTTGAACTTCTGATTGACGTCAACGGGCATTACGTGAGGTGTGTACATGCAGCCCTTCTGATCGAAGGTCGGCTCGTCGGACGGAACGGCGCTGGCCGCGCCCGCGCTGAGGCCGTCAGAGATGTAGAGAACTACGTTTTGAAGGCCACCGTTGGCACCTACCATCACGTTTTCCATGGTGGCGGGTTTGTCTTTGTGCTGTTGCGCGCAGACAGGGTCCTTGGACATGTCGATGCCCTTCATGTGAGGAGCGGTTCCATTGAGCTTGACTGTACCGGTGATGGTGCCTTCGCCGGCAGCCTTAACCTTGTCGCCGACCATGGCGAAAAACATGGCCGCGACAACGAGGGCCGATAGTACTGGGAAGGGGCGCTTGTACCAAGTCGTCATTGAATGTCTCCTGAAACCGTTTTTTATACGCTCCTATTGAGAAGGAGGTGGGGGTGCATTGGGATTGATTGGCTTCAAATTCAGACCCCTGGCAAGTTCCTTTGCCTTGGTGTGAAAAGGTTGAAGCGTGCGTAAGAAAAAGACGAGATCCCAAGCCTCCTCCGGCTTGATGTTGTCGGAGAAGGAGGGCATGGGAGTGCCATCGAGGCCAGTCATGAAAATCTTGTAGAGATCGGCGTCGGTGGTACCGCACTTGAACCGGCCACCCTCAGCAAAATTGTAGGGAAGGATGGGCCGGCCGAGATCGTCTTGCAGAGTGGCGGCTGAAGGGCCATTTGCCTTGCCTTCCACGCCGTGACATTTCCAGCACTGCACGCGATTGAAGACCTCCTGTCCGGCTTTGATGCGGTCGGCGGTGACTTCGGGTTCGGGCGGAACGACGATGGACTCTCCGGGCTTCTCCGTCTGCCAGCGCGGGGAGAAGTGTTTGATCCATGCCACCAGATCGGCCTTCATCTGGCCGGTGAAAATATTCCACGGCGGCATATTCGAGCGATCCAAGCCTCGGCCGATGCTGTCGTAGATATCCTGGTCGGTGGGCAAAGTGCCGGTGGGAGTGGAGCGACACTTGAATACGCCCAAGGTAAAGTCGCGCGGCTTCGGGTCAAGCCACTGGGCGCTTTCGCCGTTGCCGTCACCGAGCGGGCCGTGACAAACGAGGCAGTAACGGCGATAGTCCATGGCGCCGTCCTTTGCGTGTCCCTGCAAACCGCCGATGTGACTCGAGGCGGCGGGTGAGGTCAACCATTGTTCTTCCTGATAGGTTGTGATCTGGGCGAGCGACGCGGCAGCCAAGAGAACAACCGCGCTCACCAACAATGACGACTGCATTAGTTTTGTCCGCATTGCTGTTCTCCTGTTTAGAAGTCGAAGTCAAACCCGAGCATCAGACTGTTGCTCGACAGATCGGAGGATGTCACAGGCGAAGTGCCCCTTTGCCGGAACCATGAATACTCGTTGTGTAAGGCGAAACCGGCCCGGTTATTCATGAAGGGGTTATACCGCCATCCGACGACGTAGTTGTCGATGTTACCCAGATTCGACGCGTTACTTGAGTTCGCCTGCTGGGACATCCGCACCCACTCCGAACGCTGGATGATAATGAACTGGGGATTCCAGACGTAATGGGTCTCCACGAAGGCTCCGTTCCAGGTTGGCCTTTGCGCGCCGGCGGGCAGACCTGCTCCCAGGTTGTTATTGGTACATCCGCCGGGGTCAATGATGTCTCCGTAGCAGGCGCCGAACCAGGCGCTATCGGAGCCATGCTGGGTATAGACCTGGAAGTCGAGCTTGCCGCCGAGATAGAAGAGTCCCTCGAAGCCATAGCGCTCGAAGTCCTTGTTGGCGGTTCCAGATCCCGGCAATGGCGCGCCTCCCTGCAGAAGGTAGGAGGTAGGCGCTTGTCCAATCATGGCGTATGCGCCGATCCGCTGAACGCCGAGTTTGCCGGTATCGAACGCGCGGCTTCCGGCCAAGAACGCGGTGTAAGAGTTCCGGCCGTACTGGAGGTCGACATTGCCATCGGTCGAACTGAACACAGCCGCGGATAGACGAGTGCGATCATCCGTCGAGTGCCCCATCCACTCCACACCCAACTGGTTGTCGCCTGCCTGGCCAAAGATGTTGCCGTCACCAACGGGGATGAAGTGATAAAGCTGGAATCCGCCGCCATTGGCGGAGAGTGTCAGAATTCGCTTTTCTGAAATGAAGTTGTCCAGCTCGAACTTGCCGAACTTGACGTTCAGCCAGGGGCTGCCGAAGAGATTGTCGAAGCGGGCATTGACGGATTCGAAGTGGAAAGCGCCAGTTTCATCGGCCGACGGCACGAGCAGGAAGGAAACATTTTTCTCGAGTGTGCCGCCAGTGAGGATGTCGAGGCCGGTCAGATTGAATCCTGTCTGGGTGAGGCTTTGCTCGCCGGTCGGAGCGGAGTCGATCGCAACCTTGTTGGTGTTTTCACGGCTCCAAAACGGCGTGATACGCATGGTGATCGGCCAGTAGCCGGGGTTCTGCCAGATAGGCGAGTCCCGGTCGTTCATCAACTGGTAGCCGTTGTCTTTAAATTTTTGGCCGAAGTAGTTCAGCATCGGCCAGCTTTCGTGACAGGCGGAACAGCGCAAGCCATATTTCCTGGCAAAGGCCGGAAGGGCGCTTGCTGACTGGCTTGTGCCGATGATTAGAATGGCCAACGCGAATGCAGCGGCCAAGAGAGAAAACATCCGCTGCTTCTGACAGAGGTGAGACTGCGCCCACATACGCATGCTGCACTCCTCAGATACTTCTCAGATTTTGCTAAAACCCCACAAACCCCACAAAATGCCGGAACAGCAATCAGCCGCGGACTAAGACGGCTCGCTACGACTTTTCCAGTCGAGCGATCCAACCCCTGCCCCAGCTCGCAAACCACAAATCAGCAGCACCCACATTCGCCGCCGCCGTGTTAAATCAGCGAAACAAGGAACATCCTCACGGTCAAACTCTTGAGCGTGGGGCATGCTACTACCGACAGGTGGGTTGGCGCAATAGGGTAAGTCAATTATTTTTTTACAATTTTTTTACATCCCGGTTCTCTCGGCTTTCGCAGTTTGGTGGCCGGGGTGCCCGATAGCAGTTGACAGCGGCTTTCTCCCGTATCAGACTCTTGCATCTGGAATGATGAAACCTGTCGTCAGGAGCGATGCGCAGCACGCAGGTGGCGGAGCCCGCCTGCGGCTTTCGGGCGTCTTTCTCTTAATGGCAGTGCTGGTCGCGCCGGCGGCTGCACGAGAGAAGGATGTCCTGCAATATGGGGAGGGGCTGATCGTCAATGTTCCCCTGCCGGTTGAGGAAGTCACGCGGGCTGTTCAAGACGTCGCTGGCAACGGAATTATCCGAGGAACCAAGGAATACAACAAAGACGAATATGTGAAGGGTGCCGAAGCGGCGACGGCGACGCCGGTATTTCCCGCCTGGACGGATCCCGGCCAGGTTTTCTACAAAGTTCGAAAGCAGGCGGTGAATCCCTGGAACTTCAAGGACAGCGCCGATGTGGGAACTCTGGCCGTGCGTTACGTCGTCCAACCGCAGGGCGAGAAGAACACGGTGCTGCGGATCGATGCGCTTTTTGCCGAAGAGTACCGGCACAGCGTTCACCAGTCGAACGGGTCGGTGGAAACCAGCGAGTATAAAGACATCCAAGACCATCTCGCCGCGGCTGAGTTGCTGAAGAAAGAAACGGGCGATGCTCTAAAAGCAAAAGAGGAACGCGCAGCCCAGAAGAACTTCGGGCTGGCCAACGACACCGAGTTGCTAAGCACTCCGCCGAACTCGGGAGAGAGTTCGAGCCGGCCGGACAGCTTGCCTGGTACGGGTTTCGCGGCGATGGAGAAGGGATCGACAGACTATGCCGATCCGAATGAAACGCCAGGGCAACATCTGGCCGCATTGCGGCGGATGGCGGTGCGAGTAGTGAAGAAACCGGGCGCGCCGCTGAAATCCGCGCCTTTCCATTCCGCAAGCACGCTGAAAACGCTGACGCCTGGGATTGAGGTTCTGGTTGAGATCTTGAGCCCGTACTGGCTCGGAGTGGAGACGCATGCTGGCGAACACGGATGGATCCGGCGGGAGGAGTTGGAGCAATTGCCGTGATGAGCATGTCTTCACCACGTATGGGCATTGTTGGTCGAGTTGGCATGTTTGCGGCACTGCTTTTGCTAGTTGCAATCAGCCGTGCTCAGACAACTCCGGTTGAGCGGACCTTCCGCGCGCCGAAAAGCAACATCGAAAAAGCGCTGAAGCAGTTGCAGCCAGCGCTCAGCGGACATTTGCCGACGCTGGAGGGATTCGCGCAAGCGGGCGAACACCCGTTGAACCGCTACCAGCGGGCGTTTTATCAGTGCATGGTGCAGGTGAACACAGCGCCGGCGGGCGGATCGGTGGTCCGGGTCAGCGCCAAAGTGACCGCATGGTATGCGGATGCCAATTCATCCCGCTCCGGCTACCAAGTGGTAGCGTCGAATGGGCGGATTGAGAACGATGTGCTCGATCAGTTATCGGAACAGCTTGCGACGAGCTCGGCAGGCGCTGATGAGCAGCCGATGCCGGTTACATCTGCGCCGGGACCTAAACCAAAAACGACAGACGAACCGGCGATTTCGGCGCCCATGCCGGTAGTTGGAACCACCGGCACATTTTCGGCGCCTCTGAACCAGGGTACGGCGAACCAAGGCCTGGCGGCGTCTACGCCACCGCCGCGCGATCAATCTGGAGATGCAAAATCTCCGCAAAAAGGCGGCAGCGACTTGCAATCGGAAGCCGCGAGTCTGGAAGAAGTGCTCAAGAACCAGGCGCACCCGCGAAATCTGGTTGCGGTGAAAAAGTCCGGGACTCCGGTTGTGGGGTCGCCGAGTTTGACAGGAAAGACTCTTTTTCTGGCGAGCGCGCAGGATGAGTTCGAGATGCTCGATTACAATGCCGACTGGGTTCACGTGCGCATCTCTGGCCCTTCGCGCGGCTGGATCTGGCGCACGAGCCTTGAGATGCCGGAGGGCATTCCGGACGTTCCAAAGAACGCGGCAGCGGCACCGACGGCTGCGGATCTGTTTCAAGTGAGCCGCGAAGAGACAGGGCAATTCCCCGGCGATTGGGAACCGTTGCGTGGGAAGAGCGTTAAGATTGTTTCTGTACAGAAGGTCAGGGAGAATGAGCAGGGCGGCGGGGCTAGTGCGAAGCTCGCATTTGCCAAGTCGCTGCTCGACCAAACCTACGAAGAACTGACGAAATCGCCGGACCTTTCGGGCCTGGTTTTGATTTTTGATTCGGCCGATGGCGGAATGATCGCCGCCACGCTGCCAACGATCCAGCGCTGGAGAGCGGGCACGCTAAGCGATGCGGCGATGTGGCATCAGTGCTACTTTGATCCGCCGGAAACCTTTACTATAACGAACGCGGCGGGGTCACGTTAATTTGGCCGGCATCTGGCTGCGCCGAATTTTTAAGAGAGTAAGACGCTGTAAGTTCGAAATATTGCCTTGACATTGGACAAACGGCAGGGTACGAATGCTATCCTTTGCCAGTCTGACGGAAAAGGTGTTCGCGAATAGCTGCTTGAACCAAACCGCCGGGTGAGGGCGGATGGGAACGACGGCGGGTGTGGGGACCATGTCTCAAACATTTACTGCAGGGCGTTTGGTTGCGCTGTTGCGCGACTACGCTGAGCTGACGAAAGCGCGTATCACAACACTGATTGTGCTGACAGCGTGGTGCGGCTACTTTTTTGGCGCGCACCGTGCGGGCATATCCTCGTGGTCGCTGGGACTTTTCCATGCCTTGCTGGGCGTGGCGCTGGTCTCCAGCGGGACGGCGGCGCTGAACGAAGTGATGGAAGCGAGAGTGGACGGGCGTATGCGGCGCACGGCCATGCGTCCTTTACCTTCGGGGCGAATGTCGCGGGCACATGCCATGGCGGTTGGATTGGCCCTGACCTTGGGTGGGTCCATCTATCTTTCGGTGTTTGCAAATCTGCTGACTGGTTTGCTGGTGTTTCTGACGGCGCTCGTTTACCTGGCAGCCTATACGCCGCTCAAGAAAGTTTCACCGATGTGCACGTTTGTGGGCGCATTCCCGGGAGCGATGCCCGTGGCGTTGGGCTGGACGGCCGTTCGCGGAAAGATCGAGACCGAAACTCTGATTCTGTTTGCCATCATGTTCGTCTGGCAATTCCCGCATTTCCTTTCGATCGCGTGGCTTTATCGCGAAGACTATGAGCAGGGCGGAATTCGCATGCTGCCGGTAGTGGAATCAAATGGTAAGTCCACGGTGTGGCGGATTCTGGCTTACTCGGCCGTGTTGATTCCAGTAAGTGTGCTGCCTGTTGCCATAGGAATGGCAGGACGTGTGTATCTGGTGGGCGCGGTGTTGCTGGGGGCGATGCTATTCCGTGTGTCGATGGGAATGGCGACAACGCAATTGCCGGCTACGGCGGCTGCCTCGAAACCGCCCGCCAGACGCCTGCTTCGGGCCACGATTCTCTATCTGCCGGCCTTGTTCGCGCTGATGATGGTGAACGCGGGAAGATAGATAACACTTACGGAACCAGGCCCTATATCCGCGAAAACATTCTTGCAAGGTAGAGCCACGGACTTACTCTAACCCTAACTCAATCTTCTTGGCTGCCGCGTCGAGCTTTGCGATACGGAAGCTCCGGACCTGGCCAGTTCGCAGACCCTCGGGCTTACTGGAAACCAACTGAGCGCCGCTCTTCCATCGCGCCTGGAGCATGGAGCCAAGGGACGAAAGGTCCGGTTTCGCCGCGCCCGGATCTGACTGTACGCTTGCATCTCCGGCGGTCGTCTCTCTCTTCCCTGCCGATTCCTCCGGGATACGACAAGACGCCTGGACTCCTTCTCCCAATTCCACGCGCGCTTGCCGGCCGGAAATTTCGATGATGCGGCCGGTGACGAGATCGCCTTCCTTGTGTTCGACGAGATATTCATCGAGGCCCGTGGGCACGAGCTGCTTCATGCTGAGGCGGATGATGCGTCTTTCGGTGTCGAGCGCGATGATCTGAGCCTTCACGACTTGTCCTGACTTCAACACTTCCTGCGGGTGATTAATACGCTTCTCGGCGCTGATTTCGCTGACGTGAATCATGCCCTCGACACCTTCAGTGAGTTGCACAAAGGCGCCGAACTTGGTCATGTTCGTTATCGGCCCTTCGATTACCGTACCGGGCGCGAACTTCTCGGTTGCGCCGGACCACGGATCGCCGAGGGCCTGCTTCAAGCCGAGTGACATGCGGCGTTCGGCGAGGTTGATGCCGAGGATGACGGCCTCGACTGACTCGCCCACTTTCACCACGTCGCCGGGACTCTTGACTCTTTTTGCCCACGACATTTCGGAGATATGGATGAGGCCTTCAACCCCGGGCTCGACCTCCACGAACGCTCCGAAATCGGCGGTGCGCGTGATGGTTCCGCGTACGCGCTCGCCGGGCTTGTATTTTTCGGCGACCGCGTCCCAGGGATGCGGCTGAAGCTGCTTCATGCTGATGGCGATGCGCCGCTTGTCGGGGTCAATTTTTATGATCCGGGCATCAATCTGCTGGCCGGGAGAAAGCACGTCGGACGGCTTGTTTACGCGATGCCAGGAAATTTCCCCGACATGGAGGAGCGCATCGGCTGAGCCGATATCGACGAAAGCACCGTAGTCGGTGAGGCTGCGAACCTCGCCGCGCACGGTGTCACCTTCCTTCAGTTCGGAGAAGCGCTGTTGTTTGGCAGCGGCCTGCTCATCTTCGGCGATGACGCGGCGGTCGACAACAACATCTTCGTCCTCGACATCGAGCTTGGTGATGCGACAGCGAATCTCCTGCCCGACCAGTTTCTCCATTTCCACGGCATCGCGCGTGCCGGTGCGGGAAGCCGGCATGAAGGCACGCACGCCAACGTCAATGCTGAGACCGCCTTTGACTGCTCCCGTTACGGTGCCGACGATGGTGGACTTCTCGGCAAAGGCTTTTTCGAGCGAAGCCCAGTCGGTGGGCCGTTCGACCTTGCCGCGGGTCAGTTCATAATAGCCCTCGGGGTCGCGGCCTTTGACCGTAACCTGCATCTTGTCGCCCGGCTTTACGGTCATGCCGGGGGGCAACGAGACCAGGGGCAAGAGGCCCTCGCTCTTGAAACCGATATCGAGGATGATCGAGTCGGCGGTAAGGGCGATTACCGTCCCTTCCCGGCGCGGGGCGCCCGATTCGGGCTTGCGGGCATGGGATTTTTCGTATTCGGAAAAAATATCCTGGAAAGATTCGGCCGGCTCTTCGGCCGGCGCGGGTTCGGGGGCGTCTGGATTCAAGTTCTCGGGATCAGGCATGGAAAGGTTCTAGACTTGGCGGTGTATTGCGATCTTTAGGATAACATCGCCAGCCGGAATTCCGGTGGGCGCACTGAATATCGGCGGGATGTAAACTATTTGGCGTTTTCAAAGTCAAATGGAATGAGACATAACCTCGCTCCCTGAGCCACCCGAGGGAACGCTGAAAGCATCGGAAGGAGATAAAACGTGCGAACCAGGCTTGCGGTTCTTTTTCTTATTGTCGCGGCAATGGGAATGATGAGTTTTGCGCAAACACAAGAGATTGATATTCCATACCAGCGCTTCGTGTTGAATAACGGGCTGACCGTCATCGTGCATGAAGATCACAAGGCGCCCATCGTGGCGATCAATATGTGGTACCACGTGGGGTCGAAAAATGAGAAACCGGGGAAGACCGGATTTGCTCACCTATTCGAGCACCTCATGTTCGGCGGCAGTGAGCACGCACCCGGCCGCTACATTGACGCGATGGAGAGAATCGGCGCGACGGACTTGAACGGGACGACCAACACCGACCGGACGAACTATTTCGAGGATGTTCCGACGTCAGCGGTGGATCTCGCCCTCTGGATGGAATCGGACCGGATGGGGCATCTGCTGGGCGCGCTCGACCAGAAAACACTCGACCTGCAGCGCGGCGTCGTGCAAAACGAAAAACGTCAGGGCGAGAATCAGCCTTATGGCGTGACGCGGCAATTGATCACCGAAAACACCTATCCGGCGAGACACCCTTATTCGTGGACGACGATTGGGGATATGGCAGATCTCGACGCGGCTTCCATGAAGGATGTGCAGGAATGGTTCAAGACGTATTACGGGCCTTCGAACGTGGTCATGGTGATCGCGGGCGACATTGACGCGAAGACGGCGCGGGAGAAAGCAGAGAAATATTTTGGCGACATTCCTGCAGGGCCTCCGGTGGCGCATCAGGAAGTGTGGATCGCGAAAATGACGGGCACGCATCGCCAGACCGTACAAGACCGCGTACCGCAGGCGCGCATATACAAGGTGTGGAACATGCCGGAATACGGCAGCGCCGACGCCGATTATCTCGACCTGGTAAGCGATTGCCTGAGTTCGGGAAAATCGTCGCGGTTTTACAAACGGCTGGTGTACGAAGACCAGATCGCGACCGATGCTTCTGCGTTCGTAGACCTGCGGGAGATCGGCAGTCAATTCCGCGTGCAGGCAACAGCGCGCCCAGGACAGGGTGTGGCGCAAGTGGAAAAAGAGCTGGATGAAGAACTGGCGCGCTTCTTGAAAGAGGGGCCGACGGCGGAGGAACTGCAACGCGTCAAGGCGCAGTATGAGGCGAATTTCATCCGCGGCATTGAACGCATTGGCGGCTTCGGCGGCAAATCGGATCGGCTGGCGCAAAGCGAAGTGTTTCGCGGCAGTCCCGACGCCTACAAGGTTTCTCTCAAGCACGTGCGCGAGGCAACCTCGGACGAGCTGAAAGCGGCCGCCAATCGCTGGCTTTCCGACGGCGTGTACATTCTTGAGGTTGATCCGTTCCCCGATTACAAGACTGCGGCTACAGGCGCAGACCGCAGCAAAGCGCCGGTGCCAGGCACACCGCCCGAGTTGAAGCTGCCCAAGCTGCAGCGCGCAACGCTATCAAGCGGATTGAGAGTCGTGCTCGCGGAACGGCATGAGGTGCCGCTGGTGAATTTCACACTGGCAGCCGACGCGGGATTCGCTTCCGACGCATTGAGCGCGGCCGGAACTGCGAACCTCGCCATGCAAGTTCTGGTGGACGGAACCGCGACTCGCAACGCGCTGCAAATCAGCGATGAACTGGACAGCCTGGGAGCGCAGCTCCGTGGCTATTCAAATCTCGATCTCTCATTCATTTCTCTCTCCGCGCTCAGGGCGAAGCTCGATCCCTCTCTGAATCTTTTTGCGGATGTAGCGTTGAACCCGTCTTTTCCGGAAGCGGAGGTGGCGCGCGAGCGGAAGCTGGTGCTTGCTGGAATTGAGCGCGAGCAAAATACTCCCACGACGACCGCGCAGCGCGTGCTACCGGCATTGCTCTATGGCGCGAACCATCCCTACGGAAGTCCGCTGACGGGTACGGGGACGACGGAGAGCGTTTCCAAGCTGACACGAGCGGACCTGGTGAAGTTTCACGAGACCTGGTTCCGTCCCAACGACTCTACCCTGATTGTGGTGGGGGATACGACTCTAAAGGAAATCACTCCCAAGCTGGAAAAGCTGTTTGGGGGATGGAAGAGCGGCAATGTTCCACACAAAAATGTCACCAGCGTCGCAGTGGCATCGAAGTGCGAGGTGTATTTGATTGACAAGCCGGGCGCGCTGCAGTCGGTGATCGTCGCGGGAGTGGTGGCGCCCCCGCGAGCGACTCCCGACGAAATTGCGATCGAAGCGGTGAATGACGTGCTGGGCGCCACTTTTGGGGCGCGGATCAACATGAACCTGCGCGAGGACAAGCACTGGTCCTATGGAGTGCGCACTGTGCTGCGGGACGCCCGTGCGCAACGCCCTTTCTATGCCATCGCTCCGGTGCAAACCGACAAGACCAAGGAGTCATTGGTGGAGTTGGACAAGGAGTTCCGCGGGATTTTGGGCGGACAGCCGATTGGGGACGAAGAGCTCGCGAAGATTCAGGCTAACGAGATACTTCAACTGCCGGGCTCGCGCGAAACTCTCGAAGAACTGGGACGGTCGATTGTCGACATCGTGCAGTTCGGGCTGCCGGATGACTACTACGAGACCTATGGGGCAAAGGTAAAGGCGCTGACAACTGGAGATGTAAACGCGGCTGCGCAGGAAATCGTGCAACCGGAGCATTTGATCTGGATCGTCGTGGGCGATCGCGCGAAGATCGAGACCGGTGTCAAAGAACTGGGCCTGGGCGATTTTCACTTGATGAGTACGGATGGGAAGGTTTTGTAGCAAACCGGCTGCATGAACTGGAGTATGGTATGGCTGCTCGTGAGGAGTCTCCATGAAGGCGGCAGTGCTCAGTTTCCCCGGGAAAATTGCGGGACGGCCGCTTCGGATAGAGGAGGTCGCGCGGCCTGAGCCGAGTACAGGACAAGTGCTTCTGCGGGTGCTTGCCTGCGGTGTTTGCCGGACCGACCTTCACATCGTCGAGGGTGAATTACTGGCGTTGCACGCTGGACTGATTCCGGGGCATCAGATCGTGGGGGAGATTTTGGGGACGGCGGCGCCGGAGTTGCCGGTTGGGACGCGCGTGGGCGTCTCCTGGATCGGGGGCACGGACGGGACGTGCTGGTATTGCCGCAATCATTTTGAGAACCTGTGCGACAGGCCGACCTTCACGGGCTACACCGTGAATGGCGGCTATGCCGAGTTCGCGGTCGCGCGCGCGGACTTTATTTTTCCTCTGCCGAACGCCCTGGACGCGCTCCACGCCGCGCCGCTGCTGTGCGCGGGCATCATCGGCTTTCGCAGCCTGCGTGTCGCCGGCGTTCAACCGGGAGAGCAAGTGGGACTCTTCGGTTTTGGCGCTTCGGCGCATCTCGCCATCGAAGTGCTGCGCGCCTGGCGGTGCGAGGTTTACGTTTCAACGCGCGGGGAATCCCATCGCAAGCTCGCCGAGTCCCTGGGAGCGAAATGGGTGGGATCGGAGGTGCAGAAGCCGCCGGTTGAATTGGATCGAGCCATCACCTTTGCGCCCAGCGGGGACGTGGTGGTTGCGGCGCTTTCCAGCTTGCGCAAGGGTGGAGTGGTAGCGATCAACGCGATCCATCTGGACCGCATACCCGAGTTCGACTACGACCGGTTGCTCTGGGGTGAGCGTCAGATCAGGAGCGTTGCCAACATGACACGGGAGGATGCGTGGGACTTCCTGAAGCTCGCAGCTGACATTCAGCTCAAGCCGCGCGTCACAACTTTTGATCTTGCGCAGGCGAACGACGCACTGGCCGCTGTCAAAAGCGATTCCATCGATGGCGCGGCTGTGATTGTGCCTTGATGTTCTTGTGACCCGAGCAGCGGTCAAGTGTCAGCGGGAGCGCGGATGCCTGCTAACGTCCGCGCGCTGCAAAGCAGACTAGAAGACTTTGGGCTTATTTGCCGCTTTTGGGAGGATTCTGGTGGCGGCGGTAGGACTCGAACCTACGACCTACGGATTATGAGACCGTCGCTCTAACCACCTGAGCTACACCGCCATGAGCACGTAAATTTATACTAGCATATCGGTTTACGCGGTCGGGATGGGGTCAGGACGGGCTCGCGCTGTTGCCTTGAGGCGATTTGTTGCGCCACTTTCACAGTGCCTGCCCGGCACAAAATCCCGAGGCCCACGCCCACTGGAAGTTGAAGCCTCCAAGCTGACCGGTGACATCCACGACTTCTCCGATGAAGAACAGGCCGGGGACTTTTCGCGCCTCCATGGTGCGGGCATGAAGTTCGTCAGTGTCGACTCCGCCGGCGGTGACCTCTGCCTTTTCGTAACCCTCCGTACCCTCGGGCTGTACTTCCCAGGCGTGAAGTTTGCGGTCGGCATCCTCAAAAGCGCGCGTGGAGTTGCCCGCTGGCGGGTAAGTTTCCAGCCAACGGTCCGCCAGGCGGCGAGGGAATATTTCCCGCAGCAGCGATTTCCAACTCGACTGATCCTGGCGGCCGCGCTTTCGTAAAAGCGCGTTCAGATCGACTTCGGGTGCGAGATCGATCGAAATCGGCTCGCTCGCATCCCAATAGGAGGAGATCTGGAGAATTGCAGGACCACTTAGGCCACGATGCGTGAAAAGCAGCTTTTCCCGGAACCGGTCTTTCCCGCTGTGCGTCGAAGCGATCACCTCGGTCGAGACTCCGGCCAGGTCGCACCAGCGCTTGCGGTCCGGTTCGTTGAAGACAAGCGGAACCAGAGCAGGCCGGGTCGGCTGAACCTTCAGGCCAAACTGACGCGCCAGGTTGTAGCCGAATGAGGTAGCGCCGACTTTCGAAATCGATAATCCTCCCGTGGAAACCACCAACTGGGGCGCCGTGAATGTTGCGCCTTCGGCGCGCAACGTGAACTGGTCGTCTTTGCGGATGTCGGCGATCTTTGTATTAAGGCGGATTTCGACCCGAGCGGCGCGGCATTCCTCTTCGAGCATTGCGATAATCTCGCTGGCCGAGCCGTCGCAGAACAGTTGCCCGAGTTTTTTTTCGTGGTATGGAATGCGGTGTTTTTCCACCAGCCTCAGAAAAGCGTCAGGACCGTAGCGGGCAAGGACCGACTTGGCAAAGTGCGGATTCCGGGAGATGAAATTATCGGCGCCGGCATGAAGATTTGTGAAATTGCAGCGGCCACCGCCAGAGATGAGAATTTTCTTGCCGACGCGATCCGCGCGCTCGAGCACGAGAACTCGCCGCCCGCGCTTGCCGGCCTCGATGGCGCACATTAACCCGGCCGCGCCCGCTCCCAGAATGATGGCGTTGTATCCTTGATCCACGCAAGAACGAGCTTAGCAGGGCAGGAACGGCAGCGGCCTGAGCAAATTGCATTGGTCGATTGGCAATCGAAGTTGCACGATGAATTTGCACCATGCTTGGCAGGCCGGGATGGCAGATTTTTCCGAAGGCTTATGGACAGCGCTTGTCTGATCAAAGTTCGGGGAGTGGTGCAGGGCGTGGGATTTCGTCCCTTCGTGTACCGCATCGCCACTGAACTGCATTTGTCGGGGTGGGTGCTTAACGGAGAAGAGGGAGTTGCAATCCACCTAGAAGGCGATGACGCGCGTGTGCGGAGTTTTCTGGACCGCCTGAAAAACGAGGCGCCGACGGCCTCTCATATCGTTGAAATCGAGGTTGAGCCCGTTGCTGTCGCGGGCTTCCAGACATTCAGCATCAAGGAAAGCGAGCGCAATCAGCGGCCGACCGTGCGGATCTCGCCGGATCTTCCCGTGTGCGACGAGTGTCTGCGCGAAATGGCCGACGCTGGGAATCGCCGCCACCAGTACCCTTACATCAACTGCACAAATTGCGGTCCACGTTACACGGTGATTCTGGCGCTCCCGTACGACCGCCCCAATACGACTATGAAGGACTGGCCGTTCGACGAGTACTGCGACCGGGAGTATCACGATCCGACGAACCGGCGATTTCATGCGCAGCCTGTGGCCTGTCCGCAGTGCGGGCCACACTACTATCTGCGCGTGGGCGAAGAAACGACCCGCGGCGACGCTGGCGTGATTCGCCAAACTGTGGAATTGCTTAAAGCGGGAAAGATCGTCGCCGTGAAGGGCTTGGGCGGATACCACCTTGCTTGCGATGCACGCAATGCGGAAGCGGTCGCCGCCATGCGGGCGCGAAAATTTCGCAAAGAGAAACCGTTCGCGGTGATGGTTGAAACCGTAGCGGATGCCGAGGAACTGGTGGAACTTTCTGCCGGAGCGAAAGAGCTGCTCACTTCAATTGCCCGGCCGATCGTGTTGGCTCCCGCTAAGCGTGAATTGCTTGGCGTTGCCCCCGACAATCGCGAACTCGGAATCATGCTGCCTTATACGCCGCTACAGCATTTGCTGTTTGCTGCGGGTGCGCCACCGGTTTTGGTGATGACGAGCGCGAACCGGTCGAGCGAACCGATTGCGTATGAAGATGACGACGCCTTCGACCGTCTGTCGGGCATTGCCGATGCCTTCCTCGTCGGCGAGCGTCCGATTGCACGGCGAGTTGACGATTCTGTGGCACGCGCCGGTGCGTTGGGCCCGGCCGTTCTCCGGCGATCACGCGGGTATGCGCCCGGCGCGGTGACCAGCTTTCCCATGCCGTCGGCGACGGAGAAATCGATTCTTGCCCTTGGCGCCGACTTGAAGAACACCGTGACTCTGGTAGTCAAGGGGCAGGCCTTTGTCAGCCAGCACATCGGCGATCTCGATCACTACGACGCCTTCCGCGCGTTCGAGGAAACGATTCGCGACCTGATGACGATGTATGAGATTCGATGGGAGGACGTTGTTGTTGTGCATGACGCGCATCCAGAGTATCGCTCCACGGCACACGGGCTGCGGCTGCCATCCGCTGGCAAACGCGCGGTGCAACATCATCGCGCGCACATCGCGTCCGTGTTGGCCGAACGCGGCGCCTGGGAAAGACAGGTGCTCGGAATCAGCTTTGACGGCACTGGCTATGGCGATGACGGCAGCATCTGGGGGGGGGAATTTTTCGCCGGAAGCTTGCGCAGCGGATTCGAAAGAGTTGCGCACTTGCGCCCCGCCGCTCTGCCCGGAGGCGATGCCGCGGCGCAATATCCGGTGCAGGCAGCGGCAGGTTTTCTTGCGCAGATGGAAGGATTGCCCGGGCTGAGCGACGCGCCATTTTCTTTTCCGTCGCGGTACGCGACCGCTTTGCAGCTTGTTCATAAAAATGTGCGCACGTTCCCCACGACCTCGGTCGGACGGCTGTTTGATACCGCCGCGGCTCTGCTCGGCTTTACCCGCGACATCACTTTCGAAGGGCAGGCCGCCATGTGGGTTGAGCATATGGCGCGCGCGGCGGGCGAAGTGGGCTGCTATTCATTCCCTTTTCTCAATGGAGAGTTGGACTTCCGCCCGCTGCTACAGGCGGTTGCAATGGATCGGATCAAGGGACGGAATACTGCGGAGATCGCGCGTGCTTTTCAGCGCGGGATTGCGCACGGTGTGGCCGAGGCTTCTAAGGAGTTGGCGCGAAACCACAATGTGGACGTGGCCGTGCTCTCGGGCGGTGTTTTTCAGAATGAATTGCTCCTCGAAGACTTGAAGGCGGAGCTCGGGAATACGGGATTGCAGCTTTGGACGAACCAGGCAGTGCCGGCGAATGACGGCGGCATCAGCTTAGGCCAGGCCGCGCTGGCGTTCTTTGATGACAAGAAGAGCGAGTAACTCAGGTATGCGGCGTGATCCCGCGAGTGCAGCCGACCGAACTAACAAGGGAACTCGGAGATCAATTGTTCTTCATTGAGACTCGGGTGTATTTCCATGGGCGCTCAGGGAAAGTAAGAAAGTGACAAGCTGCCAGCGCTGCTGCTCCGGCAGCTTAGACCAAACGGGCATTCCGCGCCGAACCACTCCATTTGTCAGTATCCAGAAGAGTGTACCCGGTGTGGATTGCTGGACCTCTGCACGCAGCAAGTTCGCGCCGCGCATTGTGCCGCCCGCTTTCGGCCCGTGACACTCGGCGCAGTGTTGCTCAAAAAGTTTTCCTCCCGCTGTCACCTCACGTGGATTGCCTTCAAACGGATTTTGTCGCGCACGGGCGGACTGCGGGGCTTTTTCGAGCGCGGCATACACTGAAGGCGTTCGCTTGCGCGGCGCCACATCGTCTTGCTGGGCAAGCGCCAGAGAAATAAAAGAGGCGATTATAAAGAACGGCAGTACTTTCATGAGGCGGCTCATACGTGGCCTCCAAATAGATGTCTTACTAGATCTCCGAACCCAGAAAACTCTCGGGAGACTCCCCAGCGCAGCAGCAACCGGTGGCTGTTGTTGTTCAGGCCAAAGCCGCTGGAGAGACGAAACGTCCAATCGGACGGCAGATTCCACGCGACTGCGGGCGCAAGGTAGTGAGACGTGTTGGGCAGACCGAGACTATGCGCGTCGCCCAAGCCTCCATACATCTCGACACCGGCAATGAAAGTTTCTCCGCAAAAATTGCAGCGATTGGGCAAAGCCTTGAGCGCAAGCGGACGGCTTGCGCCTACAGCATAGGCAAACTCCCACGGCTCGCTGGGAGAAAGGTTCTTGGTGAAAATCGGATTCAACGCGACATTCCAGCCTTTGAAGGTACTGGAGAGCAGCAACTTGAGTTCCAGTTCGTGATCGTGTTCCTTGCGCAACTCCGAGTTTGGTTCCGTGAAGTCAGACTCTACATCGTGCCCTTCGACTTCCTTCAGAATCTTGTCGGCTGCGCTAGTTTGCTCGTATTCAACGTATAGTACCGGGTTGACGAAGTGCTCCAGTTGCAGCAGGCGAAATCGATTTTCGACGCGAAAGCCCGTAAACAGAGCGCTGTCGGAAAACGTCGTCTGCCCATCCAGATAGAGCTCGGTCGTCCACCATGCCGTGGCGCCGTATTCGAACTCCGTCCAGAAGGCGTGAAAGTCGTTGCCTCCGCGCTGGGTTCCAAACGTCGAGAAATATTCCACCTCCAAACTGCCCGGCTCTTCCAGATAGTGGTCGTAGGTGACGATGTAGGGGCTCTCCTGCGCGAAGGATAAGCGGCAAGAGAACAGCAAACAGATAGAGATAAGGAAGCTACAAAAACGGAACCGGCCAGCCAGCCGAGCCCCGGGGATAGAAAAACCGATCGCCATGCTTGTTTTCCTGGAATTGGACGTGAGAATCTTAGTTGCGACTGTGTCGCAATACACGTTACAATCTCAGCCTATGGCTCTTGCAACTGGGCTGTCAACGGACGCTGGAAGATTCCGTTGCATGTTTCTTGCGATCAGTTGCGACTTTGACTGGAGACCGTGAATGCCGCTTCCGCAGACCCAAATTCCCGGTCGTTTACAAATGCAACTTGCCGGCCGCGGAATTCGCATGACCGCCCAGCGGCGAGCAATTCTCAAGGTCATTGAGACGGCGTCCAAGCATCTGGATGCCAGCCAGATTCTCCGCAAGGCGCGCGCACTAGACAACTCTGTAGACCGAAGCACGGTTTACCGCACTCTGGACCTGCTGAAGCGGCAGGGCCTGATCGACGAGCTTGACTTGATGCATCTGAACGGCGAGGGACATTACTACGAGAGGAAGCTGGGCCGCGATCATATTCATATGGCTTGCCTGCGCTGCGGAAAGATTACCGAGTTCGTGAGCGAGACGTTCGAGTCGCTGAAGAACCAACTGGAGCGCGATTGCCGTTTTCACATCGTCGTCTCCCGCCTTGAAGTTGGTGGATACTGCGCGGGCTGCCGCCACTAAGTCCGCTCGGGCAAATCCACTGGCTGGGAGAACCACGATCGCGTATCGAAGGGCTGGAGGCGCTCCCAGGGGTGTATAGTAAGGCACAACGTGGGGTGGTATGCGTTCGCAAGTGCTTGATCCCGATCCTGAGAAAAAGCGGCCTCAGCTGGCCGAAAGTGTGACCGACACGCTTCTGTCGCCCATTTTCTTTGAGGCGGTTCCGGACGCCATGGTGGCGGTGAATCAGACGGGCGAGATCGTTCAAATCAATTCTCAAACCGAACGTCTGTTTGGATACACGCAGGACGAGTTACTCGGGCAGCGCATTGAAGTGCTCGTTCCGGTCGGGCAGCGCGAGCTTCACGATCAGCACCGCGAACGCTTCCACCACAAGCCTGAGATGCGGCGCATGGGAGCGCAACTGGACCTCCGCGGACGGCGTAAGGATGGCTCCGAATTTCCAGTGGAGATCAGTTTGTCCCCGGTACCTACCGATGGCGGAATGGTTGTGCTCAGTGCGATCCGCGACATTACTTATCGCAAGCGCATGGAGGAACAGCTACGAAAGGCCCACGAAGAACTTGCTGCGAGCAAAGACCGGCAACTTCAGGAATCTCAGAATCGGTTGGCTTTGATCGTGGATTCCTCGCAGGACGCGATCATCGGAAAGAATCTTGACGGCACGATTACTCACTGGAACAAGGGCGCCGAACACATTTATGGCTATACGGCCGAAGAGGTGATCGGCAACCCGCTCTCGATCCTTGCTCCCAAGGATCGCCCGGATGAAATCCCGGGGATTTTAGAGAAAATCCGGCGTGGGAACGGAGTCGAATACTTCGAAACCGTGCGCGTGCGAAAAGACGGCCAGCGCCTGAACGTCTCGATTTCCGTTTCGCCCATCCGAAATGCCAGTGGCGAGATCATCGGAGCCTCTGCCATTGCCCGCGATGTTACCAGCCAGAAGCGCTCGGAAGAACTGCTCCGGCAGTCGCAAAAAATGGAGGCGATAGGCCGGTTGGCCGGGGGCGTCGCCCACGACTTCAACAACGTTCTCGGCATTGTTACGGCGTGCTGTGAACTGCTCCGCCCCCGCATCGAGCCGAACGGCAATGCGCAGTTTATCGACAATATCTCTGAAGCGGCCAAGCGCGGAGCAGCGCTAACGCGCCAACTCCTCACCTTCAGCCGCAGACAAGTTGGCTTGCAGCCCCGGCTGCTCGACCTGAACGAGTCGCTCAAAGAGGTCGTCAAGCTTCTGCGACCGCTCATGGGAGATGACGTACAGATCATCGTGCGCGAGGGGAAGGATTCCGCGGTCGTCGAGTCCGACCCTGCCCAATTGGACCAGATCGTCCTGAACATTGCGGTGAACGCTCGCGA
Source organism: uncultured Acidobacteriaceae bacterium (assembly GCA_963818945.1). Classification (GTDB taxonomy): domain Bacteria; phylum Acidobacteriota; class Terriglobia; order Terriglobales; family Acidobacteriaceae; genus Acidiflorens. Next base: position 2,133,997 of record CAWFUA010000001.1, on the reverse strand, counting down.
TGCCATGCCCAAAGGCGGAAAGCTCATTCTTGAGACGTCGATTTGCGACTTCGATGCGGACTTAGCGGAACGGCACCCGCCGATGAAGGAGGGAAGGTACGTTCTGCTGGCCATCAGCGATACCGGAACCGGCATGGATGCCACGACTCTCTCGCGGATCTTTGAACCTTTTTTCACGACTAAAGAAATGGACAAAGGGACCGGGTTGGGCCTGGCAACCGTATACGGAATCGTGAAACAAAGCGGAGGCCATATTTGGGCCTATAGCGAAGTCGGGCGTGGCACCACGTTCAAGATCTATTTGCCAGCCGCCGATCATAAACTCGCGCTGGCACCGAAGGCCGAAGGCGAGAAGTTGCCTCCGAAGGCGGTCGGGAAAACGGTTCTTCTGGTCGAGGATGATGTGCTGATGCGCTCGTTGACGCGGCAGATGCTGGAAGACCACGGCTACGCAGTGGTTGAGGCAGAAGATGGAAAGTCCGCTCTGGGCAAATGGAGTTCCCCGAACGCGTCGATTGATCTAGTGTTAACCGACGTCGTGATGCGAGGCATGAGCGGGCCGGAGTTGGCCAAGGAACTTATGCAGCGCCATCCGGGCATCAAGGTCGTCTATATGTCGGGGTACACGGGAGAACTAATCGAACAGAACGGCGACAGCGTGCAGGGGATCGCGATGTTGGACAAACCATTCACGCGGGCTTCGTTGCTAAAGACGGTCCACGAAACGCTTCGGTAACACCTTTTTGGTCGAGTCGGCCTCGCTTTCTTCCCACTCTAGCGCAGCGAGGAATCCGTTTCCGGCTGGAGTTCCGGAAAAACAAGCCAGTTGCTCAACAGGAAATTCACCAGCGAGCAGGCCGCAACAGCGACCAGGTTGGCGGCCACGTAATTCATCTGAAACGCGCCCACCAGCGCCCGCATGATGAGCAGATTCCCCACGATTGAAACCGCTCCGTTGGTAGCGTTGAACTTGAGGAACCTCTTCAGCGATTCCATGGCGTGCGCGGACGGCCGGTCGCGCCAGGTGAAGCGTTCGTGCCACAGGAAGTTGTGGATCACCGCCGTCTCGACGGCCAGCCCGGTCGCCAGCAGATAGTCGAAGTGCAGACCGGATCGGAAGAAAGCCAGGGCGGCAAGCTGGACGAAGACCCCGACCCCACCAACGAAATTGAACTTCATCCAACGCACAAAGCCGCCAAGGCCCCGGTCCCGGTCAGAACTGTAAACTGGGATCTGAGAACTCACCTTCATCCAATCCGCTCCTCCCGATACAAGCGCACGGTGTTTTTCAGGCCAAAAAATATCAGCATCAGAATCATCCCTGCCAACCCGATGGTGCCGCCAATATCGAATAACCGGTACCGCCCATGAATCACCCACGCCCAGCGCAGCAACGCGAGATTGCCCACCGCCAGCAAGACCCGAAGCTCGGTGGGCCCGAATCGCCAGAACGAAAGATGAAATTCGCCGAGCGCGTAGGTGGCCAGGTACGACTGAATGGAAAGCAGGAGAAACGCGACCAGCAGCCCAATCGCGATTGCGGGATGCATATATCCCGACAATGCCAGCCCGCCCATCATCGCAACCGCTCCTATCGAATCCACCATGTGGTCTACATAAAAGCCGTAACGCGGCCTTTGCTGTTGCCGCACCCGCGCCAGTGTTCCGTCGAGCGAGTCGCCAAACCAGTTCAGTGCCAGACAAACGATGCCCAGCAGCAGCATGCGGCGATCCCTGGCCGCCAAAGCATAGCAAACGCCGGTTGCAATCTGCGCCGCGAAACCCAGCAAGGTCAGGTGGTCCGAGTTCACCCAGGCGGGCATGCGCTCGGCCATCCAGATGAGCGCACGCTTCTCGGCGGCCGCCAGCCAGCTTCCATGCACCCGGGCGGCTTGGCGAAAATCGGCCCGTCGAATTTCCGCCAAAGTGCCCGGATCGATTTGCTCCGCAAAGTCTGCCATTGAGATTGCCCCCGAGGTCGCGATTGCCATAACCGCCTCCGACTATGGCCATCAAACCCGCGAAAGCGAAGGATGGCAATGCAGGGATGGTAAAACGTAGATCAACAGCTATCTAGCTTCCCGTCAATCAGATACGGGTCGGCATCAATTCCGCTATGGGACTCGCTGCGCCCGTGGCTATAGCTCCTTCTCGATTTTGCAAGACGAACTCTGCGATTGTCATTCCCGATTCATGGCGGGCGATCCGTAATCGCGCCGCTCGCCGGATGCGTTACTCTTCAGAATGATGCGCTTTTTGCGCTTTTTCCGGCCGTCACATCAGCACACCGCGTTCTCGGCGACGGTGCTGCTGATGTCGACCATCACGCTCTCGCGCGTGATCGGATACATCCGCGAAGCCTACATCGCCTATGCATTCGGTGCCGGCCAGCAAACTGACGCTTACGTCGCGGCCTTCACGCTGCCCGACTGGCTCAACTACATCGTTGCCGGGGGCACAGCATCCATCACTTTCATCGCGATCTACACCCGCTTCCTCGCCGAAAAACGCGAACGCGACGCGGAGAAGACTTTCTCCATCATCATCACCGTGATGACGACCGTGCTGGTCATCGGCACGCTGATCGCGGAAATTTTCACACCCCAATTTGCCGGATGGATGTTCCATGGATTTAACCCGCAGCAAATGGCGTTGTGCATCCACCTGACCCGCATCCTGCTGCCGGCGCAAATCTTCTTCTATGTTGGTGGAGTCGTTTCGGCGGTTTTGCTCTCGCACCGCCTGTTTCTGTTTCCGGCCTTCGGGCCGCTGCTCTACAACGTCTTCATCATCCTTGGCGGAGTTGTTGCCGGCCATCAGTTCGGCATTGCTTCGTTAGCCTATGGCGCGCTCGCCGGCAGCATTGTCGGGCCGTTTCTGGTAAACGCAATCGGCGCGGCGAAGATCGGCACCGGCTACCGGCCATCGTTTGACGTGAAGAATCCCGCCTTCCGGGAGTGGGTGAAGCTTTCGATTCCCCTCATGCTCGGCGTGTCGCTGGTCACCGCCGATGACTGGATCCTGCGCTACTTTGCTTCGAGCGGCATCGGCGATATTGCGCGCCTCAACTTCGCCAAGCGCCTGTTCGCCGTGCCTATCGCGATTCTTGGCCAGGCGACCGGACAGGCTTCGCTGCCCTTCTTTTCGCGCCTGTTCGGCGAGAAGAAGTTCGACGAGTTTGCCTCGACAGTGAACGCTTCGGTCTATCGCATCACCGCGGCGTCGCTTCTGGCGACGGGCTGGATGGTTGCGGTCGCTCTGCCGCTGGTCGATTTGGTCTATCGGCGAGGCAGTTTCAAGTTTGCCGATTCCGAATCTACCGCGCTCTATTTTCTCTGGTTCTCGCTGTCGCTGGCGTTGTGGTCGAGCCAGGCGCTCTACGCGCGCGCTTTTTATGCGTCCGGCAACACGCTCACGCCGATGGTCGCCAGCAGCCTGATCACGCTCGCTTCCCTGCCGGTGTATCGACTGCTCTTCCATCAGTTCTCGGTGACCGGCCTGGCGGTCGCTTCCGACCTGGGGATTGCCGCCAATGCAATTTTCATTGCGCTGCTGCTGCATCTGCGAGGAATGGTCCCGCTCGGCGGAATGAGTTGGAAGGAATTGGGCAAGGCCGCGCTGACGGGAGCAGTTTCCGGAGTGCTTGCCTACGAAGTAGCAAAGGTAGTCTCGTTGAATGGCAGCCGACGCGCCGACTTGGCCGCGCTTGCGCTCGGTTCGCTGACTTGGGCGGCAGCGGTCGCCGCGGGATTATGGATACTGCGTTCGGAATTGCCGGGAGATCTGCGCCGGAAAAGATCAACATCATTCCCGCGTGTCGCCGAAGGTCAGACTTCTGAAACGATGGCTACGGGGAAAGAGCCGTAGGAGCGCTGTTCGTCGTTCGCTGTTCGCTCCGGATCATTCCAGGGAACAAGAAAAAACGGGCCCCGAAGAGGCCCGTTCCCTGACTGTTTGGCTTATCACTCGGCAAAGAGCGAATAGCAAGCGACGAATAGCGAACAGCCGCTTCTTACGCTCTCGCCGCGATCGCTGGTTCCGGCGCAGCCGATGCCGCAGCGGCTTTCGCTTCTTCCGGCTTCGACCCGGCCTTGCGGATGTCGATGCCGCCCTTGAAGAAGGCGCCATCTTCGATCGAAATGCGCGCCGCTACGACGTCGCCGGTGAGCGAGCCATCGCTGCGGATATCCACGCGGTCGCTGGCGGTCAGATTGCCCCGCACTTTCCCGAGGACCACAATTTCCCGCGCGTTAATGTTCGCCGAGACCACGCCATTGCGGCCTACGGTAACGCGATTACCGGAGAGGTTGATCGACCCTTCCACTCTTCCATCGATGTACAGAGATTCAGAACCGGTCACTTCGCCCTTGATAACCAGGGACTTGCCAATCGTGGCTTGGTCGGAAGTGGTGGTCGTAACCGGACGCGGCTGAGCGGCGGGCTCGGTTGTTGCAACCGGCGCCGTGGGGACGGTCGCGCTGGGACGCTCTGGCTCAGTCGGACGGCCAGGTGTGGCAGGTTGATTCGTGGGCTTCCACATTGTGCTAGAAATCCTTTCCTTAACTAAGGGATTCACATCCACCGCCGCATTTCGGTGGCCAAAGCGATTCTACTCTCTACTTTCGTAACTTAAGCTGTGGAAATCCATGTTTTTGTAGGGATTTCCATGGTTCTGCTTCGTCCCGCGCCTTTCTCCCTTGCTCGCGGTCGCGTGTAATCCATTCATGGCTCCGACCCATTTCTGCTCACACCTACACCGAACCGAATCGCGATAGTATGAATAGTGGGGATATCGAATTATTTCATCCGCTGCATCGGAGGGATTTTATGACCACGCTCGCCACCGCCATCGGTCGCCCCGAAAAGGGAGAATATGCTTCCTTTTATGAGAACTACATCTCTGCGGTTCAGGGAAACGACATTCTAGCCACGCTCGATGAGCAGCGCCGCCAGATGCTGCTTCTGCTTTCCGGCCGCAGGGAATCCGACGGCGATATCCGTTACGCGCCCGGCAAGTGGAGCGTGAAAGAAGTTATTGGCCACATCTGCGATGCGGAGCGCATCATGGGCTACCGCGCGCTACGCATCGCGCGGAATGATTCCACGCCGCTCCCAGGCTTTGACGAAAATACTTACGTTTCTAACGCGCCCTTCGCGCAGCATCCGCTGCCCGATCTGATCGAAGACTTCATCGCGGTCCGGCGCGCGTCTTTATCGTTGTTCCGCAACTTCGATGAGCCCGCCTGGACCCGCCGTGGCATTGCCAATAACAACGAGGTCACCGTGCGCGCACTCGCCTACATCATCGCCGGGCACGAGTTGCATCACCGGCGGATGCTGGAGGAGAAGTATCTGAAATAGGTCTTTGTTGTCAGTTCTCAGTTTTCAGTGCTCAGTAACAGCATTGCAGACTGGGCGACGAAGACTGAGAACTGAAAACTGAGAACTGATGCTTTCCGATTCCTCCATCCTTCGCCACATCGAGCGGCAGCCCAAAAAGACGGCGAGCCACAAGCAGTTGCTGCGCGAACTGGGCGCACGCGGCGGTGATGCCCGCCGCGAGTTGACCGATCAGCTCTATGCGCTGGTTCGAAAAGGCCAACTGCTCGAGGTTGACCAGGGGCGCTATTCGATTCCGCTGGCAAAAGCGGGGCGCAACACGCTCGTCGGACGCCTCAGCATGCATCGCGACGGCTACGGCTTTGTAATTCCCGACGCCAATTCGCTCGACCCGAATATTAAGTCGCGTCTCGCCGGCGACGTTTTCATTCCTCCCCCAGCCGTCGGCTCGTCCATGCACGGTGATCGCGTGCTCGTCGAAATCTCTGCGTTCCGCACCGATGGACGCGCGGAAGGCCGCATCCTGCGCTCGGTTTCGCGTGCGCATCCAACTGTGGTCGGCATCTTCCACTACGACCGGCGGCACAATTACGTCAAGCCGATCGACGAGAAGGTCACACAGGAAATCGTAATTCCGCCGGGCATGGAAATCCCGCAAGCCTCGGCGGATTACTCTGTGACCTCCGTGGGCTCTGTGGTTGACTCGGAAACATCTGCACCACAGAGGACACAGAGTAAGAAGGCGATTGATCGCGTGATCGGCAACCAAGCCAAAGTCCACACCGACTGGCAGGACCTCGACGGCGTTGTCGTTGACGTCGAGATCACCGACTGGCCGAGCGCCACGCAAAATCCGCGTGGCCGCGTCATCGAAATTCTTGGCGAAGAAAACGATTTCGGCGTGGACGTCGAAATCATGATCCGCAAGTTCCACCTGCCGCACCGCTTCCCGCCGGCCGCCGTTGAAGAAGCGCAGGCCATCGAGAACACGATCCCCGCGCGCGAACTGCGCCTCCGGCGCGATTACCGCGATCTTCCCATCGTGACGATTGACGGCGAAACCGCCCGTGACTTCGACGATGCAGTCCATGTGCGCCGGCTCGACAATGGCAATTACGAATTGCAAGTGCACATCGCCGACGTGGCCCGGTACGTTACGCCCGATTCAGCGCTCGACGAAGAAGCGCGCCTGCGCGGCACCAGCGTCTACTTTCCTGACCGTGCCGTGCCGATGCTACCGCTGGAACTCTCGACCGATATCTGCAGCCTGCGCCCGCACCTCGACCGCCTCGTCCTCTCCTGCACCATGGAGGCTGACCACCACGGCGAAATCGTCGGCTATGAAATCAACGAAGGCGTAATCCGCTCCGCCGAGCGCATGACTTACACGGCGGTGAATGCAGTGCTTGAAGGCGACGCCGCCACGCGCAGTCGCTATGCCGCGCAGGTCGAGCACTTCGAGCGGATGCGCGATCTAGCCATGATTCTCAACCGCAAGCGCGAGCGGCGAGGCTCCATCGATTTCGATCTGCCTGAGGCGGTCATCGAGTTCGACGAATTCGGCCTGATGAAGAGCATCACGCGCTCCGAACGCAACATTGCCCACCGGCTGATTGAAGAATTCATGCTCTCGGCCAACGAGTGCGTTGCGCATTATCTGGAGAACAAACGCATCGCCTCGCTCTACCGCATCCACGAAAAGCCGGACGCCAAGCGCGTCTATGATTTCGAGGTGATCGCCGCGACGTTTGGTTATTCGCTCGGCGTCGGAGCGCTGCCTATCGAACGCGTGCAGCTCAAGGCCGACCGCCGCGATGTCCGCGGCACCGGCAAGCGCGTGCGCGAGATCGAAGTTCCGAAGGAAGTCCACATCACGCCGCGCATGTATCAGAAGCTGGCCTCAAAAATTGCGGGTAAGCCCGAAGAGAGAATTCTCAGCTTCCTCATGCTGCGCTCGCTCAAGCAGGCCCGTTATTCCGAGGAGAATCTTGGCCACTTCGCGCTGGCCGCGACCACGTACACGCATTTCACGTCTCCCATACGCCGCTATCCCGACTTGATCGTTCATCGCATATTGAAAGAAGTACTGCGTGAATCGGCCGAGAAGATGGCCGGCGAAGTGCCGGTCGGAATCTCTAACGTCGCCGGGGGTGGTGCCACATTAGCCGCGGAGCGGCGTGAGAATGCAGCCCACGGCGTAAGCCGCGGGTCAGATCAGGACCGAGACCAAACCCCGGAGGGGCGAAAGACAATTTCGTCTAAGGAGAGTTCGACCGACTCACCTACCCCCTGGTCCAAGCGCCGCGATCGTGACGCCCACCAGCAATCCCTTGAGCCGCTCGGCGGCCCGATTTCTCTCGACGAACTGCACGCGATCGCTGAGGAATCCAGCCAGTCGGAGCGTCGCGCCGACGATGCCGAGCGCGAACTGATGGAATGGAAGAAGGTGAAGTTCATGGAGCGCCGCATCGGCGAAGATTTCGACGGCCTCATCATCAGCGTGACCAAGTTCGGTTTCTTCGTCGAACTCACCGACCTCTTCATCGAAGGCCTTGTTCCCCTGAACACGCTCACCGACGACCGCTACACCTACCACGAAACCACACGCCAGATCATCGGCCAACGGTCGCGAAATACCTACAGCCTGGGCAGCCGCGTGCGCGTACTGGTTGATCGCATCGATCCGGTGGAAAAGAAGATTCAGTTCGCGGTTCTCGACGAACAGCCGCGGATTTCGGGCCGAAAGAAGTGATCGACCGGCTGCGCGCCTGTCCCTTTCCACATCGTCCGCACGGAACAGCGGATCCAACACCTGGCCGGCGCTGGCTAAAGCAAAGCCCCCAAATGCCGATAGCTATAGCAGGGACGGTGTCCAGTGAGAATACTTTTGGTGGATGACAGCCTCACCATGCTGCACGAAAATCAGCGTGCCCTGGAGCGAGCGGGCTACCAGGTGGTGTGCGCAGAGGACGGCGAAACCGCTCTTCGCCTGGCCGGCGAGCAGCTGTTCGATGTGATTCTCCTCGACTTGCTTCTGCCGAAAGTAAGTGGGATCGACGTACTCAAAACGCTGAAGAGCGATCCTGCAACCGCAGAAATTCCGGTGGTGATTGTCAGCAGTCTCTGCGAAAAAAACCGCGAAAGGCTGATTAAGGCGGGCGCAGAGGACTATCTCGAAAAAAATACTTTAATGCCGCGGCATGGCAAGAACCTGCTGCCCAAGGCTCTGGAAGACATCATTTGCCGCATCCACCGAAAACGCGGCGTCCCGTTCGTGGACGTGCCTGCAAAGCCCTAAGGCTGCTGTCTTAAAGGCCCACCTTTGAACGCGCGCTAGGTAGAACCCGCCAACTGTTAGAATTGCTTTTTTCTACTCTTGGCGCCTGCTCGAAGGAAACTCCGCTCTATGTCTAATGTCTCGAAGCCCACCGCGCGCACCCGCGTTGTGCGCGAACCGCAACGCGGAGTCTATGACCGCGAAACTGTGAACCAGATCCTCGACGAAGGGTTGATGTGTCATGTCGGCTTCGTGGTTGATGGACAGCCCTATGTCATTCCGACCTTGTACGGCCGCGACGGCAATGTGCTCTACCTGCACGGTTCGGTCGCCAGCCGCATGCTGCGGAATCTGCAGCAGGGCGTGCCGGTTTGCGTCACGGTCACGCTGGTCGATGGATTCGTGCTGGCGCGGTCGGTCTTCAATCACTCGATGAACTACCGCTCCGTCGTAATTCTCGGAACGGCAACACTCGTTGACGACCCTAAGGAGAAACTCTCCGCACTGCGCGCGGTGAGCGAGCACGTTGTGCCCAAGCGCTGGGACGATGCGCGCCAGCCCAGCGAGAAAGAACTGAAAGTCACTTCGGTGCTGCGGATTCCAATTGAAGAATTTTCCGCGAAAGTGCGCGTGGGGCCGCCTGTTGACGATGAGGCGGACTACTCTTTTCCAACGTGGGCTGGAGTGCTTCCGCTGGAGACGAAAACCGGCGCTCCCATTCCTGATGAACGGTGCCAGCGCGAATTCCCGGAGTATCTCAAGAACTATTCGCGCGGTAAAACACCTTAACGGCGGGCAGAATTGGGCGCGCGTTTGCTCGCCTGCTTCTCCGCCATCAATTCGAGAAGAATCCCGCTGCATTCCTCCCACGCCGCCTCTTCGCTGTGCGGGCTGTGCCGGCCATTCTCGATGAAGCGCACCTCGCCACCGGGCAGCGTTGCTGACGCCCGTTCAATCTCTCCGGGCTCGGTTCGCGGATCCCCTCTGCCATGCATGAACGTCACCGGCACTTGCAGTTCGCCGAGACGCGCGGCATACAAGTCCTCATCGGGCCACTTGCTCGCCGCCGCAAGCCCTAACCAGGCGCGGCAATTGCGCTGCACAACGTTGCGCCAGTGCTCTTCTCCATGGTCGGCTGCCAACAACTTCTGCAACTTTTCACTTACCTGCCCGGGATGGTCGCCAAACCGCTGGAAGAAAATGTCGTGCGACCTTGGCTTGCTCCGATAGAAATGGAATGCTTCCAGAATCAGCCTCTCGCAGCGCTCGGGCGCGCGCAACCCGATCATCGCGGCGATGACCGCTCCGTCGCTGTGCCCCCAAAAAACGGCACGCTCGATGCCCAGCGCATCCAGTACCAGCAGGGTCTCCTCCGCAGCGCGGCGATGAAAGTCTAACGGCAACGGTCCTGCAAAACTTGCCGAACGCCCGTGCCCGGAACGATCCGGGATCAGCAACCGGGCATGGCCGCGTAATGCCTCGATTTGCCGGTCGATGGGGTACACGCCATAGCCCCAACCTCCATGCAAGAAAACGAGCGGAGGACCACTGCCGACGTCCCGATAGTGAATCGGGATGGGCGATACCCTGTCCGCGTGCGGCGAGTTTTTCAATTCCACAAAGGGCATAGGGGTCTAGGGGCGCAGCGAGGCGACATAAGCGGAGATGGCAATCATATCGTCTAGCGTGAGATTGCGAATCGGCGCGCGCATTTCTCGCGACAATGTTCCCGCACGGGTACCACTTTGGATGTCAAACAACTGCCGGACCATGTAACTTGGCGACCGGCCAGCAAGCGGCGGCATATTCCCGCTGCCGCGAAGTCCCGGGCCGTGACACTTGGCGCAGGGAACGGTCTTACCGTTGCCTCCTGTGTTAACTAGAGCCCTTCCTCTCGCGAGACTACCTTCCGGAACGTAGGCGATGAAACCGGAGGTGTCATCACGAAGTTCGGTCCGTTCCAGGTTCTCCGGTACTTCTATGATGCGTTGCCCGATCGGCTCGGTCGCAGCCGGAGTTGACGTGGCGAGCATCCATCCGGCGATACGCGTCTTGGGAACGGTACCGGTTTCCACAATACGAACCCAGGGCTTGCGTGTTAGTCCGGAGAAGTAACTGGCGGCGGATTGGATCTCCTGGCGGGTGGCCTTGGTTTCGGATGCGATCATCATAGCGATGGGTAGGTGGCGAGGATCGGAGCTTTTGCGAACGCCGCTCTTGAAGTCGTCCAGTTGCTCGACGATATAGCCAGCGGAAAGTCCGGCAAGGCTGGAGTTTTCGGGGCGGCCCTGGCCATCAGGCAAGTGGCAATAGGCGCAGGCAAAGACATCGGGCTTTCGGCCGTGGGCGACAATCTCGGGCATGGCAGGATGACCCTCAGGATGCCAGTCAGGTGGATTGAACAAATCCGCAATTTGAGCGAGGGTGAATGCCGCACCACTGCCGGGTACGTGCCGTGGAGCGTGGTCGGTGGGCCGAACGGCCGGTTCGGAATTCGGATTGATAACGTATGCCCAGTACGGCGGAGTCTGGTGCGAATTCTGTGCCCAGGCCGTGCCATACGCAAACAACAAGGATGCGAAGAGCCAAAGGTGGAGGTAGTGGCGCACCCGTATACTTTAACCTTAAGGCCTCTCACCCCGGAATCAGCAGCAGTTTGCCCGTCGTCTTCCGCGCTTCCAGGTCGCGGTGCGCCTGCTGCGCCTGCGCCAGCGGATAGACGTGCTCGATGCGCAGCTTGAGTTTGCCGTCGCGAATCATGCCGAACACCGCGCCCGCGCGCCGCTGCAAATCTTCCGGAGTAATTACATAGGAGCCCAGCGATGGTCGCGTCAGAAAAATCGATCCTTTTTGGGTCAGCACCAGTGGGTCAATCGGCGCAACCGGGCCGCTCGATCCTCCATACAGCGCCATCATGCCGCGCGGGCGGAGCAGATTCAGGCCCTTGTCGAACGTCGTCTTGCCGACCGAGTCATACACTACGTCCACACCCTTGCTGCCGGTCAATCGTTTCGTCTCCGTTTCAAAATCGGTCTGCGTATAAAGAATGACTTCGTCGGCGCCGGCTGCGCGCGCCAGCTTTGCTTTTTCCTCGGTCGAAACGGTGGCAATTATCCGAGCGCCAATGTTGTGCGCCATCTGCACGAGCAACAGGCCCACTCCTCCCGCTGCGGCGTGAACCAGCGCGGTCTCGCCTTTCTTCAGCGGCCAGGTGTCATACGCCAGATAGTGCGCGGTCATTCCCTGCAGGAGCGCGGCTGCGGCGTCGCGCTCGCTCACGCCCGCCGGAACCTTCACCAGCCGGTCGGCCGGCACGGCAGCATATTCGGCGTAGCTACCCATTTGCATCGTGTAGGCCACGCGATCTCCAACCGCAACCGCGCGTGCGTCGCTGCCGACCGCCGAAACAGTTCCGGCGGCCTCCTGCCCCAGCACAAACGGCAGCGGCGATTTGTATCGGCCCTCGCGGTTATACACGTCGATGAAATTCACGCCAATCGCCTGAATCTTGACGACGGCTTCATTCGGTTTCGGCTGCGGCACCGAGAGGTCGACCAGTTCCATGACCTCGGGGCCGCCGGTTTGCTTTATCTGGATCGCTTTCATAATCGTGTTGGATGAAGCTAACAAAATATGTGGGCTCGTTCAAATGGACGACCGCTCAACGGCCAGACCACTCGCTCATGGAACCAAAACGAAGAGGTGCCGCCAAACGGCGGCACCTGAGACAGACCGCGATTGCCGCGCGACTGCCACACCGTTATGCAGCGGTTTCTTTCCTGGCGACTGCCTTGGCCGAACTGCCTAGAAAGTTCACCAGTTCCGGTGTCACTTCCTCAGCGTGGGTCCAGATCACGGCATGCGGCCCGCCCTGTACCACGTGCAGCCGCGCTCCTTTCACAAGTTGCGCGGTTCGTTGCCCGGCTGCTGTAAATGGCACAATGCGATCCGAGTCGCCGTGAATGACGAGCGTCGGCACGTCGATGCGGGCGAGGTCCTTGCGGAAATCTTCGTACCAGGTCGCAACGCATGCCAGGCTGGCCGTCGCTGAAGCAGACGCCGCAGTATTCCAGCTTGCCTGCACCACCTGATCGCTGATGCGCTTTCCCAACAACTGATCGGTGTTGTAGAAGTCCTTGAAAAACGCGGTGAAGAACGCGTACCGGTCCGCCGTGATCGCCTTCTCAATCCCGTCGAACACCGCGCGATCCACACCCTCGGGGTTGTCGGGCGTTTTCAAAAGAAATGGCGGCACCGAACTGATGAACACGGCTTTGGTCACACCCTTCGATCCGTGCTTGCCAATGTAGCGCGCGATTTCCCCTCCACCCATGGAGAACCCGACCAGCGCGAACTCACGCAGTCGGAGATGACTGATGAGCTTATGGAGGTCTTCGGCAAACGTGTCGTAGTTGTAGCCGCTGGTTGGCTGGCTCGAGTTGCCGAAACCACGACGGTCATAAGTAATCACCCGATGGCCTGCCGCCAGCAGCGCCGGAATCTGCCGTTCCCACGAAGAACCGCTCAACGGATACCCGTGGATGAGCACCACCGGATCACCGGAGCCATGGTCTTCGTAATAGAGACTGATGTCGGTAGAATTTTCTTTGCCAACATTAACGTGGGACATGCAATTTCCTCCTTCTAAGGATTTTTGTGCAACGGGAATTGTGACTTAACCGTTGTGTTTCGAAGTTAACGGTTGCAGGTTGCTGATTTTCATATGCGTTTGTAGATGTATAGAGGAAGGTTTTGGATTCACCCTTGGGCAACAAGGGCTGGCTAGAACTTCACGCCCGGCCCCAGGCTAGCCTGGGCGTGGTAATATCCTCATCCGGTTCCCAAAGTAACGAGGGTGCATACGTCTCTCGTAGCGTTGACCCAACGATTTTCGGGATAGTACCATCTCATTCAGCAAGACTGAGCTGTGGTCAAATTTCCACGCCCGTGCCGGGAGGCGTTTCCGCTAAGTTTTTGACGTTATGAGGCTTTCTTCCGAGCGATTTCCGGCGATTCTGCTCTGCGGGTTGGTGGCCGCCACTCTCGGCTGCCAGTCAGCACAGAAGTCTACGTTCATACCACCCCCCGCTGCCCAGGCCCCGGCGCTAATTACAAACGCGGCACCACTCGACAAGCAAAAAGCACCCGCAACGGCGACCGTCGCAACCGAATCGCAGTCGAACTCCGAAGCCGCCAAAGCCCAGGCCGTCGATCCCGTGGCCGACCTCATTGCCCGGGTCGAAAGAGAATACATTGCTGGGCAGGAGAACTATCGCGACGGACACCTCGAAGCCTCCAAGCAGAACTTTGATGCCGCTTTCAACCTCTTGCTCGAAAGCGGATTCAACCTCCAGTCCGACGACAGGCTGCAAGCCGAGTTGAACCATATCCTCGACGGCACCAGCAGCACCGAACTCGAAGCCTTGCAGACCGGCGACGGGTTCGCCGAGCAGAAATCCGAACCGGCGCCCATTGACGAGGCCAACGAAGTCACGCCGCCCGTCGATGCCAGCGTCAAGGCCAAGGCCGAGGCCGAGATCAAGTCCACGCGTTCCGACCTGCCGCTGATGATGACCGACCAGGTCGCCGGCTATATCAATTACTTCTCGACGCGCGGCCGCGGCACCATCGAGCATGCGCTGGCGCGATCCGGCCGCTATGAAGACATGATCCGGCGCACCCTGAAAGAAGAAGGAGTGCCGCAGGATCTCATTTACCTGGCGCAGGCAGAATCTGGATTTCACCCGGTGGCGGTGTCCCGCGCCGGCGCCCGCGGCATGTGGCAGTTCATGGCCAGCCGCGCCAAAGGGTATGGTCTTGAGCGCAACTGGTGGGTCGATGAGCGCCAGGATCCAGAGCGCGCCACGCGCGCCGCCGCGCAACATCTCAAAGATCTCTACGCACAATTTGGCGACTGGTATCTCGCCATGGCCGCCTACAACTCCGGCCCGGGAACCGTGCAGGGCGCGGTGAAGCGTACCGGTTACGCCGATTTCTGGGAACTCTACCGCCGCAACGTCCTGCCCAAGGAAACGCGCAACTACGTTCCGATTATTGTGGCCGTCACCATCATGGCGAAGAATCCCGACCAGTACGGGCTCACCGATGTGGTGAAGGAAAAGCCGATTCCGTATGACACAGTGAAGATCGACTATCCAATTGATTTGCGGCTGGTGGCCGAGTGCGTGGACGCGTCGGCGGCCGATTTGCAGGACCTCAACCCCAGCCTGCTGCGCATGACGACTCCGAAACTTTCCCCTGGCTCAAATGGCAGCCAGCAGTTTGAGCTGCACGTGCCGGCCGGAACGGCCGACAAATTCCAGAGCGTGGTAGCTCTGATTCCCGTCGATAAGCGTGTCTGGTGGCGTTACCACAAAGTGCAGGCCGGAGAAACGCTGGCCTCGATCGCGCGCACCTATCACAGCTCGCCTCAGTCCATTGCCGAGGCCAACGGTTTGCAGGAAAACGCGCTCTCACCCGAGATGCGCCTGATCATCCCGATCGCTCCCGGCAAGGACACTGACACGGCCACTTACGCGCGCGCCATCACGCGCTACAAGATCCGCAAGGGAGACACGGTCGATTCGGTGGCGGAAAATTTTGGCGTCTCGCCGAAGATGGTCCGCACCTGGAATCGCCTGAAAGGCAACAGCCTGGCGGGGAGAAGAGTGCTGCTGGTTCACGTGCCGGTAACACCCGGCGCGCGGGAGATGGAACTCGCGTCGAAGCGCTCGTCATCGCAAAGGACGGCGTCGGGTCGCGCGTCGTTAGACCAAGCCTCGGTCGCTGCAGCAAAGGGCCGATCTTCATCCCAACGATCTTCATCTCAACGAGCGGCGGGTTCGCACAAGTCGCCGTCTCGCGCAGAAACGCAGACGACAGCGTCCGCCGCGGTCGTCCATCACAAAGTAAGGCAGGGCGAGACGCTCTACTCGATCGCCAACTCCTACAAAACCACAGTCTCCGCTCTCAAGCACGACAACCGCAACATCGCCATCCTGCGTCCAGGAATGATCCTCGTCGTCCGCGACGTGCGCTGAGCCGCCTCCCTTTCTCCTTAGTTTGAATTCAGCCAGCCTGCTACTTCCTTACGGATGCATAGACCGCCGCAGTTTCAAGCCCTTGGGAACTCGAAAAATAGTGGCGCTGGAAATAAAGCGCAACATTCACGAGGGCAATCATCACGGGTACCTCGACCAATGGCCCAATCACTGCCGCGAAAGCCGCTCCCGAGTTGATGCCGAAAACAGAGACGGCGACGGCGATGGCCAGCTCAAAGTTGTTCGAGGCGGCGGTGAATGACAGCGTGACCGTCCTGGAGTAGTCCGCACCCAACTTCTTGCCCATGTAGAACGACACCAGGAACATCAGCAGGAAGTAGATCAGCAAGGGAACGGCAATCCGCAGGACGTCCAGCGGCAAGCGAACGATGTACTCGCCTTTCAGCGAAAACATCACCACAATTGTGAAGAGAAGAGCAATCAGGGTCAGTGGACTCACGCGAGGGATGAAGTTGTGCTCGTACCATTCACGCCCTCGTGCGCGAACCAGCGCCGCGCGAGTCGCGAAGCCGGCAAGGCAGGGAACGCCGAGGTAGACGAAAACACTCTTCGCAATGGCAGCAATGGAAACATTGACGACGGCTCCCCGAAGCCCAAGCTTCGCCGGAAGGACTGTGATGAATACCCAGGCATAGAGCGAATAAAAGAAAACTTGAAAAAGCGAGTTGAAGGCCACCAAGCCAGCCGCGTACTCCGTGTCGCCTTTGGCCAGTTCATTCCATACAATGACCATCGCGATACACCGCGCCAGCCCGATCATAATCAGACCCGCCATGTACTCCGGGTAGCCGCGCAGGAATACAACCGCCAAGACGAACATCAGGATGGGCCCCACCACCCAGTTCTGTACGAGTGACAGTCCGAGTACTTTCTTGTTGCGGAACACTTCGGGTAGTTCTTCGTATCGCACCTTGGTAAAAGGCGGGTACATCATGATGATCAGGCCGGCCGCAATCGGAATCGAGGTCGTGCCGATGCTGAAACGATTCAGAAACGGCACGACTCCGGGAACCAGCGAGCCCAGGCCGACGCCTACCGCCATCGCCAGAAAGATCCAGGCTGTTAGATAACGGTCGAGCAAGCTAAGGCGGCTAGTTGTCTTCATTCCGAATCCTCTGGTTGTTACGGGAATCGATCATGCAATTCCCGGGTACTCACCTGTCCTGCGCGACTGGCGCCTTCGACTGACCTATGTTGTCGAGTTCTCTCTTGAGTGTCAGACTGTCGAGAGCCTTAAAGGGCAGGCATAGAAACAGACTGATTCTCCGATCCAAAAGGAAAAACGCCTCCCGGAAGGCGCGGTGGATGTCTGCCTCGCTGCCACGAACCGCCGCCGGATCAGGAATACCCCAATGCGCGGTCATCGGCTGCCCCGGCCACACTGGGCAGGTTTCGTTTGCCGCATTGTCACAAACGGTGAACACAAAATCGAACTGGGGAGCGCCCGACGCGGAAAATTCGTCCCAAGCTTTGCTGCGCAATCCTTTAGTCGAAATGTGCGCCGTCTCCAGTTGCCGCAAGGCTTCTGGCCTGACTGTGCCTGTGGGATGGCTCCCCGCGCTGTAGGCCGTAAAGTTCGGCCTTCCCTTGAGGTTCAAAATCCCCTCGGCCATGATCGAGCGCGCCGAATTGCCCGTGCATAGGAAGAGAACGTTGTAATGTCCTTTCATCGTGCCTTCTCCGTCGATGCTAGCTGCAGCAAGCCGGCCCGCAGCAGGATTTCGCAACCATGTCTTTCCCCTTTACCGCCCGCACAAACGCGCTCATGAACTTGCCATCCACCTGCGGAGCCAGCGCATCCACGTCAATCCCTTGGCCCGATAGAAACTCGCGGGCATCTTCGGTGCGATAGATTCTGGTCGGCTCCATTTCAATGTGCTCGAATCCCGCCGCCGACAGCTTGTCGCGGTAGTCCTTCTCGTCCAGCGCGCCGGCCACGCAGCCCACCCACAAGAGCACGCTCTTGCGGATTTCAGGCATGATGTCTCCCCGCGTCACCACATCCGACACGGCCAGTCGCCCGCCCGGCTTCAGCACGCGGAAAGCCTCTCTGAGCACACGATCCTTGTCAGCGGAAAGATTGATCACGCAGTTGGAAATAATCACATCGACCGAGTTGTCGGGCAGCGGAATATTCTCGATCTCGCCCTTCAGGAATTCGACGTTTTCGACGCCTGCCTTACGCTTGTTCTCGTTCGCCAGCGCCAGCATCTCGTCCGTCATATCCAGGCCGTAAGCTTTTCCCGTCGGGCCAACGCGCCGGGCGGAAAGCAGCACGTCGATGCCGCCGCCGGAACCAAGATCGAGCACGACCTCGCCGGCATTCAGGTTCGCCAAGGCCGTCGGATTCCCACAGCCCAGCGAGGCCAGCACAGCTTCTTGTGGAAGTTGTCCGGTCTGCGCGGCGTCATAAAGATTTGAAGTGATAGGGTCGGTGCATCCATTGCTTGCCGTAGCTCCGCAGCAGCAACTGCCGCCGCTTTTCACTCGCAGGGCCGCTTCTCCGTATTTTTCCTTGACGATCGTCTTGATATCCGTAGTGCTCATGAAATCTCCTTTACCTGCAACATTGCGTGACTTGTTCCGGTTTGAGTGCCTTGTTGCGCGTGCAACATTCCGCATATAGAAATTGCAGCAACTGCCCAAGCGCTTCGGTATCGGCCGTGTACCGCAAAAACGTACTCTCCCGGCGCACCTGAACCAGCCCTTCATTCTTGAGCTTGTCCAGGTGGTGCGAAAGAGTCGAGTTGGGGATGTCCAGCTCCTCCTGGATCTCGGTGACGACCAGCCCCTCCGGATGCGCCGAGAGCAACAACTGCATAATGCGAAGCCGAGCCTCAGTCCCCATCGCCGAAAACATGTCGGCGAACTTAGCGACCTGCTCCGCGGATTTCTTCGACAGCGTAGTCATATTTCTATATTTGCAGAAATATAGAGTCGTGTCAAGAGCGGAAGGTTCTTGAGTCGCGTGGGGTCAGAATCGGGTCGCTAGACGCCTAAACGCCAGCCTCTTCCAGCGTGCACTCTTTCGGATCCTTGTCGGCCCGCAACCCAAGAAACACGGGCGCGCGTAGCTTGGGGCCGCCTTCCTCTGTCTCATGAGTCCACTCGGAGAACTTGATTTCGGCAACGAGTTTGGGACGAACAAAATGAACTTCTCTTAGGCCGCCGATTTCGCCGACGAAAGGATTTTTTTCGCTAGCAAGCGGCTGCAACTCGGCAAAAACATTTTTGAGTCCGCGCTGATCAAAGCCCGACCCGACCTGCCCCACATGGATGAGGCGGCCACGCTTGTCGTAGAGCCCTAGCACCAGCGAGCCGAAATAATCGCGGCTGCCCTCGGGGTCGGTGTAGCCTCCGACGACGCACTCCTGCCGCTGCGTGATTTTGATTTTCAGCCAGTCGCGCGAACGGGTTTCCTCATAAAAGCTGGCGCGCTTTTTGGCGACGATTCCTTCAAGCCCCTTCTGGCCAGCCGCCTCAAAAAGCTTGACTCCTTGCTCGGGATAATGATCGGAGAAGCGGACGATTTCGCTGGTAGTGAGGCGCTCCTGCAACAACTGTTTGCGGCGCTCGAGCGGTGTGCAGCGTAAATCGAAATCGTCAAGGTACAGAAGATCGAAGGCGTAATACATAACGGGCACACCCTCTCCACCCCAACGCGCCAAAAGCGGGCGCGTCGGGGACCCCGGTTCGCGGCGGGCAAGTCGCGCTTTGCCCGGACGAAACCCGGTCCGCTGCTGCATCAAGCTGAACGAAGGACGGCCCTCGTCATCGAGCGCGACAATTTCTCCATCCAGGATGGCGCGCCGCGCTTTGACGAATTTCGGAAGCGTAGCAAGCTCCGGAAACTGTGCACTGAGGTCGTTTTGATTTCGCGACACCAGCCGCACGCGGCCCTCGTCAATGAAGGCGATGGCGCGGTAGCCGTCCCACTTGATTTCGAACAACCAATCAGGGTTGTCAAACGGCTTGTCGACCGAAGTCGCGAGCATGGGATGGATCGCTGTTGGCATTGGCCTGCGCGCAGCCCCCGGAAGATCTTTAACCCCGGAGGACGCTGAGGTCACAGAGGATTTTGGGGTTGATTCTGCCGGCCTCGATCTTGTCTTTGGCTTTAAACTCGTTGTTCTTGCAACCGTCTTTGCTGATCGCTCAACCGGGTTTGCTTCTTTGTCCTTATTTTGCTCTGCGGTCTCTGCGCCCTCCGCAGTCAACGCTTTTTTTTTACCCGCAGCCTTCTTGCGGTCGGCGCGAGCGATGGCATCGGCCAGCCATGCCGCTTTCAGCGGCCCGCGCGAAGCAGGACGGCTGCTGGTCCATTGCGCAGAATCTTCATCTCCCGCAATCTGCGCCATGGTGCGATTGCTGAGAACCGACCTATCGAACTGATCGATGTCGAATCCCGCAACCACGCGATCATCCTTCTTCTTGATCAAAAGCCATTCGTTCCCTTTGCTGCCGGCGCGGCGAGCCTTGATGTGAACCAGAGCGAAATCGCCCATCAGACGCTTCCCTTTCAAGCGGAATTTGAGATCGCCTTTGGCCAGCATCGCCGCAGCTTCTTTGTCGGTTCCAGGAACGTATTCTCCATTCACCGGAACCGGCGAGAGCGGCTCCCAGGTTCCAACGTCCCAAACCATCACCGAGCCAGCGCCGTAATTGCCTTCGGGAATCGTGCCTTCGAAGTCGAAATACGAAACGGGATGATCCTCGACCTGCATGGCTAGCCGCTTGTCCGCGGGATCGAGCGACGGCCCTTTCGGCACCGCCCACGACTTCAGCACGCCCTCCATTTCCAGGCGAAAGTCGTAATGCAGGCGCGTGGCGCGATGGCGCTGGACGACAAAGCGGTGCCCGGACTGCTTCTCGACCTTCGGCGGCGGTTCCGGTGTTTCCTCGAAGCGCCGTTTTCGCTTGTACTCGTCGAGCGACATGGCGTTATTGTAATGGCGAAGCCGTATACTTCGGTCTCTGAGGAAACTTAGATGAATCTCGCGGGCAGTGGGAAGCTTTTTGCGGTCGGACTTCTGTTTTGTACTTCATTCGCTGCGGCTCAATCGCGCACCCTCTCGACCGAATCGCAGAAAAAGATAGATGAGCTGGCGCGGCATGCGCTCGCCGAGACTGGCGTGCCAAGCGCTTCGATCGCCATCGTGCAAGGCGGCGCAATCGCCTATCTGCAGGCCTATGGGGATGGCCGCATCGAACCGCGCCAGCCGGCGCTGCCCAGCATGCGCTACAGCATTGGTTCCATCAGCAAGCAGTTTACATCTGCGGCGATTCTGGTTCTGGCGGAACAGGGGAAGCTTTCACTGGGCGACCCGGTATCGCGATTTGTGCCCAATCTGACTCGTGGCAACGAAGTCACGATCCGCGAATTGCTCTCGCATACGTCCGGCTACCAGGACTTTTGGCCGCAGGATTATGTGCCTCCGTTCATGCTGCAGCCGATTACCGCCGACAAGATTCTCGACCTCTGGGCGCGCAAGCCGCTCGATTTCGATCCCGGTAGCGAATGGCAATACAGCAATACGAACTTCGTGATTGCCGGACTGATTGTGGAGAAGGCAAGCGGCGAACCGCTGTTGCAGTTCCTGAGCGAACATATTTTTGCTCCGCTCGGGATGAAAAGCGTGATCAATATTGACCAGGAACGGCTCACCGACACCGATGCGACCGGATACCTGCGCTATGCGATTGGGCCGCTGCGCACCGCTCCCAAGGAAGGCAAGGGATGGCTGTTTGCCGCCGGTGAACTCGCGATGCCGGCCGAAGATCTGGCGAAGTGGGATATCAGCCTGATCAACCAGACCGTGCTCAAGCCTGCGTCCTACGCGGCGATGGAGCGGGAAACTCTGCTCAGCAACGGCCTCGGAACGCGCTACGGCCTGGGCGTTGACGTGCGGCAGGAATTTGGGCATCGAGCGATCGAGCATGGCGGCGAAGTCTCCGGATTCACAGCGGAGAACATGGTTTTCCCCGACGAACAACTGGCCGTTGTGGTGTTAACGAATGAAGATTCGGTCGGCGTTTCGGGTGATCTGGCCAAGAAGATTGCAGAGCTTCTCTTCGCCGATGCCGGCGCGGCGAAGCCCGAGCAGCAGGCGCGTGAAATTTTCGCCGGGCTGCAGCAGGGCAAGGTTGATCGCACCCTGCTCACGGACAACTGCAACAGCTATTTCACCGAGCAGGCGCTCAAGGATTTCGGCAAAAGCCTGGGTCCGTTGGGCGCACCGGTGGAATTCAGACAGATGTCTAAGAGCGAGCGAGGAGGAATGACCTTCCGGCTGTTCGAAGTGCATTTCGCTAAGAAAACTCTGGCAGTGTGGGAACGGAGTATGCCCGACGGGAAGATTGAACAGTATCAGGTGGGAGCGAAGTAAGAAGATCATGAAGCGCGAATTTCCCGAGTGCCCGTTTGTTGGGGTGGGAGCGGTGATCGCCGAAAATGACCGCGCCCTGCTGATCCGCCGCGGGCAGCCGCCTCTTTTGGGCGAGTGGTCACTGCCGGGCGGCGTGCTGGAATGCGGAGAAGCACTCCGCGATGCAACGGTCCGCGAGGCACGCGAGGAAACGGGATTGACGGTTGAAGTGGGCGAGATGTTAGGCGTTTATGAGCGCGTGATCCACGCCGACGATGGCCGCGTGCGCTATCACTATGTGCTGATCGATTTCTTGTGCCGTCCGGTGTCGGGAGAACTGAAAGCGGGAAGTGACGCGGCCGAGGTTGGATGGTTTCGCCGGGAGGAATTGGCGGCGCTCAACCTGGCCTACGACGCGAATGACGTTGTGCGGAAGGGATTGGACCGAGGTGAGAGGTCAAAGGTCGGAGGTCAGATTGCAGAGGTAAAACCTTAGGCCGCTGCCAACCCGAATTAACCTCCGCAATCTGACCTCTTACCTCTGACCTCCCTTTAGTCCGCCATCTTGGCGATGTGCACGGTGAAGCCGGTTTTTGGCAGCAGCGACGTTAGTTCGAAAACCTTGAAGCCGTCGCCGGCGAGTTCGGTCTGGCGATAAACGCCGGGCTCTATGTCGGCGGTCTCATGCCGGGCTTCGAGATTGTCGAGAAACTTTTGCGCCTCTTTGGCCGTCACTTCTCCACCTTTGGCGCGGGTCACGATGGCTTCGGTGGCATAGGACCGCACCAGTTTCGGCCAGTATTTTTGCAGCAATTGCGTGCTCGCGAAAATGTCGGCCCAAATGATGTCTCCGTTGACCGCGACGACAACTCCCACGGCATTCTTGTCGCGCAACTGGTGAATGATGCTCTCATAGTTATGCTCAATCGGAGCAGCAACGTCATTGATCTTCTTGTCGACTTCCCGATTGTTCATCACGCCCGCATAGGATGTTTCGGCCTGGACTTGAGGCGCCGCTCCAGTCACCTCCACGGCTTCCGACATGACGCGCTGCGAGTTGCGGACTTGGTCCCAAACCTGCTGTTGATCCTTTGCGACCATCGCCTTGCTTCGCACGGCCGGAGCTGCAAACAGGGCAGATCCGCGGCCGGCGGTATTAAACTCGTTCTTGCCGTTCATCGCCGTCCAGCGTCCGGGCTCAACGCAAAACACACTGAGGTCCACGGGGTCGCTCTCGGGCGGCACAATGCGGTCCTTGCCAATTACGCGATCCTGTTTACCGCCAGTTACTATCTCGCCAGCGAGTAATAACAGAGGACGTTTTGAGTTATTAACCAGGACGAGCCGGTTGACCTCCGCGTCGCGTACGGGGTGAATGACGTCAGGCCTTCCCGGCCGGCGAATCAAGCCGCGCGCCTGTCCGGCCTCAGTTACAACAACATCTCCGGAGCGCAGACCCTCGTCAAGAGTCAGGAATTCCCCCGTCTCGTAGGACTTACTTGCAACCGGGAAGACGGTAAGATTGCCGCTGCGAATGGGGCTCAGCAGCGTGTAGGTTGAAGCTGGTGGCACTTCGCCCGCTTCGATCAGGCTTGGAACAATGATGGCCACCCCGACTAAGAATACGATTCCTGCAAGTACCACGGCGAGCCGCATAAAGAGCCTCCAATGATTGAAGACACCACTAGCCCTGTGCCAGTTCCACTTGCCCATCCCGGCGCGTCAAGATGGAACGCGCCGGGGACTACGTTTTGCGAGTCTTCCAGGAGAGTGTTGGTTGCCTCGCTGCGGGAAAGAACGTACGAATTTCCCGGACTTGCGTCTAATAAATTGCTAGCATCTGGGAGATGGTGTCGCGCGCCCAATCCGAAGGAGCCAGCACCGCGGCGGAGTTGTATGCCCGCAGCGGGGCCGCGGCCTATGGCGTGAGCGCGGAGCAGTTCGCCCAGATCCTCGAAGGCATTCAGCACAAATATCTTCCGAACGCAGCATCCAGCGAAAAGGCGGACCTTTGCGCGGGGCTGCGGCTGGAGGAACTGGCGCTGGCGCGCGCATGCGCGGCAGGCAACGAGCGCGCGTGGGAAGCCTTCATCGGCCGCTACCGTCAAAAACTGCATGGCATGGCGATGCAGATTACCCGGGAAGCCGCGCAGGCCGCGGAACTTGCCGACTCGCTTTTTGCCGAATTGTATGGAATGAATACACGCGACGGCGTGCGGAATTCGAAACTCCTGTTCTATACCGGACGTGGTTCGCTCGAAGGCTGGCTGCGCACGGTCATGGCGCAGGAGTTCATCAATCGCTATCGCAAGCAGAAGCGCACGGTCAGCCTCGAGGAACAAACGGAAGACGGTGTGCAGTTCGCCGCGAGCGAGCCCGAACCTGTATGCAGTGGGGAACCTCGGCTGGAGGCGGCCACCGACGAAGCGCTGGCCGAACTTCCGGCAGAGGACCGGTTTACGCTGGCCTCCTATTATCTGGATGGGCGGACGCTGGCCGAAATAGCCCGGGCGCTGGGGCTGCACGAATCGAGCGTAAGCCGGCGGCTAGACAGGCTTTCCGCGGGCCTGCGCAAGAGGATCCTGGCGGGCCTGCGGGAGCGCGGGATGAGCCATGCCCAAGCCGCCGAGGCTCTGGAAACCGATGTCCGGGACATGACCCTGGATTTGCGTTCACGTTTGACGCAAGATTCCGGGCCAACGACGTTCCCTAGTAGACAGGTTCCCGTCCGGGACGGGCGCAATAAACCGTGACCGAAGTGCCAAAAATCGTGCGGTACCGGCTGCGAACCGGACGGCCAGCAGACGCATCTCACCCGGATGCGGACGTGCTCGCCGCGTTCACCGAGCAGGCGCTTTCCCAAGCCGAGCGCGACAATGTCCTTGGGCATCTGGCGCTCTGTGCCGATTGTCGCGAGGTGGTGGTTCTAGCTCTTCCAGCTACAGAGGCCGTGGCAGCTCAGGCCGGGGCCGTGGGAGCGGAAGCCGAAACTGTCTCGACGCCGATTTCAGACAAGCCCCGCCGGAACTGGTTTGCGTGGGCCGATACGCACTCGTTCAATTTGCGGTGGGCGGCGCTCGCGGCGGGCGTTGCGGTGGCACTTTTCGCCGCATATGCAGGGTTTGGACATCACGGGAACCCAGCGTTGCCGGGGGCGGCTCAAACAGCTACCTCTACAGGACCATCGGCGCCGGCGCAGATTGCGTCGGAATTACCGCCGCAAAACAGCCTTGAAGCCAACGCGGCGAAAGCACAAGCCCAGTCCGAAGCCTCATCCGAAACCGCAAAAGAGAAGCGCGAAATCTCTCCCGCGCACACGCAGACTGCATTTGGCAAAAAGAATGCTATCGGTCAGCCCGGAGCATTAGCGGCGAACAACCGCGGCACGCAATCCCCCGCGCGTGCCGAGATGCCCGCAGCCGTGGCGGGCAACCTTCCGTCAAGCACGCCTCCGGGGGCAAACGAAACGGTCGAGGCTTCTTCCGCCAGGACCGAGGTGACAACAGCATTCTCCGATACCGACGTAATGACACGCGGCCAAGCGCTTTCGATCGAAAAGGCAAAGTCGCCGGTCGATGAAACCGTGGCGGGCAAAACGGCCCTCGCAGCGGCGCATGCTCCGATGGCATTTCAGAAGCATGGGGCATCCGTCGCGAGTTCCGCGCTTCCCCCACCCACCTTGAAGCAAGGAACGATGTGGATGATTGCGGCAGGAGTTCTCAAACGCTCACTCGACGGCGGCCGGAACTGGCAGACGGCTCTCGAAGGCGAACACCCATGGCTGTGCTACGCAACTCATGGACTGGAAGTTTGGGCCGGAGGGCAGGCGGGTGCGCTTCAGCACTCGAACGACGGCGGCGCGAATTGGAGTTCAATCCCGGTGACCGCCCACGGCCAGTCCCTTAGCTCGGATGTGATCCGCATCGACGTGCAATACCCCAGGATCGGCCTTACGACTTCCAATAATGAGACCTGGAGCAGCCCCGACGGCGGCATGACCTGGGGAAAAAATTGATGGAGCCAGATGTGGCCGCATCGTCCTGTAAGCTCCATGCCCCGCGGTTTCGCGAGAAACGGTGAGCACAAAAAAAGACGCCCCGAGCAAGCTCAGGACGCCTTCGGCAGCCCTCCCCCAGAACTGCCTAACTACATGGTCATCGTATGTCCGCTTGGACCTGGTGTAAATGTCACTTCCGTAATGCCGAACTGCATGCCGGTTCCGAGGACCGCACGCACAACGGTAACCAAGCGAGAGTTACTAACTGAGTTCGCGGCACCTAACTGGCAGGCGTCGCAGCTCGGCGGTCGGAAGCGAAGACAGAATCAACCAGCGTGGCGATCTCGTCCATTGCCCCTTCTATATCGAGCGTAAAGCGCACAAGATCAACCTCCGCGAGCGCGGGATAAGCAACCAAAAGATGCTTCCAGGCGGCATCCTCCGCGAACGCCACTGCCAGAACCTCGTCAAATCCATAGCCTAAGCTACGCACACGGCAAAGCAGGTCGCTCAGGTGAACCAGGCATACCAGGGGGCTCGCAGTTGGCAAAGCGTCCAGCCGGTGGTGGCAGCCAGCCACCTCCAGCAATTCCTCCGACAGACCCCACCGTTTGCAAAGCATTCGACCAGAGTCTTCGTGTGTGAAACCAAGAATCGAATCTTCCGCGACATGAAGGGGACATTTTTCAGCGACGGCATGTTGGAAAGATTCCCGGAACTCCGCCGGATAAAGAACGGAGTTCACGAGAAAACCGATGTCATGGATCAAGCCGCCAAGATAAGCCTTCTCGCGCTCCGGATAACCGATTCCGTGCGCCATGGTTTGCGCGACCAGCGCACACCCGAGCGAATGCCGCCAAAAGGCAGTTGGGTCGAGCACCCATTTGCCACTCGGAATGGTCTGGTGCATGCACAGGCCAAACAAGAGCGAACGCACTTTGCTGATGCCCAGCGCCATAACGGCAGCCCGAACCGTTTCGACCTGGCGGTGCCCAAAAAGAGGCGAGTTCGCCATGCGGAGGCATTGCGCTGCAATTGCGCTGTCGCGGGAAACCATCTCGACCACGCTTTCGATGCGGATCTCGTCGGAGGGTGAGCGCAGCATCTGGAGCAGAGGCTGAAGGATGGCGGGAGCAGTCGAAATCGACTCGAGCCTGCCAATCTGCGCCTCGAGCTTGGCGCGTTGCTGTTCGTTCATGGTGTGCCTCCCACCGCCGATCCGCGGTGCTTCCAGTAGGCCGTCGTCCCGGGAAGATGGACCAATCGGAACGTATCGTCCACGTGAAACAGGGATTCGGCGTGTCCCAGGAAGAAGTAGCCTCCGGGAACCAGATTGCTATAGAAGTGCTGCACGACTCGCCGTTTTGAAGCCAGGTCAAAATAGATGAGGACATTGCAGCAAAAAATGACGTCGATTCCCTTCAAGAAAACCATTTTGCTGTCGTCACTGAGATTGAGACGGTCAAAGCGAATGTGGGCCCTGAGCAAATCGCCGGCTGCCAGCTTGTTATTGCCGGCGTCTTTGAAGTATTTCCGGCGCAGGTGTTCGGTGACATTGCGCAGCGCGTATTCTCCGTAAATACCGGCTTGCCCTGTCTCAAGCGAGTTACTGTTCAAGTCGGTGGCGAGAATGTCAAAGTTCCACCCGGCAAGCTGCTTTTCCTTCTGCTCCAGGAGAAACATGGCCAGCGTGTAGGGTTCTTCGCCGGTCGAGCAACCGGCCGACCAGAAACGAAGCCGCTTGATCCCCAAGGCGGCCTTGCCCTCCATGATCTGGGGAAGAACTACATTGCGCAGAGCATCGAGCTGGGCAGGATGACGAAACATGTAAGTTTCGCCAATGGTGATTTCATTGAGCAGCAGGCGCACTTCAGCATCGCGATTGGGGCGGGTCGTCAGATGCTCGAGATACTGTGCCGGACTGGCCGCATCGCATGTCTTCATGCGGCGCTGGCAGCTTGAAACCAGCAAATAGAGCTTTTGTTCGGAATGATAGATACCCGAAATCCGATAGACGAGGTCCCGGATCTTCAGGTAAGCCGCGTCGCCCATATCCAATGCAGGAGCCGCTGCCGATTTTTCCTTTCCGAGCTCGATCGCCATCCCGTATCCTTTGCCGCTCTTGGTTGCTACCGCGAGTCCTGGTGTCCGCTCAACCGCGGGCGCCCAGGGCCATGCTTCTCTGATACGACACGCGGCGCAGAATCTCCGGCACAATGCCGCTCAGCGGGCATGTGCGACCGGCCAAACCGGCGGCGACCACGCTTCCCGGCATGCCCCAGACCACTGAGGAAGCTTCGTCCTGCGCGATTACCATTCCGCCGGCGTTGCGGATCTCGGCCGATCCCCGCGTGCCATCGGCGCCCATCCCCGTCAGCACGACCGCCAGCACGTTCGATCCGTAGGCTTGAGCGAGCGAGCGAAACAGGACATCCACCGCCGGACGGCAGGAATTTTCCGGAGGCTCCTGGTTGAGGCCGAGCACGTAGTCCTTGCCTTTGCGGGACACCGTCATGTGGTAGTCTCCGGGCGCCACCCAGACCTGGCCTGGTTCTAACTTCCGTCCATCTTTTCCTTCTTCGACCCGCAGGGCCGTAAGAGTGCCGAGACGACTCGAGAGCAGTTTCGTAAACATCGGAGGCATGTGCTGCGCGATCAAGATGGGCACGGGGAAGTCCCGTGGGAACTGCGGCATAAGATCGGCCAGCGCGTTGGGGCCGCCGGTGGAAGTCCCAATGGCGAGCACATCGATGCGTACCGGGCGCGAGACCGGGGGGGGGATGAAGGGGGCCGGAGGACCGAGAATGGGGGCCGAAACCGGCACATGGTGCGACCTCCGCTCCACGCATAATGCCTTGATTTTCGGCAGCAACTCCTGCCGGATTTGCTCGTTTGCAGGCTCTGGACTGCTGACGTTGGCCTTGACGGCATAGTCGCTGGCACCACGCGCCAGCGCCTCGATGGTCGCGACGGCGCCCGGTCCCGTCAATGAGCTGAACATGATCACCGGCAATCGTGGATACAGCTTGCGAATCTCGACCAGCGTTTCGATCCCGCTCATGCCCGGCATCTCCACGTCGAGCGTGATCAGATCCGGATTGAGTTCGGGAATCCGAGTCAGAGCCAGGCTGCCGTTTCCCGCTACGCCGGCGACGGTAATTTCCGGATCCGAGCCGAGCACGTCGGAGAGCTGGCGGCGGATGACGGCGGAATCGTCAACAATCAATACGCGAATTGGCTGCACGGTCAAAGTCCTCTTGCGTCATTCCTCAAGCCCCGCGGCGATGCGGGCAAGTCCGGCCCGATTGCTCACGAGCGCCCGGCCGCAGCCGCGCCGGACTTGTGCGCGCTTCCTCCGGCCGTTCCCGTCACTTGGCCCGCGCCGTCTAACTGGAAGCGGCCGACCAGTTCGGTGAGTTGGCTGGCCATTTTCGCCAGATGTTCGGCGGCATTCTGGGCCTCGCCCACATTGGTGGAAGTGTTTTGCGCCGCCTCGGCCACCCCATTAATGTTGTTCGCGATGGTGCTCGCTCCGCGCGCTGCCTCGGAAACATTGCGCGCCATCTCGGCGGTAGTCGCACTCTGCTCCTCGACGGCGGTCGCAATTACGGTTGAGATGTGACTGATCTTGTCGATGACATCGCGAATCCCGCCGATGGCGCCGACCGCACCGGTCGCGTCTTCCTGGATGACGGCGATCTTGCCTTTGATCTCCTCGGTCGCCTTGGCGGTCTGCTTGGCCAGTTCTTTCACTTCGTTGGCGACCACCGCAAAGCCCTTGCCCGCTTCCCCGGCGCGCGCCGCCTCAATGGTCGCGTTCAAAGCCAGCAGGTTGGTCTGTTGCGCGATCGAGGTGATGACTTCGACGACCTTGCCGATCTCCGCACTCGACTCGCCCAGTTTGCCGACGGTCTGGTTGGTGGCTTCGGCAGAGGCCACTGCCTCGGATGCTACCTTGGCCGCTTCGGTGGCGTTCTTGGCGATCTCGCCGATGGTGGCATTCATTTCCTCGGCGCCCGAAGAGAGCGTCTGGAGGTTGGTGTTGACCAGCGAGCCGGCTTCAGCCACGGTTTTCGCCTGTGCCGTCGTCTCTTCGGAATTTGCCGTGATCTGCTGGCTGGTCGCCGAAAGCTGCTGGGAGGACGAAGCCAGTGACTGTGCGTTGGCGGCGATTTGCTGCAGAGCCGACTGCATTTGCTGCGCCGTCGTGTTCACGCCATCCGACAGCTCTTTGAAGTCGCCGGCATGGTTCCCGGCCATCCGCACCTTAAGGTTGCCGGCGGCCAGTTGGCTGAGAATCTGTCCCATTTCGTGCAGAGGAGTGATCACGGCGTCGAGCGTCTCGTTCACCCCCTCGACGATCTTGCGGTAGTCGCCGCCGTGTTTCGAGACATCGGCGCGCGTGGACAGCTTGCCTTCCACCGCCGCCATGGCCAGCGTGGTGGCATCCGCCACCAGCGCGTTCACGTTGTCAATGCAGGTGTTCAGGTTGTTCTTGATCCGGTTGAAATCGCCGCTGTAGTTATCGGTGATTTTCGGAGGGATGTTACCCTTGCTGATCTTATCGACATAGTCGGCCGCCACGTTCAGCGGACCAATCACGGCATCGAGCGTCTCGTTCACGCCCTCGACGATCTTGCGATAGTCGCCGCCGTGTTTCGAGGCGTCGGCGCGCGTGGACAGCTTGCCTTCCACCGCCGCCGTGGCCAGCATGGCGGCATCCGCCACCAGTGCCTTCACGTTGTCGATACAGGTGTTCAGGTTGTCCTTGATCAGGTTGAAATCGCCGCTGTAGTGGGCATCAATCTTCGGCGGAATATCGCCCTTGCTGATCCGGTCCAGATACGCGGCGACGTTATCGACCACCACCTTGCGTTCGGTGACGTCGTAACAGTATTCGACAACCTTGTAGACCTTGCCGTTGACGTCGCGAATTGGGTTGTAGGAGATTTGCATCCACACCTCGTTTCCGTCTTTATGGACGCGCTTGTATTCCCCGAAAACCCCTTCTCCTCGCCTCAACGCATCCCAAATCTCCTGCAACTTTCCGTTCTTGCGGTCCGATTCGAGAGCAATGATTCCAATGTGCTTTCCCTTGAGCTCGCCGTCGCCATAGCCCATCAGTTTTTCGAACCGCCTGTTGGCGCGCAGGATGTTTCCATCCATGTCGCACTCGACCACCGGCTGCATATTGTTGATGGCTGCCACCTGCCCGGAATAGTCGGCATTCTGGGCTTCGATCTCGATCTTTTGCGTAGCCACTTCCCAGGTGGCCATCGCCCCGATGTAGTTGTTATCCCTGTCGCGAATGGCCGTCACGTTTAGATCCAGACTTTCCGGTCCCACCTGGATTCGAGTCTTATACGGGAGATTCTTGGGATCCGACAGGATCTTGCGGGCCCTTTCCGGATGCTTATGGAAGATGTCGATGGGCTTCCCGAGCATTTCCGAAGCCTTGACCGGCAGATACTGCTCCATCTTCGCCATGGTCTCGATCGAAGACGGGTTCAGGTAGTAGAGGTTGAGATCCCGGTCCGTAAACATGATGTTGGCCGGGGTGCTATCGATCATGGCCCGGAATTTCGCGACTTCCGCCCGCGCTTTGACCGTGTCGGTAATGTCGGTCGCATATTTGACGACTTTGTACGGCTTGCCATTGAGATCGAGAATCGGGTTGTAAGACGCCTGAATCCAGACTTCCTTCCCACCCTTGCCGATGCGCTTGAATTCATCCGCCACATATTCGCCGCGGTTCAGCTTCGCCCAGAATTCCTTGTAGGCCGCGCTCTGGCGATAAGCTTCGTTGACGAACATGCTGTGGTGCTTGCCCTTGATTTCATCGAGCGTGTAGCCCAGAGCGTTGAGGAAGTTGTTGTTGGCGCCAAGCACTGTCCCGTCCATTTGGAACTCGATCACCGCCTGCGACTTGCCAATGGCGGCAATCTGCCCGGCGTAGTCGTTATCCCGCAGTTTGCGGCCGGTAATATCGGTCATAAACTGCATGACCCGGTAAATTTTCCCGTCGATATCGGGGATGGGATAGTAAGTGCAAGCGACCCAGATCTCTTTGTCCTTGCCCAGGCGCCGGAATTCGCCCGACTGAGCGGCGCCGGCCTCGAACTTCGTCCAGAGCGTCGCATTCTCCGGCAATTCGCGATCGGCTTCGCGCACGAAGACTCGGTGGTTCTTGCCGCTGATTTCTTCGATCGTGTAGCCCGTCAGCTTCAGGAAAAGGTCGTTGGCGCGGACAACATTGCCCTCGATGTCGAACTCGACGCAGGGCCGCGAATGGTAGATGGCCTGCATCGCTTGGTCCAGCCGGTATTCCTCGGTGACGATGGCCCACGCCGTCGCATATCCCGCAAGAGCGCCCTTTTCGTCGTAAACGGCGTGTATGGTCTGCTCAATCTTTTCCGGTCCAAGCTGGATGTAGGCATGGTGCGGCAGACTCTTTTCACTGGCGAGAATGTGCCGCGCCCGGTCCGGATCCTTGTGGAAGATGTCAATGGACCTGCCTAGAATCTCGTCGACCTTGCAGGGCAGCAGATGTTCGATCTTCGCCAGCGTGTTCCGCGAGGACTGGTTCATGTAGCGGACGACCAGATCCTTGTCGGCATAAATCAGGTTGCAAGGCGGCAGAATTCGATAAATCTGTTTCAGATAGTGTGGGTGCTCGGTGAAATCTGGCACTGCTGCTTTCCGGCTCTTACTTTTCATGGTGAAAACTCCTTCATCAAACTCGATTTTGTTTATCCTGTGGATCGCACCTTACGGCGCGCCCAGCGCGGCGTGCAACGCGCGCTCCGTGTTCAGAACCAGCAGCAGGCGGCCCTCCAGCTTGTACACACCCTCGACCATTTCCCTCTGTTGCGCCGGCATGTTCTGCGGCGTCGCCTCGTAGTCGTTCTCGGAGATCTCAATCACGTCTCCAATGTCGTCGACCAGCAGGCTGACAGGCCCGTCGCCGGTGCGCACGACAACGTTCATCGGCAACCGGCCGGCGGCGCGCGCCGGCATCCCCAGGCAGCGCCGCAGATCGATGGCGGTCACGATCTGGCCGCGCAGGTTGATCAAGCCGGTGACCACGTCCGGGACCAGCGGCACCCGGGTCATCTCCTGATAGCGGATCACTTCCTGCACCTGCTGAACCGGCACGCCAAAGAATTCCTCGTGCAAAACGAATGTGCAGAACTGCTGTGATTCCGCCATGCGCGTTTCCTTAACTGACATAGGCCTCCGGTCCCTGCGCCAGTTGCGCCAACGCGATCAGGCCCGCTACATCCACCACGTCGGTAATGCGCTGCTGAATGACCGCCGAGCCCAGCACGCCATGCCGCGCGGTCTGGCGGTCCAGGGCGTAGGACTCGTCCACGATGTCGAGAATGCGATCCACCACCAGGCCCACGTTGTGGCCCTGGGAGGCGTGGACCACCACCACCTGCAGGCAGCCTTGCTGGGGAGGAGCAGGCGCGTGCCGCGTCCCGAGAACCGCCGCCAGGCGGACGAGCGGCATGATCTGGCCCCGGTACTGCACCGTCTCCCGATCGCCCGCAATCTCCAGCGAGTCGGGGGGAAATTCCTCCAGCCGGGCCACTGCCGCCAGATCGATCGCCATCCTGCCGCTCGCGCCGTACTGGAACAAGAGCAGCGCCTGGCGTCCGCTGGCGCAGGGCTCCTCGGACGCCTGCTTCGCCTCGGCTTCGGAGGCAGCGCGTTCCCGATTCTCGTGAGCCACGCGCGCATGTTGCGCCAGTCCCAGCACGTCGAGGATCAAAGCCACTTTGCCGTCGCCCATAATGGTGGCGCCGGCGAAAACGCTGGTGTCCTTCAAGTGCTTACCCAGCGGCTTGACCACAATTTCCTCGGTGTCGGAAATCTCGTCCACCAGCAATCCGAAGCGTTGGCCGTCGGCCTGGAGCACGACAATATTGACGCGCTCGCACTTGCCGCCAACGGCACCGGCACCCTCGCCAATCTTGAGCACCTCGTGCAATCGCACCAGCGGCAGCAGGCTGCCCCGCAACCGGTAGACGCGAGCGCCGCGAATCAGTTCGATCCGCTTGCGCGCTTCCTCACCCTCCAGGCCCACCAGTTCGAGCAGGCTGACCTGCGGGATGGCAAAACGCTGCCCTCCCGCGGTCACGATCAGCGCCGGAACGATGGCCAGCGTGAGCGGAATCTTTACCTTGACGGTGGTGCCCTTGCCTGCCGCCGATTGCAGGTCCACGGTGCCGCCAATACGCTCGATATTGGTTTTAACCACGTCCATGCCGACGCCGCGGCCGGAGACGTTGGTGACCTTCTCCGCCGTCGAAAGGCCCGGCAGGAAAATCAGGTTGGCGGCTTCGCGGTCGCTCAGGCGTGCCGCCTGATCGGTGGTGATCAATCCCTTTTGCAGCGCCTTTTCGACAACTTTCTTGAGATCCAGCCCGGTGCCGTCGTCGGAGATCTCGATATTGACCTGTCCGCCTTCGTGATAGGCGCGGAGTTTCAGCAGGCCTTCGGGTCCTTTGCCAGCAGCCTGGCGTTGCTCGGCGCGCTCGATGCCGTGATCGACCGCGTTGCGCACCAGGTGCGTCATCGGGTCCTTGATGGCTTCAATCAGAGTCTTGTCGAGTTCGGTCTCCTGCCCCTCCATCTCGATCCGCACGCGCTTGCCGCAAGAGAGAGCCACATCGCGGACCGTCCGCGGGAACCGGCCCCAGACGCTCCCAATCGGCTGCATGCGCGTCTTCATCACGCTTTCCTGCAGTTCGGTTGAGATCAGGTTCAGCCGCTGCCCGGTTGTGACCAGATTGGTCTCCTCGGTAGTCCGGGTGAACTGCAGGATCTGGTTGCGCGCCAGCACAAGTTCGCCGACCAGGTTCATCAGCTTGTCGAGCAGGCCCACGTCGACGCGAATGCTATCGCGCGCCGCCTCACGTGGACGCGTGTCGGCCGGTTGCGCTTCGGCCGCATCGGATGGAGATTCGGCCGATCTGCGATCGAGGATGGGAACGTCATTCGAATCCTGGCCGCCTGCCGCTTCCGCGCTCTCGGACTTTGCTTCAGTCGCCGCTGGCGTTGCCCCTTGTGCATCGCTGCCATCGACTGTTTTTTCCAGGCAGGCCCCTGCTTCGGCGACTCGCATCTGTTCGCGCTGTGGCGGCTCGGGAGAGACCGGAGCCGGGACTGGGCACTCTTTCTCCACGACTTTCGGCTCGGGCTCCGCAGGTTGTTTATCGTGGACCGCAGGAAGCACGGCGGTCTCGATGCCGGACTGTGGACCCGTCGATTGGGATGGCTGCTGCAAGCGTGTCAGTTCGGCAACCAGCGCGGCATGGTCGGCGTCGCCGTCCTGACCCGTCTCCTGAATGGCAGCGAGCATCTGCCGGACGGCGTCCACCATGGTGAGCAAAGCGGTCGTGCGTTCCGGATTCAGCCTGAGATGTCCGTCGCGCAAACGCGCCAGCAAGCTCTCGCCGACGTGCGTGACGGCCTCGAGCTTGCTGAAACTGAGAAATCCCGACGTTCCCTTGATCGTGTGAATCGTGCGAAAAATGCCCGCCAGAATCTCCCGGTTCGAAGGTTGTTTCTCCAGTTCGACCACTTCCCGGTCGAGCCGGTCGAGGTTCTCGTAGCTTTCAGCCAGAAACTCTCTTACGATGTCGTCGCAATCATCCATGGTGCATCACAGGAGCAATCGGCCCGGTTTTGCGTCTACTTGAACACGGGGGTTCCAGCCGATCCCGGATTTCCCGGGTGTTCCTAAAACAAAGCAAATGGTTTTTCCGTTAGAGAGCGCTCACGCGGCTCAACCGACTACTCGACGCAAGCAGGTTCCTGGCCAAGGCTCAGCTAGCGGAGCCGCACCGCTACCTTCGGGATGCACAAAGGGACGCTGTTGAAGAGATCGCACAGAACTGCGGACACAACGAGGATTGATTCTTGTTGCTCGTCGCGATGGCAACGACGGGCGCGAGTGCGAAGGAAGAAAAAAGGCTTCGATAAGGCTGCCTTGAAAATTGGCTGCCAGATCGAAGCCCCGAAGACCGCAGCCCGAAGCCCGCTTGTTCTTAGAGGCCCGGCCCGTCCGGATAGGTGGGCAAGTCTGGCGGCCGCGCCGGCAGTTTCCTGGGATCGGCATTGATCTGCTGCATCAGCATCTCGATCGCCTTCTCCAGTTGCGGATCTTGTCCCTTCACGACCAGGTCGGGCGGATTATCGACCACCACGTCCGGCTGAACTCCGCGGTTCTCAATCACCCATTTGCGGTCGAGACCGTAGACCGAAAACTCGGGCCGCGTGATATATCCGCCATCCATCAGCGGGAAAAAACCGCGGATGCCGCGCACACCGCCCCAGGTTCTTTCGCCGATGAGCGGACCCAACTTGTACTGCTTGAAGAAGTAGCTGAACAGGTCGCCGTCGGAAGCCGCTCCCCAATTGGTGACGCAGGCCAGATGACCGTAGAAAACAATGTCTGGGATCGTGCCCGACTCCCAATTCCGGGCCGAACCCATCCCCGCCAGCACGCGCCGCAAGCGCTCGAAAATCAACTGGTCGACGAAACCGCCGCCGTTGTAGCGAACGTCGAAGATGATTCCCTCCTTGCGAATTTGCGGAAAGAACTGCTTCATGAACTGGTTGAGCCCTTCGTCGCCCATGTCGGGCAAATACACGTAGCCGATGCGTCCGCCGCTGGCCGCGTCGACTTTCTTGCGGTTGGTCTCGATCATGTTAAGTTCGCGCAAGCTGAACTCGTCGGCAATCGGCTTGACC
Organism: uncultured Acidobacteriaceae bacterium; assembly: GCA_963818945.1. Lineage (GTDB taxonomy): Bacteria > Acidobacteriota > Terriglobia > Terriglobales > Acidobacteriaceae > Acidiflorens. Next base: position 2,097,196 of record CAWFUA010000001.1, on the reverse strand, counting down.
ACGACTCTGCGCGCTCCGTCCGCGCTCGCCTTGGAGTTAACGCTTAGCGTCACAACCTCATTGGCAGTATTGACGAGCAGTTCGTCGGGAGTTTGCGGCGCATGTAGCGCGCGGCCGTTGATCGCAACCAGGTATTCTCCTTCCTTTACGTTGACGCCGGGTTCCGTCAACGGTGAGCGGGTATGCGCATCCCAGTTCTCGCCCGCAAAGATTTTCTTGAAGCGGTACATTTCGCTTGCCGAATCGAGTTCGTAATCCGTTCCCAGCAATCCCACGTTGACCGCATGCAGGCTCGGGTACTCGCCGCCACCGACATAAGTGTGCGAATTCGACAATTCTCCAATCATGCCTGCCATGATGTAAGTGAGTGAATACCGGTCGGCAACATAGGGGAGTAACTGGGCATACTGATCGTGCACCTTCTGCCAATCCACCCCGTTCATCGAGGCCTCGAAGAAATAATCGCGCTCCTGTCGCCAAACCTCGTTGAACATCTCTTTCCATTCTTCGGGGGGATTCACTTCGGCCCGCATACCGCCGATGTTGAGCGTGCCGTCTCCCGGCTTATGCGGCGCGTCGGGTGGTTTGGCGTCGATGATTCCGTACTTGGGCGGTCCCTCGTGACCGGCGGTGCTGTACAGGAGCTTGGAGCCATCCGTCGAAAGCGCAAAGCGATTCGCGCCATCGATGAGCACCTTGTCCTTGCGGTCTTTCAGATCGTAGCCGTGGATAGCCGGTTCTTCCCCGGGAAGCGGCCCAGACAGGCCGCCAATCGGTGCCGTACCGAAATAGATGGCATCCTTCGAAGCATCGAAGCTTTGAATTACGGCCGGCGGGATGGCCAACGCTACGATGCGGTTCTGAATTCCATCGAGATCGACCTTGAACACTCGTGGTGGCTCTTTGGTTTCGGTCCCGGCTGTTTTTTCTTCACTCTTCTCTTCCTTCTTTGGCGGCTGCTTGGCATTCTTGCCCGCCTTTGGTTCGGTCGCAGACGCTGCAATGTCGGGCTCTTCCGTCTTCACCTTCGTTTCGTCGCTCAATGCCGGGAACGGCGACGGCTCATCCGCGGTCAGCGTTACCACATAGACCCGGGTCGTTTTGGGGTTCGCGAATTCGAAATCGATGTTCCCATTGACCTCGTTAAAGTCGCGGTCGGAAAGAAAATAGAGGTAACGCTTGCCGGGATCGAAAACGGCGGAATAACTGTTGTCTAGAGTAGAAGTAACAGCCGTGATCTTGCTATCGGCCAGACTGTACAAGTAGACGACAGAAAAACCGGAATACTCCGGTTTGTCATACGCCAGCCATTGACTGTCCGGAGACCAATTGTAGTTGTGAATCTCAAAATACTTGGCGCGGTCGACTTCGACTGGTTTCTTGCCCTTGATGTCGACATACCAGAGTTTCAGATCCTTATCGGCCCATGCGATTTTGGTGCTGTCCGGCGACCATACCGGCTGATACATAAACCCTTTGTGGTCGCTTGTGATTTGCTCCTCCGGACCAAGCCCATCCTGCGGAACAACGTAGATTTCGTCCTCTCCCGTTCGATCGGAAACATAGGAAATCCATTTTCCGTTTGGCGACCACGAGACTTTCTGTTCGCGGACTCCAGGAGAATTCGTGAGGTTGCGAACGCTGCCTTCCTTCGCCGGAACCGTAAACACTTCTCCGCGTGCAGCAAACACGGCACGTTTCCCGTCCGGCGCAATATCGAAACTTGTGATCTGATGGCTCGCATCCACCCAGTGCTTCATCGCCTGGTTGCGCTCGCCGTTCACGTAGATCGTCAGCTTCTTCGGTTGGCGCGTTTCCAGATCAAACGTGTAGAGATAGCCGCCGTTTTCGAAAATGATTGAATCCGGTCCCAGGCTCGGCCACATAACGTCGAACTGGTCGAATTTTGTCAACTGCTGGACTTGTTTGCTCGCCACATCGTAGCCGTAAATGTTGAGGCGGTGTTCCGGCCCGCGATCGGAAGTGAAGAAAATAGTATTGCCATGCCACATCGGAAATGTATCGGTGTATTCGGTGTGCGGCACCACCCCGTCCACCACATTGTTCTTGAGATCGTAGATCGTGATGTCCTGCGCCATGCCGCCCGTGTATCTCTTCCACTGGCGGAAATTTCGGAAGATCCGGTTATAAGCGATCTTTGTGCCGTCGGGTCCGTACGACAGCAACCCGCCATCGTACATCGGCATAGGTCGCGCAAGGCCGCCACTTACACTTACCAGAGTAGGACGTTTGCTCCAACCGTTCTCGGCGTAACGGCGAGAAAGAAAAATGACGTTCTTACTATCGGGCGTCCACCCGATCACCTCATTCAGAATGCCCATGCGGTCGCTGAGCGGCTGCGCCTGTCCCTGATAAAACGTAAGTTGCGTGGGTTGCCCGCCATCCGATGGCATGACATAGACGTTGAAATTGCCATCATACTGTCCGGTGAACGCCAGCCACTTTCCATCGGGTGAGAACTTCGGAAAAATCTCGCGCCCCAAATCCGATGTAACCCGCCGGGCTGTTCCGCCCGCGCTAGACGCCAGCCACAAGTCGCCGCCATACACAAATACGATTTTGTCGCTATGGATATCGGGGAACAGCATCAATCTGCCTTCTTGAGTTTCCTGCGCCGCGAGCAGAGAGGCGCACACAAGAATCACCAATCCAAAAAAATTCCGCGTGGAAATCATGGGAGCTCCTGATCGAGAGACTTTTCTTGAAGGGACTAGCAAGGAAAAAACCATTCTACGCAACGTGGGATTGTATCAGCTTGAATACTCACCGCCGCAAATAAACGGCAAATTAGCGAAAGATAATTCGCCGAAACCGCTTCGTCGGGATTGTTTGGTTTAATGACCGGGCGCATTGCCCGCCGTGCGCACCGCTTCCTGGCACGAACCCGCCGCGGTTAACACTTTGTCAAACGCTGTATCTGTACGAAGCTTCGCCAGCAACGGATCCGACAGCAGGTTCGAGTACGCGCAGTAGTTCTGTTCTACCGCGCTCTGAAGCATGTGCAACGCCGCTTGTTTCTTTCCGCAAAAGGCAAGGATCGCCCCCTGGTAATACCAGGTTTCCGGATCGGGATCGGTCGGCAGGTTGGTTTCGTCCTCATGCGCGATCCGCTCGAGTTCGGCCGCCGGCCGTAATCCCAGGCAGGCTTCCAGCAAGTCGCGATGGTAGCGTGGCGTGTTCGGCATGTGTTTCACAGCCTCTCGCGCTTCATCAATCTTCCCTTCGCGCAGCAGGACGGAAGGCATGGCATATGCAGCCCACTCCGATCCCGCATCCAGCCGCACAAAGTCGGCAGCCCGGTCGGTTTTGCCCAGTTCCGCGAACACCCAGGCGCACGAACGGAACGAATAATTTCCCGGATCCAGCGCATTGGCGGTATTGCATTCGCTGGCCGCCTGCTCCAGCATGCCGGCGTAGCGATAAACATAACTCATGGCGAAATGCGCCTGGGCGCTATCCGGTCGCCGTTTCACCAGATCCTGCGCCGATTTGTAAGCCGGGCCCAATTCGCCGCGCTCGACGTGGTTCGTGATCAACTGGCTGGCGGCGACGAGGCGGTTGGGATCGAGCGCGATGGCGCGCTCGTAGGCCTTGTTCGAGCGCTGGAACATGACCTCGCCCCCGTCAGAATAGTCGGCATCGTAATAGCAGCGCAGGCCGAGTTCCTCCCAGGCGGGCGCATAGTTGGGGTCCATTTCCACAACATGCTCGAGCACCGCAATTGCATCTTTATTCGGTCCGGCATCGTGCGGCAGCGCCAGACTATGCAGATAAAGGTCGTACGCTTCTGCGCTCTTCGGCCGCGTGCCCGTATCCAGGAACCCGCCTTCAGCGCCCAGCGCAGGAAGCAAGCCTTGCCGGATCTGCGCCGAGATCTGCGCCTGCATCGTAATCAGATCGTCAACGGGAGCAATCACATTGGATTGCCACAACAGCCGGTCGCCATCCACCTGGATTGCCTCGACCGTGATCCGCAACTGATCCCCTTGTTTCAGGAAGTGTCCGGCGATCACGTTGGCCACGTGCACTTCGCGTCCTGCCTTCTGCGGATCGACATCGTTGGCAACAAACCTCCGTGTAATCGTCGACGGCCGCACATCAAGGCTGCGCGTGTAGGTGAGCGTGTTCGCGATTTCGTCCGCCAGCGCAAAGCGCAGAAATTCCACGCTGATATCGTTATTCATGTTCTGCAAGGGCAATACGGCGATCGTATTCTTCGCCGCCCCTCCGGCCATCGCGCCCCGGTGCTTGAACCACCACGCACCCACCGCGACCAGCGCCGTTAACAGTACAAGGCTCACGCCCAGCAGAATGTACGTCGACCATCCTGTCGTGGCCCGGAATGTGCTGGTGGCGATGCGATAGGGCAAAACCGCGCGCGAACGCCCGCCCCGCGACACGGCGGACTCAGTTTCCTTCCGCAACGACTGCAAGTCGCCCTTCATCGCCAGCGCGTTCGGATAGCGATGCCCGCGCTCTTTTTCCATGGCCCGGCCAATAATGCCTTCCAGATCCGGGGGTAACTTGGGGTTCAGTTGCAGTGGCGCAACCGGCTTTTCGTTCAGCACGGCGGCCAGCGTGGTAATGACGTTGCCGGTCGCGAATGGCTTTTTCCCGGTCGCCATTTCGTAAAGCACCACTCCCAGCGAGAACAGATCGCTGCGCGCGTCCAGTTCCTCGCTGCGCGCCTGTTCGGGAGACATGTAAATGGCCGTTCCCGGAATCACCCCCATGGCCGTCAGCGAATCCTCAAACGCGGCCTCGCTCGAGTTGGGATCGTGCACAATCTTCGCCAACCCAAAATCGAGAATCTTCGTCTGCCCGCTCTGCGAGACAAAGATATTGGCCGGCTTGATATCACGGTGAATAATGCCCTTGGCGTGCGATGCAGCCAGCGCGTCGGCCACCTGAGTGCCGATATCGAGGATTTCGTCGACCTCGATCTTGCGGTTCCTCATCAGGTCCTTCAGGCTCGTCCCTTCCAGTTTTTCCATGACAATAAAGGGATGCCCGTCATTGTCTTCAATGTCGTGAATGGTGCAGATGCCGGGATGGTTGAGCTGCGAGGCGGCTCGCGCTTCGCGCATAAAGCGGTCCAGGGACTTGCGGTCCTTGGCCATGTCTTCGGGGATGAACTTGAGGGCCACACGGCGCGTCAGGCGCGTATCTTCGGCTTCATACACCACGCCCATGCCACCACCGCCCAGCTTGCCAACAATGCGATAGTGGGAGACTGTCTGGCCGATCATTCCGAAGGCCTCAGAGCCGTCGGCGCTAATGTTAGGCTGCCAGCGCTGACGGGGTCAACTCTTAGACGCTTCCACTCGAGGATCGATTGTCCGCCCAGGATGCAAGAAGCGTCATTTCCCCTGATAGCCGCTGATGCTACCTGCTCCCGTGCAGAAGTCCCAGCCCTTCGCCGCCAGATAACCGGCGAAGTGATAACAGGTACCGTGCAGAATGTCACCGAAGCCCACTCCCTGTCCCTGGCTGGCATAGATTGCGCTCAGTTCGGCGGCGCTCGATCCGTAGAAACTTCCGGCCGAATTGATGATGCCAGCGAGCGAAGGCGCCGAGATGCTGGTGCCGCCGACTACACGCCAGCCGCCCGATTTCCCCTGAAACGGAAAGGTGTCGTAGATCCAGACGCCGGTATGCGGATCGGCGTCAAAGGCCACATCAGGCGTTCCGCGATTTTTGCCGACGATGCCAGCCACAGAGTTTTGAAAGCTGGGGATCGCAAAATAAGCGCTCGGGCCGCTGCCCGCGCTCGCCCAGGCAACTTCTTCCTGGAACGCGCCCGTCGAGGGATTACGGCTGATAGTAGTTCCGCCCGCCGATACAACATTGGGAGAAACGCTCGGCCACATTGGACCCGGGTTATCTCCGGACGAGGCGACATAGACGACACCTGGGGTTTTGAAATACGACTCGTTCGCGATTTCCTTTGCAAACTCGACGCTGCCCCAACTCATCGAGACCTCGCCGCCTCCAGCCTGCGCCACCAGGTTGCTTGCGACTGACACTGCGGCCAGCAGATCCGAGTTCTTGTTCGAAGCCGCCTCCACCAGAAACAATGCGGCATTGGGGGCCATCGCGTGAGCCCATTCGATGTCGAGCGACTCCTCCAGTTCCCACGCGCCCTCAGAAAACACTGGCGGCTTGGTGCCAGTCGCATACACCACCTGGAAGTTGGCGGCGGCGATCCCGAACTGTGCATCGAAGGCAGCCAGATCGGCGGCAGCGTCAGGGTCGTCATAGGCGTCCACAACGGCGATGGCGCGGCCTCCGCCGGTGGGTACCGCGGTGGCAACCGAAGGCGAGCAACCGGCGACCGGCGTGGTCAGGCCGTACAGGCAAGCAAGAGAAGCCGGCGTTTCAAAAAAGCCTTTCCCCGGGCCGCCCGCAGGAACAACGCCGCCTCCATTGCGCGTGAAGACCGGCGCGCCGGCGCCCGCATGGAGATTCGGCGGCGTCGCCGGCTCCGCAAGCTCATAGAGCAGCAGATTCGTGTGCGAGCGGTGGCCGATGTCCTCGGGCGCTTCTTTGCTCGAACTCGGGGTTAAGACGGTCCCGGATGCGCGAGACGGTTGAGCGAAAGCGGCGCCCCATGCAATGCAAACTCCGCATAGGATGGCGAGGGCTGCAAGACTTATTTTCACGAGCCTAACCTCACGATAACTGTCGCACCGAGTGGCGAGTCGGACGGAATAACTCCGCAATCATTTAGAACTCGTCTCATGATGGTTTTGAAAGGGCACGGCTTCAGCCGGGCCGCTAGAAGCCAAGAAAAATAAGGCTTTAGCCCCTGAGGGGCAACGCTTTCTCAACTAAAACCATTTATGGGCCAGTTCTAGTGAATCGTCTTCGTCTTCCGCGACATGTAATCCATCAGGAGATACTGTCCGAGCGTGTACGGCGTCGTGAAGTACGCCTTCCCGCGGCACATCTGCGTGACTTTCTGCACAAACTGCACCAGCCCATAATCCGACGCCAGCATGAAGGTATTGATCAGCACGCCCGCGCGCTTGCACTTCGAAACTTCTTCCAGCGTCTGGCTCACGACCAGCGGGTCGAGGCCGAAGGCGTTCTTGTAGATGCGCCCATCTTCGAGCGTCAGCGCCGAGGGCTTGCCGTCCGTGATCATCACGATCTGCTTCATGTCTTTTCGCTGGCGATCGAGCAGCCGTTGCGCCATGCGCAGGCCTTCGCGCGTATTCGTGTAATAAGGGCCAACCTTCACGCGTGCCAACTGCGAAAGCGGAACCTCTTCGGCCGAATCGTGGAAAAGCACCAGCGAAAGCGAATCTCCCGGGTACTGCGTGCGGATCAGGTGTGAGAGAGCCATCGCAACTTTTTTCGCCGGCGTGAAACGGTCCTCGCCGTACAGAATCATCGAGTGCGAACAATCAAGCATCAGCACTGTCGCGCACGACGACTGGTACTCGCACTGATGCACCTGCAGGTCGTGGTATTCGAGATTCAGCGGCAGGCCGAGTCCTTCGCGTTGAATTGCCGACGACAGCGTGGCCGTAATGTCAAGATTGAGCGTGTCGCCGAACTCATACTGTTTTAACGCGCCGCTGGCTTCGATGCCGGTCGCCATATCGCGTGTGTCGTGGCGGCCAAAGCTCGATTTGCCCAGCGACCCAAGCAGATCGCGGAGCGCTTTGAATCCGAGGAAGTCGAGGCTCTTATCGGTGATTTCGAAACGAGCCTGCTGCTGCGCGTCGCCGACCTGTCCGCCGACGCTAGACTGCCGGGCAGGATCGTGGGGCTGGTCGATCGAAATATAGTCTTCCTGCTGCATGCGCTCAATCAGCTTTTCGATCAGCTCTTCGAGTTGCCCTTCCATCTGCATCTGCTGCAACCGGTCGCGCATTTCCCCGTCGAACATCTCGCCATTCATCAAAGCCTGCTCGAGCGCCCGCCGCAATTCATCGAGCGTTTGCTCGCCCTCAGGCATCTCGTACCAGAAGTTGTCGTTGAATCCGCTCTGCAGCAGATAGTCGGAGAGCGCGCTGAGCAAATCCTCCATGCTCATTTCGCTCGCAGGGTCGGGAACGTATTTGCTGTAGCGAATGCGTTTCATAAAGCAGCTTTCAGCCATCAGCCTTCAGCCATCAGTTAAAACCTATCCTGACCATCTTTTTTGTCGAGCAGGGATCGCGACTGATGCGAGGGCACGCTTTCCCTGACGGCTGATGGCTGACGACTGAAAGCTAATTGAAACTCCGCTTTCTCCCAAATCCCGGCTCTTCCCTCTCAAACATCGGCTTCTCGGGAGCTTTGGGCTGCTTCTCTCCTGCCGTAAACACGCGCTCTTCATTCCGCCCAATTTTCTTGTGTGCGTGCAGACCTTCCAGAATGAACTCCGCTGCCGAGACCTGCATTTCCGGGCTGTCTTTCGGCCCGACGTTCAGCTTCGTCATCTTCTCCATGAGCCCCTGAATCTGTCTCAGGCCTCCAAGCACTTCCTCCGCGCCCGCATTATCGCTAAGCTGAATTTCTCCGCCCAGGTCGAACCACTGCACAATCTGATTCATATTCACGCCGTGCAGATGAGTGTCATAAGCCTTGGCAATCGCCGTGCGAATCAACTCCCGGCTTACGTGATCGGCGCCTTTCATCTCGCCTTCGTATTCCAGTTCAAGCTTGCCGGTGATCGCGGGCAGCGCCGCGTAGATATCGCTGATGCGCGGCACTACAGAATTCTCCTGATGCGTCAGCGCACGCCGCTCGGCATTCGAAACCACGTTCTCCATCGCCGAAATCGGAAGCCTCTGGCTTACTCCAGAGCGCTTATCAACCTTCTTGTCTTCTCTCGCAACAAATGCGATGCGTTCAATCACTTCCTGCACATACTTCGGGATATGCAGCCGCGATCCATTCCGCTCGATCCAGGCCTCCTGTGCCGTGATGGCAATTCCCTCTTCCACCGTCGCGGGGTAGTGCGTGCGAATCTCCGATCCAATGCGGTCCTTGAGCGGCGTAATGATCTTGCCGCGCGCGGTATAGTCCTCGGGGTTCGCGCTGAAGACAATCGCCAGGTCGAGAGGAAGCCGGATCGGATAGCCCTTAATCTGCACGTCGCCTTCCTGCATGATGTTGAACAATCCCACCTGAATCTTTCCAGCAAGGTCCGGGAGTTCGTTGATGGCGAAGATGCCGCGATTGGCGCGGGGCAGAAGGCCATAGTGCACAGTGAACTCGCTCGAGAGCTCGTGCCCGCCGCGCGCGGCCTTGATGGGATCGATGTCGCCGATCAGATCGGCGATGGTGACGTCGGGTGTCGCGAGCTTTTCGACGTAGCGATGATCGGCTGTGAGCCAGGCGATGGGCGTTGCGTCCTTCTCTTTGGCAACCAACTCGCGGCAGCGTCGGCAGATCGGAGCATAGGGGTTGTCGTGGATCTCGCAGCCGGCAATGTACGGCATCTCAGCATCCAGTAAGGTGGTCAGAGCACGCAGGATCCGGCTCTTGGCTTGTCCGCGAAGGCCGAGCAGGATGAAGTTGTGGCGAGAGAGGATGGCGTTGACGATCTGCGGGACGACCGTGTCGTCGTAGCCGACGATGCCGGGGAAGATCGGGTCGTCGGGATGCTGGCGCAGGCGCGTCATCAGGTTCTCGCGCATCTCGTCTTTCACGCGGCGCGAGCGGAGCCGGCTCTCGGAAAAAGAACTGGCGCGCAACTCGCCCAATGTGCGGGCACTGCTCATGGTGGGAACTCCTGGAACCCTGGACTCGCCAGCGTGGGCGCCGGCGGCTACCGTGACCTTAGGCGGGATTATACGCCGTGAGAAAGCTGCCGGGTCTCAGCTGTCAGGTCTCAGTTTTTCCGCTCGCTCGTTTGTATTGACCCAGCTCCGATAACAGCGGTAAGAGGACGGCGCGGCATCTCCTCTGAGGAAAGCTCGATTCAGAGTGAGCGGTGCTTTGACTGAAAGCCTGTTAGCTGAGAGCCGAGAGCTAATTTCAATTCCAGCGGGCGTTGGCGGCGCGGCGCAGGCCGGGGAGGACGGTCCGCAGATACTCGACGACGGCTTCCAGGCGCTTTTCTTCCGACAAGGTCGCGAGCAGGTGCTGCTTGAAATCGAGGTCGAGCGGGAGCGATCCGGCGAGGAGGAAGGAAAGATTTTCGATTGCTTGAGCCTCGGACGCGCCGCGAGAGTCGGCCGGGGGTGGCTCGGCGCCAGCCAGTTTGGCGATTTCTGCGTGCAGGCGCACGGCCTGCTCAACCACTTCTGGGGTGGGCTGGCCGGGTTCGTCCGGGACCATGGCAATCTCCGCCCGGAGAAACGAGCGTTCCTCGTTCACCTCAAGTACCTCGAAGCGGTTGACGCCGCGCGTGAGTATATCCACGCGGCCGTCGTCGTACTTTTTGGTGACGGAGAGAATCTCGGCGGTGCAGCCGATGCCGGCTACGCCTTCGTCGGACGCGCGAACGACGCCGAAGGGTTTTTTCTGCTCCAGGCATTCCGCGATCATCTCTTTGTAGCGCGGCTCGAAGACGTGGAGCGGGAGCGGCACGCCAGGCAGGAGGACGAGATCGAGCGGGAATAGAGGGAGCAGGGTCAAGGGATCAGGTTTCAAGGTTTCAGGGTTTCAAGTACCTTTTCTTCCCCAAATTCGCCGCAACTTCGGCTTATGGCCAGATTCTAACAGCCATTGACGGCGTTGCACTTCAGGGGATACAAGGGTCGGCATGGAAATGGATGGCAAGGTAGTGGTAGTGACGGGCGCTTCGATGGGGATTGGGGAGGCGATTGCCAAGGTGTTTGCCGATCATGGCGCTAGCATGGTGCTGCTTTCGCGCGATGCGAGTCGGGCTGAGGCGGCGCGGCATCGGGTGGGGCACACGGAGCGAACTCTGGCGCTGGCATGCGACGTGCGCAATCGGGAGGAGATTGATCGCGTGGTCGGCCTGACGCTCCATCACTTTGACCGCATCGATGTGTGGGTGAATAACGCGGGAGTGGGGATTCGCGACTCTGTGGCTGACATGGAGATGACAGCGTGCCGCGAATTGTTTGAGACGAACTTCTTTGGCGCGGTGGCTTGCCTGCAGGCCGTGGCGCCGACGATGCGCCAGGCGGGTGGCGGAACGGTCATCAACATTTCCAGCGTGGCCGGACATGTGCCGGTGCCGTTTATGACGCCGTATGCGGCAACCAAGTTTGCGCTGAATGCGATTGGCAAGGGGTCGCGGATGGAATTGAAGCGCGACAACATCAATGTGCTGACGGTTTGTCCGGGCTACATTCAAACCGAATTCGGGTCGCACATGGTGGCGGTCAAGAAAGGCAACGTGCGTCCGCAATCGGTGAAAGGGATTACGGCGGAACGCGTGGCGCGCGCGACTTACGAGGGATATCGGAAGAGGAAGCGCGAAGTGATTGTGCCCTGGACGATGATTCCAGTGGTAAAGCTTTATCAGTTGCTGCCCGGGTTGGTGGAGTGGGGGATGGGGAGGGCGATCAAGTAGGACGGAAGCCAGGTTTCAAGGTTTCAGAGTTTTAAGGTTTCAAGGTTCCCAGATTTGGAAGACGCGGGATTTGGGACCAAAATAATGCATGACCGTTCCGGTTTTTGGCGCAGGCGGGAGTGTGTGTTTTGTATTGTCCTTCGTAAAGAAAGGTAAATCCGGCTACCTTTTTGGCAACTGCCGCATCGAAAGGGGTAGGCAGAACTGCAGTCTTCCACCCCCTTTCGAAAGAGCTGACGCACGGCGGCTCTTGGGGGTGGGGGCTGCCGTTAAATCCTTTCCGCGGCAAATTTCGCTAGAATGCCGATATGAGATTTTCCTTCCGACCTCCCCGGCCGCTCCGTTTGAGTCCGTTATTTCCCGCGTTGTTCGGCCTACTGTTGTCACCCATCATTTGGCTGGCGTTCGTGTCCCCTCAGCAGGCGCGCGCGCAGGAAGGTGCGCTCGACAAGTCGCTGCCGAAGGGCACTACGGTCGAGGAGATCATTAAGAAATTCGCCGCGAAGGAAAAGGAATTCAAGGAGGCGCGCGACCAGTACACCTTCCGGCAGGACGTTAAGGTGATGACGCTCGATGGCGACACACCCGATGGCTCGTATCAGCAAGTGTTTGACGTGACCTTCGACGATCAGGGGCGCAAGATCAAGAATGTGGTGTTTGCGCCGCAACCGACGCTGCAACGGATTCAGATGACGGAAGAAGACATTGATGACATCGAAAACCGGCTGCCGTTTGTGCTGACATCGGATGAAGTTGGGGAGTATGACGTCCTGTATGTGGGGCAGCAAAAACAGGATGAGTTGAACACCTACGTTTTCGATATCGCGCCCAAGCAGATCGTCGGGAAGAAGCGCTATTTCCAGGGACGCATCTGGGTCGATGACCACGATTTTCAGATCGTCGAGACCTACGGCAAGACGGTACCCGACATCCGGAAGAAAAAGGGGCAGGAGAATCTTTTCCCGAAGTTCACGACCTGGCGCGAACAGATTGACGGGCAATACTGGTTTCCGACCTATACGCGGGCGGAAGACACGCTGAAGTTTAGCCTGGGCGACATCAAGATTCGCGAGATTATCAAGTACACGAACTACAAGCGGTTCGGAGCGAAGTCGAAAATCACGTACGAGGGCCAGGAAGTAAAGAAGGGGGAACAAAAACCGGATGAGAAACCGGCTGACCCGCCCAAGCCGCAGTGAGGCTCCCGGGTAAGTCAGAGGATCGCAGGGCTATTTATCAGAATTGAACGGATCCGAGAGGGATTCAAGCTTTACGTAGTATGCCAACCATTGGGCGAATGTCTGCCCCTTGGGAGGCGCCTGAAGATCAAGAACGACCCATTGTTTTCTTTCACGTAACGCACTTCGCAACGAATCGAGCGCAAAGGAATCGTTTGTCGGAAGAGTCGGGTAAGCCCTTGCGAGCCGCTGCTTGGCGGTATCGAAATCCTCGGGCACTTTTGGAACCTGCTCACGAATCATTTCCAGCTTGGACTCGTCCGATGCGTCCATCGCAATGATTTGATCGAGCTGCTGCTTAATCCGCTCCCATTCGGACCATCGCCCGACCTTAGCTGCCGCCATTAAGACCGCCTGCTTCATATCGCCTTCGTAACTTCCATCGTCAAAAAGAGCGGCCCCAACAAGACAATCATTTTGCTGAGTTGAAACCGAAAGTGATTTTGTGCCAACTGGCTTGATGAGACCGTAGTTGGCACTGCTCCTCCACTGGCCATCCTTGAAGGTGACAACGTAGATGTCGGTTGCGGCATGCCATGACGTATTCGTTAGCAGAAGCCGATAGGCCTTGGCGTTCTGGTCCTGCCCCTCGAACGCGACGTGGATCGACGGAACATTGCTCCGGAGTCGAAGATCAGCGGGTGCATCCTGAGCCCATACCAAGGCGCACCATAGCATACTCAAAGCAACCGAGCTTGGCAGAAGCTTAAGCATAGGGAGCCTCCTAATTGGAGTGTCGACCCTCATCTCCGACTTCTTAATAAAACAGATACTTCCTCCACTTGTCGTCGCTATGCCCCATCAACCGCATGATGTGGCGGCTGGTATGGAGATTGAAGGAGCGGGGCTCGCGCATGGGGCGCATGTTGGCTTCGTGCGGAAGCTGATTGCCCTTGCGGCGGTTGCAGGGATGGCAGCAGGCGACGAGGTTTTCCCACGTGGAGAGGCCTCCGCGGGAGCGCGGGATAACGTGGTCGAGCGTGAGTTCGCCCGAGGGCAGAGTTGTTGAACAGTACTGGCAGGTGTTGCGGTCGCGCAGCAGAATATTCTTGCGCGACAGAGCGCGCGACTGGTGCGGGATGCGGCGATATTCGAGCAGGCGGATGACCGAGGGCACGCGCATGGCGACGCGGGCGGCGTGCAGGAAATGTCCGTTCTCCTCTTCGGTCATGGCGATGCCCTTGAGTACGAGGACGATGGCGCGGCGGGCCGCACAGACGTTGATCGGCTCATAGGAAGCGTTGAGCACAAGCACGGGCTGATGCAACGCGTGCCCATCGTTCTCCTGATGGAAGCCGGAAGGAAGCATCCCGGGCGGCATTTGCGGCCGCCAGCTTCCACCGAAATTGTGCATGCGCAACGACATAATCATCCAACGTGAGCCGCTGTACTGATCGTCTGCTCGCGGCCTTTTTCTGTTATCCCATTTTCTGTCAACCCCGGGTCGGTCCTCCCAGGTTCGGCCATTCCATGGTCGGTCACTCCGGGGTCGTCATCGTGGCCCGAAGAATCTTCCGGTTCCGCAAAGAAGTTGGACACCCGCAAAGTTCGTCCGGTGGTTGCGACCCACACGTGCGCCGCACCGGCACGGCGAAGAACACGGGCGCACTCGGACGCGGTGGCGCCGGTCGTGTAGACGTCGTCAACCAGTAGGATGTTGCGATTCGAAATGGCGGTTGCGGCCTTCACGACAAACGCGCCACGCAGATTTTGACGGCGCTGATGACGCGTGAGTCCGATCTGGCTTCCGGTATCGCGCAGACGCACCAGAGCGCGAGCGCATAGTTCAAATCTTCGTTCTTGCCCCGAACGCGAAAGCTGCTTGAGCGCGGCTCGGGCGATTAGCTCCGCCTGATTGAAGCCGCGCTGCGATTGCTTGTGCGCATGCAGCGGCACGGGCACGACGGCGATAACGCCGGAGGGCAGCGACGGATCGAGAGCGGCAATGGACTCGGCCAGCATGTGTCCCAAAACCTGGGCCGCAGGCCGAACCTGACTGAACTTCAGCAGATGAACCAGATCGCGCAGGGCGCCGTCGTAACTGCCATAGGCGACTGCCCGCTCAAATGGCGGCGCAGCCAGGCGACAGAGCCGGCAGCGGGCGTCAATCGGTTCGCCCGCAGTCTGAACAGCGTAGGGCAGGGCCTCACCGCAGATCGCGCAATATGAGCCGCTCAGTGGCCGAAGGGCGTGGAGGCAATCGTTGCAAACGGGAAGCCGGGAAATCTTGATCAGTGGGGAACCACAGATACGGCAATCGCAGGGAAAAAGCGTGAAAAAGAGGCTGGCAGCAATGCGCTCTGCCCAGCAGACGACCGGATGGATCGTTGCTGCGGGCCGGGCAACCCGTATTCGAAAGCCAGTACTGCTGAAGACGGCCTCCCACACCCGGCTGGGCTTCGAGGCCGCACCCGGGCGACATGAGTTTAGTATAGCCGCTCCTACGCAATGCGGCTAGTGTGGTTCGAGGCGGCATCCGGTTGACTGTCCGCCGGTATGCGGCCGCGTTGGGTCCGCTCACGAGCGGCGATGGAGCGCGGGACGTAGCTGCGACGATAGCACCGGTCGCAACGCACGGCCTGGAGAAACAAAATGGGAAGCACCCATGCTTCGAAAAATCCTCGCGGGCGGGAGCGGTAGGCTTCGTGTCCACCGCAGTCGCGGCAATGGAATTCTGTAGTAAAAGGGCTCCAAGAGGGACGGGTGGAAAGAGTCACGGAATGCCTCCCCGAATGATTTCCCCGTTTGACGTGCTGAATGAGGACGACGAATAGCGTTGGGTTTATTGTCGAGGAGAAGGTATGCACTTGTAAAGCTGGCTTGCGGCATGGTAACGTGCGCCGTCGATCTGCTACTGTGACGTGAAGATGAAATCGGCCCCGACCACGAGGATTTTATGAGCACTGTTACAACAAATACGGAAGCCCCGCGCAAGCATCGTCCCTATGTTCCCGAAACCATGGAAATGAAGGAATTTACCTTCCGGGCCGTGCTGATCGGCCTGTTCCTGACGGCTTTGCTGGGCTCGGCCAACGCCTATCTTGGCCTCCGGGCGGGCATGACGATCGCGGCGACCTACCCGGCAGCGGTCATCTCGATGGCCCTGCTGCGCCTGATGAAGGGCTCGCTGCTCGAGGAAAACATCGCACGCACCGTCGGCTCCATCGGCGAATCGGTGGCCGCCGGCGGAATCTTCACAATTCCCGCCTTCGTCATCGCCGGACTCTGGCCCGCGCTCACACTCGATGTGACCCGGCCTGAATACTGGAAATCTGTCGCTCTAATGCTCATCGGCGGCACCCTGGGGATTCTGTTTGTCACGTTGCTGCGGCGCGTGATGGTCGAGGATCCGGACCTTCCATTTCCTGAGTCAGTAGCCGCATCCGAGATTCACAAGGCTGGCCAGCAAGGCGCAAAGGCGGCGAAAATTCTGTTCGCCAACATGGGATTCGGCGGCGTGATGTATCTGCTGGGCGCGGTCAATGTTTTCAATCCAAGCAATACTTTTCCCGTCAAGATCAGCGATATGGGGAAGAAATTGTTGCTGCGCACGAGCACCAATCCCAACGTTGCAACGACCATTACCGGCGGCTCAACCCTGTTCACGGCGCCCGACATCAGTCCCGCTTACCTGGGCGTTGGTTACATCATCGGGCCGCGGTTGGCCGCGTTGAACTTTGCCGGTGGCCTGCTGGCGTGGGGCCTGCTGGTCCCCCTTCTAACTTTCACACTTGGACCCTACATTCAAGCCGCGCAGCCTGACGGACACCCAATCGCCTGGCCCTTGCTTGCCGGGGCGATCTACTTCTCGATTGTGCGCCCGATTGCGGTTGGCGGAATGCTGGTCGGCGCAAGCTACACGCTCTTCCGCATGCGCAAGCAGCTCGGGGCCGGAATGAGCCGGGCGGTTTCCGACCTGAAGAAATCGGCGACGGCGCATGCCGCGACCAATCGCACCGAGCGTGACTTGCCGGCCAAGACCGTATTCGCCGGCGTGGCGGTTGTGTTCGTCGCAATGGTTCTTCTGTATCACTATTTCATCAGCGGCGCAGGAACGCTCTCGGCTTCGAAGGTTCTGTCGGGCTCGCTGGTGGCTGCCGGCGTCATGATTATCATTGGATTCTTTTTCGCCGCCGTCTCGGGCAACCTGGTTGGAATGATCGGGTCGTCGAACAATCCGGTGTCCGGCCTCACGCTGTGCACGTTGGTGATTGCAGCCTTGCTGATGGTTGCCTTGGGCGTTTCCGGCGTCGGAGGCGTTGCCGCCGTGCTCGGAGTGGCTGCCGTGGTTTGCGTTTCTTCGGCGGTCGCGGGCGAAATGTTGCAGGACCTGAAGGTCGGGCACATCCTCGGAGGCACGCCCGCCAAAATGCAGATCGGCGACATTTTCGGCATCATCGTCGCTTCGCTGGTTCTTTTCTTCCCGATGGCCATTCTCGATCACGCCTATCATTTCGGCAGCCCTGCCCTTCCCGCGCCGCAAGCCGGCCTGATGGCAATGCTCTCCAAGGGCATTGTTGGCGGAGATATGGCGTGGCCGCTGGTGATTGTCGGCATACTGATGGGGATTACGGCAATCCTGATTGAAGTAAAGAGCGTGATGTTGTTTGCCGTCGGCATGTACTTGCCGCTGGGCACGACCTTCGCCATTTTTATCGGTGGGGTCATCCGCTGGATCACCGATACCCTGCGCGACCGCCGCGGCTACAACGATGCGCAAAAAGCTCGCGTGGATAACGCCGGTGTGCTGACGGCCTCCGGCCTGATCGCTGGCGAAGCGCTTTGCGGACTGCTCATTGCGGGACTGGTGGGCTCCGGACATGACGTTACGCTCGTAAAATGGGAGGCACCGTTTATCACCGCGCTAATCGCGCTGATTGCGCTCACGCTGGTGATGGTGCGCGTACCGCTGGCGAACGCCGGTCGACCGGAAGATCCGGCGCCGCCGACCGCGATCATGTGACGGCGTTTGCGCGGCGTGAGCGAAGCGGGAGCCGCGCGCCGTCATCCCGAGCTCCGCGAGGGATCTCGGAATATCAGAGGTCAGATTGCAGAGGTGAAGCCCGGTCGCGCGCGGCTTGGACTTTTGCTTAGCAATCTGACTCTTTCTTTTTGTAATTCCTGCGTGCTCCTCAGTGTCCCCTGTGGTTAAATCTCTTTGGTGTCTATCGCAGAAAATGTCGCCCACATCCGCGAGCGGATTGAGGCCGCTGCGCGGCGCGCAGGACGCGACCCTTCCGCAATTACCCTGATGGCGGTGAGCAAGACTTTCCCGCCGGAGTCGATTCGTGAGGCTTACGCGGCTGGGATTCGCGTGTTTGGCGAAAATCGAGTGCAGGAATTTGCGGGGAAGGCTGACGCCGTGCGCGGATTGAATGGCATGGAATGGCATCTGATTGGGCACTTGCAGTCAAACAAGGCAGTGAAGGCAGCGGAATTGTTTAGGGCAGTGGACTCGCTGGACTCGGTGAGACTGGCCGAGAAGTTGAACGCGGCGGCAGAAGCGGCAGGGAAGATGTTGCCGGTGCTGATCGAGATCAACGTGGGCGGTGAAGACGCGAAGAGCGGCGTTTCTCCGGACACGGAGGAGTTGGAGCGTATCTTGATGGGCGCGACGCAGTGGAAGCATCTCGCGATTCGGGGGCTGATGACGGTGCCTCCTTACACCGATGATCCGGAGGGCGCCCGGCAATACTTTCGGCGACTGCGGGAGACTCGGGATGGGATCGCGGCCCGCGATCTGCCGGGTGTTGCCATGAATATGCTTTCGATGGGAATGTCGCACGACTTTGAGGTTGCGGTGGAAGAGGGATCAACCTGCGTGCGCGTGGGCACGGGAATCTTCGGGGAAAGGCAAAAGCGACAACCACAGAGGACACAGCGGGACACGGAGGAAAGACCTAAGAATGTAGAGACGGGGCTTGCCCCGTATCGGGAGCGCGATGCCGCGAGCGGGGAACTTGCCGATCACGGCAAGTGACGGTCAACCGCGTCTCTACGGAGACAATGGTTAAGATTACGGATTCGCCGGCGGGAGCTACCTTCGCAATCAAGGTGCATCCACGCGCCAAAAAGAATGCCATTACGGGCGAGGTCGGCGATGCGCTCAAGGTTGCGTTGACTGCTCCGCCCGTCGATGGCAAAGCCAACGAGGCGTGCATTGAATTCTTCGCAAACATTTTGAAGGTTCCGCGCTCCTCCGTTACTATTGCAGCCGGCCTGACGAGCCGGAATAAGGTGGTTCGAGTCGCGGGGCTGTCGGCCGAGGAAGTACGAGGGCGGCTCACGCGCTGAGTGTTCGGCGCACAGCGGGGCGCGCAGGCCTCAAGATGAGGATCTTTCATGCTTCAGGTGCACGATTCCTCTGCGGTGCTCGCGCACAAACTCCAGCAGATCAAACTGCTGCATACCGCGGTGTGGGCCGTGATGGCGGCAGCGATTCTTGCCTTACCCTGTCTCGGTTGGTGGAGGAAGTTTCGCTGGGCTTTCGCGTTGACGCTGTTGATCATTGGTGAGTGCGTGGTCCTGGCCGTCAATGGCGGACGCTGTCCGCTCACTGATGTAGCCGCCGGCTATACCAGCGACCGCGCTTGTAATTTCGATATTTACCTGCCGTTATGGCTGGCTTGCTACAACAAGCAGATCTTCGGTTTCTTGTTCGTTGTGGGTGAATTTGTTGTTGTGTGGCGATGGTTCAGGAGGCCCGGACTTTGAACTTTTCTGAACGTTTGCAGGAAATCCGCAACGGATTTGAGCGGCCTTTCTGGATCGCCAATATCACCGAAATTTTCGAGCGGCTCTCCTACTACGGCGCGTTTGCTTCGCTGGCGCTCTACTTGCAGGAGCGGCTGAATTTTTCGACCGAGCAGACCGGGACCCTCACCGGCATTTTTGGCGGGATGGTCTGGTTTCTTGCAATCTTCGGCGGAGCAGTGGCCGACCGCATCGGGTTCCGCCGCGCATTGTCGACGGCTTATCTTATTTTGGCGGTCGCGTATTTCCTGATTGGGTCGATCGGAGCGCCATGGTTAGCCGGGGTACGCAATCTCGTGCCGCTTGGCCTCTTTGTTGGCATCATCCTCATGCTGCCCGCGCTGGGCATATCGATGGTGAAGCCTTGCGTGGTGGGCACAACGGCGCGCGCTTCGAAGGAGAACGTGCGTTCGATTGGCTACTCGATTTATTACACGATGGTCAATATCGGAGGCGCGGCCGGGCCCCTTTTCGCGGGATGGGCCCACAGCCACCTGGGTGTTGAGAATGTTTATCGCGTATCGGCTGTCAGCGTCTTCGCGATGTTTTTTGTTGTGCTGTTGTTCTTCCGCGAGCCGCGCAAGGCTGGAGATGCACCTCCGCCATCGATTGCAACAGTAGCGCGGAATTTCTGCGTCGTATTGGGGAATGCGCGGTTGGTCTTGCCGGTGCTGGCAGTCTCACTACTGCTTGAGATCTACAACCTCTTCCATCCCACGACCAACATTCCCTGGTGGATCTGGGTTGGGCTGCTAGCGCTGGTTCTGGCCGGCTTGAGCCGCTTCATGTGGTTTCTGGTGATCTTCACCGGATACTGGATCGTCTTCTGGCAGCAATATATTTCTCTGCCGGGATACATTCACGGATACATCAATGCCAATGCATCCGCCGAAACCGTTATAGCGACGGATGGCATTACGGTGATCTGTCTTACGCTGGCGATCAATCTCCTGACGCGCAAGATTCCTACGTTTCAAGCCATCATTCTGGGCACGCTCATTACTTCTTCTTCGTGGCTCATTCTCGCCTTCTGGCCTAGTTTGATCGGCGCAATTTTGTCGCTGTTCGTGCTCGCGCTGGGCGAAATTATTCAGTCTCCGCGCTATTACGAATATATTTCGCGGCTTGCGCCGCCGGGGCAGCAGGGGACGTACATGGGTTTTGCCTTTCTTCCGATTGGCATCGGGTCGCTGATCGGCGGATGGTTCGGCGGAACGATCGTTCATCACTTTGGAGAAGTCGCGCACCAGCCGGCGCGGATCTGGTGGAGCGTGACGGCCGTCGGCATTGTCACGGCGTTGCTGCTGTGGATTTATGACAAGACGGTGGGGACGGGCGAGGCTCCCGTCGCTCCACGGGCACAGGACTAGATCATGCCCGAACGAAAAATCACTCCAAAATATATTGCCGACCACATCCGGCGCGTGCTCCAGGATGGTGGCTCGGCGCCGCACTCGGAAGAAGTGCAGCGGTTTTTCAAAGAAGAGGTGCAGTCTCGCGGATGGTATACGGCCGAGCTTCGCAAGGTGGCCGTGCGCTCCCGGCGCAGCATTGCCCGCGAAATGGGGATGGACTTTCTGGTACAGGTTGCCGACCAGCTCTTTTCGGGGCGAGTTCTGGAGGAGAAAGTGTTTGCTGTGTTTCTGCTCGAGAAGCAGACACATTCGCTCGGAGAAAAAGAGTTCCGCCTCTTCGCTTCGTGGCTTGACCGCATCAGCAGTTGGGCGGATCACGATGCGCTGGCGCACGACGTGCTTGCCCCGATGCTGCGCGCCGAACCCAAACGTTGCCGGGAGATTTTTCGCTGGGCCAGGTCGCGCAGTCGCTGGCGGCGGCGCGCCGCTTGTGTCACGCTGATTCGAGGCGTACGGGAAAAGGAGTTCTTTCCGGAAGTTGTGCGGCTCTCGGATATGCTGCTGGCCGATGACGACGACATGGTGCAGAAGGGACTGGGATGGCTGCTGCGGGAAGCGGCAAAGTACAACCCGAAGCCGACCGTTCCCTATCTGATGAAGATTCGGAAACGCGCCCCGCGCCTGGTGTTGCGAACCGCGTGTGAAACGCTGCCTGTCGCGAAGCAAAAGCAAGTATTGCGCCAACGAACAGAACCGTGACCACAGAGTTACACGGAGGAAGACACGGAAACCTCAGTGCCCTTCCTCCTCCAGGTACTTCTCCACTTCGAGCGCAGCCATGCATCCTGAGCCAGAGGCAGTAATGGCCTGGCGGTAGCGCCGGTCCTGCACGTCGCCGCAGGCAAACACGCCGGGCACGCGGGTAAAAACGTTCTTTTGCGTAACCAGGTAGCCGTCAGCGTCGGTCTCAAGCTGGCCCGCGAACATCTTCGCATTCGGGATGTGTCCGATGCCCAGGAACATGGCGCTGGCGGGAAAATCCCAGCTCTCGCCGGTTTTCACGTTGCGCAGGCGCAGGGCGGTGACTTCTTTCTTGCTGACGTCGAGCACGTCATCAACGACGGTGTCGGTGAGAAACGCGACTTTGGGGTTGGCGCGAGCGCGGTCCAGCATGATCTTCGAGGCGCGGAACTGCTCGCGGCGATGAATGAGCGTTACCTTGCTGGCAAACCGCGTCAGGAAGGTCGCTTCTTCCATGGCGGAATCACCGCCACCGATCACGACGATCTCCTTGCCCGAGAAAAAGAATCCGTCACAAGTCGCACACGACGAAACGCCGTGGCCGATCAGCGCCTGCTCGTTGGGCAGGCCAAGCCAGCGCGCCGAGGCTCCACTGGCAATGATCAGCGTACGCGTCTGGATCACGTCTTTGCCGATGGTGAGTTCAAATGGCCGTTTGCCCAGGTCCGCCTTGACCAAGTGGCCCATGCGGTACTCGGCGCCGAAGCGCGAGGCCTGTTTGCGCATGTTTTCGATCAGCTCCGGGCCCTGGATGCCTTCGGGAAAGCCGGGAAAGTTTTCGACCAGAGTGGTCATCGAGAGTTGTCCGCCGGGTTCGTGGCCTTCGATTATCAGCGGCTTGAGATTGGCGCGGGCGGAGTAGAGAGCGGCCGTGTGTCCGGCGCAACCCGAGCCTACGATTACGACATTGCGAGTATCCATATTTATCGACGATCTTTATCAATAGATTCCGTGGAGCAGATTTCGTTGCAGACCGCAAAACAGCGGGATGGAGCTAGCGAGTCTTGTTCGTGCCGCCCGCCTTCGTCGAAGTTCCCACGCCCAGCCGCACCAGTTCCTGAGGCACCATCTTGCGCACGCCCAAGGCGTCACGATAGCGATTCAGAACTTCGCTGGCAGCGCGGAAGATCGGTTCGTACCCGCTTTGATTCGGCGCCGGCTTCCCTTCTGCTGCCGAACAGCGCGCGAGCACGACCGAGGACTTCCCAAAGCGCTCCAATTTTACGCGCGCAGCCGGTGTGTTGGCCGATAGCATCACGGCCGCGGAGGTAATCGCGGAAGCGCTGTCCTCAATCGCAACCTCCATCAAATCCTTTGGATCGCGCACTCGCAGCACCAGCGTCTCTACCATGTTGTCCGCATCCACGCTGAACGAGTATTGAACGTTGCTGAACGCGGCAGCAGCGGGAAATTCCCGCCGGACGCGCACCCAGTTGGCAGCCGCTGCCGCGCCCGAAGGCAGCGCCGGCATCCCGGGCATCGGCGTGTTCGGATCCAGCGTAGAGCGCCCGCGCGCCACTTCGTAATCCTTGGTGAACGCTGGCTTGATAGGGACCTTGGCCAGCGCTGCAGACAATTCCTTTTGGTCCTCGCCGGAGGGCGAACAGACATTGAGCATGCTTACCTTCACCGGCGGCTGCTTCGTGGCCGACGGTTGCGCGGCTGGTTGTTGCGCAGGGGACTGCTGCGACGGAGGCTCCTGAGCCCAAACGGTCACCGTCAAGATCCCGGACATGGTCGCAATCAGAATTTTGTTTGGGAACACGGCGGAATTGTATCAGGGAAGTTTGACGATATAGATCACGGCCTGAACTGCTGCAGCGAGCCTGCCGCGAGTTGCGGAGCGGCAGGCTAGCTAACAGCGTTCAAGTCGGCTTCGCTGGCGCCGTGGCGGCGCAGCAACTGCGGCAGGTTCTGCGAGAAAGCCGAACGTGGCAGCACCATGTCGCAGCCCACTTCATGCGCTTTCTGTTTCAGATCTCCCTGCACGTGCGAGAGAAAGCCGATGATCGAGGTTCCCTTCTTGAGTTTGGCTTTCAATTTAGGGATCAACGTCAGAGGCTTGGCATTGACGTTGTTGAGATCGAAAATGATCAGGGACGGCTTTTCCTCGCCATTGTTTTTCATGTGGTCGGCGAGATCTTTTTCGGTCCGCACGAACTCCACTTTCACGTTCATCTTGCGGCCCGTGTCCTGAATCTTGGTCAAGAAGAACAGATCTTCGACAAAAGCGAAGACACGGGAAGCCGCGTCCTCCCTTGGCATGGGAAGCGGTTCCGGATCTCCGATCGGGTAGGCGGCAGAAAAACCGGGCCGCCGGACGCCTTTGTTGCCATTGTCGCCGCCACCGTTGAGATTGGCGCGATAGCTATGATCCATGGGCGCGGTGAAAATTCCCTGATGTTCCTGCCGTGCCCGGTGCGGTCCGCCACTGGGGCCGCGTTTTTGCGAACGACGCCCACGGCGCCGTCTATGCTTACCTCCTCCTGAGGAGGGGTGTGCGGGTCCTGCATTCATACGTTTTCTCTTGTTAGACTTTTGAACTTAACCCCAACCTGGATCGAAGATCGCAGGCCTGTTTGTTTCGTCTTCCCCTTGAGCTCGATAGGACAGAGTGTGAAGCACAATGCACACTGCCTTCGGCTGACCGAACCCACTTCGGCTGGATGCTACTTGAGAACGATACTCTCGCTGTATTCGCGCCTGGAGTTTGCTAGGGCGCCTACGGCCCGCAAGAAGCAAGGCCCTAAGGGAACAATTGATGTTACCCACGAAACAGTCGATTGCGCAAGGGGGGAGAAACTTTAGTTTTCCACACTTGGGCATCGACACGGAAACAAGGGGCCTGACCTGAAGTTTTGCCTTCGACATGCCGATTCATCTACTGTGAAGCCCGATAGCGGCGCAGGAATAGCCCCGGCAGTCAACTCGATCGCGGTTCCGGGCCAACGTTTCGTTGCCCGGCAGCCAATCTTCGACCGCTCCGGGAAGGTGTTTGGATACGAACTTCTTTTCCGAAACGGGGTTCAGGATTATTTCGCCGCCGACCCCGATCTGGCCGCGCGCTCCACGCTTGACAGTTCGCTGCTGCTTGGCTTGGACACACTTTGCCATCACACCCACGCTTTTGTGAACTGCACTCGCGACACCCTGCTGATGGACCTGGTCACCTTGCTGCCTCCATCCCAGACGGTGGTGGAGATTCTGGAGACGGTCGAACCTGAAGACTCCATCGTTGCGGCCTGCAAACGGCTCAAAGAAGCCGGCTATCTGATCGCTCTCGATGATTTCGCGCCTGACGATCCCCGGATTCCTCTCTGCGGCCTCGCCGACATTATCAAGGTGGATATCAGAGCGACGCGGCCGGAAGAACGTACCGCGATGGTGTACCGGTTTGGTTCGCAAAAATGCAAGATGCTGGCGGAAAAATTGGAAACGCCACAGGAGTTCAACCAGGCTCGTAACATGGGTTTCGCTTATTTCCAGGGCTATTTTTTCAAAAAACCGGAGATTATCGTCGGCCGCGAAGTTCCTGCCAGCCGGTTGCGCCTCTTGCGACTTCTCGAATTGATTTCCCGCCCGGAACTGGATCAGCGTGAGCTCGAGAAAGCTCTCAAGCAAGAGGCTTCCATCTGTTATCGCCTGCTGCGCTATCTAAATAGCCCCATCTTTGGGTTTTCCCTGGAAATCAAATCTGTACGTCATGCCATGGCGATCCTGGGAGAACGCGAGTTACGGCGCTGGATCCGCCTGGTGGTTACACTAGGGGCGGCCGAACAGAGGAGCAGCGAACTTGTACTCATGGGGCTCACCCGGGCCCGGTTCTGTGAGCTGCTTTCCGAGCGGCTGAAATCGAATAATGATCTCTTCCTGATGGGATTGCTATCTGTGATGGATGCGATTCTCGAGATCGAAATGACCAGACTTCTCGAACAGATTCCCGTCGACCATGCCATCAAGAGCGCATTGCTGGGTCAGGAAAGCAGCCTACGGACGCTCTATGGGCTCATGCTGGCGCAGGAGTCGGGGGAATGGGCAAGGTCGACCGAATTCGCCCAACAACTCAATCTCACGGACGAGCAGGTCGCCGACACCTGGTGGCTGGCGCTGACGTGGGCACAGGAAGTAACGGGGACGGTTTGAGGCTGCCTATTCGCAGCCTTCCACGTATTGAATCGCCTTGTAGCGTCCGGCGTAGAACATCGTGATCTTTCCTTGGTCGGTCTCAAACCGGATGCCGTAGTGGCCGTCGCTTGATCGCGCCGTCAGGTAATGGCCGTCTGTATATTGACGCGGTTCGACCTTCAGCCCTGAGCCATACACCTGCTTCGTGTGCGCTTCAGAGTCACCAACTTCAATCCCTGTGGACGTAAACACGCCAGGGCTCTCCACATCGACGCGCGCCACCCGGCTGTTTTCAATCATGAAGCTGACATGAGGATGCTCCTAAAAGCATCCTTGATCGCTTTTGTCCGCCGGCATCGAGAACCTTTCGTGGAGCACTGTGTTCAGCCGGGACAGCGCCATCCCGACCTTCACCGGTCCAACGCCATCCTCGCGGACCACCCACGCGTCAGCCGCACGAGAGCGACTGATCAGACACGAACACAGAAGAAACCCTGCAACAAGGCTACGCCAAGCATGGTCATGCCTCCCTGACGGCTGAGAGCTGACGGCTGACAGCTCTACGGCGCTTCGATCAGCTCCATCTTCCCGTCGCGCGTGCGGTGCAGCACCATGAGTTTGCCCTTGGGATCGCGAAATACGAAGACATCGCGATCGCGGAAATGCGCCTCTTTAATCGCCTCTTCGAGTGTCATCGGGCGCAGGGCGACCGAGTCGGCGGAACGCACCAGGTGCACCTCGGTCGTCTTGGCCACCGATGGAAATTTGTGCACCGTTACCGAAACGGTTGCGCTATCCGCCAGGCCCAGTTCCGTTTCAAGATTCTCGCCCGCGCCTTGGCCGTTGAACTTCTTCACGGCCTTGCGCTTCTTGCTTAGCCACTTCGTTTTGTACTTCAATGCCTGGCTGTGCAGATGATCGAGCGCGGCGTTGACCGCCGAAACCATGTCGTGGGCTTGCGCCAGGCCAACAATCATCCCGTGCGGAGGGTTAATCGTGATTTCGGCTTTGTGGCGGTGTTTCTCCACCGCGAGAATCACCTTGGTTTCGAACCGGTCCCCTAGAATTTTGCGGATTTTGTTCAGACCAGTTTCAACTTCTTTGCGGATAGAAGGAGGAATTTCGTACTGACGACCGGTGTACTCCACATTCATTGAGCGCCCTCCTGAAATTTCGAAGTCAAAAAAACGGGCACTACTTAAGAACAAGGTCAGAGGTCTGAGGTCAGATTGCAGAGGTAAAATCCGAATGCCCGAGAGCTTTCACCTCTGCAATCTGACCTTTGACCTCTGACCTCTATTTCTTCACTCTTCTCTGGTGCGTGCTGGGAATCTTCATGTCTTCACGGTACTTGGCTACGGTACGGCGCGTTACATTAATGCCTTGCGACTGCAGGATGCGGGTGATTTGCTCGTCGGTGAGCGGACGGCTTGGATCTTCTTCCTCGATCAGCTTCTTGACGCGGCGTTTCAGGATGAGCAGCGACGTGCCGCCGCCTTCCGGGCCCTGCACACTCTCGGAGAAGAAATAACGCAACTCGAACACGCCCTGCGGCGTGTGCACATACTTGTTCGCCACGGCACGGCTGACGGTGGAAGGATGCACGCCGATCTCCTCGGCCACTTCCTTGATCATCATCGGCTTCAGCTGATCGATTCCGCGTTCCAGAAAATCCTGCTGCCGGGCCACGATCGAATAACAGACTTTGGTGATGGTCTGCTTGCGCTGCTCAATGTTCTTGATCAGCTGAATGGCGGATTTGTAGCGATCCTTGACGTAGTTGCGAGTTTCGCGGTCGTTGCCTTCACGAGTCAGCAGGCGCTTGTAGGCAGGATTCAGGCGTAACTGCGGCATGTCCTCGTCATTCATGATGATCAGCCACTCGTCGCCGTGCTTGACGAAAGCGACATCGGGCTCGATCAGGCGCGCGGGAGTTTTGTTGTACTGCAGGCCGGGGCGCGGATCAAGCGTGCGGATATAGTCGAGCGCGGCCTGCACGGCTTCTACGGGGCGGCCGATGGCGCGCGCGATTTCCTTGAACTGTTTAAGGGTAACTGCCTTCAGATGCTCATTCACCACCGCCATTGCATCCTGGACCACCTGTTCGGTGGCGCCGTTGCCGTTGCGGTGCTGCTGCAACTGATGGAGGTGATAACGGAGCTGGTAGAGCAGGCACTCCCGCAGGTCGCGGCAAGCCACTCCTGGCGGATCGAACTGTCGGACAGCGTCGAGAGCCTCGTGCAGATCGGCAAGGGTAAAGCCCACCGCTACGCGGGCAGGGGCGGTCGCGGTCGCGGAAATGCCGTTGCCCGGTGTGCCATTGCTCGGTGCGCTGGGTGCCGGAGCCTCCTCGGCGAATGCTGTGATGGGAGCGTTCGGTGAACCTTCGGGTGCCGGAGTCGGCTCCATGATCGCGATGTCAGCCGGTTCAGACAGCGCTGCCTCTGGCATCGAAGGAGTTGGCTGGCCATCTTCAGGAACATCGCCGGCGAAAGAGCCATTGGTCGGCAAAGTCGGTTCCGTTCCCGGCTCCTCGACAGCCGCCGTTGCGACGATCCCCAACGCTTCGGCCTGCCCGACGATCTTGGCCTGCGTTTCGGCGTCGGCATCGGGCGCTGCCGCCGGGATCACACCCAACAGCTCGTCGTCGCTGGCAATCAGGTAACCGTCTTCGCTCAGATTGCCAATGATCAACTCGGCCGCCTCGCGTACCGGCGGGCAGGTGGAAATCGCACCCAGCTGCCAAAGGAGGTGATCCGTCAGATTGCCCGGTTTCGACAGGAAGTTCTCAAAAGAGGGCTTTTCAATTTCCTCCATCTCGCCGGAGCTGCGATAACCGGGGTCCAGATACTCCTGGAAAAACGAGCCGAAGTCGATCTCTTCGAACGGATCCTTCTTTTCGTTCGCCGTGATGGGGTTTTCTTCGGTCGTCGCCTTGGCTGCAATGCGGTCGCGTTCTTCTTCCTGCCGCCCGATCTCATCGAGCATTGGGACTGAATCTTCCAGCTCTTCCAGAACCGGGTTTTCGACCATTTCGGAATTGATCATGTCCTTAAGCTCGAGCTTGTTGAGCGCGAGCACGGACACCATCTGGACGAGGCCCGGGGTCAAGATCTGCCGTTGCGACAGCTTGACGTTCAGTTTGTGCTGAAGAAGAACCATGCTTTACAGTCTGAATCCCTGCCTGCGTTTTGATTATGACGTCAGAGGGTAGAGGTGAGATTGCAGAGGTAAAAGCCTACGCCCTCGCCTGTACCGCTCAGGCCGAATGTTCTTACCTCTGCAATCTCACCTCTTACCTCTGACCTACCTACTTAACTTCTCATGCGCTGCGGCCATCCGGCTTGGCACGAAAGTCCAAGATGGCTACGCCTTGGTAACCCAACGCTCACACCAACGAGAAACTTTCACCCAGATAAACTCTTCGTACCTCCGGGTCACTTCCCAATTCCTCGGGAGTACCCGAGCGGAAAATTCGGCCCTCGTTGATGATGTACGCTCGATCCGTCACCGACAGCGTCTCGCGGACATTGTGGTCCGTGATCAGGATTCCGATGCCGCTCGCCCGCAGATCCGAAATAATCTTCTGCAGATCAAGCACAGCGATCGGGTCAATACCCGAAAACGGCTCATCGAGAAGAATGAACGTCGGGCTGATGCAAAGCGAGCGGGCAATCTCGACCCGCCGTCGTTCCCCGCCCGACAGAGCATAACCACGGTTCTGCCGGATATGCTCGAGTCCCAGTTGGTCAATCAGCTTCTCGGCCTTCTCCCGGCGCTCATGCCAGGAGATAGGTTGGGCTTCCAGAACGGCCAGGATATTCTCCTCGACCGTCAATTTCCGGAAAACGGAAGCTTCTTGAGGGAGATAGCTGATGCCGTACTCGCGTGCCCGTAAGTACATGGGAACGCTGGTGATATCTTCGTTGTCGTACAGCACTCTACCGCTATCGGGAGGAATCAGACCAACAATTGCATAGAAGGAGGTAGTCTTTCCGGCACCGTTCGGTCCCAGCAGGCCAACCACTTCGCCCTGCAGTACCTGAAGACTTACGCCGTTCACCACGCGCCGGCCCCGATAAGTCTTTCCAATTTCGTCGGTTGCGAGCGTATGCATTTATCGTGCCACTTGCGTCCTTGTGACCGCCGGGGACGTTTCTCTTCCTTCCACGAGCACCCTATCATCGTGTCTAAAGAAAGTCAACGAATCGCCGGTAATCTTGCCATGTTCGGCATCAAAAATGCTAGGCGGTCCGCCCGTTAGCACGAACTTCTCGTCAGCGGACGTGTAAACGAGTTGATCCCCGGTCGCCCGTCGTGCCGGTTGAGTGAGCACGACACTGCTCTGGGCGATAATCTTTTCGACTTGCGCACCCGCCATGGCGCTGGGCGAGACGGCGGCGTGGGACTGGCCTTGCGGGACCATGAATACACTCATTTCCTGCGACGTCATCTTCGCGTAAGCCCCGGTCGGATCCGCTCCCTTTGCGGTCACCCCACCCTCAAAGAACGCTTTCCTTTCGCTGTCGATATAGGTCAGGTGCGCCGAGGTGATCGTCACCGGCATCACCTTCCTGGTCTTGTTGTCCATCTGCACCAGCACGGTCTTTACGGGCTGCGTGGACGAGCCTTGGGCAACCAGGGAGCGGCGGTCCCGGTCGAATTGAAGCGTGGGAGCCTCTACTACGTTGCTGTTCTGCCATAGCCGGGCGTTGCCAGAGTACTCGGCCACTGCCGCCGAGCGGTGCGCGGTCATGCTCTGGCTGACCACGTGAATCGGGTCAGAGGAGGCAAGCATGGCGCCATCCGGCTGCGCCTTGAGATCCGAGTACGTGCTCTTTACGTTACCCTCGGCAACCGCGTCGCCGGTCGCGCGATTGAAGGTGATTTTCTGGGCGGTGGTGGTCATCCCGCCATCCACCACACGCGGAGATCCGTTGAGCACCAGCATCTGGTCGGCGGCGGTATATGTGCCGCTCTGCGCCCAGGCCTTCTGTGTTCCGCTTACGTAAGTGACTCCGCCCGCCTGCGTGATGGTTGAAATGCCGCCTTCGGGAGCGAACCGAACATCGAGGGTCGGGCTGGTTGAGGTTCGGTCGACCTGGCCAGGAACGCTGCTGACAATTCTGGCATCGGGCTCGCCGTGCAGGTTTTCCAATCGATTTCTATCGGTGAATCTGGCCGTGAACCGGGCCGCAGTCACCACCGTCTTCTGCTTTGTGTCGGCCTGCGTGATCACGATCTGGGGCGGGCCAATGGTTTGGGCGGACTCGACTTGATTGCCCTTCTTCACAACAAGGTCCATTGCGGGGGCGGTCATTTCCACCTGTTGTGCGTTCGTAGATGCTCCCCGCTGCGGGCTAATAGCCGGGGCCAGAACCGGCGCCGCGTTTTCCCCCGCCCTTCCCTTGTTCTGGGGCCCAGCGCCTTCGGCCGATTTGTTCTGGACTAGGCGCACTCCATCCTCGGCGTGCACTTTCTCCAGCACCTGATTGGCCCCAAAGTAGAGCGTCGCCCGCCCGGCGTCGCCCAGTGCCGTGGACCCTCCGCTTGTTTCGAGGTGGACGTTTCCGCTCAGAAATGCCGTGGTGAGCTGATTTCGCGTTCCTGCAAGCAGGAGTTCGGCGCGATCAGACCGGGCGTGGGTCAACGAACGCGCGCGCACCTCGCCCTCAACGTTGCCTTCGGCGAGAATCCGTTCCACGGTATTGTCGTTGCGTAAAAAGAACGTGGCGCGGTCGGATTGAAGCTGCTGATTCTGACGGGCCAGGTGCACGGCATCGAGAACGATCTCGATCGGTCCCTTGCTGATAATCCCGCGCTCCGCCTTCAGGTGGAATTGCTGCGGCTGGTGGACGTCAATTTCAACCGACGAGCGCAGGGTCATTGTGCCCGTTTTGGCGACGTAGTTAATGCCCACTGCCGAACCGCTGGCCTCTGGCGTCTCGAACGTCACTTTCCCGGCAGTAAAACCGTTCCCTGTGTCTTTGTTGAAGATGAGGCCTTCGCTCTCCACATGAATCGGTTTCCCCGCTTCGGTGGGAGGAGCCTGGTCGGCTTCTTTTATGCCCTCAGGGTTAGCTTCGAGGTCGATCAACACCCTGCCCCTGGCGGTGATATCTCCCGACTTGGGGTCGAATTCGAAGTCGTCTCCGGCAATGCGGTCGAAGCGGCTCGAGTCCTTCCCGTAGACGACGATCCTGACGTCGTGCAGTTCGGCGCGCCCGCCTTCTTTGAACTGAACTGCCTTCGATGCGCTGACCGTAAATTCCGTGCGTCCTTGCTCTGACTTGGAGATCGAAAAGCCTTCGGCAGTCTGCTGAATGTCGAGCCCGACTTTCGCGGGAACCTCGTGTATTGCGCCTCTTACACGCCAGCGTGCGTAGAAATACATCCCCACCACGATCGCAATCATCAGGATCGCAGCCGCAGCAAACCAGCGGCGAAGGCGGGTAACAGGGAGAGACATGACTTCTTTAGTCTAAAGGAAAGTGAGCGAGGAGACTGCGGGAGTGTGTACGCGATTGCAGAGGTCAGAGGTCAGATTGCAGAGGTAAAACGTCCATGCGTTCCAGCCCCTGCCATCTCGGTGTTAACCTCTGCAATCTAACCTCAAACCTCTGACCTGGGCTAACTCCTCCGCACCAGCGTTCCCGCGATCATGTCGTGCAAGCCCTGCTTGCGCTCGGTGAAACCGACCATGATGTAGCCGATGCCGAGGGTCAACTTAGAGATCCATTTGGCGAAATATCTACCGGTGGCGTGCGCAAAGGAGAGGCGGTTGCCGCTGAGGTCGGTAACCTTCATCCCGAAGATCATTTTGCCAAGCGTGGCCTGGTAGGAAGAACTCAGCATGAGAGCTTCGTAAAGCCACGAGGCGCCAACAGTGAGCACGAACAAGACTCCACTGCCGAAAATGAGGAGCGGCAGACCCGCTCCGTGCCGGAGGCCGTGCAACCCCAGCCCGCCCGCAGCAAGTCCGCCAATGCCGAAGATCGCAGCCACCGGGTGCACGACAACGCGCACAAGGATTGCATCAATGATGAGCGCGACCACGCGAATCCAGAAACCCCCATAGCGAACGCCGGCCGGCGCAACCGGGTAGCCGACCGGCGCAGGATAGCTGGCAGCGGCAACTGGAGCTGCCGGGGGAACCGCGCCCGGCGCAGGCGCTGCCGCCGGGACGAGCCCGGCACCGCATCGTCCGCAAAATTGAGCGGTCGCGGCATTCGGCGCTCCGCACTTGTTGCAGTAAAGAGTTCCGTTCATGGCGGGCACTATAAGGGTTTTGCTGAAAACTGTAAAGAGGCGAGACGCAGTGTTTGCCCGGCCCCACCAACATCGCCGACTGCAGCCGCTCTGGCCAGATTCGGTGCGACGATAGGGCGGTTTCGACTCCGCTCATCATGACAAGCGGTAAAGTGCGGCCTCAGATCCGCATCGGCATCACGATGTAGCGGTACTTGTAGTCTTCGCTTTCGGCAGGGCGAAGCTGCCCGGCGGATTGAGCGTCTTTTAGTTCGAGCTTGACCTCGCCGGAGCCAATGGCCTTGATGAAATCGAGGAGATACTGTGCATTGAAGCCGATCGACATCGCGTCGCCGTTGTAAGCAACCTCGATCGAATCTTCTGACTCCCCGGTTTCGGTGGACGAGGCCGAAAGTTTCAACTCGTCTTTGTCGAGGCGCAGGCGCACGGCGCGTGAGCGTTCGTCGGCAAACTGGGCTACGCGGGAAATCGCACCGCCCAGTTCGTCACCCTGCACGAGGATTGATTTCGTGATCTCCTTCGGGAGAACCGCCTCGTAGTTCGGGAACTGCCCGGTGAGTTGACGAGAAGTGAGCAGACGCGGCCCAACGCGGAAGAAGAGCGTGGATTCGTCTTTTGCGAAGTCGATGGTTTCGACGTCGGAGTCGAGCAGCGTCTTCAGTTCGTCCATCGCCTTCTTGGGGATCAGCGTCTTCATCTCGCCGGAAACGCCTTCGAACTTTTCTCCCGAGCGCTCGATGTGCGCCAGGCGATGGCCGTCGGTGGCAACCATAGTGATCGATTCCGGCTTAAGCACCATGAGCGCGCCGTTCAGTGTGTAGCGTGATTCTTCATTGGCAATGGCGAATCCGGTTTTCGCGATCATCGAGCGCAGCACGGCTGCGGGGATCTTGATTGCGCCCGCAGATGGAAACACCGGCAGCCCGGGGAAATTCGATTTCGCCATGCCGACCATCTTTGTATTCGAGCGCCCGCAGCGAATGCTGACCCAGTGGTTTTCCAGCAGGCGGATGGTGATGTCGGCGTCGGGGAGCAGCCTGACGTAGTCGTAAAGCTTGCGCGCGGGAATTGTGCACGCGCCCTCTTTCTTCACCTTCGCAATGCACGACGTGCGCAGGCTGAGGTCGAGATCGGTCGCCGTCAGAGACAACTTGTCGCCGGATGCTTCAAAAAGATAATTGGAGAGAATGGGAATGGTCGTCTTGCGCTCGACCACGCCCTGAGTGGCCGTCAGTTCGCGCAGCAATTCAAACTTGCTGACCGTGATTTCCATGGTCGCGGTGGCAGTGGCGGGGGCGGCTTCTACCGGCATAGTTGGGGTCTCCCGACTCTAGTTCTGCTCTTTTCTTATATCAAATGCGAAAGCAAGAACACCAGCAGGAACCGGCGGAACAGGCCCAGAACGGGAAGACCGGGGCAGCAGCCCGGTGAACGTCCCCGGCTGCCGGGCGAAATCTATGCGCTCAGTTG
Organism: uncultured Acidobacteriaceae bacterium; assembly: GCA_963818945.1. Taxonomy (GTDB): domain Bacteria; phylum Acidobacteriota; class Terriglobia; order Terriglobales; family Acidobacteriaceae; genus Acidiflorens. Next base: position 2,062,679 of record CAWFUA010000001.1, on the reverse strand, counting down.
CTCGGTCAGTTTATTGAGCAGCCTGTTCAGATCCTTGTCGTTCTTTCGCAATTCCTCGATCTTCTCGACCGAGTGCAGAACAGTGGTGTGATGCTTGCCGCCGAACTGGCGGCCGATCTCGGGCAACGAGGCCTCGGTCAGGTGCTTGGCCAGATACATCGCGATCTGCCGCGGGTAGACGATGGAGCGCGAATTATTCTTGGCCTTGATTTCCACCAGACGCAAGCCGAACTGTTCGGCGACGGCCTTCTGAATGGATTCGATCGTCACCTTTCGCGCCTGCGAGTCGATGAAGTTCTTCAAAACCTGTTGCGTGTAAGCCAGCGTGATTTCCGCGCCAATCAGCGAGGAATGCGCGACCAGCCGAATCAGCGCGCCTTCCAGTTCGCGCACGTTGGAACGAATGTTCGAGGCGATGAAGAGCGCCACGTCGGTCGGGAGCGTGATGCGCTCCTGCTCCGCCTTCTTCTGCAGGATGGCGACTTTCGTTTCAAGATCGGGTGGCTGGATATCGGCGATCAGTCCCCACTCGAAGCGGCTGCGCAGGCGATCCTCAAATTCGGCCAGCTCTTTGGGCGGGCGATCACTGGCAATCACGATCTGCTTCATGGACTCGTGCAGCGCGTTGAACGTGTGGAAGAATTCTTCCTGCGTGCGCTCCTTCTGCGCCACGTACTGGATATCGTTGACAAGCAGCACATCGACGCCGCGGTACTTGTCCCGAAAGGAAGTCATTTTATCGTAGCGCAGCGAGTTGACCACGTCGTTGGTGAACTTCTCGCTCGACACGTAGCAAATGGCGGATTGGGGCGAGCGCCGCTTGATCTCGTGACCGATGGCCTGCATCAGATGGGTCTTGCCCATGCCGACGCCGCCATACAGAAACAGCGGGTTGTAAGCCTTGGAGGGCCGCTCGGCAACCGCCTGGCAGGCCGCGTGCGCGAACTGATTGCCGCTCCCGATAACGAAGGCATCGAACGTGTAGCGTGGATTCAGTTGCGCGGCACTGTCCCAGTCGAACCGGCCCTGCGAAGGGCTGCCGAACTGCGCGCTCGAACCGGCGGCCGAAAGACCGCCGTTATGCCGGATGGGCGTGGCGGAAGGGTCGTCCTCGGCCGTGACGAATTTCACGTCGTTGTATCCGAGGTTGAGATTGTCGACGGCTTCCTGGATCAAGTCCGCATACTTGTCGCCCACCTGGCGAAACTCGGCGGTGGGAACGCGCACGAAAAGCACTCCATTGCTGGTGTGACTGAAGCGGGTCGGCTTTAACCAGGTGTCGTAGGAATGGCGATTGACCTTTTTTTCCAGCGCGTCGAGTATGCGCGCCCATGGATTCGGAATGATGGCGGAACTGGCTACTGACATTTTATCGAATACCTAAACTACCGGCGAAAACCGCCTGGGAAAAGATCCTGTCTTGAATTATGAGTGCTTTCGTTTTACTGCGGAACAGCTGTTTTAAAAATACGAGATGTCGGGTGAAATTTATTACGCGACGAACGGCATACTAGCACAAAAAAAATGGCCGCGTCGGTGTCGTTGAACAAAAATATTTTCTGCGAACAGATTTTGCATCGCGATTTCCGCGCGCTGTCAAGTGTCGAGAAACTAACTGCCGCGCAAAGTGTGCAACGCACTAACTCCGCGCGGCACGATGGTCAAGTTTCTTGTGTCGCAATAGCGATGCAGATTTACCCTGGGCAAGAAAACGGCGGGATACCTCCGGCTTACGATCGCTACACTGGCCAGCCGCGTGTTGCGCGAGCCGAGGTTGCTCTAGTCGCGCCGGTCCGGTCTGGAAGGCTTGTAGTTTCCCGGGTAGACAACGACAGAGCGGCGGCCGCCTTCGCCATCGCTTTCGGTGCGCAAATCTTTTTCCTCGCGCAACGCCAGATGCACAATGCGCCGCTCGCGCGACGACATTGGACCAAAACGGTACGGCTCTCCGGTGCGGCGCACTTTCTCGGCCGCGGTGCGAGCCGACATTTGCAGTTCGTCGATCCGCAGCGAGCGAAAATTTTTGCAGTCGAACCAGATTTTTTCGTGTTCGTTGCCCTGAAGATGCAGCACCTCAAGAGCCAGCAACTCAAACGAGCGCAGCAGTTCGCCACCACGTTCGAGCAGAAGAGAAGAGTCCGGTCCGGCAAATTCGACCAGGATTTCCGGATGCTCCCAGTCCCGATTCTGCGCGATCGGCGGATCGACGGTGATGCGGTACTTCAGCTTGAACCCGCCGTTGCTGATTACAGTTTGCAGGAATTCGCTGATTTGCTTGGCGGCAGTAACTTTGTCGGTAATTGGCATAAGTAAGGTCTCGGCTCTTGGCTTTTGGCCCTTAGCTCTTGGCTCTTAACCCCGCGACCACCGCATCGCCAACAGCTAGAGCCAAAAGCTATTTCTCTTTCTTCCTCGCCCGCTTGGCCATCATCTCGCGCATTTCGCGCCCAAGCGACGTGCGATTCATGACCGCCTGCTGCGCGATCCCGATGATCTGCCCCGCCGCCCAATACAGGCCCAGGCCGGAGGGCAGGTTCCAGGCCATGAAACCCAGCATGCCCGGCATCATGATGTTCATCATGCGTTGCTGCGCCGGATCCATCCCCGCCTGCGGCGTCATGCGCTGCATCAGGAACATGGTCACGATGATCGCAACCGGCAGAATGTGCAAAGGATCGGCTGCCGAAAGGTCATGAATCCAAATCCAGTTGGCATGCCGCAGATCGATGGCCACCGTCAACATGCGGTAGTAGGGCCAAAGCAAGAATAAGGGCAGCAGCATCGGCAGGCACCCGCCGACGGGATTCACGCCTTCCTTCTTATAGAGCTCCGAAATCTCGTTGTTCATTTCAGCTTTGCGCGGGTCACGCAGGCTGTACTTCTTGTATTTTTCCTGGATCGACTTGATCTGCGGCGCCACGCGCTGCATCTTGAGCATGGACTTCATCTGCGTCAATCGCAGCGGAAGAATGGCCAGGTTGATGATGAGCGTCTGGAACAGAATCGCCCAGCCCCAGTTGGCGACGATGTGGTTATAGGTCCACTTCAGCCACAGGAACAGCGGCCGCGCAATGATGCCGAGCCAGCCGAAATCGACCACCGCCCGCAAATCGGGCTCCGCGCCGGCTATCCCAGGGACGGAGACCGCCTCCAGATCGACGAGGGCTTTTGGTCCAACGTAGAGCCGCTCGCTGGTGTCGCCGCGCAGGCTGCCAACGGCCGCGCCCAGCACGTCCACGCGGTCGACCTGGTGGGCATTCGGATCGCTACCGTAGCGCGGGATCTCGATCTGGTTGTGCAGCGTGACCATCGTGGCCGTCTGCGAGTCCTGGGGCAGGAACACGGCTGCGAAATATTGTTCCGATTCCCCCGCCCACTGGAACGGGCCTTGTATGGTCCCGCCGCCACTGATTTTCTTGATCGCCAGCCGCTCCACTTTACTGTCGTTCTGATAGGCGATCTGCGCCGCCGCAAACGAAGGCGCGGTCGACTCGCCGCCAAAACCCGCGGGCCACATGGGGAAGGCTGCGACATGCGCTCCCTTTTGCTGGACCGAGGTCTGGACGCCGACGACATAGCTGTGATCGAACTTGAATTTCTTTTGCACCGAGACTTCGGCGTCGGAGTACTCGAAAGTAATTTCGGCAGGCGCGGTTGCGCTGGTGCTCGAGGCCACATAGAGCGCTGAATTCAGCTTGTTGCGGAGCGTTTCCTCGTAGGTCCAGAGCGAAAGCGGGTAGCCGTATTTCGCGGCCGCAGTTGCATTCACCAGGTCGAGGGGATTCCCGTTTGGCGTGTCCTTGTAATTCTTCAGCACCCACGATTTGACCTGGCCGCCACGGTTGGTAAACACGATGTGATAGAGGCCATTGTCGATGACAGTTTCCGACTCGGCGGCGGCTTGCTTGGCGGCAGCAGCGGGTGCTTTCCGTGACGATGCAGCGGAAACCCCTGAACCGGGAGCCGCATTCTCCGCGGCCGTGGTTCCTCCAGCGGTCTGCGGCGGGTTCGAAACCGGCTGCTCTTTAGACGTTTGCGGAGTGGCCGCAGGTTGCGGCCCGTACTTTTTCAGTATGGGCTGGAACAGCATGATGACCAGGAAGGTCAGAGCAAAGACGAGGAGCAGCTTGCGCTCCATTCCGGGTTCTTGCTGAGGATTTTGAAATTCGGCCAAATCAGTAGCTCGTCGTTAGTTGTTGGTCGTTGGTCGTCAGGGCGGCATCGCAGCTCCGACATTGGTGGTGGGGAGTCGGTACATCGTCGGTGCGCCGAAGGCCATCCTTCACCACCGGGTCATATCCGCCCTTCACGAATGGATGGCAGCGCAATAACCGCCAAGCCGCCATCAGTCCGCCGCGGAGCGCGCCGTAATGGTCAATCGCCTCCATCGCATATTCGGAGCACGTCGGCACGTAGCGGCACGAGGGCAGCAGCGACGGAGAAATCCACCGCTTGTATAGCCGCAAAATGGCGAGCGCCACAAACTTCATTTTTCCGCCGTCCTCTTCTTCATCGCCTTGGCAATCGCGTCGAAGGCTCGACCGACCTCCTCGAGCACCACTGCAAATTCCAAAGTCAGAACCGACTTCTTCGGATTGATCACGATATCGACCGGAGTCGGCAACACCGAACGCCGAAGACGCACCGCCTCGCGCAGCCTGCGCTTGATGCGGTTGCGTTCGACTGCGCCGCCCAGCGGCCGTCCCACGGTAAACCCGACGCGCGCGCTTTCTTGTGCAGCGTCCTCGTCCTGCGCCCGGTAAAAAACGGTCATGTGCGGAGAAAAGTGCCGCCGGCCTTGCCGATAAACGCGATCGAAGTCCGAGTGCTTCAGCAGCCGTCCCGCGCGCGGAGAGACCCTTCCCGCACTTGGCGCGGGCCGCTCTTCACCCCGGCTGGGAGCGTCAGCGCTCACAACTTCGCAATCCTGCACAATAGCAATTGAAATGAGGCTGTTGATAAAACGACGGCCTTTGCTCTCCGTCCCTGAGAACTACTCGCGGAAGCCCGGCTTCACGGAGACGCGCTTGCGCCCCTTGGCCCGGCGGCGCGACAACACTTTGGCCCCGCTCTTGGTCTTCATGCGAGTCCGGAACCCGTGCTTCTTCGAGCGCTTGCGCCGGTTGGGTTGAAATGTACGTTTCGGCATCGAAAATCCCTGCTCCTGATTGAATCAACTGGCTTGAGGCAAACAGTGAGTATAAATGAGGGCGAGCATACCCGGCAAACCGGATTAACCGCCCGCAGTCCCGCCGCCGTTTGCTTCTGGCTATACTCCACTTATGAAAATGACCGGCTTCCCCTTCACCACCACCGACTGGTCGCAGGTGATTCCCTACCGAACACCCGGGCAAGACGGGCAAGGCGCTATGGAGAACGCAGAACTTCGGCGACATACGGGTCCGCATGGTGGAATACTCGGCAGGATATCTGGCCGACCACTGGTGCACCAAGGGGCATGTAATTCTTTGTCTGGAGGGAGAACTCGATACCGAACTCGCCGATGGGAAGACAGTTCACCCTGAAAGCCGGCGACAGCTACCAGACCGCTGACGGCGAACCCGGCCATCGCTCCTCGACACGAACGGGCGCGCGTTTGTTTATTGTGGACTAACAAGGTCGATGATGGCGCGCGACTCCCGAAACTACTGCAGCACTCCACTCCATGAATCTTGACGACACCATCGTCGCCATCGCCACCCCGCCCGGACGCGGAGGCATCGGCGTCGTCCGCCTGGCGGGACCGGAGGCGTGTGCGATCGCCGCGCCGATGCTGCGGCTGAGGCATGAACTGAAGCCGGGGCAGGCGATCTTTGGCGAGCTAATCGAACCGTGTGGCGCGGGCGCCCCCGCCCGCGAAAACAATGGGACCACCCCGACTCACGCAGGGACAGCCTCCCGCATCGACGAAGTCGTCGTCACCTACTTCGCCAAGCCCCACTCCTACACCACCGACGACATCGTCGAAATTTCCGCACACGGCTCTCCCATCGTTCTCCGTCATATTGTCGAACTAGCGCTAGCTCGCGGCGCGCGCCTGGCTGAGCCGGGCGAGTTCACTATGCGCGCCTTCCTCAACGGGCGGCTCGACCTGGCGCAGGCCGAAGCCGTCCGTGACCTGATTGATTCGCAGACGCTGTTCCAGGCCAAGGTTGCCGCACAGCAGCTCGAAGGCTCGCTCTCAAAGCGGCTCAAACCGATCAAGCAGAAGCTGGTCGAGCTGATCGCGCTTCTCGAAGCCGGCATTGACTTCGCCGAGGACGACATCTCCGTCGCGCCCGACGCCGTCATTCTTGGCCACATTGCCGAGGTGCGCGCGCCGCTCGATGAACTTGGCGCCAGCTTCGCTTACGGCAAACTCGTGCACGAGGGCCTGACGCTGGCCATCGTGGGCAGGCCCAACGTAGGCAAATCGAGCCTTTTCAACCGCCTCGTCGAGCGCGAGCGCGCCATCGTCACCGCCGAGCCTGGCACAACGCGCGACCTGGTCAGCGAGACCGTCGCCATCGGCGGCATTCCAGTGCGTTTGGTCGATACCGCCGGCATGCGGCGCGCTCTCGATGAGGCCGAAAGCATTGGCATTCGAAAATCCATGGAAGCGCTAGCCGATGCCGACCTCGTCCTGGTCGTTCTCGATGCATCCCAGCCGACCGCCGCCGAAGATCGCGAATTGCTGAGCCAGGTAGAAGCGCGTGCGGCGATCCTGGTGGCAAACAAGTGCGATCGGAAATCTTCTCAATTCACTGTTCCCACTTCTCAGTTGCCGAGCGTGGAAACCTCAGCGCTCACAGGCGACGGCATTCCCGAGTTGCGCTCGGCGATCCTGGCGCGCGCCGGAGGAGACGCGGCCCCGCAACTGGAAAGCGGATTTCTTACCAGCGTCCGCCATCAGAAGCTTGTCAGTGATGCGCTTGCCGCCCTGGCTGCAGCCTCAAACGCAGTCCCCGCGCGCGTGCCGCACGAGATGCTGCTGCTCGACCTCTACAACGCCCTGCGCGCGCTCGACGAAATCACGGGCGCAACCACTACCGACGACATCCTTAACCTGATTTTCGGAACCTTCTGCATCGGAAAGTAGCCTGCTTCGGTCGGATCACCTCCCAGCGTGAGTGAGATCACTGATCGCGACTGCGTTTGTGCGAGCTTGATTGATGTCTTGTCCTTCGGCCCAATGGTCTTCCCCACAAAGATGTGGCTGGTAATCCGCTATGCGCTGGCTGTCGCGGCCATGCTCGTCCCTGCAAGCGCCACCGAAAATGGCGGCAGCGTTTATCCCGTCGGAGTGGAAACCGTGTTGACGGGGCTGCAGCCGCGCCCCGGACAAACCGTGCTCTACGAATACACCGTTTTCTACACGGCAAACGAGTTCGATGACTCGAAAGGCAAAAGCTCCATCCCGGAATTCAAACTCAGAGTTTTTGCCAATGCCGTCAAGGTAACCCACAACTGGGGGCTTCACTTCCTGGGCGGAACGGTCGAGAGCCAGATCGGGATCCCGTTTGTCTATGAGCAACTGCGCGTTCAATCCGGCAAGTTCAGCCAGTTCGGCCTCACCAACATGAACCTGATTCCGGTCAGCGTCACCTACCAGAAAGAGAATCTGCACTGGTATTACGAGGCCGATATGTTTACTTCCGGAGCGGGTTACGCTGCGGCGCACGTGGTGAACATTGGACAGCACAACCTGGCGATTGCTCCCGTAGCGGGATTCACCTGCCTGCCGCGGCAGGGCAAAGCGGAAATCAGCTCGCGCTTCAGCTACATTTTTAACGGCTACGATAAAGACACCCACTATCACAGCGGCAACGAATTCATGTGGGAGTACAACGTCGCCTATGAGATCTCAAAGAAAGTAGCCGCCGGTTTCAACGGGTACTTCGATCGGCAAACCACGAATGACACTCTGAAAGGCGCCGTTTTCCAGGACGGATTTCGTGGCCGCGGCCTGGCCATCGGACCGCAATTGCGCGTCTCGCTGGGCAAGCATGGGGGCTTCGCGGTCAAGTATTACCGCGACACCCTGGTCGAAAACAAACCCCGCGGAAATGCATTTTGGTTTCAGATGTCCCTGCCCATCGGAAAGCGCGGCCCCTAGAGCCGTTTCCGCGCTGCGCTTCGCCGGCCACATCTCCCTCGGTAGCTGGTTCCTGCCAAATGATTGACAAAAAAAAGAGTCAACCAAAAACGCGCTGTAGCGTTGCGTTCCTCGCGTGCCTCGCAATTGGCTCCGGCAGAAAAACCCCCGCCCGGAAAACAACTCCGGCGGGGGCACGTTTCGCAATGCTTACGGCAAGTAGTAACGGAACGAAGTGAAGAACATGTTCTCCACGCCGTGAGGCGCAGAGAAGCCGCTGGGAGAGTTCGCATTGGTACCGGTCCATGCGTCTCGCGCCACGTAGGAATACTGCGGTCCGAACTGCAATCTTCCGTGCGGGCCCTGGTGCAGGCGAATCCAGAAGCCGATTGAGCCTTCAACCAGGCGCTGTGTATCCGCGCTACAGCCCGACCCGAACGCGAACCCGCTGTTTGATCCGGGCGCGCTTTCGCTGTAGCAGCCCGAAACAGAGAGCGCCGGATATCCGTAGCCGATGTAGGTGCTGGTGGCGGGAAGAAAACCGTAGTGCCTTTGCGCGTATTCCTCACCGCCGTTCATGTAGAAATCCAGCTTTTTCGAATGCCATTCCAGCGTGGCCAAAGCCTGCGTACTCCGAATCAGTCCCAGCGTGCCGGTGGGGTTCACCGTCGCATCCGGCAATCCGCCCGAGCCGTACCGGCCCATGCCTTGTCCCGTAAGGAAGTGACCTCCCAGGTCGAAGTGCTTGGCGATGGTAATGCGCGCGTTCGCGCCCACGCCCGCCGCGGTTTGGGAGTCATTGAAAGCGCCCAGCGCGGACGCCACGCCGTTGCAGTTCGCCGGCAAGTCGGCCACATCGGCCGCTGGGAGATTGCACGGATAAACGCGGTCGCGGTAACGGCTCAGGATCACAAACGCTTCATAGTGACCGAAGCCGGGCTCTGCCGCCGCTTTGAACACGAAGTCGGGCATCGCGTTAAACGAGTAGTTGGCCGCGTTGGTGCACGTTGTGATGGGGTTGCCGGTGCCGTTGGGGTTATTGACCGTGCTGCACGTCGTGGTGCCGGAATTGTAAAGACCGCCGCCATTGCCGCCACTGCCCAAGGCAAAGTTCGAGAAGGGAGTGCGAGCTGAGAACGTGGTCTGCGGATTTTCCAGCGATGCCCCGAGCCAGAAGTGATTATTGAAATTTCTCACCACGCGAAGCCCGTACTGCCGCGCCCAGCTGAAACCGACGTTATACTGCGCGTCAATCGTCATCGGCAGCGCTTCGGTCCGGTTATCCATTCCCTTCTTGGTTTCCGTCACCAGGCTCCACTGTTGGCCACCGGTCAAGCTCCATTGGCTGGAGGCCACTTGTCCCCACGCCTGCCGCTGACGCATCGTGTAGCTGTTGCTCTGGTTGTTGTTGGAGGTAATGCCCGCCGACAGGAAATCAGCTTCCACATAACCCGTCAGTTTCAGATCCTTCATCTTGCCTTCCACCAGCATCGAGACGCGGGACTGCCGTCCGGACCCGTAGAATTCCGAGACGTTGTTCGCGCCGGCGTTCGGCATGTTCACGCCGTTGAACGGCGTGTTGATATCCGAGCCAAGCCCACGGGTGCGGTACACCGATTCTGCCGCCAGAAAGCCGCCCGGCGTGATCGTCACCCCCTTGAAGTGAATTGCCAGCGGATTCTCCAACTGGTCGTGAAAAGACTTCTGCGTGTCCTGCAGAGTCTGCGCCATATTCGTTCCGTTCAACTTCAGGTCCGAGACATCGCTCTTGAGCGCGGTGACCGACTGGTCTTCCTGCGCGGTTTGCGCGGCGGCGGCATCGGCCTTGGCCTGGGCTTGGACAGCGGCAGCCTGGCTCTGATCCAACCTCTGCTCAAGCTGTTGAATCCGCTGGTCGCGGGTCTGCAGTTGCTGTCCCAGATCCATGATTTGCTTTTGCTGCGCCTCGATGGCCTCCTTCAACTCGCCTAGCTGAGACGAAACCGATGGCGTCTTCATCTTTTTCGTACTTTTTGCAGGAGCTGAGGCGTCCTGGGCGAACATGCTGCCCGCTAGCACCATCGACAGCGCGAATGCCAACGCTTGCTTCATTTTTTTCTCCTTACAGGATGGAATTTCGACACGCACATTTCCCACCAGGGATTTCGCAAAAACAGGTTTTCCATACGTAAGGGTTGATCGTAGAACTGGGATTGTTAATAACTGATGAACATTCGTTGAATATCCGGTTAAACGGGTCAGGTCTCCCACTGCGACAGTCAGGGCATCGCGAAGGGGCTTGGAATCGACGGACGAATGTGGATTAGTGACTAACGGATGTGAATTAAGAATAGGAAAAATGCGTAGTCAAACTGCTTCTCTCGGCGTCATTCTTTTCGCGCTGAGGCGTCTTCCTGGCGCAGCCGCTCCACCTCGGCGCCCATCGCAAACTTCAGCTTGTCGATGCCCTCGCCGGTCACGGCGGAGATTGGATAGAGCTTCAGCTTCTTCCGCGTGGACCACTGTTTCAATTTCTTGAGTTTCTCGGGATTGGCAACGTCGATTTTCGACGCAACCATGAGGATAGGCTTCTTCTCCAGATCGGCTCCGAAATTTTTGAGCTCACCGAGGATGACTTCGACATCCTTTACGACGTCCGCCCGCCCGCTCGAGTCGGAAACATCGACCATGTGCACCAGCAACCGCGTGCGCTCGATGTGCCGCAAGAACTGCGTGCCCAGACCCGCGCCCGTATGCGCGCCTTCGATCAAGCCGGGGATGTCGGCGACGACAAAGCTGACTTCCTCTCTTTTCTTCTCGCCAACCAGAACCACTCCCAGGTTGGGCTCAAGCGTGGTAAAGGGATAGTCGGCAATCTTTGGGCGCGCGGCAGAAATACGCGAGATCAGGGTCGACTTGCCCACGTTCGGAAATCCAACCAGCCCCACATCAGCCAGCAACTTCAATTCCAGCCGGTAAGTGCGCTCTTCGCCAGGCCGTCCTTCTTCGTGTTCGCGCGGAGCCTGGTGCGTAGATGTTGCGAACTGCGCATTGCCCCGTCCGCCGCGCCCGGCGCGTGCAATCACCACCCGCTCGTCAGGACGCGAAAAATCGTAAACCTTCTCGCCGGTCGCTTCGTCGAAGACGATCGTCCCCACCGGCACTTTCAGAACGATGCCTTCGCCATCTCGGCCCGTCTTCTTGTCACCTTCGCCATGGCGTCCACGCTCCGCCTTGTATTCGGGGTTGAAGCGGAAGTGCACCAGCGTATTGTGACGCTCGCTCGATTCCATCCACACGTCGCCGCCCTTGCCGCCATCGCCGCCCGAGGGCCCGCCGCGCGGCACGAACTTCTCCCGGCGAAAGGCCATGCAGCCGTTGCCGCCGTCGCCGGCCTTGACTCGGATTATTGCTTCATCGATGAACATAAGGGAGCACCGCAACACGACGCCGCGGCCATTCGGGCAGTCGTTTCAGTATAAAGGTCCATGATCTTCTGCCCAGATATCCGGGTTGAGAATTTGGCCGTTCCTGCCGATCTATCCCAATGGGGCACGTGTCTTAAATCATGACGACGCCCAAAACAGCAAGCAAGAGTGAATTCGTTGTGCCCAGGTCGCAGTGGTGGGTGGCTCTGCGCGATGCCACGCTCGAAGTGCTCTCGCCGATGTTCGGCACCGCTGTGGCCGTGCCCCAGCCAGGCAACGATCCTGCGATTGTCCTTGAGCGGGCCGATTCCGAAGTCACGAAATACGTTACCGGGATGGTCGGGATCGCCGGCCCCATGCGCGCCATCCTCAGCCTCACCTGTAGCGAGCGCGCGGCGACAAAGATCGCTTCGCACATGCTGGGAATCTCTAGCGATGAAGCCGCCGGGCAAAGGACCGACGCCATCGGCGAAATCTGCAACATGGTCGCCAGCCATTTTAAAAACAACATTGGGTTTGGCGACGACTGTATCCTGAGCGCGCCCACCGTGGTCGCTGGCGGCAAATACAGCGTCCATTGTTTGGAGGCCGGGCACGGTCTCGAATTTCCCGCGATCTACGAAGACGAGACCGTAATGGTTACTTTGGACATTCGCGCAAGAAGAAACGCGCGCGAACCCTAGTTCGCTTCGGCGTTCGCTTCGACCGGCTCAACCATCACGAACTTGCCCATCGTCCCTTTGTCCAGAAACTTGATGCGGCCCGTGATCTTGGCAAAAAGCGTATCGTCCTTGCCGCGTCCCACATTCAGCCCCGGCTTTACCCGCGTCCCCCGCTGCCGCACGATGATCGTGCCGCCCGGGACAACCTGCCCGCCGAATGCCTTGAACCCTAACCGTTGCGCGTTTGAGTCGCGCCCGTTTCGTGAAGTACCTTGTCCTTTTTTATGCGCCATAAAAATCAGCTCTCAGCGGCCAGTTGCCGGTAAACCAGTTGCCAGTTCCAATCGGCCACTTGTAGTGACCCGACAATTGGAACCCTTTTCATCCTGAGCGAAGCGAAGGATCTCTATCTCCACTACTTCTTCTTCGGAGCGCTCTTCTTCGCCGCTGCCTTCTTAGCCGCCTTCTTCGCCGGCTTCACCGAAGCTTCCGCTGCCTCCTCGTGCTCGGCAGGCGCCTTCTTCACTTTCTTTTCTTTCTTCGGCAGCTCCGGAGCCTTGAACGACTGCCCGTCGAAAGCGATCTCGGTAATCCGCACGGCACTGTAGTCCTGCCGGTGCCCGCGCAGCTTCTTGTACTGCTTCTTTTTCTTGTAGTGGAACACGAGGATCTTCGCGCCCCGGCCCTGTTCGAGCACTTCGCCGGTCACGCTCGCTCCCGATCCCGGCTTCACGACGCTGCCCGCTTCGGAGGAAACCGCCAGCACCTCGTTGAACTGCACCGGCCCGCCGGTCCCAGTCAACTTCTCCACCCGGATCACATCCCCCGGGGCGACCTTGTACTGCTTACCACCTGCGCGGATCACCGCGTACATAAATCCTCCAATACTCGTGTAGGAACAGGGCTCAACCCCGTTCGCGTAGCGACAGCCGCCCTCGGCTGTCCCGGCCGAGCATAGCTCGGCTGATACAAACTTGTGCTTGCTGTTTTTCCCGCTGCGGCTTCTAACCGGAAACGCGGCGCGCGCCCAGAATGGACCCGCGGCTACAGGCAAACTCGACTATTCTATCGTGCGCAGCGGAAATGGGTCAAACGAAACGATTTCGAGGTAGTGGGCTACTTTGAATCTGTCGGCTTCGATCCTCTAAATCCAGTAACCAGAAGCCAGATTATGAAGGCCCACCAAATCACTAGAGCAAGATCGCGGAGAATGGCTGGTTGCTTACAGGCTTTACAAACAAAAGTACTGGAGTCGCGATTAGGAGAATAATCCCCCAGACTACCTTCGGCCTAACCCTCTGCTGACTCACGCTGCCCTTTCCGCCCTCCGCTGCTCGTAGGCTTCCCAGAGGGGCACCGAGTCCTCCATGCTCCACAACCGATCCGTTACGCCAGCGGCCATCGCCGGACTCATCCGCAGCGTGCGGTGAATCTTGATAACGTTGCACGCGAAGTAGTTTAGCGCAATCGCAACAGCGTTCACGAGAACATTATCAGTCCCTTTATCCGGGTGAATCAAGGCAGATCAGGGCTAGTCATCCTGGTCATCGATAGGGTGTCGGCCCGGTAGCATCTGCTGATGCAGGATGCGGGAAACCAAAATACCACCGCGTTCGCGGCGATAGAAAAGGACGTGCTTGCCGTGCTCATGACGGTGCAAGCCAGGGCGGATAACATCGCAGAGCCGGCCCATCCCTGGATTGTCGGCCAGCATCCCGCAACAGGCCTCAAGTTCGCCAAGGTATTTTGCGGCCTGCGCTTGGCCCCACTTGCGAAGCGTGTACTCCGCGATGCCGAGCAGATCGGACTCGGCGCGGCGCGAAAATCGAAACTGAGCCATTGAATAGCGCCCAAGTCAGCGGAACAAGGTCAGCGGGGCGCGGGGATTTTGAGAGCCTTGCGAACGCGCCCAAACACATTCCCGTCAGCAATGCCGCTAGCGTCGCCTTCGTCAATCGCTGTCCGAAGCGCTGCGAGCTTTGCTTCGTATTCCCGCTCCTCGCGCTCCAAAGTCCGCAGCCCGGCGCGCACAACCTCGCTGGCGTTTTCGTAGCGTCCGCTCTTCACCTTGGTGGCTACAAAGCGGTCCAGTTCGCGGGTTAAATTAACATTGCGAGTTGGCATGGCGTCAGAGTCTTCGAAGATCGAGTACCATGCTAACACCATTGGCAAAGACTGCCAATGGTCCCGATTTCCGGGGGCAAAGCCAGAAACCGGGAAGGGCACGACCTTGGTCGTGCCAATAAGCCGCCGAAAATAGATTTGCGCTTCAGCGCCTGAGGGCCGACTCTGGCTCCGGAAAAACTTTCCCCGGAGCCTGCTTTAGCCGCCGCGGAAAAATGTCTCAAATCGGAGAGCGCCCCTGCCCACGAGAAGGAGAACGCCCCATGCGCTTCATAGACCGCGAAGAAGTAGCCCGACGCCTTACGTATGAAATGTGCATCCCCATCATTCGCCAGGCCATGATCCAATTCTCGCGCGGCGAAACCAAACAACTCCTGCGCTCGCTCATCCCATTGTCCGAGGGTCGCATTTTCGGCATCATGCCCGGAGCCATGGGCGACCATGCCCCATTTGGCGCCAAGCTGATCAGCGTTTTCCCGGAGAATTTTGCCCGCGGAATTCAGTCCCACCAGGGCCTCGTCATCCTGTTCGATCCTGAAACCGGCGCGCCTGTTTGTGCGGTCCATGCTGGCGAGATCACGGCGATTCGCACCGCAGCCGCCAGCGCGGTCGCCACCGACGCATTAGCACGCAAAGACGCCCGCCGCCTGGCCCTGCTCGGCTACGGCGAGCAGGCTCAAACCCACGCCCGCGCCATCCGCAAGGTGCGCAACCTGGAATCCATCGTCGTCTGGGGCCGGTCGCCGGAACGCGCTCAAGCTTTTGCGAGGCGAATGCAAATGGAATTCCGCCTGCTCGTCACCCCGGCAGCAACCGTTCGAGAAGCAGTTGCCGACGCCGACGTCATCTGCGCCGTTACTTCGGCGCCCGAGCCCATCTTGATGGGCGATTGGGTGCGGCCAGGCACCCACGTGAATGTAGTCGGTTCCGGTTATGCAGGTCCCGCAGAAGTGGATAATGACCTCGTTGTCCGCTCCCGCTTCATTGTCGACAGTCGCGAAGGCGTTCTCCACCAGGGTGCCGAGTTCCTCCGAGCCAAACAGGCGGGCCTGATCGGTGATGATCACATTGTCGCGGAGATTGGTGAGGTGCTGGCGGGCATGATCGAAGGACGCCGCTCGGCAGAAGAGATCACCGTCTACAAGTCGCTAGGCCACATCGTTCAAGACCTGGCCACCGCGTGGGCTCTTTACTCGGGTGAATGATTGCAAAGACTACCCATCCCCGAGAGCGGGTCTAACCCATTTGTTCACAATACTTTGAAAAACTACATCCTTTGGAATGAATACTTTGCGAGAACATCCTCCCAATGTTTTATTAAGTCCAAATGAATCAATTACTTAGAGAATTTCGATAACTCATTATTCCTCAAAGACTTACCCAAAATCGGCTCCTAAGTCTTTGATTCCTATATATCGCCCCAGAGGGGTGTTGATAACTATTCGGTAAATACCGGAAAGCTGCGCCTTCACGCCGGAAGGTTTGTGCTTCCAACCTCACTCTAGCGTGCTTCGATTCTCCCAGAACTAATCGTGGTATCGCTGCTCGCCCGCGGGAATCGCAACCGTCAGCCGGTTCTGCGCCGGAGGCAGCGGACAAGTCGCATAAGGCGTAAACGCGCACGGCGGATTAATTAGCCGATTGAAATCGAGCAATAACTCGCCCGGTTGCGCGACCCCATGATCGGGTAAATCCGCGTACAAGAATCTCCCCGCTCCATACGTTGTGGTCTTGCTGGTCGAGTCTCGCATGATGAAAAACAATTCCGTCGCCTTCGGGTCTTCGAGCACCGGCTCCAGCCGCACAGTCTGCCCGTCAAGGGTGAACTCCGCCGCGCCCGGCGCTGGAAGGTGTGTCGTAGTTCCAAGCACAGTCGGAATGTCGAGCACCTTGGGCGGGTTGTAAGGAATCCAGCGCGCGCGAATGCGATAGCTGTCGTTCGGCGCGTACCATCGCAACCCGTGAAAGCCCACGCGCGTCGGCGCCTGCGGGTCTTTGATCCGCAAAGCAAAACGCCCATCGCGATTAATTACGATGATCGTAATCGTGCCGATCGTAAGCTTTGAGGGTTTCTCTGCGTCGTCAGCGACCAGCGCCATCTCCTGCGCCGGCTTTCCATCCACCAGAAAATCCTTGGGAAAACCTCCCGCCGGCGCGAGCAACCGCAAAGCGCCTATCTCCAGACGCACCACCCCGATGTGGGCCGAAGTCTTGGCCGCGATTTGGATACGATTGTCCGCATCCGACCCGAAGCTGTTGTCGCCCTCGCGCAGCCACTCCAGCCCGATCAGCGAGAGCCAGCCCTCCGGCGCCTGCAGGTTCGCCGCCCGCTGCGCTCTCCATGTCTCCAGTTCGCTCGCCCAGGCTTTCGATTCCGGCGTCTTCTGATTCGCCGTACTCGGATTCGAGGCATTCTGATCCGCCGCCTTCGCCTCCGGCGGAGCGCTCACTGCGAGCGAGTTCAGAATTAACGCAACCGCAAATACGCCAACCGCCATCAGCAGCGCTTTTCTCATCGGGTCAACCTTTATCTCAGGTTTTTTAACTTTAGGTTTGATGATATCCCCTGCGCGAGGAAGCTCTGATTTTACTTTGGTTTGTAGCGAAGGCGCTGCGCCCTTCGATCTTCAGCTGGGAAGGCTGAGCTTTTTCTCATGGATCAAGAGCCTGCGAAGCGCGTCGTAGAGTTGCTCGCGTTCCGCCTCCGCGGTAATCCTCTGCGCAGCCAGTTCGGTAAGCCGGTCATTGATCGCTCGCCGGGCGCGGTCACAGACATCGGCCAGTTTCTCGTTGTCCCGTTCCTGCAACGCTTCCCGGTATAGTGGTTCCCACTCAGATGGCATTAGGATCGCACCTCAGCCAGTCGAAGGGCGGCCTTCGGTTGCACTCGGAACACGTTCTGCGGAGACTAAGCCGGGCGCGCTTGCGGGACCGCGGTTGGCGCAAACCAGCAACGCGCCGAACAAGCCCGCTCAAACTTTAACGTTACTTTAGCTGCGCACCGAGACCCAAGTCTGTGACCATGTCCTATTTATTTTCTGGGGAAGGCCGGAAACGGAAGGAGTACCCTTATTCGGAATCGCTCTGCCCCTTGACCGCCCTTTCCGCGCCAGATAGCCTTTCTGGGTTACCCCTTCATGGCTGCTTCCGACATCCCCGAGAACGGCCCCGTAAGTGATTCACGGGAAAGCGCTTCTGAGTCGCCTCCGGACTCCACAGGAGCACAACTTTCCCCCGCCAACGGGGTTTCCACAGATGTGAGCAGCATAGCTATTGATCGGGGGCTATTGAACTATGCGGGGACGCCGCCTTCTGCACCCGTCACCAGGGCCGATTCCGCCGAGGGTTCGTCGGACGCCGACGTGATGCTGCGTGTGAAGGCGGGCGATGACTCCGCGTTCAGCTTTCTGGTTCAAAAGTATCGCCGGCCGCTGATTGGCTTCATGTACCGCCTGTGTCACAACCCGGCCACCGCCGAGGAATTGGCGCAGGAAGTTTTCCTGCGCGTGTACCGGTCGCGCTTGAGTTACGAGCCGAGCGCCAAGTTCAGTACCTGGCTGTATCGGATCGCAACCAATCTGGCCGTCAATCACGCGCGCGATACGCGCCACGAGCGCCCGGAAAAAACCGTGCGGCTCGACGAACCGGATCAGGAGACTGGCACTACTCCCGATCTGGCCGATGAATCGCTTACCGCCGAGGAGCAGTTGCTCAGGAAAGAGCGCCTGGCGGCGATTCGAAAGAAGGTCAACGCCCTGCCCGAACGGCAGCGCCTGGCCGTGATGATGCACAAGTACCAGCAAATGGACTATCGACAGATTGCCGCCGTGATGAAACTGAGCGAGTCGGCAACAAAGTCGCTGCTGTTCCGCGCCTACGAAACGCTGCGCGAACAGCTCAAGGAATTCGTTTCGGGGAAGTAAGAGGGACGTTGTATGGACTGTAAAGAAATTCACGAACTGCTGCCGGACCTGGCCGCTGGTATGGAAGCTTCGACGCCTGAGATCGAGAAGCACATCGCATCGTGCTCCGCCTGCTCCGACAAACTGCACGATTTTCAGAAGACTATGGCGCTTCTCGATGAGTGGCAAGCCCCCGAGCCGTCGCCCTATTTCGATACACGACTTGAGGCGCGCCTGCGTGAAGAAATGGCGCGCCCGCCGATTCCCTGGTTTAGCCGATTGAAGCATCGCCGATTCGCGCAGAGCGTCTTCATGCGCCCCGCGTGGACCATGTCCGTGGCCGCAGTCATTTTTATGGCAGCGCTCGTTGCCGGCAACCGGTCCTACATTACGCAGACCGACGCCATCGCAACCAAGCCGCCCGCGCTCGGGCTCCCGGTGCAACCGGGGACTGCCATCGGCGATCTGCAGGCGCTAGAAACAAACGACGATTTGTATGCCGATTTCGACGTGCTCGACGAACTGCAAGTGCAGGATGATGTGACGGCAACTCCGTAATCTGGAGAAGCGGGGGCCGTAAAGCGTGTTTCGTGACCCTGTTGCGTAAGCAGGTATAGGGCAGCCAAAGCTGGGTACGCGACGGCTGCTCCACCTTGTGCTTTCTGTAAGGGTGGGAGGCGGGTAGTTTGAAAACGCGCTTGAAGTAAATGAGAGACTCATGTTGGGAAGAGTAAAACTCGCAGGCTGTCTGGCACTGCTTCTGGCCGTGACGGCCTTTGCCCAGGGAGGCTATTGGGCCACGCAGCAATCACGCCGGCCGGCGGCCTCTTCCCGCGCCCAGCAGAAAAACCCCCAGCCCAACCGAAGGAATGTTGGCCCCTCGCCGCGCAATCTGCCGCAGCGCAATCAACCGCAACGCAATCAGCCCCCGAGTAATCGGCCTGGTCATGCCGGAAATTGGCTGCGCAATTACAAGGACCTGCCGCCCGAGCAGCAACATCGCGCTCTGCAAAGCGATCCCCAGTTCCGAAAACTTCCGCCGCAACGCCAGACGCAATTGCAAAACCGTCTGCGTAACTTCTCCAGCCTGCCTCCTCAGAAGCAGGAGCGCATGCTGAACCGCATGGAAACCTGGGAGCACCTCACGTCCGGCCAGAAACAGCAGGCCCGCCAGGTCTTTCATCAGTTCCAGCAGTTGCCCCCCAATCGGCGAGACACCGTCAACCGGGCAATTCGGGACATGCGCAACATGACCCCCGAGGAGCGCGACCGCCTCATCAACTCCGACCGCTATCGCAGCGATTTCTCCCCCATGGAGCGCAGCATCCTGAACGGCACCTCTCGCCTGCCGCTAGCCCCCGGCGACCTGCAAGCCGCGCCGCCCGAATAGTTCCGGCAGCCCTCGCAGGCTTTTTCTACATTTCATTAGTTTTGGTAAGAGGAAACACGGTGCGACGGAGTACCAGTGCCGCCGCACCGTGTTTTTCCACGACCTAAGAGCGCACTGGAGAGTAATGCGCGCCCCGGCAGGTGAGGAAACTCTGATCTTCTGTCAAACGGGGCCTGCCGTTCGTCTGGCGCTGTGAGGCCGTATGTATGCCGCGTGATACGTCACAGCAATGGAACAAAAAACCTCCGCGTCGCCCTTCCCCGTGACGACGCAGAGGATTTTGTGCGGAAACCGAGTCTCGATGTATTCGAACTTCGCGAGCCACGGACCCTTCTCGCCCTTACCGGATTCAAGCACATCGCCGAGGGGGCAAGCGTTGAATCCAATCCAGGCTGGCTTCCACCCCTAAGAACGAAATCGTCTGGCGATTCCCTTCAAGGCAATCAAAAAAAATGGCGCCCTTCCCCGAGGGGCAGGTAGCGTGGGCCTTGCGCAACATCCAAATCCCCACGTGCTCAGACTGATTCGCTTGAATCTAAACAGGTTGGATTCACTTAATCTCGGTGTGCCTTGAGCTTCGCGCCTTCGTTTGGCGTGATGGAGCGTGATGGGCGATGGGGGCTAACCTGGGTAGGCTCTGAAAATTCGCCGCGCGCCACCAGCGAGCGATAAGCCGTTAGCCCTTCTTATTTCCGCAGCCAATTCTTCGCAATGAACAGAACGTTGGCCGGCCGTTCCGCCAGCCGCCGCATAAAGTAGGGATACCACTCCGTCCCGAACGGAACGTAGACCCGCACTCCCCACCCATCTTTTACCAGCGACTGCTGCAGGTCCCGCCGGATGCCGTGCAGCATCTGGAACTCAAACGCCTCACGCGGCACTTTCTCCCGCGTCGCAAACGCCTTCGCCTCATTAATAATGTTCTCGTCGTGGGTCGCAAGGCCGTGAAAGATCCCGCTCGTCATCAGGATCTTCATCAGCTTCACGTAGCTGGCGTCCACTTCCGACTTTTTCTGGAACGCAATCTCCTCCGGTTCCTTATAAGCCCCTTTGCAGAGCCGTATCCGGATATGATCGGCAAGGAGCCCTTCAACGTCCGCCTCCGCGCTCCGCATGTAGGACTGGATCACTGTCCCCACCACGCCCGCGTTTCCCGGCTCGCGATGTAACGCGTGCACAAAGTCAAGCGTCCGCTTGGTGTAAGGAGACCCTTCCATATCAACGCGCACAAAATTTTTCGGCGTCATGCTGGCGGCCTTGGCGACCAGCCCGCGCACAATGTCATAGGCCATCTTCTCGTCCACGTCGATGCCCATGTGCGTCAGCTTCAGGCTGATGTTCGCGTTCAGCTTGTCGGCGGCGATTTCATCGAGCAGACTGTGATAAAGCTGCGCGCTCGCCCGCGCCTCTTCGGCGTTGGTGACGTTCTCCCCCAGATTGTCGATGGAGACGCCGGCGCCAAACTGGTTCACCGCCGCCGCCGCGCGCACCGCGTCCGCCACCTGCGTGCCGGCAACAAAACGCGCCGAAGTACGCTGCCCAAAGCTCGACCGCTCCGCAATTCCGCGCAGGGATTTGCTCTCCGAAAGCGCAATAAACAGTGCTCTTAACATTGAGGCCTCAGGTTTTGCGCAGCGAACTTTCGCGCGCTCAACATCCCAGACCGCAACAACATCGGGGTCTCACACGGCGCGCCTGATTGTGACGGGTTGTTACTGCCAAGGACGTTCGCTGGCATTACAGTATTTTTTACCACAAACATACCTCTTTGCGCGTGACCCTGGTCACGGGGAGCTACTGGTCAAACAGGAAGGCGCAACCATGCAACATGGATGTTATTGACTAGTCATCTGACTAGTCAGTATAATGAATGAACACACAGAGGGTAGATTTATGGCTTCATGGCAGGTTCAAGACGCAAAGGCGCGTTTTAGCGAATTCCTGGACGCCACCATCAAGAAGGGTCCGCAGGTCGTCACCCGCCGCGGCATCGAAACCGCCGTCATGGTCCCCATCGAAGAATGGAACCGCCTGCAAAAAGCCGCCCGGCCCAGCTTGAAAGACTGGTTGCTCGCGCCGGAACCTCGCTTTGACGATTTTGTCGTGGAGAGGCGGCGCAATTTACGGCGCCGGCCTGTGGTGGAGTTTGAGTGAATCAATACCTGCTCGATACGAACGTGATCTCGGAAACGCGAAAAGCGCGTCCACACGGAGCCGTGTTGACTTGGTTCAACGCCACCGAAGAAGCGAGGCTATTCCTCTCCGCTGTGACGCTAGGCGAACTCCAGGCCGGTATCGAGCGGACGAGACGCCAAGACCCAGGAAAAGCGAGCGAATTGGAACATTGGATCGATGGGCTACCTGTGTCTTATCAAGTGCTCCCCATGGATACGACATGCTTTCGCGAATGGGCCCGAATTATGGATGGCAAGCCACCCGAGTTACTGGAAGACGCCATGATCGCTGCGACCGCGCGGGTTCACCATCTGATTGTTGCAACAAGAAATGAGCGGGACTTCAAGCAACTCGACGTTCGAACCTTCAACCCGTTTAAGAGCTAAGCGCAAGGTACGGTGTTTGTATGCCCGGCTCGTGGAATGTAATTGCGATGGTAATCCTCGTGGTCGGTGCTGCGGTTTGGCAGTGGTTTAGAATGAGGAAATAACCACGCGCCGCATTGTCCATTTAGTGTCGATTGTTGGTTCGCCTGCCAATCGCCGCTCGGGGGATTTTGACATCTGCGTCGCAATCCAGCAAACCCCCGCTCCTCGTGTAGAATTACGCATAATCTATGGACCTCTCGGCCATTCAGCACGCCCTGCGCGAACGTAGCATCGACGCCTGGCTTTTCTACGACCACCACCATCGCGACCCGATCGCTTATCGCGTTCTCGGCCTCCCCGAATCGCTGATGGTCACGCGCCGCTGGTACTACCTCATCCCCGCCAAAGGCGAGCCGACCAAGCTGGTCCATAAAATCGAAGCCGGACACCTGGATTCCCTGCCCGGCGCGAAGAAACAATACGCCGGATGGCAGGAGCTCTTCGAGAGCCTCAAGCACATACTCGCCGCCCACCGCGACGTCGCCATGCAGTATTCGCCTAACAACATCGTATTTACGATTTCGATGGTCGACGCGGGCACTGCCGATCTCATCCGCGGCCTCGGCAAAAACATCGTAAGTTCCGCCGACTTAGTCGCCCAGTTCGAAGCCACCTGGAGCGAAGACCAGATCAAGACTCATTTCGAAGCCCGCGATGCGATTGACGCCATCACAGCCGAGGCCTTCAAGGAAATTGGCCGCCGCGTCCGCAGTGGCGGCACGACCGAGCACGAAATCCAGAACTTCTTCAAGGAAGCGTTCGCCCGCGAAAACCTCATCACCGACGACTTTCCCATCGTCGCCGTCAACGCCAACAGCGGCAACCCGCACTACGAACCGAGCGCCGCTCATCCCGTGCCCATTCGTGAAGGCGACTTCGTTCTGCTCGATGTCTGGGCCAAAAAGAACAAGCCGGCGGCCGTCTATTACGACATCACCTGGGTCGGTGTTGTCGGCAAGTCTCCCACGCCGCGCCAGCAGGAGATCTTCAAAATCGTGCGCGAGGCCCGCGATATCGGCGTGAAGACCGTGCAGGATGCCATAGCCGCCGGCAAGCCCATCGCCGGATGGGAAGTCGATCACGCCGTGCGCGGCCACATCAAAAAGACCAAATACGGAGACTATTTCATCCACCGCACCGGCCACTCCATCGGCACCGAAGTTCACTCCAACGGCGCCAACATGGACGACCTGGAAATCCACGACGAACGCCGCATCCTCCCCAACTCCTGCTTTTCCATCGAACCCGGCATCTACCTGCCCGAGTTCGGCGTGCGCCTCGAGGTCGATGTCCTGGTCCGCGCCACAACCGCCGAGGTCACTGGTAGAATTCAAAAAGAGATCGTGACCATCTGAATGGCGAAATCCGCGACAGATAAAACCAAAGACGCCGCCAGCGCGCCCGAGCACCCGCTAACGACCTTGGCCGTAGTCGCCCCGATCGTAGGCTGGCTCATCCCCGGAGCTGGCCACATCCTGCTCAAACGCTACGTGCGCGGAGCGCTGCTGTTCGTGTCCGTCGTCGCCATGTTTTTCGTAGGTCTGGGCATGAACGGCCGCATCTATCAACCCAATGGCGGAGACATTCTCGATATCCTGGGCTTCGTTGGCGACGTGGGCGCAGGCGCGCTCTATTTCCTAGCCCGCATCATGGACTGGGGCACAGCCATGGCCGCCAACGCCGCCGCCGATTACGGCAAGACGTTCCTCATCGTAGCTGGCCTGCTGAACTTCATCGCCGCCGCTGACGCGCATCATATTGCACTGGGGAAGAAGCCGTGACCCTCACGCTATCTCACTTCTCGGCTGCGGTGGTCTTTGCGCTTTTTACCTCGATCGTTTTCGGCATCACGCAGAAAAACACGCCCAAAGAGCAGCTCAACTATTTCGCTTACTGCTTTGTTATGTTCGTCGGAGGAGTCTTCCTAGCGGGCTGGCTCATGTGGCTGATCCGCAGGTAAGCGTCCGCGGTTGGAGATCCTTCGGCAACATTTACCCAATGTTCCACAAAACTCACACAGTGTTCCACGTGGAACGTTATGCGGTGATTTATGTACGTACTAGAAGGCGAATGATGGGCGAACAAAATTTAGTTTGGAATACACGACATGTATGTACAGTCCGCGTAACGGCAACGAATGACAGGGGTTCGGAGATTTTCGGGAGGTCAAATGGGGCTTGACAAGGCATGATATATGGCCGATTGCTCCCCAGTTAGCGTGGACGGCGATGGAACAATCGGACTGCGCCCGGCGGCGGTCGTCTCCGCCATGTTCGTTGGAGGAGTTTTCCTGCCAGCTGGGGTCATGTGGCGATCCACAGATAATCGAAACGGCACTTTTGTGGTAAGATATTCTTACCATGAATACCAAGGTTTCCACCAAGGGGCAGATCGTTCTTCCGGGGCCGCTGCGACGCCGCCTGGGAATCCGCGCCGGCGATCCACTGGATGCTCACATCGAGGCCGGACGCATCGTCCTAACGCCGCACAAAAAGCGCCCTCGTCAGGCCCGCATTGTAAGCGACCCCCTGACCGGCCTCCCCGTCCTCACCGCGGGTTCGGACGCGCCCCCGCTTACCGGGAAAGAAGTTTCGGAGATTCTAACGAATTTTCCTTAGGCGAACTTCCTTCAAAGGACAAGCGACGATCTCTAGCACTACCGAACTGCCATAGATAGGTGCCCCCTTGACGTATCTTCTCGACGTGAACGCGTTAGTCGCACTCGGATTCGCCCACCACGAATTCCACGACCGCGTCGCCCGCTGGTTGCAAAAGCAACACCTTTCATCGCTTGCCACATGTTCGATCACGGAACTGGGCTTTGTCCGCGTACTCGTGCAAGCGCCCGCTTACGGACTCACCGTCGCTCAGGCGCGCACGTTGTTAGTCCGAATCAAGCAGGCCGACACTCCCAAATTCACGTTTCTCCCGGACGACCACGATATCTCGCATCTCCCAACCTGGGTCAGGGCCGCCAAGCAAATCACCGACGGCCACCTGGCAAAGCTGGCCGCCGCTCACGGAGCAGTCCTTGCCACGCTGGATGCCAGAATTCCGGGAGCGTATCTCATCCCGGAACGATAGATACTCTGAGCCGCAAAGGCTGCCCACCCTTCGCGCTTTTTGAGAAGGGTGGGATTTCGGCCGAAGCCGATCCTCGTTGTCCGCGCGGATGATTACGAGTATGCGACCGCCCCGGATGGCTCCCACCCTTGCAAGAAACGCAAGGGTGGCCAGCCCTCCATAACTAACGCTCCACTAGAACATTACTTAGCTAAGGCGTGACTTTAACGGAGGACCAATCCGCGACCTGCGGGCCCGCCTCAGCCAGACCTATCCTCTGGCCCAGTACCAGGTAGAAGGGGCCCGTGCCCGCCTGCAGGCCGGAAAGAGTGCCCAAGAGTTTCCCCGCGGCGTAAACTTTCACGGTCCCGACGCCTGTCGCGCTGACCTTTATTACGACCTTGTATTCTGTTTTCATCTGTGGCACAAAGTTGGGCGAGAACTGCTTGCCGAGGCTGTAAAGGTAATCGACGTTGGGAGCGTCCGCCCAAAAACCTTCATACACAGGGTTCACGTTGGCGTGCAGAGTCAAATATTGGGTCGAGTCAGGGCTTACCAGATAGATAGCAAATGGGTTCGCGGTACCCTTGACGGGCAACACCTGGGTGGTGACGGTAAAGGGCGCGCTGAAGGTCGAGAGGGACTGAACGCCGGTCAGCGTGTAATCCTCGCGTAGCCCGCTCATTTGTAATCCGGTCAGCCCTGTAAAGGTCGTTCGCGGAGTTACAAATGTTCCCGAAGGAGACGACGTTGCAGATGCCAGATTGTTCAGAAACGAGGAGTTTGCGGTCCACAGGGTGAAGTCATCGAGCAGACGTGCCTGCGCCGACACGGGTTGTACCAGCAAAACACACGTAATCAGCGATAGGGCAATGGAACAGCGTGCCCAAAGCATGGATTGCTTCATATGGTTTCTCTCCTTTTGCTCGGATTTGCGGCTAAGGCTTGAGCCCTCGCCGCCGGGGTCTTTAACTTTCAGATATTTGCGGCGTCTTCGGAAAACGTGAACCAAGCTTTCCGGGAGTTCTTAACTGAGGACGCCCCACCTCCTTTCCTGCCTTTCGGGCGGTAAGATTCTTGAAAAAAACTTCCCGCGGCATTCTTTTGCCTAGCTACCCGCCTACTGCCTGTCCATTCCCCTAGTCCTGGTCCTTAGCTCACGAGATCTTGCTAACGTTGGCGGCCTGCGGGCCTTTTTCTCCCTGGACGATCTCAAATTCCACCTGGTCGCCCTCTTGCAGGCTTTTGTAACCGTCGCTGGCGATGGCGCTATAGTGGATAAAGACATCCGGTCCCACCATCGCGCCCCAGGAAGCCGTATCCTTTTGCGTTGTTGAACCACTTGACCGTACCCTTGATACGTTCCATTTCTTCCCTTTCCTTTCGCTGGCGTCCTACAGCAGCGGACATTGTGGAAGCGATCGCAAAGCTGGTGATCTTAGTTTGATAAGTGACTTGCATCGGGAAGACTATTGCTCAAGCGTCGCCTCATCCCGAGGCGGGGGCGTCCTGCGTTTCGCAATTGTTCGCGGGTTGCTCGCCTGCGTAGAATCTCCTATACTTTTGACCGAAGTCTACTGGCAAGAACGGGTTATTGCGGGCAATAAGCGGCAATCCTTTAAGCAGTAACCGGCGTTTGTTTCTCCCCGCAGCAATTTGTTCCGCCGAGAGCAGCGGTCGTTCGGCCACGTAGTGCGAACCAGGCTGCACCACTTGCCATGCCACAGCAAGAAGGTGAGCGACTCGACTCCTGGAAGGAGATTGCAGCCTACCTAGGGCGCGATCTTCGCACGGTCCGGCGTTGGGAGAAAGACAAGCGGCTCCCCGTACACCGCGTACCAGGAGGCGAGCGTCGGGCTGTGTTTGCCTATCGCGCTCAGATCGACGCCTGGCTGGAAAATCTCGACGGCGACGAATCTTTCCGCTCTTCTTCGGAAGACTGCCTGCCCGTCTCTGTACCTCCATCCCCACATTCGGTCGCAGCCCCACCCGGACCAACGGCAATCTCCGTTGCGCGATCCGGATTTCAGTTTGGCCGAACGGCGTTTCTCGTCCGCACTCCTCGCATTTGCCATGTCTCGCTATCCTCTTAAGCTTTATCCTGCGCTCGCGCGGGACCGTTCCGCTCACCCCGGCCCCGCCTTCAGCGTGGATGACTCAAAGCCGGAAATCTCTTCTGTCACCCCGATCCTTCCTCAGGCACGCCAAAGAATAGTGATCCAAGGTCGCGGCTTTGGATTGCACGTTCCCTATGCCCACACCGATACTCCCTACCTGGCGATTCGAGATGACACCGCCCATTGGGCGGCAGGGCGCATCCTTCCTCACAACTGGGACGAGGTTATGTTGAACGTCGAAAGCTGGACCGACAACCAGATTGTGATCACCGGCTTTAGTGGCGACTACGGCAAGAATGGATGGAAGCTCACCGAGGGAGACGACCTGGAGATTGCGGTTTGGAACCCCCAAAATGGGGTAGGCCCGGCCCGTTACCGCGTCCACGTGGCCCCGCCATGGACCGGGAAATAATTGAAGGCGCCTCATCCGCGCGGGCGCACCGCGTTCGCTGCTGACGGAGTAGAATTCCCTTCCGTAATCGAAGAGGAATCGCTGAGCTGAGGACTTATGGACAAGGGCACGACATTGATTTTGATCGAACAACCAAGTTGCCCAGCTACTCTGGTTTCCGCCACACACACTGCATCGGATTTCCTGCAATCGGCTGTTCTACATAACGCCAGCGAGAGAGAACTGATCGGATTCCGTCTCGGATGGGTCGTAGTAGTTCCGGCCAGTAGACCCGACCTACACGTTGGCAAGCGGATCAGGTTGCCCGAAGGAATCAAACCGAACGAGACCTGCATTGTCCCTGCTCAGGCAGTCAAAGTGGGCGCACACAAGAATGTGCGCGCTATGGCGGCGTTCTTCATAGCCGAAGTGTTCTTGGTCGGCGAAAAGCCATGGAAAGCCGACTTCGAAGAGGTCAAGAACAAGGCGCTGCTCTAGCTGGCAACTGACCACCAGCTACTGACAGCTGTGGTTTCACCCTTCCCACACAAACGCATCGAAGACCCGCACCGAATCGAACCCGATCCGTTCGTAGAGGGCGATGGCGCGATCGTTGGCTTGAGTAACCGTGAGCGAGATCGCGCTAAAACGGCGCTCACGCAGGCTGCGTGTGGTCGCTGCGAGGAGCGCTACGCCAAGTCCTGCCGACCGGTATTCCGGCAATATGCACACCTGCGTGATGTGGCCAACATCGGCGCGCACCTGCGAGCACAGGATCAGGCCGATCAGCGTGCGTGTGCGGCGCTGGAAGACGACGAACGAACCGTGCGGGTCGAACGTGCCGCATCCCGGAAAGCGCACGATGTTGTTCAGGAAGCGCAGTGAGCCGCTGAGCGTGCGGTACTGATCGTTGATTTCGGAATCGACGTGCCCGCGATACGCGTTGGTGATGAGAGCCGCAGCCGCCTGGTACTGCTCCTCCGACCAGGGACGAATCTCGAACTCAGGCGCAAGCGGCGGCGCAGTCTGGGGATGACGCGCCATCTCGTAGTTCATGAACACGCGGGGATGCCGGCTGAAACCCTGCGCAAGAAACGGACGAGCGACTTCGCCAGCCTCATGCGCCAGTAATTGCGCCTCGATGCGGTGGACGCCGGGCGATTGCTGCAGCGTCTCGATGACATGAGTGAGAAGCCGTTCTTCCACTTCGCGGCGGTTCAAGCTGCGTCCGCCATCGTGCACGAACAGGTCGCCGATCACGCCCTTGCTTTGCTCGTAGACAAAGAAGGCATAGCCGAAAATACTGCCGCGCTCGATGGCTGCGTAACCGGGGAGAATCTTCGCGTCCATGTAACGCAGAATCATCTCCGCCGAGCCGGCATAATCCCATGCGAGCAATTTCGCCCAGGTGGCGATCTCCTCTTCCAGCAACGGCCGAAGGTCAGCGGCGGAGAAGTGGCGGAGATCGAGGATTTCCATAGCGAGGCCAGGTTTCAGAGTTTTAGAGTTTCAGTGTCTCAGAGTTTCAAGGTTTCGGGTTTCAGCGTAGCACTGGCGCTACGCGATCAATACGCCAGAACCATCCTTGCGCGCCCGGCGCTCTCCAACCTTGAAACTTTGCGACTTTGAAACCTTTCTATTTCCCTACCCAATACACATCCAGCTTCTGAGCCGGGATGCTCGTTAGATATGATACTCGGCGTCCGGGGACGAGTTGGGCAACCTGGGATTGCGAACCTTGCATGGCAACCACGACATGATCTGAGGCCGGAATACTTCCGTTGTCGTAGGATTGCGCCGGCCGATTGAGATAAAACTCGAGCCCGTATTGCTCGATGCGATTGACGTGATAAAGCGCGATGGGCACCGGTTCGCGCGAGAAGGCTCGAATCGTTTCGGCGACAGGGCGCGCCGATTGGGTGGCATCGATCGCTGGCGCTGCAAAGCGAATCACCGCTGCGACGCTGACGATAGCGGCGATCATCGTTGCGGAGCGCACCAGCCGAGGTCCAGCGCTGGTGACGAGCGCAATCGCGATTGCTAGCGCAATTACGAGAGCGATTAACGCAGCAACGTAGGTCCATGAACCCAACGCGAGATGGTGGGTTGCCGCGATGGAAGCGGCCGAGAGCGCACCAAACACCAGCAGTCCGCAAAGGACTCCATGCGCGGCGGCGAGCGGCCACGAAAGGCGAATTCCTTTTTCGCGACGCGCCGCGAGATAGTCAGTCACCAGCAAGGCCGCCGCCGGAACCGCCGGCAAGATGTAACCGGGAAGTTTCGATCGCGACAGGCTGAAGAACAGGACCGGCACGAACATCCACATCAGCAGAAACAGCGCCCAGGAGTCCTCGGGGCTGGCAAATGCCTCCCGCCCTTCGCCCCACATTTGCCGCACACGCTCGACAACGGCGGCAATCAGCCAGACCGTCCACGGCATCACCGCGAGTAAGAACACCGGCAGAAAGAACCAGACGGGCTGCGGATGGTGATAGACATTGGTGGAGAAGCGCGCCAGATTGTGTTCGAGAATAAAGAAGCGGAAGAATTCCGGGTTGCGTATCTGGACTGCGACATACCACGGCAGGGCGACGACAAGGAACAAGAGGATTCCGGGCAGCCAGAGCGTTTTAAGAATGATGCGCGGGTCACGTTTCGCGGCGGCGAAAACCACTACGATTGCGGCAGCCAGCACGGGCGCGACCGGTCCTTTGGCCAATGTTCCGAGCGCGAGGGATAAATAAAAGATGGCCAGAGCGGCGCGCTGCCGGCTTTCGTACCACGCGTACCAGGAGAGCAACGCGATCGTGAAAGTTGCGGCTAACGGCATGTCGGTGGCGGCTGCGTGAGCAAATCCAATAACGCCGGCACAACTGGCGGTAATGAGCGCTCCATCCAGTTCGGTCCCTGCGCGAAATCGCCGCAGGAAGAAGTAGATCGCTGCGATCATGAGTGCGGCGTCAATGGCACCGGGAAAGCGGGCCGTCTGCTCGGTGACGCCGCCGCTGGCGGGCAAGAGTGCCCGCCCCACACGATACGAGAGCATCGCCTGCCAATAATAAAGAGGGGGCTTCTCCAGCCAAGGCTTGCCGTTAAGCACCGGTGTAACCCAATCGGAGCGGTCGAGCATTTCGCGCGAGATTTGTGCGTAGCGCGGTTCGTCGGCTCCCAGCAAGCCAAACGCGCCGAGACCGTAAAAGAACAGGAATCCGCAGAAAGCGATAAGCAGCAAGAGTTCAGTGCGGATTTGCAGAGTGCTGCCTTTCACATTCACGCGCCTGAGTATCTCATTATTAATCGGAACTCAAGACCACCGGTTCGGCGCGAAGTCGCTCGACCACGCGCGAAACGACAATTGCGAGCGGGCCGTCGAGCGAGCATCCGCTGGCGCATTTGTGGCCGCCGCCACCGAAGTGCTCAGCGACGGTAGAAACGTTGACCGCTCCTTTGCTGCGCAGGCTGACACGATAGCGGCGGTCGGGCAACTCGCGAAAGAAAACGGCGACCTGCACCTCGCCCATCGAAAGCGCGTAGTTCACCAGGCCTTCGCAGTCTTCTTCGCGCGCGCCAAAGCGCTCCATCTGCTCCTGCGTCACCCACATCCAGGCCAGTGGACCCTCGCGATGCAGATTGGAGAGCGCGGCGCCGAGCAGCCGCATCTTGGCCGTGGAGTGCCCGAAATAAATCTGCCGCGCACATTGCGCAGGATTAGCTCCCGCCAGCACCAGTTCGCGCGCCACCGTGAAAGTGTGCTCATCGGTTCCCTCGAACATGAACGAACCTGTGTCGGTCATGAGCGCGGTGTACAGGCAGGTAGCGATATCGCGATCCACCGGCACGCAGGCGAGCCGCGCCAACCGGTACACCAGTTCAGCGGTGGCCATCACCGACGAATCAATCCAATTGATGTGCGCGAAATTGCGCCCGCTGACGTGGTGATCGATGTTGATGAGAAAGCATTGGTCCAGGCCAGCGAGCCCGGCGCGCCGCGTGCCGTCACACTCCAGCAGGATGACAGCATCATTGCGTGGAACGGACTCGGCTCGAATTGCGCGATCGGCAAAAGGCAAACCCTGGTAGATGCGCGGGATGCCATCGTAGGTAACCACTTCCGCGTCCTTGCCCATGACGCGCAGAATCTCGCCGCAGGCGAGGGCCGAGCCAATGCCATCGCCATCGGGCCGGGCATGCGAAGTCACGACAAAGCGGTGACGCTCGCGAATCGCTTGTAGAACGCGCTCGAGCATAAGAAGCCGTCAGCCATCAGCCATCAGCCATCAGGTCAGAGCACGGAGCCGCATCATTCATCGCACCGGAAAATATCTGGCTGCTACTGCTCCGGCTTTTCCTGATGGCTGATGGCTATTTTTTGCTGCGTTTTTTCGCGCGTGCCAGCAGCTCTTCCACGCGACTCTCCAACTGATCGGAACGGTCGATCTGAAAATGCAGTTCCGGGGGCTTGCGCAATTTCAGGCGCTCAGCCAATTCGTGCCGCACAAAATTCTTGGCCGCGTTCAGGCCTTCCAGCGTACGATCGGCCTCGGCATCGTCGCCGGCCACAGTAACCAACACATGCGCCGAGCGGCCATCTTCCGCCATATGAACGCCCGAAACGCTGGCCAGGCCAATGCGCGGATCGCCCAGTTCGCCTTCGAGGATGGTCTCAATCTCCTCGCGCAGAGCTCCGCTCAACCGCTCTCGATGATGTTTTAGGCCACGGCGTTCCATAAAGGACAGAGAAAACCGCTCAGAATAACAGAAAAGCAGGTCTCAGGCTTTAGGTCTCAGGAAGGGCCTTTGGCTTAGGCCTCTCGGAATCTCAGAAATCGTGGTCAGCAAACCGAGATCCTCCTGAGACCTAAGACCTGACACCTGTTTACAGGAATTCCACGAATGAGTCTGTGACTTCCGCGCCGTGGTTGTTGGCAATGCGCGTGGCCGCGCGCTCCACGTTTTTCAGCAGTCCCTCAAGGTAGTCGTGGGAGTGCGAGATTGCGACCACGCCGATGGTCGCCTGGTTCCACAGGTTCGAAGGATCGAGCTCGGCGACCGACACGTTGAACGAGGCGCGCAGGCGGTCTTTCAGGCTGCGCACCACCTGGCGCTTGTCCTTCAGCGACTGCGCCGCTTCAATGCGGAGTTCGAGGGTGAGGGAAGCGATCATAAACCGAGCCAATCATAAGCAATGTTAGCCGCGAAGCGGCGAAAGAATACACCCACGGCGCAACAGGCTGCGGAAAAAGTGTTTCCGCCCGCTAAAGGCGACCCCAGGCGCTAAAGCGCGAATCTGTTTTCAGCGACTTAGCGGCACGACCAAGGTCGTGCCCTTCCCTTTTTCCCGCGTGCGCCGCGTTCTTCCGCAGCCTGGCAAGCCGTGGGCGCAAGCGGGGAACGATCCAGCGGGGCGAAAGAAGAGGCTCTCACGTAGCGGCTCAGCGGCTGGAACCAACGCGGCTGCAGCCATCCCCCACCATTCCACAAGCCTTTTTCCTCAAAATGTGCTATACAGGTAGTCGCTAAGTTTGCTTCCCAGTGAGTTGCAGGCCGGTACCGCCAACCAGCGTCACCTCCTCTACCAGCGGCGAATCTTCTCAGCGCATTTCAATCAGCAGCACAGAATAGGAACATTACCAATGGCAGAACAAGGAACAGTGAAGTGGTTTAACGACGCCAAGGGCTACGGCTTCATCAGCCGTCAAAATGGCGAAGACGTTTTCGTGCATTTCTCCGCGATTCAAGCAGGCGGCTTCAAGAGCCTGCAAGAAGGCCAAACCGTCCAGTTCGACGTGACCAAAGGCCCCAAGGGCTTGCAAGCGGAGAACGTCACCCCCGTCTAGCCCGCGAAAACCGTCTCTGGAAAACGACCTCCGGAAACCGATTTCTAAGCAAAGCAAAGTGCCCGGGATTCGCGAGAATCCCGGGCATTTTCGCGCGCGCCGCTCGGCCCAGCCTTATCAAGGGGGTGGTTGCAAAGGAGGCCCACATGGCCGGCTTCCAGAGGTTCGGCGCAGCATGCGTCCTGGCTACTGGGCCAGGGCGCCAGTTCCTTTGAGGGCTCTCTCAATGGCGTCCATGAGTGCTTCGTTGTCCGCCGGCTTTTGGAAAAACGCATAAGCGCCGGCCGCCAACGCACGGTCCTTATTGCCGCGCACTTCGCGCGCGGTGAGAACAATAACCGGAACGCAGCACAGCTTCGCATTATTCCGGATGCGCTCCATGACGACGAATCCGTCCCCGGCTGGCAGACCCAGGTCGAGCAACACCAGGTCCGGAACTTCCTTGAAAGCCACATTCGTCGCGCTGAACCCATCCGTTGCGAAAATGGTTTCGTAACCGGCAGCCTTAAGCCGCATGTTCAGGGCCATGCGCATGTTGTTATCGTCCTCAATTACCAGAATCTTAGGTTTGTTCATCTGCTCCCGCTCCTCATGTTCATGGCCTGTGAAACCGCGCAGGCAACCTCCCGCGCTATTGCCTCGACGTCTTCTTTCGTGGGGGTCTCAAGCTCTTGCGTCGCTCTTACTACCTGGCTGGAAACTTGTGCCACGCAGTTTTCGCTCAACTCCTGGCAACGCTTCATCTGCTGGCGAATTCGCTGGGCCAACAGATCGGCCCCGCTGGCATCGGTACCCGCGAGGATGGCAAAGGTCTCACCGGCCGGCTGCGCTCTGACGGAGGGCAGCACGACGTCTTTATCCGGAAGGCTGCAACGGCACAGCAGTTCGTTCAGTTTGCGCCGGGTTCTGGTCCATTGCTCAATCGCCGCTGTCGTGGGCTTGGGAACGGCCCTTACCAGGATCAGCGAGACCGCCCTGCGCAGCATCCCGTTTTCGGTCAGCACCGGTGACAGTATTCTCTCGATCGAGTAGATAGGCAGAGTAAAGCTGAAAGTGCTGCCCTTTCCGGGTTGGCTCTCCACCCAAATCTTGCCCTTGTGGCTGCTGACCAATTCCTTGCAAATGGCCAGACCCAATCCCAGTCCTTCGTGTCCCTGATCGATGGCCCCCCCTTCTTGATAAAGGCGTTCAAACACTCGCGCCTGCATCGGCTCGCTGATCCCGCAGCCGTCGTCTTCCACCGTCACCAGGGCGTAACCGGGTTCGCCGGGCGCGACTCCATATTTCACCTCTACGTGTCCCCCGGCAGGCGTGAACTTGAGGGCGTTGCCGATCAGGTTCAGCAGAATCTGCAATACCCGACGAGGGTCCGCATAGACCAGGAGTTCGCTGTGCCCTTCGCGTTCAAGATCAATCCCTTTCTCGGCGGCGGTCCCGCGCAGCATTTGCATTGCTTCCCGAACCGCGTCCTGTAACACGACACAAGAGCGCGCGACCTTTACTTTTCCTGCCTCAATGCGAGCGGTCTCGAGCAAGTCGTCAATCATCGTTCGGAGCTGATTCGCGCTCTTCAGGATGATTTCGAGGACACCGCTCTGGTCGGCGCTAAGCTCCCCCGAGATGCCATCCAGCAAGATGGTCGTAAACTGATGGATACAGGCGAGGGGCGTGCGCAATTCGTGGGAGACGTGGGAGAGCAGTTCGTCTTTCAGGCGGAGCTGCCGCTCCCGGCTGAGCCTCAGTTCTTCCTCGGCCCGCACCCGTTCGCTCAGATCGGTCGCTACCAGACAGATTCCTTCGCCGGATTCCTGGAGAAGGATGCGGCTGAGCGACAACTGCACGGGCAGCACGCTCTCATCTTCCTGCAGCAGATGTCCTTCGGAACGCACATTATGCTGCAATGCCAGTTGCACCAACCCCGGAAAGCTGGCCCGATCTTCTTCGCACAGCTTTGAGACGAAGGGCGCGCCCAGCATCCGCTCGGCGGGCAGACCTGTCATTTTGGCCAGTCTTTGGTTGCAGAACAGAATCGTGCCCTCCGCCGAGAGCGTGGCGACGCCTTCGCTCATCCGCTCGGCGAGGATGCGATAAGGCTCTTCCGGATTCTGCAGCGTGAAGATTCGGCTGCCCTGGGGACCACCGACGGCGAGCGCATCCACCTCGCCGCGGTAGATGGCGTTCATGGTCGCTTCCAGTTCGGCCAGGCGAGCCTGGGTGTGCTCCAGCTCTGCTCGCAGGTTCCGTCCGCATTGGCTCTTCATGGATGGAGACGCCACAGCTTCTTCCCTTTAATGGAAAGGCAATTTTCGAACGCGAGTGGGCGCGCATCTGGTTACGCCTCGCCGTTCCGCCGCGCCCGCGCGAAATCTACCGCGGAACCACATCGAGCCCCACCAGCACTCGTTCCGTGTTCGACAGGTCTCCAATGATCTTTTTAAGGGGAGGGGGGAGCATCCGCACCAGCGTGGGCACCGCCAGAATCTGGTCTCCGGCCGCCAACTGCGGGCTTTCGAGAAGATCGATCACCTCGGTGTGGTACTTTCCCGGCAGATGCTCGTCGCATATTTTCTGCAGATTGCGCAGAGCTGCAATGGATCGTGCGGTCTCTCCCGCGATGTAAAGGCGCAGATTCCACATTTCCCCGGCCGCTTTCTGCCCTTTTTTCTTCCCGTCTTGTTTCGCCGTTTTCCGATTCATTCCGTGGCTCCTCTTCTTGCCGCTTCCGTCCTGCCCAGTCGCTTCCGTTTTTCTGACGCCCGCCGCGCTTTCAGGCGTGGCCGTTGCTGTGCGCCGGGATGCTGTCCGCTTGGCGGGCATGACCCATCTGCACGCGATCCCGGGCGATTTGGTTCTCCCGCGATTCCATCTGCTTGGCGGCGCGCAACAAGCTCTGCTCCTCGCACGCGAATTCGGAACGCATCTTGGCAATCTGCGCTTCCAGTTGCTGGTGCCTTTGTTTCAGCTCGAAGCTCTTGTGCCGTAACTGCTCTTTTCGCTCCTCGGCTTCCGCCCTCTCCCGGGCTTCCTGCGCCACGCGCGCGGAACCGGTGAGGAATCCCGAAGGCCCGATGTAGACATCGAGCAACTGGACTCCGTGGTTGGTAAGGACGAATTCGCGAATCTGGTTGGAGTGCGCCATGCCGCGCGACTTGAGCACGTACAGTCCGCGGTTGCGCTCGCCGTTGTATTCCAGGTTGCGCAAGAGCAGCCACGCATCCATTTGCGATGAAACCCCGACTTCGCTCAGTTCCGCCGAACTGTCGCCCGGCGTCAGGCTGGTGAACATGGCGGTAATCTGCCGGCTCTTGAGCATGTCGATCAGGCGCGTCACCATGGACTTCACCTCCGAGTGCGAGCCCACCGAGGCGAAGTTTGTGATCGGATCGATGACGACCACCTTCGGGTCAAAGGTGGCCGTGATGTCGTGAATCGTTACCAGGTGCTTTTCCAACCCGAAGGTGCCGGGCCGCGCCGCGTAGAACTGCAGCAGACCGCGCCGCAGCCAGGGCTCAAGATCAACTCCGATGGAGAGCATGTTGCGCAGGACTTCGTCGGTGGATTGTTCGGAAGCCATGTAGAGAGCCCGCTCCCCGCGCTTACACGCCGCCTGCACAAAGTGGGCTGCCAGACTGCTCTTGCCGGTGCCCGCGCCGCCCGAGACCAGGATGCTCATCCCGCGGTAGAAGCCTTTTCCGCCGAGCATCGCGTCCAGCCGCGGAACGCCGCTCGAAATTTTTTGCGTGGATGCCTTATGCTCCAGTTTCAACGAGCTGAGAGGAAGGACCGACAGGCCCGACTCCCCTATCAGGAATGGATATTCGCTGGTCCCGTGCAGCGTACCCCGGTACTTGATCACGCGCAGCCGCCGGATCGAAGTCTGGTCCTCGACCCGATGATCGAGCAGAATCACGCAGTCGGCCACGTACTCCTCGATGCCGGCACGAGTCAGTTTCCCGTCGCCACTCTCGGCGGTGATGACCGCGGTGACCCCCCGGGACTTCAGCCAGAGGAACAGCCGCCGCAGTTCCGCGCGCAGAATGTTGGTGTCGGTGAACCCCGAGAACAGGGCTTCGATCGTGTCCAGAACCACGCGCTTGGCGCCGATCGCATCGATCGCGTTGCCCAGGCGGATAAACAGCCCTTCCAGGTCGTACTCGCCGGTTTCTTCGATCTCGCTGCGCTCGATGCGTACATAGTCCAGGACCAGTTTCTTGCGGGCGCACAGTGCCGAAAGGTCGAAGCCCATGGAGGCGACGTTCTGGCTCAGTTCCTTGTCCGTTTCCTCGAACGCCAGGAACACTCCCGGCTCGTTGAACTCGGTCGCGCCGCGCGCCAGAAACTCCATGGCCAGAACCGTCTTACCGCAGCCCGCCGTGCCGCACAGAAGCGTGGGCCTGCCCTTCGGCAAGCCGCCTTCGGTAATCTGGTCCAGTCCAGAAATTCCTGTGGGGCATTTCGGAATTCCACTCTTAACCGTGACCTTCAGTTGCTGAGTCGACATCGCGAATCTCCATCGCCCGAGTCTTAGTGCGGCCTAACTTGCCTCGTTCCGCCGTCTCCAATAGAAATCGGGTAGAAAGTCGTTATTCTTTACCGCATGGAAAGCATGCTGAATTCCGTAGGGAATCCAGGAATCCTTGGACCACAGGAATCGCATCGAAAGAAGTTGTCAGGTCCGGGTCGATTGCTTTCCCCAGCATTGGACGATCCTAAGAAACCAGCCTTCCAGCGAAGGCATGGAAGCAATCAGCGCACCACATCGGTACGACCTCGTGCGCACGAGAGTGCTGGCTATACGGGGAATGGCGCTCCAAAGAAGGCGAACGAGTGCCGCTTGACACAAGCGTTTCGTTTTTCTTGAGAGCTGAGAGCGTGCGGCCTAGAGCTGCCCCAAAGGTTGCCTGGGACGTGAGACCTAGAACCTTAGACCTGCTCCTAGATCGGAGTCGATCCCTTGAACAGCCAGATCAAATCAATAATCAGAATAATTACCACCATCAGCTCCAGCACAAACGCGCGGCTTTGGTGGAACTGCTCCACCATGAAGCGATAGAGCTCTTCGGCGGTGTGGACTTTCTGGTTGACCAGGTCTTTGTAGTCGGTGACTCCGATCTTCGACGCTGCCACTTTGTATAAGCGCGCGGAGAACATGTCGCTGAGGAACTTGATGGCGTTGTCGGCGCGCTCGGTCAGTTCGTCGACATCGAGCAGCACAGTGTGCAGCCGCGTGGCGCGCTTGGCCGTTCGCCAGCGAGCCCAGATTCCGGTCGAGCCGTGATCCATGAAGTCGTAGACGCTCTGCAGTTCGCGCGTCAGCAGCTCGTCGTAGTGGCGGAATTCGAGCAGCTGCGAGTTGGCGTATTCGAGCAGCTGGATGATGGTTTCGGCTCCGGCCTGGTTGTCGTAGAGAAACGCCGCATTCCAGCCGATTACAGCCAGATCATTCGGATAGTACGAAATCCGCGACTGCAGAATCTCCTGCCGCTCGCCATCCGAGAGAGGAACGGTTTCGCCACGGAC
The DNA here is from genome assembly GCA_963818945.1 of uncultured Acidobacteriaceae bacterium. GTDB lineage: Bacteria > Acidobacteriota > Terriglobia > Terriglobales > Acidobacteriaceae > Acidiflorens. The sequence goes on along the minus strand of CAWFUA010000001.1, from coordinate 2,023,589 downwards.
GATTTGCGCGATTCGGCCGCCTTCAGCGGCAAGCAAGTCGTTCGCCGATGGACCGCCCGCGCAGTCGCGCACGTGGAAGACGAAGTAGTCTTCGGTCAGCCATTCCGCGTATGGCTTGACCAGCGCTGGGCGAGCGCGTTCCAGTTTCTGCTTGACGATCTTCTGCGCAAAGCTGGTGAAGTCGGTGTCCCAAACCCAGCGGCCAGCGAGGCGCACGAGCGTGTCCCAGTCGCCCGAGAACGGCAGCTCGAATACGACGCTGAGCACGCCGTAATCGTAATACTTGATCTGAGTGTCGAGGCGCTCGCCGCTTTCCAGCACCTGTGGCTCAACTCGCTCGACCACTGGAGGACGCTGATAACGAACGTATCCGGGAGCGGGATGCTTGAAGCTGGCTTCCTGGCGGCGCGCGCCGAAGATGTCGCGGAGAGCATCGAGGCGGATTTCTTCCGAGACGTCGAACTGGATGAGGACAAGGACGGAACCTTGGAGTGTTTTGCCTAGCGTCTGACTAGACGCCTGCGTCGCAGCCGGAACATGAGTTGGAGAAGAAACGGCCGGAACGCTCGGCGTCGAGAGCAGAACGGTAGTCTTTTCGGTTTCCATAAGGTTCAGCTTTCCAGCCAAAGGCGCGACGAAGGGCCCAAAACGCGGGTCGCGGGAGCGCTACCGCTTACCTCTCTATTGTCCCAGAAAAGGGGATGCATGGGCAGCGGTAACGGTATGTGCATGAAAACGGGCCGCTTATGGTACGTATTTGCTAACCCTACCCGCAAGTTGGAACCGAGAGGTCTCGGGTTGGGATAGGATAGGACCCGGATGGACCTGTACATCATTGCTGGGCCAAACGGCGTGGGCAAAACCACGTTTGCCCGAGAGTTCCTTCCCAACTACGCGGACTGTAAGAACTTCGTCAACGCCGACTTGATCGCCCAAGCGATGGCGCCTTTTTCTCCGGAGACTGCCGCGATACGAGCGGGGAGAATGATGCTCAGCGAAATTCGGTCGTTTGCTAAGAGGCGTGTGTCGTTTGCTTTCGAGACAACGCTTTCGGGTCGAGGCTATATTGCCCTCCTTCGACAACTGAAGGCCAAAGGCTACAAGATCCAAGTTTTCTTCCTCTCGGTCAAGTCCGTGGATCTTGCTCTATCACGCGTCCGGGAGCGGGTTTCGAGAGGAGGGCACGATGTCCCAGAGGCCGTGGTTCGTCGGCGTTTCAAGCGGTCGATGCAGAACTTCCTTGGTCAATATCGTCAACTCGCAGATCGGTGGATGCTGTTTGACAACTCCGGGGAAAGCCCCGTGCTGATCGCGTCAAAGAAGGACAAGAGAACCCGTATAATAAAGCCGAGTCTTTATAACACGCTGGTTGACACTTACAAATGAGCAAGCCTTCAAGAGCCGTATTGCGATTGCCGCTTGAGAAACGTGCGGAAATTGCTTTCAAGATAGCCGTGGCGAAAGCGATTGACGAGCATGCTCGGCTGGGATTGCCGGTCTATATCTGGCGCGCCGGCAGAGTGGTGGAGTTGTCGCCGGAAGAGGTTGGGCTTACGCGCTCCAACGGGAGGAAAGTGCGGCTCCCCGGCGGACGTAGCTCACAATAGGGAGTACTCTGTCGTGCCGCCATGACGCGTTCATTCGTCGGCTGACTCCTCTCCAGTGAAGAATTCAGCAGTGGTTTTTAGGAAAGTCGGTTTCAGTGAATCACTTAAGCCGAGCTGTCTAATGCCAGCGAGCTTTCGACAGAAAGTGGTGAAAGGAAGGAAGCCGCAAATTTTGGCGAGAGGTTTCTCTCGAAGGCTGAATGTTGGTCTTAACAGCTCCTGTTCGACCTTATCCCTCCGCTCGTCAGGAGCGACCAGGTATAGATTGATGTCGAGATTCGGCTGCAAGGCAAGTAGGTCGCTCATCCGCAGCAACCCGGAATAGATGGACGTCGTGCACTCCACCTCAAACGCCGCAACAATTGAATTTCCCGATAGCCAGAGCACATCAATCAACTCGATCGTGCGCGTCGTAGCCTCGTTGAATTGCGTCGGCAAACGGTCAAGCATCTTTGGCGAGGAACCGAGCGTTAGCCCGTTCCACTTTTTGCTTCGATCATTTCGTGCGACCCAAACGTCTAGCCCAAGATCAGCACCGAGTGTGAGCAGCTGATACTGTATCTCTGTGTGTCTTGTTGTTGCTGGCTCCGTGGGTTCTTGGTTTTGCGCGGCCGAAGGGGTGGACGCTTCCTCGGACTCAGGCACGCTAACGAGGGCAACCTGTTTGGCGCCTCGTTTCGGTTCGATTCTGTAAAGGGGTTTTCTCGCCAGCTTTTTTGGATCGACAGGTCTGGAAACGGGATTTTGTTCTGCTTCTTGGAGAAGCGAAAGGATGAGTTCGGCGTCTTTGGAATTCTTAAACGCGTTTGGACTACCCCGAAGGAAGCCTTGAAACTTCCCCCTGTCTTTGGCACTCCGAAAAAAATTTACACGTCCTTCCAACTGCTCCATTGGTACCCCGTGTTCCGGGTCCAACATTAGCAGCGGTTTCACACTGAAGCGGACCGGAAATTCCCGATCTTTCCAGATACGTTTTGTATCGGTGCTGCGGTCCCCGACCTCCAAGGCTCCAACCCACCGCATTACTCCCGTTAGGTAGCAGAGTAAAAGGTCGCCCTTCTGCACGCGCTGCGCCACGCTCTTTCGTTTAGCGCTGAAACCGGATACACTCGCCCCAGCCTCTTGGAACTCTCGCCAAGTGGTTCCTGTAAATAAATCAAGCCAGTAATTCACCTAATAATCCTCGACAGTGCGACGAGCGAATTGTAGCTGAAATGGCAATCCAATAGCAGTTGTGCTGGGCAGGTACTCACAAATTCCGCACAGATGATGATGCGCCGATTCCTGACCGCTGGCTTATCTCTTCCTCGCCATCGTCCACAGCAGCGCCGCGCCTGCGGCAATTCCTGCGACAGCGAGTCCTGTGCGCTTCATTGATCTCTGAATCGCCTCCTGGTGCGGACGGACCCAGGCGTCTTCGGGATAGTGGAGCGGAGCGGCGTCGAAGAGCGGGAAGCCTTCGGGGCTCTCCGTGGATTCACGCAGGGCCATTTGGAGGACTTCGGCCAAGTGCAGGGCGTGACGATCGGTTTCCTGGGCGATCTGCTCGCGGCAACTGAAGCCGTCGGCGACGATGAGCCAGTCGGTGGGCGCCTGGCGAACAGCGGGCAGAAGTTCGAGCTCGCCAACGGCGCGCGAGATTTCGTACTTTTCTTTTTCGAAGCCGAAGGCTCCGGCCATGCCGCAGCAGCCGGGAGCGGGCGCAGTGAAGTCGACGCCCATGCGAGCGAGCACGGCTTCCTCGGCGGTCATCTTCATGATGGCTTTGTGATGGCAGTGGCCGTGGACCAGGGCGTGGCGGGCGAGCTTCGGAATGGGGAAGTCTTTGGCAAACTGCTCGAGGAATTCGCTGAGCAGGAAAACTTGCTTCGATAACGCGCGGGCGCGGGCGTCGTTGGGAAAGAAGTTGATGAGTTCGTCGCGGAAGACCGTAGCGCAACTTGGTTCGAGAACGACGATCGGCGTGCGCTGCTCGATTTCGACGTAGAGTTCGTCCATGACCTGGAGGAGCAGGGCCTTGGCTCGGTCGAGCATGCCGACGTCGTAGAGCGGGCGTCCGCAGCAGAGATGGGCGCGCGGGACGAGGACGTCGAAGCCGGCGGCTTCGAGGACTTCGGCGGCGGCGATGGCGGTCGAGGGGAGGAAGTGGTTGTTGAAGGTGTCGGCCCAGAGGAGGACTTGGGCACCGGCGTAGCGCTGACGTTCCTGGCTTTGGCCGGATGCTTCGGCTGATCGCAGCGGCGTGGACGTGACGAATTCGCGGTCGAGCTTTGCTCGACTGGACAGCCGGGGGCGGCCGTCCCTACGTGAGGATTGCTGGGCCTCCCACCATTGCTTAAAGGTTTCCGGCGCAAATGCTGGGAGGCGGCGGTTGGGGTGGACTCCGGCCGCCAGTTTCGCCAGATCGCGCAGGCCTGGAAGCTGCGTTGTAAGGTTCACGAGCCCCGGCACTTGCGACGCGGTTCTCACCCACAGATCGAAATTCGACAGTGCCCAGGCGTTCAATGGGCGGCGGTTTGCTTCGTAGTAATGCGACAGGAATTCGGCTTTGTAAGTGGCTACGTCTACACCGACGGGGCAATCGCTTTTGCAACCTTTGCAGGCAAGACAGAGGTCGAGCGATTCCTTGATGGCTTCATTCTTCCATCCATCCCTGATTACGTCGCGCTTGGTCATCTCCCAGAGCAGGTGGGCGCGGCCGCGTGTTGAGTGTTGCTCTTCGCGCGTAACGCGGTAGCTGGGACACATAACTCCGCCTTCGTCATGGCGGCACTTTCCCACACCCACGCAGCGCAGCGTGGCGCTGGCCAGGCTGCCGTGGTCTTCGGGAAACTTGAAGTGAGTCGCGGGTTGCCACGGGTCGTAACCGGGGCCGAGGCGGAGATTTTCGTCCAGCCGGTAGGGATCAATTAGTTTCCCTGGATTCATCTTCCAGTCCGGGTCCCACAACGATTTGAACTCACGGAAAGCCTGCATGAGTTCAGGACCGAACATCTTGGGAAGAAGTTCGGCGCGGGATTGACCGTCTCCGTGTTCACCTGAGAGCGAGCCTCCATAGCGCACGACAAGGTCGGCGGCCTCTTCCATGAACTGGCGGAACTTACGCACGCCTTCTTCGGATTCCAGGTCGTAATCCATGCGCGTATGTACGCAAGCGTGGCCAAAATGTCCGTAGAAAGCGCCATCGTAGTGGAAGTCCTGCATGAGTTTGCGCAGGTCGCGAAGATAGGCGCCGAGTTTCTCGGGCGCGACGGCGGAATCTTCGAAGCCTTCCCAGCGGATGGGCTCGCCGGGGACGTGGGAGGTAGCGCCGAGGCTCGACTCGCGAATATCCCAGATGCGGCGGGCCTGGCGCGCATCGGCGAACATGCGCATGTCGGGCGGAGCGGAAGAACGGTCGAGCGCCTCCATCAGTCGGCGAGCCTGCGCCTCGGCTTCGGCAATGGTGTTTGCGCCGAACTCTACCATCAACCAGCCTGCGCCTTTGGGGAGCAGCGCCAGGCCCTCAAGATTCAGGCCCTTGCGGCGACTGGCGCTGACGATGATGTCGTCGAAACCTTCCAGACCAATGGGCCCGTGCATCATGATTTGTGGGACAAAGTCGGCGCAGATGTAGACGTCCGGCCATCCGATGACGACCAACACACGCGCGGGCGGGCTTTCGACCAGGCGGCACGTCGCCTCGAGAATGGTAGCGCAGGTGCCCTCGGAACCAACCAGCGAGCGGGCAACATGAAACCCACTTTCCGGCAGCAGGTGGTTGAGGTTGTATCCGGAAACGCGTCTCGGGATATTGGGGAACTGGCGGCGAACGTGGTCACCGTAGCGGTCGGCCAGCTGTTTGAGACCGGCGTAGATTTGGGCGCGGCGTCCTCCGTCGCGCTGAATGCCGGCGAAATCTTCCTCGCTGGTCGAGCCGACGTGCAGGCGCTGGCCATCGTAGGTAAGGACTTCAAGCGCTTCGATGTTGTCGTCGGTCTTGCCGGCCATGATCGAGTGCACGCCGCAGGAATTGTTGCCGATCATGCCGCCGAGAGTGCAACGGTCGTGGGTGGCGGGATCGGGCGCAAAGGTCAGGTGGTGCTTTTCGGCGGCAGCGCGGAGGTTATCGAGGACGACGCCGGGTTCGACGCGCGCGATGCGACGCCCAGGATCAATCTCGAGAATTTTAGCCATGTACTTCGAGAAGTCGAGAATGACGGCCGTGTTGCAGCATTGTCCGGCGAGAGACGTGCCGCCGCCGCGGGCGAGCAGGGGCGCTTGATGTTCGCGGCATAGGGCGACGGTCGCGATGACATCTTCTTTATCGCGCGGAATGACCACGCCGATGGGCACCTGGCGGTAGTTGGAGCCATCGGTTGCGTAGAGAGCGCGGCTGCCGTTATCGAAGCGGACTTCACCGCGGAGATGGCGGCGGAGCGCGGCTTCAAGAGCGGCAGCGTCGAGTCGCGTGGACTGGGCCGAGGGCGAGGCAACATCTTGCGGCATAGTGTTAACAACATCTTCGAGGATGCGAGGCTCGGGCGCAAGCCCATTGCTGAGGTTAGAGGGCAGACTACAGAGGCGGAAATGGTGTTGCCGGATCGCGCTTAGGCCACTCTGACGCCGTACATGCTCCCCTTCGCGGGCGGGGGCGCCCGCGCCACACAGGCCTAGTTAGCGCCAGGAGCGGGTCAGGTAGTCGGCCAAGGACAGCGCCAGCAGGATCAGCAGAAAGAAGAAGCCGGAGACGACGACGGCTGCCGTCAGCTTTTCAGTGGCGCCTTTCACGTGCATAAAGAAGAGGATAACGAGGGTCGCTTTAATGGTAGCGATGAGCAGCGCAACAACCGGGTTAAAAGGGCCGAGGTTGATGAAGGCGACTCCGGCCGTGACGCCCGTCAGCACAATCAAGGTGGCGCCGATAGCAATATAGAAGCCGATTGAGTGCGTTCCGTGTTGTGCCTGGTCAGACATATCAAGTTCTCAGTTCCCGTTTTCAGTCTTCAGTTCTCGGTTCTCAGTTCTCAGTTCTCAGTCAAACGACACCTGTTCCCATGCAGTCGTCAGGAATGGCGACTAATCAAATACAGCAATGGGAATAGATAAATCCAGATGAGATCGACCAAGTGCCAGTACAGGCCCGCGTTTTCTATGGGCGTGAAATATCCCGGCGAGTAGTGTCCCTTCCAAGCCAGCACGGCCAGAACGCTGAACAATCCGCAGCCGATGATCATATGGAGCGCGTGCATGCCGGTCATTGCGAAATAGAGCGAGAAGAACAGTTGCGCCTCGTTTGGATTGACTGGTATCTGCTTTCCGTTGTCGTCAAAGGGCTCGTTAAACTGGAAGGTCGCTCCCGGCACGTGGTGCTTTTCGAACTTCTCCCGGTACTCAAAACCCTTGATGACCAGGAACGTAAGTCCAAGTAGAACGGTGACGAGAAGATAGGAGACTAGCTGCTTGCGTTTGCCGGACTCGGCGGCTTTTACGGCTAGAACGACGGTGACGGAACTGACGAGCAGGACGGCAGTGTTGATGGCTCCCAGCCAAACGTTCAACTGCTGGCTGCCTGCAGCGAAAGCATTGAAATGCGCAAGCCGGTAGACGAGATATGCGCAGAACATCCCGCCAAAAAACATTATTTCCGTGACCAGGAACAGCCACATGCCGAGCGAGGCGGCATTCTTCTGCTGCTGCGCATCGGCGAAATGATGGCGCAGCGCAGGGTTGTGCTCGGCGTGTTCGGCCACGGTCACTTGACTATCAGCCAACGGGAACCTCCAGCTCCTTCGGTGGAATCTCGTCGTAGTTATAGGCTTCCCAGGTCACGACGGGGGTCTCGTCGAAATTGAAAGTCGGCGGCGGAGACGCTGTCTTCCACTCCAGACCCGCTGCATTCCATGGATTCGCATCGGCGATCGGGCCGTAACGCAGCGACCACAGAAAATAAATCATCGGCAGCAGATAGCCCACCGCCAGCACGCTTGAGCCCGCGGTTGAAAGTACGTTCAGCACCTGGAACTCCGGCGGATACTGCCAGTAGCGGCGCGGCATGCCGACATAACCAAGGATGAATTGTGGGAAGAACGTCAGGTTAAATCCGACGAAGACCAGCAGGGCAGAAAGTTTCGCCCAGCCTTCCGGATACATGCGGCCGCTGATCTTGGGCCACCAGAAATGCATGCCCCCGAGAAATCCCATCAAGACACCGCCCACCATCACGTAGTGGAAATGTGCGACTACAAAGTAAGTATCGGTGACATGCACGTCGATCCCGAGCGTTGCCAGGAACAGGCCCGTCAATCCGCCGATGGTGAACAGGCCGATGAAGCCGAATGCGTAGAGCATCGGCGTGGCATAGGAAATGGAGCCCTTATACAGGGTCGCGGTCCAGTTGAAGACCTTGATGGCCGAGGGCACGCCGATAAAGAAGGTCAGAAACGAAAAAATCATCGCGGCGTAGAGCGAAATGCCGGCGACGAACATGTGGTGCGCCCAGACCAGAAATCCTAGAACGGCGATGGCGACGCTCGAGAGGGCGATGAACTTGTATCCGAAAACGCGCTTGCGCGAGAAACAGGTGATGAGTTCGCTAACCACGCCCATCGAGGGCAGAATCATGATGTAGACGGCGGGATGCGAGTAGAACCAGAACAGGTGCTGGAAGAGCAGCGGGTCTCCCCCGAGTTTGGGATCGAAGATGCCGAGGTGGAAGAGACGCTCGACTGCGACCAGAACAATCGTGATCGCGACTACAGGCGTGCCCAAGACCATGATGAGGCTGGTGGCGTAGTTCGCCCAGATGAACAGCGGCAAGCGGTCCCAGGTCAGGCCGGGAGCGCGCATGCGGTGGATGGTCACGATGAAATTGAGTCCTGTGAAGATGGACGAAAAACCTGCGATGAAAACCGCGAGTCCAGCTTCAATGACGTTGGTGTTACTGCCAACCGTGCTGAACGGGGTGTAGAACGTCCAGCCGGTATCGACACCACCAATCAACATGCAGTGCAGAAAGAGGACGCCCGCAATTATGTACAGATACCAACTTAGTAAGTTGATGCGCGGGAAGGCTAAGTCTTTGGCGCCGATCATGATGGGCACGAGAAAGTTGCCTAGAACCGCGGGCACGACTGGGATCAGAAAGAAGAACACCATGATCATGCCGTGCATGGTGAAGACTTTGTTATAGGTGTCGGCCTGCATCAGGTCGCCCTGGGGCGTGAGCAGTTCGAGCCGGATGAGCATGGCAAAGAAGCCGCCAAGGAAGAAGAAAAGCGTAATCGAAATCAAATAGAGGATTGCGATCCGCTTGTGGTCGGTGGTCAGCAGCCAGGATTTAAGCCCGTGGCCGTTCGTCAGATAATTAACGGGAGCCTGATTCACCGTGATTGCTTCACTCGCCATGGCTATTGCACCTGCGCATTCGTGGGTTGTCCGGGAGGCGCTGAAGGCTGCCCTTGCAGACCTGCCGTCCCCGTTGGCGGTGGCTGGCTTAACGATTTGACGTAAGCCACCAGCGCGTTCAGTTGCTCTTCGCTGACAATGCCCTGGAACGTCGGCATCACCGGCTTGAACCCGCTCACAATTTTTGCGGTTGGGTTCAGAATGGATTCGCGCACATAGTTCTCGTCCGCAACTACGGTTCGGCCGTCTTCGAGAAGGACCGGCTTGTTATAGATGCCGGTCAAGTTGGGGCCGCGTCCTTGGACATCGGTGCGATGACAAGTCGAACAACCGAGCGACGAAAACAACTGCTGGCCGGTTTCCTGGAGTGGCGGCGAGGAACTGCCCGCCATCCACTGGGCGTACTCCTGCGGCTCCATCACGACGATGCTGCCGCCCATTCCTGAATGCATGGTGCCGCAGTATTCCGCGCAAAACAGGTGATAGACGCCGGGTTTCGTCGCTTTGAACCAGAGCGTGGTGTAGCGGCCGGGCAATACGTCCTGCTTGATGCGGAACGCCGGAATGAAGAAACTATGGATCACATCCTGCGATGTCATAATCAACTTGACGTCCTGGCCAGTCGGAACATGGAGTTCGTTGATCTCGCGCTGGCCCTCCATGTGCTCGATCTTCCACATCCACTGCTTGGCAACGACATACACTTCGGTCGCGTCCGCGGGAGGCGTGCGCTCCTGAAAGTAAATAACCGCGCCCCAGATGAAAAACGTCAGCATTACGCCAAAGGGAATGATCGACCAGGTGATTTCGAGAATCGTCGAGCCTTCGATCTGGTGGGCCTCAACGCCGGGTCTGCGGCGGTACTTAATCGCAAGCACGGTGACCGCGATAAAGATGAGCGTCGTCATGACGCCGGCCACGAGCAACAGATAGATGTAGAGCGCGTCCACCTGCCCTGACATGGTCGAGGCCGAATCCGGCCACAATGGTAAGTATTTCGACATAACTAAGTAACTCGCCCCAACTCCCTGTGCGACGCGCTCCGATCGGCGCGGTACATCACAAACACAAACGTGCCGAGAATCAAGATCGTAACCATACCGCCGATCTTGAGCACATTGCTGACTACGGCGCCGTACTTACCGGCGCGGGGATCGTAGTGGTAGCAATAAAGCAGCACGGTATCGGTGATGTTGCCGATCTTGCCTTGCCCCGCTTGCACCAGACCCAAACGCAAATCTCGCGGAGAAAACTCGACTCCATAAAAATATTCGGCGATATGCCGATCTGGCGTCAGCAACACGATCGCGGTAGCGTGCGCGTATTGTCCGGTCTTCGGATCGAACTGATATTGGAAGCCGACGGCATCCGTCAGAATCTTGATTTGATCGGCTCGGCCGGTCAGGAAGTGCCAGCCGCTCGCGGCATTCGCCCGGCCATAGCGCTTCATGATGTCGCGTTTCTTGGCGGCGGCCATCTCGGTGGTTTCGCTCGGGTCGAAGCTGAGAGTCACCACGTCGAAATCCTTGCCAAGCTGAAACGTCAGAGCCTTCATCGAACCGACCAGGCCCTGAAGCAACTCACTGCACAGCATCGGGCACTGATAGTAGCCGAGGTTCAAAATCACCGGACGCCCATGGCCGAAGTAGTCGCTGAGTTTCACCGGGTTGCCGAGTTCGTCGCGAAATTCGAGATCGCCCGGCACCTCAGCGTTGAGGTGCTGCTCGATGCCGACGAATTCGAGCCCCGGTGGCCGCTGGTTGGCTGGAGGCGACATGATTCCGCCCATCATGGGGCCACGCGCGCTCTGGGCGAGCAACGTGCCCGCCATGAGCGCCAGCATCAAGATTGCGAGACTGCCTTTGCGAAACACTGCTTTTTCCTTTGCTGCGGTCCTACTCTTTCGATACCGCGGCCTTCTTCGCGGACGCCTTGGCGGCAACCGCGACACTCGTCTCTGCTCCACTGGCCGGACGCACCGGCAGTCCGCGAGCGACGATCAAATCCATGGCGCGTTCGATCGGAATATGCGCCACGCCTGCTTGTTGATCGACCCATCCATAGCTGTTCAGTTGATCTTCCTGTTTCAACAGGAAGTCCTTGAACTGGCCGCGCTCATCGCTTTCCAGCATGGGCGCGCCGTTCTCCTTGAATTTCTCCATGTAGTCTTTGGTTACAACTCTCGCCGCTGGGCCCCTTGAAGTTACAAGTGGGCTGGCTGTGCTCATCTGGTCGTGCTCGTACTTATCCAGGAATGAATACATGCCCACGATGATGAAGTAAATCACCAGGCCTACAATCGCGAGGCCGATCATGAACACGAAGACGCCGCGCGTGCTTAAGTCTTCCCGCTCGAACGACGTTTCCGGATTCGTTTGACCGTGATCCAGTTCTTCATTCATGCGACGGCTCCAAATGTCTTAGCGTCTGCGGCGCGTACACAGCCAGCAGCGGGCGCGCTCTCAGATTGCGGAAGAAATACGCCATCCAGAGACCGCCCATTCCAGCGATCACCGCGAAGTGCACCCAGCTTAGATGAATCGTCGGATGCCCGAGCGACGGGGCCGGCTCGATGTGCCAGTAAATATCGACGATGCGCATAAAGATGAGCCATGAGGCCAGTAGTGCCAACTGGCCTAGATTCTTCTTCAAACTGCGCGAAAGCAGCAGCGCAAATGGCACCGCGAAATGAAAAATGACAAGGAACAGGCCCACGCCGCCCCATCCACCGCCCATGCGCCGCACATACCAGGGAATTTCGTCCGGCAGGTTCCCCGCCCAAATGATGAGCCATTGCGAAAAATTGAAGTATGCCCACACCATCACGAATGTAAGCATGAACTTGCCGTGGTCATGCACTTCGGTCGTCGTAATATAACCCGACGCCGGCCTGCGTTTGGCCAGGATGCTCTCAATCACGACTACAAAACAGTAGGCAGAGAGCGCTTCTCCGGCCACGAACAGCAACCCGTAGATGGTTGAGATCCAGCGCGCCTGCAACGACATAACCCAGTCGATGACAGCAAAAGAGATTGTAAGTGAGTAAATGACCAGCCCGATGCCGCTCAGCGCACGGAAGCGCAGCGTGCTCTTCTCGCCGCCCGCGGGCGTGTCCTGCTCGGTAGACCAGCGATTCAAGAAATACGCCATCCCGATCCAGATCGCGAAATAGATAATCGCCCGCAACAAAATGCCATTGAAATTCAGATAACTGTGCGCTATCTCCGCGATCTTCGGATCCTTCGCCAATTCCTCGGGCCGTGCCCAGAAATACAGCCGTGGCAAATTCAGCAGGATCGGAATGAAGAGGATGGCCATGAGCGGCAGCGTCGTCATGCCCGCTTCCAGAATGCGCCGAATCACCGTTCCCCATTTGCCGCCGACGAGGTGATAGAGCATCAGGATCGCCATGCAGCCAAGTGGCAGGCCGAGCCAAAACATAAAGCCGATCAGGTAGGCGGAGAAGAAACTATCAGGCGCGACAAACGCACCGGCGACTGCAGCAACTGTGCCCAACGCGCCGATGACGAGCGAGCGCTGCTGAATCACTTGCGCCACGGCCGGCGCCATTAACTCCGATCTGTTCAACGTAGCCGTGGTCATTTCGGCTCCTCTTTTTTCTGCTGGCTCTCGTGCTTGCCATCTTCGCTGCCGCCCTCGCCATGCGGCGCGGTTACGACCACCGGCAGCGTCGCTCCATTGCCAACGTCACCGAACTGGGGTGGAGGCGAAGGTACCTTTTGTCCCGCTGGAATATCGGGCGAGGTTGCGTCCTGGCTGAGCTGCAACGCGCGAATGTAAGCCGCTATACACCAGCGGTCGCGCGGCGCTACTTGTGTTCCATATTCCGGCATCACGCCGTAGCCATTTGTCATCACGTCGAAGAAGTAGCCGATCGGGGCTTTGCGCAGCCGGTCTATGTGATACGACGGAGGCTGGCGAAATCCTCGCGAAGGAATAAAACCGTTGCCGTCGCCAACGCGCCCATGACACGGAGTGCAATTGATATTGAAGCGCTCGCGCCCGCGGTCCAGCACTTCCTTGGTCACTGGAAACGGCATGTACTCTCCCGGAGCATTGTTGATCTTGCCCGTGTAGAAGTAAGTGTCCTCGCGCAGATCGCCGCGCGCTACGGTACCGTCGACCGGGAGACGCGCCGAGCGCTCGTCGCCAAAGAAATCGCTCTTTGCCAGCGGCCGGTAGTACGGCTGGATATGCATATCGAGACGACATCCGGCCGTCACGCCGATCAACAACAGAATCGCGGGCAGAAACTTGCGCCGATTTGTCATGCCAACTCGCGTCATGCTAGCTCGGCACCTCCGCGATCATGCGTGGCGATAGCCCCTGCAGAAAATTGCGCGTGCCGGCCGAGTCATATTTCGGATCGCTGGAAAACACCACCAGGAAAAACTTGTTCTCGGAAGCTTTCTTAAACTCAGGCACGTTGAACACGGGATGATATGGCATAGGCAGCCCGTTCAGGGCCAGCATGCCGAACACCGCCGAAAGGCCGCCGAATAGAATCGTCATCTCAAAAGTTACGATGATGAACGAAGGCCACGAGTGATAGGGGCGTCCGCCAATGTTAGTCGGATAAGTGATCGCAGCGACCCAGTATTGCAGCATGTACCCCGACAGCCCGCCAATAATTCCGCCGATCAGCACCACCAGCGGCACCCGATTCTTGTGGAAGCCAATCGCCTCCGCTAACCCCTCAACCGGAAACGGACTGTAGGCGTCAATCTTCTGATATCCCGCCGCGTGCGTCTTATGCGCGGCGTCAATGAGCTCTTGCGCCGAGTCGAATTCGGCCATCAATCCATATGTCGAAGAAGTGAGGGGGGATTCGCTCATTTCTCAACCTCCGCCGGTTCATGTGTATGTGCCTCCGGCAGCAATTGCCGTAACTCGAAAATCGATATCATGGGCAGGACGCGCACAAACAACCACATTGCCGTGAGGAACATACCGATAGTGCCGACATAGGTCATCCAGTCCCACTTAGTCGGATAGTACTGGCCCCAGGACGAATTGACGAAGTCGCGGCTCAGACTCACCACGACAATAATGAAACGCTCCAGCCACATGCCGACGAGCACGACAAAGGAGATGAACCAGAGCCATCCGGTGGATACACGGAACTTCTTAAGCCACAGAACCTGCGGAATGCCGATGTTGCAGGCCAGCAACGCGAAATACCAGAACTGATAGGGGCCGTGCAGGCGATTCCACATCAAGAAGGAATCGAACTGGTTCCCGCTATACCAACCCATGAAAGCTTCCATGCCGTAGCCGTAGGCAACGATCAGGCCGGTTGCGAGCATCACCTTGGCCATGGTTTCAAGATGGCGCTCGGTAATGAAATCCTTCAGGCCATAGATAGCGCGGATCGGAATGGCCAGGCACAACACCATCGCGAAGCCTGAGTAAATTGCGCCGGCAACAAAGTAAGGCGGGAAGATTGTCGTGTGCCACCCGGGAACGATGCCGACGGCAAAATCGAAGCTGACCACGGTGTGCACGGAAAGGACGAGCGGAGTCGAAAGACCGGCGAGCAACAAATAAGCGGTCTCGTAGCGATGCCAGTGCCGCGCGGACCCGCGCCATCCCAGGGCGAGAATGCCGTACAGGCGCTGCACCCACGGATGCTGGGCGCGATCGCGCAAAGTAGCAAGATCGGGAATCAATCCCGTAAACCAGAAGACCAGCGAAATGGTGAAGTAAGTCGAAACCGCGAACACGTCCCACACCAATGGGCTGCGGAAGTTTGGCCAGTAATTCATCGTGTTCGGATAAGGAAACAGCCAGTACGCCAGCCAGGGACGGCCGGTATGCACGAGTGGAAAAATTCCGGCCGAAGCCACCGCAAACAGCGTCATTGCTTCGGCGAAGCGGTTGATCGAGTTGCGCCAACTCTGGCGCAGCAGGCAAAGAATGGCGGAGATCAGCGTGCCGGCGTGGCCGATGCCGATCCACCACACAAAGTTAACGATGGCGAATCCCCAGCCGATGGGAATGTTGATGCCCCAAATACCCGTGCCCTTGATGAAGAGATAGCCGAGGGCCATCATCAGCATATTGGTCAGCGAGAACATGATGAGGAAGCCGACAATCCACCCGAGCGAGATCGGGCGGCGCAGCACGATGTTGCTGATCTTCTCGGTGACGGTGGAGAAGGTATGTCCCGGCTCAATGACTGGCGCTCGCCTGTCTGCCGCGGGGATTTGTAAGTTAGTCGCCATGCCTTCTTTGAACTCCGGTTATGTCTTCGGCTCTTTTCTGAACTCTGCTTCTAACTCGGGATCCGGGTTACGGACTTCCGCCAGATATGTAGTGCGCGGACGCGTATTCAACTCACCCATCAGGGAGTAATTCCTCGCCTGGGCCTTCCACTTATTGACGAGACTGTTCGGGTCGTTCAGATTACCAAATGCAATCGCGTTCGCCGGACACGACTGCTGGCACGCCGTTTGCAGCTCGTCGCCTATGCGAATGTCCTTGCCCTCGCGCACCGATGCGGTTTCGGTATCGATACGGCGCTCGTTGATGCGTTGCACGCAGTAGGTGCATTTTTCCATCACGCCGCGGCTGCGGATGGTGACATCCGGGTTCCGCATCAGCTTGAACTGCGGCGTCTCCCAGTCCTGGAACAGCAGGAAGTTGAACCGGCGCACCTTGTACGGGCAGTTATTCGAGCAATAGCGCGTGCCCACGCAGCGGTTATAGACCATGTCGTTGAGGCCTTCGCTGCTGTGGAGCGTTGCTTGCACGGGGCAAACCAGCTCGCAGGGGGCATTCTCGCACTGCATGCAGGGAACGGGCTGGAAGAAACCCTTGGGATTTTCGCGCGGGCCGTTGTAGTAGGCATCCACGCGGAGCCAGTGCATGTGGCGGCCCTTCAGGGTCTGCTCCTGGCCAACGACCGCGATGTTATTTTCCGACTGGCAGGCGACGATGCAGTTATTACAACCGACGCATTTATTCAGGTCGATCGCCATGCCCCAGGCATAAGTCTCTTTTTCGTACGGGAACTCTTCCGGCTTATAGAGCGTCAGCTCCTTCGGTGGCTCGCCTTCCTTCGCGAAGTTCGGTTCCTTCTTGTATTCCTCTAGACTGCGCTCCTGCACTAGCGCACGATTGCCCCCATCGGGCGTTTCCATCGTCTGGTAACCCTGCGTGCTGGCAAGGTTGTAAGTCTCGCCGGTGGGGGTCAGTTTCACGCCCGTCGCAAACCAGGGATTCTGAGTGGGTCGCAGGGGGTATACGTCAAATCCAGTGCCAGTGCCAATGCGGCCAGCCTTCGCGCGGCCGTAGCCGAGGAAAACCGTGATCGAGTTATCGGGATGACCCGCCTGAATCCAGATCGGGCCTTTGACTTTCTTTCCATTAAATTCCAGCTCAACGACATCTTTGAAATTGAGCTTCATCCGCTCGGCCATTGCCGGGCCGATCATGACGGGGTTGTCCCAAGTCAGCTTGGTGAGCGGCTTCGGGAGTTCCTGTAGCCATCCGTTGTTCGCGAAGCGGCCATCGTAGATAGAAGGATCACGCCGGAAGTTGAGCTCGTAGACGTTCTTCTCGCGAACGGTATCATTCAACGTGGGAATTTCTGACAAATGCAATCGCGATAGCTCAAACCTGACCTGTTTCGAAACAAAGGTCGTACCCGCGACCCAGCCATCGTGCAGCGACTCTCGCCAGAAGGCGTCGAAGTCACCGCCTGTGTGCTGCTTTTGCCAGTACTGCTGCACCAGATCATGGCCTGTCAGACCCGACTGGCCAGCAAGAATCGTTATGATCTCTTGAGCGCTCTTGCCGCCGTACAGGGGTTCGATCAGCGGCTGAATGATGCTGACCGTTCCTTCGTAAGCGCGAGCGTCGCTCCAGGATTCCAGATAGTGCGCCTCGGGTACATGCCATTGGCAAAGCTCGGCGGTCTCGTTGCGATGCGAACCAAGATAAACCTTCAGATTGACCGCGGTCGATTTGAGTGCCGATGCGAATTCGAGTCCGGCGGGTGCATCAAAAGCAGGGTTTCCACCAAGAAGCAGCAGCAGGTCAACTTTACCCGCGCGCATGTCTTCGACGAGCGCGTGCAGCGATTCGCCGCGATTCACCGGATTGGCATCGACAGGCTCGCCATAGAAAACCGTCTGGCCAACATTGCCGAGTGCATCATTGATTGCATGCGCCAGCGCATGGACAACTGCCGGCTGATGATCGCCGGCAATCACGACGCATGATCCCCGGTTCTTCATCAGATCGGCCGCAGCCGCCTTGAGGAGCGCCGATTCTCCCGGAGGCCCAATCTCGCCGACCTTGACGCCAACAAGAGACGCTATTGTTTGCCCATAGGCTGCAACGTCGCTAGCCAATACCGGTAGCCGGTGATCCGCCTTCATCCCCGTAGAACTCGGTGTACTCTCGATTACGTACAGCCGGTTCATATTCGCATCGGGATTGCGGCGGGCGGCGAAGTCGCGGATGTAGCGCGTCGAGCCCGGGAATCCGGCGTACAAAAAGTCGGCGTCTAGCGAAACGATCACGTCGGCTTTCGACAAGTCGTAGCGAGTTTCAACTACCTCGCCGAACGCCATCTTTGCGCCTTCGTAGACGTTGTCGCGGTTGATCGGCTCCCACACGTGCCACTTCGCCTGCGGATGCGCCGCTAGATAGTCCTTAATCTGCGCCGCCAGCGTTGGCGAAGAAACACCCTGTGTCAGGATGCGAACGCCCGAGCCCGCCATGCTCTGCTGCACGTTCATCGGGCCTTTCACGGCGTCCATGAAGGCGCTCCACGAGCGCACATCGCCCATATAAGTGACGTTCTGGGCACGGTCGGGATCGTACAGATCGAGAATCGACGCCTGGGCGTAAATGTCGGTGCCGCCAAGGCTCGCCGGATGCTCCGGATTGCCTTCAATTTTGGTCGGACGGAACATGTGGCTTTCGACCAGCACCGGCGAGGCATAGCCGCCGAGCGTGAACGCTGTCGCGTAATACTTTGGCTTGCCGGGAATTACGTTCTCCGGCTGCTTCACGTAGGGAACGATCTCGGTGAGCGGCATGCGCGTGCAACCGGTAAGCCCGGCGAGCGCGAGCGAGGCGCCCATGGTTTGCAGAAAGCCGCGGCGCGAGAACGAATCCAGCCACTCGGATGCGCCCTTTGGAAATTCGCGATGCAGCATCTCGTGAAACGCTTCGCTGCCGGCCAGTTCTTCCAGGCTGCGCCAATACTCGGGGCCGGTCGTCTGTTCGATCTGCGCCTTCACCGTTGCAAGATCAAGCTGCTTGCGCTTGCTGGGACAAACATCCGCAGCGGCTGACTTCAGTTTGTGATCGTCCATGCTCATCTTCAATGTCAAGTTCCGGATATCAGATCCGGTTACTGAGTCTTGCGATCGTTCCCCACGTTCCCCGCCAGCCGCTAGCGATGGCAGGTATTGCAACTCGTAATGTCTTCTACCGAGCGAACTTTATACGCTTCCTTCAGCGCCGTGCCGAGCGCGATCTGGTCGTTGTAGGCCTTGCCGCCGAAAACTACATCGTTGTTGCCCAGCGGATCGTTGACCGGCGGCTGATAGCGCATATTGAACACCTGCTCGCGCGGCCGCAGATACTTTTCCGGCGCGCGGTGGCAATCGAGGCAGAACTCCATCTGCAGCGACGCATACTGATACATCAGCGGCATCTTGTCCACCGGGCCGTGACAGGTGTTGCAGCCCACACCTTTATTCACGTGAATGCTGTGATTGAAGTACACGAAGTTGGGCAACTGGTTCACGCGCGACCACTCGAGCGACCGCCCCGTGCGGAAACTTTCACGCACCGGTTCGAGATACGCCGCGTTGGTCCAGATCTGGGAGTGGCAGTTCATGCAGGTCTTGGTCGGTGGAATGCCCGCGAAGCTCGACTGCTCGACCGAAGTGTGACAGTAACGGCAGTCAATGCCGAGCCCGGTCACGTGATGCTGGTGGCTGAACGGCACGGGCTGCGGCTTGCGCACGCCCTCCCAGGTGATGTACGGCGAACGCTGTAGTTGCGCCAACACCCAGAACAGGCCAGCCACAACAAAGACCGCGCCAAACAGCGAGGCCCTCGCTATTGCATTGCTGCTGCGTGGAAAGATCTGCATTGAATGACGACTTAGTAATCTCAGGAGCCGGTTTTCCGGGTTCCCCGTTAACCGCGATTCCAAATTGCGTCACTAATCCATGTGACGCACAGCACCAAAACACGTGAGTATAACAGTTGACAAGCATTTGGGAATAGTCTAGCCGGAGGTTTTCTTTTTTTGCGCTTAGAACGCTGAGTCGCGCCGAAAAAGCCGTTGAGTTTTTCAACACAAGAGCCATTTCTTAACGCAAATTCATGACCAGGAGTTTCGGCTCCGTCATCTCCTCGATGGCGTATCGCAGACCCTCCCGGCCCAACCCGGAGTCTTTTACGCCCCCATAGGGCATGTGGTCAATTCGAAACGTGGGCACATCGCCGGCAATCAGGCCGCCAATTTCCAGTTCTTCATAAGCCTGGAAGATGAGCTTGGCGTCGCGGGTAAACAATCCCGCCTGCAGGCCAAAGGCGGAGTTGTTAACCTCGCGCAAAGCGGAGGCGAAGTCGTTGTACGGCTCGACTGTCACCACCGGCGCAAAGACTTCCTGGCAATTCACCTTCATATCGGGCTTGGTACTGGTCAGCACTGTTGGTTCCAGCATGGACCCTTTGCGTTTTCCTCCGCACAGCAAGCGCGCGCCGCCGCGTACAGCTTCCTGGACCCAGTCGTAGGCGCGGATCGCGTCGCTCTCCCGGATCATCGGGCCTACGTCGCAGGACTCGTCGAGCGGATCTCCCTGCTTCAGCTTGCCGACTCCGGCCATAAACAGCTCGACGAACTTCCCATACACCGAATGCTCCACCAGGATGCGCTGCAAGGAATTGCAGGCTTGACCTGCGTACGCGAAGCTTCCGGTTACGCAACGGTCGGCAGCGTAGGCAAGATCGGCGTCGCTGTGCACGATGACGCCGGAATTGCCGCCGAGTTCCAAAAGAACTTTCTTCTTGCCCGAATTGCTCTTGATGGCCCAACCCACCGCCGCGCTGCCCGTGAAACTGATGAGTTTGATCCGATCATCGGTCACCAGCAGCCCGGAATCCTCGTTCGAAAGGAGCACGACATTGAAGCCGCCATCGGGCCATCCCGCCTGCTGAATCACTTCGGCCAGCAGCAGCGAACTGAGCGGCGTCTGGGGCGCAGGCTTCAGCACGATCGGACAGCCCGCAGCAATCGCCGGCGCAACTTTGTGAGCCACCAGGTTCAGCGGAAAGTTAAACGGTGTGATGCCCGCGATCGGCCCTAGCGGAAAGCGCTTCACGATGCCCCAGCGTCCAGCCGTCGACTGCTGCCAATCGAGCGGCAAGTATTCGCCATAGCCCCGAACCGTCTCTTCAGCAGCGATATTAAATGTGAAGACGGCGCGATCTACTTCCATGCGCGCGCTTTTGATGGGCTTGCCGGCTTCCTGCGCGAGAGTGCGCGCGATCTCCTCTTTGCGGCCGTGAATTCCGTCAGCGATCCGGCGCAGCACACGCTGGCGTTCGAAGGCGGGTAACCGCCGCGTCGTTCCGAAAGCCTTGACTGATGCGGCAATTGCGGCCTCGGCATGTTCGCGGCGGCCTTGATAGACGCGGGCAATCACCGCGCCGTCATAGGGAGCACGAATCTCGACGATGTCACCTTCTTCCAGCCACTTCCCATCAACGTAAAACCCGTGGGTCGCAACCGGAACCATCGTCAACTCTGCCATGCCTCACCTCCCCATCACTGCAGGAATTATAAAACTTCGTGGGATGCGCCGTTGCCGGCCACGTAGCCTGAAAGATCTCTACTTGATTGGCGGCTTGAAGCGGTCGTCGATTTCCACCTGGTAGCCCTTAACCAGCCGGTTCGTTTCGTTGGCCATGCCGACCACGGCCATCAGTTCTTTGAACTGCGGGTCGGTCATGCCGTTCTTGCGAGCGGACACGGTGTGAGAGGCAATGCAGTATTCGCATCCGTTGCTCGTCGATACCGCCACATAAATCATTTCTTTCGTGAGCGGATCGAGTGCGCCCGGCGCCATGATCTGCTTGATGCTCTCCCATGTGCGCTTGAGCATCGCGGGATCGTGCGCAATCGATTTCCAGAAATTGTTGATCCAGTCCGTCTTGCGCGTCGCCATGATGTCGTCGTAGACGGCACGCACTTCGGGGCTGGCGTCTTGGTATTCGATGAAGCCAAAGATGGACATGAGTTCTCTCCAAGAAGGTGTCAGGTCTTCAGGTCTTAAGAAAATCGAAATCGTCAACGCGCGACTCCCTGAGACCTGAAACCTAAGACCTGCGACCTGCTTTACGAAATCCAGTCGAGCACCTTATAGTAAGCGCCCGCAAACGGCAGGAACCACGGGTTGCCGTTATAGAGCCCTAGCGGCGCGCCCGGGAACTTGATCTCAGTGAATGGATTGTCAGTTTTTCCATTCGCAATCCACTCCGCCATCTTCAGCCCCTGCCAGGTTGCCATGGCAACGCCGTGGCCGGCATATCCAACCGCGAAGTACACGCCGTCAATCTGGCCGGCGTGCGGCATGATATCGAAACAGAAATCGAGCGTTCCGCCCCATACGTATTCGATTTTTGTGTCGCGCAGTTGTGGATAGACCTCAATCATGCCGCGACGGAGAATCTCCGCGCTCTTGCGGATGGTCTGACCGGTCTCCGGGAAAAATGCGGCGCGCCCGCCGAATAAC
Organism: uncultured Acidobacteriaceae bacterium; assembly: GCA_963818945.1. Classification (GTDB taxonomy): domain Bacteria; phylum Acidobacteriota; class Terriglobia; order Terriglobales; family Acidobacteriaceae; genus Acidiflorens. Next base: position 2,001,808 of record CAWFUA010000001.1, on the reverse strand, counting down.
ATGCGATTGTCGGGCGTCAGCCGGTAGTAATAGAGGTAGTTTTTCGAGTCATAGATCTGGCGGTTGCGCGGGCTGAGTTCGTGGGCCAGAGCTTCCGGAAGGATTTCGGTCGTAATAATGAAAGACCCGATCGGGATGATCTTCTTCTGCAACGCCGGCGTGGCTGCGCCCGTATAACCGCTGGTGCCGACAAAAACGTTGCGCGCCCAGAAGGTGCCGCGAGAAGTGGTCAGACGGAATCCGGGAGCGCCGTTGTTCGTGGCGCGGGCGATGCTTTCGAGTTTGGTCCGCTCGGCGATCTGCGCGCCCGCCCGCATTGCCGCCGCGCCCAGTCCGGCCACATAGCGCGCCGGGTTTACTCCGACACTGATTTCATCCACCATGCCGCCGTAGTAAATGTCGGACCCAATTTCGTTGCGCAGCTCGCCGCGTGGCACAACCCGCAGCTGATGATTGAACTCCCGCGCGATTACTTCCACCTGCCGCGCATAATTGTCGAAATGCGCCTGCTTGCATGCCACTTCCAGATGCCCGGTGTGCGCGAAATCGCACGTGATGTTCTCTTCTTTTACGATGCGCTCCACCGCGGCAATCGTCTCCAGCGACGCTGCATACATCCGCCGCGTTAGCTCGCGCCCGTACATCGAGATCAGTTTGTTGACGCCGAGCTTCATCCCGGTGAGCACCATGCCGCCGTTGCGCGAACTCGCGCCCCAGCCGATGGTTTCCGATTCCAGCACAACGACCTTCGCGCCGCGCTTGGCCAGCGCTAATGCGGCCGAGAGCCCTGTAAATCCCGCGCCAATGACGGCAACATCGGCAGTCTCCGGCAGCGGTTGCGCCGGAGGCGTTGGCATCTGGACCGTTGTAAGCCAGTAGTTGAGTTCGAGAACTGCCACGGCAGACCTTTGATTTCGCAGGACGATGATCGTCCGATAGAATGCGCTTCTACAGTACCGCGGTCTCGTGAATGGTACGGCCTTCGGCGAAGCGAGAGAAGTTTAGCAGTGAAGCATCAATCAGGTCTGTGTTCCCGGTCAAAATCAGGTCGCTCAAAATCTTCCCCGTGGCCGGAGCATGCATTACGCCGTGACCGCTGAAGCCGTTGGCGAAGAAAAAGCCCGGGACTTCCGGGAGACTCGCCGAGAATCGGATGATGATCCGGCGTCATTTCGTATAACCCGGCCCACGCCTTCTTCGGATTGACTTCGAGGTTTTCGAACATCGGAACGCGATCCGCCGCACGCAGCAGAATCTTTTCAATGAATGCCGGATCGAAATCGGTCTTGTAGCCCGGCGTTTCCTCGGGATCGTTCCACGCCAGCAGGAATCCGCGGCTCTCCGGGCGAAAATGAAATCCGTTTGACATATCGACGATCATCGGCGCGGTGTGGGGGAACTGATCAAACGGTTCGGTCGGCACGAGCATTCGTCGCAGCGGCTCGACCGGGAGTGTTATCCCGACCATACGCGCGATCTCCGCCGCCCACGGCCCCGCGCAATTGACGACGATGCGCGCTGAAACCACTTCGCGCGTGGTTGTGATTTCAAACCCACCATCCCGCCGCAAGATCGAAACGACTGCCGCATTCTTCAGCAGAGTCGCGCCGTGGTCGGACGCCCATGACATAAAGCCGGTCATCGCGCTATATGGGTCCACGAATCCATCGGTCGGGCAGAAGCTGCCGCCTACAATGTCGTCGCCGCGCAACTGCGGGAACCGGCTGCGAATCTCGTCGCCCGCGACCAGTTGCACATTCTTCAATCCCATGGCGACCTGCTTCTCGTAGTTCGCGCGCAGGTATGCCATGTGCTTCTCGCTAGTCGCGCAAAACAGATATCCCTGCGGACGGTAGTCGCACGGGTAGCCAAGCCGTTCCTCGAAGCTCGCATAGAACGGAATCGAATAGAGCGACATCTGAATGTTGACGGGAGTGGAGAACTGGGCACGCACACCGCCCATGCTTTTGCCGGTTGATCCTTTGCCCTGCGAACTTTCGCGCTCGATCACCAGGACGCTCTTACAACCGGCAGCCGTCAGATGATAGGCGATGCTCGACCCGACAATCCCGCCACCGATGAGAGCGACATCCGCGGTGTGCATGCGGGGGAATTGTAAATCGTAAGGGTCCAGCAGCGCGGGGAGGGGTTTGCGTGGGGACGAGGCTATGCCCGTCCCCACACCACCAGGAATTACTTCAGCGATGCTGGCTTCAGTTCCGCGCCTTTCTTCTCCCGCCGCATCTGATCCGCTAGTTCGCGGATCTCGGTCAGGTCGCGCTGCATCTCGCTCCATCCATACCAGAGCGCGTAATCGGGGCTGGCGTGGAACGTACCCTGGAAAGTGCGCATGCGGTGCTCGAGATACATTACGAACAGCTTCTGCTCGACCACGGTTGGCGCATCGTGGAAGGTCAGCAGATTCGGAAACGCGTAGTTGTAATTCTTCGGCTGCGGAACGATGCCGTCCTTATAAAGGCCCGCGACGATATGGATCGCTTCGGCCATCAGGTGGTCGGCATTCTTGATCATGTCGTCGCCCGCTTCCAGTTGCTGCCGGGCAAAATTGCCGGAGTGGCACTGGTTGCAGGTCTTGAGCATCTTGTCGCGCTCTTTCTGCCAATCTTCCTGCGTCAGGCGCGCCAAGTCGGCAGCCTGCACCGTCGCCACCAGCGAAGTCGGCTTGCCATCGGGGTCGAGCACGCCCAGCGCCTGCAAAATCGTCGCGCGATCGGCTGCCCATTGTTTATCTTCAGGCAGCGGCAAGCGCACCGCCAAGAATCCCCACGCGGTGCGTACGCCGTGGTCGCCATCCTGCATGTGGCAGGTCTGGCAAGTGGGAGCTGCCGCCCCCGCCTTCAGAATCCCACGCTGCTTCAGGTCTTCGCGTACGCCGTGCTTTGACGACGAATACATCTCCCACTGCGGATGGTCGAAACCCATGTGACACGTTTGGCACGCTTGCGGCGATTTCGCCTCTTCCACCGAAAAAGTGTGCCGGGTGTGGCAGGAGTCGCACGCCGCCGAGCCGAATTCGTTGCCCTGGCTGCGCAGCTTGGCGATCTCCTCCACCGGCTTCTCGCCGATCTTGTGGCAGGCGCCGCAGCCTTTCTGGCCTTCGATCATGGCCATGGGCTGCCAGTGAATGGTGGGCATGGCCATCATCGCCGCCCATGCCTTGGAATGTTTGCCGTGTTTGTACTGGTCGACCTGTGTCTGGTGGCATTGAGCGCAGGTCTCGGGCGTGGGGATCTTTACCTTTGCGACGTCACTTGCCGATTGATGCTGGTCGCCGTGGCAGGAGACGCATGTGACTTCCAGTTGGCTGTGCTTGCTCAGTTTCCAGTCCGAGACGATGTTGGGAGTTTGTTTGGAGTGGCATTCAATGCAGGTAGCAGCGGAACTCGCCGCCTGCGCGTGCAGAAGTGAACTCATAGCAACGCTGAGAAAAAGAACGAACAGATAGGGACGCATGACTCCTCCATGAGCGAAACCACGGAGGATACGGCGCGCCGGACGCGCTGGCTATGACTTTTGTCACAGCTCGTTAGAACGCCGCGGCGAAGGCAACCCGGATCAACGATCACAAGGGCAATACCATCCGAATACGATGGCAAACGCCGTGCCGCGCTTCACTTTGGTGATACAAGTGATCCCGATGGCGACCAGGATCAACGTCCAAATCGTGATGATATCGAGCGGCGTCAGCAGCGCGCGCAGCACGGCTGAACCGCCGGGATCGATGAAGTATCCCGGATTGGTAGCTAATGGATTTTGAATGTTGAATGCAGTCGGTGCTGACTCCCGCCAGACATTGACAAGGTCGAAAGCAACGATCTCAGCAGTCCGGGCAACCTGGTGTAAACAATCAAAGCGAACATTGTCTTGAATTTCACGTCAGCGCCCGCCGCAAACTTGACCGTCGCGTAAAAGCACGCCCGCAAAGATCACGTACACGATGAGTACGATCAGCAGGAATCGCATAGGAGATGATTCTGGTGACGGCAACCTGCTGGGCCATCACCTTTTGGCGCTGATCGGCCGGCAAGTTCTCGATGCGCTCTGCCTGCTTCGGTTGCAGCTGGATTTGGTTTTCCGAGACTTTTTGAAACCCGACTTTCTGGTCAACCACGTAGATAAACAGCAGGGCGACGACCACGATGATCAAGTAGGGCGCCCACCAACTGGCGTTTCTCCGCAGATCGGTGAAGGTCTTGCTGGGCGCGATGAAAACATCGATCAGGCGCTGAGCTTCGGATAGTGGCGCTGGTTCCTGAGGCGGCAGGGTACTTCCGACGGCAGAGTAGTTGGTGGCCATGAGGTTCTCTCCCCCGAGCAAGGGAATTTTAGATTTGTTTTTGACAACAGACAACCCGATCCGGGTTCACCTTACGAAGCCGCGATCTCCGGCGTAGCCGCGAGCAGGCTTCTCGTGTAGTCGCTTTGCGGCCGCGAAGTAATCTCCGGCGTATCCTCCACCTCGACAATTTTCCCCCGATACATGACCGCGATACGCGTTGCAAGATAACGCACCACCGGCATCGAGTGCGAAATGAACAGGTAGGTCAGTCCAAACTCGCGCTGCAGATGCTGCAGCAAATTCACAATCTGTGCTCCCACGCTCACATCGAGAGCCGAAACTGGTTCGTCGGCCACGATGAATTTTGGCCGCAGGGCAAGGGCGCGCGCAATGCCGATGCGCTGGCGTTGGCCTCCGGAAAATTCGTGCGCGTAACGCGGCGTGGCTGACTCGTCCATGCCGACGGCGCGCAGCAGTTCCGAGACCCGTGCGGACCGGGCTTTACGGCTGAGATTTTCGTGGATAATCAGCGGTTCGGCCAGAATGTCCTCGACTCGAAAGCGCGGGTCGAGCGAGCCGAATGGATCCTGAAAGATGATTTGCATATCACGGCGAAGTCGCCGCATCTCAGAACCGCTCGCTTTGAGAACGTCGGTGCCGTCGAACACCACGCTGCCTGAAGTGGGTTCAATCAAGCGCAGGATCAAGCGCCCCAGCGTGCTTTTGCCGGAACCGGATTCGCCGACCAATCCCAGCGTTTCGCCTTGCTGAATGTCAAGGGAAACATCGTTGACCGCACGAACCTCGCCTTGTTGGCCGCCGCCAAATATCGAACTGGAGAGTTCGAAGGTCTTTGTCAGATTGCGGATTTCGACCAGGGCCACGAGGAGAGCCTAACAGCCGAACTCCTCGATTGTCAGCCTGTCTTGACGGTCTGACTACGGCGTTCCCTCATAAAGCGGCCAAAGCTGGTCGGCGGTGACGCGATAGATGGCATAGGCGCTGCCGGCATCCGAGGTTTTGCGAAAAAGCAGTTCGCCGCGCCCATCGCCGTCGGCATCGACGGCATCGATCAGCTCCATGCGAGGGCTCACGTCCAGATGCGGCGAGTCGGTTTGCGCGAAGAACAGCTTGTGCAGCTCGCCTTCGAGGTTGGTGCGTGCGATGAGCGTAATTTCCTGAGGAACCTGCGCGCCGGACGCTCCTGCAGGCGGCACAGGCGTTCTCGCCGAAAGCACCAGCACAGGCTCATTCGAACTCGAAAGATCGAATATGCGCAGATTCAGGTTCTCGAATTGAGGCTTGGCTTGGGTTGCTGTCTTCGTGCGCGCAGAGGATGAGCCGGCCTTGGTTGCCGCCGTGGAAGGCGCCGCGGCGTTTTGTCCGGCTTTGAGCTTCACCAGCTTCGCCGCCATTTCGAGCATTTTGTTGCGATAGATGGCCTCCTCGGCCGGCTTCAGATCGTACGTGTAAGGCCGAGGATCGGGCCCACCCGCATCCGAGATTGCAGTAACGGTCTGAACCGTCGCCACGGCGTCTTTGGACGCAGTGGTGTCGGCGGCACCAGTGCTCTTGGCCGCAGCTTCCTGAGCATCGAAGTCGACGAACGGCTCGTGATGCGCGTTCGGGTCCGGCTTGCCGCGACGCAGCCTGGGACGGTTGGGATCGCTGATCGGCTCATCAGCAGGCGGCTTTGTGGATGCCGCTGCCACAGCTGGCTTTGTCGCATTGCTGCTGTCGTCTTTCGCGGTGGCCGGCGGCGGAGTGCTGGCGGAAGCGCTCGGCGTGGAAGGGGGCTGCGCCGCTGGCGGAGAACCTGCCTGTGAGGATGCCGTCCCCGAGCCAGTCGACGCTGGTGCGCTGCCAGAAGGCGTCGTGGTCGAGGATGCGGGGGGCGAGGACGCTTGGGTCGAGCTCGCTGCCGGTTTGGCTTCGTCTTTGTCCGCTGCCCCTTCAGCCCGCCGATGCAGCACGGGACGATCATCCTTGCTGCCATTGTCGTCAATCACTGGCGCCGCATACTTCTTGGTCGTTGAGGGTGCTTTCACGCCTGCCGGAAGCCATGTGCCCTCCGCGATCCAGTTGTGGTTCAGTTGCCCGGGTTGGGTAATAGTAAAAGTTCCCTGCGAGACGCCGGTCTTGAAACCTTCATACACAATTCCGAAATCAAGCGCCATCGGAACCGGCGCGGCCTTATAGGAGCCCGCGTCGTAGAACTTGCCGTCCAACATAATGACGATGGGAACCAGCCGCGCCTTGCCCGTGCTCGAAAGCTGAACGAGGCCGAGAGCGCGCGGTCCCAGGTCAGCCTGCTTGCGACTATAGGTCTGGGTCAGTTCCTGCGCGTAGAGCGATCGGCCGCCAAAGGCCACCCCGGCAAGGCCGAAGGCTGCGGTCATGATGACGGCGGAGAGGTGCTTGCGGTATAACCATGTTCGAGCTGACCAAGCTCGGACTGACCAGGTTCTGACAGACCGTGGTCGGACTACCCGTAATTTGGCCAGAGAAGACCGGCGAGGAGAAATCGGCATGGAAGTCAATGATAAAGCCCCCACCTTTAATACGACGGACGAGAACGGCAAAGAAGTTGCCTTAAAAGATTTCCTGGGCAAAACAGTTGTTCTTTATTTTTATCCAAAAGCCGATACACCCGGCTGCACCAAGGAAGCCTGCGGCTTTCGCGACACCTACAGCAAGATCAAAAAAACGGGCGCGGTGCTGCTTGGAATCTCGGCCGACACGGCCACGTCGCAGAAAAAGTTTCAAGACAAGTTCAGGTCTGCCCTTCTCTTTGCTCGCGGACCCGGACAAGAAGATTGCCAACCAGTTCGGCGTAATCAAAGAAAAGAACATGTACGGGCGCAAAGTCATGGGAATTGCACGCACCACCTTCGTCATCGGGCCGGATGGCAAGATTAAGCACATCTTCAACAACGTGAAGCCCGAGGGGCACGCCGAGGAAGTGCTCGAGTATTTGAAGACCGAGTGAACCCACAGGACGATTGCAGAGCTGCTATGGCAGAAATTGAGGTGAGAGGTGAGAGGTCAGATTGCAGAGGTAAAATCGGTGGCGCCGACTTTAGAAGCGGATCCTTGGCGGGTTCACCTCTGCAATCTGACCTCTGACCTCTGCAATTGGGCGATCTAGCATGTTTGCCCGAGCCAAGCTGCTCGCGCCCTCCTTCTTCAATCGTGACCCGCGCAAGGTGGCACGCGCATTGTTGGGAAAATTGCTTGTCCGCAAAACCCCACGCGGCATCCTTGCCGGGCGGATTGTCGAAACCGAGGCTTATCTTGGGAAAGACGACGACGCGGCGCACGCGGTCGCCGGCAAAACGGCGCGCAACTTCATTTTGTTTGGGCCGCCGGGCTTTGTCTACGTGTATTTCATCTATGGCAACCACTATTGCCTGAACGTTTCCTGCTTGCCCGATGGCATTGCAGGCGGCGTGTTGTTTCGCGCGTTGGAACCGGTGGCGGGCATCGAGGAGATGGCCGAGGCGCGGGGAATTGAAATTCGCGGGCTGGACGATCTCGAGAGGCTCTCCTGGCTGCGGCAAATCGCCTCTGGCCCGGGACGCTTGTCCGAGGCCTTCGGCGTCACGCGCGAACGCGACAACGGCAAAAATCTGGCGAGTTCGCGCTCTGACCTCAGGATCATGGACGATGGCTACCGCGTGCGGCGGGTTGCCGTCACACCGCGCATTGGAATCACCAAGTCGGCCGCGCGTCTGCTGCGCTATGTGATTGCGGGGAATCCGTTTGTGTCCGGACCAAAAGTGTCTGACACCCGAAGCGATTGACGCGGCGAAAACAGTCCGCGCTTTCACCTCAGCCGTCGAGCGTGACGTTGTCGATAAGCCGCGTCTTTCCCACATAAGCCGCGACCGCAACCAGCGTCTTCCCAATGACGACCTCGATTGGATCGAGCGTTTCCGGGTCGACGAGCTCAAAGTAATCCAGGCGAACCTCAGGCTCCTGCGAGATCACCACGCGGCCAGATTGGACAAGCGCGCTCGCACTCCGTTCACCCTCGCGAAACGCTTTTTCCACTTCTTGCAACGACCGGTGCAACACCAGCGCACGGCGGTGCTCCGCGGCACTCAGATACGCATTGCGCGAACTCATTGCCAATCCGTCCGGCTCGCGGACTATAGGACAGCTTACGATTTCGACGGGAAAATTCAGATCGCGCACCATGCGCCGGATCACCGCCAACTGCGCGGCGTCTTTTTGACCGAAGAACGCAACCTCCGGCTCAATCACGTGAAACAGCTTTGCCACCACGGTCGTCACACCGCGGAAATGGCCCGGTCGCGAGCGCCCGTCAAGCTTCTTGCTGAGACCTTCGACTGTGACCCACGTCGTCTCACCCATGGCGTACATCTCATCCGCCGACGGCGAAAAGATCATGTCCACGCCCTCTTTTTCGAGCGCGGCACAATCGCTCTCGAATGGGCGTGGATACTTTGCAAAATCTTCCTTGGGGCCAAACTGCGTGGGATTCACAAAGACAGAAACGACGACCGCTTCACAGCGCGCTTTGGCCGCGCGCACCAGCGAGAGGTGCCCCGCGTGCAGCGCGCCCATGGTTGGCACCAGTCCCAGGCGCTTACGATCGGCGCGGAGCTGGCGGCAGAAGTTTCGCGCCTCGGTAATGGTCGTACAGATCTTCACCGGCCGCGCATCCCGCTCACGGAAACTCCCGCATCGTGATCTCAAGCTCTTTCAAGGTCCCGGCCAGCAGAGCACGATTCTTCCGCACTTCGGCTTTCGCCTCGCTTGTGGGATTCCTGGGCGCCGCTTCGGTGACCAGCACGACCCGTCCGTAGGGCCACGCCTTTGAATCAAGAGAGGCCAGTTCCGCCGGAATCTGTTCCGGCGTCAGGATGTGCACTTCGTGGTTTTCCAGATCGACCAGCCCGATGCCGTCTTCGCGCACCACGAAGTACGGATTCTTCCAGCTGCTCATGTCCAGGAATTTCGGATACTTTGACGGATCGGGCGCGGGAATGGACTCAAGGCCGGTCTCCTTGGGAGCGACCGATTCCTTGCTGGGAGCTGCTTCTGGAGGCTTCGAACACGCGACCAGCGTCAGTAAGGCCAGCACAACTCCAAGTTGCACTATTGCCCTGCGGGCAGCAACGATTTGCTGAACTCCAACCGGTGAAATGATTCGCACTAGTCTCTCTCCACCGCTATTATCGCCGCATCGCGTGCTTGCGGTGAAGTACGGTTTCGAGTGCGGCCTGCGTGTCCTTTGGCAGATGGTAGGACTCGCTGTCGTTCGGGAACTGGTGCGAAACGATGTCGGCTTTGAAGCTGAGCACCGCCTGCGTGATCAGAGCGGCCGCATCGCCATAGCGCCGCACAAACTTCGCCGGCTGCCCGAACGTCAAATTCATAAGATCGTGGAACACGAGCACCTGGCCATCGCAGTCGGGCCCGGCGCCAATACCGATGGTCGGCGTCTCGACTTCGGCCGTAATCATGGCTCCAACCTCGCGCGGAATACCTTCCAGATAAAGGCAGGCAACACCGGCGCGATCCAGGGCAACCGCATCGCGCATCAGCTGCTCGATGGCATTCAGCGTCTTGCCCTGCACCTTGTAGCCGCCCATCACGTTCACCGATTGCGGCGTGAGGCCGATGTGGCCGGCGACGGGAATCTCCGCGTCAATCACGCGGCGGATCACGTCCACGCGCTTCTCGCCGCCCTCGATCTTGACGGCTTCCGCGCCGCCTTCCTTCACAAAGCGGGCCGCGTTGTGGATCGCCTCCTCGGCGGTTGCGTGATAAGACCCGTAAGGCATGTCGGCGATAAGCAGCGCGTCTTTGACGCCGCGGCGCACGGCGCGAACGTGATGTAGCATCTCGTCCACGGTCACCGAGAGCGTGTTTTCGTAGCCGAGCATGGTCATGGCGAGCGAGTCGCCGACCAGCACAATGTCGATGCCAGCCTCATCGACCAGACGCGCCGTCGCGTAGTCGTAAGCGGTCAAGCAGGCAATGGGGTCGCGGTGAAGTTTCTTTTCACGGAGAGTAGCAGTGGTGATTTTCCGGCGGGGTTCGCCGATTGGCGTGAGACTCACAATGTCCTCCAGTGCCCCTCCGCAAACCGGGCGGATAGAGCCTGTATGCGTCATTGGATGACGCGAAAGGGATTATAGCTGCAAATGGGGCGTTGGTCGATAGGCGCCTGTCATTCAATCGACAGCCCATTCAAAAAGGTGTCTGCACCTCTAAGTCTCTGATTCCAATAGACGGTCGTAACGGAGAGGGACGAACTGGATCGGGTCGAGTCGAGAGAGCCAACGACGAACGACGAGCCGCCCACGACTATCGACGAACGACAGTGTTACGCGCTGGCGGCGTTCTCGCTGCCGAGGGGCAGGAAGTACTGCGTGCCTTTGATGGGGGCGGAGACTTTTTTCAGCAGCTCTTGCAGGTCTTCGTTGCGGTCGACGAAGTCAATTTCGTTGGTATTCACGATCAGCAGGTCCGACTGCGTGTAGTGAAAGAAAAAGTGTTCGTAGGCTTTCACCACTTCCATCAGGTAATCCTCGCTGATGGCCTTTTCGCCGAGTACATTCTTTTTCTTCAGACGCTTCTTCAGCACTTCGGGTGTGGCTTGCAGGTAGATGACGAGGTCGGGCGTCGGCAACTGCTCGCGAAAAGAATTGAAATAGCGGTTGTAGGTGTCGAGCTCCTGGTCGTTGAGATTCAGGCAGGCGAAAAGCTTGTCCTTCTCAAAAATGTAGTCAGCGACCACGGTCTTGCTCGAGCGCGGCCCAAGATCAAGCGAGCGCAACTGCTCGAAGCGGCGCACCAGAAACGCCATCTGTGCCTGGAAAGCGGCGCCCCGCTCGCCTTCATAGAACGCTTTCAGAAATGGATTGTCGTCCGGTTCGATGACGCGCTGCGCCGCCAGCCGTTCCGCCAGAACCTGGGCCAGCGTGCTTTTGCCCACTCGTATGGGACCTTCGACCGCAATGTAACGAGGGAGTTCGAAAAGGTTGGCCATGGGAGAACGTGAGCAGAATATATTGCTTAGGGGAAACGCGCAATGACAAGACAGACAGAGGTAAGAGGTCAGATTGCAGAGGTGAGAAGCTCAGGTTTCACCTCTGCAATCTGACCTCTTACCTCCGACCTCGTTCTACAATCCGTCTATGCTTCCTGTTCTCGCAGGACTCGCCGCGGTCGGGGCCGCTTCGGCGGCGGGATACCAGTCCATGGCGCCAACCGGGCAGTGGTACGGGCGAACTTTCGCCGCGGGCAAGCGTGAGAGCAGGCAAATCGCTCTCACCTATGACGATGGGCCGAACGACCCGCATACTCTGAAGTTGCTCGAAGTGCTCGGGAAACATGGCGTGCGTGCCACTTTCTTCATGATCGGGAAGTTTGTGCGCGAGCGGCCCGACATCGCGCGCGCAGTCGCGGCCGCAGGGCACCAGATCGGCAATCACACGTTCACGCATCCGCTTCTTATTTTCAAATCGGAGACGAAAACGCGCACCGAACTAATGGATTGCCGCCGGGCGTTGACTGAGACCGTCGGCGAGCATTCGAGCCTGTTTCGGCCGCCGTTTGGTGGAAGGCGCCCCGCAACTCTGCGCATCGCCCGTGAATTGGGACTCGACCCCGTTATGTGGAATGTGACCGGCTATGACTGGACCGCTCCGCCAGCTTCAATGATCGAAAAGAAGGTCGCGCGCCAGTTTCATGCTGGCGGCGATGTGATCCTTCTCCACGACGGCGGCCATCGCGCGATGGGCGCGGATCGCGCGCAAACGGTCATCGCGACCGGCAATTTGATCCGGCGATACAAGGAGCAGGGGTATGAATTCGTGACGGTATCAGAAATGATGAAAGCCACGTGATGAACCGGCTGCGGTCGGTCATCAGCCTTAGGACAGGCTCTGAATATCGCCGCCAATCTTGCTGACGGCACGGTTGTAGATGCGGGCTTTTGCGCGGACAAGAGTGTCCACGCCAAAGGTGATCGGAGGTTCCCAGGATCTCGCGCGCGGCAGCTTTGCCGTGCTTACTGCATGTCTCCGCCCATGGGGACGTAGCGATAGCGCAATTTCTTCACGTCGAAAAACACGGCCGAGCTTTGCCCCATATCGCCGGCTTCCTCGACATACAGAGCTTCAACCACCCCTTTTTTCTTCCCCAGGTCCATCTTTCGTACGGAAAGTCCCTTGTACGGCAAATTCACAATCACAAATTTTGCCTTCGGCTTCTCTGCGCGCCATGCATCCGGTCCGTCTCCGTGGATGATCAACGCCACCAGCCCGCGCTGCGCCGGATCCCCCTCGGAAAAAGTCGTCGTAATCCGAGGGTCACCGTAGCCGAAAAACTCATAATAAGGATCCACCACCCGGTAGTTGTGCTCCGCCTGGTCGAGCATCGGATTCTTGCAGCGCGCCGCGATCACCACGTCTTCCACGCCGTCGCCATCCAGATCGCCGAAAACCGGCGCCACATTCGTCAGCAGCGTGAATTGGTCGCCAAACGTCTGCTGCACGAATGCAGCATCAACTTTCCTGGAAATGGTAGCTGGTCCCTCTGCAAGACTGGAAACCGGGATCAGAATAAAGAAGGCTACTGCCAGACAGATTTTCCACATGCCGCTACTGTAGTCGGTCATGGTCACACAAGGCAGGTAACGAAAGTCACGTTCGCGCGCGCTTGAAGTGCTCCCACCCTCGCGCCTCGAGTGGATTAGTCTTTCCAGCCGCGTCCATCAATCTCATGCCCGTCGAAGCCGTGGTGCGACCGATTCTTATGATCGGGACACCCTTCACCTTCGATGGGACCGGCCGCGACGACGTGACCAGCAACTCATAGTCGTCCCCGCCGTGCAGCGCATACTCGAGGCCGACAAACTTCCCCTCCCCGCGTCCCGCGCGCGCCCTGGGGATCGCATCCATTTCGATGTCCGCTCCCACATGACTCTCTTCGCATATGTGGTCCAGATCCGTCGAAAGCCCGTCGCTGACGTCGATCATGGCTGAGGGAATGCCCTGCTCGCGCAGCCATCGGCCCACCTCAACCCGCGGTTCCGGATGAAAATGCCGACCACGTTCTGCCCCCAGCGGAAGGCCTTCCCGCAGACGATCCAAGGCCAGAGCCGACGCGCCAAGTTCACCCGTTACATAGATCCCGTCGCCAGGTTTGGCTCCCGACCGTAGAACCGCCTTCCCCTTGGGCACCGACCCCACCACTACGATGTCCGCCTGGATGCCGCCCGCCGACTGCGCCGTATCTCCACCGGCCAGCGGAACCTTATGTTTCTTCGCCAGCTCCAACAAACCTTTCAGGAATCCTTCCACCCACTTCTGGGGAACATCACCGCCTAGAGCCAGCGACAAAAATGCTGCTTGCGGCTCTCCGCCCATAGCCGCAATGTCGCTCAGTCCACGCGTAAGGCAACGCCAGCCCACCACCTCCGGCCGATGCCATTCCCGCCGAAAATGCACGTTCTCAATCGTGAAATCGGTCGTCACCAGCAGCTCGTGCCGGGGCGGGATGCGCAGCACTGCGGCGTCATCCCCGATGCCCGTCACGACTGCCGAACCGCCGGCGGCGAGCCGTCGTATCCGCCGAATCAGACCCTTTTCACTCTCCGGCACCCCATCACTATAACTCTCGTCTGGAGTTTGGCCGCCTTAACTCTGGCGTCAAAGCAGCGTGCTGCCCCCATGGCGTTGCCGGCCTGGCCGCTTACCCTGGTAATTTGGCCGGATGGGCGGCCTAGATTACCCTTCCTTGGTAACCGCCCAGAAGGCCGTACACAGGTTGACAGGGGGAATCAGGTTTGTTACGTTTAACTCGCCATTAACAGAGACCTTTGCAACACAAGTGCAGCAACCTGAATCAGTTGCGGCATATTTGGATTTTCGGTCTGTCGTCAGGCCTGTGGTTGAGCTAGTTTCGGGCGCTCCTGAAGCGGCCCGTGGATTCAGATTTTTCCGAGCCCGAGCATGACGGTTCCAGCTCTGGCAGGTTTCCTAAGCGCTCATAAGGAAACGCCCAATTTCGTTCGTTTGGATAGGCATATTGCGTAAACGCTTTTACATCTTTTTCGTGGCGCGCGACGAAGCCGGACAGCTTCGCAAGATCTCCATTCCGGTCCAGTATCTATACATCCTCGTCGCCGGCGCCTTGATTGGCGTTTTCAGCCTGACGGGCATCGTCAGTTCCTATGCCCGCATGCTGCGCAAGGTCTCGCACTACAACCAGTTGCGCGACGAACAGGCGCAACTGAAGACCCGCTATTCCCATCTTGAGCAACAGGCGGAAGAGCGCGATATTCAGGTCGCCTCGCTAGGCTCGCTGGCCAGCGAAGTGTCGGCTCTTTACGGACTCAAATCCGATCCGGCAATGGTAGCGGCTTCGACCGAGCAGATTGAAAAATCGCAGGTCGCGTCGTCGCTCGACCAGCTTTACGCCCTCAAGAATACGGCTTTAACCGGAGCGGCCAGCGTCGGCATTTCGATGGGTCTGACCAAGAACTCAACCACCGCCGACTGGATCCGCGCCAATGCCGCTCCCAACCTGTGGCCTGTAGAGGGCCAGGTTACCGGCAGCTTCGGCGAGCGTATTGATCCGTTCAACGGAGAGGGCGCATTCCATTCCGGCGTTGATATTTCCGCCAGTGTCGGGTCGGCCGTCATCGCTCCAGCGGATGGCATGGTCACCTTTGCCGACTTCCTGGGCGGCTACGGACGCGCCGTCATGATCGACCACGGACACGGTATCTCGACCCGCTACGGCCATCTCGCCAGCTTCGCCGTCGCGGCCGGCCAGCGCATCCATCGCGGCGACACGATCGGCTACGTAGGCCTGAGCGGACGCTCCACCGGACCCCATCTCCACTACGAAGTGCGCATTAACGACACGCCAGTCAACCCTTACAAATTTCTCCGCATGACGATGGCCCACCTTGGCGGGTTTGCAGCCGGACAGTAAACGCAAATTACCAATCTGAAAGCGTGCATCTCCACAACCGAGGCTGCCCCATCCTTCGCGCTTTTTGCGAAGAGCCCGCCCCGAGCGGAGTCGAAGGGGAGTTTCCTCGCCAACCACCATCCGGAAGAGCGTTGTCTTGCCCGCCCCATTGGGACCGACCAGTCCAACTTTTTCGCCGGGATTCAACTGAAACGAAGCATCCACGGAGAGCAACTGCTTGCCATACTGCTTATTGATGTTTGAGAAAGAGATCATTTTGAAGGAGTAACTCGCGGCACCGTGCCTCTTCCAGTGTAGCCCGGCCAGAAAATTGTTGACTAACGCGAACCAACGCGGACACCATTGGAATTAGATACAGGGTCAGTTTGGGAAACTGACCCTGTATCTGGAATTAGCGTGCCTTGACATGCAAGTACGCGCTTTGTTTGATTCGCCGTGCGCTCAACCGTGAGCCATTAGCTCACGGTCAACGTCACTGCGACGGTCTGCTGGGTTGAGCCAGCGGTACTCGTAACCGTGATGGTATAGCTGCCGGGCGGCGTGACGTTTTTTGTTCTTGTTGTGGCTCCGCAAGCCGACTGCAACACGCAGCCACCCGCCACCAAAAACAGCAGGCAGCAACTCAGGAGTTTTCTGCGCCTGGGCGCCGCGATCGCTACCATGCCGACGAGCATGCCGGGCAGCACCAGCCACATTGCATTCAACGGACCCGACCGATGGCCACCCGGAGCGGGCGTCAAAAGCGCACTTTGAGGTGCGGTCGTGATCGTGAGTGTAGTTGTCGCTGGGCTCGCGTTGGGAGTGACCGTAGCCGGGCTGAAGGAGCACGCGGCCACGGCGGGCAATCCGCTACAGGAGAAGCTAATCGGATTGGTGTAGGAGCCTTGCGGCGTAACCGTCAAGGTAAACACGGCCGATTGTCCCGCGGCCACGGTCGCGCTCGGCGGATTTGAGGTCACGGTGAAGGTCGCGGCGGCAACCTGAAAGCTCTGGCTAACTGGTGTCGCCGCAGAATAGTTGGCATTGCCCGCCTGCGTCGCCTGTATGGTGCACGTGCCTGTGGCAACCAGGGTGGCCGTGGTGCCCGATACCGTACACACGGACGTGGTCATCGAAGCGAAGCTGACCGGCAAGCTCGAGGAGGCGGTTGCGCTCAGGGTGAAGGGCGCACTGCCCAGCGTCTGGTTCGGGATTGCACCGAACGTGATGGTCTGGCTCTGTTGCAGGCCCGTACCTTGCAGCGCGATGCTCTGGTCGGCAGGCTGGCGTTGAGTGTGTTATCGGTGAAGACCGCCGTGCTGGTGAGAGCGCCTGCGGCCTGCGGCGTAAAGCTGATGCTGAGATTGCAGCTGGCTCCCGGGGCCAGCGGCGCGGCGGAGAAGCCGGCGCCGCAGTCTGCGGGCGAACCCGAGCCGGTGACCTGTACAAAGTTCGGTCCGGTGACGACGAGGCCCGGAGCTAACCGCGGTCAGCGGCTGGTTGCCGACGTTGGTGATCGTCACTGTCTGGGGGCTGTCGGAACTGGTGCTGCCGACGTTGGTGTCGGCAAATGACACGCTGGGCAATTGCGCATAGTTGATAAAGAACACAGTCGCATCGGCTGGATCGGGGAAAATCAGGTTGCCCATCTGGTCCACCTGAACGTCATAAGCCGGGGGACCGGGGATGAATACCGACTGGGTATAGCTGCCATTCGACCAGGTTTCCGCAAGAATCCGCACTATTGATCGTGTCGGCGACAAAGACGGTGCCATCGGCACCCACCGCAACACCGTACGGATAATGCATTCCGCTGCCGATCACCGACTGCGTGTAGCTGCCCGCGGAGAGCGTCTCCTTGACGACGCGGCTGTTGCCGGTGTCCGCGATATAAACATTCCCGCTGGCATCGACGGCGATCTTCCTGGGCTCATTCAGGCCCGTGACCACAGTAATCGGAGAGGAGTAAACGCCTCCTGACTGCGTCATTTATAGACCGCTCCGTCGTTGAAGCTGGAGTAATAGACGTTGCCCATGGCATCGACGGCGAGGCCGGTGGGAAAGTTGAGACCGGTTGCAATCGCCGACTGCACCCAGCTTCCACCTGAATTTGTTTCCAGCAAAATCTGGTTGTTTCCGCTATCGCAGACGTACACGTTGCCCGCACCATCGACCGCAACCGCCTGGGGATTGTTCAACCCAGTGGCAACTGTACTCTGCGTATAGGTGCCCGCCGCCAGCGTCTCTTTGTAGAGGGCGTTATTGTTGTAATCGACAATATAGACGTTGCCGCTGTAGTCCACCGCCGCGCCAAAGGGATTGGTCAGGTTATAGGGAGAAAATGAGCCGGCGACGCGGATTACGTCATACGCGAAAAATCCCTGAGGGTAAAAGTAATTGATCTGCGGACCCATTCCGATGCCATTGAGGTAACCATTGGCGAGGACGGCTCCGCTCGCGCCAAGCAGTTGGACCGCTCCCATCCTTGTACCTGGATAGAGGGGGGTGAAATCGACGTCCACCCAGCAGAAGTCGCCTGCGCTATAGGGATTCGAGGTCGAGCAGTTTCCCGAGTCCTCTTCGGTAAAGTCCAGTCCGGTTGCGCCCCCAGTCAGCACCTGCGTACCGGTTAATGACAATGTTCCGGCACCCCCGGAGAACTGGTAAAGCATATCGACCGGCCCGGCAGCGGAGTGCACATTCACGGGCCCGAAATTTCCTGACGACCACTGCAGTTCCTTGATATTGAAGCCGAAGGTGTCGGCGATATACAGGTTGCCGTCTCCGCCGATGGTTACGCCCAGGGCTCCGGCCAGTGTCGCTGTCGGCAAGACGCTCTGCGTATATGAGCCCGAGTTATTCGTCTCCAATACAATTCGATAGTTGGAGAAGTCGCTGATATAAAGATTGCCGGACGCATCCACCGCAACGTCGTATGGATAATTGAGGCCGCTGGTCGGAATTGTGCTGGGCGTATAACTTCCGTCGGAATAGGTTTCCATGTAGACGGCCATATTATCGATGTCACTCACATAGATATTGCCGCTGGAATCCACGGTAATGCCCGTGATCTGAGCAAAGTTGCTGCTGTAGGTCAGCGCCGTTTCGACATAGAATCCTCCCCCAGGCCTCTCGACCAGGATTTTGCCGCCACCCGTATCGGCAATGTAGAGATTCCCGCTAGCGTCCACAGCCAATCCCGTGGGGAAGGACAAGGCGGTCGTTGTCGAAATTACGGTCTGGGAATACGCGTTGCCCGACGGGGTCTCTTCCACGATCCGGTTGTGGCCATTGTCGGCAATGTAGACATTGCCACTGCCATCCACCGCGATTCCGTAGGGCGTGGCCAGGCCTGTCGATACAACAACGCTCTCGGTGTAAACGCCATTCGCCAGGGTTTCCTTGAGTACTCGATTGCCTTGCGTGTCGCTGATATACACGTTGCCGCTGGCATCGACCGCGACGCGATAGGGGTAACTCAGACTGCCACTGGGAACGACGCTTTGCGCCGCATAGAACTTCACATTCAGGATCGGCGACGCGTGCGCCGGGACGAGGCCGCCCAGCAACAACAGCGCACACAGTCCAGCCACGGTCACGAACGCACGGCCGCGGTTTGCGTCCGAGGCGTTGATCTTCGAGGTGTTGATCGAAGAGAAGAAGGCTCGCTGAAAGGAGAACAGGAATGCACGGAAGGTGGATGCGGATGCTTGCGAAGTCATGGGAAGTTATCGTCCTTCGTCAGATTTGCTCTGATTGGTGCTCAGCTTGACTGGGAGACTCTAGATCTGAGAGTCGGCTAATAAGTTGACGCTTAACCAATCGGTCGCTTCCACTGATGCAAACCCATGACCAAATCGTTCGCAGTGGGGACCTTTGGTGTCATCCATTATTTTCTTTTAATGGCGAGCCCATATCTGCTCCAGGGGATGATGTTTGGACGACCGCATCATGTCTGAAAACCGGACTTGTGCCCGGAAAGCAGACACCAAGTCGAAGCATCACTTTTCGGAGGGGGGAGGGTCTAGTCAGATGGGCCCACAGGGGTGGAGAGAAGCAGGCCAAGGCGTTCCAAGGGGACTTTGAAACCTTGAAACTCTATGCTTTCGCCTTCTTCACTTCCTCAATCAGCGGCGGCACGATGTCGAATAGATTCCCTACTACGGCAACATCGGCAATCTCGAAAATCGGCGCCTCGGAATCTTTGTTGATCGCCACCACGCTGCGCGAGCCTTTCATGCCGACGATGTGTTGAATCGCGCCTGAGATTCCCAGCGCCAGATAGAGCTTCGGCGCCACTGTCTGGCCTGAGGAGCCCACCTGCCGGTCCATCGGCAGCCAGCCGTTGTCGCAGACCGGGCGCGAACCCGCGATCTCGCCGCCCAGCGCATCGGCCAGCTGCTTGGCCAGTTCGATATTCTTCTGCTCTTTGATCCCGCGCCCGACCGAAACAATAATCTCCGCCTGCGTCAGATCGACGGCCTGCTTCGCTTCTTTGAAAACTTCCTGCGGCTTGTTGCGCACCACGCCGTCCGGCACATCGACGGCCACCGTTTCCACCGGAGCCGCCGCCGCGCCCGCTTCGACTTTGTCGGCGCGAAACGAGCCGTTTTGGAAGGTGACGAAGCCGGGCTGACCGGTTCCGGCAAAGCTGACATCGGCGACAAACTTTCCTTGAAACATCTGCCGCGTGAAGGTGAGCTTGCCGCCTTCGTACTTGTAGCCGATAGCGTCGGTGATGGCCGTCGTCCCCAGCACGGTTGCCAGCATCGGCACAAAGTCGCGTACTTGATAGGTATGCGGCATGAGGACGAGCTTTGCCGGATGTTTTCCCAGGAATTCCTTCAGCGCATGGACGAATGCGTCGGGAGTATAACGGTCGAGCTTTGGCGACTCGATGTCGTAGACCTTGGCAACTTTCGTCGCGGCCACTTCGTTGGCGATCGCCGCTACATTCGAGCCCACAAGCGCGGCCTCCAGGGTCCATCCGGTTTGCGCGGCCATTGCCTGCCCGGCCACAATCGTCTCCCATGAGACGCGGTTAAGTTTGCCTTCGCGTTGTTCGACAACGACCAGAATTGTGTCAGTCATAATCAGTTCTCGGTTCCCGGTTCTCAGTTCTCAGAAAGCTCTCAGTTGTCGGCTCTCAGTTAGATCGCAATGCTGTGATCCTGATTGCGTTCGCAACACGGCAGGCAATCTCGCGGCTACTCGCGAACTAACTCGCCTTTACTCGCTGCTCCCGCGCCGCATCCACCATCCGCGCGCCATCAGCGCCGCGCCCAGCACTCCCAGTCCGGCGAGGATCATCTCAAATCTTCCCTGATGCCCGATTCGCACTGCTGCCGGAAGATAAAACAAAACCAGCAATCCGGCTACCCATATCGCCAGCCCGGCGAACATCAGGCTGCCACCGGTTTCCCGTTTCTCCTCTGCATCCACCATAACGGCCTCCTCGACATCTCAGCCGGTATTCTCCGGCGGAGCCCGCGAAACCGCAGTGATTCAGCTCACGTGATGGCGGCGGTACAACAATTTGCCCGCCAAAGCATTGGGGTGCTCGCAACAACCCGGATCGAGGCGTTGTAGCTGCTTTTAAATCACCCGCAACTCGTTCTTTAGCTTCTCCACCAGCTTCTTCGCCACTTCCGCCGGAGGCCCTTCGAGCACCTCGGTCTTCTTCGTTTTTTGCGGGACGTACATCTTCTCGATTTTCTGCAGGTTCGCGCCCACCGCCGACTCGACTTCCGCCATCGCTACCTTGCGCATCGGTTTGTTCTTGGCCTGCTTGATGCCGATAAGCGTGGCATAACGCAGCTTGTTGATGCCCGACTGAATCGTCAGCACGGCGGGCAGCGGCATATCCACGTACTGGAAAAATCCGGCCTCCAGTTCGCGTTTCACGCGAATCCCATCCGCATTCTTTTCGATGTGCATGATGATGGTGGCATGCGGCCAGCCGAGAATTTCCGCCAGAGATCACTCCTGTCTGCGCGTAGCCGTAGTCGTCCGACTGCAGGCCAGTAAAAATCAGGTCGAACTTTTCGTCCTTGATCGCCGCGGCAATCGCACGCGCCGTATTGTAGGCATCGAGGCCGGCAAACTTGTCGTCTTCGAGGTGAATCGCGCGGTCGGCGCCTTTGGCCAGCGCTTCGCGTAGCACCTGCTGTGCCCGCGCCGGTCCGGCCGTCAACGCAACCACTTCGCCCGTGTGCTTTTCTTTCTGCCGCAGCGCCTCTTCCAGCGCAAAGGCGTCGGGCTCGTTCACTTCATACTGCACGTCTTCCCGAATCCACGTCCCCGCCTCGTTTAGCTTCAGCGGAGCATCCTTCTGCGGCACTTGCTTCATGCAAACCAGAATCTTCACGGTTCACTCCCAGTGCAGTTCAATCTCAAACGAGGAAACGTATGAGTATAAATGAAAGGCCTTGGCACGTCGCGAAGCAGTCGTTGACTGGCGACTCTCAGATCCGCTGACGGCAGTCCTTATCCCAGTTCCGGATTCTCCGGAGGCGGAGGCACGTCGCGGAAATCGTTCTTCTTCCCTTGCGGCCGCAAGAGAGTCGGGGTAATCCCCCCGGGCGTGCCAGCAATTGGTGCAGGACGAGGAATATTTGTCCGCGTACGCGCTTTCGAAATCCGTCGCAAGAATGAAAGGAGAATCAGCGCAAAAATCGCGAGCCTTATCCAGGTTTCCAACGCGAGCTCTCCTATCCCGTCAATTCGGTTCCATCAATCCAGAAATGCCACGCTCTGCACGCCCGTGATCTCGAAGCGCTTGCGGCAGCGCATGTTCTTGCACATCAGCATGTCGTCGCGGCGCAGCATGTAGGACTGCGCTTTGGCGAACTTCGCCCGATCGCGCTCATCGGCGCGCGGCGGCAGGTTCTTCTTTTTGGTTCGCACCAGCCACTGAATCTCGTACTCCGCGGGCTGGTGACAGTGAGGGCAATTCAGGGTCGCCGGTTTCTTATCCGACCGCTCATCAAAAAAATCACGCTCATCCATAGTAGTGCTCTCGGCAGTAATGCTTTCGGCTTTTTCGATTATTGCACTTTTGCCAGCTTCAATGCGAAGATGCGAGGCAAGGCAGAGACGCGGCTTGCTGCGTCTGGCTGTCCTGGGATCGACGAGAGGCCGAAGGCTTGTAAGGATTAATCGAAGGATTTCCGTCCGCAATGCCAAAGAAACGCAAAAAGAAGAGGTTCTCCGCCGCGACGACCGTCCGCGAAATGGCCCGCGAGCGCGTGGGCTCGCCCAAACCGTCCCAACTTGTGGTCGCCAAGAAAGCCAAGGCAGAGAAGCACAAGCCCACGCTAGGCAAGCTGCTCGGTGAAGAGTAGGCACCCAAAAGATCCAATTGTTTTCGAAAGGCTACCCGCCAACCCGTAGCCGCCTCGTCCGGCGGCCGACTACGACCCGTTTAGATTAAAGTTAGCGGTCACATAGACAACGCCGCCCGACGGTAAAGTCACGGTGCATTGGTTCGAATTCGTCTGCGAGGTGGTGCAAGTGGACGAATAGGTCCCGAAAGTCGAGCCCGCGGCAGCTGTTGCGGTCAAGGTGACGACGTTGTCAGGCGGCGAGAAGCCGAAGCCGCACGCGGTCCCCGGACAACTGATCCCTGTGGGCGAACTTGTGACCGTCCCAAATCCATCGCCCGTCGGCGTTAACACCAACGTGCCGGCTGTGGTGCTTCCACCCGGGCACAGAGGGTTTGCCGTATTGTTCACGGTGACGGTCGAGGGCGCCGAGATCACGATGTTCGATGCCCCGCCCGTCCCCTCTGGGGCGCTAGCCCAGACATTTGCAATCCCGCAATTGCCGTCCTTCGGCGCCACGGTCTCGCCAGTTCCCGCGACGTATGCGAATGACAGCAGTTCTGTAACATCCGTCGACCAGGTCACTTGCGCCGTGATATCTTTGGTCTCCGGCGGATGAATATAGGTTCCCGTGGCACTGAAATCAGCCGCCCCCGACGACGGGCTCGGGTAGATTACGGTCGTCGGCGTCACCGCAATGCTCACCAGCTTCTGATCGTGCCCGCAACTCGGCAGACTCAACGCCGCTCCCGCCGCGATCACCGCGCCCAAGGCCACCCCGATATATCTCTGCTTCATAGCCACCGCTCCCTCAAGAGACGATTCCCAGCTACATCTCTGTGAGATGGGGAAAATTGAAATCTAGTGCAAGCACCGCCAAAAAGCAAGAAACACTACGTGCTGGCAGTAAACCTAGGAAGCCACCAGCCCACGCGCGAACGGTCTTTACCTCTGCAATCTGACCCCTAACCTCTGACCTTACTGAATCCCAGCCTTCGCCAGCATTTCCAGAAACTGCTTCTGCGTCCGCATGTCGATCGACTGCGCCGCCAGATTCCCGTCGCGGTCGTAGATAAAGGTCTTGGGAATCCCGTCGACCACAAACATCTCATTCACCTTGCGCTCCGGATCGAGCAGCACGGGAAACGTCACCTTGCGCTCCCGGATAAAGGGTTTCACTTTCCCGGCTTTTTCATCGGAAATCCCGAGAACCACCAGCCCCTGCGCCGCGAACTTCTCATGCAGCGCCTCCAGATCCGGCATTTCCTTCCGGCACGGCGGACACCAGGTCGCCCAGAAATTCACCAGCACTACCTTGCCGCGCAGATCGGAAAACGTCCAGGTCTTCCCTGCCAGGTCCTTCAGCGAGAACCCCACATTTTCGCGTGCCCGGTCATCCGCCTCCAGCCGCGCCATCGCAACTCGGTACTGTTCATCGTCCAGTGACGCTTCCACATGCTCATAGCGCACCAGCGAAGCCAGCTCCAGATAAGGCCCAGCCGGTTCGCGCTGTGTGGCGCGGGCGACCTTGTCCACGGAATTTGACTTACCGTTTGAACTCTCGTCCTTCTTCTGCTGAGGCCACGGCAGCGGACGCTCCTTCAGCGTCTGCGCCAGCGTCGTCGCCACCTCCTGCAGCGTGTCATGCCCAAAGTCGCCTTCGGTAGAAAGACCTGCAAGCCCCCCAGCCAACCGCAGCTTGTTCTCAGTGGCAGGCAGCGGCCGGATCTTCAACGCAAGGTCTTTAGTCGTCCGGGCCCGCACGTCATCGGGAAGATCCCGCAGCCCATGAATCTGGTCGTGGAGAGGCTTCTCCTCCGCGCTCCAGACGATCTCCTTCTGCTCCGCGAATGCAGGAGCCAGCCCAAGGCCGACGACCAACACGCCCGCCACGAAGACGAGCTTCGCAATCCGACAGTGCCCCATAGGAACTCCTCGCTGGTTTGTTGAGTGCTGGAGGTCAGAGTACACCACCTACAGCATCGACTGTCTCAACCGGGGGGCCGCGTTGCTCGGGGCGCCTGCCGTGCGCGGTTTCAGTTCGATGCGAGCACGTCGTAGTTGTAATTCAGCACCGCCCGCTTGGGAGGGTCTTTCAGACCTTTTAGCGGCACTTTTTCGTTGACGGAAGAGTTTCCGATAAGGCGTGCATGACCCAAATTGACCATGCGTCCATCGGCCAGCTCCAGATAGATCGGTACGATCATTCGGAATTTGTCATCCACCCCCGACTGCGTAATCTTGAAGTTGACGACAACATCGCCGTTCGCGTCCTTGTCGAATGAGGAATCGAGCTTGTAGCTCGGCAACGCAGTGCCCGAGACATACTCGTTGAAGAACCAGTCCATGCGATGATTGCCTTCCATGTTCATGTCGGCAGTCATGTGTTTTTCCACCATCGCCTTGAAGTCTTCGGTGGTCGCGGGCTTGTTCGTGTAGGTCTTTACGAAGTCCTGCATCATGGCGCGAAAATCCTTGTCGCCGGTATTGCGGTCCCACATCATCATGCGAATCATGTGTAGGACGTAGGCGCCCTTGGGAGTCACGAGGTGCCTGTAAATGTCCTTACCGGTGATGGAAGTATCGAGCCGGGCCCCCATCGTGAGAGGGCCAACATCAATGGGGCGGAAGCCTTCTTTGTTGCGCGTGGTGACACTTTCGCGCTCATCCTTCCAGAAGTCAAGATAGCGCTGAGGCTCCTTGGAGTAGACCATCTGGAGATAGAGGGAGGCGGAGAAAGCAGCGAAGCCTTGGCTCATCCACTGGTCGCGATAAGAATCGAATCCCACCGTATGACCCCACCACTGATGGGCGATTTGGTGCGCAATCACGAGTTTCCAGTACGCGCGGTTGCTCTCCACGATGCCGAGCTGGTGGCGTACATCATCGTCGTAAAAGTAGCACGTAGGAATCCAGACCAGTTGCGGCCAGGACTGGCCGGCTTCGCACGGTGTCTGCTGGGTTAGGGCGATGCGTTTATACGGAGTCGGTCCGAAATAGTCCGTGAAGAGTTGGATCGCAATTTGCCCCTCGGCCAGCGCTTTCTTGTTCAGCATGGTGGTATCCATTGTGCCCAAGGCTGATCCAGTGGTGTGGAGCCGATCCATGTTTACCTTCTCGGCTATCGCGTCTGACACCGGCGCGTTTGGAGCCGACCGATTCACAACGTTGATTCTCTCGTTCCCGATGGCTATGCGTTGCAGCCTTTCCGCCCATTCCGGAGGCTCTTCATTGGCAAAGGACTGGACAAGGTACTCCGGCTTTGTGAGCCTTGTTTCTTCCACCTTGAACTTGCCGAAGTTAAAACCGGCGGTTGGCTGCGGACCGCTTTTCCAAACCGTTACATCTTGTCCGCCGTCATTCGTTTCGCTCACCAGATCTCCGGTGGCCGCGATCTTCATTCCCTTGGGGATGTGGAAGGTCATGTCGTAGGAGGTGTATTCCCCGAAGCTGCCATTGGGGTTGTTTGGAAACCAGCTTTCGCGGGCGTGTTCGTTGGGGTAGTAGTTGCCGCCGCCCTCGTCGAATATGGCCTCCTTGCCGGCGTAGGACGTGGTGATCGTGCATTTTTCGCCAGCCGCCCAATTCTTCGGGAGAATGACGGCAAAATTGGCGTCGTCGTTCTTGTCTTCCTGAATAAAGGCCAGGGGCGTGCCATGCTCGTCAGTCACACGCTCCACACGCAACGTGTGAAACAAGCGCAGCGGCACAACACGTAAACCGTTGTTTAGCGATACGAAGGTGGTGGAAGCCTTCCCGATCAAATTGGCGCTCTTTTCGATCATGGTATCGAGCTGCTGATGTTCAATGTGGATTCGGTTCCGGGATACAGCACGGGGGCTTTTTTCTGCAAGATCAAAGGCAGCCCAGGTTCCTGCTTTGTCTTCCTCATAAGTTCTAAACCTAACATCGTCTACCGAACCGTACGGGTCGATGCGTAGAATCTCTTTGTCGCTATAGCGTTTGCCGTGGACGAAGGCGACGAACAGGCCGCCGGGCTCTGGGCTGAGCACATCCTCCAGAATGCGCGCCTCAAGATTGAACTTCAGTTCGCGATTGTGGCGGGTGGCGTTCTGGCTATCGCGCAGAAGCCCGGCATCGCACCCAGCCGCTGCCGCGCTGCCGGCTTTCTTGAGTTCGTCGTAGGAGGAATCAGTGAAGCGCAGAACCATCTGACTGAAGTTTTCGCTGAATGAATCTTCCTTCGTCAGCAGCTTCAGCATGCTCCGTTCCTGTGCCGACGGCGGGTCAAGGACAAAGTTGCCGTCGCCCACAAACACCGCGCCGGTTACCTTGCCGGCGACGGGGGCCAAAAAGCAGACGGTGCCCGAGCGCAGGTGAAACGTGGCGGCGTCGCGACGCAAGTCCAGATTGCTTACCGCGACTGCCTCGCCGCTCAGAGTGAGGTTACGCAATTGTTGGTAAGTCGGATCGGAGTTCGGGCCCACAGCCGGAGTATCAGCGGCGATGAGGGAAAAAGACGCGGCGAGTATGAGAATCGTAGCAAAGAAGATACCGCGAAGACGAGACAACATGACTCCTCCAATCAAGGGAAACAGGGGAGTATGCACGAATTGAGGACTCGTGAAAAGGGCGTTCGTCACAAGTCTTAGTCGTCCGCGCCTGGACGTAATCGGGAAGGTCGCGCAGGCCATGAATCTGGTCGCGAATCGGCGCTTCCTCCGCGCTCCAGACGATTTCTTTCTGCTGGGCAACGGCGGGACAAAGCCGCAATTCCCAGCCCCAGCATGCCTGCTAAGGCAAAGATTGGCACGATTCCAGACTGCCTTATGACAGCACTTTTTCTCCTCCGCCAAACATCGAGTCGCGAGGATGCCAAGCCGCGATTGGTCGCTGACCGGTTATTGCCCAGCGGCCTTTTCCATTTCCGCGCTAAGGCGAATGCTGCTACCGGAGGAAACTTTGACCTTCCGTTCCCAGTCCGTGCAGCCCTTCAATTTCAACGTAACAGTATGGTCACCATCTGTGACCTGAACGTCGGACGGCGTGTTGCCGACGAAACTGCCGTCGATCTCGATGTCCGCGCCTGGCGGAGAGGACTCCACTTGCAACTTCGCGGACATGGTGCCAACATTCGTGCCAGAACTGCTCGCGGCAACACCTTGAGCTGGAGCATTAGGCTGCGCGGGCGCCTGGAACTTCGCGACATCCATTCTCACGTCGCCATTTACGTAGGCGGTGATCTCGGTCCCCTTTGGGATACTGATGTCCTTGCCATGCATGAACAAAAAGAAGGGAGCGGCGGGAAAGAAAACCAGACTCGTCGCTACTATTCCGCCCACCATTCCACCGGTGTGGCCACCGCCTTTTACATCCCTAACAGCTCGTAACGCGGCTCTGTCACCGCTTGCCAACTTCACATAATCGATGTTGACGTCGAGCTTGCCACCGCGCGCCATTCTCCGCTTGGCCTGAGCTTCGGTAACTGTCGCAAAAGCCAGGCCGCCCTTTTGAATGACCAGCGTGCCGTTTACTGTAATGTCATCCAGCGTTTCAAAATCCAAAGTGTCGCCCACGTGGGCATCAGCGGAAGATATGGTCCGATTCAGTCGCAGCCTAATGGGCGTCTCGTCCTCGAGCACAAACCCTTTCTTAGACGTAAAGTCCGTTTGTGTGGGTTGCGCTGGCACCGCCTGCGGTTCGGGTTGCTGCGCTGTCGACGAGGCTGCGGCTTGGGGCGCAGCCGTCTGAGTTACCGACGCGCAGAACAGAGACAATGCGACCAACCACAGATATAAAGGCGCTTTCATAGGAACACTCCTGTAACAGTGATTTCCGATGCTAGATAAAGACTCGGGAACGCTCCATTATCCGCGCGGCGGGAGCGATGTCAACCAAATATTGGAGTGGCCCACGCTTCGGTGGAAAAGGGAGCGAATTCGAACCCTGTGGCTAACTAATGAGAACTGACAACTGATAGGCGACAACTGCTTCAGTACTTCGGCATCTTCGGATCCACCTTCTCCGCCCAGGCTGTAATTCCACCAGTCAGGTTATAGACCTTCTTGAAGCCCGACCGGCGCAGGAAGTTCACGGCTTTGGCGCTGCGTCCGCCCATTTTGCAGTGGGCAATGATTTCGCGGCTGGAGTCGAGTTCGTTCACGCGCTTGGGTAGGTCTCCGACGGGAATGAGATATCCATTCAGGTTACAGATCTGATATTCGTGCGGCTCGCGCACATCGAGAATGAAGATATCGGCCTTCGCATCCATCTTCTTCTTCAGCTCTTCGACCGAGATAGACGGAATATCGTTGCCAGCCGGTTCCTCCTGACCACGGATGCCGCAGAATTCTTCGTAGTCGATCAGCTTGGTGATCGTGCGGTGCTTGCCACACACCGGGCAATCGGGATTCTTACGCAGTTTCAGTTCGCGAAACTTCATGGCGAGCGAATCGATCAACAGCAAGCGTCCAGCAAGCGACTCGCCCGCGCCTAGAATGAGCTTGATAGTCTCGGTCGCCTGAATCACGCCAACCAAACCAGGCAGGATGCCAAGCACTCCGCCTTCCGCGCACGAGGGAACGAGCCCAGGAGGTGGTGGCTCAGGATAGAGGCAGCGATAGCAGGGCCCGTCTTCGGTTGCGAACACGCTGGCCTGGCCTTCGAAGCGGAAGATGGATCCATAAACGTTGGGCTTGCCGGTGAGCACGCAGGCGTCGTTCACGAGATAGCGCGTCGGAAAATTGTCGGTGCCGTCGGCGACGATGTCGAATTCGCGGAACAGGTCGAGCGCGTTGGCGCTGGTCAGTTTCGTCTCAAACGTTCGCAGATTCAGAAACGGATTGATTGCCTTGAGCTTCTCCGCGGCCGAGTCGAGTTTCTTGCGGCCGACGTCGTTGGTTGTGTGAATGATCTGGCGCTGCAAGTTTGTGTAGTCGACGACATCAAAATCCACGATGCCGAGCGTGCCCACGCCGGCAGCGGTGAGATAAAGCGACAGCGGTGAGCCCAATCCGCCCGCGCCGATGCAGAGCACTTTCGCCGCCTTCAGCTTCTGCTGGCCCTCCATGCCCACCTCGGGCATGATCAGATGGCGCGAGTAGCGCAGGATTTCATCGTTGCTGAGAATGGCTTGAGGTTTGGCTTCGGAAACGGTAGGCATGGGTCCTCTTCAGCTCTGTATGGTTGACGGCGAGCTACACGCAACAGCGGCGCGAAAGGCGGGACATTTGACGACATCGCACTTCGTCTCGGGCCGGTCTATGACTTGAAGAATCCAGAATTGCCCGTCCGACGATCATTTTGCCCTGCCGCCCGCAATCGACGGCACGATGGAAATGGTATCACCGTCGGTCAGCACCGTAGCCTCCTTCTGCAGATAGCGCATGTCTTCGTCGTTGACATAGACGTTGACGAAGGCGCGCAATTTGCCGTCATCACTATAAAGGTGACGCTTCAGGTCGGGATGCTGGGCGATCAGGCCTGCTAGCGCGTCACCCACGGTTTTCGCGGGCACGCTTACCGCCGACTGCTTCCCGGTGTATTGACGAAGCGGAGATGGAATCTGGATACGCGTCATATATCACTGTAAGGATGCAACGATATCGGCCCGAGATTCAGAAGCCTAAGCCGATTTCCAAGAAAACATTTGTGCGAAACGCCGTCCCCCTGCGACGGGAGGACAGTCTGGCGCAGCTATACTGTTCGCGATGAAGTCGGTCATCGTGGGCACCGCCGGACATATCGATCACGGCAAGACTTCGCTCGTGAAAGCGCTGACCGGCATTGACGCCGATCGTCTGGAAGAGGAAAAGCGGCGCGGCATCACGATTGACATCGGATTTGCCCACCTCGAATTGCCCGGCCCCAACGGCGAAACGCTGCGCCTGGGTTTTGTGGACGTTCCCGGCCACGAGCGCTTCGTGCGCAACATGCTGGCAGGGGCCGGCGGAATTGACCTCGTCATCCTGGTGATTGCCGCGGATGAAGGCATTAAGCCGCAGACGCGTGAGCACTTCGATATCTGCCGCTTGCTGGCCGTGCGCCGCGGGCTCACAGTGTTAACGAAGTCGGACGCCGTGGATCCCGAAACGCTCGAAGTGGCGAGCCTGGAGGTTGCGGACTTCCTGCGCGGCTCGTTTCTCGATCTCTCGCATTCGCCGATCGTAGCAGCAAGCTCGCTAACCGGCGCCGGTCTTGACGAAGTAAAGGCCGCGCTGGCGAAAATCGCCGCCGAAGTGTCTCCCAAAGATTCAACGGCCATCGCACGGCTGCCCGTGGACCGGGTATTCACGATGAAGGGGTTCGGAACCGTGGTTACCGGAACGCTGGTTTCGGGAACCATCCGAAAAGAAGATGAGCTGGAAGTTTTTCCCTCCGGGACGCGTGTCCGCATTCGCGGCGTGCAGGTCCATGGATCGCCAGCCGAAAAGGCAATTGCAGGGCAGCGCACCGCACTGAATGTCGCAGGGGTCTCGACGGAGGAACTGGCGCGAGGGATGACGCTCGCACCCGCAGACACGTTTCACTCCGCTTCGCGAATCGATACACGCCTGTCCCTGCTCACCACTGCAAAGCCCCTAAGAGATGCGTCGCGCGTGCACTTTCACGCCTACACGACAGAGACGATCGCAGAAGTAAGACTCTATGGAGCCAAGCAATTGAATCCCGGCGAGGACGCCTTTGCCCAACTGAGACTAGCCGAGCCAATGCTTGTGTTGCCGGGCGATCGCTTCGTAATCCGCCAGTTTTCGCCGGTCGCGACCATCGGCGGCGGCGTGGTGGTGGACACGTCGATTCCGCCGGGCCGGCGACGGGCAGAGGACGTTACCGCATTCTTGAACACAATGCTCACGGGATCTCGCGAACAGGTATTGGAAGCGCGAGTGGCGAGGACCGGCATCAAAGGTTTGCCTCTCACCGATGCGCAGGCACAAATGAACCTGCGGCATATCCAAATCGAGCAACTCGCCCAGCGCATGCCTATGATCCGATGCGGCGAGTTGCTTGTTTCCAATGCGGCCTTTGCGCAAGCGCGCACGCTAATGATTGACACGGTGAAGAACTTTCACGATCTAAATCCTCTGGTCGCGGGAATCAGCAAGGAGGAACTGCGCGACCGGCTCAAACTCGGTTCCGAGGTATTGTCCGGTGCCTTGGGCAAAGCAAGCGACGAAAAACAGTTGGAGATCACGGGCGAACTCGTTCACTTGTCCGGGCGCGGCGTCGTTATGAAAGACGAAGAGGCGGAATCGAAGAAGACAATCGAAGAGGCGTTCGCCGTCGCCGGATTGAAAGTGCCCTCGCTGCGAGACGTGCTGGCTGGCCTCAAAGTGGACAAGGTGCGCGCGCAAAAGATCGTGACACTGCTGCTTCGTGACAAAGTAATTGTGAAGGTCTCGGACGATTTGGTCTTCCACCAGAACTCACTCGCCGAGCTTCGCCAGAAAGTTGCCGCGCTTAAAAGCACGGCTGCCCGAATCGATGTTGCGCGC
Organism: uncultured Acidobacteriaceae bacterium; assembly: GCA_963818945.1. Taxonomy (GTDB): domain Bacteria; phylum Acidobacteriota; class Terriglobia; order Terriglobales; family Acidobacteriaceae; genus Acidiflorens. The sequence goes on along the minus strand of CAWFUA010000001.1, from coordinate 1,969,772 downwards.
TTCAAGGATATGACCGGAGTAAGTCGCAAATATGCAATTCCGCTGCTCGAGTATCTCGATCGTGAACGTGTTACCAGACGAGTGGGCGATGAGCGAGTAATACTCTGATCTGTGAAAGAATCAGGAATCAGATTGCAAGGAAGCAACGCGGCAGCGCAACGGAAATGAAGACAGTTCGCATCATTGGCGCGGGGCTGGCTGGATCCGAGGCGGCGTGGCAGTGTGCCCGGCGCGGCGTAGCGGTCGAACTCGTGGAAATGCGGCCTGCGCGGATGACACCGGCGCATCAGACGGGGGAATTCGCGGAATTAGTATGCTCGAACTCGCTGAAGTCGGAAAGCGAGAACACTGCTCCCTGGTTGCTGAAGGAGGAGATGCGGCGGGCGGGATCTTTACTCCTGAAGATCGCGCGCGCCGAGGCGGTTCCCGCTGGCCACGCACTCGCGGTTGATCGTGCGGAGTTTTCGAAGAAAGTGACCGAACTGCTTTCTCAAGAGCCGCTGATCAACATTCGTCGCGAAGAAGCAACCCACATCAACGAAGACCAGATCACCGTAGTGGCAACTGGTCCGCTGACTTCAGATGCGCTTGCCTCGGAGATTGTGCGGCTGAGTTCGCCCCCAGTCACAAACGACAATTCTGGCCCCGCGGATTCACCGGTGGCAGCGCTCACACCACACAGCTTGTACTTCTACGATTCGATCAGTCCCATCGTGGAAGCCGATTCCATCGACATGAATAAGGTTTACATGGCAGCGCGCTATGACAAGGGCACGGCTGACTACATCAACTGTCCGATGTCGAAGGAAGAGTACGACGCGTTCTACGATGCGCTCGTCGCCGCGCAGCCGGTGGAAGAGAAAGATTGGGAGAAACTGAACTACTTCGAGGGCTGCCTGCCGATCGAAGAAATTGCTCGCCGCGGACGCGACACGTTGCGCTTCGGCCCCATGAAGCCGGTCGGCCTCATCGATCCTCGCACGGGCCGGAGGCCCTACGCGGTCGTGCAATTGCGGCAGGAAAATCTGCGCGCCGATTCCTACAATCTGGTCGGCTTCCAAAACCATCTCAGGTTCGGAGACCAGGCTCGTGTGCTCAACCTGATCCCGGGCCTCGAGCATGCGCATTTTCTGCGCTACGGACAGATTCATCGCAACACATACATCAATGGGCCGACTCTGCTAACTCCCACTCAACAAATGAAAGCGCATCCGCTGGTGCTGTTTGCCGGGCAAATTTGCGGTGTGGAGGGATACGTCGAATCCATCGCCACGGGCCTGATGGCCGGAGTGAATGCAGCGGCGTTGTCAGTCGGAGTCCAGCCTGTCCCGCCGCCGCGGGCCACTGCCTTCGGATCGCTCGTCCACTACATCGCGCAGGCCGACGCGCGCAATTTCCAGCCTGCCAATATCACATTCGACCTTTTGCCGGCCCTCGAGAAGCGAGTGCGCGATCGCAAGGAGCGCCGTCGCCTGCAGTGCGAACTGGCTCTGCGCGAGTTCGATGGCTGGCTTGCGGACGCCTCAGCCCAATTCGCAACCGCCGGCAAGTAGGTCGTGCTGCAACCGCCTCGCAACTTCCCGAAAAGAAGCTTCTCCCTCTCTTCGACGTGCGCCGCGGATGGCAACTCATTGACGCGGCGACTCTCGACACGATACCTTGGCGGCATTAGAGCGAGGTAAACCTTTGCCTGTCTCCGCTGTCGATTGCGTTCAACCGGCGCTCCAGCATACTCGCGACCAGCTTTTTCGTCCGTTTCGGTTGGGGCAGTGGTCACGTTTGGCGCTGGTCGGATTTCTGGCCGCCGAACTGCACACGAGCGGATGCAATTTCAATGGTTTCAATTTCCCGTCGTCCTCGCACCCGCGCAGAGGCAACGAATTTACATCAACGCTCGGGCCTTTTCCGCATTTCGATCCCGCGCGCATCGCGCAGTTTGCTGCATTGTTTGCTGCGATCGTTGCGGTGGCGATTGTTTTGTTTATCTTCTTTCTTTACCTCAACAGCGTCTTCCGATTCATCCTCTTCGAGTCCGTCCTCAAGAAACATTGTTCGATCGGTGACGGCTGGTCGCGATGGCATCGTGCCGGCCGGCGGTATTTCCTCTGGCAGATCGTTCTTATCGTCGCGGAAGGGCTTTTTCTGGGCGTACTCATTGGCGTGCCGTTAGCGCTGGCGGGTGCGCTCGGGTGGTTCCGCAACGCGGGTGAGCACCTAGCGCGTAGTGTACTTGGAGTGATGTTTTTGGTCGCTTTGCTTCTTTTATTCCTGTTATTCGCGGCGGTTGTCCAACTTCTGGCGAAGGACTTCCTTGTACCAATCATGGCGCTCGAAGATGTCGACTTCGCCGACGGCTGGAGCCGGTTGGTGGCGCTCATGCGGCCGGAGCCTGGAAAGTATGCGGTTTACTTATTGCTGAAGATTGTGCTCGCCATCGCGGCGGCAATTGTATTCGGCATTGTGACTCTGATCCCGATACTAGCGATTGTCGTGCCCGCAGCGCTTGCCGTGTTCGCTGGATACAAAGCAGGGTTGGGATGGAACGTCGCAACTGTTAGCGTGGCCATCATTCTCGGAGGCATGCTAATGGCGGTCCTTGTGTATCTCGTCGCCCTGATTAGCGTGCCGGCAACCGTCTTCTTTCCCGCGTTCTCAATCTATTTTTTCGCGTCGCGATATCCAAGGTTGGACGCGTTGCTGAATCCGCCCCCTCCGGTTCCAGAACTGCCTCCTGTAATCGACTCTCCGCCACCCGAAGCCCCGCCGATACCCCCATCGCCGGAACCTATTGGCTAGCAGTTAGTTTTGCGAACCGGCAGCATTGTGGGCGCGCGACCAGTTGAATCCTCGTCCCACTATGCACTTTACGATCAGGTGATCGCTGGAGTTCGTCACGTCTACACCAACGCCGAAATTAAGCTCCCAGTCGGGAGACACGTTCAGGCCGATCGTCGGAAATATCTGTTGCGACTGGTCACTGATCGGATCGAAGTTCGAGACCGGCCCCAGGGCGAATGTGATCACCGGCCCGCTCCCATGAGCCATCGGGCTGAATGCTTGAGAACACATAAAAGCCCGTTTCAAACCAACTGGTCCATCCTTGCGTGATTTCAAGCGTCCCGTGCTCGGCGTTGTTTGATGGGACCGCTCCGGTTGGCCACCGGTTTTTGACCATCGACGGTGAAGTTGGAATGAATTTCCACCACGGTCGTTTTCGCCGGAACCGTATCAGAGGAAATAGACCTGGATTTCGTAGTTATCCTGCGCATTCGCGCGCGGACGAAGGGCTACTGCCAGCGAGAGCGTCAACAAAAACAGATATAGTCTCGCAATCCTAATCACGCTTTCGTTCCCATGCATCTTGGTTTAGAAGCTAGGTTTCCGAACCAACATAGCAGACGCGACCCACAATATAGTCGCTGGGCTTCAACCCCTGCTCTACCGTTATGACCTCTATCGGCGATTCGGCGTTGTGGGGGCGCAGAATCAGGTGGTTGTCTGCAACCTCCACATATCTAATGGCGCACCGCTCACTATTCCTGACCGCGTAGATGTTGTTTTCGCCCTTTCGGTATGGGGTCAGCGAGTTGTAATGGCGATCCAGTAAAACAGTGGCGCCTACATGCATACGCGGATACATTTTTTCGGCTTCTTGTGGCTCCGCTTTTATGATGACGAATCGATCCCAGTGGGCGCGGCTGCTGCCAACAATTTCGTCTTTTATGCGCCTTAGAAAGCTCTTTTTGAACTTCACGATCTCTTTCACATGCATGCTAATGATCTGGTCCTGTGTCGCGGCAATGCGAGGTTCCGTCACGGCAATGTTGTCGAATTCGTCTTCGCTGGGGGGCAGGATCGAAGCGCGTTTGTTAACTTCCTCCGTATCAATCAGGTCCAACACTGACAGGTGCTGAACGGTCAACACTTTATCCATTCCTGCCAGACTAAGTGCGCGTTTGCGGTTTAGGAAATTCGAGATGTGTGCCTGCCTGAAACCGGTCTGTTCCGCCAGGTGCAAGCCTGTCAAGTTTCCCGCGTCGATTCGGTCCCAGAGTGTTTTTCTAAGGTTTTCCTGAAGTGTCCGGAATTTCATGGGGCCGAGTATATCATGTACTATAGCTTCCAGCTATTGTGTTGTTAACCTTAACATCTTCAAGGAAATATAGTTCTTGACTTACAACTATTCGAGCAATACGATTTGGTAGTTATATGTTTCATAATGCACTTATACTGCAAGAAAGGTACAACTCGTCATGATAGAACTATCGTCAAATGGCAATGAGGAGAAGGGCTTCGTCGAGTTCCGCCGCAAGGTGCGCTCGGCAGAAGTTCTTTCAGCATCGATGTTGCGATTGCTGCAGGACCTTCGGTTCACCGGACGCTTGAGTGTGATCCTTCAGAATGGGCAAGTCCTCAAGTCCGGGTATGAGGAAGGATATTTCCGAAACATGGAACCGGATGGAATCACTAAGCTGCAATAGCCACGCAATCACAACCAAATAACCATACAGGTCATCGTAAGAGAAACGAGCCCTGGGCCGGACGATCGGCGCCAGGGCTTTTCTAGTTTTGTAGTCATTCATTTTCGACGAGGCAATCATGAATTTCATAAACAAAATCGAAGGTACGGACAAACCAATGGAATTGAAATATTGCGAGCGTTGCGGTGGTTTGTTTCTCCGTCTGCTTGGAGCAAGCCTTGTATATTGTGAGGTTTGTATGGCGCACTGGGCTGCATTGTTGTCCACAACCGGCGCACCCAGCGGCGTCAGAAGCCGGACCCGGCGAAGGCAGCGCACGTCGGAAACTCGTCGCAGCAACATTGAAGGTGCAACCCAGATTGACTGTATGCGGAGATCAGTTGAAATTGGGGCACGGCCATGTTGAACCCAACAGCGCTAGTCGTCCAAACCTGGAATCTCATGGGCCAGGCGGAACCATCGCCATGGATGTCGTTCGGTCCAACAGAAATGGACCTTTGGCCTTACCGCTCTCGCACCACCGCGCTACTTCGCCGCTATGCCAGGGCTTCGGTCGAGGTCGGCAAATTGCCGTCCTTATTGGGCGGCGAGATCTTCCGCGCAAGACTCACGTCGTATTCGATGAAGAACTTTGAAGACGTCGTGATCTTTGTCGCGGACATGGAGCACTCACTCGAGTTATTGGGCCAGTTCGAAAGGAGAGTACTTGCAATGATCGTGCTTGAGGGATATACGGTGCCTGAGGTGTCCAGGCTCCTCCGCTGCTCTCAAAGAACAGTCGATCGGCAGTTACAAGCCGCATTAGATGAACTATCGCGCATCCTACTAAAACGCGGCTTGCTAAGACAAACACGTAATTTTGGGAGTGATGGGTCGTGGTGAAAAGTTGTCAAGAGGGGGGAAAGGGCAAAAACGGCATAAGTCGTTCAAACTATGGGAATAATAAATGCCGGAAATGTGGCGGGGTACCCCCCCTAAATCTGATATCCTAAACTTAAGAGTAGAAAAAAAGGAAATTTCGGGGCGCGGGCGGGACCGGCTATGGCCGACATCCCGGGCCGCGCCCCGCTTGTTTGGCCCGAATTGGGAATTCTGCGGGGACAGGAGTGCTCACGCCACACGCGATCAGAATCTCCCGAGCGCGAAACGGCCAAATGGGGCGAAGAAGACGTAAAATCGAGGCGAGACGTGGGCGAAGGGGAGTTGGCAGGACGAGAATCGCAGGAAGCGAACTGAGGATCGAGGTCAGGAGACCGGAACAGGGCATGGACATAACATGGGTCACCGAACGAATTGCGCTGGGAGGGGGGATCTGGCACGCCCGGAACATGGAGGAATTGACGCAGGCGGGCGTTACTCACGTTGTGAACATGCAGATCGAATTCGATGACCGACCGCTGGCGGAGCCATTCGGGGTGCAGGTGCTGTGGAATCCGACGGACGACAATTTCTTGCCCAAGCCCCCGGAGCTGCTGAAACGGGGCGTCGACTTTGCGTTGGAAGCGCTGGAGGATCCGCGGGCGCGAGTGTATGTGCACTGCGCGGCGGGGGTGCATCGGGCTCCAATGATGACGCTGGCGGTGCTGTGCGCGATGGATTGGAAGATCGATCCGGCAATGCATTTGATTGAGAGCAAGAGGCCGGTGGTGGATTTTGCGGACGTGTATGTGGAAAGCGTGCGGCACTTTCTGGACACGAGATTCGAAGAGGCGGGACAGAGGTCGGGGCGGGATGATTGATCGAGCCTGGATTCAGTGTTAAAAAGCTTAACCACAGAGGTCACGGAGGATGGCGGCGTTGATCCGAGTTGTTGAGTTTCGGTGTCTTGCAGAAGGCACGACCACGGAGTACACGGGGTCGCACGGAGGCTCCCCAGGGGCTTGATTAGAATTCTGTATCGGTGGGATCGAAGATGCGAAACAGGCCGCTCGACAGGGCGGCTTTCTTATTGGCTGGAATGCGAGCCAGTGCAGTGACGAGGAGAAGATAAGACATGCGGAGAGCGTGTTTCAAAAATGCGGTTCAGGCCGTCGGGCGGTTGTTTGAAAATCCGGCATACATGCGGGCTCTTCGCGGCGGGGGTGGGGAGACGATGGCGGTGACCGGGGCGGAGGGAAGAATCGAGACTATCGCCGCAGCCCCTAAAGGGGCGGGGGATCTCGGCGGACTTGCGGTATCGCTCAAGCGATACCCCGATACGAAACTCAGTTTTTCAGCATTCTACGAGGCCGGTCGAGGGAGTGCTGGGCTTATCGCAGCGCTGAAGCGCTGCGCCACCCAAAATCAGATTTGGGTGGGGTTGCTGCTGGTGGTGACGATGGCAGTGAGCTTGCCGAAAACGGTGGAGGCGCAGGGGCCGGCGGTGACGACCATCAGCGGGCCTGTTTACCGCGCGGATGGAACAGCGGCGTCGGGGATGGCGTTGATCTCGTGGCCGTCATTTCAGACGGCAGCGGGAGACACGGTAACTGCGGGGAATCAGAGCGTAACGATCGGCGCGGGCGGGGCGTTCACGGCGCAACTGGTGCCTAACGCGGGGGCGAGCCCGGCGGGAACTTTGTATGTGGTGGTGTTTCAGTTGGACGACGGGACGGTGCGGACGGAGTACTGGTCGGTTCCGACTACTTCTCCGGCGACGATCGCGGGGGTGCGAACTACTCCGGGGACGGGACTTGGAAACAGCGTGGTGACGCAGCAGTATGTGGACGCCGCGGTGGCAAACCGCGCACTGGACTCGTCGGTAGTACATCTGGCGGGAAGCGAGACGATCACAGGCACAAAACAATTTTCCATACCGCCGTCGCTGCCACAGCCGACGGGAAGCACGGATGCTGCGAATAAGGGATATGTAGACGCTGCCGTTTCAAATGTGGGCTCGGGATCCTACGTTTCGAAGGCTGGGGACACGATGACCGGGCCGCTGACGCTACCGGGAGATCCGGCGTCTCCGCAGCAAGCAGCAGACCGGCATTACGTGGACAATGGCCTTTCGGCAAAAGCGGACATGGTAAGCGGACTGGTTCCAACCGCGGAACTGGGCGCAGGGCTAGCGACGTCGGCGACTTGCCTGACAGGCAACTCGACCTGGGGCGCGTGCGGCGGAGGTGCGCCAGCGGGAATGACGTATGCGACCACAGCGCTGAACTGGTCGCAGAATATAACAAATTCGTTGACGGCCGGCTCACCGGCTACGGTGACACTGACGCCTTGTCCGATTGGGGTGGACACAACGAGCGGGGCCGGTTACCAGGTGCTGCTTTCCGGGGGCGGGAACAGCGAGGCGGTCAATGTGCTTACGGCGGCTGGAGGGTGCACTTCCGGAGCTACGTCGGGAACGATCAAGTTCACGCCTTTTTATTCATACCCGGCGGGATCGACAATCGGGTCGGCCTCGGCGGGAATTCAAGAAACGGTGAATGCGGCTTGTGGAGTAAATCCAACTAACTACAAGAACAGCCAGTGTAACGTAACTATTCCGGCGAACGGAGCTAACAGCTCGGTCAACACATACAACATCTCCGGCACGCTTTACTTTCATTCCAATCAATCCATCCTAAGTGGATATGGGACCACCCTTAGCTGTAAAGGTAGAGGGCCTTGCCTGCAGGTTGGCGACCTGACCGGATCGAATGACTATGCGGGAAACGCCGTGATGGGACTAAGTTTCCGGTCACCGACGGATCTTTCCGGCAACCCGGCGTTTGCCGGAGTGGCGATCACGCAAACACAAAAGGCGTCACAAGCAATAACGATCACGACCGCAAGCCCGCACGGATTCCGGGTGGGCGACATGGTCACGCTGATGTACACGGACAACGCCGCCTACTGGGGGGACGCGATCGTCACGGCCGTCCCGAATTCCACAACGTTCCAGTATGCGCACTCCGGTACTGACGTGGCGGCGCAGGCGACGCCTGGTTCGGTGGCATTGGCGTATGAGGCCGTGCTTGACAATGGATTGGGCACCCACCTGAACGATATTTCCTACGACAAGGTGGGAGAGGTCGGCTCATTCAACAACTTCTTTGACATGTGGGACGACGAGAACGCGCTCATCGAACATTTCAATGCTTCGACCAATTTGACGGGCAATGCAAATTGGACAGGCTCGTTTGTTTTTTCGGCGGGGAACCAGGGATCATTGAACCAGATTGCTCCCGTGATCACGCTGCGCGATTCGACAATTACAGCGGTCAACCCCGGCGTAACGGTTTATAACTCGAACGGAATTTATGTCGAGAATACAGTCCTGCAATCGAGCGGGCCATGGCAGGTGTACTCCGCGAATACCACCGGGAACTATCAGGGCGCATACCTGAAGAACATCTATTCGGAAAGCAGCAATGGGGCGAACCCGTTATCTCCGGCACGCTCCCCGTTTGCGGGCACGGGCATTGCAGGCCTGATTGCGGGAAGTTCATCGGGCGCTGCGACGTTTTTTATCAAGGGGTCAGGCGGGACGGAGGGGATGCCCGGAAGCGGGGGTGGCGGCTCTATTCCCTATTCATATTTTGTTGTGGCGAAAGATACGACTGCCGGAAGTCAAACGTCGCCGATGCAGGTATTAAACTACGGCTCAACCGGCAGCGATACGATCCCTGTGCGGTGGCCGAGGGTAGCCAACGGAACGGACATTATTACTTACGACTTACTGCGGACCACGTCGCCCGTTGGCGTGAATTCCGTTTATCCATACGCTGGTGGCTGTGGCGGGGGTTCGACGACGGCGTGCGGATCGGTTGCAACTAATGTGGCGCAGTGTTCCGGACTGGTGTGCACTTACAACGACAACGGGGCTACAGCCACGGCTAACTACACTATTCTGCAGGGCTCCTACTCCGGCAATCTGATTTTCTGGCCGGGCTCGATCGTGACCGTCAACAAAAGTGTGTTTGTCGATTCGGAAGAAAATGGCGCGGTTGGGGTTGGGCTATCAAACAATCCGCTTGAAATAGCCGACCAATGCACGATTTATGGCGCAACTGCACCTGGAGGTTACACCAGCTGTTTTGGGAGTATCACATCACCCAACAATGGCGTGCCGAGCCAAACGGCGACGTTGATGACAGATGGGAACGCTGCCGGAGGCGGACAAACGGTAACTAAGGGCAGATTGAATTTCGGGACAAGTCCGTACGCCAGCTTGCAGCCGCATCACATTATTACGCTAATCGATTCGCAGCCTGCGCTGACGCGAGCGACGTGGGGATACCGGCCAGCCGCGAATGCGAACGACACGTGGATAGGAACGGACGTACCGAGTGGCGCGGTTGGTTTGACCCAAGGCCAGTTGGCGTTTGGCGCGCCTGTATCGATTACGAATTATATTGGGGCGACCGGCGATGGAGCGCACCAGAACTGGCTGGAGCGACTTAGCGGCGCGTTGAAGGAGTTCAACGTGCCGGTAAAGTTCGACCAGAGCGTTAGAGTGGCGGGGCTTAGCGACGGGTGTTTGAACGTGGCATCGGGCGTGCTGGGATCAACGGGCAGCCCTTGTGGAGGGAGCGGCGGAGGTGGAGCGATTAGTTCGGTGTTTGGGCGCACCGGAGTGGTGACGGCGCAGACGGGAGACTATAGCGTTTCTCAGATAACGGGGGCGGCGACGGATGCGGCGGTGGTTCATAACTCAGGCAACGAAACGGTTAGTGGGACAAAGACGTTTGTCAACACTGTGACGGTTGCGGGGAATCTAGTCGTGCCGCAAGGGAGCGGATATGTGCCGCCCGTTGGTGGTATTGGGCTGGACACCAGGGTGAGTATGCCAGTTATCAATATTGGCGGCACGACTCAGCAGTTCGCACTTACGAGTTCTAACATCAGCGGCCAGGCGGGAACGGCTCTGGCGCTGGCGCTGGCTCCGACACAATGCAGTGGGTCGTTCGCTACCGGAATCCAGGCGAATGGGAACGCAAATTGTGCGACACCGAACGTGGTCCAGTTAGCGGAGACAACGGCACCGGCGGGCATCGCGAATTGGGGGCAGTTATGGTTCGATAGTACGGCGCACGTGGCGAAGTATATCGACAATAACGGTTCTGCGGTGACGCTAGGTAACGGACAGCCGAACTTGTTCACGCAGGACTCGACGGGCACCGACCCATCGAATACGCTGGAGCAGGTAAATGGAGGAAATTCGCAGGCGTTCAGGATCTACCACTCCTACACCAGTTCCGCGAATTACAGCCGGCTGCAGTTTAGCTGGGACAGTTCGCAGGGAGCGTGGCAGATCGGGAGCACGTTTGGTGCGGGGGGCGGCGCGGCTGGAGGAGTAGAGGTGGCCACGGGTACGATCCCGAGCCCGCGCTGGACGTTTGGGGCCGGCGCCCCGTATGCCTTCTACCCTAACGCCGACAACACTTACACGGTCGGCACGTCGAGTTATGCGCCAGCGACGATTTACGGACACCAGTTCTGTATTGGCGCGAGTTGTATCACTTCCTGGCCGAGCGGGACAGTTGCGTCGGTATTTGGGCGAACGGGGGCGGTAACTGCGCTAAGTGGAGATTACTCGGTGGCGCAGGTAAGTGGGGCGGCGCCGCTGGCGTCTCCGACATTTAGTGGCGTGGTAACACAGCCGGATGGGACGATGGTTAGTACTTCGGGATGGGCGGGCAGTCCTACGTTCTTGAATAACGTCACGGTCAATGGGAATTTAAATGTGGCGGGGAACATTAATCAGACTAGCAGCAGCCCTACGAAGTGGTCGGGAAAGGAATGGAGCAGCAGTACGACTAGCGTGCCGTCGGGGATGGATTTTTCGCTGGGCGTGGGATCGGATGGGACGTTTCATTGCCAGCTGGCTAGCGGAGGCTCGTGCATGCCGACGGGCGGCGGCGCGGTGACTAGCGTGTTTGGACGGACGGGAGCGGTGACGGCGCAGAGCGGGGATTATACGGCGGCGCAGGTGGCAGGGGCGGCGCCGCTAGCTTCTCCAGCGCTGACGGGGACACCGACGGCGCCGACGCAGATCGCGGGAGATAACTCGACGAAGCTGGCGACGACGGCGTACGTCAAGAACGAGACGTATTTTAGCTGGACATGCCCGGTGGCGGGCTCAACTTCGGTGTCGCAGAACTGCAATTGGACGGTGCCGGCTGGCTTAACAATTACCGGGTTTGACTTCGCGGCGAACACGGCACCTGCGGGCTGCACGACGTATGCGGTGACGCAGGTGTGGGACGGGACGGCTGGGGCGGAGGTCGGGAGTTACTCGATTCAGCTGGCTTCAGGGACAAATTTCTATTCGCAGGTTGCGGGGAGTGCGAATGTTGCGGCAGGGCATCTGCTGAGGATTAAAGTGACGACGGCGGCGTCGGGATGCGGCACTAATGCGGGAGGGATGGTGGCGACGGTGACGTATCAGATGCAGAACTAGCTGTCAGCCATCAGGCATCAGCCATCAGGGCAGGCTGTGGGCTGTATTCTTACGCCGCTTCGCGGCTAACAAACGCCGGTACGGGCACTAAAGACTTACATGATTAAACACATTGTGTTTTTACTCCTTTTGGGAGTCGGGGAGGCGTGTGCCTCGACGAATTACTACGTGGACTGCAACTTTGGGTCGAATGGGAATTCGGGGATGCAGGGGCAGGCTTGGAGGACGCCGCTTGAGGTTACTTTGCACTCGGCTAGTCCTGGGTTTGTGGCGGGGGACGCAATTTACTTTAAGCGGGACTGCACCTGGCATGAGGGATTTTCACTGACTTCCTCGGGGTCGAGCGGGAACCCGATTGTTGTGGACAGCTTCAACGGGGATGGATCGGCTTCGGGGCCGACGAATGCGGGGCAGCCTCCACATCTTACGGGGTATCTGGCGATTGGCGATGCTTACTGGTCGGTGTATTCGGGGAATGTGTGGGTGAGCAAACCGCTGTTCGATGACAACGGGAGCGGCGGGGATAACTGCGCGAACGATGGGGGGAACTGCGTTCCTTGTCGGACCAACGGCATTCTTTACAGTTGCCTGTCGCAGCCGCTGGCGGCTATGGCGTTTGTACGGTTTGGGACGGTTTGGGGCAACGCGGCTAGTTCGGTGAGTGGGATTGGGCAGGATCGGGATTGGTTTTTCGATCCGAATACGCAACTGCTTTATGTGAATTGCAGTGGATGTGGGAGCACGGTGAAGCCTCCGGATTTTTACGGGCAGGTGGTGCCGATCGTCTCCCCTACGACGATGCTGAACCTGAAGGGGGTGCAGTACATTGTCGCGCAGCATTTGCTGCTGGACTGGTTTGCGGGATATGGGGTGCAGGTGCAGGGGCCCAGCGACCACTTGTGGCTGGCGAACATGGCGGCGAACAGCGAGGTGGAAAACGGGACGGTACCGCTGGGATTTTATGTACAGCCGAGCGGAACTGCGGTGGACATCCATTTGTTTAACACTGACGCCAACATGAATTATGCGGGATACGAGTTTGCCGGGCAGGGATGCCTGACGACCACTTGCGCGTTCGAGATCAAGAATTGCCGGGCTTATGGGAACCGGGCATACGGAATTGTCGACAATACAAACGGCGGGGTCAGCTATGACTACTGCCATTTGTATGCGAATAACCTGGCGACGGCGCTGACGGTGGATACTTCGGGCGCACCAGGTCCGGCGGCGGGGACGCACAACATAGGTGCGGAAACGCCGCCGTGGATCCGGGAGTGGCGGCGGTGGCCGGCATACACGACGGTGACTTATGACGATCCAGGACTGGTGGAATATAGCGATACTTATATTGATTCGCTGCTTCCGATGGTGAGGTCGAGGGCGGCGCCGCTATCGATTGCGGTGGTGACGGGCGGGAGTTACTCGCAGTCGATTGTGGGCGAAGTGCAAGGGTGGATCAATGCGGGGTGGGATATCAACACGCATTCAGTTTCGCATGAGTATTGGGATCCGCCGGCGGCGAATTGCGGCGACGATTCGAGCCTGGTATCGAAGTATGCGGCTTCGGCGACGACAATTCCCTGTCATGCGATCTCTGGATTGCAGTACACGGGGACGGTGGCGAATACGGTTTCGCTGACGATCAGCCACACGGGGGGAGCGGGCTGTCCGAGCAATTATTGCCTGATCATGAATCCGACGCCCTACGATGCTTGCGCGTATCACGTGTGGGATTTGACGCCGGTTGCGCCGAATGGAACCGCGGCGATCAATCAGATCAATATTGTTGGGATGATGCTGGCGGCGCTGCCCTCCTCCTGTTTCGCTTATACGGCGATGGACTCTTTGGCAAAAGGAAGCGCGCACGCTTACGCGCTGGCGGATGTCAGCATTGGCGACATCAAGGCGGCGCCGGTGAACCTGGACTTCAACGAAAGCTACCTGGAAAGCGACGAGATGGGCTGGGCGCAGTCATGGATGAATGCGAACTTCACGGGGCTGCCGTCGAATCGTGTGTATGTGATGCCGGGGAGTTACGCAGATCCGGTGACGGAAGGGATTGCGGCGGGGCTGGGATATGTGGGGGTGCGGGGAACGGGGAGCCTGAAACCTTGCTGCGGGGCGAATACTACGCTGGCTTCGGGATATGACGTGTTCAACATCCTCAGCCAAGGCGCGGTACCTAATTATCAAGGGCTAAGTTATGTGCAGATGCGGAACCGGGTGAGCCAAGACCTATTCAAGAATGCGCTTTGGGGACGGCCGATTGGGTATTTCTGGCATGTGAACGAGCTGCGGCCGGATGAAGTGGAGAACTTTCTGGATGCGCTGGTGCAGGGCGGGGCGGCGTTGAAGTCGAACACGCAGATGGTGAATTTTCTGCTGGGGTGCGGGGCCAATGACCAGACACCTAGCGGATATATAGCTGGGAGTTATTACGCTTGCGCTTCCTCGGGCGTGGAAGCGGACTTTCGGCCTACGGCGAATTCCCCGGTTCCGAACCCGCTCCTGAATTTGGGAACGACTTATGAGTACGATTTGATGGGAATCAATCGGAATTTGTTTGGGGCGGGTTGGGAGATGGGGGCGTATGCGTATGTGCCGGAGGGGGTAGCGGCGACGCATTAGCCATTAGCCATCAGCCATCAGCCATCAGCCATCAGCCATCAGCCATCAGCCATCAGGAAAATCGCGACGCTCCGGCGTGTCAAGATCTTTGAACCACGGGGGACACAGAGGTAAAACCCTTGGGCACCCGCCGGCTAGGGTGGGGGAGTTTTCACGTTGCTTAGTCTCCTGATCAGGTTCCAGATAAACAGGGCGGCGATGGGGAGGCCGATAAGACCTATTGGAGGCTCGTCACCAATGACGACCTCGACAGTACCGTAAACCGCGGCGGCGATGTAAAGGGAAGCTAGTACCAAGCAGAGGCGGCGTAGCCGTTTCGGGTCGCGCTGCATTCTCTCGACGTCGCGGATGAGACGAAAGCATCCCCAAACGAGAAGGGCGGTGGTCACAGTAACGACGAGGATCGACAAGGCAAGGATGCGCATCGGGCGAGATGATTGTATCGCCGGTCCTGTTTAAGTTGGAAGTGAGCGCGACCTCAGCGGCTAAAGCCGCTCTTCTTGATAGTGGAGTTGATCGCAGCGCTCAAGCGCTGCGCCACCCAAAGGCGGGCATGGGCCGGCAAGTGCGGGAATAGGTCCAATACAGGCAACACCTGGGGCGCGGGGAGAACTCCCTGAGAAGCCGGTTTGAGATGGCGGTGGGCATGGGGTCCTTCGACTCCGCGGGCGCCGCGCTTCGCTTGCGCCGGCTGCGCTCAGGATGACAGGAACTGAGGGGCGTGAGCGCGGGGCATTGAGTTGCGAGCTATGAGCTCCGAGCTTGGAGCTATTCACCCCATGGAAAAATCCCACGCTTGCCGCAAAGAACGCGGGAAGGGTGGGGCAGCCGACGGGTTGCCGGGGTGAAAAGCGCGGACAGGAGTGTCCGCACCACACGGCAAGCGAAAAATTAGACAAAGGGCAGCGCGGATAAGGGATGCGTTCTAAAGAGCAGAAGTTGAGGAAGAGGGGAAAGCGAAAAACGGGGCAGCAGTTAGAAGAGAAGCCGGTCCCGATCGTGCATGGGGGAATGACCGACCACTGTGAAAAGCTAGGTGGGAGGCGGCGGGACGAGACGGATTACTCGGACTGGGCTGATGGCAAGACCGAGTCGGCGGGCAAAAAGAAGAAAGACGGGTGGAAAGACCAGTTAAACCAACTGAAGGATATCGGAA
Organism: uncultured Acidobacteriaceae bacterium; assembly: GCA_963818945.1. GTDB lineage: Bacteria > Acidobacteriota > Terriglobia > Terriglobales > Acidobacteriaceae > Acidiflorens. Next base: position 1,954,132 of record CAWFUA010000001.1, on the reverse strand, counting down.
AGACGCTGGACTTGCCCACGACGGACGAGGAGTTCTGGCGGACGGTTCCGGGGAGAGCGGAAGTTTGGAAAATGCCCCGGGGAGATGTCTGGGTTCAGAAGCATCTAAAGATACGGACCAAGTTGGGCGAGACTAAGTTGCTGGGGATGAACGCGGCACAGGAGGCGTATTCGCGGGCGTGCGACGAACATAAGTCGAAACGGAATATTGTGCTGAAGGCGCGGCAGGTGGGGATGACGACTTACATTGCCGCGCGTTTGTTTGTGCAGACGATTACCCGGCCGGGAACGCTGACGATGCTAGTGGCTCATGACCGGGAGGCGGCGGAGGAAATTTTCCGGATTGTGCACCGGTTCTGGGACAACTTACAGGACGATTGGCGGACGGGGCCGCTGAAGACTTCGCACTGCAGCGTGCGGGAGTTGGTGTTTCCGAGGCTGGACAGCGAGTTTACGGTGGCGTCGGCGGATGAAAACGCGGGGAGAGGGAGAACCATCCAGAATTTGCATTGCACGGAAGTGTCGCGGTGGGGACGGGAGGGAGAAGAGGCGCTGGCGTCGCTGCGGGCGGCGGTGGTTCCGGGCGGGGAGATCGTGCTGGAGTCGACAGCGAACGGGTCGTGGGGAGTGTTTTTTCAGGAGTGGCAACAGGCGAACGAGACCGGGTATCTGAAACATTTTTTCCCGTGGTGGTTTGAGCGAAGTTACAGATTGCCGGTGGGACCGTCGTTTGAGATGACGGCGGAAGAGGCGGAACTGGCGGCGGCGAATGGGCTGACGGTGGAGCAGATTGGGTGGCGGCGGCAGCAATGGGCATCGTTGCGAGGACTGGCTCCGCAGGAGTTTGCCGAGGATGCAGTTGGGTGTTTCCGGGCGTCGGGAGAATGTGTGTTCGAGTTAGAGATCGTGGATAAGGCGCTGGCAGACGCAAGAGAGCCGCTGGAAAGGAAGGATAACGGAAGACTGGCGATCTGGATGCCTCCGCGGCCGGGAAGAAGGTATGTGATCGGAGTGGACCCGGCAGGTGGAGGAGTGAAGGGCGATTACACGTGCGCGCAGGCTATCGATCGAAAGACGGGGATGCAATGCGCGGAGATGCATGGACATTTCTCTCACAAGGAAACAGCGAGTAAGTCGGTGGAGTTAGCTAAGTTGTATAACTCGGCGTTAATTGCGGTTGAGAGAAATAACCATGGGGCGGGAGTGCTGGCGCATCTGGAGAGATCGGACTATCACGAGATTTATCAAGAAAAGGGCTGGAACGGGTGGTTGACGTCGGCGGTGAGCCGTCCGGCGATGGTGGAGAGACTGATCGCGGTGTTGATGGAAAATCCGGAACTGTTTCCGAGTGCGCGGTTGTGGAATGAATGCCGGACGTTTGTGAGGACGGCGAGCGGACGTCCGGAGGCGGCACCGGGGGCGCACGACGATTGCGTGATGGCTCTGGGGATTGCACTGGCAGTGCGAGAGGAGACGGCGGGGGAGAAGGCGAAGGAGATCTCAACTGTTGATGTTAAGGAAAAACCCGCAAGTTTGGCCGGCGATCGTGAAGAGGTTAGAGGCTAGAGGTCAGATTGCAGAGGTAAAAGCCCTTCTCCGAGAGAAGTGGCGAAAACTGAACAAAATGGGAGTGCAGGCGTCACGGCGGGGTGTGAGGGAGGAGATTAGAGTTCGCGGTAGATGCCGACGCAGGCGGTGCAGCATATCAAGAGGATGCGGGGCGGAGCGCAGGGGCATCTGATGCGCTGCGAGGATGGGCACTACTATGTGGTGAAGTTTCGGAATAATCCGCAACATGAGCGGGTGCTGGCGAATGAATTCCTGGCGACGCGACTGGCAGAGCAGGTGGGGCTGCCGGTTCCGGCGGCGGAAGTAGTGGAGGTTTCGACGTGGCTGGTGGAGCATACTCCGGAGTTATCGATTGTGCTGGGGCATCAGGAAATTCGGGTTGAGGCGGGGCTGCAGTTTGGATCGCGGTTTGTGGTGAGTCCGGTGGAAGGGCAGGTGTTTGATTACCTGCCTCCGGAGATGCTGGAGCGGGTGCGAAACCTGGAGACGTTTGCGGGGATATTGGCGCTGGATAAGTGGACGTGTAACGCGGATGGGCGGCAGGCGGCGTTTTGGCGGAAGATGCGGGAGCGGAAGTATTCGGCGACATTTATCGATCAAGGGTATTGCTTTAACGCGGGGGAGTGGACGTTTCCGGATTTTCCGTTGCGGGGAGTGTATCCGCGGAATGAGGTTTATGCGCGGGTAAGCGGATGGAATTCGTTTGAGCCGTGGCTGTCGCGGATTGAGGGGCTGGACGAGGATGCGATCTGGCGGGTGGCGGGAGAGATACCTCCGGCGTGGTACGGGGCTAGTTGGGATGAGTTGGAGGGGCTGGTGGCGGATCTGATTGAGAGACAGACGATGGTGAGAGAACTGATTCAGGCGTTCCGAAGTTCGCCGAGGAGACCGTTTCCGGAGTGGAGGGAGGATGCGTAAGGTGTCGATTTGGCATCATGGGCCGAGGGCGAGACGCCGGCGCTACGGTTTGACTAATGAGTGAGAAACGACAGTGCGAGATTTTGTTGCTGCGGTTGGTGCCGCATGCTCTGCGGGATGATTTTATGACCGTGGGGGTGGTGGTGCTGGAGGCCGGGGGCGAATTTTCGGATGTGCGGTTTACTCGGGACTGGAAGAGGGTGGAGTGCTTTGCTCCGGAGATTGAGGCGGAGATTCTGGAACGGCTGGAAGCTGGAGTTCGGGCTGGGCTGAAGGAAATTCGGAATCGAGCGGATTTGTTGGGAATGCTGGAGTCGGAATTTGGGGCGGTGTTTGACGTGGGGCCGGTGAAGGCGCTGGTGGCGGAAGATCCGGCGGCGGAGATGCGGGCGCTGGAGGAGATCTACCTGGCGCCGACGCGGGCAGGAGTGCCAGCGCCACACGAGCGGCGGTTGGGGCGGATGGGGATCGTTACCAGAATGCAAGATGCGTTTGCGGAGGCGGGGATTTTGGAAATGCTGCAGCGCGATCTGGATATGAAGGAGTTTACGGGGGAGAACGATCCGTTTCGGGTGGACTTTGGGTTCCGCGTAGGAAAGTCGCTGAAGATGTTTCAGGGGCTGGCGCTGAACTTGAGCCGGGAGCCGGCGGTGACGCTGGCGTACCGGTTTGGGCGGATTCAATCAGGGATGCGCAGCCGCGATGAAGAAGCGCTTGATGACGGCGATTGTTAGTGAGGAGGCTCTGCGGGCACGGGGCGGGGTGGCTTCGGGGATTGCTATGTTGCGGGCAAATGAGGTTGAGGTGCGGGGAGTGGGGGAGATGGGGGAGATTGCGGAGAGGGTGCGGGGAGAGGTTAGAGGTTAGAGGTTAGAGGTCAGATTGCAGAGGTAGAATCGAGCGGGGATCGGGAGAGTCGGATCACGAATGTCGGACCCATTCATCGAAGCTCAGCGGAAGAGAAAGAGGCGGACGAAATATTGGCGCGAACACATCGTTCTGGCTTACGCCGTTCTCTTCGGGGGTTGGATGTTGTATTCCTTGCTCATCGTTGCGCTTGGCAGGACTCCAGCATGGCTCGTGAAGGTAGGTTTCTTGGGCCCGTCGGGTGGCTGGCTTGTTAGCGGAACCATCTCGTGTGGATTCGGGGTGCTCGGTTTGAGTCATCCTCGAACCGCCACGTCAGCAATTGCAGGTTTGTCCTGTCTAATAGCAGGCATAATGGCATTGGCACGAGCATTCGGAGTGTTTTAGGAACTAGATAGCAGAGGATAAAGGCGCGGCGTGAGCTGCGCCGTTTGCATTTTGGGAAGAATGCCTTGAGGCGGTCAGGATTGGTGTGAAGAGTGGGGGTCCTTCGACTCCGCAGGAGGTTCACTTCGTGAACCTTCTGCTCCGCTCAGGATGACAAGTTTTTAATTTCTGTGGAGCTCTGCTCCGCTACGGCCCCACTGGTGGGGTTGAGAGTTTTCGCGGGCGAGGGCGCCCGCGCCACACGGGGAGATCATGAATATTCGAGATAGAGTGCGCGGCGCTATGCGCCGGGTGGGAGAAGTGTCGAAGCAAGCCATCAACCATCAGCCATCAGCCATCAGGGATGCGGTGGCTATGTTGGCAGCGACTGGATCCCAGGTTTCGAAAATCGCGAAACGTGGGGCACCCATGAGTTTGTTCGCGCGAGGCAGAGGCGGTGGGCGACGGACGGCGGGAACGGGGTCGAACCTGGCCTCGCTCTCGAGTCCGGGGTTTGCTGCGCCGCTGATACCGGCTAAGGGCAGAGGCTCGGCGCTTTATAACGCGGTGCCGAAACCTACGCCGGTAAATTTGCGGCGGTTTGCGGAGACTCCGGTGGCACGGCGGGCGATCAATGTAATTAAGGACCGCATTGCGGGGATGCGGTGGCGGATCCAGGTGCGGAGCGGGCGATCGCTGGAGCAGATTCCGGATGGGGCGGCGCGGATTCGGATATTGACGGAGAACTTTGAGGCTCCGAATCCGGATGATTCGTTTCGATCGATGCTGGAGCAGGTGCTGGAGGATGTGATTGTCGGGGGGTTTGGGGCGATCGAGCTTGATCGAGTGGAGGGGTGGGCGCTGCCAAGCAGCCGTCAGCCATCAGCCATCAGCCATCAGGAAGTAGCCAGTACCCAGTATCCAGTACCCAGAGAGACGCAGAAGGTCTGGGGCGGACAGGAGTGTCCGCGCTACACGGGCCGTTGGTGATGTGGCCGGTGGATGGGGCTACGATCCGGATTCTGCCGGATTGGGATGGGCGGGGGGATTCTCCTCGATATGTGCAAGTTACTGGACTTAGCGGGGCTAACGGGCAGATCGTCCTTAATGATGACGAGCTGAGTTACATCCGGCTGAATCCTCGAACGCACACGCCGTTTGGGCTGGGACGAGTGGAAGTGGCGTTTGAAACGATCAACGCGTTTTTGAGCGCGCACCGGTATGCGGGGCGGCTGGCTTCTAACTCGGTGGTGCAGTATGCGCTTTGGCTACAGGGGTTGACGCCGACGAACCATGAGCGGTTGATCCGGTGGTGGCAGGACGAGATTGAGGGCACGGGGCGCGTGCCAATTATGTCGGCAGAGTCGAAGCCGGAGGTGCTGCGGTTCGGGGCTGGGACGGACGCAGACCTCCGGCTGGCGTGGCAGGAATTTTTGCTGCGGGTGATTGCGGATGCGTTTGATTTGCCGGCGCAATTCCTGGGCGTGATGAGCGATGTAAACCGGGCGACGGCGGAGACGATGAATGAGATGGCGTTCCGGTCGGCGATTGTTCCGACGGCTCGGCTGGTGGCGGAATATCTGACGCGGGACGCGATTGGAAAGAAGCTGGGATGGACGGACCTGGAGTTTGTATTTACCGACGTCGATGCTACCGACGAAATGCAGCAGGCTCAGATTGACGAAATTCTCTTGCGGAGCGGAATAGTCACTGTGAGTGAGGTGAGGCGGGCGCGGGGGCTGGGGGAGATTGTTTGAGGGCTGAGGTCAGAGGTTAGAGGTCAGATTGCAGAAGTGGGTTTTTTGGGTAGCACCTACAAAAAGCTCTTACCACGGGGTACACAGAGGTCCACAGGGGAAAGCTCGAGCAAATAAGTTGGGTGAGGAGCGGGGAATGGGATTGTCACTGGAGTCGATGGCGATTGAGATGCCTGCGGTGTTTGGGCATCCGAACCGGGTTGCGTTTCGGGGAGTGCTGACGCTGGTGGACGTGGTTTCGGACAAAGCACCGTCGGGGGCGCGTGGCCATCGGGTGATGCTAACTCGGAAGGCGGCGGAGAAAGCGATTCCTTCCCTGCTGGGGATGGCGCTCGATTACTCTCCGCGGTTCGATGCGCATGACACCCGGCGAAAGATTGGGGTGATCACGCGGGCGGACATTGTGGGCCGGGAGATCGAGGTGAGCGGGTTTTTGTATGGGCGGGATTTTCCGGAGATTGTGGAGGAGATTGGGAAGACCGCCGTCAGCCATCAGCCTTCAGCGGTCAGCCATCAGCCGTCAGCCATCAGGAAAGGCGCGGTGGGGGGCGCGGACAAAGATGTCCGCGCCCCACAAACGACTTTGGGGATGTCTTATGAGATTGCGGATGCGGTGGTGGAGGACATCAAAGCGACGGTGTGGGTGCTGAACCGGGTGACGTTTACCGGTGCAGCGGTACTGAGGCGGGATAAGGCGGCGTACCGGGCGACTTGGATTGAGTTGGGGTGAAGCGGCCGTCAGCCGTCAGCCGTCAGGATAGGAGACAAGCCTCGCGTGTTGAAGTTATTTGGCGGTATGACTGCCGACCGGACACCTGAAGTGAGTCGGGAGTGTTCAGACAAGGCGTTAGAAAAAGAACAATTCAGTTAGAGGAGAGTTTCCAGGAGGATAGGAATGAATGAAGAGATGATGAAGCAGATGATGGCGGCGGCGGAAAGACTGGCGGCTGCTAGTGAGACGCTGGATCGCGTTCTGGGGAAGCTGGATGCGCAGCAGGAAATGCTGAACGCCAAAGTGGACCGGATTGTGGCCGCAGTGGAAGACAACCTATCGCAGACAACGGACCGGCAAACTGCGAATGCGAGCGCGGCGGATTTGCAAGGGCGGGTTGCGGAGCTGGAAAAGTCGAATGCGGACTTGAAGGCGCAGGCGGCTCGGCTGGCGCGGAAGACGATCTCTCCGGTAGTGGCAGCACTGATCGGGAAGAATGAGATCGAGGGCGAGCGGATGGATCCGGCAGTGTTGAACAAGACGCTGGCTGCACTGAGTGTGGAACAGCGGATCGCGGTGAAGTCGGAACTGGCGCGGGCGGGGGTAATCGAGTAGCAGCCATCAGCCATCAGCCGTCAGCCATCAGTAAAGGCTCACGAGGTGGGCAGTACGGACGAGGGCGCGAGAGATCGCGCCTTTTGTTTTGGGCGTCGAACGCGGGCGGGGCGCCCGCGCCACATTTGGAAGAACGTAACTACATCACTTAGGAGAAGACATGAAAGCACAGTTTCTGGATTTGAATGCGGCAGCGGATTACCTGGGGCCGGGGGCGGTTGAGGTTGAACGGTACCAGACGGAGATCACGGACCTGGTGCGGAGACGCGGGGTGTTTGGGCAGCGGATCAAGCAGGTGCCGGCAACGGGGCATCCGTCGCGGTTTTTCGAAGAGACGGCGATTGCTGCGCCGACGGCGGCGCAGGCGTTTGTCGATCCGCGAAACATCCAGCCGACATTGCAAGCTCCGACGCGGGTGGAACACAGCGTTCCGCTGAAGGCGCTGGTTTCGCAGGTTAACTACAACCTCTTTGACATGGAGGTTGGATCGCAGCAGAGCCAGTTCGCGTACTTGCAAGCCAAGGACCTGACGGACGCGGTCGAAGGATTGCTGCGCACGCACGATGTGGCGCTGTGGAACGGCACCGACACTTCGCTGAACACGCCGACGACCGCTCAGTATTTCGGGGTGATCGGACAGATTGAAGCGGGCGGCAACACAACCACGATCACGGCGACTGCCAGCATCGTGGACGGGTTGAAGAGCACGATCGCACAGATGGTCGCGAACTCTGCGTTCGAAGTACGGCCTACGGCGATCTATGCGAATCCCGTGCTGCTTGACCTGATCGACCGCGAAATGAAGACGGAGTTCAACGTGGTGCTGTCGACGACGGAGATCACGGCGGGGCTGCGCGTGAAGACGCTGAGCACGCAGGCCGGCGAGCTGCCACTGATTCCGGAGTGGGCGCTGCCTTACACGGGAACACCGGGAAGCGGGAGTGCGGTGCTGCCGGCGTACATCGTGAGCGAGGACATGGTGGAGTACCACTGGCTGACGGATGCGAATCCCCGGGTCTTCAAGCTGGGCCTGCCGAGTTCGCTGATGACGCAAAGCGTGGTGGTGAAGTTCGGCGCGCCGGTGGTGAAGGGTGCGTCGTACGCGCATTACGAAGTGAAGGTGAACAGATAGCTGTCAGCCATCAGCCGTCAGGAAAGGCGACTGGCCGGCGGTCAACACATCCGAGTGTTCTCGGTTCCCAGTTTCCAGTGGCTGGTTCGCTGGGATGGGGACCGAGAACGAAGGACTGTGTTTGGCAGGGGAAAGACGCGGTAAGCCGCGTCTCTACGTTGAAGACTGGGACGGATTATGAACTATCTCGATCCATCGGAGTATGTGAGTTATGGGCTGGAAACTACGACGGATGCGTCGTGGGTGACGGCGGCATCCGCGATTGTGGATGCGCATTGCCGGAGGCCGACGCTGGGCGTGAATGAGTACACGGAGCGATTGCGCCTGGGCGATCCGGCGAGGGCACTGCGGTTGACTTATCTGCCGCTGGCGGCAGCAGCGCCGCTGACGACGCCGATCGTATCGGCGCTGGCGCGATATGCGACACCGCGGCGAGGCGAGTTGCCGTATGACGAAATGGTGTTTGACGCGGCGGCGGTCTTCGGGATTCCGGGAATGTGGGTGGCATTGAATCCGGCGGACCTCGATGTAGCTGCGGATATAGGAGAAGTCACGCTGCCGGTGAACGTGATGTCGTGGACATTCAACGAAGTAGAAATTGTGTACACGGCGGGACTGAACCCGATTCCGGAGGGCGTGAAAGTGGCGTGCGCGCAGATTGTGAAAAATGCGCAGGCAACGCCGGCGCTGAACGTGAAAAAGGGCGTTGTGGACAAAATGCAGCTTTGGTACTTCTCCGATTCGCTGGTGGACGAGACCGTGACGGCACTGCTAGCGCCGTATGTGGCGCAGAAAGTGGGATGACGATGACGGGGATTTCCGGAGGAGCGGCGGCGCGGGCGGCGGACGCCATGCTACGGACGCTGGGCGGGACGCAGGTGATCCTGCTGTTTCCGGCGGCGGGCATGCCGGCGGAGGCGGTGGCGGAGTTGGGACTGGTGGATCCGGGGGTGGTGCAGGCTCCGATATCGCCGGTGATTGTGCGGGAGTTGACGACGGAGAACAACGGTCCGCGGCGGCGAATTGAGTTGGTGGTGGGACGTTCGGCGATGGCCGAGCAAGTAAGTCAGCGGAGTGTGGCGTCGGCGGATGTGCTGTTCGACACGGCACTGGGGATCGTTTATGAAGGCGAGATGTTTCATATCGAGGGGTTTGTGGTGGAGCGGTTTGCGGGCGTGGCTTACTTGTACCGGGTGCTGGGGGTGAGTTAGAGGAAGTTAGAAGTAAGAGGTCAGAGGTCAGAGGTCAGAGGTCGGATTGCAGAAGTAAGAGCTTGGCCCTTGGGAAAACGCGGGGTAGGCCCATCGTTCGCGATGACAGGACTTATAGGACGAGGAAGAAGATATGCAGGCGGCAAAGGACAGTTTCTTTATGGCGCTGCGGGCGCGGCTGACGGGTTTGAATCCGGCTCGGACGATGGTGATCGACGGCGTCACGGTGCCGGCGATTGTGGTGCGCGAAAACCTGGAGCCGCGGTTTAATCAGGCGCAGGCGGGAGTGTTTTACATCGAGTTTGGGGAATTGCTGATTGCGGAAAGTACGCGGCCGATGCTGGGGATGGATTGCTCCATCTGGTATGCGAGCGAGGGGACGGCGGGCGGATCGGGCGTGGATCGCGGGCGGGTGCTGGCGGAGATGGACGACGAACTGGTGAGGATTTGTATGCCTCCGCATACCGAGATGCTCGATTACAGCCAGACGCCGGCGGCGGATTGGGGATCGGGAATTTTTTGGACGATGCCGGAGTTGGGGAATGCGCCGGGTGAGGCAGCGATCGCAAAGCAGCAGCGGAGCGCCAGCGAAGGGCGCGTGGCGCGGTATGCGCAGTTGAGGATCTACTTTTTTCTGCCGGAGGCTCAGGTATGACGCGGGCGGGGTTGAGACCGATAGCGCGGCAGACGCGCGCCTATTTTGCGCCGGTCGATCGGGTGAATGGGCCGATGGCGATATTCGATCCATCGCAGAATGCAGGATTTCAGCTGGATGCGCCTCCGGTTCCCTGGATCGATCTGGGGTGGATTGAAAACTTTCAGCGGACGAGCACATCGCAGATCGAAAGCATGGCGGGCGGTGTGGCGGGCGCGGTAACGGGGCAGGCGCGGCATGCGCTCGGGGCACGCGTGGAATTTGAGTTTCGAGACTGGGGCAAATTGCAGATGGCGCTGGCGGGCGGCGCGGAGCACATGAATGTATTGGCGACGGACCCGAGCGCATCGCCGGCGGGGTCAGGCGGAGTTCCGCGGGCGGCGGTGGCGGTGCTGGCGGGGTCAACGGCGGAAGAATTGATTCTTGGGGCGGGGGCGTCTGCGGCATTTGCAGCCGGAGATCTGGTGGCGTGCGATGTGGACTATGCGCAACAAGTTGGCTATGTGGGCACGGGGATTGCGGCCGCATATGTTAAGAATCCGGCGGACGTGCGACAGGATGCTAACTACGTGCGGCGAGTCACGTTCAACGTTGGACGAGTCGCGCAGGTGACGGCAACTTCACTGGTGTTGTCACAGGCGCTGCCTGGGGGAGTTCCGGCGGCGGGGGCTTCGGTGCAGAAGGTTATCGCATTTGTGGATCGGGAGGGTGGGGCGTTTTTGCAGCAATGGTCGGGGCTCTTTGTGATGGAAGAGGAGTCGGGCGGGCGGGTGTGCTTCTTTTATCCGATATTGAGCCCTACGACAGCGAAACCGGCGTGGGTGCGGGAAAGCCTGGCGCCGATACAAAAGCCGATTGGCGAAATGGCTTTGCAGGCTTCGTTTGCGGCGTTGCCAACCATTGATGGGAATGATGGGGCGGTGGTGCTGTGTTATCGGAGTTACTTTCCGGCGAGCAGGGCGGAGATCTATTGAGAAGGCCGCAGGCGGGATTATGGACGCGCCCGATTCGAGGGCGACACAAAGCTTCTACAGGATACACAGGGGAACCCACAGACATTAGTCAGGACCTTACTTAACACAGCATGAAACTATTGATTGACAATTTCGATGGGCGAGGGGCGCAGGACTACACGGCATATTTGCAGCCGGCCGAGAATGCTTGCCTTGTACGGAAGTTGAATGCGCCGGGCGAACTGAAGGTCAGCGTGGTGGCAGCGGGAACGGGTTTTGTGGTTCCTGGACCGGGCGCGCGGGTCACATTCGCGCGGGCTGACGGCAGCGACTTATTCGCCGGGTACGTCGCGACGGCGCCGTCATGCCGGTATTCAGGGTGGAGTGAGTCTGGCGCGCGGTACGTGTATGACTTAGCCGCACTTAGCGATGTAACGATGCTGGATTTGAATCCGATGCCTCCGCTTCCTTCGTTTGTGGCGCGAACGGCGGGGAGCGCGGTGCAGGAATTGACGCAGGACATACTGCCGGGGTGGTTTGATCTTTCGGGGATCGAAGCAGGAGACACGATTCCGTATTTCAGCGTGGATCCGGCGAAGAACTGGGCGGCATCGGCGGCGGAGATTGCCGTTCTGACGCGAGGCAGTTACCGGGACGATAGCGGGAAGTTATTCTTCGCTCCGCTGGCGCACAACACTTATCCGCTGGACGCGAGCGATGCGACATTTTCTCCCGGCGATTTGCAACTGCAAAGCATAAACCGGCTGGTCAATGACCTGACGATACTTGGGCCGCTGGAACCGGGCGCGCACGTAAAGGATTACTTCGCCGGCGACGGAAAGACGGCGATGTTCTACCTGTCGCAGATTCCGTTCACGCGAAGGAGCGAGATTCCACTTTATAACCGCACGATTCTCAACGAGAAGTATGCGGGGCTTGACAATACGCACTGGACGGAAACGGGACCGCCAAATGTTTTCTCGGTCAGCGGAGGACAACTGCACGCCGCGGGCGGGACGGGAGTGGACGGGCAAACCTGCTTGCAGTTTGTAGAGCAGGTGGAGTTGGGCGGGGCTACGGTTCTGGAGCACGGCGACGTTCTGTTTACGGGGGCGTCCGATGGCGTGATCGGCGGCCTCTATTCTGGCGCGGTGTCGATCGCTTCGTGTGTGGCCGGCTTTCGAATCACTCCATCGGGAACGAGTTGCAGCATTCAAGCGCTGGTCAGCGGCGCGCAGGCAGGCGCGGAACTGGCAACGCAGGCGGGACATTACTACGTTTTTACGACCCAGTTGCATCCGACCGAGATTTATCGCATGCAGCAGGTGTACCACTCATCGCAGCATCCGAGTGGGAGCCCTCGCGGCGGGGAGGCGGTAGCTTGCGATGTACGAGCCGTGCTGCAGGTGCAAGATATCGACCCAGCGAATCCGGCGACGCAGGTCGCGCCCGCGACCGTGCTGTACGACGGGGTGATCAGCAATGCGCCGGGGTTTTGCACTTATGCGCTGATTAATGCGGCGAACATGCAATGCTCGGTGGGGTTCACTTATGTGTATCTGGCAATGGACGCGCTTGTGCGAACTGCTTTGCCGGGAGAGAGTCCGCAGACGAAGACTACCGGGTCATTGCTCAAAGGGGGGCAGTGCAGGATTTCCAACGCCCCAACGCTTGAGTTTTATCCCGAGTACGTGCCAGCCGCCAATGAAACTATCGAAGTGACCTATCGCAGCCGCGGACATGCCATGGCGCGAGTGGTCAACCCGGCAAGCATTGCGGCACACAAGAATGGCGCGGACAACGGAGTGCGCGGGGGCATGAGCCAGGTTAGTGCGCCGTTGCCGCGGACTTCGGTGGATTGCGAGAATGCGGCGCTGGCACTGCTGGACGAGGCGGGGCAGGGGTGGAGCGGGGAATATCAGGCGTGGAGCGCCTTCCTGCCGGGAGGGGCGATGGACATTTATCCGGGCGACGGGTTGGCAGTGAATGTGCCGTCGTGCGCGGCAGCGTTTTTGGGGATCGTGCGCGAAGTTGACGTTGCAGTGGTTGATATTGGCGGAGAGAGCTTGCGCTACACGCTAAAGTTTGTGGACGCGGGCGACCCGACGCTTGGGTTTGCATTCGAAAAGGCACTGGTGAAGGAGTCGCAATTGCCTTTGCCTATCGATGCCAGTCAGGTCGGCAGCACTTATCTGGCCGATCTGACGAGAGCGGAAGTCGCGAATGTGACTTCCACGACCGTCAGCGTGGATACAGGCTGGACTCCACCGAGTGGGTGGGGAGTCGAGGTGCGGTACTCGGACACCGGCTGGGGAACGAGTAATGCCGGGAATTTGATTGGACGATTTGCAACTGGCAGTTTCACGCTGTCGAGGTACGCAAGGGCGCAGAACTACTTTATTCGCAGTTATGACAATAGCTCGCCAGCAAAGTATTCGCGTTACTCAACGGCACTGCACGTTGACTATCCGCTGGACTATCCATATGAAACATAATAGCGACGACCCCCGGTGCGGCGGTGGCTGCCTGGCTGGAGTATGTCAGATGAGCGGGGACTTTCAGCTCGAAGTGCTGGAGAAGTTAGGGCGGCTTGAGGCTAAGGTCGACATGATCGTGGGCGATGGGCAGCCAGGACGAATGCGGCTCGCGGAAGACCGCATTACAGCGTTGGAGCACAACGACATCAAGCGGAATGTGTACGACCGGATCGTGACCGCGGCCATTGCGTTTACGGTGAGCGCACTTATCGCGCTGCACGATCGTTTCCTGCCGAAGTAGTGTGACTAAGCCCGACAAGGAGAGCAGCTATGGATGTGATGCGGAAGCCGCTGCGCGCAATGGCGCTTGTGCCTGGGGTGGTAAACAGCATCGAAGGACTGTTTGGGAGGCACAGCGGGCGGGAGAAGAAAGAGTCGGCGATGGCGTTTGTGCTGGCGGCGCTACACCTGAGGGAGTCAGTGGAGAGCGGTGAGGTTGTGGATGAAGACAGGTTCAAGGCAGGGCTGGGGAAGATGATTGACGGAGCGGTGGAGTGTTTGAAGGCGTCGGCTTGGACGCAGAAGGAACGAGCGATGGCCGGAGTTGGGCGCCGACAAACATTGGAACCACGGGGTACACAGAGGTGCATGGAGGAAATCAAAAGCGAAGTTGGACATCACGGAGAAAGAACTTAGGGAGCGATTATGAACTTGTTGAAGCAATATGGGCCTTTGGTGTGCACGCTGGTGGGGACGATTGGAGCGGCGATTTTTACTCCGGCATTCATTGCGGCGCATCCAGCGGCATTTGCATGGGTTAATGCGGCGGCACAGTTATTGCACGCCGTTTTGCCATCTATTTTCGAAACGAAAGCGAGTTAAGCATGAAGAGAATGACGATTGTAGTGCTGGTAACGGGGTTGGTGGCAATGCTGGGTTGTTCTCCGATTGAGAATCGGGCGCGAGACACGGCAGCGGCGCTTTCCGGATCTATTATTGCGGCGCAAACCAAGTACCAGGCGAGCTGCGCCGCGAATGCGAATCAGGAAGTTTGTCAACTTATCAACCGGGGAGTGTCCGGGGAGAACGCCTTGATCACCGCGGTCGAGACTTACTGCGGGTGGGGGCCTACGCTGGCACCGCCGGACGCAGCGGCTACGTGCGTGCCGGTGAAATCGATGCAGGCAGGACTGCGGGCGGCGATTGCGAATGCGGCGGCGTTAACACTGGAAATTAAAGGAGCAATCTAATGGGCGCGGCAACTTTGATAAGTCTGGTTCTTACGCTGCTTCAGTCGGTTCTTGCGTCGGCAAAGGTCGGGGGAATTGCTCCTAACATCATTGCTAACATCGAAGCGGCAGTTGCAAGCCTGCTGGCGGTGCAGGGGACGCCGGTGACGTTTGCGCAGTTGGAGGGGCTGCGGGTGACGACGAAGTGGTAGGGGAGCTTTCAGCCATCAGCCGTCAGCCATCAGGTTGCGGGACTGATGGCTGACTCATTGATCACACTTAGCGTTCAGCCTACTTCTTCGCTCCAGTTCTCTAACGTGTTTTTCACCAGGGCCATGAACTGGTCGGCTACGGCGCCGTCCACGAGGCGGTGATCGTAACCTAGAGTTAGATGGACTACGGAACGAATGGCGATGGAATCGCTGCCGTCTTTGTCGGTCACGACCATGGGCTGCTTGGTGATTCCGCCGACGCCCATGATGGCGACGTTGGGCTGATTGATGATGGGCAGGCCGAAAACGGCGCCGAACTGGCCGGGATTGGTGATGGTGAAGGTTGCGCCTTCGACATCGGCGGGGGTCAGCTTCTTGGAACGGGCGCGTTCGCCGAGATCGGTGATGCCGCGCTGCAGGCCGAGGAAGTTGAGCTCGTCGGCATTCTTGAGGACGGGGACGATGAGTCCCCAATCGAGCGCGACGGCGATTCCGGCGTTGACGTGCTTGTGATAGCGGATGCTGTCGCCTTCGAGAGACGCGTTGGCAATGGGAAACTGCTGGAGGGCGATGATGGCAGCGCGCACGAAAAAGGGCATGAAGGTGAGACGCGCGCCATAGCGTTGTTCGAAACCACCTTTGAGCTTATTGCGCAGATTGACGATGCGCGTCAGATCGACTTCGAACATGCAGTGGACGTGGGCGCTGGTGCGGCGCGACTCGATCATGCGCTGGGCGATGATCTTGCGCATCTGCGACAGGGGGACAAGATCGCCGGGAATAGTCGCAGGGGCGGGGGTTTGCCGGGGCCCAGAGGCCGGAGACTCTACAGCGGCGGCGGGTTTGCGTTCGACGTAGTCGAGGACATCCTGCTTGGTGACGCGGCCGCCGGTGCCGGTGCCGTGAATCTTTGCGAGATCGACATTGTGCTCGCGGGCGAGCTTGCGCACGAGCGGGGATGAGCGGACGTCGGAATCTTCTTGTTCCTCGTGGGCAGATGCCGCGGGAACTGGTGGAGGCGCGGCGGGCGCGGGCGCACGCGCCACAGTGGGGGCGGGCGGGGCGGCGGATTTTGCCGGCGCCGGCGCTGAGGCCGAAGCACCGTTGCCTTCGCCGATTACGCCGACGACGGTGTTGACCTGGACAGTATTGCCTTCAGCGACCTTGATTTCCTGAAGGACGCCGGAGGCGGGGGCGGGGATTTCGGCATCGACCTTGTCGGTGGAAATTTCAAAGAGGGGCTCGTCGCGTTGAACCTTGTCACCGGGCTTTTTGAGCCATTTGGTGATGGTTCCTTCGAAAATGGATTCGCCCATCTGGGGCATGACTACGTCAGTCGGCATAGTTCCCTTTCCATAAAGCCCGCGGATATGCGGCGGGACAAGAGCAAGAAACATTATAGCGAAGGCGGGTGGGCGGATAGCGGGATGGCGGTGCGATCGCATTGTGACGCCCCAGCGGGTAAACAGTTTGCTGAAAAACTCGTTTATCGCAGCGGTAAACCGCTGCGCCACCCAAAGGCCGACCACCAAACGATCACATTCAATCGGTGTCCATAAAAATGAAAACTTTCTGCGCAATTCTGTTGCTGGTGGGGATGGGTAGCGCCCAGTCTACGGAGAGTGGACGGGGGGTAATCTCCGGGAATTTTATAGATGGCTTCGTGGCGGGGACAGAAGATATTCCCTTGCCTAACTTTACGGTGGTGGATGGGTCGCCGTTGCAGCTCCCGATCGGGGTGAATCCACTGGCCTATCTCAGCGCGGGTAGCCCGACACATATTATCTACATCGGCGACGTGGCGCATGGCTGTCCGAAGGCTCCGGGGGCGAATGGAAGCACTTCGCAGACTTACTGTACTTATACATCCATTAATTCGGGCGGGGCGTTCGATGACTTTACTGCGCTTAATGCGGTTACGTCGACGTGGGATGGGACTTACTGGGATGTGTGGGTAACGCATGGGTCGCACTTTGACAGTTCTATGCCGTGGGTATGGCCTTATGTAGCCGCGACGGGCTGGCTGGTATTTCACTCGGATTGTACGCAGACATCGCCCTGTTCTGGAAGCAACGATCTTGGCTATAACCCCCGCGGCCGGCAGGTGTGTTCGCATGGCGGGATGGATCAACTTACAAGTCCTCCACTGCCAAACATGGGCTGGCGGAATCGCGGCTGCAGCGGTGCGACGCTCGGATTCCCCTCGACCGCTTCGCCAATTCCTGTGACCTCGACAGCTTACCCGCTCACGAATCAAGCGGCCTATGACGATTTGGCAAACATGTGGACAGTATCATCGTCCAGCAATGGAGTAGTGACAGGGCCCTACTGTAGCGCTTATCCATCGACCTACTGTTCCAGTGCGGGCGGGCCGTCGCTGGGATCGGTGATCCAGATGAGCATGGGGCCGACCGATGGATCCACGGATTGCTACGGCGGGTACTGTCCGACCGATGGCGTAAACCACGTCGGCATTCAGGACGCGGCGATTGTGGCCGATGCTGCGGGACATAACATCATTCCGGTGCAAATTCAGGCTCCGGAGTGGGCCGTGAATCCAAACCCATCGCCACTGATTCGAGCTTTTGTGAATGCCGCGCCGCACGACATTTTTTTTGACGAGGACTATTTCTCGTCCGACGCGGACGATGATGGCTTCGGCGTGAATCTGATTGCCACCGAGATTGGAGTGGGGTGCGTGCGCTGCGCGTTCAATCACAATTACTTCGACGGCATTAAGCGCGACGGAAGCGAGGGGCACGTTATTAGCGTTGCGCCGCCAGGACCGACGCAGATCGTGGATAACTGGGTCGAGGGCAACTCGATTGCGTTATGGGGCGGCGGCGGAGGCACTCCCCCGGTTTGCGCGGACGCCTCGAATCCGTGCGGCAACGGCCTGCTGACACAGAATACGGAACGGGCGCGCAATCGCCTTACGTATAATCCGCGCTGGCTGCCCAGTCCTGCGGGAATCCAGGCACTCACACCAATGGTGACGAGTTGGACGTGCGCCACGGGCGCGCTGGTAATGACGCTCAAGACGACGGCCAGTCTTGGAGAGACGACGGGCGGCGTCTATTCCCCAATCATTTACGTGAACCTTCCCGGTTCCGGAGTTAGTCCGCAATGGTACAACACCAGCGCATTTAGCCCGGCGTGCGCTTCCAGTTGCACGGCGACCGTACCAAGCGTCACCAACTGCACCGCGTCTTCGGGAACAACCGGCAACATTGCCGGCTTTGCCTATGCTACGCAGAATGCCACGCCGATCACAGTTACCTCGGCGGCGGCACTGAACGCAGACACTTGCGGGTCGTCGACCTGGAGTTCTCTGCAGAGC
Source organism: uncultured Acidobacteriaceae bacterium (assembly GCA_963818945.1). GTDB lineage: Bacteria > Acidobacteriota > Terriglobia > Terriglobales > Acidobacteriaceae > Acidiflorens. The sequence continues at coordinate 1,936,120 of CAWFUA010000001.1, read as the reverse complement.
CCCTGTAACCCAATTCAGCACATGAACCCCGTGGAAAAGAACCGTTCCGAGACGAAGGAATCGCAGGCGGTGTGGATGGATGCGGAACTGCTGGAGAACTCGGGACTCGACGGGCAGGAGGGCCAGCTTTGGAGCATGAGCGTCCGCGCCTGCTCGGGGGTTTCCAAGTGCGCGGACGGCCAGACGCAGGATGTCAACGACTTCGCCATAACAAACTCCATTGCGCGGCACGCGACACAGGGAATGATGCGCGACGCCCGCAGCGAGGGCGGGTCGTATGGCTGCTGGGACGATGCGACTGGTCCATGCACCGGGACGCCGACGCTTGCGGCGGTAGCGTGCGACGCGACTTACAACAACGTCATCGACTTCACGTTCAGCGCAAATCCGAACATTTTGAACGCGCAGGGAGCGGTGCTGCCGAGCGCCTACACCCCTGCCAACGGTTATCCGGGAGCCTCGACCTTCACCGGCACAGACGTATATGTCTACAACGTAGGGACCGATTTGGCTTCGCTGATGTCGAACGGCTGGTACCAGACGGAGAACATAAACTACGCCGCGACGATTCCGGTGTTTCTTCCCGCCGGGGAAACGTGCACGCCTGGTCACGCGTATACCACTCAAGGCACGATATTGGGCATCAACAACGGCGACGGAGTAGGCGTCTCGCAGGGGATGCACCACGCGGTAACGCAGAACAATGTGATATACGACATTGGCAATCACCTGAACTGGAACGGCGCGGGGACGACCATCCCATCCTTTACCGCCAGTTCGGGGGGTAACAATTTTTCCGTGAACGTCGTCATGGGGCCGGCAACGGGGACACGATGCACCTCCAGTGGCATGGCGACGGGCACGATCGGGGCAGTCGCGTGCGCCTACATCACAGCGATCAAGGTTTGTGCGGCAGCGCCGTATCCGCGTTCGGGCATCCGGGACTGTCCGCTGATGTTGCAGGCGGAGGCAGGCGACCTGATGAATGTGCAGTGTCCGAGCAATGCGGCATTTTCAACCGGGCCGAACGTGACGGCGGGGAATGGAGGGGGGGCGCCGAACTACCCCGGAGCAAAGGTCATCGACCTGGACACCAGCGGGCAGCAGTGGTTTACGTATATCCCGCAACCGGTAAGCGGTGGGCTGCCAAGCGCAGGAAGCAATGCGACGTGTCCTGTGGAGCCGCCGAACGGATCGTGGACGACGCTCTCGACGGATCAGGGTTCGTCGGGGCTCTACAACAACAACAGTTATCCCAAGACGCAGCAATTCAATCACAATACGGCCGTCGCCATGAACGGGGGACGCATCTACGGTGCATCTTTCGAGTCTAACTTGACTTGGGAAAATAGCATCATTGCGGTGCCGGGGACGGGAGATACGGGGCTGCCGGGGGTCGGGACGCAAAGCTGCGGGAGCGGAGTGTCGTGCGGGTTTACCTTTCCGGGGAGCGATGTCTACACAGGCACTCCCGCACCGCCATGTACGGGCACAACGGGATCGAATCAGAACTCTACCGGGATTACGAACATGGGCGACCCGGCCACGTTGACTTTTATGGGAATGGCGGTGGCCGGCACGGCGCTTACCAATTATCCGACATGGCAAAGCGGCACGCCGACTTGTACAGGATCGACGTATGCCGTGAACGGCAACAGCGCGCCGACGCGGACCTCAACGCCTGGGGCCACGGTCACATGCAGTGGTTCGCCGTGTTCGATCGCGAATTACTCGCCGGACTCCATTGGCTTTATCGGCGCGACGAACACGAACGCGTACCCGCTGAATCTCAACGACTGGCGCTATTACGCTGTGTCGTGCACTTATTGGACCTCGCAGGGACTGACGTGCCCGACGAGTGGAGGGGTTGATCCCAACTCTCCTTACAAGAGTGGGAACATTTTTCAGGCGAGCGACGGACTCGATAACGGGGTCATTCCGGGATACATCGCTAACGCGTTCGCGCGAACGCTGCGGCCTTGTCTTCTCGCTTCGGGCTGTCCGACTTACTACCACGATGGGCCGCAATATGAGTGGTTGACGTGGAAGTGTACGGGGACATGCAGCAGCTTTAGCGTATATGAAGATGGTTCGCTGGTGCTGACCACTACAAATCTGTATGCGCAGGTTTACGGGCTGGCGGTGAATTCGTCGCACACGTGGGCAGTGACGAGCGGGAATGGCAGCGTCGCAGGGCTTACGAGTCAGATGTACTGAGAACTGTGGCGCGGAAAACGGCTGTGGCATTAAGGGGCTAAAAGCCGCAAAGAAAAAGCCGCAGGAGGCTGCGGCTGTTTCTTCACTTTTCGCTCTTGCGCCCGTTTGTCCGATTGCGCAGGAGCCGACGATCTAGTTGTGTTTGTCTTTATAGATCGACTTGCTGATGCGGTTCTGCTGGCGGTTGATGCCTCTCTGTTCGGCTTTGGTGAGATGGCCGTTGTGCGCCGCCATATCTTTCTTTTCGCGATTCTGGACGCTCGCCTCACGCTTTTCGAGGTTGGCGGTCTGCTGCGCGCTCAGCTTGCCGCTCTTCACGCCATTGGCGATGCGCTGCTGCTGGTTTTCTTCGCGACCATTGACCTGGTTCACGCGGGGATGGCCGGGATCAACGACGCCCGGACCGGCGCCAGAGGTTGAGGTTTGAGCAGAGGCGGAACCGGCAAGCAGCAAGCCACCAACTGCCAAGACTAAGAGCGAATTCGTGAATGTGTTTTTCATGTACGTGGAAACCCTCAGACGGGAGGTTAGTTGCGGTCGGGCGCTGGGGCTACGTCACGGAAGGACTAGGCCGCGCGGGACGCGGCGGTGTAACTACGTCTGTTTTGCATTCTATAAGCCTGCTTCGTGCATTGCCGTGCATATACCGCTTCCCGCTCGCTGGCCCACCGCGTGTGTTACTCAGGTAATACTCGGGCGGCATTCTTCTCCAACTAACAATTTTCCCGATTCTCTTCCTGAAAAGAGGCTTGCTCATTGCGGGGCGGCAGCTGGAGTCTCGCTGTTGTGGACGGAGGCCCTGATTGCGCACTCGTTTCGCACCCGTCAGAAAATGGTGACGGCGGCGGTCGAGATCGAGATTCCCCCTGAAACCTGATCAACGGCATGGACGGGCGGCTGGTGCGGCCGTTGCAGTGAGGCATTGGCAGGCGACAAATTTCCATGTGGAGGGTTGGTTCGATTGCACGTCGGCTCCGCCCTGCACGGTACTGTTGTAGAAATGAGACACCGCAGATTTTGCGCGACCTTGACGGAATCGGGAAAAAATGTCTCGTGGGACTCTGCGATTGAGATCGGGGCTGTGGGATAGGGCAGACTGGGACAAAATGCAGGTCCGGGAGGCGGTTCCGGCTGGATTCCCGATCTGGTCGGGCAAGCCGTTGAGGGGACGACATTTAGGATAGCGCACCGTTTACGTACTCCTTTTGTAACTTGGACTTACGGGTGGTTCCGGCCTATTGTGGTGGAGGCGGTGAATCTACGTGATTCGGCCCCTGGCGTGCACCTAGCTGTCGCAGGGCACACAGGGGAACCCGGGGAAAACCCGAGGGTTGAGCGTAACTTCATGGTCGAGACCGGGTTGTTTTGGGAAGAGCAATGACGAGATTGGACAAATTCTGGTTGTGGGTTGGGGTGGCCGTGCTTGGCCTGGCGGTTGCGGGTGCGGCGCAGAGCGTGCAGTACGGGATCGCGGCCTCGGCGGTTGCGGTTGGAATGAGCGATGGCTCGCTTTCGGGCACGGATAGCGAACCGAACGATGCAATCCTAACCATCCGCAAGCGCGTGGACGAGGTCAACGTGCTGTTCATAGCCACCGACCGTCACGGGAAGTTTGTCCGCAATTTGAACCAGGGCGATTTCTCCATCTTCGACGACCACAAACCTGTGGAATCGATCCTCAACTTCCGGCGGGAGACGGACCTTCCGATCGAACTGGGCCTGCTGATGGATGTAAGCGGGTCGGTGGAAGGGCGCTTCGCGTTCGAAAAAGAAGCTGCCACCGGGTTTCTGCAGCACATTATTCGGCCCGGGTATGACAAGGCGTTTGTGGCGGGGTTTAATAAAGAGAGCCACCTGACGCAGGATTTCACGGATAAGGTGCCGGCACTGGCGGCGGGCGTGCAGCGACTGAGAAACGGCGGCGGCACGGCGCTGTACGACGCGATTTATAAGGCCTGCAAAGAAAAGCTCGCCCGCGAGCACTCCGACCATCCCATCCGCAAAGCGATTATCGTGGTGAGCGACGGCGAGGACAATCAGAGCGAGGTTACGCGTGCGCAGGCGATTGAAATGGCGCAGCGTGCCGAAGTGCTGATTTATGCCATTTCGACGGACGACAGCGGCCTGATTCTGCGCGGGGACAAGGTGTTGGAAGATCTCGCTTCGGCGACCGGCGGGCGCGCTTTCTTTCCCTATAAGATGAAAGACATCACGCGGTCGTTTGCGGCGATTGAAGATGAACTGCGCAGCCAGTACGATGTGTCGTACAAGCCCTCCGAATTCAATGCGGACGGACGATTCCACTCGATCGAGATCACGACGCTGAAAAAAGACCTGCAAGTGCGCGCCCGGCGCGGGTATTACGCGCCGCGGCAGTAGACAGCCCTGCCAGATCAACGAAAAAACTTATCTCGAGACAGTTCTGAGCGCGCCAAGTCCTGAACGGGTTGTTCGCAGGCTTATTTCTTTACTGCGTGCTTCTGCAGGATCCTTCCGGTTGCGCGCCAGCCAAACAAGAGCATTCCTTTGCCTTGTTCGCAGTTCGGACTCCAGTTCATTGGGGCGATCCCGGTAATAATCCCGGATGCAGCTTTCGCAGGCGACCCAATCTCTGAACTCGAACATTTGGGCTTCGCTCAGTTCCGTGCGGCAATAACAACAAAGGAGCGTGAGGCCACCGGTTCCGAGCACAGGGGAATGGGGAGAGGATGGGGGGAGGATTCGTACCGAAGTGTCCATGGCGTACCAGGGCCCCTTGCTTATTTCGACGCCGTACAGGCGCGATAAGCGTATGGCCGGGGGCGGGGGAATTATGTGATCCTGATCACAGAGCTTCGTGATTAGAATCCAGCATCGGTGGCGGAGCTGGCTTGGGCAACTGCACCCGGACGATACGCTTGCGCTCCGGCACAAGCAGGCACAGGACCCGCGCATTCGTGGCCTGTACACCGATGTTTTTAAAGATACTTACGAAATAGTCCCATCGGGGAATTCGGGACTCGGCAGGGGGACGAAACGTTGTTTCCAAGTCTGCTTGCACGGTGGGTGTAGAATGGCCGCCGTTCCTAAGTCAATCCGTTTTGAAGTCGAAAAGGAGACTTTCCATGAAGCGAATGACATGGCTCGGGGTAGGTACGTGTTTAATTGCAGGCTGTCTGGGGGCAGCGGCGCAGAGCTCGGGAGGCAATGCGCCACCGAAGATCCTCAGCGTTGCGCGGGAGTGGACGAAACCAGGGAAGAACGGGATGTCGCACGAAAAGACTGAAAGTGCGTATGTCCAAGCGATGACGAAGGCCAAGTGGCCCACGCACTACCTGGCGGCGGAATCGCAATCGGGCAAACCGCGCGTTCTGTTCTTTGTCGGCTACGACTCGTTTGAAGCGTGGGAGAAGGACATGAAGGCAGCGGAAAAGAATACGGCTTTGTCGGCTGAACTCGATCACGCGAACGCGGCCGATGGCGAGCTGCTTTCCGACGTGGACCTGGGCATGATGGTGTATCGCGAAGAATTGAGCCTGCGGCCCAATGTCGATATCCCGCATATGCGGTACTTCGAGATTTCGCGGTTCCACGTCAAGCAGGGGCATGACAAAGACTGGGAGGCACTGGTGAAGATGTACCAGTCGGGATTCGAAAAAATCGCGGATGTGCATTGGGCCACCTATCAAGTCGCATACGGCCGGGAAGATGGCACCTACATTATTTTCAATCCCATGAAATCCGCCGCGGAGATTGACGGGGCGTGGGCTAACTGGCCGAAGTTCATGGCGGCGATGGGCGAAGACGGCATGAAGAAGCTGATGGACCTAACGGCAGCTACGGTGGACACGAGCGAGACGAACCTGTTTACGTTCAATCCGCGGATGAGCTACGTTTCGGAAGAATGGATCAAAGCCGATCCGGACTTCTGGAAAGTTAAAACGGCGGCAGCGGCAGCAAAGCCGGCCAAGAAAGCTGAGGCGCAGTAGATCGCGTTCGGCCGCGAGTGAATGAATTCTGTGCCCACGGGGGAGAAACGGCTCCGTGGGCACAACCTTTTCGCGGAGACTCAGAAGCCCTTCCGGACCCGGAAGGGAATCTCCACCACCGCTTCCACGGCAACCGGCTTTCCCTGTCGCAAAGCAGGCTGGAACTTCCATCCCGCCAAAGCGCTCATCGCCCAGCCATTCAGCCGATCGTCCGGACTATTAAGGACGCGAATGCCGTCGACGCCGCCATCGGCATGAATGACGGCGTAGAGCGTGACCGTGCCATGAACGTTCGCGCGCATCAATTGCAGCGGATAGCCGGGGTCAGACTTCTCCGTAGGCAGCGGCTGCAGCAAATCGCTCTGCTTCGTGTCCGGCTCCAGTTCCGCAAAATGCATCACCCAGCTTCCGGTTGAGGAATTCAAGTTTGGCATGTTGAGGGTCGTGCCGTAGGGCCGCCGGTCTCCGAACACCTGCCGATCGAGATCCGTCACCTTGTCATCGGAAATCGCAGATGCAGCCCGGCGACCTACAACTACAGGTGCGGCCACCGTCGATGCCATTTCACGCGGATCGCCATTTCCAGGCGAGCCATCCCGGGCAATCGCATCAGTCGATCCCGGACCGGGGCCAACGTGAAGCCCTGCCGGTAGCGAGCCGCTTCGGCCCTTCTGGCCGCTGCCATTTGCCGCTGAGTTCGATCCGACCACATCAGGCGTTCCCGGTGCGTCAGATTTTCCGCGCGGGCCTGCTTCAAAGCTCCCGCGCCGATTGCCTCCCGGCACGACAACGGGCCCAGCCGGCGTCACGGGATGAATGTTCAACGCGATCAGCCGCCCCTGTCCGCCGCCGCTCCCCGCGTTTCCCGCCACACTCGGCGGAGGCGCAACCGGTTGCGCGCTCTCGGGCAACGAGTCCCTCCCGCCACCCTGGCCGCGCGCATAGAGGGCGTGCTGTTCCGCCATCGCTAGTTGCGGAGCCGGCGCGACGGCAGTACTCGGAGCGATATTGATCTGCCCGGCGCGTCCCTTGGCCGGTGTGGTCAGCTCCGGTGGAGGCGCGATCACCGCGGTTTCCGGTCCGGCCGGACCCGGCGCTCGTCCATGCGTTACTTCCGGAGGTGGAGGAACGATGTCCGACTTGAGCGCCGCTTGGGTCACGCGGTCGCGAGGGAAATCAAGCTCCGGCGCGGGCGCCACAACCTGTTGCTCAGGCGCCTGGGCGCGGCTGGAACTGAGACTGATTGCGTTCAGCGGCACCACGGGCGCCACGGCCCCAGTGGCCACAATATTCGGCAAGGGAACGTCGTGATCAAGCTTCAAATTGGGAGGCGCAACGATGGTCTGGGAATGGTTGTCGGCTTCGCGGGGAACCGAAAGAATCGGCTGCCTGGCGAATACCGGATCGCCCTTCTGCGGCTTCGGCGCTTCCACCGTACCCGTGTCGAGCGGAGGGAGATATTCCTCCGGCGAATACGTGATCACCGATGACCGGTCAAACGGGGCCGACTCCAGAATTTTCTGCTGTCGCAGCCATGCTATCGAAAGCAATAACAATAGATTGACGGCCACCACATGCAGCACCGCCGACAAAAGCAATCGTTCCCACGGCAGCTTTTGTTCGACGAATACATCCTTCCACAGGTCGAATTCCTGGGTGCGAATCGGCGCAGGGGGCCGTGCATACAGCGTCTCGCGAATGCCATCACGGAATTCCGCGCTCGCCGGGTCATGCTCGACCAACAGCTTCACGAACTTCTTTGCAGGAATATCCATCCGCGGATACAAACGCCTTCCAGCCAAATCCCGTAAGTACGCCCACCAGGCAGGGTCGGGAGCGCTTGGGCGGTTAGCCCGGGATGGCAAGTAAGACGATTATACGGGAACGAGGGTCCGGTAACTCAGGCCGCTAGTTCATACTCTGTAAGATGCCGAGCTATGGGGCAGTCGCCCAGTTCGCCAGTTCTTTCGTGGCTGAATCGATCAGTTCCACTTCACCCTGCAGCACCTTTGCAACTTGCTGAATCTGCTGGTCGGCTTCCTGCCATCGCTTTTGTTCGATGGCCTCGCGCACGCCCGGAACGGTCTTCGGGTCGTAGCCTGTGTAAACGCCGGGCGCGGTAAGAACATGCTTGTACCACGGACGCCGAGGCAAGCCGGCAGGATCGGTGAGCTTGCGTTCGCTCTCCAGCAGCGTAAGGTTCAGCTCATGAAGCTGCGTATCGGTGGCGGTAAAGTGGCCGTCTTTGCGCGCCGCAGCCAGCGCTTTGTCGTATCGCTCCGCGGCCTGGGCCAGCGCATCGGCAGCGTTTGCCATTGGAGCGAAATTTAGAAACGGCGGAACTTCTTCTTTCAGCGGCGCAACCGCCGGATGCCGTGGATCATACACCGCCTGGAACACTCCCTCATCAAGTTCGGCGTTGCGTTCCTCGATCTCATTCTGCTTTGTCTTGAGCAAATCCTGAAGCTGTTTCAGATATACGTGCACCGTGTCTGCCAGATTGCTGAACTGATAGGGCAACACATCGGCATCGGCCATTCGCATCACTGCCGTTCCGATGGTTTGCGCCAGGGCACGCCCGTAGAGGAAATCGCGATCGCTAAAATGCGTATACCAGTAGAAGTCGTCATAGATGGAGTGGTAGATGCCTTCCGGATCTTCGCCGGAATATCCGGCGTTCACCGAGGCGATGCCGAGATGATCGATGAAAGCGGTGTAGTCCGTGCCCGATCCGAGTGCAGCAATGCGTTCATCCGCGCGAGTACGCACCTCCTTGCGCTCCTCGTCATCTTTCGCGTGCCGGATGTCGGTCAAATGGTTGCGCTGCCACACTGACGTCTTGCTCTCCGGATCCTCTATATCGCGCATCACGCCATTCAGGAAGTGCTCCAGCGAATGCGAGCCTTCCAGGTTCAAATAGCCGCGGCCGTTGCTATCGGTATTGATGTAGACCGCTGCGTGCTGCATCAGATCTTTCTGGTGGGCCTCGGCCCAAGCCGTTGAGCCAAGCAGCATGGGTTCTTCGCCGTCCCACGCGCAATAAATAATGGTGCGCTTCGGTTTCCAGCCTTGCTTGAGGAGCTCGCCGAGCGAGCGCGCTTCCTCCAGCAGCGAGCTCTGGCCCGAGACCGGATCCATCGCGCCGTTCACCCAAGCATCGTGATGATTTCCGCGCACAATCCATTCGTCTGTCTCGCTCGTACCGGGGATCGTGGCAATGACGTCGTTCACGTTCTTTACGTCCCAGTTCGACTCGACCACCAGATGGACCTTGGCCGGACCGGGGCCCACGTGATAGGGAATCGGCAACGACCCGCGCCATCCTTCGGGCGCCATCGGACCGCCAAGGGCGGCCAGCAGCGGCTGTGCGTCACCGTAGGAGATTGGCAGCACCGGAATTTTGCTGATACTGGGAGCGTTCTGCGCGGTAAAACGTGGTGCGTTGGGATCGCCCCGATCGAAATTGCGAGGGTCACCCGGAAAACTCGAAGGGAAATCCATCACGCTGCCGCGCTGCACGCCGTCGGGCGGCCGCATCGGGCCTTTGGGAAAAATATCGTCTTCGAAATAGCCGTCGTCGCCCGGCTCTGAATAAATGATGCAACCAATGGCGCCATGTTCGGCCGCCACCTTGGGCTTAATTCCCCGCCACGAATGGTAGTAGCGCGCAATCACAATCGCGCCTTTAACGGAAATGCCCAGCCGTTCCAGTTTCTCGTAATCGTCGGGCAAACCATAATTCACGTACACCAGAGGCGCGGTAACGTCGCCATCCACCGAGTAGGCGTTGTAGGTGGGGAGTTGCTCGCTTTGTTGGGAGGAAGTCGGGTCAATTGCGAGCGAAGGCTCCTGGAGCTTAGCGGCGAAGTGTATGGGCGCAATCATCTCGAGCACGCGCTTCTTGGGAGTCGGGAACAGTACGTCGAAGCTTTCGATGTGCGCGTCCAGCCCCCAGCTCTTGAATTGCGCCAGGATCCACTGCGCATTGTCCTGGTCGTACGCCGAGCCGACATGGTGGGGCCGGGCGCTCAGCCGCTGCATATAGGCGCGCAACTTGTCCGGCTCCGGCAACGCCCGGAATTTGCGCTCCCACGAGCGCTCATTCTGCGAGTTCTGCATCGCATAGCCGTCGAGAGGCGCTTCATCGAGCGCCTGCACAGGGAGCAGCGAAAAGATGAACAGAAGCGGCCAGAAAACGCGAAGGTGACGAGACACGGTTCTCCTTGTTAATTGTTGGGGATTCAATTTGCTCAACGATAACATGGCTTCCGAGCTCTCGGAGCCAGCTGGCAGGGGCTGACTCGCCACCCAAGGGCCCTAACTTTGAGCCCTTCATTCACCATCGCACAACTCTCCATTAAGATTGTGGTGGTGCATTTCCAGGCCGATTCGCGTTTCGAGGTCCTCATGTCCATTCATAGTCTAAGGTCAAACATGTTTTCCGCCGGCGTTGTCCTTTTAGTGTGCATTCAGATAGCGGCACAAACCCACAACTCGCCCCCGCCTGCTCACCAGGCAGGCCCCGATTACTCAGGCATGTACAGTTTTTTGCGCGATGGCGAGTTTGTGCAAGTCAACATCGAAAAGCAGGGACGCGTCACCGGCTTCGTCTCCCGCTACGGCGACACGGAAAGTGACCGGGGCGTATTCCTCGACCATTTTTTCAGAGAAGGGACGATCGAAGGCACCCGACTGACTTTTGCGACCGAAACCGTCCATGGCGTCTCCTATGAATTTCGTGGAACGATCGATCGCGGCGCGGGCAAGAATCCCGGCGACGAAGCCTATTATGTGCTGAAGGGAACTCTGATCGAAAACAAGATGGATGAAGGGAACAAAATCTCTTCGCACTCGCGGGAGGTCGCGCTAAAGATTTTCCCGCAGGATATGGGCTCGAACCCGGCAACAAACAAATAGGAGCGAGCATGCGGGCAGCGTCCGGCGGCTCCTTAGCCCGCGAGCGCGGTCTCCGCCTCCATCGCAACGGTCGAGACGCGTCCGTCCTCGACGACGACCTTGAACGACTTGCTGCACGTCCCGCATAGCCAGTATTGCTCCATTGGGCGTTCAGTTCTCCGCGCGGTGGCTGGACTGAGGACGCGATCCACGGTGATAATGCGGCCTTCGCGCAAATGACTGAATGGAACTCGACAGGTGGGATTCACACAATTCGTAGTCATGACGCCTCACAGCTCCGCGTGGGAGAAACGCGGTAAGACTCCTACTTCAAGCAGCCGGGTCGCAGGCCCCAGCGGCGGGATTCGTCAGTTGCTGCCCTGCGCGGACTTCTTTTCGAGCGCTTCGAGATGGGCGATCTCGGCTTCGAGCCAGGTCTTCAGGGCTGCCTCTACCTCGGATGCCGTGTACTGGCGGCTCATGCTGTGTACCGATTCGCCATCAGAATTTAAGGGGATAAAGTGACAGGCTTCCAGTTCCTGCCGAAACCGCTCTGGCACGAACTCAAATAGCCAGCACTGCGAGCAGGGTGTGCTGCGCTCCTCATCCAGCCGGTTAGGACAGGAAGGGGAATCCATAAACATCGAAACCGGCCGCCAAGGCGATCTGCCGCCGTAGCCGCCGTGTTCCAGAAACGCCAGCTCTTTCTTCAGCAGATTTATGATCTCAATCCTGGAATGCGGCATACCGTCTCCAGAGACACAAACCCGTCCGATAAACAGCAAATTTATTTTGGGGTGTTTTCGGCACCTGCGGCGGTGACCGCGAATACTCCCGGCCGTGACAAGCCTCACAGTTGTTTGTGTCAGAGCTTGAGAGCGGGTACCCAGGGAAAGTCCGATCAGGTAGATTCACCGAGAGCTTTGAGATGGCGCGGCTCGCCGTGGCTGCGGAAAGAGTCCGTTCACAGAGGGTGGTTAGGGAGTGTTGGCTGTTGCCGATTTCTCTCCGGGCAGGGCGACCGAAACGGCCGGGTTTGCGCATACTTCGTAGTAACAGCGGCCGGTCCAGTGCAGGATGGATAAATCGCGGATGTCCACCTGGGGAACACGGCTTCTGCGAATCGCAATCTTCCGAAAGACGCCGTTGGCGATGGGCACGGTACCGATGAAGAACTCGCCCTCGCGATCCACCCACGGGCCGCCGAAGCCGGGGATTTCGAGGTTCGCTGCCCAGTGCGTGAGCGAGATTTCCCGCTGTAGCTTGGCAAAAGCCGCTTCGCTGAGGCAGATGCCGCCGACGTTGTAATTGAGCCGCAGGTCTTCGCCGGCTTCGCCGCCCGCTCCGCCTGCGATCTGCACCGTGTACACCTGGAACACGCCGGCCTCATCCGCCAGGCGTTTGCGGACACGCTTGCTGCAAGAGGAAAGGCGGTCGCTTTCGTTGATGGCATCGGAGATCATGATGCGGTGTTCGCCATCCATGAGGTAGAGGGGCGCGGAATTCTGATACGCGATGCCCAGGCCTACTTCCATCGGCGGCAGCCCGGAGCGGCGGAGCAGGTCGTTGTAGGTGTGCAGCAGATTGACAATCTCCCACGCCAGCACGCAGGCGCGGCTCACGGCGAGTTGGACTTCACCTTCACGCTCCAGCAACGCAACGATAATTGCATCGCCTTCCAGGAAAACTTTGTTCGCGCCGTATTTTGCCAGCAGCTTGTTGACCGGATCGTAGAAATTCAAGCTGAAGTAGGAAGCGGCGTTCATGCCCTTTTCCATCAGCGAGCGCGTGAGGCGGGAGGAATCGCGGACGTCGGCCTTCAGGATGATGTGGTCGAGGACGCGCTCTTCGCCCGGCTTCTGGTCCTCGGGTGGCAGAAATTCGTAAAGCATGCCGTTGAGCGTGGAGAGCTTGCGGACCTTGTCGTCGGCCACAATATTAATGCTGTCGAAGCCGGCGCTGACGGCCTCAAGCCCGCGCAGATCGCGGTGATAGCAGAACAAATCGCGCAGCAGACGGGCCGCAAAACGAGCGCGCTCGCTGCCACGGCAGGAGGCAACGCGGCCAATGGCAGCGAACAGCCGGTCGGAGTGCAGCCGGCCCTCGGCGATGATTTTTTCCACACGCTCGGCTTCTGCACCGTCAATGAGCGCGTTCTTGAGTTGCTGGGGGTTCACGCGGGGCGCGTAGTCAGCGAGCAGGGGAACCGCTTCGTAGGAAGCGATGACATGCTGAAGCAGGCTTTCGCGATGCAGTTGACGCGTCCAGAGTTCGAGACGATCCTTCCGGTTTCGATCCTCTGCGGTCGCGTCTTCGCCGTTGCCGGTTCCGACGAGCGCGTTGGCATTATCCGGAACATTCAGCGCCTGTTCGAGGTTTTCGTCGGCAACTCCGTCTCCATAGCCCAGCTGGCGCAGGAAATCGAGGGCAAGGTGGCGCATCACGGAAAAACGGTCCGGGTCCCTTTCGAAGTTTCCGAACATGTAATAGTGTTCGGCGCACAGGTAATCGTCTCGACCATCTTCGGTGAAAATCAGCGGATTCAGAAACAGGCGATAGGTGTCGGCGGGCAATTCGCCGAGCAGGGCGCGGCGCGTGCGCGCCAGCGTTTCCTTCTCGATATCGCGCAGCACGCGAAATACTTCCTGCCCGGCGCGCCGGATAATAATTTTCTTGCGGGCGTGGAATAACGACACTCGCTCCTGCACCTGCAGCATGCTAGTTTGGCGCAGGCCCTCCAGCGCCTTCGATTTCATGCGGCACTGCTCGAGGATTCTCAAAAACTGCGCCTGCAGCTCGGAACGAATGAACTTCAGAACAGCCAGCCGGCCTAGCAAATCGATGGAGGGATTTCCTTCCGCTTTGGCACGGGTGAGGATCGCCTGGTGAATGGCAATCAGAGCAGTCTTCAGGTCGGCAGGACCGGCTTTGCGGGCGTTCGCCGCACTCTCGGGTTGCTGGAACTGCGATCGGTGAGCGGCAGGAACGTCCATCTCCAGCAAGGCGTCAACCTCGCCAAACCGGCAGAGGTAGCGCGCCAGATGGAAACTCAAGTCGGCACCGATGCGGGGACTCAGGAAAACGTCGTAGCGGAGATTGTCCACGCCCAGTTGCAATTCGCTGAATGCGAGCAGGGGCCGCTGGTAGCGGAGATCGGGGAGGCTCGGCACCTCAGAACTGCGCAAGCGGAAAATCGGGACCTTGGGCATGGGCCTATTTACAGCGGGGAGTTGCGGCGGAGAGGACGGCACTACGAGGCCGGCATCGGAGCCATCGCTCTACCCGCAAATTATTGAAACAACAACGTTAAAGAGCAGACTAGCATGGAGAAAAGAGGCGGAAAAGTTACCGTAGTTTCGGCCCTACGGGGCACGTCAATGTGCGGCAGCGCCTTCGGTCATCTCTGACAGTGTTTTGTCCCGCGACCGCGGGATCAGTTTTTGGACCCTCAACCGGCGCGGAAATCGCGGACGTCGTCTCCCGCTTTGAATAGCGGGTGCGGCGCGGTTTGTTGCGCGGCCGCAAGTTTCGCGCTTACTTGATCGACTTCCTGTTTCACCCATCCGACGCTGGAGATCTCGATGGTACCGTCCTGACCGATAAGAAACAGAGTCGGCACGTTGGTCAGTCCGTAGGCATTCGAAACTGCATATCCGTTCGGATCGTCGAGGAGGGTGCGGAAGGTAACGCCGTACTCTTTCAAAAAGGCGGCCGTGTCACGGGCGTTGTCCTGGGAGATGCCGACGATGGTGACTTTCTGGCTGCCGTAGGCTTTGTACAGCCTTTCGAAGAACGGGAACGCGTACTGGCAAACCGGGCATGAAACCTTGAAAAAAGCAGCGACCACAGGCCCTTGCTGCAGCGCCTGCTGCAACTGAAATTTGCTGCCGTCGAGCGCGGGCAGCGAAAAATGAGGTGCTTTGGTTCCGGCCGTCAATGCAGCCATGTTCTTCGGACCTCCAAAAAGATGATTGAGCCATTTCATCGGAGAAGTGCCCTGCCTATTAGATTATGCCGTCGGCCTTGAGGATTTTTCGAGTGAGGCCGGTAATGGGCAGCGCCGGGATCTGGTCAATGGCGACCCAGTTTCCGCGCGGGCGGGGCGCGGTACCTTTTTGGGCCCAGTTCCGCAGCACATGAATAGTGTAGTCGGTGACGGTGATGGAATGGCGGAAAGTTCGCCAGTGGGCGTCTCGGGCTGCGATGTGCGGGAGTTCGGCCCATTGTGGCAGTTCCCACATGCCGGCCATGAGAGATGCGGTTTGGCGACGCCGCACCAGGCGCACGTGGCCGTCGCGACGATCGAGCGTGCACCAGATCTGCTTCCTCGTTTGGCGGGACGTTGGGCTGGGCCGTTGGACCTCGCCTTGCGCCGCACACCATCGGCGAATGGGGCAAAGAAGGCAGCGCGGTTTACGCGGCAGACAAACGGTGGCGCCCAGTTCCATGATTGCCTGATTGAAATCTCCGGGGTGCGATGGCGCGAGCAATTCTTGCGCACGCTGCCAGCTTTGCGCGGCTGACAGAACGCGTCCGCCTAATCGCTGTAGCACGCGCTCCACATTGCCATCCACGACCGCTGCTGGTTCTCCGAATGCGATGCTGGCGATCGCGGCGGCGGTGTAACGCCCGATGCCAGGCAGGTCGCGCAAGGCCTCGGCAGTTTGTGGGAAGTGGCCACCGTGGTGCGCCACAATCTCGCGCCCACATTGATGAAGCATACGGGCACGGCGGTAGTAGCCCAAGCCGCTCCAGACGGCGAGGACATCATCGAGCGAGGCCGCGGCCAGGGCTGCGATATCCGGAAAGCGCTCGAGGAACATTTTGTAGTGATCGAGAACGGCGTTAACGCGGGTTTGCTGCAGCATGATTTCCGAGAGCCAGATGGCATAGGGATCGCGGGTGCGGCGCCAGGGCAAGTCGCGCCGATAAGCGTCATACCACGCCAGCAGAGCGCGCCGAAACTCCTTGATGTTGCCAGCGGTGATTGGGGAAGCGTTTTGGCTTTTTACCGCCATGGACTTGGCCGCAGGCATCACTGGCTTACACTGTGCGCGATGATGATCCATCCTGCCTTCTGCTGTTGCCAAACGGTCATCATGTGCTGCGGAATGGAAGGCAGCGGGCCGGAGCCGGCTGTTCCTTTGAGTGTGATCGTGTAGGCAACTACGATCGTGCTCCCGTTCAGTTCGGTAGTCAGGTTTCCGAGCGAGTAGTCGTCCAATTGCCACTGGCGATACTGCGCAAGAGCCGCATCGCGATCCAAAGTTCCTGCTGGAGTCACGCCGGCGTAATTCGACGCCAAGGCTCGCTCGATCTCGACCCAGTTGCGCGCCGCGACATTCTTCCAGAAGACACGCTCCAGACCTTCGCCGCCGGTCGCGTCTGACATGGAACGCGCCGGGTGCTCGCCGTAAAAGGTACAGGCGGACGCGGACATGATGGTGAGCGCCAACGCAACGATCAGCGCATGCATCCAACAGGGGAACGGCGGCACGGCAGGCTTCACACGCATGGCGAGATTGTATCGCGAGCGATCTTCTGTTTCGAGCGCACGTACCACAACAGATTCGCGAGGATTGACCCCCGGACGAAAGCCCATGATAATGAAGAGGCTTGGCAGCCGCGACATTTCGCGTGAACACAAATCTGCTCCGGCAGAATGTATATGACCGAATTCGACCGCAAGGTGGAAGAAGCTTCGGCGCGCCTGAATCGCTCGATGGCGAATCTTGCGGGGACGCTGGAGAAGGAAACGGCGGAGCTCGTCACCTATTTGAACGACGAGGTGGTGCCCGCGGTCCGATCGCACTCCTCGAAAGCGCTGCGGCACGCAGCGGGGAAACTCTCCGAATTCGCCGAATTCATCGAGAAGCAGCACAAGAATTCGTGAACCACGCCGCTGTCCGAGACACCCGTTTTCGACTAACGCTGTGCCTGCTGGGCGCGGCTTTACTCGGCGGCTGCACGCGTAAGCAGACGCCGGTGCAGGTGCCCGCGCCGCCCCCTATCTCCGAGCAAAAACCTGCGCCGCCTGCGGAACCTGCGAATCGGGGCGAGGAGAAACCCGAGGGCAGCGCTGAGAGCAAGCCGATCTTTGAACAAACGGGGATGGCGAGCTGGTATGGCGCTCCTTATCACAATCGGCGGGGGTCGAACGGCGAAGTCTACGACATGAACGCGATGACGGCCGCGCACCTTACGCTGCCGCTGGGTTCGATTGTGCGCGTTACTAATGTGAAAACGGGACACTCAGCGGTGGTGCGCATCACGGATCGCGGGCCATTTGTGGAGGGACGAATCCTCGATCTTTCGCTGGCGGCCGCCAAGGCGCTTGACGTTTATCTGCCGGGCACGGCCAAGGTTCGCGTGCAAGTGCTGGAGGCACCCGCATCTCTCGATACGGGCGGACGCTGGGCGGTGCAGATTGGCGGATTCCCCGGGGAGCACAATGCCGCCAAACTTGCCGACCACCTGCAACGGCGCTATCAAACCGCGAAGGTGTTGAAGTTTGCGAGTCCAACGGGCGATTGGTGGGTGCGCGTCCGGGTGCGGGAGGACGATCGTGGGCGCGCGGAGGGTGTGCTTCATGAGATGCGACCTTTTGAAGCTCCGGCGTTTCTTGTACGGCTCGATTAGAAGCGGTTTGATCGATAGTGTTATTCAACCCTTATACTAGCCATCTACTTACTAATTGGCAGTTATCGAGAAGCGGTGTTATTGTTATGAGTCCGAAAGAGCGGACCATTCCCCAACTTAGTAGCCCGAGGACGATTTTTTGCGGGCCGCTGGAATCGGTGTTATGGCTGACTGTTTATTCTGCCGGATTATTCGGGGCGAAGTGCCCAGCAAAAAAGTGTACGAAGATGAATACACCTTCGCCTTCGAAGATTTGAACCCCCAGGGGCCGACGCACGTGCTCGTCGTTCCCAAGAAGCACGTTACGGGGTTGAAAGAAGCAAAAGCGGAAGACGCCGAACTGGTGGGCCGATGTCACCTGGCAGCGGCGCAGATCGCCCGCGAACGATCGATCGAAGATGGGTATCGCACCGTGCTGAACGTAGGCCCGAAGGCCGGACAATCCGTCTTCCACCTCCACGTGCATCTCATCGGCGGGCGCCCGCTGCACTGGCCGCCGGGATAAAGGCCGCCCCTCAAACGAAGTAAAGCGTTTCCGCACGACCAGTCCGCGTCTCAGCGGAGTGGAGCGACTGTTTTTCTGCCGTTGACGGTCCTCGGAAGCCTCGCATCCCCTTCTCCGTTCTGGCTTACAATCTGGAAATGGCAAATCTGACGTTGGTGTATGGCCTGCGCCTTTTACCCGCCGACGAGGTCGCCGAGGTTGGCGATGCAACCGTAAGGCTCAAGAACGGCCGGGAAGCGCGTGTCACCATGCACATCCTTGAGGGTGGCAAGGAAGAGATCGAGAAACAGCTCAGGACGAGCCTGTCGGCGTTTTTTGATTTCTATCCGGAGATTTAAGAGGACTCGATTTCGCGCCGACGTGACGAACGGGGTGAACCTCACCGGCGCGTGTTGGGCAGCCATCGTGGGCAGTATCATCTTTGAGCAGAATCATGAGACTGATCTCGTTCGAACTCGAGAGCAAGCTTCGCGCCCGCAACCTCTGGCCACAGAGTTGGGTCGCATGGGCCGCGCTCTATGTTCTGGCGCTTGACCTGTTGGTGTTTGCAGTGCAGATGGCGGCGGGCCGCTTCTGGCCGTGGATGTCGGACAGCCTGACGGGCTGGGTCATATTTTTGAGCCTGCTAGCGATTGTGCTACTCACGCTCGCCGGGTTCCGCTGGCTGCGTTCGCAGGTGCTTTGGCGTCTGCGTAACCGGCTGATCGTCACTTACGTTTTTATCGGCGTCATCCCGGTGCTGCTGTTGGCCGTCATCTCAGTGATTGCCCTCTACCTTTTTGCGGGACAGTTCGCCAGCTTTGTGGTGACTTCCGACATCGCCACTCGCTTGCACGCCATGGAGGCTTCGAACCGCGCCATTGCGCACTCGTTGCTCAACCGGCTTGGCCGCAATGAAAGTATTGACGCGGGAATTGTCGGACTGACGCGGCCGCACCGTCCCGAATGGGCTCGCCGCCAGCTGTGCGTATGGTACCGCGATCAGCCACAGGCAAATTGCGCGGGACCTGACGGATCGCCTGCGTTCGATTCTCCAGCGTTTGTCACGGAAGATTTTCGCGACATCATAAGAGACCGCGGCAAGCTTTATCTGCGCGTAGCCACGGTGGCGGCGGAAGAACCGGAGTCGTTGCGCATCTTTACCAGCGAGCCGCTCGACAAAAACCTGATTGAAGAGATTGCCGGAAATCTCGGCGTGATCACCTTCTACGCGACTCCGAGTTCGACTGCGGGAACGGATGCCAAGGGGTCCGGGTCCCTGCTTTCGCTGGATTCCGGGAAGCAGGAGGGTTTTGACATCAGCGGACGCCCGGCAGGAACAGGTGTCGCCGGGAACAACCGGCAACTGGGCCAGACTTTCTCTGCCGGCGAGCTGCCGCCCGCCGCCAACACGTTCGACCGGCAGGTTTCGTTTCCGATCCCGCTGCAAGTTGTGGACTGGAGCACCGGGGAGCGGCGGCGCGCGGGCGCTCTGGCGTGGGTGGAAACGCGTCCTTCGATTCTCTACGGCCGGTTGTTCGCCGTGCTCGGCGATTACGCCCAGGGCGTGGAATACATTTTGTTCTCCATTGCCATTGTGTTCGCGGTGATCGAAGGCCTCGCGCTCTGGGTCGGCACCAAGCTGACGCGCAGCATCACGTCATCGGTCGCAGATCTGTATGAGGCCACCATGCACGTGAACCGCGGCGATTTCAGCCATCGCATCGCGGTGAAATCGAACGATCAGCTGGCAGCGCTTGCCAACTCCTTCAATTCCATGACGGCTTCGATCGAGCGGCTGGTTCTGGAACAGAAGGAGAAGCAGCGCCTGGAGAACGAACTGTCGATTGCGCAGGAGGTGCAGGCGCAGCTTTTTCCGAAAGAGATTTCGCAACTGGAATCGCTTGAGGTGCACGGCTTCTGCCGCCCGGCGCGCACCGTGAGCGGCGACTACTACGATTTTCTGACGCTCAATTCCAACAAAATGATACTGGCGGTGGGCGACATCAGCGGGAAAGGAATTTCGGCGGCGCTGCTGATGGCGACGATCCACTCGGCCGTTCGCGCCTATACCATCGAGGGCAGTCTCCATGTTCCTGAGCCTGCCACTATGCGTGCGGGGGCCGGCCGAGGCACGGCGTTTGCAAATGATGTCCCGAGTCCTGAGGTTTCACCGGCGCTTCTGCTGGGTCTTCTCAATCACCACCTTTACCAGAGCACGCCCGACGCCAAATACGCCACATTGTTTCTCGGAGTCTATGACGGCGCTACACGCCGCCTCACGTATTCCAATGGCGGCCATCTTCCTCCTATTCTCATCTCCGAGGATGGCTCTTCTCAGCTTCTGGATTGTGGTGGAACGGTGGTCGGCTTGCTCGACAACATGGACTTCCCTGAGGCAACCGTACAGCTCCGCCTTGGGGACCTGCTGATTGCCTACACAGACGGGGTTACGGAACCGGAGAGCGATTATGGTGAGTTTGGCGAAGAGCGTTTGACCCAGATTGTGCGCGAAAACCGGCATCTGCCACTCGAACGAATCACGACACTCGTGACTACAGCCGTCGATGAATGGATCGGAGACCGCGAACAACCGGACGACGTCACGCTTGTGCTGGTAAGGCCGCGGTAGGGTTAGAATCGAACCCGCATTAGGGACTGCGTTCTTGTGGGGGCGCACTATGTATTTCGAACAGTTCTACCTCAATTGCCTGGCGCACGCTTCGTACATGATCGGCTCCGGCGGCGAAGCGGCCGTGGTCGATCCGCAGCGCGACGTGGACATTTATCTGAAGGCGGCCGAAGAGCAGCACCTCAAGATCCGGCACATTTTTGAAACTCATCTTCACGCCGATTTCGTCTCCGGGCACAAAGAACTGGCGGCGCGGACGGGCGCGAATATTTATATAGGAGCGCAGGCAAATGCGGGATTTCCGCACGTCGCGTTGCGCGACGGATTCGAGGTGCGAGTTGGCGGGGTGAACGCGCGCACGCTTGAGACGCCGGGGCATACGCCGGAAAGCATTTGCCTGGTGATCACGGATGAGGAAAAGGATCCTGGACAACCTTGGGCAGTGCTGACGGGAGATACGTTGTTCATTGGCGATGTGGGACGGCCGGATCTTTCGCGCACGCATACTCCGCAACAGCTTGCGGGACTGCTTTATGACAGCTTGCACAAGAAACTGATGGCGCTGCCCGATGGCGTGCTGGTTTATCCGGCGCACGGGGCCGGTTCGCTCTGCGGGCGCGCCATGCGCGCGGAGAAATCTTCGACGATCGGCACAGAGCGGCTCACAAATTATGCCCTGCAGATTGCCAGCCGGGATGAATTCATCCGGCAGATGACGGCGAATTTGCCAGCGCGGCCGGAATATTTTCTCGAAGACGCAGAACTTAATCGCGCGGGCGCACCCGCTCTGACAGAACTCGCGCCTCTGCGGGCGCTCACTCCAACGGAAGTGCAGGCGTGTCTCGATGAAGGGGCCTACGCGCTCGACGTTCGTCCGGGCGATGAATTTGCGGCGGGGCACGTGCCGGGGTCGGTCAACATCGCACTTTCGGGGCAATTCGCTTCGTGGGCGGGCGCCATGCTCGGGATTCATTCGCGGCCGGTGCTGGTGGGCGCTTCCGATGCACAAATCGAAGAAGCTCGCATGCGACTGGCGCGCGTGGGCATCGAAGAATTGCGCGGGTATCTGGCGGGCGGTGTTGCGGGGTGGCAAAATGCTGGCTTGCCGTTGCTCGCTACGCCGCAGATTTCGGTGCAGGAGCTTTACGAGAAGCTAGGCGCAGGACAGCGGGGCCGAGAGTTTTGCGGTGCTGGATGTGCGGCGCGAAGGCGAATGGAATGCCGGTCACATCGCACAGGCCGAGTGGCGGGCGCTTGATGCGTTTCCGCGCGGCTTGCCCGAGATTGGAGCGGGCCGGACGGTTGCTGTCCACTGCAAGAGCGGGTACCGCAGCATGATTGCTTGCAGTCTGCTGGAGCGGGGCGGGCATCGCAACGTGGTCAATGTCGTAGGAGGCTTTGACGCGTGGCACGCGGCGGGGCTGCCGGAAAGCAGTTCTCAGTTGTCAGTCGTCAGTTCTCAGTAAAAGCGCTCGGGTTTTGTCCCTTCCTGAGGCCCCATCATTTTCGGTTGAGTAGGGATCCTCTCGGCTCCGCTCGGGACAGGCTCTCGAAAATCGTGCGCTGCGAGCTGGGATATTTCTTTACCCGTGGGCGGCGGTTTGACCTTTCGCTCGCGCGTCTTCGGGTCGCGCCGGGAGTTGGGGCAGCGACGACATCAGGCGCTGCGTGTAGGGGTGGACAGGCGCGGCGAAGATCTGTGCGGTCGGGCCGCATTCGACGATCTGGCCTTCGTTGAGGATGGCGATGCGATGGCAGATTCCGGCGACGGACGGCAGATCGTGCGAAATATAAAGGATGGACATTCCAGTTTCGCGATTGAGGCGGGCGAAGAGCTGGAGGATTTCCGATTGCGTGATCACGTCGAGAGCGCTGGTCGCTTCATCGGCTAGAAGCAGGGCCGGGCGGTGCATGACAGCCATACCGATCAGCACGCGCTGCGCCTGTCCGACGCTCAGTTGCTGGGGGCGCTTCCTTAGAAAATCGTCGGAGTCAGGAAGGCTGACGCTGGTAAGCGCGGAGCGGATGGCGGTTTCGCAGTCGGCCTTGGTTGCAGCGTCATCGCGATGGGCGCGCCAGGCTTCTTCGAGCTGCGTGCGGATGCGAAGGGCAGGATTGAGCGAGGCGAGCGGACTTTGGAGGACGAGGCTGAGCGAGCGTCCACGGAGCTGGCGCAGATCGCGCTCGCGCATGGAGAGCAGGTCGGCTCCCTGAAAAGTGATTTTGCCTTCCACCGTGGCGCGCTGGCGGCCTAGCAGGCCGAGTATCGCGAGAGCAAGCGTGCTTTTGCCGGAGCCGCTCTGGCCGATTAAACCGACAACTTCTCCTTGTTGGATTTCGAGTGAAAGGCCGCGCAGGACAGGGCCTTTGCCGGGATAGCGGACCGTAATCCCGGCCGAAAGCAGAACAGGGTTACCGCCTTCAGCCCCCTCGTTCCGCTCGGGATGACAATTCACGGATTGGGCGGCATTCAACATTTAGGGCTCGGCGTTTCGTTAGGTCCAGCGCTCGTTCCCGTCAGCGTTTCGCGGTTGCGGTTCCATTCAGCGTTAAGCGCTCGGCGTTCCAGTACGTTTGCGGGAAGAGGATTCCGGGGTTTGCGCCCGCAACCGATGTGGAGACCGCGGACAGCGCGTTCAGGTTGACGAGGTAGATGAAGGGCGCCTGCTCGTAGACGATTTCCTGCACGCGATCGAAACTCTGCTTGCGTTTTTTCGCGTCGGAAGTCTCGGCTTGCGCGCGCATTAACTTGTCGATCTCGGCTTCCCAGGCGGTTTCCGGCGATTTCTGCTGCGGATTCCAGGCATGGTTTTCCGCCGAACTCATCCAGATATTCATCTGGTCGATGGGGTCGAGGCTTACGTTGTGGAATCCGAGGAGGGCAGCCTCGTAGTTAAATTTCTGTGAAATGCGTTCGAGCAGCGACGGAAAGTCGAGCGTGACCAGGTTGACCTTCATGCCAATCTTGCCGAGGTCTTCCTGGATCAGGACGCCCATGCGCTCGCGCGGCTTGCTGCCCGCGTTGGTGACAATCGAAAACTCGACTGTATTGCCGCTCTTGTCGACGAGGGTTCCGTTCTGCAGGTGGAAGCCGTCGGCTTTGAGGCGGTCCAGTGAAGCCTGGGGGTTGTGCGCCTCGGGCTTGAGAGTGCTGTTGAACCAAAATTTGTTGGCCGGTGAAACCGGGCCGACGGCAGGCTGAGCGTGGCCGTTGTAAACGATGCGGGCGATGTCATCGCGATTGAGGGCCTCGGAAACGGCACGCCGAAAATTCGCGGAGCGGAACCATGCGCGCTTGTATTCGGGGATGGGCGCGGCCGCAACCTGATTGAACCAGAGGAAGTCGGAATCGAGCGACGGGCCGGCATCATGCACAAGCCGTGGAGAGCTCGACGCAAGGCGATCGAAATAGTCGGTGTCGATCACGTTGATAAGGTCGAGTTCGCCGCGCTTGAAGCGAAGCATCTCGACATCGCGGTTGGGCTGAATGTCGAGGTGGATGGAATCGAGGTAGGGCAGGCGGCGGCCCTGCGAATCCTTTTTCCAATAGTAGGGGTTGCGCTCGAGGAGCACGCTCGATCCGGCCTTGTATTCGGCGACCATGAACGGGCCGAGCACGGCGCCTTCTTTTTTGGGCGAATGCGCCGAGACGAGGACGAGTTCGTCGAAGATCCGATCAATGCCGACGATCGGCCCGGGGAAAGTAACGGAGACTTGATCGGGAGCGATCACTTTTGTCGTAACGGCGTTGCCGGCGGCGCGGAATTCATCGCCGACCGGAGAGTGCAGCGCGGGATCCATCAGGCGCTTCATGGTGAAGGCTACGTCGTCGGCCGAAAAGGCGGTGCCGTCGGAAAAATGGACGTCGTGGCGAAGCTTGAAGGTGATCTGCTTGCCGTCGGGCGTGACCTTCCACGATTCGGCGAGCTCGGGCTGAAGCTCCTGCGTGTGGCGGTCGACGCGAGTGAGCACGCCTCCGGTGAGATAGCGGATGGCCAGCGAGGACTCGTCATCAACGAGGAACGGGTCGAAAGTCTTGGGCTCAGTGCGGAGGCAGAAGCGTAACTGGCTGCTGTTTTGCGCGACGGCGGCAAGGGTGAAAAACGCGAAGCAGAAAACGACACAAAAGAATTTGCGGCGGCCGATCATGCGGTCACCTCCTCGTTGGATAACAGCAGTTGAAAGGACGTCATCACGACAATGAGCAGAAGCAGCGGAACCAGACGCCACGGTTCCTCGCGAAATGAAATCAAGCCTTCGAGCTCGCGAAGCAGGCTCCCCCAGGAGGGAAGCGGTTCGGCAACGCCGAGGCCGAGAACACCGAGATTGGCCTCGCTCAGAATGAACACCGGGATTGAGATCCAGAATTGCGCGTACAGGATGGGCTTCAAATTCGGCAGAACGTGAATGAGAAAAAGACGCGGGCCATCGAGGCCGGAGGCGCGAGCTTGAAGTACAAAATCGGAAGAGCGGAGCGCATCGGCGCTGGTGGAGAGCACGCGGGCGGAGGCGGCCCAGCCGAGCAAGCCGAGAACTAGAAACGTGATCAAGACCGAAACCAGCGGCGAAACATTCAGAGGCAAGAGCGCACGGACTGTGATGAGCAGGAACAGCCAGGGCAGAGATAGAAAAAGATCGGTGAATGCGCGCGCCAGCTTGAGCCAGATGCCACCCAGATAGCCGGCGATTCCGCCGATGAGTGCAGCAAGGGCAGTGGAGACGAGGGCGGCAGCGGGCGCAAGAAGAAGAGAGATGCGGGTGCCGTAAAGGGTGCGTGCGAAGCGGTCGCGGCCGAGTTCATCGGTACCGAGCAGGTGGGAGCGGGAGGGAGGCGAATCCGGTACTTCGCGAAATTGCTTCGCGTATCCGGCAGGCGCCAGCCAGTTTGCGGCCAGCGAGAGGCCGCAGACGATGAGCACAACGACACACGCCAAGTAACGGGCTGCTTTCATGCAGCTCTTATGCCTCCGGAGGCCGCAACACATAATTCATTACATCGGCGCCGGAGTTGGCGAGCAAGGTTACTAGCGTAACCAGGACTGTCAGATTCACGAGCAGAGGCAGATCGCGGGAGAGCGCGGCTTGCCATGCGAGTTGGCCGATGCCGGGCAGTCCGCAAAGGCTCTCGACGGGGATAGCCGCCCCGAGAGCAATGCTGATGGTGACGCCGGCGAGGGCGATCATCTGCGGACCGGCGACGGGCAGAGCGTGGCAAGCAAGGATGCGAAGTTCGCCGAGTCCTCGAGCGCGGGCGGCAGTGATGTGCGGCAGCGCGTAGGCCTTGGCGAGCAAGTTGCGGGAATAGCGGTAAATTTTCGGAAACACGATCAATGCAATCGCGAGATAGCCGGGCGAGTTGAAGATGACCGAAGCGAGAGCAAGCACAGCCGCGGGAATACAGAGGAAAGCGCCGCTTAGGGCGGTGCCGAAGACCTCACCTGCGGGCCGCTGCCAGAGACATGCTGTGAAGGCGAGCGTCGAAGCGAGAAGCCAGCCCAGGAGGAGACCGATGCCGGCAACGCGCAGGGTTACGGGCCAACGCTCGCGGAGAAGATTTCCGACTGGCTGTCCGAGCGCTTGCGACGTGCCCAAGTCACCGTGGACCGCCCCATGCAGGTAGTGGGCGTAGAAGCGAAGAATGTTGCGCTGCGAGGCGTGTTCGGCTCGAATGGCGCGGAGGCTTTCCGCGCTCAGGCTGGGGTCGAGTTCGCGCTCATCGCTATCAAAGCCGGGAGCAAGCCGCACCAGCGTCGCGGAAAGCAATCCACCCAGCAGGACGAGGGCTGCGATGGATGCGACGTGACCCGCGATTTTGCGGAGGAGCATGGCAACAGTCCTAATTGACGGTCGCGCCGCGGGAGCGCTGTGGAGCAGGTTCGGCGCTGTGGCCGGAATCGGCGTGGTGAACCTGTTTCATGGAATACATGCGGCGGTCGGCTTCGGCGAGCAGACGCTCGGCATCGAACCCGTCTTGCGGGCAGAATGATGTGCCGACGCTTAACGAAACCAGGTTGCGTCCGGCGATCTTGCGGCCCGCCTCGATGGCGAGTTGATTAAAGTGGCTGGCCTTATCGGTACTGGCTTCGAGCTGAAGACCGGGCGCAATAACAACAAATTCATCTCCGCCCATACGGGCGACATAGTCATAGCCGCGGCAGGCAGCTTTCAGCTGAGTGGCGAAATCCTTGAGCAGGTTATCGCCTTCGAGGTGGCCATAAAGATCGTTGATCTGCTTGAAATTGTCGAGATCGCAGACCATGACGGCCAGCGTAGTACCGGTGCGGCGGCAGCGAGCAAGTTCGCGCGCGAGGTGGACATAGAGAGAGCGCGCATTGGGCAGGCCGGTCAGATAGTCGGTGACTGCCGAACTCTCCGCCTGCTGGTACTTGAGAGCGTTCTCGATGGAGAGAGCGATCTTGGAACTGACGGCAAGCAGAATTCGCAGATGGTCGGAGGTGAAGGCATCTCGTTCAGCGCGATACATGGCGAGTACGCCAACCACGCCGTTCAGTCCATCCAGCGGGACTGCGAGCGCGGAACGCTGGGTGGTGAACTTCCCCGGGTCGGAAACATATCCAGCTTCCACTTCCGGATTTCCGTTCAGGATGGGCTTGCGGTTTTCCGCGACCCAGCCGCAAAGGCCCTGGCCGACTTTGACGTTGAGCGAGGAAAGCAACCGGAAGTTATCGCCGCTCACCAGTTCGGGAACAAGGTGGTCGTCCTTCACAAGGAACACGACCATGGAATCGTAGGGAACCAGCCTGCGCAACCGCATGGAGAGGACGGACAGGGTTTCGCCAAGGCTGAGCGAGTTGCCCAGGTCCTGGCTGATTTCGAACATGGTTTGCGCTTCCTGGCGCGCGGAGGCGATGGAGGAAAGGAAATCGGCATCGTTGGCGGGCGACGCAGGTGCAGCTGGTTGCTCGTAGCCAGCCGCGGGCTCAACCCTTCTTTCTGCGCGAACCTGAACGGAGAGGCCGGGTTCAAAAGAAGTTTCGGAGGACTGTGCCATGGTCTCGAGTTCGCGGTAGCGGCGCCTGAGAACGTCGACGACGGCAGGATCGAACCACGTGCCAGACAGGCTCACGACCTCCTTCATCGCGTCATCGAGGGGCAAGGCATTGCGGTACTGGCGATGGGAAGCAAGAGCGTCCAGGCAATCGACCGCCGAGAGCACCCGCGCCCCTCGAGGAATCTCGTCGCCTTTCCGCCCGTCCGGATAGCCCGTTCCATCCCAGCGTTCGTGATGCGAGCGCACGATGGGGGCAACGGGATACGGGAAAGCAACCCGCTCGAGAATTTCA
The DNA here is from genome assembly GCA_963818945.1 of uncultured Acidobacteriaceae bacterium. Lineage (GTDB taxonomy): Bacteria > Acidobacteriota > Terriglobia > Terriglobales > Acidobacteriaceae > Acidiflorens. The sequence continues at coordinate 1,907,980 of CAWFUA010000001.1, read as the reverse complement.
GCGCCGACCACGGGATGAATCTTCATTTTTTCGAATTCTTCGGGAGTCAGGCGCCCTGGTTTATTGATGATGTGTTCGGGAACGGCGAGCTTGCCAATGTCGTGGAGAAGGGCGGCAGCGCGCAAGGCCTCGAGTTCCTGATGGCTGAAACCAAGTTCCTTGGCGATTTCAAGCGCATAGATACGAACGCGCTGCAGGTGCTTATGGGTTGTGTGATCTTTCGCCTCGATGGCGAGGGCGAGCGCTTCAATGGTGCGGAGGTGGAGTTTGGCGACGTCCTCGACGTGACGCTTTTCAACTTCCACGTGCTTCTTTTCCGCTTCCAGACGCTCCAGGTAAAGACGGTAGGAGCGATAGACCCAGTAAATGACAGGAAGAATGAGCAGGGTGGTCTGCCAACCCGTGTGTTTGTTGACAAAGTCAACCAGGAACACGACCGCGGCACCGACCAGGTAATAGGGGAAGGACCAGAAATAGCATTCCGACCAGACCTTGCGCGGGGATTTACCCTCGGTGATTGAAATGATGATCGTCACCGGCAGGGTATTGGCGATGAAGAAAATCAACGCTGTAACAACGAGCAGCAGAGGAGTGCTCTCGCCGAGGACTCGCTCAAGACGATGAAAGGCGAAATACGAAATGGCGATTGCAGTCGCCATCATGCTAAAGACGTTGAAAATTACCTTGGCCGGGTCGACCTTGCTGCGCGCCGACCAGACACATTGCACGAGGCTCGCGGTGCATCCGATGATGAGGGTTTCCGGCAAGCTCATTTCGAGCACGCCCAGCAGAATGAACAGGAAATTCACCGACATGGTGCCGTCAATGCCGGGTAGTTGGATTTTGAGTCCGGAGGCGAGCGCGGCAATCAGCAGATAACAGAGAAAGCGCGGCACATCGGTGCTGTGCCAGTGCCAGATGGAATGGGCCAGCACCCACATGCCGATGGCAGCGGTTACGCCAATAAAGAGTTTGGCCCGTGTGGACATAGATCGTGCTGCGATTCCACTTATCGTCAGTGCAGGTGCAAGACCAGCGGGCGATTTACATTACGTTCGTTCGCAGCCACGCTGAATCGGGTGCACTTACACGGACCCGTTCCGCCGTTCGGATTCTGGCACTGCGTCAAGCTGTCCCAGCCTTGGCCGATCGGGACAGTTCGGCTCATCAAGCCGCACCTCTGCTCCCATCGACATCAGGTCCAGTCTTCCTTATATCGGATGGTAGTGCACGGAAATGGAGGGCTGGTACTTACGGAGGTAATCATGCGAAGGGCTTGAGTTTCGAGGACCTGGTTCGAGGTTGGAGAGAATGCACCGGGCTGTCACCCCTTGGGATGACAGCCCGTGCATGTTCCTGGTTATTTATCACCGTTGATCAGGATGCTGACCCCCTCGGTGGTGGAGGTGCTGCTGCCGGCGACCGTGCTTCCGCCCCACACCGCAAAGAATCCACTGTCGGCATTCTCGCCCCAGGGCGCTGACCCGCCCCAGACCGCGAAGCTAGCCCAGGGACTGGATCCTCCCCAAACCGCGAAGTTGCTGCTTACAAAAGCATTCCCGCCCCAGACGGCGAAGCTACTCCAATCCGAAGAACTGCCGCCCCACACCGCAAAGCTGTCGTTGACGAAATAGACGCTCTGGGTCGTCGGGTCATACTGCACGACCGGCGACTTCGCCAGCCCGGTGCTCACTGCGGTGCTCGTCAGTGCGGCCTGAATGTCAAGATAGCCCGCCCCGACCGTGAAGACGTCGTATTGATCGGTGTATGTGATGCCCGTGGCCGGATCGGTATAGCTGCTGTATTGAGGGAAAGTCTTGTAGGCCGTCTTCATGAGGCGGGCTTTCACCTGGTCCGGAGTCATCTGCGGATTAGCCTGGAGCAGCAGGGCGACGGCGCCGCTGACCACCGGGGCCGCCATGCTCGTACCGCTCATGATGTAGTAACTGGTGGAAGGAAGATTGTAGGTTTGTCCTGTCTGATAGGCGCTCAGCGGAACATAGTTGCTGGCGAAGCTGGAACTCAGCATCGCACCCCCGCTGACAAGCGAGACCAATTGGTTGCCCGGCGCTACCAAGTCGGGCTTTGCGATATGGTCGATGAGTGTCGGTCCCTTGGAGCTGTAAGTGGCAATGAGGTCGTCGGCGCGATCCGGCGTTCCCATCATCTTCATCGCGCCTACCGTGATCACATAAGGATCGTTGGCTGGCGCGGTGATGGTGGCGTAGCCGTCGTTCTGGAAAGAATCGTCGCGGCCAAAGTTGCCGGCCGAAACCACGACCACGATGCCGGCCCGATACGCGGCTTCGACAGCCTGGCACAGCGGATCAATCGTGTAGCTCTCGAACACCGGGCGGCCCAAGGATAGGTTGATTACGCGAATGTTGTATTTGCTTTTCAAAGAAATCGCCGTCTGGATGGCAGCAATCACATTGCTGTCCAGCCCCGCGCCGTTCTGATCCAGGACGCGCAGGTTCACCAGGTTCACGTTCGGAGCGATGCCCTTGAAGGTCTCGGTGTACTGGGTTCCCGTGGAATAGAAGCCGTTGCTACCAATCAGGCCGGCCACGTGCGTGCCGTGTCCGAAGTGATCGGCCGTTCCCCAGTTGTCATTGATCCAGCTCTGCGAGTACACGATCCTGGAGGTCGAGGTATTCCAGGTGGTCAGCTCCTTGAAAGGGATCTTGCCGGAACCGCGGATCCCGCTGTCGATCACGGCCACCGCGATATTGCTGCCATCCAGGCCTTTGTTCCAGGCGTAGTTGGCGAGTACGGCAGGTGCGGGCGTATCCAGAAAGCCGGTCACTGGCCGATCCAGCGCGATATAGGCGACGTCGTCGTCGTTGGACAGGTCATCGACCTGGTTCGCGGGCATAGTCACCGCCAGATTCTTGAGCGAGCTCAAATCTTTCGTGACCTGACCCTGGTGGCCATTGAGCTTCTGCAGGTGCTTGGCGCCGGGAACGACCTTATAGCAGATAATGACGTTCACGTTGTTCCCGTTCGAGGCTGTGCGCAGTTCGGGGGCGAGTTTGTCCTGCCTGGCCGCCGCCACTGTCACCAGCGCGAGCACGACGACTACGATGAAAACCTTCGATCTCATAACCTGCTAACTCTCCGTGACTCGTCGGATTGTCGACGTTGTCTGTCTTTGTAGAGCAACTATCCCCCCAAAGTGCCATGCCCGAAGTGATTGAAAACTAGAGCTTCCGATCCGGGGGGCGTGGGCACAAACAGGACAAGATGGCGCAGCGGGACAGATTGGCGCGAACATTAGGGGCAGATTACTTTGGTTTCACGGCCGCGTCCGAAAGTTCGCCCGCGGTCGTTTCGGTTGTGGCAGCATCGTTGAGTACCCTGATTCTCCGCGCTCTGGAACAAAGGTGGCGTGGCGGGTTTCTTGTCGGCGGCTTAAGACAAACGCGCACGATCCGGATCGTGAGAGCTAGTAAAGCAGACCTTCATACGCAGTTCCATTCATGGAGAATGCTCGGAAACCCGGCAGCAGTCAAGGCGGTCAGATGGCTTCCGCTGCTGCTACTGCTGCTGTGCTCTGCGCTAGCCTTTCCCCTGACATTCTGGACCAGATGCAGGACGCAGTGTTTACGACTGACCTGCGCGGGGTCATCACGGGATGCAACCAAGCGGTAAGCCGGTATGAATACACGCCCGAGGAATTGATTGGCCGGAACCTGGCCGATCTTTTAGGTAGGGACGGCGAGTCTTTGGCCAGAGTGGTGATCCCGACCGTCCTGAAGAACGGACGCTATCACACGCGGCTGCCAGGCCGGACCAAATCGGGCCAGGAGTTTTCCTTTTATCTATGCCTGACGCTGGTGCGCGACGGCGATTCTCCGGCCGGCATGATTGGGATTTCCATTGATGTGACGGGCACAAAAGGGGATCCAAGCAAACCGGCGGGGCTGCCCGAGATGGCAGCTAGCGTCGCGATTCCGCTAGCGCGGCGGGTGATCGACGGAACCGAGTTTCTGATCTCCAGCCCGGTTATGCACAAGTTCATGGGCATGGTCGACCGGGTGGCGGGACACACCGAGACTGTGCTCATTACTGGAGAAACCGGAACGGGCAAAGAGTTAGTCGCGCGCACAATTCACGAATCTTCCTACCGGTGCAAGCACGCGCTGGTCGATATCAATTGCGCGGCGCTCCCGGAACATCTGGTGGAGAGTGAATTGTTCGGCTATGAAAAGGGAGCTTTCAGCGGCGCCGATTCTTCCAAGCCGGGACTGTTCGAGCTGGCCGATAAAAGCACAATCTTCCTGGACGAAATCGGCGAACTGCAACCGCAGATCCAAGTGAAGCTGCTGCGCGTACTGGATGGCGCGCCCTATTACCGGCTCGGCGGGCACCGCAAAATCACCGTCGACGTGCGGGTAGTGGCAGCCACGAACCAGGATCTTGAGTTGGCGGTAAAGGAAGGACGATTCCGCAAGGACCTTTTCCACCGCTTGAGCCAATTCCAACTGCGCGTTCCACCGTTGCGTGAGCGCCCGGAGGACATATCGGCACTGGCTCGGCATTTTCTGAAGCTGAAAGCATCGGACAGGGGCATTTCACAGGATGCACTCGCCGCGCTGCAGGCTCATGCGTGGCCGGGCAACATCCGCGAACTGCGCAACCTAATCGCGAAACTTGCGATGGCTGCGGATGACAGCCAAATCACTGCGGGCGAGGTAGGTGCAGAATTGGGGCAGGAACGAGGGCCGGCGCCGGGAGTCCGGCCGGTACTCCCCCAAGGCAACCTGGAAAATATGGAAGAGCAGATGATCATCCGGGCCCTGGAGCAGACCGGAGGACACCGTTCCCAGGCTGCGGAACGGCTCGGAATTTCGCGCCGAACGCTTAGCCGGAAACTACGGGAATATGGAATTGGGGCGCCTGCGGGAGAGGCCTCCCCATCTCTGGGCACGATCAGCCCCGAACAGCAGAAGTTCTTCCGCGCCAAAGTAAGTATTCCGGTGACATTGAGAAACGCGAACGGCAAAGAGCTGCAGGCGCTGGCAGTCAACCTGAGCACCGGAGGAATGGGGTTGGATGGCATCAGCGATCAGGCCGGCTTTTCCGGATTACTCGACGTGAGTTTCCTGCTGCCTGACAGTGAAACCGTGATGCAAGTGAAAGGACGATTGGTTTGGGCGGATGTTGGCGGAAGAGCCGGCCTGCGATTCGTTGTGATCGAACCAGCACTCTTCGAAATGCTGCAACACTGGTCCAACCAAAAAATGAAAGATGAGGGCTGGGAAATTCCTTCCTGAGAAACCAGACATTCTTGTTCTGACGTTTCCATCTCCTCGCGTTGTAACTCGCACCGCTCGCCGGTTCAATTTACGAATTCCGAAACTCAGGGCATGGAAAGGCTGCGCTCGTTGTCTTACCATCGCTCGACGGTGGGTGGTACCCGAAATGAAAACACCGCAAACATACTGCCCAGAACGTGTTACGAAAACCGAATAATTTAGTTGAATTTACCTGCATAAACTTGATATAAGCATGCACACAGGTGATTGGTCCGCTTTGCTGTAAGTTTCCCGAAATGGGAAATCGGATCAAGAATCGCCACAGCAGGCGAATAGTCGCTAGCCATCCGCCCGCTGGGATGGAATTAGTACCGCTTTCCCAGGAGCGTACATGCTGTCGGCAGGGATAGATTTGCGCAAGATTCGCGAACGGCTTGGCCTCACGATGAGGGATGTCGAGAGCGCCAGCATGCTGATCTCACAGCATCACGGCAGCGAAGAATATCTGATCCCGCCGAGCCGCCTTTCCGACATCGAAACCAAAGGGGTAATTCCCAGCATCTTCCGGTTCTACTCGCTGGCGGCGATTTATCACAAACCCGTGCGTTCCCTGCTCCAGTTCTATGGGATTGACCTGGATGCGATCAACTCGGAGTGGGCATCGTCGCAGCCGGCGCGCTCCCATATCGTAACGGTGGACAATGAGCGGGCTGCTTTCAACATTCCCGTCAAGATGGACCCTGGATTCGATCTGAGCGAAACCTCGGATCTGGGACGGATGGTGCAGCAGTGGGGCGCGGTCTCGTTCTCCATGCTGAGCCGCTTGCAGTCGCAGGGCTATACCTATGCCTATATCGGCAATGAAGACTACACCATGTACCCGATTCTGGCCCCAGGATCGTTTGTCCAAGTCGATGAATCAAAACGACGTGTAGCGGAACGGCAGTGGCGATCGGAATACGAGAGGCCGATCTACTTTGTGGAGACGCGCGACGGTTTCACCTGCTGCTGGTGCTCAGTCCGATTGAACACGCTCGTGTTGCAGCCGCATCCACTATCCCCAGTCCCGGTGCGGGTGCTTAGGCATCCCCAGGAGGCGGAAGTGATTGGGCAAGTGGTGGGCGTTGCAATGAGGCTTGGGAACCAGATCGCGAGCGAGTCTCGAGAAGCGAGAGAATCTTCAGGATCGAAATCAAGTGCAGTTCTGTCACCTTCTGGCAGTTTGACGGCAACAACCGGCGTTGCCCTGCCTTCAGTTTCGACACGTAAGAAACTGGGCTAGTTCCGGCCGCGCTGCTGGCCTGCTCCAAATCCTCCCTTAATAGCCGCAACCGGGTCTGCAGGATCGTTTCGATCAGCGAGTGATGGACTCGTGTAAACGTCTCCTGCGCGGCCGCTGTTCCATGCGTGCGCTCAAATCCCCAGTGCTGGTAGGTCCCATCTGCGGAGCGCCGTTCGGCAACATAGGTGAGCTTTCCCCATAGCCAGACAATCTTGTCCAGCGTCCTATCGCGAAGATCCTCGTAAGCCGATTTCACCGCCATTTTTAAACCTTTTCGCAATTCGCTACATTTTTCAGAAATCCGCTGTCCGCAAATCTGTCTGCCCCGCTGCCACCGGTTCGCCTGAAACTGCGTTCACCAATCCTAGTTTTACCCAGAAAGGATACCCCGTGAACACAGTGAAAGCAAAGATTATGCTGCTCCTCTTGGTGCTTGTGACCATAACTGCCGTGCCCAGCGCACTGCACGCTGACGGAAACCCGAGCCCGCTGTGCCCCAGCGGCCCTTGCCTGCCAGACACTAAATAACTCAAATCTGCGCTTGAGCGCTACCAGACCGGGATGTTACATTTCGGACGGTAGCGGCTCAAGCGCATGAATTTGCAGAATTCCATCTGGCTCTATCGCTATCTCTGGATAGCCCCGCATGTGCTGTTACTCGCAGTGGCGATTGTGATGTTACGCAAGAAATTGTACAAAGACTTTCCTATTTTTTTCACTTATCTTCTCTTCGAATTCGTGCAGTTCTGCGTCCTCTTCACAATGCTCACCCGGAACGCGCCGCTTAGTTTGTACGTGAAAATCGATCTGTTCGACCGGGCCGGAGACATCGCCTTGCGCTTCGGCATTCTTCAGGAGCTATTTGGGGCGCCGCTGGCCCACAACTTCCCGATGCGCTGGAAAGTAAGTCGAATCCTGAACTCGTTAACGGTCGTTCTCGTCGTGCTGGCAGCGGTGTCGATTGGCTCCCTCTATTCCAGCATTTTCGGCTTCCGGTTCCCGCAAGCCTATACGGTTGTCGGAGTGTTGAACACGGCGCAATGCGGTGTGCTCGTTCTGGTTTTTCTCTGGCACCGATTCCTCGGCCTCAGGATGTCCTCCTTCACATTTGGAATTGCGGCAGGCATGGGGTTGGTGGTTGGTTTTGAACCCTTCATGCAGGTTTTGAAAACCATGGTTGCCGTGCAACATGGCAGACTTGTAACCATCGTGAGCATGGCCGTCTACCACATCGCGGTCCTCGCCTGGCTCTACTTTGCACTCGCGAGGGAAGAGGTCACAGCGGACGCCGATGCTGCATTAGCGCAATTGGTCGAGCACGCGGCTGACATCGGGAGGATAGCTCGCCTGTGACCCCACTAATTATTCTCGCGTCGGTTGCGGGCGTATTTCTCCTTTTCCTGATTCTTCAGGTGTGGCGGCGCTACTCGCGGCGCACGGAACCCGCGCCGGCAGCACAGCTTACTCCGGTCGATTTGGATGCCTTCGAGAACCTGACGGACCCCGAGGAGGAGGCGTACCTGCGGCTCAATCTCTCGCCGGCTGACTTCCGGAGTGTGCAACGGCTCAGGATCCGCGTCGCAAAGATGTATGTCGCGGCCATGTCGGAGAACGCGAGCATGATGGCCTCTGTGGGCCAATCCGTGCGCTATCATTCCGACCCTGAAGTTGCAGCCTCAGGACAGAACCTCGTCCAGCAAGCTATCCGTCTGAAAGTGTGGTGCGTGTTGTCGGCGACCAGGCTTAATGCCGCCCTTGCCTTCCCGGCCGTTCTGTCTCCTTCAAGCGCAATCGCCAGCCGCTACCTGGCGGTAAAGTGCATGGCTGCAAGTCTGCCTGGAAAATCGGCTGCGTAGATTTTGGATGGCGTGCGTCGAGATAATCGGCCGCGTTGCGCCCGATTCCTCGGGCTCCAGGGGCGGCCGGGTTAGAGGGCGGCGGAGCCGGCGAGGGGGTATCTCAAACCCAGCTCCGCCCAACCTCGTACGACGCGCATGATTCTAAGTGAAGGCCCACGGACACCATCCCGGAAAAACATTACTAGTTACGAAAAACGAACAGAGTTTAAGTCCTTTCTCTCGAACCTGATGCCAAGAGGGTGGCTCAAGACATTTCTTGAAAGCTTGACCACGGGTCGGCCTTCGCGCCTTCGGTAATCATTACCAAAGATCGAGCGGCTTATTACCAGGGGGCTATGATGCCCCTAACTTTGGGCCATGTACCGCGGTGCTTTTCTGCCCTAACCTGACTTCTAGGAAGTCCCCCACGAAGCGGAGGCAATTTGAAATACATCCTATCGATTCTCCTGCTGTGCGCGGCGGCCCATGCCGAAGCGCTTGCGGTAGCCACCGGTTCGCTACCCGACGCGCCTAGCCATGGCTTTTCTTATCGCCCTTTCTGGACCCTTGAGAACAAGGTGGGGTTCAGCCTTCTGGGGAGCTTGGTTGCAGCGGATGCAATCACCACGCAGCGAGGGCTGAATCAGGGCTTTCGCGAGGCAAACCCGCTGATGCGCCCGTTTGTTACGCGAGGCGCCGCCGGGGGAGCAGTCGGATCGGCGTTAGGCTTTGGCGCCGGACTGGGAGCCGTTTGCCTCCTGCACCGTTCGCACCACTACAGAGCCGAACGGATCGCCTTACGATTGATGGTGGCTGGAGAAAGCGCTTTTGTCGGCAACAATATCGCCATGATCCGCTAGGAAGGCTCTTAGGACAAACTGCGCCGGCTGTTTCGGTAGAAATTCCCGTTCGATGAGCCGCTTAAATGGGGCTTTTGCCTTTCGCGCGAAAATGCCGCTCACGTCACCCGAGATCGGAGATTCTCAGCATGCGCGCTTTCGCGTCGGTGTTGGGGAATTTTTACGAACGCGTGCCAGGATCGAGGGGCGGCAGGGCGCGAGCTTCAGAGCGATCGTAGCCCTGGCAACTGCGCACAAGATCCGCCGCAGATGACAAAACATGACCCCGTGAATTAACCTGAGAATCTCAGACGCTTCCATCCTCAGCCGGGATGGCGGAACTGGCAGACGCAGCGGACTCAAAATCCGCCGGGCTTCGGCCCTTGGGGGTTCAACTCCCCCTCCCGGCACCATGACCAATAAGCCGGTAGGCGGTTGCGGTATCACGCGGCGGCATGTTCGTCAAAAGTCTTTTCGGGACTATGCCCGAAACGTGCCCGTCGCAAAGCTCTAGCCTCCCAATTGCCCCCACAATGTCGGCCGGTCACGTAATCCGCTCGAGTGGGTCGCGAACAACACCGACGAGGAACACTACCAACGCGAAGTGGTAAAATTCAGTCGAATTATTGCTCAGAACGACAATTCCAGTTAAGAAGGGAATGCTATGCGATTGCGCTTTGCACTTACGGCAGCTTTGTTTCTGTCCTTCGTGTCTCTACCGGCATTTGCCCAATATCAATGGGGCAGGCCACATCCACCGAAATCCGGGGCGTGCTTCTATAAAGACTCTGATTTCAGGGGAGACTACTTTTGTCTGAAAGCGGGTGAACGCTGGCCCTCGATGCCGGCTGGATTCAACGACAAAATCAGTTCTATCCGTCTATTTCGCGGGGCCCGGGTGCGTGTCTTCATCAACGACAATTTCGACGGCGTGAATGCCCGGATCGATCACGACGTGGACGATCTGCATCGCATGAGGCTTGCCGACAATTCTTCCAAGAATTGGAACGATCGCATCTCTTCCATCGCCGTCTACCGCGAGCGCGATGAGTGGGACAGAAGTCATCCTTAAAGCGGACCCCGGCCCCACCGCGGGAGCCTGCTGGGTTATTCGGGAGAGGGACTCAAAATCCGCCGACCTTCGGGTCTTGGGGGTTCAACTCCCCTCCCGGCACCATTCCTGGACCCCTTGTAGTCAATCTCCAGCCGACGCTTAGTTCACCACGGGATGTCAACCGCGCCTCCCGGCTAAGAAGGAGAAGGAAATCCATCTCTGGCCTTGAGGTCGCTTGCAAGAAATCGACAAAGTGAGCCACGACACCCGGAATGGAAGTTAGAGTGGAATCGGGGAAAGGATTGTGCACATGAAAAAATGTTTCTGTCTTTTACTCATTACGCTTGCGGTGGCGGTCGCTTCCGTCGCGCAAGCTCCTGCCGAATGGCGCGACGACCTGGCCGATCACATGACCGGATCCTGGAAGATGGAGGGGTCGGTCATGGGCCGTGATGCACATCATGAAGTCGAAGCGGAGTGGGTGCTCAATCACCAGTTTATTCGCATCCACGAGAAGACATCCTCGGGCGCTCCGGCTGGCGAGCACAAGTACGAAGCCATCTGGTTTCTTGGGCACGATCCCGTCAGCGAGCGCTACGTGCTCCATCTGCTCGATGTGTTCGGAGCGCGCTTCTCGGAAACTCCGGGGTATGGCACTCGCGACGGCAACGCGATCCGTTTTATCTTCGAGTACCCGGATGGCCCGTTCCACACGACGTTTCGCTGGTCTCCCGAGAAGGACTCGTGGGAATGGCTGATGGAGCAGAAAGACAAAGACGGCAAATGGACAAGCTTCGCCGACCTGAAACTCACGCACGGGAGGTGATGACTTGCTGTCGTGCGGTGCCGATGGAGTGCACAGCACGCAACCTGCCGGCGGTTCCAAGAGAAAAGAAGGGAACAAAAAAAATGGTGGGACGCGAAGCTTTTGCGTCCCACGTTGGGAAGAGAGACTCCGTTTCAAGCGCTCCGCTGCAATCCGGGGGAGCGCTCGGAATATCGTTAGCGGTGTCCGTGCCCGCCGCCACCGCCGTGCGAACCACCGCCACCATGTGAACGCCACCGCTCCACCGTGCGATGATCCACCGCTATGTCCGCTGGGGGCCGAGTGGCCGCCGCCAGAGCTTGGAGCACGTCCGCCGCCAAAACTTGGAGCGCGGCCGCCGCCGCTGCTGGGCGCTCGTCCACCACCGGGATAGCCTCCGCCATAAGAGCGCGGCGTAACAATCGGCTGCCTCATGTTGAGCTGTGGGCGCGAAACTCCGCCTCCGCCGTAGGTCCGTCCTACCGAGCCTCGCTGTTCCGAGCCTGGATAGCGGGGAGCACCATAAGATCCACGTTCTTCCGTGCCCCGAGGAGCGCCATAAGATCCGCGGTTCTCCTGGCCTCCGTAGGAGCGGCTTTCAGAACCATTGCCGTAAGAACGTCCTTCGCTCCCGTTGCCGTAAGTGCGGCCCGCTGATCCTTCCGAAGAGGGCGACGAGGAACGCGGCTGCATCGGGCTGAATTTCTGCCAGCCACCGCTGTTGGCGCCGCCTTGGCGACCAGCCTCAGAGTTCACCGAGTTGCCGGGCCGAGGCACCGAGCCCCAATTCGAATTGCCGCGTGTTTCCGCAGTCGCGCGCCCACCATTCCCGGCTGATTGGCCGAATCCTCGTCCTTCGTTCGGGCTGTTGCCGGGCCGCGCAACTTGGCGGTTGCTCTCAACCGAGTTACGCCGGTTGAAAGTCTCGCCACGAGCACCGTTTTCGGCCCCGCGCGCGCCATTCTCGGAACTGCGGTTGCCATTCTCAAAGCCGCGCTGACCTCCGTTGACCGGGGACACCCCGTTCTGCCGCATGGCATTCGAAACCTGCGACTGTTCATGCTCAAACGACCGCCCGCCGGCAACCGTGTTGGTGCCGCGCGGCGAGAAGAAATGGCTGCCGCCACGATTCACAAGAGTGCTGCCCGCAGCCGGACGTCCGCTGGCGCTCAAGCTTGCCCGCGTCGGAGTCACAGGCAAGTTACCGGTCGCAAAATGCGCATTTTGCAGTGACTCGTGATTCACTCGCGAAAACGGCGCGCGCCCTTGCCCAAACCGGTTGGCTGCAACCGACGTCGCACCGCGGAAATTCCGATCGTGCATCGCGCGATTCACGTTCGAGAAACGGCTGCCGCCGTGCAGCGGAGCGAATCCGCCGCGGTTCCAGCCATGCCAATCGGTGTAGCCGAAGCGCCCACGCCATCCGCCCCACCAGGGATGGAAGTAGTCGCACGGGCCGATCGGGAACCAGCCAATCGATCCCCAGCCGAAGCCAACGCCGAACCCGCCGCCGAATCCAAAGAACGAGACGTATGCCGGCGCCCACAGCGGGCGGTAGTATGGATAAACCGGTCCCGGATACCAGCCCCACGCTCCGTTGTATTCGAACCAGCGCCCGTAGTGATACGGCGCCCAGCCCCACGGCTCATTGGAAACCCAGGTCCATCCCCAGTAAGGCTCCCAAACCCAGTTGCCCGCGCTGTAAGGAGCCCAACCCTGCGGCTCGTTCGGGAACCAGGCGTGACCATAGTCGGGAACGTCCTGCCAACTGCCGTTCGCGTCGAGATCCTGCGTGCCGGTGTAGTAGTCGTTCGTATTCTTGCGCGACACGGAGCCATTGATCATCCGGTCGCGATCGCTATTCCACTGATCCCAATCATCCCGCGCCGGCGCATCGCCGATGCGATATTGCGTGTCGGCGCCGGTGCCCTTAATCGTGATGAACTGGTTCGCGCCTACGCGCGTTCCGCCTTGCGGAGTCGTGATTTCGACTTCGCCGCGGCGTACCAGGATCTCGGTGTTATCGTCCGCAGTCACAAGAATCCGGAAGCTCGCTTCACGGCGCTCGGTGCGGATGGAAACATTCGGCGTATCGATCTCGGCATCCGCATCGCTGTTTCGCAACACGGTGTAGTTCGCCATCCCGTGCCCCATCTGAATCTGAATTTGGGAGCGCGTCAGATTGGTAACGTTGGCCTGCGTGTGTTCGGCCAGACGGAAGATATTGGCGTAATCGAGCTGGAGTTCGACGCGCGACTTGTCGCCGGTCGAAACGCTATCGCCCGCCATCAGCGGAGCATTCAGCTGCGCTGCCGACCATTCTCCGGCATCGCCGCGACGCGTTGAAACATCGCCATGAATCAGGCTGACGCGTGCAACACCATTGTTAGAAGAAGTCTCGCTGGAATTGCCCTGGCCTCCGGGATAATTCTGCCCACCCGGTCCCGGCGGTGGTCCCTGCATGCTCGGACCGTTCGGACTCGGCTTCATCGGAGGCGGAAGTTCGCTCATCGGCGGCCGCTCGTTCTGATCATTAGGAGATGCCTGATCGTAGGGAGAGTTCGACATCGGCGTGCCCGAATTGTTGTCGGACCCGCTCGGCATCGAACGCATGTCCTGTTCCTGATCTTGTTCCGGAGTTATGTATTGCCCCTGGTCCTGGCTTTGATATTGGCCCTGACTCTGATCCTGAGATGGCATCGTAGCCTGATCGGGCGCCGGGTTCTGCGACAGATCTGGGTTCTGAGCGACGACCACGCCCGGAACGGCAAGAATCAGCATTGCCATGAGTGCGATTGGGATGACTGCGGCGATGAATTTCGTCTTGAACTGCATAAATGCCTCCACCCTGGATCAAGAACTCTACGTCCCAAATCTTGCAGTCTGGCTGCCAGCGCGGACGGCGGACTCCGAATTCCGGCAATGCTTGTGTTTTCAGATTGTTAGACGCAGCAGGTCAGGAGGAAGAAAGGATGGGGGGAGGGGTTCCGGTGGCCGGCTTCAACCAAGGTGGTGGTTTACGGCCAGCGACGGTTGGGGTCTGCCCTTGTCACGCGACTAACCCTTGACTTCATGTGATATATCATAGTATATATCGCATAGTGGAGGACACCGATGCCGCGCACCGCCAAGCTCTTTCTCAACGGCCGAAGCCAGGCAGTCCGCCTGCCCGCCGATTTTCGTTTTGAAGGCAGCGAGGTTTTTATCCGCCAGGATCCAGCTACCGGAGATGTGATTCTCTCGCGGCGTCCCGAGTCATGGGACAGCTTCTTCAAACTCCGGCGGGAAGCAAACGTTCCCGACGAGTTCATGGCCGACCGCACGGATGAACCGCCGCAGAAGCGTGAGTTGTTCTGATTGGGTCTGATGGGGCTACCCGAAAATGACCGACCCGACAATGATCCGCTACCTGCTCGACACCAACATCGCGAGCTGCATTATCAAGGGCAATAGCCCAGCCGTGGATCGTCACCTGGTGAAAGTCGAGATGGCGCAGCTCGCTATATCCGCAGTCACCGAAGGCGAGTTGCGCTTCGGAGCCGCTCGGCTTCCTCATGCTACCCGCTTGCACAGCATGATCGAGGACTTCTTTCTGCGCGTCGCAGTCCTGCCCTGGGATTCCGATGCGGCCCAACACTACGGCCACCTTCGAGCCACGCTGGAGCGCGAAGGCCAGCCCATGGGCAACCTCGATGCCATGATCGCCGCTCACGCGTTGGCACTGGAAGCGACGCTCGTCACCAACGACCAAGCCTTCGCCCGCATTAAGAAGCTGAAAATTGTTGACTGGACGAAAGAGCCGATCGGCCGATGATCCGCTTCACTCGGCCTCATTGTCGTCGATCCCAATCTTGGATAACCGATACCGCAGCGCATTACGCGACAACCCGAGCAGCCGCGCAGCCTGCGATTTATTCCCGCTGGCGCGCTTCAAAGACTCGCGGATCATTTCGTCTTCCCACTGATCGAGCGTCATGCCGTCAGGGAGAAAACGTTCGCCTCCAGCATTGGCACGATTGCGCGGCGAGTCGAGCTGTATGTCGCTGACGTCGAGATCGGGGCCGGGCGCCAGCGCGCACGCGCGTTCGATGACGTTCTGCAACTCGCGTACGTTCCCCGGCCAATAATGACCGAGCAGGAGTTGCACCGCGGCGGGCTTGAGGTTTCGAATCTCTCGTCCCGAATCCTTTGAAAATCGCGCCAGAAAAAGATTCGCCAGATCGGGAATATCTTCCTTGCGCTCGCGCAGGGGCGCGATGTCGATGGGAACAACGTTGAGCCGGTAATAAAGGTCCTCGCGAAAAGTTCCCTGTTCAAGCGCGGCGCGCAGATCGCGGTTGGTAGCAGCGAGCAGACGAACATCAACTTTGACGGTTCGCGTTCCGCCCAGCCGCTCGAACTCGCGCTCCTGCAATACGCGCAGAAGCTTGACCTGCGTCGCCGGCGGCACGTCGCCAATTTCGTCGAGAAACAGCGTCCCCTTGTCAGCCAGTTCGAATTTTCCCGGCTTACTGGTGGTCGCGCCCGTGAACGCTCCCCGCTCGTAGCCGAATAACTCGCTCTCGAGAAGATTTTCGGGAATGGCCGTGCTGTTGATCTTGACGAACGGCCCCGATGCACGCCGCGATTTTTCGTGAATTACGCGCGCGATCAGGTCCTTACCCACGCCACTTTCTCCACCGAGCAGCACGGTCGAGTTGGTCGGCGCCACGCGTTCAACCGTCGCCAGTACCTCCTGCATCTTGGGGCTGCGCGCCACAATATTCGGATGGCTGTATTTCTGGCCCAGAGCTTCGCGCAGCGAGCGATTCTCCTCCTGCAGGCGCGAGTGGTCGAGTTCCTTGCGCACCACAATCCGGATTTCCGCCAGCGAAAATGGCTTGAGCACGTAATCGCTGGCGCCGGCTTTCATGGCTTCGACAGCGGTCTCGACCGAGCCAAATGCCGTCATGACCACGATTGGCAGCGCGATGTCTTGCTCCTTGGCTTTGTGGAGGAACTCGATGCCGCTCATGCCGGGCAGCTTCAGGTCGGTAAGAACTAAATGCACCGGTTCGGCCACGAGCAACTTCAACCCCGTTTCCGCGTCACCAGCGGAAAGCGTTTTGAAGCCGTCGTCGCCCAGGTTCAACTCGAGCAGGCGCCGCAGCTTGGCTTCGTCTTCGATGATAAGGATCGTCGGCATTTGTAGTTCGTCGCTAGTCGTCGGTCGTTGGTCGTTCGCTTTTCGCGTCCTTCGTGGAAACTGTTTAGCCTGACGTTCCCGTGTAGACCTCGTGCGCCTCGACCACTTCTTCTAGTGGGAAAAATAATCTGAATACAGCGCCGCCCTGCGGCCCGTTCTCCACGTGAATGGAACCGTGGTGGCCATCCACGATTTTCGAAACGATGGAGAGGCCCAGGCCAACACCGGTTTTCTTGGTCGTCACAAAAGGATTGAAAATTTCTTCCTGGAGTTTTTTCGGCACGCCGGGACCGGTGTCGCTCAGCAAAACCTCAATGCCTTCCCGTCCTCCGTGCGCCGTCGTTCGAACTTCGGCGCGCAATGTGCCGCCAGTCTCTTCCATGGCTTCGTAAGCATTCTGAACCAGATTCAGAAACGCCTGCTCGCACAAACTCTCGTCAAGCGGAACCATTGGAAGCAAATCCGCGTAATTGCGCTCCACGCGCACCGGCTTTCCTTTCCAGCGAGTCGCCACAATGTCGAGCGTGCGATCGAGAACTTTCGTGATCTCGCCGGGCTCGCGTTGCGCATGCAGCGGCCGCGCAAAATCCAGAAACTCCGTGACTAGAGCGCTCAGCCGGTTGACCTCGGTTGTAATATAACCGGCCAGTTCGCGCGGAAGCTCATCCGAGGCCTCAAGCTTCTGGCTCAGCATCTCGGCCGAGCCCTTGATCACGCCCAGCGGGTTGCGAATTTCGTGAGCCAGTCCGGCGGAAAGCTGGCCCAGCGCAGCCAGCCGTTCCGAACGTCGCGCTTCGGCTTGTGCCTGCTCCAGACGGCGGTTGGTTTCTGCGAGCCGCTCGGCGAGTTCGCGATAAAGCCCCGTCTGGTGCCGGCTTTGCTGCGAGAATCGGTTCACCACCATGGCCGCAAGAAAGAAAAACATGAGGCGGAGGCTGAGGTATTCGAACGCCTCTGGAGTCAGTTCGTACTCCTGCATTGCGGGATAAAGATAGGAGCAGTAGGCCGCCGAGGTGAGCAACGTCCACACCAGCGTTGCCCAAGGTCCGCAATAGAGCGCAGCCGTCACCACCGGAACGAAATAAATCGGCCAGTAACTGCTGTTGATCCCGATTTCCTCGGTGTGGTCGAGCAGCAGCGTGGCCAGCACGATTTTCAGCAGGATGACGTAAAACACGCCGCGCCGGGGGACGCGCGCAATGATCTTCGATTCCAGCACCTGGACAATTCCAATGGCCAGCAGGATTACCTGCTTGTGCCATTCGAGCCGTGGAGGGAGCACCGCCAGCCCACCCAGGAAGACCAGCCAGATGGTGAGCCAAATCGCATCGAGGCGGCTATACCGCCGCGATTCGGGATCGAAGATGGGGGGCGCGGATTCCACGCTGCCTCCATCCAACCCCAGAAACCCCTTCGCCGTCAATCGGCGTAATATCCCTCTCGGGTCTGCACCGTCATATCCTTGCGCTTCACCTGCAACTGCAGGTGATGATATCCCTCCTCCGAACCGTCTTTATCCGGCGTGAAGCCGAGGCTGTATTGCGTTCGCAATTCCTCAGCGATGCTCGTATAGATCTCTCCGACTGATTCCTTCTTGCTGGCCTCCAAGAATCGTCCGCCCGTCTCTTTCGAAATCCGCTGCAGAATCTTCTTGCCGTCTACACGCGGTTCCTCCGAAGGCCGCTGCCCCCCGCCGCGTCTGCCGCCACCCCCTCCCGGATAACCGCCGCCACCGGGCCATCCGCCTCCGCCCCCTGGCCAACCACCGCCGGGGCGGCCCATTCCGCCACCTTCTCCACGCTCGCCACGCTCCTCGCGATGCCCCGCAAAGTAAATGCAATAAACCACCGTGTCTGCGCGCTGGGCAGACTCGATCGCACTCTCCAGCGTCAACTTGCTTCCGCGGTCCACTCCGTCGGTCAAAATGATCACAGCCTTGCGGCCCGTCTGCTTCTTCAGCAGCTCGTTCGACGCTAGGTAGACAGCATCGTACAATTGCGTCCCATGTTTGTGTCCGGAACCAGAGCGCGAATCGGAATCGTCCGAGTCGCTTGTCCGCTCCCGGTCCGCTGTCTTCAGCAAATCGAGCGCCGATTCCAGCTTCTCGTGGTGCGAGGTTAAGTCCTGCAACAGTTCGACCTCGCGGTCAAAGTGAATTAGGAATGCCTTATCCTTTTCCTGCACCAGCATCTGATCCAGAAAACTGCGGCTCGCGTTCCGCTCCTGGTCCAGAACTTCCCTCTGGCTCCAACTGGTATCGACCAGCAGGCCCATCGTCAGCGGCAGATTCGTCTCCTGCGCGAAATACTTGATGGTCTGGGGCCGGCTGTCTACCAGCGCAATGAAGTCGTCCTTCGTCAGGTCGCGGACAATCTGCCCGTGCTTATCGCGCACCGTAACTGGCAGCGTCACAACCTTCACATTGACGTTAATGGTGGTGACCGAGTCCGGCGCTTTTTGCGGAGCGGCAAAGCCGGGGATAGCAAGCACCGTGCCAACCAATACATAGGCAATTAATTTCGAGCGGAATGGGGGTCGCATCATCTCTTTCTGTAATGGCGGAATTTGGATTCGATAAGTGACTGGATGCTCAAAAGAACGCCTCATGTTGCCACAACTCTTGTCAAAGCAGCGTCAATGCCGGGTAAAACTTCGTAAAAGCTGGATTCGGCCCTCATTCGCGATGCTAGAGTACACCTAGTGCAACGCATGAACTCAATACTGTTAGCTGCGCGGCGGCCTCTTGCCGTGCTACTCGCCGGTTTCTACGCTCTGACACTGGCTTCGGCGCTCGCAGGCGCTCAGGCAACGCCGGGCGCGTCAAACGACGCGTCGATTGTGAAGGCCGTCGGCGTCATCAAGAGCGTGCAACCAGAATCGATCACGGTGACCGCCGAATCCGGCGGAGAAGTCACCGCCAAGCTCGCCGGCACCACCACGATCCTGCGCGTTCCGCCGGGAGAAAAAGATCTGAAGAACGCGACCACGCTCCAGCCGCAGGATCTTCAGCCCGGAGATCGCGTTCTTGTGCGCGGTCGGGCAGCGCCCGACGCATACACCCTTGCCGCCCTTGCCGTCATCGTGATGAAGCAAGCCGACGTCAGCGCCAAACAGCAGCGCGACCGCGATGACTGGCAGAAGCGCGGCGTCGGCGGACTCGTCAATAAGGTGGATGCCGCGACCGGCACGATCGCGATTTCTTCAGGCGGTTTCGGCGCCAACAAAAGCGTTGCCGTCCATGTGAGCAAGGACACGATTCTGCGCCGCTACGCCCCGGACTCCGTGAAGTTCGACGATGCCAAGCCCGCGCCGCTCGATCAAATCAAGGTGGGCGATCAGTTGCGCGCTCGCGGTGCACGCAGCCAGGACGGCTCCGAGCTTACTGCCGAAGAAATTGTCTCCGGGACATTCCGCAACATTGCGGGAACCATCACTGCGATTGACGCCGCCAACAACGCTATCACGGTAAAAGATCTGATTGCTAAAGCGACCGTTGTGGTCAAAGTTTCCGCCGACTCACAGATGAAGAAACTGCCGGCGGAGATGGCGCAGCGCATCGCCATGCGGCTCAAGGGTGGCGCGAGCGCGAATGGGGACGCGGTGGGCGTCCAGAACGCAAGCCCGCAAAACTCGGCATCGCCGGGCGGCGATCGGCGCGGATCGGATTCCGCCGCAGAACGAGGCCAGGGCGGCGGCCCCGGCGCGAACGGTCCCCCGGATTTTCAGCGCCTCCTGAGCCGCTTGCCGAACAGCACGCTCGCCGATCTTCAAAAAGGTGATGCGGTGATGATTGTTTCGGCCGATGGTGGAGATTCGGGCGCTGTGATAGCAATCACGCTCCTGGCTGGCGTCGACGCCATACTCACGGCGGCGCCGAACCGGTCCGCCTATTCACTGCTCTCACCGTGGTCGCTGAACGCTTCGGGAGGCGAGGGTGAAACCGCCCAGTAGTCCACGATTCCAATGCGCGATATTTACTTCGAAAGAGAAAGGTGCACGTTGAAGTTTTTCTTAGTCATCATATCTTTGATCGCCGCGCTCGCCGCCTCAGCTTGGGCGCAGTCGGCTCCTGCAACCGGAACGCTGCGTGGAACTGTTCTCGATCCCTCGGGAGCCGTGGTTGCAAATGCCAAGGTCGCGGCCGCACAGTCCGGAGGCCCCGCTCGCTCGGCAACAACCAACCCCAACGGCGCTTATGAGATTGAAAATCTGCCTCCCGGCAAATACACCGTCACAGCCAATGCCAAAGGCTTCTCCGCTTATGCGAAAACCGGCGTGAGTTTGGAGGCGGGTCAAGTTTCGTTGTTCAACATTTCGCTCGAAATCAATGTCGAAAAGGAAAAGGTCAACGTCGAAGAGGAAAGCCCTCAGGTTAACGTCAATCCCGCCAGCAACGCTGGCGCCATCGTGCTCACCGGCAAGGATCTTGACGCTCTGCCCGACGATCCCGACGAACTGCAGTCCGATCTCGAAGCTCTGGCCGGCCCCTCCGCCGGTCCCAACGGCGGCCAGCTCTACATCGATGGGTTCACCGGCGGCCAGCTTCCGCCCAAGTCATCGATCCGCGAGATTCGCATCAACCAGAATCCGTTTTCAGCCGAGTACGACAAGCTGGGTTACGGCAGAATCGAAGTTTTCACCAAGCCCGGCACCGACAAGTTTCACGGACAGTTTTCGGTCGAGGGCAACAGCTCAGGCCTGAACACGCGCAATCCGTTCCTCGGCACCGCGGAGCAGCAGCCGTACGATTCCGTCATTTACATGGGGAACATTGGCGGCCCGATTAATAAGAAGGCGTCTTTTTTCTTCAACGTACAGCGCCGCAACATCGACGAAATCGCCGTCGTCAATGCGACCGTGCCCGGCCTGACATCCGATGGAATTACATACAACACCAGCGTTCCCAATCCGCGCACGCGCACCAACATCGGCCCGCGAATTGACTATCAACTCACTCCCACCAACACGCTCACTGCGCGCTACCAGTATTTCCGCGACACGCAGGAAAATGCCGGCGTAGGAGGGCAGGCACTGCCCGAGGCCGGCTACGACACTACCTCGACCGAGCACACTGTGCAGATCTCCGACTCACAAGTCATCGGTGCAAAGGCGGTGAACGAAACTCGCTTTCAGTACCTGCGCGACAATAGTGGCCAGAATCCGGTCTCGACTCCGTTGTTGTCGTTGCCTACGCCGTTCACAACCGGTGCATCCATCAACGTGCTCGGCTCATTCGTGGGCGGCCGCAGCAGCCAGGGAATCCAGACTGACTATGAGGATCATTACGAACTGCAGAATTACACGTCGATGTCGCAGGGCAAGCATTTCGTGAAATTCGGCGGACGACTGCGGGTAGTTCACGAGGTCGACACGTCCGCAGCCGGATTTAATGGCTCCTTCACTTTTCCGAGCATACAAGCCTATTCACAAGCGTTGCAGTATCTCGTCAACAACCAAACACCTTCCGGAGCAACGCAGTTTTCGCTCAATGCGGCAGCATCTGGCGCCGTTCCCACGGTTCCGGTCACGGTCGCCGATGCCGGCATCTATGTGCAGGACGACTGGAAGTTACGCCCCAGCCTCACCCTTAGCGGCGGCCTGCGCTTCGAAACGCAGAATGCCATTCACGATCATGGAGACTGGGCGCCGCGGATCGGTTTTGCATGGGGCATTGGTGGTGGAGGCAAGAGCGCGCCGAAAACGGTACTCCGCGGCGGCTTCGGTTTGTTCTATGACCGCTTCACACAGAGTGCGGTGTTGAATGCGGACCGTTTTAACGGCATTACCCAGCAGCAATATAGCGTCTCGACGTGTCCCGCAGCGCCCGCCCCCTGCCCTTTAACCTCTTTCCCGGTCGTGCTGCCGGTATCCCAGTTGCCGTCAACGCAAACGGTTTCTTCGACATATAGCATCGCCCCGAAACTGCACGCGCCCTATATCATCCAGTCAGCATTCAGCCTCGAGCGGCAGGTCTCCAAGAATGCCAACGTGACGCTTACGTATCTGAATTCCCGCGGCGTTGACCAACTTATGTCGCTCGTCGCCAACGCCCCGCCAGACCCGAGTTCTTACCCATACTCCCTGACTTACAATCCAAACTTCCAGTATTCGTCCGCCGGAGTTTTCCGCCAGAACCAGTTGATCGCCAATTTCAACGTTCAGGCTGGAGCGAAGATATCTTTGCACGGCTACTATTCTCTCAACTACGCCAACAGCGATCCGATCGGCGGAACGAGCAACGGGTTTTCCACGAACTTCGCCTCCGACCCCCACAATATAAGCCTGGATTACGGGCGGGCTTCCTTCGCGATCCGGGATCGTCTATTTTTTGGCGGAACCATGGCATTACCCAAAGGGTTTCGACTGAGCCCGTTTATGATCTTCAACTCCGGCTCACCGTACAATGTCACTGCCGGTCAGGACCTAGCCAGCGACTTGCAGTTCAACGTCCGCGCGGCCCTGGCTCCGAATCCAACCGGGAATTGCGTTTCAGTCCTCGCCGCCTGCCACTACACCACTCCATCCACGCCCTCTGCTCAGATTCCGATTAACTATCTCACTGGTCCATCCCAGTTCACGCTTAATCTGCGGCTGGCGAAAACATTCGGCTTTGGCCCGGAACTAGGCAAGAACGCGGGACAGCAGGGTGGTTCCCCAGGAGGCGGTCCCCCGGGCGGTGGTGGCGGCGGCCCGCACGGCGGCGGTGGAGGGGGCGGCGGAGGCGTTGGTTTCGGCGGCGGTCCGGGCGGCAGGGGAGGCATGTTCGGCCCGGCCACCAGCACTCGTCGCTACAACCTGACGTTCAGCGTCAATGCGCGGAACGTTTTAAACAAGGTGAACCCGGCAGCACCGATTGGAGTGCTGACTTCGCCCAGATTCGGAGAATCAATCGCTCTGGCAGGTGGACCATTTTCCAGCGCGGCCGCCAATCGCAAGATCGAATTGCAGGCAATGTTCAGCTTCTAGCGCCGAATGCTGCGGCTCTGACAGCGAGGCGCTGGCGCCTGTTTGCGTCGGGGCTCATGAGATAAAAGAGTTGCGGTCTATGCCTCCTTTCATTTTTCGCGCTGAGCAGTACGTGCCACGCCCGCTCGACGAGGTGTTCGAGTTTTTCGCAAAAGCCGCGAATCTGCAGCAACTTACTCCGGCATGGCTGCACTTTCGCATTTTGGAGGTCGAGCCGTCGCCGGTTCGCAAAGGGACACGCATTCGTTATTCGCTGCGCTGGCGGATCTTCCCGATTCACTGGACTACTGAAATTGTGGAATGGGAGCCTCCGCATCGCTTTGTGGATGTGCAACTGAAGGGTCCGTATAAGCTGTGGCATCACGAACACAGGTTTGCTGCGGAAGGGAGTGGCACGCGCATCTCCGATGAAGTGCAGTATCTGCTGCCATTTGGCGCGCTGGGGTCGATTGCGCACTCGCTGAAGGTTAAGAAGGATGTGGAGACGATCTTCGCTTATCGGAAAGATGCAGTGCGGCAGTTGTTCGGCGAGAAGAAGTGACCACCCACATTGCGGCGCGCGCGGACTCACTGCATACTCGATTTATGAAACTAGAAAGTCCGATGCTTTCGGGTACGCGCGTTCGTCTCGAACCGCTTGGCCATCGCCACATCGACGGCCTGGTGGCTGCCGCGGCTGCCGATCCCTCGCTCTACCAGTGGAGCCCCGTTCCGCAGGGAAGAGCCGACGCCGTCCGCTACGTCGAAACTGCCCTGTCGTGGGAGGAGAGCGGCAAGGCTCTGGCGTTTGCCACCGTACGCGTCGCCGACGGGGCTGTCATCGGTTCGACCCGGTTCTTTGATATCGAACGTTGGGCTTGGCCGGACGGGCATCTGCGAAATGGACTGCCGACGCCTGACGCCTGTGAAATCGGGTACACCTGGCTGGCCGGGCCGGCAATCCGCACAGGCGCTAACACGGATGCCAAGCTGCTCATGCTGACGTACGCCTTTGAAACCTGGCAAGTGCTCCGCGTCTGTCTTCATACGGACGTGCGCAACCAGCGCTCGCGCGACGCGATCGCGCGCATCGGTGGAAGATTCGAAGGCATCCTCCGCGCCCATCGCATGGCCGCCGACTACATTGCTCGTGATTCGGCGCGATTCTCGATCCTGGCGGCGGAGTGGCCGGAAGTGAAGCAGCGGCTGCATCGGTTACTAGACCGCGCGTGACCGAGGTGGAGAGTTCTACGAGCGCGAGCTGCTAAAATCAAAGAAACTTACGGTGTCCGCCTCTTCCCAACTCGTCCAGATCGACCTCGGGCCCCGGATTCCCAGCCCTAAACCATCGTGGCTGAAAGCTAAGGCGCCGGTCGGCGATAATTTTCATAATCTCAAGAAGCTCGCCCGCGGGCTGGGGCTGCATACAGTTTGCGAGTCCGCGCAGTGCCCGAACATTGGCGAGTGCTGGCACCATAAAACCGCGACCTTCATGTTGCTGGGCGATATCTGCACGCGCCGCTGCGGATTTTGCGCGGTGCCCAAGGGGCGTCCGGAGGCGATTGATTGGGACGAGCCGCGGCGCGTGGCTGAAGCCGTCGCGACGCTCGGCTTGCGCCACGCTGTGGTGACCAGCGTCAACCGCGACGACGACAATGTCGGCGGGGCGAAGATTTTCGCTGAGACCATCCGCCAGATTCGAGCGCTGGTGCCGGGCTGCCGGGTGGAAGTGCTGATTCCGGATTTTCAGGGACTGGAAGAGCCGTTGCGCATTGTGCTGGAGGCTAAGCCGGATGTGCTGAATCACAACACCGAGACGGTGCCCCGGCTTTATCGCGCGGTGCGCTCGGGTGCGCGCTACCAGCGCACGCTTGATCTGCTGGAAAATGCCAAGAAGTGGGATGCGTCGGCCGTCACCAAGAGCGGCGTCATGGTGGGCATTGGCGAATCGCAGGACGAATTGATTGACGTATTTCGCGATCTGGGCGCGCGCGGAGTTGACATTCTTACAATCGGGCAATATCTGCGGCCCTCAAAGGACCATCTGCCGATGACGCGCTTCTACACACCGGCGGAGTTTTCCTTCCTTAAAGATGAAGCGCTGAAGTTTGGATTCCGGCATGTGGAGTCCGGGCCGCTGGTGCGGTCGAGTTACCACGCGCACGAGCAGGCGGACGTCGCGGCGCGATAAGTCAGCAAGTTGCTGCCGAGCTTCGCTCGGCTTGGACGGGGCGGAGCCCCCTCCCCACACGAACAACCCTAAAATACCTTTACGTGGAAGGTCAGGTACTTCTTGGGATCTTCCCGGATCGCCTTCACTAGCTCTCGCGTTTCGACCAGCATCTGGTTGCTGTTGTTGTAGAGCGCCGGATCTTTGAACAGCATGCCCGCCGTGCCTTCGCCCTTTTGCAGCCTATCGGTAAGCGCCGTTAGGTTGTTCAGGGTTTCCTGCAGCTTGTTGGCAAATTCCTGATCGTGCGTAAACTTGCCGAGCGCGCCTTTGCCCGCGTTCATGTCATCGGTCAACTGGCGGATGTTGGCAATTGTCTTGTTTGTGTTGTCGTAGAGTTCGGGATCTTTAAGAATTTTGCCGGCGGAACCTTTGCCCGCCTGCAGGTCGTCAATGACAGCGTTGACCTTGTCGATCGCGGCGATGGCTTTCTTGTAGGCCTCGTCACTGGTGAGCAGCGGGCCGAGCGAGCCCTTTCCTTGCTGGATGTCATCCATCAGTCCCTTGAACTCGGCGACGGTGGAGTTGAGGCGGTCATACAGGGCCGGGTCGTAGATGACTTTGCCGATCGAACCCTTTCCGCTTTCGATATAGGCGAGGATGCGGTCAACGCGGCCGAGCAGCGCGTCGATATTTTGCAAGGTGCCCTGGCTGGAGCGAACTACGTCCTGAATCTGGGGCTGCTCGCGCGAGGCAAGGATGTCGCCGTTGGCCGCGGCGGTGCCTTTGGCGGCGGAACTATCGATGTCGAGGAAGGTCTCGCCCAGAACACCCGCCGTGCTCAGCAAGGTGATGGAATCCTTGCGCAGGCTGAAGTCGTAAACCGTGTTGACCTTCATGGTGATCTCGACCGGCGTGGTTGGCCGGTTGCGCACGATCTCGATGGCGGTGACGTTACCGATATCCACGCCTGCGAGGCGGACGGGAGCGCCCACGCGCAAGCCAGCGGCATTGTCGACGTAGGATCTGAGGATGATCTTGTGGGTGAACCAGCCGCCGGTGCCGGTCATGAGAAAGATCAAGACCATGAGCGTGATGCTCGCGGCAATCACGGTGAGTCCGACGCGGAGCTGCGACCATTTGAGCTGTTTTTGACTAGGCAATGGTGGTCCCGGGACCGCAACGAGCATGATAACAAAGGAAAGGAAATTTCTGGTTGGGAGATTTGACCTGTTCCGGATGGAACTGTCCGGTTGGGTGGAAACGCGGACGCGAGAGTGGAAGGCGGAAAGGCGAAGGCTCCCGCGCTTCGTGGTTGTTGACGAGACGTGGGAGCCTTGGGTCGCGCCGGAGCGCGGGTTAGCGTCCGGATGATCCGCGGCCTTGGCGCTTCTGCTCCTGACGCTGCTGCTTCTGGGCGCGCTGCGCCTGTTGGCGCTCGGCTTTCTGTTGCTTCGCTTGCTGCCTCTGCTGCTGCCGTTGCTGTTTCTGTTCCTGCCGGGATTGCTGCTGTTGCTGGCGCTGTTCTGTCTTGTCTTGGCGTGCTTGCGAGTTATTACCGCGGCTTTCGGAACGAGGCGTTTCGCGGTTGTTTTCGTTCCGCGATTGGTTTCTCATTTCATTGCCGCGATTTTCATTGTTGCGACTTTGAGCGGCGCGATTCTCGGCGCTGCGACTCTCGTTGCTCCGGTTTTCGCCTGAGGTCGCCCGGGCTTCTTGCGGCGACATCTTTGGCTGGTGGTAGGCCGCGCCCGCTTGGCGGGCGGCGACCACGTTGCGGCCGCTGAATTCACCGGCCCGGCCGGTGGCTGCGATCGCCGGACGGCCGTGGTTTTCTGACGCGAACAGCGCGCGGTTCTGGCGGGCGGCACGTTCATGCTCGGTCTGCGCGGCCAGAGTCGCGGTATGCGGTTCGTTCGCGTAACGTTGTTCTTCCGGAGTGGGCCGCGCCATGACGCCGCCATTGCCGCCGTTGAACGCGACATGATTGTTGTTCACGACCACGTTGCGCTCGTACACGTTCCTCACGTTGACGACGTTGACGTTCATGACAGAGCGGTTATAGAAGAAGCTGCCGCCACGCCACTCGCCGCCCCAGAAGCCGACGCCACCGTAACCGAACCCATAGTTAATGCCGCCATAGAAGCCAACATGCGGTCCCCAATAGCCGCCGTGCCAGCGATAGAAGCCGGTTTCCCAGCCCCAGTAGCCGGGGGTCCAGAGCATGCCTACTGGCGCTATGACCCAGGTGCCGGGAACCCAGTAGTAGCCGCCGTCGTCATTCCAGGCCCAATAGCCTGGCGTCCAGAGGTATCCGGGACCGGGGCAGATGGGCTGGGCATAGACGGGCAGTGCGGGCGGGCCAACGCGGACCGAAACACCAACGAAGACTCCGGCGAACGATGCCGCGGAGAGGGAGAACATCAGGGCTGCGAGAGTGATCCAGCGGATTACACGATTCCTGCTCATAAGGTTCCTTTTGCTGTGGGGCGACTCGTCAGTGTAAACACAGCAAGTGCGGAGATGTTGCGGGTGTTCCCTGGCTAGCACGCTACACCCCTCTACCGTGGTCTTTTCGAATCAAACATTTGGCGGGCGACACCTCCACGTCCTGAGGAAAAAGGGTCAGAAGTAAAGTGTCCATTCTTCAAAAACCCAGGGAAAGTCCGACTAAGTCTGGCCTTGAAGGGTAAATCATAAAAAGCTACTCCGCGGCGCATGTGCCGAGGCGCTAGGGGATCATGACGCTGAATCCAGCGTATCGGAAACCCCAAACGGGCACAGCCCGCCCGTAGTGATCAGAATGATATGGCGTAGGAAGGAACGACCGAGACGCCTAATCCTCAAGCGGATCGTCGATAACGGGTTGTGCCCCTACGAGGTTCCGGCCGACCTTCTCGTAGAAGCCAAGGAGCTTACCGGGAACGTCTATGGCGTTACCGCCCTCGCAGTGACGTAGGCGCAGCACGGAGACAGGTCCTTGGGCGGCCATTTCAGCATCGGCCGCGAATTCCTTACCGCACTTGTTACATGTGTGTAAATTAATGACTCGGTTCACTTCACTCATGCCGTCAGATGCCCATCCTAGCTGCCGCCTTTATCGTAGTAGGCTATTTCTCGCGTTTCTTCCTCGAGAGGAGCGAAACCTCGATCCGGGTACTTCGCACTCCACAGTGTAATGCGTCGCTTAATCCAGTCGCCGCGTTCGTTGTCCTCATAAGTGGAACGGGTGGCGAACCACAATGTGTCCTGCCTATATTCCAACCTCTCAATCTCGCGCCCACGTGAGTCGTATTTCATCACTCGCCTGATGCTTTGCTCGGGGACCATCTCCTCGACGAGATGGCCGCTGCTGTCGTACTTGTCCTCTTTGAAGTTCGGGTCGCCTTTGGCACCGACCTCGACAGTCTTGTCGAAATCGGCACGCGGGCCAATGGCACTCACTGCGACTTCCGGGGCAAATTCGTTATCTTCTCGCCGTCCTTGGTTGTCGGTCCTAACGCTTCGTTTCTTCAAACCGTCGTCTGAGTACTCCACAACCACTTTGTCGTACTCGACGCCGTCCTTGAACAATGTGTATTGCTCTACCTGCCCGTCTCGGTTGAACTTCGTAGCTGAGAATGGCTCCGCTGGCATTCCGCTCGTGGCGTCACTTTCGGCTACGCTTCTCACAGGTCCGCGAAAGCCGTCCGCCTCCAAGTCGCTCACTGCCAGCCCTCCCGCAATCCTGACAGGAAGATTCCAGACGAGCCTCAGTTCGCGTAAGTATTTGATCGGCACCGCAAAATTGAGGTTCTGCCCTTCAGTCAGGCTGGAGACGGCAAGGCCGACGACCTCGCCCCGGGCATTGAGGACAGGGCCGCCGCTCGAACCCGGAGAAATCGGCGCGTCCATCTGAATCAGGCCCGAACCAGGCCGGATGCCACTAACGATGCCCTTTGAAAAGGATGCCTCTAGCCCCTCGGGGTTTCCGGCGACCAGGACATCGTCCCCCTCTGCAACTTCGTGCGTGCTCAGGGGAAGTTGTGCGCCAACTGGCGCTCCAACCTGGTCGAAAACGTTGCCAGCTTGGAGCAGCTTTAGTACACAGATATCACGTTTTAGATCGAATCCGACAACGGAGACAATCTTGTAAGATACTCCATCCGAAAGTGACTTCACATACGCTTGAGACGCTCGTTTGAGCACATGCAGGTTGGTCGCTGCGAGTCCGGACCTAAAGAAGAACCCGCTCCCCTGAGCGATTACGTTTCCTTCGCTGTCCTGGGTCAGTACAACGACCAGCGATTTCCGAACTTTCGCTGCCAGTTCTCGGGTTGAAAGCGTCCGCCCTTTTGTCGGTGGAGTTTCGGATTTCGCCTGAGACAAACAGTGTGCGGCACACGCGGATAGCAGAAGAAGAACCAGCGACAGCTTCCGCAGTTCGGGACCCATGGCCGTGATTGTCGCACCCGGGTGCATCTCGAACAACACAAAGTTCTCAGATATCCAGGTTCTTCACATCTAGCGCATTATCTTCGATAAACTTCCGGCGCGCTTCTACGTCTTCGCCCATCAACGTTGTGAAGATGGTTTCGCACTCGGCAAGGTCTTCAAGTTTGACGGAGAGTAAGGTGCGGCGCTCGGGGTCCATGGTGGTTTCCCAGAGCTGCTCGGCGGTCATTTCGCCCAGACCTTTGTAGCGCTGGACGGTGTACTCCTTGCGGCCTTCGTTTAGGACGTAGGCGAAGAGTTCACGGGCGGTCGCCTTCTCGACGATCTCAGGCTCTTTCGGGCGGCGCGCCGCGGGTTTGGCGGATTTCTTGTCGGCCTTGGCAGAATCTTTAGTGTCGGCTTCCTTTGCTTCGGCGGTCTCGCCTTCGGCCAATTCTTCGGCGGACGCTCCGGCATCTCCATTCGCCTTCGCGGCTTTCGGCATGCTCTCCACTACGAAGGGCGGCTCCAGATACTCGGCGATCTGCTTGAATTTTGAGTTGAGCTGGCGGCCTTCGGGCGTCGAGACTAATTCCCAATTGATGACGTGCTCGGCGCCTTGCGCGTTGACGAAATGTGCTTCCCACAAGTTGTGCTCTTCGTCGAAGCGCGTTTCCACGCTCTTCAGCTTCAGGTCTTTTTGCAGGCGCTTGAGTTCTTTCTCTAGCTTTTCAATTTTCTTGGGCGCGGCTTTTTTGTCGCCTTCAAAATCGGCGCGCTTGGCCAGGTCGAGGCGGGGAATCAGTTCGGTGATCGGTTCCTCGCGCAGGCGCTGGTTGAGTTTGTCGAGGAAGCCTAAATACTCGTTCAGGACGGTGATGAACTTAGTAAGTGCTGAGCCTTCGAGCTTAGCCGCACCTTCTCCGTAGCGAACGATCAAGCCTTCGGAAGCGCGCTTGACCATTACTTTGACGAACTCGTGTTCGTTCTTGATGTACTGGTGCGTTTTACCCTTCTTGATTCCGAAAAGCGGCGGCTGCGCGATGTAGACATTGTTGCGTTTGATCAGCTCCTGCATGTGGCGGAAGAAAAAAGTGAGCAGCAGGGTGCGGATGTGCGAGCCGTCGACGTCGGCGTCGGTCATGAGGATGATCTTGGCGTAGCGGACTTTCGTGGGATCGAAGTCTTCCTTCGAGATGCCGGTGCCGAGCGCGGTGATCATGGCGCGGATTTCTTCGTGCGCGAGCATCTTGTCGTAGCGCGCTTTTTCTACGTTCAGAATCTTGCCCTTGAGCGGAAGGATGGCCTGGAAGCGGCGATCACGGCCCTGTTTGGCGGTGCCGCCGGCGGACTCGCCTTCGACCAGGAACAGTTCGCAGCGGTTGGGATCGCGCTCGGAACAATCGGCTAGTTTGCCGGGGAGGCCTCCGCCATCGAGTGCGCCCTTGCGGCGGGTCAAGTCGCGGGCTTTGCGGGCGGCTTCGCGGGCGCGCGCGGCGTCGATCGCCTTGTTGATGATTTTGCGCGCAACGGTCGTGTTCTGCTCGAAGAATGCGCCCAGCTTTTCGTTGACTACGGCCTGGACTACTCCGGCTATGTCGGAATTTAGTTTGCCCTTAGTCTGGCCTTCGAACTGGGGCTGGGGCAGCTTCACGCTGATGACCGCGACTAAGCCTTCGCGGACGTCGTCGCCGGTCAGGTTCTCTTTTACATCTTTAAACAGGCCCATCTGCTGCCCGGCGTAGTTAATGGTGCGGGTAAGTGCGGTGCGGAAACCGGATAAGTGCGTTCCGCCGTCGACCGTATTGATGTTGTTGGCGAAGCTGAAGACGGACTCGGAATAGGCGTCGTTATATTGCAGGCCGATTTCGATGTGCACCTGGTCCTTGTCGGCCTCCATGTAGATGGGTTTGTCGTGGAGGGTCTGCTTGCCGCGATTGAGGTGCTTGATGAACTCGGAGATGCCGCCGTTGTATTTGAACTCGGCGCGCTTGGCCTCGCCGGTCTTCGAATCGGTCTGCCGCTCGTCGGTGAGCGTGATGGTGAGGCCCTTATTGAGGAAGGCGAGTTCGCGCAGGCGCTGGGCCAGGGTATCGAAGTTGTATTCGAGGACCGTAAAAATTTCGCGATCGGGCGTGAAGTGAACCTTGGTGCCCGTTTTAATTTTGGCCGCGCCGGTTTTCTTCAGCTTGCTGGTCGGCTCGCCTTTTGAGTACGTCTGCTCCCAGGTGAAGCCGTCGCGCCAAATTTCCAGTTCGAGTTCGTGGCTGAGTGCGTTGACGCAGCTCACGCCGACGCCGTGGAGCCCGCCGGAAACTTTGTAGGAATTACTGTCGAACTTACCGCCCGCGTGCAGCGTGGTCATCACGACCTGCGCGGCGGGAATTTTTTCGCCATCGATATCCATGTTGTCGACAGGAATGCCGCGGCCGTTGTCGACGACGGTGATCGAGTTGTCGAGATGAATGGTGGCGTCGATCTTGTCGGCGTAACCAGCCAGGGCTTCGTCGACGGAGTTATCGACGACTTCGTAGACGAGGTGATGGAGTCCGAGTTCGCCGGTCGAACCGATGTACATGGCGGGGCGCTTGCGGACCGCTTCCATGCCGCCGAGGACTTTGAT
This sequence comes from uncultured Acidobacteriaceae bacterium, assembly GCA_963818945.1. Lineage (GTDB taxonomy): Bacteria > Acidobacteriota > Terriglobia > Terriglobales > Acidobacteriaceae > Acidiflorens. Next base: position 1,875,568 of record CAWFUA010000001.1, on the reverse strand, counting down.
GGAGTCGGCATTGTAATCGCCGTTAGCATGAGCGCCGTTCTTGTTCTTCGCGTCGGCGTTCTTGACGTCGGCGAGTTGGGGATTCAGTTCTTTGGTGGCCATTCTTCTCCGTGAAAAAACCCGAATCAGCGGTCGGCTGGAGGGGACGCTGCCGGGACAGCTCGCGTGACTTCAACTTATTGAAATTTCTGCTAGTTAGGTATCACCTGAGCTGGGTTTATTTTAGCATAAGGCGGGGTATTTTTGGGGGTGGAACCGGGTGGGTAAATGGCGGGTTTTGTGGGGGTTACGCGGGACGTTGTTTGTGCAAGCCGGCGATACGGACGCGGGGCGCGAAAGGGATCGGTTGACTGTCAAAAACGATAACCACGGGGTACACAGGGGAACACGGGGGAACTCAAGTTCGGTCACCGCGAACTGGATTTCGTCGCGGTGAAATGGAGCGCGTCTATCAGGTCATCGATTTCATCCTCGCTGCCGGCGATGAAGGTGAACGAGATGATCTGGCCTTTCGCTAGCACGATGAGCGTGGACTGATGCATGGAGAGCTTGTCCGTAATCGGTTTGCTGAAGTCGGCACGGACGAGTTGGCGCGAGTCGATCTCGATAAAGCCGGGATCGCCATCGGGTTTGAGACCTTTTGCCGTTGCCAGTTCGGTGAGCGGGCCGAGGTAGTCTTCCGCTTTTTTGAGCCCCGGATAGGCGGCCGCGCTTTCGGTGGCGATTAAGACGGTGGAGTTGACGGTGTCTCCGGGGGCGTTAGGAGGGCGCTCGAAGATGGCGAGCAGGACCGCGCCCTGGGCGACTTTTTCGTTGGAGGAAGCGGCCTTCGATCCCGGTTTGGACGAAGTTGAGCCGGAGGTGGTGGGCGAATCCGATGTTTGCGTGGCTGCGGGCGCGTTCATCTCTTGCGTGCGATCGACCCAGCCGTACGGAATCTCGTAGCGAAAACCGAACGCCGGATTGCGGTAGAGCTGCTCGTCCGGCGTGAACTTGGGGGCGGGCTCGGCGGCGGATCTGTGCGGCGCCTGTGCTTCTACAGCAAGCGAGAGGCTTAGGAACAGCGCGAGAAGCGTGCGAGAAGGCATCACTGGAAATCGTAAACTTGATTCAGTTTACATGGTGTGTCACCTTGGAAGCCGCACACCGCGAAATCTATGGAACCGAAACTCACCGAAACTGAAGTCCGCGTGCTGGGGGCCTTGATCGAGAAGGACATCACCACGCCCGAGTACTATCCGCTGTCGCTGAATGCGCTGGTGAATGCGTGCAATCAGAAATCGAATCGCGACCCGGTCATGCAACTCAACGAGGATGCGGTGCGCGATGCGCTCGACGGCTTGCAGGAGCAGCGGCTGGCCGGGCCGGCTGGCGGCGCCGACAGCCGGGTCACGAAATACGAACACCGCGCGCAGGAAGTATTCAACTTCACGCGCGGAGAGAATGCTCTGATGTGCGTGCTGCTGCTGCGCGGTCCGCAGACGCCGGGCGAACTGCGGGGACGCTGCGAGCGCATGCACCGGTTTGAGACGCTCGACGACGTGCAGGCATCTCTGCAGAAACTGATGCAGAGGGAGCCTCCGCTGGTGAAAGTGCTTCCGCGGCAGCCGGGAACTAAGGAGTCGCGGTATGTGCACTTGCTCGCCGGAGATGTGGTTGTGGCGGAGAGTCCGCAGGCCGAGGGAGCGTCAAGTCACCAGTCAGGCGACGGCGCGCGACTGGCACAGTTGGAAGAGGAAGTGGGCGCGCTGCGCGGCGAAGTCGCGGCACTGAAAGACGAGTGGGAGCGGTTTCGTCGGCAGTTCGAGTGAACTCTGCGGAGCTAAGCTCCGGCGGACAGCCGAGGGCGAGCGCGCCACTGTTGCGGGTGCGGCAGCGTGGGGCTGCAACATTTACAATCTTTCAATATGATGCCTGAGCACGATAGGCGCGTTGGCGAAGAGCGCCGCCGCGTCCGCACTGTCCGCAAAGCCGTTTTCCCCGCCGCCGGCCTCGGCACCCGCTTTCTGCCGGCCACCAAAGCCCAGCCCAAGGAAATGCTGCCGCTGGTCGACAAGCCCATCATCCAGTATGGAGTGGAAGAGGCGGTGGCCGCTGGCTGCGACCAGATCATCATCATTACCGGCCGCGGCAAGAGCGCCATCGAAGATCACTTCGACCACAGCTACGAACTGGAAAAAATGCTGGAAGAAAAAGGCAAGACCGATCTGCTGAAGATCGTGCGCCAGATCTCCGACATGATTTACGTTTCGTACGTGCGCCAGAAGGAAGCGCTCGGGCTGGGGCATGCGGTGCTGACGGCGCGCGAACTGGTCGGGCACGAGCCGTTCGCCGCGCTGCTGGCCGACGACGTGATCGATGCCAAGGTGCCCGTGCTTAAACAACTCATGGATGTGTTCGACGAGAAGCAGCGATCGGTGATCGCAATTCAGGCGATCGAGGGGCCGGCTATTTCTTCTTATGGCGTGATCAAGGGCAAGGAGGTTGACGGCACGGGCGGCAAGCTTTTTGAGGTGCTCGACCTGGTTGAGAAGCCGAAGCCGGCGGATGCGCCTTCGAACCTGGCGGTCATCGGGCGGTACATCCTGACTCCCGCGGTGTTTGAAACGCTGTCCGATATCAAGCCGGGCGCGGGGGGCGAACTGCAACTGACCGACGGCCTGCGCGCGCTGCTCAAGCGCGAGAAGATGTATGCCTACGTTTATGAAGGCCGGCGGCACGATACCGGCGACAAGCTTGGCTTCCTGAAGGCCACAGTGGAATTTGCGCTGAAGCGGGATGACTTGGGCGGGGCGTTCCGCGAGTATTTAAAGGGGCTGAAGCTGTAGGGCGGTTCCGTCGGCACGGAGTGTGTGGTCGGGCTTTCGCCCGACTGGACAGCCGGGGGCGGCTGTCCCTACGCAGATCCATTTTTCCCGAATACATGCAGTTCTCGGATTTGCATTATCCACGTAGCGAGGATTGCAGTTTCCTTGATTTTTCTTCTACGCCCTTCGCCAACTTTTCTTTGTGCGCATCTAGCTTTTTGGCGATGGCGGCATCGGCAGTGGCGATGATTTGCGCGGCTAGAATTCCCGCATTGGTCGCTCCGGGCTTGCCAATGGCCACCGTTGCCACTGGAATTCCGGCTGGCATTTGCACGGTTGCCAGCAGCGAATCCATGCCTTGCAGAGAAGTTGAGGGAATCGGCACGCCGATCACCGGGAGCGTGGTGTGGGCGGCGATCACTCCGGCGAGATGCGCGGCGCCGCCGGCTCCGGCGATGATGACGCGGATGCCGCGGCTGGCGGCCTTTTTCGCGTAGTCGGCGGTGCGGTCGGGAGAGCGATGCGCCGAGGTGACGTCGATCTCGTAAGTGATTCCGAATTCATCGAGAGCCTTGGCGGCCTCGCGCATGATCTCCAGATCGGAGTCGCTGCCCATTACGATAGAAACGAGTGGCTTATTTTGCAATCACCCTCCTGCGATGTTACGACGGAAGCGAACATAGACCCACGCGACAATCAGCCCTACCGTGCCATATAGTCCCACGTTTCCTAGTATTGCGAATCCGTACACAAAGGCTATGGTGCTCCACGGTGCCGGTTCTGGTCCCTCCAGCGCCATTGTCACGATCGATGAGGGCCATAGAACCACTGCGACATCCTCAAATCGTGAAAAGAAAGGATGCTCGTTGGTCCAGAACCAGATGGGTAGGATCACAATGGGGATGATCGCTCCGGCAAACACAAACGCAAGCGCAACCTTTCTAAAGCTGTTGAGCCGCGTCCGGCTTAACAACCAGATGATCGTCAAAATTACGCAAAGTGCTCCCGCAACAGTTGAAAGCAGAACGAACAATGGAAAATATCTCTGCACAGTACACGTTAAGCTTTCAATTGCGTTTGCGACTATTTCTTCAGCGCTCTGGCCGCGATGTCCTTACGGTAGTGCGCGCCTTCGAAGCTTATCTTGGCGCAGGCTTGGTAGGCGCGATTTACTGCTGTCTGCAAGTCTGCGGCGTGCGCGGTTACGCCAAGCACTCGGCCGCCTGCCGTATAAAAATCCCCATTGCGATTGGATGTTCCTGCGTGGAATACCTTCACGCCTTCCAGTCTTGCCGCCTCATCCAGGCCGCTGATCTTCTTTCCTGATTCGTAGGCTCCGGGGTAGCCTCCGGACGCCATCACCACGCAGACCGCGGCATCGTCGGACCAGCGGAAATCGCCCTCGCTGGTGCGGCCGTCGATCGACGCTTCCATGGCCTCGACCAGGTCGCTCTCCAGGCGCATCAGGATGGGCTGCGTTTCCGGATCGCCGAAGCGGCAGTTGAATTCGAGCACCACGGGGCCGCGCGCGGTCATCATCAGGCCGCAGTAGAGGACGCCTTTATATTCGGCGCCTTCGGCCTTCATCCCATCCACGACGGGACGCGCTACGTGCGCTACAAGCCAGTCGCGCATCTGGTCATCAATGATCGTTTTCGTTGTGTAGGCGCCCATGCCGCCGGTGTTGGGGCCGTTGTCGCCATCGCCCACGCGCTTGTGATCCTGCGCAGCCACCAGAGGCGCGACGCGCTCGCCGTCGCTTACTACCAGGAAGGAGAGTTCGTCGCCTTGCAAAAATTCTTCGAGGACTACGCGGGCTCCGGCCTCGCCGAGCATGCGGCCGCTGAGCATTTCGTTGGCGGTAGTGGCGGCCTCGTCTTTGCTCTTGGCGATGACTACGCCTTTGCCGGCCGCCAGGCCGTCGGCTTTGACAACAATCGGCGTATGAAAGTGCGGGAGGGCATCGCGCACGTCATCGGGCGAATTACAGATGGCATAGTGCGCGGTGGGAATGCGGTGGCGCTGTAGAAATTCCTTGGCAAAACTCTTGCTGGTTTCGAGTTGCGCGGCAGCGCGGGTGGGGCCAAACGTGCGCCAACCGCGCTTTGTGAACTCGTTGACTACGCCGACCATGAGCGGCAACTCCGGGCCTACGACTGTTAAGTCGGGCTCGATCTGGGTGGCTAGCGCCAACATCGATTCCAGGCTCTTCACATCCACGGCGACGCACTCGGCTTCTGCGGCGATGCCGGCATTGCCGGGCGCGCAGTAAATCTTGCCGGCGCGCGGCGACTGAGCTAGTTTCCAGACAAGCGCGTGCTCGCGCCCGCCGCTGCCGAGAACGAGAATTTTCATGGAGCCGGACATCGTGGACTTTTAAGGGTAGGGGCGGGAGGGGATGATGTCAACGGGAGGAAGACCATGTCAGAGGTTAGAGTTGACAGGTCAGAGGTTAAGAGGTCAGATTGCAGAGGTTAAACCCTTTTCCCCCGGAATGAGCATCACGAAAACTGAGAACGAGTTTCCGTCGGCTGAAGAGGATCGTAAGTTTCGGAAGCTTAGTCTTTACCTCCGCAATCTGACCTCTGCAATCTGACCTCTCACCTCCGACCTTTCCCTGCCGCCGAAATCTGCCGTTAACTACGCTTAATCCCGCCGTATAATGCGGTTCACGTGATTACCGTCTCCAAAGAGGATTACCTCAAGGCGATTCTTGAGGCGGAGGGTGAGGGCGAGACCGTGATCTCGGCTACCTTGGCGCACTGGCTGAAGGTTTCGCCTCCGGCGGTTACGATGGCGGTGCGGCGGCTGAAAAAGGATGGGCTGGTGCGCGTCAATAATGACGGGCGCGTTCGGCTGACTGCTTCTGGCCGCAGGATTGCCCGCAAGCTTACCGAGCGCCACCACCTGATCGAACGCATGCTCACCGAGATTTTTGGGATGGAGTGGTACCAGGTGCACGACGAGGCGGAACGGCTGGAACACGCGGTTTCTCCGGCGTTTGAGGCGCGACTGGTGGCGAACCTGGGGCGCGGCCGGCCTTGTCCGCATGGGAATCTCAGCGAATTGGAAAGCCCGGCCAGCCGGCGGCGGCGGGGGTTGGTGCTTCTGGCGGAAGCGCAACCGGGACAGAATTATGTCGTCAGCGGGATCTACGAGCGCGACCGGCACCTGCTGGAGTTTCTGGAGGCACGGGGAATTCGTCCGGGTGCCAGGCTCGGGCTTGCTCGAGCGCAATTACGACAAGACTCTTTCCATCAAAACAGAGCTGGGCAAAGCGGGGGGACAAAACCCAGTCGCGCCGGATGGTGCTGGGGCGATCGGCGGCGGAGAGAATCTGGGTTTCCCCTCTGCGGTCCCGGTCCGCTTAATTTTCCATATCATTAACCATAGTTAACGTAGTATTGTGTATGCCAGTTGACTTGGGGTACTTCCGGAACCATCCATGAAGTCTGACCGGCCCACACAAGGCGAAGCTGCAGCTGGCCATGGCGCAGCATCCGGCGCTGCACCCTCCAAGACGCACGTGTCTCTGGAAGGCGTGCACAACACGGTCGAGGTGCCGCATCATCAGGCTGGATTCTGGCAGCAGTGGCGGGCTTTTGTTGGCCCGGCGATTCTAGTCAGCGTCGGGTACATGGATCCCGGGTAACTGGGGGACCGACCTTCAGGGCGGCGCGCAATTCAAATACGGGCTGCTGTGGGTGGTCGGGCTCGCCAGTCTCATCGCCATTTTCATGCAGGTGATTTCCGCGCGGCTCGGCGTGGTCACCGGCAAAGACCTCGCGCAATGCTGCCGCGACTGGTATCCGGCGTGGACGCGCTGGCCGAACTGGGTGATGAGCGAGATGGCCATCGGGGCGTGCGATCTGGCGGAAGTGCTAGGGAGCGCGGTGGCGCTCAACCTGCTGTTTCATATTCCGCTCCTTTGGGCGGTCATTATTACTGGGCTCGACGTTCTTCTGCTATTGGCCTTGCAGCGGTTTGGCATGCGCACGATCGAAGCGATCGTGTTGCTGCTGATCGCCACGATCGCGGTCTGCTATTTCATTGAGATCTTCATTCTTCCTGAGACGCAGCCGAGCTTTCTGGAAATGGGACGATCGCTGCTTCTGCCGCGGCTGGGGCAGGCGGGAATGATTTACATCGCGATTGGGATCATCGGCGCGACGGTAATGCCGCACAATTTGTATCTGCACTCGGCGCTGGTGCAGAGTCGGCAACTGCAGAAAGACGAACCTTCCATCCGGCGCGCAATTCAGTTCAATACCATAGACTCGATAGTGGCCTTGACCATCGCGTTCTTTGTGAATGCGGCGATTCTGGTGCTGGCGGCAACGGTCTTCTTTGGCAAGCACAGCGTGACCGTGGTTGGCGGGCAGGTGGTTACGTTTAGCGCCAACAGCGACTGGATTCGCGTTGCCTACCTGACGCTGGCGCCACTTTTGGGGACGGTGGCCGCGAGCACGCTGTTTGCGGTGGCGCTGCTGGCGAGCGGACAGAGCAGCACCATCACCGGCACGCTCGCGGGGCAAGTGGTGATGGAAGGCTTTATGCACTGGCGAATCAAGCCGTGGGTGCGGCGTCTGATCACGCGCACGCTGGCGATCTTGCCGGCGGTGGTTATCATTGGGCTGCGCGGCGACAGCAGCGTTACCGATCTGCTCACGTTGAGCCAGGTAGTGCTGGCGTTGCAGTTGCCGTTCGCCATGTTTCCGCTGCTCCAGTTCACCAGTTCGGGCAAGCGAATGGGGGCGTGGAAGAACGGGCGCTTCTTCTGGCGGCGGGTTGGGCAAGTGCTATTCTGATCACCGCCATGGATCTTTACGGGCTGCCGGATTCGGTGCGGGCGGCTTGGCAGGTCTTAGTGGGCGGATAGGTTCGGTGGGAAAACCAAGGACGAGGCTGTGGAAATCCCACGTTTCCAAAACCGCGCAACGTGGGGCACCCGACTTCTGATAGAGCTTCTAAACCAGATTCTTTCGGAAATGTGACTTCTATGTATGACACCATCCTGGTGACGCTGGACGGGACGGCTACGGACAGGGCCATTATTGAGCACATCAAGCGGCTCGCCAAACTTGCTCACAGCCGGCTGGTGCTGCTGCATGTGGCCGATGGATGGGCCGCCCGAACTTACGGGCGGGACGCGGTAAGCCCGGAAATCTCTGAAGACACTGCGTATCTCGAAAAGGTTCGCGCCGAGTTCCAGGCGGCGGGCATCGTGGCAGAGGCCGAGCTGGCTTACGGCGAGCCGGCGAAAGAGATTATCAAGTGGGTCAAGCAGAAAGGGTGCGACCTGGTTGCCATGAGCACTCACGGGCATCGTTTCTTGGCCGACGTTTTTCTTGGTACAACTGCCACCCGCGTGCAGCACAATATCAGCGCGCCGGTGCTGCTTCTGCGGGCCAAATAAATACTGCATCCCTCCGGCCCTTACGCGATCCGCGTCGAAGGACTAAACTAGAAGTTTCAGCTGCAGTCGCAAGTATCGGCTAGCATCTTTTAGGTTTTGATCCAACATCCATAACTCAGGAAGGCAATCATGTCCGCAAATAGTTTCGGCGCCCGCGCAACCTTTAAAGTCGGCAATAAGGAATACGAACTTTACCGCATCGACGCGCTCGACAAGCAGGGAATTTCGACCAAGCACCTGCCGTTCTCGCTGCGCATTCTGCTGGAAAACCTGCTGCGCACCGAGGACGGACGCAATGTGACGCCGGGCGAGATTCGCGCGCTGGCGGGATGGAACAAGAATTCGAAGCCGGAGAAGGAGATTGCGTTTACACCCAGCCGCGTGCTGCTGCAGGATTTCACCGGCGTGCCCGCGGTGGTCGATCTGGCGGCGATGCGCGATGCCATGAAGCGCCTGGGCGGCGACGCGAAGCTGATTAATCCTTTGCAGCCGGCGGAGTTGGTGATTGACCACTCGGTGCAGGTGGATGAATTCGGCTCGCCGCAGGCGTTGGACATGAATGCGCTGCTGGAATTCCAGCGCAATAAAGAGCGCTACGCATTTTTGAGGTGGGGGCAAACAGGGTTCCGCAATCTGGCGATTGTGCCCCCGGATACGGGCATTGTGCACCAGGTGAATCTGGAATATTTGGCGCGCGTAATTTTCGTCCACGAAGAAGGTGGCAAGCGCACCGCTTATCCCGACACCCTGGTGGGCACCGATTCGCATACCACGATGATCAACGGCCTCGGCGTTCTGGGCTGGGGCGTCGGCGGAATCGAAGCCGAGGCGGCCATGCTCGGCCAGCCGGTCTCCATGTTGATTCCGCTGGTGGTGGGCGTGAAGCTGAGCGGCCGCCTGCGCGAAGGCGCAACGGCCACCGACCTCGTTCTCACGATTACTGAAATGCTGCGCAAGCACGGCGTGGTGGGCAAGTTTGTCGAATACTACGGCCCCGGCTTGCAGGACTTGCCGCTGGCCGATCGCGCCACCATCGCGAATATGTCTCCCGAATACGGCGCTACGTGCGGCATTTTCCCAATCGACAAAGAGACGCTCCGCTACCTGGCGCTCACCGGCCGCAGCGAAGAGCAGATTGCGCTGGTGGAAGCCTATGCGCGCGAGCAAGGCATGTTCCACGATGCCAAGACGCCGGAAGCCGAATACTCCGAACTGCTCAGCCTGGACCTTTCGACCGTCGAGCCTTGTTTGGCGGGCCCGAAGCGACCGCAGGATCGCGTGGTGCTGTCGAAGGCGGGCGAGTCGTTTGAAAAGGCACTGCCCGGTCTGATCAAGACCGCGAAGGACGAGCCCAAGACCGCTACCAACGGCCATCTCCATCACGGCAGCGTGGTAATTGCGGCGATCACATCGTGCACGAATACGTCGAATCCATCGGTGCTGCTTGCTGCCGGGTTGCTGGCAAAGAAGGCGGTCGAAAAAGGCCTGACCGTTCCACCGTACGTAAAGACATCGCTGGCACCGGGATCGAAAGTTGTGTACGACTACCTGGAAAAGGCCGGGCTGATGCCTTACCTCGAAAAACTCAAGTTCCACATTGTCGGCTACGGATGCACGACCTGCATCGGCAACTCGGGTCCGTTGCCGGCCGAGGTTTCTAGGGAAATTGACGACAAGAATCTGGTCGTGGCTTCGGTCCTTTCGGGCAATCGTAATTTCGAGGGGCGCATTAGTTCAGAAGTTCGCGCCAACTACCTGATGTCGCCGCCGCTGGTGGTTGCCTTCGCGCTGGCGGGGCGGATTGACATTGACTTGCGCAAAGATCCCATCGGCAAGGGCAAGGACGGCAAGGATGTTTATCTCGTCGATATCTGGCCGGCGCAATCGGAGATCGAGCATGCGCTGGCGGGCGCCATTTCGGCAGAGATGTTCCGCAAGAGCTACGCCGAGGTTTACTCGGGCGACGAGCGCTGGCGCTCGCTGGCCGTTCCCAAGGGCGACGTGTATGCGTGGGAGAAGGATTCCACCTACATTCGCAAGGCGCCGTACTTTGACGACATGGCGCTGAAGCCGTCGGCGGTTGAAGACATCAAGGCAGCGCGCGTGCTGGCTGTGCTCGGCGACAGCATTACGACCGACCACATTTCACCGGCGGGCTCAATCAAGAAAGACGGGCCTGCGGGCAAGTACCTGATCGCGCATGGCGTGCAGCCGGCGGATTTCAACTCCTACGGATCGCGGCGCGGCAATCATGAAGTGATGGTGCGCGGGACGTTCGCCAATGTCCGGCTGCGCAACAAGATGGTGACGACCGAAGGCGGATATACGCGCCATCTGCCGGATGGCACCGAAATGTCAATCTTCGAAGCCTCGGAAAAGTATCACGCGGAGAAAGTTCCGCTGGTGATTTTGGCTGGCAAGGAATATGGCTCCGGTTCGTCGCGCGATTGGGCGGCCAAAGGCCCGCGGTTGCTCGGCGTCCGCGCCGTCATCGCAGAGAGCTACGAACGCATCCACCGCTCGAACCTGGTAGGCATGGGAATCCTTCCGCTGCAGTTTTTACCGGGAGTCAATGCCGAATCTCTCGGGTTTACCGGGCAGGAAGTTTTTGAGATCGCGGGTATCAGCGACCTGGTCGAAAAATATTCCGCCGGCCGCAAGATCACAGTGCGCGTCTCAGGCGGGAAGGTCAGCGAATTTCAAGCAATCGTTCGCATCGATACGCCGCAGGAAGCACTCTATTACGCCAACGGCGGCATCCTGCAGTACGTGCTGCGCCAGTTGCTGGCGGGGAAAGAGCAGCCGGAAGCGGTTACGGCGTAGAACATCTATAGGAAACTCTGTGACGGGACGCGAAAGCGTCCCGTTTTTATTTGCTGCGTTGCTGAATTTCGCAACACTCGTTTGAGTTGTTCGAACCACGTCACAGCGATACGTGACAAATGTCACTGAAATCGTGGCCATCCGTACGTTAGCCTTGTGACAATTTTTCCGGATCGGACCCTGGCAAACCCGATCGCCCAAATCAATCTAACCTGCGCCTCTTCGTTACTGAATCAAACGCAACTAGCTCGACAAGAACGCTCAGACTTTTAGGAGAAGCCTATGAAGCGTACATTGCTGTTGACTCTTCTTGCCGTCGCCGTCATGTTTTCGCTGGGCGGCGGACTGATGCGCCTGGGCGCACGCCCAGCGTTTCCCCCCTTCCCTAACGCGCAGGTGGATGCGGCAGCAGCGGCTTCCGCCTATACATTGCTGGGCTGGAGCGAACTCGGGATGCACTGCATCGACGGAAAGGACTACTCGACCTTTTCTGTTCTGCCTCCCTACAACGTGATCCACTCCCAGTTGGTGAAAAAAGGCGAACCGCCGGTGCTGGTCTCGAGCGGCGCTACGATTACGTACCAGGCGACGCCCGACACCACCAAGTCCATCAACAGCACCAGTTCCACCAAGACTAACTTCTGGACTTACGTGCAGGCGCTGTTCCACGGGAATCCCGCTCCCAACATGGGTCTGGCGGGCTATAAAGTGCAAAGCAAAACGCCGACGCAGATGGGCTATAACAGCAGCGTCGGATACTGGGAGGCGGTGGGCGTGCCAACCATAGGCTACGACGACAAGGGGAAGTTCAATCCGTACCCGATGGCCAAGCTGGTTGCCAAGGTAAGTGGCAAGGCTGTCGCCAACTCCAGCATTGTGCTGGCAGTGAGCGATGAGCTGAGCTGCGGCACCTGCCATTCGTCGGGAACTGATTCGGCGGCGGAACCGGCCAGCGGGTGGGTGAACAACTCCGATCCGACGAAGGACATGAAGCTCAACATCCTCAAGAAGCACGACGACCGCTGGAATATCAGCGGATATCTCGCGCAACTTAAGGCCAACGGCTACGTGTACCAGTCAAGCCTGTACCAGACCGCAGTTGGCGGTACGCCCGTGCTCTGCGCGGCTTGCCACAGCGACAACGCGCTGGGGGCGCCTGGTTTGGCTGGAATTGGGGCGGAAGCGAGCGACATGCACACACTGCACGGGCCGCAGATTCTGCAGGCCAATGGACAAACCCTCGACCAGAACAGTCTGGCCGACGACAACAAATCCTGCTATCTGTGTCACCCTGGTCCGGTGACGCAGTGCAAACGCGGTGCGATGAACAAGGTACTGTGTTCGTCTTGCCACGGCACACTTACCTACGCCGGCAATCCGGCCCGCAACCCGTGGCTGATCGAGCCCTCCTGTCAGCTCTGTCACCAGAACAGCCAGCGCTACACGACGACGTTCGACAGCGGCGGAAGCTGGCGCGCGGTGACGGATCAGACGTTCGCGACCAACCAGAACGTGCCGGTCACGGGCTCGGATCTGTATCGCTACAGCTCCGGGCACGGAAACGTGTTCTGTTCCGGTTGCCACGGTTCGCCGCACGCCGAATATCCGACGCTGCAGGCGAATGACGGCGTCTATCCGAAACACCTGCAGGGATACGTTGCCAAGATCACCGAATGCACCGTCTGCCATACGAGCGTGCCAGTTACGCCTAATGGCGGACCGCATGGCATCCACACCGTTGGGCAGGCATGGGTGAACGGGCACGAGGACTACGCGCAGGGACACCAGTCCTCTTGCACGTACTGTCACGGCGCAGACTACAGAGGCACTCCGCTTTCAGTGGCCAAGGTGGCGCGGACCTTTAACACGGATGACGGCGGCAAGAAGAGTTTTCCTGCCGGACACCAATTCAACTGCTACGACTGCCACAACGGGCCGAACGGCGGATAGCACCGCGCAGTAGAGAGCCAGTGGCGTGTGGTATTTCCTCCCCCGCTGCACGCTTCGGAAGAGCCGGGCTTACGCCCGGCTTTTCCTTTCTCGCGACGATCTTTCGAAGCAGCGCCTCGGGTCGATACCCACTGACAAAGGCACCCGTGCGCGTGCTAATCTCAAATTCCCGTGGCCATCCCTGATCTCTATCTGCCTGCCGCTTATAGCCTGACTGCCGTTGGCGTGTGGGGCACGAGCGACTTTCTGGGCGGCATCGGAGCGCGGCGGGCCAATGCGTTTCTGTTCACGTCAGTAGTGCACGTGAGCGGCATGGTGCTGGCAGCAGCGCTCGCGCTGGCAACTGGCTTGCCTTTCCCGGCTTTCGAGAGCATCCGGTGGGCGCTGGCGGCCGGGACCCTGGGCGGGTTTGCGCTGGCCTTGTTCTATCGCGCACTCGCCACAGGGAAAATGGGGCTGGTGGCGCCGGTGGCCGCGGTGCTGGGCGCGGCGATCCCTACCATGGTGACCGCGTTAACGGAAGGCTTTCCGGGCAGGCGACACGTTGGCGGCTTCATTCTTGCGGGAGTGGGCGTGTGGCTCATCTCGCGCACGGAAGTGGGCCAGAGCGAAGAGGGCGCGGGCCGTCCCGAAGGCTTGGGACTGGCCGTGCTGGCGGGCTGCGGCTTTGCCGGCTTTTACCTTTGCATTCATCAGGCGGGAAACGGGTCGGCCCTTTGGATCGCGGTGTGCTCGCGCTTTGGATCGCTGGCAGTCACATTGGCCATTGTAGTTTTCGGCGGACTGGTGCGCGCGCTGCCGCGACCGGTGGCCGGGATTGCTGTTGCGGCCGGGATTCTCGACATTACCGGCAGCGCGGTGTTCATCCGCGCCTCGCAAATCGGACGGCTCGACTCGGCGGTGGTTTTAAGTTCGCTCTATCCGGCGGTGACGGTGGTTCTGGCTCGCGTGTTCTTGCACGAGCATTTCAGCCGGACCCGGACTGTGGGGATGGTGGCGGCGCTGGTGGCGGTGCCGATGATTGCGGGATGAATGAGGTCAAAGGTAAGAGGTCAAAGGTAAGAGGTCAGATTGCAGAGGTTAGGCCCTGCGGTTTCTACCTTTTTGCCCGGGCAATCCGGGGAATAAAAGTCGGCGTATCATCCCGGGGAGGCTAGCAGTCCTCTAAAATGTCAGGAGAAGGTGGGGGATTTATGAAAGCTCTTCTTACGATTCTTCTTCTCGGCCTCGCGGCGAGCGCTTTCGCTGCTGACGGCAAGTTCGTGTCCTACAAGTCGGGTGACGAGACCGTCAACGGGATGCTTTACACTCCGGGAGGCAAGGGACCGTTTCCGGCTCTGATTGTGATCCACGAATGGTGGGGACTGAATGATTGGGTGAAGGAGCAGGGTTCCAAGCTTGCGGATCAGGGATATGTTGCGTTGGCCATCGATCTGTATCGCGGGAAGGTTGCCGATACGCCCGACATAGCGCACGAGTTGATGCGTGGGGTTCCAACGGATCGCGCGTTGCGCGATCTGAAAGCGGCTTATGACTATCTGGCCGCGCAGCCGAACGTGAAGAAGGACCGGATCGGCTCACTTGGCTGGTGCATGGGCGGAGGGTACTCGCTCGATGTGGCACTGGCTGAGCCGGGGCTGGCCGCGGCGGTGATTAACTACGGCCATCTCGCCACAGACACGGCTGAAATGAAGAAGATCCAGGCGCCGGTCCTTGGACTGTTTGGCGGGCAGGATCGGGGCATTCCGCCCGAGGACGTTAAGAAATTTCAGTCGGCAATGGAGCAACTGGGCAAGAAGATCGATGTGAAAATTTATCCGGATGCCGGGCACGCGTTTGAGAATCCGAATAACAAGCAGGGATACCGCGCGGAGGATGCGGCCGATGCGTGGCAGCGGACGGTGGCTTTTCTGGCGAGCAATTTGAAGAAGTGAGGGGGGGCCGGTGCGATTCGGCTTCGTTCCCTTTTTATTGCCCGGCGATCGTGGTCCGCGAGAGGGCGCATTTTATGCGCCAAAGTGCGGCTCAGGAATTTCCACTTGCCAGATGGTGCCCTTCTGGTTACTATGCAGCGAGCTTTTTTGAGTTTGTTTCGTCGTCCTCTATGAATATTGGTGAAACTATCCGGAATTTCCGCCTGCAAAGGAGCATGTCGCAAGGAGACATCGAAAAGCGCACTGGCCTGTTGCGTTGCTACCTTTCACGTGTGGAGAACGGCCACACGATTCCGTCCCTGGACACTTTGGCGAAGATCGCGAGCGCAATGGATTTAGCGCTCTCTCAGTTCTTTGCTGAAGGCCACTCGAACGGTCACCACCAAAAGGGCTTGCCTCAGCTCTCGGACGATGAGGTGCGCTTCCTGAGCCAGATGCGGCGCTACGCCGCCAATCTGAATGACAGCGACCGGAAACTGGTGCTGGCGATGGTGAAGAAGATGGCGGCGAGCGGGGCGAAGTAGGGATATCTCGTCGTGTTGTCGTGTTTTCGTTCGCACCTCGCCCCGTCCTGCGGCTATCGCTTCTTGCTTCGTGACTTTCGTACCATCTCCTTATAGGGCCACTGGGAATCTGCCATCGGCGGCGTTCTGCCGCTATGCTCATGGCTAGGGGATCCCGGTGACGATTGACGAAGAATTGAGTCTCCTCGACCAGCAGTTGCGGCGACTGAAGATCGAGTACGAGATTTTCTTCAATAACCCGGCCAAGCGGCCTCCCACCGATATTGAGTGGAAAGTGCTCAGCCTGCTGCGCAAATTCAGCGACGGGGCGCGGATGAAGTTTGCCCAGCGTTACAAGTACAACGAAATGGCGCAGCGCTATGCCGTGCAGAGCGACCTGTGGCGAAAGAAGATGCGCATTCGCGAAGAGGGATACCGCGCACCGCACGAAGCCATGCTCTCGGTCCAGGGAGTGCGCGAGAGCCATGAGCGGGAAGCGAAGTTCCCTACGGCTTATGGTCTTAGCCGAAAGGGCGGAACCGCAGCAGATGCGGGCGGCGAGGGCGGCGAAGCACAGGCTTCTGACGCCGGAGCATTTTCGGTGCAGGTTTCGGGCTCGGTGACCGAGCGCGAAAAAGTTGCAGCGCTCTACAAAGCGCTGGCTGAGGCCAAGGCAAAGACGGGGGAAAAGACAACTGGCAGCCTCAGTTCTTTTACTTCGTTCGTACAGAAAAAAACCTCCGAAATTCGGCGGGAGCACGGGTGCAGCGCGGTGGAGTATTCGATCGAGTTGCAGAATGGGCAGGTCAAGCTCAAGGCGAAAGCGAAACAGTAGCCAGTAGCCAGTACCCAGTTCCCAGTCTCTTCTCCAGCCTTTCTCGATCTTGGACGGGCCGGGCTTCCGTCTCTCCACCTCGATAGCCTGCTAGAATTTCCCTTCCGTAATTTCATCTGCTATCGAGGCTTTCATGTCCAAGATTCAGCGCGCCATTCTTAGTGTTACCGACAAAACCGGGCTGGTGGAATTTGCCCGCAAACTGGCTGGGTTGGGGGTTGAACTGGTCTCCACCGGCGGAACGGCCAAGCTGTTGCGGGACTCGGGGATTGCCGTCAAGGATATTTCGGAGCTGACGGGCTTTCCGGAAATGCTGGATGGGCGGGTGAAGACGCTGCATCCCAAGGTGCACGGCGGGATTCTGCATCGGAGAGAAAATGCCGGGCATCGGGCGGCAGTTGCCGAGCACGGCATTTCGGCAATCGATATGGTGGTAGTCAATCTTTACGCTTTTGAAAAGACTGCGGCCAAGCCGGGCGTCCACTTTGAAGAGATCATCGAGAACATCGATATTGGCGGGCCTTCGATGATCCGGTCGGCGGCGAAGAATTTTCAGGATGTGGCGGTGGTGACTTCACCCGGCGACTACAGCGCGATTGCGGAGGAGATGGGACGGGCGGGTGGCGCGCTCTCGCAGGAAACGAAATGGCGGCTGGCGCAAAAGGCGTTTGCAACGACGGCGGCT
Source organism: uncultured Acidobacteriaceae bacterium (assembly GCA_963818945.1). Lineage (GTDB taxonomy): Bacteria > Acidobacteriota > Terriglobia > Terriglobales > Acidobacteriaceae > Acidiflorens. The sequence continues at coordinate 1,858,615 of CAWFUA010000001.1, read as the reverse complement.
TACGATTCGGCGATTGCATCGACGCTCGAGCGCATCTCGGCAGAAGGCGGCTATGAGATTGCGCCGCGGACTAATTTTCCGGACACGCTGCGATTCAGCTTCCACAAGCAGATGGATCTGCGGTACGGGGAGAATCCGCATCAGAAAGCGGCCATGTATGCGGACGATTCGGGATCGGGTGTGGCGCATGCGAAACAGGTGCAGGGCAAGGAGCTTTCCTACAACAATATTGTCGACCTGCAGGCGGCGTGGGACCTGGCGTCGGAGTTTGACGAGACGGTTTGCGCGATCATCAAGCACACAAATCCATGCGGGACGGCGACCGGCAAGACGCTGGCCGAGGCCTACGTGCGCGCGCTGGAGTGCGATCCGGTGTCGGCGTTTGGAGGTGTGATTGGAGTGAATCGTCCGGTGGACGCGGCGGCGGCGGCGGAAATGGCGAAGCTGTTTCTGGAAGTGATCGCCGCGCCTTCGTTCGATGCGGGCGCAAGAGAAGCGTTCGCTTCGAAGAAGAATCTGCGGCTGGTCGAGGTTCCGCAAGCCCCCCCTAACGTCGCCGAATACGCGACCTTTGGATGGGGCACCCGCTGGGTGGTCAAGGACATCTCCGGAGGGATGCTGGTACAGGATGCGGACCTGCACCGGCTGACTGAGGCTGATTTGAAGATCGTGACGAAACGGGCACCTACGGCCGAGGAGAAACGCGCTCTGCTGTTTGCATGGAAGGTGTGCAAGCACGTGAAGTCGAATGCGATTCTTTATGCGCGCGACGGGCAGACGGTGGGCGTAGGGGCGGGACAGATGAGCCGCGTGGACTCGTGCAAGATTGGGGCGATGAAGGCGCAGTTGCCGCTCAAGGGAACCGTGGCGGCCTCGGATGCGTTTTTCCCGTTTCCTGACGGGGTCGAGGAGATTGCGAAGGCGGGGGCGACGGCGATTATTCAGCCGGGCGGGTCGGTGCGCGACCAGGAAGTGATTGAGGCAGCGGATCGGTTGGGGCTGGCGATGATCTTTACGGGAGTACGGCATTTCCGGCATTAGGGCGAGGAGTGCTGGAGCACCTAATTGTGTGGGGTGAGCGCCGTGGGCGGGACGCCCACGGGACAGCCGGCAAGATGCCGGCGCCACGGTCTGTAACCCCAGGTAGTCGGCCTCGGTTGCTATGGGTTCGGACGCTTCGTCCTACCGAAGCCCCTGTACTTCCGGCTTTGGTTCCTTCCTTTGCTTTCTCTGGGTTTGAGGCTGGACCGAGGGTAGAATAGGAAAATCGGCAGGCGGCAAACCGGCATCCAATAGGTCAAGGCGGTTGCAATCCTCAAGGACGGTTCATGAAAAATCAGTGTGGGCTATTTGTTGTCCTTTTAACCGGGTCTTTCTTGTCGGGCCAGAACGCGCCTGCGACGGCTGCGGGTTCGGCGCCAGCTGACTCCTCGACGGCCAGTTCGCCATCCGCAAGCAAGGAAAAAGCAGCCGACCGGGCCGCCGCCTATTACCATTTCGCTCTCGCCCACATGTATGAGGAACAGGTTTCGACTTATGGCCGCAGCGACCTGGCCAACAAGGCAATTGAGGAGTATCGCGCCGCCATCGATGCCGATCCAACCTCGGCGTACCTGACTTCGGGATTGGCCGAACTCTACGCCAAAACCGGACGCATTCGCGACGCAGTCATCGAGGCACAGGACATCATCAAGCGTGACCCGAACAATCTGGAAGCGCGGCGGCTGCTGGGGCGGATCTACCTGCGATCGCTGGGCGACATGGAGGCGGGTAACGGATCGGAAAGCGTGCTCAAGCTGGCCATTGAGCAATACGAGCAGATTGTCCGGCTGCAACCGGGCAGCACGGACGACCACCTGCTGCTGGGCCGGCTCTATCGTCTGCACAACGATCTGCAAAAAGCTGAGGGCGAGTTCAAGACGGCGGTGAAGCTGCAGCCGGATTCGGAAGAAGCGGTTACCACGCTGGCCTATCTCTACAACGAACTGGGCGATACCTCGCGCGCGACCGATGTGCTCAGTTCGGTGCCAAAGAACGAGCGTTCCGCCAAGCTCTATTCGGCACTGGGATACACCTACGAGCAGCAAAAGCAATACAAGAACGCGGTAGAGGCGTACCGGCACGCCATCGAACTGGATCGCGACAATTTGGACGCGATCCGCGGGCTGGCTGAGAACCTGCTCAATGACGGACAGAGCGATGCGGCGCTCGATCAGTACAAGGTAATCGCGGATGCGAATCCGGAAGACGCCCAGACCTATATTCGCATCGCTGAGATCTACCGCAAGCAGGGCAAGTTCGACCTGGCTCTCGATAACCTGAAGAAGGCGTCGTCAATGGTGCAGGACTCGATTGAAGTGCCATATAACATCGCTTCGATTTACCAGGCGCAGGGTCGGTATGACGAAGCTGTTCCGATCATGCGCGATCTGTTGAAGAAAACCGAGAAGACGGACGGCAACTACACGGGCTCCGCGAAGAGCAACCGGGCGGTATTTCTGGAACGGTTGGGGACCATCTGTCGCGATCAGGGGAATTATCAGGCAGCGAGCGAGACGTTCCGGCAGATGATCGCGCTGGGCGGAAATGACAACATCGAGCGTGGATACCAGCAGGTGATCGATACGTGGCGCGAAGCGAAGGAATGGCAGAAGGCCACCGATGTTGCCAAGGAAGCCGTGCAGAAACTTCCCAACAGCCGCGACTTGAAAATGGTGCTGGATGCGCAGCTGGCCGATATGGGGAAAGCCGACGAGGGGCTCAAGGATGTGCGCTCGTTGCTGAAAGGCGATGCCGACGACCGGCAGATTTACATCACGCTGGCGCAGATGAATACGCGGCTCCGCCGCTTCTCGGATGCGGAGCAGGCGCTCGACAAGGCAGAACAGCTATCGACGAAGGAAGAAGAGAAGGAATATGTTTGGTTTCTGCGCGGCTCGACTTTCGAGCGCGACAAGCGCTACTCCGAGGCCGAAGCACAGTTCAAAAAGGTGCTGGCGGGCGATCCGGGACATGCTTCGGCGCTGAATTATCTGGGCTACATGCTGGCGGACCAGAATATGCAGCTTGATGAGGCGCTGGGATATATCAAGCGCGCGGTCGATCTGGATCCGGCCAACGGAGCGTATCTGGATTCCCTGGGATGGGCATATTTCCGACTCGGGAAACTTGATCTGGCGGAAGAGAATCTACTGAAAGCGTCGCAGAAGATCAACACCGATCCTACGGTGCACGACCACCTGGGCGATCTTTATCAGAAAACCGGGCGCCTGAAACTGGCGGCCGCAAATTGGGAGCGGGCACTCACGGAGTGGAACCGCACGATTGCAGCGGAAGTGGATCCGAGTGATGTGGCGCGCGTGCAGAAGAAGCTCGACTCCGCCAAGATGAAGCTGGCAAGAGAAGACGCTAGCAAGCAGTAGACTCTTGCGCCGAGCTTTCGGTGCGAATAAGGATGCAAGCGCCCTCGGCTACGCTCGGATTTCGGCGCGCGGCTCGAACGCCGCGCAAACGCCTCAACTTCGACTCCGCTTAGGATGACTGGGGTCATTTTTCCGCTTCTCTTCCTTACTTACATGCGGTCACTCTGTGGATGTAATCCCAGACAGCTTTGTTGCTGAAGGGAGCCATCTGCTGCTGTGCGTGGTCCGGCCAGTTCTGCCGATCCGCCCAAAGCCGGCCGAGACCTGCGCCGACCTCCGGATTGCCGCCGGTAAAACCTTCCACCAGCTTTTCCCAGCGCGCGCCGAGAGCCTGCGCCGGCATGCTCGCGGGCTCGTCTCCACGGGCAATTGCAGCTTCGACATCACGAAAGAGATCGGTCCACTCCTTGGTCACGCGTTCCTGCAGTTCCGGCGACCAGCGTTTCTTACTCTCTTCGATTTTTTCCCGAGCCTCGTCGCTGTAGTATTTTCGGGTCCAGTCCGTGTTGTTTTCCATTTCGATCACCTCGATGATTTTTTTCAGCAGCGCAGCGTCAGGCCGTTGCCCGGTCCGGACCGACTTTTCAGCATCCTGAATGGCGCGGATGGCGCGTTCGAGAAGGCGTCGTTTGTCCTCGAGCAGCCTGCGCTGCAAACGCAACGCTTCCGGCCAGTCGAGCGTGCTCCGGTCGAGCAACTCCTTGATCTGCTTCAAGGGGATTCCGAGAAACTTCAAGGCCGCGATCTGTTCCAGCCGCTCCAGATCGCGGGACTGATACAGACGATAGCCTGCATCGGTGCGCCGAGGTTTCAGCAGCCCGAGTCGGTCATAATGGTGCAACGCACGAACTGTGGTTCCCGCCAGTTCGGCGAATTCCTGCACCCGGTAGGCTCGGCCGTCGAGAGGTTTCACCGAAAATTCCTTTCCAAAGACATGCTCGGGCCTGACGTAAGGTCAGGGTCAAGAAGAATTCTAAAGGCTCCGTGGGTTGAGGTTCGGCTGATTCTGGGACTACGGGCCTACGCGGGCGGCGAAGACTGGACTGCTACACTGACTCCATGCTGGCCGATTATGCCGTCCACGTGGAACAATCTCGCGGGCGGCGCCATCCCGAGCCGTCGCATCCCTACCGCAACGATTTCCAGCGCGACCGCGACCGGGTGGTACATGCGCGCGCATTTCGGCGACTGGAGGCGAAGACACAGGTCTTCACGCGCCGCTACTCCGACCACTTTCGCAACCGGCTGACGCATACCATCGAAGTCGCGCAGATTTCGCGCACGATTGCGGCGCAGATGGGACTGAATACGGATCTGGTGGAGACCTTGGCCCTGGTGCATGACCTGGGGCACCCGCCGTTTGGACACGCGGGAGAAAAGGCGCTGGATGCCGCCATGCGCCGGCAGGGGTTGTCGTTTGACCACAACCTGCACGCGCTGCGCATTGTGGAAGATTTCGAGCTGCGATATGCGGCGTTTCGCGGGTTGAATCTTACGTTCGAGGTTCGGGAAGGGATCATCAAGCACTCACACGATTACGATGCGGGGGCACATCCCGAGCTCGCCGAATATCTGCTGGATCAGCGGCCTCCACTGGAGGCGCAGCTTATCGACCTGACCGATGAGATTGCTTATAACACCGCCGATTTAGACGATGGCTGCGAAGCGCACCTGCTGACTGTAGAGCAGATTGCTGAGAACGTGGATATGTTTGGCCGCTGCTATGGAGAGGTGCGGAAACTCTATCCGGCGGCGGAGAAGAAGCTGCAATTCAACGAGGCGTTGAAGCGCGTCTTCGACCGGCAGGTGAGCGATCTGATTGAGAATACGCGGGCGCGTGTGGCAGAGGCGGGCATGCATTCGCTGGAAGCGATTCGGCGCCATCCGGTGCGGCTGGCGGTATTCAGCCCGCAGGTCGAGCAAGAGCGGCGGCAGCTTAAGGATTTCCTGTACGAGAACCTCTACTTCAGCCCGGCGCTCGAAGGAGAGAAGGAAGACGCGGAGCGAATCGTGGGGGAGCTGTTTGCGCACTGGATGGAGGAGCCTGACGACTTGCCGCGGAACTATCGTGAGAAGGCCGCGCACGAGCCGCTGGCGCGCATCATTTGCGATTACATCGCTGGGATGACGGACCCGTTCATTTTTCAGCAGTATGAGAAGTATTGTGACGGATCGGGTGACCGGGCCATCGGGTGATCGGATCATCTGTCGCTCTCACGGCTCCATGGCGTTTGGCCTCACCTGTTTCCGAAGCAGTTCCAGTGTTACTTTGAGCGACTCCACCGAATCCTCATGACCGGTGCCGGGCACGCTGATGAATTGCTTCTGGGGCGCTTTAATGGTGTCGAGGTAGGCTTTGGCAAGCTCCGGCAACGCGTTTATATCCTCTTGGCCCTGAACTAAGAAGATGGGGATCGCAAAATCCGTTCCCAGCGCCGGGAGATCAACTGTCTCCATGGGGCCTGACATCGTCATTCCGAAAAAGTGAACCCACGAGAAATCATCGGCTTCGTCATACTGAGCCCGTTCGGCGGCCGAAGCATAGGCAGGATCTATGGATATCAGCGGCGAGGCGGCAGTGACCCGCTTGGCCTGATATGCCAGCAGGGCTTTGTGGAACACCGGCCACTTGCGGAGCGAATCCCACGGCGGTGGACCGAGTGCTTCCAGTGCCTTGACGGTCTTCTGATCGTCGGCGGCACGCGCAAGCTGAAGCACGCGCGCGTAACTCGCGGCCTGACCGGCTCTTTCGTTGACCAGTTGCGCCATACCAATGTACGCATAGAAGAGATCGGGCCGTTGCTTGGCCATGTATATGCCGAGAATCGACCCCCATGATCCCCCGACTAGAATGATCTTCTTCTTGCCCAGGTGTTCCGTGAGGTACTCGCTGACTTCAATACCATCCCGGACCATGCGATCGATCGTCATGGTTGCTTCAATCGATGGCCCCGTCTTGCCATAGGTTCGGCCGGCACCGCGCTGATCCCACTGCACCAGGGTAAAGTCCTTCTCCCAAGCGCCAAACCAGGAGTCGGCAAAGGGGCTCCATGCATCTCCGGGCCCGCCGTGGAGGAAGAGGATGACTGGATTGCGCTTATTCTCGCCCTTGATCGTGATCCATTGCTCGATTCCACCGATCCGGACGAAACCATCCTCTTTCAAATGTGCCGTTTGTCCGGTTGCTTCCGAGGTCCCAGCCAGAGCCGTGGCGGGGAGGCCGACTGCCATGGTGATGGCAGCGAGCGCCAGCAGCGCTGACGCACACGTGCTCTTGATCATAGTCAACATTTGATTTCTGAGTCGCCGGGGGACGGCCAAGCCTCAGACCGCCGCGTTGGTTCGCTACAGGGTACGAACCCCACTTGTATTAAGTTCCTGTTTTGTCCCGCGACCGATGGCTTTCTTTCGGGGCAGGCTACTTTGCGTATGTGATCCGATAGACCACGCCACCCGCGTCGTCGCTCACGTACATCGAGCCGTCTGAGCCGAAGGCTATGCCTACCGGGCGGCCCATCCAGCGGCCTTTTTTCGTTTCGCCCGGAGCTAGCCAGCCGGTGATGAAGTCTTGCGCTCCGCCTACTGGCTGGCCTTTGTCATCGAGCTTCACGCGCACGACTTTGTAGCCCGTGGGGACGCTGCGGTTCCAGGAACCGTGGAAGGCTACGAAAAGGCTGTTTTGATATTCGGGCGGGAACATCGTCCGTACATTGAAGGCCAAGCCGAGCGGCGCGGAGTGCGCCTGCATCTGGACTTTGGGCTCGATCACGCTCTGGCAGCGATTATCTCCGGGCTTGGTGAACTGCGGGTCGGGGATGCGGTTGCCGTAGCAATACGGCCAACCGGCGTCAACGTCGCCTTTGCCAACATCGTAGATCGTTTCCGGGGGGAGATCGTTGCCCAGCCAGTCGCGGCCATTTACGGTGACCCACACAGTATCGGTTTTCGGATTCGCGGCGAGGCCGACGGCATTGCGCAGGCCTTTCGCGAAAATTCTCTGACCGGTGCCGTCGGGATTGAACTCCATCACAGTGGCGCGGCGCGGGTCTTTCTCAATGCAGACGTTACAGCTAGATCCCGCCGAGACGTACATCTTGCCCCCGTGGAACAAGAGGCTACGCGTGGAATGGCCTCCGCCGGTGGGAAGATCGGCCAGGGTTTTGGGGTTGGTGGCTTTCAGGCTGGATTCGTCCCAATCGTAGCGGCGGACTTTGTCATTCTCGGCGATGTAGAGTTTGCCTTCGTAAAAAGAAATGCCGTGCGGTTCATTAAGGCCTGCGAGCACGGTGACCACGCGCTCGGCCTTGCCCGTGTGCCTGGCGTCGGGCAGCGCGACGACCTTGCCTTCGCCGGATTCACTGACCAGCAACACGCCACCGGGGGTGAAAGTCAGCATGCGCGCGCTATCGATATCGGAGGCGAAAACCGCGATGTGGAAGCCATCGGGGAGCTTGAGTTGCTTCAGGTCGAAGGGGGTTTTCTCGGCGGAAAGAAAGGACGCTAACGTTAGCGGAAGTATAATCCACAATAAGCGACGCATGATTACTTGATGACAGGCGGCACCTGAAGGATGCTCGTCACGCCAAGGTTGCTCTTTCTGCCCATGATGCGAATTGCCATCGCGAAGATTAGCCCCATGCCGAAGCATATTGCGACCACGATCCGGGCGCCGGGCGATTCAATCATCGCCAATACGAAGCCGGTAACTAGGACAAAGATGTCGTGACCGTGTAAAGCGAGCTCAATTCCGCAATCCTGGGACATAGTAATCCGATAACCTTAAAACTACGGTTGCACTGCAACGAGCGTCACAACATCATAGAGGATCTTCGGGGCGCGGCGTAGTTCTTCTACTCGCACTCGTTCGTCGTTGCCGTGCTCGGTGGAACCTTCTTCTTCGGTCGCGGTGTAGGGAGTGTATCCGTAGGCGTTTATGCCTAGCGGACGGTAGCGTTGGTTTTCCGTGTAGCCGCTGGTGATGCGCGGGGCCACCGGGACTTTTCCGAAATAGGCCCCGGAGACTTCTCGAATTGCTCCATAGAGGGCGGTATTGGTCGGGGAGGAGTTCGCCACGCGGAATTCCGCGTTCTCCGGTTCGACGGTGATGTCGGGATCGCTGATTACGCGGCGGATCGACTCAAGAAATGCCTTGGGGTCGGCTCCCGGCAGCAAGCGCACGTCTACGTTCGCCCAGGCCTCGGGAGGGATGACGTTGGTTTGCTTGGAGCCGCCGAACATGGTGACCGCAATGGTGTCGCGCAAGAGGAAGTTGATGGACTCATCGTCGGCAATTTGCTGTTGAATGTGTTTGTCCTGGATGGCTTTGCGGATATCGGCGAACATGTGGGATCGTTGCGGGGGCTCGTAGGGCGCCATGGTTTTGAAGAATTCGTCCACCACCGGAAGCACGCGCAGCGGGGGTTGATACTGGAGGAGGCGGTTGAGGGCGCGAATGAGGCGGTTGGGCGCAGACTCCGGGATCGGGCGCGAGGCGTGGCCGGGACGGCCATGCGCTGTAATGTGCAGCCACAGGGGAGTCTTCTCGCCTACGTCCACGCCAACATAACGGACCTTGCCATCTTGCAGCAGATTCTCTCCGCCCTCATTGATGAGAAATTCGGCATCGCGCAGCAAGTCGCGTTTGTTGGCGATGAACCAGTCAGTGCCGGTGCCTTCTGCTTCCTCATCGGCGACCGCCAGGAAAATGATGTCGCGATCCAGGGCGAGCTTTTCGCGCTTCAGCATGACGAGCACGACCAGTTGCGCGAGGCCTTCATTTTTCATGTCTTGCGCGCCTCGGCCGTAGATCGAGCCATTGACGATCTGGCCGCTGAAGGGAGGGTAGGCCCAGTGCGCGGCGTCGCTGGTGACGACATCCATATGATTGAGAAAAATCAGGGGGCGCTTCGGGTGCTCGGAGGTGTGGGGCAGAACGGCCCACAGGTCGGCGCGGCCGGGAGCATACTCGAAAACCTGGTTTTCGATTCCTTCCTGATCGAGAATGCCTTTGAAGAACTGGGCCGCGCGCAGCTCGTTTCCGGGAGGATTGGTGGTATCGATGCGGAGATACTGCTGCATCCACTCGACCGCCAGATCGGAGTATTGCTGCATGCGATCGGCAGGGATGCGCGCCGAGGCTAACGCCTGCCGGGTCATCTGTGCGTGGAGGGGTAGAATGGCAGATATAAGGACGATGCTGCAGGAAAGAATCAGGGTTTTCAGCGCTCGGTTCGGACTCTCAAACCTTTTCAATCGCTTCCTCACTTCTTTTTCGCGAAACCAAGATAAAGGAAATACGCAGTTTTTATATCAGTTCCGGCCAAAATTACCGTTGGAGAATTCGGCATTCGTTCGGCAATGGGTTACAATGTTCTTGAAAAGAAAGCACTTGCCGTTGTATCTCTGAAGTGTGCATTTGGCATCCAAACTGTTTACATAAAGGCGAGTTCAAGGCCAGTAAGCGAGGCATCGACGGCGTCAATGGGTGCTCTCAGGTTTGTAGGCTAAGTTAGAAATGACGCAATTGAAAAGTGCGCGGAAAGCGCCTGGAGTGCAATCGCCACTCCCCCAACTGGAGGAAGTTTCACATGAAAAACAGCACCATTATTGGACTGATGATATTGAGCGTGGTACTGGCAGTGCCAGTGTTCGCGCAAAATAACTCCCAAACCGCCCCGGCGACGGCCACCTCGGGCATGACAAAGGCCGACATGGCCACCGGCAAAGATCCCTTGCAGCCCGAGATGCGTGAAGGCTTCTGGGGACGGGTAAATCCATTTGCGCGCAAGAAATACGTGGCGCGCCAGACACAGCCGATTCGCGACCGCATTAACGAGCTCGATGAGCTGACGGCATCGAACAGCAAGCAGATCAAGGACGTCGATTCGCGCGCGCAGCAGGGCATCCAACTCGCTTCGGCCAAGGCAAGCGAAGCCGACCAGCATGCGGTCGATGCCGGGAACCGGGCGCAGACCGCGCAGCAGACTGCCGATAAGGCCAGCACTCGCCTGACGACGGTCGAGCAGGTGGTAACGAACATCGATCAGTATCAACCTTCGACCCAGACCGAGATTCTGTTCAAGTCCGGACAGACCGTCCTGAGCCAGAATGCCAAGGCAGCGCTTGACGAAATGGCAACCCCGCTGAAGAGTCAGCGCGGCTACGTCGTCGAGGTGCAGGGCTTCTCGTCGGGGAACGGGCAGGTAGCGATTTCCAACTCGCAGAAGATGGCCGAGTCGGTAGTGCGCTATCTTGTACTGAATCACGACATTCCGGTTTACCGGATCTACCTGGTCGGCATGGGCAACGCGCCGTTGCCGTCAGCGGCTGCGGACGAAGCGAAGCCGAAGAAGCGGATCACGGGCGGCCGCGTGGAAGTCAGCCTCCTGAAGAACAATCTGGAGCAGCTGGCTTCGACGGATGCGGGCCAGCAGCAACAGAAATAGTCTTCCCCAAACGTCAAGCCTCCCGCTCGCGCGGGAGGCTTTTTTATTTGCGCGCCAGTTGGCGGATCCTAGTAACTAATATAGGTCCGCGCGATGTTGTGGATCGCCGGCGTGCCTGCCTGCCGCATGATGGTTTCGAGTTCACGCCGCAGGATCGTGAGCACAGCTTCTACTCCGGATTGGCCAAAGGCCGCCAAGCCCCAGCCTTGTGGACGACCGAAGCCGACGGCTGTGGCTCCGAGTGCCAGCGCTTTGAAGATGTCAGTGCCGCGCCGGATGCCGCCATCGATCAGAACGGGGATCTTGCCGTTTGCAGCTGCCACGACCTCAGGCAGGCAGTCGATGGTGGGACGGAGACTTTCCTCGGCGCGCCCGCCGTGGTTTGAGACGACGATGCCGTCCACTCCGTGCTCGAGAGCAATCTCGGTGTCCTCTCGGGTGACGATCCCCTTGAGAAGCAGCTTCATTTTGGTGGTGTCTTTCAGGCGCTTGACGAAATCCCACGTGAGGTTGGGCGGGTACAGTTCCATAGCCTTCGAGACGTCAAGCCCGTCGAACATGGGCTTGCGGCGAACATAGCCGGGAAAGCCGCTTTCGTGGCAGGTGGAGCAATCGCGGTCGTCGACGCGGCGGCCACGCGCAATCGTCTCCCGGTTGCTGTTCTCATGGAGGTCAACGGTAAAGACCAGTACCGGACTGCCCGCGCCTTCGGCACGTTTGATGATTGCCCGCGTCACCGCCCAATCGGCGGTTGGGTACAGTTGTTGCCAGACCGGCGCCCCGCGAGCCGCGGTGACGTCCTCGATCGACGAACTGGCGACGGTGGAGAGGATCTGCAAGTGATGCTTTTTCGCCGCCGCGCGCGCCACGGCAACTTCGCCTTCTGGATGGAAGGCCTTCATGGCGCTGACTGGACACAGAAAGATCGGCGTCTCCCAGGTTGTGCCGAATAGCTGGATGGAGGTGTCAAGCTTTTCGACGTTGACCAGGCGCCGGGAGCGGATTTGGAGATGTTGGTAGGCTTCGTGGTTGAGACGGACGGTGGCGTCGTCGTCCACGCCGGTGGCCAGATAGGCAAAGTGCGCGGGTGGAAGCGCCTTGCGCGCAAGCGGCTCGAAGTCCATCACGTCGAGCGCATGGTCGGCGCTGGTGATCGATTCGGCGGCGTGGACTTGTTCTTCGGGCGTTGCGTCGGCCGCGAGGTGAGAGAGCGGGAACGCTTTTCCGAGTGAAGCTTTCAGGAGCAGCGGGCTTGCCAACGCGGGGCTGAGAGCAAGATAGCGCAGAAATTTCCGGCGGCTATCCGATGGGCTCGAAGATGAGGGCATAAACCTCCTACGCGTGCTTTCAGATGAACTCCTGCATTGCAACAGGTCTTCGGCTGGTCGCGCGATTGTGCCGGTTTGCGCGGGGAGAGTCAAGGCGACCGCGTGCTATGCTGGCAGCGCGTCATCGTTTTTTGGGAATTCGCGTCATGGAAACTCTATCGTTCGCGCGCACTTCTTCGCCGGTTGGTCCGCTTTTTCTAGCCGCATCGGCGAAGGGCCTGGTGCGCCTGGAGTTTGAAGTTCGCGTGATGAAGCTGGATTCGACGGTAATCGAACTGCGCGAGTCGAAGCGGGCGCTTGCTCCCTATCTTCGCGAGCTGAACGAGTATTTCGCTGGCGAGCGCCGTGAGTTCACGATTCCTCTTGATCTGCGGGGCACTGATTTTCAGCTTGCCTGCTGGCAGGCGCTGCTGGCGATCCCTTATGGCGAGACGCGCAGCTACGGCGACATTGCGCGCGCCATCGGGCACCCGCAAGCTTTTCGTGCGGTCGGCATGTCGAACAACCGGAATCCGGTCGCGATCGTAGTTCCCTGCCATCGCGTGATCGCGTCCGGCGGATCACTGTGCGGTTACGGCGGCGGACTCGATGTCAAGCGCATGTTGCTTGATCTGGAGCAGGGGCAGGTTCATCCTCGTTTGCCGCTTGGGATTGGCGCATAACTCCGCCTGCATAATTCCCCCCACGCTGCGCTTGTTCGGGTAAGCTATCGTGACACTGCCCCACTCGTGAGCGCCACCACCACATCACCGGCGGGACCTGCGGTCCGCAAGGCGAGCCTGTTTTATTTCGTCTTCGTAATGTACTCGTACACGACCGGCGGCCCGTTTGGGCTGGAGTCGATGGTCTCAACCAGCGGCCCTGGGATGTCGCTGCTTTATTTGTTGCTGCTGCCGCTGGTCTGGTGCATCCCGGTCTCGCTGGTGTCGGCTGAACTCACCTGTGCGATGCCGGTCGAGGGCGGCTTCTATCGATGGAGCCGCGCTGCGTTTGGCGACTTCTGGGGCTTTCTGGCCGGTTGGTGGAACTGGTCGGCATCGTTTCTGCTGGGCGGCTCTTATGCCGTGCTCTTTGCCGATTACCTCGGCTACTACTTCCCGCAGATCGTCGGGTGGAAACACTGGCTCGCTTCATTCTTGCTGGTTGCTTTCATCACGTGGCTGAACGTTCGCGGCATTCAAATGGTGGGCAAGGCCGCAACCACGTTCGAAATAATCGTTTTCATTCCCGTGATTGCCATGATTGGGTTGGGATTGGCAAAGTGGCGTCATAATCCTTTCGTTCCGCTGGTGCCGCCGAACCGGCCTTTGCACGAGGTTTTCGGCGTGGGGCTGGCGCTTGGGCTGTGGCTCTACTCGGGATACGAACAACTCTCCACGGTTGCCGAAGAAGTGGAAAACCCGCAGCGCACGTATCCGCGCGCGCTCGCGCTGGTTGTGCCGCTTTCCATCGCGGCATATTTCTTACCGACCCTGGCGGGGTTGGCCGCTCTCGGCGGCTGGCAGAACTGGAAGGATGGATATTTCTCTACGGCCGGGCTGCTCATCGGCGGCCCCTGGCTCGGGAGCCTGATGACAATCTCGGCCATGGTCTGCAGCGTTGCGCTATTGAACAGCACCGTGCTGACATCGACCCGCATGCCGTTCGCGATGGCGGAAGATGGCTACCTTCCGCCCTTTCTGACGCACAAGCACCCGCGCTATGGCACGCCGTGGATTGCGATTTTGATCTCTTCCGCTATTTATGCAGCGCTCGCGCTTCACACGCTGGGCCAGTTGATCAGCATCTACAATTGGCTGCGTGCAGCCACCACCGTGATGACGGTGCTCGCGGCCTGGGTACTGCGGCGCAAGCGTCCGGATCTCCCTCGCGCATTTCGTATTCCTGGCGGCAATCTCGGCCTTGTCTATGTGGTCGCCCTGCCGGTCACGATGACCTACGTCGCGCTCCGCTATAGTGATCCGGTTGGAATGCGTTGGGGACCGTGGGCGCTGGCCGCCGGGCCGGCGGTTTATTTTGTGGTCAAATGGTTTGCGAGGCGCGCTGCGGAGAAAGCGCGGTCACACTCCGGGGCGTGAGATATTTGTGAATCCGACGATCAAAAGCCTGTGTCACGGAATTCGCGCGCGGGAAATTTCTCCTGCCGAGCTGACGCGTGATTGCCTGGCCCGCATTGAGAGACTAAATCCGAAACTGAATGCATTCATTACCGTTCTGGCGGATTCGGCGCTCGACCAGGCGCGGCGGGCGGAGCAGGAAATCTTCCGCGGCAAATATCGTGGCCCACTGCACGGAATTCCGATCGGGCTCAAGGACATCATTGACACAGCTGACGCGCGAACGACTGCGGGCAGCGCGCTGTTCAAGAATAGGATTCCCGCCGAAGATGCGGAAGTGGTTCGCCGGCTGCGCAACGCGGGCGCCGTCATTCTGGGCAAACAAAACCTGCACGAGTTCGCCTATGGCGGCAGCTCGATGATCAGCTACTTCGGAGAAGTTCATAATCCGTGGGACACTTCGCGGATTGCCGGAGGGTCTTCGGGCGGATCTGCCGCGAGTGTCGCGGCCGGACTTGGATACGCCGCCATTGGAACTGACACTGCTGGTTCGATTCGGCTGCCGGCAGCTTATTGCGGAGTGGTTGGGCTGAAGCCAACGTTTGGGCGCGTGAGCACGCTGGGCGTGATTCCGCTCTCGCAGTCTTACGACCACGTTGGGGCGATCACGAATTGCGTTTGTGATGCAGGACTTGTGGGGCAGGTTCTGGCGGGGCACGATCCAGACGACGCGACCACCGCCGACATCCCAATCACCGACTATACATGCGACCTTGACGAGCTGTTGCCGCCATTGCGCGTCGGCATTCCGCGCGCATTCTTTTTCGACGAACTCGACCCGGAGGTGGGCGCGGCGGTCGAGAGGGCGATTGCCGTCTTTCGCGAATTGGGCTGCGAAATCCGTGATGAAGTGCGGCTTGAAATTTCTACGGACCGTACTCTTGCGAGCGCGGAGGCGTACGCATACCACAAGGACTTTGTTGCCCGCTCGCCTGAGCTCTATCAGCCGGCGACGCTGGCGCGGATCAAGTCGGGTGAAAATTCGCGGGAGGCCGATGTGGAGCGCGCGCGGCAGGAACTGGCGGCGAGCCGTGTGGCGATTGGAAAAGTGTTTGACGAGATCGACGTGCTGCTCACGCCTACCGTTCCGAGTCCTCCGCCATCGATTGCCGGCTTGAAGGCGAATCCCGAGAACCTCAGGCCGACGGAACTTGTGATGCTGCGCAACACGCGGCCGTTCAATGTGTGGGGGATTCCGGCGATCTCGATTCCTTGCGGGTTCACGAAGGACGGCATGCCGATTGGGCTGCAACTGGCGACGGCTCCGTGGAAGCCGGATATTCTTCATGTCGCGCACGCCTATGAGCAGGCTACGGAGTGGCACAAGAGGGTGCCGGATCTGGAAAGCTAAGTCATCTCGCGATTTCGGCCCTGGCGAGCGAAAAATTTCGCTTCTTTGACTCATCACACGGTAGTGGAACCATCTGCAAAACAGACCTTCTTGATCTTGCGTCCCAAACGCAGCGTGAGCGTCGAGTTCTTCGCCGCTTTCACGATCGGTGTGCTCGTTTTTACGCCATCGACGCTCACCGCACCTTCTTTGATCTTACGATCCGCTTCGCTCGTAGACGCTGCAAAGCCGACCCTGACAAGGACCTTCGCCAGACGCACGCCATCCCCTTCGCGATTTGCGAAGTCGGCGAAAACCAACGCTTCGGTTTCCACTTCCTCTGGCACCTGATCCTTCTGGAACTGTTTTGCCCAGTCCTCTGCGGCTTTGGTGGCGGCATCCGCGGAATGGAAGTCGGCCACGATGGAACGCGCCAGCTCTTTCTTTAGCGCCATCGGATGCGACTTGCCGCTGGCGGCATCCTGTTTCATCTGCGCGATCTGATCGGTGCGCACGTCGGTGAGCAGTTCGTAGTAGCGCCACATCATGTCGTCGGAGATGGACATGATTTTGCCGTACATTTCTAACGGCGGCTCGTGGATGCCGATCGCGTTGCCGAGCGACTTTGACATCTTATTGACGCCGTCTAGGCCTTCGAGGATCGGCGTGGTCAGCACGACCTGAGATTCCTGGCCGTAGGCGCGCTGCAATTCGCGGCCTACCAGCAGATTGAACCTCTGATCGGTGCCGCCTAATTCCACATCGGCTTCGAGCGCGACCGAGTCATAGCCCTGCGCCAGCGGATAGAGCAGTTCATGCACGGCAATCGGCTTTTCTTCCTGAAAACGCTTATGAAAATCCTCGCGCTCGAGCATTTGAGAGACGGTGTACTTCGCGCACAGACGGATGAAATCCTCGGCCGAAAACTTTGAGAACCAGCGGCTGTTGAAATCGACAACCGTCTTTTCTGCGCTAAGAATCTTGAAAACCTGCGCCTTGTAGGTCTCGGCATTCTGTTCGATCTGCTCGCGCGAGAGTGGCGGGCGCGTGGCCGAGCGGCCGGTCGGGTCGCCAATCATGCCGGTGAAATCGCCGATCAGAAAGATGACGGTGTGGCCGAGATCCTGAAAATGTTTGAGCTTGCGCAGCAGGACGGTGTGGCCGAGGTGCAGGTCCGGGGCGGTCGGATCGAATCCAGCCTTTACGCGCAGCGGCTTGCCCATCTTGAGCGAGCGTTCGAGTTTGGCGCGCAGCTCGGATTCTTTGACAATCTCGGCCGCGCCTTTTTTGATGTAGGCCAGTTGTTCGTCAACCGGGGGAAAGTTTGACATGCGCATTGATTATAACGAGCGCCGATAGAAGCTCAACGCGGCGTCTCCCTGCTCCAGTTTCCTGTACCGCCTCAACTGGCCAAAGTCGTCACCTGGATCAAAGCGCTTTTCGTGCTCGGCGATGACGAGGCCTGACTCCTTTAGCACGCTCGATTCCGCCAAGGCTCGCAGCGTCTTTGCGTACTCATCGCGCAGACGGTAGGGCGGGTCGAGGAAAACGAAGTCCACTACCACACCGGCCGATTCCCACAGCCGCAGCGCTTTCGCGGCCTCAACCCTGACGATTTCGAAACCCTGAGCGATTCCCAACGATTTCAGGTTTTCCGCAATCAAGTCGGCCGCCGCCTTCGACAGCTCCGCAAAATACACCTTCGCGACGGCGCGGCTGAGCGCCTCGATTCCTACCGCGCCGGTGCCCGCGTAGAGGTCGAGCCATGTTGTGCCTGCCAGTGCGGCGGGATCTCCCGGGCACAGAACATTGAACAGCGTTTCGCGCAGGCGATCCGCCGTTGGACGAAGATCGAGGCCGCGCAATGAGCGCAGGGGACGGCTCCGATATTGGCCTGCGATTACACGCATGTCGTCACTCGCATTTCTTCGCTTTTGCCCTCGTGACCTTCGAGTTTTCTTTCCGCATCCTTCGGGCTGCTCGCGGTGTCTAACAGATAGAATAGCTCCACATGTCCATGCGTAACTGGTCCATTCCGGTTGGCCGTTTGTTCGGCATCGAAATCCGTATCCACCTCTCATTTCTGTTTCTGCTGGTTTTTGTGTGGGGCACCGAGGCTGCGGCGCAGGATGCGACCGCGGCATTGCGGGGACTGGGGCTGGTCGGGATTATTTTCGGCAGCGTCGTGCTGCACGAATTGGGACATGCGCTCGTCGCCCGCGGTTCGGGGATTCCGGCCAAGAGCATCATTTTGCTGCCGATCGGCGGGATCACGATTCTTGACGAGGCGCATGCGATTCCCGATCCGCTCAACGCCTGGAAGCGTGACATTTGGATTGCCGTGGCTGGGCCGCTGGTAAATCTCGTGATCGCCGGGCTCGCGGCGTTGATTTTGCTGGCCGTGATTCCGGGCTTTCCTCTGGCGGCGCGGCCGCTCATGCATTCCAGCGCACTTCTGCGCAGTATTGTGTGGGCCAACGTTTACCTTGGGCTGTTCAACCTGCTGCCCGCGTATCCCATGGATGGCGGCCGCGCGCTGCGCGCGCTGTTTTCGCGCCGCATCGACATGGTGCAGGCCACGCAGCGGGCGGTTCGCATCGGGAACGTGTTTTCGATTCTGTTCATGATGGTCGGCATTCTGGTGAGCAACTGGTGGCTGGTGATGGTTGGTTTTTTCCTGTTCGTCGGCGCGCAACTGGAAGAGCGATCGGCGGTGTTTCAATCGGTGCTGCAAAGCGTGCGGCTTTCGGAAGTCATGTTGACCGACTTTGCTACGCTCTCTCCCGCCGATACGCTGGAAGATGCTTTGGAAAAGGCCGTGCATACGTTGCAGGACGATTTTCCGGTGGTGCGCGGCAGTGATATGGTCGGCGTGATCTCGAAGCAGAAAATTCTGGATGCGCTGCGCGCCGATGGCAACGGATATGTGCAGGCCGTAATGAACCGGATTTTTGACGTGGCTGCCAAGGGGGAGTCGCTGGCTTCGGCGTTTCGCAAGCTTTCGGCGCGCAACCTCAGCATTATTCCTGTGGTGGACGAGCAGCACTTGATCGGAATCGTGACGCTGCAGAACCTGATGCACTCGATGGCGCTGCTCGCCGAAAGCCGCAAGCTGCGGAGGGAAGCGCTGGAGTCGTAGAAATCGCTTGAACCGTTCGCCTTCCGAACGGCGCTCTTCCCTTCGCTGGAACTACTAAGGCAGTCTTCCGCTATCCTTTTGTGTTTATCCTTCGTGCGCGGGGAGAGAACTTGCTCGAAACGGAAATGACTTTGTGTTTACCTTGCAGTAACGGAAACCCTCCCTGTGCGGTCTTTAAGAATCATAGACTTAGGAATGAATTTTCGACAAGTCTTTGATAAATAAAGACTTAGTAGAAGTTATTAAGTTCTTTATTTACAATATTTAGAGGAATTGCGAGTTGGACTCTCTCAAAGTCTTGATTCTAAAGAGGATAATTTCGCAAAGTATTACGGACAAAGGAGTTAGGCGACAGCTGCTCGAAGGTCAAAACCGGAGCGGTGACCACGTGCCGCGGGGTCCAGGAAGGGATCGGAATTCTCGGGGCGATTGAAGCGTTTCCTTGACAACTAGCGACCGACGACAGACGCGAGACTTCGCGCGTACACGTCCTGCGCCGCTCGCACCGCGCTGCCGTATTCAACCTTCTTGCCGGTGAGATCGCCCACAACATGTTCGAGCGCGGCCAGAACTCCTACCGTATCGAGGTAATCGTAGTAGCCGATGTGGGCAATGCGGAATAGCTGGCCTTTCATTTCGGCCTGGCCGTTGGCTACCACTGCTCCGAACTGATCGCGGAAGCGCTTGCAGATGGCAGTGGAGTCGGTGCCCGCGAGCGCGGCGACGGCCGTGAGTGCGGCGGCGGGCGAGGTCGGCGCGAACAGCTCTAGCCCGAGCGCTTGCACTCCGGCGCGCGTCATGGCAGCGCACATTTCCGCGTTTGCGATCAGGGCGTTGCGCCCGGCGGCGAGATTCCCTTCCCCCATTTGGCGAACATAATCGAGCGCGGCGGCGAGCCCGGCGAACAGAGACGTTGCCGGAGTGTACGAGGACTCCGCCTTCGCCGCTGCCTTTCTTTCCTTGCGTAGATCGAAATAATAGCGCGGAGACTTTGTAGTCTCCATGCGCTGCCAGGCCCGTTCGCTGATGGCGCCGTAGGCGAGGCCCGGCGGAATCATGAGCGCCTTTTGCGAGCCTCCGATGAGGACGTCGATGCCCCAGTTGTCGACGTCGAAATGCGTGGTTCCGAGGCCGGTGATGGCATCGACCACGAGCAGAGTATCGGGGTGCGCCCGGACTAGCCTGGCAATTGCCTCCACATCGTGGCGCGTTCCCGTGGAACTCTCGGTCGCCTGCACATACACGCAGCGGATTTCTGGCTTGAGTTTTTCTCGCACTGCATCGGGCGAGAAAGTCGCGCCATAGGGGGCGGTGACAGTTTCGACCGCGCAGCCGAATGCCTTGCCGAGCGAAACCCAGCGCTCACCGAATTTTCCCGCGGTCAGCACGAGGATTTTGTCGCCTGGCGAAGTCAGGTTCGAGATCGAGGCTTCCATGAAGCCCGTGCCCGAGGAAGTCAGCACCAGCACGTCGTTGCGGGTGCCGATGAATTCCTGCAGGCCGGTGAGCACGCGAGTATACAAGGCGCGGAACTCGGCGGTGCGATGGTGCGCGCCGTAGGAAGCCATAGCGGTTTGGGCCGCTGGGAGAAGAGGCGTGGGACCGGGAGTGAAGAGTCTGTTCTTTTTGAGCATTGGGTCCTGGAATCTTGAAGGAACAGGATATTCGATGACGTCCGGCTTCGGGGAGAAATTGCAGAGGTCAGAGGTCAGTTTGCAGAGGTGAACCGAGACAAAGTTTCAAGGTTTCAGGTTTCAAAGTTTCAAGCCGAATCTTCGATGGTGGTCTTTGAAACCTTGGGACCTTTGGACTTCTGCTCTTTACCTCTGCAATCTGACCTCTAACCTCTGACCTCTTTGGGTTCTATAATCTCTCCATGCCTCTCATTGATCAGATTCAGAAAGACATTGTTGCCGCTATGAAGGCTCGCGAGGAGCAGCGGCTTTCTACGCTGCGCATGGTGAAGAGTGCGCTTAAGAATAAAGAGATCGAAAAGATGGCGCCGCTCGACGACCAGGAGTCGCAGCAAGTGCTCTCGACGCTGATCAAGCAGCGCAAGGACTCGGTTGAGCAGTTCACCAAGGGCGGACGCCAGGAAATGGCCGACAAGGAAGCCGCCGAGATCAAGCTGATTGAGACGTATCTGCCGAAGGCCGCGGGGGAAGAAGAGATTGTGGCCGGTGTGCGTGCGGCGATTCTCGAGATGACCGGGCCGCTGACAATGAAGGACATGGGCACGGTAATGAAGGCCGCCATGGCGCGGTTTGCAGCGGCTGGCTTGCGCGTGGATGGGAAGGTGGTTAGCGAGGCGGTGAAGAAGGAGTTGGCGGGGAAATAGGAGTCTTCACTTGCTTCTCTGCCACTCGCGGTAGGCTTCGCTCTTGCCGATGCCGCGCTCTTTGGCCACTTTCTTTAGCGCGGATTTTTCGTCTACTTTGTCCGACGCCATAACTTCGCGCACGCGCTGCGCGATGCTTAGCTCGGCGCTCGCGGCTCGCGGCTCGGAGCTATCCTGCTTTGCGATCAGCAGCGTGATTTCGCCTTTCACTTCTCCCCGCGACTTCAGTTGCTCTAGCACTTGATCGGCGCGGCCTCGCAGGAATTCTTCGTGCAGTTTGGTTACTTCGCGGGCTACTACTACGTGGCGGGCTTCTCCTAGAACGTCGACAACATCAGAAAGCGTTTCCAGCAGGCGGTGGGGAGCCTCGTAGAAAACTTGGGTTCTTGGCGACTCGCGTACGCTCTCGAGCAGCTTGCGGCGCTGGCCGGACTTGGCGGGGAGGAAGCCGCTGAAGCGGAAGGAATCGGTGGGCAGGCCGCTGGCTACCAGCGCGGCCAGGAAGGCCGACGCTCCGGGGATGGGAATGACCGGCACGTGATGGCGGATGGCGAGCGCGATCAGCCGGAAACCGGGATCGGAAATGCCGGGCATACCGGCGTCGGTGACGAGGGCAATCTTGGCGCCGCCTTCCAGATCGACAACCAACTCGGCGGCCTTGGTCATCTCGTTATGCTCGTGATAGCTGACGGTGCGAGTGTGGATTCCATAATGCGTGAGCAGTTTCTGCGTCTGGCGCGTGTCTTCGCAGGCAATCAGATCGACTTCTTTGAGGACGCGCAGGGCGCGGAGGGTTATGTCTTCGAGATTGCCGATGGGAGTGGCTACCAGATAGAGCGCCGGGCCTGACACCCCGCCGCGGCTATTCGTAGCTTGGGTTTCGGTTTCCATCTGCATGCCGCAAGTCTAGCAAGAAAATCAAAGGCGTTAACCGCAGGGGACACGGAGGAATTCACTGGGGGCCACGCCGCGGTTCCTCCGTGCACCCTGTGGTTTCAAAGTTTCAGCTGCCGGACCAGCATCGTCAATTCTTTGATTCGCTTTTCATTCTCCTCATGATAAACTGAACGAAATTGATGTGATCGCCCGCACTTTTCGCTCCAGCCGGCGGGTGTAGGCTACCGGATTAGACTACAAGAGCACGTAGAACCCGCAATCGAGAATCAGAAATTCAGGAGCAGCCATCATGGCCGACGAGCGTAGCAGGACAGACGAGCGTAGCAAGGCAATCGAACTCGCGTTTTCGCAGATTGAGAAACAGTTTGGCAAAGGTTCGATCATGCGGTTGGGATCGAAGGAAGCGATTGTCCCGATCGCGGTGATTTCGACAGGCGCGATTTCTTTCGATGCGGCGCTGGGCGTGGGCGGGGTGCCGCGCGGACGCGTGATTGAGATTTTCGGGCCGGAGTCTTCCGGCAAAACGACCATTGCCTTGCAGGTGATTGCCGAGGCGCAGAAGGCGGGCGGCATGGCGGCGTTTGTGGATGCCGAGCACGCGCTCGATCCGGGCTACGCGAAAAAGCTGGGCGTGGATGTGGACAACCTGCTGGTGTCGCAGCCGGACTATGGCGAGCAGGCGCTGGAGATTACGGAAGCGCTGGTGCGCTCGAATGCGATTGACGTGCTGGTGGTGGACTCGGTGGCGGCGCTGGTGCCGAAGGCGGAACTCGACGGCGAAATGGGCGATAGCCACATGGGACTGCAGGCGCGGCTGATGTCGCAGGCGCTGCGCAAGCTGACGGGAACGGTTTCGAAGTCGCGTACTTGCCTGATCTTCATTAACCAGATCCGCGAGAAGATTGGCGTGATGTTCGGCAATCCCGAAACAACGACCGGTGGGCGCGCGCTGAAATTCTATTCGTCGGTACGCATTGATATCCGCCGCATTGCCGCGATCAAGGAAGGCGACGTGGTGACCGGGTCGCGCACCCGCGTGAAAGTCGTAAAGAACAAAGTCGCGGCGCCGTTCCGCGAGGCGGAGTTCGACATTCTTTATGGCGAAGGAATTTCACGCGAGGGCGACCTGCTTGACCTGGCGGTGAATAACAATATTCTGGAAAAGTCGGGCTCGTGGTTCAGCTACAAGAACGAACGCATCGGCCAGGGGCGGGAGAATGCGCGGGCGTTCCTGAAAGAGAATAAAGATGTAATGGCAAAGTTGGATGCCGAAGTGCGAAAGACGTTGGGGCTGACGCCGGCTGCAGTGCCAGCGACTCCGATGGCGGCCGCGCAGTCCGCAGGTTCGGCGACGGGCGGCAAGGTGGCGACCATGCCGACGGCAGCGCCGGAAGCGGCGAAAGTCCCGGCAGCAAGAAGGTAGGCAGATTTATGTGGAAGAATTAAACTTGGTCGAGGAGCGCTGAAGCCTCCCCAAGTTTGTGTTCTATTTTCAAAGCTTGGCGACGGGCCAAGTCGTAAATCTTCTCGATCATCTGCGAGACTTCTTCTTCTGCGGGGGACGTCGGTAGGTCGTTGGTGCTAGCTTCGAAAATGGCGTTCTCGCCTTGATCGGACATCCGCAGCGTGAAACCTTCTGCCTCAAAATTCGACCCAGCTGAACGCGAGATCGTGAATTGAAAAGTCTCCGGACCGCCAGGAAGCATGCATCGGAAGCTGCTTGAATACGCCTGTCCCCAGTCCACCTTTCGCTGGCGAGTCTTTTCTAGCAGCTTCTTGATGATCTCTTTGTATTCGGCCGGATCGGACTTCATGATTCACCCCTACCTTCAAGCCCTGACTGTATTTTACCCGATTCTCCCGAGAGAATCGCCAAGATTCCATCGCACTTTTTGAGAACTTTCGCCTTGTCCTTCGCTTCCAACTGGTTCTTGCTCCGCATGAATTCCCCGACCTGCCGGACGAGACGGCTAGCCTCTAGAAAGCGTTCCTTGGTTGCGGAATCCAGGAATTCCCATCTTGTGATCGCGCCGTTTATCTCGAAAAGGAGATTCCTTGCCAGGAAGGAAGCGACTGGAAGATTCTCATGTTCGATGTGACTGGATAGCTCGGTAGCACTTGAACTTAGGCGTTGGAACTTATCGGCTGCAACAAGCGTGCGGACGTCCTGGCGAGCATCGTCAGCGCTCTGCTTCGCTCCCTTGGCAGCCCGGAATGCCCGAATGCTGTATATCAGCCCGGCAGCACCGAGCAGTGCGCCCACAATGCTCGACCAATCTGCAACGTTCGTAAGCATTTCTCTGGTCTAGCCAACCCGAGCCCGCGGAAACCATGATCCACTTCGCACTAACGCTGCAATCATACTACTTGTAGCTAGACGGCTCGCACACTGGAAACCGCATTGCCATCCTTGTTTCCCACCGCATACAATCTAGGCTTTCCACAACGAGGGCCGCATGAAGCGCAAAGCCATCTATCCCGGCTCGTTCGATCCTCCGACGAACGGGCATCTTGATTTGATTGAACGCGGCAGCAAGCTTTTCGACGAGTTGGTGGTGGGGGTGCTGAGCAATCCGGAAAAGGACCCGCTCTTCAGCGTAGCCGACCGCCGCAAGATGCTGGAGGCGATGACGGCCGACTTCGACAACGTAACCGTCGACACGTTTGACGGTCTGACGGTGGACTATGCGCTGCGGGTCGGCGCCAGCGCGGTGCTGCGCGGGATTCGCGCCATCAGCGATTACGAATACGAACTGCAAATGGCGCTGATGAATCGGAAGCTGCAACCGGGCCTGGAAACGGTGTTCATGATGCCGGCGGAGAAATATTCTTACTTGAGTTCGCGCCTGGTGCGCGAGATCGCACAATTGGGCGGTTCGATTGACTGCCTGGTGCCGCCGCTGGTGGCGCAGAAGCTCCGTGAAAAACTGGATGTAGCGCACAAATTCGCGGACGCCGATGCGCGCGAGCACGAAGCGCCTGGGAAGGAATCGGCGGACCGAAAAACCAAGCCCCGGAGAAAGAAATCATGAGCACAGCCACGAGCACCGCAACGCCTGTCCGCTTGTCCGAGCGCATCAATCGAATCGAGCCTTCGGCGACCATGGCCGTGGTGGCCGAGGCCGACAAGTTGCGCCAGCAAGGAATCGACGTGGTTGACTTCGGCGGCGGCGACCCGTCCTTCTTCACGCCTCAGCATGTTAAGGATGCAGCCATTGCCGCCATTCAGGCGAATTTTTCCAAGTACACGGCGGTCGGCGGCACCTCGGAGTTGAAGGATGCAATAGTGCACCGGCACGCAGTCGATTTCGATTCCGATTACCGCCGTGAGCAGGTGTGCGCGTCGGTGGGCGGCAAGCATGCGCTCTTCAACGTGATTTCCGTGCTCGTGGACCACGGCGACGAAGTTATCCTGCCGGTGCCGTACTGGGTTTCGTTCAAAGACATGGTGCGCTATGCGGGCGGCAACTGCGTGCTCCTGGAAAGCGACGAGGCTCACGATTTCCGCATTACCGCCGAGATGATTGCCCGCCACGTCACGCCGAAGACCAAGCTCATCATCCTGAACTCGCCTTCCAATCCGTCCGGCGCGGTGATGCACGCCGACGATATGACGAAGGTCATCCGCCTGGCGCATGAACGTGGAATCTGGGTGATCTCCGACGAGTGCTATGTTTATCTGAACTACAGCGCTGAGCGCTTCTCGGCCGGCTCGCTGCGCGACTGCCGCGATCGGTTGCTGGTCGTCGGTTCGCTTTCCAAAACCTACGCCATGACGGGATGGCGGCTGGGCTTCACGCTCGGCCCATCAGCTGTGATTGCGGCCGTGCAGAAACTGCAAAGTCAATCCACGTCGAACCCGACTTCGATTGTGCAGAAGGCGGCGGTGGCTGCGCTCAAGGGGCCGCAGCAGTGTGTGGAAGGCATGCGCCTGGCATATATCAAGCTACGTGATCACGTAGTCAGTGGGCTTCGCTCCATTCCGGGGGTGAAGTGCACTATGCCGGAAGGCGCTTTCTACGCCTATCCCAACGTGTCGGCGTTCTTCGGCCGCAGCGGGATCAATTCGGCCGCCGACCTCGCCGGGAAGTTGTTGCGCGAATTCCATGTGGCCACGGTTCCCGGCGAAGGCTTCGGAACCAAGGACCACATTCGCATTTCGTATGCAACTTCGGTGGCCGAACTGGATCGCGGGCTGGAGAGGATGCACAAGTTCTTTGCGGCGCTGTAAAGGTTTGTGTAGCGCGGGCACTCTTGCCCGCGCAGGTTCAGTCTCTTAAAACTCAGTCTGCGATTTGCATGACCCAACTCTACCCACTGCTGATGTCACCCGCGTTCGACCCGCGCCCGTGGGGCACGCTCGATCTCGCGCCGATTTATCCGAACCAGAAATTCAACGAGAAGATCGGAGAGGCGTGGCTAACGGGCGACAACTGCGTGGTGACGAATGGGCCGCTGGCCCGCCGGACGCTGGCGGAACTGAGCAAGGGATTTGGGCCGGAACTCGTGGGCACGGCCGCGCGCGATCCGCAGCGGTTCCCGTTGCTGCTGAAGTTCTTGTTTCCGGCGGAGAAGCTCTCGGTGCAGGTGCATCCTGACGATGCGACGGCGCAGGGTTTCGGCGAGCCGTGGGGCAAGACGGAATGCTGGTATGTGGCACACGCGCGTCCCGGAGCGCAGATTGCGCTCGGGTTGAAAGCCGGGGTCACGCGCGCGCAATTCGAGCAGGCGATTCACGAAAAGCGCGCGGAAGATTTGCTGAGCTGGATCAATATTTTTCAGGGCGAAATGATCTATGTGGCCGGCGGCACGGTGCATACGCTCGGGCCGGGGTCGGTCATTGTCGAGACGCAGCAGCAGTCCGACACGACGTATCGGCTGTATGACTATGGAAGGAAAAGACCTTTGCATTTGGAGCGTGGGCTGGCTTCGGTTAAGGAGCGCACCGCCTCCGGCAAAGTGATCCGGCCGGCGCCGGTTGCGATTGGAGGGGGGAATCGACGATCTCGGATGATTGCTGCGCCTTATTTTGGGGTGGACTTGTTCGAACTGGCTGAGCTGCAAGAATTTACGACGCGCGACGAATCGGGCAAAGATTCAGTGCAAATCCTGGTAGCGGTGGAAGGGTGCGGGATCGTGGAAGCCTCTGGGCTGGCTGCGGTGACGCTGGCGAAGGGGGATGCGGTGGTGATTCCGGCTTGTTTACAACGGTTTGCGGTGCGCCCGCAATGGGCGGTGGAGTTCTTGCTGGCGTCCGTGCCGGGGGCGGAAGTTGCCGAGCCGGCGACGCGGCTGTAAAAGCGGTGGCGTGGAACAATGTTCCACGTGGAACGTTTTGCATAACAAATTGTACTTACATTTCCCGTCGTCAGAGCGAATAAGCGGCGAACAAAAGATTTTTGGGAACAGATTGTGTACGTACAGTTGAGTATGTAATGTTTCGCGGCGAAAATATTTTTCGTGATTACTAACGGAGTAATAATCAGAACGTAAAATGAAGGGCAACTTCGGGGCGCAGAGCTGTAAGTGATTGATTTCTCGGGGACGGGGTGGCGCGTAGGTTGAGGGCCGAAAGTCGCGGGGGCGAGTTGCGAGATGGGTCATGGAATCAATGGGATAGGATGGGACGGTGAAGGGGTAAGCTGGCGGAGAAGGCTTCATATATCATGGCTGTCAAGAGGTATTTCGAGGGGGCGATTTTTGCCGGTTTGCTGGTTGAGGGGTCGTTGAATCAGCAGGATCGGGTGAAAGTGGACGGCAAAAGCCTATTAATTTTCTTGTCAACAGACAGGTGCGTGAGATTGGGCTAAGAGTCACATGCAGGGAGATGGGATGTTAGCCCCAAATGTGTCTAACTGGGGAAGGTGCGGACGATTTCCAGGATTTCGGCGTCGGTCAGCACTCGGGGGGATTTTTTGGCTTCTCCTATGATGCGCTTGGTCAATTCGGGCGTGACTGGCAAACCGTGGCTTGCCAGATAATATTGCACGTTCGAATTGCCTGACATCGGGCCGATTTCAATTTTCTGACTGCGTCCGATCCATCCTGCGGGCACACCGGAATAAATGCGGTCGGCCAGCCATTCGTGTCCCTTCTTTCTGCGCTTTGACGACGGCGGCGGCGTGAACGCCGGTCGCGGTGCGGAAGGCATCGCTGCCGACAATGGGAGTATTTACGGGGATGGGAACACCCGTGACCTGCGACACCAGCTGTACGTACTCCGGCAATCGCGTGAGATCGTCGTTGCGAATTCCCAAGAGCTTCAGGTTGACCAGCAACTGCTCAATAGCCGTATTGCCGACGCGCTCACCGATGCCGAGAGCGGTGCCGTGAATGCGCGTTGCGCCTGCTTCGATGGCAGCCAGGGCGTTGGCAACATCGAGGCCGCGATCGCGGTGTCCATGCCAGTCGATGCCGATCTGGGGCGAGCCGATCTGGTTCAGCAACTCTTTGACCCATGTGACCAGATTGAAGACGCCATCGGGAGTCGCGGCGCCACAGGTATCGCAAAGACAGAGGCGCTTGGCACCGCCTTCAACGGCTGCAGTCAGCAAGACGCGGAGGTCGTCGGGCGAGGAGCGGACGGTATCCTCGGTGACGTACATGACTTCGAGGCCTTCGCGCACGGCGAAGGCGATGGCTTCGCGGCTGTGGCGGAGAATGTCGTCGAGGCGCCATTCTTCGGCGTACTGGCGAATGGGACTGGAGCCGATGAAGATGAGGGCTTCGATTGGGACTCCGGTGAGCTGCGACGCTTCGGCAATCGGGCGGATGTCGACGATCATGGTGCGGGCGGCGCAGGTGGCGCGAATGCGCATGCGATGCCGCGCAATCTCGCGGCAGAGGCGAACCACGGCCTCGCGCTGTCGCTCGCTTGCGCCCGGTAACCCGATATCGGCAGTTTCTATGCTGAGACTCTCCATGAGGTGGAGAATCTGGAGCTTGGTTTCGACGGAAGGATCGGTGACAGAAGGGCTTTGCAGGCCGTCGCGCAGGGTCTCATCGTGAACTTCGACGTAGCCGGGCCAGCGCGCGCGGCGCGGGCTATTCTCGGCCCAGTCGTAGATCAGGCTCTTTTCTTCCGGCGTACTCATTCAGTCCCCACGATTACTGCTTCCCGCCAAAAATCCCCACGATTACTATTTCGCGCCCACGGGCGGCGACTTCGCAAAGGCGCGAGCGCGCAAGCGCAATTCCTGCGCGGCCTTAGAGTCGCCCTTCGCCTCGCGCATTAACGCGAGGTGATACAGGCCGCTGACATCTTCGCTGGATTCTTCCTGGCTGCGCTCGAACTCGCGCGTGGCCGCTTCATACTCGCCCTTGCGCTCGTGAATGACTCCCAGATGGTAATGCGCCATTACATATTCGGGCGTGAGCGTAAGAGACAATTCGAAGTGCTCGCGGGCTTCATCGAGCTGGCCGCTGTGGAACAAGGCGAGCGCAAGGCGATAGTGTGCGGCGTTGTAGTGGCGATCGATCTCGAGGCAGCGGCGGAAAGCAGTTATCGCTCGCGGCATGTCGCCGCGGTGGTAGTAGGCGACGCCGAGATCGTAGTGTCCGAGGGTGAAATTGGGCGCGGCCGCAACCGCTTTCTGGTAGCACTGCGCGGCCTGCTCGAGCAATCCCTGGTGAAAGTGGAGGGTTCCGAGCAGGTGGTTGGCGAGCGCATGGTCGGGTTCGGTGGCGAGCAGGCGTTCGAGTTCGTGGCGAGCTTCCTCGCCGCGACCTTCACGCTCGTGGACCAAGGCGAGCAGGAGGCGTTGATCGATAGCGGCATCGCGCAGGA
This sequence comes from uncultured Acidobacteriaceae bacterium, assembly GCA_963818945.1. Lineage (GTDB taxonomy): Bacteria > Acidobacteriota > Terriglobia > Terriglobales > Acidobacteriaceae > Acidiflorens. The sequence goes on along the minus strand of CAWFUA010000001.1, from coordinate 1,828,813 downwards.
AGACTCCGCATTCGGCGCAGAACTTATCGCGCTCGGCAGCAGGGCGTCCGCAGCGCGGACAGCGAAGAAGATTGGAATTGGGCATGAAATGCCTCCTGAGAGCCCGCAAAAAAAGAATACGCGACCTGGTGGGGATTCACAAAACGGAGGGACGAGGAGCGCCCGGAATTCAAGAGCGAAGCCGCAAAAATGGGGACGGGCAAATGCCCGTCCCCACACCGCCTGTTCGTGCTCGCTACGTTTCTAGTGCGCGAACGAGAAGTTCAGGCCGGTTGCCAAGGTGATGTCGTTCCTCTCGATTGGAGGATTTGAGGCCAGCGGATGGTTGTCAAATACGTCCGCGAGCGTCACTTGCCAGCCTAGCCACTTGTGGATCTTGGTGACGAAGCCGAGGTTGAACGCCCCGCGCATGATGCGCACGTTATCGGGCGTTATCGCGTCCGGGAACGCGATATTGACCTGACTAAAGCTGGGATAGAGGAGGAAGCTCTGCGTGAAGACGCTGTTCTTGCCGAGCTTGTGGCTAAAACTATCGCCCACGGTCAAAGCGGCTGAGCTATCGGAATGGTTGTAGGTAACCTCCGGAGGCCCTTGGGAAAGGACCAGATCCGAGAAGCTTTCATGCGTGTAGTTAATGCCGGCAAGGAGATCAAGAGTCGTGTTGGGAGTCTTGATGGCGTGGAAGCCAATACCGCCGCCGAGAATGTAGCGGAGATCGAGGTTTTGCAGCGAGTTGTTGAAGAAGTCGGCGCTGCCGAATCCAAACACGCGCGGGTTGATGTCGCGGTCGTAACGGAGACCACCGCCATTCGAGTTCGCCGTGGTTTGCGAGGGAATGGGGTGGAGGGCAAGCTTGCTGGTGGAGGCGTAAGTCGAGGTCTCGTAGAGCGTCAGCTTGTCGTGGAAACCAGTGCGCGTGGCATTGAGGCCGATGTTCAGGTTCTTGGTTTCGCTGTTACCGGCGGTGAGGGCGAAGCCGAGGTTCGCGCCTCCAGCCCAGCCTTCGCCGAAGCCGGGGTGCAGGCTCTTCTGATAGGCGGCTTCCTCGGCGGGGCTGCGCAAGATCGTCACCGATCCTATGGGCGCCTCGACCGATCCACCGGTTTTGGTAGCGACTACGAGTTTATCGGCGGTGGTGGTTACGGGGCCGACTGCGGTCTTGCCTCCGGCGGTGACGTTGAGATCGCCGGTCGAGGTCATGGACTGGATGTCATCGAATTTGATGGTCAGGTCGCCGGCATAGTCGGTTTTGAGCACGAGCGTCTTGCCATCGGACTTGGCAATGGTGCCGGTTAACTTGTCACCGTTTTTCAGGATCACCTGATCGGCGAACGCCGGAATTGTCATCAATAGTAGAAGACCAACTACAAATTTGTTACGCACAGAACTCCTCCTCAGTATTTGAACCGCATAAATGCGGGGATTGACGTGCAAGGGCCGGGATAACAGGATCCCGCGATGGCCCGGGAAACGGACACTGCAACCTTCACTAAGTAATTAAGGGTAAGGGAATTATAGCTACGGAGTGAGAAGTTGTCACGCTGGCCGGCGGGAAAAACTACCGAGACTTACACCTTTTCTTCCGGCTTGTTATCGGACTTTGGCTCGGCCTTGGCTTCGGGCTTGGTGGCCGCGCCGTCTTTCATCCCTTCTTTCAATGCACGAAGGCCTTCGCCAATACCTTTGCCCAGTTCCGGCAGCTTTTTGGGGCCGAAGACCAGCAGGGCGATGAAGAAAATGATGAGCAGGTGCATGGGTTGGAACAGGCCTTCGAACATAAAACCTCCGAAGCTGGGGGATGCAGGCCGCACCCGGCAGGACTTCCTATTCAGTGTAGCGCAGGAGGAAGCAGGGAGTCTCGCGAATAGCGACGCGCTTTCGCCCCTTGGCCCAGGTTAGCGCCCAAACAACGGGCGCGAACCCGACAAACCCAGGGCAGGCTCTGGGGCACCACGAATGGCAGTTTTGCGGGCGGCTGCCAGGGCTATGCGGGACGCATTTTGACGCTCGGCCATTGACCGCACGGGCAGGGCAAACCGTTACCTCCGTGACCTATCTGCGGTGTGGCTGGCGGGCTATTTTTGCCGCAGGGCGATTCTCGCGCAAAAGCCGCGCCGCAGCTTCCCTCCTGCGCCGTGCCACGCGACGCCGGAGGATTTGTGAGACGGGGATGGCTAGCCGGTGTGTCGCTTCTGCTGATGACGGGTGTTTTGCGGGCGGAGTCCGCTCGTCCCGCTCCATGTTTGGACGACGTTTTCCTTTGGCTGGCGGGCGGACTTTCAAGCGCGCGCATTGAGCGCCTTGCAGGGACGACGCAGGGCGGAACTCACCTCGCCTGCCAGATTAGTTCGACTTGCGTTCGCGCGCTTCAGAATGGCGGAGCGGACGACAGCCTGATTCAGTATCTGGGCGGGCCGGGCACTTCTCATGCGGCCGCGGCTCATCTGAAAGCGGCTTCGCAGCCACAGCGAAAATCATCGGATGCCGATTGCAGTTGTTCTGGCGCATTGGCCGAGGTTGCCGCGCTGGTTCACCGCAAGAATCTGGACACGGCTGAGGACAAGGTTCGGGGGTTGCTGCGGGACGATCCGAAGAACGCGCCGCTGATTTTTGTGCTGGGGACGATTCTGCGCGGCCAGGAGCGGTTTGATGAGGCACTGGATGCCTTCATGGAGTCGGAGCAACTGGAGCCGGGGTTCCCCGAAACGCACAACCAGATTTCGTATCTCTTTTATCGGACGGACGACGGCAATGACGCATTGGCCGAGGCGCGCACGGCGCTGAGCATCGATCCGGCGAATGCAGAGGGGTATCGCTACCTTGGGCTGGCGCTGTATGCCAAACGACATTACGATGCGGCGCTGAATGCCTTTGAGAAATCGCTCGAGCGCGAGCCGGAAAATGCCGAGGCGTACTTCGACATCGGGATCACGGAGCATGACAAAGGAGAGTTGCGCCAGGCGGCGGTTGCGTATCGCCATGCGCTGCGGCTGCGTCCGGATTTCTGGCAGGCACACAGCAATCTGGGGGTCACGCTGCATGACCAGGGGAAGCTGGAGGAATCGCTGGTGGAATATCGGGCAGCGATCCAGCTAAAACCCGATGAGCCCAGCGTGCGCAACAATCTCGGCAACACGCTTTGCGACAAGGAAGATTTCGACAACGCGATTGCGGAATTCAAGACGCTGTATCGCGAGAACCCGGACTGGGATGGCGGACATAACTGCCTGGCGCGCGCGTATATGGCGAAGCGCGACTATCCGGCGGCCATCCTGGAACTGCAAGTGGCGATCGCGGCCAATCCTGGGGGCGCGGTCGAGCACCGCGTGCTGGGACAGGCTCTGCTGCTGATTGGAAAAGATCAAGAGGCGGCGGACGAGTTGCGCAAGGCGGTCGAACTCAAGCCGGAATCGGCGATTGCTCATCATTACCTGGGGACGGCGCTGGTCAACACGCAGCAACTTGGCGAGGCGGAAAAGGAATTTCGCGAGGCTTTGAAGCTGGAGCCGAGCGCGCAGAATCACTATGCGCTGGCGGCATGCCTGATGGCACTGAACCGCTATGAGGAAGCGCTGGGCGAGTTGGAGATCGCGTCGCGGCTGGACCCGAAGGAAAACCTCTACCGGGCGCGCATGCAGGAAGCGGCGCGCATGATCACGACGACAAAGTAAGGCGCTCTCGGGAACAAGCGACCGTTGTTACTTTCGTGCGTCGCGCCGGGCCATGAAGGGGCCCTAGAATCAGGGATTAAGTGGCCTTTGCGGCCGCGGATAGGAAATCGTATGGAAAGCACGGCAGCGCGACAAGCGCGAGAAAAGTTTGTAAATCCAGGGGTACGCGGAACACCGGCATCGACGACCGCTGCGACGATAACGCGCGCCATTGGATACGGAATGCCGTGCGCGAATTGCCGCGCCTATTATCCCGCAGACATGCAGGCGTGCCCGATTTGTCGTGCTAAAGAACGGGTGTCGGCGACCGCAGTGGTGCCGCTTCCGGGAGCGCAAATGCCAGAGCAGCCGGACCAGGCAAAATTGCTGGCGGAGGAACGGGACCGGCTGCGGGAGCTGAAATCGCAGATTTATGCGTCGCATCCGCAGGTGGCGGCAGCTCCATTTCGCTGCGCGCTCGATCAGAATCATGACGGCGACGGCGAACCAGCCGCGGTTTGCCACAGCTGCTACAGCACGGCGCGTCAGCGGGCAGATCGGATGGAAGCGGCGCTGCAGATGGATACGCAGGCTGCGGCGAAAATTGTGTATGAGGCGGTGTGGGCGGATACGTCGGATCCGAACAAGACCTACTTGAACGCCGCTAATGCGCTGATGACGGAGTTGCGCAAGCGCGGCGGCGTTGGGCTGGTGGCGAAGGCGAATCAGGCGGCGCACTAGGCTGGCTGGGTAAGAACTCGTCTCCGCTGGGGCTAGATCACTTCGCACTTGTACCCATGGCCTGCGCCCCTTCGACAAGCTCAGGGCAGGCTGTGGGCTGCGTTCTTTCGCCGCTTCGCGGCTGACCGTGACGTCCCGGCCTTCGCGTGCTTCATTTTTCCACAAAACATAGCTTGCCGAAGGCTTGGGGTACGTGGAAGTTGGGCTGCGGGGTGTTAGTGGGCTGCCATGCGGAATAGAAGCGCGGCTCCTCCTTCCCTTCGACGCGGTAGAAGTTAACTCGCCAGACGGCGGCGGGGTCGAAGTCCGCGGTCAGGGCAGGCATGGGAATGGCGAGTTCGGCCGCCCATGTGTGGCGATCACGATCGAGCCAGACTGAGCGCTGGAGGCCGCTTTTGAGGTCGCTCAGGCCGCCGGGGAAGATGTCGAGATCGATCCACATGCCGTTGGGGCTCACCTCAAATTCACGGTAGTAGCGCGGACGAGACGGATCGGGCTGGAGAAAAACCTCGGCAACGTCGCGGTCCCAGAGATGGTCGCGGCGTCCGTTGGGGTCGGAATCATCGAAGACGAATAGTCCGCGGTAGCGGCATTCGAAGCGAAGGTAGAGCGCCGAAGGAGTCCAGAGGACGCGGACTTCGGTTTGGCGCGAGGGGTCGGGATTCCGTCCCTGCCAGTCGGCGCAGAAAGTAATTGGTGTTGCCAGCGACCATTCGGTCGCCGGGATGGCGTGCGTCGAGGGGGATTGCACGCGCGACGCGGGTTGCCGAGACCATATCGGGCGCCGGAGAGCAGTGCATCTTTTCCTGGCCCATAAGGATTTGCGTCAAGAAGCACGCTATCGCAATCGCGGGCATCCGCATAGTGGCTTCTGTGAGAACTCGGCGGTCCCCCCGGGACTGGGTCGCGGCAGCACCCGAAAATTGGTCCCCCCGAACCCTGTCATTCTCAGCCCGGCTGGCTGCATCGCCGAGAGAGCCTCATAGCTAACCGGATAAACATGGATCAGCTGGAACCGGCGGCGACTTGTTTCGTTTTGACCGCAAGATCCGGATAGTCCGCGCGGGACGACTCGGCCTATGTTAGCGGCATGACAACCAGTGCGATACTCTCAGAGGACGCGGTCATCCAACAGGCAGACAAAATGAAGTCCACCTCCAACCTGAACGAAGCCCGGCGCTGGCAGGCTGTTCTGGAGCGCGACAGCGGGCTCGACGGCGCGTTTGTTTTTGGCGTTTCGAGCACCGGGGTTTTCTGCCGGCCATCGTGTCCGGCACGACGGCCGCGGCGCGAAAACGTGCAGTTCTTCCAGCACGCAACCGCGGCGGAGCAAGCCGGCTATCGCGCGTGCCTGCGTTGCCGGCCCAAGGCCGTGGATGGGAATCCGCAGTCGGCGCTGGTGCGGGCGGCGTGCAGGTACATCGAACAGCACATCGAGGATCGAATCACGCTGAGCGGGCTGGCGAAACAATTCCGTCGCAGCCCGTTTCATTTGCAGCGGACGTTCAAGACGGTGCTGGGCGTTTCGCCGAAGGCTTACATGGATGCGTGCCGGTTGCGGCAGGTGAAGCAGAACCTGCGAGATGGGCACGACGTGACGACCTCGCTCTATGCCGCGGGGTACGGGTCGAGCAGCCGGCTTTACGAGCGCACGGCGGCGCAAATGGGAATGACTCCGGAAAAGTATCGGCGGGGCGCAGTGGCCGCCGTTGTGCGCTATACGATTGCGGCGTCACCACTGGGGCGCATGCTGATTGCCGCCACCGATAAAGGGATTTGCGCGATCCAGTTCGCGGACTCCGAGGCGGCATTGCAGCAAGGGCTGATGCGTGAGTTTCCGTTTGCGGTGCGAAAGCGGGATGACGCGGCACTGGCGGAATGGAAAACGAGCCTGGGGCGGCTGATGGAGGGACGGGACGCGCATCTGTCATCGGCGTCATTGTTGCCGCTCGATATTCGCGCGACGGCGTTTCAGCGGCGGGTGTGGGAGTCACTGCAGAAAATTCCGCGTGGAGAAACGCGCTCGTATAGCGCGGTAGCGAAGAAAATCGGCATGCCGAAGGCAACGCGGGCTGTGGCTCGGGCATGCGCCACGAATCCGGTCGCGGTCGCGATTCCCTGCCATCGCGTGGTGCGCGAAGATGGCGAGTCAGGCGGCTATCGGTGGGGAGTGGAGCGGAAAGAGCGGTTGCTGGCGATGGAGAAAGAGGTGGGAGCTTAATGCAGGATCTGACCATTGCGCTTGAAAACCGGCCGGGTGCGCTTGCTGAAATGGGCGCTGCGTTGGGCCGGAAGGGAGTGAGCATTGAAGGTGGCGGCGCGTGGGTGGTCAACGGCGAAGGCGTCGCCCATTTTCTCTTTGCGGATAGCGCTGCCGCCCGCGCAGCGCTCGAAGAGGCTGGCATCCGCGTGGCCGCTGTGCGTGATGTGCTTGTCCAGCGACTCAATCAGTCTCGCCCAGGCCAACTCGGCATGCTCACGCGGAGAATGGCCGATGCCGGGGTTAACATCGAAGTGCTGTACAGCGATCATGACCACCAGTTGATTCTGGTCGTGGACGACATTGAACGCGGACGAGCGGTTTCCGAGGAATGGACGCGCGAACAAGCGGCAGTCCGCAAGTAAAGAGACTGCACGTCTGACCTTTTACTGAAGATAGTCTTTCGTTTTGGGAAAGCCGCCCGGTGTCCGGGCGGCTTTCCCTTGCACCACGACGATTGAAAGGCAAACCAACGCGCGGATTCGCCGGACTCTTACTTCATTTCCGTTTTCGCGGGCTTGGCCGCGCGGCCTTTCAGTTCGACGACGATCACATCCATCGCGGCGTCGCCGGTGTTTTCCGGCAGGTGAGTGGTGGCGGCGTCGTACGTCGCTTCGCCGGCTTTGACGTTGAATTCCTGCTTTTTCCCGTCGGGAAAGGTGAACACGCCTTTGGCGTCAGTGAGGAACACCGCTACCGTTGCGGGATGGCTGTGCATGACCGACTTCTCATGCGGGCCGTAGTGGACTTTCAGAATTCGCACGCGGTCGTTTTCGCTCACGACCGTGTAATGCTTGGGATCGACCTTGACCGCATCCTGGGCCGAAACGATTGGGGCGAGACAGAGGCACGCCGCTACCCCATACAGCGCTAGTCGCACTCGCATGTTGTTCTCCTTGGGTTTCGTGGGATTTGTTGAAAAGCCGCCCAACACTACGCCAGCAGGGACAGGGATGTCAATCGGGCGCACAGCCCCCACTTCGGTGCCATTCTCAAGCTCTTGCGCATGGGGTAACTTTCTACTTGAGTAGGCTTCGGGGGAGGGCTGCTCGACTAACGTCCCACGACTCTTTGAGTCTGGGGCGTTTTGTTTTGCCCTCATAGTTAGCGCGAATCAGCCTACCGCGCCAGCGCGTCGTATTTCTTCCGCGCCTCCTCAAACATTGTCAGCACGGATTGTTTCTCCGCGTCCGTGTTCCACGACGTGTTGCTCTGCGCGGCTGCGATCAGGCGGTCCATCCAGGCCACGAAATAAGTCGCGTCGGCGGGGCTGTGGAGCGGTTTGCCCGCACCGACTACATAAATCGGGCTCGTTGTGGCGTATGGATAGATATCGAGAATCGGGTACTCCGCCTTATCGCTGAAGGCGCGCAGGACACACCAGCCGCTGGTTTCGATGGGGATGGAGCCGTCGACTTGGGCGGACGTGCGGCCGGGATCGAGCTGTAGTTCGCGCGCGACTTTGCCGTTGCAGACGATTTGGAGATGATCGATGGGGGCGATAGAGGTGAGATCGGCTTTGAAGGGGACCTCTTGCGCTGGGCCGTTTCCCTTACTCTCCAGCTTGACTTCCCCGCCGATAGGCTGGTGGCCCAACGAAAAGGAGAGAATCGGGCCGTTGGTGGCGAAGGTTCGACCAGCTTTAATTGCGGAGAGCCAAGGCCCGATCTTCAGCGGTTCTTTGGGCGGCGCGACCGGGACTTCGGCGTAGACGCGATTCAGGCCAATGGGGCCGCGGAGAGAGGCGTAATTGCCCATGAAATCGGTGCCAGCGGCAGTGGGCAGGCGGAATCCGCAGTTGAGGAGCTTGTACCAGACTTCGGCGGTCGATTTGTGGTCGGAGAAACCGACGACCTCGATGTAGTCGACTTTGCCCAGAGCTACGTCGGCTGGCAATTCGTTTGTCAGGAATTCGTCTTTCGCCGGATCGGGAAAAGTATCGAAGGGGTGGACGTAGCCAACCAGCGCGCCCTGTGCGTGCGCCATGTCGGCTACGTCGGCGTTGGTGGGATAAAGGCTGGCGGCGGCAGTGTTGGGATAGGCGACGTATCCGGGAAGCAAGAAATTATGAGTGAGGTTCAGCAGACCGAGGTGGCCCCAGTAACTCGTATGAAATTCCTGGCCATGAAGGAGTAAGTGATCGTTCGTCGAGGCCGGATCGAGTTGCGGAGAGAAGTAGCTGATATCGGGGATGCGCTGCTCTTTGTTGACGATCAGATTTTCTACGATCGCCACATCTTCCGCTGCCGCTTGCTCGATCAGATGCTGCGGCGTGTTGCGATAGGTTCCGGCGTAGTTCATGTGGACGTGGACGTCGCCGCTGACCCATTCTGTGACGGGTGGCGAGTTCAACGGGGAAGCGCAACCATCTTCGAACGGTGAGTTGGAGTGTTTCGCCCGGCTTCACTTCGAGCTTTGCGTTGCTCAAAATGGTTTTCGAAGCCGCACATCACGTCGACCTTCACTTCGCCAGCGGGCACGGTGATTTCCGATTCGCCCTTTGTATCGAAATAATGCGCCTCGAACGGCCGCTCGGAGCGGGTGAAGCTGTCGTCGGCGTACATCCAGGCATCGTCGGGGGCGTAGGCGCGGCCGTCGGATGCGGTCACGAAAACGCGCGCTGCTACTGGCTTTCCCAACGTGTCCACCACTTTCAGCGAAATCCTGCCCATCGGCTTCAGGTATTTGCGCTCGCGCGCGACGACTTCGGACTGCGCTCCGCCGGGAATCGTCTGGACCCACAGCGACGTGTTTCCGCCTCGATTGGAGATGAAGGCAATCTTCGTCCCGTCCGGCGACCAGCGGGGATTTGTGTTGTCGTAATCGCCGTAGGAAATCGGGAAGGCGTCGCCGCCTTCGGCGGGCATTAGCCAAAGCTGATGCCACTGCTGGCCGAGATAGGACGCGTAGACCATGCGCTTGCCGTCGGGAGAGAAGTCGGGGCGGGCCTTCCAGTTCGTTTCTTCGTAGTGGATCTCGCGGGCCTCGGCTCCAGGTTCGGCTTTCATGCGCCAGAATCCGCCGGTGCCGTGGATGTGGCCGCGATTCGAGATGAAGAGAATTTCCGAACCATCGCGCGACCATACGGGGCTGATTTCGTGATCGACTTTGCTGTAGTAGTAGCGCGGCAGGGGGCTGCTGTGCTCGGGCGTGAGTTGCTGAACGGTGCTGAGGGAACCGCCGGCGAAGCTGGCGACAAAGATGTGGAAGTGGCCTTTATAGGAAGTTGAGACGAAGGCCAGGCGCTTGCCGTCGGGAGAAAAGCGCGGCTCAACATTGACCGCCCCTCCGGAAGTCATCTGCCGGAGCTGGCCGTCGCGCACATCGAACGACCACAACTCGACCGCATCATGATCGTAGCGGGCGAACACGATCCAGCGGCCGTCGCTCGACCAATCGGGCTGATAGTCGTAGCCGGGACCAGCGGTGAGTTGCTCTGCGGTCGCGCTCCCCACTGCTTGCCGCCACAGTGACCCGGCCATTGCGTAGACGAGGGCTTTCGAGTCTGCCGACCACGCCGCGGCGCTGGGTCCCGTCGTGAGTTGGGGCAAATACATTTCTCGGTAGTAATAGGGATGAGGCAGGTCGATCTGCCTGAGCACGGGCTCGCGCTGGGCGAAGCAGGCAATCGAGGAAAGCAGAAAGAAACAAATCGCGCGGTGCATTAAAGTTCTCCGCAAGGAAGTAAAGCACAAAATGGCGGCGAGCGACGACCGGGGCTGAGGCCCGACGGGCGGGACCCCGTCACGGACTTTGCATACTCAGAGGCTTGAGTTAAGGTCTTAGCCGACCATGAAGCACAGGGTTCTGTTGTTGGCTATCGCCGGCATCGCGTTGAGTGCGAGTCTCAGCGCGGTGAATATCTTCCTGATGCCGCTGCCAGCGGGCTTGCTCTTGATCGGTGCGGTGGATCGCGATTGCCATGCTGGCGGTTTACGCCTTGTATAGACGGTCGCTCGCGGTTTGGATTTTGGTGGCGATGGTCGCGGGCGCGGCCATCGGATACGACTGGCCCCACACGGCGGTCAAACTGCAGCCGATCGGCGCGATTTTCCTGCGGCTGATCAAGACGATTATTGCTCCCCTGCTCTTTGCCACACTGGTTGGCGGCATTGCGGCACACTCCGACCTTAAGAAGGTCGGACGCATGGGAGTCAAGGCGATCGTCTACTTTGAGATCATCACCACGCTGGCGCTAATTATTGGCCTGGCTGCGATCAATATCAGCAGAGCCGGCGCCGGTGTGCGATTGGCCGCTGCCGAGCGGCGAAAATCTGCCGGTGCAGAAATTGACAGCGGCGGAAACGATCCTGCACATCTTTCCGGAAAACATTGCCAAGTCGATCGCCGAAGGACAGGTGCTGCAAGTTGTGGTGTTCAGCATTCTGTTTGGCATGGCGCTGGCGATGGTGCCCGAGGAACGCCGCCGGCCTTTGCTGAAGCTGACCGACAGCCTGGCAGCGACGATGTTTAAATTTACGAATCTGGTGATGTATTTCGCGCCGTTTGGCGTGGGCGCGGCGATTGCCTACACGGTCGGCAACACTGGCATCGGAGTCCTGCTGAATCTGGCCAAACTGCTCGGGACGCTTTATGCTGCGCTCGCCGTTTTCATTGTTTGCGTGCTGCTGCCGGTGGCGCTGCTGGCGCGGGTACCGCTGAAGAAGTTTATTGCCGCCGTAGCCGAGCCGGTTTCGATTGCGTTTGGTACGTCGAGTTCCGAGGCCGCATTGCCGCGCGCTATGGAGGCGATGGAAGCTCTTGGCGTACCGCGGCAGGTGGTGGCGTTTGTCATGCCGACGGGCTACAGCTTCAACCTGGACGGAAGTACTTTGTACCTATCCCTGGCGGCGATCTTTGTGGCGCAAGCCGCGGGCGTGCATCTCAGCCTGGGAAGGCAACTCCTGCTGCTTGTCACTCTTATGCTGACGAGCAAGGGAGTGGCTGGGGTATCGCGTGCCGCTATCGTGATTCTGCTCGGAACGGTTGGATCGTTTGGCCTGCCGACCGAACCGGTATTCATTCTTCTTGGGATCGATCCACTGATGGATATGGCGCGAACCGCAATCAATGTGCTGGGGAACTGCCTGGCCACCGTGGTCGTAGCACGTTGGGAAGGCGATTTTTGAAGTTAGCCCTGCGCCGCGCGTTGCCCTAAACTGCCACGCCAAACGCCTGAAATCGCCTGTCCAGCGCGCATTTTGGGACCAGAAGTAACTTCAATTACCGAAGCTCATGGTCACGGGGAATCTTTCGGCCTCCTCCCAGAGGTGCGAAATTGATGGAGCAGGATCGGTAAGTGGGAGGGAAAGGGACTCATGGATTGCGATAACCGGGAAAGCATGGAAGAGATCCAACTTCGTATCTTGCGCGTGACTGACGATTTGCGGGTCATCCAGAGCGAACTTAATTGCGCCGCCATGCAAGCCCCCACCGACCCGGAACTGCTCGAGGCGCTGGCCGAGTCCTCTCAACTGGAGTCGATCCACGTACTGAAGTCGGCGCTCGATCAGATGCGTCACTTCCTGTGGTTCTACATGCAGGTGGTGACCAGCGATTCGGAAATGGGCGAGAAGTTTCGCCAGACCGTCCGGCAGGAAGCGACGGCACGGGACCCTGAACTCGACCAACAGTTTCAGAGTGCCACCGACGCCATCATGCTGCGCTATATTGCGGATAGCCGCTTCCGGAAGCCGAACTAGGCGCTGGCACAGCTCCACCCTGGCCCTCAGGGCTGATCCCGCTCCAAGTCGCGGGCTTTCGCGGCCCATGAATCCCCACTGCTGTGCCAATGAGTGCTATTGGGATTTTGCGCCAACAATGCCGATTCCGGGTTGAGGATCGGCCCGTAAGAATCCTTCACGTCTACCACACTGAGACGTGATCTGCCTCACGGCCATCGCGGCTCTAACTGGGGTAAAATCTGGCCGTCTGACCATCTCCGTCCCACGGAGGTCTCCTTATGGGAACTCTTAGCTTAGCGAAACGCGCTTGCATCGTGCTTGCGGTTTGTAGCGCAGCGGTGGTTGCGCCCGCCCAGATTTCCACCACGATGGGCGCCGTCGACCCATGGATACAGCAGGCGGAACTGATTGCATCCAACGGTATGTTGGAGGACTATTTCGGCACCTCTGTCGCGGTTAGCGGAAGCACCGCGGTAGTGGGAGCACCTGGGCATATGGTGAATTCGAATGGCAATCAGGGAGTAGCGTACATTTTCGTCGAAAGCGGCGGCACATGGAGCCAAAATGAGGTGTTGGCCAGTTCCGATGCCACAGAGGGTGAGCAGTTCGGAAGCTCCGTCGCGGTTAGCGGCAACACGGCCGTGGTAGGGGCTCCTCAACACACAGTCGGCTCGAATGCTAATCAGGGAGCGGCATACGTGTTCATCAGTGGGGGTCTGCAGACGGAACTGAAGGCCTCCGACGGCACTGCATACAACGAGTTCGGTTTTTCCGTGGCGGTGGATGGCACTACGATCGTGGTTGGAGCCCCCCAGCATAATGACAGTAGTGGAGCAGCATACGTGTTCGTCGAAAGCAACGGAAGGTGGAACCAACAGGCAGAACTGACTGCGTCCGACGGCGCGGCTGGTGACCTGTTTGGCTCGTCCGTCGCGGTCAGTGGGACCACGGTTGTGGTGGATGCCATTGATAAAGGAGCGGCGTATGTGTTCGCGCAAAACGGCGATGGAACATGGACTCAACAGGCGAAGCTGACGGCAGGGGACATTAACTCTATCGCGGTTAACGGCGACACGATCGTGGCAGGAGTTCCCAATCAGACGGTCGGCTCGAATCTGGGTCAGGGAGCGGCTTACGTGTTCGTCAAAAGCGGGTCGATCTGGACTCAGCAGGCGGAGCTGGCGGCAAGGGACGGCGAATCAAATGAATTCTTCGGTACTTCCGTCGCGGTGGACAGCGGCACGGCTGTGGTGTCGGCCGGCGGGCACACGATCGGCGCAAATGGCCATCAGGGAACGGCGTATGTGTTCGTGCAAAACGGAACCACGTGGAGTCAGCAGGCAGAGGAGACGGCATCCGATGGTGTGATCGGTGACTGGTTCGGGCAGTCGGTCGCAGTCAGCGGCAGCACGATTGTGGCCGGTGCGCCTAATCACACGGTCGGCGAGAATGGCGGCCAGGGAACAGCATATGTGTTCGGGTCGTCGGGGCCACTCTACACGTTGTCGGCAGTGCCGAGGAGTTTAAGCGTGCCGCAAGGCGGGCAGCAGACCAGCACAGTGACGATCACGCCGTGGAACGGGTTCAGCGGCAGCGTTTCGTTTTCGGCATCAGGCTTGCCCAGTGGAGTAACGGCTGCTTTCAGTCCGAATCCCGCGACCAGCGCCAGCACGCTGACTTTGGCCGCGAGTGGAACGGCGACGATGGGCGCAGCCACAGTGATCGTGACGGGCACCTCGGGCAACTTGGCGCAGACAACGAGGCTGCCACTGACGGTGACGCAGGGGCCGACTGCAACGCTTACGCCAGCTTCGCTGAGTTTCGGTAACGAGGCTGTCAACAACACCAGTGCGGCCAAGACGGTAACGGTAAAAGACACCGGCACAGCCAGTCTGAAAATCAGCAGCATCACTGCCAGCAACAACTTTGGCATTTCTTCTACGACGTGCGGAGCCACGCTGAACGCGGGCACCACGTGCAAGGTGAGCGTTACATTCACGCCTGCGGAAGTGGGTTCACTTACCGGAACACTCGCTTTCAGCGACAATGCTCAAAATAGTCCGCAGACGGTAAGGCTGACAGGCAAGGGCGTCGTGGACGCAACCTTGACACCGGCACGCGCCAGCTACGGCAAGCAATCGGTAGGCATAACCAGCGCGGCGAAAACATTTACATTAACCAACAATCAACTCGTCGCGCTGACCGGCGCCGCGATATCGACATCGGGAGACTTCGCAGTTTCGGCAACCACGTGCGGCACGAGCCTGGGGGCCAAGAGCAAGTGCACGATCAGCGTGAGGTTCACGCCGACGGCGACGGGAACACAGACGGGCCAGTTGATCCTCAACGACAGTGGCAGCAATAGCCCGCAAACGGCGACCCTCGCAGGCACGGGCAAGTAAGATCAGAATCTCTGACGGAGAAACAGACAGGAATTGGGCCCCGCAGGAATGCGGGGCTTTTTTGCAGCCCAATTCTCAATTGTCGAAAGCAGCGCGATTTCACTCATAACCCGCAGCCCTTGCAGAGTGGAGCGCAGAGCCGAACACCCACCCTTGCACGCAAAAAAAGGGCGCGCCGAAGCGCGCCCGTTAACTGGAGGCACAACATTCAAGAACAACCAAGGTTCAGCAGGACAAACTTGTTCTCACCGTCCGAAACCGGCCGACTGCATGGCTTGCCGGGAAATATCCGAAGTGGAGGCAATTCCCTGCATACGCAGCTTGAATTCGTCGGCGTTCGACGCGTTTTCGAGAGCGGTGTCGTAATTCACCAGACCGGCCTGGAACAAATCCCAGAGCGACTGGTCGAAAGTCTGCATACCGTACTGCGAAGTGCCGGCAGAAATCGCGTCGCGAATGGCGCGCGTTTTTTCGGGCACCAGGATGCACTCGCGAATGTAAGGCGTGGTCACCATCACCTCGACAGCGGGCACACGGCCTTCGGAATCGGAGCGCCGGACCAGCCGCTGACTGACGATGGCGCGCAAGACGGCCGCCAGTTGCAAACGAATCTGCTTCTGCTCGGGCGGCGGGAAGATGGCGATAATGCGGTTGATGCTTTCCACCGCATCAAGAGTGTGTAAGGTGGAGAACACCATGTGGCCGGTCTCGGCCGCGTGGAGCGCGGTGCCGATCGTTTCGAGATCGCGCATTTCGCCGACCAGGATCACGTCCGGATCCTGACGCAAACTGGCGCGAAGGGCGGCACCGAACGAAGGAGTATCCACTTCCACTTCGCGCTGGTTGCAGTATCCCTTTTTGTCGCGGTGCAGGAATTCGATCGGATCTTCGATGGTGATGATGTGCTCGGCGCGGGTGGAATTGATGCGGTCGACCATGGCGGCGAGCGTGGTTGATTTGCCGGAGCCGGTAACGCCGGTCACGAGGACCAGGCCGCGCGGCATGTCGCAGATTTGCTCGACTACCTTGGGCAGAAACAGTTCATCGAGGGCACGAATTTTGGTCGGAATGACGCGGAGCACCAGCCCCACGTTGCCGCGTTGCTGAAAGACGTTGACACGGAAGCGCCCCAGGCCGGCGACGCCGTAGGCCATATCGATTTCCGTGGTCTCTTTGAACTTCTGCTTTTGCCGGGCAGACATCATGCTGAAAGCCATGTTCAACATGTCTTCTGCGGAGACGCGCGGCTGGTCGGTGAGCGGGATCAGCTCGCCATCGATGCGCAGATGCGGGTAGTTGCCGACCTTGAGGTGCAAGTCGGAGGCTCGCCGCTCCATGGCAATACGCAGCAGGTCATCAATATTCATGCGGGCAGGCTCCAGCTATGTATCATGACTGGCGCGGGGCGTTACGGCGAGATGACGGAGGTAATGGGCCTTCGGCTATTAGCCTCTAGCTACTAGCTATTAGCTTTTGGTCCACCCAAGGAGGCGGCATCGGTTTTTGCGGACGCGGGTGAGGTGCGATTCTTGATTTTGTTGACTTAGTCCACGGACTTAGCTAACCTCACCTTTATGGAAGTCAATATTCACGTGGCGAAGACGCAGCTCTCGCGGCTGCTGCGGCGGGTGGCCGAAGGCGAGGAAATTACGATTGCGCGGGCCGGGGTGCCGGTAGCGAAGCTGATTGCCGTCAGGCCTGCCGGCGGAGCGCGGCCGATGGGCATGGATGAGGGCAAGATCTGGATCGCCGACGACTTCGACGCGCCGCTCCCCGAATTCGAGGCTGCGATTTATGCCGAGATGCCGGAGGTCAACTTCTCACCGAAGCGTGAGCCGCGACCGGCGGCTAATCCTCATCGGAGGAAAGGCAAGAAGAAAGCGTGAGATACCTGCTGGATACCGTGGTCTGGCTCTGGAGCGTATGGGAGCCGGAGAGAATCCGCAGCAAGGCGCTGGAGGAGATCACTGATCTTTCGAATGAGGTTTTTCTGTCGGCGGTGACTTCATGGGAGGTCGCCATCAAAGCGGGAGCGGGCAAACTCAAGCTGCCCGAGCCGCCCGGGTCCTATGTTCCACGCCGCATGGCCGACCAGGGGTTACGGCCACTGCCGGTCTCTCATGCGCATGCGCTCGCCGTGTTCGGGCTGCCAGGCCACCATCGCGATCCGTTCGACCGATTACTGGTGGCACAGGCCAACGTGGAAGATCTGGTGCTGGTTACCGCCGACCGCATCATGGAACAGTATCCCGTCGAAATTCTCTGGGCTGGACGATGAAAAAGCCGCCCCGGGGCAACATGACAGCTGCATGGGGCGGCTTCTCTGCAATGTTCTGGCGGACAGGAGTGTCCGCGCCACACAATTAGGCGGCGCTGTTTTTCTGGCCGGGCATCTGGAACGGTTCGTCGTAGCTGCCGCCGTAGATCTGCGGTACTTTCGATCCCATGGGGCGCAGATAAGTCGCCAGCTCACCGCGGTGGTGAATGCTGTGATTGTTGAGGAATCCGAGATAGAAGGCGGCCGGCAGGTTGAAGACTCCGGCAAAATCGACCGGGGTCGCTAACTGGGCGGGAGACATGGCGCGGACTCGTCCGATGCCACGCTTCATCTCGCGGTCATACCAGGCAACCATATCCGCAATGTTGGCCGGTTTATTGGCGCGGGCTGGTTCGTCCATGGCAAACTTCATGTCGGCAATGCTGTCGAGAAACTGCACATCGGTGTTGGCGATGTGCCAAGCCAGATCCCAGGCGGTGCGGGCGTTGGGATCGGGGCGGTATTCGCTCTTGGCGTCGGGAATAGCGGCGATGACTTTCTTGGTAGTTTCCATTTCGCGAGCGACGCCATCGAGCATCATGGCACAGTAGATGGCAATAAACTCAGGCGTAGGTGCATGGCTGGGAGCGGGCATGGGATTTCTCCTTCGAAATTGGGATTGTCAGACTCGGCTGACGAAGAGGCGGCTTGTACTCTAGTCGAAGGAAAAGCGAAAAGCAAGGGGCTTCGGAAGCTCATTTTCACCGCGCGTACGGGCAGAACTTTGCGCTTGGAGGCGGGTTATGATCGTCGACAGCTTGTCGGTCATCCAACTCAACGAGCCTCTTAGCTGCGACTCGAGATTTCCATGAGCGAAACTGTGCGGCCTCTGGCGCGATTGATAAAAATGCAACGGTCCTCGATTCGCCTCTCCGCCCTTGGCGCCAGCGTGATGGCAGCCTTAGCCCTCGGGCAGCTTTTGGCATGGGCCGATCCACCCGCAACTGCGAGCGGTCCGTTAGTCGTGAACGACAAGAGCCATGTCGTGGTCATGGAGTACGAGGCATGGTTCGGGCCGAACGCGGTGACGTTTCAAGGCTTTTCGGCACTACCCCTTTTGCAATCTGCCGACATGCAGGCCGTGGGCGGCGGGTATGACAGTGCCGACCCGGCGGTGAGCCAGCAACACGTCCGCTGGCTGGAATCCATGGGAGTAGACGCGGCCATCAGCGAAGTGACCAATAATGTGAGTTGTATCTTTAACAGCGAGTGGTTCGTCAAGAAATACGTACGAAACTGTACTCCGAGTTTTCGGGCGTACAACCGGCAAATCCGCGATAACACAGGCAATTTGTATCCCGCGTGGACGGCGCTGGGGACGCGGATGAAGCTGATCCCTCTACTGGGCGGCATCGACGGCAACGTACTGATCAAAGACCAGGACGGAAAAACGGCCTTCGAAAAGGAGGCGGAATTCTTCGGCGCGCTCTTGCAGCGGTATCCAAATCTGAACGTGATTTACCAAGGCAAGCCGTTGATGCTTATTTTCACTGGCGCGGCGCAGGATCCGAATCCCGCCGACCATCCTCTCTGGTATCGCCTGGAGCAGTTTCTGGCAAGGCATCCTGAGATTGGCGGGAAATACACTTTCAGGCTGATGGCGGGATATCTCGACAGCCAGCCGGATTTGTGGGCAACGCAGCACACGCCAAGCGCGCCGGTTGAGATCAATCCCGCATATGGCTTTTGGAGTTGGGTTGACCGGCTCAACACTTCCTGCACGGAACCGCTATGCCCGTACTATCCGTCCTATAATCTGGCCGGTTCGAGGGTGGAGAATTTCACGGCTTCGATCGCGACTGCGGGACAAGATGGATGGGGCTGCCCCATCCCGAAACTCTCCGCCCTATTGTCCGGACGATGCGCTCCGTTTCGGAAGCGACGGAGGCTACGACACTTTTGCGGCCTTCATGGGCTATGCGACTCAACTCGCTCCAATCTTTTTGATCATTCATCAGTTCAATGAATTTGGTCCGCCGGATGAGGGGTTCGATGCCAACACCCACGACGATATCGAGCCTGCAAATTTGTGGGGGCGGGGGGATTTGAAGATCGTCAGGGAGCAGATCGCGGCTTATCGGAAGGCCGTGCGCTAGCAGCCCTCAGGCGCTAAAGCGCAGCGTGATTTCGAACGTCTTAACGGCACGAGTAAACTCGTGCCCTTCCCTTTTTCCAAGGACTTTAGAGTCTTTCCGCAAACTGCTAGACGGCGACGGGCTGCTTCGAGCCTACCCCTACCGGCGTAAGCCACTGGTAGCGATCAGGTTTTTGGCCGTGCACGATTCCGTAGAATTCGTCCTGGATCGCCTTCGTGATGGCGCCGATTTTCCCTTTGCCTACGGTGATTCGGTCGACCGAACGGATGGGCGTGATTTCGGCGGCGGTGCCGGAGAAGAAAACTTCGTCAGCAATGTAAAGCGATTCGCGCGGAATCTGCTGTTCGACGATTCGGATGCCCAAGTCACGGGCTATCTGCAGCACAGAATCGCGCGTGATACCCGGCAGCACAGAACTGCCGATGGCCGCCGTCTGCAACACACCGTTGCGCACGACGAATAGATTCTCACCCGAGCCCTCGCTGACGCAGCCATTCACATCGAGCGCAATCCCCTCGGCAAAGCCGTTGACGATGGCTTCCATCTTGATGAGCTGCGAGTTCATGTAATTGGCGCCGGCCTTGGCCATGGTGGGCAGCGTGTTGGGGGCGATGCGGGTCCACGACGAGACACACACATCGACGCCTTCGCTGGCGTCGGCGCCCAGGTACTTACCCCAAGGGTAATTGCAGATATAGACCTCGATCGGCAGTTTGAGCGGATTGACTCCGACGTCGCCATAGCCACGCAGAACCACCGGGCGGACGTAGCACGGCCATACACCATTCCTCTTCACCAGTTCGAGCATGGCGGCGATGAGTTCGTCGCGGGTGAAGGGGATATCGGTGCGATAGATGCGGGCGGAATCGATGAGGCGCTGAATGTGCTCGGTGGCGCGGAAAATGGCCGGTCCGCTGGGCGGGGCGTAGCAGCGAATGCCTTCGAAGACCGACGAGCCATAGTGCACAACGTGCGACATAACGTGGATGGTCGCATCATCCCAGTTAATGAACTTGCCGTTGTGCCAGACTTTGTCCGTCTTCTGAATGGGCATAAGGACTCCTTGTCGGTGTTTCAAGATGCGCGGGAGCGGCCAGGGGTTCCCGATTCAGGTGCAAACTTCCGTGCCGGGGCTGGTCGATCGAGGGTAGCGGAAATCAACGAACTCGGCGAAGGAAGATTACCTTCCGTTCTTAAATTATAGCTTGGGGGAGAGCGCGAGCAACTCAACAAATGGGACGCGTAGGGGCGTAGGAGTCCCCTGCTGCCGGCCCGGCGATGGAGGGTGAGGACGGGGCCACATCACGTGGATTCGTGACGAATGTCACGGACGGGGCGAAAGCGAGGCCAGTATTTTGAAAATGAAATTCAATTTCGTTTTCATATTTAGGCGGGTCCCATGAACTTATCTCACAGAATCCATCCGGGGTTGCGGCTTGCGGTTCGAAAGGCCGTTTTGCTCTCTGGTTTTGCATTCGTCGCGTTCCCGGCGGCAATCGCTCAGATTCCGGATACGACAGCTCCCAAAACTACCGAACCGGTTGCCAGCGGCAATACCAGCAGCACTTTCCAGCATCAGATCGGGAAACGCCTCTGGCTGTCGGGGCAAATGAACTTCATTGCCCAGGCGCACCCGGCGTTTCCGGCGCTCTATAGCGGTGCGAACAGCCTCGATTCAGATTATGAGAAGACATTGTCGCGGGTTGTCACGCTTTACACCGGACTGCAAGTGAGCGCATCGACTGAGGTCCTGGCCGATGTCGAGGAGGCTGGAGGACGGGGCCTGAGCAACGCGTTGGGGCTTGCCGGATTTTCCAATCTTGATTCGGTTCGTAATCCAAGTCTGGGGCAGGCGCCCTATCTTGCGCGCCTGATGGTTCATCAGGTCTTCGCGCTCAGCAAGGAGCGAATTGAGTCCGATCCGGGGCCGTTTTCTACTTTTTCCGATTTGCCTGCGCGACGCCTCGATGTCCGCGTGGGCAAGTTCGGAACGGTGGATTTCTTCGATGTGAACTCTGTCGGCAGCGATAGCCACCTGCAATTCATGAACTGGGCCGTCGATCAAAACGGCGCCTACGATTTTGCGGCGGACACGCGCGGTTACACCTGGGGCGCAATCCTCGAGTACCAGCAGAGGCAGTGGGGATTCCGTTTTGCCGAGGCGCTCATGCCGTCGGTGGCCAACGGCATGCAGGAAGTTTGGAACCTGCGCCAAGCGCGAGGCGAGAATTACGAGTTCGAACTGCACCACGGATTTCTGCCGAAACAACCGGGCACGATCCGCCTGCTCTCATACACGAACCACGCCAACATGGGGATTTATCGAGTCGCCATCAATCGGTATCTCGACGGCCTCGATCCGAAACCAGAGATCACCAACCATCCGTTGCAAACGACCCGCAAGTACGGCTTCGGCGTGAACGTCGAGCAGGGGCTCACGCGCGACCTGACGGCGTTCGGGCGCTTTGGCTGGAACAACGGCAAGACAGAGTCCTATGTGTTCACGGAAATCGATCAGACGTTTGCCGGGGGCATTGCCATGAACGGCCGGCGCTGGAGGCGGCGCGGGGACCGGGCCGGAGTTGCATTCGCGTCAGACGCTATTTCGGGCGATCACCGGCGCTATCTGGAGCTTGGCGGCACGGGCTTCATCATTGGCGACGGGGCGCTCAACTACGGCCGGGAGAAGATTCTGGAGAGCTATTACACAGCGCACCTGTGGAAGGGTTTCTATGCATCTCCGGGAGTACAGTACGTTACGAACCCGGGTTACAACCGGGACCGCGGGCCGGTGGTGATTCCGACGCTGCGATTTCATGTGGAGTTATAGCGCGGAACGTGCGCTTTGAAATTCGTCAGTGCCGGTAGATTGTCGGTGGTTTATGAGAACCACCCGATGACCCTGACTGAACGTTTCCTGTGTTGGTGGCGGCCGGAATCGCGGCCGGCATGGCATTGGCTACGCCTTCCTCTGCTTTCGCTCCGACTTCATCTCCTCGGAAGAACCTGGCTTTATCTTTGGCGTTGGCGGCGCGCATTTCGGGCATCGCGGCGTAGGGCTTGGAGTAATCGTTGTTGGCATTCCAGAAGAGAAAGCCGAGGCCACCCTTCTGTTTCGCGACCTCGACCTGCACCTCAACATACTTGGGCGAGTATGTCTTGGTGCGCCAGGCGAAGGCCTGCAGCCACGGGCGGATGACCACGCGGCTGTCCTTGGTGATCAGTTTGAATCGGTCCATGGACTCGCCAATAAAGTGCTCGGGGGCGTCGCCGGGTTTGTCGTACCCATCCATGCCGAAAAAGTGCGAGGGATAGATCATGGGTGAGAGCACGTCGCAGTGCTTGGCCATGGCGACGATATCCTGCCCGGTATGGGACAGGTCAACCGGGCGCTGCCAGGCCATCACGCCGAACACGTCGAGCGAAAGCAGGACGCCGGTTGGGTGAATCTGCGCGTAGGCGCGCTGGAGGAAGCTGGCGATCACGTCGGAACGCTTGATTTGCGGGTTCCCTGCGGAGTCCTTGCAGGTCGTGGAAGTCACGCCTGAGGCCGTGGCAGGAGCTCCCTGCAACGCCGCTGATGGCGCGGGCGAATGCATAGGTCCTTCGCTTCGCTCAGGATGACAGTTGGTATTCATGGGAGGTTCATTCGCGGCTTGGAAAGCGAAGACGGCGTCTTTCTGGTCGCCTTCCGCGGGAAAGCGCACGTAGTCGAACTGCAGTTCGTCGGCTCCAGATTCGGCAACGAACTTGGCCAGCGCGATGTCGTAGTCCTGCACTTTAAGGTTGGAGGGATCGGTCCAGACCAGTTTGCCGTTCTCGCGCCACGATTCGCCCGTGCGATGCGATTTCACGGCGAGTTCGGGATGCGTGGTGACCAGGTGCTCATCGCGGAAGATGGCGATGCGGGCAATGGCATGCATGTTCTGCGAGTGCAGGAAGCGAATGAACTTGGGCAAGTCGGAAATGTAGTGGCGCTGACCGCTGGCCAGGGGATGATCGAAGGCAATGTTGACGATGCCGTCGCTATCCTTGATATCGAAGACGACGGCGTTGCCCCCGACTTCACGCCAATGTCGGATAATGCGCGCGCCGTGATCGCTTCCGGCCATGACGCCGGTTAAATAAATCGCGCGGACTTCGAAATCACTTGCAACCGGGACGGACTTCTCTACAATGGGCGATTCGAGAATTCCGGGGATCAGGATTTGTTCTCCGGGTTTGAGGAAGACGCCCGGCCGATTGCCGTTGGCGGCGCGGATCGCCTCCGCCAGTTCACTGGAGGTCAGGTACTTGGTCTTCCGGAGATACTTGCGGGCGACTGACGGAATACTGTCTCCGCGTTGCGCCTGGTAGAGGTTGTTCCCCGGAGGCACGACCAGCGGAGCCGGCGGCTGGGCTTGCTTGGTAGTGGTGGCCTTGGCCGGAACCAAGCGTGCGGCATGAGGATTCTCGGCGGCGACGGTGGGTGAAAGCAGGCTAAAGGCAGTTAAAGCCAGCCGAGACAACAAGGCGACGACAGCGAAAAGTGAGTATCGAGGCAAAGACCTTCTCCGTATTACTTCCGTCTCGATTGTGGCTGGGGGTAATAGTGCCTGCCAGTTACGTAGGGTCTAGCTGGTTGAGGCTTACAGGACATGGGCATGCGGGTGGGCGAAGCGGGAGGGAAGTTCCCCACCGAAGGCTGCAAAGAATTGCTCTTGGGGACACAGCGAGCATCGAAGCCGCCGCTCGGGGATGCCCGCCAGACGCATCTAAAACGATAAGAAACAGGGAAATACGGGGCCCGGTGAGGTTGGCGAACAGCTTGCACAACAAGGGTACAAGGGACGGCGAAACAGAGCATCCGCCCCGGGTGACAAAAATGAGCAGTTTCCCAAAAGACATGCAATTCCCGGAAAGGAAACAGGGGCCTGAAGTGATGAGAACGAACCTTGCAACCGTGCTTGACCCTAGCCGCCGCAGCAATGATGCTCGTGATTTTGAGACGAGCTTATCCCGCAAAATCGTGGGCCAGGATCAGGCGCTCGAAAAGGTCGCCGAAATCTACCAGATGTTTTTGGCGGGCATGAATGCGCCCGGCCGTCCGGTGGGCAATCTCCTGTTCCTGGGACCGACTGGTTCCGGCAAGACTCGCGTCGTAGAAGCGATGGCCGAGTCTCTGTTCGGCGATGCGCGCGCCTGCATCAAGATCGATTGCGCCGAGTTCCAGCATTCGCACGAGATCGCCAAGCTGATCGGCTCGCCTCCGGGATACCTCGGTCACCGCGAGACGCATCCACTGCTGACGCAGGAAGCGCTCAACCAGTGGCACACAGAAAAGCTGAAGCTTTCGATTCTGCTGTTCGACGAAATCGAGAAAGCTTCCGACTCGCTCTGGCAGTTGCTGCTCGGCATCCTCGACAAGGCCACGCTCACGTTAGGCGACAACCGGCGCGTCGATCTTTCGAGCTGCATCATCATCATGACCTCGAACCTGGGCGCTTCTGAGATGACCAACCTGGTGGAATCGGGGTTCGGATTTGCACCGAAGCCGGTGCAGGTCGACAACTCGCTCGACGAGAAGATCAACCGCACTGCGGTCGACGCGGCACGGCGCAAGTTCACGCCGGAGTTCATGAACCGCATCGATAAGGTCGTGGTCTTCAAGACGCTGCGCCCCGAACACCTGACGCGGATTCTTGAGATCGAACTCGGCATGGTGCAGCAGCGCGTTCTGATGGCCTCGGGCGCGCACCAGTTCGTGTTCAACTGCACGCCGAAGGTCAAGGAATTCCTGCTCCGCGAAGGAACCGATCCGAAATACGGAGCGCGCCACCTGAAGCGCGCCATCGAACGCCACCTGGTTTATCCGCTGGCTAACTTAGTTGCCACCGGACAGGTGAAGCTCGGAGATTTCATCCGCGTGGACATGCTCGGCGAGACCAAGCTCACGTTTGTGAAGGAAGCCGAAGGCGCCATGGTTCCCGTGCTGCTGGAGCGCTATGGTGCGGCCGCTGCGGTGCCCGCCGTTGCCGCTGCCCGCGCAGCGCGCCCGATCATCCAGCGCAAGGAGTTTGGAGCGGAGAATAAGTAAGATCAAGTTGCTGGTAGGTAGGGACACCGCGAAAGCGGTGTCCTTTTTATTTGCGCACACAGCACGGCATATAGAAGAAATCGATCAGGACTAGGCTCGCCGAGCCCTGTCCGGAAATCAAAATCGAGTAGAACTAAACTGCCGCGAGTCGCGGGCCCATGGTCCGGTACTTCGGTAATCTGGCGGTAATACGGCCTTCCGTGCGACTCTCTTCTCGTTGGTTAGAAGCCCATCAACCGCGGCCGGAGAGCCGCTCTCCCTCTCCGGCAGCGGAACTCAAGCGAGGTAATTCATGTTGCAGTCTCCGGAACCCAAGTACACACCAGCCGCCGCTCCCGCCAACACCTATACTCCGGTCAAGCCGGCTACCGCGCCGCTGGAGCAGGCCACCATTGGCCGTTCGCTCGTCATCAAGGGCGAAGTGAGCGGTTCGGAATCTCTTTTTATCGACGGATGCGTCGAAGGCACCATCAACCTTCCCGGCAACCGCGTCACCATCGGACGCAACGGCTCGGTCAAGGCGAACATTACCGCGAACGAAGTCGTGATCATGGGCAAAGTGCAGGGCAATGTGGACTGCACCGACCGGCTGGATATCCGCAACGAAGGCCTGCTCGCCGGCGACGTGATCACGCATCGCATTAGCGTGGAAGAGGGCGCCATCCTCAAGGGTGGAGTCGAAGTGCGCAACCCTGAGAAGAAAGATCAGAAGGCGCAGAAGGACCAGCATCAGCAGAACCAGCAGAACCAGGCTAAGGCCGCAGAAGCGCCGAAGGCGATGGCCACCAGCGCTGGCGCATAAGTTTCGGCATCGAATACGTTAACCGACGATTCGGAGTCCGACGAAGGGACGGGGGATTCCCCGTCCCTGTGTTTTTGTGTCTCAGCGCTTCAGAAGTGGAAAGTATCCCCCAATCGCGCGCTAAAGCGCGATCATCCTCGATGGCTTAGCGGCACAGTAAACTCGTGCCCTTCCCTTTTTCAAGGCCGAACAAAAACCTTTTTCCCGACCTGATGGCGCTAACGCCCGACCTGGATGTCACCCCTTGGGCTTGAAGTCCAAAGCGGCGGAGTTGATGCAATAGCGCATGCCTGTTGGCCGCGGGCCATCGGGGAACAAGTGCCCTAGATGCGCGTCGCAGTGCGCGCAACGCACCTCGGTTCGCGTCATGCCGTAGGTGCGGTCGGTGTGCTCGACGATGTTCTTCTTGTCGGCTGCGTCATAAAAGCTCGGCCAGCCCGTCCCCGAATCAAATTTTGTCCCCGAGCCAAACAACACCGCGCCACAACAAACGCAGTGGTAGGTACCGTCGTCGTGTTTGTTCCAGTACTTGCCGGTGAAGGCGGGCTCGGTGCCGCACTGGCGCGCTACCTCGTACTGCTCTGGGGTCAGCTGCTCGCGCCACTCTTCGTCGGGCTTTTGGATCTTGGCGGTCTTCTCGGTCACATTCTTGCTCATATTCAGTCTCCGGAGATGAGATGCGTGGCGGAGTTAAAAGTCGCACGGTCTCGGCTCTTGAGATGGTCAAGGCTCGATTCAGGTTTCCACAGAAAGCCTGAACCAGTGCACATAGGGCAAGTTGCCCTATCGCGCAAACATTTCAGCCTCCGGACCACTTTCCCGGAGGCTCTGCGAGTCTTGAAAAGGGCGCGACTTCCCCCACGCCCCGATCGGCCGCCTTGCCGGTCTCGCAGAAAACCGACCGAACTCAAAGTGATCGCCCTCACAGCCAATCTTTAATCTCTGCTCGATGATTCGTCCATTGAGGTGAAGATCATTGGGCGATTTGAGCGCGCACTTTTCGAGGTCAGAGTTTGCCTGCCACTGCTGTGGCCAGATGAAAATTGACAACGTGCTGATTGTGGCTCTCGAGCATCTTCGCGCTCTCGCCGGAAAGCCCATTGTGGTTCATGACGGCTATCGGTGCCCCGCGCACAACCTGGAGGTGGGCGGGGTCAGCGACAGCGAACATACGCGCGGCATGGCGGCTGACATATCGATTTCCAGCCTTTCGCTGCAACAAATGTACGAACTGGCGTTGCAGATCCCGACCTTCTTCAACGGGGGAATCGGCGCCTATGATGGCAGCTTTCTCCATCTCGACGTGCGCATGCACTCGGCGCGTTGGGCGCGGGTTCGGGGCCAGTACGTCGGGATCCAGAGCCTTGTGATTACCCCGGCCACTCTGCTGGCGAAGATCCAGGGCCCACCCCGGATTGGATCGCAGCCCGCATAGCCGTTTCCACGCGGGAAGTGTTACGCATAAAGTGCAGATGCTTTCACCTGCGCTCGTTCTGGCAGCTCATCCTATCGCGTTAAACCTATGCAGAACAACTACATACGGCTACTATCCCGTATGGGTTTCCCCGTGCACTACATTGGGTGAGCCCGCATGGGATTGGGGTCGGTACGAGGGCGAAACCTTGACCGTCGTCTACAGCGCCGAGTGCAAAGCCATTCAGAAAACGAACCGCTCGTCGGGAATGCTTCCTCTCCTAGTCGTGCTGTTCGTGTTCTCATACGGGATCCTGACGCTGCTAGTCGTCGAACAGGGACGAACCATTGATTCGCAGCGATTCTTGATCCGCGAGATGGTAAAGGACAGCGACCAGCTCGCCGCACTGAAGAGCAAAATGGCGCGCGAGGAGGGCCTAAAGGCTCGCCAGAAAGCGCTGGACGCGGGCCCGTCAGCTCCCGCAAATCAGCAAAAAGATTCGCCCGGCATTAAGGGATCCGGCAAAGACGGCAAGGGGACGGGAAAGTCGTCGCATTTGCCCAAAGAAGCTCCGGGCAGGCCAGACTCGGATTTACAGGACGTACGGCGCGCGACCCGGATCATTTAGGGAAGTCGCGCGGAGGATAACGGAAGCGCCGCCGGTTGGATCGACAGAGTTGAGCAGTTGGAAAAGTAAGATTGTATGAACATGCGGCCCTCTGGTAGGCGGCCGCATTCAAAGTGAGACCCTAGACATGAAGGTCCTGGCCCTAGCCTTGCTCCTGTCATTTTCGGTTCCGAAATTGCAACCTCCAGCGAAGCTCTCTGGTAGCGCAACGGAGCAGCCCGCGAAGAAAAAAGGCGGACGCTGGTATTTTGCCGCCACTGGTCATGCAGTCTATTGTTATGGACCGGTGATGACGGTGCCACAGGCAGACGGCTTCCCGCTTAAAGTTGCGACGTTTTGCCGCGGCGATCAGGTGATGGTGCCGCTGAAAGACTAACGCCAAGACGCCGCGCAGGTACC
Organism: uncultured Acidobacteriaceae bacterium; assembly: GCA_963818945.1. Lineage (GTDB taxonomy): Bacteria > Acidobacteriota > Terriglobia > Terriglobales > Acidobacteriaceae > Acidiflorens. The sequence goes on along the minus strand of CAWFUA010000001.1, from coordinate 1,800,344 downwards.
CCGCTCGATTAGCGTTACTCTCGTACTCTTCAGCGATCGTTTCCGTCTATTTACACTCGAACTAATGGATACGTACGACAGTAATGAGCCCCGCTTCCTTTCTCAACGTCGGGCTTCTGTTATTTTCTTTTTCGCCATTTTTCTATTCGCAAGTGTGTTGTCAACGGCCCAAAAAGATCCGCCGAAACGCAAAATTTTGAACGGAGCACCTCCGTCTTATCCCACGTTAGCGCGCTCCATGGCGTTGGCTGGAGTCGTCAGAGTCGATGCCCTTGTGGCTCCCGACGGGAGCGTGAAAGCAGTAGACATCAAGGGCGGTCATCCGGTCCTGGCCCAGGCAGCCGTCAATACCGTTCGCCGGTGGAAATGGGAGATCGCCAGCCACGAGTCCCACGAAGTCGTCGAAATCCGATTCTCGCCACCAGAGTAATCACCACTAGAGTAATCAACGGTAATCCGCTCTCCGAGCTAGTCCGGACCGACTAGGACAATATATTTGCCTGGGATCCGTCGATTCGCCTTGACACTACTTGCCCCTTCACCCAGAATGCTGACAATGTAAGTTGCTGGATGGCAAGTGCAGCAAAGGTTCCCTACCTTCCCTGGATAGCGAGACTTGGCTCTTTCCATGTTGTCATGGAACTGGCCATGCCGGGACCAGTTCAAAGTTAAAACTCAAATCAAAACCGTACTAGGAGAGGAAAACTCAGGAATGAAGAGGATAATTATGCTGTCGGTTGCTATCGCCGCCTTATTGTGCGCAATCAGCGGGGTGGCGCAGCAAAGCGAAAAAGCGGCTCTGAAGGGCTATTTCACGGTCAAGCCGCATCCGAACGCGGACCATGCCCAGGTTCTGGAAGATGGCGCTCTGGCCACCGGACTGCCGATGTGGAACTACTCGATTACATCCACACGGGATGCGAACACCTATTCGGGAGTCATGGTCGGCGCGAGCCCATACACGAGCAAGGTTACGACGACCATCACCACACAGGTTATCCCAATCATCTTCACCATTGGCAGTACCGTTTTTAATCCCACCAAGGCCGACAGCACCTGTGAAGGCGGGAAAGTACCTCTGACACTGTTCAAACAATCCCCGATTTTTGCGAAAGCCGCGTTCACTCTCAACGGCGTCAATGTCGGCAAAGATCAATACGTGGACGCGTTCCAGCGCGCTAATTTCTGGGGCCCCGTCACAGCCGATGGCGGCAAATACCACACGAACCTGAAGCTGGTCTCGCTGCCAGCCATCAAGGTGAGCCCGGGCGCGAACGGCGCCATCGTTTTCACGGGTGGCTGCGAAGCTCTGGGCGGCGTGGACATCAACTGGTGGGATAACTATGTCACGAGCACGCTCATTCCTTCGCTCGCTTCGAAAGGCGTTGGCCCGACTACTTTGCCCATCTTCGTGATGTACAACGTGGTCATGTACGACGGCCTTCCATCGAACTGCTGCTACCTGGGCTACCACGGAGCGTACGGAAGCCCGGTGCAGACCTACTCGCCGCTCGAGTTTGACAGTACAGGCGCCTTTGACAGCGGCGATGGCTGGAGGGACACCTACGCTGCTGCCCACGAAGTCGCGGAGTGGATGGACGATCCCTTGGGGACGAACCCAACTCCCGCCTGGGGACACACGGGGCAGGTGAGTGGATGCCAGAACAACCTGGAAGTCGGCGATCCGCTGAGCGGCACCAACGCCATCACGAAAACGATGCCAAACGGCTTTACATACCATCTGCAGGAGTTGGCGTTTTACTCCTGGTTCTATAGCGCACCTTCGATTGGGGCGGGCGGATTATTCTCCGACAACGGCACATTCTCGGTCGATGCCGGGGCCGTTTGCCACTAACATTCGGTTGCGGAGCAGAGCCTATGAGTTGAGGACGAGGCCGCCCAATAGTTTGGGCGGCCTTTTTCATTCCACTCGCAGAAGAGTGGGAGGCTTTTAAAGCATGGACAGTTCATGGGGAATGCCTTTAGAGCGAGTGGCCGTAGCTGGTAAACTGACGAAAAGACCAGCGAGGGCCCGTAGCTCAAGCGGATAGAGCACCGGATTTCTAATCCGGGGGTTGCAGGTTCGATTCCTGCCGGGCCTACCAATCGTTGTCACTAGCCCTCAGCAGTCAAGCTGCTTTTCAGATGGACTTCATCGCCGGACTTGCCCCCCGACACGCATTCCGCAAGGCGTTCAATGCGCACTTGGCATCGTTCGAGCCGGATTTCTCGTCGATGTGGTCTCCGGCCGTGGAATCCGGCTGTTCAGCTCTTTTTCCCCGGCTTTCCGGGCTTCATGCGCTCCCACTCGTCGTTGGAGAGTTGACGCCCGAGCACGCTGAACTCGCCTGCGCCCTGCAACCACTCTCCACCGTCCATGGTGACGACTTCGCCGTTGATGTAGCCGGAGCCGTCGCTGACCAGGAAGGCCGCGAGATTGGCGAATTCTTCGGCGGTGCCGAATCGCCCCAGCGGGTTACGGTCTTTGGCGGCTTGTTCGAGTTCCGGCCGCGGCAACAGGCGCGAGAACGCACCTTCGGTTGGAATCGGCCCCGGCGCAATCGCGTTCATGCGAATGCCGCGGTCTCCCCACTCGACCGCAAGGCTGCGCGTGAGGGCCTGCACGCCCGCCTTCGCCACCGCCGACGGAACCACGTAGGCTGAACCGGTGGTCGTATAGGTGGTGGTGACGTTCAACACGACGGCGGGATGTTTGGCGGCGAGCCAGCGCCGTCCGCAGGCCAGCGTGGCATGCAGCGATCCCATCAGCACGATCCCAATCACGGATTGGAACGCGCCCAGCGAAAGATCTTCGGTGCGTGCCAGAAAATTTCCGGCGGCGTTGTTCATAAGCACATCGAGCGGGCCGTCGGCCCAGATCACGCCGATCATTTCTTCGACCGCTGCCGCGTCGCGTACATCGCAGCGGCGCGCATGGATACGGCCACCGGTGCGTTCGCGTAACTCCTGCTTGGTTGCCGACAAAACCTCTTCGCGCCGTCCGCAAATGTAGACCTCAGCGCCGAGTTCAAGGAATCTCTGGGCTGCGGCCTTGCCGAGGCCGGTACCGCCGCCAGTAATAAGGATCCGTTTGTTGAGGAGAAGATTGGGTTGGAACATGGGTTGTCCTTTCGCTGTGCCGTCGCCACTATGCTGGCGGTTCTTGATCGTCTTGCTGCCGCCAGAATAAAGCTTCTACCCGTGGCCCACATCTCCAAAACGAGGCAGCCGCAAGGAAGAAGGCGATCATCCGCACAACGCTGGAAACGGTGAGCGTCAAATAGTAGCTGCTCCAATAATCGCGCGTGACCAGTACGCTTCGCAGGCTCGTGTAATGAAACAATGAAGAAAAATAGTGAGGCAGGTTCGTGACTTCAGTGAATACCCAGGTGATGAGGAATAAAGCGAATGCCCGACTCACAAGCAACACCATCTCTTTTCGCGACATATGCACCCCTGCGTGCTGCCAGAGATCAACTGGGCCATTGTATGTCAGCCGTGTGTTAGGGGGTGCACCGTGAGCCCGCCGAGTCTTACAAGCGCCCAGCGGGCGTGTTCTGCTACTACTGGGTCGAGATCTTCGCAGAGTTTTGTTAGCGTGGGCAAGAATTTCTCGTCTCCGCTGTTGCCCATCGCAATTACCGCGTTCCGGCGCAGGCCCGCGAGTTTTGCCCGCCGCACCGGTGATCCGCGAAACACCTCGCGGAATTCTTCTGGCTTCATTTCCGCCAGCCAATCCAGCGCCGGATTCACTAGCCCTTCGCGCGGCTGGAATTCGGCGGCTTGGGTCGCGGGTGCTTTGCGGTTCCAAGGGCAAACGTCCTGGCAGATGTCGCACCCGAAGAGGTGCCGGCCCATGCCCGCGCGAAGATCTTCCGGAACCTCGCCGCGCTTTTCGATTGTTAGATACGAAATACACAGGCGTGCGTCCAATTCGCCCGGCGCCACGATCGCCTGCGTGGGACAGGCCGTGATGCAGCGCGTACAAGTCCCGCAGCGATCGGGAGCGGGTATGTCTGGTGTTAGTTCGAGCGAGGTCAAGATCACGCCCAGAAACAACCACGATCCCAGTTGCTGATTGATGACGCAGGTGTTCTTGCCCATCCATCCCACACCGGCGTATTTGGCGAACACGCGCTCAATCAGCGGGCCCGTATCGACATAGCAGCGGGTTTGAAGAGAGTGGTTGGTGGCTAGTGGCCATCGATCGGTTGAGTTGAGTAACGCGTGCATCTTCGTTTCCAGCATGCGCAATCTGCGCGTCACCGCATCGTGGTAATCCTCGCGGCTCCAGGCATAGCGCGAAATCCAGCCGAGGCTGGCGTCTTTCGTTTGGGTGGAATAGGGCTGCGCTGTGTTGTAGTTGATCGCACAGACAATCACGCTCCGGGCCCAGGGAGCGACTCGCCCCAGCGCCGCACGCTTGAGGTTTCCCGTCTGGTCGCGCGCCTCCATGTACTTCATCTCGCCGTGACGCCCCTGGGCGATCCAACCGGGGAAGGCTGCGAGTTCGCCAAATTCGTGGACCGGGGCCACGCCGCAGAGGTCGAATCCGGCCTCACGGGCCAGTCGCTTGATTCGTGCTGGGAGGCTGCCAGGCTCGTTGTCGGTGATCGGTTGCGCGCGGCCCGTCATAGTCCCTCAAACCCTATGAAAAGACTACCACTTCCGTTAGGGTCGCCAGGTCGTCCTGCTTTGCCTTTGGGCCTCCGGCATGAAGACGCCCGGAGTGAGCAGCGCACCTCGCCGGGTGATGCCCGTCACATCGGCTCGTCACATCCCCACGTGACAATACACTCGGATTTTCCTTCGGAGACCTCTGTGTTCAAAATCCTTAATGCACAGTTCATCGCGCCAGGAATCAAGCGTTTCGTGATCGAAGCGCCCCGCATCGCGAAAAAGCAGCGGCCGGGTCAGTTCGTGATCATCCGCGTCAACGAAACAGGCGAGCGCATCCCGCTTACCATCGAAAAATCCGACCCGGAAAAGGGTACGGTCAACATCGTGGTGCAGTCCATCGGCAAGACCACAAACCTGCTCAATTCGCTCGAAACCGGCGACAGCATCCTGGACATGGTCGGGCCGCTGGGCAAGCCGTCGGAGATTGAGAACTTCGGCACGGTGGTGGTGATCGGCGGGGGCGTGGGCACGGCGATGGCCTATCCGACTGCATCTGCCATGAAGCGCATCGGCAATCGCGTGATCACGATCATTGGCGGGCGAAACAAGGATCTCGTCCTTCTCGAATCCGAGATGCGCGAGGTCAGCGACACGGTCTTCGTCACGACCGACGATGGCAGCTACGCCGACAAGGGCCTGGTGACCGACAAACTGCGCCAACTCATCGAGAATGGCACGCGCATTGACCTTGTCCTCGCAGTCGGCCCGATCCCGATGATGCGGGCGGTGGCCGACATGACGCGTAAAGAGCGCATCAAGACGATGGTCAGCCTGAACCCGATCATGATCGACGGGACCGGCATGTGCGGCGGTTGCCGCGTGCTGGTGGAAGGCAAAAGCGAATTCGCCTGCGTCGATGGCCCCGAATTTGACGCGCACCGCGTCGATTTTGCAATCCTCGTGCAGCGCAATGCGATGTACCGCGACGCCGAAAAACGGTCCCTCGAAGACTACAAGCACGAAGTCGAAAGCAAGAAAACCGCGGCTCCCACCGAAGAAGTGGCGTGCGCGCTGGAGGGAAAGAAATGAGCACGCCCCCTACCTCGAAACCCCCGGTCAAGAAGTCGAGCAATCCCATCCCGAACAAAGAACGCATCAAGATGCCGCGGCAGCACATGCCCGAGGCGCTTCCGCAAGTGCGCAACAAGCAGTTCACGGAAGTCAACCTCGGCTACTCGGCCGAACTGGCACGGCAGGAAGCGCTGCGCTGCATCGAGTGCGCCAAACCGAGCTGCACCAAAGATTGCCCGGTAGGCGTGAAGGTCAAGGAGTTCGTGCAGTTGATCGTTGACGGCGATTTCATGGGCGCCGCGGCAAAGATTCGCGAAGATAACGTGCTGCCTGCGATCACCGGCCGCGTGTGCCCTCAGGAAGATCACTGCGAGGGCGCTTGCCTGCTCTGCAACAAGGGCGAGTCGCTGGGCATCGGCTACCTGGAGAGGTTCGTCGCCGATTACGAGCAGCAACACTTCGATGTTACGAAGGTCGTTAAGGCTCCGCCTACTGGGAAGAAAGTTGCCATTGTGGGCAGCGGCCCTTCTGGCCTGACCGCAGCGGGCGATCTTGTGCAGAAAGGCCACCAGGTGCATGTTTTCGAGGCACTGCACGAAATCGGCGGCGTGCTGGTGTATGGCATCCCCGAATTCCGGCTGCCCAAGAAAATCATTCGCGAGCAAGTGGACATCATGCGTGCCATGGGCGTGGAGTTTGAAACCGACGTGGTCGTTGGACGCACTGTTACCATCGACGAACTGATGGAAGAAGAAGGCTATGACGCGGTATTCATCGGCACGGGGGCTGGACTGCCACAGTTCATGGGCATTCCGGGCGAACACTTGAACGGCGTCTATTCGGCGAACGAATTCCTGACCCGAATCAACCTGATGCATGCGTATGAGTTTCCGAAATTCGACGAGCCGATGGTGGATTTCCGCGGCAAAAATGTTGCGGTTATCGGCGGCGGCAATACCGCCCTTGACGCCATCCGCTCTTCACTGCGGCTGGGCGCCGGCCATGCATTCATTCTGTATCGCCGCAGCGAGGCCGAGATGCCGGCCCGAATCGAGGAAGTCAAGCACGCGAAAGAGGAAGGCGTCGAATTCCAGGTGCTGGCCGCTCCGCTGGAATTCCTCGACGATGGCAAAGGCTGGCTCCGGGCCGCGCGCTGCCAGAAGATGGAGTTGGGCGAACCGGACTCGTCGGGAAGACGGCGCCCGGTTCCGATTGTTGGTTCCGAATACGAAATTCCGCTGGCCGTTGCAATCATGGCGATCGGAACCACTGCCAATCCAATCATCCAGACCACGACGCCCGGTCTTGCAACGACAAAGAGAGGTTACATCCAGGCCGACGACACCACCCAGAAAACGTCGCGCCACGGAGTCTTTGCCGGCGGGGACATTGTGACGGGCGGCGCAACGGTCATCCTGGCAATGGGCGCGGGACGGCGAGCCGCCAAAGGCATCCACGAGTATCTGACCACAGGAGAGTGGTAGGTCGAAACGGATTAGGCCTTGCGTGCCGAAGCCTTGTGCGTCGAAGTTTTGGTCGCGTGTCCGGCGACTGTGCTTGTGGGACCAGGGTTCGAGGCTTCCACGCGGTTCCGGCCGTTCGCTTTGGCCGCGTAGAGGGCAGCGTCCGCGCGGCCCAGCAGCGCTTCCAATTCTTTCACTCCCGCGCATTCGGAGACGGCAACTCCCATGCTCATGGTAATAGACCGCCCGGTGCTTCCGTGCATAATGGGAGTCGCTGCGATGATCTCCCGTAACTCATTGGCGCGTAACAACGTGGCGTCGAGGGTGCAGGAGGGTAGCACGAGCAGGAATTCTTCTCCGCCATACCTTCCAACTCCATCGTAAACGCGAAGCCCGGAGTGCAGCCGGCGCGCCATCTCCTGCAGAGCCTCGTCGCCAAACAGATGACCGCAGGTATCGTTAACTTCTTTGAAGTGATCGATATCGCCAAGAATTACCGAGAGCGACTTGCGTTCCCTGCGCGCACGCTCGAGTTCGCGTTCGAGCATGCCGAAGATCTCTCCCCGATTGAGCAGACCGGTCAGAGAATCGTGGGTCGCAGCATGGCGCATCGATTCGCGCGCTGCGACCAGTTCGTCCTGTAGATTGAGGATGCGTTTGCCGACCAGCAGGCGCGCCTTCAGTTCCGGCGCATCGAAGGGCTTCACCAGGTAGTCGTCAACTCCCGCGCTCATAGCCTCGAGCATGTCCTGCCGGCCTTGTTTGCTGGTGAGGAGGATGACGTAGACATAGTGGCCGGTCGTGCCCACCTTGCGGATGCGCTGGCAAAGTTCGATGCCCTCCAGGTCCGGAAGCACCCAGTCGAGCAGCACGAGCTTCGGCGCGCCCGGTTGCTCGAGTACCTTCCATGCTTCCTCACCGTTTTCAGCCACGGTGAAATCGAATTCCCAGCTTCGCAGATGATCGCCGATCAGTTTCCGGTAGACGGCCGAATCATCAACCAGAAGAATCTGCATTCGTATTGAGCCCCCGCCTCAGTACGCGTCACGGGCCAACGCGAGCTGATGAAAAGCGACAACGGACCGTCGTTATTCGCAAATAATAAGTCCAATGGTTCCCAAGAGATAGCGGTTCCCCCGGTTTGAACACTCCAAAGTACCCTTCTAAGATCGGCAGGCCCAGGGCATTTCTTTACCGTCGTCGCCTGGAGTCGAGGTGGCCTCGTTCGCATGAAGCGGCCAGAGGGCTCCGAACTGGCTTCGTTGCCTAGGTCTAAATCATTATTAATAAAGGAGTAATTCGTCACTCGCTCACATAATCGCGGGCTCGCGTAACGCCGCGCGGGCGGCCAGTTCGAACCCGCACGAAAAGCTTGCGGTGGTTCTACGGCGGCAGCGATTCGGGGCTAGGCCACGGCCAACCTTTTCTCTATTTGTTCTCTAATCAGGAGTTTCGTTTGTGACGTTCCTCACAAATTAAGGTGATACAACGCACTGTCATGAAGTTTACTTTTCCTTGACAATCGCGCGCATTCGGCTGGGGTATAGAATCTTTTGTCATCCCAAACTTTTGTCGAGGAGATGCCGCATGTGTAATCGGAATACCGCAGTCTGGTTCTTAATCACAGTCTTTCTGCTTGCTGTCCCGAGTACGTACGCCATCCCGGCATTTTCGCGGCAATATGGCACGTCGTGCGCAACCTGCCATATCGACTTCCCGAAGCTCAATGATTTCGGCAAGGCATTCAAGGACTCGGGTTTCAAGTTTCCGAAAAACGACGAGGACTTTATCAAAGTGCCGCCGGTGATGCTGGGCGCGCCTGCGCAGAAGGAACTGTTTCCGCACACGATCTGGCCGGGCACGATTCCCGGGATGCCGCAAATCGGGCTGCGGTTTAATACGTTTTTTCAGGTGTATGGCAAGAACCGGAACAACTTCACCCCGCCGCAGGTTGACGGGAGTCCGACTGCGACGTTCACACCGCGCACCGACTTCCAGCCCGGCCTGTTCAGCATCTTTACGGCGGGCAATTTTGGCGACGGCATCGCGTTTTGGGTGGACGACGACTTCAGCGTCGGGGGCGCCAACTCCAATGGCGGCCTCGGCGACGGCTATTTGAAGTTCGTGAACATTGGACGCCTGCTAAAGCTGCCTACTGATTCGCTCAGTCTAAAGGTGGGTCAGTTCGAGATTGACATACCGTTCAGCCAGGCTCGCAGCTGGAATCTGAGTGGGTGGGATATCTACGACGAGGCCAACTTCGGCGCAAGCAGCCAACTGGGCATAGGCGGCGTGAACAATGCGTTTGCTTTTTCGTCACCGGGACAGGGCGTGGAACTTAGTGGCGGCCACAACTACGGCGGGTATCACTACTCTCTGGCTTTTATCAACCAGAATACCGGCGGTACCGCAGCGTCCGGTCCGAACGTCAGCCCGATCGTAGGTCAGTTCTCCGATTCCAACTTCAAAGACCTCTATGGGCGCTTCCAGTACCGCTTCAATCTGGAGAAGGATTCAACCAGCCGGAACGACGTCCAGGCAGCGGGACCGAACGGTCCGCGCGATCACACTTACCTGCAGTTGGGCACCTATTACTTCTACGGACGGTCGGTGCAGCGGCTTCAGGGAGAATCTGGTGTCTTGACGGCGCGCGAGCCGTTCTACCGGACCGGCGGCGATTTCAGCTTCAACTATCGCACGTTCAACCTGTTCGGCCTGTACATGTATGGACACGACCGAAGCCAGGTGCTGGACGGAGCGCAAACCGGGCTGATGGGAGCGCCTTCGGCGCATTTTAGTGGAGGCTTTCTCGAAGCCGACTATCTGGCGCTGCCGTGGCTGATGGCGATCATGCGCTACGACCGCGTGCAATCCGCCGCGGATGTCCAGACCTCCGCTAACTACTTCCAGCCAGCGAGCGCGACCCGCAATCGAATCAGTCCCGGCGTGCAATTCCTGATTCACGCCAACATCAAGGCGTCCTTCGAATACCAGATCCGGCCACCGCAGTCGGGCCCCGACTCCAACGGCAGCACGGTCCCGCAGCAACGCACCAATCAGGCGATCGCAGGGCTAGAATGGGTCTACTAGCATTCAAAAAGAACAATTTGACTAAAGATTATGAATAAGGAGAAATCATGAGAGGCAAGGGTTGGGCGGTGGTTGTGGTAGTCATGGCGTTGGCTCTGGCGGCAAACGCGGGCAGCATCAGCGGAAAAGTTTCGGGCATGAACGGCGAGTCAGTTGTGTATGTCGACACGATCGCCGGTAAGACTTTCCCGGCGCCTTCCGAGCATCCCGTGATGGATCAAAAGGGGCTGCTCTTCCAGCCGCACATTCTGGTCGTGCAGGCCGGAACGACGGTCGATTTTCTGAACAGCGACAAAGTCGCGCACAACGTGTTCTGGCCTTCGCTGATGCAGGGTGGAAAGAAACTGCCCGGCAAGAACCTGGGAACGTGGCCGACCGGCGAGAAGCGCCCTTTCAAGTTTGAGCAGGCGGGCGTGGCTTCTCTGCTGTGCAACGTGCATCCGGAAATGGCTGCCTACATTGTCGTCACGCCTACTCCGTACTTCGCAAGAACCGACAAGAGCGGCGAGTTCAAAATCGAAAACGTTCCCGATGGCGCATATACGGTTGTCGCATGGCACGAAGGCGCGAAGAATTCGTCAAAGGCCGTAACGGTTGCGGGCGACACCAAGGCTGATTTCACGGTCAGCAAGTAAAAGTCACCCAGTTGAGAGACCAGGAGGGGCGACGGCTCCGCGCCCCTTCCTCGCTAATCCAGGTTCCAAACCCGGAGTAAAGAAGAGCCCATGCTGAAGCGCTTCCTAGAAAAGCGGGTGGATGAGGACTGGCTACATACCAACTTCCCCTGCATGATGGCCTGCCCGGCGCACACCAACGCCGGGCGGTACGTCGGACTTATCGCCGAAGGGCGATTTGAGGAAGCCTACAAATACGCGCGCGGGCCCAATCCGCTGGCCAGCATCTGCGGACGCGTCTGCGCTCACCCCTGCGAGACGGCCTGCCGGCGCGCGCAGATCGACAAGCCCATCTCCATAAGGGCGCTAAAGCGGTTTCTCACCGAGCGCTATGGACCCGAATCCAAGCACCCCATTGACGTAAACGCGGGCGCAATCAAGGAAAAGCTGCCGTTCAAAGTTGCGGTAGTCGGCGGCGGCCCCGTCGGCCTTTCTGCTGCCCACGACCTGGCGCTCATGGGATATTCGGTCACCATTTTCGAGGCGGCCCCGGTGGCGGGCGGAATGCTCTACCTCGGCATCCCCGAATACCGTTTGCCACGCGACGTGGTGGAAGCGCAGGTGCGCGAGATTCTTGCGACCGGCGACATTACCCTGAAGCTCAATCACAAAGCCGGGCGCGACTTTCAGGTTGCCGACCTGCGGCGCCAGGGATTCGATGTGGTTCTGCTGGCCATCGGCGCTCACCGCAGCCGCGACCTCACCATCCCCGGCGTGGATCTAGACGGCGTATACCGCGGCGTGGATTTCCTGCTCAACGTCAACCTCGGATACAAGTTCACCATTGGCCGTAACGTTCTGGTCATCGGCGGGGGCAATGTCGCCATGGACGTGGCGCGCTCGGCGGCTCGCGAGGTCCTGCGCCAGCACGCCCAGGGGATCGAAGAACACGAGCCTTCCGAAGAGAACGTAGCCGCCGTGGCCACCAAGGAAATGGTGGATATCTCGCTCTCGGCGTTGCGCATGGGCGCGCAGAAAGTGAACGTCGTCTGCCTGGAAAAACGCGAGGAGATGCCGGCGGCACTCGAAGAAATCGAGGAAGCCGAGACCGAAGGCGTTATTCTGCACTCGGGATTCGGGCCCAAGCGGTTCATTGGTCAGGATGGCAAAGTCACGGCGCTCGAAGTCCTGAAGACGAAGTCCGTGTTCGATGAGAACCGGCGCTTCAACCCCACCTTCGTCGAAAACAGCGAAACCCAGATCGAGTGCGACACGGTTATCATGGCCATCGGCCAGTCCGCCGATCTTGATTTCCTGCGCCCAGACGATGGCGTGCAAGTTTCTCCGCGCGGTCTGATCAATGTGAATCCATACTCGCTGATGACTTCGGCGGCGGGAATTTTCGCCGGCGGCGATTGCGTGTTTGGACCTCGCCTCATCATCGACAGCGTCGGCGACGGCAAACGCGCGGCCATCGGCATTGACGAATACTTGCGCGGCACCAAGCATCCCGAGCCCATCATCGAAGTCACCGACCTCAAACGCCACAGTATGCCGCTGGAGTTCATGGACCTGGTGCGGCAGCCGATCCCGATGGTGCCGCTGGATCGCCGCACCGGCATGACCGAGGTCGAGGAATGCTATGACGAAGAGACCGCGGTCACCGAGGCGAAGCGCTGCCTGCACTGCTGGGTCAACACGATTTTCGAAGGTTATGCCGACGACGGCTCGTTGTGCATTTTGTGCGGCGGCTGTGTGGATGTTTGCCCGGAGAACTGCCTCGAACTGGTGACCCTGAACCGGGTGGAGTTCGACTCCGACACCCTCGGCCATCTCTCGGTAAACCGGGACTTGTATGCGGCGGAACTGACTGACATTTCGCCCGAAGAACTGAATGCGGGCGTCGGCTCGGTGATGATCAAGGATGAGACACGCTGCATCCGTTGCGGCTTGTGCGCGGCGCGTTGCCCAGTGAACACCATAACGATGGAATCCTACAATCTGTTACCGGCCGAACCGACCGGCTTGATTTCTGTGGAGGCGATTGACGGCCGCGTGCGTGCCAAAGCAACTGCGACGGGTGCACCGAAATAACTATGACAGACGAGAAAAACGACAAAGTGCAAACAGCGGTGAATTCCGGCGTTGACCGGCGGGAGTTCTTTGTGCGCATAGGTCTAGGCTCGATGGGGATCGCCGCTGCGGGAACGGCCGCGTTCGCGTATCAGTTCCTCTCGCCGAACGTTCTCTATGAGCCCTCCCCTGTGGTGAACATGGGCAAACCGGCGAGCTACCAGCTCGACTCGGTCACGCTCGACGTGGACGCGCGCATCTTTGTGATTCACGCCCAGGAAGGTTTCTTCGCGCTCAACGCCGTGTGCACACACCTCGGCTGCCTGACCGCATGGAAGCCCGACACCGGCAGAATCGAGTGCCCGTGTCATGGCAGCAAGTTCGCTGTTTTTCAGCCCCCCGGCAAGATGCCTGGAGAAAAAGTCGAAGGTCCTGCGCCCAAGCCGCTTCCGTGGCTCAAGATGTCGCTCAGCGACGAAGGCGAGTTAATCGTCGACCGCTCCGAGGAGATTCGCCCGCAGACTTTCGTGAGGGTTTAGGAATGAGCACAACGTTCAACAAATACTTCGGCGAGTTGCGCGAGACCAGGGCCTGGCGCTCGGTGTTTCGAGGCGGCACGGGCCATAGCACTCTGCACAATTCGATGGCGATTCAGCAGAACGTTTTTCTCCACCTGCTGCCCACCAAGGTGCGCACACGACTGCTCGAGTTCAACGCGACCTGGTATCTGGGTACGCTATCGTTGGGCACGTTCGGAATCCTCGTCATCACCGGCATCCTGCTGATGCTCTATTACCATCCCTCGGCTCCGCAGGCCTATGCCGATACCAAGGATCTGCAGTTCGTCGTCTCCTCCGGCCAGTTCTTGCGCAACCTGCATCGCTGGTCGGCGCACGCCATGGTGTTCCTGGTGTTCGCGCATATGTTCCGCGTCTTCTACCGCGGAGCCTATCGTCCACCGCGCGAATTCAACTGGGTCATCGGCGTCTTCCTGCTGCTGATTACCTTGCTGCTCAGCTACACCGGTTATCTCCTGCCCTGGGATCAGCTGGCGTTCTGGGCGATCACGGTCGGATCGAATATCGCTTCCGCGGTCCCGCTCATGGGCGACAAGGTGCGCTTCCTGATGCTGGGCGGACATTTCGTCAACGCCAACGCTCTGCTCCGCTTCTACGTTCTGCACTGCATGATCTTGCCGCTGGCGGCGCTGCTCCTAGTTGCCATACATTTCTGGCGGATTCGCAAGGATGGCGGCTTGTATTCGCGGCACAGCGAGCCCGAGGTAGTAATGACGACAGCTTCCGCGAGGCCACCGTTATGAGCGACGACCCAAAGACCTTTGCCGCCAGCGTAAATTCCGATGCGCGCAAAACGCCGGTGCGCGTTGCCTTCGTCACCCGCCGTACCTCGGCCCAGGTAAAAGCGTACGACGAGGCGAAAGTGCAGTCGTTTCCCGAGGTTCTGTTCCGGGCTGCGATCGCAGTCGAAGTCCTCGCGTGCACGCTGGTTTTGATTTCGCTGTTCTTCAACGCGCCGCTCGAAGGCCTGGCCGATCCTACGCATACGCCGAACCCGGCCAAGGCGCCGTGGTACTTCCTCGGGTTGCAGGAACTGCTGCATTACTTCCCGCCGATGGTGGCGGGCGTGCTGGTGCCGACGCTGGTCGTAATCGCGCTGATTGTGATTCCCTATTTCAACGTCAACGTCGATGCGGCGGGCCTGTTCACCAAAGACCGCCAGAAGCGCCTGCGAATCTTCTGGGTGGCAGCGTCCGTCTTCTGTATCTTCCTGATCGTGTTCGACGTGATCGTCGCACTGATTCCGACTTTGATCACGGTAGCTCTGATGGCCCTTGCGGCGGCAACACCGGCAGATTCGGTCTCCAACTTCCGCCGCTCGCTCGCCGCGAAGCCGCTTTCCTTCTGGATTATGAGCTGGTTCTTGTTTGAACTTGTGGTTCTGACCGCTGTTGGCACTCTTTTCCGCGGCCCAGGCTGGGCTTGGGTATGGCCGTGGGCCGGCCCTGGAGGAGCTCAGTGAGCCTTCCCGATCCTATCGAAAAACTCCGCCAAAAGCTCTTCGGCGACACGGTGATTTTATTTGGCTGGATCAGCCTGGTCCTGCTGATTCTGCTGGCCATCGCGCCGGCCAAGAACTTCTTCGCCGACTGGCACCGCTACCAGCGTGGCTACGGGCGACTGATCTCGAAGCGCAGCGACGCCGTCACACTGCAGCGCCACTTTGAACCTGGCATCCAGCAGATCTGGCTGCCCGAGATGGGCGTGGTCGATCGCTGCACGACTTGCCACAGCGCGCTTAAGGAAACAACTCTGGCGGACGTCTCGATTCAACCGTACCGGCCGCATCCGCCGGTTCCTCACAAGATAGAAGAATTCGGTTGTGTGGTCTGCCACCGCGGCCAGGGCACGGCAACTTCCGTGGAGGACGCGCACAAGAGCACGCTGGCCTGGGAAGAGCCGCTGCTGCCGGCAAAGTATCTCGAGTCATCTTGCGGCCAGTGTCACCAACAAGACCTGAAGGGCACGCCGCAATTGAATCTGGGCCGCAAGATGCTGCGCTCCTACGGTTGCGTTCATTGCCACACCATCAAGCGGCCGGATGGCACGGTAATCACGGGTACAGACGATCCGCCGTCTCTCGCCCACATCGCCGGCAAAACGACGCGCGAATGGATCTTCGCATGGCTGAAGGATCCTCAGGCCTATTCGACCACGGCAACGATGCCCAACTTCAAGCTGGCCGACGATGACGCGCGCGACATATCCGCGTTCCTGGTTTCGTCGAGCACGCCGGGCTCGCTCAAAGTGGTGCAGGCGTCGCTCGACACGGCGAAGAAAGTGAAAGACGACGCCGAGCTGCAGACGAAAGCGTCCAGCCTTTACGGCGAATCGTTCTGCGCCTCCTGCCACGCCGTGCAGAACGCGGCCGGCAATCTGGTCGGCGGCAACGTTGGACCGGAACTCACCAAAGTCGGCTCCAAGGTTAAGCCGGAGTGGTTGCAGGCGTGGGTTCGCAATCCCCATGACTACGATCCCGGGACCGGCATGCCGCACTACCGCTTCAATGATCAGGAAGTCGGCGAACTAACCGGCTTCCTCCTGGCAAAAACCGACAACGATCTTCTGGCGAACGTGCACCTGGACGCGCCCACTCCCGAGCAGATCGCGCACGGCAAGCGCCTGGTCAATGACTACGGGTGCGCTTCGTGCCATGAGATCAACGGTCTCAAGCGTCCCGAAAACTTCGCGCCCGAACTCACGAAGATCGGCTCAAAACCAGTGAATCAGCTGGCGTTCGCTCCGGGCGTGCCACACACGCTCTACGACTATATCGGCGCGAAGATCAAGCAGCCGCGCGCGTTCGGCGCTTCGCTGAAGATGCCGCAGTTCACTTTCGCCCCGGCGCAGATTGATGCTCTGGTCAATGCGCTGCTTTCGCACAACGAGCGGGCGCTGACGATGCCGACGGCGAAAACGGTGCCAGCGCCTCCGCCTTCGTATTATGAGCCCGCAGGCAAGGCCGGCCAGCTCATCAGCGACCTGAATTGTTTCGAGTGTCACATGATCAACGGGCGCGGCGGCGACATGGCACCCGACCTCACTTGGGAAGGCAGTTCTGTGCAGCGTGATTGGCTGGTGCAATTCTTCCGCAATCCAAACACGCTGCGGCCCGCGCTCATCCGGCGCATGCCCAAGTTCAACCTCACCGACGCGGAGATCAACACGCTCACCGACTACATCCTGACCGTTTATCAATCGCCCAAGGTGGACCGCGATTCCATGCCGCTCGCCGGTTATCCGATGGCGCAAGTGGAACTCGGCCGGCAGCTCTACTACTCGAAGTACGGATGCCAGTCGTGTCACATCATCGACACGAAACAGGACAAGGGCTACATCGGCCCCACCCTGGCGCACGTCGGCTCGCGGCTCACCGCTGCCTGGGTTTACAACTGGATGAAGGATCCAGCGGCCTTGCGGCCCGGCACGCAGGAGCCAAAGCGCAACATGAGCGACGACGACGCCCACGCGCTCACTGCGTTCCTGATGAGCCAAAAAGGAAGCGAAAAACAGGAGGCGAAGAAGCGATGAAGCGCACCGCTTGCATCCTGATCGTAGTTTTTGCTGCGGCCATGCACATTGGGTGCATGCAGCATACTGCAGCAACATATTCCCGGCCCCACCCAACCGCCTACGGCGCAGCCATCGTCGAATCGAGCGGCGGCAAGCAACTGGCCGAAGTGGGCACGCCGTTGCCGCAGCCCGTCGTCGTGCAAGTGAACGACGATCAAGGCAACGCGGTCGCCGGTGCGCTCGTCGTCCTCCACGGGCCGAACGGAATTTATCTCGACCCGGCGGCCGGCCTAACCGATTCCAGCGGCCAATTCACCTCGAACATTTCGATGGGCACGATTCCCGGTCGCTATCAGCTTACGGCCACAACCGCAACCAAAGCAGGCAAGACCGTCGAACTGAAACTCGAAGAGATCGCTCTCGGTTATCAGGAGACGCTTGGCAGCCAACTCAACGATCAATACTGCGCCCGCTGCCACAACCAGGAGTCTTCGCCCGAGCGCGTCTCGAACTACGACAACCTCGACGTCAAGCCCCATCCTTTCACCGAAGGCGAAACGCTGAACAAGATGAGCGACGCCGACCTGGTCGCGATCATCTCCCACGGCGGACCTGCGCTCAATAAGTCGCCGCTCATGGCCCCCTACGGATATACTTTGTCGAAATCCGAAATTCAGGCCCTCATCGCCTACATTCGGATGGTTTCTGATCCTCCTTACGGAGCCCCGGGGATTGTTTACGCGCAAAAGTAGATGTTGGTGGGCCGCGCTCGTCGTGGCCGGAATTGCGAGCCTCGCCGCCGCGCAGGTTCTCACTCCCGCCGAAATCAAAAGTCCGCAAATGCGCGCTTTGCAGGAGGAGTATCTCAAGCAACTGCAGGCTGCCGGCGCCGAGGTCCAGGGCCACATCTTCCCGTTCCCGTTCTATTTCAGCCGCGTGCTTGACCTGGAACAGGCGCAGCAGGAACGCGCCGACCAGCGGTCACTGCGTTTTGACAACTACGGCGGCATGACCGTGATCGAGCTCACCGGAAATTACTTCGCCTCGTATTCAACCGAACTTGTTAATAAGAGCCACCGCGCGGTGCGAACGTTTCAGGACGTGATACTCCCCATCCTCGAAATCATCGTGCCGGCGTTCCGCGAGAATCCCGACGTGGAAGGCTTCGCCATGGAGATTTCTCACCACATCCGGGGAAAAACCATGGGCATGAACGCAGAACACCCGGAAAACCTCGTGCTGGCACTGTCGAAAGACGCGGCCGTGCGCCTGGTAACCGCAAAGAATGAAAGCGACCGCCAAGCCGCGGTTCTGGACGGCCACTTCTATTTCAACGGCGAGCCGTTCCTTCTTTATTTGACGGACCAGGCCGCTCAGGACGCGGCCCGACAGTTGGATAAAGGGGATGCCGGTGCGCCGGCGAAGTCCGCCGGATCAGGCAAGGGCTCTGTTGCGTCAGGATCCGCCCCACTGTCGAGGTCAGCGTCACGCTTCTCTGCTCCCACAACCCCGCCGCGCGACACCTCGCCCGAAGCGCTGGCGAAGATTCAGGCCTCCGATCAAAAGATGATCGACCTCGTCGCCAAGGAGCTCGACCCGCAAGCGCATTTTGTTTCCTATGCGCCGCCTGCGGTGGTTGCGTTCCGAAAAGGGGTCTATCTGGAATTCTCCGTAAGCACCACGCTGCCCGCGTCCGGCGGCAGCCGCTACAAACTGGCGGCGCTGGCGTTTGATGACCACATCGCGCATCTCGTGCGCCCGATGATGGCGTATTTCAAAGGCGACCTCGACTTCGACGGCATCGCCTTCAGCACAACCATCCATCAGGATGACAAGCCGGGCGCGGCGCAGGGGGCAAGTGCGACGCAGGCGCCCAGTGCGGCGCAGGGAAACGAGGCGGTTGAGTTCTTCTTCCCCGCCGACGCGCTCCGCTGCTACGAAGCCTATGACTGCACCGGCCAGCAACTGGTCGATCAGGGATCGGTCCTGATCAACGGCGAACGCGTCAGCCTCGACCTCCAGACCGCCGAATCCACTGAACGTTAGTTCTTAGTTCCCCCAAAGCGCGAGCGATCAGGTTTGCAACCAACCCGCTCCGTGCGAAACTGTCTGCATGAAAGTTGTCGCTGTGATTCCAGCGCGGCTGGCCTCGACTCGCCTGCCGCGCAAAATGCTGCGCGAAATTGCCGGCGAGCCGCTGATCGCCCGCGTCTACCACGCTGTCGAGCGCTGCCGATCAATCGACGAAGTCGTGGTGGCCACCGATTCCGAGGAAATCCTGCTCTTCTGCGAACAGCAGCGGTTTGCTGTGCGCATGACGTCCGCCGCTCATCGTTCTGGGACTGAGCGCGTGCACGAGATCTCGAGTACGATGACGGCCGATGTTTACCTCAACGTCCAGGGCGACGAACCGCTCACCCGTCCCGAGCATATCGAAAGCCTGATCGCCCTGATGCGCAACCCGGAAGTTGCGGTGGGCACTTTGAAAACACGCGCGGCCGACGCCGATATCAGCAATCCGAGTGCGGTCAAGGTCGTGACCGACCGTGACGGCCGCGCTCTCTATTTCTCTCGCGCAACCATCCCGCTCGACCGCGACGGCACGCGCCCGGAGTACTACAAACATCTCGGGTTCTACGGATACCGCAAGCCGGCGCTCGACAAGTTTGTTTCCTGGCCCGAGTCCTCACTCGAACGTAGCGAGCGGCTTGAGCAATTGCGATTCCTGGAAAACGGCGTCCCCATCTACGTCGCCGAAACGTCTTTTGACACGGTGGGCGTGGACACCGAAGAAGACTTGAGGCGGGTAGAGGAGATCCTGAAGAAGAATCTGTAATTCGGTAGTTTGGCGATTGATGGAAAAAGTTCAACCACAATCGACGGCTAATTCGAGAGGCTTGTCTTGATCTGTTGAATTGCCAAATTTCCCGATTGCGAAATTAGCGAATTTTCTAGTGCGCCCGGGCCCAACCCTCGGCCGCTGCCACGCGCTTCGCAATTGCGGGATGCGAATGAAAGAACCACTCTATCCAGCGCGCCGGCTCTTTTTCGGCCAGGTTCTGCTCCGCGAGCTTGTTCATGGATGAAATGAAAGGCTCCACGCTCGCCACCGACTCAAAGCAGTATCGATCAGCCTGCCGCTCATTGAAACGCGAGTACGCATTGAGGGCCGGCATCAACAAAAACGAAAGCACCGTCGAGACCAGGATCAGAAGCGGAAAGTTTGCGAAGTCGGACAGGGTTTCGAACATGTGACGCTGTTCCACAGCATAGCGGAGGACTTCGTTCGCCAGCCAGAAACCAACGAAGGTGATGCCGGCTTGCACGAGAATGCTCTTAAGGATGTGCTTGTGTACGTGATGTCCAAGTTCGTGCGCCAGAACAGCCTCGATTTCGTCGTCGGAGTAATTATCCAGCAAGGTATCGGCAAGAATAATGCGCCGCGTCGCGCCCAGACCGGTGAGCGCGGCATTTGCCTTTTTGCTTTTTTCCGAAAGATGCCAGCGGTAGACGCCGCGCACGCGGGTTCCAGCGCGCTCGCTCAGCACAATCAGCCGCCTTTTCAGCTCTTCGTTTTCGAGAGGCTCGAATTTGTAAAAAATGGGAAACAGCACAACCGGCGCCAGTTGAGCCAGCAACACGACCAGGCCCAGGAACACAGCCCATGCAATCAACCACCAGTGTTGCGGGTCGTGGCGCAGCAGCGAATAGATCAGCTCAACCACAATCGTGGCCAACAGCAGCCCCACCAACATACCCTTGCATTCATCCCACAGCCACGAACGCAACCGTTGATTCGAAAGATGGAACCGGTGTTCCAGCCGGAATCCGTAGTAGTCGAGCGGCAGCCCAATCGCCTTGCTGATCAGCATCAGCATGAGGACATAGAGAAATACGGCGAACGTATAGTTCTGCGACGCGCCGCGATAGGCCAGATCGCGCAGGGTTCCCGTCCAGCCGGTTGCAAGCAGCACGATGAGCAGGCCGAGTCCGAGCGCAAAATCGCTCACGCCCATCCACCGCTTGATGCGGTTGTAGCGGCGCGACTCAGCCGAATCGGCTGGCGCAGGCATGGTTTCCGTTTCGATCATGACCCCGAGGTGTTGTTATTATCCTATCTTGTTTTTTGGGCGCACCAGACGCGAAAGTGTCGGAAACGAATGTCCGGTCGGCCAATGATCAAAGCTTGTTTGATCCCGATACACACTCGCAATCAGGGGTGCAGGGCAAACCGTTCGGCGTTTTCGAGAATTTCCGTCACTAGCTCCGGCGTCGCCGCTTCCACGTAAATCCGCAGCAGGCGCTCGGTTCCAGATGCTCGAAACAGTACCCACGGATCGGCGCCGTTGCCGTTTTTGGAAGCGTCCAAAAAGAATTTTACCCCGTCACGATTCTCCTTACGCAGCACGGCATAGGGGCCGAGTTTCATCGTGCGCGCATCGGCCGCACGCCGCACGGCGCCATTCTTCACTTCGTCGGAAATGTGCAGGTCACGCCGTCCATAGTAATGCGTGCCATATTCGCGCTGCAGATCCGCAACCAACTGGCCGAGCGGCTTGCCTTCTTCCGCCATTACATTGGCCAGCAGCAACGCGTTGAGAACGCCATCGCGCTCGGGGAGAAAGCGGCCATAGCCGATCCCGCCCGATTCTTCCCCGCCGATCAGAATTTCGTGGTCCATCATCAGATCGGCAATGTATTTGAAGCCGATGTTGCACTCGTACAGCTTGCGCCCATGCTTCGCGGCGATCCGGTCCATCATGCCAGTGGTGTTGAAGGCGCGCACCACGTCGCCCGGCCACTTTTTGTATTCCAGCAGCCATTTCAGCAGAACACACATACACTTGTGCGAATCCACAAAGCTGCCATCTTCGGCGACCGCGCCGATCCGGTCGGCATCCCCGTCGGTGACCAGGCCGGCATGGCATTTCTCTTTCACCACCGTTTCCTGAAGCAGCGCCACGTGCGGCAGAATCGGCTCTGGATTGATCCCCGGAAACAGCGGATTGGCTTCCTGCCGGATCGCCACATATCGAATGCCGTTCTTGTCGAAGATGCCCGGCAGAACACCCCGCCCCGATCCGTACATCGAATCGATTGCGAACTTGAAATTCGCCTTCCGGATCAGGACAAGATCGGCGAACTGGCAAACGGCTTCGACATACGCCGCCTTGAGATCGACTTCTTCGACTATTGCGGGCGCGCCGTTCGGCATCGCAGCGCGAGCCAGTTCCTCTTCGATGATCTTCATGATCGCGGGCGTGGCCGAACCGCCGAACTTGGCTTTGAATTTCACGCCATTCCAGTTCCAGGGATTGTGGCTCGACGTAACCATCACGCCGCCCGCCGCACCCAGCTTCTTCACGTTGTAGGAAACTGTCGGGGTTGGAACATAATCGTTGGAGAGAAGCACAGGGATTCCGGCTTTCGCCACAATCTCGGCGACTGCCCGCGCCGCGCGATCGGAGGCATAGCGCGTGTCGTAGCCAATGATGATGCCTTTTGCGGGGGCTTCGTTCTTCAGGACGTACGAGGCAATCGCGCCCGCAACTCGGCGAACATTCTCAAAGGTAAAATCGTCTGCAATAAGGCCGCGCCAGCCGTCAGTTCCAAATTTAATTTCGGTCATCGGTCACAGTCGTTGGTCGGTGGTCGTCAGTCGTTGGCCTGCCCGGACTCACTGCACTTCACATTTCCCGGACGAACGGCGACTAATGACCGCCGACAACTAAACAAGCTTATTCAGCTTTTTCTCGTCCAAGTGCTTCACAACTTTTCCCACGTCCTGGGAGTGGTCAAGCGTAGTGATCAGCAGAGCGTCCTCCGTTTCCACCACGACCAGATTATTCACGCCCACCGCGGCCACAAATTTCCCCGGAGCGTGCACGTAATTATTCCACGCATTCAGAGTAAAACTGGCCGCGGCATTTATCAGGTTTCCCTCTTTCGGCTTCTTCTTGGCTACGTGGTGCTCGTGGAGCGCGGTCCACGAGCCCAGATCGTTCCAGCCGAAATCCGCAGGCAGGCAGAAGATGCGCGATGCCCCTTCACCCTTGGCCGAGCGCGGTTCGAGCACGCCATAGTCAATGCTGGTGTTTTCGCATTTCGGATAGAGCTTGCGGAAAGTCTGCGCAAACTTGCGCGTGCCGTGAGTGGCTGCAATTTTCTCCAGAATCGCCGCGGTCTGCGGCAGGTGCTCACGCAGCGCATTGGCCAGCGTGTCGGCGCGCCACAAAAACATGCCGCTGTTCCAGAAATAGTTGCCCGCCTCGAAGAATTGCCGCGCCCGCGCCAGATCGGGCTTTTCCATGAAGCGCCGCACGCGCAGGGCGCCACTATTCTCACTCGCACCCGCTTCAATATATCCGTAGCCAGTTTCGGGACGAGTAGGGCGAATCCCCAGCGCGACAATATTCTCTCCCGCAGCGGCCAGTTCCATTCCCTTGATTAGGGTGGCGCGGAATTCCTCCGGCTTCGCAATCACGTGGTCGGAAGGAAACATGCCCACCACGGCGTCAGGATGCTGGCGCAGCAGCAAAAACGCCGCCAACCCGATCGCCGGCGCGCTGTTCCGCCCCACGGGTTCGGCGACAATCTGGCCGGGAGGAAGCTTCCGCAGTTGGCGCAAGATCGCGGACCGCGAATACTCATTCGTGATGATCCAGAAGTTCCGCGCCGGCGCCAGCGGCGCAAGCCGCGCGGCGGTCTGCTGGATCATGGTTTGCTTGCCGTCGAGCGCCAGCAGTTGCTTGGCGCTGCGCTTGCGGCTCAGCGGCCAGAAACGCGTGCCGCGGCCACCGGCCAGGATCACAGGATAAAAGTGCGGGTTCGGCTTCACAGGCAATCAAAGCCTATCACTTCGCGGGGAAAATCTTAACCCCCAGCGTACACAGAGTCACACAGGAGAGTTCCGTGAGCGGAACCCAAGGCCAACCCTACTTCGCCGATTCCTTCTTCCGCGATGTTTCCAGCGGCGCAACCACAGGCCGCCGCAACGGCACAATCGCACCCTTGGAAGGATCCGCCGCAGCCGTCGCCCGCGCCTGTACTTCGCGCTGAATGTACTGGACGAAATCCTGCATCTGGCGCTGCATTTCCTCCATGCGCTCGCGCATCTGGAGAATAATAGCCATCCCGCTGATGTTGACGCCGAGATCGCGGGCCAGCGAAAGAATGAACTCCAGCCGCTGCAAATCTTCGTCGGTGTAGAGCCGCGTGTTGCCCTCGGTGCGACTGGGCTTGAGCAGCCCCTCGCGCTCATACAGCCGCAACGTCTGCGGGTGAATCTCATACATCTCGGCGACGGCCGAGATCATGTACGCGCCTTTGGATTTACGCTTGGAGGACATGTTTTGGATGAAAAATCGATCTTCGATATAAGAAACAGCAGCTAATAAGCCAAGCGGCGGTTCCCGGTAGGTACCACAGAAAGCCGACTCCGCCGAAATCACGGGCCCACAACCAAACCAAAATAGTGCCCAGTGCAAACGCGAACGTTGGGGTCAGCCACGAGGTCGCGTGATGCCAATTGATAAAGACTGAAAAGCAGAGTACGAAAGCTAGAAGACCAATGCCTGGTGCTGCATAGAAAAAGGCCAAGAACGAGTGACCGAGGTCGGCGCTCCCCCGGAGCCAGTCAAGGAAGGAATCTACTACGATGCCGCCGAAAACTGCGAGCGCCAACGCCACGAGGGCGGAAACTAGAAGAACCAGAGGCACCGCGAGGTAGTCCGGCATTCTCCGATAAACGCCCTGGATGCTCATACTGAGACTAATGTAGCACCAACGATAGAACGAAGGTGTCTCCAGGTCCCGCTACCTTTCTAGGGGGTTCCGTCTTCCAGTCAGGTCTGAAATTGCCGCGGGCATTGTCTTGGCATATACTTAATGTATATGCCAAAGCTGAAACCGAAATCTTGGAACCAAGCGCCCACGCCACGCAAAGCTAGAGTCTTCATGAACAATCGCAGCCAAGCGGTACGGCTGCCAAAGGAGTTTCAGTTCAACGTGCCGGAAGTCTTCATTCGCAAGGAAGGCAAAGACGTCGTGCTTTCCCCGCAACCCTTCGACTGGTCGACGTACCTGGCTGAGGGTCCGGTCGCGTCCGACTCCTTTATGGATGGGGTCGAAGATCTCCCCGTCCAGGAGCGGGAAGCGTAATGCCGCGCTACATGCTCGACACAGACACGTGTTCGTACATTATGAAGCGCTCGAACGACGCGGTGCTCAAGCGACTCAGAAAAGTCCCTTTGAACGACGTCTGCATTTCCGTCATTACCAAGTCGGAACTCCTATATGGCGTTGAGCTATCGCCGAGGAGGCAGCAGGACGAAACGGCGCTGAAAGCATTTCTGGGGTATGTTGAGGTTCTGGATTTTCCTGATCGGGCGTCCGCTCACTACGCGACGATCCGCGCCGATCTCAAAAAGCAGGGGAGAATGATCGGAGCTAACGATCTATTCATTGCAGCCCACGCCCGCTGCTTAGACCTAACCTTGGTCACGAACAATACGCGGGAATTTCAGCGAGTACGAAATCTGGCGATCGAAAATTGGGCTACCGGCGCCTGAGGAGCGTATTCTGTGTATAGGCTGCAAAGCCCATAACGGGCTATTTCGTCGCCGCCACATCCGGATGGGAGCGCGATTTTACTTTGCATATGATTACGCCGATGACAATTCCAAGAAGAAACCCATATTCCGGTCCCATGATCGGTAGCCATGGCCCATTCTCGCCGAGCTCAAACCAGCCTCTACCGGCACCGAACAATGCTGCGAATGCGGCAACAGTCCCTGCGGCTGAAGTTAGAATGGCAGTACAGAAAATTATTGCGAGTTTATGCAGCGCGTTGGACGGGAGAATGCGCACACAAAAGATGTTGCGCCTATCCGCCTGCGCGGTCAACTTACCTTAGCCATCTTTCCCCCGTGTTCCTCCGTGTCCCCCCGTGGTAAATGGTTTTCGCCAGGGGCGCCACTCAGCCGCAAAAGAAAAGAGACGGGACAAATCCCGTCTCTATGGCAAAACGAATCCGGAGGAGAAGCTACGACGCCAACTCCGGCTTCGGCGCTGCAGCCCACCCCGTCGGCTTCAGCGCATGATTAATCGCATACGCCACAACACCCGCGCCGATCACGAGCATCGCGAACAAGAACGAACTCATCCCCAGCACCACTTCATGTTCGCTGCGCACAATGGCAAACCCCAGCAGCAGAACTGGAGGTATCCCTACCGCAATCGCACCAAACAGCCCGCCCGGCACGCGGAACGGCCGCTTCAGCTCCGGCTCGCGGACACGAAAACGATCAGCGCCACGAACTCCAGCGTCAGGCTAGCGCCGTAGATCATGATGTCGAGCGTGACCAGCCTCTCGAACCCGATGTTCAAGGCCAGACCCCAGCCAATGGCCAGCGCGATGATCGCCACCCAAGGCGCGCGCGACTTCGGATGCAGCTTGGCAAACACCTTCGGCAGCATCCCGTCCTGCGCCATCGCCAGCGGCAGGCGTGAATAGCTCATCACCAACGCATTGAACATCCCGAATCCGCTCATCATGCCGCCGGCAACCAGAGCAATCCGCAGCACCGGACCGCCCATCAGGCCGGCAATGTCCGCCCAGGCGCCGGTTTCCCACGCGCTGGCCTGCAGGCCAGTGACCCACATGGCGGCAAACGGCAGCACGTAGCTCAGGGCAACAATCACCACCGCCCAGAGCATCGCCCGCGGATACGTCCGCTGCGGCCGCTCGACTTCGGTGGCGATGGTCGAGGCATTGTCCCATCCCATGTAATTCCACATGCAGATGAGCAGGCCGCCCAGAATGTCAACATGCGAAGTGGTCGGCTTAGTGACGGCGTGCGCCAGCGCTCCCAGCTTGAACGGAGCCAGCACAAAAATCGCCGCAAACGGCGCCGACAAAAGAAAGAACAGCCAAAGCGAAGTCGTCGAGACGACCTTAACGCCGGCAATATTGAGGGCCGCGCACACCACCACCACGCCCAGCGCCACCAGCACTCCGCGATGGTTCTCCTGGAACCACGGGAACATGCGAGTCAGGTAGGCGACGAACAGTGTGGGGTAAATCGCCATATCGAAAATGGACGCTACCAGCGACAGCCAGGCCTCTTGAAATCCCCAGAAATTGCCCATCGCACGGCGCACCCAGGCGTAGTAGCCGCCTTCGTGGGGCAGCGCGCTCGAAAGCTCGCCGATCATGAACGCGGTCGGCAGGCTCCAGAGAAGCGGGGTCAATAAGAGGATGAGGATCGCTCGGCCATACCCGGCGCCGTGTACGATCTCTTCGGTCCCATAGGTTCCGCCCGACACCATAAAGAAGGTGGCGGCGACCAGGGGCCACAGCGTGAGGCGAATCGACTTTTTCCGGGGGGCGACGACAGGACTAAAGCTCGTCTGCGAGATGTTGGCTGGTGCGGTAGCTGTTGCCAATTCCGATGGCTTCCTCCTCAAGCGACTCACTCTCACCACCGCGTCTCCCTTGAATTGCTCTCGCGGCTCCCGGGCGGCTTTCGAATTTCCCGGGCATTTCGGCAAAGTTAGTTCGCAATTCAGAGATTACGGCAAATTTCCACAGATGCAATAGTTTTTTGTAAAAAATCGAATTTTTTTTCAGAGAGGTCAGGGACGGAGGTAACAGCGGCCCAGACATCGCGGGGAACGGCGCCTTGCCGGGAGAACACTGGATGTCAATTCGCTTTGAGGCTTACCCCAGGGCAGCCATCGGGATGCGACAGACGAATGCGCCCAAGCCGAGATCAGAGGGGAAAACCCTATGCCCGTTTATAGCCGACTTGGTGTATAACCTTCTGCACGGGGCCTCAGCTGCTCAATCAAATTGGAGGAATCAGCGATGAGAAAAATTGTGCTCGGAGTTCTGTGTGTTTGTGCCGCTGTGTTGCTCGCTCAGTCGGGCTCACATCAGAATGCGTTCACTCCCGACCAGATCAAGTACGGACCACCACCGCCGTTTGTCGCTCCCGGCTCCCAGTTGGCCGTAATCGAGGGAAATCCGATGGCGGATTCCGGCGACTTCACGATCCGCCTCAAAATGCCTGACGGCTATAAGATCGCTCCCCACTGGCATCCCAAGCGCGAAAACGTAACGGTGATTTCCGGCAGCTTCAAGGTCGGCATGGGCGACAAGTTCGACGAGGCGAAGATGGGGATTTTCCCGGCGGGCAGCTTCGCGTACCTCGATCCCGACATGCACCACTATGCGATGGCATCGGGAGAGACTATCGTTCAGGTACACGGCATGTCGCCGCTGCAGTTTAACTACGTGAACCCGGCGGACGACCCCAGCAAGAAATGAGAAAGCTCTCAGCTCTCAAAGGAATCTCCATCGGTTGCTGAGAGCTGGGGACTAGGCTTGCAGCTGGCATACTGAGCGAAGCGAAGGACCTATAAATTTTGCCTGCGGCGCCGGAAATCTTGCGCTTTAGTCATCTCTGGCATTGCGATTACACTTTCTCCCACAACTCCGCCCGCGGATCCTCGGGATTCAGCTTCGCCAGTTCGCGCAGCAGCTCTTTCGTCTTTTCGTCGCGAGGCATGGGCACCGTGATCTTCACTTCCACAATCTCATCCCCGCGAACGCCATCTTTCGTCGCCGAGGGCACGCCCTTTTCCCGCAGCCGCAACTTCTGCCCCGACTGCGTCCCCGGAAGAATCTTCAGCATGCTGCGCCCATCAATCGTCGGCACTTCAATCTTCGACCCAAGCGCCGCCTCGACCGCCGTCACCGGCACCGTAATGTAAATGTCATCGCCCTCACGCCGAAAGAGCGGGTGCTCGCCAATCCGAATAATGACGTAGAGATCGCCCACCCCGCCGCCACGCAGCCCCGCGTTTCCCTTGCCGGCAATCCGAATCCGCTGCCCGTCGCGCGTCCCCGCCTTGATACGTACTTCCAGCGGATCGGTCCGCTCCACGCTGCCCTCACCGTGGCAGGCCGGACAGGTCGAAATATTCTTCCCCGTCCCATGGCACCGCGGACATGTGACGTTGAACTTCATCCGCCCTCCCGTCTGCTCAATCGTCCCCTTGCCATGACACTGCGGGCAGACGCCGGGCGCCTCGATAAAACCATTCCCGTGGCAATTCCCGCAAACGTCGCGCCGCGCGATGTTGAGTCTCATCACTCCGCCGCGAATCGCCGTCCAGAACGGCACATTGACCTGATATTCAAGATCGGACCCGGGCTCGGGCCCTTCTTCAGCCGCCGCCCCGCGTCCGCCGCCAGAAAAGATGCTGGAAAAAATATCGCGGAAACCGCCCCCGCCGGAAGGCGTAGAAGCCGCCCGCCGCCCGCCGCCGCGCGCCCCCTCAAACAAGTCAGAGAAATCGAACCCGCCGAAGTCGACGTTGCCGGCTCCGCCTTGTCCCGGTTGCCCACCCGGAAAACCGCCGGGGAATCCTCCGCCAAACCCGCCCGCTCCGGGCTGTCCCCCGCCGCGCGCATAGGCTTCCGCCGTAGCCGCGTCAATATTGTCGGAGTAGAACCCGACCTGGTCATAGATTTTTCGCTTCTTGGGATCGCTGAGAACGTCATTGGCTTCCGAGAGCGTCTTAAACTTCTCTTCCGCCGTCTTGTCCCCAGGGTTTACATCAGGATGGTATTTGCGAGCCAGCTTGCGAAATGCCTTGCGAATGTCGTCCGCCGAAGCCGACTTCTTCACGCCGAGGATGTCGTAATAGTCTTTGGTTTGGGTGGCCATTTTTGCCGTCAGCCATCAGTCGTCAGCCATCAGTCCTCAAACCCGCAATTTCACAGCGCTTCGCAAAACTGATGACTGATGGCTGGCGGCTGAATGCTTGATTCTAATTCACCACTTCCTTCGCCTGCTCGTCCATCGGCACCGTGAACGACACAAACTGCGCCGCATCCATCGCCACAGGAATGCGCTGCATCCCGGTCGCCGTGGGAGCATAGCAATACCACCGCCCCTCTTCCGGAACGAAATTTACAAAAAACATCTGGCCATTGACTTCAAATCTCAATTCGTTTTCCTCTTTCCCGAGAACCCGAGCTCCTGGAGAGCCTAATTCTAATAACCCGCAATCCCGCAATTAGTAGCGCCGCGAGGACGGGGCAGAGCCCCGTCCCCACACGGCCCCAAGCTAGCGGCAGATCCCTCGCTTCGCGAGGGATGATCGCAGCGGGGCTCAGACGCCCCGCTAAACGCGATCACTTCTTGTCCTCTACGTCGACATACTCGGCGTCAATCACGCCTTCGTCTTTCTTCTGAGCATTGCCATTCGAGCCCGAAGCCGCCCCGGCTCCCGGAGCGCCAGCTCCAGGTTCGCCAGCGCCCGGTGCGCCCGCAGCCTGCGTCGCCTTGTACATCTGCTCCGCCAGCTTGTGCGAGGCCGCAGTCAGCCGCTCGCGCGCCGAATCCATCTGCGCCTTGTCGTTCGACTCGATGGCCTTCTTCGCGTCCGCCAGCGCGTTCTCCACGTCGCCGCGCTCCGAGCCCGAGATCTTGTCGCCCTGCTCCTTCAGCATCTTCTCGATGTTGTAGGCCATCGAGTCGAGCTGGTTCTTGGCGTCGATCGCGTCGCGCTGCGCCTTGTCCTCGGCCGCATGCGCATCGGCTTCCTTCGCCATCCGCTCGACTTCCTCTTTGCTAAGACCCGAAGACGACGTAATCGTGATCTTCTGATCCTTGCTCGTGGCCATATCTTTTGCGGTCACGTTGAGGATGCCGTTCGCGTCGATGTCGAACGTCACCTCGATCTGCGGCACGCCTCGCGGAGCCGGTGGCAATCCCGTCAAATGGAACTTGCCCAATGTCCGGTTCTGCGCCGCCATCGGGCGCTCGCCTTGCAGCACGTGCACTTCAACCGAGGTCTGCGAATCCGCCGCCGTAGAAAACGTCTCCGTCTTCTTCGTGGGAATGGTCGTGTTCCGAGGAATCATCGGCGTCGCCACTCCGCCCAGTGTCTCAATCGCGAGCGTCAGCGGGGTCACATCCAGCAGCAGCAGGTCTTTCACTTCGCCTTTCAACACGCCGCCCTGAATCGCCGCACCCACCGCGACCACCTCATCCGGGTTCACGCCCTTGTGCCCTTCGCGTCCAAACAGTTCTTTCACGATCTGCTGAATGCGCGGCATACGAGTCTGTCCGCCGACCAGCACCACTTCATTGATCTTCGAGGCGTCAATCCCCGCGTCCTTCATGCACTGTTTCGACGGCCCCACCGAGCGCTGCAAGATGTCCTCGATCATCGACTCCAGCTTCGCGCGCGTCAGCTTCTTCACCAGGTGCTTGGGGCCCGAAGCATCCGCCGTAATAAACGGCAGATTGATCTCGTGCTCCATGGTGGTCGAAAGCTCGATCTTGGCGCGCTCGGCCGCGTCGCGCAGCCGCTGCAATGCCATTTCATTGCCCTTGCCGCGCAGGTCGAGGCCTTCATCTTTCTTGAACTCGTCAATCAGCCAATCCACCAGCCGCTGGTCGATGTTGTCGCCGCCCAGATGCGTGTCGCCGTTGGTCGCCTTGACTTCGATCACGCCCTCGCCCACTTCCAGAATCGAGATGTCGAACGTGCCGCCGCCAAAGTCGTAAACGGCAATCGTTTCGTCCTTGCCCTTGTCGAGCCCGTAGGCTAACGCCGCCGCCGTGGGCTCGTTGATAATCCTCTTCACCTCGAGCCCGGCAATCTTGCCGGCGTCCTTGGTAGCCTGCCTCTGCGCGTCATTAAAGTACGCCGGCACGGTGATAACGGCCTCAGTCACTTTCTCGCCCAGGTAGTCTTCCGCCGCCTTCTTCAGCTTCTGGAGAATCAGCGCCGAAATCTCCGGGGGGGTGTACTTTTTCCCCTGCGCCATCACGGCCACGTGGTCGCCATCGCGCTCCACCTTATATGGAACCATCTTCAATTCTTCGCTGACCTCGTCATAGCGCCGTCCCATAAAGCGCTTGATCGAATAAACCGTGTTCTCCGGATTGGTAATGGCCTGCCGCTTTGCAACCTGCCCCACCAGCCGTTCCCCGGTCTTGGTGAACCCAACCACCGAAGGGGTAGTCCGGCCACCCTCTTCATTCGGTATAACTTTCGGCTCCCCACCCTCCATAACCGCCACGCAAGAGTTGGTAGTGCCCAAGTCAATTCCAATAATCTTTCCCATAACGCGTCCTCCTAAACTCATTCTCTAGAGATAAGTGCATTAAAATCAGTGCGATAATGATTGCGTCCTATAGCATGATAGGACTTGAGCGAATCATTGTCAACTATTAGATGCTTCCTTATTAAGCATCGATTCGCGTCGCATGCCACTTATGGGGCCGCAGTCGTTTAGCGTTTGCTAGTGACTCTAGCGGGAGGAGGCTTTCCCTTCCAGTTCTTGCAGGCTCGCTTCGACCCTGGCCACGCTTTCGGCATATCTCGCCGGGTCGCTCTGCGCGAGCTTTTGGTAGATGGTCATGGCCTCTGTGTAGTGCACGCGGGATTCTTCAATCTGGTTCTGGAGCCGATCCACTCTACCCAGGTTGTTCAGCGTCATGGCAACGTCCGGCAGGTACACAGCGGGATCCTTCTCGGCCAGTTGCCGGTGAATCTTCAAGGCCTCTTCAAAATGCAGACGGGCCTCGTCCATGCGGTTCTGAATTGCATTTAGTCGCGCAAACTCAGTCAGCGTCACCGCCAAGTCGGGCAGGTACACCGCCGGGCTCTGCTGCGCCAGTTGCCGGTCGATCTTCAAAGCCTCCTCATAGTGCTGGCGAGCTTCCTCCATCCGGTTCTGAGCTGTGTCGAGGAACCCAAACTCATTCAGCGTCATGGCCAGGTTCGGCAGGTACTTGTTGGGATTCTGCTCCGCGAGCTGCCGGTCGATTTTCACGGCCTCTTCAAAGTGCTGGCGCGCTTCCTCCATCCGGTTCTGCATTCGATCCAGCGATCCCAAATTGTTCAAGGTCGCCGCCACATAGGGCACGTACACGTCTGGATTCTGTTGCGCAAGTTGCCGATAAATATTTAGAGATTCCTCGCCGTGCTGGCGGGCTTCGTCGATCCGGTTTTCGAGCCGATCCAGGTTCCCCAGGTTATTCAAGGTCCTGGCCATTTCCGGCAGATATGCACCTGGGATCTGTTGCGCCAGCGGCCTGCGCAGTTCCAAAGCCCGCTCGAAGTCCTGGCGGGCTTGGTCCATGCGATCCTGTTCCGTTCCAAAGTTCTTCAGTTCCTGCTGCGTCATCTCCGAGTCGGGGTGCATGAGCGTAACCCCGAGGGCGTTTAGCGCCATGGGAGTTTCTGCAGTCTCCAGCGTGTGCGACCACAAGGCGTAATCGCTCTCCCAATAGCTCATCTGGTGAATGGTGACAATGCCCAATGCTGCCAAAGCGCACAATGCCGGAATTGTCAGCCAGACAGTGCGGATTCTTTTCGCATCCGCCCAATCGGCAAGAC
The DNA here is from genome assembly GCA_963818945.1 of uncultured Acidobacteriaceae bacterium. Taxonomy (GTDB): domain Bacteria; phylum Acidobacteriota; class Terriglobia; order Terriglobales; family Acidobacteriaceae; genus Acidiflorens. The sequence goes on along the minus strand of CAWFUA010000001.1, from coordinate 1,766,897 downwards.
CCCAGGCAATCATCACGAAGATTCCAATCAGGGGGACGTAGGCATAGCGATCGGCCATGGCATACTCTCCCACCTGCACCAGGCCGATCACCGGGATCAAAGTACCCAGAAACCAGAACCAGCCCACCGGCAGGTAACGCTTCCTGTGAAAGGCGACTACAAACGCAGTGACGCCGATCAACACCAGCGCGGATAAAATCAATTGCCAGGCCGGAAGAGCACCTACAGAATGCGGGTTGAGCGATAGCCGCGCCGGCCACAGCATCTTCCACAGGTACAGCCCATAGGAGACGACGGCATTCTCAAGCCGTATGCCAAAGGGGAGTTCTGCCAGAGTACGCTTGGCAGGTCGTTGCGCGATTAGAGTGAGCCATGCGCTTCCGGCCGAAAGAAAGAGCAACGGGATTTTCTCCAGCAACAGCTTCGAAAGTGCCACCCGAGGCACTCCCGTCGAAGTGGCCGGGGCGCTCTCGGTTCGATGGAGCGGCGTTCTTTCCAGCGGCCAGTAATCCAGCAGCAACAAGACAAATGGCAGCGTGATGACCATCGGCTTGGCCATCAATCCCGCAGCGAACAGTCCTGCCACCAGCAGATAGCGCCGCCAACCCGGCTTCTGGACGTACCACGCGTACGCCGCAATCGCGAGGAAAAAGAAAAGCGTACTCAGAACGTTCTTTCGTTCCGCCACCCAAGCCACCGACTCCACATTGAGCGGATGCAAAGCAAACAGTGCCGCCACCAGCAGGCTCGGTCCCACACGTTTTGTAACCCACTCCAGCAGCAGAAATAACAGCACTGCATTCAGAGCGTGGATCAGCACGCTGTCCAAATGATGGCCTGCCGGGTTCAGCGCAAAGAGTTGGTAGTCGAGAGCATGCGAGAGCCAAGTCAGAGGGTGCCAATTCGCTGCTTCGATTGACGTGAAAGCCCACTTGATCGTGTTCCAGTTGAGGCCGTTATGAATATGGGAATTCGCGGTGACGTATTCGCGATCGTCCAAGACGACGAACGAATGCCAGAGTACCGGACTGTAAAGTGCGATGGTCACGCCGGCGAGCAAAACGCAGAGAACGGTATTCAGCTGAGTACCGTCGAGGGATTTCCCTGCTCCGTGAGGCGTTTTTGGTTGCGGCCTCTTGCGGCTCTGGGCGCGTGCTTTCGCGAGGGTTTGGGCGGGTCTCATTTCGTCTGCTTATCGGGAGGCGGCCTTCTTATCCAGTTCTTGCAGGCTCGCTTCGACGTTGGCGACGTCGCCGGCATATTTCTTGTCGCCTTGGGATAACTTCAGGAGGAGGCTCAAAGCCTCCTGGTAGTGGGCGCGGGCTTCGTCGATTCGGTTCTGGCGGCCTTCCACTGTCCCCAAGTTAGCCAGCGTCGTGGCCACTTCCGGCACGTATTCGGCTGGGTTCTGCTGCGCCAGTTGGCGGCCAATCTTCAAAGCCTCCTCGTAGTGCTGCTGGCCTTGGTCCATCCGGTTCTGGAATAGATCGAGGGCTCCCAGGCTGATCAACGTCTTGGCAATTTCCGGCAGATATACACTTGGGTTTTGCTGCGCCAGTTGCCGGCGAATCTTCAAGGCCTCCTCATAGTGCCGGCGGGCTTCGTCCATCCGGTTCTGCAGTCGATCCACGGTTCCCAGGCTGATCAACGTGATCGCCATCTCTGGTAGGTGTTCACGCGGATCCTTCTCCGCCGCTTGCCGGTGCAGTTCCAGAGCTCGCTCGAAGTGCCGGCGGGCTTCGTCCATTCTCCCCTGCTCTGTATCAAACTTCTGCAGGTCGTGCTCCGTCATTGCCTGCTCGGGGTTCATGAGGTTGGTCCCAACAGCGTTATGTGCGAACGCAGTCTCCCCAACCGCCAGCGTGTGCGACCACAGATCGTATTCGCTCTCCCAATGGCTCATCTGGCGGTGGGTGACGCTGGTTAGCGCGGCCAAAGCACACACGGCTGGGACTACCCGCAAAACCGTGCGGATTTTTCTCGCCTCGGCCCAATCGGCGAAGCTCCACGCGATCATTACGAAGATTCCGATGAGCGGTATATAGGCATAGCGATCCGCCATGCTGGCTTCGCCCACCTGCACCAGGCCGAGGACTGGAACCAAAGTGCCGAGAAACCAGAACCAGCCAACCGGCAAATAGCGCTTTCTGCGAAACACAACGACGAGCGCAGTGACACTGACCAAAACCAGGGCGGATAGAATCCACTGCCAAGCGGGGATTGCAATTACGGGATGGAGAAAGAGATAGAACGCCAGCCGCGCCGGCCACAGCATTTTCCAGAGGTACAGACCATAGGACACGACAGCATTCTCGACTCGAATGCCGAACGGGAACTCTTCGAACGTGCCCACCGCTGTTCGCTGCGCGATTAGGGTGATCCACGCGCTGGCGGCGGAGAGAACGAGTAAAGGAATTTTCTCCAGCAGCAGCCATTTGAAAGACCCGCGGGGCACGGCATTCGAGACTGCGGCGCTGTTGCCTTCATCCAGCGGCATTCTGCTTAACGGCCAATAATCCAGCAGGAGTAAGACGAAGGGCAGCGTGATCACCATCGGCTTCGCCATCAGTCCTGCGGCAAAAAGGGCCGCCACCAGCAGATAACGCCGCCACTCCGGCTTTTGCGCGTACCACGCATATGCACCGATCGCCAGAAAAAAGAACATCGTGCTCAAGACGTTCTTCCGCTCCGCTACCCATGCCACCGATTCCACATTCAACGGATGCACTGCAAACAGAGCCGCCACCAGCAGGCTCGGCCCAACACGTTTTGTAACCCAGACCAACAGCAGAAATAACAGCACTGCATTCAGAGCGTGAATCAGCACGCTGTCCAAATGATGGCCGGCCGGATTCAGCGCAAAGAATTGGTAGTCGAGGGCATGCGAGAGCCAGGTCAGAGGGTGCCAATTCGCCGAGTCTGTAGACTTAAATGCCCACTTCACGGTGCTCCAAGCCAAGCCACCATGGATGTGGGAATTTGCGGTGACGTAATCTTGATCGTCGAAAATGACGAACGAGTACCCAATCACCGGGTAGTAGAGCGCGATGGTCACGGCCGCGAGCAGAACGCAGAGGGCGGCCTTCCGCTTGTTCCCCGTAAAGAATCGCCCTGTTCCCGGACGCGTCTTTGCTTGCGGCTTCTTGCGGCTTTGGCCACGTGCTCTTGCAAGATTTTGTGCGCGGCTCATTTCGGATGCCTATCGGGAATTGACCTCTTATCCAGTTCTCGCAGGCTCGCGTCGACCTTAGCCATGTTGCCGGCATACCTTGCGTCCGGATGCTGCAGCGCCAGTTGACGGTAAATCTTCAGTGCCTCTTCATAGTGCTGGCGGCCCTCGTCCGTCCGGTTCTGGGCTGCATCAAGGCTCCCCAGATTGTCCAACGCGATGGCCAGGCCCGGCAGGTATGCATCCGGGTTCTGCTGCACCAGTTGCCGGTGAGTTTCTAGAGATTCCTCGAAATGCTGGCGCGCATCGCCCATCCGGTTTTGGACTCCATCCAGATTCTCTAGATTATTTAAAATCAGCGCCATCTCTGGCAGATGGGTGACTGGATTCTGCTGCGCCAGTTGCCGCCGGATTTTCAATGCCTCCTCCAGGTGTTGGCGCGCGTCCTCCATGCGGTGCTGGCGGCGATCCACATCCGCCAAGTTGCTCAAGGTTGTGGCCGTGTTCAGCAGATTCGGGTCCGGATTCTGCTCCGACAGTTGGCGGAAATACGGCAACGCTTCTTCATAGTGCTGGCGCGCGTCGTGCAAACGGCCAAGGCGTCCATCCACATTCCCCGCCTCGTTCAGAGTCGTCGCCAGGAAACGCAAATACGTATCCGGATTCTGCTGCGCCAATTGCCGGTAGAGCTCCAGTGCTGACTCATAGTGCAGGCGAGCTTCGTCCACTCGCTTCTGGCCTGTATCGAAGTCTTCCAAGCTATTGGCCGTCACGGCCAAGACGGGGTCCATAAGAGCACCCGCCAAGGCGGCATGCGCAAAGGCATTCCGTTCCGTCACCGCCAGCGCGTGCAGCCACACGGTGTATTCGTTCCTCCAGGAACTTAGTTGCCGGGAAGTGACAAAGCCGAGCGCCATCAACAGGCACAATGCCGGAACCGCCTGCCACACGGCGCGTATGTTTTTCGCCTCAGCCCAATCGTCAAGGGCCCAGGCAATCATTACAAAAATTCCGATCAGCGGGACGTAGGCATAGCGATCCGCCATGGCGGCATCCCCTACTTGCACCAAACCGATGACCGGGACCAGCGTGCCCAGAAACCAGAACCATCCAACCGGCAGGTAGCGCTTGCCGCGAAGAACAATCACTAGCACGGTGCCCCCAGCCAAAAGGAGCGCGGACAACATCACCTGCCAGACCGGCAGCGCGGTTGCGGAATGGGGATAGAAAGCAGCCAGCCTCGCCGGCCACAGCATCTTCCACAGGTATAACGCGTAGGCTACGACAGCGTTCTCGATCCGTATGCCGAGCGGGATCTGGTGGAAGGTACGAACAGCTTGTCCGGATCTCTGCGCCTTCAGGGTAATCCACGCGCTTGCGGCAGACATGGAGAGCAACGGAATTTTCTCCAGCACCAGCCGCGAATATCCCAGTCGCGGCGCACTGGAAGAAGATGATGCGCCGCTCGTTCGTTCCAGCGGCCAATAGTCCAGCAGCAGTAATACCAGGGGCAGCGTGATGACCATCGGCTTGGCCATCAGTCCCGCGGCGAACAGCGTCGCCACCAACAGATAGCGCCGCCACTCAGGCTTCTGCGCGTACCAAACATACGCAGCAATCGCCAAGATGAAAAACAACGTGCTCAAGACGTTCTTTCGCTCCGCTACCCACGCCACCGACTCCACATTGATCGGATGCAGGGCGAGCAGTGCCGCTACCAGCACACTCGGCCCCATGCGTTTGCTAGCCCAAGCCAACACCAGAAATAGCAGCACCGCATTAAGCGCGTGGATCAACACGCTGTCGAAATGATGGCCTGCCGGGTCCAGCGCAAAGAGTTGGTAGTCGAGAGCATGGGAGAGCCAGGTCAGCGGATGCCAGTTCGCCGCATCCGTGGACGCAAATGCCCACTTGAGGGTGCTCCATGCCAAGCCACCCTGGATGTGGGAATTTCCGGTGACATAGTAACGATCATCCCAGCCGAGAAACGAGTAACTAAGTACCGGGCTGTAAAGTGCGATAGTCACGACTGCGAGCAGGGCGCAGAGAACAATATTCAGCGTCGTACCGGCGAGGAATGGCCCTGTTCCCGGAGGCGTTTTCGGTTGCGGCCTCTTGCGGGCCTGGGCACGTGCTTTCGCGATCGTTTGTGCGCGGCTCATTTCGTCTGTCTTACTGGGAGTGGACCCTTTTTGTTATCTAGTTCACGGAGGCTCGCTTCCACCCTGGCGGCATCGCCGGCAAATCGCCGGTCAACCTGGGAGAGTTTCCGGAGGAGCATCAAGGCCTCCTGGTAGTAGCCGCGGGCGTCTTCGATCCGGTTTTTGGTTTTGTTGAGGAAGCCCAGGTTGCTCAATGTTCTCGCCACTTGCGGTAGATACGCTGCGGGGTCGTGCTGCGCCAGTTCGCGGTAAGCTTTGAGCGCCTCTTCCCAGTGCTGGCTCGCATCGTCGGTACGGTTCTGGAGCCGATCCACGCTCCCCAAGTCGTTCAGAATTATTGCCAAGAAGGGCACGTAGTAAGGGTTCTGTTGGGCCAGTTGACGGTACAACATCAGAGCTTCCTCATAGTGCGGGCGCGCGTCGTCGATGCGGTTCTGCATGCCGGCCAGAAACCCCAAGTTATATAGTGTGCCCGCCACATTCGGCAGGTACTTGTCCGGGTGTTGCTGCGCCAGTGGACGGTAAATTCTTAGAGCGTCCTCGAGATGCTGGTGCGCGTCCTCCAAACGGTTCTGGCTTCGATCCACGTCCGCCAAGTTGCTCAAGGTCATGGCCACGGTCGGCAGATACAAGTCCGGATGCTGCTGCGCCAGTTGGCGGTAATACTGCAACGCTTCCTCGTAGTGCTGGCGGGCTTCGTCTGGCCGGTTCTGCATTCGATCCAGGTCCCCCAGGTTGGCCAATGGCCCCGCCAGATTGGATCGGTACTTGTCCGGGTCGTGCTGCGCCAGTTGCCGGTCAATCTTCAAGGCTTCATCATCGTGCTGGCGGGCTTCGTCTGGCCGGTTCTGCATTTCATCCAGGGTCCCCAGGCTGGTCAACGTCGTGGCCATTTCCGGCAGATACACACCTGGGTTTTGTTGTGCCAGTGGCCGGCGCAGTTCCAAGGCCCGCTCGAAGTGCCGGCGGGCTTCGTACATCCGCTCCTGCTCTGTACGAAAGTTCAGCAGGTCGTGTTGCGTCATTGCCTGGTCGGGGTTCATGAGGTCGGCCCCCACGGCGTCATGCGCAAACGCACTTTCTCCTACCGCCAGCGTGTGCGCCCACAGGTCGTAATCGCTCTCCCAATAGCTCATCTGGCGGTAGGTGACGCAACTCAGCGCCGTCAAAGCACACACAGCCGGTAGCACTCGCCAGACGGTCCGGACCTTTCTCGCCTCCGCCCAATCGGCAAGACTCCAGGCGATCATTATGAAGATTCCGATGAGCGGGATATAGGCGTAGCGGTCCGCCATGCTGGCTTCGCCCACCTGGACCAGGCCGATGACCGGGATGAGAGTCCCCAAGAACCAAAACCAGCCAACCGGCAGATAACGCTTCCTGCGTAAAGCGACTACGAACGCGGTGACACCGATCAAAATCAGCGTGGAGAGAATCCATTGCCACGCCGGAAGAGCAATTGCGGAATGGGGATAGAGCGCAAGCCGTGTCGGCCACAGCATCTTCCACAGGTACAGCCCATAGGCCACGAGGGCATTCTCGATTCGTATGGCGAGCGGGAACTCTTCGACGGTACGCTCTGCGGTCCGCTGCGCGATTAGCGTGATCCATGCGCTGGCGGCCGAAAGAACGAGTAACGGGATTTTCTCCAACAGCAGCCACGAGTAAGCCACCCGCGGCACGCCGACGTTTGAGGCCGCGCCGCTCTGGCCCTCATCCAGTGGCATTCTTTCCAGCGGCCAATAATCCAGTAGCAACAAGACAAAGGGCAACGTGATGACCATGGGCTTGGCCATCAGTCCAGCCGAGAACAACACCGCCACCAGCAGATAGCGACGCCAAGCCGGCTTCTGCGCGTACCACGCATAAGCGGTGATCGCCAGGATGAAAAACAACGTGCTCAACACGTTCTTCCGCTCCGCTACCCACGCCACGGATTCAACATTGAGCGGATGCAAAGCGAACAGTGCCGCCACCAGCAGGCTCGGTCCCACGTGCTTCGTGATCCACGCCAACAGCAGAAATAACAACGCCGCATTGAGTGCGTGAATCAGAACGCAGTCGAAATGATGGCCGGCCGGGTTCAGCCCAAAGAGTTGGTAGTCGAGAGCATGCGAAAGCCAGGTCAAGGGATGCCAATTCGACTCGTCGGTGGAGGTGAATGCCCACTTGATGGTGTTCCAACCGAGGCCGCCCTGAATATGGGGATTGGCAGTGACGTAATGCTGATCATCCCATTTGATGAATGAGTGCCCAATGACTGGGCTGTAGAGCGCGAGGGTCACCGCAACCAGCAGAACGCAGAGAACGACATTCAGGCTTTTGCCGCTGAGGAATGGCCCCGTTCCCGGAACCGCCTTCGCAACCGGCCTCTTGCGGGCTTGAACGCGTGTTTTGACTACAGTCTGGGCGCGGCTCATCTCGTATAACCGATTGTATACAGCGGGAAAAAGCGGATGACGCACATTACTCAGTCTTTCCGCGGTAACGCGCGATTCGCCATACCGCTCTAGCTCTTCACCTCCATCGAGGTTGAGCGGAAACTAGCGGTTCAGCGCGTCGAACATGTTCCGGCACAAAAAAGTTGCGGCCCAAGTTGCCCTGGGCCGCATTGGTTTTAACTTCCGTTCGTACAGCGTTGCCTGCAACCGGCGATGACGCTAGTGCGCCGTCGTCGACTGCGTGGCGGTTGCACCCGCATAGTCATTGTTCACGGCCCATGCTGCCTTCGTCGTACACGTCCCGGTAGCTTTCTTCATGGTCACCGTGGCCTGGTAGCCGCCCGAGCCATTGCTCGTGACTGCGCCTACACTGCACACCGTGGTAGTCGTTGACGTGATGGTCGGGATACTTACCAGGGTCCCGCTCTCGTTCGACGCCGCCGTTACCGTGAAGTTGCTTCCGTTAGCGGCTGTGGCTGGCGCCCCAGTGAACGTCACTGCCGGCGTTACCTTGCTCGCCGTCGTGTGCTTTGTCACCGTAGCCGCCGCGTAGACGTAGTTCGCCGCCCACTTCGCGTTCAGAGTGCACTGCAGAGTGCCCGACAGCATCGTGACCGTCGCCGATACGCTGCTGCCGCTGGTCGTGATCCCGCTCAACGAGCAAACCGCCGGTGTCGTCGTCGTGATCACCGGGAAGCTGACGTAGCTTCCCGTCTCGTTCGACGATGCCGTCACCGTGAACGTGGACCCGTACGCAGCCGTCGTCGGCATGCCCGTGAAGCTCGTCACCGGCTTAACCGCTGCCTTGACCGTTGTGGTCTCGACAACCTGCGGCGCCGACGTGTAGTTGGCACTGGACGGAGCGTTCATCTTCTCCGTGCAAGTTCCGCTCTTGGCGGTGATCGTGTAGGTCGCGCCTACGTTGGTGCACGCGCCCGCACTGGTGTAGGTGATGGGCAGCCCCGAAGTGGCGCTGGCCACGATCGTGAAGACGCTGCCGTTGGGCGCCGTCGGCGGTGCCCCCGTGGTTACGTTGATGACCTGACTCGCCGGTGCTGCGTTCACCGAGTGGTTGAACGGGGCCGCCGCCGAGTAGTTGCTGTCTCCAGCCTGAGTCGCGGTTACCAGGCAGGTGCCCGCACCGCTCGTCATGGTGTAGGTCGTGCCCGCGTTCGAGCAGGACCCGCCGCTGGCGTATGTCACCGGCAAGCTGGAGCTGGCCGAGCAAGACGCCGTAAAGCTGGTGTTGTAGGTCGCACTGGCCGGGAAGCTACCGCAGCTGATGCTCTGGCTCGCCGGGCTAACTACCTGGCTTACCGAACCCGAACTACCGCTGTGGTCGCTGTCACCAGCGTAGGTCGCAGTCACCGAGTCGGTCCCGCCAAGGAGGCTCGACGTTGTGCACGTCGCTACTCCCGGATAGCCCGATACTGTGCTCGCGCTGCAGCCGGTGTTCGCGCTCCACGCTACCGTTCCGCTGACATTCCGCTTCGCGTTACGCCGGACCGCACCGTTCTCGCCGCTGATCGTCGCCGTGAACGTTACTGCTCCGCCATAAGTTGACGGATTCAGCCCGGAAGTAACAGCCGTAGTTGAAGTCGCCGAGGTGATGGCGAAGTTGTTGGTCTGCGGACTCGTCGAGCCGCTGTAGTTGGTGTCGCCGGAGAAGGTAGCCGTCTCGTTGTAGGAGCCAGCCACATCCGCAGCGTTTGGAGTATAGGTAGCCGTGCAGGTGATCGTATCTCCTGAACGCGGTCCGCAGCTGGTCGCACCATACGTGCCGTTGCCGTTGCCGCCGATGGTCACGTCGCTCGCCGTGGGCGCAGTTCCGTGTCCCGTCCACGTCAACACTGCCGTGATTGTCACCGGCGTATTCGCCGCGTACGCTTCCGTAGCCGGGCTCACGTTCGTCACGTTGATCGTCGTTGCGATCCCGCCGGTAACGTTCTGAACCATGGTGCCCGTGCTTCCGCTGTGGTTGCTGTCACCCGAGTAGGTGGCAGTAACCGTGTCGGCTCCCACTGGCAGATGCGTCGCCGCGGAAGTTGTACAGGTTGCAACTCCCGGATAGCCGCCCGATACCGTGCTCGGACTGCAGCCGGTATTCGCGCTCCACGTTACCGACCCGCTGACATTCGATTTCCTGCTCTTGTTGCCCTTCTTCACCAGCCCGTTCTCGCCCGTGATCGTCGCCGTGAATGTTACCGACGTCGCGTAGGTCGAGGGATTCGGGCTGCCAACAACGCTCGTGGTCGAGGTCGCGGCGCCGATGGTGAAGTTATTGGTTTCCGGACTGGTTGAGCCACTGTAGATGGTGTCGCCGGAGAACGTTGCTGTCTCCGTGTAGGCTCCAGCCACATCAGCATTGCTCGGTGTGTAGGTCGCCGTGCAGGTGATCGTCTTGTGCACACGCGCTGCGCAACTGGTCGCACTGTACGTGCCGTTCCCGTTGCCGCTGATGGTCACATTGCTGCCCGTGGGGGCAACACCGTTGCCTGTCCACGACAGCACTGCCGTGATCGTTGCCGGCGAATTCGCGCCGAAGTCTTCCGTTGACGGGCTCACGCTCGTCACGTCGATCGTCGTCGGGAGCCCGCCCTGGACTACCTGGTTCTCGCTGCCCGTGCTGCCGCTGTGGTTGCTGTCGCCCAAGTAGGTGGCAGTTACCACGTCGGTTCCCACTGGCAGGTGCGTCGCAGCAGAAGTTGTGCACGTCGCCGTGCCTACTCCCGTGCCCACCGCCGGCGTCACCGCGCTCGGACTGCAGCCCGTGTTAGCGCTCCAGCTCACGTTCCCGGTTACGTCAAGCGGTTTCCGTTTCGAGTTCCGCCGCGCCAGGTTGTTCGCGGCATTGATCGTCGCCGTGAACGTCACCGACGACGCGTAGGTCGAAGGATTCGGGCTGCCAACAACGCCCGTGGTTGTGGCCGCCGCAGTGATGGCGAAGTTGTTGGTTGCCGTGCTGCTCGAACCAGCGTAGTCGCTGTCTCCAGCAAACGTAGCTGTCTCCGTGTAGGAGCCAACCGTATCCGCGCCGGATGGAGTGTAGGTTGCCGTGCAAGTGATGGTGTTGCCGCTCGCTGCGCCGCAGGTCGTTGCGCCATAAGCGCCCAGACCGTTGCCGCCGATGGTCACAGCTCCCGTGGGTGCCGCACCGGCGCCTGTCCACGAAAGCACTGCCGTGATCGTAACCGGCGAATCCAGGTTGTAGTCTTCCGCAGCCGGATTCACGTTGGTTACAGCGATTGACGTTGCCACACCGCCCGTAACGTTTTGCACCACCGAACCCGAGCTTCCGCCGTGGTTGACGTCACCCGCGTAGGTCGCGGTAACGGTGTCGCTTCCCACTGCCAGGCCGGAGGTCGTACAAGTCGCGACTCCCGGATAGCCGGATACAACGCTCGTGCTGCAGCCGGTATTTCCGCTCCAAGTCACGTTCCCGGTTATGTCGTGCGGTTTCTTCGACGGTTTCTTGCCCTTGACCATCCCGTTCTCGCCGCTGATGGTCGCCGTGAACGTCACCGCCGCGCCGTAGGTCGAAGGACTGCCGTCGGAGGTAACGCTCGTGGTTGAGGTCGCCGAGTTGATGGCGAAGTTGTTGGTTTGCGTGCTGCTCGAACCGTTGTAGTTGGTGTCTCCCGCGTACGTCGCCGACTCCGTGTAGGAGCCTGCAACATCCGAAGCCGTTGGAGTGTAGGTGGCCGTGCAGGTGATCGTGTTGCTGCTCGGTGCGCCGCAAGTCGTCGCGCTATAAGTGGCGCTCGGACCGTTGCCGCTAATCGTCACCGCGCCTGTGGGCGTGGGACCATTACCCGTCCATGACAACACTGCCGTGATCGTAGCCGCCGTATTCGCGCCGTAGTCCTCGCTGCTCGGGCTTACGCTGGTCACCGCAGTCGTCGTCGCAGGCGAAATCACTACCTGACTCAACGTTCCGCTGCTCGGGCTGTGGTTGCTGTCACCCGAGTAGTCCGCTTCAATCGTATCCGTCCCGACTGCGAGAGCTGGATGTGGTACACGTCGCGACTCCCGGATCTCCCGACACCGTGGTCGAATTGCAGCCTGCGATTCCGACTCCGTTCGAGGTCCACGCCACGGTTCCGGTCGCAACCTGCGGTTTGCCCTTCGTGTTTTTGCGGCCCTTGACCAAGCCGTACTGGCCGTTGATCGTCGCCGTCAACGTTACCGGCTGGTTGTAGAGCGATGGATTGTTGTTAGAAGCAACGGTCGTAGCTGCGGTCGCACCGGTGATGGTGAAGTTGCCGGTTTGCGTGCTGCTTGAGCCGTTGTAGTTGGTGTCTCCCGCAAACGTCGCCGACTCCGTGTAGGAGCCCACGCCGTCAGCGACAGTCGGTGTATAGGTAGCCGTGCAGGTCATGGTCGAGCCGCTCGGCGCGCCGCAAGTGGTCGCGCTATAGCCGCTCGTTCCGGTGCCGCCGATGGTCACAGCGCCCGTGGGTGCGGCGCTGCCCGTCCACGACAATACTGCCGTGATCGTGACCGTCGCATCCTGCCCGTAGACCTCGGCTATTCGGACTCACGCTGGTTACTGCGATTGACGACGTGCCCGGATTGACTACCTGGCTCGTTGTTCCCGAGCCCGGCTGGTGGTTGCTGTCACCCGAGTAGTCGCCTTCGACCGTATCGGTTCCTACCGGTAGAGCGGTGGTTGTACAGGTCGCCGTTCCTGGGGTGCCCGATGTTACCGTTGTCGTGCCGCAGCCCGTGTTGGCGCTCCAGGTCACGGTTCCGGTTACGATCATCGGTTTCTTGTTGCGGCCCTTAACCAGCCCGTACTGGCCGCTGATCGTCGCCGTGCATACCACCGATCCCCCGTAGCTCGAAGGATTCGGGGTGCAAGCAACGCCCACGCCCGCGGTCGCCGAAGTGACTATCTGCACAGGGCTCAACGAACCCGAGCTGCTGCGAGGTTATTCGAGTCGCCCGAGTAATTCGCCGTGACCGTGTGTGTTGCCACTGCCAGCGTCGAAGTGTTGCCCGAGGTAGCCGATCCGCCAGACAGGCTGACCGCCGACCCGAAGTTGCACGCCGTCAACTACGAACTGCACCGTGCCGGTCGGAGTACCAATCCCCGTTACGTTCGCGGTGAAGTTAACAGCCTGGCCGTAGACCGAAGGATTCAGGCTGGACGAAACGGCCGTGGCCGAAACGCCCTTGGTAACTACCTGTCCGCCGCTCAGTGTGCCCGAGCTGCCGAGGTTGCCCGAATCGCCCGAGTACACCGCCGTGACCGTGTGCGTTCCCACCGTCAGCGACGAGGTGCTGCCCGAGGTAGCCGTTCCGCCAGACACTGCCACCGCCGAGCCGAAGTTGCTGCCATCGACCACAAACTGCACCGTGCCGGTCGGGGAGTTGCCCGTCACCGTCGCGGTGAAGCTCACTGCTGTTCCAGCGGTCGAAGGATTGACGCTGGAAGCAACAGCCGTGGTCGTACAGACCATAGCCGACGTAGTCCACCCGCTCGAACAAACCAGGTTATACGCGTTGACGCTGCCCAGTCCCGTTGCCATGTCCCAGCCCGGCGCTGCGCCGTATGCCGGTTGATAGTTTGCGGGGGCTGTTCCAATGCTGGTGTTGGCTACGGCCGTTGCGCCGGTGCCCGCGTCCACCCAGCGTGATCGGAGTATTCGGCTGATAGCCCGAGCCAGCGCCCGTGATGGTGATGCCGCTGACGTAATTCGGACCTTGGCCCTTGGTGGTGTTGGTGATGTAGACGTAGAAATTGTTGAACAGCCTGGCTGGGCCGAACTTCGTGACGAAGTTGCCGGCCGCGCCCGCCGTTTTCGCGGTAATCGTGTCCGTGCTGCTGGAGCAGGCTACCGAGGCAAGTGAGCACGAGGTCCCGACCGCCGACGCTCAGGTTCGTACACATGGTTGTCGTGGCTGCCCCGCTCAGCGTGTAAGGACCGCAGGTGGTCGATCCGCCAAGGTCCGTGTTCGTCAGAAGTATTGTGTTTCCCACTCCGCTCGTGGATGCCATTTGGACAGTCCAGACGGCGTTGGTTGAGGTGGCAGTAACCGTTGCCGTGCAAGTTGCCTGGCTGCCACCAGCGTAAAGGACGGTGCCGTCCGGCGCCTTGTAGCCGTTATTGCTGGGCGCCGCGATTGCGCAAGTTGGAGCCGAGGTGTAACCGCTGCCACCCCAGAGGACCGTACCGGCGGTGATCGTGTCAGTGCTGGTTGACCCGTTGGTGGAGGGCTTGTAGCAGTGGGCTTCTTCCGTCGTGCCGTTATACCGGCACGCCTGTGCGATATCGCCAGTGGTTACGTCGTTGAAGACGCAACCGCTGCCCGAGCCGGTGCTGGAGTTGCAGCCGCCGCCGAGGAAGCTTCCGCCCGCGGTGCCGTACTCGTTTTGCCCGATCTGGTAGTAGATGGGATTGGGGTTGCCCCAGTTCTGTGCCGGTCTTTTGATTGACCAGCGCCTGCATGGCGGCCAGCATCGGCGATGGCAACCGAGGTTCCGCCAAACCCTGACCAGGCGGCCGGGTTGCCGGCCGTACAAGTGGCCGCTCCGCCCGAAGTTTGGGTCGGATCGGACCAGCAAACCGTTGCGAAGTGCCCCCAAAGACCGCTGGAGGAGAACAATGAAACGTCAGGAATGTCGCGCACGCCGTCGGCGGGCTGTCCATACACTGCCTGTCCGCCGCTCAGCGACGAACCCGACTGCCAGGAGGGCTTGGGCCATCCCTGGCATTCCAGGCCTGTTATGCCGTATTCGCCCTGATTCGTGCCGCCAGCTCCCGTAGCGCAGTTGCTGGCGCCGCCGCCGCCGGCTCCGGTGATCAGTAAGCCGGTGGTGCTGCTGCTGTACGGGCTCGTGTTGCACGATGCCGGTGCCGCTGGCGCCATAAGTGTTGTAGGAATTGCGCGCGTAATTGGCGATCAGCGCGCTGGCGCAGGAGTTGTTCCAGGGAATTTCCGGAATGTAACTCTTGGCGGATCCGAAGGTCGAGCTGTTCGTCGCAGCTCCAGTAGGTGCTCAGAGGTGTATTGGAAGGGAATCCCTTCTTTGTGTCATACACGTCCATGAAATCCGTGCCACCTACCGCGACGTTGTATGGCGTTTCCGTCCATCCGCTAATGCCGAGACTGGCAACGTCGTAGTAGGAACCCAGCCGAGAAGTTGGCGGAGCAGGCAGACGGGCCTTCGTCGCCCGAGGCGCCGAAAACCGAGACGCCCTGCGCGGCCGCCTGTTGATAGGTGTTATAGAACATCTGGTTGCCGCCGTTGCCGTTGAAAGCTTCGCACACGCCGTAGCTGACGCTGACGACGCCCGGATAGGGTCCGGCCGCGTTAATCAGGTTTTGCAGGGCGATCTGGCCGCCGAAGGTAACCGCGCCCGACGGGCATGCGAGGTTCACGAATAGCGGCGCTGGGCGCGACCGCGGTGGCCATTTCCACGTCGATGGCTGCTTCGCCGTCATCCGCGTTGGTGCCGGGATCGGCGCAGCCGCCCGGATGGACCTGGGTGTAAGTGCCGGCGAAGCCCGTCAAACCGAAAGCTGTGCGGTACGAATTCCAATCAGCGGCGCCGCCGTAGGTGTCGGTGTCCTCGACCACGGCGATCGTCTGGCCCTGTCCGGAGATACCGGCGGACCAGAGCGGATTCACGTTGTAGATAGTCGCGATGTCCTGCGGCGTGACTGCGTAGCAGGTGCCGGGCAAAGTCGGGCGAGCAGTGGAAGAGGCGCAGCCACTGGCGGTGTAGTCCGGTTTTGCGCGGTACATCGGGTGGGGACGGAAGTCGTTCAGGGAAGCGAAGCCCTTCACTACCGGGGCCAAGGCTGCCGGAATCTGCGGATCGTTCACGTTGGCGATGTGCGACTGGCCGCCGACGTTAAGCTGGTGGATGTCAGTGCGGAAAACTTCACGCAACTGCGCCGCCGTGCCGGAGATGTCGATCAGCATCTTGTTGGCGTAAACCTGGTTGACGTGGAAGCCGTGCGACTGGAGCCACACAGTGACCGCGTCGATATCGTCCTGCGCCACGCCGAACTTCTCGCCAAATTCCTCGGGCGTTAGCCACTTGTGAAAATTGGCCGAGTTCTTGTCGTTGAGTTCGTCGATGAACTTGTCGAGTTCCTGTTCCTTCTCGGGAGAGCGCTGGAGCAGCAGGAACATATGGTCGAGCTTCATGCTGTCCGCGACCGGGCCACGATCCAGCGAGGCGACCTTCGCCTCCGGGCGCGTGTTGCCGGACATCTTTACCATTTGGCTTTCGTCAATCTGCTTCGTAATCTGAGTGGCGAACGAAAAGCCGGTGAAAGTTGCAATGAAGGCTAGTACGACTGCCAACGTCAATAGAGTCCGTGTTGTTCTAATCACAATTTTCCTCCCCCGATTAACGGGTCTACCAATTTCATCTACCTGAACTTGTCTGGATGGATCGAAAGCGACGGCGCCCTGAGACAACACTTGTCCCGGAACATTCGAAAGGGTGGATGGGGAACCTGAGTGCCGGGCGGCACCAAAACGCGTCTTGCTAATGACAACTCTCCTGGAAGTGGAACCTGGTACTTCGAATCTTTTTTAACTTCTTGAACCCTGGGACTTCGAATCTGCCGCTTAACTTCTTTTTATAACTTCGTGACTGCCCCGCAATCCCTTTGTCCAGCGGGCCCTTTGCGGCCCCTTCATACAGACAACAAGGAAAACGACGAGCGCCGAGCCGCGATTATCGGCTCAGCTTCAAAACTATTTCTGTGACAGCGATCACATCTGCGCGTGATTCGAGCCCGTCAACCACAGATCGCCGCTATTGTGCAAGAATCTGCACAACACTAAAGGAAGGATTTTCGGAATTAAGATACTGAAAAGAGCCGATCCGATGAGATTCCCTGGGCAACTTGCACCTGACCTTAGTCTTTCCTTACTGGGAAGCCAGCTGTTCTGCACGCGGCAGAATTTAAAGGCAGGAGTATTTACATGGCTCAACAAATATTTGTCAATGAAATTTTTGCGGTTTCGAAAAATAAATCTGAAAAGCGGAAATCACCGCATCTTTAGCGCACGTTCTTGCATATTCACGAACCGCAAATTGCCATAACCGTCTGAATGGTCGGTCGGGAAGATTCCGGCGAATGTACGTTTTGCTGCCGCAGGGAACGAATAGCGCATTTTCGAAAATGCAATGGCGGCGGCCGTCTCGACTGGAAGCGCCACTCATATTAAAGAAGGCCGTTCAATATAATGATGAGCGCAGGCAGATCCTGCTCCTGACATTTTTGGAACAAAGAGAAATTTTTTATTGACAAAGGCACTTGAAGCCGCGTAAACGTACTCAGTCTGAATTCTGCCGCGCACTCCGCGGCTTCCCTCAGAAGGAGAGATCGACCGCTCAGAAGTGGGCCAGGGAAAGTCCCGCCGGGATCGCTATTCAACAGCATTTCTCCAAAAGTCTTTCCTCGTGCAGCGCAGATTCTTGCACCGAAGCGGCAATTTGTGCGGGTATAAATCGACGAATCACAGTCGAACGTGACTGGCGTCACAGAAAAGATTGTGAGCGGAGCCGACAATGGCGCTCGGCCAGCGCGCCGTCTGTGCTTCCCTCCGAGTGGCGGAACCGGAAACCGCCCGCAGGGCGTGGCGCCGCGTAAGCAGGCCTGCCCCGCCGCGGGGTCGGCTAAGAGCGGGTTAGAGTACCAGGTTCGAAAGTTAGCGTCGTAGATTCACTTCCCAGGAGAGTAACTTTAAGATACGCGATGCAAGGTTTCGCGCCCACCACGCCAGCTCCGTCCCCTATTCAAATTAAGCAGGGCGAAGTGTTGTTTGGAGGCGCATCGATTTTTGGTCCATGCAAGTCAGACAGGCAAGTGAGATCGAATCAATGACATTAGTGATCCCGTTAGCGGAGAGGAAACTTGTGAGACAAACAACGCGAATTTCATTGGCAGCCGCCGTAGCACTGATATTCATTTCAACCTTCACCCTCTTTTCCTATGGTCAATCGGCGCAGACCTTATTAACACGTCACGTGCGCCAGGAAGTTGCCAGCGGGCAAGCGAAGCTCGTCGGGCATCTGCCGGCAACCGAAGTCCTGAACTTCGACATCGTTCTGCCGCTGCGCGATCGCGCCGGGCTGCAAAGTTTCATACGGGAGCAGTACGATCCTTCGAGTCCCTTCTATCACCTCTTTCTTACACCGGAGGAAGTTACTGAGCGCTTTGGCCCCAGCCAGGAAGATTGGGATGCCCTGGTTACATTCGCGAAAGCCAACGGCTTTGAAAATCTCGGCGGAACCCGCGATGGCAGAGACCTGTGGCTCACTGGCACGGTCGCGAACATCGAGAAAGCTTTCCACGTGTCCATGGGCGTCTACCAGGACCCCGAGGTAGAAGGCCGCACATTCTTTGCAGCGGACCGCGAACCGACCACCAACCTGCCCTTCCCGCTCTGGCACGTCACTGGATTAGATAACAATTCCAAGCCGCATCCTCTGTATGTCAAGAAGAGCGACTACGCCAAGGCCCATGGGATTCCTTTGGATCAAGTCGCTAATCCGAACGACGGCCCTGGATCCGGCCCTTCATCCTCGTTTCTGGGCAGCGACATGCGCGCGGCCTACTACGGTGGAACGACTCTCACCGGCGCCGGCCAGAACATCGGTCTGTTCGAACTCGCGGGCAGCGATTTAGTCGATCTGAGCACGTATTACAGCAACGTTGGACAAACTGAACCTTACACTCCCACTCTGGTGTCGACGGGCGGGTACTCCACGACCTGCGTTTATGGCAGCGGTGGCGCCAGCGGATGCGATGACATTGAGCAGAACATCGACATGCAGAACGCGATGGGCGTGGCGCCAGGCTCCACCATGCTCTACATGTACGTTTGCGGCGCCGTCAAAGCCAATGGATCAGGAGGCTTCAGCGATAGCGCCTGTATCAGCGCGATGGTTACGACTACGGCTGCTCCATTGAGCAAGCAGATCGGCTGTTCATGGGGCTGGAGTCCGGCGGACATCACCACTCTCGACCCGTACTTCGAGCAGATGGCGGCGCAAGGCCAGAACTTCTTTGCGGCGTCCGGCGACAGTGCCAAGTGGACAACTTCAAACTATGCGTGGCCAGCGGACGACGCCAATGTCGTTTCCGTCGGCGGCACGGACTTGACAACCGTTAGCGCGGGCGGCGCCTGGAAGTCGGAAACCGCCTGGGTGGATAGCGGCGGCGGCAACTCGCCGGCTTCGGTCCCGATCCCCTCCTGGCAACTGCCCGTGGATACCTGCTCCAGTTGTTCAAAAACATTGCGGAACGGCCCGGACGTCTCGGCCGAAGCGAACTTTGACTATTACTACTGTGGCGATCAAAAAGCTTGTGGCACGGGATTGGGCGGGACCAGTTTTGCGGCGCCCTTGTGGGCCGGCTACCTGGCTCTGGCCAATCAACAGGCGGCCGCCAACGGTGAATCAATCGGCTACATTAATCCGATCATTTACCCGCAAGCTGAGCTGGGTGGCACGAGCTACAGCACCATCTTCCACGACATCACCAGCACCAGCCCCAGTGCGGCGATGCAGTAACAACCGGCTACGATCTTTGCACCGGTTGGGGCAGCCCGAACGGGGTCGGCCTGATTAACTTGCTGGCGCCCACCGGCGGACTGCAGAGCCAGACGATCACGTGCAGCACGGCTCCGCCGTCCAGCGAAGTCTACAACGGGAATTTCACCATCGCGTGTACCGCGAGTTCGGGCCTGGCAGTGACTTATACCAGCTCGGGAGGCTGCAACAACTCCGGCGCAACCTACACCATGACCAGCGGCACCACCGCTTGCACCGTGGATGTAAACCAGGCGGGCAACAGCAGCTACTCGGCTGCACCGCAGGTCGCGTACAGTGTGACCGCAACCAAGGCGAGCAAGACGGTCACGCTACACGAACGTTCCGGCGAGCGCGGCCTACAACAGTCAATTCACGGTATCGGCTACGGGTCTGGGCACCGGCACTATCACGTATACCAGCGGTCGGATCGTGCTGAACTCGGGCGCGACCTACACCATGACGAGCGGCACCGGAACCTGCACGGAGACCGCAAATCAGGCGGCGGACTCGAACTATGCTTCGGGCAGTGGCTCGGGCAGCACGAGCGCAACCAAGGCCAGCAATACAGTCACGCTGACGGGCGCTCCGGCGAGCGCGGCCTACGGCAGCAACTTCACTATATCGGCTTCGGGTCTGGGCACCGGCACTATCACGTATACAAGCGGCGGATCGTGCTCGAACTCGGGCGCGACTTACACCATGACGAGCGGCACGGGCACCTGCACGGAAACCGCAAATCAGGCGGCGGACTCGAACTATGCGTCGGGCAGTGGCTCGGGCAGCACGAGCGCAACTAAGGCCAGCCATACAGTCACGCTGACGAGCGCTCCGGCCAGTGCGGCCTATGGCAGCAACTTCACCGTTTCGGCTTCGGGTCTGGGCACCGGCACTGTCACCTATACAAGCGGCGGATCGTGCACGAACTCGGGCGCGACCTACACCATGACCAGCGGCACCGGACACCTGCTCGGAAATCAGCAAACCAGGCGGCGGACTCGAACTATGCGGCAGCGGCTCGGGTTACTCAGAACACGAGCGCGGCTCTAGCCACGTCAAGCGTAAGTGTAGGTTCCAGCCAGAATCCCGCGATCTTGGCCAGTCGGTGACGTTGACGGCGACGATCAACGGTCAGTTCGGGCATGGTCAAAGGCCGCAATGGCGGACAAGCAAACCAGAAATTGTAACCGGCACGTGACGTGGAGTTCGAATACAGGCTGCGGCACGACACAGTCACGTTCAGGCACTCACGGGCACGGCAACCTGTACGACCTCCAGCCTCCCAATGGGGACCGACACAATTACTGCCACTTACTCAGGTGACAGCAACCACAGCGGCGGCACAGGCACACTGAGCGGCGGCGAAGTAATCAATCAGTACAGCACGAGCACGGCGGTCGCTTCCACCTTGGATCCCGCCACGTACGGCCAATCCGTCAGCTTCACGGCGAACGTAACTTCGTCGGGTGGCACACCAACCGGAACGGTGCAGTTCAACATTGATGGCGTCGAACTTCGGTTCGGCGGTGACGCTTGAGCTCCGGCTCGGCAGCGTCGACCAGCACCACGACACTGCCGGTAGGAACGCACACGGTCACGGCGGTCTACTCGGGCGCTCCGAGCTACGCGACCAGCACGGGCACGCTGAGCGGCGGAGAAGTCGTCACTTCGGCAGCAGCCGCTACGGTCGTCACTTCCAGCCTGAATCCCACCAACTACGGCCAGTCGGTGACGTTCACGGCAACGATCAACGGCGAGAACGGCCTGGTTAAGGGACGTAAGGGAGCATCGAAGAAACCGCTCGATGTAACTGGGTCGGTGACCTGGAGCGCAAACACGGGCTGCGGCACGACCACAGTGACGACGACGGCAGATCCCGGAGTCGGAACCGCCACCTGCACCACAACCACTTTGCCAGTAGGGACCGACACAATCACGGCCACCTACTCGGGCGACAGTAACCACAGCGGCAGCACGGGCACGCTGACCGGCGGCCAGGTAGTAAATCAGTGGACCACGAACACGGCAGTCGGCTCCAGCCTGAATCCATCGGTCTATGGCCAAGCTGTCAACTTCACTGCAAACGTGACGTCCTCGGGAGGCACACCGACCGGGACAGTGCAGTTCAACGTTGACGGCATCGCCTTCGGTTCGCCGGTGACGCTGACTTCCGGTTCGGCAACGTCGACCAGCACCTCGACGCTGGCGGTAGGAACGCACTCGGTCACAGCCACTTACTCAGGGGCGACGGGTTACGCTGGCAGCGGCGGCTCGCTGAGCGGCGGAGAAGTCGTCAACTCGGCAACCGCAGCCCTAACTGTTGCTTCCAGCCTGAACCCCTCGGCGTTCAACCAGTCGGTGACGTTCACGGCGACGATCAACGGCCAGTACGGCCTAGTCAAGGGCCGCAACGGTCGCGCGAAGCCGGAAGCTGTTACCGGAACGGTGAGCTGGAGCTCGAACACAGGCTGCGGCACAACCGCGGTCACGTCGGGCAATCCGGGAACCGCAACGTGTACTACATCCTCCTTGGCGGTAGGCACCGACACCATCACGGCAACTTACTCGGGTGACAGCAACCACAGCGGAAGCACAGCCACTTTGAGCGGCGGCCAGGTAGTCGACCAGGCGCCCGCGACAACGGCTGTTACTTCCAGCCTGAATCCCGCAACCTACGGCCAATCCGTCAGCTTCACCGCGAACGTGACGTCGTCGGCAGGCACGCCAACCGGAACCGTGCAGTTCAACGTTGACGGCAACGTGTTCGATACCGAGACTCTCTCATCGGGTTCGGCAACGTCGACCAGCACTTCGACGCTTGCGGTGGGAACGCACACGGTCACCGCGGTCTACTCGGGCGACACGAACTTCCCCACCAGCACGGGCACGCTGAGCGGCGGAGAAGTCGTCCAGCTCGGCAACGGCCGCCACTGTCGTAACTTCCAGCTTGAATCCATCAACGTTCAACCAGTCGGTAACGTTTACGGCGACCATCAACGGTCAGTACGGACTCGTCAAGGGCCGCAAGGCGAAGCCGGAGAACGTAACTGGGACGGTGAACTGGAGCGCGAATACGGGCTGCGGCACAACCGCAGTCACGTCGGGCAATCCGGGAACCGCGACCTGTACCACTTCGACTCTTGTATCGGGAACCGACACAATCACTGCCACTTACTCGGGTGACAGCAACCACAGCGGGAGCACAGGCACGTTGAGCCAGACAGTAAGTCAGGGCAGCACCACAACGGCCGTTGCTTCCAGCCTGAATCCTTCGACCACCGGTCAGGCTGTCAGCTTCACCGCAAACGTAACCTCCACAGCGGGCACGCCGGCGGGGACCGTGCAGTTCTCGATCGACGGCACTGCCTTCGGTTCGCCGGTGACGCTGGCTTCGGGTTCCGCCACGTCGGGTATCACCTCGGCCCTGACGGTAGGAACGCACACGATTACGGCGGTCTACTCGGGCGCGACCAACTACGCAGCCAGCACGGGCACGTTGAGCGGCGGCCAGGTAGTCAACCCGGTGCAGAGCCAAACCATCACGTTCAACCCCAACCCTCCATCGAGCGCGACCTACAACACCAGCTTCACGGTGTCGGCCACGGCTAGCTCGGGGTTGCCGGTTGCCTTCACTAGCTCAGGCTCGTGCAGCAATTCGGGCGCGAGTTACTCCATGACCAGCGGATCGGGAACCTGTTTTGTAATCGCCAACCAGGCAGGCAACGCGCAGTACTCTCCGGCCCCGCAGGTCACGATAGCTGTGAATGCGGCTCAGGCTGGGCAGACCATCACGGTCACGGTGGCTGCTCCTCCAACCGCGACCTACAAGAGCAGCTTCACCGTGGCAGCAACTGCCAGCTCCGGGTTAGCGGTTGCCTACTCGAGCGCGGGTGCGTGCACCAATTCTGGCGCGACGTACACGATCAGCAAATCGAGCGGGACTTGCACGGGAACAATCACGCAGGCGGGTAACAGCAACTATGCCGCTGCGACGCCGGTCGTCCAACCCACACAGGTAGCGGCCGCGATTGCGCCGACGGTTAGCGTAACGGCACCTGCCACCGCGGTGTACGGGTCCACCTACACCGTAGTAGCAACCACGAACGCCAGCACTACCCCAACCATCACTGTGGCGCCGGCTACGGTCTGCACCATCAGCGGGACCGCCGTCACCATGGTGAACGGTACGGGGACGTGTACGGTAACAGCAAAATGGGCAGCGGACAATGTCTATAAGGCAGCCACTGCCACAGCCAAAACAATCGCGCAAAAGGCGGTTACGGTCATCACCTGGCCGACTCCTGCGCCGATTACCTACGGGACGCCGTTGAGTAGTACGCAGCTGGATGCATCCGCCAGCTACAACAGCTCGCCGCTACCGGGTACGTACGTTTATTCACCGGCAGGCTGGCACCGTGCCGAAGGTTGGCACGTGTGACACCCTGAAGGTGACGTTTACTCCCACGCAGAGCACGGACTTTACCAAGGTGACTGCGTCGGTGTGCCTGCAGGTGAATGCAGCAGCAGCAAACTAGTGTGATCGGCGACGAAGTTCCGCCGCCAGCGCACTAACGCTAGAGAATGCGGCCCAGGGCAACTTGGGCCGCATATTTTTTTGCCCATGGAGTGTCGCGTCACGCAAATTTGCAGCGCAAGGGGTAGTGATGCGGCATGCCGCTCGTGACGCGATTGGATTGAATCCGATGATGTGGCGGAAGCCGCTTGAATTTTGCCGGCACTAGGCACATGGCACTGCTGCCTGTCGAATAGGCTCAGGCATCTGTACAAAACCACTCTTCGGAAGCCCCGACTTCCAGACTGTCCCAGCCATGGTGTATCACGATGGAGTCGTCGTCCCGGAAGTGAACCTTGCATGGCACCTCCGTAAATCGTTGCGTTGCACGATCTAGTGCTACATTGCTGGCCAAGGGCCCACGGAATGGAAGAGCGATTGCATGCAATTAACTCCCGCGAGAGATTAGGGTGTTGCAAAGATCAACTAGAATCCGTTCTCTCACGGTCGAAATTGTGACGACCTTTGACCACCTAAAAAGTCTGCCGCCAACGATCCGGCTTGGATTGCTGGCATTAATCTTGGGCGCCGTTTCGGCAACCGCCCAAATTTCTCCAGGCGCCTTATCGCGCGCACATCAATCGCTCAACGGCACCGCGAACTGCACAACCTGCCACAAGCTCTCGGCTGGCCAACCTACATTTAAGTGTCTGGAATGTCATACCGAGATTGCGGGCCGTCTTGCCGCCCACCGCGGATTGCACGCCACCTATAACCAGGAGCCGGGCTCAAGTCAGGGATGCGTGCGCTGCCACTCCGATCACAACGGAGAGGATTTCTCGATCGTAAAGTGGAATCCTGGTTCGTTCGATCACAAGCAGGCTGGGTATGTGCTCGAGGGGAAACACGCCGGCTTGGCCTGCAACAAGTGTCATAACGCCGAACACATTGCGTCGGCCGACCGCGGGCTCATCAAGGTGAAGGATCTGAACAAGACTTTCCTGGGCGTTCCTCAAGCTTGTGCCACTTGTCATAAGGATCCGCACCAGGGACGACTGGGAGCGAATTGCCAGCAATGCCACAACTTCACGGATTGGAAATCAGTTGCCACGATCAAGGAATTCGATCATTCCAAGACTCGCTATCCGCTGACCGGATTGCACGCACAAGTCACCTGCCAGAAGTGCCACACACCCGGGCCTGACGGCCAGCCACGGTACGCGGGAATTCCCTTTGGCCAATGCGCGGATTGCCACGCTGATATTCACCACGGCAGCTTCAAGCAGACCTGCCAATCGTGCCACTCGACGGCCGGGTGGAAGAAAATTTCGATGCCCGCGCTCAACGAGAGTTTTGATCACTCGAAGACGAAGTATCCGCTACTGGGAAAGCATGCCCAGGTCGAATGCGTGCAGTGCCACGCTCAAGGCGATTTCAAGAAAGCGGTGGCCTTCGAGAAATGCGCGGATTGCCACCGGCCTGATCCGCACGGCGGCCAGTTCGCCAAGCGCACCGACGGCGGTGAATGCGCGTCCTGCCACACTGTTGACGGATTCAAGCCGGCCAAGTTCGGAGTTAAGGAACATGCGGCAAGCGCGTATCCGCTTCAGGGAGGGCATGCTCGGCTGGAATGCGCACAGTGTCATATTCCGAAGGGTAAGGACACAGCGTACAAGATCAAGTTCCAGTTATGTACGGACTGTCACACGGACCGGCATGCGGCTCAGTTCGCGGCGGCGCCCTACGTCAATCAATGCGAGAAATGCCATACTCTCGACGGATACCATCCCTCGACATTTTCGCTGGCTCGTCACAAGCAGACGCGTTTCGTGCTCACTGGTGGCCATGTGGCAACCGCTTGCGCCGACTGCCACAAGGATTCGATTCAAGCAGGCGATAAGAAGACCGCCATTTACCACTGGCAGGAACTTGATTGCACGTCCTGCCATTCCGATCCACACAAAGGGCAATTCCGGGAACGCATGCTCCGGGCTGGATTGGACGGCAAAGCCGCGGGCTGCGAAGCCTGCCACTCCACGAAATCGTGGAAGGAGTTGTCGCGCTTCGATCACTCGAAAACCGACTTCCCGCTGGCCGGCGCGCATCGTGCGACGGCATGCTCGGATTGCCACAAGCCGCCGAACCTGGAAACCAAGCTGACGAATGTTGATTTCAAGACCGCGCCGACTAAGTGCGAGCAGTGTCACGAGGATATTCATGGGAAACAGTTTGCGCAAAACGGTCTAACCGACTGCGTGTCGTGCCACAACAGCACGAAGTGGAAGCCGGCGTTATTCGATCATGACAAGCGAACGAGTTTCTCTCTACAAGGCGCCCATCAGAAGACGCGTTGCGAACAGTGCCATAAATTGACCCGATTGGTCGAGGGCAAACCGGTTCTGTTCTACAAGCCCACCCCCAAAGAGTGCGCCGCTTGCCACGGCCCGACCTTCAAGCCAAAAAGCTGAACTGTAGAAAAATTCAATAGCAAAAAACTCCTCGCATCCGGCAGAACTTACATCACTCGGAAGTACATGTACTAGTGGTCACCCCCTCCCGGCCGCGTGCTGTTGATGTCAATGCTGGGCTTCTGTAACTTTCCTGGGCCTGCCCAAGTCATTACTCTGTCCGGACACCGAATTGCAGTGGTGTCGGCACATCCCTTCGTCGTTTCGCCGACGTTTGCTGCCGCGCCACGCGTCAGTCGCAGTCAGAAAGTGCACGCCAACAAGATGTTGTGGGGTCGAATCTGGTTTCTGGATCGAGCGTGACTTCGATAAGAGTCCAACTATTTCTAGCGCTGGCGCTCCTGTTCTGGAGCTCGGCCTTCGCCCAGACGCCGTTGGCCAATAGCCGGAGTCCACACGGCGCGTTGGATGTGCCGTGCCAGAACTGCCACACGTCTTTCGGATGGAAACCAATTCGAGCAATACCGGAATTCGACCACAATCGCACCAGGTATCCCTTGCGGGGCATGCACCAATCGGTGGCCTGTACGCAATGCCATGTCAAACCCGTATTCTCCAATACCTCAACGCAGTGCTCTGCCTGCCACGCCGACATCCACAAGCGCCTGTTCGGCGCCAATTGCGAACAATGTCACTCGGTCAAGGGATGGAAGGTACAGGTCCAGCAGATTAAGCAGCACAACAATCGGCTTCCACTGGTGGGAGCACACGCCGCCGTCGATTGTGACGCTTGCCACAAAAGCGGAGCGCTCAGTAAGTACAGCACGATGTCGACGGACTGCTATAGCTGCCACCAGGCTGATTTCAAGAATGCGACTAACCCCAACCACGCGACTGGCAACTTCCCGCTCACCTGTGACAACTGCCACAGTTTCGATAACTGGCTGAATGCCAAGTTCGATCACTCGACAACCGGTTTTCCGCTTACCGGAATGCATACCGTGCCGCCGCGGCAGTGCGCCGATTGCCACAAGAACAACAACTACAACATTACGGTCACGACCTGCGTATCGTGCCACTTGACCGATTACACCGGCGCGACCAACCCCAATCACGTGCAGCTGGGCTTCGCGCAAACCTGCGAGTCCTGCCACACTACCAGCGGCTGGTCGCCGGCAAACTTCGACCACTCGAAGACCGCATTCCCGCTCACCGGCTTGCACGCCGTGCCTCCGCGGCAGTGCGCCGATTGCCACAAGAACAACAACTACAACATTACGGTCACGACTTGCGTATCGTGCCACTTGGCCGACTACACCGGCACGACCAACCCCAATCACGTCCAGCAGAACTTTCCGCAGACATGCGAGACATGTCACACGACAAGCGGATGGTCGCCGGCGAACTTCGACCACTCGAAGGCCGGATTTCCGCTCACTGGTCAGCACACGGTGCCGCCGCGGCAATGCACGGATTGCCACGTTAGCAACAACTACAACATCACTACCACTACGTGTGTCTCATGCCACCTGAAGGATTTTCAAGGCACGACTAACCCCAATCACGTGCAGCAGGGCATCCCGCAGACCTGCGAGGTCTGCCACACCACCAGCGGCTGGTCGCCGGCAAACTTCGACCATTCGAAAACCGGATTCCCCTTGACCGGCCAGCATACCGATCCTCCGCGGCAGTGCACGGATTGTCACAAGAACAACAACTACAACATTACGGTCACGACCTGCGTATCGTGCCACTTGACCGACTACACCGGCACGACTAACCCCAATCACGTGCAGCAGGGCATCCCGCAGACCTGCGAGGTCTGCCACACCACCAGCGCGTGGTCGCCTGCAAACTTCGACCATTCGAAGACCGGATTCCCGCTCACGGGACAGCACACCGATCCGCCGCGGCAGTGCACGGATTGTCACGTCAACAACAACTACAACATCACGGTCACCACGTGTGTCTCGTGCCACCTGAAGGATTTTCAGGGGACGACTAATCCCAACCACGTCCAGCAGAACTTCCCGCAGACGTGCGAAGTCTGTCATACGACAACCGGATGGTCGCCGGCGAATTTCGACCACTCGAAGACCGGATTCCCGCTCACGGGACAGCACACGGTGCCGCCACGGCAGTGCACGGATTGCCACGTTAACAACAACTACAACATCACTGTTACTACCTGTGTGAGCTGCCACCAGAACGACTACAACAACGCGAAGACGCCCGTGAATCACGTCGCCGCCAATTTCCCGACGACGTGTGAGCTGTGCCATGACACCGTCAACTGGATGGACGGCACTTTCAATCACTCGGCAACCGGCTGGGCCCTAACCGGCAATCACACGGTGCCGCCACGGCAATGTTCGGATTGTCACGTCAACAACAATTACAACATCACGATTACCACCTGCGTGAGCTGCCACCAGAACGATTACAACAACGCGAAGACGCCGGTGGACCACATTGCGGCTAATTTCCCGACGACATGCCAGATTTGCCACGACACCGTCAACTGGATGGACGGCACTTTCAACCACACGGCAACTGGGTGGACTCTGACCGGACAGCACACGGTTCCGCCGCGGCAGTGTTCCGACTGCCACGTCAATGGCAACTACAACATCACAACTACGCTGTGCTATTCGTGTCACGCGGCGGACTACAACGGCACGACAAATCCCAACCATAAGTCGGCAGGCTTTCCCACAACCTGCGACACGTGCCACAGCACCAGCACCTGGAGCGGTGCCGTGTTCAACCATACCTGGTGGAATGTCAATCACGGCGGGGCGAATGGAGTGTGCGCTACCTGCCACACCAACCCGAACGACTACTCCGTCTTTCAATGCACCAACTGCCACGCCAAGGCCCAGACGGACCAGAACCACCGGGGCGTCAGCGGGTATGTCTACAACAGCGTGAACTGCTACCAGTGCCACAAGAACGGCGGGGGCGGCGGCAATGCGCGAAAGAAATAGTTGATACACACACCAGCGGGGCAGCCATTTCCTCACATTGCAAAGCAATGTGGAGCACCCGGAATTGATTGGAAACAATGAAAGCAGCGCGAACACAGCTCGGCATTCTGTTGGTCTGGGTGTCTTCCATGACGGCGCAGACTCTCGCGCCGGCGACCGTCGAGCAACTGCAAGTGGTCAATGCAGGAAGCGACGTTCGCATCGAACTCAGGCTTAGCGCGACGGTCAAACCCTCCCTCACCATTGCGACTAAGCCTGATCGATTAGTGCTCGAACTTCCCAACACAATAAGCGAGGGGAAGCAAAAGCGAGTAGCGGTCCACGTTCCGGGAGTTCGCGGAATCCGCATCGGCCTACATCAAGGCGAGCCGCCCGTTACGCGCGTGGTCGTCGACCTTGACGAAAGCGTCCCGTACCAACTGCTGACCGAAGGAAACCGCCTTACGCTTGTTCTTTCAACCCAATCCGTTGCTCGATCGAAACACACGCCACCTGCACGCGCGGTCTCGGGGGGGCTGGCGGGAATGCTCCGTTCGGGATCGAAACCCGTTGCCACAAGTTCGCCTTTTCCTGAGCCGTCCGACGCGTCTGCTCCTGCGATTCCGAGTCCATCGAATTCTGCTGCCACTGGGCCTGCGACGCACGCCAATACTGGAGAAACTCCGAGCACATCCGTCCCCGACGCGGCTCCGTCCGCAGGGCAGGTTCAGACAGCCGCAGCCGGCAGCAGTTTCCCTCCGGCCGCCATCCCAACTTCGCCCGGAACGTCTGTGTCAGCTGACGCGCAGCATACGGACGCCACATTGCGGACGACGCCCGATGCTGCCAATCCACAAGCGAAGTCGCCCGATGCATCTGCGAGTTCTGAGAGCGCAACTCCTGCGGCCAACGCAGTCGCAGCAGAGCCTTCCGCAACCGCAGCGTCCGGCTCCCCGACCACCGATCAGACGTTACTCGCCCTCCAGGCTGCCGATCCGAACTTACGTACGGTCTTCCGGGTTAAGTATGTCGCGGATGGTGTTGTCTATCTCGATGGAGGCAGCAGTTCCGGCCTCGGCGAAAGCATGAAGCTCGAAATTCGCGATACGAACTTGCCTGTTCAGCAGGGAACGATTGTCGATCCGGGCGACCCCCAGGTGGTTGCCGAACTGGAAGTTACGGCTGCTGCGGAGACTTCCTCGGTTGCCGATATTCACTCGCCCAAACGGCCTGTCAAAGTTGGAGACCTGGCTTATCTCTCGACTGGTGACGCTCAGGCCCTGATTCAACAGCGCACGCTCAGCGCGACGCGGAAGTATCCCGCCGTCGTTACCTTCACCGATAACGACGCGATGGACGAGGAAGCACACGACGAGGTTCCCCGGCCGCCGATGCCCTCGGTGAATCGTGCGCGAGGAATGTTTGGCATCGACTACATGGGCACGGTTTCGCAGGGTAGTACGGCCATGACCAGCAACAATATCGGCGGCGTGATGCGCCTCGACGTTACGCGCCTTGCTGGAACCTATTGGAACGTGCGTGGCTACTGGCGCGGGAACCTTACCACGGAATCGGCGTCGAGTCAGCCGACTTTGCAGAATCTCATCAACCGTACTTACCACCTCAATATGACGTATGAGAATCCGAACTCGCGCCTCGTTGCTGGGTTTGGCCGCCTCTATCTGCCCTGGGCGCCCAGCCTCGACACAATTGATGGCGGCTATATTGGCGCGCGGCTTTCAAAGAGCAGCACCATCGGCATGTTTGCCGGCTCTACTCCCGATCCCACGTCGTATAGCTATAACCCCGATGGCAAGATCGCCGGCGTATTCATCAACTTCGAAGGCGGTAGCTACGACGCTACGCACTACACCAGCACCTCGGGCGCCGGCATGAATGCCATGAAGTGGCAAATCAACCGGCCTTTCGTTTTCTTCGAGAACTCGATTTCCTACAAGCATTACCTGTCGATTTACGATTCCATGCAAGTGGATAGTCCGCGCGGCACGCCGGCCACCGCCGCTCCCGGTCCCGGTCTCGGGCGTAATTTCCTTACGATTCGCGTCCAGCCTCATCCCAGACTCGAGTTTGACGTAAACCACACCTACTTGCGGGACATCCCGACTTACGATCCAACCCTGCTCAGCCTGGGGCTGCTCGACAAATTTCTCTTCCAGGGATTTAGCGTGGGAGGCCGGGTGGAAGTCGTCAGGCAGATCTGGCTTTACACGGATATTGGGCAGAGCAACCGTACTGGCGATGCGAAGAACTCCCTCAACCAGGCGTTCGGCATCACTTTCAATCGCATTCCCAAGCTCGATCTGCACCTCGATGCGCACTATTCCAAGTTCAGTAGCTCCTTCGGCAGCGGTTCCTACCGCGCGTTTTCAGTGTCGCGAAGCGTATCCGACCGGCTGCACCTCGACATTCTCTTCGGAGATCAGTCTTTTAGTTCGAGCCTCACCAGCAACAATCGCTCGAAATTTGTCAATGCCAATATCGAGACTTCCTTCGGCAGTCACTACTTTCTGCAGGGCGGATTTACCGTCAATCGCGGAAGCATGAACTACAACCAGTGGATGTACACACTCGGCTACCGCTTCGATACGAGGATGAAACAGAAATGAAACGAGCATTCCTGTTCGGAAAAGTGTTTACGGTTCTGCTGGCCATCGGCCTGGCATCGCCTTATTCATTCGCTGCCAGCGATGGCGACTTACTGACGCGCGTCCAAAATCAGGTTTCCGGGTACCTCGAACAATTTTCCGAAGTGAAGTGTACGGAGAAAGTAAATCAGGAAAAGCTGACGTCGAACGGAAAGGTCGAACTGCATCGCGATTCAACTTATGACTATCTGGTCATCCTGACCAACGCTGGCGGAGAAGTCAGCCTCGATGAATCTCGCCTGGCGATAGGCGAGACGGCAAAAACGGACAAGAAGAACCGGTCCCTGCTGGTGAGCAATGGTTTCGCAACCCTGTTTCTCATTTTCCATCCCTACTACGCCGAGAGCTTCAAATTCGCGCCCGCAGGCAATGACACGCTGAATGGCCACTCTTTTCAAAAGGTTTCCTTCCAGCACCTGCGCGGAACCCGCTCCCCGGCTGCCCTTTCCCTTCGCGGCAGAGAGTATCCGCTTGAGCTTTCCGGAACAGCCTGGATTGATCCTCAGACCGCAATGATCGCAAAGATTGAAATGACGGTTGGCAATTCCATGGAGGATGTCGGGTTGAAAGCACTTCGATCCGAAGTCACGTATGCCCCGGTTGCATTCCGGGACCTGCCGTTGACGTACTGGTTTCCTTCCCAGGCCACCGTCGAGGTCGAAACCCAGCGCCAGCACTGGCGCAACACTCACTTTTTTAGCGACTACAAGAGATTTGCAGTCAGCACGGAAGAGCAGGTAGCAAGCAAATGAGCGCTAACGCAGCAGTTGCGACCGCCGCAGTCGCGGCCACCAGCAGTGAGCGAGATGGGCATCGTCTCCGATTGGTGACTGGATACGTGATCGCCATCACTTTGACGATCGCAATCGCCGTCTATGGCTTTAACTATTACACCCTGTCTCAAGCCGACCGCCCATTTTCGGCCAAGCATGCCGTGCTCAAACCGAGCGGCGCGGTGGGACTGAAACTCGGATTTCTGGGCCTCGCCATGTTCCTTACCATCTTTCTTTACCCGTTGCGGAAACGGTGGGCGTGGCTGGGACGCCAGGGCAGCGCGCAGCACTGGCTCGACTTTCACGTACTGCTCGGGTTGTGGGCGCCATTTGTCATTGCATTTCATTCGTCGTTCAAATTTCGCGGGTTTGCCGGCATGGCATTCTGGATCATGCTCGCCGTGTCGGTCAGTGGTGTGATCGGGCGATATCTGTATGCGCAAATTCCGCGCAACCTGAATGCGGCCGAGATCTCACGCAAAGAACTTCAGGACCGTCAGGAAGCGTTCTCCCTGCAACTGAGGCAGCAAAATCTGCTGCCGGAGTCTGACCTCCGTCTGCTGCTGAAACTGCCAGCGGTTGAAAAAGTGGCGCAGTGGCCCATGCTGGTTGCGCTGGTGTCCATGATGGCCCTCGACGTCGCGCGTGCCTTTCGCATTGCCAAGGTCCGGAGACGCGCGCTGGCCCTTGGCGAGCGATTCGGTACTCTCGGCGGGTTCCTGCGTACGCGACATCGGGAACTTGAGCACGCGATCGATCTTGCCCGCGAAGAGGCGGCCAGCGCCAAGCGCATCCTCTTCCTTGATCGCGCGCAACAGGTCTTTCACCTCTGGCACGTCGTGCATAAGCCTTTCAGCTATTCGTTTGCCGTATTAGCCCTGATTCACATCGGGGTGGTGATCGCGATGGGGTATTTCTAAAAACGCCATGGATTCCCTGATCGCCTTGGTCGTCGCGGCTGTTATCTCAAGCTTCTTCCTTCGCAGCTATCTGAAGAGCTTGAAGGATCGGGACGCGCGTGCCCGCGAAGCCGCGGAAAAGGGCAAGCTGTTTTCCG
Source organism: uncultured Acidobacteriaceae bacterium (assembly GCA_963818945.1). Classification (GTDB taxonomy): domain Bacteria; phylum Acidobacteriota; class Terriglobia; order Terriglobales; family Acidobacteriaceae; genus Acidiflorens. The sequence goes on along the minus strand of CAWFUA010000001.1, from coordinate 1,733,178 downwards.
AAGGCCCTAAATCGCAGCACCCGCACATTGATACCGCGCAGTGCATTGGCTGTGGAACCTGCACCACCGTCTGCCCTGAAGGCGATGTACTGGCACTGGTGGGAGCCAAGGCAGCCATCGTGAACGGCTTCAAGTGCATTGGCCACGGCCTGTGCGCGGAGGCATGTCCGGTTGGCGCAATCACCATGGTCATGGCCAGCCCCAGCATGGGCGCCGATATGCCGTATCTCACACCGGAATTCGAAACAACCATCAATAATCTCTTTGTTATTGGAGAACTGGGAGGCTTGGCGCTGATTAAGAACGCCGTGAACCAGGGCCGGACATGCATCGATACCATTGCTTCCCGGCCACGCGCCGCCAAGTCCACGAACAGTGCGGAGATTTATGACGTTCTCATTGTCGGTGCCGGCCCCGCCGGCATCAGCGCGTCGCTGCGAGCCATCGAGCAAAAACTGAACTACATAACGCTCGAACAGGAGGAGGTGGGAGGGACGGTCGCAAAATATCCCAGGCAGAAATTAGTAATGACCAGCCCGGTGGAATTTCCGATGTACGGCAAGTTCAAGAAGACCGAACTCTCCAAGGAAAACCTGCTGGCCTTCTGGGACATGGTTCTCAATCGTGCGGATTTCAATGTCCGAACCGGGGAAAAAGTCGAGACCATTACGCCTGGAGAGGGCGGCATCTTCACGGTGACGACTCCAAATAACAGCTATTCCTCGCGCGCGGTGGTTCTGGCACTCGGACGCACCGGAACCCCACGTAAGCTTGGCGTCAAAGGGGAAGAACTCGGCAAGGTGATGTACCGGCTGATTGAAGCGGACCACTATGTCAACAAGAAGATTCTCATAGTCGGCGGCGGTGACAGTGCCGTCGAAGCGGCCATGGGCCTCGCCTCACAGGTCGGCAACAGCGTCACACTCTCCTACCGGCAGGAGGAGTTCAGCCGCATCAAAGAGCGCAACGCCAAGCGCATTGAGAACTTCATGCGCTCAGGGAAAGTCACCGTGCTATTCAAATCCAATCCCGTTGAATTCAAGCCCGAGTCGGTACTTCTACAGGTAGACGGCACCGTGCGCGAAATTCCCAATGACTATGTGTGGATTTATGCTGGTGGAACTCCGCCTTACGATTTCCTTAAGAAGATCGGCGTAGGTTTCGGAATGCGCGACATGACCGCCGAAGCCGGTACCGAAGCCAGGGGCCTGAGTCTGGCAGCCAGTAAAAGTTAAGAGAATCAGGATTTTGCTCATCTTGCAGACGCGTGAACCCTTCACTAGCCGAGCGGATCATCGCGCTATGGGAACGTTAGGGGCGATCTGAAACCTAAGAAGCAAGATTCGGAGCCGGTGTTCTAAAGTCTTCCTTCCGTGCGCCCAGAAACATCACAAGAACAAGTGATGGCGGTCACTGACCCCTAGTGATCTGACGTGGCATAAGTCACAGGCAAGCTGGTTCAAGCCAGACGGCGTTTCTTGCCCGGACTTTCATATCTTCTTATAGCTGCTGCCGGGTGCAGCCGGTTTCATGTCACTTTCCTGATGACACGAAACGCTGGAGGCTGCAGCCATGCGCGACGATGCGGTCATCGAAGGGCTCGTTCAGATCGCCCTTTTCCTAGCAGCAGTGTCTTCTTACGCGTACCTGATGTGGGGGAGGAAATTCCTTACCTCAACGATGGCTGGCCCGCGATACGTACCAAGCACTTACGCGATTCAGCGATCAACCCTATTCCTTTCAACTCAGAAGTCCTCCTCTCCAGTAGACCAGCGCGGTGGCGGCATTGCGGGGAGCGCCTCGCCTAAGAGTAAGTTTTCCGCGGCGGGCGATTGGTTGGTTCCGGTTATCGTCTGGCTACTGGTCATCCTGATGACTTTGGCCATTGTAGGGTTTTTGCTGGGCGACAGATAGGCGCTCCTAAGCAACAGTGCACGGCGCAAGGAAGTGAGGAGGCATTGTGATGATTTTGACAATTCTGGTAACCGCATCGTTGATGGCGATAGTGCTGAGCTTCGCGATGTACTGTTTAATCAAGCGTTAGAAATGAGTTCCGGTCGCCGGCGGCGGAGACGTTTTCTTATGCTGGCTGCCAGTTCGTGCCAGGCGAGGGACAATCATCAGCGCGACGGCATACAGAAAAATTGAAACGGCGATCGACGCTGAATGGCCGTGCGGCAAATCTTCGAATAGCAACTTGGCGGTGACAAATGCCAAGGTGCCGTAGGCAGTCCAGACGAGTTCGATGCGGCGCAAGCGGGAGCCGCTCAGGGCGAGGGCGAGAGCAAGGGCGCAGGTAATCAGAGTGCGGATGACCGCGACATGGGACGCGCTTGGAGTCATGCCGATCTTTGCCAGCCAAACCAAACCCGAAACAAGAAACGTCGCGACCGCACTCACTGCCAGGATGGCCGCCAGAAGCCGAAGCAGTCGCTGGTCCCAGAGGTCAGTCGGGAATCGTCCACCAATGACGTAACAAGTGACTGCAGAAACGGCCACGATCCAGACAATCCCTCCAGGTGCCGTGGGAAAGGTGCCGGCGAGCGCTCGGGCCGTATACACGAGCAGGTTGGACGCAAATGCGGCGCCGGTCAAATAGACCAAGCCATGGAATTCGAGCGTCAGGCGCCCCACGCGGACGCCTATCAAGGTGGCCACGATTGAGGCCGCGCTTAGGAACAGGACTAGTGGTACGGGCGGCAGGACTAGAAAGCTGCCCGCCAGAACGAGGGCGACAGTCCAGGTCGAATACGTGTGATAGTTGCGCTGCTCCTTGATGGGGTCGAAGCAGCAAAAAACCGCCGCGTAGCATGCAGCCGCCAGAAACCAGCAGCAGAGAGCTAAAGCAGTGTGACCCGTGCCAGACGCGAACCAAAGCCAGCTACTGGCTGCCAAAAGGAACACGATGACGGATTGAACGATTTCGAAGGCCGTGATCCGCAATCGCAGAGACGCGGTACGGTATGCGATGCTCACTCCATAGATCAAGAACAGGAGAGACGGGAGTGCGAGCACTGCGGACGTAGAGACCGCGGAGTAGTCCGGGCGGGAACTCTCCGGCAGTGACTGGATGTAGACCAGAATCACAACTGCAAGGTCGACTGCCACCACCACGAAGAAACGCAGCGATTGCCAGCGATTGCCAGCCGCCGCAAATTCGACCACGGCAGCGATGATCAGAAGCGCCGCAATATAAGGCACGAGATCGTGCGAGACAATCAGCAACCCGAGCGCGGTGACCACTGCCGCTCCATTCGCGACCCAGACCAACGATATGAGATTGCCTTTCCAGGCCAGCGCGGAAGCTGCGACGGCAAAGATGCTCAGCAAACCAGCAGTGATGGAAGCGGGCAGCACCTGAAACCGCAAGGTAAGTTCCGCCAGCATGGGAGCGAGAATTAATGCCGCGGTCGTCGCGTAGGCAATTCTCGAAAGCGGAGCATCGGCCGGGACTCGTGCTGCCCATACGAGCCACACCGCGGCATACGCGAGCGCCAGGATTACCACCGCCAACTTTGGAAAAGAGCCTGAGTCAGCGATCGCGCGGAGGACGTAAGCGCCCGCAATTCCGAGCATGGCTTTGCCCACAACGGTAAAGATGCTTTCCGCTTGCGGCAAGGCAAGTTCAGCAGCAGGCGCTCCTTCGTCAGGAAACTCCGCTTGCGCAGGACAAACTTGACGCGCGTGCGGTCGTCCCTCGAGCACGGAGACACGACGCTCCAGGCCTTCGATGCGTGCCTCGAGCCTGGCTAAAGCGCCCAGAAGATCGTCCATAATCTCCACCGCTCTGAGGCTGAATATGGATACCGAACTTAATGCGTATGCACGATGCCGATGTCCGAGCCCGGATGTGTCTCTGGCCACGGTGGAAGCAACTTCACCAGCATCCAGAGAATCGCGAGCGGTAGAACGGTCAGCACAATGGCCGTGAGCAAGCCTTCCCGCGCAACCAGACCGATCTTGTATGTTGTGTAGCCAAGGAAACTCTTCGAGAAAAGCTGCCCGCCAATCACAACATTCCAGCGCATGGCGAAAATGCCGATCAGAGTCAGACACCCGGCGAGTGCGTAAATACGTTTGCGGGCAATCTCGGTGAGTCTTAACACCTGCGTTGCTCCGAGCAACAGAATCGGGGTCACTGTGCCGAGAAAGATCTGGACCACGATGTGAGACATGTAGAGCTTGGTGTGGACCATGAAGTCGAGACTGCGGAACGATTCGTCCGATTCATAGATGCGATGGATCAGGTCGAGCATTTCGAGGGTGAAATCGATGATGAAGGTGTAGAAAAGGTAGCGCGCGACCGTATCCACGCAGCGCATATCGATGATCTGTTTTCGGGACCAAGTCAGGAACATGTACAACAACATCACGGCCGCGATGCCCGAGACCATCGCCGAAAAGATAAATACCACCGGCATCAGCGGCGTTGACCACCATGGATTAGCTTTAATCGAGCCGAAGATGAACCCGACATATCCGTGCAGCAAGAACGCGGAAGGAATTCCAATAACGGTGATCAGCCAGCCAGCCCGCTCGTCGATATGGAGCGCGTGCTCGCTGATGTTGGTCGAACCGAGCGTCATTACTCGGTAGATCAGGCGTTTGAAACCGCTTGTGGATTGGGACAGCACGACAATATCGCGCCGGTAGTCGAGCCAAATTTCCAGTACCAGAACCGCCATCAGGTACCAGAGATAGACAAAACCGAACATCGCCATGGCCGAGGTGGTGTGCGGCGTCAGGTACATCTCGAATGAGCGTTCCGGATGCCCAAGGTGAAGCTGAAGGGGCAGTGGCGCAATCAAAAGGAAGGCAAGCGCGGTCAGCAAGGCCAAGCGGTAGGTGGGCTTGACTGCTTCTACATTGAACACACGCTCCAGCGAAGCGAGAATGAACGCGCCGGCCACCAATCCGGTGAGGAATGGGTATAAGACGATCAGCACGCTCCACTGCAACTCGACTTCGTTGGGATACATGAAGCCTTCAACACCGGGCATGCGCGTTCCCTCTCAGGCTGAAATCGGTCATCGCACGGCTCAGGGCAAGGAATTTCATCGCACGGAACCATCCAGGCCGTTGTAGTAGACCTTGGCGTGCGTCGCCATTTGAGGCTTGAGCACCTGCACGCTGTGCGTCTTCAGAAACTCGTGAATCGGATCTTTGGGATTCTTCAGGTCCGCTAGTTGCCGCGCGCCGGTCGGACAACTCTCGCAGCACGCGGTGGTAAGTCCCTTTGTGATCCGGTGATAGCAAAGAGTGCATTTTTCCGCGGTCTCGGTCTTGGGATTGATAAAGCGGCAGCCGTAGGGGCAGGCTTGCACACAATAGCGGCAGCCCAGGCAGTACGTCTTATCGACCAACACAACGCCATCGGGGCCGATAAACGTCGCGCCCACCGGACACACCTGCGTGCAGGGTGAATCGGCGCAGTGGTTGCACAGTTTGGGAACAAAGAAGTTTTTGCCGGAGGGATCCTTGGCCGGAGGAAACCCTTCCTTGCCACCGTCGGGAGAATCCACTTGCGGATTCTCAATGTCGTAGTCAGTGACGTGATAGCGCTCAACCCACGTCCGGAAGTATCCGTCGGGGACGTCGTTCTCCGCCTGGCAGCCGCGCACGCAGTTGCCGCACCCGATGCACTTGGGAAGGTCGATCAGCATGCTCCACCAGTGCTCGGTCAGTTTGTAATTTGGTGCGGCTTCGGGAGTTCCCGCCAGAACGTATTTCCAGGCCGCGCCCGCGGCCGGCAGCAGCAACAACAGGTGGCGCCGGGTGAGGTTCATTGCGCAGCCTCCGCCGCGATGGCCGGACTGTGGGGCTGGTGGCAGGTATCACAGGGAAGGCCGTTGGAGTGGTCGGCAGAGACGACTTGCGGGAAACTCTTGGGCTTGGCCGCGTTGGCCTCGTGGCACCGCACGCAGAGGACAGCCGTATCGAGCTTCGCGGGCGTCACGGAACCGGGATCGTCGGCGTGCTTAGCCAGCGGTCCGTGGCAGGCTTCGCAATTCACGTGCGCGTGTTTGCCATCTTTTTTCTTCTCGAGCACGTCGGCATGGCAGGTTTCGCAGGTCTCATGGCCGGCGAAATTGACCGGCCGGCCCGCGATTTCGGCAAGCGCGTTGCCGCGGTAGTGTCCGTACTCCCCAAAGCTTTTCGGCACCAGGAAGCTTCGGATGACCAGGAACAGAAGCACGCCGGCGACAAACACTCCTGCCAATCGGAAAAGATGTCCCGCATCTCGAAAAGCATTCATAGCAAGTTGTCCGCAACCGATCGTCAAAAAAGACTTCGTGTGCAATTGCCGACAGAAGAGAAACGGACCCCTCTAGATAAGCAACACTGGTCGCACGCGGCTGTGCGCCGCATCACTAATGATTGGTATAAATGTCACACGGGCATGTGAGATGGCGGACTGGGATCGCGGGATGGGGATGTCCGTTTCGGGGGACTTCCAGCGGGCGAGGGACTGGCGTTAGAAAACTACACTTTTCTAACGTCCCGGACCATCGTTGTCCGACCCAATGTTTACGCGGGAACACGAAGGGAGTAATTGAAGCCCTCGATGCGGCTCGTGCTTCACACGCCAATCGCCCTGGTTCGATCCAGTAAGCAACGGCGGAGGGTGATGATGATTTCCAGCAGTAAGCTCGGAGTTATCACGTTTTTATCACTGCAAACGTCAAATTGGCTCAAATCTCAGTCTGAGACTTGCATAGCGGGCCCGTAAATCACTGGAAATAATTGGCGGAAGCGAGTGCGAGTCGAATCAACACTTAAACGTAGTTTCAACAACATGCAGGGCGACGGATGGCATGTAAGTACATGGAAAACAGTGTTAAGCCAGCAAACGGATTGCAAATGGATTGCAGATTTACAGCGTTCTTGAAAGCAAGCAAGAGCAAAAACGTCGTATGATCCTGTGTGCGAAAAATGTGGATAGGTCACCCGACTCTATCAAAGTTCGCGTCTAGCAACATGACGCAGAAATGGGACAACGACTTGCACTAATACGTCTTACCTTGGTGGCAGTCGAAAATCTACTCGAACTTCTGCTTGCACCGGGACAGCACTGCCATTTTTCAAATATGGCCTGTACGCCCATTGCTTAACTGCTTCGCTCGCGGCGGGCAGCAGAAGCGGATGCCCTGAGACTGGGCTGACTCCGATCACGTTACCAGTTTCATTGATTAGAACCGTCAAGAGGACCGAGCCCTGTATTCGGTGCTCCAAGGCATCCTGCGGATATTCTGGTTCCACTCTCTTCGTCAGTAAATTCTCTGCATCCTTCCGCGAAATGGTCAGCCAATTATGTTGTTTCTGTTCTTGATGCCTTTCCTGACCAACCGATCTGTCTGGCACTTCTGCCGCTTGAACAGATGGCGTGCCCCCAGAATTACTGTTTGCGTCAGGTTGATTGAGCGAGGGAAAGCAATCTTCGGAACCGCGAAGCTTAAAGCTTTGCCGCTCGCCAACGAGTCCCCCTTGAAACTTTACGCTAACGCTTATGAGGCGGTCATTGTGCGCGAATCGCTCGCTCCTCCATGTGCCGACACTGACCAACTGATTTGTTATCGCGCGGCCATCCGCCCCATATACAACGTCATAAACGACGGGCACCTTGTTTTCACCGAAAGATGAGATGTAACCCGCGAACTCTGAAGAGTTTGTTGCCTTGAACGACATGTTGCATTCACAAGGCTCAGAGTCCTGGCACGGAGTGTGCAAATAGACGAAGTTTGAACCGTAATGCGCATTTTTGCCCCGCTGCCACTCCATCCATAGAGTGACCGGTGCAGAAGCTGCAGACATTTGGCAAACCGCTAGAATAGCCAAAGCAGCAAACAAGTTCATTCCTAGGTTCCCATTCACACTGCTACCCCCTTCAACCAAGAGCCGTTAAACTCTGCCCTCCGCTATCATTGCTTTGGGGAGCGTCGATCCTCGCATCAACGAAAAAGAGCAACCCCCTTTTCGGTTTCTACCCATTATCCGGCGGACAGTCCTCAATCCCGCCATCACCGCAATCCCAACCCCCATCTCCACCCCCACTTCCGTCCTGACCGCCACCGTCCGTTGAACCGTTGTCCCCACCGTTATCACCTGGTGTGACCGTGGTGTTGGGACCGCCAGACGTATCCGGCACATCCTGATTGAGGGAGCCAAGATCATTTGGATTTCCGCTTTCGGGCATATATAGGGCGGGTGGCCCACCCTTTCTGATGATGTTTGTGTGCGCCATCTGTGCTGAGGGTGCCCCGTCCTTGCGTTTTTTGCAAGGGCGGGTGGCGATGCTGCCGACAGAACTTCGCGCCTTCCGCACAAACCCCGTGGCGCATGCGTCCGTGGTTTCCCGCCCTTTGCAAAATGCGCAAAGGACGGGGCACCCCACTGCTTTGTTGGTGCCAGGCAAAGTCAAAAGCCTGGGCCACCCGCCCACGGTAACCGAAGGTTACCGCGCAGCACCCTTTCAGGGGTGACGTGTCACCCCTCCACCCGACGCCGTAGGCGGCGAGATTTTGACTTTCCCCGATACCGCCCAGCAACCCGCCCAAAACCGACGCCCTGACCACCAGAACGTCACCCCTCACCGTGCCGGAATCGCCACACTGCCGGGTCGGGAATCGGCGGCAGATCAGGACCGGAAAGCGGCGCTAATCGTACCTCGATCACGGCGCGGATCGGCGGTTCCTCACCTACCCCGGAATCAGGAGAACCGGATCGGCACCCGCAGACGGCAAGGCCGCGCCATACCCCGGCGCGGCCAGAACCCAAACCACAGCTAAAGAAAAAACTCTCAGCAACCAGAGTCCTGCCTGATCATCACCCGCTCCCGGATCGCACGCCCTGGCCGCCCAGAAACGCAACCGGCAGGTACTCTCCTCGGCGATCAGATCGCGGACCTGCTGCCACGTTGGTCTAGCATGTCTGGCCGCAGTGTGAACAGCTTCTAGGCCAGAAGGCGTTGAACCGCACAAAACGCTTGTGGCATTGCGGGCACGGCCAGACGGCAAGAACGATGAAGGAAACCAAGTAGGCCAACATCAGAAACCCGGCCACGACAAACCCAGGGGCGAAGGACTTGCGCAAGTGAAACCCGATCAGGGCGACGGCGTAACCAACCGGGGCACACAGCAACAGTGCGGAGATCGTTATCACCCGCAGAATGCGAATAGGCTTACATCCATTAGCCATCATGATCGATTCCTCCAAGAAAGTGTTCTCCCTCACTGCGGCGCGGTTGCCGTCGCACTGTTCGTTTCGGTGACCCCTATTCCAAGGCCTACCCCAACGTCGATGGTGAAGGACCACACACCGGAAGGACCAGATGAGATGCTAATTGAGGCTGCTGGGCCAAGGCCAAGATCTATGTTGAGGGTATTAGTAGTTGATTTCAGCGCTGACGCGTTTCCAGCGTTCGTTAGAGTGACTCCAACACCGACACCGGCAAACGCTCCCGCCGCGAATGAGTCTTTGTCCTGTTTTGGCGTTCCCGCTACGTGCTGACCTGCGTTCGCCTCTGTCGAACCGGTAGCCATCGCTCCAACCGAGGGATGGCCTGTTGAGTCAACAAAAGCTCCTGCGCCCGCCGCGCCCTGAGCCGTCGCGCCCGCTTTAACCACGCCGATGTCGGCAGCCGCCGTAACGGTCGGGAGTACACCGAAACCTTTCTTTGGCTGTGCTGGTGGGGGAGTATCTTTCTTATTTTGCGCCACCTTGATCGGGTCGGCCTTTCCCGCCTTGGGTGGATCTTGACCGCCATCGACGCGCCTAGCATTTTGCTTCTGGACTGTAGGGTCCGAGTCAAGTCCATCAACGCTTGTCGTGCCATGGCCATCCAAATCCGCAAACGACTCGGGATCGTCCGCGACCATCGCGTACAAGTTCAGCGTCTGCGGGTTGGTTAAATTTGCATAGGGAACCGCTACCGGTACCGCCGACCAGTCCGAACTCAGCCAGCGTCCAACGCGCCACGAATAGTAGCGCGCCCCGAACTCGTCGTTCCCGGTCTCCGTGTCCCGTTCCTTGCCTTCGAACTTGTAGTTCGGCGGACAGCTGTTCGTGTAGGGCAGCTCCGCTCCGAAAGGCGTAAAGTCCGCGTCGTAGCACACCGTGCCATCCGCTCGCACCATGACCCGCGAGCTTCCCAGCATGTCTTCCGCATAATACATGGGACTGCCGGAGGCCGGTATCACGGCCACTCGCTTACCTCCGAAGTAAATGTACTCGTTCTGCACCCCACCCGACTCGTTGGTCTCCGCCAGAATCTCTCCCCCGGAACCGTACCAGTACATCTTGCTTTGCAGCTTGGATGTTCGCCGCCCGTCGCCATCGTAGTTGTAAGAAACGCCGGACGAACCGTTTGCATTTGTGAGCTGGCTCTCGCTGTTCCAGACGTAGGTGTTATTTCCATCGGTGATTGCCGTGCAGCAAAAGCTGACGCGTCACGCTGACATCAGAACCACGATGAACATCTATGGCGACGTGGTAACCGATGAAATGGAGCAAGCGCATTCAAAAGTAGTTGACCTGGCGCTTAATGGATTGCAAACGGATCGCAATCCCAGATAACTCCTTTATTTTGGCGGAAGCGAGTGCGAGTCGAATCAACACTTAAACGTAGTTTCAACAACATGCAGGTCGGCGGATGACGCCTAAGACCACGAAAAGCGGTGGAACGCACACAAACAGAGCGCAAATAGAGCGCAGGTAAGATTCGGCGGCGGAATCGACACCGGAAAGCGCGAACTAATCGCTCCCTGATTTACGACGCGGATCGGCGGCTAAGAAAAATTCATTTGCGCTCGCCAGCGCCCCTGTGCACCTTCTTGGAAAAGACCAGTATCAGGTTAGCCACAGCAAAAAGAACGACCCCTGTTATTCCAACCACGTACAACGGGCGGCCCCAATGGAGTTCAAGAAGCAGTCCGACAGCGATGGCGCAATTGATATAAACCGCTTTGGTTCCAGTCTTCATTTCCACTCCGGGAAGTTCTTGGCTGAGATTGCAGCTACTCCATTCATCACAAGCAGAGCAATCAGGCTTGTAACTAGCGATTCTGCGGACCACTTAAGACGACCGGTCACGGCAAGTGCAATAACCGACACCACATTAAAAAGAACGAAGAACTGTTTCTTGCTAACCAAATCACGCAGATTTTTCATTTCGATCTGGCGAGGGCGAGCAGCCGTGATGCGCACTTCTCGAAAAGCGCAAGAAGTGCGGCCTCCCCCAATGGAAGATGGATTCAAAAGAGCAACAACGAGGGGTTTATACTCTCGGGCGAGATGTTGGCCACCCGCCTGCCCTTCCCCGCTATCTCTCCGTCACCTTTTATGTATCTACAGCTTCACACTTTGTATGACATCAAAATGACGGATTAGGAGAACCCAGCTTAAGCTTCTATCAAATATTTCGATGTCATCCGAAGAGGGATACCATAAATCGTGAAAAAATGAGTCGAAGTCGGTTGAGTCCATCTCGTCAACGTCATTGAATCTATTCCAATTGATGTAGATACTCGTTGCACCCGATTGTCGTTCGCGAAGTAAGGACGCAGGGCTGAAGCCGTCTTCGCTTGGATGAACGCCGGCGATCGCCTTACCAGCGGATTCCAAGGCGCGGAGAACATCGAGGCCGCTAGACGAAGGCGGGAGGTCAAGCTTCGTGGCAAGTGCTGCCTTCAACGAGCCACACTCGGTCGAAGGAAGGTTGCGCACGACTGGAAAGTTCGTGTTCGGGTGCGCTGTTCGAAAGTTGGCTATCTTAAGTTCGTTCATAGTTCTATTCACTCGGGGGAGGAATTGGAATTGCGCCCCAGATTCCGCCCGATCCTTTCTTGCCTCCGGTCCAATCCCAGTAGTTGATATGAGGTCCCCGCTCGGCAAAACTTGTGGCGCCGGGATGACCTGGGTCCAAGCGGTAGCCCTTCTCGGACGTGCCGCGTTGGGGGCTACCAAATTTTCCCTGTTCCCCCTTAGGCTGCTTGCCGACTATGTCATGCACTTGTCTCAGTGCATCCTTGTGATCTGAAAGAGATGGCTTGGTACTCTGTGTTGGGCCAGTATTGACTTGTCCCTCTTGCGATGTCGAAGGAGGCGTGTGGCTCTGAATCGTCCCTTCCTGATTCGGCGACCCGCTAGGAGGACTGATCAAGTAATCAAGCACCAGAAGTGGGACTGTAGCCGCCTGCATTACCTCCCCAAGAGTTGGCAACGACAAGATAGTCGGGAACTCCATAGTCGGGGCCAACGTATTTGCATTTTGCGTCACCTTGATCGGGTCGGCCTCTCCCGTCTTGGGTGGATCTTGTCCGCCATCGACGCGCCTAGCGTTTTGCTTGTCCTCTGTAACGTCAGTATTGAGTCCATCAACGCTTGTGGCGCCATGCCCGTCCAAATCCGCGAACGACTCAGGATCGTCCGCCACCATCGCGTACAGGTTCAGCGTCTGCGGGTTGGTCAAATTCGCGTACGGCACCGCCACCGGCACCGCCGACCAGTCCGAACTCAGCCAGCGTCCAACGCGCCACGAATAGTAGCGCGCCCCGAACTCGTCGTTCCCGGTCTCCGTGTCCCGTTCCTTGCCTTCGAACTTGTAGTTCGGCGGACAGCTGTTCGTGTAGGGCAACTCCGCCCCGAAAGGCGTAAAGTCGGCGTCGTAGCACACCGTCCCGTCCGCTCGCACCATCACCCGCGAGCTTCCCAGCATGTCTTCCGCATAATACATGGGACTGCCGGAGGCAGGTATCACGGCCACCCGCTTACCTCCGAAGTAAATGTATTCGTTCAGCACCCCACCCGACTCGTTGGTCTCCGCCAGAATCTCTCCCCCGGAACCGTACCAGTACATCTTGCTTTGCAGCTTGGATGTTCGCCGCCCGTCGCCATCGTAGTTGTAAGAAACGCCGGACGAACCGTTTGCATTTGTGAGCTGGCTCTCGCTGTTCCAGACGTAGGTGTTATTTCCATCGGTGATTGCCGTGCAGCAAAAGCTGATGCGTCACGCTGACATCCGAACCACGATGAACATCTATGGCGACGTGGTAACCGATGAAATGGAGCAAGCGCATTCAAAAGTAGTTGACCTGGCGCTTAATGGATTGCAAACGGATCGCAATCCCAGATAACTCCTTTATTTTGGCGGAAGCGAGTGCGAGTCGAACGCACCGGCGACAGGATCCCTGCCGCCCGCCGGTTTTGAAGACCGGGAGGATCACCGGACCCCATGCGCTTCCACTGCTACATAAAAGGCGCACCCACCCATTCGCAGTGCGCTCCGCACACATTCGTTTTGGGTGCCCCACTCATTCGCGCTTTTTTGCGGATGAGTGGGCTTTTGAGCTTTCGTCCCTACTTCGGCTGCGCCACAATCCGGAGATACGGCTTCAAAGTCTTCCAGCCGCCCGGAAATTTCTGCTTGGCCTGTTCGTCGGAAACCGCCGGCGGAATGATCACATCATTGCCTGGCTTCCAGTTCACCGGCGTCGCCACGTTGTGTTTCGCCGTAAGCTGAATCGAGTCGAGCGCGCGCAGCACTTCGTCGAAATTCCTGCCCGTGCTCATAGGATAAATCAGCATCAGCTTGATTTTCTTGTCTGGCCCGATCACAAACACGGTGCGCACCGTCGCATTGTCGGCTGCGGTTCGGCCTTCGCTCGTCGTGCCCGCGCTTTCCGGCAGCATATCGTACAACTTCGCCACCTTCAGATCCGTGTCGCCGATCATCGGGTAGGTCACCTTGTGCCCCTGCGTTTCTTCAATATCGGCCGCCCATTTGCCATGATTCGTCACCGGATCGACGCTCAGGCCGATGATCTTGGTATTGCGCTTGGCGAATTCGCTTTGCAGGCCAGCCATGTATCCGAGTTCGGTCGTGCACACTGGCGTGAAATCCTTGGGATGTGAAAACAGGATGGCCCAGCCGTCGCCGATCCACTGGTGGAAATCGATCTTCCCCTGCGTAGTTTCGGCCGTGAAATTGGGAGCTTCAGAGTTAATGCGCAACGACATATTTGTAACCTCGTTTCAGAATTATGCCGATAAACGGCGACAAACCCCACCAGTTCAGTAGAGATAGGATATTCCCCGCTGCGAGACGCGTCAACCGCGCGGGCGCGTCGGGAACGGGCGTCCCACACATCGCGCATTTTGCGAATGGGTTCGTCTGGTCGATCCTCGCGGTTCCTCCAAGAATCGTCGCCGTCAAAATTTCATCTAAAGTTTCATCTATGGCCACAACAAGAAAACTTTCCTCGGTTCAAGTCGATGTTTTCACCGACCGCGCCCTCACCGGCAATGCCCTCGCCGTCGTCCTCGACGGACGCGGCCTCACGACCGAACAGATGCAGGCCATCGCACGCGAAACCAATCTTTCGGAAACGACGTTCATCCTCCCAGGCGATCCCTCTTCTGAAAGATCGCGAGGCATCCGCGTCCGCATTTTCACCGTGCAGGAGGAACTCCCCTTCGCCGGTCACCCCACGCTCGGGACAGCCTTTGTTCTGCGCGGCCAATCCGGTGCCAGCGAAGTCCTTCTCGAACTCAACGTCGGCACCGTTCCCGTGCGCTTCGAAGAAAAACCCGGCCAAGCCTCATTCGGCGAGATGACCCAGAAGAATCCCGAATTCGGCGCCGTCCACGACCGCGAAGCGGTTGCCCGTGTCACCAACCTGCGCCCCGCCGACTTCGACGAGTCGGCGCCTGTTCAGACCGTTTCCACAGGGCTCCCATACACCATCGTGCCGCTAAGTTCCCTCAAGGTACTGCAGTCTCTTCGCCTCGATGTCCCTCGCGCCAATGAGTATCTTGCTCAGAGCGGCGGCAGATTTTTTTATTTCGTTTCCCGCGAAACCGTCGACCCCAAAGCGCGCCTGCATGCGCGCATGCTTTTCTACAACGGAGAGGATCCCGCCACCGGGTCCGCCGCCGGCTGCTGTTCCGCCTGGATGGTCGCTCACGACGTTGCCGCGAGCGATGAACAGGTCCTGATCGAACAAGGCCTCGAAATGCACCGTCCCAGTCGCATTTTCGTCCGCGCCACCAAGCGTGATAACCAAGTGGTCAATGTGCGTGTCGGTGGAAATTGTGTGGAAGTTTTTCGCGCCCAGGTCACGCTCAACATCTGACACGCGAAACGCTGCTCACCTCGCGGGTCCGGACGTGATGCACTACCCTGCCATCCACCGGAGTGCCATTGGCGAGCGCGCCACTTTTCCGGCATCGCGATTCTATTTACTATTCGTCTCGCTCTGATTCTTGGAAAACAAGTGGCAACGACAGCCCCCGAGTCAACGAATGAAACCGAAGAAAACAATTCTCTGCGTCGACGATAACGAACAGGCTCTTTCCATCCGCAAAGTTCTCCTAGAAACCCGGGGCTACCGCGTCATCGCGTGCCCTAACGGCGAGGCAGCTCTCGAAGCCTTTCGCCGCGGCAACGTCGATCTCGTGCTCACCGATCTCATCATGCCCGGCCTCGACGGCTCGCGGCTCATTGAAGAAATCAAAATGCTCTCCCCGCAAACGCCGGCCATTCTCATCTCCGGCCGCGTAAAGATCTACGAGCGCGACACGCTTGCCGATCTTTTTCTCCCCAAGGGCATGTACGAGCCGATGGACTTGCTCGAAAAGATCCGCCTCTTGTTGGTGCGCAAACGCGGCCCCAAGCGCCCGGTAGAATTCCCCGTCCGTCCAGCCGCCCGCGCCACGGTAGCCTGACGCGTAGCGCCGGCGTCCCGCCGGCAACCACGAACGCCTGATTGGCCGAGACTCGCCTGTCGCTGTGATATCGTTTTTACTGGATGTCCGCCTTCATCGAAGCCAGAGAACTCCGCAAAACTTACCGCATTGGCAAGGTTGACGTGCCCGCGCTGCGCGGCATCTCCTTCAGTGTGCAAAAAGGAGAGTTCGTCACCATAGTCGGCCCCTCCGGCAGCGGCAAGTCCACCCTCTTTTATCTGCTTGGAGGCCTGACGCGCGCCGATTCCGGCAGCGTCACCATCGACGGAGTCGATTTCGCCTCGCTTTCCGACGCCGAGCGTACGCGCCTGCGCAAAAGCAAAATCGGATTCGTCTTCCAGAAATTCAACCTTCTGCCAACGCTCACCGCCCGAGGCAACATCGATATCGCTGCCGACATCGCCGGCCTGGGCGATCCCGATCCCGCCTACTTAAAGAAGATTACGGAACTGCTCGGCATCGCAGCGCGTCTCAACCACCGCCCCAACGAGCTTTCCGGAGGCGAGCAGCAGCGCGTAGCCCTGGCGCGCGCGCTCATCAATCGTCCGGCGATCGTCTTGGCCGACGAGCCCACCGGTAACCTCGATTCCAGGAACTCCGCGATTGTCCTCAACATGCTGCGCCAGTCCAACAAAGAACTGGGCCAGACCGTCATGATGATCACGCACAATCCTGAGGCCGCCGAGTACGGCGACCGCATCGTCCACATGCGCGACGGCGAGATCGTGTCACCCGAAGAAGACCCGCAGTGGGCGCCTCATCATCCCGCCGAACAGGCCCAGCCCTGAATCCATGCTGGTCCTCGGAAGCGATCTGTGCTGTTTGCCCCGCCTTGGCCGCTCGTTTATACTCATAAAGTCCGAGCGGGAGTAACTCAGTGGTAGAGTGCGACCTTGCCAAGGTCGAAGTCGCGGGTTCAAATCCCGTCTCCCGCTCCAGTTCTTGAAGCCCTGCTTCGGCGAGGGCTTTTCGCTTTCAGCAGGTTAGGCGCGGTAGCCAAGTGGTAAGGCAGAGGTCTGCAAAACCTCTATTCGTCGGTTCGATTCCGACCCGCGCCTCCAATTCCTAGCCTCACGGCCTCGCCTCCGACTCCTCCATCAACTCCTTTAAATACTGCTCCCACAGCGCGGCCCACGTGTGCGTGCCATGCCCATGCGTCTTCTCCGACGCCGGCGGGGGAGTGTTCCACGTGGAACACTATGCAGTGTATTGTGTATGTATAAAGTCATATGCTTGGTGGTCGCAGATGAAACGAAAGAAAAGAGTTACGAGAAGCCGGGAGATCGCCGAATTGAGGGCTTCGGGGCGTGTGGAACGGGGGTGTTCCATGGGCGGCGGAGGGCGGTTATTGGGTGAGCGGGGGCGGGACCTTCGGGACTGGCGGAGGGTGGCGAAGAGGCGGGTGACATTGAGTCTGGATGGGGAATCTGGATGCGGATGTGCTGGCATGGTTCCGGGGGATGGGGCGGGGATATCAGTGGGAGATCAACCGGACGCTGCGGCGGGGGGATGGAAGAAGAAGCGAAAGGGCGGGAGGGATGACGGCTTCGGCGGGCGCGGTTTGTGCATGGCAGGTTGTACGTACGACGGACGTGGCTAGAGGCGAATAGTCGGCGAACAAAATATTGTTTGGAACACAGATGTGTACGTACATTCTGTGTAGAGGCAACAAAGGAAAGGGGCTCGGGGATTTCCGGAAGGTCAAACGGAGCTTGACAGGCATGATATATGGATTGCGGCATGTTGGTTTCCCGGTCCCTCGGCTGAAACCAGGGCAGGAGCTCAAGGGTGCCCCCGCAGCTCAACTTGCGGATGTTCCCTCGCGCGATGAAAACAGCGGGATGGGTGCCATCCCCTCTGGGAACGAACGGAATCAAGACCTGGCGTCAGACTCGCCCCAATAGGGCGGAATACGCATTGGGATACTTAAGTGGACTGGGAAGCGTCCCGCCGATGAGGTAGGAATAGATCGTGCCCGCGAGGCACATCCTCGACAGCGCGACCGGATACGTCAAGCGATTCGTGTGCCTCGCCAATTCGTACAAGGCCCCCCTTGGCCGTTGTATTGCCGGCAAGGAAATTACTGACGCAGGCGAGCCCGGACCCTGGATACGCCCCATCAGCGCCCGCCCTAAAGGCGAGCTAAGTTCGTCGGAATATGGCTACGCTGATGGCGGAAGGCCGGGGCTTCTCGACGTCGTTGACGCCGTGTTCCAGCGCGAATTCCCGCAAATCCCTCAGACCGAAAATCATCTCGTGGCTCCCGCTCGGCACTGGCAAAAAACAGCGGCCTTATCCTGGGACGATCTGGGAAAATTCCTGGATCATCCCGACTGTCTTTGGATTAACTCCGATCATACGTATGAGGGGCACAATGACTGCATGAGCGCGGCCGAAGCCGCCCGACTACACGGCTCTCTGTTACTGATCAAGGCCGACGCCTTCACGGTCGAAGCTATCAATAGCCGATTTCACGAGAAGAGAACGTATCGCGGCCGCTTCTTTTACCGCAGGAAATACTACAATTTCAGCGTGACCGACCCTGCCATTCATGAGAAGTTTGCTTCGCAGCAGGAAGGCGACTACGGACTAGGAGAGGTTTATCTTAGCCTGAGCCTCACCTTGCCCTTTGAAATAGACAAACGGTGTCATAAGCTGGTAGCAGCGGTCATTGCTCCTCCGGTCGAGGCCAAGCCGCCAGACGCCGCGCCGCGTTTGTGAATTGCCAATGCCCGAGCCCGTTTTCACTATCGGACACTCCACGCACACTGTAGACGAGTTTGTCGGCCTGCTCCGGCAGCACGGCGTGACCGCAATTGGCGATGTCCGATCCCGGCCCTTCAGCCGGCACAATCCGCATTTCAATCGCGAGGAAATGGAGCGCTTCCTGCGCGCGCGCGGCATTGTCTATGTTTTCCTCGGCAAAGAACTCGGCGCCCGCAGCCATGATCCATCGTGTTACGAGCGGGGCCGAATCCGTTACGACCTGCTGGCGCGCACCGAACTCTTCCAGAGCGGCCTGGTTCGCGTGCGGGAACAAACAAAAACGCACCGCCTCGCGATCATGTGCGCCGAGAAGGAGCCGCTCGACTGCCATCGCACCATCCTCATCAGCCGCCATCTCGAGCCGCTCGGCCTGGAGGTCCGCCACATTCTTGCCGATGGCACCATTGAAACGCACGCCGACGCTCTTGCGCGCCTTGCGCGCCAACTGCACATGCCCGAAACGCACCTCTTCCTATCGGCGCAGGAATTGTTGAGCGATACCTACCTTCGCCAAGAGGAAAGTATCGCCTACGTACCCGAAGAGGACGAAGCGCAAGCCATTCGAGGCGCGGTGGGATGAGAACAGATGAGACTCTTGACCATCGGATTTACTAAAAAGTCCGCCGATGTTTTCTTTACCCGCCTCGCCAACGCTGGAGTCAAGCGCCTGGTGGACATTCGCCTGAACAACGTCTCGCAGCTAGCCGGTTTCACAAAGAAAGACGACCTGCGCTATTTCACCAGGACGATTTGCAACATCGGCTATGAGCATTTTCCCGACCTCGCTCCCACGCAGGACATCCTGGACGCCTTCAAAAAGCAAAAAGGCGATTGGCAGCTCTACGAACGCCAGTTTCTTGAGTTGATGCAGGCAAGACAAATCGAAAAACGACCCGGGCGTGAGCTTTTGGACAGCGATTGTCTGCTGTGCAGTGAGGCGGAGCCTGACCATTGCCATCGCCGCCTGGTCGCCGAGTACCTTCGAAAAAAATGGGGCGACGTAGAGATCCAGCACATTCCCTAGGAGCCCTTTGCCGGCGGATTGACGTTCGTGTAGGGGTTGCGCGAACGGAGCGGACCGTAAGGGCAGATCGTCTCTCTATCAGAAAAAAAACAGGCGGGCAATCACGCCCGCCGGACTGCCGCTGGGACGCGCGCTGCCTTCGAGCTACAGCCGTGTGCAGACTGCTTTTGTTTGCGTGTAGAGTTCTAAGACGTCTTTGCCCATTTCTCGGCCCCAGCCGGATTGTTTGTAGCCTCCGAAGGGGAGGGCGGCGTCGAAGATGTTGTAGCAGTTGATCCAGACGGTGCCGGCTCGCAGCGATGCGGCCAGACGATGGGCTTTCGAAATGTCCTTCGTCCAGATGCCGGCGGCCAGGCCGTACATAGAATCGTTGGCGCGCGTCACCAGGTCGTCAAAATTGTCGAACGGAATGGCGGCGACGACCGGGCCGAAAATTTCTTCCTGCACCACCTTCATATCTTCTTTGGTGTTGGTGAGCACGGTCGGCTCGACGAAGTAGCCTTTGTCGCCCAGCTTCTTTCCTCCGGCTAATGCTTTCGCTCCTTCTTTTGCGCCGATGTCGAGATAGTTGCAGACGCGGTTGAGCTGCTCCTCGGAAACGAGCGGACCCATTTGTGTGCTGGCATCCATGCCGGAACCGACTTTGATCTTCCTGGCCTTGGCAGCTACGCCTTCGACGACCTGATCGTAGACCGCGCGCTCGACGTAGAGACGCGAGCCGGCGCAGCAGGTTTGTCCCTGGTTAAAGAAGATGGCGCTGGCCGAGCCGCCGATCGCGCCTTCGAGGTCGGAATCCTTGAAGACAACGTTCGGCGACTTGCCTCCTAGTTCGAGCGAGACCTTCTTGAGGTTGCCTGTAGCAGCGTGGACGATTAGCCTGCCGACTTCGGTCGAGCCGGTGAAGGCGATCTTGTCGGCGAGGTCGTGTGCGGCTAGCGCGGCTCCGGCGGTTTCTCCGTAGCCGGGAACGATGTTGACGACGCCGTCGGGAAATCCGGCTTCGTTGATGAGATCGCCCAGACGCAGCGCGGAGAGCGGCGTTTGCTCGGCGGGCTTGAGGATGACGCAGCATCCGGCGGCGAGCGCGGGAGCGAGTTTCCAGGCAGCCATCAGGAGCGGGAAATTCCACGGGATGATCTGGCCGACTACGCCGACGGGCTCGCGCAAGGTGTAGGCGTGATAGAAGGCGCCGGGCGTGTAGGGAACGGAAATCGGAATCGTGGTGCCTTCGAGCTTGGTCGCCCATCCGGCCATGTAGCGGAACATGTTGACGGCTAGAGGAATGTCGGCGCCGCGGGCAACTGTTAGCGGCTTGCCGTTGTCTAAGGTTTCGATGGTGGCGAATTCTTCGGTGTGCTCTTCGAGCAGGTCGGCGAGTTTCCAGATCAGGCGGCCGCGCTCGGAGGCCGACATGCGCGACCACGGACCGCTGTCGAAGGCCTTGCGGGCGGCTTTGACGGCGGCGTCGATGTCCTGCTTGTCGCCTTCGGCGACTTTGGCCAGGACTTCGCCGGTGGCGGGATTGTATGTGGGAAAAGTCTTGCCCGAAGCGGCGTTTACCCACTTGCCGTCGATGAGCATTTTGCGCGGTTTATCCAGGAATTCGGCGACTTGGGGGTGAATTCCGGGAGCGAGTGTGGTGGCCATATGTCCTCCTTAGCGTGCGATGCAAAGATGTGGTGACGAAATCCCACTGCGAGCGTTGGGCTATGGTAATCCTGCGGGATTGGGTCTGGCAATAGACGGAATCCGGTAGGCGGTTGGCTCGTTTTTCGTTCGCGAGACGGGCTAGGGCAACTCTGATTAAGTGTCTAACAAAAATCGTAAACCACAGAGGACACAGAGGTGCACAGAGGAACCCAGAGACTTAATCAGAGGTTCCCTAGAGAAAACGAATCGGCAGACGACGGTTTGCCTCGCTCACGAACGGCATTATAATTTCGGGTACCGGGCATCAGATTGCTGTGGTCGTGCCATCGCCCAATTTGGCGAGGCGCGGAATCGGCTCGGCGTAACAAGCTCTAGTTAGTCGAAAATCCATTCAATAAGGAGCGGTTATGAAGAAGAACATTTTGCTGCTTGTCATGATGGCGGCGTGCGCGCTGCCCGTGGTTGCCGACGAGAAGAAAGAAGAGATGAAGGACACGGAGAGAATCGAGGCGGCGGCCAACGTGATGAAGGAGATTCTGGGGACACCGGACAAAGGCATTCCGAAAGATCTGCTGAATAAGGCGGACTGCGTGGTGATTTATCCGTCGGTAAAGAAAGCGGCGTTCATCGTAGGAGGGAGCTATGGGCGCGGCCTGGTGACATGCCGGAGAGGCGCGGCGTTTACCGGTGGATGGAGCGCGCCGGCGATGTTCGCGCTGGAAGGCGCAAGCGTTGGCTTCCAGATTGGCGGCCAGGCGACGGATTTTGTGCTGCTGGTGATGAACGAATCGGGCGCGAACTCGATCATGTCGAGCAAGGTGAAGCTGGGCGCGGATGCGTCGGCGGCGGCGGGGCCGGTGGGGCGGGACACATCGGCGGAAACCGACGTGGTGATGAAGGCGGAGATTCTTTCGTATTCGCGGGCGCAGGGGCTGTTTGCCGGCGTGTCGCTGGAGGGATCGACGATGCGGTCGGACGACGGGGCGAACAAGGCGCTGTATGGCCGGGAGCTGAGCGCGAAGGAAATTGTGCGCGCGGGGAAAGTGAAGGCTCCGGCGTCGGCGGCGCGACTACTGGCGTTGTTGGGGAAGGCGTCGCCGCACCATGTAGCGAAATAACTCCGCGATTCGAGGCCTAACGGCGCTCGCAGCCGTTCAGCACCAGGGCGCAGATTTGATCGGCGAATTCTTCGCGGAGTTCGTCGTGGCGGATCAGGAAGCGCATGTAGATTGGGCCGTAGAGCGAATCGAGAATCAGGTCGAGGTCGCTGTTGCGGCGCAGCTCGCCGCGGTCAATGCCGCGTTGCAGGGTCTTGTAGGCCTGGCGCCGGC
Source organism: uncultured Acidobacteriaceae bacterium (assembly GCA_963818945.1). Classification (GTDB taxonomy): domain Bacteria; phylum Acidobacteriota; class Terriglobia; order Terriglobales; family Acidobacteriaceae; genus Acidiflorens. The sequence continues at coordinate 1,710,666 of CAWFUA010000001.1, read as the reverse complement.
GTGGCCATAGAAATCTTTCGCGGAATGCTTCAATCAACTCGGGGTCGGATTGTCCACCGGCCAGCAATGCGGCGACTACCTTGCCGCGCTTGGAGCGGAAGATGCGAATCAGCCGGCGCATCTGAAGGCTCATGTCGCTTTGCACCGAGCCGGTGTCGGGGAAGCGCAGTTCGTCTTCAGAACTGGCGGTGAAGGCGTCGGCGACCAGCGCGGCCTTGTTCGGCCACCAGCGGTAAACGGTCGCTTTGCTAACGTTGGCGTCGGCGGCGATGGCCTCAATGCTCAGGTCCGGGAAGCCCCCCTGCTGCCGCAGTAGCTTGAGCGTGCTGCGCAGAATAGCGAGGCGCGATTGCTCGCTGCGGGGGCGTCCGGGCGGACGCTTACCGTTGTTACCCTTGTGCACGGCAGCGGGCGAGGTTCGGGTTTGCCTCATGGCTAAAGTTTAATATAATTTAAATCCGAAACGTACTGTTTTGAATCTTGATTGGGAAGTCCGGCAAGCTGTGGGGCTGCCGGGTTCAAGGCGGGGCGGTTCCTTGCAACGGCTTCCGTTTGTCGCCGTGTTCGTTCTATGTGGATTGTCGCGTTAGCGCTTCGGCGCCCTTATACGTTCGTGGTGATGGCGTTGCTGATTATTATTCTCACGCCCATCACCATCCTGCGCACACCGGTTGACATTTTCCCCGACATCAATATTCCCGTGGTCAGCGTGGTGTGGAGCTACTCGGGCCTCGATCCGGGCGAGATGGCGGACCGCATCGTGACCAACTCCGAGCGCGGGTTCACGGTGGTGGTCAACGACATCGAGCACATGGAGTCGCAGTCGCTGAGCGGGATTGCGGTTATCAAAATTTTCTTCCGGCCCGGCGTCAACATTTCGATGGCGATGACGCAGGTGACGGGAATGTGCCAGACCGTACTGCGCGGCTTGCCGGCGGGAACGAATCCGCCGCTGGTGATTACTTACTCGGCCTCGACCACTCCCGTGGTGCAACTGGGCTTGAGCAGCAAGACTCTGCCGGAGCAGCAATTGTTCGACCTGGGGCAGAATTTTCTGCGCACGCAGTTGACGACGATCCCCGGAGCGGCCACGCCCTATCCCTACGGAGGCAAGCCGCGGCAGGTGCAGGTGGATCTCGATTCGGCGAAGTTGCAGGCCTACAGCCTGACTCCGGCCGACATTGTGAACGCGGTGGCCGCGCAGAACCTGATTCTGCCCTCGGGCACGACCAAGATTGGGCCGACAGAGTACAACGTGGAGATGAATGGGACTCCGCGGACGGTAGACGAGTTGAATGATCTTCCGGTGAAGAGTTCGACCGGCTCCACGCTCTACCTGCGCGACGTTGCGCATGTGCGCGACGGGTTCGCGCCGCAGACCAACATCGTGCGGCAGGACGGCGTGCGCGGCGTGCTCATGTCGATGTACAAGTTGGGGGGCTCGACGCTCACGCTGGTCAACGCGATCAAAGCGATGGTTCCGAAGGCGGCGCAGCAGTTGCCGCCTGAGCTTACAATCCGGGCGCTGTTCGACCAATCGTTATTCGTGCGCGCGGCGATCCAGGGAGTCGTGCGCGAAGGCCTGATTGCTGCCTGCCTCACGGCCGTCATGATTTTGCTGTTCCTGGGCGATTGGCGGCCGACGATTATCATCGCGGTGTCGATTCCTCTGTCCATTTTCGTGTCGGTCATTTTGCTGAGCGCGCTGGGCGAGACGATCAACATCATGACGCTCGGGGGCCTGGCACTCGCCGTCGGAATATTGGTGGACGACGCGACCGTTGAAATAGAGAACATTGAGCGCAACCTTGCCATGGGCAAGGAGATGAAGCAGGCCATCCTCGACGGCGCATCGCAGATTGCGGTGCCGGCGTTCGTTTCCACGCTCTGCATCTGCATTGTTTTTGTACCCATGTTCTTTCTTACCGGCGTGGCCCGGTTTCTTTTCGTGCCTTTGGCGGAGGCGGTATCGTTTGCCATGCTCGCCTCCTACCTGCTCTCGCGAACGCTGATTCCGACCATGGTGATGTTCATCATGCGCGGGCATGAGCACCGGGCGTTGGAACCGACGAATGTTTTCGCGAAGTTCCAACGGCGCTTCGAGCGGGGCTTCGACAAGTTTCGCGCGGGCTATCAGCAGTTGCTAGAGACCACGCTCGAAAGCCGGGGGCTGTTCGCAATTTGCTTCGTGATTTTCTGCGTTTTGTCTCTGGGGCTGGTCTTCTTCCTGGGGGAGGACTTCTTCCCGCAAGTGGACGCCGGCTTGATTCGTCTGCATTTCCGCGCCCGCTCCGGATTGCGCGTGGAGGAGACTGCGAAACTTTGCGATGAAGTGGAAGCCGTACTGCGCGACACCATCCCGAAGAATGAACTCGAGACAATGCTCGACAACATCGGCGTGCCCTATTCCGGCATCAATCTTACCTACGGCAATTCGGGCGTAATTGGCACCAGCGACGCGGAAGTTCTGATTTCGCTGAATCCGGAACACCACCATCCGACGGCGCAGTACATTCGCAGGTTGCGGCGGGAACTTCCGGGGCGTTTTCCGGGCGTGGAATTTTTCTTCCAGCCCGCCGACATCGTTTCGCAGATTCTGAATTTTGGCGTGCCGGCGCCGGTTGACATTCAGATTGTGGGCGCGGATATGCGCTCGAATTATGAGATTGGACAGAAAATCGCGAACCGGCTGCGACTGATTCCCGGCACGGCCGACGTGCACGTGCAGCAGTTGATGAGCCTGCCAACGCTCTTTCTCGCCATGGACCGGACCCGCATCAACGAGGTGGGACTGACGGCGCAAAATGTCGCGCAGAGCGTGCTCATCACCCTGAGCGGCAGCTTCCAGACGGCCCCGAATTTCTGGCTGAATCCGAAAAATGGCGTGAGCTATCCGATCGCGATTCAATCGCCCCAATACCGGATGACATCGGTGCAGGACTTGATGAATACGCCGGTGAACAGTTCGAGTGCGCGAGGCGCGCAGGTTCTTGGCAATCTCGTTCAACTCACGCCCATGGTGCGCCCGGCGGTGGTGAACCATTACGCTGTGCAGCCCGTGATCGACGTATATGTGAGCACGCAGGGGCGCGACCTGGGCGGGGTCGCGTCCGACATTACGAAAGCCCTCAAGCCCTTTCAGGACCATCTGCCGCGTGGGACACAGATCATGATGCGCGGGCAAGTGGTGACCATGAAGACCTCGTTTTTTGGGCTGGGATTCGGCTTACTTGGCGCCATCGTGCTCGTCTATCTTCTTATTGTGGTGAACTTCCAGTCGTGGCTGGACCCGTTCATCATTATTACTGCGCTGCCGGGAGCGCTGGCGGGGATCTGCTGGTTCCTGCTGATTACGCGCACGACCTTGAGCGTTCCGTCATTGACGGGCGCCGTCATGTGCATGGGCGTGGCGACGGCGAACTCGATTCTGATGGTCTCATTTGCCCGCGACCGCATGGATATGGGCGTGCCAGCGCTGCAAGCGGCCATTGAAGCAGGCTACACGCGCGTGCGGCCGGTGCTGATGACGGCGCTGGCCATGATTATCGGGATGGTGCCGATGGCGCTGGGCTTTGGAGAAGGCGGCGAGCAGAACGCTCCGCTGGGCCGGGCGGTGGTCGGTGGACTGATGTTTGCGACCGTCGCGACTTTGTTTTTTGTGCCAAGCGTGTTCGTGATTATTCACGGACGCCGGCAGACGCACTTGAAACCACGGCAGAGATAGATGTTTCGGAGACGGTAATTATGTCGATCGAACGACCTGAGGTAGGGCAGGAACAGGGCGGAGCAGAAGGCCACCCGGTTCGCCCGCATCCACAAATTGAGCGGCCACCGGACCTGCCGCCGGCTCCAGCGAGCCGCGCCAAGATTATGGTTGGGGCGGTGCTGCTGGTGCTGATCACGGCGGGTGCGGTGACTCTCCTAACGAAGAAAGGGGAGGCCGATGCGCTGGCGAAAGAAACGGATGCCATCGCCGTTCCTACGGTCGCGGTGGTGCAACCGACGAAGGGACCGGGCAGTGACGAACTCATCCTGCCGGGAAATCTTCAGGCATTTATAGAGTCTCCAATTTTTGCGCGTACCAGCGGCTACCTTCTGAAGTGGTATAGGGACATGGGCAGCCACGTGGAGAAGGGTGAACTGCTGGCCGCAATCGATACTCCGGAAGTGGATCAGGAACTTTCGCAGGCGCGGGCCAGCCGCGAACAGATCAAAGCCGCGCTGGGATTGGCGAAGATTTCCGCGGATCGCTGGGAGAACCTGCGGAAGACGGATTCGGTATCGCAGCAGGAGGCCGATCAGCAGACCAGCGGCTATGAGCAGGCCAAGGCGAATCTGGCCGCGGCGGACGCCAATGTGCGGCGCCTGGAAGAACTGGAATCGTTCAAGAATGTTTATGCGCCTTTTACGGGCGTGATTACTCGCCGCAACGTCGATCCCGGGGCGCTGATCAATGCCGGCTCCTCGGCGGGCGCGCAGTTGTTCAATATTGCGCGCGTCGATCCGCTGCGTGTCTACGTGAGTGTGCCGCAGGCGTATGCACCGAAGATGAAAGCGGGAGCGCAGGCCGCGGTGACGCTGCAGGAGTTCCCTGGACAGAAGTTCACGGGGACGGTTGCCCGGACCGCGGATGCGATTGATACGGGAACGCGCACGCTGCTGACGGAAGTGGACGTGCCGAACAAGGATGGGAAACTGCTGCCCGGCTCCTATGGGCAAGTGCATTTCACGACCGGGAATTCGGTCCCTCGGATCACGATTCCGGTGAACGCGATGCTGTTCCGCGCGGAAGGGCCGCAGGCGGCGGTGGTGGGCGCGGACGGCAAGGTGCAGTTGCATTCCATCGTGATTGGCCGCGACTACGGCAGCACCATCGAGATTCTGGGCGGGATTGAGCCGACGGATCAGGTCATCATTAATCCTTCGGACTCGCTCGAAGCGGGGCAGCAAGTGCACATTGCCAAGCCGAGCCAGAGCGGTGGCCACTCATGAAACTCACCACGGAGACACGGAGAAATGCAAATTTAGGACTTCGTTCCCTATGACGAAATTGCGACTCGCAACGATCCTATGAAAAAAACTTCCTCCGTGTCTCCGTGTCTCCGTGGTGGGTTTTGCCTGGGCTTGCTGGCTGCGGTGTTGCTCACGTTCTTTACTCTCGGGTGCGCCGTCGGGCCGAATTACAAACGGCCTGCCGCGCAGGTTCCGGATACGTGGAAGGGCGAAGGGCCGTGGCAGACGGCGGCGCCGAAGGATTCGATTCCCAAGGGAACGTGGTGGCAGGTCTATCACGACGCGGAGTTAGATCGGCTGGAGCAGGAACTGATGCAAGCCAATCAGTCGCTCGTGGCAGCCCGCGACCGATTGTGGCAAGCGCGAGCACTGGCGCGAGTTGCGTCGGCGGCATATTTTCCTTCGTTGAACGCGAATCCGAGCGGCCAGCGCCAGCGCGTCTCCGGCAACCGCGACCTCGATGGCGCTAACCCCGCACTGGTTAAGCCCGACACCGAGAACACGTTCATTGTCCCGTTTTCCGTCAACTACGAAGCCGATCTGTTCGGCAGCGTGCGCCGCGGCCTGGAGGCGGCCAACGCTTCGTTGCAGGGAACCGCGGCTGATCTGGAAAACACGCGCCTGGTTTTGACCGCCGAACTTGCCGCCGACTACTTTAACCTGCGCGAACTTGACCGCGAAGCCGATGTGGTTCGCGAATCGGTCGAGATCCAGCAGAAGGGTTTGGACTTGGTAAACCACCAACACGAAGGCGGCATTGCCTCCGGCCTGGCGGTCGCGCAACAGGCAGCGCTGCTCGATTCGACGGCGACGCAACTGCAGTTGGTCTTGCAGCAGCGCGCGCAATACGAACACGCGATCGCGGTGCTGACGGGAAATCCCGCTTCGAATTTCAGCCTGGCGAAGGCGCCCTTTAATGCCACTCCTCCGGCGATTCCGCCCGGGGTTCCGTCGGAGATCCTGGAGCGCCGGCCTGATGTCGCAACCGGCGAGCGGCAGATGGCATATCAGAATGCGCAGGTGGGACTCGCGAAAGCGGCATTTTATCCGCACATTACGCTGGGCGGCAGCGGCGGCTGGCAGAGCCGCGACATCGCCACGCTGGTAAACGCGCCGAGCGCGATCTGGGCGGTGGGTGGAAATATACTCCAGCCAATTTTCAACGGCGGCCAGAATCGCGCCAAGCTGGCGGCGAGTCAAGCGGCTTATGACCAATCCGTCGCCAATTATCGTGAGGCGGTGCTGGAAGCGTTCCAGCAGGTGGAAGACGGGCTTTCGGGGCTGGCGTTTCTCGATCAGGCTGCGAAAACGCAGCAGGCAGCTGTCGACGATTCGCGTAAGGCTCTCGACATTGCCAACAACCGCTATGTGGGCGGCGTTACCACTTACCTTGATGTGATTACGGCGCAGTCGACGCTGCTGACAAACGAGCGGCTGGCGACGCAACTCCTCGGCCAGCAAATGGTCACGTCGGTATTTCTGGTGAAGGCACTGGGAGGCGGCTGGGATGCCTCGCAGATTCAAAACGAGCAGGTGCGGCCCGAACTCAGGCAGGCGCTACAGCAGTAATTCAGGGCACGTGTGCCTGCCTCGGTTGCTCGCCGTGGCCGGCCTTCTTTTTACCTTCCGCTAATGTGATCTCAAATGGCGGTTCTCTGTGACATTGCTCACAGCAACTAAGGTCAATTCGCACGCTGAATCGTGACTTTCCTCATATTCCGCACCACTGTTCATGCCCGAACATGCCATAGCGCTGCAAGAGGCCCTATCCGTGTGGCGCGGTGACTTAATCCGGGCAGCGCGCCAATTCTGAGCCCTACCCAACAATTGAAGAAGGAGTGCGCGATGGCGAACTCTGTCAAGCCGGAAACGACCATCCAGTCTCACCTGGAAGCGGTGGGGGTGTCTCGCCGCGACTTTTTGCGTTTGTGCTCCGTTATCGTCGCCACTGCCCCCGCAGGACTGGCGCTGACCAAGGCTGGGTCTGTAGCTGAGGTTGCGGCCAAGATCGGCAAGGCGCGGCGTCCTTCTGTCATCTGGCTGCACTTCCAAGATTGCACCGGATGCACGGAAACGCTGCTGCGCACGTCGGCCCCTGACGCCGCGAGCCTGATTTTGGACGTCATTTCGCTCGACTATCACGAGACGTTGATGGCGGCTTCGGGAGCGCAGGCGGAAGCCGCGCTGCGCCAGGCGATGACCGACAACGCCGGGAAATACGTGCTGGTAGTCGAGGGCGCGATTCCGACGCGCGATGACGGCGTGTACATGCAACTGGGCGGGCGTCCCGCCGTGCAGGTCGTGAAAGAGGCGGCCTCGAAAGCGGCGGCAGTGATCGCGATTGGATCCTGCGCATCGTGGGGCGGCGTTCCTTCCGCCGACCCCAACCCGACGGGCGCGGTGGGTGTGGACACGGTAGTTTCGGGCAAGCCCATCGTGAATTTACCGGGCTGCCCGCCCAATCCTTACAACTTGCTGGCGGTGGTGCTGGAATACGTGACCATGAACCGGTTGCCCGAAATGGACGACCTGCACCGTCCCAAGTTTGCCTATGAACGCGTAATCCACGAGAACTGCCCGCGACGGGCGCACTTCGACGCGGGCCGTTTTGCCTTCGCATATGGCGATGAAGGCCACCGTAGCGGGTGGTGCCTGTACAAGATGGGCTGCAAGGGTCCGGTGACGCATGCGGCTTGCTCAACGCGGCACTTCAATGAAATTCCAGGCGTGTGGCCGATCGGAATTGGCGTGCCGTGTTTGGGATGCACGGAGAAAAACGTGGTTTGGAAAATTCCGACGGTTGAGACCGTTCCCATTCACCTGGCGACGCCACCGGATACTTATCCGCCGATTTACAGCGGCACGGGAGCGATCAAGACCGGTGCGGCCGTGTTGGTGGGCGCGATTGCGGGCGGGATTGGAGCCGCGTCCTGGGTAACATCGCAGCGGTTTAGCAGCAGTCAGGAGGCGGGAGCCGAGCGGATCGCAGTTGACCGGGCGCATGCTGACAAAGACGCTGCTGCCGCCAAGAAAGAGGAATAACGTGGCCATCACTCGGCGCGAACTGATCACGACGATCGCCATGACGGGCGGAACGGCCGCCGTGGCGGTCACAGTAGGAACGGGAACGCTGCACGCGGAGATGGAAGGCCCCCGGATTCCGAGCGCGGCCGTCGGCCTGCTTTATGACGCAACCATTTGCATCGGGTGCAAAGCCTGCGTGGCCGCCTGCGCCGAAGCCAACGGCGAAACGCCAGACACGCGCGGCGATGGCCTGCACCAGGCTCCCACCGACCTCAACGATCTGACGCGCAACATTATCAAGCTGTACAAGCCGACCGACGGGTCTCCGTCCTCGTTTGTGAAACGGCAATGCATGCATTGTCTGGATCCTGCGTGCGCCGCGGGTTGTCCCTTCCAGGCACTGCATAAAGATCCCGAGAGCGGCATTGTCTATTGGACGGCGGACAAGTGCATCGGCTGCCGCTATTGCACGATCACTTGCCCCTACCACATTCCACGCTTCCAGTGGGTGGGCTATAACCCGCGCGTGACTAAATGCGAATTGTGCAGCCATCGCCTGGCGCAAGGCCTGAAACCGGGCTGCACCAGTGTGTGCCCGACGGGCGCTGTGATCTTTGGGCCGCGCACCGTCCTGCTGACGGAAGGCAAACGCCGGATCAAAGAGAACCCAAAGCGCTATTACAAGGACAAGGTGTACGGCGAAACGGATAACGGAGGCACGCAGTCACTGTATCTGGCGCGCGTTCCTTTCGACGACCTTGGCTTGCCCGAACTGGGAGAGGAATCGGTTCCGGAGAAGACGCTGCGCTGGCAGCGGCGGTTCTACCAGTACTTCGCGCTGCCTGCCCTGTTGTATGCGGGTCTGGTGCAGGTGATCCGGAAGAGCGTAAAGGGGCATGTAGAAGAAGCGCACGAGCACGAGAGAGAAACCGGTTTGAGGGCGCAGCTATGAGCGCAATTACGACGAGTCAATTCAAAACTGAAGACCGGTGGGAGCGGGCAGTGCCCGTGTTTGGATTCCCGGTCGTAACGCGGTTTTTCCTTGTCCTCATGGCCCTGACCCTGGTGGCACTGGTACTGACCGGTTATCGCGAACTCGCCGGTTTGGGCCCGGTCAGCGGCATGAACGATGCGTTCGGCTGGGGAATCTGGAAGACCTTCAATGTAATGGTGCTGACCGCGCTCGGTTCCGGCGCCTTTGCAGTCGGGATCGCGGCCTGGGTCTTCCGGCGCAAGAAGCTGCATTCCCTGATGCGCATGGCGCTGCTCACCAGTTTCCTCGCCTATGCCTGCGGATTGCTCTTGCTCGGTATTGATGCGGGACGCCCATGGAACTTCTACTGGATTGTCTTCCCCTGGAAATGGAACATGCACTCGCCGCTGGCGGAGGTTGCCATCTGCATGTCCATTTACGCCATGATCCCGTTGGCGGTAGAGAATCTTCCCCCGGTGCTGGAACGTCTCTGGTACTTTGATTCGCGGCTGCGGCCGAGCGTCGAGAAAATGGAGAGGCACCTCCACTCCGTGTTCCCGTATGTAATCGCGCTGGCCTATCTGCTTCCCGGAATGCATCAATCCTCGTTGGGCGCATTGATGCTGCTCGCCGGTGAGCGCGTTCACCCGCTGTGGCAAACGCCCTTTCTTCCTTTGCTTTATGTGTGGGCCGCCTGCTTCATGTCGTTCGGCTGCGTAGCGGGATGCACCATGCTCTGCTGCCTGGTGTGGAAACGCGCCATGGATATGGAAGTCCTCGACGAAGCCGCACGCATTACTTGCGGGCTGATCTACGGATGGGCGGCTTTGCGTCTCCTCGATATCGCGTTTCGAGAGCAGCTCCACACGGCCTTCCATTTTGATCGCTTTGCCGGCGTGTTCTGGTTGGAGATGATCACGATTGTCGGCGGAGGATACCTGTTACAGCGATCCGTGCGCACTCATGAACGGGACAAGATGTTCCTGGGTTACATCCTCAGCTCGCTGGGAGGAATGATCTACCGCTTCAGCCCAACGACCCTGGCGTTCCGGCCCAATCCGCAGGCGCTGTATTTTCCAGCCACCATCGAGGTCCTGGTGTCGCTCGGCTTTATCGCCATGGGCGTCGCGGGCTTTATGTTCGCGGTAAAAAAATTCGCTATTCTGCCGGGCCCGCTTTACTTGTGGCATGACATGGCGAGCTACTTCCGGTTCCGGCGGCCCTACATACGGTGGACGGGGTATTTCAAGTACGGCTTTTTCGGTGAAGACGAGAAACTTTCAAATAATTCGCACGAATAGCAGGAACTATGTCCAGAACAATCACGATTGATCCGATTACTCGAATTGAAGGCCACCTCCGCATTGACGTGGAGGTCGAAAATTACGCAGTGAGCAACGCCTGGGCGTCCTGCACCATGTGGCGCGGGATTGAAACGATCCTGCGCGGGCGCGACCCCCGTGACGCGTGGATGTTCACGCAGCGTTTTTGCGGCGTGTGCACAACCGTGCATGCCATGGCAAGCGTGCGCGCGGTGGAAGACGCGCTCAATCTTCCCATCCCGGCCAACGCCCAATACATTCGCAATCTGATTTTGATTGCGCATGCGTTGCACGATCACATCGTGCATTTCTACCAGTTGTCGGCACTCGACTGGGTCGACATTCTGGAGATTCCGAAAGCCGACCCCGCGGCCGCATCCAAGTTGGCGGAGAGCCTTTCGCCCTGGACGCGCAATTCGCGCAACGAGTTGAGGGCAGCGCAGGACAAAGTGAAGGCGGTTGCCGCCAGCGGGCAGCTTGGCATTTTCCAGAATGGCTACTGGGGCCATCCGGCGATGCGTCTGTCGCCGGAAGTTAACCTCCTTGCCTTCACCCACTACATCCAGGCATTGGAATATCAGCGCAAGGCCCTGCAGGTTGTCGGAATGCTGGGCTCGAAGACACCGCACATTCAAAATCTGGTGGTCGGCGGCGTGGCCAACGCGATTGATCTCGACAGCCAAAGCGCGCTCGGTATGGACAAGCTCGAACAGATTCGCCTGCTGCTTGCCGAAGTTGCCGAGTTTATCAATCAGGTCTATCTGATCGATGTGTGCGCAGTGGCGGCAATGTATCCGGAGTGGTTCAAGATCGGCAGTGGCGTAACCAACTATCTCGCGGTTCCGGACCTGCCGCTCGACTCGAATGCCGGCGCCTACGATCTGCCGGGCGGAGTCATCATGCGTGGCGATATCGGAGGGATGCAGCCCTTCAAAACCGCGTCCGATCCGGTGTTCCGCGAGTCGGTTACGGAAGATGTAACGCACGCTTACTATCAGGGCGAGAAACCGCTCCATCCCTGGCAGGGAGAGACCGAACCGCAGTTCACCGGTTGGGATGGCGAGAAGAAGTATTCATGGGTAAAGTCTCCGCGCTACAAGGGACAACCGATGCAAGTCGGCCCGCTGGCGCAGGTGCTGGTGGGATACGCGCAGGGTCATCCGCTGACAAAGAAGTATGCGAATCTGGCGCTTGGCCAGGTTTCTGCGATTGCAAAAGTGAACGCCACGCCGGCTCTCATGCATTCCACGCTCGGACGCCACGCCGCACGAGCCATTCGCGCCGCCATGCTGGCTGAACTGGCCGACAAGCACTGGCAACTCCTGGTCGATAACATCGCCAAGGGCGATCTAACCGTTCACAACCAGCCGGTATTTCCGTTTGGCGAAGTCGAGGGAGTCGGCACGCACGAAGCGCCTCGCGGAACGTTGTCGCACTGGATCGTGATCAAGGGCGGAAAGATCAAGAACTATCAGGCGGTTGTGCCTTCGACCTGGAACGCCAGCCCGCGCGATGAATCCGGCGCGCATGGACCGTACGAGGCGTCTCTGCTGCATACGCCGCTGGCTCGCCCGGATGAGCCGCTTGAAGTGCTCAGGACAGTACACTCGTTCGATCCTTGCATGGCGTGCGCCTGCCACACGTTCGATCCTTCGGGGCGCCAGATTGCCCGTGTGAAGGTGTTGTGAAGAAGAAAGTCACGATCGGCGGCATCGGCAGCGTGTTGCTCGGCGACGATGCGATCGGTCCCTATGTTGCCGGCATGCTCGAATCGGGCTACCGATTCGACGAGAACGTGACCGTTTCGGACCTCGGCACGCCCGGTCTGGACCTGGTCGCGCACCTGTCCGGCATCGACGCACTCATCCTGATCGATTCCGTCAAGAATGACGCACCTCCCGGAACCGTGACCCTCTACAGGAAAGAAGAAATCCTGCGCCACGGGCCCGCGCCGGTGCGCATGGATCCCCATTCGCCCGCTCTTTCCGAATCGTTGCTGATCGCGGAACTTGCGGGCGAGGGACCACAGGAGATTCTGCTGATCGGCATCACCGGCGAACAGTTCGAAGTGGGAGCAGGACTGAGCGCCGCAACTGAACAAGCCACAACCCAAGCCGTAGCCCAGGTCCTGACAGAATTAGACCGCCTCGGAATTTCCTATTCGAAATTGCGCAAGAACCCCTACTCGGCCTGGTGGAACCCGATGGCCGAGGCGCATCCAGTCAGCGATCGCATGGCGATCGCGACGCCAGTCCAGCCCTAACCTAAGCCGAATGGCCCGCGGTGGCATGCCGGGCACGCACTTCGCGCTCGGCGACAATCCAGTCCCGGTTCGGGTCACCCGCTTTGCCATTGCGCTGCAGATAAAGCTCATACGCGCGACGGCGGATTTCCTCATCCAGGTTCGCCTGGGTCGTGCTCGCTCCGGTCTTGCTGGCTGCAACGACCGTGGACAGCGCATTCTTAATGGCTTCGGGCGCGCGCTGCACGGGCATGGACTGCACAGTTGCAGACTCCGTGGATGGGGTGGTTTTCTTGCTGCGGGTGGAGGTGCTTTCGTTGCTTTTTCGAGGCATTTCCTTACTCCTTACAAATGGGTATTCCAGTAATAGTTAACCTGATATCGAATAGTTTGAGCACGCTCCGAACAGAGCCATGCCCGCAAAAGATTATGTTTTCACTATAACGCGTATGCCTGTGGAAGAGGACAAAACCGAGGGGAAAAAATACTCTTGGGTACAAACATGAATACTGTTTTGGGCCTGTTTGCCGCCGAGGATGAGACGGAGAAAAGTACATTAGTAACTTGTCGAAGGGCTGGCGTTGCCCGCAGGATAGCAGAGAAGGATCCTAGGCCATATTATGTCATCCACGAATACTCAAGGTGCCGGCACCAAGACCGCCCGAGCGACGATCGCAGACTTCGAACACATGGTTTCGGAGTCGCCAAGCACAGAGCGGGCTTGTGCAAAACTGGCGCAAATTCTCCACGTACGCCGCAGTGAAATTGCACTTATGCGGCTGGAAAAGCGCAGCCTGCGCTTTGTCTACCCAGCAGAGTTGCGTTCCGCCGGCGAACTCCCGCTTACGGGTTCCGCGGTAGCCGCGCGCACCGCAGCGACCCGCACTCCGCTGATGTCGAATACATTCATGCGCGTGAAGCACGTGAGCTTATTTGAGGCCGTTCGGCTGACTGGCGAAGAAGACGACGATAAGAACATGGAGCAGATGCCCATCCAGAAGATCATGTCGGTGCCGGTTGTCTCGTCCGGCGGAGATGTGCTGGGCGTGGTGCAGGTTTCCCGCAAGGGCTTGGACGCTTCGCTGGCGGGTCCGGACTTCTCCGGAGACGATTTGAAGCTGCTCGAGAAAGCTGCCACCGTGCTGGCGCGTATGCCCTTTATGCAAGAAGGCGCCGCGCTCTAGCCTCGCAGATTGCGATCCGCGTCCGTGCGCAGGGTTCGGACGAATTTCAGGTTGTTTTCTTTTCTCAATCTTTCCTGCTCCATTTCCACGCCCGCCAGCGAGATCCATTCCGCTTCTCTGCCCAGGTAACAACCCTTATTCGCGCGGCGCAAAGGAACCGCGGGCATGTGTTATGCTCAGACGCCGCCGTCCAACTTCCGGTGTTGTAATTATCCCCGGACCTGGTGATAGATCCCTGTGCATCCATGATCTCCTTTTTTGCCGCTCTCTCCGTGTTGTGCGCGGGCACGCTAATGTACGAAATCGTGCTCACGCGTCTCTTGAGCGTCACATCCTGGTACTACATGGCGTTCGTATCCATCTCCATGGCCATGTTTGGAATGACGGCCGGAGCACTCTCGGTTCAGCTTTTTCCCAAATATTTTTCTAAAGATGCAATTCCGCGCCGGCTCACTCAGGCTACGCTCCTCGCCGCTATCTCGCTGCCAATCTGCCTGATCGCGATGTTGGCGGTGCCTCTGGATCTCGCGGCTTCAGCTCAGACGCTTTTTAGCTTTCTGCTGTTTTCGTGTATTGTGGCCACGCCGTTCTTCTTTTCGGGGATGGCGGTTTGCCTCTCGCTCACTCGCTCCTCGTTCCCCATCGGCCGCGTTTACTTTGCCGACCTGTTTGGAGCGGCCCTGGGATGCCTGGCCTCGGCCGTCATTCTCAACTTGACGGATGCGCCCAGCGCTCTGTTCTTCGTATCGGCTCTACTGTTTGTGAGCGCTCGCGGCTACGCGTCCTACTCCGGCGAACGACGTTTAGGCCGCCTCGCCACCTACGGAATTGTTGCGTTTGTGGCTGTCGGTGTTCTGAATTCCGCCACGCTCTATGGCATTCAGCCGATCTGGTCCAAAGGCAAAATCGACACACGAATGAGAATCCTTTCCGAGCAGTGGAATTCGATTTCGCGTGTGCGTGCCTACCGGCCCGCGATCGACCCGGTCATGATGTGGGGTCCCAGCCCGATCATGCCGCCGATCACGGCCGAAGAGATTCCGGTGAATATCGATAATGACGCCTCCACCAGCATTACCCGCTTCCGGGGAGATTTGGATGCGTTCAAGTATTTTCGTTACGACGTAACTGCCACCGCGCCCCAATTGCGGCCCGGAGGGAGCGCCGCCGTCATCGGCGTCGGCGGTGGCCGCGACGTGCTTAATTGCGCCGCCAACCACTTTCACCGCATCGTTGGGATCGAAGTAAACAGCGCTATGGTGCGCTTGACCTCGCGCGAACTCGATTGGTTCTCGGGTTTCAGCAAAATTCCGGGTTTTGAACTGGTCAACGATGAGGGCCGCAGCTATCTGACTCGCGCCGGTGAAAAGTTTGACCTCATCCAGGCGTCGCTGGTCGACACCTGGGCCGCGACCTCGGCCGGTGCCATGACGCTTTCCGAAAACGCGCTCTATACCGTGGATGGGTGGAAGGTGTTTTATGAGCACCTGCGGCCTGGCGGCATCATCACCTTCAGCCGGTGGTACGGAGGGCCGTCCAAGGAAGTCTTCCGGCTCTATAGCGTGGCCAGAGCCGCAATGATCGCCGAGGGCGTTGCCGATCCCGATCGCCAAATCGTACTGATCACCTCCGGTTCGATTGCCACAATGCTCGCCAGCAACCAGCCGTTCAGCGATGCCGATCTTGCCAAGATCCGCAGCATCGCCGATGAAATGCAATTCAAGATTCTTCTTTTTCCCGGGCAGCCGCCCGCTAAGCAGGAGTTGCAGTTCATCGCCGCGACTCACACTCTCGCGCAAATGGCCGACTTGAAATATAAGGATGTCGTCGACTACTCTCCCGTCTACGACAGCTCCCCTTATTTCTTCAACGCCGTCCACCTTCGCAATATTCCGGAGTTCATCCGCATTGGCGGATCGGGCGGCAATCTCCTGGCCGTCCTTTTCGTATGCTGCTTCCTGGTCGCCGCCCTGATCCTTGTGGTCTCGACCATTGTGGTCCCGGCCTGGCTCTTGATGAAACGCGCTCCGGGCACAAGCCCTGCCATCGGCGGAATACTCTATTTCCTCGCCATCGGCCTCGGCTTCATGTTGATCGAAATGGGGATGATGCAGCAACTCTCTGTATTCCTGGGCCATCCCATTTATTCGCTGGTCGTCGTGTTGGCGGGCCTGGTGTTTTCGACTGGGATCGGCAGCATGGCTTCGGACCGCTTGCCGCTGTCCTCCGCATGGCAAAGCCGCGCGCCCGCGCTCGCTGTTGCCGTGCTGATCGTCCTCTACAAACTGGCAGTCGTCCCGGTGATCCACACCTTTGTCGCTGGAGTTCTGTGGCAGAGGGCGACTGTCGCGCTGGCACTGGTGCTCCCGTGCGGTTTTGTATTGGGCTTCTGCTTCCCGGTCGGTATGCGGTGGATGACAAAGCTGGGTGGTGAAGCGAGTCTGCCCTGGATGTGGGCTCTGAATGGCGCCGCCGGAACCTTGGGCAGTTTCGTGGCAATCATACTTTCGATGGAAACCAGCATCGCCGTGTGCGTCCTCACCGGAGCGGCCCTGTATCTTCTGGCCGGGTTCATAATGCCGTCGAAAGGCCGGGCCCCGGCCTAGCGCGTCAGTTCCACAACCGCCTGCTGCAACTGCCGCCGCAAAGCCGGCACTGGGCGCCGGCCAAGGAACTCGGGGACATTTCTATTGTGGTATGACAGCTACCGGGCCTTCCTTGACACCCTGAAGCCAGGTCTTTATTCTTAGTGTTTGCCCCTGAGAGACTGTCGTCTCTGTGCGCACTTCCGCGGCCTTCGCGGTATCGGGTGGGGCGGCGGAGGTTCCGATGTTCATCGAAATTAAGGAGTTAGAGCTTCATCCTGTGGACTTCCGGGAGGAGTTCAGCCCGGGTGCGATTGATCTTGGGCGAGGAAGTGCGGCAGCGAACGCCGCTGACCAGCGAAGGCCGCGCCGACCTGGTGGAAGAGCATCACGGCAAGCACGAGGTTGTGCAGGACATCCGGCTGAAAGGCAAGCTGGAAACGAGCCTTGAGGTCGCCTGCGCGCGTTGTCTTGAAGCGGTGGTGCTGCCGGTGCAGCGAAGTTTTGACCTGCTCTACCGGCCGCTTGGGACCGATGCTGGCCACGAAGAACTTTCGGTCACAGACGCCGAAGCGGAAATCGGGTATTACCAGGGCGACGGGCTGCTGCTTGAAGATACGCTGCGTGAGCAGGTCCTGCTCTCCGTACCGCTGAAAACAGTGTGCCGCGAGGAATGCAAAGGGCTGTGCCCGCATTGCGGGAAGAATTTGAATGAAAGCGCATGCACATGCGCGGATCAGATCGAGGATCCGCGATGGTCGGCGTTGAAAGAGATACGTACGAAATTGAATCAATAGGAGAAAGTTCTCGGGTCCCAGTTCTCGGTTCTCAGTCCAAGCAGGTTTACTGAGAACTGAGAACCGAGAACTAAAGACATCATGCCGAATCCAAAACGCCGACACTCCCAGAAGCGCACGGCCACGCGCCGCGCGCATGACGGACTATCGAAGCACTCGTTGTCGGAGTGTCCGAACTGCCACGAACAGAAAATGCCGCACCGTGCCTGCACAAAATGTGGCTACTACAAGGGCCGCGAAGTCCTTGAGGTCGAAGAGAAGTCCTAGCTTTATCCCTCCATGCCTAGCGTAATCGCTCTGGATGCGATGGGGTCGGACAAGGCGCCGAAGCCGGAGATCGAAGGCGCCTTGCAGGCGGCGCGCCATCACGGCACGCGCGTGCTGCTGGTCGGCCCGCAAGAACGCCTGAAGGCGGAACTGGCGCGCTATCCCGGCGCGCGACGCTTACCCGTCGAGATCGTCCACGCGAGCGAAGTCATCACCATGGAAGATAAAGTGGAGGCGATTCGCGGTAAACGCGATTCGTCCATCCGCGTGGGATTGCGCCTGGTGCGCGAAGGCCGCGCTGCGGGTTTTGTGACGGCAGGCAACACAGGCGCCGCGATGGCGACGGCGAAGGTGGTGCTTGGCGCGCTGCCGGGCGTGGACCGTCCGGCGCTGGCGGCGGCGTTTCCAACCGTGCTCAGCACGGCTGCGGTCCTGCTTGATGTAGGCGCGAACGTGGATTGTACGCCGCAAAATCTGGAGCAATTTGCGGTGATGGGCGATATTTATTGCCGGTCAATTTTCGGCGTGAAGAACCCGCGTGTGGGGCTGCTCTCGATTGGGGAAGAGGAAGGCAAGGGCAACGAATTGACGCGCGAGGCTTTTCAGCTGCTCAAGCAACTCCCGATTCAGTTCATTGGCAATGTCGAAGGGCGTGATTTGTATAACGGTCACGTGGATGTGATCGTGGCCGATGGATTTGTCGGCAACGTGGCGCTCAAGACTTCCGAAGGCGTGGCTAAGCTGGTGCGCACGGTGCTGAAAGAAACTTTGAAATCGACGATCACGCGGCAGGTGGGCGCGTATCTTTCGCGCAACGCGTTTTCCGATTTTAAAAAGCGGCTCGATCACACAGAATATGGTGGCGCTCCTCTGCTGGGCGTAAGAGGCGTGTGCATCATTACCCATGGATCGTCGAACACGAATGCGATCAAGAACGCCATAAGGGTCGCGGCCGAGTTCGCTGAAGGCAGGGTCAACGAGACGATTGAGCGGGAACTGGCGGGGCTCAGGCCATTGGCTGGAACCACGACTTAGGAAATCAGGTCAGAGGTTAGAGGTCAGATTGCAGAGGTTAAAACCTAAAGAGTATGCGACATCGGTGGGCCGATTGCTTTTCACCTCTACAATCTGACCTCTGAATTCTGACCTTGCAGATACCTACATATGACAAACACCTCTTCTCCCATCGTATTTCTCTTCCCCGGCCAGGGTTCCCAGTCCGTCGGTATGGGCAAAGAACTGGCCGCACGCTACGACACCGCCCGGCGGACGTTTGAGGAAGCTGACGAGGCGCTCGGCTACAAGCTGTCCCAGCTGTGCTTTGAAGGTCCGGAAGAAAGACTGAAGCTGACCGAGATCACGCAGCCGGCGATTCTGACGGCATCGGTTGCGGTTCTGCGGGTTCTCCAGGAAAAAGGCCTTAACCCTGACTACGTCGCGGGGCACAGCCTGGGAGAGTATTCGGCGCATGTGGCTGCGGGCACTTTGAAGTTTGCCGATGCGGTGCGAACGGTGCGCAATCGCGGGCAGTATATGCAGGAGGCCGTACCGGTGGACGTTGGCGCAATGGCGGCGATTCTCGGGATGCCGCTCGAACGGGTGACGGCAATCGCGCAGGAGGCGGCGCAGGGAGAAGTTTGCCAGGCCGCCAACGTTAATTCGCCGGAGCAAATCGTAATTTCAGGACATGCGGGAGCCGTGGCTCGCGCGATTCAGTTGGCGAGCGAGCGCGGCGCAAAAAAGGCCGTCAGTTTGCCGGTGAGCGCACCCTTCCATTGCGCGCTGATGCAACCCGCGCAAGAGCGTTTGGCTGTGGATCTGCGCGCCTTGCCCTTTGAGAACCCGTCTTGTCCGGTGATCTGCAACGTCGATGCGACCGCAGTGACCAACGCCGAAGACGCGCGCGATGCGCTGATCCGGCAAGTGACAGGCGCAGTGCGGTGGGATGAGTCGGTGCGGCGGTTGATTGAAAAAGGGACGAGTCTGTTTATCGAAGTGGGTCCGGGCAAGGTGCTTTGGGGCCTGATGCGGCAGATTGACCGGTCGAAAACGTGCCTGGCGGTGGGGGATGAGGCTTCGTTGCAGAAAACCTTGGGTCAAATCTCGGCAGCGGCATGAACTCAGAGGCCGCTGAAGAATGCTGAGGATTCTTCACCAGCTGCGTACGGCTGAAATCCTGAGCTAGTACGGGTAGACCGTAATCGTCTTATTCGAGCGCTCGACGAACATGCGCGCGTGTTCGGCGCGGTCGTTGACGATGACCTCGACGATGACGCCTCCGCTCATGAATCCCTGGGTGTTTGCAGTGCCGTAGATGCGGTAGGACTTGATGAGCCCCCACTCGCCGCCCGGCCCCCAGTCTCGATAAAAATCGGCATAGGTGTATTGCGAGTATTTCTGCTGATGCTGCCGCCAGGCGGGATCGTTGAAGTAGAGCGCGTATGCCGATTCGTAATCCTGTTTTTGTAGGGCGGCGAAAAAGTTACTGACCACACGTTCTTCAGGCCAGTTCCGGTACATCCATGCGGCGGCGGCCAGAACGAGTATGAAAATAACGGCGGCCGCGATTTTGATCTTCCGTTGACGGGCGCGGGCGGTGTCGAACGGCTGAGCATCGAGTAGGGTCATATCGCTGCCCCAAGAATAACGCAAGATTGACCTTTATTTCATGAACTGGGGCGCGGCCTTCCATGCGCGGCCCGCGCTTTTAACTCCACAAATCACCGGGCCGAAACTCGCAAGCCGTTACGCGCTATCCATTTTTGGGCCATGGCCCGGAACGCCTGAGACAAGAACATGCCGCCTCCCAAATGGACAAGGTTGGCTATTGTCGTCTTAAAGGATCGGGGAGATCTGCCGATGTACACCATGTCCGCCAGCAATCTGGCAGCAGCGGCCTTGCGGGCCGATCGTGAAGTCGAACATTGGTGGAAATCATGGATAAGATCCGGGCGCTTATCGTCGATGACTCGTCAGTGATGCGCAAAATCGTGGAACGCTCGCTGCGTCAGGCGGGTCTTGAGCTGGAGAAGGTCGTGGAGGCTGGAAACGGAGCCGAGGCGCTCGCCGTCCTTGCCCAGGGCCCTGTTGACCTGATCTTGTGCGACATCAACATGCCGGTGATGGACGGCCTGGAATTCGTGCGTGCGCTCTCCACGGTCGAGAATGCCAAGGGCGTTCCGGTGGTCATGATTACGACCGAGGGCAGCGAAACTCACGTAGTACAAGCGCTATCGGCTGGAGCTCGCGGATATATACGAAAGCCATTTACTCCCGAGCAGGTCAAAGAACACGTCTTGCCCGTGGTAGGGAAAAAGTCATGAGCACGGAAACCTCGCTGGTTATGCATGCACAGGAAGAGAACTGGCTCCCCATCCTCGAGCTGGCGGTGGAAGAAGTGTTCGAGATTATGCTGGGCCGCCGCGTAAAGCCAGTACCGAAAGAGGGGCAGGACCCTCCCACCGAGTTCACCGCAATGGTCGGGCTGGCGGGAGCGCTTTGCGGGATCCTGACGATTTGTTGTGACCGAAAGACTGCCCGCGAAATGGCGAGCTGCATGCTCGGCCCGGAAATCGCCGATTCCGAGGATCAGGTATCGGATGCGCTCGGCGAAATCTGCAACATGATTGCCGGAAACTTCAAGAACAAACTCACCGGAACCCATGGATGCATGCTCAGCGTTCCGACCGTGATCAAAGGCGAAGAATATACCTTTTACTCGCTGGCCGACGGCGAAGTTCTGGAAACGGTCATGCTCTTTGAGAGCTCGCTGCTGATGGTGAGCTTGCGCTTACATAGTTGATCAAGTCGGATGGCGGCGGCCAAGGCAGTCGAAAATGGAAAAGTTTGCCGCTAGTCCGCGGTTGCCCGGCAAAGTTTGACAGCCGCCACATTTCTAAGAATCCTCTTACCTCAGCTTCCAACCTTGGTTCCCCATGCCGCTGACAGCAAGTCACTTGTGAACTTACTAACAAAGCTGTCTTGGTGACTCGCTTGCTTGTGTTCTGGCGAGGAGCCGAACCATGGACAGCGGATTCTATGCAGCCTGCGCTGGTCTACGCGCTCAAAGCCAGTCGCTTGAAGTGGCTGCGCACAATCTCGCTAACGTGAACACGCCCGGGTTTCGCGGGGAGCAGACAACATTCCAGTCGGTGCTGGCGCTGGCACGTCCTTCCGTGTCGAATGCGCTCAATCTGGTGACGAATAATTATGGGGTGCTCGAAGGGACGCACCTCGACATGAGCAAGGGCACGCTGGCCAGCACCGGGAATGCGCTCGATGTCGGGATCGAAGGCAGCGGATTTTTTGCGGTGCAAACGGCACGCGGCACGCGCTACACGCGCAACGGCAGCTTCCAGGTTTCGACCAGCGGGCAACTGGTGACGGCGGCGGGCGACCCGGTTCTTGGAGATACGGGAGCCATCCGCGTTCCGGCAGGCGCGGTTGCCATCAGCAGCGATGGCACGCTGTCGGTGAACGGGACGGTTGCCGGCCGCATCCGGGTGGTCGACTTTCCCGCCGGAACCAAGCTCGCTGCGGAGGGCGCGACATTGCTGTCCGCTCCAGCCGCGAGCGAACAACCGGCGCAGCAGGTCTCGCTGCGGCAGTCGATGCTCGAATCGTCCAATGTAGATGCGGTGAGCTCGATCGCCGGGTTGATTGGCACCCAACGCGAGGCGGAAATGCTGGGCCGCGCTATGAGCTTGTTCGACACCGAATTCAATCACATTGCCGCCAGCGAACTGGCGAAAGTCTGAACGGGGATTTCAGGAGGAAACAATGTTTCGCGCGCTCTACACGGCCGCCACCGGAATGCAGGCACAGCAAACCAACCTCGACACCATTGCCAATAACCTGGCTAACTCAAGTACCGCTGGGTTCCGCAGCAGCCGGATGCAGTTCCAGGATCTGATTTACCAGAACTTTGTGATGCCGGGCGCAGCCGCTTCGCAACAGACAACGGTGGCTGCGGGCCTGCAGGTGGGCCTGGGCACGCGCCCCGCAGCCACGGAGATTCTGCAATTGCAGGGCGACTTGAACGCGACCGGCAACCAGCTCGATCTGGCCATTGAGGGACAGGGATTTTTTCAGGTGCTTTTGCCGACGGGCGAAACCGCGTACACGCGCGCGGGCAGCTTCCATACCGATTCGCAAGGGAACGTCGTCACCTCCGACGGCAATCCGGTTCAGCCGGCGCTGACGATTCCACAGGGAGCAACTTCGGTCACGATTGCTTCCGATGGCACGGTGTCGGTCTCGCTGGCCGGGCAGACCGCGGCGCAACAGGTCGGCACTTTGCAGCTGGCGCTGTTTCCGAATCCGGGCGGACTGAACAGCATGGGAAAGAATCTTTTCCTGGCAACAACCGCTTCGGGCGACGCCGTGGTGGGCACGCCGGGCGGATCCGACGGGCTGGGGCAGGTCGAACAGGGATATCTCGAGCAATCGAACGTAAGCGTGGTCGACGAGTTTATCAACATGATCGTGGCGCAGCGGTCGTATGAAGCCAGCTCACGCGTGGTGCAGGCTGCCGATCAGATGTTCCAGCTGATTAACAACCTGGGGCACTAACGAAAATGACGTTGCTCCCGACAGGAACGAACGGATGATCAGGACAGGGGAAACCTTAATGAGCAACCTATGCAGATCCGCTGTCATAGCAGGTTGCGTCTGCATCGTGGTTTTCGCAGCCCGTCCGACAGCGGGCGCACCGCTCAACTGGGCGCGAACTCCCGTAACGGTTGCCGAGGTGAACCAGGCGATTGCGAGCGAGCTTCGTGCCCGCCTTCCGGATGAGGCCCCGTCACCGGCTTGGGACGTCGATATACCGCTGGCTGTGCCCGCCGCTGGCGCACACAAACTGCGCGTCCGAGCGGTGTGCCGCGACAGCGACGGCGGACTACTGCGCTTCCATCTGGCCTGCTCGGAACCCGGCGCGTGTCTGCCTTTTCTGGCCTACGTGCGGATTGCAGCGCCAGTACCCGCGCCGTCCTGCGGTATCGAGGCGGCTCCGCGCACAGGTTTGCCGGCGCGACCGATAGTGCATGCTGGCGAACGGGCCACTGCGGTTCTGGTGGCTGCGGGATTGCGAATGAGCGCGGCCGTGACTTGTCTCGAAAGCGGGGCGCCTGGGGACAAGATTCGCGTCCGCGGCGAGCAGGGGCGTATTTTCCGGGCGCGCGTCGGCGGTCCGGGCTGGGTCGAGGCGTTGCAGCCATGAAGAAAAACGCGGGGAACGCTATGAGACTTGCACTGCTGGCACTGCTTCTGGTGGGAATGCCGCAGGACCTGACTGCTTCGAAACGGAATGGACAGGACCATGACCTCGCCCACTATATCGCCCGGGTTCAGACCGAAGCGCAGGCGCCTTCGGCGACGCCCGGCAGTTGCTGGGCCGATGCGGGACGGCTGGCGGCGCTGGCGACCGATTACAAGGCGGCACTGGTGGGAGATCTGATCACGATTGTGGTCGCGCATAATCTGACCTCGTCGAATGCGGGCGACGTTTCGACGGCGCGCACGTACAGCGCGAGTTCCGGCGTCGATTCCCTGCCCGGAAAAATCAAGGTGGGAGGGGCGGCCAACCTGCTCGGCCTGCATTCGGCGGAAACGCTGGCGGGCAAAGGGCAGGCCGATACCTCTTCGAGCCTGACGACGACGCTTGCCGGCCGCGTGGTCGCGGTGCTCGGGAGCGGAAACCTGGTGGTCGAAGCCGAGCGCGTCATCAACATGAATAGCGAGAAGCAGACCATAGTGGTACGCGGTCTGGTGCGGCGCGGCGATATCGGCCCGAACAATACGGTCGCCTCGAATGCGATTGGCGATCTGGAACTGGAGATCAAGGGCAAGGGCGTGATCTCCAACGGCGTGCGGCCACCGCATCCGCTGCTGCGCGCCATCATGCGGATTCTGAATTTCTAGGTGCCTATGAGAATTTTGGCGGCCGCCGTTCTCGCTTTGTTGACCTGGCCGGCAGGGGCCCGCGCCGGCGAGACGGCGCCGGTTCCACCCGCGCCAGTGTCGCCGGTTTCGGGTGTCGCGATTCCGGTAAAGATCGGCGACCTGACGACGGTGGAAGGCGTGCGGGAAAATTCACTCATCGGCTACGGCATGGTGGTGGGGCTGACGCGCACCGGCGACAGCCAGCAGACGGTCTTCACCACGCAGACGCTGGCCAACATCATGCAGCGCATGGGAGCGCAGATTCCTCCGGCAACGGCGCGTGTGAATAATGTGGCGGCTGTGTTCGTGACCGCAAGCCTGCCTCCGTTTGCGCGGCCCGGCAGCGCACTCGATGTAACCGTCTCTTCGATCGGCGACGCCAAGAGCCTTGAGGGCGGCATGCTTCTTGCTGACTCCTCTGTATGGCGCCGATGGCCAGGTCTATGCGGCGGCGCAGGGACCGGTGGCGGTGGGCGGCTTTGCCGCGGGAGGGGCGGGCGCGACCAAGCAGATGAACCATCCGACCATTGGACGCATCCCTTCGGGTGGGCGGGTCGAGCGCAGTCTGACATTTGACTTCAACCATTTGACGCCGGTTTCGCTTTTGCTGCGCGAGGCGGACTTCACCACTGCGGGTGCGATCTCCGACGCCATCAATCGCGAATTCGGGAAAGAGGTCGCGAGCGCGCGCGACGGCGGGCGGGTCGAGGTCGCTCCCGAGGCAACCGGAGTCAAGAACATGACGGCGCTGGTGGCGAAAATCGAGAACCTGGCCGTCCTCGTGCACCATCGCGCGCGCGTAGTCGTCAACGAGCGTACAGGGACGGTGGTGATCGGCAAAGACGTACGCCTGGGCGCGGTTTCGATCCTGCATGGAGGTTTCTCCGTCCAGATTTCGACCACGTACGCGGTGTCGCAGCCGAATCCGTTGTCGGCGGGCAAGACCGAAGTCGTGCCCCAGTCGGAAGTGCAGGCGAAAGACTCGCCCGCAAAACGGCTGGAGATCGGCGAAGGCGCAAGCATCGACCAACTGGTCAGCGGGTTGGAAAACATGGGCGCGAGCGCCCGCGACGTGATCTCGATTCTGCAGGCAATCAAGGCGGCGGGCGCGCTCGACGCCGATCTGGAGGTGATCTGATGAAACCGGACTTTGCGAACGCGCTCGGCCAGATTGCGACCGCGGCGGTTCCGGCGAACGCTGCCGGGAAGAGCGCGAAAGCAGCGCGCGACTTTGAGTCCGTGCTGTTAACTTCATTGTTCGATTCGCTCGAGAAGAGCTTTGCCTTCGATCCCCAGGACTCGATTCCGGGGGCGGGCGATTACCGGCTGATGGGAACGCGGGCGCTGGCCGAAGCGGTGGCTGCGGGCGGAGGGATCGGGATCGCGCGGCTCATCCTGCGCCATTTGCCTGTCACCAAGGTATCGGAAGGAGGCTGAACCGGGGTTTCCATGGAAGGGCTAAAGTTTTCTCCGGCTCCGCCGATCTTGAATCTAGGCCCTGGCGCGTCGCAGCCGCCATGACCGTTAAGGTTTTCTCAGAATCTGCCGATACAAACAGCAGGTGGGATCGGAGCGGCATATGAGAGTTGATTTCACAAATCTTGGAACGGAACCGGCGGAGAAAAGCAAAACAGGCCGCGCCGGATCAATGGGAACGGCGAGCGCAAGCAGCGCGAGCGCGAGTGCTGCAACGGAAAGCGGGGCCGGGGTTGACCAGACGAGCTTGTCGTTTGATCGGGCCCGAGTGCAGACACTCGAGGCAAAGGCGCTGGCCGCGCCGGAAGTGCGCATGGAAAAAGTTGCGCCTTTGCAGCAGGCAGTTGCCAGCGGCAACTACCCGGTGGATGCGGTGAAGGTTGCCGAGGCGATGGCGGCCGAAGCCGCGAGCGGCAGGGTCCGATAGCGGTGGTGAAGCATGGATCCGCTGATTACCAACGGGGTTGATCCCGCGCTCTTGCGTGTCCTTGAGAAGCACGGGCACGAGCGCGACTCGGAGATGCGGCGGCGGCGGCCGCCTGCGTCCCCGCCGGCGGAGGAAAATGAAAACGAAGACGAGTCCGGCCCGGATTCGCCAAGACATCAACTGGACGATCTGGCTTAAGCCAATTCTGAGCCGGACGCCAAATCCAAGGCCCCTGGCCCGATCGGGCTGACCTGCAAGCGCAAGGTGAGCGGAACAAATGACCGATCACAACAACTCGCTTCCTGAGCTGGGGCAACTTCTTGAACAACGCCTGGCGGTCGTGGGCACGCTGGCCGAGAGTCTGGAAGCGAGCCGGTTCGCGCTCGGCGGCAATGACGCGGGGACGATCGCGCGGGGAGCGGCGCATCAGGCCGAACTCTGCCGCCAGTGGAGCCAGCTTGAAGACGAACTGCGCCTGCAGGGGGCCGGGCGCCGGACCGCGCAGGCCCATTCCGCTGCCGCAGGCTCTCCCGAAGAGACGCGCTCGGCGCAACTGGCCTCCGAGTGGGCGGCGCTTTCGGCGCGCATCCGCTATCTGGCGCGCGTGCACTGGTCGCTGTTGCGGCACATGCAGCGCAGCCTGGCCGTCTGGAACCACGTCGCCGCCAGTTGTGCGCCGACCTATGCGCCCGCGCGCGGCTTGCTTGAGCAGGATAGGCCGATGCGGGCGGGAGGATAACCATGTCGGGTTTATTCGGGACACTTTCGACCGCGCTCAGCGGATTGGCTGTCAGCCAGCAGGCGCTTGAAACCAGCTCAAACAATGTGGCCAACGCGAATACTCCGGGCTACTCGCGCGAGGTTCCGGTGCTCGAAGCGGGGGATCCGGTAGTCTTCGGAGCGCTCAGCATTGGCACGGGCGTGGTGCTCGACAAGATCGAGAGCATGCGCGATCCGATTCTTGAAATCCAACTGAACCAGGAAACGCAGCAGCAGAGCTCGCTGAACGCCCAGCTAAGGCAATTGCAGCAGATTCAGACCAGCTTCAGCAGTGCAACTTCGGGCATTGGCGCTGACATCACGAACTTCTTCAACAAGCTGCAGCAACTTGCGCCTGACCCGACGAATCTTGCACTGCGGCAGGCGGTTTTGACCGCGGCCGGCAACCTGGCCACCGACTTCAACACTTCGGCGAACAATCTCCAAACGCAGCGTGGCAATCTCAACCAAACTGTGGTGCAGGACGTAGGGCAGGTCAACACGCTGACGACCGAGATTGCCAGCGTCAACCAGCAGATCAGCAATCTGGAGAATGCGCACCAGAGCGCAAGCACGCTCGTCGACAAGCAGACGAGCCTGATTCGCCAGCTTTCGGGACTGGTGGACGTGCAGGTGATTTCCACCGATCAGGGCATCTCTCTGACCACGTCGAACGGGACGGCTCTGGTGTCCGGGGGGAAGAGCTTCGCGCTCTCGACGCAGATTGGCTCCGGCGGCACGCAAAAAGTCATGTCGGGCACGCAAGATATTACTGGCACCCTCACGGGCGGAAGCCTCGCGGGGACGATCCAGATTCGCGACCAGGAGATCCCCAACGTTCTCAGCCAGCTCGACCAGCTGGCGGCGGGATTTTCGGACGCCGTCAATGCGGCGAATGCAAAAGGCTACATCCTGAGCAACAGCGTGCCGCCGACACCGGGTGGCAATATTTTCACGACTCCGCCGGCGGGCGGGACGGGCGCGGCGGCGGCCATGCAGGTCGTGATCACCGATCCTGCGCTGCTGGCTGCCAGTTCCGACGGCACTCCGGGAAGCAACGGCAACCTGGCCAATCTTTCCGCCGTGCACGATGAAGGCGCGGTCAACGGGCAAACGCCCCTCGATTCTTATTCGAACCTGGTCTTCCAGGTGGGGAGCACGACGTCAAACACAGCGGCCGATGCCGACGCCTCCAGCCAGATCCTGCAGCAGTTGCAGGATCAGCGCGGCAGTGTCTCCGGCGTTTCGCTCGACGAAGAGGCAGCCAACATAGTGCAGTATCAGGCCGCGTATCAGGCGGCGGCTCGAGTGGTATCGACGGTCAACTCGCTGCTTTCCGATGCCGTGAATCTCGGCCTTGGTACGGCGGTGCAATAGAACTGGGAGGCGACGAAACGATGCGCGTCAATCCGTATCCAATGCCCGACCTGCTGGCGGCACTCAACCAGGCCCAACTGCAGGCGCAGCACGACGAACTCGAAATAGCGACCGGGCGCAGCGTAAACGTGCCCTCGGACAATCCAGCCGCATCGGCGCTGGAGGTCCAGAACAACGATCAGGCGACGTTCAATGCGGGTTACCTGCAGAACCTGACCACGGTTAACGGCCAGCTTTCCGCGGCCGATTCGGCGCTGGCGTCGGTCACAACCGCACTGCAGCGCGCCATCACGCTAGGCGTGCAAGGCGCAACCGGCACGCTCACCGACGCCGATCGCGCCGCTATCGCACAGGAACTCCAGGGCATTCAGAGCCAGGTCATTTCTCTGGCGAACACTTCGTATCAGGGAAACTATCTGTTCGCGGGCACGGCGACTGGCACTCCCCCTTATTTGGCCAGCACCACCGACCCTTCGGGCGTGACCTATAGCGGTAATACCGGCGTGAATCAGGTTTCGATCGGCAGCGGGTATCAGCTTGAACTCAACCAGCCGGGATCCCAGCTTTTCTCGGCTTCCAGCAACAACGTTTTTCTTGCCCTGAACAACCTGATTCTGGCCGTGCAATCGAATACGAACATCAGCACGGCAGTCGGTGCTATGAGCTCGGCGTCGAGCTACTTATCGGCGCAGCGCGTGTTTTACGGCAATGCCATGAATCAGGCGCAGTCGCAAACAACTTACCTGAATACCGCCAAGCAGCAGATCGCGCAGCAGGAGAACGCGCTGGTGGGCGTGGATCTGGCGACGGCAGCGACGAATCTGAGCAGCGCGCAGACCGATACGCAGGCGACGCTGGCCGCGATCAGCAAGCTTTCGCAGATGAGCCTGTTCGACTATCTGCGATAAGTATTTGCTCCCACAACGATTCGTTAGAGTGTTTTCCCGCTGGCTCTTGCCCAGGCGGAGGCGGCGGCGACGTGGGTTTGGGCGGCTTCAAGGCGGGCCCTTTCGGCGAGCAAGCGCGTGTGCAGGTCGGGGAGAAAGCGTTTCAGCTTTTCCAGATTGGCGCGATAGGTACGCGTTTCCTCGGCGAGCGCAGCGGTTTCCTGAGCGGTTGCAGGGGTTGATGGCGTGTCCTGTGAGAGAAGATTTCTTAGGCATTCTCGGGCGCGCAGCAGCTCCGCAAGCACGCCAGAGAGATCGCCGGCGGTGATTTTCGAACTGAGCGTTTGCTCGGGGCGGAACCGTGCGAGGGCGGCACGCAACCTGTCATTGACCTGGCGCAGCGTCAGGAGGGCGTCGGACGGCATTATCCCTTCCAGTCCACGCGCGTCGCGTCGGAGGTGGAGGCTGGAGCGGTGGCCGGGACCAGATCGGCGGCCGTGTCGGGGACGGAACTCTCGGCACGCTCGACTTCGATCCAGGCTTCGCGCACGGCCAGCAGGTCGGTGATCTGCTGCGCCAGCAGAACCGTCGATTGCTGCAGCTGCGCTTGTAACAGGTTTTCGCGCAGGATGTCGTAGAAGTTCTTAAGATCGCCGGCAACTTTGCCGCCAGCGTCAAAATTCAACTGCGACTCGAGATATCCGATCACCAGGATGGCATGATTGATTTTGCTGGTGCGCAGTTCGACATCGTTCTGTTCGAGCGCTTTCAGGGCCTGCCGCAGATCGTGGATCACCTGTTCATAGAGACGGGCCACGAGTGCTGCGGGGCTTGCCCCCTGGACGGTCCCTTCCCGGTACATGCGTCCGGCGTTCATGTAGCTAAGCCTCCTTGGCTACGAAGTGCTACTGCCCTTGGCCGGGCTGGTGTTGGTCGAAGTCGACGATGTGTTCCCGAGCTGGCTGAGAACTTCCTGCAGCAGGAACGGGTATTCTTCGAGCGACGCGTTGACCGAGCTGAATTCCTGAATGAGCTGCTGTTTCTGTGTGGCCAGCTGAGTCTGGAAGTCGCTCATACGGTTGCTGATATCTGTCTGCTGTGTCTTGTTCTCGGTCAGGTCCAGGTTCAGCGGGCCCTGTGTGGTGTCGGTCAGATTCGTCAGGTCTTTATTGAAATTGGTGGCAAAGCCGGTGGTGAGGTTCTGGAAGAAGTCTTGTACGCCGGATGGATTGGTGGCGAGCTGATTGGAGAGCGTCTGAGCGTTGACGGAAAGGGTGCCGTCGTTCTGCATGTCAATGCCGAGCGCGGCCAGGTTGACAAGTCCGCCGCTGCCGTTGGCGGTATAGGTCGCATCGGCTAACAGGCTCGACTGCAGCGACCGCAGACCTCCATCGGAGGCAAGCGGCCCTTGAGAATTGGTTGTGGGATCAACTGCGAATTCGGCGTTCAAATCGCCAACTACTCTGTTGTAGGCGGAGACGAAAGTGGTCAGGGCGCTGGTAACCTGCGACTGGTCCGCACTGACGGCAACCTGCACCTGTCCGGTGTATGGGCTGACCAGGTTCA
Source organism: uncultured Acidobacteriaceae bacterium (assembly GCA_963818945.1). Classification (GTDB taxonomy): domain Bacteria; phylum Acidobacteriota; class Terriglobia; order Terriglobales; family Acidobacteriaceae; genus Acidiflorens. The sequence continues at coordinate 1,679,825 of CAWFUA010000001.1, read as the reverse complement.
GAGTCACTCCAGGAATGGCGTCGGAGACACTGTTGGTCGTGCTGCTGAAGGGGATGCCGTCCACGGTAAAGACGGCGTTGGTGCCGCCGACTGGCGTTTCAAATGTGAGGTTGGTGGGGGTCCCCGTGGGATTGCCGCTACTGTCGAGAGTGGTGTTGGTAGTGATCGCCAGCGCGCCGGTGCTGCCTGTGGCCTGGCTGCTGATAGAAAGGCGAGAACCGCTGGCATCGGTTAGCACGGTGGCGTAGACACCCCAGTTGTTTGCCGACGATTGCGTGTTGATATAGGTTGCCAGGGTGCTGAGGGTATCGTTGGTGCCGGCAGTGATCTTCAGGTCGTGGGTGGCGCCGGTGGAGCCTCCCACCTGCAACTGAATATCGGCGCTGGTTGCGCCCGAGGGCAGAAATGAAGTCTTTGCGTCGGCCAGCGGGGCGGTATAGACGGTGCCGGAACTGGCGAGGCTGCTCACGACCAGGGTGTGATTGCCGGGCGTCGCAGAGGAACTGGCGGTGGCCGTAACGACGGCGGGCAATGAGGAAGAGGCCGTGACCGCGGAGAAGGCGCCGAGTGGGTCGGTGAGCGCCTGAACGGCAGAGGCTAGACTGCTGAGATCGGTATTGATGGTGGTCAACTGGCTGGCTTTGGTTTGCAAGTCAGACTGTTCCTGTTGCCAAAGAGTGAGTTGACCACTCGATGCGGACTGCAGTTCGCTCACGACTGCGTTTACGTCAATGCCATTACCGTTCAGCAGGCTGGCTGCGTTGAAGCTAATGCCCATGGGACCCTCCCTTTGGGTTCTCACCTTCGGTGGTGGCGGGCGGCTTTGCCTGCTGGAACTCAGCGGCAATCGCGCGCTCAAAGTGCAGCAACTGCTCCGCAGGAACCTGCAAGATTAAGTTGCCGGTCTTGTCCACATACCGGACGATGAGTTCATTCTGAAGCCCACTATCTCGTTGCAATTGGACTTCATCTTCCGGCAGTTGCGACGCTGGCGACACGTCCTTTTGGACGGGCGCTTCCTGCTTTGGGCCATATCCCGCGCTGGGCGGAAACGTTTGAGGGGGATCGACGCGGCGCTGCGCTTGACGCCGTGGTTGTGGCTCGGTCGTCTGCGCGCTCGCGGACGCGGCATCAACAATGGAACCATAACTCTGCACGGGGCCGATGCTCATGGTGCGCTACCTCTGAGCTACCTCGGAACAGGGCAACGGAGGCGGGAGTGAGCCCGCCTCCCGTTGCGCGTGAACCAGACAACTATTGCAACAGCTTCAGTACAAGTTGCTGCTGCTGGTTGGCCTGGGCCAGAGAGGAGATGCCCGTCTGTTCCAGGATGGAGTACTTGGTGAGGCTCGCCACGGCCGACGGGATGTCGGCAGCAGTGATGCCGTTTTGCGCAGCCGTCAGGTTCTGGACCTGGTTGCTGATGACCGTGCTGGCGCTCTGCAGACGATTGATGCTGGCGCCGATCTGGCCGCGAGTGGCAGCCACCGATTTAATGGCTGTGTTGATGGCCGCCAGAGCAGCTTGCGCGTCCGTAGCGGTCAGCAGATCCGACGTCGAACCACCGGCAAACGTTGCTCCGTTCAGGAAGTTCTCGGCGGTGCCGGTGCCCACGCTGGAGGCGATAGTGCCGCCGCCGGCGATGACTGCGTTGCCGGCCGATGTGGCCTGGAACGTGACCAGGGTGCCAGCTGCCGACGCCGTGGCATCGGCATTGGCGGTCGTGCTGTTGGAGTACACGGTGCCCGATCCTGCCGCACCATTCACGGCAGCGACAAAATTGGCAATCGTATTCGCCAACTTCTCTTCGGCGGTGGCCCCAGTTGTGTCAATCAGCACCTGGTTCGGAGTCGCCTGCGTCAGACTGGTGACAAACGTGTAGGTGTTGCCACCGATGGTCACAGCGTCGTTCGCGGCTGGAAGGGCGTTGAACGCCAACTGCGCCGAGGCCTGCGTGCCCAGAACACCGGCTGCGGACAACTGGCCGGTCGTCACGCCAATGAAGTTGCTGGACTGCTGCGTGTTGCCGGTACCATCACTGATGTAGATGGAAGTGGGGCTGGCGGTGAACACCTGGCCGCCGTTGTAATTGGTGTTCGACCCGATGCGGTTGATTTCCGCCTGGATGGCTTGATATTCGGCATCGAGCGCGCCTCTCTGCGAATTGGACACGGTGCCGGTGGCCGACTCGGTGGCCAGGGTGACAGCGCGGTTGAGCAGGGTGGTGACCTGCGCCAGGGCGCCATCAGCGACCTGCAATGCTCCAACGCCGTCGTTGGCGTTGCGGGCCGACTGTGTCAGCGCGCTGACGTTGGCTTGCAATCCATTGGCGATAGCCAGGCCGGCAGCGTCATCGGCGCCGCTATTGATGCGGGACCCAGACGACAGCTGGAACAGCGTTGACTGCAGGTTATTGCTGGTGATGGTCAACTGGTTTTCCGCAGCAATCGAAGCGATGTTATTCAGAATCGTAAGTGCCATTGATGTGTGCTCCTTTGTGGTTCCGATTTGGGATCCGTCCCCGAAATCTTCCCGGAGCTCGTTCCGTTTGTCCTGCGGAACCTTTCGTGCTTCACTCTGGACATCGGCATGCTCGCTGACGGCTTTATTTCCACAGGTACCGTGCGGCCTACGCCTTAGGTAACCGCGATCGCTATCTGCCCTTTCTCCCCGCCCGTGCTTCTTCTGCCGATCTTTATTGATGGAGGCTTCTTAGCGGGTGTCCTATCCGCTGTGGAACGAACGATGATTCAACTGACTCGCCTTAACAATCATCCGCTGGCCGTGAACTCGGACCTGATCAAGTTCGTCGAACAATCGCCGGATACGGTGATTACGCTGGTCAATGGCGAAAAGATCGTGGTACGCGAAAGCGCCCAGGAGGTCCTGGAGCGCGTGGTTCAGTTTCGGCGCTCTGTCCTGCAGGGGATCATGCTCTGGTGGGATAATCGCGCCGCCCTTCCGCCTTTGACTGAAGGGGCGGCCTCGACGCCCGAGGAGAAATAGGAGCCGGCATGGATAAGGCGACCCTCGCCGGTCTGGTGCTCGCCATCGGCGGGATTTTGCTCGGCCTTTTGATTGAAGGCGGCAATCTCGGCCAGGTGGTGCAGCCCACCGCCGCCATGATCGTCTTCGGAGGCACGCTGGGCGCAGTGCTGATTCAATACCCGCTGGCGGTTGTGCTTACCGGTTTCAAGCGGTTGGCGCATATATTTGTCGAACCGGGGCAGGATGCGCAGTCAACCATCGCCGTGCTGGTCAAATACGCGAACCAGGCCCGGCGGGAAGGTATCGTTTCGCTCGACAAGGAAATCGCGACTGTGCCGGACCCTTTTCTTCGGCGCGCCCTGATGCTCGCTGTCGATGGCACCGAGTCGCAGGAACTTCGCAAGATCATGGAACTCGAACTCGACAACAAAGAAGAACACGAAGAAAAAATTCCGCAGGTCTTTGAATCGGCCGGAGGCTTTTCGCCAACCATTGGAATCATCGGGGCCGTGCTCGGGCTGATCCAGGTGATGCAGCATTTGGACAAGATTGACGAAGTGGGGCGTGGAATCGCAGTGGCATTTGTGGCTACGATTTACGGCGTCGGGGCGGCCAACTTGTTCTTTTTGCCGGCAGCCGGAAAGCTCAAGATCCGAATCCGCGAGGAGCAAATCATCCGCGAGATGACGCTGGAGGGCGTGCTCTCGATTCTCGAGGGCATGAATCCGCGCATGCTGGAGGCGAAGCTACTTGGCTTTCTGACGCACGCGCACGAGCCCGCGCCGCCATCGGAAGAATCAAGCTCGTGAGCCGCCGAAAAAAACGCGGTAGTCACACCAATCACGAACGCTGGCTGGTTTCCTACGCCGATTTCATTACTTTGCTGTTTGCGTTTTTTGTCGTGCTCTATGCTTCTTCTCAAGTGGACAAAAGAAAAGTCGGAAAGCTGGCGCTCGCGATTCAGGTCGCGTTTCAGGAGATGGGCGTTTTTCAGGCTTCGACAACGCAAGTGCCGATGGATGCCCACGACCCCATGCCGTTCAGCACGGTGCAGGCAGTGGAAAACGTGGAGCGCACCGGCAGTGTGGCTCGCGTCGTGTCCCACCCGGAGGGTGCGCTTGGGAGCGGGAGGGAGAACGGAGATTTGGCGCAGCTCCAGACCGAGTTGGAAACCACCTTGGCGGCGGAAATCAATCGCAAGGAAATCGCCATGCGCCGCGAACCCGACGGCCTGGTGATCAGTTTGCGGGAAGTTGGTTTTTTTGAGAGCGGCTCGGCCGAGATGAAATCCGCGTCGCAGCCTGCTTTTGACCGCATCGCGAACCTGCTTCGCCAGCGCAATTGCCGGGTGCGCATTGAGGGCCACACCGACAACGTTCCCATCCACAACGCGCAGTTTTCCTCCAACTGGGAGCTGTCCACGTCGCGCGCCACCGAGATTGTGCGGCTTCTGGTCGTCCGCGAAGGCTACAATGCCAGCCGGCTCGGCGCCGCAGGATACGCAGAATTTCATCCGGTCGCATCGAACGCCACGGCTGACGGGCGCGGCATGAACCGGCGTGTGGATATCGTTGTTCTCGGACAAGAGGCAGCGTCGGTCCCGGCGTCCCAGAAAAACTTGCCAACGGCTGCGGCGGCCCGCTAAGCCCGATTGCTTCCTCGGTCGCTATTGTCCCGTTCCCGATACGCTCACAAACTGCGGGCTGGAGAAATCGCTATCGCTGATATAAACGTCGCCCGCGACCGGGCCCGTTGTACTCGGCGAGAACTCGATCTCAATGGTGCAACTCTTAAGCGTTCCGAGTGTCGCCGGGCAACTGTTTCCCGAGACAATGAACTCCGCCGTGGGAATCATCTCCCCCATCAACACGGATTTTGAGTTCTGGTTCGTGATCGTAACCGCTTGCGGTGCGCTCGTCGTGCCCACCTTCTGGTTTCCAAAGGCAAGCCTCTGCGGGGAGAGCACTATGCCAAGCCCATTTGCGACCAGATCCACGCGCTCCGGGCTTGCCGGATCGCTGCTCACAACCGTCAGTGCTCCCGGCCGCGCACCCGAGGCTTTTGGCTTGAACGTCACGTTGATGGTGCAAGTTCCCTGCGCTGGCACCGACGATCCGCAGTTGTTCGAGGCCTTGTAGTCGTCGATTGCCTTTATCGAAGCGATGGCGACCGCCTTTGTGCCGGTATTGGTCAATGTAACCGGCAACGTGTTGGACGAGCCCAGCGGCGTGTTCGGGAACACGAGAGGCCCCGGCGCCGGCGAAAGCTCGACCTGCGATCCCATTCCGCTGACATCGACCGTCTGGGGGCTGCTCGGGTCGCTGTCGGTAAACGTGATCTTCCCCGTTCTCTTCCCGGTTCCATTCGGCACATAGGTCACGCAGATGCTGCACGCAGGTGTGCAACTGCCGTCCGCGCTTTGCGGGTTGAGCGTCGCTCCCGCCGAGCAGTAGTGCTGCGAGCCGGTCGAGCAGTCTACGACTGCGGGGCAGCTTTCGTTGATGGCAAACTGCGGACTGGTGCTCGCAATGGAATCGATGGTCAGTGCCGTGGGCCGTGAGTTATAGAGTTCCAGATGGCGCGTGATCGCAGTGCTCGCCACGTTCTTCACGCCCGTCCCCATCTCGGCTTGCGTTGCCGAAGCCAGCGGGCAGGTCCGCGTCTTTAGGATGAGCGGCGGCAGCGCCTGCTGATTGAAATTGAAACTGTCGGTAATGTCGTTCGCGCCGGCGTCGCGCGTGCTGAGCGCCGGAAGGTTAAACCGCGTTTCGATAAACTTCAGCACCGACGAAAATTCATATTGCGTCGTCGAAATGTGCCCCGGCCGCGCGTATGGCGAGATGATCAGCAGCGGCACGCGCGGTCCGAGGCCGAAAGTGTCCACATCGGGCGGCGCAACATGGTCGTACATTCCGCCAAAGTCGTCCCACACAATGAACACCGCCGTCGTGTTCCACAACGCCGGGTTGTTCATGATTGCGTTCAGCTCTGTCACGGTGGCATTCTCGCCTTCGCAAGTGCTCGAATCGGGATGCTCGCTCTGCCAATCCGGTGTAATCACCCAGCTCACTGATGGCAGCCGATTACCCATCACATCGGAGACGAAATTGCCCGTGTCCACCACCTTCGCCCAGTCTGCTCCGTTGCGTACCTCGTTGATCGCGTCGAATGTTGACCAGATATATCCGGGATCGGTGTTCGGCGGCGCGTAGTATTTCCAGCTCACGCCTGCGTTGTCGAGCGAGTTCGCCATCGTGGTAACGCCGCTCAAACAGGGAAACTCCGCCGTAACGATTCCGTCCGGTTGCATCATGCGCACGAGTTCCCCGGCCGGCGCATCGCATCCCCAACTATTGCCGCTGGCCGTGCGGAATGGATTGTCCAGCACGCCGAATGAATCGGCGGCAATCGTGTAAAGGTGATTGGGCAGGCTCGGTCCATGCAACGACGAGAACATCCTCGCCCCCAGCGCGAAATGCCTTGCGTAGGCAAAATAGTTGGGAATGTCGGCGCTTTCGAACTGGCGGCAGGTCAGGAAATCACCGTACAGATCTCCGCTCGGCTGGAAGCCGAGATTGATGAGATCGAACTGGTTCATCTTCCCACCGTTGATCGCCAGCAGCGCCGCTTCGTAACTGTGGGAGATGTCGTGAGGATAGCGATCGGCAGCGCGCGTCATCGGGATTGTTTGCCCGGTGGAGAGAGCGCACGTTTTTGTCCCATATTTCGATATGTATGCTCCGAACATGTTGTCGAACGTGCGATTCTCCTTCACGATGAAAACCACGTGATCGATTTTCTGGATTCCGGTAGCGGCAGGCTGCTGGGCAAACGCGGAGGGAAGGGTTGGGCAGGCTATTACCCAAACAAGAGCGTAGATTCCGGGGCGAAAACGAGAGAACAACATGAGGGTTACTCCTGGAAGAAGGTACCCGAGCGTGGACCAATGTTGCTGCGCCCTGCCTGAGAAGTCAAGCCCGTCAGTTCAATCAAAGCGAGCGGTCTTCACGGCACTGACACTGTACTCGCGGCAGTGTCCGTCTGATCTTTTACTAATCTTCTCTGATCCCTTCGTTACCCCCATAGGTCTTTCGGAATCTTCCGCCGCTGCATCGAACACACTAACCTCGAATGTAGGCTCGGAGGATTTCTTTGCCTGGTAAGCGAAATAGCAATTCTGCTGTTTCCGGAAGGTTGAAGACCGCGATTTCGGACTTGCGCGCCCTGGAAAAGCTACTGCATTACGACGAGTTGGATCCACGTCTTCTGGGTGACTTTCGCGACGTGCTGAACCGTGTTCGCAACGTGGCCTGGGCCGCCCAGCAGTCAGTCGCCGCCCAGCTCTCCGACAACGGTTCCATCGGAGTTGACTCCATTTTGGCGGCGGAGCGCGTTCGCGCCGCGTATCAACTTTGTCGCACCTTGCAGGAAGACCTGGGTCACGAGGAAATCGAGTTCCAGAAAGGCCAGCTCTCAGAACTGCACAGCGTCGCCGCCGCACTCGTCCGGCAGCTCAATGACCGCCTCTGATCAAGCAGAAGCTTTGTGCTTGTTCTGAAACTCAATGGCAGATTTCTAGCGCTTGTTCGCTACACATTCCGGACACGGGCACACTTCCCGCAAATACGCCCAGGAATAAAGCCCCAGATCGTGATTGTCGTTCCAGGAGAACTTCAGCGCGTACTTGCCCACCGGCTCGGCTGCCAGTGCTTTGACCGCTGGCTTGAATATGGGCAATGTGCCCGGTGCCGGTTTTTCCGGTTCGCCAGCTTTCCGCCCAGCCTTACCGCGCTCATCTTCGCAGAGGGCGCAAGGGCACGCATCCCGCAGGAACTTGAACGTATAAGCCGACCGGTGGCCGTCCTTCCACTCGATCTGCACGCCCTCGCCGGTCGTCAGCTGGACCTTTACCGATTTCGGATCATTCTCCAGCCGCGGGGTTGCATCGAGCAGGAACATACAGCAAGTATCGCACGGTCAGGCTCTCGGGAAGTGTGGCGCGGACACCCCTGCCCGAGTCTGCTAGTGGCGAAAAAGGCCTGGGCGCAGACCCTCTACGTTGCACATCGGAACATTCACCCACTTTCTGATGGCCCGCCCGCGGCCGCGCGCTACAGTATAATCTTCGCGCCGAGATGAAACGGTATGACTGACACCACACAAACGACAACGGAAGCGGCCTCCGAGGCGAAAACCAGGATGGAGATTGGCGACATCCTCAAGATCCTGCCGCATCGCTACCCCTTTCTGCTGATTGATCGCGTGCTTGAACTGGAGCGCATGAAGAAGATCGTCGCTCTGAAAAACGTGACCATCACCGAGCCATTTTTCCAGGGACACTTTCCCGGCAAGCCAATCATGCCAGGCGTGCTGATCGTCGAAGCGATCGCCCAGGCAGGAGGCCTACTGCTGCTGACCGAAGTGCCTAATCGCAACGACATGCTGATGGTTTTTACAGGGATCGAGAGGGCGCGGTTCCGCCGTCCAGTGGTCCCGGGCGATCAGCTGCGCATCGAAGTCGAGGTACGGGCCTGGCGCAAGACTGCAGCGCGTTTGGAAGGCAAGGCCTATGTGGACGGCAAAGTCGCGGCCGAATCAACCGTCACGTGCCGCCTGGTGCCGCGGACGATGGGCGCAGGAGCGGCGGAGACGGCAGGAGGAGATTTGTAATTTCCAATTTATAATTTGTGATTTTACGGTCCTAAGACTCCAAAGAGAATTGCAAAGCGCAAATTACCAATTACAAATTCCGCGATGTCAATTCATCCCACTGCGATTGTCGATGCTGCAAGCAAAGTACATCCTTCCTGCAAGGTGGGTCCCTATTGCGTGATCGGCCCCGGCGTCGAACTCGGCGAGCGCTGCCATCTGCTTTCTCATGTGGCGATGGAAGGCCCCACAAAGATCGGAGCGGACAATCGCTTTTATCCTTTCTGCTCGATTGGCCTCGCTCCGCAGGACATTTCTTATAAGGGCGAGCCCACGCGTCTGGAGATCGGCGACCACAACGAGATTCGCGAATATGTCACGATCAACCGCGCCACCACCAAGGGCAGCGGCGTAACCCGCGTCGGCAGCCACAACCTCATCATGGCGTATACCCACATTGCGCACGACTGCCACATTGGCGACCACATCATCATGGCGAACGCCGCCACACTGGGCGGGCACGTTACGGTGGAAGACTGGGCCACGGTGGGCGCACTCTGCCCGGTGCACCACTTTGTGCGGATTGGGAAATATGCGTTCATCGGCGGCGGGACGACCATCACGCGCGACGTGCTGCCGTTTTCGAAAACCTCGGCTGAGCGCGGCACCCACGCGTATGGACTGAATGCTATTGGCCTGGAGCGGCGCGGATTTACCAAAGAACGAATCCGCAAGATCCATCATGCATACCGCGTGTTACTAGCCTCAAAGCTGAACACCTCGCAGGCGCTCGAAAAGCTAAAAGGGGAAGCGGACTGCGGCGAAGATGTGGAGATGCTGATCCGATTCATCGAGGAATCCGAACGGGGCGTAATTAAGTAGTGGGCATAGCTCACGTAGGGACAGCCGCCCTCGGCTGTTCAAGCGGCGCGAAGCGCCGCGGATACTCAGCCATCAACCGCCAACCGGTTCGTTTACACTGAGTTGCACATGTCCCAGGCAGAGAAGATCGGGTTGATCGCGGGCAACGGAAAATTTCCCTTCCTTGTGCTGGAAGCGGCACGCGCACAGGGGCATGAAGTGGTCGTGGCAGCGATCAAGGAAGAAGCGTTCCCGGAGATCGAATCGAAGGGCGCAGCTTCGGTTCACTGGGTTTCGCTCGGCGAGCTCTCGAAACTCATCGAGACGTTCAAACAAGAGGGCGTGACGCGCGCCATCATGGCCGGCCAGGTAAAGCACAAGCAGATTTTTTCGGCCATCAAGCCGGACTGGCGGTTGGCGAAGCTTCTGCTATCACTTGGAACGCGAAATACGGATTCGCTTCTCGGTGCAGTGGCCAAGGTGCTGGCGGATGAGGGCATCATGCTGGAGAATTCGACGGCCCTGCTCGAACCGCTGCTGGCGAAGTCGGGGTTGCTGACCAGGCGGTCGCCAAGCGACCAGGAAGCAAAGAACATTGAATATGGGCGAATGGTCGCGCGGCGGCTGGCGGAATACGACATCGGGCAGACGGTGGTGATTGCCGAAGCCGCGTGCATTACGGTCGAAGCGATGGAAGGCACGGATGCGACGATCGAACGCGCAGGGCAGATTATGCGGTCACTGGAGTCGGGCGGTGAGTCCTCGATCCTGAATCGCGCGCTCACGGTGGTGAAGATTGCCAAGCCGGCGCAGGATATGCGATTCGATGTCCCGGTAATCGGCGTGGGGACGATTGAGGCTATGAAGCGCGCCGGGGCAAGCTGCCTAGCGGTAGACGCGGGGCGCTGTTTGCTGCTCGATGGCGACGCCATGGTGCGTGCAGCCGACGATGCGGAAATTAGCGTAAGCGCGGGATGAGCGAGTGGTTGCTGGTCAATCTGCTCCTTGGGCACGCACGGGGCGGACCTTTGTTTTGGCTGGGGCGGTCTTCGCGGTGGCGCCGGCCTTTTTCGCATTTCCTGGCGCGCTCGGCTCAGATCGTGAGCAGTCTGCAAGTTCATCCAGAACTCGGCCGAGTTCCCGAAATATTCCGCCACGCGGGGCAGATCTCGCTGCTGAAGACGATGTAGGGGATTGGCCCTTTTCTATTGCTGCTTGAACTGCGAGAATAGCTGCTTGTTTTCAGCCCGGAGACCAGCCTGAGCCAGGAATCCACCATCAATGTTGCGGTAGTTGGCGTAGGCGCGTTTGGGCGCAACCACGCCCGCGTGTATCACTCGTTGCAACAGGCTGGCCGTGTGCGGCTGGTCGGGGTCGTTGATCCCGATACTTCCCGTGCCGATCTGGTCGCGGCCGAGTTTGGGTGCAAGGCATTTGGCTCCGTGGATCAGATGCTCACCACGCACAGCGAGGTGCAAGCGGCAACGGTGGCGGTGCCGACCGTACTTCACCTGGAAGTGGCGCGCTCTCTGATGGAAGCCGGTGTGGATGTGCTGATCGAAAAGCCGCTCGCGGCAACGCTGGCGGAGGCGGATGAGCTGGTGCGACTGGCTGCCGAGCACAAACGGATCGCACAGGTCGGTCATCTAGAGCGCTTCAATCCCGCGGTACGCGCGACGCTGCCGGTGATTCGCAAGCCGATGTTCTTCGAAGTACACAGGCTTAGCGTATTTACACTGCGAGCGCTCGATGTGGATGTGGTGCTCGATCTGATGATCCACGACCTGGATATTGTGCTGACGTTCGTGCAGTCCAAGGTCAAGGAGATCCGGGCAGTTGGGTTGCCGATTCTCTCGGGCAAGGTCGATATCGCCAACGTGCGCGTCGAGTTTGAATCAGGCTGCGTAGCCAACTTCACGGCCAGCCGGGTCTCAACCGAGCGCGTCCGCAAGCTGCGGTTCTTTCAAGCAGGACAATATATCTCGCTCGATTACGGACGGCAGGACGTGCTGGTATTCTCGGTGGGCGGCAGAGCGGGAACCGCCCACTCATTCGCAAAAGACGCGAATGAGGTGGGCACTCAGCCGAGCCCGACCCCGCAAATCCAGGTTGCGAAGCCGCCGATCACGGCGGAGGAGCCGCTGCTGGCGGAGATCAAGGCTTTCCTCGAAGCGGTAGGTGGACGGACGAAGCCGGTTGTTTCGCTGGAGGATGGGCGGAAGGCGCTTGCGCTGGCCCTTGAGATCCTGGCAGAGATCAAGCGGCACGCTGGGCGCATCGGCGTCACCGCGTAGCTCGTCAAAGCGGAGCCACGCACCAGAAGATCCCGCCGCTTCGCCTCTTCATTGTTCATTACTCAGGTACTCACTTGGGGCGCAAAAAAAATGCGACAATAGACAATAACGTAGCAACTCCTGCTGTTTACGTAACTTTACGCAACACCTTACGCAACTTCGGGGCTTGTCTGCGGCTCTAAGCTTGTAGTCGCTGCCTGATGCCAGTCACCCAAATTCCGTCCCGCGATCCCTCTTCGTCGTCTTCGGCTCCGACCGAGCATCGGGACCTTTTCGAAGCGCAGCATTGGGAGACGGCTTACCGGCAGTTCAATCCGGACGATGTTCCGCACCTCCTGATTCAGTTACAGGATGACCTTTCGCGGGCGCGCAAGCGGGAAGCGATCTGGCTGTCGATCATCCTGCACCTTTTCATCGTGATTCTGCTGTGGAACAGCGAAAAGCTGGTGGCCCTGCTGCCGCATCGGACGATTCCTTTGGAACTGCGCGCGGATGCGGACCGGGACAAAGATGCAACGTTCCTGGAGTTGCCACCGGATCAACAGAAGGTAACGCGGCGTCCGGATTCAAAGATCATCTCGGATAAGGACCGGATTGCTACGAGCAAAGCTCCGCAGATCAATCGCGAAGAGCTAAGAAAACTTCTCCAAAGCACGCGCCCGGGACCACCGGGGCAAAGCGGCCCGCAAGCGCCGCCGGCGCAACCTCCGCCGCAAGCCGCGCAGAACCAGGCTCCGCCACAAGAGCAGCCGGCGGCGCCGCAGCAAAGCCCGCAGCCGGGATCGGGATTTGCGCAGCCGCGACAGAACAACCAGGTTGCGCAGTTGCAGACACCTCCGCAGGGCGGGAGCCGAACCCCCAATTTCAATTCCTCCATGACGGCGGGCTCAGCCATTGAACAAGCCGTGCAGGCGGCGGCCGCCAATCGCGGACACTATGCCGGACGCGGAGATGCCGGTGATTACGGATTTCCGCAGGGCCGGCCAGGCGCGAAGGCATTAGATCAGGCAGAGATTCTGACCGACACGATGGGTGTCGATTTTGGCCCATATCTGACGAGGGTGGTTCAGGTGGTGAAGGCAAACTGGTACAACCTGATGCCACCGTCGGTCTACCCTCCGATCTTGAAGCAGGGGAAGCTGTCGATCGAATTCGTGATTCAAAAAAACGGCGACGTCAGCGGTATGACGCTGCATACGTCGTCGGGCGACGTGCCGCTGGATCGTGCGGCGTGGGCCAGCATCACGGCATCCAATCCGTTTCCGCCGCTGCCGAAAGAGTTTCCGGGGCAGATTCTGGGGTTGCGGTTTTATTACTTCTATAACCTTCAGCCGGATGATTTGAAGTAAACGGTATTCTTCCCAGCGGGGCAAACCACTGTCGTGATTCAGGACAATTTGCCGGAACGGGTGTCGCTCCAGGTTGTTCTACTTTACATACTTCGGCTCTTCGCCTTTCGACCACGGATCGTAGGTTGCTACGAAGTGCACCCGTTCCTTCCGGGTGGGATGATCGAAGAACCAGACTTTGGCAAATTCACTCGGATCAGGGTCGGCCAGGTTCTTCTCTCCACTCTTCTGGAAATAGTGGGCCGCGACCTGGTTGGGGTTGGGCACGATGCCGTGGATCACCTCGAGGCCATAGCGGTCTGCCTCGTGCTCAAAATGGCGGCTGACGGCGTTGAACGCGGGAGTCGCAAAAAATGCGAGCAGCGTGATCACGAACATCAAGGCCGGGAGTGACCCCCAATCCTGCAGGTTACGAATCCCCCATTGCTGACCCCATCGCGCCAGCATCCAGCCCGAAAAACGGTACCCGAGGTAGAGCAGGAACAGCAGAATACCGGCGTCGATGGCAATTTCTTTGGGGATGTGATGCAAGACGTAATGCCCCATTTCATGTCCGAAGACAAATAGTGTCTCCGGGACGGTCGCCTTGGCGATCGTGTTGTCCCAAACGACGACGCGCTTGGACGCGCCAAAACCCGTGACATAGGCGTTCAGGCCTGTCGTCTTCGAACTGGCGTTCATCACGAACATGCGATCCGCAGGAATCTCCATTCCGCCGCGATGGACGACCTTTTGCATCTCGGCGAGCAGGACGGGTTGCGCGCTCTCGAGCGGTTTGAAGGTAAAGAAGAGAGGATCAATGACGATCGGTTGCAGGAAGAACATCGCCAGCAAGATTGGGATGGAAGCGAGCCAGAAGTAGAACCACCAGCGGCGAGGGCTGCGCCGGACGACGAAATAGAGTATCCCGACGAGCACCGTGCCAACAATCAGCATAATGGCCTGGTTCAGGATCCAGTCTCGTGTCCATGCTGTCCAGGTTTGCACCGAGAGCCCGTAAACGCGCTGCAGCGACTCATCCCAAATGTCCGAGACGATTCCAAGGATCGCAATCGTCAGCAGAATCAGGGGCGCGAAGATGATCAATTGCACGAAGCGGTGCGACGAGACGCGCTCGGCCAGGTCGCGAATTGCAGGCGCGACCCGCCATCGCAGAATGACCAGCAAAACCAGAAATCCGTAAAAAGCGCCGATGAAGATATGGCGATAGTGAGCGTTCGAATACGCTTTAGCCCGGGCGTACTGCTCAGGAGGAGGCGAGTATTCCAGAATAGTGTCCTGCGGAAGTTCGGCCCCGCTTGCCTGGGCCGGAGCAGGAGCAGCGCTGGCCGGAGGAAGCGCCGAGTTGGCAGGACTGGTCTGCGCCCCGGTAATTGCCGGGAGCGCGCTTGCGAAAAGGCAGAGTAGAACAATGAAGCGCAGGTCCTTCAATGGTGTTTCCCTCCGGACCGAGATTATTGCAGAACTTCGGTCAGAAGGGGGGACAGGAAACTGGGCAAATGGCAACTGTTATGTGGGGAACTGTGACGATTCCAGGGTAATCGCCGCGTGGGCATTGAAGGTGCACGAATGAGATGAATTCGTTAACATAGAGATATTGCTGTGTCGATGCAGCCGGATCGGCGTGCGTCTAAATCAGAGTGCATAGAAATCAAACTATGAAGATTCGACAACGATTGCCGCATTTTGTTTGGGCACCAGTTTGCCTACTGACCCTGGTTCTTTGCCTGCCCGTTCTTGCAGACGATGTGCCGGAGGCGCTGCGCCCGCCGAAAGGGGCGCAGATGGCTCTGGTAGTTTTTGAAGATATGCAGTGCCCGCAGTGCGGCCGCGTGGCGCCGCTGCTCGACCAGGCGTCACGTACCTACAAGATCCCTCTGATCCAGCATGACTTCCCGCTCCCGATGCATAACTGGTCGTATGATGCGGCAATTTTGGCGCGCTACTTCGACACGCACTCGAAGGAGTTGGGCAACGAATTTCGGCTGGATGTGTTTCAGCATCAGTTTGAAATCCTTCCGAACACGTTGCACGGATTTGCGGAGAAGTTCGCGAACGAACACAAGGTTGGGCTGCCGTTTGCGATCGATCCGGATGGAAAACTGGCGGCGCTGGTGAAGGCGGACAAGGATCTGGGCATAAGCCTGCACATTCAGCACACGCCGACGATCTACATTGTCAGCAACAAGAAGGGTGGCAAACCGTACGTCGAGGTAACCGACACCTCGCAGCTTTACGTGATGATTGATGCGATGAAGTAAAAAGCGATTGCAGAGGTGAGAGGTCAGATTGCAGAGGTAAAAGCCTTCGAAGTGAGGGGTTTTAGCTCTGCAATCTGACCTCTCACCTTTGACCTTTGTTCGCTACTCTTCCCATTTCCTGAACAACAGTGCTCCGTTCGTTCCCCCGAAGCCGAAGGAGTTCGACATGGCGTACTCGAATGTGGCCTTCCGCGCCTGGTTGGGAACGAAGTCCATATTGTCGGTTTCGGGATCCTGGTTTTCCAGGTTGATGGTTGGGGGCAGAATCTGGTCGCGTAGCGCCAGCACCGTGATTCCGGCTTCCAAACCGCCCGCACCGCCCAGCAAATGGCCGGTCATGGATTTGGTGGAACTGACCGGCACACGCTTTCCAAACAAGTTGCGAATGGCGTGGGCTTCGAGCGTATCGCCGATGGGAGTCGAGGTGCCGTGGGCGTTGAGATAGCCGACCGCCTCCGGCTCCAGTTTGGCATCGCGGAGAGCATTGCGCATCACGCGATAGCCGCCTTCATGCTCGGGCGCGGGCTGCGTCATGTGATAGGCATCAGCGGACATGCCGTAGCCGACGATTTCAGCCAGGATGGGCGCGCCGCGGCGGCGAGCATGCTCCAACTCTTCCAGGATTAGAATTCCGGCGCCCTCGCCCATGACGAAGCCGTCGCGATCTTTGTCCCAGGGGCGGCTGGCGCGAGCGGGGTCATCGTTGCGCGTGGAAAGCGCGCGCATAGCGGCGAATCCGCCAACGCCCATCGGAGTGATGGCAGCTTCAGCGCCACCGGCGATCATGACGTCGGCATCCTCGTGCTGGATGATGCGAAAGGAATCGCCGATGGAATGAGCGCTGGTGGTGCATGCCGTGGCCGTGGCTTCATTGGGGCCCTTGGCGCCGTACTTCATGGAAACATGTCCGGCGGCGAGGTTGACGATGGCGGCGGGGATAAAGAAGGGCGAGATTTTGCGCGGACCACCGTCGATGAGCGCCTGGTGCTCGCGCTCGATCACATCGAATCCACCAATGCCGGAACCGATGTGAACACCGACGCGTTCGTCGTTCTCGGGCGTGATCTTGAGGCCCGACATGCGAACGGCTTCATCCGACGCGGCGAGTGCAAAATGGATAAAGCGGCCCATTTTCTTAACTTCTTTTTTTTCGATGAAGTTGAGAGGGTCGAAGTTCCGGACTTCGGCGGCAATCTGGCAGGCAAAAGCGGAGGCATCGAAGGCGGTGATGCGATCGACGCCACTTTTGCCGGCTGTGAGAGCCGGCCATACATCGCGGGAGGTATGGCCCAGCGAACAAATCATGCCGATGCCGGTGATGACGACCCGTCGTGCCAA
Source organism: uncultured Acidobacteriaceae bacterium (assembly GCA_963818945.1). GTDB lineage: Bacteria > Acidobacteriota > Terriglobia > Terriglobales > Acidobacteriaceae > Acidiflorens. The sequence continues at coordinate 1,663,085 of CAWFUA010000001.1, read as the reverse complement.
ATTACTTGCCCGCCTTCGCGTGTTTGCCGATGTAGTCGACGGCGTCGGCTACGGTGCGAATCTTCTCGGCGTCCTCGTCGGGAATTTCGATGTCGAAGGCTTCTTCAAAAGCCATAACCAGTTCGACGGTGTCGAGCGAATCGGCGCCGAGGTCGTCGACGAACGAAGCGCTGGGCGTGACTTCGCCCTCGTCCACACCTAATTGTTCCACGATGATCTGTTTCACTTTTTCATCAACAGCTGCCATGTTCTCCTCGTTTCTGAGTCAGGGATCGCGGCCTGGTTCGGGCCGGTGTTTTCCGATTTACGATTGCGTTCGGCTCACAGTATTGGATGAAGTCGAAGCCAATAGTCTAAAAGGGAACGGGAAAGTATGCAAAGGCTCCGGCGTGCCTGCGCAAGCACTTCGGCATCCTAATCGCTTGCCGCGAGAGCGGTCAAACACCGCACAAGGAAACCGCGCACAACGAAAATTGGCCGGGCGACGTCCGCGCCCGGCCAAACTCAGATGCAATCGGTGGCGTTATGCTGCCGGCTTCATCCCGAGCATGGATTCAAGTTGGGTCAGTTTGTCTTTAGCGGCGGACGCCTTTGCCATCGCGTCTTGCAGCTTGCCCGATTGGAACGCAGCCGAAGCGTCGGTCCATGCCTGCTTCGCGGAGGCCATATTGTCGGCGGCGCCAGCAGGTAGCTTGTGGCTCTTGGTCAGTGCGTCAACTTTGGTCTGAACGGCCGACACGAGCCCTGGCATCGAAGAACTCATTTCGCTCCACTTGGCTGTCAGTTCGTCCTTCTTTGCCGATGCTGCCGCGGCCAGCGCCTTTATTTTTTCTGGCAGGCTTTTGGCGGCTTCAAGGGATGCGCTGTAATCGCCCTTATCAAAAGCATCCTTGGCGGCCTGGATCGATGTTTGCACGTCCTTGGCTTGATCGGGCACATATTGGTTTGCCTGCTCGGCCACAGCCGAATACGCAGTCTGGGCTCCCTGGATAGCCGCTTCCGCGGCCGTTTTCTTGGCGGTATCGCACGCAGCGAATAACATGATTACTGCCAAAAGGGTTGGTACGAATAATCTGCTCTTCATGATGTCTCCTCTGTTCTCTTTTTTGACAACGAAATTACCGTTAGGGTCATTACTTGCCGTGCGCCATTGTAATTGAAAAGCTATCGTTCGACATGCGTGGCACCTTGCGAGCGCACAAAACTCATGGGACGATTGAAATGTGGAAATTCTGTTTCTCGACCAGGCGAGCCGCTGAATGCGCGCCGTCGTTCAACGCGTGAGCCGGGCTAAGGTGACCATCGATGGCAAGATCACGGGCGAGATTAACCGTGGCCTGCTGGTCTTGCTGGGCGTCGGTGCCGAAGATACGCGGGCCAATGCAGATTATCTAGCCGGCAAAGTGATTGGTCTGCGCATCTTTGAGGATGCCGGCGGCAAGATGAACCTCTCAGTTGCCGACGTCGAGGGCGCAGTTCTCGCCGTATCTCAGTTCACCCTCTATGGCGACGTGCGCCGCGGCAAGAGGCCCTCGTTTGATGCGGCCGCTCCGCCGCAGCCAGCGCGCGAACTCTACGAATACTTTGTCGAGAAGATCCGCAGCGCGGGGTTGAGGTGTGAAACGGGCCGCTTTCAAGAGATGATGCAGGTGGAGTTGGTGAATGAGGGTCCGGTGACCATTCTTCTCGATTCGGCAAAGGCGTTTTAGGCTGCTTTCGGAGTCGCCGGGCGCAAAAAAGGCCGCCATTTTTGATGGCGGCCAGTGAAATTAAGACGCGACGACAGAATGAATACTAGTCGCGCTCGGGAGGCCTCTTCCCTGAAACCGGGATTCTGTCTTCCTGGTCAAGGAACTCTCTGGGGCCGTGATCTGAATGCGCATTCGGAATTGGAAGATCTCCCTCGGATGAAAGATATTCCTGCTCGGGCACTGATGCATCCAGCCCGGCCGCTGTTGTGTAAATTGCTTCGTGGAATACCGACCCGGATTTGGTCTCGGCCGAGGCGAAAATTGGAAATGCCTTGCCGCCTCCGAATCCGACGGAGACGTAGTCGGCCACCATGTAACCGGAGAACGTATTCGGCAGCCAAGACATCTGTATGGGCCCGGCCAGCGTTACCGGGGCGCTCCATTTTGCACCGCCGGTTGAGGATTGAATGAAACCGGCATAAAGCTTGCACGCAGTCGTGCAGTTCGACACCGGGTAATAGTAGTAGGCGAGAGCCAAGTGAGCCGTCGTGCCTTTGGTGCCGGGAGCGATGCCCAATCCGATTATGAAATGGTCCACTGTGCTGAAAGTACCATCAATGGGAACCCGCTTCACCGCGGTCCACTTCGTGCCGTTCTTGGAAGTGCTGTAAACGATGTCATTTTCGGAGCAGTTCAGCCGAAAGCGGCAGTCGGGCCACGCTACATATACCTTGCCTCCTGCATCGATGGCCGCGGCAACCAGCCCGGCGCTGCGCAAGCTGCCTCCTTCGGTATGGGTAGGGTCGCTGGAGATTGTTACCGCTTTGTTCCAACTCGTGCCTCCGTTAGTGGAGGTAAAGGCGATCACGCCGTCGAAACCGTTTATGGGCACCACCACGGTACCTTTCGGCAGAACCAACGGCACACCGCCCACTCCGACATCCTGAGCAGCCGTAGGCGACTCCTGGCTCCACGTCAGGCCGCCGTCCGTCGACGTGCTCATCTCGATCAAGTCGTTCTGCGAAGTGTCGTCCCACTCGGAGTAGCAGTGGCCATAGTATTTGCTGGTGGCGGTGTTGTCGCACACGATCCAGTTTTTGTCGGGCGAGCCGAGTTTGGTCACCAGGATGGGCTTGTCCCAGGTGAGGCCGTCTGCCGAGCGGCTGACGGCAACCGAAGTGTTGCCGTTGCGGTCGATGGGGAGGGTCGAGATCAGCCAGATCTTGTGCAGAGCATCATAAGCAACCGCGGCGTCGCTGGCCGCGTCATTCAGGCCATTGCCCTGATAGATCGTAATTCCGGGCAGGTATCCGTTGGTCCAGGTCGCGCCGCCATTGGTCGAAGTGGCGAACCCGATGTCTGCTCCGCCGCCGCCAAAAATACGCGCCACCTGAAATCCAGTCACGATGGTTGAGCCCCATGTAAACGTGCCGGGCTCGACCTCGGTATCGTGCTGGCTGGGGGTGTCGGTGAAGGTGTCCTGGCTAAGTTGAGTGAGGGCCACCTGGGCCGGGGCCAATGCCGTGAATACTAGGGCGCCTAGTAGTACGAAACACAGCGTGACGCCCTTGGAATATCTTTTAATGCTCATTGCAATCAACCTCGGGGATAGGGAATGAAAAGTTATTGACGTGGCGCACAACAGCCAAAACGCTCCGCGCAAGGATTTGCAGTACAAGTTGAAGAGGAATGGGCCCGGACCACCGCATTTCGCGCAGGCAGCCAGTCTCAGAAAGGCAGCGTAGCGGGTCGCAACGCCCGTGTCAACGTAAAACGGAAAGACGAGATGCGCCGGAGTGCAATCCGAGGGCACTAAGTGACACTCTGTTGCTCACACTCGCCGATCACATTTGTTAATTGGAGCTCTGGACTTCCATGCTTTCGTTGACCCAGAGCTGCGCGGGAGCCCCCTTGGTGGTGCGGGTGGCCGTAGCTCGAAAGCCGGCGGAAGAAAGTTCGACATCGTATACGTAGGGCGGGCGCTCGCGCTTGATGGTGAGGTAGTTTCCAGAAACCAATTCGTCGAGCGACGCATATTTGCCTTCACTAGCCTGATAGGCGCGCTCGACGTTTGCGATCGCAATGAGATCGTTCTTCACGCCCGCGATCGTCGCCACCTCAGGACCGCTTGCCGAGGCCGAGGCCGCCGTGGGATCGATCGCCTTTATCTGTAGCGAATAAATGTACATACCGATGGCCAGCGTGGCGACCGTGCCTAGAAATCCAAATGCTCGTCCCATAAGAGCGCTCCAGAGGATATTCCACCGCGAACCGGTGGGGGAGGCAAGTAACCGGAGTGATGGAACTGAGGAGGTGCGGGGATGGTAAATGCTGGCAGTTTCACTCGCCGCAAAGTTACTTGCCATCCGATTTGTTTAACCAACAGGATTGCAATGAATGCTTGCGGACGTGCCGCGAGCGGCTAAAACATGTCCGCCTGCATCTGTTGCTCGATGTAGCGGCGGCTATCGAATTTCTTGCCGGTGCTGGCGCCTGACATGTAGCGGATTTGGCCAAAGATGGGTCGCGTGAACCAGGGGCGGTCGAACTTGCCGACGATGGACCAGGCGATTCCGGCGTAGCCGTTTGGGTCGCGGCCGTCGAGTTCGTATTTGTCGTTGAGAGCGACCGCGATGCGGTAAGCTTCGGCCGGCGTACGGCTCCATTCTAGAATCTTCTTTCCCCAATACATGCGCATGTAGTTGTGCATCCAGCCGGTCGCAACCATCTGGCGCTGGGCGGCGTTCCAGAGCGGGTCATGGGTTTCGGCGGCTTCGAGTTGACGCTCGGAGTAGATGTAAGGACGCGGATCTTTTGCATGTTCGGCCAGCGTGCGGTGCGCCCACTTTTCTCCGCTTTCGAAATTGTCGTAATTCGGGTTGTAGGTGACGAAGTTAATGGCTAACTCGCGCCAGACGAGCAATTCGTTGAGGAACGATTCTTTCTCGGCTTTGGGAGCGTCGGCTTTGCGGACTGCGAGCGCAATGGTTAGCGGGCTGATGTGGCCGAAGTGGAGATAGGGCGACAGACGGCTGGTCCCGTCAACTTCAGGGTGATTTCGGTCTTTCGAATAGCGCCCGATTTTTTTGTGAGTAAACTCGCGCAGGAGGCGAAGGGCTTCCTTTGTACCACCTTTGAAAGTGTTGACCGGAGCGACGGAGCGATCGAGAGACCAGCCTTCTGTAACATCGAAATCGGCGGGAAGAGAATGGAGCCGAGGCGGCATTTTCCATTCGACCTTCGCATGGGGATTAGCGGGCTTTACGAGAAACCGGTCAAGCTGAGCGCCCAGCTTTTTTCGGATGTGGAACGCCGCGTACTGTTCTTTTTCGATCAGGCGGGATGGGACGATTACGTCGGAGTCAACGGTCCAGAGCGGGATGCGGAGTTTTTGCGCCGCGAGTTGGCGCCAATGTTCGGGCTCCCGCATAGGGTTTTCGTCGCCGACGACGAGGGCGGGCCGCACTTCGTCGCAGAACTTGAGCAGGCTGTGGTCGGGAAAGCGGCGGAGAACGAATCCGATGTTGCGCTTTGCGAGGGCGGCGGCGATATCGGGGATGCCCTCGGCGAGAAAGCGATAGTGGCGGAAATTGGCCTGTGGATAAAAAGGCACCGGCGCGAAGTAGGCGACGATCGGCTTGCCGAGCGCGTTGGCGGCGTCCACGGCGGCGTCGAGCGCGGGATTGTCGACACCGCGTTGCGAACGCTGCATCCAGTAAACAACGCACAATCCGTCGGGGTCGGGCGGGCCCTCGCGGCGGATGCGGACGCGCTGAGTGGCAGCTAGTTTTCCGATGTCCATCATGTTCGGTGCCGCAGCGATCGTCTTATGGAACTACACCTAGTTCGGTGTAGAGCTCTTTGGGGTAATAGAGGACGCCGTCTTTTACTACTACGGCGGTCTTTCTTATGTCGCTCATGTTCTTGGTGGGGTCGCCGTCGACTAAGGTCAGGTCGGCTAGTTTGCCGGGACTGATCGAGCCCAGGTCTTTGTCCATGCTCATGATTTTTGCAGCGTTGAGAGTGGCATTTTGCAGGACCTGCGCGGGTGGAATGCCGGCCTGTACGTCAAGTTCGAGTTCGCGGAGGAGGGCGAATCCGGCCATGGAGTCGGTCCCGTCTTCGATGGAAAGTCCGGCGCGATAGAGCATGCCGGCGAAGTCGAGCATCTTGGCAAAAGACTTTTTGTAGGTGTCGTCCATGCCGGGAGGCGGAGTCATTCCGGCGGTGAGGAGGCCGCGGCGCACCTGGGCCGGGAGACGGTCGGCGACGGGCTGGAAGCCGGGCGGGATCTGGCCGATGCGGGCCATGTACTGGTCCTCGAAAACGCTGAGCGTGAGATCTAACTTGGTGTGGTGATCCTGTAACAACTTAATAAAGGATTGAACCTTTGCCGAGTTGAGGTCGAGGCCGGCGGTGATTTCTCCGGGCTTGGTGAGGCGGGTGATGGTGTTGGTGTCTTTGATATCTGGAAAGAAGTTCAGGACTAGAAAGTTGATGTGCTGGATTTCGTCGAAGCCGAGCTCGACGCATTGCGCGGCGGTCATTCCGGCGGGGATGTGTCCGCTGACGCGGAGACCGTTCTTATGGGCTTCGTCGATGATGGCGGGAACGAGGGCGGGCGGGACGGAACTATAGATTTTGATTTGCACGTAGCCGAGCTTTTTATAGTTGTCGACGGCGGCGCGGGCTTCGGCTTCGGTGGAGACCAGGACTTTGGTGGGACCTTGATAGGGGCCGCGGCCGTCGATGATTCCGGCGAGGACGATGCGGGTGCCGATTTCTTTGCCGTCGGCGATGCGCTGGCGGCGGGCGAGGAGAGTATCGGTGTCGTTGGCCAGGTCGCGGACGGTGGTGACTCCGGCGGCGAGGTTGAGGAGGCCGTCGTTATCGCCTACGTGGGCGTGCATGTCCCAGAGGCCGGGGAGGAGGGTTTTGTTGTGGGCGTCGATGTTCACGACTGGTACGCCCATCCAAGGCACAGGGACTGGGGGCTTCTCGGACCAGATCTCACGATCCTCAGAAGACGCAGGGTTCGATGCCACCTTCGCCATCTCTTCCGCAGACAGCGCTTTGTCGCTCCCCTTTCCAACGAACAGAATGCGGGTGCCAGCGACAAGCACGTTTCGATCGCGGACAATTTTCCCGGAATCGGAGTCGAAAACGTTGGCGTGCTTGAAAAGGATAGGGACAGGGTGCGCGAGTTTAACGGCTAGTTTCGCGGCGCGGGAGTCTTTGACTTCATCCTGCGCGGCGAGCAGGGGCTTAACTGCGGATTCCCAGCCTTCGGGGATGGTGGAGCCCCAGTCGTCGACGGAGCCGAAGAACTTGAGGTCGGCAGCCGTGCCGGAGTTGTCGTTGCCCTGCGCTTTGTCTGATTCTTCCAGCCATATGTAGGTCGGGGCGAAATCGAGTCCTGCGATGGAATAGAGCGCGACGTGTTTCTTCCTGGAGGCGGCTTCTACATCGAGCGCGGTCACGCGCTGGACGCGGGCTTCGCCGGCGGGGAGCAGGGCGATTTTGCCTCCATTGCGCAGGGCGGCTTGCACGAGCAGAGCGGTTTCTGAAGGCGCTCCGTTGAGCGGGACGTAGTAGGCGGGAGCGGAGATCTTCTTTTCGCCCTGCTCGGCGTTGTTTTTCCAGCGGGCGCTGCCGTCCGCGGCAGTAAACATTTCGTCGACGGGGGACTTCAGGTAATCGTTGCCCTGAATCGTTTCGGAGAGCGGAATACCGGCGGAATCGAGCTTGAGGACGGACGTGGTTTTCGGGCCGCGGCCGCGGTCGTTGAACTGAAAAAAGAGGTGGAGCGCGCCGTCGGGCGCGGTCCAGACGGCTTGCTGTCCGGCGAGATTGCCCATCATGAGAAAGGAATAGCGCTCGGCCGTTGCGGGAATGTCGGCAGGCAGGGCTGGGACGGCGGATGCGGGTGGGGCAGAAGCGGGCTCCGCGGATTGCGACCACGCGGGGGAGGCGAGACAGAAGAGGAGGGAGAGAAAAAGCCAATTGCGAATGGTCATGGAGTCCTCCGGCGCTGCGCGGGAAACTGCGGGCGTTTGGTAGGAATAATAGAGGTGTGGAAGGCGATATGCCAATCGACCTGACACACGCGGAGCGTGAGTTGCAACCGCGTAAGTTGGGCGCAGCCCAGGAGCGGATTCCTCCCCTTCGATTGCGCTCAGGCTCGGAATGACAAGGGAATGGGGCGTGGGTATTGGATATAATCGTCGGAATTGGATGGGTGCCAGTCTGTTATGAAGTTCCTCAAAGTGAATCCTCTTTTTCTTTGTTCCTCCTTGTTCTTACTCGGAACGGCCCTGTTGCTTGCGCCGACGCTGGCGGTGGCGCAGCACGGCGGAGGCGCGCCTGCTGGGGGAAGCGGCCTTTCGTCGGTGGGCCGGCCAAGCGGGGTCGGCGAGAAGGATCCGCTTAAAGACTTTCATCATGCGATGGAAGTGCAGGCAACCAGCGACCAGGCAGCGGCATTCCGAACGATCTTGAAGAACACAGAGGCGGCGAACGCGCAGCTGGCGAGTCTAGGACAGGAGAAAGATGCGTCGCTATGGGCGGGGCGAGCGGCGGAGGTGAAGGCGGCGATCGAGAAGGCGCGGATCGCTACGCACAATTTTGTAAATGGGCTTTCGGCGCGGCAGAAGTCTGGGCTGAAGGAGACGACGGGAAGGATTGCAAAGGCGGAGACGGATCTGGCCGGGCAGGAGAATGTGCTCGAGGCAAGTGCGGGCGAGGCTCACGACTCGGCCATGAGCGGGCGCACGGAGAGTCTGGCGAAGGGGCTCGAGAATTTTCGAAACCAGCAAGGCAGGCTGGCGGAGGAAATGGGGATTGTCTTATCGGACGGCGCGGAAGTGGTGTTTCGAATTCCGGCGTTCAAGACTTCGGCGCAAGTAGGCGGGCAGCGGATTGCGGTTTCGTCGTCGTCGGTTATTTCGCGAGTGGGGGCGGAAAACGGAGCGAACATCTACAAGATTGAGTTGACTCAGGATCTTTCGGACTTGCAGCCGAACATCACAGAGGTGCTGAGGGCTCAGGTGGAAAGTTTTCCGACGTGCGGGGAGCGGGTTGAATTGCGGAATGCGACGCTGGCGCTGGCGGCTCCGGCGAGTGTAGTGGTGGCACAGCTTTACGTGGAGCACTGGATATGCACGCGCGGGCTCGGGGGCAAAACGGCTCGGGAATTGGCGCAGGGAACGGGGAGCGTCGAAATAAGAGTGACGCCGGCAGTGGAGGCAAATGGCGAACTCAACATGAAGACGGAAGTGAGCCGGGTGGAAGGCGATAAGTTTGTGGGAGACTTGCTGAAATCGGGAACGCTCGGGGAGGCGCTGCAGGAGAAGATTGCCTCGTCGATGGTGAAGGTGATCGAGAGCGCGAATTTCAAGACCATGCTGCCACCGGCTGGAGCGGCTTCGGCAGAGACAAAGAGCGCTCGATTTGAGAGCACGGCTGGCGGCAGCCTGGGCGCGGGGCTGGATGGGGTGATGCGGATGTCGGACGATCAGGCGGCGCTTCTGGGGAATCAGTTGAAGGAGCGGGTGGCAGCGCAGGCGGCGTCAGGGCAGAAGGCGCAATAGGTTAGGTAAGTGTCGATTTTGGCGGAGTGCTGCTTGGCTGCAGATTCGCGCGGGCAGACCAAGTCATCGGCGTTGGGATCAGATTCGCGGGGAATCCGCGAAGTAATAAGTGGGAAAATTTGACAGTTAGAGGCCTTGCTTCTTTGGGAAGAGTTGCGCGCGAGGGCGGAACGGCGGGCGGAAGTGGCGGTTGACGCAATTTGACGACCGCGTGGGGCTGGTCTGAATCAAAGCGAAGTTAGGAAGAAATGGGGGCGGTGTTCGATGCTGGCGCCCAGGTTAGCGCCGCCAAAGGCGGTCGCGCGAACCCTTCAAGCTCAGGGCAGGCTCGGGGGCACCGTGAAGTTCAGGGGTGAACTTAACGCAGCACAAACAACAAAGGAGATGGCAAATGGAATCGAAAGCTACGCATGAACAGGCAAAACTACAACTGGAACTCTACGATCTGCGCCGCGAGGCAAAGATGCGCGAAGCGCGCGACTGGTTTTTCAAGAACTACTGGGTGGACTCGCTTGAAGAAGCAATGAAGTTGGCCGGGCCGATGACGCAGAATGGCGCGTACGTGATGATGGTGCTCAGCTACTGGGAGCAGGCGTGCTCGTTCCTGAACCACGGACTGTTGCACGAAGATCTGTTCTTCGAGAACAACGGCGAATTCTTCGGCGTCTTCGAGCGAATCCGCGGGACGCTGCCACAGTCCCGGGAGATGTTCAAGTACAAGCAGTGGATGGAGAATCTGGAAAAAGCGGCAGGGCGCTTCGAGGCGTGGATGGAGAAGCGTTCGCCGGGGCACATCGCAGGTATGCGGGAGTGGATGAAGACGATGCGGCCGGGCGCACAGAAGGCGGCGTAAGGTGAACAGGGTGAGCCCACTCGTCGCAAAGGCGCGATGAATGGGCTCACGGCTGGCGGGAGGTTGGGGATAAGACTTCTGGTTCCTGATCAGCCTTCGAGAAAAAACTTCTAACCACGGGGAACACGGAGGAAAGCGCTATGAAGATTACGCCGTTTTTGTGGTTTGATGGGCGGGCGGAAGAGGCTATGAATTTCTACGCCTCCATTTTCAAGGACGCTAAAGTGCTGAGCGTCAGCCGGAAGGATGGCAAGTTGTTTGTGGCGACGTTTGAGCTGCTGGGACAGCGCTTCATGGTGTTGAATGCGGAGCCGCTGTTCAAGTTTACGGAAGCGGTATCGTTTTTTGTCGACTGCGAGACGCAGGCGGAAATTGATGAATTGTGGGAAAAGCTCTCGGCGGGCGGCGAGCCGGGAAGGTGCGGGTGGCTGAAAGATAAGTTTGGACTATCGTGGCAGATTATTCCATCGGCGCTGATGACGCTAACGGGCGATCCGGATCCCGCGAAGTCGAAAGCGGTCTTCAACGCGATGATGAAGATGAACAAAATCGTGATTGCAGATCTACAGAAGGCGTACGAGGGCAAGGCGGCATAGGGCGGAGATCGCGCGGGCCAAAGCATCCGGTGCACAGTCTGCGGCGATCGTGACGGACGGGATTCGGCTGCAAAGCGAGGATCAAAACCAATGCGGAGATTGGCCGTTTTCAACAACATCACGCTGGACGGTTACTTTGTCGACGGCCAGTCCGATATGAGCTGGGCTCACAAGGCTCGGGAGAGCGCGGAGTGGAGGGAGTTTACGGATCAGAATGCCACGAGCGGCGGAGTGTTCTTGTTTGGGCGAGTTACGTATGACTTGATGAAGAGCTTCTGGCCGACGCAACAGGCGGCGGAGATGTTCCCGGTGGTGGCGGAACGGATGAACAATCTGCCGAAGGTGGTGTTTTCGCGGACGCTGAATTCGGTTTCATGGAAGAACACGACGCTGGCGAAGGGCGAGTTGGCGGCGGAAGTGCGCCGGATGAAGCAGGAGCCGGGCCCCGATCTGGTGATTCTTGGAAGCGGCAGCATCGTGGCCCAGTTGGCGCAGGAGAGATTGATTGACGAGTTCCAGATTGCTCTGACTCCGGTGGCGCTGGGCAGGGGGCGGACGATGTTCGAGGGTATCCGCGAGAAGCTGGCGCTGAAGCTTGTGAAGTCGCGGGTGTTCGGCAACGGGAGCGTCTTTTTGCGGTACGAGCCGGAGTGAGGCTTGCTGTGCCCCGCAATTCCCACCCTTGCAAAAAGTTTATGACGCGCTAGGCCAGGGCGGTGTGGGCTCCGTGCTGGAAGTGGTATTGGACGATCTTGGCGGCCAGGGCTGGGCTTACGCGCATGCCTTGGGCACCAACGGAGCGCACGATCTCTCCGCGGCAAACGACTTCGGTTGAGGCGAGTCCCGCAATTTCAGGCGGCAACACGAGGCTGATTTCGAGTTGCACGGTGGGTTGCAGCAGTTCCTCTGCACAGAACAGGATGCCGGAGCGGCTGATGTTTTCGGTGGTGCCCGGCCGCCAATTTGCTTCGCCGAGCGGGCGATAGCGGAGCGGCAGTTGCAGCTTGAAGCGGCGCGCCCGATACGGCGGCGCTTTCTTATGTTCTGCGACGCTGGGCTTGGCGGCGGAGAGCGCGGCCGGTTGGGGCACGGGCTCCGAGTCGAGCAACTCGCGCACTTTTTCCTTCAAGGTGGGAAGCGTAAACGGCTTTTGCAGGAGATTGACGCCGGCATCGAGCAGGCCATCGTGGCCAATTACATTCTCGGTGTAGCCAGACATGAAGAGTACGCGCACATCGGACCGCTGCGCCGCGATCTTCTCGGCCATCTCGCGCCCATTCATCCCGGGCATGACGACATCGGTGAGCAGAAGATGGATCGGACCCTTGTGCCCGTTGGCGATTTGCAAGGCGGCGGCGCCATCGGCGGCTTCCAGAATACGGTAGCCTTGCGTCTCCAGATACTGCCGCGCCAACTGGCGTAGATTGGCTTCGTCTTCGACGAGCAGGATCGTCTCCTGGCCGTGATCGGGCCGCGGCAAGCCAACCGCTTCCTGCGCGGCAGCGATGTCTTCACGGCCATCGATGCGCGGGAAATAGGCGCGGAAAGCGGTTCCGCGCTCGGGCTGGCTGTCGACAAAAATGTAGGCGCCGCTCTGCTTGACGATCCCGTACACGGTGGACAGGCCGAGGCCGGTGCCTTTGGTGCCCTTGGTAGTGAAGAAAGGCTCGAAGATTCGCGACTGCGTTTCACTGTCCATACCGACGCCAGTGTCGCTGATGGAGAGCATGACGTACTCGCCGGCGACGATCGGCGCATGGGTGCGGGCAAAATCTTCGTCGAGCGCGATGTTCGCGGTCTCAATGGTGAGCTTGCCGCCCTGGGGCATGGCATCGCGGGCATTCACAGCCAGGTTCATGATGACCTGGTCAATCTGGCCGGGATCGGCCCGGACCGCGCCGAGCAAAGGGCCAGGCACCATGACCAGATCGATATCCTCACCGATCATGCGGGTCAGCATTTTCAGGTTTTCGGTGACCACTTCGTTCAGGTCGAGTACTTTGGGCGCCAGCATCTGCTTGCGGCTGAAAGCGAGAAGCTGGCGCGTAAGCGAAGTGGCGCGCTGGGTCGCGTTGGAAATCTCCTCGGCGGGACCGCGCAGTTGCGGATCGGGGCCAATGCGCTCCAGCAGAAACTCGGAGTACCCGGAGATCACCATCAGCAGATTGTTAAAGTCGTGTGCGATGCCGCCGGCCAGGCGTCCGATCGCTTCCATCTTTTGCGCTTGCCGAAGCTGCAGTTCGAGGGTTCTGGTTTCGGTGATGTCTTCCATGAAAATCTCGAAGCTGCTTTCTCTGCCGTTCGGAATCACGCGGCCGGAAATGCGCACGACGATCGGTGAGCCGCCCTTGCGCACGCACTCCACGATGAGGTCGTCAAATTCCTTTTGCGCCTGGAAATAGTCGGCGGTCTGGAACCACTGCTGGGCATCGAGGTAGAGGCTGCCGAGGTGGCGGCCGGTCAGATCGCCTGCGTCAGCGTAGCCGAACATGGCAACCAGGGCGGGATTTGCGTCACGGAGAATTCCGAGCCCATCGCAACGGCAGATGCCGTAGGGCGCGTTCATCACCAGGGAGCGGAAGTTGGTTTCAGAGCGGCGCAGACTGTCCTGGGTGGCGCGCAGCGCGGCGTTGAACCAGCAGATGAGCAGCGCCACCGCGAAAAATAAAGCCAGGTGCGCGATCGCCCTGCGATACTCTGCCGGCGTGTGGCCGCCGGCGAGCGAATAGTAAGCGCCGGCAGTGAGAGCGAACGAGGTGGCGGCGAGCCCGGGCTTCCATCCGCCGTACCAGGCGCTCACCATGACGGCAACGGCGAATACCACGAGCCGGCTCTCGCCTGGATCGGAGAAGAATAAAGTTGGGATCAGAGCCAGCACCGCGCTGAGCAGAGCGACTCCGTAGCGCAGGGCAGGAGCCCGCGCGGGCGTGAATGCGAAGATGCGGATGAGGGGGAGTTTCATTCGCATATGTAGATGCTATGCGCGCGACGAGCGCGCGGCGAGTTACCCTCGTACACCGCATTTTCCTGGCGGTACAGTGGCCAGAAGTACAGTAGCGAATGCAGCACAGACGAAGGCGTCGCAGCGAAAACCCTTGCCCACAGCGTAATCTCAGACCCGTCCTTCGTAAAGACTCGAAAAGCAACACTGGCGGCAGGGGAACAAAGACTTGCAACATGAGCGGGCGAACGACGACACTAGCGGGGCAGCGGAGAGAACGTTGGCTTGGCTATCGCGCTGATTCCTTTGACGCGATGACCGGGGCTGCATAACTTGGCCTGAGGAACCGGGCAGGATGATTCCGGCATGAATATCGGCTTTTTCGGTGGCAGCTTCGACCCGATTCATCGGGGACACATCTCGCTCGCGCGGGCGGCGGCGGAGCGCTATGGTCTGCGGCAAGTGTTGTTTGTGACAGCCAATGTTCCTCCGCACAAACAGGAGCTGCCAGTTACGCCGTTCGTCCATCGTTATGCGATGGTGGTGCTGGCTACGCAGGATGAAAAGCAGTTTGTGCCATCGCTCGAGGAGGCGCCGGAGGCGGCTGTAGATCGCACGATGAATGTAGCGCGGCGGGTGAAGGCCGGGCTGCGCCCTGGTGGACTGCCGAGGGGGGCTGTCCCTCCGCAACCTGGGGCAAACTACACGATCGATACCGTGCGGCGGGTGAAGTCTACGCTCAAAAAGTCGGACCGCCTGTTTTTGTTGATTGGAGTGGACGCGTTTCGCGATATTGCTCAATGGCGGGAAGCGCGTGCGCTGCTGGGTGAATGCGAGGTCGTGGTGGCGAGCCGGCCGGGGTATTCGCTGCGCGATGTAGCCGAGGCGCTTCCAGAGGAGTTGCGCCCTCCCGCGGCCGTGACGCAGCCGTTCCACAAGCAGCCGGCAACCGGAGACCTGGTTCTGCCGGGGGTCACGCTGCACTTGCTTGAAGGTGTTCATCAGAATGTTTCGGCAACCACGATTCGCGCGGCCGCGGCACAGGGCAAACCACTGGCGCGTTGGGTGGATCCGCGCGTGGCGGACTACATTCGGAAGATGGGACTGTACAAAACCGAGGTCAGAGGCCAGAGGTTAGAGGTCAAAGGTTAAAAGCGGAATGAATTTGTGGGCCCATGACTTTTTCACCTCTGCAATCTGACCTCTTACCTCTGACCTTTCTACGTCGGCCTCGAACTCTGCAATCTTCATCCCCCTCGCGTTACAATCGAACAACTCACCTTATGGCTGCAAAGAGCGACCTCAAACATCAGATCAACGAAGCCATCCTCGCTTGTCAGGAAAAGCAAGCCGAGCAACTGTCCATTCTCGAACTCGAGCAAGGCTCAGGCGCCTTTACGGACTACTTTGTGATGTGCAGCGGAACCAATCCGCGGCAGATTCAGGCCATCGCCGACGCGGTGGATGAGCGGTTGGAACAGATGGGCCTGCGCGTCACGCACCGGGAAGGCTACAAGCAGGCGGAATGGGTGCTGCTGGATTACGTGGATTTTGTGGTCCATGTTTTCTCCGAAAAGGCGCGTCAATTCTACGATCTGGAACGACTGTGGAAATCGGCGCGGCGGATGGAACCGGCGGAATTGCTGGCCAAGCCGAAAAAGGCGCGGGCTCCGAAAGCCAAAACCGCCGCTCCGCGCAAACCGCGGAAAACGAAGGCCTGAGATGTCCAGTTCCACAGAGCTGTGGGGCTCACGATACCGCCTGATTGCCGCGGAGAATTGGAAAGCAAAATCGGCGGCCATGGGCGGCGCCGTCACCGAAGCGCTGGTGGAATACTCGCAGCCAGTTGCTGGAATGGCGGTGCTCGACCTGGCAAGCGGTACGGGCGAACCGGCTATCAGCCTGGCGGGGCGCGTGGGTCCGGAAGGCTCGGTGGTTGCGGTCGATCAGAGTTCGGAGTTGCTGGAGGTTGCGGCCGAGCGGGCGCGGCAAAGGAAGCTGGCGAATCTGACGACGCGGCAGGCCGACGCGCACAAACTTCCGTTTCCCGACCGCAGCTTCGATCTTGCTACCTGCCGCTTTGGCGTGATGTTCTTTGCCGATGCTGTTGGCGCTCTGGCCGAGTTGCGGCGCGTATTGAAGCCGGGCGCGCGCGCCTGCTTTGCCGCGTGGGGCCCGATCGAACAACCTTATTGGCAAACTACGATGAAGATTGTGCAGCGGCACGTCGGCTGCGCGATGCTCGCCGAGGGCGGCGAGAATCCGTTTCGATTCTCGGCGCCGGGTTCGCTGAGCAAAGCACTGCGCAGAGCGGGATTTCAAGAAGTGGAGGAATCGACGCGCAATCTGCCGTGGACGTGGCTGGGAGACGCGGAAGAGGTCTTCGAGTACGCATGCACGCTGAGCGTGCCGTTTCGTCCGATGCTGGAACGCGTTCCAGAACAAATCTGGCCGGCGATTCGCGCCGAGGCGCGGGCGGCGATCGAGCGCTATCGCGTGGGGAATGAGATCCGGTTCGGTGCCGATGTAGTGTTCGCGTCGGGGAAGGCGTGAGCACGCGGCCGTGAAAATCAAAGTTGCATGGATCGGAAAGACCAAAGAGCCGGCAATTCAAAGCCTGACCGACGAATACTTGAAGCGAATCGCCCGCTACGCAGAAATTGAAGGCTTGGCGGTTAAGGATGAAGCGGCGGTTCTGGCACTGGCGCGTCCTGACCGGGGGAAAGATCGGGGGAAGCAGGGCCACAGACTGGTTCTGCTGGATTCTCACGGGAAGCAGTTTTCTTCCGAGGAACTGGCGGCGTTCGTGGAGCGGGAGCAGGTTCACGCGGTGCCGCTGTTGTTTGCCATTGGCGGGAGCGACGGGTTTACCGAGGAGGCTCGGCGGCAGGCCGGGCTGACACTATCGCTGGGGAAGATGACGTTGCCGCACGAACTGGCGCGGGTGGTGGTGCTGGAGCAGATTTACCGCGCGTTCACGATTCTGAACAAGCATCCTTATCATTTGGGGCACTAGCGGGGATGTCAAATCTGGCCCAAGCGGCAAGCCGTGGGTGTGAGTTTATTTCTTAAGGCTGCTGTGACTGGCGACGCAGAGCCACTTGCCATCCAAATAAACCCAGGTATCCGTGAACCGGCCGAAGTGTTCGTAGGCCTTGCCGTCATACAAACCCTTGGTGTGATAATCGCCCGCGACGATAGCCGTCGTTCCGTACATTTCCACCTCAACGTTGTCGATGTTCATCACGCTGGGCTTAAACTTCGGATCCGCGAAATCCGCGAGAAACTCTCCTCGTTTGTTCACCACTCCGTCGAATTCCGTGTTGACGAAGTGATCTCCGATCATCGTGGCGATGGCCCTCGCGTCACGAGTCACTTGCGCCTGGTTCCACAAGCGTTCGAGCGCTACCAGATTCGCTTTCCTGGAAGCGAAATCAGCTGGCACCTGCGCGAAACCATCGATCGCGAGAGTACCGATCGCGAGCGCACAAAACAGAATCGTGGTTGTGAAGCGATCCATATGCCAGTCCATCCTCAATGTTCTTTCGGCAAAATCCCCGTTAGACATGAGCCAGTTTACAGCCTCTTTGGTTTGTCATTCTCAGCCCGTGAGCATCCCAAGTAACGTGATCGACCAGTACTAATGTCACCAGGTAAGCTACCGGGTAAGCTCTTGCACACGATTCAGTAGCGGCAAATGGCGGCGGCGAACCAGCTTCACTTGTCCGCCGTCTCCTTGTTGGAAAAACTTGTCCAGGAGAAATGTCTGGGAAACTCTCTGAGGGTGGGTTACTGCCGGTTGCCCGTTCTAACCGCTCGGCCCATTGGAGTGGTTAGGGAAACTCTGAATAAGTCTCCGATATCCACGGGTGTGTCGCGGCGCGATGTCAAGGTGCGGTCTCCGGAGGCACGTCTGATTCCCACCCCCGATTCGGTGCACCCATTCTTTGGGCTACGCCTTATGCCAGATCAAACAGCAAGACTTCGGCATCCTTCGTCGCCCTGACCGTCAGTTCCTTTTCGTCGCTGACGGCAGCGCCGTCTCCCTGCGCGAGCCGCTGGCCGTTCAATTCGACTTCACCATTCGCCACCTGCAGCCAGGCATGGCGTTTCGCCCCCAGGGCATGCCGGACTTCCTCGCCCGGCGAAAGCAAAGCCACGAACAGCTTTGCATCCTGATGAATTTTCACCGAGCCATCCGCGCCGTCGCTCGATGCGATCAGCCGCAGCCGGCCGCGCTTCTCGGCCTCCGGAAAACTCTTCTGCTCGTACCCGGGGTCGTAGCCCTGCTTGTCGGGCAGAATCCAGATTTGCAGCAAGTGCACTTTCTCGCTCGCGGACGGATTGAACTCGCTGTGCCGGATGCCGCGCCCCGCGCTCATGCGCTGCCCATCGCCGGGCAAAATCACCGAGCCGGTGCCGAGACTGTCCTTGTGCTCGAGCTGGCCGGAGAGAACATAGGTGATGATTTCCATGTCGCGATGCGGATGCGTCGGGAAACCGCTGTTGGGCGCAACCCAGTCCTCATTGATGACGCGCAGGGAACGGAACCCCATCCACTTCTCGTCCCAATAATCGTTGAAGCTGAAAGTGTGCTGAGTCTTGAGCCAGCCGTGGTCACCGCCCCCGCGTTCACTGCTGCGCCGGATGGTTAGCATATCGCCCTCCCGGATGTAGTCGTTATAACGACTAATCTATTAGTTAGATGTGCCGGGAGCGGGAAGGATTCAGGGGAGGAGTCGGGCCGGCGCTCGTCCGTGGTCGGGAGCGGTTTGCGCTGAAATGGACGGCTGCCCGTCGGCAAAGGCTGCTATTCTTCGTCTGCCACTATGCCTTATCGCGTTGTATCGTTCACCATGGTGCAGGTGCGGCAAGGTGCGCTCGGATTTCAGCGTCAATTGGGCGCTGCCCTGCGCGGGAATGCCGAAATCAAAGTGTATTCGGTGAGCCCGTTCGACATGGACGAACGCCGCCGGCTCAAAGACCGGTTTGGCGGAGACATCGTGTACTTCTTCAACGAGGCGGCTTGTCAGCAATGCGCACAGCTCGGCCTCGACCTGCAATTCCTGGCGGAAATCTCCGACGACGAACTGCCTCGCCGCCGAACCCTGGTGGTTGGCGTGCCCGAGCAAGCCGGGAAGCCGCGGTGAGATAGGAACGTAGAAACAGGTCGGCGGTTGCGGGGGGCGAATTAGTCCTTCTTGGGTTTCTTTGACGAGCTTTCGGACTTGGGCTTCTCGTCTTTCTTGTCGCTCTTAGCGTCCTTCTTCTCCTCTTTTGCTTCCTTCGCTTCCTTAGCGCTGCTTTCATTTTCAGACGAAGAAGAGGACGACGCGGAAGAAGAACCCTTCTTGGGGTAGTCGGTCACATACCAGCCCGAACCCTTGAACTGCACAGCCGGTGCCGACACCATTTGCTCGATCGGCCCTCCGCACTCAGGGCACTTCTTCAGCATCTTGTCGGAAAACTTCTGGATCTTCTCAAAGCGGTGTTTGCACTTCTTACACTGGTATTCGTAGAGAGGCATGTGTGTGAAGATTCTAGAGTTTGCAAATGGGCGGCGTCAATTTGATGGATGTGGCGCGGGCGCCCTCGCCCGCGAACGCGTCCCGTCAAGAAAGACCAAGGCCGCTATAAGGAGTGACGGTTCCATCACCTCTTCAGCAAATCCACCGGCTCGCGCACGTCGTGCACGCGGAAATACTTTGCCAGCCCCGGATGCTTCTTCGCGACCACCTCATACATGGCGTAGGCCACGTTGCGATACGACGCGTGCCCGGCGGGCGTGGTGCGCAGCTCGGAGATGTAGACAGCCTCGGCAAAATCCATTTTGAAGAGCGTGCGTTTGCGAAAAGCGAGCGGGATGGCATATTGCGAATTCTCGCGCGCTTCTGCGCCGCCCGATTCGGCAAGTTTTTCGACCGCGCCCGCCGCGCGCCGCATCGCGCTTTCGTAGTCCGCGCGGATTCCAGCCGCTTCAACTTCCGGCGGAGTGTCGTAGCCATGCGCAGTCGTAAAGTCCTGCATGATCTGCACGCAGCGGCGGTGCCGGTGCATGTCGCGGAAGCCGCCGATATCCATAAGGATGTCGAAGCGGAATTCATGGCCGGCCGAGAACGCCCGCGGCATCTCATCGTGCTTGCCGCGATGACGCAACCCCAGATCGATGATTTCGCTCCGCCGCGTTTCGCCCGCGGCCTCAACTGCCTGCCGAATCTGCCGGTACGAATAATGGCAGTTGGCATACAAAAGAGTAGCCGCCAGCTCGATTTCCAGCGGTTCCGGATCGAGCAAATCCACCAATGGCGCAGGCGCGATGGCCACGCCTTTCATGACCTCAGCAGCCGCTTGCCGCAATTCTCGGCGCGAGTCGATCTCATACGCGTTCGGGTCGGCATACTTGACGAGCGTGGACGCGACGCGCACTTCGCGGAGAAGTTCCTGTTCGGCGCGATTGGCGATCTCAGGCGAAACTTGGCGGATCGCCTCCACCAGCGCGCGCAGCGATTCCTCATTCGCGTTATAAGCGGGAGACGTAGCCGCCCTCTTCAGCTGTGCTCCCAGTTCGCGCACCTCGCGATGCGGCTGTGAAAGCAAATGAGCGACCTGCGTTTCGAGCGTGCGCGCATTCACGATTTCCCCGAGCGAAGTGTTCGTCGCCAGCGGCAGCAGGTAGCGCGAGACGTCAAAAGCGCGAGCTCGCAGAGTACGCTCGTACGCTTCCGCCTTCATTTCGGTGGGGCGCGGCGTGATGCTGGCCAGATATTCAAACGTCGCCTGCGAGACCTTTTCGTACGTCGCAAACAGAAATTCGATTGTGTCGCGATACAGCGCGCCCGCGGCAAAGCCCGCAGCCTCGGCCGAGCCTTCGAAGTTTGGCGTGTAGTATCCGCTCTTCTTGAAGTCCTGATAGCGGGTTGACCGCTCCTGACCATCCCAACGCTGCTCGTCGGCCACCACGATGGCGGCCAGAATAGAAAGCTTTTCGATGGCGAGCGCAATGTGCGCGAGGTCGGCAATCGAACGATGTCCGTACTGGAAATAAAAGGTGTTGAGGAATTTTTCTGCTTTCTGTGATGTAATCTCGCGCAGCGACTCCTTCATCGAGAGCGCCGAGCGCGAATACTTCGCCATGGCATAGGCCTGAATCTCGGGCTCAACACCGTAAACGGCGAACACCTCAACGGAAGGTCCGGTCGCCGAAGTGGAAGCGGGCGGCTCTGTCATGGGCTCAGCAGAAATTACTTCAGACATGAGAGTGAAGGAATCTTAATCGTCCAACAGGGTAGCGCGCAATTGCCGGGATCGAGAAGGGGTATTCAAGCGAGCGTGGGCCCGCCAATTCCGCTGCCAGGCTATTCAACGATCGCGTCGAGGTAGCGGCTCAGAACCTGTTCCCCGTTCCCCTGAAGTTCGAGGAACATGATGCCGTTGCCGTATTGTGGATGGCGCGTGACAACGCGCCCGCGAACGCGGACAGGGGAGTCGCAGATCCACAGCGTGGCGTTGACGTAGGTGCCGACCGAAAGGGTCATCATCAGCTGAACATAGCAGCCGCCGCGGCTCAGATCGGTGGTTTCCATGCGAAGCGGCACCTCGCTGCCCTCCTGATGAAGTTCGATCTGCACGTGCACGGAATGGCGTGGAAAATGCCGGCGCTCGACCGGGGAAGGTGCGGCCTCGGAAGGCTGATGGCTTGGCAGGTCCATCGAAATCGGCTCCGCCCGAGCAGGATCAACTTGGGTGTCGGACTCATTTGATTATCGGCAGAACCCCACGAAAGGTGAAGGAGGACCGTCACAATGCCATGCTCGGAGGTATGTGCGTAGGATTACGAAGGTCACTCCCCGTGCTAAAATTCACTCAGCTTCGCATTTTGCGGGACTCGAGCCGACAATTCTGGCCGAATCTGGCCGCTTCTGAGCCTGGTGCCAGGCCGGGCGCGGCCAAGGTGTGACCCAGGCAGGACTGTCTACGGAACCTGATTTGATCGAACTTGCACCCTCGATACTATCCGCCGATTTCGCTCATCTTGCCGACCAGATAGAGCGCGCCACGGCTGGTGGCGGCAGCGTGATCCATGTGGATGTTATGGACGGCCATTTTGTGCCCAACATCACCATCGGGCCTCCGGTCGTTAAATCGCTGCGCAAGGCAACCCGGCTTCCTCTCGATTGCCATCTCATGATTGAGAATGCGGATCGGTACATTGGGAATTTTGCGGAAGCAGGAGCCGATTGGATTTCTGTCCATCAGGAGGCCTGCCCGCATCTGAACCGCACCCTGAACCTGATCAAGAGCCACCAGTGCCACGCGGGCGTGGTCATCAATCCCGCTACCCCCGTGGAAACGCTCAGTGAGGTACTGGAAATTGTGGACTATGTGCTGGTGATGAGCGTGAACCCGGGATTTGGAGGGCAGAAGTTCATTCCCGGCGCGGTGCATAAAATCCGGAAGCTGGCTGAAATTCGCGCCGAGCGCGGATACTCTTACCGCATCGAAGTAGATGGCGGCATTGCCCTGGATACGGTCGCCGAGGTCGTGCGGGCCGGCGCCGAGATTCTGGTTGCGGGCAACGCGGTGTTCGGCAAAGGCGATGCCAAGTCGAATGCGGCCGTGCTGCTGGAAGCGGCACGCAGCGCGAGCCTGCAAAGGGTGTAACGGGGGTCTACCACCGAGACACGGAAGCACGGAGGAAATTCGTTGTTGTTTTCTCCGTGACTCAGTGCTGAAAAAGTACTGGTGAAAAAGTTTGAGGTCCTTATGCGACGTAGATTGATTCTCGGGGCGGTAATCGTCGGCCTGGCGCTTCTGCTCGGTTGCACGAACAAGAAGGTAAATAATCCGCTGGCGAACGTCGGCTCCAAGCAACCAGACAAGGTGCTGTTTGACCGCGCCATGGATGCCATGAAGCATAACCGCTTCGACGTGGCGCGCATGACGCTCCAGACGCTGATCAACACCTATCCGGATTCGGAGTTTATCGCCCGCGCCAAGCTTGCGGTAGCGGATTCCTGGTACGCCGAAGGCGGCTCGACTGCGCTTCAGCAGGCCGAGATCGAGTACAAGGATTTCAAGACATTCTTCCCTAATATGCCCGAAGCGGCTGAGGCGCAGCTTAAGGTCGCCAACATCCATTATCAGGAAATGGAGAAGCCGGACCGCGACTACACTCACGCCATGCGCGCGGAAGAGGAATACCGCGCCCTGCTTCAGGAATATCCGGACAGCAAGATGGTTCCGCAGGCCAAACAGCGTTTGCGCGAAGTGCAGGAAGTTCTTGCGCAAAAAGAATTCGACGTCGGCCGCTTCTATTATGTGCGGCTTTCCTACCCCGCAGCCATTGCCCGGCTGAAGACCCTGGTAGACCGTTACCCTCTCTACAGCGGTGCGGATGAGGCTCTGTTCCTGCTGGGCCGAACCTACGAAGCTGAAATTGAAGTGATTCGAAAGAACCCTCGCGGGACCGAAGTTACCAAGGGCAAGATGATCGAGGAACTGACCAAGGAAGCAGCTGCGGCCTACGGACGGATCATTACGCGATATCCGGCTATGGATCGCGCGGTCGATGCCAAGACACGCCTCGAAGCGTTGCATCAGCCAGTACCCCGCCCCACGCGCAAGGCGCTGGAAGAAAATCAGAAAGAACTCGCCAGCCGGCAACAGCCGACCATGATGTCGACCATGTTCAGCGGGCTGGAGAAGCATCCCGATGTTTCGCAAGCCGCCCATCGCGGTGAACCGACCATGGTCGACCCCGAGGCAGTGACCGCCACCGGAGTTGCCAGGGATCTGGCGCGTACGATAACCGGAGGCTCGGATGCGAACGGCAAGTTGAGCGTGACCACAATCAGTGGGACCCCGGCGCCGAATGAAGCAGCGCCGCGATCTGACACTGCGCCCGCAGGAGATGCAGATGCGGCGGAGTTGAAGCCGAACCTCGCCGATCCGAACGAACTCAAGCCCAACGTGGAGCCGGACCAGAACGCCCTGCCTCCGCTGCAGCAGGCCAACCAACTGGACAGCAGCGCGGCTGGAAACCCAACCGTCAGCTCTTCGAGCTCGGCGCCAAAAGAGGAGATGGCCGACATCTCATCGAGCAGGAAGAGAAAGAAGAAGGGGTTTGCCAAGTTAAAACCGTTCTGAAGAACCAGTTGGCAGCGCCCGGTGGTCCAAGCATCGCGTCTTTACTTGCAACTGGGAACCGGCGACCGGCATCTGCTCCTCCGGTACATGAACCTCCGTACTTGGCACGCTCGTAACGGTCCAAGTCCTCACGAATCGTTGACTTGAGTTCCCATACACGGTACTTTCGCCTTATCTCTTCTTATGTAGTTGGCGAAGGATGACGCTTGCCGCGGAAAATTTTGCTGGCCGATGATAGTGTGACCGCCCAGAACATGGGGCGCAAGATCCTGGTTGACGCCGGCTACGAAGTTGTCACGGTCAATAACGGATCGGCGGCGCTCAAGCGCGTCAACGAATCGCTACCCGATCTCGTTGTCCTCGATGTCTACATGCCCGGCTACAGCGGCCTCGAGGTTTGCCAACGCCTTAAAGACGCCTCCGAAACCGCCCACATTCCAGTGCTGCTGACCGTGGGAAAGCTGGAACCATTTAAGCCGGATGAAGCACGCCGTGTCCGCGCCGACGGCCACATCGTCAAGCCTTTTGAAGCGAGCGAACTGTTGAGCGTGCTTGCGCGCCTGGAAGACCGTATTCTGTCGGCGGCGGAGCGGCAAAAAATGAACCGAAACGCTCCCGGCGACAACGGCTCGGCGAGCGGTTCCGATACCAGTTGGAGGGAACGACTGCGTTTCCCCGCCAAGAAGAAGGAAAAGAAGGAAACGGAAGCCGAGCCGGCTGACGTGACCGCAAACTTCCACGATTTCCGGCGAAGCAAAACTAAGGCCGTCTCCGAATCTCCAGCGGCCGTCAAGTCAGCCGCACCCGAGAAAGAGCCTGTTGTCGTCCCGGACATTCCACGCGATATCACAGCCGATGAACTGGACGCGCTGAGCGCAGTCGCGGCCAGCTTGCAAGCAGCGACGCCTTCCGAGGCCGGCGCGCCGGCAGGGGAGAGTCGGTCAGAGCAACGTCCGGCCGCAGAGATACCGGCAGCCGAGACAGCAGCAGTAGAGATTCCTTGGGTGACTCCCGCTACCGAAGTCGTGAATATGGCTTCATTCGCGCAGGAACCGGCGCCCATTGATCAGCAGGACGAGCCGATTTTCGCCGCCGAGCCTGCCCCGCAAGAAAAAATCGAAGTCACCGCAGCCGAAGCTGTGGCAGTGAGCGAACAAAACCCAGCCCCGGAGCAACTGGAAGCGAAAACGGAAGAGCCGCAAGTCGCTAACCCGATCGTTGAAGAAACCAGGCTTGAAGAACGTGAGCCCGATGCCGGACTTGAAGAATCCACGGTTCAAGAATTCAAAGTCCAGGAATCGCAGGTTGAAGATTCAGGGGTTGGAGACTCTCCGCTGGTAGCGGCCCCGATCGCGGACGAGCCCGCGCCCCCTGCCCCAACTGCGGTCAGCCTGCAAGAGACCGCCGAACCGGAGGATCCTCCGCCGAGCGAGGAGGAGTTGGCGCAAGCGCTGCGCCTGCTGACGCCGGCAACCGGATATTCCGATACGCCCATGCCTTCGCACGGCACGCTTGTGGCCGCGGGCCACTTGCTGGCCGAGGAAGCGGCTCGGCATGCAGCTTCCCAGCCGCGCTGGATCGCGGAGCCGGTGGCATTGACTCCCGACGAAGCGTCCATCTCGCTCGAAGCGGAAATGTTCGGAAAATTTGTAGCCGACGCTGCCGCAGACATCACGGCTCCCGCTGTAAGCGAAGTTTCAACAAGCATCGAGCCGGTTGCGGAGGCAGTCTCCGAGTTGGCTCCAGCATCCACGGGGGAGAAGGAACCGGAACCAGTTCTCGAAATGGCGGCCCCAGAAATCGCGCCGGAGGGTCAAGTCCCGGCTGCAACCTTCGCCGATGCAGCGCCTGAGAATGCCGAAGCAGCCTGCGTTTCGGACACCACGGTTGCGCACGAAGCGATTGCCGAAGAGATGATCGCGCAGGGGGCGGTAGAACAAGCGGCGCATATCGACGCATCCGAAGTCGAAGCGTCCGCAGCGACCGGATCTGCGACCGAAGTTGCGCATGAAGATTCGATTCCTGATGCGGGAGGGCCAACGGACATGGGCAAGCGCGGCAAGCAGACCTCGAACAAGTCGAAAGAGCTCCAGACTGTTGAGCCCGCGCCACACGCGGAAGGGCCTGCTGCCGAAGCGGTCATGCAGACCGAAACTCTGGAAGCTCCGAAGACCATGGCGGCGGCTGCGGCGGCCGATGGCGCATCCACGGTAGCGCCGGATGCAAGCGCGATTGCCAGTATCGTAGAAAGCGTGCTCGCCGATCTTCGTCCGAAGATCGTAGAAGAGATTACGAGGAAACTCGCGCGCAAGTAACGAACTGGTTCGCAGCACACGCGACCGAAGGCCTCAAACCTTACCACCTCACAACCTCACCCCCGGCAATACCCTCGCCGTTTTTGCGGGTATTCAATCGGCAAAAACCTGCGTTTTAGGCCGTTTTTGCGGGGGTACCTTTTCAGAAACCGCATAAAATCTGCACAATATACTACTTTTCCACAGCAGAGTGCGTTAATATCCGGTCGAAATCAGCATTTCAAGCTTGCTTCCCGAAGGAGGATTCATGGCTTCTGGTATGACCAAAACACAATTGACCCGTCACCTCGCCGAAAAGCTCGGCACCAACAACAAAACGGCCGCGACATTCTTAGAGCACCTGGCCGACGTCGCAATCAAGGAAACCAAGAAGAATGGCGTATTCGTCGTGCCCGGACTCGGCCGCCTGGTGAAGGCGCACCGCAAGGCTCGCATGGGCCGCAATCCGCAGACCGGCGAACCGATCCAGATCAAGGCGAAGACCGTTGTGAAGTTCCGCGTGGCGAAAGCTGCGAAAGACGCGATCGCCCCGAAGAAGTAGTGGGCGGCTGTCCGCAAACGAGAACTTCAAGGGCCGGCGAAGTTTGTCGGCCCTTTGTCACGCGCGAATCTTTAACTCCCGCAACTCCCCTTTGATCTTCCCCTTCTCGACGCGCAGCGTACCCACGCTCACCGGCAGCTTGAACCTTCGCGGCCCCGCGCTGCCGGGGTTGAAATAAAGCACCCCGTTCCTCTCCTCCATCTTCGGTTGATGACTGTGCCCGTGCACCACCACGTGGATTCCGGCAGCTTCCGGCTTCACGTCCAGCCGCCCCAAATCATGCAGCATGTAGATCGTCGCACCACCAAGCTCCAAGATTTCAGTTTCCAGCAGCCCGCGCGCCCACGGCTCAATATCAACATTGCCGCGGATCGCAGTCACGGGCGCGATTCGAGCCAGAGCTGCGAGCACTTCGGGCGCGCCAATGTCCCCCGCATGCAGAATGTGGTCGACGCCGCCAAGGGCTTCGATCGCTTCGGCACGCACCAGACCGTGCGTATCGGAAATGACGCCGACGATCATAAACGCGTAAATCATATTTCACCACGGACCCACCCCATTCATCACAAATCCGCCGTTAAAACCCTCACAGACGCCGCCCATCCCGCTCCCGCTATACTCCTAGCAAATGTCTGCTCCCCAGCCCGCTCTACTCGATCCGCTCCGTCGCTACTGGGGATACCACGAATTCCGCCCCAAGCAGGAGGACATCATTCGCAGCCTGCTTGCCGGGCGCGACACCTGCGCCGTCATGCCCACCGGAGGAGGCAAGTCACTCTGCTATCAACTCCCCGCCGTGGTTTCCGGAAAGACAACCGTAGTCGTCTCTCCGCTGATCGCGCTCATGCAGGATCAGGCCGCCCAGCTCGCGCAGATGGGCATTCCCGCGGCCGCCATCAACAGCTTTCAGAACACGACCGAACGAAACTACGTGATGGCGAATGCACGCAAGGGCGACTATCGCCTCATCTATCTCTCGCCCGAGCGTCTCGCCGCCGACAGCACCTTCGACTGGCTGGCGCACGTGCCCGTGGGATTTTTCGCCGTCGATGAAGCGCACTGCATTTCCGAGTGGGGACACGAATTCCGCCCCGACTATCGCCAGCTTAGCCGCTTGCGCACGCGTTTCCCCGTGATTCCGATCGCCGCTTTCACCGCCAGCGCCACGCGCCAGGTGCGGCACGACATTCTCAAGCAGCTGCAAATGCGCGATCCCGCGCTCTATATCGCCAGCTTCCACCGCAACAACCTCAACTACATCGTGCACGAGTGCGACCCTCTAACGCAGCTCGAATTGCTCGAATGCGCGCTCCGCTACTACTCCGAAGGCAACATCATCGTCTACGCGCCCACCATCCGCCGCGTGGAAGAAACCGTCGAATACCTTGAGGAGAACGGCATCCCGGCGATTCCCTATCACGCCAAAATGGAGAACTCCATGCGCCGCCAGAACCAGGAACGCTGGATGTCCGACGAAGTTCGCGTGCTGGTCGGCACCATTGCCTTCGGCCTCGGCATCAACAAGGCTTCCGTGCGCGCCGTGATTCATCTCTCGCTGCCGAAATCCATTGAGCAGTATTACCAGGAATCCGGACGCGCCGGACGCGATGGTCGTCCCGCCGACTGCGTCCTGCTCTGGCAAAAACGTGACCACGTGCTGCTCGAATACTTCATCGGAAAGATTGAAGACGAAGCCGAGCGCGACCGCTCCTGGGAACGTAAGCGCACCGTCAGCCGCTTCGCCGATTCCAAGAGCTGCCGCCATCGCCAGATCTGTCTCCACTTCGGCGAAACTCCGAAGTGGGACCATTGCGGCGCCTGCGACAACTGCTCCGGCAAGCCCGACTGGCTAAGCGACCAGCCCGTACCCCAGGTTCGTGCCCGCTGCGTCTGCCGCTAACTGGGTGAATCCCGCCGCAAGAAGGTCGCTCGGCTCTTGCCCCAAGAAGATTTTTTGCCCGCGACGACGGTCGCACGCGGGGCGCCTCGCGATTTCGATCCCGCCCTCGCCGACTATCTGCGCGAATGGCGCCGTTCCATCGCCCGCGAAAACAAGATTCCCGCTTACGTCGTCCTGCACGACAGCACGCTCGAAGAGTTGTGCCGCCGCCGGCCAAAGAAGCTCGCCCAGCTTATGCAAATTGCGGGAATTGGCGAGCGCAAAGCCGACGTCTATGGAGCGGAAATTCTTCAGGCCATCCGCAACTTTGCCGAGGGAGCGCGCGCCGCGCCCGCCGCGCCCAAGGAACTAACTCCCGGCGAAGAGACGCTGCGCTTGTTGCAGGAAGGCCGCTCCTTTGAAGAAATCTGCCGCCTCCGCGCGCGCCAGCTTTCCACGGTTGTGGGCACGGTTGCCAACCTGATCGAAACCGGCCAGGTGAAACTCGATCCCAAATGGATCTCGCCCGACGCCCAGCCGCTAATCGAGTCCGCCTGCCTGGAAAAAGGAGTAGAGCGACTGCGCGACATCAAAGACGCCGTCCCACCCTATGTAAGCTTCAACGACATCCGCCTGGTAGTAGCTAACTTGCGCGCCGAAAAACGACTGGCGACAACGACCGAAATAAAGACCACAGTCAAAACCGCCTAGAATTCGTCCTTGTCTGGCGCCGGAGTTGGCGAGCAAGGGCCTCCGAAGGGCCCCTACGTCACCAACAAACCTCTCGAGAAATAGATCTTCCTGCGTGGTGGGGGGGTACCTCACTCGTATCGCAAGCTCTCCACCGGATCGAGCTGCGCGGCGCGCGTTGCCGGAATCGTGCCGAAGATAATCCCGACGAGCGACGAAACTGCAATCGCAATCAGCGCTGACAGTCCGGAAATCGGGATGCGGTATTCGGTCAGAAAACGCACGGAAAACGGAATCGCCAGGCCGACAATAATTCCGATCACGCCGCCAATCAGCGAGATCAAAATTGCCTCGGACAGAAACTGAAAAAGAATTTCTCGCTTGGTTGCACCCATCGCCTTGCGAATTCCAATTTCGCGAATGCGCGCGCTTACGGTCGCCAGCATGATGTTCATAATGCCGATGCCGCTCACCAGCAGCACCACCAGCGAAACCGCCAGCAGGACGGCCGAGAGCGTGTTCGCCGTCTTCTCGGCAACCGACAGGAGTTCCGTGAGGTTCTCCACGTTGTAGACCGACTCGGCACGGTGCCGCGACTGTAGTACCCGTTTGATTTGAGCTGTCGCTGCCGTTACTTCATCCGCGCTCGCCACCGAGAAGTAAATCTGCCGCACCGCATTCGATGGAAGAAAAAACCGGCTCACCGAGTAGGGGATCGCCATCGTGTTCTCTTCCACTTCGGACTGCCCAAACGTCTCCACTCTTTCCTTGAACACCCCAATCACCGTAAAGGGCAGGCCGTTGAGTTTGACCACCTTGCCCACTGCTCCTTCGGGCGTTCGCGCCAGTTTCAGCGCCAGCTTTTCGGTGATTACGCCAACCTTGTTGTGCTCCTGCGAGTCCTCCGGGTCGAAGAACCTGCCCGCCAGCAACACCAGGTTCCGCACCTGACGATATTCGGGGAATACGCCAAGGACCAGAATGTCCTGCTCCTTGCCGTTACCCACGCTGATGCGGTCACCGAGGGTCACAAAGGGCGTTGCGGCGACAACCGAGGGCACTTGCTCCCTCACCGCGGCAACGTCTTCCACGGTCAAATCATCGAACACGGGCACGACGCGATGCCCTCCGCTGACGTAACTGGCATAAATCAGGTTGGTGCCGATGCCCTGGATCTGGCCCAGAATGTACTGCTTTCCCGTCATCCCGATCGTGACCACCAGGATGAGCGAGGCGGTACCGATGGCGATGCCGAGCGCGGTCAGAGCAAAGCGGACCTTGTTGCTGATGAAGGTGTCGTAGGCGAAGGCGACGATCTCGCTGAGCACCAGCCGTGGTCTGCGTTGGACCTCGGCTGGTTGAGTCGTCACGGTTGACATAAGCAATTGGATGCTCGCCCGGACTGGAGGCGTCGGCAACCCATTCTACTCAGGCATCTGCATATTCGAACGAAGCCGGCACGGATTCAACGGGTTCCAGGCTTGGCTCCGGGCCATTCGATGCCTCTCGCTGCAGGCTTCGGAGACCAGCAGCGAAGATTCCCAGCATCAGCAACATCTCCAGGTATTTCCATGCATCCGGCAACATGGTGACAAAATCTTCGTTCACCTCAACAAAGACGTTCAACGCAAGCAGCAGCAGCGCGAACCCAATTAGAACGGGTTTTCGGAAACTCCGCCGAACACCGCGCAGCGAACGCCACGCCACCAGCACCATCGGCAGCGATACTGACGCAACGTCATAGGTAAGAATCCGCGGATTCAGCAAGACCACGCCGAGCAGCATCACTGGCGCCCAACTCGCAAAGCTGACTTTGCCCTCCCGAAACAGACGAGAGAGCCAGAGCAGCAATAGGAACATCGCCACGGCGTAGACCACATAAAGAATGATGGATGGCTCTTCGTAAGACACTCCCATAATCTGAAGCACGCGCGCCAGATTGCCCGCCGGCCCGCAACCAAAGTCGCGCCTCATCTGGGACATCACCTTCAGTGAGTTCATGTACACGTGGAAGGCCTGCGGCCAGATCCTGAACTGCAACGCATAAAGCCCGAGCCCGGCCGCTCCGGTAATCATGGTCCGCACCCATTGACGCTTCCCGCACAGCAATGGGATCGCGAGCATCGTCAGCAGATGCACTTTGACGCAAGACGACGCCAACACCGCCAGGTAGAACCAAATCCAGCGTCCGCGCTTCCAGCCCAAAGCCGCGGTCGCCAGCATGAGGCCATAGAGAATGTACGCCAGGTTGCCCGAGACAATTACATCGTTGACCAGGAGTCCCGGGAAAAACGCTATGACCGGAGCGACATAGCGAAGAATCTTGCG
Source organism: uncultured Acidobacteriaceae bacterium (assembly GCA_963818945.1). GTDB lineage: Bacteria > Acidobacteriota > Terriglobia > Terriglobales > Acidobacteriaceae > Acidiflorens. Next base: position 1,631,516 of record CAWFUA010000001.1, on the reverse strand, counting down.
CTCGTCCGGGGTCGCAAACTCCATTCCCACCCAGAGCTGAAGCAGCCATCCGGCGAAGTACGCAATGCCGAACACCCCGATGGTCAGCCAGAGAGGAAGCAGCCTTGCCACACCCTGCGCGGTAATCATAAACAACGGTGAGTAGGCGAGCGAAGAATCTATTTGGCCGTGGATGTACGCCTGGTACTGATGAAGATCTGCAAGGTAGACTTTGGCGTCCCAGGCGAAGGGCAGAAAGATCGCCATGCCCACTACCGAGCACACTGCCCCAAGCCATAACAATCCGACGGCCCATCGTCCACGGTCAGGGGCTATCTGACGGATCTCTAGGAATGTCGCTCCGGCGAACTCTATAGCTAAATGGCTCTGCTCGCCTGTGCTCAAATCATTCTCATTTCGCGCGCGATGTGAATACTCGGAGTGGGCCGTTCCGATCGTCGTTGAGGTCATAGCGGTGCTTGGCGGCGGTGCTTGGCATCAAGTTATTCCAAATTGTATCTTACACGCTGCTGCCCCACTATCGCGTCTTGATCGTCGCAAGCGGCGCCCTACTTCAGGCGACACACCAGAACGCGGGTATTCTGGTAAGGGCATTCCATTCCCTTCACTCCCGGTTGCTCCAGAACCACCCAGTTCAAGCCGAATGAACGCTGCAGGCGCTGAAAATCGCCGGCTTGAAAATTTGTCCAACCCTGCTGGGCGTCTACCTCTTTCTTCCACCGCGCCGCCAGACTTGGGACTTGGGTCGCCACAGGCGCGTCTTTCACGTAATCGGCCAGTGCGCTGCGCTCTGCCAGCGCGCGAAAACTATGGAAATCTTCTCCCGGCAGCTCCATGTAGTAGGGATCCAAGGCAAACAAACTATCCGAAGGCGTGTTCTGCCGAATCCACTCAAAGGCTTCGACCCAGGAATTTCGTGGCCTTGCTCCCGGCCATTCCACATGCGGCGTGGCGGGGAACGTCTGACGCTGCGCCCAGAACATCCCCACGGCTAGCGGAACAAACAAAAGAAGCCAACGATAGGCTTGCCGGCCCAATATTCTCTGCCCGATGAGCCCCCCAACGAGCAAGAAAAAGATCAAGTAGAGCAGGTGTAGAAAACGCATGGGCTGAAACGGCCTCAGCCTGTCGAGGCTGGGCGGAAGCATGATGGCAAGGGCGACGGCGAGTTGGAAAACACCAAACAACACCAGCCTCAGGGCCACACGCGCCTGGACCATATTTTCCTGAACCGTGGAGCCGTTTCTCCGAGCAAGCCGGTAAATTCCCCACAACAAGAACAACGGGGCGATCACGCCCAGCCATTCATACCAGTGCCAACGCGACAGATAGTAATAGTCGCGCGTGTTGGCGGCCTGTTGCCATGCCGGAGAGGTGGGCTCGAAAACCCACCCTAGCGGAAGCACGGCGGCAGCTGAAAATGTCGAGGACTTCTCGCCGCGCCACCAGAGGAAGGCGCAATAAGAAATACCAAAGCTGGCCATCAGCGGATGCATCACGAAAGCCAGCGCCAAAAGAAATCCTGCGAGGATCTGGCGGCGGTCCAGAACAGCCACGATTGCCGCCAGTATGGCGGCTGTGGCTAGAGCCCGCGGATGAAGATATTGATCGTCAAGATACAGCGCGGTACCCGCTACGGGAAGCGTGAGCAGGGCGGCAACTAAGGCCACCGCTGCCCATTGCGCATGCGGCTCTGCGAAGACCCGGCGGGCGATGCGCAAGCATCCCCACAAAATCAGGGTGATCGAAATGAATTGCCACAGTAAGACCATCCCTCCGACGGGTAGATGCGTGAGGCGAACCGAGGCGGCAATCACTTTGTCGAATATCGTGGCCTGCAGTTGCACCCGGAAAAAGTCGGCGTCGTGGGGATAAAGCGCGGGATTCAGGTCTTTCTTGATCGCCGCTAAATAGACGCCGTCATCCTCCACGCCCGGGTGGTATCCCTGCACCAGGAAGGCGAAAAGAGTTACGCCCACCAGGAGCACCAGGGTTTTGGCCGCGGAATGGTCCTTCATGTCTTGATCCTTAGAGAGTCAGCGAGCAGGAAGTGGATCGCGAGGTCGCGGATGCCGGATTCCCGGGCCGAGGATGCCGCCGCCATTAAGCTCCCGGGCTGTTGACAACGCCCGGTTCGTAATACTGGCGTTCCAAACGCCGGCCGCGCTCGTTGAAAATCGAGAATTTTGCCAGACCCCATCTTTGCAGGGCGAACTGCATGGTTGTCGCGAGCACACCGAATCCATATTTCACGCTGCGCCGGAAGTTGATCGACGACGCCTCTTCAAAATATTTGGTCGGGCAGGAAACTTCGCCGATACGAAAGCCGAAATGCACGCACTGTGCCAGCATCTGGTTGTCGAAGACAAAGTCGTCGGAGTTCTCAAGCAGCGGCAACTTGGTGAGAACATCGCGGCTGAAGGCGCGGTAACCGGAGTGATACTCCGAAAGCTTGACTCCCAAGAATAAGTTCTCGAAGGCGGTCAGGAGGCGGTTCGCGACGTACTTGTAAAAGGGCATGCCGCCACGCAGCGCCGTGCCTCCGATGATGCGCGAGCCAAGCACCACATCGTATACGCCGTAAGCGATCATGCTGACCATGGAAGTGACCAGCAGCGGCGTGTATTGGTAATCGGGGTGCACCATAATAACGACATCGGCGCCAGCGGACAGCGCTTCACGATAGCAGGTCTGCTGGTTGCGGCCATACCCGTAGTTGCGGTCGTGGACGAAATACTGCAAGCCCAGGCGGCGCGCGACTTCGACCGTGCGATCGGAGCTGTGATCGTCGACTAGAATGCACGCGTCTACGAGGTCGGGTAGTTCCCGAACGGTGGCTTCCAGCGTTTTTTCCGCGTTGTACGCGGGTAGCACCACGGCAATGCGCTTGCCGTTGATCATCCGGAAAATCCTCAGATTCGACTTGTAAATGATAACCGAAAGCCTCGGGAATGCCCGATGTTTGGGGTCCGCAGGGAGGCATTTGCGATTTATCATCTTTAATCATGCCCGCCCGTACGCTGTTCGACAAGATCTGGGACGCGCACCTCGTCGCCGCGCCCGCCGGCCAGTCGCCGCTGCTTTACATCGATCTGCACCTGGTTCACGAAGTAACCTCGCCGCAGGCCTTTGATGGATTGCGCGCCAATGGGCGGCGTCTCCGCCAGCCATTGCGGACCGTGGCCACGGTCGACCACAACATTCCCACCACACCGCGCGGCACGCCGATCACCGATCCGATCGCGGCGAAACAGATTGAAGCGCTGCAGAAGAATTGCCGCGAGTTCGGCGTCCCGTTCTTCGACATGGATTCCGCCGAGCAGGGCATTGTGCACGTCATCGGACCGGAGCTTGGGCTTACGCTGCCCGGCATGACCATTGTTTGCGGCGACAGCCACACCTCCACGCACGGAGCCTTCGGTTCGCTTGCTTTCGGCATCGGTACCTCGGAAGTGGAGCACGTGCTCGCCACGCAATGTCTGCCGCAAAACAAGGCGAAGGCGATGCAGATTGCGGTGCGCGGCAAGCTGCCGGTGGGAGTGACGGCCAAAGACTTGGCGCTCGGAATCATCGGGCGCATCGGCACGGACGGCGCTACAGGGCACGTGATTGAATTTGCGGGCGAAGCCGTGCGCGGTCTCTCGATGGAAGGCCGCATGACGCTTTGCAATATGAGCATCGAAGCTGGAGCGCGCGCCGGCCTGATTGCGCCCGATGAGACGACGTTCGCCTATGTTCGCGGCCGTCGTTTTGCGCCACAGGGCGCTGACTGGGACGCGTCGGTTGCTTACTGGCGCACTCTTGCAACCGATCCGGGTGCGCGGTTCGACCGCGTTGTTGAGATCGATGCCGCTTCGCTGGCGCCGTATGTAACGTGGGGAACGAATCCTGGAATGGTGGTGGCCGTGGATGCACGCGTGCCCGAGTTGGACAGCTTTACCGCTGAATCCGATCGCCGCGCCGCCGAGCAGGCCCTCGCCTATATGGGCCTTCAACCCGGAACTCCGATCGAGCAAATTGCCGTCGATCGCGTCTTCATAGGATCCTGCACGAATTCACGCATTGAAGATTTGCGCGCTGCCGCCCGTGTAGCCAAAGGCCGGCGGGTCAGCCCCAAAGTCCGCGCTATGGTCGTGCCGGGCTCGCAAGCGATCAAACGCGCCGCCGAACTGGAAGGCCTCCATCGCATCTTTCTCGATGCAGGTTTTGAATGGCGAGAATCCGGATGCTCGATGTGCCTTGGCATGAATCCCGACATCCTCGAACCGGGCGAGCGCTGTGCCTCGACCAGCAACCGCAATTTCGAAGGCCGACAAGGCCGTGGCGGACGCACCCATTTGGTCAGTCCCGAGATGGCTGCTGCGGCGGCGATTGAAGGGCACTTCACCGACATTCGGAAATGGCAGCTAAACAGTCGCGCCGAACCCGCGCACCATGATTGAGTTAAGATAACTTGCTCACACCTTTGCACTTCAGCCGTCGAAAGCCTTTATGAACAAAAATGTCCTGTGCTTCCTCGTAGTATTCTCGCTCCTGTTTTCTTGCGTCGCCATTGCTCAGAATTCGTCCTCGTCCGAGCCAGTGCTGCCTTATTCGCCGAGCCTCGATGTCACCTCGATGGATAAGTCCGTCGATCCCTGCGTCGACCTGTATCACTATTCCTGCGGCGGTTGGCAGAAGAGGAATCCCATCCCCCCCGACCAGACTTCATGGTCCGTCTATGGAAAGCTCTATCAGGACAACCTCAATTTTCTGCGGGGCATGCTGGAGCAGGCGGCCAAGCCGAGTTCACAGCGCACTGCTGTCGAACAAAAGACGGGCGACTTCTACGCGGCCTGCGTGAATGAAGCCGCAGTCGAAAAACAGGGCCTGGCTCCAGTTCAGCCCGAACTCGATGCCATTGCGAAGGTCAAGTCGGTGCAAGACCTCACGCCGCTGGTGGCGCGCCTGCAGTTCACCTATCGGCAGTACTCCTATAACAGTCCCATGCTTTTTGCGGCCGGGTCCAATCAGGATCCTGATAACTCCGAGCAGGTGATTGCCGACGTCGATCAGGGCGGACTTGGCCTTCCCGACCGCGACTACTACACCAAGACCGACGCGAAGTCGAAAGAAACCCGCGATCGTTACTTGCAGCATGTGCAGAAGGTTCTCGAACTGGCCGGCGACAGCCCGGAGGTTGCAAAGAAAAACGCGGAGACAATTCTCCGTATGGAAACTGCTCTGGCCCAGGCTTCCATGACCCGCGTGGACCGCCGCGACCCCCACAAACTGGTCCACAAGATGAAGGTCGCCGACCTCGCCCAGCTGGCGCCGAATTTCGACTGGGCCGCATATTATCGCGAGCTGGAGTACCCGCAGTTTGACATTCTGAACGTGGATGCGCCCGAGTTTATCAAGCAGATGAATGCGCTCCTCGGCTCAGAACCCGTGGAAAACTGGAAGACGTATTTCCGTTTTCACGTAGTCGACACTTCGGCCCCGTATCTGTCGTCGAAATTCGCTGCGGAGAGTTTCCAGTTCTATCGCAAGTATCTGCGCGGGGCCAAGGAAATGCAGCCCCGCTGGAAGCGCTGCGTCGAATACACCGACTACAGCCTGGGTGAAGCGCTGGGGCAGGTATATGTGGCAAAAGTTTTTTCTCCCGAGCTCAAGCAGAGCACGCTCGACATGGTGCAACGGATTGAAACCGCCATGGGTGAGCGCATCCGCGCCCTCGACTGGATGAGCCCGGAGACCAAGCAGCAGTCTTTGACCAAGCTGGCAGGCATCCGCAACAAGATTGGCTATCCCGACAAATGGCGCGATTACGGCTCCGTGAAGATTACGCCCGACGACTTCGCCGGAAACGTGCAACGCGCTCACCGGTTCGAGAGCCGTCGCGACATCAACAAGATCGGCAAACCGGTCGATCACGGCGAATGGGATATTTCCGCTCCGACCGTCGACGCCTATTACAACCCTCAGATGAACGACATCAACTTTCCTGCGGGAGTGTTGCAACCGCCGCTCTTCGACACCAAAATGGACGATGCGCCCAACTACGGCAACACCGGTGGCACTATCGGACACGAACTGACGCACGGCTTCGACGACGAAGGCAGCCAGTTCGACGCCCATGGAAATTTGAAGGATTGGTGGACCAAGGAAGACCGCGGCAAATTCGACGCTCGTACGAAGTGTGTGGATGACCAGTACTCGGCTTATGTCGCGGTCGAGGATGTTCACGTCAACGGCCAGTTGACGCTCGGCGAAAACGTGGCCGATCTCGGCGGCGAAATTCTGGCTTACATGGCCTGGCAAGACAAGACGAAAGACATGCACCTGCAGCCGGTCGATGGCCTGACTCCGGAGCAACGCTTCTTTATTGGCTTTGCGCAGTGGGATTGCGCCAACGAGCGGCCTGAGGACTTGCGCGTGCGCGCCATGACCGATCCGCATTCGCCTGCGCAATACCGCATTAACGGTGTGGTGGTGAACATGCCGGAGTTTCAGCAGGCATTCCAGTGCAAATCCGGACAGCCCATGGTGGCGCCGTCCGATAAAATCTGCAAGGTTTGGTAGGTCCGAACTCTGTCGCAAGACATGAACTGACGATCATGCAACCATTCCGCAAACATACCGGCACCGTTGCCCCGCTCGATCGCGTCAATGTGGATACCGATCAGATCATCCCCAAGCAGTTCCTGAAGCGCATCGAGCGCACCGGCTTCGGCCAGTTCCTGTTTTACGATTGGCGCTTCTCGCCCGAGGGCCGCGAGATCTCGAGCTTCGTTCTGCACGATCCACGCTACCGGGGCGCGACTATCCTTGTTGCCGGGAAGAACTTCGGCTGCGGTTCCTCACGCGAGCATGCGGTCTGGGCGCTTGCCGACTACGGATTCCGCGTGGTCATTGCATCCTCGTTCGCCGACATTTTCGCCAATAACAGCCTGAAAAATGGGTTTCTCACGGTTCGCCTCAGCGACGGGCAGGTCGCCGAGATCATGCGAGGGGCGCGCGAAGTCGAAAACTATCAGCTCACCGTCGATCTCGAAACCTCGAGTGTCGATGACGGGCGTGGCTTCGCCGCGAAATTTGCACTCGACGAGTTCGCGCGCCATTGCCTGCTCAACGGATTGGACGATATCGGCCTGACCCTGCAGCACGAAGGCGCCATCGCCGCCTATGAAGGGAAGCACCCTGTGCGCGCGGAAATGAAGGCGTTCGCCACGAAACCTACCTAGACTCTATCTACGCGTTGTACACTTTCTGTTTCTTCTCTGAACAGGCATTTAGTCGGCAAAGGTATTGAATCGGAGTGTTCGTGAAAAATCTTCTCGCCGGTTTTGTTCTTGCTTGCTTCCTGGTCTCCGCCGGAGATGCCCAGACCTCTGCGCCAAAGCCGCTTACCATCGAAGCGATTTTCGCCGAAGGTGGCATCACTGGCCGCGCCCCCGAAACCATCAAGTGGAGTCCGGACGGGACCAAGGTCTCTTTTGTGCAGCGCGACGATTCCGGCGAGCACGGAGAACTCTGGTACTTCGACGCAACAACGGGCGAGAAGAAGATTCTCGTCAGCGAGGACAAGCTCTCTCAGCTGGCACCGCCCACTTCAGCGATTCACGACGAGCGCGAAAAGGAGCGCGTGACGCGCTATCACGTTGCCGCGTATTTGTGGTCGCCTGACTCCAAGCACTTGCTCTTCGACTCCCATGGTCAGCTCTGGTATTACAGTCTCGAGAATGGCACCGGCGTTCAGCTTACTTCGTCCTCCGACCCGAGCGAGGATCCGAAGTTTTCGCCCGATGGCAAGCATATTGTCTATGTGCGGAAACACAATCTTTATGCACGTCCGGTCTCGGGGCAAGATGAACGCCTGCTCGTCCAGCCTGAAAAGGGCAAGAACAAAGACAACAAAGACAAGGATAAGAACTGCGGCAAGTCCGACGACGAAATTCTAAACGGCGAAGTTGACTGGGTCTACGCCGAGGAACTCGCGGTTCGCAGTAATTATTTCTGGTCGCCCGAAGGCCACGACATTCTCTTTCTTCAGATGGATGAAAGCCGAGTCCCCACGTATCCCATCACCGACTGGACTCCGACGCACCCGCATGTCGATCAGGAAAAATATCCCGAAGGCCGGCGATCCGAATCCCACGGTGCGTCTTGGAGTCGTTTCGAGTGATGGTGGCAAACCGCGCTGGATCAAGCTTTCCGACGATGAGGACAACTTATGTCCCGCGCTTTGGCTGGATTCGAGAGGGTTGGGCCTGGGCCGAGGTCCTGAATCGCAAGCAGGATGTGATGGACCTCTATTTCATCGACGCGCACTCGGGCAAGTCGCGCAAGGTGATGACCGAATCGGCGCCCGATGCGTGGGTCGAGGTCAACGACAATTTTCGCATCCTCAAATCCCCCGCGCTCAAATCCGAGGACCGGTTCCTTTGGACGAGCTGGCGCGATGGCTACACACACATTTATCTCTATAGTTTCAACGCGGCTAATTCAGCCGCGGACGATGCCAAGCTTGAACGCCAACTCGAAAGCGGAGACTACGAAGTGCTCTCCATCGACGGCGTCGACGAAGAGGCGGGCACGGTCTTTTTCACGGCGAATAAGGGCGATCCGCTTCAGCACCAGCTTTTTTCGGTGAAACTGGATGGAACGGAATTGCGCCGCGTCTCTACCGAAGACGGTACTTACTCCGCTGCTTTCTCCGATAACGGCAAGCACTATGTTGAGCACTATTCCTCCCCGCAGACGCCAACGCGCGTAGCAGTCTGTGGAGCGGGCAGTCCCTGCACGGAAATCTGGCACGCTCGCAGTGTTGCCGACTACAACCTAATCGCGCCGAAGTACCTCGAATTCAAGGCCGACGACGGCACACCTCTCCACGGGTCGCTGTTGCTGCCGCCGAACGCCGACGCGAGCCAAAAGCTGCCGCTGATCGTGAACGTCTATGGCGGACCCAGTGCGCAGGAAGTGCAAAAAACATGGAACGGAGGAAGTGGGCTTTTTCATCAGATTCTGGCGAAGGAAGGCTTCGCCATATTCACGGTCGACAATCGTGGCAGCGGCAATCGCGGGCGCAAGTTTTCGGCGGCGCTTCTCGGGCAGCTCGGCCGCGTCGAACTGAAGGACCAACTTACCGCGCTCGACCAGTTATACGAGCAATATCCGCAGCTCGATCGCACGCGCACCGGCGTCTGGGGATGGTCCTACGGCGGGTTCATGACGCTTTATTCGCTAACCCACTCCGACCGATTCAAGGCCGGCATCTCGGTTGCGCCGGTCACTAGTTGGCGCGACTACGATTCGATCTACACCGAGCGCTACCTGAGTCTGCCCAAGGACAACGCCAGCGGCTACGACGATTCGGTCGTCAACGCTGCCGGCCAGCTGCAGGGCTCGTTGCTGCTGGTGCATGGCACCAGCGACGACAACGTGCATTTTCAGAATACAATCCAAATGACCGACGCCCTCATCAAAGCGGGGAAGCAGTTCCGCATGATGATCTACCCAAACAAGACGCACGGCATTGCTGGGCCCGGCACGCGTACGCAGCTTTTTCACATGATGGAAGATTTTTGGAATAAGGAATTGAAATAGCTCTCAGTCTTCAGCCATCAGCCGTCAGGAAAGCTCCTGCAGCCCGACAGTTTCTCTTTGGGATCAGTCCTGCGAATTTCGAACTGATGGCTGACGACTGAAGGCTGAAGGCTGGTTTTCCATGCACCGTACCACTCTTGGCGATTTCGAACTGACCATCGTTTCCGACGGTACCTACTTCCTCGACGCCGGCGCGTTTTTCGGCGTTGTACCGAAAACCATGTGGTCGAAGAAGGCCACGCCCGACGACAAGAACCGGCTCGACGCCGGGATGAACTCGCTGCTCATCCGCACCGGCGACAAAAATATCCTGGTCGAAACCGGCATTGGCAACAAGCTTCCTGACCGGCTCGTGCAGATTTACAAGCAACCCGCGAAGCTGCTCGATAACCTTCACGCCGCGGGCGTCGCCCCCGAAGACATCGATATCGTCATCAACACTCACCTCCACTTCGACCACTGCGGCTGGAACACCGTCCGCCGCGGCGACGAGATCGTGGCCACATTCCCGAATGCCACTTATTACGTGCAGCGCAAAGAATGGGATCACGGCCGCCTGCAACTCGAGCGCGACGCCATCAGCTACATGAGCCCCAACTACGATCCGCTGATCGAGAGCGGTCAGATGGAATTGCTCGACGGCGATCGTGAAATCGTGCCGGGCATTTCGGTAAAAGTTTTCCCCGGCCACACCGCCCACATGCAGGCCGTGATCGTCGAAAGCGGCAGCGGGCAACGAGAGAAAGAAAGCGTGTTATATCTCCGACTTGATCCCCACCAGCATGCACATCGAGCTGACCTGGGTGATGGCGTTTGACTTATTTCCTCTGCAAACAATCGAGAGCCGCAAGAAGTATTACGCGTGGGCGCTGCCCGAGCGCTGGCTAACGGTCTTCACGCACGATGACCCGACACCGTGGGGGTATATTGAGCGGGGGGAGCGGGGAAAGCTGGTTCTGACAAAACCCGCGTAGAGACTCGGTTGTCCAACCGAGCGAAGCTCGGCAGTCACAGGTCGCCACTTTGTTAGGGGGGAGTAACTGCTACCAACTGCAAGCGATCTTCGAAAAACGATTCGACGCTCTGGAGAATCTCCGCCCCGTTCTTCGCGTCATAGATCGCCTTTCGCAGCGCCGCACCTCCCGGCACGCCGTGCGTGAACCAGGACGCGAACTGCTTCATCTTGCCTTCGGCTCCGGGCATCTCTTCTTCGAGCAGCATCTGGAAGTAAGTGCGGATCATCCGGTAGCGATCAGCTTCAGCTGGCTCGTCATACAACTTGGCCTGCTCGTGCTGACCAAATTCGGAAACTGATGGCTGATGGCTGACGGCTGACGGATGGCAACTCACAAACTGCTCAATCTGGCGGAAAATCCATGGGTTTGCCGGCGCCATCCGGCCGATCATCACAGCGTCGCATCCGGTCTGCGCGACCATGGCGCACGCGTCCTCGGGCGACCGGATATCTCCGTTCCCAATCACTGGAATCTTTACGGCCTGCTTCACGCGTGCGATCCATTCCCAGCGCGCGGTGCCACTGTAGCCCTGTTCGCGCGTGCGCGCATGCAAGGCCACCGCCCCCAGGCCGCAGTCTTCGGCAAGGCGCGCCAGATCCACGCAGACGATTTCTTCGTCATTCCATCCCGCGCGGAACTTCACGGTGAACGGAATCTTTACCGCCGCGCGCACCGACTCGAAGATCTTGCGGATCAGCGGCAGATCGCGCAGCAGCCCCGATCCGCCGTTGCACCGCACAACTTTCTTTGCCGGGCAGCCCAGGTTCAGATCGACGAGATCGAACCCGAGATCTTCCACTAGCCGCGCCGCATCGGCCAGCACTTCCGGATTGCTTCCGAAAAGCTGCGCTGAGATCGGATGCTCGTCCTCATAAAAGTGCAGATACTTTCCGCGCACCTTTTTGTTGCGCAGCACCCCATCCGCGGACGTGAACTCGGTCATAATCAGCCCGCAGCCGCCCAGGTTCTTGATGAAGCGCCGAAACACCGTGTCGGTCACCCCAGCCATGGGAGCCAGTACCGTTGCCGGACGAATCTCAACTCCTCCGATCCGCAAACACTCTGGGAAGGGACGAGGCCGAGTCTGTGTGGCGCGGGCGCCACCGCCCACGAGGCCGGTCTTATCCAGCGCCTCAGTTTCCGGTTCCGACTTGTACCAATACTTCTGCATCGTCCCCATTCTAGTCTGCCCGCAAAATCAAAAGCCCCCGCCATGGGCGAGGGCTTGATTGTTTCCGGGAAATGCAAATCCGGCGCGAACTTACTTCTTGGCTGTCTCTGCCTTCGCGGCCTCGGTCTTGGCCGCTTCGGCTTTGGCGGCATCGCTCTTGGCATACTTCCGGCGGAAGCGCTCGACGCGCCCGGCCGTGTCCATGAGCTTTTGCTTACCGGTAAAGAACGGGTGGCAGGCGGCGCAGATTTCTACGCTGATGTCGCCCTTATGGGTGGAACGGGTGACAAATGCGTTGCCGCAGGCACAGTGCACCCGAATTTCGTGATAGTTGGGATGGATCGCTGGTTTCATGGTCAGTTCTGGCCTCAATTCAATCATTAGATTCTACAGGAGTTAAGAAGGATTCAGCAAGCGGAGGTCGCAGGGCTTAGGTCTCAGGTGTCAGATCTCAGGAAACATGGCCCTTAGGTTTTCCTGAGACCTCTGACCTGAGACCTTTATTAAAGCAAAACGGCAGGGCCGACCCCCCCTGCCGTTCTTCAATCTAAACTTGCGGGCCCCTTACTTTCCTTTATTCACTACTTTCTTCAGTTCGTTACCGGGAGTGAATTTTGCTACTCGGCGGGCGGCAATCTTAATTGTGGCACCCGTCTGCGGGTTCCGGCCATTGCGGGCCTTGCGCTGCGAGACGGAAAACGTGCCAAATCCGATTAGCGCCACCCGATCCCCTTTGCGAAGAGACGAGGTGATGCTGTCCACCGTGGTGTCGATCGCGGTCGTCGCCTGCGCCTTGGATATGTTGCAGGCTCCGGCAATCCGGTCAACCAGATCAGCTTTGTTCATGCTATCTCCTACGTTTGGCATTCGGTTCCCGCGCATCGGCCGGGGAGGAGAGCTCGAAACGCGAAGCACCGGCATCCGTAATTTTCTTCACCCGCAGAAGAATGTCAATGGCAAACGGGTGCCAGTTGACGCTCTTGACACCGGCCTTCAAACGTCGAGTATCGTCAGAGCCAACGCCATTCGATGAACTTCCCGCGTCTCCGCAATACCTCGCACTACAATCAACCTGTGCTGAGCGAGCGTCTCGACTTCACGCCAGATCGCGACCGGGAGCTTTTCTCCGCCGTCCCAGCCGCGCCGGCCGTCTTCCTGCTGCGCGCCGCCGATCCCTCCGCCGAATCCTACATAAGCAAAACCGCGAATCTGCGGCGCCGCCTTGAACGCCTGCTCTCGCCGCCCGAAGAACGCACCAAGCGCCTCAACCTGCGCGACCGCGTCCGCTCCATCGAGTATTCGCTCACCGGCTCCGACTTCGAATCCGGATTCCTCCTCTACCGGCTCCTCCGCTCCGCTTTTCCCAAGACTTACGACAAGCGGCTGCGTCTGCGCTTTGCGCCACTCATCAAGCTGCACATGGAAAACGAATACCCGCGCGCTTCCATCACTACGCGCATTGCTCGCCTCGCCGGGAAAAACATCTACTACGGCCCGTTCCACTCGCGCCTCGCGGCGGAGAAGTTCATGAACGACGCGCTCGACTTCTTCAAGATGCGCCGCTGCACTGACGATCTTCACCCCGACCCCAAGTTTCCCGGCTGCGTCTACTCGGAAATGAAAATGTGCCTTGCCCCTTGCTTCAAGGGCTGCACGGACGACGAATACCGCGCCGAGGTCGTCCGCGTCGAAGACTTTTTCAGCAGTGGCGGCGAATCGCTAAAGCGGCAAATCTCGGCTGAGCGCGATCATGCGTCGGAGGCGCTCGCCTTTGAAGACGCGGCGGCGCTCCATGCGCGCCTGGAAAAGCTGGCGCCCGTTCTGCAGCAGATGCCGGAGCCGGTTCATCGCCTCGATCAGATGCGGGCGTTGATCGTGCAGCAATCGGCCGCGCCCGAGAGTGTAGCTCTGTTCCGAGTAGATGCCGGCGCCCTGGCCGGCCCGCTGATTTTCCCAATCTCAGGCGAGGAACACGCGAAGTCGCAGTCGATGGAAGCCCGAATTCATGCTGCCTTGGCTGACTTTCCCGCCGTTGAACCGCGCAGCGCCCTCGAGCGCATGCAGCATCTCGCTATCCTCAAGCGCTGGTGCTACCGGGGAACCCGCAAAGGAGAGATTTTCTTTGCTGACGCCAAAGGCGAATTGCCCATGCGCCGAATTGTGCGAGGCATCGGCCGCGTCTATAAAGGAGAGGCACCGGAAGCCGCGTTGCCCGCTATGCCAGTGACACCCCAGGAATCGTCCTGAAATAATCGCTTTACTATAGTTGTTATTCCGAGGAGCGAAGGCGACCAAGAATCTCGAAACCAGCGAGGGACTCGTGCCGAAGAAAAAGATGACGACCCAAAAGGCAATGAAGAGAAAGACCGCCGCGACGAAGAACAAGAGCCTCCCGATCAAGAGCCGTCGCCCCGCCGCGATGCCGGACAAATCCGTGCGCGATCACGTGTTCTACCTGCTCAATGGCGGCGGAGCTCACGTCGACTTCGATCACGCTATGGGCGACTGGCCCGTGCAACTCGCTGGCGCCAAAGTCGCGAATTTTCCGCACAGCGCATGGATGCTCCTCGAACACATGCGCATCGCGCAGTGGGACATCCTGGAATTCAGCCGCAATCCCAGGCACAAGTCACCGCCGTGGCCTGAGGGCTATTGGCCCCAAGCGGAGATGCCGCCAAACGAGAAAGCGTGGAAAGATTCCGTGGCCGCGTTCAAGAAGGATCTGCGTGCGATGGGGCAGTTGGTTGCCAATCTGCGAGCGGATCTGTACGCAAAATTGCCGTGGGGCGACGGGCAAACGATTTTACGCGAGGCGTTACTGGTCGCCGACCATAATGCCTATCACCTGGGCCAGTTGGTAATGCTGCGCAAGTGTATTGGGATCTGATTTCTGACCGGTGGAGCGAGGATTGAGCTTCGCGATTGCGAAGTCGGCCGCAGTCGAGGCGCCCTATTGGCTCATGCGCTGCGGCGGTCGACAGGTTGATTCTTGACGTCCCTCGCCCTCTTCCTGAACACAACTCGCAACTCTTCCCGCCAACGCTCGTCAATACCCAATAGCTCCCATTCAATCTCAGTCGACAGGTAGCGGAGAATTGTATCCGTTGCCGGGTGCACGTGCAGCGCCGGAGCCACCAGCATCAGCAGCGGCTTTTCCGCTGCGATCTCGCGGCCGGGGAAGTAGCCGAATTTTGCGAACTCCTCCCGGCTGCGGTGCCACTCCACGCGCGCCCAATAATCCACGCCTTGTAACGGCAGATGAATATCTTCGTCGGCCTTCAGTTCGATCACCGCCAGCCGATTCCCGTGCGTCATCGCCAGCACATCGATCATCGCCCGATCCGCCGCCGAGAACGCCGGCAACTGCCGGTACACGGGATCGAGCCGCAGCCGCCCGTCGAGCGCCGCGACATTCTTTCCGGCAATCGCTTCCAGCCAGCGCTCCGGATGCATGCGCCACAGCGCGTGATTTTTCGGGCCGTCTTTGTGACGGACCGCAGCCGCCAGGCGCACCAGATCGGCGAAATCACTCTCATTCCTTTCATCGAGTACGCGTTCCTCGGCGCCAACGCCAAAGACGATTTCCTCGCCCGCTTGAAAATTTCGCGGATCGTGCGCCAGGCGAGCCTGCGCAAACTCGAGACCGCAGCAGCGAAACGAAATCTCGGCGGGGGACAGAACCAGAACCTCCGCCCGCGGCAGAATGCCGCGAATGCGCTGGATGGATGCGGCAAAGCGCGCGATCGCCTGATCTTCATCCACCGCCCGCACCAGCCGTGTGGCCAGGTTGCCGCGGTCGCCGGTCTCAAGCCGAATCAGTGCGTCCTCGCGCTGATCGAACTCGTTCAAATGCCATTGCGCCGCCGCTGGATGCAGATGCGCCGTGCGCTGCTGAGTGAGCGCAGCCGCGCCCTTCGGCACGACCAACACCAGCCCTTCGACGACGCGCCGCTCCTGTTCGGCCAGTCGGCATGCCTCCAGCCAGAGAATGCCGCAGGTGAGCGCGCCATCCACAGTTGACTGAGTTTCCTCGTCGTTCACCCCGACAATCGCCAGAGCGCGCTGCCCTTGCCGCATCCATCCGCGCAGGTAGGCCGGCCCGAACGAACGCTCCAGGTCCATGCTCGTAGTCAGCCGGACCACCGTCCAGCCCGGAAAATTCTTTTCCAGTGCCCGCCGCAGCCTTGGCTCGTAGGCCGTGCGCGCCGCGCGTCGCGCTATCGGGGAACGCTGATCGCGATCGCGGCAGATATCCAGCCGCGTCGGCCGGCTCTGTCCCATGCGCTGCACCTGCAGCCGCAGCGTCGCGCCTTTGATTTCCGCATCCAGCACCCGCCGCACAACGTTGCGCTCGTTCGACCAGAGATGTACCAGACACTTGTTGTATTCGCCTGAGATGGAATACTTCGCGTCAGCCAAGTCGAAGACAACGACGCCATCCTCGACTACAACAGCCGCACGCAAGCCATCGAGAAAGTTGGCGACCATCGTGCTGAGAGATTCCGGGGTCATGTTATTGAGAATTGTTCCTCTGTCCTGAGCCGAGGACAGTGACGGATGAACCGGCTGTTTGTGTCGAATCGAAACTGGAGCATGTACATGGGCGTTGCGTTTATGTACATGTCGGGTTAGGCCGGGTTTCGCTCCTCCAATGGCAAGTGACCATCGTTTAGTCGGGCAGCCGCGCTCACTTGCGATGGCAGCGGCCCAACCGTGGGATAATGCTCCTTAGCGTCCGAGTCTTTTCGGGCCTCAAGGCATCGAATGATCGTGAGCACCAAAGAGCGTTTCTTCTTCGACCACTACGGCCTCAACCATAAGGACCTCGAGTCTTATCTGGCCGCCGCGCTTTCCGCCGGCGGCGATTACGCCGACCTCTACTTCGAATACCTGACCTCAACCTCGCTGATGGTTGACGAGTCGATGGTCAAATCGGCGTCACAGGGAATCTCCGCCGGCTGCGGCGTGCGCGTTGTCTCCGGAGAGCGCACCGGCTATGCCTACACCGACGATCTTTCGCCCGCGCGCATCCTCCACGCCGCGCGCACTGCCGCGCTCATTGCCAGTGCGCCCGCGAAGACCTCCGTCGCCGGATTCCAGCAAAATCCCGCGCGCAGTCTCTACCCGGTAGCGTTGCCTTCGGTCGATGCCGAAATCACCTCCAAAGTCGATCTCCTTATGCGCGGCGACCGCACGGCTCGCGCGTTCGATCCCCGCATTAAAGAAGTGCGTGCCAGCTACGCTGACGAACTCCGCAATATTCTCGTAGTCGGTTCTGACGGCACCTTTGCCGAAGACTCGCAGCCGCTCGCGCGGCTCAATGTTTCCTGCATTGCCAAGACCGAAGCAGGTTCCGGCCGCGGCAGCGCTGGCGGTGGAGGCCGCGTCGCGCTCGATTTCTTCTTCGGAGAAAAAACGCCTGGAATTTTTTGCGAAGGAAGCCGCGCGTCAGGCCATTCTCCAGCTCGATGCGCGTGAAGCTCCCGCCGGAGACATGGAGGTTGTGCTCGGCCCCGGCTGGCCCGGAGTCCTCCTACACGAAGCTGTAGGTCACGGTCTCGAAGCCGACTTCAACCGCAAGAAAACTTCCGCCTTCGCCGGACTGATCGGCAAGCGCGTGGCCAGCGAGAAGTGCACGGTGGTCGATAACGGCACCATGCCCTGGCGCCGCGGCTCTTTGAACGTAGACGACGAAGGCCAGCCCACGCAGGAAACCGTGCTCATCGAAAACGGAATCCTCAAGGGCTATTTGAGCGACAAGCTTTCCGCCAAGCTCATGGGCCTCGCCGACACCGGCAACGGACGCCGCGAGAGTTACGAGCACATCCCCATGCCGCGCATGACCAACACTTATATGCTGGCGGGGCAAGACGATCCCGGGGACATCATCCGTTCGGTGAAGAGCGGCGTCTACGCAGTGAACTTCGGCGGCGGGCAGGTCGACATCACGAATGGCAAGTTTGTTTTCTCCGCGTCGGAAGCCTACCTCATCGAAGACGGACAGATCACTGCTCCAATCAAGGGCGCAACTCTGATCGGCAACGGGCCCGACGTGCTCACTCGGGTTTCGATGGTGGGCAACGATTTGAAACTCGACGAAGGCGTAGGCACCTGCGGCAAGGATGGACAGGCCGTACCCGTGGGAGTGGGCATTCCGACGATTAAGATTGATCGGCTGACTGTCGGCGGAACCGCCCGGAAAGAAGCGGGCGGATTCATGCAGTAACTTGTTACTTTGGATTCGCACAACTTATCACGGACTTTCCAAAGAGAAACCAGATGGTGAGATTGATCCAGTCACTGTCGCTAAGTTCCGGCGCAGTTCTGATCGCTATCGTTTCGTCCGCAATCGTCTGGCTCTTGGGCCAAGTGTCATCCTCGCGGCTATGGAAGCTTTGGGTTGTCGTTGTGCCCGTAATTCTTACGTATTGTCTTTACTGGTCCCCTGTTTGGTTCGCAGGCGAACCGGGATCGGAATATGGCACTTGGCAGTTTGTATTTTATATTCCATGGTTCCTAGCCGGGGCCATTCCTTCCGCTCTGGTAGTTCGGTTTGTCTTAAAGCGCGGCTAAACGTCTCCCTACAGTGTCCGCGCCGCCACCCCTTGCGCCGTCAGCATCTTCACCGCTTTCGCATCGAACGACACAAACGTATCCGCACCGAGCCATTGGCCTTCATATGCGATGACGCCGTCGGCGAAGTCGCCGCCAGCATCGAGCATGGCCAACCCCGCCTCAACTGCAAGCCGGTTGGTTTCGACATTCTCCGCCGCAAGCACGATACGGATCGCGTTTGCCATTTCGTCTGAACGAAAGCGATAAACGCTGCGTAGGACCCAAACAAATTCGCACAGACTTGAGACTGCGATCGCGACCACTTCGGCCCGGCGCATCAGTTTGGTCGCCGAGTCGGTCTGCTCCACGTCGTCTCGCACGGCCGCGCGCACCAATACATTTGTATCCACCGCGATTCTCATTTCTTGCCAACCTTGACCTTCCCAGCCCAGCCGAGCGCAGCCGCTTCGTTCATCTCCTCGATAGTCGCTACCTTTTTGGTTTTGCCCGCAAGCACCCCAAAGAAATCCTCAATCTTCCCGGGCGGCCGCGCTGCCCGGAGCAGGCCCCGGCCGTCGGGAAGGAGATCGAGTTCAATCTTGCCACCGGGTTTCACACCCAGATGCTCCATCACCTTCTTGCGAAAGGTGACTTGCCCCCGCTCGGTTACGGTCAGTGTTGCCATCGCGCGCCTCCGAGGTTAGTATAATGCAAGAGTGCATTATTGTCGACCGCACGCCCAGGATGAATCCAGCCAGCCGCTCCGGTACTCAAATCGGCGGAGCGCGCTTCCTCTGACCCGCCCTGAGCCGGGTTGCAGCCTGTCTCCGTGGTAAATTCAGACATAAGCAAATGACAAGAATCATGGAAGCTGGTACCAGCCAGACCGCTACCGACCTCAAGTCCCTAGCCGCCGACGTGGTTCGCCGCGCCATGCAGTCCGGCGCGTCAGCCGCCGAGTGCGTGGTTCGCGAGGGCGACGAATTCTCCACCACCGTGCGCCTCGGCCAGGTTGAAACGCTAAAGGAGTCAGGCTCCAAATCTATCGGCGTGCGCGTGTTCTACGGCCAGCGTGCTGCCTCAACCTACTCAAGCGACTTCTCGGCGGCCGGCATCGACCGCATGCTCAAGTCCGCGCTCGAACTGGCGAAGATCACTTCCGAAGATCCCTTCGCCGGAATCCCCGAGGCCTCGAAACTCGGCTCGCTCTCAGGCCCTCTCGATCTCTACCACGAAGACGTTTATTCGCTCCCCGGCCCCGAGCGCATCGACTATGCCCGCCGCGCCGAAAAAGCCGCGCTCGATTTCGACCCGCGCCTCAAGAACTCCGACGGCGCGTCTTTTGACGCCGCCACCGGCCGCAAGATTCTCGCCAACTCGCACGGCTTCCTCGGCGAATATCGCCGCTCCTATTGCTCGGTCTCCGCCGTTCCCATCGCGCAGGATGAGCAGGGCAACATGCAGCGCGATTACTGGTATTCGGTCGCGCGCAGCCTGGCCAAACTCGATTCCGCCGAGGAGGTCGGCAAAGAAGCCGCCCGCCGCACCATTCGCCGTCTCGGCGCGCGCAAAGTGAAAACCGCGCACGTCCCGGTCGTCCTCGATCCCATGGTCGCCACCTCCATGCTCGAGCACATTTTCGAAGGCGTGAACGGCGACTCGGTCTATCGCGGAGCCTCATTCCTTGCCGGTAAACTCGGCGAGCAAATTGCCGGCCCGAACGTGACCGTCATCGACGACGGCACCATGCCCGGCGGCTTCGGCACCACTCCTTTCGATGGCGAAGGCATTCCCACGCGCCGCACCGTGGTCATCGAAAACGGAATACTCAAGTCGTACCTGCTCAACACTTACACCGCGCGCAAGCTGAAGCTCGAAACCACCGCCAACGCATCCCGCGGGCTCGCCGGTACGCCCGGCATTGCGCCCGGCAATTACTTTCTGCAGCCCGGCAAGAAAACTCCGCAGCAGGTCATTGCCGAAATCAAAGACGGCCTCTACGTCACCGAATTCCTCGGCCACGGCGCCAACCTGGTCACCGGAGACTATTCGCGCGGCGCTTCCGGCCTCTGGATCGTCAACGGCGAACTTGCCTATCCCGTCGAAGAAATCACCGTCGCCGGCAATCTCAAAGACATGTTCAAGAACATCTCCGAGATCGCCACTGACCTCGAATTCCGCGGCAGCGTCGCCTCACCCACCATCCGCATCGACGGCCTTACCGTAGGCGGCGAGTAATAAGCAACGTCATCTTGTAGCGGCGCTCGACGAACGCGAATCCGTTCGCGGAGTCTAAAGAGCCTTCATTCTCAGGCGAAAATCGCGGCCCGCTTACCCGGTTTACTCCGGGTGTTCACAGCGCAAAACCGTGCCTCATTTCCGCGCCCTGGAAGCCTGCAAACGTGGTATAATTCGACAGTAAAGCCAGCCATATAAGCACCTGTAAATGCAAGAACTTAGCGACATTGACGCCGTCCAAATCAGTGGGTAACTCTGCTCCGCTTGGGCCCGGCCGAAGTGGCCTTCGCCAAGTAGTTCTTACTGAGAACTGGCAACTGAGAACTGATTTCCTATGCCTGACGATCAAAATCCGCAACTGCCATTAACTCCTCCGCCCGGGGGCGACGGACAAGGTCCCGGCGCCGGCAACATTCACCCCGTCAATATCGAAGATGAGATGCGCAAGTCGTATCTCGACTATTCGATGTCGGTCATCATCGGCCGCGCGTTGCCCGATGTCCGCGACGGACTGAAGCCTGTGCATCGCCGCATTCTGTACACCATGCAGCAGATGGGCCTGCAGCCCAACCGCGCCACCCGCAAGTGCGCCCGCATCGTCGGCGATGTGATGGGCAAGTACCATCCCCACGGCAACCTCGCCGTGTACGACGCCCTCGTCCGCCTGGCGCAGACCTGGAGCATGCGCTACCCTCCGATTTTTGGTCAGGGGAACTTTGGCTCGGTCGATGGTGATCCGCCCGCGGCTGATCGTTATACCGAGGCCAAACTCGCGCAGGTTTCCACCGCGCTCCTCGAAGACCTCGACAAAGAAACCGTCGATTTCCATCCCAACTACGATGGCAGCGAAGTTGAGCCCGACGTACTTCCCGCGCGTATTCCGAATCTCCTGCTCAATGGCTCCGACGGAATTGCCGTCGGCATGGCGACAAAAATTCCGCCGCACAATCTCACCGAGATCGTCGACGCTACCATCACGCTGATCAACAACCCGGCCGCGCAACTCGCCGAGATTCTGCAGATCGTCAAAGGCCCGGACTTCCCGACTTACGGCATCATTCACGGCCGGGCCGGCATTCTCGATGCCTACAAGACCGGCCGCGGCCGCTTCATGATGCGCGCCCGCGCCGCCATCGAAAATATCACCAAGGAAAAGCAGGCGATCATCGTCACCGAGATTCCCTACCAGGTGAACAAGGCGAAGTTGGTCGAACGCATCGCCGATCTGGTGAACGACAAGACCATCGAAGATATCTCCGACGTGCGCGACGAAAGCAGCCGCGAAGGCATGCGCATCGTCATCGAACTCAAGCGCGGTTGCGAAGCGCAGATCGTGCTCAATCAGCTCTTCAAGCACACTGCGATGCAGGAAAGCTTCAGTATGATCCTGCTCGCCATCGTGCACGGGCAGCCCAAGGAAATGGGGCTGATCACGGCGATCCAGCACTTCATCGATCATCGCGTGGATGTCGTGCGCCGCCGCACCGCCTACCTTCTCAACAAAGCTCGCGATCGCGAACACATTTTGGAAGGCTACCTGACGGCGCTCGATCACCTCGATAACGTGATCACCATCATCCGCGCCAGCGCCAACCGCGCCGATGCCCGCGACAACTTGGTCGCCTACTTCGGCGGCAAGAAAATCGACATCAACACCACCGGCCGCGCGCCCAAGCTTGATCCGGAAAAGCCGTTCACGACCCGGCAAGCCGATGCCATCCTCGAACTGCAACTGCATCGCCTGACCAAGCTTTCGATCGACGAAATTTCGAACGAGTTGAAGCAGGTGCGCGACAACATTGCCGAGTACGAATCCATCCTCGGCTCCGAGAAGAAGCTGCGCGGCGTCATCATCAAAGAGCTGGAAGAAATCAAGAAGCTCTACGGTGACGAGCGCCGCACCCAGATCGAAGACGAGGCCGCCGAACTCGTGCTCGAAGACCTGATCGCCGACGAGCAGGTCGCCGTCACGGTCAGCCATTCCGGCTACATGAAGCGCACGCCGATTTCCACCTACCGCATGCAGCGCCGCGGAGGCACCGGACGCACTGGCATGAAAACGCGCGACGAGGATTTCGTCGAGCATCTGTTCATCGCCTCTACTCACGCCTACATTCTCATCTTCACCAACACCGGCCGCGTGTACTGGCTCAAGGTGTACGAAATTCCCGACCTGACCGCAGCCGGCAAAGGCAAACACATCGGCAACCTCGTCGGCCTGCAGGCCGGAGAAACCGTCCGCACCATGCTCGCGGTGCGCAATCTGGAAGAAGCAGGCCGCTTCATCTTCTTTGCCACGCGCAACGGTACCGTGAAGAAAACTGAGCTGAAAGATTTCTCGCACGTCATGTCGCGCGGCATCATCGCCATCGGCATCGACCAGGGCGACGAACTAGTAGCCGCCACGCTCACCGACGGCGAGCAGATCGTCTTCCTCGCTTCGCACGACGGCCAAGCCATTCGCTTCGAGGAATCCGACGTTCGCCCCATGGGCCGCCCGGCTTATGGTGTGCGCGGCATGAACCTCGACAAGGGCGACTACATCGTTGGCATGGCGACAACGCCGAAAGACGCCAAGCAGGCCGAAGAAGCCGCCGCGAGAGTCGAAAGCCAAGGCCGGATCGAAGCGACGGCAACCGATGAGACGTTGCCGCTCAAAGGCTCGCTCATTCTCTCCGTCACCGAAAACGGCTACGGCAAGCGCACTCCCGCCGACGAATACCGCCTGCAAGGCCGAGGCGGCTCGGGTGTGATCAACGTGAGGACAACCGAGCGCAATGGCAAGGTTGTCGCAATCGCGCAGGTCACCGAAGAGACCGAAGTCATGCTGATCAGCCAGTACGGCAAAATCATCCGCATGGACTCAAGCACGATCCGCGAATCCGGCCGCGCCGCGCAAGGAGTGCGGTTGCTGTCGCTCGAACCAGGAGACAAAGTCGCTGCAGCGGTAGTGATCGCACCGGCAGAGCCTGAGAACGGCAATGGAACGCTGATACAGTAAGAACGATTAGGGTGCTTGGCAAGGATCGTGTACCGATGACATGCCTGGTCATTTGCTCTATTCTGGGATCAGTGGAGGCGGAGAATGAGAACAGCAGACGTGATGGAAGTTCCGATCTACGGACTCACCGAAGCTGCCCAGTATCTCCGGGTTCCGCTCAACACTCTTCGGTATTGGGTTCATGGGGGAGGACCCGTTCCTCCGCTCATCCGCCTGGCTAGCAGCGACCCTTCCCGGTTGTCGTTTGCGAACCTGCTGGAATGCTACATGCTCAGCAGCATGCGAGCGATTTATGACGTCCGACTGCCAAGAGTACGCAAAGCTCTGGCAACCTTGACGAAATATGTAAATCATCGTCATCCGCTCATCGATCAGGTTTTCCAGACGGATCGGCGCGATCTGTTCATTGAGCACCTCGGGGATATCATTAACCTCTCCAAAGGTGGTCAGCTTGAGATCCGCGGGATGATGGATCTTTATCGTGAACGCGTGGAGCGCGATCCGAGGGGCATAAGTAAGCTTTACCCATTTGTTATGGAACGCACGCCCAACGAACCTCGCCTGATCCTGATCAATCCCGCAGTGGGTTTTGGCAAGCCCGTGATCGCTGGTACCGGCATTTCGACTGCGGTCATCTCTTCCAGGTTCAATGCACGGGAATCCGTGCCGGATCTGGCTTCTGAATATGGCGTCTCGCCAGAACAAATCGAAGAAGCAATCCGGTGGGAGCAGCGAACGGCAGCAGTCGCTGCCTGAAGAGTTCGTTCTTTACCTCGACGAAAATCTTCACAACTGCCGACCTATTCTCGATGCTCTCTCGCAGCACAGAGTTAAGTACGAGCGCCATGGAAGCCATTTTCCACCAGGAACCGAAGACACCGCATGGCTGCCCTTGGTTGGTAGTAAGGGCTGGCTGCTCTTAACGAAGGACAAGAGAATCCGGTTCAATGAATTGGAGAAGGCCGCAATTCAGCGACACAGAGTGAGGGAGTTCTACTTCACGTCCGGCAACTACAGCGGAGCCGAGATGGCTGTCATCTTGGTTTCCGCATTGCGAGAGATGGCAAGATTCTGCCGCCGATACGATCCCCCTTTCGTTGCGAGCATCAGCAAGAGCGGGAAAGTCAGCCTAAGGTTTCCCGCAAATTCCTGAATGACCTTGAAAGAAAAGCGGGGGACTCGTGCTTGACAAATGCCGGTCCTTCGCCGCCCCGCATTACTCCAGTCACTCCCCAAATCATCCTGCTTTCCGTTACTGTTAACCTTAGTGACACTGTCCCTCCCCGTGTGCGCCCGCGCGGTTGCGAACGACTGTTGGTGTTCGACTGTTCACTATTGAAGAGCGTTTGTGCACGATACTGAGAAACCAGAACCCGCGTACCAGAAGCTGCTCGCCTCGCCCATTCGTGAGCTGGGGCTGAAGCTCGTTGGCTCGCCCGTCGAGCGCTTTGTCGAGCAGCTTTACCGTGAGCTCGAAGCTAAGGGCCTTGGGAAGTTTCGGCCTGCGTGTTATCTCACCGATGAGTGGGGTTGTCCTTCGGGCGAACCGATCATCGGCATTCCGTTCTATCTCGCCGATGCGGCGTTGGCGCAACTGGAGAAGGAAACGCACGACCTTGAGGACGCGCGCGAGATCATGATGTATCTGCGGCACGAAGCGGGACACGCGTTTGTGTACGCCTACAAGCTGCACAACAAGCCGGAGTGGAAGCAGATCTTCGGGCCGTTTCGCCGGCCTTATCGCGACAACTATCGTCCTGCGCCGTTCTCGCGCGACTACGTTCGGCATTTGCCGGGATGGTATGCGCAGAAGCATCCCGATGAAGACTTTGCCGAGACATTTGCGGTTTGGCTCACGCCGCGCTCGAACTGGCGCAAGCGCTATCGCGGCTGGCCTGCGATGGAGAAGCTGCACTTTCTCGACCGGCTGACGCGGAAGCTCGCAAAGGCTGATCCGCTGCGGCGGCGCGGAATCGCCGACATCACGGTCGACGACATGGAAACTACTTTCGGCCGAGTTTTATCACCAGAACGGTCGCGAGGAAGTTGCCGTTACCGAACTTACTCCGGATACTGACCTGCGCGATCTGTTTCCGGTTTCCAAGCGGAAGAAGACGGCGCTTGCGGCCAGCGAATTCCTCCATCAGCATCGCAAACCGCTGATCGACAAAGTTGCTCAGTGGACGGGAGCGCAGCGTCCGCTGATAGAGACGTTGATCAACAACATCGAAAAGCGCGCGGGAGAACTCGACTTGCGCGCCGACAAAACCCGCAGCGCCGAACATCTGGCAGAAGTGACAGCTTATGCGACCGCGCTCGCAATGACGTATGTAGCGAAAGGGAAGTTTATACAGCCGTAAGACAGGTGTCAGGTCTTAGGTCTTAGGTGTCAGTCTCAGGCAATGCGGTGACGCATCGAAGCCTGAGATTTTCCTGACATCTGAGACCGCGCGGCGAAGGCAACTGCTTTGGGGGAGTATTCATGATTGGAGCAAAGAAAAAAGTCGCGCTGCTTTACGATGTGTGGAACGAAGATCCGGTCGCGGCTGCTGCGAAAGAAGAGGCTGCGAACGGCAACGGCAATGGGCGCAAACCGCACAAACCCGTAAAGAAGGTCAAGAAAGAAAAGACCGACCGCGAAGAAATCTTCGAAGCCTTGCAAAAGCTTGGGCACGAGCCTTCTTTTTTCGAGCTCGACGGGCGTCCGCAGTCGCTGCATTCGCTTGCCAAGTGCGATGCCGATCTTCTCTTCAACCTTACCGAATCGTTCGACGGCGACGACACCAAGGAAATGAACGTCGTCGCTTACGTCGATCTGCTTGGGCTGCGCTACACGGGCGCTGGGCCGCATTCCATTTTTCTTTCGCAGGACAAGGCGATTGCCAAAAAGATTTTCGCCTTCCACGGCATCAAGACTCCGTTTTTTGCCACCTCCTATCGCGGGCGTATCGAGCACGCGCACGACATTTCTTTTCCGCTGATCGTGAAGCCATCCTGGGAGGATGGATCGATCGGCATCGATGCGGGCTCGGTCGTCAAGAACGTCAAGGAGATGATGGAGCGCGTCGAGTACATTCAGGACGAATTCGATTCTCCGGCGCTGATCGAGGAGTACATCGATGGCCGCGAAATTTATGCGGGCATTCTCGGCAACTACGAACGCGCGCAGGTGCTGCCGCTGGTGGAACTCGATCTCTCGCGGCTGCCTGAAGGCACGCCGAAAATTGCCAGTTACGATGTGAAGTTCGAAAAGAACACCGAAGCTTACAAGCTCACCAAGTCGGGGATTGCCGAAGATCTGGACGACGAGACGCGGCAGAGGCTTTCCGATACGGCGCTTGCGGCGTATCGCGCGCTCAAGCTGCGCGACTACGGGCGCATCGACATGCGCCTGGCTCCGAACGGCGACGTGTACGTCATCGAGGCGAATCCGAATCCGTGGCTCGCCAGCCGCCAGGAATTTGCCATGGCCGCTAAGGCCGCCGGGCTTTCCTATACCGAAATGATCGAGACCATCGTCGATCTAGCCATGAGCCGGTATCTGAATGCCACAATGGCGATGGCGGCGGCGATGCACTAGGAAGCTGCTGAGGACTGGCCTTTCGCCCCGCCGGGTGCGCCGCTTCGCGGCTGTTGGTCGTCGAGTCTTAATCCACGACAGAGCTGGAAATCCCTCTTTCGCGCACACAAACAAGGTGCCCCAGCCAAAATCGGTACCCCTCCCCCCTCCCCCCTATTTGCGGTCAAAGTATTGATTGTAAATCACTTACTCGCAAAATATTGAGCGCATTGGACTTACGATTTCCCGGTTTATTGGAATCATAGAGTTAGGGGTCGCCGACGGAGTTGGGGATGCTCGCTTTTGCGCGGAAAAGAGTATGCCATCCCAAGGCGCCAAACCGGGCGCGCGGGGGACGCCGATGTCCGCGCCACACTTGATCAGCTTCCCTAAGCAGATTCGTTCCTCCGAGAGTTCTCGGTCCAGTTATTTGTCAAAGAGCGGACATGCTAAGGAAACGACCTTGGCCGCTCCTTCTATTTTACTGGTGGTGACAAGGCCTCTTTGGTAGAGGGTACGAAAGGCCCCATGGCGCGGTGGCTTGGATGCCACTGCGCCCGGGTTTGCGCCCAAAACCCAGGCTCGGACCTGCGGCACGGAACACAAGTCGCTGGTCGATGAGCGCTAATGGTCCCCGAAGTTTCTTATTCGGGGTAGTAGCAGTTGCTACCGTCTCGCACCCCTGAATTTCGCTTGACATCTTCTCGCGGCGCGGTTATTGTTCGGGGCACTTTTGTGGGCTGAACGACACTCAGTGCCCCCCGATACGCTGCGTGGTTCGTACTGAGCGCTTATCTCCAGCCAAGGTTCCCGCACTCGATTGCAACACGATACGATACGACCGAGGACAGCCATGCCCCATCTGTGCAAACGCTTCGTCGCCACCGGCGCAATCGCCTTGGCAATGCTCGCTTCCGCTGCTGACAAGACTCTGGCCCAATCGGCCAATGACAATGACAAAGACAACGCCACGCAAGTGGCGCCGGACAACGGCACGCAAGTGCCTACGGAAGTCAGAGTTTACAAGATGCGCTTGAAGCACGACGTCCCAGTGACCAAGAAAGGCCCGGTCCGCGAAACTGCCCCGGCTGGTGCGCATCTTACCTACTATGGCGGCCGGGTGGTTGGAAGCGCTGAAATAATTCAGGTCCTGTGGGGCACAGGCTCCTATCTGTCTCAAGTCTCCGGCACCGGCACGCCGTCCATGGCGACGTTCTACCAGCAGTTGCTGTCAAGTTCGTACACCAATTGGCTGGACAGCGAATACAACACCGTGGATGTTGGCGGCACAAAGACAAATCAACACATCGAAAATGGCAGGTTCGTCACGCAAGCTACCATCTCGCCCAGCATACATTCCAGCACCGTCGACGATTCCCAGATCCAGGCCGAACTGGCGAGTCAGATCACAGCTGGCCATCTTCCTGCGCCTTTGACGGATGTTCAAGGCAACGCTACCACCATATATGCCGTGTTCTTCCCGCCAGGGATCACTATCACTCAGGGCGGCTCATCGAGCTGCGTCGCCGGCGGTTTCTGCGCGTATCACGGAACGGTAGCGGCGAGCGGCGGTCACGATGAATTCTATTATGGCGTACACCCCGACATGCAGGCCGGCAGTGGCTGCGCAACGGGTTGCGGCAACTCCACGACCTTTGGCAACTACACCTCGGTCGCAAGTCATGAGCTTACAGAAACAATTACCGATGCGGAGGTGGGATTAGCCACCGTAGTCGGGCCTCCGATTGCCTGGTACGACGAAACAAATGGCGAAATAGGAGACATCTGCAATGCTCAACAGGGCACGTTCGTCGGTGAGGACGGTCAAACCTACGTGCTTCAATACGAGTTTTCGAACGCGCAAAATAATTGCATCATTCCGCCCATCACCTACTCGAATAACAACGACTTTGCCATCAGCGCATTTCCGACCGCTATCAGCCTTTCCCAGGGGGCAAGCGGCACCAGTACCATTTCCACCGCGGTAGTTTCGGGCTCCGCTGCCACCGTCTCGCTGGCCCTATCGGGCGTACCATCCGGCGCGACCGCCTCGCTAATTCCGACGTCGGTCACGGCGGGTGGCAGCTCGACCCTGAACGTGAACACAGGTAGTGCGGCCCCTGGCAACTACAACCTCACCATAACCGGAACCGAGGGCTCCAATACGCACTCCACCAGCGTGGCGCTTACCGTTATAGCGAATGACTTCAGCATCGGCGCGTCGCCCGGCAATCTAAGCATCAATTTCGGTGGAAGCGGTGCCAGCGCGATTTCAACTGCGGTAGCGGCGGGGAACGCTGCCACGATTAGCCTCTCAGCCTCGATTTCGCCCCCCGGCCCGGGCGCCTCGCTCAGCCCAACGTCGGTCACGGCCGGCGCCGGTTCAACTCTTACGGTCAATGCCGGATCGGCGCCAGTCGGCAATTACACGATTACGGTAACCGGGACTGAAGGCACAGCCACGCACTCCACCAACGTGTTGGCCACCGTGAATCCGGCGGCGACGACTACAAACCTGGCTTCGAGTCTCAATCCGTCGTACTTGCATCAGACGGTTACATTCACCGCCGCCGTAACCTCGCAATTTGGCGGAGCCGCGACGGGCACTATGACCTTCAAGCAAGGTGCAACCGTCCTCTGCGTCGTGCCGTTGGCCGGCGGTCAGGCAGCCTGCAGCGTGACCTACGCAACGCCGGGGATGCGCTCCATCACCGCGATTTACTCCGGCGACAGCAACAATCTTGGCAGCACATCGCCCGTTCTCGCCCAGCGCGTGCGTAACTTCCCGGCCGTTACCCAAACGGTAGTGGGGACGTCAGCCAGCCCCTCGTTGGTCGGGCAATTGGTGACCCTCACCTCCACCACCACCTGGAGCGGCGGGCTGGTTCCGGACGGGGAACCGGTTGACTTCTATGACGGCCCGACGTTGATTGGAGGCGGCGGCACAACGAATGGAGTGGTGGCAATCAGCACCTCGGCCCTTAAGGCGGGACCGCACTCCATCAGGGCAATATTTGTTGGCGATGAGTTTTACGGGGCCAGTGGCGCTAGGCTAAGACAGATTGTCAACAAATATGCGACCACAACCAGCCTGAGTTCGAGCCCGGATCCATCGACACATCGCCAGGCAGTCACGTTTACCGCTCAGGTGGTTTCATTGGGTCCGAATACGCCGACCGGAACCGTGATCTTCAGAAACGGAACCATGGCCATCGGCGCGGTGACCGTGGATGGCACTGGCACGGCCACACTCACAACGACGAGGCTGCCCGCAGGAGCAGACGTGATCACAGCAACCTATAAGGGTGACGCGTCAAAGCTTGTGAGCACGTCCCCTGCATTGACTCAAACCGTGAACTAAACGGCTCGTGGATTGACTCAGAGAAAGCTGGGGTCGAGCGCGCTGGTGGCAAGCTGCGGCGGCGGGGCGAATTCTGTCCTGGCTGCCCCTGCGCCTACGTCACCGGCCCGGATGGCTATGAGGTCGAGATTTGGGATGAGTAAAGCAGCGGCGCTCCGCATTTCGATTCGAGCCACCTCGTGACAACTCCCGCATTATCGGCAAACGGGAAACTTTGAGGTTGTTGGCGATAAATGGCAATAACGCTCATTGACCCGTGCCATCTCGCATTTCGCCCGCTCCTCGATCCCGGCCTCATTTCATGTTGTCGAGGATGGAGCCTACGATTCCGCCTACTACTCCGCCTTGCACGGTCTGTTTGGTTGGTTCGTGCGGCAGATATTTGTCGATGGCGTGGGCTAGCTTGGCTATAGGGAGGGTCTGGAGCCAGATTCTTCCGGGGCCGGTTAGGGAGGCCAGAAAGATTCCGTCGCCGCCGAAGATCATATTCTTGATTCCGGGTACGGTGGTGATCTGGAACGAGACGCCGGCCTGAAACGCGCCGACGTGGCCGGGATGGACGCGCAGGGTTTCGCCGGGCTGAAGGTCGCGCACGACGAGTTCGCCGGAGAGTTCGAGCCAGGCGGTGCCTTGTCCGCTGAGGCGTTGCAGCAGGAAGCCGTCGCCGCCAAAGATGCCCGCGCCCAGCGATTGCTGGAAGCCGACGCTGATTTGAATCTGCGGGGTGGCGCAGAGAAAGCCGTGGCGGTGAATCATGTATTCGTGTCCGGGAGAGACTTCGACGGGCACGATGTGGCCGGGGAGTTTGGTGGCGAACGCGATCTCGCCGGCGGCCCCGGTGGCGCGGTACTCGGTCATGAAAATGGAGCCGCCGCCGGCCACGCGCTTGGGAGAATTCGGGGACAGACGGGACATTCCCCAAGTCGGTGAACTTTCATTTTGGGGACTGGGGGATCGTCAGAACTACCTCGTCCGTACTTCCCTTCGGCGCGGGCGCGCCGCGAGGCAGCCCCCTCATCGAGCTTCGCACCGGTCAGCGAAACGTCCCCAGAAATTAAAAGCCCCGCCGGTCGCGCGGGGCTTACTACGTTGCCAATTGGTACACCACCTGCGAATTTCATTATAGCATTGGCAATCAAGTTTCAGAATCGTTACTAAGGTCAAGGGCCGTGCGGAGGACGACGGAGTCGAACCGTAATGGCTGACCTAGCCACTCGACCACTTCGCAGGTGGCGTCCAGTACCCACTGGCAACGTCCTCCAGACACAACCTGCTCACTTTCACTATTCCCCGCCCGCTAGCTGTCCGCAATCCCACGAAAGTACCCGCTCCAAAAGAGGACTTTCCTCGTTACCGGCGGGTGTCCCACTCAACCCAGGAAGCCAGAGCGCCGCAGGCACCAACTGAGAACTGAGGACCGCGAACTGAGAACTCGGTACCGAAATTTCACCCTGCTGGGGCCCCCTTATATCATGCCGGTCAAGCTCGTTTTGGCCTCCCAGAAATCCCCCAACCCCTTGCGTTTGTTGCGGCTAACGGCTTGTACGTACACTTTTGTGTTCCAAACTATATTTTGTTCGCCGGCTATTCGCTTTTTCCCAAGTCTATCGTACGTACAACTATGATATGCACAACACGCGCCCGCGGAAGCCATCGTCCCTCCCGTCCCTTTCGCCTATTCTTCCACCCCGCCGGCCTTATTTCATGTTGTCGAGGATGGACCCGACGATTCCTCCGACGACTCCGCCTTCCACGGATTGCTTGGAAGGCTGGTGCGGCAGATATTTGTCGATGGCGTGGGCCAGCTTGGCTATGGGCAGCGTTTGCAACCAGATACGTCCCGGGCCGGTCAGCGAAGCCAGGAAGATTCCGTCGCCGCCGAAGATCATATTCTTGATTCCGGGTACGGTGGTGATCTGGAACGAGACGCCGGCCTGAAACGCGCCGACGTGGCCGGGATGGACGCGCAGTGTTTCGCCGGGCTGGAGGTCGCGCACGACGAGTTCGCCGGAGAGTTCGAGCCAGGCGGTGCCTTGTCCGCTGAGGCGTTGCAGCAGGAAGCCGTCGCCGCCGAAGATGCCCGCGCCCAGCGATTGCTGGAAGCCGACGCTGATCTGAATTTGCGGGGTGGCGCAGAGAAAGCCGTGGCGGTGAATCATGTATTCGTGTCCGGGAGAGACTTCGACGGGCACGATGTGGCCGGGGAGTTTGGTGGCGAACGCGATCTCGCCGGCGGCCCCGGTGGCGCGGTACTCGGTCATGAAAATGGAGCCGCCGCCGGCCACGCGCTTGAGCACGCCGAACAGGCCTCCGCCGCCGGCGAACTGGGTGTGCGTGGTCATCTGGATGGAGCTGCCCATCCAGGAGAGTTCTCCGGCCTCGGAAATGATGGAATCGTTGGGGTCGAGTTGGAACTCGAGGACGGGCATGGTGGTCCCGGTGATACGGCTCTGCATGGCGGTCTCCTGGTGACAACGGTCGGGGGTGCAAACTCGGGTCTAATTTTAGACGAACGGAGTATACAGGCAGTTGGAGGCGTGGAAAACGCAGATCCTCTTCGAGAGCGGGCGCCCGGCGCCAACGGCTGCTAGGGGGTCCAGTCTGGACTTGGCCAAAAGTTCCACCACTTGGGCTGGCCCATTCGTAATCTATAATTAGTAACCACTCCCGCCCCATACTTAGCTTGCTATGAGCAGCTCTCCCCAAATTCGTCCGCCCATTCGTGTCCCTCGCGCCCATTTGGAAGGCCACAATCCGACCGTTCTTCGGTTACCAAATGGCCAGAACATCGGGGGTAACCTGCAGGTGATTTCGATCAACGGTGGCCTGCTTTCGCTCCCGCAACCGGTCAACCAAGGCTCGCAGGTCAAGCTGATTTTTCTGACCGGAACGGGCGCCGTGCTGGGAGGAGCAGAAATGCTGCCTCCCGTTAACGCAGGGCAGCAGCCGTTCCGCTTTGTTGCGCTTGCGCCCGACGATCACCGCCGGATCGGAGTGCTGGTTGGGCAGCAGTCGCATCGGAAGGTATTCGAGCAGGCCTGGATGGATAAACTGCGCGCCGCGTCGGCAAAGGAAAAAGAGCCGCGATGCTGGCGGCCGTTGCTGGCAGCCGCGGTTGGCGTCGTGATGATCTCGCTGGCAGCCGCGGCCTACCTGTTGCACTTTCGAGTGCATATCAGCTTGCTGAAGCAGATTGGGTTTTGACGCTCACGCGTTCGCAATGGACTCGACCAACAGCCGCCGGTGCCCGCGCTATCGCATGCACACGCCCGTCTGCGTTGTGGTGCCGGGTGCGGCCGACATGGTGGTGCCGGGATTGGTTTCCAAGTTGAGCCGCGCCGGGATGGAAGTTTACGCGGGAGTGAACCTGCAACCCGGCGAGGTCATGGAAGTGGAGTTCCGGACGGAAGGCAAGACGGTGCGGGTTGCGGGCGTGGTTCGCAATCGCGAGGGCTTTTGCTTTGGGCTGGAATTTTGCGCGTTGCGCTTTGAATTGGGAGAGGTACCGGTTCGAGGCTGAGCCTCGGAGCGCCGGCGCTTAAAGCACTCGCACCACATTCGAGGCGTTAGGGCCTCGGAGGGGGGCACCCAACGGAATCGGATTCCGGGGTGCCCCACACCTGGATCGAGAGGCAGATCAATAAGTGAGAACTACCTGCTTCGGCAGTGATCCGCCATAGTTGCACTGTGGAGTCAATCCAGAGGATAGATTGGTTATCTTCCATGCCGGCGCGGCGATCTGGATAAACTTGTCGTTTAAGACAGACTGGTTATGAAAACCGATTCCGCCAGCGTAGTCGGGTGGGGGGTAATCGCCGCACTGGACGATGTTATAGACCTCCAGGACGCCGCCAAAGGCCCAATTGAAGGTCTGCCCAAAATTTGAGGTGCCAAGCAGCTCAGAGAAGTTTCCATTTGACACATCATAGGTAACGATGTCCCACGAGGAGCAGGTTTTGGTTCCCGCACCACAGGTCATAAAAACATAGCCCTCGAGGTGATCTCCGGAATTGACGTGGGCGGGCGGGGCCTCATAGACGGTGCCGCTCTCGCAGCAATTCCAACTGGCGATGCCCCACGCATTGGTGTAATCGGAGTTCCACCCCAAGACGGGCTGAATGATCGTCACCACATCCTTGTAGTCCTCCAGGCCATTGAAGAGGTACACGGTCTGGCCGTCGTTGTTGCTGGGCGCCGGGGGGACTTCCCATTCCGAATAGATTTGGCCATAGGCGGAAGTCGTAGTGATGCCCGCATATTCAATCCAAGCATGGCCGATCGTGGGCGGCTGAACGGCCCGCTCATCTCCGATTATCTTTTCTCCGTCGGCTGTGTAATGTGCAAAGGCGCACACAGGCGTGTTGTCGCGGGTTCCATTCGCGTGCTCGATGGTCTTTTCATCTTTCCGCAGAACATCTCCCTTAGCCAGGTGCTTGACGCAGCTTGGGTCGAAGTAGCCGAATGGCGTGATGACATAATGCGCCGGAACTACCGCCGGGCGGTTTGGTCCTGCGAGGGGTAGAGCCTGGGCTGCGGTTATGAAGCTCACGACAAATACGGCGGCTATCGCTACGACGATCACTCTTCGCCAATTCTGGTTTTGCATGAAATTTTCTCCTCCCCTATAGGGGACTACTGTTGGGCCGGGATGACAGCCCCCATGGAGAACAGAGATCGATTCTCTCTGTCAACCGGACATGCGGAGTACTGCG
The DNA here is from genome assembly GCA_963818945.1 of uncultured Acidobacteriaceae bacterium. GTDB lineage: Bacteria > Acidobacteriota > Terriglobia > Terriglobales > Acidobacteriaceae > Acidiflorens. The sequence continues at coordinate 1,596,312 of CAWFUA010000001.1, read as the reverse complement.
CCCCGGGCGTTCTTGATCGCGATTCTTGAGTTTCTACGACGAAACAGTGCGGACTCTACTGGGAAGAGGGCAAAACACGCACTGATGGAGAGCGATGTTAGCACATTCCGAATCGATGTCAAGTCAATAATCTGAGTCAATGGCAAGACATGCAAACATCTGCATCTAACCATTCAAACTGCTCCCGCGGAGCCAGTCACGACGCCGAAGCACCGTCCCTGCCCTCCGTGGTGCAGAAGGTGGACGCGATAAAGCTCATGCCGGAGCGAGCAAAAGCTGCGGGGTCACCGCGTAACCCGACGCAATTGGTCGCGCCGTACAGAGCGAGGACCGAGATACGGGAAATCAAAGGTCACTCCACGAAGCGGCAAGGCCCGATCGTGCACACCGCCGGCAAAATGTAGCGTCCGTCACCGTTGTGTACGTCGAAGCGAGCCGTGCCGGGTTGGAGCGGCGCGAAGTTAAGGATTCACTGACGCAGTAATACTGGTTTGCTCCTCCTTTACTTGCTGCCTGTGCTCCTGCAACTGCTTCATCGTGTGCGGATGGCGAGCCCATTCGGTCTGCTTCTCCGCGGGCGCGCCGTAGAGCTCCGGATGCAGGTAGAAGCCCTTCAACCGCGGGTCCTTTTCTTCTTCCACGACCAGCGGATTCGCTTTTGCAAAGGCATCCTGGCGCACGCCAGTAATCTGCCAGGAGACCTTCACGTTCGGCACGCTGCTGCGAATCGCGAATTCATGGTTCTTAACTTCGTTTGACACGATGGCCTGGGCAAACTGCCCAATCACCGTCAACTGATAACGGAAATCGGTATTGAGGGCCTCGAACCAGTTCGGCAGTTGCACTCTCGCCTCGCCCTGCGCGTCGGTGGTGACATTTCCGGTGTAGATATTCATCATCTCCGACGACTCGACCGAGGCGTGCGAGAGATATTTGTTGGCCGGATCGAGCGGGTGGTCGATCTTGAAGTGTTTCGTGCCCGCAGTCAGCGTCCCGCTGACGCTCACATCTCCCGTGAAGTTGCCCGCGAGAGCCAGACCGTTGGTACCGGGTTGCGCATACACGCCATCGCCAAATGACGAGCCCGATCCGCCTTGGAAGACACCGCCGCCGCCGTCCTGGGCTAGTCCGTGTCCACCGTTGCCGACGACTCCCGATCCGCCAGCATTTTCGCCGGTTGGATTGGTTGCCCCGTAAGCGATAATTCCATTGGTTCCGTTGGAATCCAACGACGCGGAGCCGCCATTCTGCGGTGCCACAACCTGCAACCATGCGGTCACGGACGGCGCCGAAGTCCCAATGCCCACCTGCCCGTTGGGCAATAATGTCATGACATCGAGGCCAGTGCTGTCATTGCGGAAGTTCAGCTTGTTGATGCCTTGCGACGCGTTATGGCCGGTATTCATCATTTGCCAATACATGCCGTTGGTTCCGGTGGTTTCGAGTTCCAGAGCGGCTCCGATAGTCGCTTCCGGCCCCGTCAGAAGAATTCCTTCGTAGGTGCCGCCGGCGACGGTCAATCCGAATCCAGAGGTTGTGCCCGCAATGGTCTGGTTATTGGTGAAGATATTGGCCGCAGCGAGTTGGGGCACTTTGGTGGTGTCCAGATTCATAGTGACAGTTCCACTCGTGCCGCCTCCGGTCAAGTCCGTGCCCGCGGTCACGCCCGTGATCGTGCCGGTGCCCTTGGGATTTGCGCACGCCCATGACGTTCCGTTCCATGCAAGTACCTGATTTGTCGCGCACGTGTTGGTCAGCGAAAGGTTGAGCGTGCCGCTCGTCCCGCCACCGGTAAGCCCGCTGCCACTGGCCGTGGTGATCCCGGTGATTCCACCGCCGCCACCGGCGAACACAACATCCAACTCTGGCGGATGGCTGGTCGTCGCGCTTTCCTTACTGTCAAAGCTGGCGTTGAACGTGCCATTCGCCACCAGTGCGATGCCATCATTCGCCTGACTCCCACTGAGCCATGCCTGGAGAGCGGGAGTGATGTCAATGAGGATGTACTGGTTCTTGGACGCTGTTGTGAGCGGCACACTCGCCTGAATCGTAGTTCCCAGCACCGGTGAGAGGCTGCTGGTGATGGTACTCTCCGCCCAGCTGCCGTTGACAAAATCCACATTGAAACTGCCGGCTGTGGTGACCGTGTGCGCGTACAACTTCAACGTGGCTTGGGTGACATTGGCGCTCGCAGGAATCGACGCCAGGTTGAACTGAATGTAGGAAATTTCCTTAGCGCCGTTTACGCTGAGCAGCACATTGGCACCGTAGTTTGTCGTGGCCGCTGCAGTGTTGGTGAAGGCGTCGGCGCTGGGTGTTATCTGGCCATAGGCCCCCACCCAGGAAAATAACAACAGCAGCAGAACCAGCATTTGCACAAGCCGCATTTTCGGGTTTTTCATGACTCTTCTCCGTGTAAATGTTTTCTTCCTGCAGATTTCAGTGGATCGGGGCCAGTCCGGGATGGGAACTCAATTTTCTCGATTGCTCGTGCGCCGCAAAGACCCGAAAGACTGTGGGATCATGCCCGCGTCGGGCTCATACACACAATAGTGGCTGCCTGTCGGACGTCTTAATTTTCATGTCCCGCTAATCAATTGAAGCTAATGATCCTTATCGACGAGAGCCAGGGTAATCAATTTTTCTGTTACCAGCGTGATTGTGACGTTGGTTCCTTATCACAGATGTCTGGGTTGGATTTGCGAGATATTTATAGGTCTGGAGGTTTGGCATGGATCGTGATTCGAACTCAGGCACATCGGCGGGTATGCCCGCGTCGGAGGCCAATGTGAGGAAAAGGCGCTATCCGCGATTTGCTGCGGACTTTCCGGTTCAAGTCCGATTGACGACGCAGGGACCAACCAAACCTGTAGCTTGCGAGGGACAAGGCACCAACATCAGCGGCGGCGGATTGGCGGTGAGAGCGGACATCGAGTTGCCGGTGGGCACGCAGGTCGGAGTGGAGTTCACACCACCGTATTCCGACGAGCCGATGGCTTTCCGGTGCTTTATCCGCAACCGCAACGGCAATCTTTATGGCGTCGAGTTTATTACAGAGAACGACGAGGACTATAGGAAAGCGGGGGAACTCCTGGCGGGGCTCGCCGCAATGAATGCCGCTGTGTCTGCCGTTTGAATTACAGGCATTCTTCGCAAAATCACCAGCACTGGGGCGTGAGATACTCAGCGTGCTGCCTTCACCATCCCATGATCGCATGGGTGATCCCCTGCCACCATCCCGGATTGACCCGCCACACGTAGACTGCAAGACTCTGCAGGACGATCATCGGGGGCAACGCATATAGATACACCTTGTGAACACGGCCCTCCACCACCCAATCTCGCGCCATGCCGAGCACGATCAGAAAGTCCAAGCCGGGGTAGAAGAGGTTGTGGTTGAACCAGAAATCGAACCGGCCAATCGCAGCGTCCATGAGTTGGCAAGTCGCGATGAAGACAAGGCGTCGGTGGTAGTCCGGCATTTTCCTAAGATAAATCGCCAGTGCCACGCACAGGCCGAAGACGATCATGTCGGTGAAGGGAATCGACAGGAAAGCGTCTACGTCCTTCTGGTGGAGCACAACGGTATCGAAGCGGGTCATGACAACCGCAACCGTGAAGCCCAACGCGGTCATCACCGTGGCAAGCCCGGCTCCAAACCAGCCGAGAGAGCGGTGCACGCTAACCTTGCGCACGCGAACCAAAGCCGACTGAGCAATGAAAAAGACCATCCACGTTGAGAAGGCCGCACCGTGTATCCATAGAAGCAATGGCCTTGGCGGGTTGGCATGGAACAGGTTAGCGTCAACCGTATGGCCGAAGCCCCACACCACCAGTCCGGCCATCGCCAGCGCCATGCAGAGATAGAAATACCGGCTCAAGAACGTCTTGAGCTGCTTCGTTGAACTTGTCTCTTTCTCAATACGGGCAGCTAACCCCACGCTTCCAATGGACACAGAATTGTCTCCTTAACCACCGCGAAGGCCGGAGGCGAGAACGTCCCCCCCGATGAATCCGAGTATTTAAGCACACAGACAGCGGACTGTAAATCTGCTGTACTCGTCCGGTGACGTTAAGCTGCTTGTGCAAATAGGTTGAGGGTGCGGGTTTTCCATTCCAAATTTGTCCCGGGTGTACCCCGTGGTTCAAGTCTTTCGTTCGCGCCGGAACGCGCCGCTCGACAGTCGCGGCTCGAAGCCGATTTCTGCTACTCTCCCCCACATGGATTACCTCTGGACGCCCTGGCGCTACGCGTATGTGAGCGGCGCCGACCGAACAACGGGCTGCATCTTTTGCGACGCGCCCAAGGAAACTGACGAGAAGGCGCACATCGTCTACCGCGGAAACCACTGCTACATCATTCTTAATACCTATCCCTACACGAATGGCCACGTGATGATCGTCCCCTACGCTCACCTGGACGAATTGCAAAAGCTCCCTTCAGCCGCGGCCGCCGAGATGATGGCGCTCACCCAGCGCATGGAGGTCGTCCTGCGCTTGCTCTACCGGCCCGATGGCATCAATGTCGGCATGAACATTGGTAAAGCCGCCGGCGCGGGCGTTGCCGGACACATTCACATGCACATCCTTCCGCGCTGGGTGGCCGATGCCAATTTCGCCAGCGTAATCGGAGAAACGCGCGTGCTGCCGGAAGCACTGGAAGTAACCTGGCAACGCATCCGCCAAGCGTTGGCCCAAAATCAGTGACCAATTCAAAGTTTTCAGCGAGGGGACGGCGCGGCTTCAGCCGTTGAGGTCAGCTAACTTCCTGAATGGAACATCTTGGCGAACCATCCCCCGACCCTGCGGAAGAATCCGCGGTGCTGCGTTTCAAGATCCAGGGTAAGCCCCGCGGGCGTCGTGGGCGCCTTCACTGCCTGCGTGCTTGGCACGCCATTCGCCTTCGCTACCGGCTGCGTCTCCACTGGCTGCCGCACGCACATCTTCGACCGGCGCCGGCGGAGGGCCCGATGCGTGGAACACGAGCGGCGCGCTCACCTGCACATGCATTTCCCCCACAGGCCGAGGGTCAGCGGCGACACTACCGGCCGGAGCTCCCGACCTCGCGCCGCTCTCTGGCGCTTGCGCGCTTGTCGCCCGCACTGAATCTGCACTCGCGGCGGGTCGTGTCTCGCTCGCCGTCGCGCCTTCCACGGGCACTTCGTTTGCTGCCCGATCAACATTCTGCCGCGGCGGAGGGCAACCGCATTCGAGCGGCACGTTCATATCCACGCGATCCAGCCGCCCGCCGCGAAACACCAGCTGATCCGTCGCCTTGATCGGATAGGTGCGATCGCCCAGCAGTTCGGTCGCTGTCGCCGACGCCGAATTTCCCGGCAGCGCGCGCACGCACGTGTCCCCGCGGCGGTCGGTGCTGAAGGCGAAGTGAAATTCTCCCGGCCCTTCGAGCATAATGCTGAAATCCGGCGTCATCACCATGTCTGTCGTGCCGTCGAGATCGAGGTGAGTCTCAATTGCGCCGCTATTCATCCCCAGCAACAGGTTGTGCCGATTCGCTGAGGGAATAATCGAAACCGTCGTTCCGGGGCACACGCGCAACTCGCCTCCGCTCGACAAACTGAGCACGGCCGTATCCGCACCGGCGGTAAACGATGAACCCACGCGACCGGTATAGCTGGCGAGCGCCAGCGGTCCGGCGGCCCTAACCGCTCTGATCACCGCCTTCGGCGCTGGCAGCACTGCCGGCGTCAGGCTCGGAGTCGTAGCCGGCTCAAAAGGCGAGTGGCTCTCCTCCGTTGGGTTTTTTCCCAGATGCACGACCAGTCGATTGCCCAACGCCTTCCACTCAAAGGTACGCGGCGCAAGCAGATCCACCACTACGCGAGCGATCGGAGGCGTTTCCTGGAACTGGTGGGCGCGTAGCGTGCTGATGCGGTCAGCCTGAATTTCGATCCGCTTCTGCGCCATGTCGATCCGCGCATTCGGCAAATCGATCACCAGCCGGGTTGGATCGTTGATGAGCTTGATCTGTGGACGGAGGGGCAGCGTGGAAAGAATCTCCACGGCCGGCCCATCCTCTTCCTGAACGATGCGGAAACTCTTGACCTTCGCCGCAACCGCGGAGGAAACCGAGCGCGCCTTCGGAGTAGTTTGGGAATGGAGCGGGGCAGCGACGAAGGTCAATCCCGACAATGTGAACGCCGCCAAAGCGAACGCGAACCAGGCAAAACTGAGCCACGACAACTTCTCCGCGGGCAGTTTGGCAAGCCTGGACGCAGAGCCAGACAGCATTCGCCTGAAACCGGGATTCGGCGGGCAGTGGTTCAAATCAGCGCTCGGGTATTTCTTCCAACATACCACCCGCGCGCTTCTCAAAAAAGTACGGTGGTAATAATCAGGCGCTCGGTGCTCCAGAGCCTGCCCTGAGCTTGTCTAAGGGTCCGCGCCTGTCTCCTGGGCTAACCTGGGAGGGGACGCTGCGATCGTTCGTCAGCTTTTTGTTTCCGCGTCGCCCTTGCCGTCCGTAAGGAATTCATATTCTTCGATCACGGCCGCAACCGCCATCTTCCCGGCCGGGACACCGCCTTCGACGCGCACCACGCGCCCCTTGCAGTGCACACGGATGCTCTCGGTCAGTGTGATCTCGGGTGGAAGCGTCAGCGTGAAATCGATGGGAGAACCGGCCTGAATGCCGGACTCTACGAAGAAGCAGATTCCCCGCGCGCTCACGTCGCGTGTCTGAGCTTCGTGTGGTTCTTCGCCTTCTCCATAGCGCACACTTACTGGCAGACGGAGCGGAAAACGTCGAGTGGAACGCTTGTCTTTCTCTTGGGCCTCGGCCATCAAGCCTCCGGGATCTATTTGTAAGCATGGCGATAAGCGACTCGCGTGTCAACCCTTCGCCCCGGCTACGGCGCAGTTTGGAGTGCAGAGAGAGTTCCCGCAAAGATTGTCGGCCATCTTTGGACGCCGAGGCTTGGCTGCCGGAGCGGTCGCCTGCTACCCTGTTCCCGTTTCGCCGGGGGGATCATGGTCAAGAAAGCGCCCGTCGTCTTGTCGGAAGCTCTGCTTGCCGCTTTCGATACGAATGACCGCATCAATCACTATCTGATCGAGAATCTGCCCGCTGAGGCGTGGCGCGCCGAGCCTCCTGCTGGCAAAGGCCGCGACATTGCTTCCATCATCGCGCACATGCACAACGTCCGCGGCATGTGGCTGAAAGCTGCCGGAGGAAAAGTTCCCGAGCAGCTTGATCGGCACAAGGTCAAACCGACGCAGGCCCGCAAAGCGCTCGAGGAGAGCCGCGCTGCGATCCACGATGTATTGAAATCTTCGCTGGCCGCCGACGGGCACGTCAAAGGCTTTCGCCCCGATATCGCCGGCTTTATCGGCTACCTCATTGCTCACGACGCTCACCATCGAGGGCAAATCACGATGCTGGCGCGGCAGGCGGGCCATCCAATTTCCCAAAAGGCAATGTTTGGCATGTGGGAGTGGGGAGTGCGCTAGATTCTGTCCGAAAGAGGGGCTATCGTCGGGTTGAGAGTTGCGCGATGACGATTCTCGAAACCCCGCGCCTCACATTGCGCGAGTTCACCACGCAAGACGCTGACGCTCTGGCCTTGGTCGTTTCCGATCCCGAAACCATGCGCTATTACCCCGCGCCCTGCGACAGCGCCGGCGTCGAACGATGGATCGGCCGCAATCGCGAACGCTACAAGAATGACGGCGTCGGCCTGTGGGCGATGTTTCTGAAATCGACAGCGGAGCTGATCGGCGATTGCGGGATCATTCGCCAGGAGGTCGAAGGCGAAAGCCTCTACGAAATTGGCTACCACTTGCGCCGCGACCTCCGGCACCAGGGTCTTGCCACCGAAGCGGCCGTTGCTTGCCGAAATTGGGGATTCGCTAACCTCAAAACTGACCGCCTGATCTCGCTGATTCGCCCCGAGAACCTTTCCTCCTGCCGCGTGGCCGAGCGCAACGGCATGACGATCTGGAAAGAAGTCAACTGGCGCGGCCTTCTGCACTATGTCTATTCTGTCGATAGACGAGCGGCATCGTCTCCGTGATTTACCCGCCCCTCTAGACCAAGTCCTCCACCTTCAACTCCGTCTTGCCCTTCCACGACTCGCGGAATTGTCTCTCCACAAACCAGGCATCGGAATCGCGCCCCTGCTCCTGGAGCGCCCGGTGCAGGCCAAACAGGGACCGCGGGTTCCTCGGGTTCTTCGCCAAGTCATCGCGAAACACCTGCTCCGCGCCTTTTGCGTCGCCGCTCATCAGCAGGACTCCACCGAGCGACTCGCGCACCGGGAAAAACCAGTCCTGAGGTTCGTCGTATTTCAGCGTATCCTGCACGGCCACGGCTTCACGGAGCATGCTGGCTGCGGCCGCGTTGTCCTTCCGGGCCAACGCAACCTGCGCTCCCAGGACATTCTCGGCGATCTTCAGGATGTCCTTGGTCTTGTTGTTGATCGGCATCTGAAAAATTACGTCCGGCGAAGTCGCCTTTTCAGCCTCGGCAACGACCTTGTATTCCGCTTCCGCATCGTCGGCCTTTCCCTTGCCTGCCAGCGCCATTCCGCGGGCAAAGTGCCAGAAGCCTACAGTGGCCTTCATCTCCGGGTCCGGAGCCTTCATGGCCAGAATCTCGTCCCATTTGTGAAACCGCACCTCCACCGCCATGGGAATCGTCATGAATCCCTCGAGCGGAGGCATCATCTTCACAGATGGGCCGACGTGCTCGGCGAGCATGTACGCAGCTTTCTTCGATTCCGCGTAATCGCCGTCCATGGCCGAGCACATGGCGATGAAATGCAGGTTATGGCTGTAATACATCATGGGGTAAATGCCTTCCACCCCGCTGCTCTTGAGGTACGCCCGGTCGGCCGCGGCCGCTTCCTGATTCGTCTTCACCGCCGCCGCATAGTCGCCCGTACGGATGTACACGTGCGCCGGCATGTGCACGATGTGGCCCGCCGCCGGGGCCAGTCCCGCCAACCGGTTCGCCGCGGCCAACGCCCGCTCCGGAGAATTCGAGGCCTCCACCGCGTGAATGTAGTAATGCAGCGCGCCAAGGTGATTCGGCTCGCGCCGGATCACCGACTCCAGCGTCGCAACGATCTCCTCCGTTCCTTCTTCCGGTGTGCCGTCCTTGCGCCACAGTCCCCAGGGATGCACGTCCATTCCCGACTCCGCGAACAGCGTCGCCGCATCCAGATCGTCGGGATAATTTTTCACCACCTCTCGCATGGCGTCGCGATATTCTTCCGCCGCTTTCTTTAAATCCGCCTTCGGGTCCGCCGGAAACCGCTTTGCCATCGCCGCAATATAGGCTTGCTCGTTCGGCGGTGCGTTTGCGCTCAGGGCCACTCCTTTCTGAATCGCGTCGTGTGCTTCCTTGAAGCGGTCTTCGCTTGCGGGATCGTTATAGTTCGGACCCACCGCTTCCGCAATTCCCCAATACGCCATTGCGAGTGACCGGTCGAGTTCCGCCGCCTTGTGGAACGAGCGCGCCGCCTCATCGTGATTGAAGGCGTAGATCAGCCGCAGCCCCTGATCGAAGAATTCCTGCGCTTCCTTATTCTTCGTCGAAACCGGATGGTGCCAATCCCCGAGCCCGGACATGATGGTGACCGGTCGCATCTCCTCGCCCGCCCCGCTTGTTCCCGCTAGCAACGCGAGACACAGCAAGGCACAGGTCGCATTGAGCCGCTTCATATAGACCTCCTGAATTTTGAAACTGACGGTCTCCCACAAAAAACCAAAATGCCCCAAGAGAAACTTGGGCGCGCTAGCTTAACTCTGAGTCGTCACAGAATCAACAGGGCGTTTGCGGAATCAACTGGCAGCTGGCCAATGAGCTTCCACGTGCCCCTCTGCGCTAAACTCAATCGAAGGCAAGCGGAGCGGCGGGCGCCCTCGCCCGTCGCAATATCTTGGAGCGAAGGACAGCCCCGTCCATCGGCCATGAAGAACAGGGTGCATGCGCAAAGCCACGATTCTGTTTAATCCCAACTCCGGCCGCGGCCACAAGCGCCGCGACCGCGAGCTGGATCTTGCCATTGGCATCATCCAGTCGGCCGGCGTGCACACCGAGCTCACCATCTGCCGCTCCAGCCATGAAGCCACCATCCACGCGCGCTATGCGGTCGCGGAAGGCAGCGACACCGTGTTTGCCTGCGGCGGCGATGGCACCATCCACGACGTGATTCAGGAGCTGGCCGGCACGCCGGTCGCGCTCGCCATTCTTCCTTTCGGCACCGCCAACGCGCTCGCGCACGATCTTGGTTTGCCATTGCGCCCCAGCGAGGCGGCGCTGGCCGCGGTCAGCGGCGTCGTCCGCCGCATTCCGCTTGGCCGCGTCGAGTATCAGGATTTCACCGGGAAATCATGCGCCCGCTTTTTTACCGTCGCAGCCGGAATCGGCGTCGATGCCCATCTTTTTTACAAGCTCAACTCCGATCTCAAGAACCGAGGCGGCATGGCCGCTTATTACTGGAAAGCGTGGCAGCTCTGGGCCACGTACCGCATGCGGCGCTTCGAAGTCGAATACTCGAACGGCAGCGGCCACAAGCAGCAGGCGCTGCTTACCGAACTGCTTGCCGTGCGCATCCGCTACTTCGGCAACATTCTTCGCGAGCTAGTTCCCGGAGCCCACCTCGACCACCCCGAACTCCGCGCCGTCATGTGCCGCACCGACAGCCGCAACGCCTATTTGCAGTATGTGGCCGCGACTCTACTCGGATGGCGCGAACGCAAAATCGACGGCATTGACCTGGTCAGCTGCTCCGAACTTACCTGCCGCGTGCCCGAACAAGGCGACGTCGCAGAGCGCGTCTACGTCGAAGCCGACGGCGAGCTGATCGGTCGTCTCCCAGCGCGCATGACCATGCAGCCCGATGCATTGTCGCTTGTCGTGCCGGCGGTTAACAACTAACGAAGGATGTCGGGGGAATTCTCGGGCGAACGGCGCGCGACTCAGTGCGACGGTCGATCTCTCTCGGCGAGAAAGTCGTCCTGGCATTTCTTGGCAGCGGCGACCAACTGCGCGTACTCCGGCGTCCCGCGCAGCGAGGCAAGCAGCAGGTCCTTCTGCAGCCCCTGGTAGGCGCAATAACGTCCATCGATCGCACTCTTCAGGAGCCGCACGGAAGCATCTTTCTGGCCGCAGAAGGCCAACTCCGTCCCGAAGAGGTATCGGTTCTCCGCATCGGGGTTACTGAGCATGGCTGGCTCGGCTTCGCGCGCGACTCGATTCAACTCGGCGGAGGGCGACTGCGTAGGAGACGGCAAATTGGAGCAAGCAGTCGAGAACGGTACAAACTGGTACTCAGCAGGCAGCTTGTGGATGGCCTCGCGCGCTTCCGCGAGTTTACCCTCGCTCCAGAGGAACCGTGGCATGTTCCTTTTGTACCAGTCTGAACCCGTATCCAAGGTCACGAATGCGATGGCACGCTCGGGGTTTCCCATGGCAGCAAAGGCGAGCGAGCAAGAGCGAAGGCCAAAATTTCCTGGATCGAGCGACAAGGCGGTCTCGCACTCGCGCGTCGATTCGTCGAGCAAGCCGGCGTAGCGGAGCACATATCCCATCGCGAAGTGAGCGAAACTGGCCCGGGGTTGGCGCTTCACCAGATCATCCGCATCTTTGTAAGCCTTGGCCAACTCACCGCGCTCCACACGATTGGCGATGCTTTGGACGGCTGCGGTAATCAGATTCGGATCCAGGGACCGCGCTCGCCCGAGCGCTGTGTTCGATTTTTGAAACGCTGCCTCGCCGCCATCGGAATACTGAGAATCCCAATAGTAGTGAAGCCCAAGCTCGGCCCAGGCGGGCGCATACGTCGGGTCCAGACCAACGGCGCGCTCCAGCATAGTGATCGCCTCTTTGTTCGGACCGGGATCGCGCGGCTGTGCGAGGCTGCGCAGATATAGGTCATAGGCCTCTTCATTTTTGGGATGAGTGCCGGTCTCCGAGGATTCGGTGCCCGCGCCGAGCGCCGGAACAAGCCCCTGCCGGACCTTCGAGGTAATCTGCCCGCGCATGGCAATCATGTCGGGAGCCGCGGCGTTCAGCGTGTCCCGCCAGAGCGTGCGGTTGTTCTCGACATCCACCGCCTCGAGCGTGATCTGGAGTTGATCGCCCTCTTTCATGTAGTGCCCGGTGACGATGTCCGTAACGCGCATCTCGCGGCCGGCCTGCTGCAGATCGAGACCAGCGGCGGTGTATTTGCTCGTAGTGGCAAACGGTCGAATGGACAACGAACGAACGTAGCTGAGGTCGGTCGCGATTTCGTCGGGCAGAGCGAGGCGGAGAAAGTCGAGGTCTTTATCCGCGCCCATGTTCTGGAAGGGAAGGACGGCGATTGTGGTGGGGCCAGCGGAACCGGTTGCAGGAGGCGGGTGATGTCTGCTCTGCCAGTAGAGGAAGCCGAGCGCGACAACCGCAATGCCAGCTAACACCGCGGCGATGTTGCCCCACGGCACATTCCGACTGGGCGTCGCGATTGCGCCACCTACGCCGCTCGCACTCGCCGTGCTCACGCCGCTGTGCGCGCCCGAACTCGCCGGCCCCGCCGTCAACGCCGATGTGCTCCCGAATCCCGGAATTTCGCCGCTCGCGACAGGAGACAGCGCCCGTCCCGTATCCGTGTCTCGTTTCAACCGCTGCAGGTCGCTCCGCATCTCGGAGGCATGCTGGTAGCGCAGGTTGCGGTCTTTCTCCAGCGCCTTGTTGATGATGTCTTCCAGCTTTGGCGGTATATCCCGATTCAAGCGCACCGCCGCCACCGGCGCGCGATTCATGATGGCTTCGCAGATGACGGCGGAACTCTCCCCGCGAAAGGGAACGTCGCCGGTAGCCATTTCGTAGAGCACCGCACCAAACGAAAACAGATCGGTGCGTGCATCCAAGTCCCGCGCCCGCACCTGCTCCGGCGACATGTAGGCGACGGTGCCGACCATCGTGCCCGGGCTGGTGAGATGGGCCTCGTCGATCGTCCGCGTGGCTCCCTGGGTGGCCCCGGGAATTTCGCTCGACAGGCCGCGAGCCGACGCCACCTTGGCCAGCCCGAAGTCGAGTACTTTGGCGTGCCCGCGCTTGGTGACAAAGATGTTCGCGGGCTTGATATCCCGGTGCACGATCCCTTCCGAGTGCGCCGCATCGAGCGCATCCGCAATTTCAATTGCCAGTCCGATCAGTGTTTCATTGTCCAGCGGACGGCCCATGACCATGTGCTTGAGCGTCATGCCATCCAGAAATTCCATGGCAATGAAGCGCAGACCCTCGTGTTCGCCAATCTCGTAAATGGTGCAAATGTTCGGGTGGTTCAGCGCCGAGGCGGCGCGGGCTTCGCGCCGGAAACGCTCCAGCGCCTGGGCGTCACGTGCCACATCGTCAGGCAGGAATTTCAGCGCGACAAAGCGGCCCAGGGAGGTGTCTTCGGCCTTGTAGACGACACCCATGCCACCGCCGCCGAGCTTCTCGACAACGCGGTAATGCGAAATGGTCTGCCCAATCATGCAATCGGGCCATGTTAGGCGGGATGCGCGGCAGAGTCAATGAAAGCGCGGGTCACGCGCTGCCGGCGGGGATGTAATCGAAAAGCGTCGGCATCCCGAGGTGCAGGGCTGACCGGACTTTTCCCGCCCAGACACCCCGTAAACAAGCCAGGTCTGCCCGTGCGCCTGCACAAAAAAGTTGCACATTGGCGAACCGTTTGGCCCGTATTTTTCGTTGTTATAGATAGGGGCTTGCTAGGAGCTGACCCAGGCCCGAGGAGGTTCACAGTGGTTGCCCGCAAGGTTGCTGCACGCTTGAAACCGAACTCACTTACGGAATTTACGAATCTCATGGAGCGTGAGATTCTCCCGTGGCTGCGAGCGCAGGAAGGCTTCCTGGACTTGATCATCCTGGCTGTCCCGCATTGCCGAGAAGTCGCAACCATCAGCTTCTGGGATGACAAAGTGAATGCACACGCTTACAACTCAGCCGGCTATCCGGAAGCGTTGAAGATTCTCGAAACACTCTTGGACGGGGCTCCGTACGTCAAGACGTTTGATGTAGTCGGCTCGACATTTCAAGGTTCCATTCGCGCGCACCCGCCGCAAGCGCAGAATCTGATCGAAGAAACGGAGTCGGTACAACTTGGTTTCACCAGCTAAGGGGCGTGGGACCTTCTATCGAGCGCTCTGCAGCCCGTTTCGATGCGCGCTAACCGAAGCCCGGCTGGTGCCGAGTCCGGCAACTGGGTCGATCTGAGGCGTGAGACCCTTACTTCGGGCATTCTGAAGCGCGCCGGTTTTCACAAAGAGAACTTGAAAGAAGAAGTGTATTGGGTGCCGGGCAAGGCGGCGTGATCCCACCCGCGCACCCGCACGTCCTCGCTAGCGGTACGCGATCGACAATTGCAACCGGTAGGCGTCTCTGGCCGTGTTATCGCCGCCGTATTGCAGCGGAAACGTGCTGAAGAAAAGCATCGGGCTTCCGTTGGTGAACTCGAAATTGAAGCCGCTGGAGCTGTCGTCCAGAAGGGACACGTAGTTCGTATCGTTGAATCCGGTCACGGATCCAGCGGGGTCGGTTATCAGTTTGGCCGTGCCGAGTATTGGCTTCGAGTCGCTCCACGACGGGGCTGCCAGGCTCTGGGTGGTCATGAAGTACACCGGATTGTGTCCACCGAAAATCGTGTGAATCAGAATGTAGCGCTGCGCATTGGTATCAAAAATGATTTGCGGTGGAGTGGCACCATAAAGCGTTGAGCGGTTGCGCTGAGGCAGAAAGACGCCAAAATTCTTGCGCGTAATGGGCTCGAAGGTGCTGCCGGTGGTCCATGCCTGCCAGCCGTTGGGGTTGGTGACGTCGCTGGTACGAATCAGGACATAGCCAAATTTGTCTACCGGCGCCTGGTAGATGCCTTTCGCCGGGTTAATCTTCGTGAAGTCGCGATGAATGTAGTAGCCGATCGCGTAGTAGTAGTGTCCTTCCTTGATCACGCGCGTCGGCTGAAAAACCCCGCTGTGATTCATGGCCTGAAGATAGATCTTGTCCGCCAGAGCCTTGGAACCGGTCCAGTAGTATCCGGCCTTGGCAACGGCATGGTTGCCATGGACAGTGTTGAGTTGCCAGGAAGCGCCACCGTCCGCCGAGACGAACGAGTTCACGGTGTTTGACCAGCTATTCACTGCCGCGGACTGGCCGTTAGCGCCAGTCTTGGAGCAATCGCCGTTCAGCAGGCAGGCATACCACTCGGTGTGTGCGAGCGAGTAGAAATGTTGCCCGTCGAGACTGTAGGGCCCCACGAGCCAGTTATCGTAGTTGTAGAAATGCTCTGGAGTCTGCTCGCCGCTTTTCTGGCTGCTATAGATCTTGTTTGGGTCGACGGTCAGATGTTCGAGATCTGGTCCGCGCATGCGGTAGGCTTCCATGTGCGGGATCATCAGGTTGACCGTGCCGTCCACTTCTTTCCACGCGGTGATGCCGGCGTCGGGATAATTGTCCGATTCCTGCTGATTCCTGGTGTGATCGAAGACCTTTATTGGCTGGCCCTTTACTCGAATCTGAGTAATCGTCTTGGGCGCCGCGGCGATGCGCGATGGATGATCCTGTCCGAGGGCGAACCCTCCCAGGATGAGCCAGCCCGCGAGCGCCAGAACCGCACACAACGGTTTGAGCATCGCTCTTGGCATCATAAGATCACGAGCTTATAGACCACGAGCGGATACGGCGCTTCGCCACTGCGAAATCACCGTGCCGTGCGGGCGTTGCTACTGACGCTCAATGTGCCGCGGTGCCGACCGCATTGAGAATCGCTTGATTGATCGCGTAGGCGGTACCGTCGGCACCTATTGCCGTGGGCGTGTAGGCTTCGCCGATGCCCGGGGAAAGCGTGATCTTTTGCGACAAAGTGTTGGCCGTAAGGTCCCAGCGGTAGAGAATGCCGTCCTCGCTGTTGGCGAGAATGGACTTGTTTACTGGATCGACTGCGGCCGAGTTGATGCACCACTCTTTTACTCCTCCGGAACAACCTGGATCTGGCGTTGCCCCCGCTATCGTCAGAACTTCCTTCATCACATGCGTAGCCGGCAAGATGGGATCGTTCTCAGTGGTGTTGGGATCGAGGATAGCGATCTTGTTGTGTCCATCACCGGTGCCGATGCCGCAATAATTGTTGTACTTGGTCATCAGCAGGTATTGTGATTTCCCTTTGTAGCTGGGAACGAGCGACGCCGGAACAATGGAAGGCGTGTCATCCCAACCGAAACTGCCGGGAGTCTTGGTTTGAGTGAGGCCGGAGTTGTAGTGAAGCAGCCAGCCGCGATCGTTGTGGTTGGGAAAAGGATTTTCCAGCACGCCGAAGTAGACGTCGCCATCGGGGCCAACGGTAGGCGTAGCCGAGCTGGCGCTGGAGATCGAAGCGTCCATACCGGAGGATGGATCGGTCAGGCGGACGCGGCTGATGAGCGCCAGCGTCGTGCTGTTGACGGCCAGCAGGTATCCAGCGATGCCGTCATCGACCGCGACATACAGGATCGTGCCGTCGGCGGACAGAGCAGGGGCACAACTGATAGAGACTTCCGCGATTGACGAGTCGCCGCTTAGCGCCGCGGCCGATACCCAGGTTCCTTGGCCGGTAGAGGAAATTCGTGCCAGCCCGCTTTGCAGATTGATGGGAGTGGAACCGAGGGCGAGAAATCCAAAGAAAAGATTGCCGTTCGCATCGGCGGTGAGCGGAGTGTCAATCTGCACGTTCTGCTTGTAGACCGTTGGGGCGTGATTGTAGTTCTTGACGCCGTAGAAATAGAGATGGCTGATTTTTCCTGTCGCTTGGTCGGGGTTCTGCCGCACCAGCACGCGGCCAGCGATATCGGGAATAAAGAGTTGACTGCCGGAGATGGTTGGGCCCAGGCCGGGCACAAACTCGGCCCCGGGGGCCTGGTAGCCGGTTGCATGCATCCATAGCCGCTGACCGGTGGCGCCGTTGTGGGCCTCTACGCGAAAACTGTTGTCCCCGGTTTTGACCGGGACGATCACGGTGTTGGCCGCAGTAACGAGCGGAGAACCATAGTGGATGAAGATTTCGCCGCTCGGAGGGTGCAAATCGACTGGTACATGCCAATGAATCGAACTGAGCGGCTGCGCCCCGACGGTGGAAAGCGCGGTGTGCTGCTCGTCGTGCGAATGAGTGAGCCAGGCTTCGGTTTGAGCGGCGGCAATTGCGGCTAACAGGAGGCAAGCTCCGGCAAGAACGAGAGAAAGGCTGGTTCGAGCCGGTGCGTTCGTAAGCTGTCGATCCATGGGGCACCCTCTGGAATGCCGCGGTGGACGCGGAAAGTCGTCGCAAGCGACGCAATTGGCAGTGTAGCAGCGCAATCAGAAAAAGTCGTCAAAATGATGTAAAACATGCAGGCGAAAGCGGAGGGCTGCGCGTGATGGTTGGTCTTATTTCTGCTCCGCCGGAGCAAAGAAAACCAGAGCCTCCAGTTCTTCCCGGATGTCGTAGAAGCGGTGCTCGCGCCCGGCTTCGACGAGAATGACTGAACCAGTTCGGACGTCGGCGTGCTCGGAGCCGATCTGCATGCGGGCTCGCCCACGAATCACATAGTAGAGTTCGTCTTCGTGGTGCGGCTTCTGGGGATCGGCCGCGCCCGCCGCCAGAACATAGACGCCCGCGCTCATGGCGGGGACGCGCAGAAGTTCGAAATAGAGCTTACCTTTGGCCGCGCGTTCTCGGGCAAGGTCGTCGATGTGGAAGAAGCTGGGCACGTGGGTCACAACGGTTCGACTAACGCATTTTCGTGGAGCGGCTTTGCCATTATTCAATGCCGCACCAGCGGCTGGCAAACTGCCAGCAAGAGCGGCGTTGTGCCAAAGCAGCCCTCGGGGCGGATTGCTGGGGTCGTCCTTCTGGACATACGGCCCTCGCGAGATGGCGCGCTACGCAGCGCGAAAATGTGTCATGCGACATGGCCGATTTGTCACTATCGCGCGGGTGCACTTGTGAGTTTGGCCCTGTCCTTGTGATAGCTGTGCGTTTCGGGGAGAACCCGTAGCATGGCGGATATGGAGGCCCTCCCCATGAAAAGCACTGTCTGGCGCCGCTTTGCGGCCATTTTTCCGGCCGTCATTCTCCTTACTCTTATCGGAACCAGTAGTGTCTCGGGTTCTGGACGGCTAATTGGGGTACAAGCAGGTGCGGCAGTTCAAGAGGACGAACAAGCCGGGACGGACACTTTGCCGAATGGCAGTGCGCCAGAGGATTCGGCACCCAACGCAGGTTCGCCCAGCGTGAAGGCAGTTACGATCACGATTGATGCACTGGGCAACCGGCACGTCATCAGCCCGTATGTGTATGGATTCGCCTATCCGAACTCGGCCGCTGATATTACCGATAGCGGCGCGACCGAAGTGCGCTGGGGCGGAGACGCGACCTCGACTTACAACTGGCAGCTCGAGACTTATAGTGCGGCCGCCGACTACTACTTCGAAGATTATGCGGCATCGGGATTCAACAACGGCAGCGATGGCAGTTCCACGCAGTTCGTTACGGATGTGAAGAACGCCGGCGCCGCCCCGCTGATGACGATGGTGATGCTGCCCTGGGTGTCGCAGAGTCCGGAAACCTCGGTGACGCAAGGAGGCAAAGACAACTATCACTGGAGTTATTCGGTTGCGAGCTTTGGCCCGCAGTGCAGCGTCGATCCTTACAACACCGACGCCGGAAACGGATTGAAGACCGATTGCTCTACGCCCGTCACGACCAATGCGGCTACTACGGCTTATTACCCCTTGCTGGACGACAGCAGCCAGACCTGCCCGGCATCGACGTGCGTTTATCGCAACACCTGGGCGGCGGCGCTGGCCACGGCGTTTGGCTCGGCTCCGCACTTTTACGACATGGATAATGAGATCGAAATCTGGGGCAGCACGCACCGGGATGTGCATCCGCAACCTTCGGGTTATGACGAACTGCGCGACACGTATATTGCCGAGAGCCGCGCGCTGAAGGGGTGGGATCCGGCGGCGATCCGTTTCGGGCCGATCACCTGCTGCTGGTGGTTTTATTGGAATGGAGCCAACGGTAACGATAGGGGTGCGCATGCGGGCATCGATTTTGTGCCGTGGTGGCTGAACGAAGTCTACTGGCAGGACAAGATCGCAGGGACGCGGTCAGTGGATGTGTTTGATCTGCACGCGTATCCGGACACGCCCGACACATCGAGCTATACGCTGGCGAAGAAGCGAGCCCTCGCTTTGAAGATCTTCCGCGATTATTGGGATCCAACGTTCGTGAGCCCTTCGTCGTCGATCAATCAGAAATGGACGACGTTTATACAGCCGAAGAAAACGATTCCGTTCCGCATTCCTCGTATGCGGGCGATCGCGAACATGATTTATCCGGGAACGCCGATGAGCTTTACGGAATGGAATGCGGCGATTGCGGGCGAGTCCGATTTTTCGACGGCGCTGGGAGACGCGGATGCCTACGGCATCCTTGGCCGGGAGCGGATGTATCTGGCTTCGCGATGGACGGCTCCGGTGAAAACGAACCCGAACTATCAGGCATTGAAGCTCTATCGCAATTACGACGGGCAACATCACACGTTTGCGGCTACGTCGGTCTCGGACACAAACAATGCCAGCGCGAATCTGTTCAGCAGTTACGCCGCCGTCGATCCGACGGGAAAGACTATGACGGTGATGGTGCTGAACAAGGCGCCGAGCACGACTTTTGCGGGGTCGTTCGCGATCAGCGGATTTACGCCGTCGCAGGTGACGGCCTATACGCTCTCGCAGAAAAACCCTACGACGATTGTGGCTTCGGCGACGCAAGCGTGGCCGTCGAGCCTGACGTTTGCTCCTTATAGCGCGACGCTACTGGTCGTGACGGGGTCGATGGCGAAACTGCCCGAGGCGGAGTGGGATTTGAATCCGGATACGACCATGCTGCCGGCGGGTGGGACGGTGACGCTGGCTCCGAAGATCGTTTCAGGGTCGGGGATGGTGACGCTGGGGACGCCGACGTTCGCTACGGGCATCACGATGGCCGTGAGCCAGGGCACGATCACTTCAAGCCAGAATGGAGCGATCACCGTGACGGCGGGCAGCAAGCCGGGCTTTTATCACTACACGGTTCCGGGCACCGATAGCGCAGGCGTGGCGCAGGAACAAAACGGGTGGATACTGGTGGGGAATCCTCCGGCCACGCTCACAAAGCAGGGGGACGGCCAGAAAGGCGCACGCGGCACGAATTTGAGTTTGTCAGTGACGTTGGCGCCGGGATCTTCGGGGGGAAGCGCGGCGGGGGCGACGGTGTTGTTTACGGCCAATGCCGGGACGCTTTCCAGTCGACTGGTGACGACGAACTCGTCGGGCGTCGCCTCGGTGGTGCTTATGTTGCCTGCCAGCGCGGGCACGGTGCAGGTGACGGCGGAAGGTCCGTATGGGCTGGGACACCCGGAGGTGACGTTTACGGAGACGTCGCAGTAGCCTTGCGAGGGAATTGCGAGACGAGGGGCCGCGGATTAGACGGCCCTCGATCCGAGAGCGGGGCGCTCTCGGAACCGCCGGCGAGTCGCCGGCGCTACGATCCGGGCCTCGCGGCTTTTCGCAGGTAGTTCCGAGGCACGCTCTACTGTTTGTCGTAGACCGCTTCGGAGTGCGTCTTCTTGCCCGCCGAATCGGTGCCAGTCAAGGTGAGAGTGCGGCTCTTGCCATCCGCAGAAACGACGATGCGTCCGCTGGTTACGACTTTGCCGTCTTTCTTGTTCGTGGCCTCGTAGGTGCGGTCATCGATTTTCTTGAGAGACCGGGTGTTGCCTTCCGCATCGCCGGTCACGGGATAGTCTTTACCGTCAAATTTGCCGGTCCAGACGTTGTGGTATGGCTTGCCTTGGCCGTCGACGCCGTCGATGGTGCACTTCATGTTGTCGCCGTCGGCCTCGTACACCACCGTAACGCTTTTGCTAGCCCCGGGGCTGAACTTCGATTTGGCTTCGTTCAGCTTCCAGGTGCCCATCATTGGACTGGCAAAACACATCGTCACGCCAATAAAGAACGTCACGATCGTCAGTGCGATATTTCTTGTCTTCATCTTCCCCCTCCTGGTTGGTAAATGCCGCCACATCACGGCGAGGTATCTTCGTCGCTTTGGGCGGCGTTGTCAAGAACTTGAAGCTGGGCTGAAGTTGAAGCTGGGCTGTTGAGGCTAGTCATAGCGTTGTAACCTGGTTTTTCTACCACGGAGTCACGTAGAGACGGAGAAGCCGCAGCTGTCTGGAAAACCTTCTTCTGCTCGCCGGATCGGCTGGGTCCTACTGGAAACTTTATGGGGCGGCCAGTAGTCTAATGACGTAGCGGGTGCGATCGTTTTGCCGACGACATCTCTCTTTCCCATGAAACTCCTTTATTCCATGCTATTCCGGGTTTCGACTATTTCTTTGGCGATTGGAATCGTCTGTACGACTGCATTCGCGGCGCCTGCGCCGTCTCCAGTTTTGCCTGCGCAATTTGGCGGATGGCAAATGAGTGGAACCGCGATCAAGAGCGCCGACTCGGCAGTTGCCGATGCGGCGAATGCCGCGGTGCTGAAAGAGTATGGATTCCAGCGCTTTGAGAAGGCGGAATACACGCGCGACGATGGGCGGAAGCTGGCGGTTAAGGCGGCAGTGTTTGCAGATGCGAGCGGAGCATATGGGGCCTTCACTTTCTACCGGGCTCCGGAAATGAACGCAGAGAAAATTGGCGAAGCGGGTAGCTCGTTCGGAAACCGGGTGCTCTTTTTTCAGGGGAACGTGCTGGTGGATGCGGTGTTCGACAAGCTGACGGCGATGTCGGCGGCGGAATTGCGCGACTTGGCGGGAACAGTGCCGCGGCCCGTGGGAAGCGCGGGCAAGCTGCCCCCGCTGCGCAATTATCTGCCGATGCACGGGTATGAGAAGAATACCGAGAAATACGTAATGGGCCCGGCAGCGCTGGACCGTATGAATGCGCCACTGGCCAGTTCGGTGGTGGATTTCAAATCGGATACGGAAGTGGTGCTCGGAAAATATACGGCGCAACTGGGCGATGCGACGCTGATGCTGATTGAATATCCGACGCCGCAGATTGCGATCGAAAAGCTGAAGCAGATCGATGCAGCCCATCAAGAGACAGCACAGCAGCCGGGAGCGACTGCGATGGTGGACGTGGGCCCATTCTTTGACAAGCGAACGGGGCCGATCGTTGTGATCGCGGCAGGGCCTTTATCGCGGCGCGAGGCTGACGCGCTAATGGGAGCGATCAGTTACGATGCCGACGTCACGTGGAATGAGAACACGTACCTGACCAAGCGCGACAATCTGGCGAACCTGTTGTTCAACGTAGTCGTGCTGTGCGGAGTGGTGATTGGGCTGGCACTGGTGGTGGGAGTGGGGTTTGGAGGCGTCCGAGTTCTGCTGAAGAAGCTTTTTCCGGGCCGGATGTTTGACCGCCCCGAGGACATGGAATTCATCTCGTTGCACTTGGATGACCAAGCTGGAGAGAGCCGCGGCGGACGCTAAGTGGCTCAATCGAGGATCGTTAAGGGACGAGGATGCCATTTTGGTTCCATTTTGGGGCGGTTTGATGAGTTGTGCACATATTTTGTAAGTTGTTGAAACTAAGACTATTTAATTCCGAAATTTTCCTTGACACCCTGCTTTTCCGGCTCATAAGATTCCCGCAGAAAGTTCTGATGGGTTTTCAACCTCCGTTGGAACTATTCTCCCTTGAAAGAAAAGGCCGCCCAAGTTGCCGGGTGGCCTTTTCGTTTGGAGAGCAGCTGTTAGCTCTTAGCTCCTAGCTTTCGACTTCACCTTCACTACGGAGGCACAGAAGAAGATCGGAATACCTTTCTCCGTGGTGAGTAGTGCGTTCGCAGCAGGGGCTGAACCGGGAACTCTTTACGTCTTGCGGACGTATTGTCTAGGGAGTGGCATTCGTGAGTTGACTGGAGGGGCGATGTTTTGCGATCAATGTGGGGCGCAGTTGCTGGCGGGACAGGGGCGATGCGGACGGTGCGGCAAGCCGGTTACGGGACCTCTGGAGTATGGACGCAATCGCGTACGCGAGCACGTGAAGCTGGTGGGAATTTTGTGGATGGCATATTCGGCGCTCCATGTGGTGAGCGGCGTGGTCATACTGCTGGTGTCGAAGTTGGTTGTTGTGCGGTTGGGGAATATTCCAAACGGACCTCCGCCGGAAATCATGGCGTGGTTGCCGGCGCTGGTCAGCGCAATTGGATGGCTGATTCTGGCGAAGGCTGCGGTGGGAGTCATTACTGGCTGGGGGCTGCTGCAGCGCGAGGAGTGGGCGCGGATCGTGGCACTGGTGATGGGGTTTGTGGCGCTATTGAGCGTGCCGATCGGGACGGCGCTGGGAATCTATACGCTGTGGGTGCTGTTGCCTTCGCAGTCGGAGGAGGAATACAAAGTGCTGGCGCAGGCGGCCTGAGCACAGCAACATTGCGCTTTCCCCGGCGAGTACCTTGGTGATCCGCGGTCGCACGTCGGCGCACTTTTTTTGGCCTACGCCACCGCGATTTTCGAAGCACATCGGGGCGTGGCCACGGAGGACTGTGTAGTCGATAGAATAGGCGGAGAAAGAGCGAGACCGACATGAAGTCCAGCAAAACATCCTCCGTCATTAGAGGTTCCGTCGAAGGTCTCCGGGCCCAGTCTCGGCTTGCCTACTTTGAGGAACGGCGCGACCAGATTGTCTCGACGACCCGTGAGCTGGTCGAAATCGAATCCCCTAGTGACAACAAGCCCGCCGTCGATCATGTCTCCGAAGCGGTCGCCCAAAAATTCGCTGCGCTCGGCGGCCAGATCAGCCTGCATCGCGCCCACGATCTTGGCAATCACCTCCAAGTGGATTTCACCGGAAAGGCCGGCGAAAGGCCTGTTCTGCTGCTTGGCCACTACGACACCGTTTATCCGCTAGGCACGCTGGCAAATATGCCGTGCCGGGTTGTGGACAACAAGCTGACTGGCCCGGGCGTGCTGGATATGAAGTCCGGCATTGCACTGATGCTCTCCTCGATTGCTGCGCTTCGAGAATGGCATGGCGAGCTGCCGCGGCCTGTAACTGTCTTTCTGGTCTCCGACGAAGAAGTCGGCAGCGATTCCTCGCGCACGATCACCGAATCCCTGGCGCGAAAATCCGCTGCCGTGCTGGTCCTTGAGCCCGCTGCTGGTTCCCAAGGGGCGGTGAAAACTGCCCGCAAAGGAGTGGGTGACTACCAGCTCAAGGTCACCGGCAAGGCTTCGCATGCGGGGCTCGATTTCGAAAAAGGGGTCAACGCGATTGTTGAACTGGCACGGCAGATCGAGAAGGTCACAACCTTCACAAATCTGAAAAAGGGGCTGACGGTGAATGTCGGCATGGTCAGCGGCGGATCGCGGACCAACGTCGTTCCGGCCGAAGCGACAGCACAGGTTGACGTCCGCATTGCGCGCATGAAGGACGCCGCCGGCATCGATAAGAAGATGCGCGGCCTGCGGCCCTTCAACCGCAAATGCCGGCTCGAAGTCACGGGCGGCATCAACCGGCCGCCCATGGAGCGGACGCCGGGAGTTGCTGCGCTTTACGACAAAGCCGCAACCATCGCTCGCGACCTGGGCTGGAAGCTGCGAGAAGCGGCAGTGGGAGGTGGCTCCGACGGCAACTTCACGGCTGGCCTGGGCATTCCAACGCTCGACGGCCTGGGCGGTGTTGGCGATGGGGCGCACGCTTCCCACGAGCACATCCTGATCTCGGAGCTGCCCCGCCGTGCTGCGCTCATCGCCGGGCTGATCATGTCGGTGTAACCGTTCATTGAGCAGCCGTTTCAACAAGTGCTTCCAGGGATCGTCCGAAAGCGTGCAGACCAGCCCGTGTTCATAACCGAGATCACCCCCCAGAAAGCTTGCTGGACGGGCGTTTGCACGTTTGGGTCATCCACAGCAAGATATAACTATTTCGCTTGACAGGACACGCTCCAATCGTGTGGCATTGGTGTTAGTTTTTCCAACCTTCCCCCAGTCGGAGAAAGCTAAATGAGCGCGCGCTGGGAGCCAAACATGCCGAAAATGCGAGTGAAAAATTTTGCCGTAGTGTTCTTTGTATGTATGGTGGTCATTTTGGCGGCGCAGACCTCATTTGGCCAGACGGTGGCGGTGGGAAACTGTAAGTCTCATATGGTCAGCTATTCCACCATCTCCGCAGCGGTTGCCGCGGCGGCGCCGAATTCCACCGTGCTCGTGTGTCCGGGCACGTATGCGGAGCAAGTCACGATTACGCAGGCGCTGACCTTGAAAGGTCTGCCGGATGCAACAGGTGCGTGGCCTGTCATCGCTGTGCCCATCGGCGGCTTGGCGGGAAATTCAGGGGCGCAGCTTACTATGCAAGGAACATTTGAAACCCCGATCGGCCCCGCAAGTATCTCTAACCTCGTCGTAGATGGAGCCGGCTCTGGCGTTGACTGCTCTACCGGAACCATTACCGGAATTGAGTATTACCAGGCCAACGGGACTTTAAATAATGTGGAGGTACGCAACCAAAACCCGGGCGGTTGTGGAATCGGAATCAGTCTAACGGGGGGTCTTTTTGTCGAAAGCGAAACTGTGAATATCCGGAATAGCAACATTCATGATTTTGACAATACCGGCGTTCTCGCGAACTCCAGCGGAGCGTCGGGCTTTCTCGTGAATCTCACGTCCACCTCGGTTATATCACCCAGCACCAGCGTGCAGGCAGGAGTCGGCTATTTCGATGCTGAGGGTGTCATCGAGTACAACCACATCATTCTGGCTGGCGGGACCGGATTGCAACTGGAGAATTTCTACGGTCCTATGACTGCCCGTGGGAATGCGGTCGTGGGCACGAATGTAGGGATCCTTTCTGGTACGAGCGAGCATCCGAACCTTATTGTTGGCAATGTCTTATCCAATAACGGTACCGGGATCTTTATCAGTGGGTTGGGTGCAGGCTCTGTCGTTAGCGGGAACAACATTCTTCAGAGTAGCTTGGAAGCGATTGAGTTGAATTGTTCTCAAGATTCTAAAGTCGTAAACAACACCATTTTCGGCGCTCCGGTGGGAGTGGCGGATATGAACTCGGGAGATGTCGTCAAGCAAAACACCTTCTACAACGTGCCCAGCACAACCACTGCGTGCCCTCAGTAACCGCCGCATGTCCTTATCCGCGATGACTTTAGAGATAGACCGTAGCCGAGCCCGAGGCGATGGCCTGCGGCCTGCGAAGCCAGATTAAACAGGGTCACAGTGAACCGGTCCGAAAGGGCTGGGTGCCCTGTGACGGGAATCACACTTGGCGGTGATAGGCAGTACGGGAGTACTTTGACTCGGGTCCTACACTAACCTAGAATTCAATTTGGGGATTCTGGCTTGATCCGTCCGGACGTTGCTAGGCCCGGTTCAGGTCAATGGGAGTCCCTGCGGTTTCGCCGGACTCGATTTGCGCCGGTTCGTTTCCGCCATGGAGGAAGTCATGGGTGAGGGTCTATTCCAGCCGCTGCACATCCTGCTGATTATCGGTATTGCGCTGCTGCTGTTCGGCCCCAGCAAGTTTGCCGATCTCGGCAAAGGACTGGGCGAAGGCATTCGCAACTTTAAGCAGGCGGTCAAAGAAGACGATAAGAAGGACACGGAGAAGAAGTCCTAGGGTCGTGTGGCGCGGACACTCCTGTCCGCGCGTGCGTTCCGCGGAATCAACGTCTGCGGAAAACGAGCTTCTCCCGTCAATTCCGATTCGCACTTTCAGACTACCTGCGCGTCCCGCAGCATTCGATAAACCAGCGCAACCGGCAATCCCACCACGTTGCTGTAGTCTCCCTCGATGCGAGGTATCCAGCGCGACGCTACGCCTTGGATCGCATAAGCTCCGGCCTTGTCCATCGGTTCGCCGGTGGCGACGTAGCCGCTGATCTCATCGGCGGAAATTTCAGACATTGTGACGGAAGTAGTTTCACTTCCGATGGAACACTTGCCCCCGGCCAGCAGGCAAACGCCCGTGATCACACGATGCGTGCGTCCGGAAAGCATGCGGAGCATGCGCGCGGCATCGGCCGCGCCGGTTGGCTTGCCGAGAATTTGATCGTCGATAACAACGATTGTGTCGGCTCCGAGCACTGCTTCGCCGGGCCGTAGACGCGCAATTGCCAACGCTTTCTCGCGCGCCAGGCGTTCGGCGCAATCCTTCTCTTTCTCTCCAGGAAGCGGGTCTTCAGAGATATCGGCGGGCTGAACCGCGAAGGCAATGCCGGCGTTGTGGAGAAGTTCCTGACGGCGCGGCGATGCGGAGGCGAGGACGAGCATCCCGACATTGTATGCGTCGAAGCGAATTTAAAGGGTGAAACCGCTTTCAGCTACTCCAGCGCTTCGGGCTCGATGGAAATGTTCTTCTCGCCTTTTTGGCGCTTCTCCCAATACTTCTTGACCCAGGCTTCGTAGGTCTTGCCGGCGGCGGTGTCGCGTCCGGTGAAGGCGATGCCGGCAATTTCGGAATAGGGAATGGCGGGCTTGTCGTTGCTGGAGGCGAGCATCAGTCGGATGACGGAGTCGTTGAGGGTTTTTCCGATGCGACGGTCGAAAAGATATCCGGTGACCTGCGAGCCGTCTTTGCGCGTGACAGTGACATCGCCACGATAGTCAAAAGCTTTTTCGATGACGGCGCGGATGTCGGTTTCGGTGGCTAACTCAGGAATCCAGCCTTGCAGGTTTTCGCGCTCGAAACCGGGAACGACTTCGAGTTCGTCGTTGGAGTGGTGTTGAACTGGAGGAACAACGTGCGCTGATGGCGGCGCGGGATGCGGCAGCGGCAGCTCGTGCCCATGTTCGCGGCCACTCATGCGTGGGTTTCTTCCACGGCTGAGGCGCGGTCAGAATTCGAATCGCTTTGCGAAGACGACGCAATCTGGGCATCGTTAATCTGCACCAGCGGGTTGTGCGAGTACACCGGCCGAATTTCGCGGTCGAGATCGGCGAGCGCGTCTTTATCGGGATAGAGCGAGAAGGTCGCCTTCACCGTATCGATGAAGCCCCGCAGCGAGCCGAAGGTGTCGTCGACCGAGGTCGGCTCGTATCCGCAGTGCACCATGCAGTTTGCGCACTGCGGGTTCCCGGACTGCGTGCCGTAGGCGTCCCAGTCGGTGGTTTCGATCAGTTCTTTGTACGATTCGGCGTAACCATCTTGCAGCAGGTAGCAGGGCTTCTGCCAGCCGAACAGGCTATAGGTCGGCATGCCCCAGGGCGTGCAGTTGTAGTCGCGCTTGCCCATCAGGTATTCAAGGAACAGCGGAGACTGGTTGAAGCGCCATCTCTTTTTGCGGTTTGCCAGCATGGTGCGAAACAGGCGGCGCGTTCGGGCGCGACCGAGGAAATGCTTCTGGTCGGGCGCTTTGTCATAGGAATAGCCGGGCGAAAGCATCATGCTCTCCACACCCAAGTCCATCATTTCGTCGAAGAAGGCGCGCACGCTCCTGGGATCGGCGCCGTCGAAGAGCGTGGTGTTCGTGGTCACGCGGAAGCCGGCTTTCACGGCCTCCCGAATCCCGTCCACCGCGATGTCGTATCCGCCTTCGCGGCACACCGAAAAGTCGTGGTGCTCCTTCTGCCCATCCACGTGCACGGAAAAGCTCAGGTACTTGCTGGGGGTGAAGAGGTGGAGTTTTTCCTTGAGCAGCAGGGCGTTGGTGCAGAGGTAGATATATTTCTTGCGGGCGACCAGGCCCTCGACGATCTTTTCGATCTGCGGATGCATCAGCGGTTCGCCGCCGGGGATCGAGACCACGGGCGCAGGGCATTCATCGACCGCTTTAAAGCACTCTTCGGGCGTCAGGTCTTTTTTCAGGATGTGGGCGGGGTACTGGATCTTGCCGCATCCGGCGCAGGCCAGGTTGCAGCGGAACAGCGGCTCGAGCATGAGCACGAGCGGGTAGCGCTTGCGTCCGGCAAGCTTCTGCCGCAGGACGTAGGTCGCCACTGTCCACATCTGGGATACAGGAACAGCCATCACCCCTCCGGAAGGAATGTTCTTCTATGATAAACGGAATCGAGGGGTTGCGCGATACCGGCGGGGGCACGTATCCAAGAAGTCCAATAGACGTAACAGGATGCCAGCCGGGAAGCCCGCGACGCGCACGGGCCTTCCCAGTTGGGTTCTCGTCTACTGCGTCCGCAGATCGCGCCGAATGAGCGCGCAGTCCACAAAATATCCGAGCCCAATCATCAAGGGAACCACGCCGAGCGCGGCCGCTGTCCATGCCTCCGGATCAGCCCGTCCCAGCAGCGCGCAGCACGCGATGTATCCCAAGGCCCCCGAGGCCAGCAAGATTCCATAGCGGCGCGAGCGAGCGGCCTCGGACAATTCCGGCTCCATGGGAATGTTCACGCCGCGCGCCAGCGCGGCCAGACGCTCATCGGTGCGCAGCTTTCGCACGCGATAAAACGTATACATCGCAGCCATTGGAATTCCCAACGACAAAACCACCGCCGCAAAACCGATAATGTTTCCGTCCATTTCGTCCTCCTTCGATCGACCGCTCCCTTGGCGTCCTTTTCGATCTGTCAGAGATACGAAGGCATTCGGCCGGAAGTTCCGCAGGCCGTAAACAGTTTTGCCGGGAGCCGCGCTCGGTCTCAGGGCCAGCGCATCTCCCGGCAAAGTAATGTGTAAGTTAATTAGTTGCGGTCGAGAATCTCGTCGACCACAACCTTGCCGCCTCGTTCGACGGTGATGACCTTGCGAACGGGCTTGAATCCCGTCAACGTGATATCGACGACATAGTTTCCGGGCCCCAGCATGATTTCGACTGGCGACAACTTATCGAGCACACGCTGGTTAATCGCCACCTGCGCGCCTTTTGGCTGGGTGTGGACGCTGACCCCGCCCATGCCGGCGGTGCTTTCTCCGCCGCGCCCGAATAGCTTGTTGAACTTGCCGACGGTCCGGATTTCATCGGCATTGCCGAGCGCCTTCAGCACGGGGGCATATTGAAAATTCTGTCCCGGCCCAAGGTCCGCCGTCGTGGTCTCATCGAGGTAGCCCTGCTTCTTGAGCACCACGGCGTGGGGGCCTTTTTCAACCGCGAACTGCGCCGGAGTGACTCGCCCCGTCGCCTTGCCGTCGAGCGTAATTTCGGCGCCTGCGGGCGTGCTGTTCACGATCACCAGCGCGTTGACAGGAACCAGATGAACGATGAGGGAGGATTTGCCGCCGGAAACTACCTCAACTGCCCGTATCTCGCTCGTGAATCCGTTCTTGTTCACCGATATGATGTGCCTGCCGGGGCTTAGTCCGGTCACGTCAAAGGGCGTAACCCATGATGGATCGCCTTTTCCGTCCAGTTGAAAGGACGCACCCTGCGGCGTGGAATCGACGAACGCCTGGCCTGGAATGACGACAGGCACGGGTGCTGGTGCGGGGGGCCGCTGAGTCTTCACGCGGTTGTGCGCGGTTGCGCGAACCGACAGGTTGGGTTGCGGTTCGATGGGCGGAGCCGGTGGTTGAACGGGCGCGGGCGAAACTTTAGACGGAGCTGGCGCGCGAGCCGGCTGCTGAGCCTCCGGCTGCGGAGCGGACTTGAGTGGACGCGGCGCTGCCGTCGACCCGTCATCCTCCGAATGCACGTGCAGAAATATCGCCACTGCAACGATCAGGATCACCGCCACTGCCGCCAAGGTCGAAAACAGCATCAACCGCGGTGGAATCGTCGAAATTTCCTTGATCGCCTTTTTCGCGACTTCCCGGGGCTGGATTCTCGGTTTTTCTTCTTCCTGCGCCTTGGGCCGGGATAGAGCTGGTGCACCGTAGGAGGCGAGCCTGCTTCGGGTTCGGGCAGCGAAGGAGGCGGAGGCTCGGCGAAGACAGGTTCCTTCATCGGAGGAAGTTCGTCGATATCGGAAAAGCTAGTCTTCGGCGCGCTGGCTGCGCCTCCTCCCATCGCTGGATCCACTGCAATCCGGGGCGAGTGGGTTTCTGGTTCCTGGTCGAGGGTGGCTGCCGAAAGCACCGGATCGGGCGCGGCACCGACGAATCCGTGATTCATTTCTGAGGCATGATTTATTTCTGGACCATGGTTGAGATTTTCCATCAGCCGCGCTCCGGAAGTGGCTCCTGCCGGATATGGCTCGGCTTCCAGGGGATCTCCCGCCAGGGTAGCGAAGTCCGCCGACATTCCTGCCGCCGCTCTCATGGCCTGTGGCGGAATTGGTGTTGCTGGGGCCCAGGTAGATTGCGATGGCGCGCTGTGCCGAGAAACGGATGGAGGCGGAACACTCTTCGGCAACTTAGTTGTCGAGGCCGGGGGCTGTTGTGACGCGCTCGCCGACGATACAAACTTGGCGGCAGCCGCGGCGCGGTCTCTCGGGTCGACTTTTATAGCAGCGGTTGGTGCCGCCTTCTTGGGGTCGACTGCTGCTTTCTTGCTCGCCTCTTTGCACTGCTCCAGATTCTCAACCAATGCGGGCGCGGTCTGGTAGCGTTCGGCTGGATCTTTAGCAAGCGC
Organism: uncultured Acidobacteriaceae bacterium; assembly: GCA_963818945.1. Lineage (GTDB taxonomy): Bacteria > Acidobacteriota > Terriglobia > Terriglobales > Acidobacteriaceae > Acidiflorens. The sequence continues at coordinate 1,564,825 of CAWFUA010000001.1, read as the reverse complement.
CTTCATAATCACGGCGCTGACGCCGGGGTGGACTTTTGGATTCAACGACGCGGGCGAGGGCGGCATTTCATGCTCGACCTGCTTGACCAGGGCAACGGGGTCTTCCGCGGTGAAAGCTCTCTGTCCCACGACCATTTCGTAGAGAATCGCTCCCAAGGTAAACAGATTTGAGCGCTGGTCAATCGCCTCACCGCGGATCTGCTCGGGCGAACAAAAGGGCATCAACTGCCCCAAGCCATTGCCTGCCTCGGCCTGAATCAAACTCATGTTCGAGATGCCGTAGCCGAGGATTTTCACCAGCCCGTCCCACTGCACCATGATTTTGGACGGCTCAAGCGATGAGTGGACCACGCCGAGAGCATCTGCGCATGCCAGTGCCGCGCACACTTGCCGTGAAATATCGAGCAAATCCCAGATCGAGAACCCTTCCTTGCGCGCCAGCATGGTCGCGACGCTATTGCCCTGGATGTACTCCATGGCGGCGCAAAACTGGCCATCGATCTCGCCGGCGCCATAGAGCACGACGATGTTTTGGCTGGCCAGATCGCGGGTGCGCTCGCCTTCGGCGATCAGCGTTTGTACGAACGCGTTTGCGCGGGCGCCCAGCGGCTTAAGACTTTGCGTCTTCAGCGCTACGATCTGGTTGGATTTGCAATCTAACGCTTTGTAGATGAAAGAGGTTTCCGATTTCGAGATTTCGCTTTGAACTTCGAATCGGTCAAACATCGTAGCCATCGTTGCCTCGCGGGACAAGCCACTCCACTGGTTGGATCACCGTGGCTGAAAACATCGGGGAAAGCCAGAGAGCCATTGATAGGATAGCGTCGTGGACCCGACCGATGGGAGTTACGAAAGTACCGAAAACCCGTTGCAACCAGAGGGTTGCGAAGTTGGACTAACATCGGCTTCTCTATGGGCCGGGGAAGGTCCGCTGCATTTTATTCACGTCTCGGCTATAAACCGCGGTTTGGCAGTTGTCGGCTCGGTGAGGGCTGTTCTATCCTCAACTCTAATGTGTGGGGGCATTGTCCCGTCTTAGGTGTTTTCGTCGTCACGTAACCACTGGGTTTGGGGGAGTTCCTTGCTGGCATGACATTGACCCGCTTCGTAACCAAGAGCGCGTTTCGCAATCGGCGTCGCAGCGTCCTCACTGTCTTGAGCATTACGTTTTCGCTGCTGCTTCTCACGATGATGATGACGGTATGGCGCGCTTTTTACATCGACCAGGGCACCGCCCAGGAAGCGCAGCGACTGGTTACTCGTCATCGCGTCTCGCTTACGCAGTGGATGCCGGTGTTTTATCGAGAGAAGATTCGCGCCATCCCCGGAGTCGTCGCCGTCGCTCCCAACAATTGGTTCGGCGGATTGTATATCGATGATAAGCCCGAACATTTCTTTGCGCAGTTTGGCACCGATCCGGACGAAATCTTCAAGATTTTCACCGATGTTCGGCTTCCCGCCAGCCAACTTGACGCCTGGCAGCGCGACCGCGCCGGTTGCGTCGTTGACGATCAACTCGCCAAGAAATTTGGATGGAAGCTCGGCGACCGCATCCACATCAATGGAACGATCTATCCCGTCAACCTCGAGCTCACGATTCGCGGAATCTTCCATGCGCCGCTACCAACATCGTCCATTTACTTCAATCAGAAATACGTTGAAGAAGCCGTTGCGTTCGCAAAAGGGCAAGCGGGTACGTTCGACATTCTCGTCGATGCTCCCGGGAACGTTGCTCATGTGGCCACGACCGTCGACGATATGTTCCACAATTCTCCTCAACCTACGAAGACCGAATCCGAAAAGGCGTTCCAGCTCAGTTTCATCAATAGCCTGGGCAATGTGAAGGCGTTCATTCTCAGCATCTGCTTCGCAGTTGTATTCGCCACTTTGCTGGTGTCGGCGACTACCATGGCGATGTCCATACGCGAACGCACGCGTGAAGTTGCCGTTCTTAAGACACTGGGCTTCACTCGCCGTTCCATTTTGCGTCTTTATCTTGGTGAGTCGGTCATCGTGGCATTGACCGGCGGCGTTCTCGGTTGTCTGTTCGCGCTCCTCCTGATATCTGTTCTCGCGCACGCCCCCGGTATGGGCATGTTTTTCGGGGGCATGAAAGTAACGCCTCCGACCTTGCTGCTGGCTATTCTTGTTGCGGGAACGGTGGGATTGCTGAGCGCCGTTTTCCCCGCGTATCATGCGGCGAAACTTGATATCGTGGAGGGCTTGCGCTACCTCGGGTAACCAATCACTATGGCGATTCCTCTCAGCTACAACGTTCGCAATCTCAAACTGCGCAAGGGCCTCACGGTGATGACGGCGCTCGGCATCGCGCTCACCGTGACCACCGCGGTATTTCTGATGGCATTGCTCGCCGGTCTCGACAAAGCCTTCATGACCAGCGGCGATCCGCTGAATGTCCTGGTCATGCGCAAAGGCTCGACGGCCGAGCTCTCGGGAGGCTTCGACGCTAGCTTGTTCCCCACTCTCAAAACGCTACCCGGCATCGCCACCGATGGCCAGGGACAGCCGCTCGCTTCCGGGGAATGGGTGGTCGTCGCCGTTCTTCCGCGCAACGATGGAACTGGCGAAGTGAATGTTTCCGTGCGCGGGCTGATGCCTGCGGGTCTTGCGCTTCGCATGGACGAGAAAGACTCGAAAGGACAACCGCGGTTGAAATTGGTGGAGGGACGCTGGTTTTCGACCGGCCAGCGCGAAGTCGTGGTGGGCAAGTCAATTCATGACCGCTTCGCGGGCGCGAAAGTCGGCGACACGATGGATTTTGCTAAAGGCCAGTGGAAAGTCGTTGGTGTGTTCGACTCGGGCGGCACGGCCTACGACTCCGAGATTTGGGGAGACGTCAATCAGATTGCTGTGGATTTTGACCGGCAGGGTGGGTACGCGTCGGTTTATCTGCGCGCGACCGATCCCATTGCCGCCGATGCTCTGAAGAACCGCGTCAGCGACGATCAGCGGCTCAAGCTCGAAGGCTCACTCGAAACCGAATACTACGAAAAGCAGACCAGTTCGGGCGGCCCTATCAAGTTCATTGGAACGGTAGTCGCGATCATCATGGCGATCGGATCCAGCTTCGCCGCTATGAACACGATGTATGCCGCCGTCGCTTACCGCTCGCGCGAGATCGCCACCTTGCGCATCATCGGCTTTTCGCGGCCAAGTATTCTCACGTCGTTCGTGATTGAGGCCGTCTTGCTTTCGCTGCTGGGAGCCCTGGTCGGGATCGTTCTGATTTTGCCGTTTAACGGAATGACTACCGGAATCGGCAATTCGCTTACTTTCAGCGAAACCGTTTTCAGCCTGCACCTGACGGCGCGAGTCATCATTACGGCCGTTGCCTTTGCAGTGGTCATGGGCCTGGCCGGCGGCTTTGCTCCCGCCTGGCAGGCGGCGCGGCAGGATATTTTGACGTCACTGCGCGCGTGAGTGTGGCGCGGACCTGCCCTGAGCGTAGTCGAAGGGGCCCTCGCCCGCGAAAAACCGGCGGGATTCACACTCCTCTAACGCGGATGGCCTACAATTTGGATCGTAGCTGCACAAGCAGTATCGGATCAACTGAATGCCGACAGATACCAAACACGACGACCTCCAAAGCCTGCGCATCGATCATTCGTTGCGCGAGGGTGGCGGCGAACCGCCCCCTTGGTCGCGGCGCATCGTCATTGGTGGCATTTCGGTCGTCGTCTTGCTCGGAATTGTCGCGCTCGCCTATCGCGTCTTCGCCTCCAGCACGCCGGAGGTCGAAGTCGTGCGCGCGACGGCGGAAGGCAGCAATGCGGCCGGAAGCACGGTGCTCTCCGCCAGCGGCTACATTGTCGCTCACCACAAGATCAGCGTGAACTCCAAGGTGACCGGCCGCGTGGCGTGGATCGGCGTAGAAAAAGGAGACAAGGTGAAGGAGGGCCAGGTTCTGGTCCGCCTGGAGGACGAAGAGTTCCGCGCCATGTACGAACAGGCGCGCGGCGCGTGGGAGAGCGCCAAGGCTCGCCTGGCTATGGCTGAGCATGGCTCGCGACCCGAGGAAATTCAGCAGGCAGACCACAATCTGGCCGAGGCCCGCGCCACGGCTGCCAATGACAAGATCAATCTCGACCGCACGCGCGATCTCTTTGCGCAGGGAGTTGTCTCGAAGCAGAATCTTGACGACGCGCAGGCCAAGTATGATGCCGACCAGCAGCGCGCCAATTCGCTGGAGCAGTCGTTGCGCATGTGGAAACTCGGGCCACGTGTTGAGGAAATTGACCGTGCCCGCGCCGACGTCGATACGGCCAAGGGTCAGATGGACTATGCCAAGTCGCAGCTCGATGCGACGATTATCCGGGCCCCGGTCACCGGCACTATTCTGGAACGCACGGCGGAAAAGGGCGAGTTGGTGACCGCTCAGTTTGCCAGCGGCGCGGAAGGCGGTCCGCGTGGCTCTGTAGTTGCCCTCGCCGACCTTAACGATATTCAGGTAGAACTCGACATCGCGCAGGACGATTTTGCCAAGCTGTCGCCGCATCAGGAAGGCAACGTCACGCTCGACGCGTTCAAGGACCGCTCTTACAAAGGCGAGATCGCAGAAATGTCGCCCGAAGCGAATCGGCAGAAAGCGACGGTGCAGGTGAAAGTGCAGATCCTCGAACCCGACTCTTACCTGCGTCCCGAAATGAATGCGACGGTGCAGTTCAAGGCTCCGGCGAACAAAGACGGCCAGAACGCGGCGAAGCAATCGTTCGTTTTCGTGCCTACGGCTGCACTGCGCGACAAGGACGGCGCAAAGTTTGTGTTCCTCGCTTTCAACGGCAAGGCCGTCCGCCGCGATGTGCACGTTCAGGGTCAGCGCACTGGAGGCTATCTTGTGGACTCGCTGGTCGGCGGTGAAAGCGTGATCACGACCGCTCCCGAGAATCTCGAAAACGGGCAGAAGATTCGTATCAAGGGGCAATCATGAGTGCAGCGTCAAATCTTCCCGCGCAGCAGGCCGCGAACGGCAAGGTCGTTCAAGCGCGCAATGTCAGCAAAGTCTTCAAGCGCGACGCTTTTGAGGTTACCGCGCTCGACAACGTCTCTCTCGACATCGGCGCTGGCGAATTTCTCGCGCTTATGGGTCCGTCGGGCTCGGGCAAGACTACCCTGCTCAATATGATTGCGGCCATTGACCGCCCCACGTCCGGCGATCTGCTCGTAATGGGGGAGAACATTTTCAAGCTCGATGACAGCCAGTCCGCACGCTGGCGCAACACGCACGTCGGCTACGTTTTTCAGACGTTCAATCTCATCCCGGTGCTCACCGCATTTGAGAATGTGGAGTTGCCGCTGCTGCTCACCCGGATGACTCCGCAGCAGCGCCGCGACCACGTTATGACTGCACTCAAACTGGTCGGCTTGGAGGAACGCGTGCATCATCTGCCGAAGCAGCTATCGGGCGGGCAGGAGCAGCGCGTCGCGATCGCCCGCGCCATCGTGAGCGATCCCACATTGATTCTTGCGGACGAACCGACGGGCGACCTGGACAGTCACTCGGCCACCGAAATTTTGGAGATTTTGAAGAAGCTGAATGAGGATTTCCGCAAGACGATCATCATGGTGACGCACGATCCGCACGCAGCCAGCTACGCGCACGTGACGCGGCATTTGGAGAAAGGCCAGCTGCAGCCAGCATGGGTGGTGACTAGCTAACGGTTGTCATTCTGACCGGAGGGAGGAATCCGCTCTACTCCCCCGTCGCGTCTACGCCGGAATCTGCTCCCGAATCGCCTTCGGAGTCTGCTCCCCCTCGCTCACCCACTCCCACACCCGGCGCCCGCGCTCGTTGGTCAGGCTGCGGGCCTCCCCATAATCCACCAGCCGGTTCAAGACCGTGGTCACCGAGGCCAAGGGGTCTTTGTGCCGTGAAAGAATCACCGGAGCCTGGCGCTCGAGTTCGGCGCACATTTCGCGCGCTCCCAGTGGCCGATGGACTTCCATCAACACCCTGCGGCATGCTTTTGTAAACCCCGGCTGACGCCCGTTGGGCTTGCGGTCGAGGAGTTCCAGGAGATCGTCGCCCAGCGCCTCTTCGCCAAAAAGGTTGGCTAGTCCGGAGATGGTCTGCTTCACGGTGCCGATTCGTTTCATGATCTCGGCCCGTTGCTGCAATAGTTGCCGCAGTTCCTCGCGCGCCGCTGCGACTACCTGATGCACCGGAGCCTCGCTTCCGGGCGCCTTCATTTCGTGCACGCCGCCATGATTGTTCCCACCGTCCATAAATCCTCCATGCAACAGGCCAAGCGACATTTTCCGCTCTCTTAGATACGGCAGCGCGCCCACAGGGGTTCCTTGGAAATCCGCAGTACGTTATTTCGCACGTTTTGGGGCGATGGCGCCCCATGGAAACACCCCACCCATTCTCCTTGGACGCTCGGGAAGGCGAAAAGGAAGCATGGATCTGGAGCGTTATTGGTGGGTCACAACTCGGTTTCGACGGGGTACCGCGTATCGGCATTACCCCATCACGGTCGTGTGCTCGGGCCTGACCTTGTAGAGCACGCGCACTTCGCCCGGCTGGCCGTAAGGATATTTGTCCACACCCAAGTATTTTTTTGCCATCTTGTCGATGTGCTTATCCGCGCCTTCTTCGGTGATTTCAACCACCGTGCCACGGATCTCCAAATACCGGTAAGGATTGTCGGGATCGACAACGGCCAGCGCCACGTGCGGATCGCGGCGTACGTTCTTATCCTTTTGCCGGCCCCTGGCCGAATTGAAAATCACATGCTGCCCGTCGAAGTCGCACCACACCGGCGTGACCTGCGGACGCCCGTCGGGCATCAGCGTCCCAAGGCTCGCGAAAGCGCGCTTCTGAAAAAGATCGCGGTATTTTTCCGGAATCACATTCGACATTGCTCACGTCTCCTCGACGGCGAAGTCGCCGTTCAGATTATATTCGCTTGCTGATTAGCATAGAGCTTTTCGATGAAGGCCCGGCGCAGATTTGGGATGCAGGCGCGTTCGTTTGTCGCACTGTCTCTCCACCTTCCGCTACAATGTTGTGCTCCACAGAAACCGCGGGCCGATTGGGAGTTCGCCTGGGAAAATGGCCCCGGACGATTGTGATGTTCTAATCTCTAGTAGAATGGTCGTCTTTATGGAGGGCTGCGTTCTATGACTTCCGCCAGCAGCAAGAATACGCTTCAGCGTGGTCGTTATCGTGAATGCCTTCTTGCGATCTGCCTGCTGATCCTTCTTTGTGCACAATTGCTTCCCGCGCAATCCGCTGCCCCGCAGCCGCCCCCGACGGTCGTTTTCATGACGGACTTTGGCGTCGTGGATGACTCGGTCGCTCTCTGCAAGGGCGTGATGTATGGAATCGTCCCGAATCTCCGTATCGTGGACCTTACGCACCAGGTCATTGCGTTTTCCATCGCCGATGGCGCACGCTTCCTGTTCGGCGCGAGCCCGTACTTTTCCGCGGGAACCGTTTTCGTCGGGGTGGTCGACCCCACCGTCGGCAGCGCACGTAAGGCAATCGTGGTGAAGTCGAAGCGCGGCCAATTTTTCGTGGTTCCGGATAACGGTCTTATCACCATGGTCGCGGACCGCGACGGCGTTGAGAGCAGCCGTGAAATCACCAATCCCGACTGGATGATCGGGGCGAAGGTTTCTTCCACCTTCCACGGCCGCGATATCTTTTCGCCCGTCGGCGCGCATCTTGCCCGCGGGGATGACTGGACGCAGGTTGGGCCCGAACTCAAGCAGTTGGTCCGGCTCGACCTGCGCCCTGCCGCACTCGACGAGCGCGGATTGACTGGCGAAGTGATCGCCCTCGACGGTCCGTTCGGCAATCTGGTCACCAACATCAGCGCGGAAGATTTTCTCAAACTCGGCTACCAGCGCGGCGATTCGCTAAAGGTCACGATCGGGGGTCGCGAAATTCAAATGCCCTTCGTCAAGACGTTCGCCGACGTTCCGCTCAAGCAGCCGTTGCTGTACATTGACTCGCGCGGGCGTGCCAGCTTCGCCCTCAACCAGAGCAGTTTTGCTGCCGCCTACAACATCCAGCCGCCGCAGCCGATCTTCATCCCGCGCAAGGGACATTGACGATAATGATTTCGACCCGAGGAACCAATCTTATGCGCTTCGCCAAAATCGCTTATTTCATGCTCGCTATCGTTGCGTTGTCAGTTCTCCTGTTCACCCATGCATCCGCGCAGAGCTTCCGCGGATCGATCCGAGGTACGGTCACCGATCCGAGTGGCGGCGTGCTGCCCAATGCAAAAGTCACCGCCAAGAACATCGCCACCGGCCTGGAGCGCGAAGCCAGTACCGGGCCCGACGGCGGGTATGTGATCGCCGAACTCCCAGCAGGCGAGTACACCGTGACGGCGCAAGCTGCCCAGCTATCGCCCTCCGCGCAAAATGTCCGGGTCAACGTCGGACTCGACACCACGGCCAACTTTGATTTGACCAGCGTGCAGAAAGTCACTCAGCAGATCGTGGTCACGGCTGAAAATGTTCCGCTCGTAGAAACCAGCCGCGACGTGCTGGGTGAGGTTGTGGAGCGCCAGCTCGTGGTGGATCTTCCCCTCAACGGACGCGACTTTGGCAAGCTCGTGGCCCTGGTACCGGGCGCAACGGTCGAGCCCTCCGGCGTGGCTGCGATCCAGAGCGGGTTTGGCCAGTTTGCCATCAACGGCAACCGCGACCGCTCCAACAACTACACGCTCGACGGCACCGACAACAACGATCCGTTCTTCAATAACTCCGCTTTCAATCAGACGGGAATCGGCGGTGCGCCAGCCTCGCTTCTGCCGGTGGACGCGATCCAGGAATTCAATCTGCAATCGCAGTTCTCCGCAGAGTACGGCCGCAATTCGGGTTCAATCGTCAACATCCTCTCGCGTTCCGGCACCAACAGAATTCACGGGTCGGCTTTTGAATTCCTCCGGAACGACGCTCTTGACGCTCGCAATTTCTTCAATCGCGTCCGCGATCCGTTCACTGGCGAACCGGGCCGGAAGAGTCCTTTCCGCAATAACAACTTCGGTGCTTCGATTGGAGGTCCGATCATTCGCGACAAGACGTTCTTCTTCGGCGCCTATGAAGGCCAGCGGGAGCGTGTGACGTCCGACTTTTCTCTCCAGGTGCCGACGGCCGACCAAATCACCGCTGGCCAGTCCCTTGCGGCGGGCGAAGGCGTGCCTGCAAACCCGGCACTCACCTCGATCCTCGGCTTCTATCCTTCTTCGTCAACCGGCGCGGTTGCGGGACAGGTCCGCGATAAGAACGATGTCGACAGCCTGCTGGTGAAGGTCGACCATCAGCTCAGTTCATCCCAATCGTTCTCCGGACGGTACGCCTTCGCCCGCAGCCAACAGATCTTTCCGCTTGGGGGGCTCGGATTCGGCGCGGGCTCGCGGATCGCTCGGTTTGCCCAGATCTCGCCTACCCGGGTTCAGTTGCTTTCGGCTAACCTGCTCTCGACCCTGAGCTCGAATAAGGTCAATGAAGTGCGCTTTGGCTATAGCCGTTATCGCACTTCGTTTGCCGGAGCGGACGCTGCGTTCGATCCCAACAGCCTGGGAATTAACTTCGGAAACGGCGAGCTCGGACTTCCTGAAATCGACTTCGGCGGTGTTTTCGAAAACCTGGGCGCCAGCGCCTTCAGCATCCCGCGCGGCCGCACCAGCCAGAGCTTTCAGATTCTCGATAATTTCACGTGGGTCCGTGGACGCCACACTATCAAATTCGGCGGCGAGTACCGCCGCGCTGCGATTCTGAACTTCAACGACAATCTCGAACGCGGACTGATCACCTTTAGTCCCGATCCTTCCGCCTTTGCCGTCTGCTCCGATCCCAACCCGCCACCGGCGTGCAGCGACAGCGGCGCACTTGTACTCGGCAACTACTATCTTGGGAATTCTTTTACGCTCGCCAACAGCGGCAACACTCACCGCAATACGTTTAACAATGGTCTCAGTTTCTTTGCGCAGGACGACATCCGCGTCTATCCGCGGTTTACCCTCAACGTCGGACTACGCTGGGAATATTTCGGACCGCTCAGCGAGGAGCACAACCTGCTCTCGAACCTCGGTCGCGACGGCAATCTGGCGATGGTTGGTACCGATGGTGTTAATGGCGTATATCAGCGCGATCTCAACAATTTTGGGCCGCGTCTTGGGTTTGCCTGGAACCTGCAGTCCACCACAGTTGTGCGCGGCAGCTACGGCATCTACGACGACTATGTGCCGCAGAACCTGCTGATCGCGAACTTCACTTCCTCCGCGGGATTGGCTACCAATCCGATTGGCCCCGAGGCGGTCATCCCATTCAACTTTAACCAGTCAGCTTTCAATGGCACGGCCTCAGGCCCCGTTCTTACTCCGGCGGATCCGCCCTATCCACCTGCCGGCGCCAGCATTTTCGTCACCCCGCGAAACTTTGCGACTCCCTACGTGCAGAATTGGAATCTCAACGTCGAACAGGAACTGGCCAAAAGTGCAGCACTGCAGATCGGCTACGTCGGAAGCAAAGGTACCAAGCTCGTGCGGTTGCTCGACCTCAACCAGCCTGACTATCTGGGCAATCGTGCCAATCCCATTTATGGCGCCATCGATTCTCTGTCAACCGTAAGTGCTTCGACCTATCACGCACTTCAGGCAACACTGCGCATTCATGGTTGGCACGGTTTGTCCGGCTTCACGGGATATACCTGGTCGAAGTCTCTCGACGACGCCTCCGATGGCATCGACTTTAATTTCGCCACCGTTGCCTTTCCCCAGAACTCCTTCAACCTGCATGCCGAGCACGGACCATCGAATTTCGACACGCGCCAGCGATTCACGGCTGCCTTCACCTATGAAGTGCCGTCTTTGATCGGGCCGGTCTGGATTGCCAAAGGCTGGCAGCTCAACACGATTGTGACTGCGCAAAGCGGACGGCCTGTGCCCATCGTCAGCGCGAATGATACAAGTGGTTGCGATTCTTCGGTGGACCCAGCGTGCGATCCTTTCGCTTCCACGCCTGCGAATTTTCATCAACGTCCGAACGCCGTACCTGGAGTAAGTCCCATCAATTCCAACTGGAAATCTGGTCCTGATACGATCGGGTATCTCAATGGCGCCGCTTTCTCGCAGCCGCCCAATGCTACTTCCAGCAATCCCCAGGGTAGCTTCGGCGATCTGGGGCGCAACGAGATCTTCGGGCCGAAGTTCTGGAACGTGGACTTCTCTCTCAACAAGAATACGCGGATCTTCGAACGGGTGACGTTGCAATTCCGCGCGGAGTTCTTCAACATCTTCAACCACCCGAACTTCGCGCTCCCGGACTTTTTTGTTGACCCGGGAGCCACGCAACAGGGCTTGATCACGCAAACGCCCGACCAGGCCCAGACTAACCCTGGCTTGGGCGGCGGCGGGCCGCGGGTCGTACAGTTGGCGTTGAAGTTTGTGTTCTAGAATTCGGCTGCAATCCGCGGCAGCAAGGCTCGCAGCAGCGCGATGAACTGGCCCATCACTCGGCGGCCGGTTTCGAGCACTTCTTCGTGGTTGAGCGGCTGGTCGAGAATGCCGGCGGCCATGTTGGTTACGCACGAAATAGCGAGGAGTTCGATCCCCATGTGCCGCGCGGCAATCGCCTCGGGCACCGTGGACATGCCTACCAGATCGGCGCCGATCGTCCGCAGATAACGAATCTCCGCCGGCGTTTCGTAACTCGGACCCGCGAGCGCGGCGTAGACGCCTTCGTGCGGTGCAATTGAATTTTTCATTGCCTCGTCGAGCGCAATTTCGCGAAAACGCTTCGAATACGTATAGCTCATATCCGGAAAGCGGTGGCCGAAGCGCTCGTCGTTTGCGCCGGTCAGCGGATTCTGGCCTTGCAGATTGATGTGATCGCTCAGCACTACCAGTGCGCCTTGACCGTAGGCGGTGTTGATTCCACCCGCAGCGTTCGTGAGGATGAGCGCGCGAATGCCCATGCGGCCGAGCACGCGCGTGGGAAAGGCGACCTCGGCAGCCGAATAGCCTTCGTAGAGATGCACGCGTCCCTGCATAACGGCGACGGGCACGCTGAACCTGATTTCCCGATCACGAGTTGTCCGGCGTGTCCGATGGCCGTGGAGCGCGGGAACGACGGAATCTGCGCGTAGGGGATGCGGACGGCTTCGCTCAGATCGTCGGCAAATGCGCCGAGACCGGAGCCGAGCACGAGGCCGACCTTCGGGTGCAGCTGGGTTTGCGAATGGATGAAGGTGGCGGCGGATTCAGCGCGGGTGAGGAGGTCGGTGGTCATAGATTCACAATGTGGGGGCGCGCCCGCCCAGCCGGGCACCGCCCGGCTAGAACTTCTTCTCAAAATCCGCGAACGCTTTCTCTAATTCCCACTGCACGCGTGCCTTCTCGCTGGCTTCTAGTATTTCCTTACATGAAGTAGATGGATTCGCGAAGGCACGGTTGCGGACATCAATTTCGCAGCGCAGCACGCTCGATTCCATTGGTTGCCATAAATCGCGCCCTGGAATGAAGCTGTGCTCCAGGCTCGCGCGCGCCATGCGCTTTAGCTCCGCGTACGACAGATTGTAGGTCTCGGCTGCGCGCAGGTATTCGTGCGTCATGTCGCCGCGGGCCACGCCCTGGTCATCGGTTGCGAGAGCAACGGGAACTCCGTACTTCATGTAAATCGGTAGCGGATGACGGTCCCCAGTCACGCCGAGGATCATTTCATTAGAGGTCAAGCAGATTTCGACCAGCACGTGCTTTTTCGCCATCTCCTCAAGTAGTCCGATCGGGTCGTTCTCGCTCATGACAGCCACGCCGTGACCGATGCGCTCGGCTCCGGCGCGCTCAATCGATTCGCGAATGTGGAAGCGCATGCCTTCCGGCGGAACAAGGCCCATTGCCAACTCATCCGCATGCAGCGAGACATGGGTCGCCGGATAGAGCTTGTGCAGCGCCTCGATGATCCGCATGTGCAGATCGAAGTCGTGCATGGGCACATACCAGTCTTCCGGCATGACGAGATTGAAGCCGACAAACCGCGGATCGGCCTTTGCCAGTTCGAAGCCGAGCAGGATCTGGGCGAAGACCTGCTCGCGCGGCAATCCGCGCAGCACTTGGTAGAGGTAGTGAATCGTGACCGCGCAGCCGGGATCGGGTTGCGCGGTTCCGCAATGCAGCACCTCTTTCTTGCGCGCTTCGTCGGCATCGGTTTGTGCGCGCACCGATGCGACGATGTCACTCATACCTCCGGCAAGCAGCTTGTCGCGAAACCGGCTGAAGTCGTCGTCCCACCCAATCTTGGTGCCGAGGATTGCCGCCTGTGCGCCATCGGCGGTGTGCATCAACTCGACGTATTGCAGGTGGTCAGCGGCCGCGCGCGCCGCGATCTCGGCCACCGCCTCTCCGATGTGCTTCTCCAGCGCAGGGCCGAATTTGTCGAAGGTCTCGAAGAAGCGGTCGTGGCCCGACTCTTCCGCCGGATGCCAATTCCGCATGGACCAGGCGTCAACCAGCTGCCCGTAGAGAATATGGTCTTGATACGCGCAGCGCACCGATGGTTTGGGTTTATAGGTCTCACAGGAATCGCAGGCTGCGTGAATCAGCTTGGAAGTGGTGCGGTCGACGCAGAGCGCATTTTCGGAGGCCCAGTCGATCATGCTCTCGGCATAGATCGCTCCCGCAAGATGCACGTGCAGATCTCCGCCTTTCGGCATTTGCTGCAGGAAGGCCAGCAGCAATCCGGGCTGGTTGCGCACCGACTCCAGGTATTTTGCGGCCTTTCCCTCCGTGCTTTGGGCAGAGCAGAAAGCCGCCAGAACGCACATAGCCGTGGCGAGTCGCACAAGTCGCATTGCCAAACGACCTCCAATCGGGAAAGCCGCATTGTAAATGGAAGCTGCCTCGGCCGCGTACAAAGATGCAAACCCCGCGATGGGCCTGACTTTCACTGGATTTGCACAGTCCTGAGCTGCGCCGGCGCACAGTGTTTCGTGATCGCAAATGCGTATAGTCCGCGAAACAGCGCATGAATGCTGGGGATTTCTAGCGGTCGATGCATCCGTTGCACAATTTCCGCTTCACCCGCCTGTGGACGGGCTGCACTTCATTGAAAGAACGAGGGTTAAAGAATCGGTGAATTCGATTGACGTTAGAAACAGCGTGGTAAAAACATAATCGTTCTTTGACACGTTCTGAAGTTTACCCGGTTGGTGCGAAGTCCGGGGCTCAAGCGTAGTCACTCAGACGGCCGCGAGGTTGAGTTTGAGAGGGCGAGCAAGGGTCAAATGCTGAGCGCTGGTTGAGGCGAACAGGAACTAATGTCGAAGGCAGGATAGAGTCCCGAGGCGTTGGACTGATTTATCCGGTTGGCGGTGAGCCCGGAGCCCGAGCAAGATCGGCTTACAATGCACCCGCAAGGGAGTTGTAGGAATAAGGTCAAGTAAGGGTCTAAACGCGAGCTACTGGCCGAGAGGAATGAGTTCAACATCACCTCGGGACTCTTTATTTTTAGCCATCAGCCATCAGCCGCTAGCTTCTTGCTAAACCCATCCAAGAATATTCTTTTGGGTCGAGACCATTTGGTTGGGCGTTCGGCTTGGTGTTTCTGCTTAAGTTTACTTACTGATTACTCTACCCCCCTCCCCCCGGTCCATTAGAATCAAGATTTTGGCGGGAATTTTTTCCAAAATCTTGAGCCCCAATGACTTACATGCAAAATATTCCGGAATAAGGACTTACCTCCGGGCTTGCCGCAGACTCCCCGGTTCCATCCTGAACGATTTGTCAAGTGGCTGGCGGAGAGGCGAATAAGTACCCGCCTCCCGAGCGCCTGGGCGCTTAGTAAGTGCTTGTTAGTACTTTCAGTATAACTCGGGGTGTCAAGAGCTGAATGGCGAGCTAGGCGGTAAGCTGAACCAATGGTTGCTTGAGACCCACTCCAAACGATTCCAGAAACTTGGCGGCGCTTTTCATGCAGTTGATCCGGTCTGGCACTTGGGCTACGGCTCGTTCCGGATATTCGTCGTAGGTTCGGCCATCGAGCAGTCTGCCGTTTCTTGGCCTTTCGCACGCCGCCCCATTGCTTGAAGAAGAAGGGCACGTGCTGCATCGCGGCATTGCCTCCGAATGGAGACGACCCACTCCCGCTTCATCGGACGCGCGCCCGGGCCACTTTCGCCGCCGACAATCACCCAGGTAATGCCTGACAGCTTGATCTCGCCGAGGTCCTCCAGCAGCGGCTCGATGGACAGGAATCGAACTTTAGCTGGAGCTTGCCGAAGATGATCCACTCGCGGCAAACCATGTTTCCGATCTTCGACGCTGACGCCCCACCAGATGTTTTCCTGTTCGGCTGCAAATTGGAGTTTGCCGTCGAGCATTTCGACGCAATCGCTGCGAGCGTTTGGTCAGAATCTGATAGGTGTGCCAGTTTGCCGTTGCCATCACGCGCGAGACGGCCTCGGCGTACCAGTCTGGGACCCCATCTTGAAACAGGTCGCTCATCGAGTTCACGAACACCAGCTTCGGGGACCGCCATGAAAACGGCTCGGTTAGTTTCTCCGGGACCAGGCGCAGATCAAACCCCTGCTCATAAGGATGCCCCTTGACGCCGCGAAACCGCTCCGCAAACGTCTCGGCATAGCAATGCTTGCAGCCGGGGCTGATCTTGACGCAGCCGCGGACGGGGTTCCAGGTCGCGTCGGTCCATTCGATTTTGGAGTGGTTTGCCATGGAGACACTCCGGGCAAACAGATTAATCCGCAGCAATTTGGACGGCCGCATCGAGCAGGTGTCTCACGAGCCGGATCTCATGGTCAATTCGATTGAGCACTCCGTGGTCAAGAGGGCCGTCGGGCGCAGCAACTCTGCTCTCCAGTATCACTGGCACATCGCTCGGAATGAGTTGAGCTACGAGTTCAAACGAACGTTCAGCCTCAAGCGAAATTGCGTCATGCTTGCTTTCCGAATTAACTTCGCTGATGTGCAATTCGCGAAGCTTGCTGCTGAATTCATCCAGGATGAGAATAGCTTCTCCCATGGTGGGATCGATTTGGTGAGCATGGCCAACATCGAAACAGAACGTGGCGTCGGGAAGTTGTTCGAAGATGGAGAGAAGATGGCGCCTGCTTTGGCCAACTGGCTTTCGTTTGTCCATGTTCTCAACGCAAACGCGTTGACCGAGTCTCCTCCATAGCTCCCATTGCCGAATTACGTCGGGATGTGTAATAAGCGGCCACTGGACCGGAAAGGGCTCAACAAGAGCCAGAATGTTTTCCTCAAAGGCAGAATCAAAGGAGCTGGGTAGATGAACAGATACGTGGGAATATTGATCCAAACGCAGCGTCGGAACAGCCTCGGATAAAGGCTTCAACTCGGCAGGTCGCAGCGCTGATAACTCCACAGCCGTAGTATCAGTCCGCGCGAGCAAGTCTAGTGCGTCCTGGAAATGGCTATACGCAACAGCTCCCGTGGAGAAACCGATCGGACGCATTCAGAACACCCCATACTTTCGAGTCAGTGGCTCCAAGTGTCGATTGCTAAAGAAGATCTCATTAAGAGCTTCCGAAAAACGGCCACTAAAATTCCGCACTTCATTGAATACTGGATCTGTCCGCGACGCATCGGCCCGCAGACTCTTTAGTCGTGCGCGTTTCTCGGGATCACCGACTACCCCTAAGAACTCGTCATATGCCGAGAACAACTTGTTGGCAGCCGTATTTCCAACGCCGTAATCCATTGTTGCACGTGCGACAACATCAAGCGGCGTCTGGCTGACGCACTGGAGGACATGATCTTGCAGATGCGCTAAATTCAAGGTTCGTGTCGTGTTTATATCACGCTTTCCCGTGGAAATCTTGGCCCTCAGCTTTTCATTGAGGTTACAACTGAAGCAAGTGATAAGACCTGAGGCAAAGATCAGTTTTCTAGACATCCGTAGCTTGGCGTTTCTGAGACCCCAGCCTTCCCCACCCCTGTCCCGTTGTTTGCTGGCGAAATCCACAGCCATGGTTCGCCAAAACCACACGATATCGTTCAACAAGAACCTCGGTACTTTGAACTGGGTCTCGTCGGGCGTTGTCAGGTGAGGTTCCTCCTGAAGATACCGCTGGATAACTGCTTTTAAAACTCGCTCGCGGGCACTTGACTCGCCGATGGGCAGAGACTCTAGCAGCAAGAGTATGCGTTGAGTTGTGTTTTTGTTCGTGTCGTCTTGGCCCCCGATCAAGTGGACCAGTTGGTGGCTGAAACCCATATTGCCAAAGGTTCCAGTAGGCCCAGGCTCAGCAAAGCGGTATTCATTCTTGCCTTCGGCGCTTCGGCGGCTCTCCTTATTTAAGCGCGTTTCGAATGTCTTGAGCAATTTGGAAATGACCAGGCCTGCACAGCCCGTCAATCAAGAGGGTCCAGTCGAGATCACTTTGCCAGTCGATCCACTCGCTTCGTCCCAACGATCCGAACACAACAAGATTCGAATCCTCCGATGCGAATCTTTCGCCGACTTCGCGTTTCAGAAGCGCCAACAGGTCTTTCTTGGCTTGCTCCGTTTCCTCGTGCGCCTTCTCGATATTTTTCCAGTGGCAGCCAAGAAAGTTGGACAACTCGAAAACCGCGCGTGGTTTTTCCGCAGGCATTGACGCAAGAGTATCAGTTTTGCCCACTACAGCGGTATATTCCCGTGCTTCTTTGGCGGGTTTTTGTCGCGCTTGGTCTCCAGCATTTCCAGCGCCTGGATCAGTTTCTTGCGGGTTTCTCTGGGCTGGATTACTGCGTCGAGGAAGCCGCGGTCGGCGGCTATGTAGGGGTTGGCGAAGCGGTCGCGGAATTCTTCGATCTTGGCCTGGCGTAGCTGGGCGCGTTCGGAGCCGCTGCCTCCATTCTTTGCGGCGTCTAGTTCGCGCTTGTAGACGATATCCACCGCGCCTTCCGGGCCCATGACGGCGATTTCGGCGCTGGGCCAGGCGTAGTTGACATCGGTGCGGATGTGCTTCGAGGCCATGACGCAATACGCGCCTCCGTAGGCTTTGCGCGTGATGACCGTGACCTTGGGGACCGTGGCTTCGGCGAAGGCGTAGAGGAGCTTGGCTCCGTGCTTGATGATGCCGCCGTACTCCTGCTGCGTGCCGGGGAGGAATCCGGGAACGTCTTCAAACGTGACCAGCGGGATGTTGAAGCAATCGCAGAAGCGCACGAAGCGCGCGCCTTTGACCGAGGCGTTGATGTCGAGCGTTCCGGCCAGCATGGCGGGCTGGTTGGCGACGATGCCGACCGAGCGGCCGTTCAGGCGGGCGAATCCAACGACGATGTTTTTCGCGTAGTGCTCGTGGATTTCGAAGAAGTAGCCGTCGTCGACGACGATGTTAATGATGTCCTTCATGTCGTAGGGAATGTTGGACTCGTTGGGGATGAGCGTATCGAGCTTCGCGTCGAGGCGGTCGATGGGGTCGGTGCAAGGCTTGCGGGGCGGGTCTTCCAGATTGTTCGAGGGAATGAAGCTGAGCAGCTCGCGCACCATGGAGAGGCATTCGGCGTCGTCGCGGCAGAGGAAGTGCGCCACGCCGGAAGTTTCGTTGTGCGTGTGCGCTCCGCCGAGCTGGTCTTTGGTGACCTCCTCGTGCGTGACGGTCTTGATCACGTCGGGGCCGGTGATGAACATGTACGAGGTCTGGTCGACCATCAGAATGAAATCGGTGATGGCGGGGGAGTAGACGGCTCCGCCGGCGCAGGGGCCCATGATGGCGGAAATTTGCGGCACGACGCCGCTGTAAAGAGTGTTGCGGAGGAAGATATCGGCGTAGCCGGCGAGCGACATGACGCCTTCCTGAATGCGCGCGCCGCCGGAATCGTTGAGCCCGATGACGGGAGCGCCCATTTTGGCGGCGAGGTCCATGATCTTGACGATCTTGAGGGCGTTGGTTTCGGAAAGCGAGCCGCCGAAGACGGTGAAGTCCTGCGCGAAGACGAAGACGAGGCGGCCTTCAACGCGGCCATAGCCGGTGATGAAGCCGTCGCCGTAGACCTTTTGCTCGTCCATGCCGAAGTCGTGGCAGCGGTGGGTGCGCAGCTTGTCGGTTTCTTCGAAGGTGCCTTCGTCGAGCAGGAATTCGACGCGCTCGCGGGCCGACATTTTGCCCTCTTTGTGCTGGCGCTCGCGGCGTTTGGCGCCGCCGCCTTCTTCGGCTAGCTGATCGCGTTTCTTCAGTTCGGCAATTTTTTCTTCGAGCTTCATAGCGAGACATTATAGGCGAGCGCGAAAACATTGGCTTGTGACGGGTGCACCGAACGGTGTGACGGGTGAACGCCGGTCTTCCGGACGGTCACACAGCAGTAGAGACGCGGCAAGCCGCGTCTCTACCTGGCAGCTGTCGCGTCAAACAGATTCAGAAATTCAATCTTCTTCTCCGCTGGGAGGAACGAGGCTTCGAAGGAATTGCGGGCTAGCTCGCGCAGATGATCGTCGGAGAAACCGAAATGCTCCTGCACCAACCCGTACTCTTCGACTAGCGACGTGCGAAACATGGCGGGATCGTCGGAGTTGAGGGTCAGCATGAGTCCTTCGTCGAAATAGCGGCGCACGGGGTGTTGCGACAACTCGGCGCAGCATCCGGTGCGAAGGTTGCTGGTCACGCAGACTTCGATCGGGATTTGCCGTTCAGCAAGTTCTTCCATCAACTCAGGGTCCTGCCCCGCGGTGAGGCCGTGGCCGATGCGCTCCGCTTTCAGGTTGAGCGCGCCCCAAATCGATTCCGGCCCGGCGCTTTCTCCGGCGTGAGCGGTGAGATGCAGACCACGATCGGCGGCGCGCGCAAACACTTCCGGGAAAAGTTCGGGAGGCCCTTTGAGCTCATCGCCGCCGATGCCGAAAGCGACAACATTGCGGTCGCGGAACTGAATGGCGAGATCGAGCACGGGCTGGGCCTTCTCCGCACCGAATTGGCGGATGGCGTCGAAGATCCAAAGGAGCGAAATGCCGAAGTCTTTTTCGCCGCGCGCGCGGCCGCGCTCCAGGCCCTCGAAAATCGCGGCAAAATCCTGCTTGCGCCAGAGGCACACGCCGACTGATACCGTGACTTCGGCGTGCAAGACATTCTGCGCTTTCAGCCGCTCCATCAGGCGGTAGACGATCAGTTCGTAGTCGTCAGGCGTGCGCAGATGCGCGGTGATGTCCTTGAAGGCGACGAGGAAACCGGCAAAATTGGCGAAGTTGTAGAGTTGCTCGACTTCGGCGAGCGATGCGCCCTCCATGTTGTGGCGCTGGCGAAGTTCGAGCAACGTGGCCGGCGTGATCGAGCCTTCGAGGTGGAGATGCAGCTCGGCCTTGGGAAGAGCAAGAAGGAATGACTTGGACGAGCCGGAATCCATAACGGAAAAGTCAAAAGTTAGAAGTCAGATTGAAGAAGTGAAACCGATAACCACTCAGGGTCGCCTCTCACTTCTGCATTCTAGCTTCTTACTCCTGACTTGCTCTTACAAAACTCGCTGTGGTGGCGGCTGTAGAAGAAGTAAATCATCAGGCCGATTGCCAGCCAGATGACGAATCGGAGCCACGTGATCAATGTCAGTCCGAACATCAGCCCGCCGCAGAAAAGCACCGACAGTAGCGGAAACCAGGGCACAAAGGGCACGCGGAAGGCCCGCTTGCGATCGGGCTGGCGGCGGCGGAGGAAGATCACTCCGAGCGACACCAGCACGAAAGCGAATAGCGTTCCGATGTTGGCGAGGTCGGCGGCATCGCCGATATCCACGAGGCCGGCGGGGATTCCGACGGCAAAGCAGGCGATCCAGGTGGACCAGTGCGGCGTCTTATATTTCGGGTGGACAGCGGAGAACAATTTCGGCAGCAGGCCATCGCGCGACATGGCGTACCAGATACGTGCCTGCCCGTACTGAAATACCAGCAACGACGAGATCATCCCGGTCAATGCGCCGATCACGATCACCGAGCGGAAGAACGGGTGCACGCCCAGATATTTCATCGCGTAGGCGACGGGGGCTTCGGCGGCTTCTCCGGAGACAAAAGTTGTGTACTTCATCATGCCAAGCAGCACGACCGCGACGCCTACGTAAAGCAGAGTGCAGACAATCAGCGACATGATGATGCCAAAGGGCAGATCCTTTTGCGGATTGCGTGATTCTTCTGCGGCGGTCGAGACCGAATCGAAACCAATGTAAGTGAAGAAAACGATTGCGCCTCCGGTGACGATTCCGGCGAAGCCAGATGGCGCGAAGGGCGTCCAGTTCGCGGGCTTCACGAGCATTCCGCCGACGACAAGGAAGGTCAGGATCGCGCCAATCTTGACCGCGACCATGATGTTGTTCGTCTCGGCCGATTCCTTCACGCCGCGCACGAGCAGCAGCGTCAGAATAAATACGATCAGGAAGCCGGGAAGATTGAAATACGCGCCCGTCCATTGTCCGGAAGCCCAGACAGGGCTCGCCCATTTATCGGGCAGATTGAGACCGAAGGCTGCTAGCTGCGCTTTCGTATAGCCAGCAAAACCCACCGCTACGGCTACGTTGCTGACAACATATTCGAGGATCAAGTCCCAGCCGATGATCCAGGCGAAAATCTCGCCGAGCGTCGCGTATGAATACGTGTAGGCGCTGCCCGCAATCGGAATCATCGACGCCAGTTCGGCATAGCAGAGTCCGGCAAAGCTGCACGCGATTGCGACCAGGAAGAACGAAATTGCAATCGAGGGTCCCGCCGGAGGGCGCCCGTGCATGAGCGCTCCCGCCGTGCTGCCGGTGCGCAGAAGATTCACGATTACATCAAGCGCCTGCGCGTGGAGAATTGAAGGCGCCTGAAAATATTCGCCGGCCGCCGCAGTTCCCGTGAGCACAAAAATGCCGGAGCCGATGATGGCGCCGATGCCGAGCGCCGTCAGCGACCACGGGCCAAGTGTCTTGCTGAGGCGGTGTTCAGGGTTGTCGGCTTCCGAAATCAGCTTGTCGATGGATTTGCAGCAGAGAAGCTGGTTGCCTTGTCGCACAGGGGTATCGTCCATGACCGATTGTGCCAAGAGACCGTGTCTCCTTCTGCGAATGGAAAGCACGGGCGGGGACGCCCGTGCCTCCAAGAGCTTGCTACCAGCCTAGCAGTTACCGCTTCGCCTGGCCGCGCACCATCTTTTTCACTTTGCGCTTTTTCGATCCGCGCGCGTAATCGCGGGGCTTCTTCGGCTTTTCTATTTTGATCTTCTTGCGCGCCGCGCGCTTGGTTTTCTTGCGTTCGTCTTTGCTCAGTTTCTTGGTATCAGCCATGAATACGTTTCTCTTCCTTCTCGTTGGATTGTCGCTATCTGAACTTGATCCTTATAAGGATTGCTATTCCTCGCGCGCTTTATTGTGCGAGGAACCTGTTGCTCTTTCGCCCCTTCGGGGCTGAGCCGCAGCGAGCGCTTTCCTTCCCACGGTTTGCGCCGTGGGCTGCATTCTTGCGCCGCTTCGCGGCGGCTTCACTGTTTATGCTCGTTCCAGCTGCGCGTACTTCTCTACCAGCTTCTTCAAACCGAAGCGAGGAAATTGTACCGTAATCTTCGCATCTTCCCCATCTCCTTCGCGATGAAAGACGGTCCCCTCGCCATATTTCGGGTGCTTGACGCGCTGCCCGGGCCGGAATCCGCGCTTGCCCGTCGGCTCTGCGACGGGCACTTTCGGCGCGCTGAATTTCTTGCCGCGCGAGGCAAAGAACTCGGCGATGTTGTCGATCGAGTTGTAGCTCGGCAGCGGCCGCGACGGCTTCGGCTTCACCCGTGACGGGTTCCAGGTCGCGCTCTGGTCCTCGTCTTCATAGGAGTAGTGCGTGGTTTCGGAGTTGTAGTTTTCCCTGTGTGGCGCGGACCTGCCCTGAGCGCCAGCCGAAGGCGTCCCCGCACGCGAAAAGCCTGCAGCGGAAGAAGCCTTCCGCCGCGAGCCGCCCAGTTCCTCCACCAACTGCATCGGCACTTCCTCCAGGAAGCGCGACGGAACACTCGCCTCCGGCATATCGGTCCCATAGCGGCGGCGATACACGGCTCGCGACAAAACCAGCGTATCCATGGCGCGCGTCATTCCGACGTAACAGAGGCGGCGCTCTTCTTCAATCTGATCCGGCTCGATCAAAGTGCGCGAATGCGGAAATAAACCTTCTTCCATCCCGGCGAGCACCACCAGCGGAAACTCCAAGCCCTTGGCGGCATGCAGCGTCATGAGCGTGATCTGGGCGTGCTCGTCATACTGATCGGCATCGCTAACGAGTGCGGCATGATCGAGAAACTGGTCGAGCGACTCGCCCCGATCGCGTGAGTCCATGGCGGCGTTTACGAGTTCGCGCAGGTTTTCAATGCGCGAAAAGGCTTCGGGCGTGTCCTCGTCCTCAAGTTGCTTGATATAGCCGGTGCGGTCGATCAGGAATTTGAGGAGTTCTGCGGTGTTGGCGGCATCGCCGGGTGCGCGGAAACTTTCCACGGGCTTTTCGGAAGACTCTTGTGGGGGCGGGGCTTCGACCCGCCCTGGACGGGGCTGAACCCCGTCCCTACACAGATCTGGTTCCGCCTCGGCGTTGGCTCCAAAATCAAAGCTGAAGTTGGCAGGGTCGAAGTCGGTGTTTGTCTCTCCGGCGTTTGCCTCTTCGCGCAGAGTGCGCGCGGATGCCCGCTCGACCGCCGGCGTGTCGCCGACGCTACTTTCTTTAGCGTTCTTTTCCAAGTGCTCGGCGTAGGTGCCAGCCAGCATCGCCCGCCCATCTTCGATCAATTCACGGAATGATTTCAGAGCACCCAGCGCCCGCAGCGGTAGCAACTGCCGCGAGATCGCCTCGCCAATCGCGCCCCATAGCGACAGGCCCGTCTCCAGCCCCAGGCGCTCGATCGTTTCAAGCGTCGTCTTGCCAATGCCCCGCGCTGGCGTGTTGATCACGCGCAACAGCGAAACGGAATCATCCGGGTTCAGGATGACTTTCAGGTACGAGATCAGGTCCTTGATCTCGGCGCGTTCGTAGAACGAGAAGCCGCCCACGACGTGATATTTCAGCTGGTACCGCCGCATGGCTTCTTCGAACAGGCGCGATTGCGAATTCGTGCGATAGAGTACGGCCGCCCGCGCAGTTTCTGCATTTTCACGCGACCGCTGCACGTAGCGATTGATCGTATCGGCGGCAAACAGCGCTTCGTTCTCTCCGTCAGGCGCTTCGTAGTAGCCGACTTTTGCTCCGCCTTGGCGCGAAGTCCACAGGTTCTTTCCCTTGCGCCGCACGTTGTTTGCGACGACCGCCGACGCCGCTTGCAGGATGTTTTGGGTCGAGCGGTAATTCTGTTCCAGGCGCACGATCTTCGCCTCGGGAAAATCGCGCTCGAATTCGAGAATGTTGCGGATGTCGGCCCCGCGCCAGGAGTAAATCGACTGGTCTTCGTCGCCGACGGCGCAAACATTGTGGCGGTCGGCGGCGAGCAACCGCATCAGCTCATACTGCGGACGGTTGGTGTCCTGATATTCATCGATCAGTAAATATTGAAACCGCCGATTGTAGTACTCGCGAACCGCTGCCACCGCCTTCAGCAGGCGTGCGGCTTCGAGCAGCAGATCGTCGAAGTCCATCGCGTTCGCCTTGCGCAGCTCCTTGCGATACTCCTCGTAGATGTGGGCAATGCGCTCGGTCTTGGGATCGGCCGACTGCAGATAGATTTCCTGCGGATCGAGCATGTGATTTTTGGCCCAGGAAATCCGCGAAAGCACAGTGCGCGGCGTGAGATCTTTGTCGTCGAGGCCCAATCGCCGCATCACGCCCTTGACCACTTGCTGCTGGTCGGTTTCGTCGTAGATGACAAAATTCTTCGTCAACCCGATTGGCGGCTGGCCCGGCACCGTGGAAGGAATCCGCAGCGCTTCAATGTCGCGCCGCAGCACGCGCACGCAGAACGAATGAAACGTTGAAATGACTGGCTTCGCAATGCTCAACCCGCCCACGAGTTTTTCGACGCGCTCGGCCATCTCGCTCGCGGCCTTGTTGGTAAAGGTCATGGCGAGGATCGACTCCGGCATCACGCCCATCTTCTCGATTAGGTACGCGATGCGAAAGGTGATGACGCGCGTCTTGCCGCTCCCGGCGCCGGCGAGGATCAGCACCGGGCCCTCGGTGGTCTCGACGGCTTCGCGTTGTTGTGGGTTTAACTCGTCCAGAAACGACAAAAGGAGTGGCTCCGCAGTGCGCTAATCGAATTTTACAGGAAGGGTGTCTGGGGCGGGCATTCCTGCCCACCCAAAGTACTTCACAAAAATGATGTGCCGGTATCACGGAAATCTCGGGAGGCCGGAAGAAACATGAGTGGCTCTGGGGTGAAGGGGCTTGAGGGCGGCACGAAGGCCCGCCCCACACGTTCTACTCCGGAATCACCCCAATCGTCCGCAGCCAAGTCTCCACTAATTGAGGCCATCCCGTGATTGGAAGGTCGGTTCGCCGCAGCCCGAATGCGTGCCCACCCTCTGCGTACAAATGCATTTCGACGGGAACGCCAGCCTCCTTTAGCGCGGCATAGTAAACCAGCGAGTTCTGCACGGGATCCGTTGGGTCATTCTCGGCTTGCAGAATAAACGTAGGCGGAGTTTGGCGAGTCACAGGAACATACGGATTCAACTCAAAATTTCCCGCAGTATTCTCCAGCATATGCCCCGGATAAAGGGCGACGCCAAAGTCCGGGCGGCAGCTTTCTTTGTCGGCCGCGTCTATAGCCCGGTACAAACGCTTCTCAAAGTGCGTGCTCGTCGCTGCCACCAGATGCCCTCCTGCCGAAAACCCAAGCACTCCGATCTTGTGCGGATCAACATGCCACTGGGCGGCGTGAAAGCGCACTAGCCCTATGGTTCTCTGCCCATCTTCCAGCGCCATTGGTGATTTTGGATACGGCCCTGATCTCGGAAACAAGTGATCGCCCGGCACGCGATACTTCAACAGCACACACGTGATCCCTCTGGACGTCAGCCAGTCACAGACCTCCGTGCCCTCAAGATCGATGGCCAAGTCCCAATAGCCCCCTCCAGGAAATACGACGACTGCGGCGCCCGTATTCTTTCCCTCTGGCGAGTAAACTGTCATCGTTGGCCGGGAGACTCTTCCCACCCCCGCCACCGGCTTGCCCGCAATCAAGAAATCTTTATCCGTCGCTACGACCTCCGGTCCCGCCACGGTCTGCGCATCAGGCGGCTTTCCCGGCCATATCGGTACCTGCGTATGACCTGCCGACGGTTGCCAAGCAGGCGCTTGCGCACTCAAATCGCCAAACGCGAGCACAACACTGAGGGCAAAGAACAAAGGCTTCATAAGTCTCACATCTTATTGGGTCGGAAATGATAAGGCGACACGCAAGTTTCTGCAGTTGGATCACCCTGTATAATCAAGAATTACGCTCATGAAGAAAAGCACACCAGTAGACGGCAACGTTGAACAGGCCGCCGAATCGAAGACTCGCCTAATTCGCTCCACCACCGTCCTCTGCGTCCGCCGCGACGACAAGGTCGTTATGGCCGGAGACGGCCAGGTCACGCTTGGCGAGTCCGTCATCAAGCACGGTGCCAAGAAAATCCGCCGCCTTTATCAGGATAAAATTCTCGCCGGGTTCGCCGGCTCGACTGCCGACGCCTTCACGCTATTTAGCCGCTTCGAAGCGAAACTCGAGCAATACCACGGCAACGTTGGCCGGTCAGCCGTTGAGTTAGCCAAAGACTGGCGCACTGATAAATATCTGCGCCATCTGGAAGCCCTGTTACTCGTTTCCGACAAAGAGCAAACGTTTCTGTTGAGCGGCCAGGGCGACGTGATCGAACCCGATACTGGCATCGCGGCCATCGGCTCCGGAGGCCCGTTTGCCCAGGCCGCCGCGCAGGCGCTGGCCGACCACACCAAGCTCTCCGCCCGTGAAATTGCCGAGGAATCTATGAAGATTGCCGGGCGCATGTGCATCTATACCAATGACAAGGTAACGATTGAGGAATTGTAGCTGTCAGCCATCAGCCATCAGCCGTCAGTAGAGGCGGTTTGGCTGAGGGCTGACGGCTGAAGGCTGACAGCTGAAATGGCCATTTACTTACCCGGAACTGCCGAAGAAGAACAAGTCACACTCGATGAGCTGACTCCGCGCGAGATCGTCGCCGAGCTCGACAAATATGTTGTCGGGCAAAAAGACGCCAAGCGCGCCGTCGCCATCGCCCTGCGCAACCGCATGCGCCGCCAGAAGCTCGCGCCGGAGCTGGCCGAAGAAGTCATCCCGAAAAACATCATCATGATCGGCCCGACGGGCGTGGGCAAAACCGAAATTGCGCGCCGCCTGGCTAAACTCGCCAACTCGCCGTTCCTGAAAGTCGAAGCTTCGAAGTTCACCGAAGTCGGCTACGTGGGCCGCGATGTCGAATCCATGGTTCGCGACCTGGTTGAGATCGCGATCGAAATGATCCGCGAGGAGCGGCTCGAAGACGTTGCCGACAAGGCCGAACTCAACGCCGAAGAGCGTCTGCTCGATATTCTGTTGCCGCCGATTTCGCCGCGCTCCGATGCGGCCACTTCTTCGGCTTCCGCAGGCGGAGTCGTGATCGACGCCAGCACCAGCATGACCGAATCCTCGAACCGCACGCGCGAGAAGCTGCGCCAGCAACTGCGCGAAGGCAAGCTCGACGACCGCACGGTCGAAATCGAAACCAGCGAGCGCAACTTCCCGTCGTTCGAAATCATCTCGAACCAGGGCGTCGAGGAGATGGGCGTCAACATCAAAGACATGTTGCCCAACATCTTCGGCCAGCGCACCAAGAAGCGGAAGATGAAGGTGAACGAGGCCTTCGAATATCTGATTCAGGAAGAAGAGCAGCGCTTAATCGACATGGAGCAGGTGACGCGCACCGCCATTGATCGCGTGGAAAACTCGGGCATCATCTTCCTCGACGAAATCGACAAGATTGCCGGGCGCGAAAGCGGCCACGGGCCTGATGTTTCGCGCGAAGGCGTGCAGCGCGACATCCTGCCGATCGTCGAAGGCACCACCGTTAGCACGCGCTACGGCATGGTGCGCACCGATCACATCCTGTTCATCGCCGCTGGCGCGTTCCACGTTTCCAAGCCGAGCGACCTGATTCCGGAATTGCAGGGGCGCTTTCCCATCCGCGTTGAGCTGCAGTCGCTCACGATGGAAGACTTCATCCGCATCTTGACCGAGCCGAAGTCATCGCTCACCAAGCAATACATCGCGCTGCTTGAAACTGAAGGCGTGAAGCTGGAATTCACGCCGGACTCGCTCGAGGAAGTAGCCCGATTTGCGTTCCGCGTGAACGAAGGCACAGAAAACATCGGAGCCCGCCGCCTGCACACGATCATGGAGCGCGTGCTCGATGAAATCAGCTTCGAGGCTCCCGAAAAGAAGGGGCAGCAGTTCACGGTGGACGCCGCCTACGTGCAGAAAATGCTGAGCGAAATTGTGAAGGATCAGGATCTGTCGCGTTACATACTTTAAGGACCGAGGCACGGGCGCCCCGCCCGTGCGCGCACCTGCAAGCCACGCGCCACTAACCAGTGTCGTCTGCTACCCTTTTCATTCCGCATGAAAGCGCCTTCGACAACGTTCTTGACTTTGTCAGCTCTCTGCCTGCTGCTTGCCGGCTGCGCCCAGACCGGCGCGCCACTGCCGCCGTCGCTCGAATTACCCAAACCGCCTTCCGATCTGCGCGCCGCGCGCAAGGGGAACTCTGTAACTCTGGCCTGGAGCGAACCAACGTTGACCACGGACCATGAGGGTTTGCGCTCGCTGGGGCCGACCCGAATCTGCCGCGGTACCGAAGCCGACATAACTGCCTGCGAAGATTCCGCCGTAACCGTTCCACCTCCCACGACCACACCGAAGAAATCCGGGCAAAAGCCGCAAGCCAAGCAATCCACGCTGCAGACTTTCACGGATACGCTTTCCCGAAGCGTTCTCAGCGACAATTCGGAGGCCGATTTCACGTACGCCGTAGAAGTGTTGAACCGCAGCGCTCGCGGGGCTGGGCCTTCTAATCGTGTGCATATACCGGCAATCATCACTCTGCCCGCGCCCGCGGATCTTGCGGCACAGCCGAACGAAGATGGTGTGCTACTGACATGGACCGGCGTTGGCCAACCTCCAGCCAACTCTGGTGTCCAATTTCGCTATCGCATTTACCGCCGTGACGAAGGCACGGGCAAAGAGACGGTCGCGGGTGAGGTTCCGGCTGGCGCGGCTGGTCCCGCCAATTTTCTGGATGCGATTGAATGGGAGAAGACTTATCTCTATCGCGTCACGGCCGTAAGCATCGTCACGCGGAAGCGCGGCGAAGTACAGGTTGAGGGAGACGACAGCCCGACAGTGCGCGTCGTCGCTCATGACGTTTTCCCGCCGGCGATACCCGTCGGTCTTCAAGCCGTTTATTCGGGCGAGGGGCAAAAACCGTTCATCGACCTCATCTGGGCTCCGGTGACGAGCGCCGATCTCGCGGGCTACAACGTGTTCCGCAGCGAGGCTGACGCCGAAGGGAAGCCGACCGTAATTACGGCGGTCAAGCTGAATTCGGAACTGGTGAAGGCGTCGTCTTATCGCGACAGCGCCGTCAGCGCGGGCAAGACTTACGTCTACTCAGTTTCCGCGGTGGACGCGCGCGGCAACGAAAGTGCCCGTTCGGAAGGGGCCAGCGAACTTGTGCCCGCGAGCAAATGACCCTTCGCTCAGCTTGATCCAGGTCTGAGCCGCGTTTCGTTGGGCATCTGTGCCAGCAGGTGCTCGAATTACCCCTTTACCTTGTCCGCGCGCTCGGCGTACTCTGCGGTTCTGAGCCTCTATGAAATATTGCCGATTTCATCTCAACGGTTCCAGCAACTACGGCTTCGTCGAATCGGTTGCGGGCAGCGATTCCATTACGCGCTTGCTCCTCAAACCGCCGCACACTAGCGATGGCGACGTTGAAGGTTTGCCTAGCCGTCGCATGGATCCTATTCCGCTGGCGCAAGCGACGCTTTTGCCTCCGGTCGAGCCTTCGAAGATCGTCTGCGTCGGGCGCAATTACCGCGAGCATGCTGCCGAACTCGGACACGATGTTCCGGTCGAGCCGCTGCTCTTCTTCAAGCCTCCAAGTGCACTGCTTGCTCCGGGAGCCACAATCCTGCGGCCGAAGGTTTCCGCGCGCACCGACTACGAGGGCGAGCTGGGCGTTGTCATCGGCCGTCGCGCGCGGCGGCTGCGCGACGACGAAGATGTTCGTCCTTACATTCTTGGCTACACGTGCGTGGACGATTTCACTGCTCGCGATCTCCAGAACAAGGATGGACAGTGGACGCGCGCCAAGGGCTTCGACACGTTCTGTCCGGTCGGGCCGCTGGTTATTGACGGTCTCGATCCTTGGGCAGGAGTTCAGGTGGAAACCCGTGTCAATGGCGAGGTTCGGCAATCGGGCAACACGCGGGATTTCATCTTCGCTCTCGACATTGTCATCCGCTACATCTCGCAGATCATGACGCTCGAACCGGGCGATCTGATCGCGACGGGAACGCCGAAGGGAGTTGGACCAGTCGTCGCTGGCGATGTGGTCGAGGTTTCGATCGAGGGCGTTGGGACGCTGCGGAATCCTGTCGCTGACGAAGGCTAGAAGCGGACTACAATCGGCGTGGATTGCGTTCTGCGTGGAGGTTGAAGCGCCATGAACTTCGTCAATGTCTACGAGAACTCGACGCGCGCTGATGCTTACTCAAAGCTGGAATTCGCGAACACTTATCACCTCGCGTTTCGCGACTTGCCGGAAATTTTTCGCGCGCACGTGAAGGGCACTGCGGCGCTCGATTTTGGCTGCGGAACTGGGCGTTCTGCCCGATTCCTGCGCGGATTGGGATTTGCAGCCGGTTGGCGTGGACATCTCGGAGGAGATGGTTTCGCGAGCCCGTGAGGCTGATCCTCAGGGCGATTACCGGCTTATTCCTGGCGACGATATGAGCGCCTTGCCGCGCGCGGGTTTTTCGCTGGTGCAGTCGGCGTTCACATTCGACAACATTCCGGGCATGGAAACCAAGGTGCGCCTGTTTCGCGACCTGCGCGGGCTGCTTGCGCCGGACGGAATTCTTGTGAACATCGTTTCCGCGCCGGAAATTTATTGGAACGAGTGGGCTTCGTTCTCGACCAAAGATTTTCCCGAGAACCGCAACGCTCGGCCGTGGCGACCCGGTGAAGATCATCACCACCGATTTCGAGGACCGGTCGCCGGCCGTGGACATTCTCTGGTCCCACGAGTCCTATCTCGAAACTTACTTGCGCGCCGGGCTTGAGTTAGTCGAGATGCGCAAGCCGCTGGCCAAAGGCGACGAACCTTATAACTGGGTGAGCGAGACTCGCATTGCTCCGTGGGTGATCTACGCGCTGCGCTCGCGATGAGTGGTTTTGCCGGATTCGGAATCTCCTGTTTACGGGTACCCCTCTCTCCTACCCCGGTCTATTGGAGTGGGAGTTAGGGCCAGCCTTCAGCCATCAGCCGTCAGCCATCAGGGAAAGGCCTACGAAACTGAGGGCTGGGGTGCTCCTTGGCACCCGGGATCGGGGTGACCTCCATTCAATTGTCAAAGAGCGGCTCGCAGATTGGACTGCCTTACTTCTATTGTAACTTGGGTCGTCAAGGACACGGGTCACAAGTTAGCAAGTAGGCGGGCAGTGTATGCATTATAGGGTGTACGTACGCGAGACATCGTGGAGGCGAAGAGGCGGCGAATACAATATTGTTTGGACGACAGATGTGTACGTACGATCCGCGTAGGGGCAACGAACTAAAGAGGTTCGAGGATTTCTGGGAGGTCAAACGAGGCTTGACAGGCATGATATATGGACCGCGGCGGAAGGCGTTGGTGCGCTCGGATTATGTGTCAATGGCCAGAGGGGGAGGGAGCGGTGTGGGAAAACGCCCACTCAGGCGAAAATCGCGCTTGAGCGGAGCGCCATCCGCACTTATAAAGACTGTGTAAAGGAAAAAACCGCTATGAGTACTGAGGAGCTAGTTCGGTGCTGGTTGAATCCGTTGACCTTTCTGGAAGCCGAAGAGCCGGGGGCTTCAGCAGATGATGCCAAACCTGCGTTGGACACCTTTCTCCGGTTTCTTTGCCCAGCCGACGAGGTCGTCGACACTGAGAAGCTCTTGACCAGGTACAAGGAAATCAGTACAGGACCGGTGCGTCTGTTCTTCGCTCCTGCGGAACAGAGAGTCCTGGACAAATTGGTTTGGCCCCTGCGGCACGCCAAGGCTTCGTACATGGTCGGTAACTACCTAGCAACAATCTCACTTTCTGGAATGGTGGCTGAGATGGTTGCGATGCTTCTCTGGGAGATCGGCGATTCTCAGATAAACGGCAGAGGAATGACTAAGGAGGACGAAAAGCATCTCCTCGGTAGCGAGTTTGAAAAGCTTGGGCAGGAAAGGAGGGTTTCCGTGCTTTCGGTCTACGGAATCATCGGAGACGAAACAAGGTGCAACTTTGACACAATTCGTCAAATAAGACGGCGTTACCTTCATCTGTGGTCCCAAGATCATGAAAAGCTTGCTGGTGACGGGGTTAAATGTTTTCATGCGGCCGTTTCACTCGTCGTGGCTGCGATAGGACAGGACGTTGAGGGGGGTAGGCTGCGGCTGAATCCAAGGATGGTTCGCTATCTCGAACGTAAGGGTCTGTACGGCCCGACCCCGTTTGTTTTCGACGACGGATCGGCTGCTCTTCCCGAGGAGATTGCTGCAGAGGGACCATGTCAGTGCGAACGCTCGGCCTGCGTCGATCGGCCTCAAAAAACATATTGCCGCTGGACAAGAGATTTACCAGAGTGGGTGATTCACAAACGGCTCTACCGTCGCTGCTACGACGAACTAATCGAATGTCCGCGTTGCGAGCGAAAACACAAGCGCGGTCATGTTGGAAAGCTGGGTTGTTGTGGTAAACCGTATCTCGACCAAGAGACACAAGCAGACTGATTTACCCGAAACTAACCTGCATTCGAAAGTTGCGCTTCCGTCACTGTGATCCTTGCGCTGCGCCGTGATCGGGGCTTTTTGCGGATCACTATTTCTACGTCGCGATCGAGCGCGTTGAGGAAATGCATGAGTCGCTCCACGGAAAATCCGTCCAAGCGATAATTCATCAAGGCTGAAATCTTTGGCTGATTGACGTCGAGGAGGCGCGCGGCCGCTGTCTGCGACAGTGACTGAATGATCTGATTGATGGCGACCGCGAGGCGCACTCTGGTTTGCTTTTCTTCGGCATCGCGCAGGCCGAGATCCGCAAATACATTGCCCGACCCTGGAATCACCAAGTCACGGTTTCGTCCGTTTGCCATATCTCGCCTCGTAATCCTCGCTCGCCGTTTTCAACCGGCGGGAAACCAGTTCCACATCGGTCTGGGCCGTCCTGATTCCCCTCGGCGATTTCTTCTGGAAGTTGGCGGTCATTGAGTTAAGGACGCTGTCCGATGACCCCGATGCGCGGGGAGAATTCCCTGACGCGGTCTTGCGGCGGCAAAGGGAGTAGGGGTCCTTCGACTGCGCGGGAGCTTTGCTGCGCACGCTCCCGCTACGCTCAGGATGACAACGCTGGTTGATCGCGCCATATGATTACCCCAGTTGTGGGATGAACAATCCACGGCTCATTTACGAGCGGAATCGACAGTCTACAGAAGATGCCGGAACGACGGACGCAACTAACCCACCCTAACGTCGCAAAGAACGCGACGTTAGGATGGGGCACCCTCATGAGCATGGGCGAGCCGAACTTTTGCTACACTCCCTCTGATGCCGACGGTTACTTACCTGGAAGCGATTCGACAGGGGATTTGGGAGGAGATGGAGCGCGACGCTTGCGTGTTCTGTCTGGGCGAGGACATTGGCGTTTATGGCGGGGCGTTCA
Source organism: uncultured Acidobacteriaceae bacterium (assembly GCA_963818945.1). Taxonomy (GTDB): domain Bacteria; phylum Acidobacteriota; class Terriglobia; order Terriglobales; family Acidobacteriaceae; genus Acidiflorens. Next base: position 1,530,961 of record CAWFUA010000001.1, on the reverse strand, counting down.
AGGTTACGGAGGGGTTCATTGACCGGTTTGGGGCGGAGCGGGTGATTGATACTCCGATTGCCGAGTCGGCGATTGTGGGGGCGGCGTTTGGGGCGGCGCTGACCGGGATGCGTCCGGTGGCGGAGTTTCAGTTCATGGATTTTCTGCCTTGCGCGTTTAACCAGATCGTTAACATGGCGGCCAAGGCGCATTATCGGTGGGGAGCGCCGGCTCCGCTGGTGATTCGGGGGCCTAGCGGCGGGAACGTGCATGGCGGGCCGTTTCATTCGCAGAATCCGGAGATGTGGTTTGTGCACGCTCCGGGGCTGAAGGTGGTTTGCCCGGCGACGGCTTACGACGCTAAGGGGCTGATTAAGGCGGCGATTCGCGATAACAATCCTGTTATTTTTTTCGAACACAAATATCTCTATCGGCGGATCAAGGAAGAGATTCCGGCGGAGGATTATGTGGTCGAGATCGGGAAGGCTCGGGTGGCACGCGCGGGCGTTCATTTGAGTGTGATCACTTATGCGGCGATGCTGTATGTGGCGCTGGAGGCGGCGGAGATTCTGAGCCGCGAGGGGATTGAGGTGGAAGTGGTCGATCTGCGGACGGTTTCGCCGCTGGATCGGGAGGCGATTCGGGCGACCGTGGAGAAGACGAACAAGGTTATTGTTCTTCATGAGCACGCGCGGACCGGGCGGGCTGGCGGGCGAAGTGGCGGCGATCATTAATGAAGAGGCGTTTGACTCACTCGATGGGCCGATTGTGCGCATCACGTCGCTCGATTCGCCGGTGCCGTTTTCTCCGCCGCAGGAAGAATTCTTTTTGCCCAAGGTTAGCGACGTGGTGAGAGAGGCTCGGCGGCTGAGGGCGTACTAGGGCCGGGCCTATGCGGCATGCGGTTTCTGGAATTGGGCATGTGCGGAGTGACGGTTCGAGTTAAGGTCTCAGGTCTCAGGAAAATCACCGGGCCTGATACCCGAGATTCTTTTCGCCGCTTCGCGGCTGAATTCGAACCCCGTTGAGGCGCCTCGGCTACGATCTATCAACTCCTGATATATATAAGGCTTGGGGTCGCGTTCGGGACGACTCGTTTTCGCGTGCTCATGTTTGGGAACGGCTTGGGGGTCGTGTATGGGCAAGGTCATTCTGGGGATTATTCTCACCATCATGGTTCTGGCGATTGGCGGCGCGGGGCTGGCGCTGCTTGGTTTCATGCCGACCAGGGCCAATAAGCAGCCGCCGGATTGGGAACGCCACATGGCGATGAGCGCGCTCGACAATTCGGTGGAGCGGCATGCTCCGCACAGCAACAATCCTGTGCCTCCGACCGACGAGAATCTGATCGCGGGCCTGAAGATCTACACCATGAACTGCGCGCTGTGCCATGGCGGGATCGACCGGCAGCCTTCGACGCTGGCGAATTCGCTGTATCCGCCTCCGCCGAATCTCATTCTCGATCCGCCCGACGATCCCGAATGGCACCTTTACTACGTGATTCACAACGGCATTCGCTACACCGGCATGCCGGCGTGGGACAAGACGCTCTCGGAGCAGGACATGTGGAAGGTGACGGCGTTTCTGTCGCGGATCGAGAAACTGCCTCCGGCAGTGCAGGAATTTTGGAAGCAGGCGGGCGGCGCGCCAGCGGCCGCGAGCGCAGAGCACGGCGAGCACCACTAATAAATGCCGGTGCGTATCGACATGCCTCGACATCTGCCGGGGCTAAAGCGCTGTGCCACCCCAAAAAACATTTCTGCCAGTGAATGACAAGGGCTCTAGCTGGTCGGAGCGGTGAAGTTAATGGTGAGGAAGGTTTGCGTCTGGACGGGACGGCCGCTGACCGTGTAGGGCTGGAAACGCCATTGCTTCACGGCGGCGATCGCAGCTTTTGAAAGAACGAACGAGCCGCGGACGATCTTCAAGTCCTCTACGCTGCCGTCGCGCCCAATGATCGCCTGCAGGACGACGGGGCCGTGCAGTTTCTGACTCTGGGCCTCGGGCGGATAGGCGGGGGCGACGCTGTGGATCAGGAGCGCGCGTGCCGCGTCTTCGGTGACCGTTACCGGCTCACTGAATTGCTGCGTCGAGAACGCTGGCACCGCAGGGCTGGACACCGGCATCATTTGCGCTGGATTGACCGTCACCACGACGGGCGGCGCAATGGGTGCCGAACCGCGCAGACTGTCGGGGACCACATCGCGTGGGACCTTGGCCGGCGGTGGCTGCTCATAGACGGGAGCGGGCAGCGGAAAGTCAGGCGGATTGCGCAGTTGAGCGCGCGAGTCGCTGACATCGGCTTCAGTGGAGACGACTCCGAGTTTCGGACGTCCCTCCGAGTTCCCGGCGCTTCGTTTGAAGTACGGATCATCCGGTGGTACGTCGGCAGCGGCTCCGGTTGCAGTTGAGGTGGCACCTCCGAGAATCGCGGCGATGGATTGCTTGAAAATATTTGTCCGGCTCTCGCGCGTGTTCGCCAGGTAGGAAATCGCATCGCGGGCGTTCCACAGGCAATAGGCAACGCCGAGCACCAGCAACGCGGCGCAGACTCCCCGAACAGAAAACCGAGGCGAGCCTGGAGAAATCTCTTCTTCAGTATCTTCAGGTTCCGCATCGGCCGCGTCATCCTGGGCGGTCGGTGCAGGATAGGCAACTGCTTCCGGGCGTTGATCCTGCTGCGGTTCTTGTGCGGGCGAAGCGGGTGCCGATGCGTTCGAGCTCTGGGATTGAGCGGATGGTTTCGGTATTTGCGGTATGTCTTCCGCGCTGACCTGCGGCATTTTTTCGCTGGCTTTAGCGAGCACTTCCTGCGCTTCCTGGGGCGCAACGGGCCGAAAGATCAGGAGACTCAGCCGATGGTCGCGCATTTCCGCGGCCGTGGGCTCGCGCTCGACGATCGCGATGGCCACCGTGTTGAGGTTGGGTTTTGATTCGCGCGCCCGCTTGAGAAGAAAGCCGGCTTCGGGCTGGTCGGACCAGTTAACCAGCACGCAGGAAAATGGCTGCTTGGTCCCTTTCTCGATCGCGGAGAAAATGTCGTCGCAAATCTCGAGGTGGATGCCTGCGCTTTGGCATGCTGCCGTCAGCGTTGCATTCGTCTCGGGACCTTTAGAAAACAGCAGGGCGCGGAAAGCCATTCAGGGCCCAGCCTATAAGGATTTGGCGATCCGCGACAGGTAACCAGCGGGTGATGCACTTAGGTGGTATGTGGCCATTTTAAGGCGGGTCAATTCCCCTAGATGACGTAGGTAACCCTGACACTGGAATTGCAGACAGCACCAGATTAGCTTGCCACCGCTAAGGATTGACTCCGGGAATCACTGGGGCGGCGCAGCCTTCGAAAAGCAAAGACGGACATAGCGCTCAAAACGACGACAAGGGCGCACTCCGCCCAAAAACGAACGTCCGGAGGGGCCTGCCAAAGCAGCGGCGCGGGGGCACGATGGGGTAGCTTCCAGACCAGCATGAACTCCAGGAAGTCAGCGGCGGAGTGAAGCAGAAGCGCGGGAACAATCGAGCCGCTTCGCCAAGCCAGCAAGCCGTAGAACGCTCCCCAGCCAATGTCAAAGAGGATCGCAGGGGCAAAGAAACCGTGGCTTAGATGAAGCAGACCGAAAATCACACTGGCGATCAGAATCGCCGTCGCCGGACCGTAACGACCTTCCAGTGGACTCTGCATGTAGCCACGAAATCCAGATTCTTCGCTGAAGCCGGCCACGATTGCGCTCATTAGCAGCGTCACGAAGATGGTCGGTGCGGGAAACTTGCTGAAGTCCGGTGCCGCTGCGACCGGCCAGTGGACCAGACGATGCGCGACAATGAACAACGCAATCGATGCTGCCAATCCAAAACCGCCAGCCAGCAAAGACCACGCCCAGACGGCGGGAGCGAGTGCCGGAGCGCGCAGACCATTCCGACGTTGCGTCGCCAGAGAGTGCGGCCATCCCCAACCCTGAAGATATTTCCAATAGAAGATCAGAAATACTGCCATCAAAACGGCGGACCAGGGAGTTTGCGCAGAGAGCTTTACGTTGACTTGCAGTAGAACTCCCCATAGCAGGGTCGGAACGGCGGTTACGAGGAGCCCAAGCACAACGGAACGCAACAGTATCGGCAGTCGGCTCCACCTCATCTTGCTGCTCCAATCACCGGCTACGTGCCGGTCCTGGAAATGTTCCGAGGGACAAGTCAATCAGAATTAACGTCAGATCTCTGCCCAATTCGTCGTGAATTCGTGGCGCAGCTTCTCCTGGCGGTCGCGCGTTGTCTTTTGGCGGTCGAGAATCGTCTGCTCGCGCTCTTTCATTTTCTTCTGCCGATCTTTCAGCTGCTTTTGGAAATCCCTCTGTTGCTGGCAGAAGTTCTCCTCGGCCATCTTCTGGGCTTCGGCGGAAAGTTGGAGGTCAAGCTGGAGGTTTTTCATTTCTGGACCCAGGCGTGCTATTTCTGCCGCCGCGCCGTTGATTGCTAGTTGGGTCTCCGCCGTGAAGTCGGGGATCTCAAAACTATCTTCGAAAAGCTGGCCGGAATCTTTCTTCTCTGGCAGGGTGAGAGTAAGAGTCTGCTCGTGCTTGTCGCGCATTATGGTCACTGCAGCGTTGCCCTTCGCGGATCCACGTAGCGCGTGCGTGAAATCGGAGGCATCATGAACCGGCTGGCCGTTGATCTTGACGATCACATCGCCGGCGTGGAAACCGGCTTTCTCGCCGCGGCTCGCTTTTTCGACCGAACGCACCAGTGCGCCTTTGCCGTCCTTGACACCAAAGAATTCTCCCAACTGCGGGCTGAGGTTTTCCACCATGAGGCCGCTGCGCACCGAAGAGTGGGCAATCACTACCGTCACGGGCAGATCAAAGTCAGGAAGCTGGGGCAACTCCGGCATCTTGAAGTTGAACTCGTGAGCGCTTGGCTGCCAGTCTTTTGACTTGCCGCGGTCGGCGAGTTGCACCTTGATGGTGAGCGGCTGGCCGTCGCGGCTGAGGCCCAGCGTGACCACGCGCCCCGGCGGAATTTCCTTGATCATCCTGCGCAACTGGGCTGCGCTTTCGATCGCGGTGCCGTTCAAGCTGAGGACCACGTCATGCTCGTGGATGCCAGCCTTGCCGGCGGGCGCGTCCTCATCCACCATGGTGATCTCGGCGCCCTTCTCCTCCTTGAGCTTCAATTCGGAGAGCCGTTCGGCTCTGACGTCGGCGATGTCCACACCCATGTACGAGGACCCGCTGCCGGCTTCGTCGGAGCCGTAACCGAAGCTCCAGTTCTCGGCGTTTCCGTCCGTGATTCGTTCGTCGGGCTGGGCGCTTGCCACCAGCGATAGAAATGTTATGCAAAGCAGGAAGCGATGTAGCATAAGTCCTCCTGAGTTTCTCCTTGTTCGTGACCTCAGCGGCTGAAGCCGTCGCTGATCATGCGCACATGCGGCGCGGCTCTGCCCCAGAACGCCAAAACCAGGCGTTCCGGGGGCCCCGTGAAGCCGCGCCCTTTCAAAACACCGGACTAGCGGGAGGCGCGCAGGAAGGTGATGTTTCCTGAGCTTGTCCTCACCTTCAGTACAGGGCCGCCGCCGTTGAGCTGACCTTCCGCCGTTACGGCCTGAGGGCCGGGCCAGCCTCCGCGCTCAGGCGAAATATGGATATCGCTGAAATCACTGCGAATCTTGTGTCCGCTGCCCATTTCGATTTCGGCGCGGACCGTGATCGGAAGATCATTTACCAAGTAAACCGTAATATCGCCGGCGGACGTTTCGAGCGTGGAATTGGTGCGCAGGTCGGATGACGACACCAGCTTCACCGTGATGCCGCCGGCGCCGGTTTCCGCCTTCACCGAAGTCGCTCCATTCAATTGAATACTGCCACCGCCGGTTTGAGCCTCGACGCGCCCCTTGGCCGATCCGAGGCGGATGCTGCCCGCACCGGACTCGATCTCGACCGGGCCGCCGATTTCGCCCAGGTCAATGCTGCCGCCGCCGGTGGTCGCTTTCACATGGCCATTGCACTTTTCGATCCGGATGCTGCCGCCGCCGGTCTCCAGCACAGCGCCCTGCTGGCCCGAAACCAGGTTCAGGCTGCCTCCGCCGGTCTCCGCCCTGACGTCGCCTTTTGCGGAATTGATCCTGATATTGCCACCACCTGTCTGGAGGGACACCTCGGCTCCGGCACTGCCAACGTCGATGGTTCCGCCGCCGGTTTCCGCCTTTACGCCGCCGCCGATATCATCGAGGCGAATGGATCCGCCGCCCGTTTCAATCTCCGCGCGGCCCGCGATCGCGGCGACGTTCACGCTGCCACCTCCGGTTTCGATCTTGGCGAGGTCCGTGTTCCTTGGGACGTTGACGATCAGTTCGTCGGAACATTTTCGGTTGTGACTACCACCCTCGGCGACGATCCACGCCGTGTCGCCCTTGACGATCGTAGTGATGCGATTTGACTGAAACTCACGGCGGGCTCGCTCTTCGCTTCCGGTATACGCGCGACGATGAATAACGAATGTAATGTCTGCCTGCGATCCGCCCAGCACCTTCACCGAGCCGGTATCGAGTTTCACCCGGAGATTCTTTGCTCCGCTTAAGTTGCCCGTTACTTCCTGGACCCAGTCGCCGCCTTCCCGGTAGATCCTACCTTCCTGGCCCAGAGCTAGCGAAACCAGCGCGACGGCGGCGATCGCCACGCCAGCGAATTTGATTGCGTACTTCAATGAATGTCTCCTTGCTTGGTCGTTAGTCGTTCGTCGTTAGTCGCTCGGAACTCATCGCGGATCGGAAGCTTTTGCTAGCGACCGCCGACCAACGACGGTCTTTCAATCCATCTCCGGCGTCTGCGCCAACATAAGTTTCACCTGCGAACGGATCGATGCGTTCTGATCCGTCTCGGCGAGGCGCGTCAATACCGCGCGCACGTTGCTGTCAGCTTTCATCGGTTCAACTAACCGCAAAGCCTGCAGACGCACACCCGAACTCGCGTCGGCAACAACCGTCCGTAAAACTGCATCCCGCACCGTCGCATCCTTGCGCACATAAGCGCTCAGCCCGTCGAGCGCCTTCAGACGCACGCCCGGATTCGTATCGTTTTCGAGCGCATACATCAGAGCTTCGCGAACCTGCGAGTCGTTGGGCGCCTGCGTCAGCAGGTCCACCGAATCCATGCGCACGCCGGAGTTGTAGTTGTTGCGCGCGGCAAACAAGAGCAACTGCTGAATCCGCTGATCGTTGAGCGCGCCCTGCGCTTCCTGCGTGGAAATCGTGTCGTACTTGATGCTGACCTGATTGGACCCCGGCTGCTGTGTGACTGAACGGATGCCGGTGATGGCGGAAGCCTCGACTGGAGCGTCTTTCGAGGTTGGCTCGAGGATTGCGGCCCCATTGCCCGTCTGCCGGCTTCCCAGGTAGTTGTAAGCAGCACCAATTCCGCCGCCGAAACCCACGATGAAAATCGCGGCCGCGAGCGCCGGAGACATGCGAACCTGGCGCAGCCAGGTCGCCGGTTCGAAGATAATCCGACGCCACCATCCTCCCTGGGTAGTGGTTTCGAGCGCTTCCTGCAAGCGCATGCGCGAGGCGGTCAGCAGGTTGGGCGTGGGCTCCTCGACCGTTGTCTCGGAGAGCGTGGCGTGAAATTTGCGCGTCACCTTTAGTTCGTTGGCGCAGTCCGGACAACGCGCCAGGTGCTGCTCTACCTCGTAGCGAGCATCGTCTTCGAGCTCGTTATAAACGTAGAAGAGAATATTTTGTTGTACCCATTCACATTTCATTTGCGTACCCACCGAGCTGCGAGCTTCGAGCTATGAGCTTCGAGCCATCGACATCCTGCTCGCTCGCCGCTCGCTCCACTCGCATCCTCAAACTCCTCAACTGCAAAACTTCGCATTTCGACACCTTTGGGCTTCGTGCCATGAACTCTGAGCTATGAGCAAGCCACAGAATGGATTGCTCGCGGCTCGTAGCTCTTGGCTCGAAGCTTCCTTCATCGCATCTCCGCCAGCGCGCTGCGCAGTTTTTGCGTGGCGCGGAACAACGTATTCTTGGCCGTCTCCTCGGTGGTGTGAAGCATCTCGCCCACGGTACGCAGCTTCAGGCCGTGGTAGTGCTTCAGCTCGAACACCATGCGCTCGCGCGGCGTCAGGCGTTCCAGCGCGGCTCCAATCTTTTTCCCCAGCTCGCGCCGCATCAGATCGCGCTCCGGGTTCGCTCCCGCGCGCGTGTCGGCGAATTGGTCGAGCACGCTGTACTCTTCGCCGGAATGGTCGACGGCGACCGGAGCGTCTTCCTTGCGCACATTTCGCTTGCGCAAATGATCGAGGCAAAGATTGGTGACGATGCGGTAAATCCAGGTGTAGAAGGAACACTCGAAGCGAAAGCTCCCCAGGTTTTTGTAAGCCTTCAGGAAGGCATCCTGGTAGATATCCTGCGCGTCGGTTTCCGAGCCGGTCAGGTGCAGAGCCAGGCGCAAAACCGACTGATCGTAATGACGGACCAGTACCTCGAAGGCTGCACGGTTACCCTGCTGCGCCTCGCGGATCAGAGTCGTGTCGTCAATGCGGTTGCCCTGCGCTGCCAAGGAGCCCCTCATATTTCCATACAACGTGGGGTTCTGGTTGCCGGTTTCTGGTTCCGCCCGCCTCGGGCCTGATGTGTCGCCAACCGGAAATGTTGCTGCGTAAGAATCGGCCGGCATGTTCTGTCTCTGTCCTCTACAAGTGAACCAACCTTGCCTTGCACAGAAATAGACGGAGCCGGAACCGGAACGTTAGCAGATTATCAGGAGTTGGCCATTGGTTTGCTTGACGAAAACAGTTGGGGATGGCGTGTCTTACCTCTTGGAGCCGGGTTCGGCGGAATCTGGCTTCGGGGCTGATTTTACGGGGCCCGGGCATTTAGATTCGAAGTGCAGGCGCATTTCGTTGGTGTGCGCAAAGCCGAGCGCTTCATAGAGATCGTGCCCTTCGGAACTCGCGTGCAGATTGACGCCACGCAGGCCACGCGCCTTGACCCAGTCGAGGATCGCCTGCATGACTTGCCGAGCCACGCCCTGGCGGCGGAACTCGGGCTCGGTGTAAACGTTGAGAATCACGGCGCGCTCGACACATGGGTCATGGGGGTTGGCGGGCCAGGGCGAGAGCAGGACCCCGCCGCCACCGGCCACACGGCCGGAGCCATCCGTCGCGAGCCAATGGCGGTAGGAGCCGTCGGCCAGCGCCTTCTTCAGCCACGGACGCGCCACCTCGACCATGCGGTCCATTTCCTCGACCGTCCCTTCACCCATATCGCGAAACATGGATCGGCGATGATACAGGATCGTCTCTAGATCCTCCTGCCCGGCTTCACGAATTGTGATCTCGGCGGTCATGCAGTCGTTGGTCGTCCGTCGTTGGCTGTTCCGGGCCAGCGCCATTCAGCCAGGAAGCGTCGCTTTGCCCGCATTCAAAGGTACAATAAACATGGTCTCGTTGCGTCGTTCCGATTCGCCGCGCGCGCCAGGGGTTGGGGATTTCATGTACGAAGTAACCGTGGAAGACACATTCGCCGCCGGGCACTACCTGCGCAACTACAAGGGAAAATGCGAGAACCCGCACGGCCATAACTACAAGATCCGCGTCACGCTGGCGGGCTCCGAACTCGACAAGGCTGGCCTGCTGCTCGATTTTAAGGAACTGAAAGATGTGATGAAGCAGGTCATAGACCGGCTGGATCATCAGATGCTCAACGATATCGAGCCTTTTAAGGTCCTGAATCCCTCGGCTGAAAACCTTTCGAAGTACTTCTACGACGAAACGAATGTCCGCCTGAAGAGCGTGACCAAGGGCCGCGTGCGCGTGAAGGATGTGACCGTGTTCGAGACGGACACGACCACGGCCACGTACTCGGAGTGAGGTGTTGTGATCGGGTCATCTGGCGATCGGGCCATCGGGTGATCGGAATTCAAAACTAAGGACCTTTAATCGCCCGATGCAAGTCACGGAAATCTATAAATCGTTGCAGGGTGAGTCAACTTACGCCGGGCTTCCGTGCGTCTTCGTGCGCCTCACGGGATGCAACCTGCGCTGCAATTGGTGCGACAGCGAGTTCAGTTTCTCGGGCGGCCGTGCCATGACCGTTGACGAAGTTTTGGCAGAGGTCGCTCGCCTCAGCCCGTGTGGCGCGGGCGCCCCCGCCCGCGAAGGCCTCCAGCCGCTGGTCGAGATCACCGGAGGCGAACCGATGCTGCAAGAGCGCGACGCAGTTGCGCTTATGGAGCGCCTGGTGGCGGCCGGATACAAAGTCCTGCTTGAAACCAGCGGCGAGCGGCCACTGGCGCTGGTTTCCAAAGAAGTCATCAAGATTGTGGACGTAAAATGTCCGCACTCGGGAGAGGCGGACACATTCGCGCTCGAGAACCTTGCCGCGCTTGCGCCGCACGACGAACTCAAGTTCGTCCTCACTGACCGCACCGACTACGAATTCGCCCGCGACTTCATCGCGCAGCACCAGCTTGCCGGGCAGGTGCATGCCATCCTGTTCTCCCCGGCATTCAAGAAGGACGCGACGGGCGCGAGAGATACTTCCCACTGCCTCCTTGATCCTGAACAACTCGCCCAATGGATACTGGCCGACAACGTCCCTGCCCGCCTCAGCCTGCAAATCCACAAGCTGATCTGGGACCCGGCCGCCAAGGGCGTGTGAGGCATCGGGCCATCGGGCCGCGGGTGATCGAAAACCCTGATGGCTGCCCTTATGGAGAAATGCCAATCGAGAAGTAACGGGCTGTGATTGCGCCGCAACATACAGATCCCTCCCCTTCGGTTGTGCTCAAGGTCGGGATGACAAAGGGAATCCTTAACGGGGTAAAATCGAGGTGACGCCGCGGATGCGGATGGAACGATGGCCCGATCCCCCGATCCCATGACCCGACCGGAACGACCCGATCCGACGCCTCAAGCCCATAATTCGCGGTCTAGCGCGGTTGTGCTCCTCAGCGGCGGCATGGATTCATGCGTTTGTGCGGTGCTGGCGGCGCGCGACCACCGGGCCGCGGCGTTGCATGTCAGCTATGGGCAGCGGACCGAACTTCGCGAGCGCCGAGCCTTCGAGGCCATCTGCGACCGACTGGACATCCGCGATCGCCTCGTCGTGCGCAATGAGGCCCTGCGCGCCATTGGCGGCTCGGCCTTGACCGATGACAAAATCGCCGTCCCCGAATCGCACGCGCTGGGCGCCGGCATTCCGGTCACCTATGTTCCGTTCCGCAACGCGCATTTTCTGGCCGTCGCGGTTAGCTGGGCGGAGGTACTGGGCGCTGAAAAGGTTTATATCGGGGCCGTCGAACCCGACAGTTCGGGGTATCCCGACTGCCGACCGGAGTATTATGGTGCGTTCCAGGAAGTGGTGCGGACGGGTACGAAAGAAGGCACGATCCAGGTCGTGACGCCGCTCATCGCCATGCGCAAACGTGAGATTGTGACGCTCGGCCTTGAACTAGGCGCGCCCTTCGATTTAACGTGGTCTTGCTATCAGCGTGAAGAGCGGGCCTGCGGGGTATGCGACAGCTGTGTGCTGCGGCTGCGCGCCTTTCGGGAAGCGGGCTCACGGGATCCGATTCCGTATGCGGAGGCTGGGGCCCGGAGCGGTTAGCGCCGTACGGCCGGGAAGCTCTCACGGATTAGAGGTCAGATTCGGTATCAGTTTTGAAAATCGCATAGTTTGCAAAATAGAAAGGCTCGGAGGTTATTTATGAAGAAATATTTCATTCTTTTCTTCTTGCTCGCGCTCGCCGTGGGGCTGTCGGCTCCGCTCGTGTATTCACAGACTACAAGCGTGAAAGGAGTTTGCAAGGATCTTGACGGGAAGCCGATCGACGGCGCGACGGTGGAGTGGACGGGTACGGAAACCGGTCACCAGTATTCGATCAAGACCAACAAGAAGGGAGAATATTTCTCGCTCGGGATCTCTCCCGGCAAGTACAACATCAAGCTAACCAAAGACGGCAAGGAAATCTATCACTTCAGCGGCGTGGTCATCGGCATGGATGAATTCACTTTGGATTTCGATCTGAAGAAGGAGCAGGCGGCCGCCGCGAAGGGGCAGGGCGTGAGCCCCGAGGAGGCCAAGGCCATGGCCGACCAGCAGGCCAAAGCGTCCAAGGAAAAGGACACGGTCAAAGCGCTCAACGAAAAACTGACCGAGGCGAAAGCCGCCTCTGATGCCGGCGATTTTGACAAGGCGATCACGGTCCTGAACGAGGCTAACGCGATGGACAGCACGCGCGATCTGGTCTGGTTCCAGCTGGCCAACGCCTACTACGCGTCGGCGCCGAAGCAAACGGACCCTGACGAGAAGAAAAAGCGCTATGAAACGGCCACTGCCGATTTCCAGAAGGCGATCGACCTTCGCAAAGGCTCGGAACAGGCGCAAAAGGACCCCGACAGCAACAAGAAGCTGGCCGCCTACTACAACAACCTGGCGCAGGCTTACTCCAAATCCAACAAGATCGACGACGCACTCGCCACTTACAATCTGGCCGCCCAACTCGATCCGCCGGGTGCCGCGATGTACTACTTCAACGCGGGCGCGGTGTTGACCAACGCGGGCCGCGCCGACGATGCCATTGCCGCCTTCGACAAGACGATCGCGGCCGATCCCAACAAGGCTTTGGCCTTTTACTGGAAAGGGATCAACCTGATCGGGAAGGCGACGGTCGGAAAAGACAACAAGATGGTCGCCCCGGACGGCACGGCAGAGGCGTTCCAGAAGTATCTCGAGCTTGATCCCAACGGACCCATGGCTCAAACCGCCAAGGATATGCTGGGCACCATCGGCGCGTCCGTCGAAACTGGCTTCGGGACGCCCAAGAAAAAGCCGCCGGTGAAGAAGTAGAAGGGCAAGTCGGTACCCAGTTGCCAGTACCCAGTTCTTGATAAGCGTTGCCGCCCCGATTGAAACGTACAAATGGCAAGCGCAACGCTTGGATTTTCTGGGTGCTGGGTGCTGATTACTGGGTACTGTCTCTCTATTACCTAGGTGCATGGCCTTCCGCGTACTTCGCGCTCCGGCCGGTTCGCGCTACAGTTGATATATCGTCCCTTGCTTGTCTCCCCTTGCGGTAGCCAATTTTTAGGAAACACTGGGAGTGTGTCGCGTGGCGACGCCGGGGAATTCCCCGATATCGATTGCCTTCGAAGGTGTGACCGGATCGGGCTCGATCCCGACTGCGGTTCTGCTCGCCGGTATGCTGCGCGCCTCCGACAAGGTCAGCGACCTGATCTTCTCGCCGGGGCGTCCGCCACAGGTTGAGATTCACGGGCAATTGACGGCGGTTGAGATCGTGGGCTCGGGCGTGCTCACCGCGGATGACACGCGGCGCATTGCGGCCGACCTGATCGGCACAAACAAGCAGGCCATCGGCACGCTGCGCGAGCAGGGATCGTGCGACGTTTCCTACGGACTGGCGGGCATGGCGCGCTTCCGCGTGAATGTGTTCATCCAGCGGGGCAGCTGCGCGATTGTGATGCGCGTGATTCCCACGGTGATTCCGACCTTGGGTTCGTTGCGCCTGCCGGCGCAGCTTGAAGACGCAGCCGATGTGCGTAACGGCATCATTCTGGTCACCGGCGGCACTTCATCGGGAAAGTCGTCGACGCTGGCGGCGCTGGTTGACCGCATCAACAGCGCGCATTGCTATCACATCCTGACCGTTGAAGATCCCATCGAATTTCTCCACAAGCACAAGAAATCGACGGTACACCAGCGCGAGTTGCACAGTGACGCGCCCAGTTTTCCGCTGGCATTGCGGGCGGCGCTGCGGCAAGCGCCGCGCGTCATCATGGTGGGCGAGATCCGCGACCGCGAAACCCTCGACATTGTTCTTGAAGCCGCCGAGAACGGCCACCTTGTGCTCTCCAGCATGAGTACCGTGGATGTGTCGAAGACGGTGGAGCGTATTGTAGGCTCGTTCGCGGCGGCGGAACAGCAATCGGTACGCGAGCGGCTGGCCAAGACTTTTCGCTACATCATTGCGCAGCGCCTGATCCCGCCCGTCAATGGCGGCGAGCGCATCGCGGTAATCGAGATTCTGAAATCGAACGCGCGCACGCGTGATTGCGTGGAGCAGGGCGAGCGTCCGGGGCGCACGCTGCTCGATGCCATCAAGGCGAGCGAAAGCGAGGGCATGCAGCATTTCGACGCCGAGATCGCGAGACTGGTCCGCTCGGGCCTGGTCGATCTCGAAAGCGGGCTTTGCTTCGCCAGCAATGCGTCCGTGCTGGGGCAGGAGCTGGCGCGGAACTGAATTCCAGCTCTGCACCCGGGCCTTTCTGAGAGTCTGACTGGAACTCCCAATCCTGCAGCACCGTCCGCCTTGCAAGAAAAGATAGTTGATTGATGCGCCAAATGTCGCTATCATTGACGACATAATGGTCAACGAACTGCGGGCAGTAGTTGCGGAGCTGGGGGGAAGGCAGGCGCTGGGGCGAACGCTTTCTACCGATCGGGATATGCGGGAGGCGATTCGGGAGGGGTTTCCTCCGGCGGTGGTTGAGGAGTTGATGCGGGCTTCGGGGCTGACTCTCCACGAACTGGCCCGGGCGCTGGATCTCTCCCCGCGAAGTCTGCAACGGCGGCGGCGGACGGGGCGGTTGGCGCGTTATGAATCCGACCGGCTCTACAGGCTGGCGCGGATTGTGGCGATTGCGGACGACTTCCTGGGAGGCCGCGAGCGCGCCATGAACTGGCTGAAGCGGCCGAACCGGGCGCTGGGCGGGACCGCGCCGGTTGAGGCGATGGATACGGAACTGGGAGCGCGGCAGGTAGAGAACATTCTGGGCCGCATCGCTTACGGCGGAATCAGTTGAGTCGAATCTATCGCGTGCTGCGCAAGGCGTTTGCGCGCGCTCCTTTCGATGGCGAGGGCGCTTACCGGTATGGGGGACGATGGTCAAGTCCGGGAACCCGGCTGAGTTATGCCTCGGAACACCAATCGCTGGCGATGATCGAGTACTTCGTTCACCTCGACAAGGACGATCCTCCGGGCGATCTGGTACTGGCGATTGCGGAAGTTCCCGAGGATTTGGCGCGGGCGAAAGTCGACCTTCGCGAGTTGCCGGCGAACTGGCGGGATGCGGCGGCGCCAGCGCAGTTGGCACGGTTTGGAGATGGATTCGCGGCGCGCGCCGAACATTGCCTTCTGCTGGTGCCGTCAGTGCTAGCTCCCGAGGAAAATAATTTGCTGATCAATCCCGGGCACGCGGATTATGGAAAGATCGCAGTCCGCGGCGTCGAACCGCTGCGCTACGACTCGCGCATGTTCCGAAAGACGGGCGGGCATCGGGCGCGCTGACGCTCGGGTATCATCCCTGCATGTCCTCGAATCCTTCGAAAGCGGGCGTGGTGAGCTTTGAAGAGGCGCGGCGCATTGTGGAAGAACATGCGGCGAAGGTGTTGGCCGCGCCGAGCGATTTCAGAACAACGCACACGCTTGACCTGCTCGGGGCACGCGGAAGGGTGCTGGCGGAGACGATCCTTGCCGATCGCGACTTCCCTCCGTTTCCTCGCGCGACGCGGGATGGGTATGCCGTGCGGTCGGCGGATGTGGAGCGAGTTCCGGCACGGTTGGAAGTGGTGGGGGAGATCAAAGCGGGAGATTCGGCGGAAACGTGCGCGCTCAAGAAGGGCCAGTGCGTTTCCATCATGACAGGGGCGGCGTTGCAGGCAGGGGCAGATGCGGTGGTGATGGTCGAATACACGGCCGCCTCCGGGAATTCGGTTGAGATTCAGCGCAGCGTCGCGCGCGGGGAGAATTTTGTTCCGCGGGCGGCGGAGGCGGGCGCGGGGGATTTGCTCGTCGACAAGGGGCGGCGGCTGGATCATGCACTGATTGGGATTGCGGCGGCTGCCGGCAAAAGCCGCGTTACAGTTTTTCGCAAGCCGCGCGTGGCCGTGCTTTCTACGGGCGATGAAGTGGTGGGGATTGATGCGAGTCCGGGAGCCGCCCAGATTCGAAACTCGAATTCGTATTCGCTGGCGGCGCAGATTGAAGAAGCGGGCGGCGAGGCGGTGCGGCTGGCGATTGCTCCCGATGAGCCGAAGCGGCTGCGCGAGTTGATTGAGGAAGGGTTCGAGTGCGATCTGCTCCTGATCACGGGCGGTGTTTCGATGGGGAAGTATGATCTGGTGGAGCAGGTGCTAGCGGAAATGAAGGCGGAGTCTTATTTCACCGGGGCTCGGATTCAGCCGGGGAAGCCGATTGTGTTTGGGTCGTGTGGCGCGGACACTCCTGTCCGCGTGCCGGCATCGCCCCAACTGCCTGCGCGGACAAGAGTGTCCGCGCCACACTACTTCTTTGGGTTGCCCGGGAACCCTGTTTCTACCATGGTGACATTCCGGCTGTTTGCACAGCCGATGATTGCAGCGTTGGCGGGCGCGCAGCCGGAGCCGCTGGTCTTTTTGAAGGCGCGGTTGAAGGCTGAGGTGCGGGCCAAGACCGGGCTGACGCGGTTTCTGCCAGCGGTGATTTCAGGCGAGTTTGAAAATGCCGAGGTCGAATTGGCTGCCTGGCAGGGATCGGGAGACATTGCGGCGCTGGCGAGAACGAATTGCTATCTGGTGATTCCTCCGGATCGCGAGAAGATTGCGGCCGGGGAATGGGGTTCGGTGTTGCTGCGCTGAACGGCTGCTCGCGCTCTGCTTCTTGCGTCAACAAAAACCAGACAACCACAGAGGACACTGAGGAACACGGAGGAATTTGGCCATTGCAGATCGAGGCACGTGCGGGTGAACGGCGGATACGATACCCTGACTTTAATGCCGAAGGAGCTTTCACATTACGACGCGCGCGGGCGGGCTCGGATGGTGGATGTCTCCGAGAAGGGGAAGACTGCGCGGGCGGCCGAGGCGAGCGCGTTTGTGCGAATGAAGAAGAGCGTGCTGCGGGCCCTGCCTTCGAACGCCAAAGGCGATCCGCTGGAAGTGGCGCGGATGGCCGGGATCATGGCGGCGAAGCGCACATCGGAGCTGATTCCGATGTGCCATCCCCTGCCGCTCAGCCACATTGCTGTGACCCTACGCGTGTGCGAGAATGGCGTGGCTATTGCCTCAAAAGTGAAGACCACGGCGGAAACGGGCGTGGAGATGGAAGCGCTGGTCGCGGCCAGCGTCGCGGCCTTGACCGTGTACGACATGTGCAAGGCGCTTGATAAGGGAATCGAGATCCGCGAAATTGTGCTCGAGAAAAAGTCGGGCGGCAAGAGCGGGGAATATCGCAGAGGCAGGAAAGGCAAGTAGGGCCGAAGCCGGTCAGATATGAGCAGCAACGTAAAAATCCTGCTGGTGGACGACAACCCGATGGTGTTGGGAATGCTGCAGCAGGCGCTCGCGTCGCTGGGCGTGGTGTCGACGGCGAGCGACTCGGCGGATGCGTTGCTGAAGGCGGTCGATACTGTTCCGGATTTGCTGATCAGCGACTATCGCATGCCGGGCATGGACGGAAAGCAGTTGCTGGAAAGACTGAAAAGCCGTCCGGCGACGGCGGGAGTCGCCGTGATCCTAATGGCGAGCAAGGCCGACATCACCGAGAGGCTGGCCCAGGACCCGGTGGAAGATTATCTGGAGAAGCCTTTCTTTCTGAAGGATGCCGTGCGGAAGATCAAGCGCGTGGTCGATAGGATTGCGCTGGAAAAGCTGGCGAAGACGGGCTCGACCGACGGCATAGTGCGCGGCAGCCTGGCGCAGATGAACGTGATTGACCTGGTGCAGTCGCTCGAAATGGGACGCAAGAGCTGCCTGCTAACCATGACGAACGGCGCCGACAAGTGCGAAATGTATTTCAATCAGGGGCAGGCCAAGCACGCCATCTATGGATCGATAACAGGCGACGCGGCGGTTTTTAAAGTGCTGCGCTGGACGGAAGGAAATTTTCAGATCGACTTTGAGGGCAAGACTTCGCAGGAGACAACCACGCTGAATACGCAGGGCTTGCTGATGGAAGGATTGCGCCTGCTCGATGAAGCGCAGCGCGACGAGGCGGCTGAGGGGGAAGATGTCCTGCTCGACACCTGACGGCACGCCGCCTAATGCCACGCCTGCGGCGGTTTTGACCGTGAGCGATTCGTGCACGCGCGGCGAGAAAGAAGACATGTCGGGGCCGGCGGTCGAGGAAGCGCTGAAGCGGCGCGGGTTTCAGGTGATGGCGCGCGGCCTGGTGGCGGACGACAGCAGCACAATCCAGAAGAAACTGATTGAGATGTGCAGGTCGGCGCGCCTGGTGGTGACGACGGGCGGGACCGGCATTGCTCCGCGTGACGTGACGCCGGAGGCTACGCGAGCGGTGTGCGAGCGGCTGGTGGAAGGCCTGGCAGAGCAGATGCGCGCCGAGGGCATGCGCAAGACGCGATTTGCGGCGCTCGGCCGCGGCGTGTGCGGCGTGCGCGGAACGAGCTTGATTTTGAATTTGCCGGGCAGTCCCGCGGGCGCGGTAGAGTCGCTGGAGGCAGTGGCGGATTTGTTGCCGCACGCGCTGGAGCTGATTGCTGGCCGCGCGAAGCATGGGTAGAACCAGTCGTTAGTCGTTGGTCGTCAGTCGTCAGTCGTCCGGGAAATTGGGTTGGGTTCGAACGACCGTGCCACGACAAATCAGCGAACGACTGGCGACCAACGACTGCTTGTCATCACGTAAACTGGTTGTGTCCTGCTGGATCAAATTTCATTGAACAAGATCAAACATTTTGTCCGCGCGTATGGGGAGTGGATCAAGCACGCGCTGGCGCCGCTGGGGCCCTGGGGGATGCTGGCGTTTGCAGCGGTCGACGGATCGTTTCTGGGCATGCCGCTGGATGCGATCTTTGTCGGCTACGTCTACAACGACCGCGCGCGATTCTTGCTGTACGTGTTTCTGGCGTCGGCCGGTGGGGCGCTGGGCAGCACCGTTATTTATGCCATCGGGTACGCGGGCGGCGAGATGCTGCTACGCAAGCGGTTGTCACCGGAAAAGTTCGAGAAGATTCACGCCTCGTTTGAGAAGCATGAATTCTGGGCGCTGATGTTTCCGGCCATGCTGCCGCCGCCCACTCCGTTCAAGATTGTGGTACTGGCGGCCGCGGGATTCGAGATGAACTTCGGTCATTTTTTGCTGGCCATTTTTGCGGGGCGGTTTATCCGGTTTCTGATCGAGGCATTGCTGACGCTATGGTTCGGGCCCGGAATCGTCTCGATCACCGGGAACTTGTTCGCGCATCATTACGTTTCGCTTCTTGTGGGAGCAGCGGTGGTGGTGGCGTGGCTGGTGTGGCGGAACAAACTGGCAACAAAAAAAAGAAGCGCAGCGCGAAAGGTCGATTCCGCACTGCGCGGGGAAGAACACGAATCGGCCGGCTAGGTTGCCGCCGGGCCGTGAGCTTTGGCGGAACGGGCGAGCAGCGCGGCCACCGCGGGCACTCCGAACATGAGAGCGGTGAACACGAGGTCGCCAGCAACGCCGCGGCGGAAGAACGGCAGTGCGGCGTCATAGCTAGCCATCAGGCCTGCGAAAGTCTTGGGATACATATTCCAGCAGGCCCAGACGGCGAAATTACTCACCACGAAAAATGAAACCGAGCTGGCGAGCGATGCCCGGCCGATGCGGAGCCAATCTGTGGTTGAGCGCAGGCTCGCGCTTTCGCGAAGGCTGGTGCCGAGCCAAAGGATGGCTGCGTACCAGGCCCAGGTGACGAAATGGTCCCAGGAGAAAGTGTAGGCATAAACGAACTTTGTGAGGATGACGTCGGAAGCGGCGAGCAGGATGAACGGAACCCAGAGCTGGCGGCGCGATCCGCGGGCGCCGAAATAAAGCAGGGCGGCGGCGACAGGCGTGAAAGCCAGGGGATGCGGCATGAACCGGACCGCGATTGCGAAAAGGACAAACAGATAAGCCAGCATGATCACCTCACAAAAATTGTCAGTTAGGATTGTTGCGCGTGAGGAGGGAGTTGGTCAAGGGAAGCGAAGGCGGGGTAAGCTCGGATAAAGCGAATACGGCCCCGAAACAACATGACTGGCATTGTAATTTTTAACGTTTTGATGATCGCGCTGGCGGTCGCGGTCGGATCTGGCCTTGTGCCCGCGAGCCGGATCAGCTCCATGCTGGAATGGCTGCACGCCATTATCGGGATCACGCCGCCCGCGCCGGAAAAGGCAAAGCTATTTGCGCTCGTTTGGATTGGATCGATGATCATAATCGTGGATGGCCTGCTTTCACTGCTTGTGTTTCTGACGCTTCATTCGATGGGACCCAGGTGAACCCTCCCGGCGGTGGACAGCCGTCGTCCGCGGTCTGCGTGATTCTACGAAGCGAGCGAGTAAATGCAGAGCTTGTTCGATCCGGGCGCGATCTCCGGTTGCGCACAGGTCGAGGAGCAACCCTCGGGTGGCGGCGAGGAGCAGCGTTGCTTCGGCCTCGTCGGCTTTCGATTGCCGGGATGTCCTCTTTGTGACTCCTTTCCAATGGACGAGTGGATCTTCGAGGACGCCGGGATAGTCCTTCGGGTGGCGGAGGGCGAGCGCGTACAACTCAAAAATGAGGCGCGCGGCAGGCCGGGCTTCGGGCGCGCTCATTTGCTTCCAATACCACCGCAGAAAATCGGAAAGGGTGCGCGATTCTTCGGAGCGCTCGAACCAGGCGCGGATGCGGGCGTCTCCGAGAGCACGTAAGCCGAAAAGGATCTCGCGCATCAATCCTTCCCGCGATCCAAAATGATAGACAAGCATGCGGGCATTCGTCTTGAGGGCCTGGGCAAGGGGCCTGAGGGCCAGGTCGCGGATGCCGTGGGCGAGCACATAATCTACGGCCTGATCGCGAAGTCGGGCGCGGATGTGGGGTTCGGGCGGTCTGGCCATAGGATGTTTTTCCTCTTTCTAATTACTGTAACATGTGTTACAGTAATTGTCAGGCAACTTCCTCAAGGAGTACGGATATGCGAAAAGGTTTAATTTCGATCTTATTCCTCGCCATCGCTCTCCCCGGCTTTGCGCGATCAGCCAGCGAACTGGAAAAAAACAAGAACGTAGCGCGGAGCTTTTTCGAGGAGGTGCTCAGCCGGGCACAACTAGACAAATACGGGGAGTTTCATTCCCAGGACTTCGTGGCCCATGCCGGCGACCGCACTGCAACACTCGAGGAGGATCTGGCCTATGCCCGCGAGGAACGCAAAGCCCTGCCGGACATGAGCTTCAGAGTGAACCGGATGGTGGCGGAGAAGGATCTGGTCGCCGTGCATTTTACTGTGAGCGGTACGAATACCCAGGCTGGGATGGGGTTTCCGGCCACTGGCAAGAAGATCGCGAGCGACGGGGTGACGATCTTCCGTTTCAAAGACGGCAAGATCTGTGAAGAGTGGAACGTGTTCGACATGCTGACGGTGATGAAGCAGGCGGGGTTGCTCCCTTCGCAGCCCTGATCGAAGGGAGATCATCGCCTTTGTGAATCTCGATCCGGTGCCGATCGCATCCCCATCCGCTCGTCGATAACCTGCAAATCGCGGTTGAGAAGAACGTGGGCGCCGAGCGTGGCGCGCATTGAGCTTTGGCCGGGATACATATAGCGCAAATCGCGCAGGCGGACGATGTACGCGGCGTGAGAGTTATCGGCAGGATCGTTGTCGATCTGCTCGGTTTCGGTGATCGGATACTGCGCCCAGCTCAAATAGACGCGCCCGAGGTAGCTTTTCTTGGCGGCGAGTGTGATCTGCGTTTCCTCGGGCTTGTAGCGAATCTGCATCTTGCCCTCAGGGTCGACTTCGGGCGCGAGCGAATCCACATTCATCGTGGCGAAAAAGGCAGGAGCTTCGGCGACGCCATACCAGCGGAAAGGATTCATCGCATACGGGTAGGCGGAAACGCGGATGGCGTCGGCTTCGTTGTAGGTGCGGGCATTGAGCGCGCCGATGGCGCGTCGGTGTTGGTAGTCGCACAGTCCCCAGAACGCAAATGTGGCAACGAGCGCGACAGTCGCAGCGAAGCGCCCAGGCGGGCCTTTCTGGTGCGCGCCGATTTCCTGATTGATGAGAGAGAACAACGCGGGCACAGTGAGGCCGAGAATGAGAACGACAAGAAGGATCGGCTCGACGATGAAAACGATGTCCCAGGAAATCCAGCGCTCGGAGAACGGCCAGAAAGGACGAATGCCGTAGCTGGTCGTGTAGTCGAGCAGAATGTGGCTGAGGCCCGCGAGGCAGGCATAACCGAAAAGCAGGCCCCATCGCGGGGGGAGATTGCGGTCGCGCGTCTTGCGGCCTCGCAGGCGCCAGATTCCGTACATGAAAGCGACGACGGCGATGGCGACGAGCGGCACGCCCAGGAAAGAGTGCGTGAATCCGCGATGGTGATTGAGGCCGAAGGCCGAGCCACCAAAACGGCTGAGCACATCGAGGTCGGACGCTTCGGCAGCGAGCGTGAGCGTAGCCGTGGCAAGCGCGGTTTTGCGGTTGAGACCGGCGCGGCCCATGTTAGCGCCGAAGAGAAAATGGGTGAGGGGTTCCAAGGCAGCTTAGAAGAGTTTAGCTGAATACTGCCAAGGGGAGGGCAGAGGTCAAATTGCAGAGGTGGAGATCAGATCAGTATTAGTCGTCCGTATTTTGATTCTAACCTCTAAGCTCTAACCTCTTGCATCTGACTTTGGCCCAACCTACCGCGTCGAAGAAGTGAAAGTCGAACTGACACTGACCACGGGTGCGGCCCATTCGCTGATGGGATGAGCTGCGCCGCATTCCATGCACCGGGTCACCGCGAACTTGGCTCCGCAGTACGGGCAGACACCTTGCGTTTGAAAAGTGTCGAAGAGCTGGGCGCACTGCGCGCATTTCCAAACGGCGCCGACGGGAGGCGCAGATTTGCAGGCGGGGCAGGCGAAAGCCTCCCGGCGCGGAAGTTTCGCGAGGCGCAACAGGGCGCGGGCGTGCTGCAGTCCGCTCCAGCAGTTGAGAAGCATGAAGACGGCGATTGCGCCGGTCCAAGCGGACCGACTCCAGACGGCCAGACCGATGAAGCCGGCCACTCCGACAAAGCCAATGATTGTGGCTACCAGCAGGCTGCGTGCGCGTCCGAGCACAAACCAGAGCAGGGAGCGAAGAATCTGGCCGCCGTCGAGCGGATAAATGGGCAGGATGTTGAAAAGCAGCAGGCCGATGTCGATGAACAGAACCGCTGTCACCAATTTGTAGAGATCGGGCGCAGTCTGGGCCCATCCGAGCGACGCGCTCCACACGTGAAGTGCGAACAAGATCGGCAGAAGGACAACATTCACCAGCGGGCCGGCGGCGATGCTCCAGAGATTCGCGCCGGGACGCGGCGGCGGATCTACATAAGCAACACCGCCCAGGGGCCAGAGAATGATCTGGTTTGCGCGGCCTCCCACCTGGCGGCAGGCGAGTGCGTGACCAAACTCGTGCAACGTGACGATGAGAAACAGGCACAGGTACTCAGCGGCGTTCCACCCAAAAGAAGAGTAATTGGCCGAGCGGCCGCTGACTTCAATCGCTGCGACCAGGAACCACGACCAGTGCAGGAAGACATCAATTCCTGAGAAGCGAAACAGGCGGATGGCGCCTTGGCGAGAAGTCGGCATGTGGGATGGTTATAACACGGCGGAGGGTGGAGGTTAGAGGCCGGATTGCAGTCGTGGGATGTGCGGTCTCAAACGGGGCGGGGCCTCATGCCGCTGCGCGCTTTGGTGCGCAATAGGCGGAATCGATGGCGTGCAGAAGCGCAGTGCGAGTGAATTCAGCCGGACTAGTTGACCAAGCGGAAGCCTGCCGCGACACCGGTATGTTGGAGGCCGCCGCTGGGAGCCGGCCCAGGGCCCACCGAAAACACCACGGTGGTTCCAGCTTTCAACACGGCTATTCGCTTGAACGGCACAAGTTGCCCTTCCGAAGCGATGCTGCAACTGAAAAGAACCTTGCCATTCGCCACGACGCCGCCGACCGTACCGATGCCGTCGTGGTGCCCGCGAAAGAATCCCTCCAGCGAATACTTGCCATCGATGGGGGCAGTGAAGATGACCTCGGAATAGTGGCCGCCATCCCCGGTCACGAGCGTGAACTCGTTTGCCGATAAATGAAGATTGCCCTCATCGTACGCTGGTCCGTTGTTGAATTCCGCCGACGGTGAGTTGGCAAGGTCAACCGACGACGAAAACCAGAACTGTGCGTTCGGCCCATTCACGCCGTTCTGTTCGGCGCGATCATAGAGCGTGACCGGAGCCGTAAAGCCCGCGGAGTAACCATAAGACCACACGCCGTACGGGTTGCTCTTGCTGGGCCAGCCTTCCTTGAAGGCGGCAGCCACGTCCCAACTTTGAGCCCAACAAGTGCCTGTCACCACCGCGAGGAAGGAGAAAATTGCCAAATACCGGGAAACCGAATTGAGGGTCATTTACTGCTCCTTTGAGGCTGGCACCGGCCAGTACTTCCTCGTGACGCGGAGTACGAATCTAAAGTGTCCCAAGCATAGTGAATTGCGCCGCGGAACTCAAGGAGTGAGCGGTGAGCGCATCAGCTCAACTCGGGCGTTTGAAAGCCCGCCGAAAGAGGCGCCCAATGGACCACCCGAGGGCATGGTCAAGGGCTCAGGCCGCGATTTTCCTGAGACCTGGGACCTGACGATTGAAAAGAGAACAGCCCGCAAGCTTTGCAGCCTGCGGGCTGTCCGGTGGACTGTTTGGGATTGACTGAGGTGGTCACTCTCGTGGCCCCTCGCTACGACCATCCCGTCACGCGAAAACCGCGCGCGCCGGGAACCCTGGTCATTCCGGTGCCGGTCACAGCCTGTGCCCAGCGGATCAGCCCATACACACGGATTGTTTGCGAGAGATGTTCCCGATTTCCCCCGACCAAGGGTTCCTCGAGAACTCCGCTTAGAGCAACCGCCCTAAGACTCAGCCACCTCACCTGGTCTGGAATTGCCACAACTACCATCTGAACTTGTCATCCGACCACCTCCTTTCCGGTGTAAGCGCAGATTAGCCCAAAATCGCTTGGACAGTCAAATGACTGTGGAGGTGCGGCTCAACCCGGCGGATTAGCCCAAACCGGCCCGTTGACAGCCCATTTGCAGCGTGCTAACTTTCCGCCTATTCATCGACTTGGGAAGGTGGGGCTTCCCAATCAGGCAGTCTCATTCCGTTCGTGACTCTCTCGGTCGCGCCATATCCTCTCTGGCACAGGTGGCGGCGAGAGTAATGCGCGGTGCATCTGCCGCTGCGATGGTATTCGCCAGACAATTAGTTGCCAAAGCCGGGCTTTCAAGCAAGAGAGTTCGGCTTCGCCGATACGTCTTGCGGCGTTTCTCGCTGGAATTCATAGAGGACTGATGACAAGTAACACCGGAGGAACTATGACTAGGAGATTGCGATGGCGGGCCTGCGTGGTGTGTTCTGTGGTGCTTTTTGGGGCGGCGGCAACGCAAGCGCAGACAACTAGCGCGAGCACAACCACAACCACGGTATCCGGTAGTACAACGGTTAGTACAACGGTGCCGCGGCTGATCCGGTATGCCGGCGTGGCGCATGACGGAAATGGCAAGCCGCTCAGCGGAGTTGTGGGAATTACCTTCTCCCTCTACGCCGAAGAGGCGGGCGGAGCGGCGCTGTGGATAGAAACGCAGAATGTGCAGACCGATTCCACCGGCCATTACTCGGTGCTGTTGGGATCGACCAAGCCCGACGGTTTGCCGGCGGAAATATTCGCCTCCGAGCAAGCGCGATGGATCGGAGTACAGATTGAGCAGTGGCCCGAGCAGTCACGAACTCTTCTGGTAAGCGCCCCCTACGCCTTGAAGGCGGGAGACGCGGAAACGTTGGGTGGACTGCCACCGTCGGCGTTCGTGCTGGCTGCTCCGGCGGCCGCAAATGGCGACGGTTCGTCTTCGTCGCCGAGCGCGACGTCGGCCGCGAACGGCGAGGCGGCTGCGCCGAATACCTCATCGAACGTGACGACGAATGGCGGGACCGCGAATTCGATTCCGATGTTTACCAACGCGACCAACATTCAGAATTCGATCCTGACGCAGACCGCAACCACGGCGGTGAACGTGGCCGGCAAACTCAACCTGCCCGCAACCGGCACGGCCACGGCAACAAAAGGCTTCAACTCGCAGCCGCAGGACTTTATCGCCTCAGTGTTCAGTAAAACGACCGCGAAAGCAGTTGCACAAACATTCGCGTGGCAAGCCGAACCGACGGGCAACAACACAACCACCGCAGCGGGGACGTTAAACCTGTTGTATGGTTCGGGCACAGCAGCTCCCGCCGAGACGGGGCTGCATATCAGCAACAAAGGCGTGATCACTTTCGTCGCGTCCCAAACCTTTCCCGGCCTGGGGACGATCACCGGCGTCACAGCGGGGACCGACCTCACCGGCGGTGGCACCACGGGCACGGTCACGCTCAACCTGGACACCACCAAGGTTCCGCAACTCGCGGCCGCCAACACTTTCACCGGAAATCAGGCGGTCACCGGAAATCTATCCGCCACCGGCACAATCACTGCGACGGGCACGATCACGGGCGGGACCGTCGCGTCGAAGGGAGCCGTCACAGCCCTTGGCGACGTGCGCGTGGATTATAACGACAAGAATGCGGGCAGTTACACACCTGGGCTGCGATTCGGAGGCCCCTACAGCACAGGCGAGGGCATCGCGTCGGCACGCGCCGGAGGAGCCAACCAGTACGGCCTGGATTTCTACACGTCCTCCACGCCCCGCATGTCCATCACCAACGACGGTTTGATCAACATCGGCAAGCCAGTCGCGAACGATTCCGCCCAGGTGCTCTCGGAAACGTCACTGAACTATGCGTTGTACGGCGAAAGCTCAAACAGTCTTGCGACAGGCGTTCTCGGTTCCGCCACCAGCACGAGCGGACAGGCATGGGGTGTGTTGGGCATCACAAGCAGTACCGACTCCGACGCCTATGGAGTAACTGGCGTGGCGGAAGCGCGCACCGGCAGCGGTGTTGGCGTATATGGTCAAACCCTCAGCCCGATAGGTGTGGGCGTGTTTGGCCAGCGCGAGGCCAACGAGAGCTCAACCGGAAAAAACCTTCAGTCCGATACCGGTGATCTGGGCATTGGTGTTTGGGGAGATGGAGGTACGACCTCGGATAACAGCGGAATTATCGCGGGGGTCGCCGGCACGGCGGATGACGGCAATGCCGCCGTATTCGCCAATAACTCTTCCACCGGCTTCAACACGGTTTATATAAAAGCCCTCGGCAGCAGTTCCAATCCTCTGTTCGTCTCCGCGGCAGGCGGCGGCTCCTGCTACGTCGATCCCAGCGGCAACCTAAATTGCACCGGCGCCAAGAACGCTGTGGTCCCCATCGACGGCGGAGCCCGCACCGTGGCCATGTCGGCCATCGAGTCGCCAGTGAATTGGTTTGAAGATGCCGGCTCCGCGCGTCTCGTCAACGGCGCTGTTGTGGTCAGCCTGGATCGCGATTTCATCCAGACGGTCAACACCGAAATGGACTACAAAGTCTTCCCGGTCCCCAACGGCGACTGCAAGGGCCTGTACGTCACCAACAAAACGGCTTCCTCGTTCGAGGTGCGCGAACTCGGAGGCGGCACGTCCAACGTCGCCTTCGATTACCGCATCATGGCCGTCCGGCGAAATTATGAAACCGTCCGCTTCGCCGACCACACCCACGATCTCGATTCGATAAAGATGATGGAAGAACGGGTGAAAGCTATGGGCGCAAAGCCCGTCAACCATGACCCAACAAAGAAACTGCTGCCGCTGAAGGGTGCTTCGCTAACACGCGCCGCGGCGGTTCGGCCGACAACAGGCGCAGCGAAAAAGAACTGAAGAGTCTCCGCAAAATGCCCCAGTTTCGAAAATCCCGAAAATTACAAAGCCCCCGGCGAACCGGGGGCTTTGCTTTTACTAGTGCTGGCGATGAACCTAGCTGTCGCCCGCCACCGTCCGCAGCTTTTCCGGAAGGAAATGATACGGCGGCCACGGCCCGCTTACCACCATCTGGCAATTCTTCAACTGTTTCGCGGCGGTGCTATAGCGGTTCTGATATTTTTCGATCGACTTGCTGTCAATCAGGTGGGCGATATCGAGCAGCATGCCGTCGGAATCCACGCGCTTGCAGCTCACTTCTTCTTCGAGCGGGTTAAACAGCTTGTGTACCTGCACCGACAAGGCACGAGCCTTGGTCTGGCGCTCGCGATCGCGCGAAGCCTTCTCACGGAGCTTGGCCAGATATTCCCGGCCCACCGTGTCAGGCAAAACGATCTCTTCCATGGGTCCACGCATCGAGCCATCCCGAACCGTCAGCTTGATCCGCATTTCAGATTTCCCACGCAGCCGCTCTACGCTCTCGCAGAACGTGCGCCGGTTCGAGCGTACCGCCTGCCGGATGGCATCCTCGGTGTCGAAGATCGTGCCAAAGCGGAAGGGTAAGACGGTGGAGGTGCGAAAACTCTGGCTGACGACGCGGGCGTGTTCTAGAACAGCTTTTTCATCAAGTTTGCTGGTTGCGCGGTCGTACTCGCTGACAATCACGGCAAAATCTCCGCTCGGATAGCTCATTACCGGAGCGGCGTTTACGCCTTGAATTCCATCGAGAACGTAGGGACGGCGGGCGCGAACACCATTTGGGAGCGCCTGGTGTTCGGTAAGGCAGTACGCATACCACGACATGCATTCTCTCCGAATTGCGCCGGGGCCTTGGGCACCCTTTAGATTTTTTAAGCTTAGGGCTGCTCCTACCTGGGAGACGATTGTTTGATTTTTTGAGACGAGGCGAACGCGAAGCCTCGCGTTCTAGGGTCATATTACTTCGGGTTTACGTTATTTGCAACCTTTCTTCTCGTGGGAGCATCGCTTTTTGTCTCACTTTGCTCCAGCGGTGATCCTCTTTTCGCCGCGCTAGCAGGGCACTTCGCGCTTTCAGAAATCTCTAATCGCCTTTTCACTCACGCAAACCACCCCGCAGGATTTGTGGAGTAATTGCGAATATTACCGCAAGTCACAATCCAGTTAATCCATTGCAACAACATCAACTTAGATTGATTTTTGCGCAGAAGTTGAATGACCTTGACGACCTCGTCGCAGGTGGCTACTTGCCTTCTGGTTCGCGGGCCCTGGCGCGGTCCTGGAGCGCGATCGTGACCACACGCAACATGTCCTGTGAAGGAGCCGGCTTGCCCGTCCAGATTTCAAATTGCCGCGCTGCCTGGTGCACAAACATCTCGACACCCGGGATCACCGAGATTCCCTTGGCGCGCGCCACTTGCAACAAATGAGTCTCTGCGGGATCGTAGACCATGTCGAAGACGACCTTGGCCTGGATCTCGTCGTCTTTGAGCGGGCACTCGCGCATCGAACCCATGCCAACAGGAGTGGCGTTGATAATCACGTCGAATGCTGTCTTGCGCAGGTCCGCGCGTTTGATCGCGTGCGCCTTCGCCTGGCGGGCAAGTTTCTGCGCCGTGGCCGCGGTTCGATTCAGGATGCAGACTTCCGCGCCGCGCTCCTTGAGCCCGAAGACGGCCGCGCGCGCCGCGCCCCCCGCGCCCACGACCAGCACCTTCGCATTCTCGATTGTCAGCCGTTGTTCGAGCGGCCGCACCACCCCGGCGATGTCGGTATTAAAGCCATAGAGCTTGCCATCCTGCCCTCGCACCACCGTGTTGCAGGCGCCGATCTTGGCTGTATGCGCATCGGTATTATCGAGGTATTCGAGAATCGCCTGCTTGTAAGGCATGGTGACGCTTAGCCCGTGGATAGGAATCTCGCGCACGCACTGCATCAGATCTTTCAAGGTTTTGGCGTGCAGCGCCACATAGACGCCATTCACATTCTCGCGGCGCAGCGCCGTATTGATGATGACCGGCGAGAGCGAATGCTCGATCGGATCGCCAGCGACCCCGTAAACCCGCGTCGCCGCATCCACCTGGTCGATCCGGTAGATGCTGCGCAGTTCGCGCGCGCTCACTTGTCCGGGCGCCGTCTTCTGTTGCGCGCTCACCGCGCCAAAGGTAAACGCGCTTCCCGCACGCACGCCCAGCACGCGGCTGATGATGCCCTGCTCGCCCATGCACAGGCCAATCAGCGCATGCTTGTCGCTCTGCGTTTGCAGGAATTTCATCATGGTCACGTTGTCGGAAAGCGTGGTAGCCGTGGTGACGACCTTGTAGAAATCCGCCGGAATCTTCAGCATCTTTTCGAGCGTCTGCTCCAGATGGCGGGTGCCGCGGAAATCGTGGAATGAAACGATCAGGCCGGCGGTCCGGCGCAGGCGGGCGAGCGCTTCCGGCTTGATTTTCAACGCGCTTTCCAGTTCCACGTCGACAATCTGGCAACCGGCTGCCGAAGCCCTGGTAAGAATTTCGAATTGGGAGGCCAGCGATCCTTTGAACTTGCCCCCATTGTCCACTCGCCGGCAGGTTGCAATGGCCGAGATGTATTGGTGCGTTTCGAGAAAGCGCCGGATCTTGGCAACCGCCGCCAGTGGCTGCTTCAAGTAGTCCAACCGGAACTCAACGAACGGGTTATCCTGCGCCATCGACTCGGTGATGTCGACGAGCTCATCCGCCGTGTCTGCCTGCGCCGCAAGGCACACTTTTGGGAGCCGTAACGGCATTAAACGGGGCGCGAGAGTGGATGATAAAGCCACGGCCATTTGACGGCGCGATATTACAGGGGCCTAAGCCTAGATGCAACAGGGAGATTGCCGGAACCCAAAGGAAAACTTTGGGTGTCCCAGGTTCCTGACACCCTCGTAACCTTGACCCCTCCCCCCGCGCTTGTTACTTTTCGCCTGTAACCCTTGTTTTCCCAGAAAGATAGGGTGTGGGGACGCAAGGCCTTCCAGAGTCGGGAGTCGGAGGCAAGATGAAGAAAACAGTATTCTTAGTGTTGTTGGCAGCCAGCCTGGCTTGTGCCCAGTCGACGCTCACCTCGACCATGGTTGCCACGCCGGACGCATCGGGCATCGTCCCAACCACGCGCAGCGTGCCCTTCGTGCGCTATCAGACACCGACCACGGCCGACCTCGATTGTGCCGGCTTTATTATCAAGAACCGGCTTGGCAATGCCAACTACGTCACCGGCGGACTGGAAACGCCCACCGATACCAAGTTCGAAAACGGCGAAATCGTCTACCTGACCGGATCCGGCTACCAGGTCGGCCAGCTCTATTCCGTCGTCCGCGAGTTGCGTGACGTGAATGAATATGAGGTCTACCCTGGCATGAGAAAGTTGATGGGGGCGGTCGGGCATCCTTACTCGGAAGTCGGCCGCGTTCGGGTTGTCGATTTGCGCGGCCACGAAGCCATCGCCGAGGTCGTGCTCAGCTGTGACTCCATCAACCCCGGCGACGTCACTACGCCGTTTGTCGCGCGTGAGCCGATAACTTTTCATGTTCCCGGACACTTTGACCGCTTTGTACAGCCCACTGCAAATCTGGCCGGTCGCATTGTCCTTGCCAAGGATTTCGACCTCGTGCTTGGCACGGGCACAACTCTTTACTTGAATCTGGGCTCCAACCAGGGCGTAAAACCAGGTGACTATTTCCGGGTCGTGCGTTCTTACACGTCAACCCTGCACAATCCGGTTGATTCGCTCTCTTTCAAGGCGCAGATCTCCGAAGACACGCAGATGCGCCCGCCCACCATCGAGGGTAACTTCTTAACCAAAAACAGCTCCACCGGCATGAACATGTTCGACAAGGATAAAGGCCCGAACATCCGGGTTGGCGACATGCCAAAGCGCGCGGTCGGCGAAGTCGTTGTCCTGAGCACCACTCCGACATCCGCGGCGGCCATGCTCGTTTTTTCGTTCGAAGATGTCTACGCCGGCGACACTGTCGAGCTCGACAAACAGGAATAGAGCGCAGCCGCACGGCCACGACAATTCTGCTCTACAGAGGGGAGACAAGAGTCTCCCCTTTTTGATTGTCATCCTGACACTTGTGTGCAACTAGGCAAGCAGTCGAACTCCGCCGGGGAAATCCAAGCAGGCAACTCAGACTGATTTTTTTAAGAGTTCGCTGAGCCTTTCGCCGTTACCCTGATCGGACTTTCCCAGTGGCAGACGCAAGCTCACCCCAAGACGTCATCCTCCCCGAAGACCTCGGCCACAAAAGCCTCGATCGTTACCGGCTTTTTCCACGCATCCATCGGCAAGCCCGCTTTGCGGCAGGTTTGTTCGAGAAAGGTCTCGCGGTCCCACCCGTGTTCTACCGGGACCTGCGGCAACAGGAGGCCGCGCCGCATCCCATCGGAGATAACTAGCCCATGGCGTCCGACTTCAACCTGTTCGGCGCTGATGGGAAAAAGCTGCGAGAGCACGCTCAGAGAGACCTTAAGCCCCGGCGCTTCCTCCGGCGACACTGGCCAGAATCGTGAGTCGTCAAAAGCGGCCGCGCATGCCGTTTCTGCAACGGCTTGAAACAACGGCTTTATGGCCGCCACGTAGCCGACACATCCTCGCAGTTCGCCGCGCAAGTAAAGCGTGGTGAAAACCCCGCGCGGCTCCTCCAGCGCAGTCCAGAGACCAGGGGTAGCGCGATCAAGAGGCGGCTTCCCCGGCATCGGCCGCCCCGCAATTTTGGACGCGATCGCCTCGTGCGCAATCGCCAGCAGAATTCTTCGCTGTTCGGGAGAATACTCAGGGGTGTACCCGATGGAATCCGCCTCTTCGCTTGCGGTCGGATTTTCAGACGGTTTGAACATCGCGTTTCCTCCGCCGTGCCAGGACGAAGGTCCGCCGCTTGCGCCTCTTCTCCGACTTCTGGTCGATCCGCGACCAGAAGGCGACGAAGTAATCGGCAGCGGAAACCAGCGACAGCAGCACCATGAACCAGACTGCGACGTATGCAATCCAGTAGACGGGGAAAATGTAAACGCTTCCGAGCGGCCACTCATGCCAGCGGTGCGCCAGAATCACCGCGACCACCGAGATGATCTGCACCAGCATCTTGAACTTGCCTAACTCGCTCGCCTGGATCGTGAAGCCTTCCGAAGCGGCAATCGAGCGCAGCCCACTCACCAGAAACTCGCGGCCGATGATCACCACCGCCATCCACGCCGGCACCAGCGCCGGGTTGAATTGCACCAGCGTGATGAACGCCGCCGCAATCAGCAACTTGTCCGCCAGCGGATCGAGTAGCATCCCCATGGTCGTGATCTGTCCGCGCTTGCGCGCCAGATAGCCGTCAATCCCGTCGGTAATTGAGGCCAGGATGAACACAGTCGAGGCGAGGATTTCCCGCTCACCGTTGCTGTCGGAAAATCGCGGGCTGCAGAGAATCCAGATCAGCAGCGGAACAGCGGCCACTCGCGTGAGCGTGATGTAGTTGGGAAGATTCACACGGAAAACATTGGCCGCGAAAGCGGCATCTTGATTATCC
Organism: uncultured Acidobacteriaceae bacterium; assembly: GCA_963818945.1. Classification (GTDB taxonomy): domain Bacteria; phylum Acidobacteriota; class Terriglobia; order Terriglobales; family Acidobacteriaceae; genus Acidiflorens. Next base: position 1,497,629 of record CAWFUA010000001.1, on the reverse strand, counting down.
TCCACAACAGCAGGCAAGGCAACGGAAGGAAAACGGGGGGCAGGTTCGCGTGGACCCACCGCCGAAATCAAGTTTCCGTCCTACTTCCGCCGTTCCCCGGTCTCGGGATCGAACACGTCATTGCGCAGGAACTTTTCCGTCGGCCACGGTGGCGCGTCTCCTCCCAGATACTGATGGAACCATTCCAGATGCGCGGTGTAGTACAGTGCCATTTCGTACCAGCTCGGCCAGTGCCCCGCGTTCGCATAAATAATGAGCTTCGAGGGCACATTCATCTTTTGCAGCGAAGTGAACATCTGCAACGACTGCGTATACGGCACGCGATAGTCGCGCTCACCCGAAATCACCAGGCAGGGCGTTTTGAAGTTCTTCACAAAATACGAAGGCGAGAACTTCTCGTACTGGTCCGAGTTCCAAGGCTGTCCTTTGTAGTCCCACTCTGGAAACCATAGTTCTTCGGTCGCACCATACATCGATCGGAGATCGAACAATCCCATCATCGAGGCAATGGCCTTGAAGCGGGTGGTGTGCCCCTCCATCCAGTTCATCATATAGCCGCCGTACGACCAGCCCATCGCGCCCATGCGGTTCGCATCCACATAAGGCAGCTTGGCCAGCTCGTCGGTGACCTTCATCAGGTCTTCAAATACCTTGCCGCCGTGGTCCCCGGAAATCTCCGCCGTAAAATCCTGCCCGTAGCCCGTCGACCCGTGCGGATTGGCGAATGCGACCACATAGCCGGCGCCGGGATATACCTGCCAGTCGCCGCGAAAGGCATCCTGCCACTGCATCTGCGGGCCGCCGTGCACGTTCAGAATCAGCGGGTACTTCCTCGCCGGATCGAAGTTATGGGGCTTCACCACAAAGACTTCGACCTTCGCTCCGTCCGCTCCCTTCACCCACATGCGTTCGGCCGGGCGGATGTCCACCTCGTTCACCACCTCGTCATTAACGTGCGAAATTCGTTGCGGCGTTGAAAACTTGCCGTCTGTCCAGTCCGCCGCAAAAATCTCGACGGGCTCGGCGGTTGTGCGCCGCGTGTAAATCAGGCGGCGCCCGTCATGCGACAGATTGAAGGAATCGATAGTGTGGTCGACGAACACTTGCTCGATCGATCCGGAATCGACGGCCACGCGGAAGATGGGGTCGTCGCCTTCCACCGGGGCGCTGAAGTAGATCGACTTCGAATCCGGCGCCCACTCGAAATCCCCCACCCAATTGCGGAAAGATTCTGTAAGCACGCGCGAGGTTCCTGCCGCGCGATCGTAGACAGCCAGCCGGAACAGGTCGGATTCGTAGCCCGCTTGCTTCTGCATCTGATAGGCGATGTACTTGCCGTCCGGCGAGTATCGCGGATGCCCGTCAAACGCCGGATTCGCCGCCGTAATGTCTCGGGCCGGCTGATTGCCGGAGAGCAAAACCACCCACACATCGCTGTTGGTGGAGGAAGCCTGGTCGTGGTCGCGGTCGTGGTTCGAGTCGAAGGCGAGCTCCGTGCTGTCGGGCGAGAAATCGTAACGCACCATCCCGCCCAGCTGAAACGGAGGCGAGTCGAAATCTCCCGGCGTCAGATCACGCACCGCACCGGTTGAAACGTCGGCCAGCAGCACATGCGTGCGCTTTCCGTCCTTCCACTGCGTCCAATGCCGATAGAGCAGCGCGTCCGCCATATGAGCGTGCAGCGGGCCTTTGCTCCAGCGCTCGTCGATCTTCTTGTTACAGGCGTCGCCGGCTCCGCATTCGGGGTACACGTCGCTCGAAAACGCGATCCACTTCCCATCGGGCGACCAGATCGGATCCGCAACTCCGGTCGAAATGTTGGTGAGCTTGCGCGCCTCGCCGCCGCTCGCCGAAATGACGTAGAGATTGTCGGCGCCATCGCGCGCGCTGACAAAGGCCAGCCACTTGCCGTCCGCCGACCACACCGGCGCCGACTCGTCTTTCTCCCCAAAGGTAAACTGCCGTGCGTTCCCGCCATCGGCGCCCATCAGCCAGATATGCCGCGCGCGCTTGGCCTTGGGCAGATTGTCGGTGCGCAGCGTGAAAGCAATTGTTTTGCCGTCGGGAGAAAGATGGAGATCCTCGATGCCCCGGATGCGGTACAAATCCTCAATGGTAAAAGCGCGCTTCTCCGCAAAGGCCAGTGCCGCCAGCAAAAAAGAACACACCGCCAGAAAAACAGGCAGTCTTCGACGCATGATGTCCTCGTAGATTTAAGAAAATTTATGCGTATGAATTTAAGCACACTGCGGGACACTCGCGCAGGCACAATCCGCGAGCGCAGTGTGCATGGGACCAGTCCGAGCTTTCTTACGAAGCTTTGCCCATGTTCTGCAACAAGCCGCCCAACATGCCCATCACGCTGTTGTGGTCGGGAACTTGTCCATTCGGCGTCAGCTTGTCGATGATCCCCGGCAGCAACTGCGCAATCGCCCCGCCGGCCATATCCGGAGAAATCCCTGCCTTCGCCGCCAGCGCCTTCACCTGGTCGCTGCCCAGCACCTGGTGAATCTGGTCGGAGGAAATCGGCTGATTCTGCCCGGTCCCGACCCACGACTGAGCGATCCCGCCCAACCCTTTGTCGTGAAAATTTTGCACCAGCCCCTGCAAGCCTCCCGGCTGATTCTGGATCATCTGCAACAGGCCCGAGGCCAGCGGATTCGAGGTCCCGCCCATTATCTTCCCGAGCGCCTGATTTTCAAGATTGTCGAGTAGTCCCATGGTGTCCTCCACTGAATTTGAAGAGATTTCAACCGCAAAGAGCGCAAAGATCGCAGAACCTTATTCCTTCAACGCTCTGCGATCTCGGCGCCCTCTGTGGTTCTATTTGTTTGCGGTCTGCTACTTCTGTTTCGCGATGATCTTGTCTTTGATCTTGTTGTAGGTGGCTGCGGGAAGAATCTTCTTCTTCGTCAAGTCGGTCTTCTTCGCATACGGACGGCCGTCGATGATCTTCTGCGAGTACGCTGCCCCGATTCCCGGCAGCGCATCGAGCTGGTCCTTGGTTGCCGTGTTGATGTCGAGCAGATCGGCAGTCGCTGCCGCTGCCGTCGTTGCCTTCGCCGGCGTTTTGGCGGCTTGTGCAAACGCCATTCCGCTGATCAAACTCAAAGCAAATACTGCCACCAGAATCCTGGTGATGAAATTTCTAGACATTATTTTCTCCTTAAATATGCTTGTCTATCCTACCCGTTGTCATTCTGACCGGCGGGAGGAATCTCCTTCTCTCCCGCCCGTCCGCTCGCTATACTTCACCGACGCAAACTCAGCTGTCTTACTCCTTCTCAGCTGCCTTATACCCCGCCGCCTTGGCGTCGGCCTCGGTCATGAATTTCCCTTCCTTAGTCTTCCCGTACCAGCGTCCGCTCTTGTGATAGACGCCGCTGCTGGTGTTGACCCAGACCTTGCCGCTCGATTGCGCCGCTGCAATGTCGGAAGTCGAAGCAGCCGGACCCGCCGTGGCTGTCTTCGCCGGTTTGGCCGGAGCCGCTGGTGCAGCCGCTGCGGGTGCAGCCGCGGGAGCCGCTGCCGGTGCGCTGGCCGCGGGTTTCGCTGCTGGTACCGCCGGTGCTGCCGCCGCGGCCGGTGCTGCCGCCGGTGCGCTCGAGGCCGCTGCATCCGCCTTCTTGCTCTTCTTCGATTTCTTCTCAGTCGTAGCGGAGGTGTCGCTGCTTGCCGCCGTCTTGTCGCTCGCTGCTGTCGTATCCGCCGCCGCAGCATCCTTCTTGCTCTTCTTCGACTTCTTCGCAGTCGTGGCAGAGGTGTCGCTGCTTGCCGCCATCTTGTCGCTCGCCGCTGTGTTATCGGCGGCCGCAGCATCTTTCTTGCTCTTCTTTTTTGACTTCTTTGTTGTTGTGGTCGTGCTGTTGTCGGTTGTGCTCGTCTGGGCCGCTGCCAGCACCGGCATCAACGCCAGGCTGAACACGAAAGACAAAATTGCCATCCACAGAGTAAGTCTCTTCCGGGAGTTCATCATTTCCTTATTTCCTCACATGTAAGAGGCATTATGCCCCGTATTTTACGAACCGCTTTCTTAAACCTGTTTGCTTCAAAAAGGTTGCGCTGGAAACCCAAGAAACATTACAACGCCCGTGCCCATGGGTCAACAAAAAGTCTAGCAGCTGCACTTGATTTCGGGTGGCGCAGCGGTTCACGGCTGCGGTAAGCGCGTTGCTTTGAATACGCATTTAAGCCGCTGGGGGGTACGTTACTTACTCGAAGATCATTCCCCTAATCGGCCCCGAGATCTCAAGAGGGAGGGGCCTCCCCAGGCGGGAAGGCCCCCAAATCTAAAATCTATGGCTAGGCATAGATTCCGCGCTGGCGGATCGTATAGGCAACACGATCAATCGCCAGCATGTATGCCGCAATGCGATTATTCACGCCATGGGTCTCGGCGTACCGCACCACGTCATCGAACGCCGTCACCATGATGTCCCCCAGGCGGTCGTTCACTTCCGATTCCTTCCAGAAATATCCTTGCCGGTCCTGCACCCACTCAAAGTAGGAGGTTGTAACTCCGCCGGCATTTGCCAGAATGTCCGGAATTACAAATACCTTCTTCTCGGCGAGAATGTCGTCGGCTATCGCCGTCGTCGGACCATTCGCGCCCTCCGCCAGTATTTTGCACTTCACCTGTTCCGCATTCTGACTGGTAATTACATTCTCCGTCGCCGCCGGAATCAGAATCTCGCACTCGGTCAGCAGCAAATCGGCTGGATCTTTTGTCTCCGCTCCCGGGAAACCGTGAACTGTCCCGTTGCGTTGCCGGAATTCCCACAACTGTTCAATGTTGATCCCGTTCTTGTTGTAGAGACCTCCGCCCACTTCAAGAATGCCGATCACTTTATATCCGACCTGCGCCATCAGCCGGGCCGCGTTAGAACCGACGTTGCCAAATCCCTGCACGATCACCCGCGACTCATTGCGATTCAAATGCAACTTCTTGATCGCCTCTTCGCACACCATGAGCACGCCGCGCCCGGTCGCTTCGCGCCGGCCGCGCGATCCCCCGATGTTGATCGGCTTGCCGGTCACCACCGACGTCACCGTCTGCCGCGCGTGCATTGAATATGTGTCCATCATCCACGCCATGATTTGTTCGTTCGTGTTGACGTCCGGCGCGGGCACATCCTTTTCCGGTCCGATGAATTCGAACAGCTCCGCCGTATAGCGCCGCGTCATCCGCTCCAGCTCGCCCATCGACATCTTGTGCGGGTCGCAAATCACCCCGCCCTTCGCCCCGCCAAACGGAATGTTCACCACCGCGCACTTCCACGTCATCCAGCTCGCCAGCGCCCGCACTTCATCCAGGTGCACATCCGGCGCATAGCGAATCCCGCCTTTCGCGGGCCCGCGCGCAATCGAGTGCTGTACGCGGTACCCCGTAAACACCTCCAGGCGCCCGTCGTCCATCTGCACTGGAATGTAGACAGTAATTTCGCGGCTGGGACTGCGGAGTACCCGCCACAGGCCCTCATCAAGATTCAACTTGTGGGCAGCCAGGTCGAAGCGTGCAGCTTGCGCCAGCCACGGATTAGTTTCCTGTTCCAGGTCGATAGTCTTCATAAATTCTCCGAATGAACTCCTAAAATGATGGCGATCTGCTTCTCGAGGATAAAGGGCCCAGTCGATGCCGGGGAGCCTTCGAAAGTATATGGCCAGCCGCAAAACCTAAGCAAGTTGGCCTGCTGACCAACGTGGAACCCGAAACTCCCGAACGCGATATAATCCCGTCCACGGATGGCACTCACTTCTGGGGATAAGCTCGGACCCTATGAAATTCTCTCGCCGCTCGGCGCAGGCGGCATGGGAGAAGTCTACCGCGCCCGCGATACCCGCCTCGGCCGCGAAGTTGCGCTCAAAGTCCTGCCCGAGTCCTTCGCCCGCGATGCCGACCGCCTCCGCCGCTTCGAGCAGGAAGCCCGCGCCGTGGCCGCGCTCAATCATCCCAATCTCCTCGCCATTCACGATATCGGCGAGCACAATGGCTCGCCCTTCATCGTCTCCGAGCTTCTGGAAGGCAACACCCTGCGTTCCGAACTCGATAGCGGCCCGCTGCCGGCGCGCAAAGCGTCCGAATTCGCCGCCCAGATTGCCCAGGGATTAGCTGCCGCCCACGAAAAGAACATCGTTCATCGCGACCTGAAACCGGAAAACATCTTCGTCACCAAAGAAGGCCGAGTCAAAATTCTAGATTTCGGCCTAGCCAAGCTCGCGCCGGGCGGCCGCGACAAGGACGCATCCGATGGTCTGACCCTGACCAGTTCCCCCACCGAAGCCGGCACGGTTATGGGCACCGCCGGCTACATGGCCCCCGAGCAGGTCCGTGGCGCCGCCGTCGATTCCCGCACCGACATTTTTGCCTTTGGCGCCGTGCTCTACGAGATGGTTTCCGGCCAACGCGCCTTTCGTCGCGACACCGCTGCCGAGACCATGACCGCGATCCTCAAAGAAGACCCTCCCGATCTCAGCGACCTGCCGCATCCCGTCTCTCCCGGTCTCGAACGCATTATCCGCCGCTGCCTCGAAAAGCAGCCCGAGCAGCGTTTCCAGTCGGCAAAAGATCTAGCCTTCGCCCTCGAAGCCCTAACCGGCACAACTTCGAAGACCGCGGCGCAAACAGCGATTGCCGCCTCACCGGAAAAGCCAGCCAAGCCGCGCTGGCTCGCATTCGCCGCGGTAGCAGCCATAGCCCTCGCAGCCGGAGCCGCGACCGCCTGGTATCTGCGTCCCGCCCCCCTGCCGCCGCCTACATTCACTCGAGTGTCTTTCCATCGCGGCGAAGTGATTCGAGCCCGCTTCGCCCCCGACGCGCAAACTCTTGTCTACAGTGCCGATCTCGAAGCAGGTGGCCGCGACACGTACGTGATCCGCGAAGATTATCCGGAATCCGTTCCCGCCGGACTACATGGGAGTCTGCTCCTTTCCATTTCAAAGCAGGGACAGATGGCTCTCGTAGTAAGCCCGCGCGTTATTGCCCACTATCAATGGGCCGGCACTCTTGCCGTTTCTCCGCTGGGCGGCAACGCGCCCCGTGAGCTCCTCGAAAATGTTGCCGATGCCGACTGGTCGCCCGATGGCAACGAGATGGCCGTCATCGTCCAAAACCCGAATGAGTGGCAGCTGCAATACCCCATCGGCAAAGTGTTGCTCCAGGGAGAAAACTGGATCTCCGATCCCAGAGTCTCTCCTGACGGCCAAAAAGTTGCCCTGTTTCGCCATCCCTCCGGAATCGATGACCGGGGTGAGGTGATCACAGTCGACCGCGCGGGGCACATCCAGGTGCTTTCGACAGGCTGGGAGGCCCTGGAGGGTTTGGCATGGTCTCCTTCCGGCAAAGAGATCTGGTTCTCCGCCTCGGAAGCGGGCGAACAATACTGCATCCGCGCGGTCTCGGTATCGGGCAAGCAGCGAACGGTTCATTGCAGCACGGCTTCCACGCGAATTCTCGACATCGCGCCTTCAGGCCGCGTATTGGTGTCGGCCGAAGAGCGCCAGGCGGGGATGACGCTGGTGGAACATGGCTCCAATCGCGAGCGGTCTCTCAATTGGCTCGATTTCCCGGTTTTGCCGATTCTGACTCCGGATGGAAGTACCATGTTGTTCACCGACGCCTCCGAGCGTGCCGGCAACACATATGAAGTCTATGTGCGCAAAACGGACGGCTCTGCGCCGGTGCGGATTGCGCAAGGTGGCAATGGCAGCGATATCACGCGCGACGGAAAATGGGCGCTGGTCGTCCCGCCCGACGAGCACTCCGCTGATATCCAGGTTGTTCCCGTGGGGCCCGGCCAGCGGCGCATGCTGCATTGGAGTGGATTTCTTCCGGGCTGGGCATTCTGGTTCCCCGATGGAAACCACATCCTCATTATGGGCAGCCAATCGGGCCAACCCGAGGGCGTCTACATTTCCGATATTAATGGTGCACCGCTAAAGCAATTATCGGCGGAGCACACGCCGTGGGCGGCGATCGCACCCGATGGAAATTCGATCGCTCTTTTCGAGAACAAGTCCTGGGTGCTCCGATCGATCGTGGGCAGCCCCACCAGGCCCTTGGCCGGTATTCAAGCCGGGGATTTTCCACTTAAATTCGCTTCCGACTCAAAGCACATGTTTGTGCAAGTGACCACTCCAACCGGCCTCAACATTTATAAAGTTGACGTGGAATCGGGTAAGCGCGAACTGTGGCAGACCATCGAACCGGCAAACAAAGTCGGCTTGCAGCCCATCTACTATCCGGCCGCCATCACCTCCGACGGCCACTGGATGGTCTTAGTTCACCGCAATTATCTAGGCCAGCTCTACCGCAGCGACACGATGATGTAGCGCGCGCGGCCCCGTTTCGCGGGGCGGTATTAGGGTTTGGGTGGCGCCGCGCTTTCAGCGCTGAGGTCGCGGAGATGCAAGCTCTATAATGAATGCCTCATTCCATGATCCGCCCCGACTTCAAAGAATTCTCCCGCCTAGCGCGCACGGCCACGCTCGTACCCGTAGCCAAGTCCATCTCCGCCGACCTGCTCACGCCCGTCTCCGCCTTTTTGGCCGTCGCCGCCGATGAGCCCGACGCCTTCCTCCTCGAATCCGTAGACCGCGGAGAAAAAATCGGCCGCTACACCTTCTTAGGCGTCCGCCCCTTCCTCCGCCTGGAATCGCACGGCGACCAGATCACCATCCGCGACTCCCGTGTAGAGACGCGGCTTGCCGCGGCTCGCCCCGCGAAACCAAGCGTTTCCGGGGCCCAATCCGTCCGCATCCCGAAAATCGAAACCCGCACCGCCAACATCTTCGAAGTCATCAAGGAACTTCTCCACCAGCACCGCCCCGCCCAGGTCGAAGGCCTCCCGCCCTTCACCGCCGGAGCCGTTGGCTATTGCGCCTACGACATCGTTCGCCAACTGGAAAACATCGGCGACCACGCCGAAGACGACCTCAACTTCCCCGACTGCATCCTGATGTTCTTCGATCGCGTCCTCGCCTTCGATCACCTCCGCCACCAGATTCACATCGTCGCCTCGGCCGACGTCACCGGGCTTGCCTCCGGACGTAAATCGAAAGACGCGCTCCGCGCCGCCTACGACCGCTCTGTCTGCGACATAGCCCAAATCGAGCGCAAACTAGCCGCTGGCTGGAAAAAATCTCGCTCCATCGTAGAGACGCGGCTAACCGCGTCTCAAGCCGCGAAGACAAAGCTGAAAGTCCATCCCCTCACCTCCAAAGCGAGGTTCCTGAAAAGCGTCGAGCAAGCCAAGGAATACATCGCCGCCGGAGACATCTTCCAGGTCGTCCTCTCCCAGCGCTGGGATTTCGAGCCCGGAGTCGCTCCCTTCGATCTTTATCGCGCCCTACGCACGGTCAACCCATCCCCATACATGTATTTCCTCCGCTTCGGCAAGTGTGGCGCGGGCGAAGAGTGTGGCGCGGACACTCTTGTCCGCGAAAATCCAGCGAGCGCAAGAACCCTCGCAGGAGAAAATACGGCCAGAAGAAATTCCGCCGGTAAGAAACGTTCAACCAAGAACCACGCCAAACAAAGCCCACCCGCCCCCATCCACGTCCTGGGCTCCTCGCCCGAAATGTTAGTCCGAGCCGCCGGCCCCAAACTCGAATACCGCCCCATAGCCGGCACCCATCCCCGCGGCAAAGACGAAGCCGAAGACGCTGCCCTGGAAAAGAGAATGCTCGCCGACGAAAAGGAACGAGCCGAGCACGTGATGTTAGTCGACCTCGGCCGCAACGACTTAGGCCGGGTCAGCGATTATGGCTCCGTTAAGGTCCGCGACTTAATGTACGTAGAGCGTTACTCCCACGTCATGCACATAGTCTCCGCGCTCGAGGGCCGTCTCCGCCCCGGCCTCGACGCCATGGACGCCTTCGCCGCCTGCTTCCCCGCCGGCACTCTGAGCGGCGCGCCCAAAGTCCGCGCCATGCAAATCATCGAAGAGCTAGAACCCGCCCGCCGCGCCATCTATGGAGGCTCCGTCCTCTACGCCGACTTCGCCGGCAACCTGGATTCCTGCATAGCCATCCGCACTCTGCTCATGAAAGGCAAGAAAGCCTACTTACAGGCAGGCGCCGGCATCGTAGCCGACTCCAACCCCCAGCGCGAATTTGAAGAGACAGAAAACAAGTCGAGGGCAATCCTAAGAGCAGTTGAGATGGCACGAGGTGTCAACTCCCAGTAACGGCCCAGCAGTCAGGGCACAATCCGGAGAGGGCGTTTGCTGGTGGAGCGATATATCCCAAAATCGCGCCGGTCGAGGGTGAAGACGGTGTCGATCCCTTCCCGTCCTGCCAGATAAACCAGCGCGGCGTCGGCTAGTTGAGGGCGAACGTCCTCGTACTCCCTCATTACTTCGGCAATCGCGCCCGCCTCTGCGCCAGCGAGGGGAAGCAGTTCAAGAAAACCGCTTGGCCTCTCGGAAAAGCAGCTTTTCAGAAGTTGCTGGACGGCGGATGGATGCGAACGCAACAGCCACGCGGCCTCCGTGATCACAGGCCAGCAGGAAAATAGAGGGCCCGGCAGCTGATGAAGGGCTTTCACGCAAGCGGCGTGATGTTGATCCACGCGGGAGAGAATGGCAACCAGCGGGCCGGTGTCAACCAGTACACGGCGCTTCATTTCTATTTCCCGAAACCATCCAGGTGCCGCGGGTTGGTGCTCAGGTCCATTGGCGGTGATTTCCGGCCGTGCCCGATGCAGCCAATCAATCCCGCTTCTTCGGCCAATTCGTAGGCGGGCCGCGCCTCAGCGGGCTGTCCGAGATACGTCTCCAGAGCTTCCCGGACAAGCGCCGACTCCGGCTGCCCTCTCATCCGCGAGCGGTGCCGGAGGCGCTGTCCCAGCAAATCTGGAATGCGAATTGTGATACGGCTTGATGCCATGTCAGACATTATATCAGAGTTGTCTGACAGATTGGCTCCGCCTCTCTTAGAAGTCTGGCGCGGACATTCCTGTCCCGCCAGCTGGTTTTGAATTCTTGTCTGTAAGTCATTGGTTTATAAAGATTTTATCCCTAGGTTCTTAATCTCCAAGACTCGCGTCCAGCCCCCCGCTAAGTCTTTGACTTTACTAGACGGGGGGCTCCCGACAGCTTCCGGGAGAAGAGGATGAAAATTTTCGTCGGTCTCGAAGACAAAATCTTCGCGTCGAGCGCATCTATTCTCATCCAATGTGTTTCTACACTTGTTGGGCACGGAGGACGAATGCGTAAGCCACGAACTTTTGTTTTGTTTCTCTCGACTCTTACTCTTCTCTTAGTGTTCCCGGCAAAGAGAGCTGCGGCGCAGATTCCGACAAAGGGTAACGTCTTCTTCGGCTATTCCTATGACAATACCGCCATCTCGCAGGGAGACCGCGGCAGTCTCAACGGCTGGGACGCATCGCTCGAAGGCAAGTTCGCACCTTGGATTGGCCTGGTCACAGACATCGACGGCCACTACGGTTCGCGCAGCTATCCTGGCTTCAGCGCGAACGCGACCGAGCACAACTTTCTGTTTGGGCCGCGAGTCTCGGTGCAGGTCCAGCGCTTTCGCCCGTTCGCAGAATTGCTGGTTGGCGGAAGCCACGTTAGCCGCGGCAACGGAATCTCCGACTCGAACACCTCATTCGCCAGCGCGGTCGGTGGAGGCCTCGATTACCGCGTGGCCGGACCGCTCAGCGTTCGCGGCCAGTTCGACTGGGTGACAACGCGCTTTTATGGCGCGACGCAGAACGGCGTGCGGTTATCGACGGGAATTGCGATTCATTTTTAGCGGCGAATCGCTTAGCAGCGGTCTCTCGCCGCACATCAGTCCGCGAGCTTCCTGCACTCTCGGCTTGCTTCGTGACCTACGTAACGTAGCGGTCACTGCCTAATCCAGCAGATCATGCTTGAATGCGGGATTTTGTTCCCGGCTAGATCCGCACAACGAATGGCGAGTCATGCAACCAATTCCCGTTTTTTGGAGCGCGCAAATCATGGATGAAATGAAAATGGATGAACTGAAGATTCCAGTCGAGCCCACGCTGGCACAAACACCAGCGACAATCATCCACCCAGAGCCACTTCCGCCGCTGCAGGCATATCCCGAACAGCGACGCCATCCCCGCGTCCGCTGCTTCCTGGCCGTTCAGCTTCGGCCCGCCGACGATCAGAACCTTCTAGTCGGAAAGCTCTCCGATGTGAGCCTCGGCGGATGCGGAATCGAGTCTCCCACCCCAGTGAAGCCAGGCTCCCAAGTCGCCCTCTGCCCACTCGCAGCCGCAGGCGCACTCTGGGTCGAAGGCATCGTCGTCAATACGCGCCTCGCCGAAGGCGCAACTGGCTATCAGATCGGGGTTCGCTTCCATGAAGAAGACTCGCCCACAAACAGTGTGAAGGAATTTGTCCGCTTCGTCGAAGAAGCCGCGTCCAAGCAGCAACCCTCGAACTTGTACCTGAACAGACTGGCAGGCGGAAAAACCTAAGACTCCTCTCAGTCGAATCGCGCCTGTCTTCAACCCTTTTGACTTTGCGCAATCGCCGGAACCCCTGCGCCTTCATAGCACTCCTCAAGGATTTCGGCGACCTCAAACAGCGCCCGGTTTGAGTAAGTGCTGGTCTTGCGGCAAAATTCGTCGAACGTGGAAGGCTCGATCAACCGCTCAACTGCCGGCGCAATCGCACGGAACGTCGGCACCACGATTCCGAATCCGTTTTCCGAGACCCATTCCGCGTTGTAACGTTCCTGCGGAAGCGTCTTGTTGTTGCATTCGACAATCACCGGCAAGTGGAACTGCAGCGCTTCGCTGATCGATCCCGGACCTGGTTTGCCGATGAAGAAATCGGCAAGCCCCATGTAGTGTTCCACGTTTTGCGTGAACCCCAGAACCAGCTTCGGCTTGCGCGTCCGGAGTGCTTTGATCTCGGCCTCGAGCTTCTGGTTGTGCCCGCAAATCAGGATGAGCTGAACGTCGGCGCCGCTCTGATCAAGCCGCTTGACAATATCAACCATCACAGTCGATCCGTGCCCGCCGAACAAGACGATTCCAGTTCGGCAGTCGCGTTCCAGTCCCAGCCTCTCGCGTTCCGCGTTACGATCCGAAGTCGTCAACGCGAACGGCTCCAGCTCATAGAACTTTGGCTTCAAAACCATGCCCGAGGTCAGGAAGATATGGTCGGCGGAGTGCCCCATCGCCGCGGCCTGTGCGCGCGCGCGTTCCGTACCGGCGACGATGTATTCACTCTCGCGTTCAATCCAGAAGTGCGGCGGATAATCGGCCAGATCGGTAATCACCGTAACGAACGGCCAGCGTTTCTGTCCGTTTTGTTCGAGGCTATCCGCGATCTCGCGATTGAAGTGCGGGATGACTGACAAAACCAGGTCCGTTGGATGTTGCGCCCAGTACGCGCGGAGCGCCTTCACGATCGGAGAATGATAAGCGCGGATCGTCCCTTGCAGGATGCGAAGGAGCTGCGGCGTAAAGCGCGTCCAGCCGCGGCGCAGGATCTGGTTGTAGACATCCTGGATACGAATTCCGGTAAAGCGCCGAATCAGGTCCAGCGGATCGAGTAATTCCTGAATATCGAGAAGTTCGACGTCCCAGGGATGGTTCTGCGCGGTGAGCGTACTTCGCAGCGCTTCGGCGGCGTTGCGGTGACCGCCTCCGGCATGATGAAAAACGATGGTTAGCTTACGCATTCTCACCCGATGGGCCACGGTCCGGATGCGCCGCTAGCTGCCGATATTTTCGTATTCGCTGTCTTCAATGAACTCACTGCCAAACTCTGAGTCGTCAGAGAATTCAACTTCCGAGTCGTCCGCCGTTGGATGTTGCTCGCTGCGCCCGTGCAGTTCTTGCTCGCCGGCGTGATTGCCAGCGGCGGAGTCAGTCTGCGCGACGTACTCATGGATCTGCACTCCATCCTCACCGACCGTGATGTACGTTAGATGCTCGTCGATCCAGGCGCCGCAATTGTAATAGTCAATCCGATTTTCGTTCCGGTGGAGAGCGGCGTGAGTGTGTCCGCAGAAAATGCGCGCGGCTTTGTTGTGATGGGCATGAGCGATCGCCCCCGCGGCTACCTTTGACGATAGGCGCAGCCAGCGAGTGTTCAGCCGGTCGAGAAAACGCGTGAGCACCTTATTTTTCGAGTCCCACTTCTGCAAGTGGAGGTAGAGGAGCGTTCCGACCCAATAGCTCAGGTGCACGTTGCTGACAGAAAAACCGTCGAACTGGTGCCCATGCACGGCAATATGCCGCAAGCCCTGGTAATTCCATTGATACTCCTGGTACACGCGCACGCCCACCAGGTGCGACATGATTTCGGCCAATCCGTGGTCGTGATTGCCTTCCACCCAAACTACTTCGATGCGCCGCTTGGGATTCGAGAGTTTACGGATGAAGCCCAGGAATTTCCAATGCTCTTTTTTGAGGCGGCCGAAATTCAGATCGGCGAAGATGTCGCCTAGCAGGATGAGCCGCCGGTAGGAATTCTGCCGCAACACTTCGAGTGCCTCGCGCGCCCGACTCATATCGGCGCCGAGGTGCAGGTCCGACAAAATCAGCGTGTCGTATGGTCTCTCAACGGCAAACAAATCCACGTTCTCATTGTTTCGAAAGATTGTTACGAGGTGATGAATCGGGTACTAAGAAACTGGAAAGGTAACTCATCGGTAATCAGATAGGAGCTTCCCTCGGATAACCAGATACCGCGAGGTTCTGCCATCAAACAGCCCGTCTTGCGCCGCTTCTGACGGAATCGCCCTCAGTGAGTCGGCGGGACGTATTCGTCCGGCGGGGCCGCGCCATCGCCAAAGAAAAACTGTTCCATCTGCTTCACGATGACTTCCTGGTCCTGCTTGCGGGCTGGATTTAGACGGTATTCGTTAAGCAGCATCTTGCAGAATTCCATCCACTGGTTCCACGCCTGCTGTGAGACGTGTTCGTAGATTTTCTGGCCAAGTGCGCTGTCAAAAGGAGGCTCGGGAAGGCCCGGCAGTTGCTGTTTCAATTTTTCGCAGAAGACAGTTCGTTCAGGCATAAATTTTCTTTTGAAATTATCGCACACGCCCGCGGGCGCAAGCGCAATTGCGAAGCACGACGGAGCAACGGAGCAGATGATAACGAGCAACTCGCAAGCGCACAAGTTGCCGGCCGCAAAGGAATCGACGGCTAACCGGAATCGCGAATGCGGCACTTGTGGGTCCGCAGATTACGAAAATGTGAAATTTTCTGTTGACAAATTACATACACATGGCAATATCTTGTGTCAGGACAGCTACTCATACCACAAGTTGGGTAGCGCGGGCATCAAGGTGCCCTGTCGAGAACCTTGGGAGAACAAATCGTTCAAACGGAGGAATGCTTCATGGCAACCAAGAAGAAAGCCGCCAAGAAAAAGAAACACTAAGCGGACGATGCTCGTCCAGAAATCCCCAGAGCCTCCCGAGAGAAGCACCTCTCAGGAGGCTTTTCCGTCTGGGTCGCTTTCGAGTTCTGTTGACGCGCCGGTATGGTTGGTTCCCAATTCCCACTCATTCATCCGAATCAGCCATTAACGGAGCGGATGCGCCACGAGCACCCGGCGAAGCCAAATTGGTAGGATCAAATCACAGTTGGAGATTCCTGCTACATCTTCGTTGAGTTCAGGCACAGCGGAATCTCCTTCGTCCTCCCAGCGCCATCTTGCACTCTGGCTTTTCGCAACTTTCCAGTTCTTCTATCTGCTGACTTCCACCGGACGCGTGCGAACATCGGATGAGTACAACACTCTTTACACCACCGAGAGCCTTGTGCTTCACGGAACGACGGCTGTGCCACAAGCCGTGGCGCTGCATAATTTTTACGGCAGGCCTGATGTGCATGGTCAGCCGCGTGCGGCGTATCCGCCGGGGCAAGCGCTTCTGTGTATGCCGTGGTATGCCTTGGGGCAGTACATGCTGGCCCGACTGCCCGGCGTTCCCGCCGAAGATACCGACCTGGTGGTGGCCTTCGCCTCCTGCCTGAGCAGCGCCACATTTGCGGCGTTGTCAGTGACATTTTTCTTTCTGCTGCTGGCTGGAATTGGCACGCCGCTGCGTGCCGCACTGATGGCCACGGCCATGCTCGGCCTCGCGACGCCGATATTTGCCTATTCGGCGTGGTTATTCTCCGAACCGCTATCAGCGGCGATATTCACGGGCGTGGCTTGGCTGCTGTTTGCACGAAGCAGGCCGCAGGAATGCAACGGCCAGAATGCAGGGACACCAAACGGACGATTCGGGAGTCGTGACGCGATCTCGCTGCCAACGGCGGCCATCGCCGGACTGATTCTCGGCTTATCGACGCTGGTGCGCCCCACGAACGTCCTCGCGGTCGCCGTGTTCGCATCTGCCATTCTGGCGCGTGATGGAAAAGTCGCCGTGAAGACTGCGCTCGCGCTTTGCACTGCGTCCGCCGTCGGCGTGGCAATTCTGCTGGTCCACAATGCGCTGCTCTTCGGCAGCCCATTTGCCTTCGGCTATCCCGCAGTCGCCGAAGGTGCAAAGCGCCTGAACAGTTTCGACACGCTCATCCTCAAAGGTCTGTACGGATTTCTTTTGTCTCCGGGGAAGTCCGTATTCATTTTCGCGCCTCCGGTGCTATTGGCCTTCGCGGGTCTCGGTGGCCTGTGGCTCCGCGACCGCGGCCTGGCTGCACTGGCCGTGTTGCTTCCGCTCGCCGATCTTTTTTTCTTCGCTAAATACTCGCAGTGGGAAGGCGGCTATTGCGTCGGCCCGCGATATCTGGTTCCGGCGGTAGTGCTGCTCTGCCTGGGCCTGGGACCAGTTCTAGCCAGAGGCGGCGCACGCATCAAGGCTCTGGCCGTCGTGCTGCTGGTTGCAGGCGCGCTGGTGCAAGGCATCTCGCTCGCGACAAGCTTCATGGAAGACCAAGCTCCGCGCGGCCATTACTACGATGCCAACTGGACCTACCGCCTCGGCTACTCGCTCGCGGGGCAGGTTCATCTTTTCTTCAAATATCTCGGCAGCAGCGAGCCCGCGCGCCTTGGCCTGGGATGGGATCGCTGGTTCGTGTTCCTTGCCAAGGGAGGAATCTCGCGGGCCACATTGGCCATGCTGGCCGCGGCCATGGCAGCAGGTTTCGGCATAAGCATCCTCGGCCTGGCGAAAAGCGCAGCCGCCGAAAAATGAAAGGATGTCCCAGGCGATAGAATGTTCACAGTGGATCCAGTTGGGAAGATCGATGCGCACCGTATTGCGGCCCTGTTAGAAGGGTTGCGGGGAAAGGTGCGCCGGACGGGCACCTCTGCACTTTTGGGGTTGTCGCGGCGGCGCGGCTCATGCTAGAAACGGCTATACAGGGAGCAATGAAAACGGCCCCTATGACTCCACGTAAAAAAGCGTCGAGAAAGTCAGCTCGGAACGCTGACGTCATTATTCCCGATAAGCTCTACTTCCGCATCGGCGAAGTAGCGCGCTTATGCCGGCTGCCGGCCTACGTATTGCGCTTCTGGGAAACGGAATTTCCGCAGCTCAAGCCGGTAAAGAGCAGCACCGGCCAGCGCATGTACCGCAAGCGCGACGTGGAGTCTGTGGTGCGGATCAAGAAGCTGCTTTACGAAGACGGTTTCACCATCGCCGGCGCGCGCGTGCAACTGCGCGAGGACACAAAAACGGAACGCAACCAATCGGCACTCCCCTTTCCAATGAGTTCGACGACCAACGTCGCCTATCTGCGGAATGAACTGCAACAGATCCTGCACATCCTCTCGGCACGCCACTGACGAATCCCTGCCGGCGACGCTTCAGCGTCAGCGTTAGCGGTCGACGGACCCGTGCCGCAACATGTACGCCGCTTGCACGTCTTTGTGTTAGCCGCCAGGGTCCTCACAATGGACATCGATCAGCTAGCCAGTTATCCTCTTTGTTTGTTGTCAGTGCCATGTGTTCTAGTAGCAAGTCAGACTCATTGGAGGGATAACCCGATGCAATTTAAACAGGGGCGCAGCACGTTGTTAGTTGTTGACCTGCTTTCATCCATTTTCCTCGTGACAGTTTTGGCCGCGACCGCATTTGCAGAAAAGCAACCGGCTACATATCCGGAAGAGGGCAAGATCACAGCTACCGGCCAGAATGAACACACCAAGACGTTGGGTGGCGGCATGATCACGAATGGGACGGGCAATATGAACACGCATACGCGGACGATGTATAGCCACGTGTATACGGTGCAGACGGACACGAAGGTCTATCAGTTAGATTGCGGCAAGTTGCCTGCGTTCCACAGTACGGGGGGAGAATGCGGCGGGGACAAGAAATTTGAGCTTGGAGACGTGATCCACTTCCGCGTAGAGAAGGGAACGGCCTATGTTTCCGTCACTGACGGGGGCAAGCCCGGCGAGCAGAAGCTTCGCATCCTGAGCGAACAGCTGAGACCTGACGCAAAGCCAACCGACAAACCGGAGCCAGACAAGTCTTCAAAACCGGCCGACCCGCAGCAGCCGGAAGCAAAGCAATAAGCGATGCCGTCTCGCTACGACCGTTGGATGTACGAATGGGAAACCCGGCTCACGTCGGTCGACAACAACCGCGTGGTGCGCCCGCTCGATTGGGGATTGGAGTGGACGCGAAACTGGCCCGAGCGCAATGGCGGCCCGGCATCCACCGACTCGCGCTCTCTTCTGGAATATTTCACGCGCTTCAATGACCGCATCATCGAGACCAGCGACGATTTTTATTCCTACCGCACGCCCACCGATTTCCGCCTCGAGCGGCGCGAGGTAAAAGTCTTCAGCACGCGCGAAGTTCCCGACCCGAAGCTGGAAGAGAAAGTACGCGGCACCTACGCCGAGTTTCTCCGCTTCACCTCGCCGGTCGAAAGCCCGTATCCAGAAAACAATCTGGTCAATGCACGCTGGTTCCCAGCCCGCGGGCGCCGCGCCGTCGTGCTCCTGCCGCACTGGAACTCGGACGCGCTCCACTACACGAGCCTGTGCGATGTTCTGAACTGGCTGGGCATTGCGGTTCTGCGCATCAGCATGCCGTATCACGATATCCGCCGGCCTCCGGAGATTGACCGCGCCGATTACGCCGTTTCCGCAAACATCGGACGCACGCTCGATGCCACGCGCCAGGGTGTGGTCGATGTCCGCTGCTGCTTTGACTGGCTGCAGGCGCAGGGCTACACCCGCCTGGGCATTGTGGGTACGAGCCTGGGTTCGTGCTATGCCTTCATCGCTACGGCGCACGATCCGCGCATTCGAATCGCAGCCTTTAATCACGCCTCGACGTACTTTTCCGACGTAGTCTGGCACGGGCAATCGACGCGGCACATCCGTCAGGGGTTGGAATCGTCGATCGGCGAGGAAGACCTGCGGCGCGTGTGGCGTGCGGTCAGCCCGGCCGTTTATTTCGACAAGTTCTCACGCTGGCCACGGCGCTCGCTGGTTATTTATGCGAAGTACGACCTGACGTTCCTGCCAAAGTTCTCAGAACAGATTGTGGCGGAATTCGCGAGACATAAGCTCGATCACAAGGTCGTCGTGCTCCCTTGCGGACACTACACGATGGGCGAGACCCCGTACAAATACATGGACGGCTGGCACCTGGCAAGCTTCCTGCGCACGGCATTCGAGACCGCGGACTGCTGAAGCCGCCACGAATTTCCGCTGCGAACTATCGGAAGATGAAGGCGAGCGCGAGGAGTAGTCCAAACGCCGCGCCCTGTTTCATTTCTGACCAACCTAGTTTCTTCACATCAAGCGGTTCCGCCTGACGAAAGAACCATCGTGTTCCCCGAAAAAGAGCCGGAAGAAAAGCGACAATAACCAACAGCGGAGTCACCCGTCCCGCCGTCGCGAGGGCAAGCGCGATACACAGCGCAATTTGCGTAACGAAGAAAAACTTGCCGCGAGCAAATTTCTCTGCGAAGCTGCCGGCCCGCGCCGCATGGATGCGCAATTGAACAAAGTGGATCTGGTTCCATGCGAACAGCCAGTTTGCCAGCCACAAAACAAGCGCACGCGAGTCGAATTGCCCCGTGCCGAGGTAGTAAGCGGCTGGCGCCGTCGCGGTAAGGCCAATCGCTCCTGCCAGCTGTGACGGCATCCGCGCTTTTCGGCCGAGCCCGCGAAGCCCCGTTTGCACCACAAACGCTGAAGCCGCAACCAGTCCGATCAATAGCAATCCGAGGTTGCGTCCGCCCCACATTAGCGCGATCAGCGAAGCACCAGCCGCCGCGGCCAGCATGGCGGAGGCAATCACAGCGGTCCACCGCTCCCGCGACGTCCGCGCGCTCATCGGCCCCGAACCAAGCAGGCTTTCGACTGGAGTCCGCAGCCAGAACAAGGAGAGAGCGGCGGCCACGAACAACCCCAGTGGCCATAACCGTTGCGCGGGTCCCAATCCTGCGGCCAGCCCAGTAAATAGCGGAACAAGGAGGAGGCCCCACGCCCCATGCTCGCGGGGAACAATCAGAGCGCGTGCCCGTGCCCGCCCGGCCGCGCTCGCGTCTTTAACTTGATCGATTACGTCTGCCATACATAGATCATTTTGGACCTGCTGCGGCTTTCACGCCGTGACATAAGTCATCGCGCCTATTTTCCCGCCCTCCTACCGTGTTGTCAGGAGAAAACTGTGAGCGAATTGATTGACAACCGGGCGCATAGAATTTCGGCCCTTAAGGAAATCATCCAGCATTTGCACTCGGGAGCTGCCCCCGAGCTTGTCAAAGAGCGCCTGCGCGCAATCGTTGGCCAGACGGACGCGGCGGAGATTATGGCCATGGAACAGCAACTCATGGCCGAAGGAATGCCCGTTGAAGAAGTGCGCTCCATGTGCGACCTGCATTCGCAGGTCACGCGCGACGTGCTCGTCCAGATTGCCCCGCCCCCATCGGTTCTGCCTGGCCACCCCATTGACACCTTCCGCCGCGAGAACGCTGCCCTCGAGGATGTCATTGCAACCATGCGAAAAATCTTCACGGAGATTGCCGGTCAAGCCGGAAATGCTGACGTCAAGGAAATCGTCTTCCGCCTGCGTCAATCCGCGAACGAGCTTATGGATCTCGACAAGCACTATCAGCGGAAGGAGCACGCCCTGTTCTCCTGCCTGGAACGGCACGGAATCACCGGACCCTCCAAGGTAATGTGGGCCAAGGACGACGATGCGCGGAAGCTGCTCAAGCAAATGAACGAATTGGCACACGACTGCGGCCCGACCGCCGCAGCGGTGCAGCAGTTTGCTCCGCAAGCGGAGCGGGCACTGTCAGCCGTGGAAGAGATGATTTTCAAGGAAGAGAACATCCTCTTCCCGATGTCCCTGCAGACCCTCACGGAAAACGAGTGGGCCGAGATTTGGGTCGCATCTCCACAGTATGGGTGGTGCCTGGTCGAGCCCCAAGCCGGATACACCCCTCCGGCAAATGCAGACGCGGCCACCGGCGCGGTGCCGAAGGACGGAACCATCATGATGCCGACCGGCCACGTCAGCGTGGAGCAGCTAGTCGCGGTGCTCTCGACTTTGCCGCTCGACCTGACATTCGTCGATGCCGAAGATCGGGTTGCGTTTTTCAGCGAGGGACCGGAGCGAATCTTCGCCCGCAGTAAGGCGATCGTTGGCCGCAAGGTTCAGCACTGCCACCCGCCGCGAAGCGCCGACACCGTCAATAAGATTCTGGATGACTTTCGCTCAGGCCGCCAAAATGTGGCGGAGTTCTGGATTAATTTCCAGGGCAAGTTCGTGCACATTCGCTACTTCGCCGTCCGGAATCCAGCAGGCGAGTATCTAGGCACAGTGGAACTCACGCAGGATTTGGCTCCCTTGCGCCAACTCTTCGGCGAGAGAAGACTGCTGGCGTATGAATCCAGCGCCGGTCCCTCCGCGCCGGCGGCCACGGCGACTTGAAGTAGTCGTGGTAGGAAATGAGTTTGTGGCAGCCGGACCGGCAAGCCGAATTCTCTCGGGCCGCTTTCTGTAAATGATAGACGCAACGTCATTTACCTTGCAAGGCCCTCTTGCGGCAGGGGATAGCCGGATTCTCTAAAATCTCGTAAGTCCCCTCCATTCTCGCTCGACCCCGACACACCGGACACTTCGCCGACGCTCACCCCCGATCTTCGGTTCAAAACGTTAGTTTCAAGCTTAACTGTATTTCTCGCGCATCAAACGCCGCGGTCGACTGTCCGAACAGCTGGCTGCCCATGTCTCCAACCGGGTTGAACAGATTCACACGATTGAAAAGGTTGAAGGCCTCTGCCCGAAACTGCAGGTTGACGCGCTCAACCAGCTTGATGTCCTTGACGAGCGATAGGTCCACATCCTTGAGGGCAGGGCCGCGAAAGGCATTTCTACTCAGATTGCCATTCTCCCCCACCGGAATGCATTGCGATCCAGGTCCGTTGAGCACCGGCCCGAAATCGAGAATTGAGTTCAGCCCCAAGGGACAGAAAGTCTGGATCGCCTGCGATGTGCGGCTGAATGCTCCGTAATACGTTGTTGTTGGATTACCGAACAGTCCATTCACAAACTGAGAGTTGTTGAACCCCGACGTCTTGATACCCGCCGGCCGGTTCGGACGGTCGTAGTTCAGATTGTCCATGTTGAAGTCACAGCCGCTGAACCAGGCGAGCCCGCAATAAACATCAAATGGACGTCCGGATTGCAGCGACACAATTGTGTTGAGGCTCCAGCCTCCGGCGATCTTCGAAACTAAGCCACTCCCCTTCGGTCCTGGTATGCTCCACAACGCACTTACCACGAACCTGTGCGCGACATCGAACTCGGATGGTCCGCGGTCCATGCGCTGGTTCTGGATGTTGGAAACGCCGGCGTAAAGTATTCCGTAACCGTTTGTATTCGAGTAGTCACCCAAGCCCCCTTCGGTGACGTTATCGAGCACCTTGCCCCAGGTGTAGTTGGCCGTCATCGACAAGCCATGGCTGTACTGCTTGCGCACGCCTGCATTCAGCCCGTGATACACCGACTCGCTCTCGTTAGAGATATAGGTGATCTGGCCCCAGCCTGGGTTCAGACGCGTGGCGAAGTAGTTGCAATAACTTAGATTGCAAATGTCGCCGTTGAAACGGTTGTAGTCCTCGCGCGTATATCCCCCTACTCCACGGGTCCCTACGTAATTCAGCATGAATGCCCAGTCGTTGTGGAAGGACTGTTGCACTCCTGCGAACCACTGCATGGCGTACGCCGTTCGAAGATTCGGGTACACACCATTGGGAAAGACCTGGACGCCCTGAATTCCGCCATTGGGCAGCGTCGGAGCGGCGAAGTCTGGACTCGGCTGAAAGGGCGGCATGACGTAATTCGTTGTGGTTCCGTATCCACCCAGCAGGTTCACAATTGCCGTGTTCGCATCGGGCGGATCCAGCCGCGAGGCGTTAGTGTAGAGATTCGAGTATGGCTCGTTGTAGGCAATGCTGAAGCCGCTGCGGATCGCCAATTTGCCATTACCCCGTGGGTCCCAAGCCAGCCCAATGCGTGGAGCGACGCTCTTGTAATTCGTGTTCCATAGTTTGCTGACACGGTCGGCGGTAGCGCCGGCAATCTGCTCGGTAAGGCTACTACCTGGACCTAGAATGATGTTGCTGAGAATGCCGTTTTTCTCGGTTGGATTGGCGAACACGTCCCAACGTACGCCCAAATTCATGGTCAGGTGTGGCCGCACTTTCCAGTCATCTTGGACGAAAGCCGCCCAGCGGCTCCATCGAAAATGGCGCGGCGTGTCGGTGAACTGTCCGAATTTTGAACTGCCAGGTACACGGTTTACCGTGGCGACCGTGACGTATGGGCTATCGGATCCAAACGCTCCGAAAAAGCCGCTGCCGATCGAGAGGAACTCATAGAACGGTGCACTGTACAGCCGGTAGTCACTGTTCTCCTGGACGTGGGTGAACTCGAAGCCGATCTTGAGCGAGTGCTTTCCAGCCGCATGGAAAAGGGTGTCGTTGATACTGTAGGTGTTAAACACGAAATTACGCGGCACAAAGAATTCGCCGCCAATCGGTGCCGTTCCGTCATCGAAAAGGAGCCAGCCGAAGTCGGTCAAAGGGTGTCCAGCGCTCTTCAGAAGTTGCGCCGTCTTGGTGCTGGCAGGCATCCCGAACGAGATGTTGCTGTTATTGCGTCCGTACGCAAAACGAAAATCGTTTAACGTATGGGTCGAGAGCTGATGGGTTTCTCCAATACCCAGACTCCCGAAAAAGCCGTCGAAGGGAGCGGTGAAGCCGCGGATGCCGGCGCCAAACAACTCCTGCGACGCAACGTTACCCGAGGAATAGGCCCCAATCCAGCGTACAAACAGAGAGTCCTTCGAGCTGAAGTGATGGTCGAAACGTGTCAGATATGAGTCGTAACTGCTGTGCTGCACCTGTGAAGCGACGGTTAGGCATTGAACAGGATTGCCGGGAATGTCAGAAACACAATCGGGCGCGGGAAAATCGCTGAACAACAAGGCAGCGATACTATCCGGACTATCAGAAATAACAGTTTGGCGGTAATCAGGCCGCTCCACTATGAATTCGCCCGGGGACCCGTATTTGCGCCGCGTGCCTTCGTAGTTGAGGAAGAAGAATGCCTTGTTGGGGATGATCGGGCCGCCAAACGAGCCCCCAAACTGATTCTGCTGCAGCGGAGTCTTCTCCACTTTGTCGAAGAAGTTGCGTGCGTCGAGCGCAGTATTCCGTCCCGTGTAGAAAATCCCGCCATGAAACTTGTTGGCGCCGGATTTGGTAATGATGTTGACGATCGCCCCGTTGTTGCGTCCGTATTCGGCCGAAAAGTTGAGTGTTTGGACCTGCATTTCCTCTACCGCGTCGAGCGAGGGATAGACAAGGGGAGTCCCGCCCAACCACTCATTGTTATTCGGTGTGCCGTCAAGCCGGAAATTGTTCCCTCGTGGCGTGGACCCGTTGGCAATGAAGCCGAACTCGAAGGTCACAGGTGAAGTCGGCCCCGGCACGCTGGAAACCACCGGCGCCGTGGTTTGTGTCACGCCCGGTTCCAGATTTACCAACTGGTACACCTGGCGGCCATTCGTGGGAAGACTGGTAACCTCCTGCGCAGTCACCGTGCCGGCCAGTCGTCCCTCCTCGGTCTGCACTAAGGCCGCCGCGCCTGTGACCTCGACCGTTTCGTGCACCGCTCCGGGCTTCAGTTGGGCGTCGACGCGCGTGGTGTTATTCACGTTGACGGGAATGTTCTCCAGCACTGTCTTCTTGAAACCCGCCGCAGTCACCGTGACCGTGTAGGTCCCGGGCTGAAGATGGAAAGCGCGGTAGAAGCCAGAGGGATCAGTCTTAGCTTCAGTAGAGATTGCTGTTTGAACGTTGGTGACCTGGACAGCACCTCCCGCGACTACCGCCCCGCTGGAGTCTGTCACATTACCGACGATCGTGCCCTCTGTGAATTGCGCATGGGCGGTTGCACAGCAGAGAACGATCAAGCCGGCAAGTACCGGCCACCGTGCCAGTTGTCCAAAGCTTTTCATGGTGACAGCCCTCCTAGTCGGTATCCGGAGCTGGGGCCGCGTACCAAGATCGTTCCGCCGGAGAGGAGGTAGCGTCTTGGCGTTCAGCTCTGAGCCCTCTCGGTTATTCGCTTTCTTTAGTAGCATTCCTGCAAGGTTTGTCAAGAGAAAAGTTCGAACAATCGGAGGCCGGACAATCGTCCATAAATCTGCAGATGAATTGGGTTTATGCAAATGGGTCGTGTAGTTCTGCAAGGTTGTAAGGTTTGCGGTAGACGAACTTGACCGTAAGATACGAGCCGACGAAGATAACGCCCGCCTCCCCCATGGCTGGAAAAAAGACTGCCGTCTATTTTCGGATCAGTGAAGCGGCCCGCCTGCTTGGGATCAGTCCTTCTTCCCTGCGGAACTGGGAACGGATGGGCTTGATCACGCCGGCTCGCAGCCGGGGTCGTTATCGCCTCTACTCTCGAGAAGCGCTGAAAAAGCTTAGGAATATCCAGTATCTGAGAACCGTACAAGGCGTCAACCCGGCGGGAATTGCTGCCATCCTGCGAAACAATGCTGAGGCCAATTCACCCGCGCCGTCGTCTGCACCGAAAGCCAAACGCCCAAGTATCGGGCCTAGGTTGGCGCGGCTACGCCACGAACTGGGCTTGACCTTGGCTGGAGTTGCCAGTCAGACAGGACTATCAGTGAGCTTTCTGAGTTCTCTCGAACGCGGCTATTCGAGTGCGTCGATCGCCACCCTTCAGAAACTCGCCCGACTTTACAAGACGAATGTTCTGTCGTTCTTTGCGGATGAAGACAATTCGCGCCGCCTGGTGCGCTCCCGCGAGCGCAAAGTGTTGAAGCCGAACGCGGGCGTTGAGATGGAACTGCTGGCCTCAGGCAATAAGATGATGGAGCCTCACTTGTTCCGGATCGCACCGAGCGCCGGCAGCGGCGGCTCGTACAGTCACGAAGGCGAAGAGTTCATATACGTGCTTCAGGGAAAATTGGAAGTCTGGCTGGATGAGGTTGAACGCTACGTTCTCGACCCCGGTGACAGCCTGTACTTTGAAAGCAAACAGGCGCACCGGTGGCAGAACCTCAGCGGGAAGGAAACCTCCATCCTGTGGGTGAATACACCGCCAACTTTCTGAGACTCGCAGCGAATGCGCGAAGGAGGCCAATGAAACTCCGACACAGCTTTGCAGGTCAGCTCATGCTCGTGACCATCTGGTTCACTCCCACCATGGCCCAGCCATGCCAGGATGCCGACCTTCTCCTTCGAAATGGCCACATCATTACGATGGACGGAACGAAACGGGTCGTAGGTGCAATGGCAGTCCGTGACGGCAGAATCCTCGCGCTCGGCGATGGCGACTTGCTCGCAGGTTGTGCCAGTTCCCGCACTCAGTTGATGGACTTGCACGGGCGTACGGTTCTGCCCGGCCTGATTGACGTTCACACTCATGCGATGGAGTGGGTAAAGACCCTTTTGCGTGGCGAGATTCATGCGGGATACCCAACCGTCCATGCCATTTCGGAGATTACGCAAACCGTGGGAGACCGCGCCGCTAGGCTTGCCCAGGGGCAGTGGATTGTCGGTTCTGGCTGGGACGATTCCAAGCTTGCCGAGCATCGCTACATCACCCGGCAAGATCTGGACGCAGCCTCAGCGGGCCATCCCGTTTATCTGAAGCACGTCAGCGGCCACATGGGCGTTGCCAACAGCGCAGCGCTCAAACTCGCAGACATCACCAAGACTACTCAAGATCCGCAAGGTGGAGTAATCGAGCGCGATGCGTCTGGAGAACCTACTGGAATTCTCAAGGACACGGCGATGGGGCTCATCGCTGGCGTCATACCTGGAGATCCACCAGATATTGACGTGCGCGCCGCCCGACTCGTTTCCGAAAAAGCAGCCGAGGTTGGACTCACCACCATCCACGACATCTTCCTCGGGCCCGAAGAAATGCGCGGGTACCAGGAGGCCCACCGTCGAGGCTGGCTCAAGGTACGTGTTCAGATGTCGCCCAGGATTGGCAGCATTGCAGACGCCGAAAAATTGGCGCAGATGGGCGTGCATACAGGCTTTGGGGATGATGTGCTGAAATTCGGCGCCGCGAAAATGTTTGCTGATGGCGGCATGGGGGCGCGCACTATCGCCATTTACCCGCCGGGAGTCATTGGGGAACCGAGCAACCTCGGGCGTGCTCCGCTGGACACCAGGCGAAATGCAGAAAGCCCACTTACTTGCTGCCCGAGCAGGCTGGCAGTTGGAGACGCATGCTATCGGCGATCGGGCGATCGACGAGGTGCTCGATTCCTACGCTGCAGTGATCCAACAGCTTGGCTTGAAAGACCACCGTTTTCGTGTCGTGCATGCCGGGATTTCGACTCCGGCTGTGCAGAAGCGCATGCGCGAACTCAATGTGGTGGTAGACGGTAACCCGCCCTTCGTGTACTGGATCGGCAGCTGGTTCCAGAAGTACGGGCCAGAGCGTGTACGGTGGTCTTACCCGGCGAAATCCTACATCGAGAACGGAATCATCGAGGCCGCTGGCTCCGATGTTGCAGTGACGCCAATCAGCCCCTGGTGGGGGATCTGGGCCGCGGTTGTTCGCAGAGACCTGCAAAGTGGCCAAATTTTAGCCCCAGAGGAACGCATCTCTGTCGAACAGGCGCTCACGCTGTATACGCGTAACGGAGCCTACGCGGGATTCGAAGAAGACCGGAAGGGAGCCCTCGAACTCGGGAAACTCGCCGACTTTGTTGTCGTTGACCGCGATGTGCTCACCATACCCGCGGATGAACTTAAGGACGTGAAGGTCCTCCAGACGTTCGTGGGCGGCCAGAGCGTGTACGACGGGCTTTCCACTGGATACGTTCAGTGACAGAGCGGTGCGATTTTGTTGATCTCGTTCACGGCGGTGTACCAGACGAATTCGTTGCCGTCGCTGAAGATGTAGTAGGTTACTCCATTCGGCAACAGCAACACCGTGTTTCCGCCGTAGCCACTCATGAACGAGACCCAGAAATTGCAGCGGTATTGCGGGAATTCGGTGGTAGTCATGTACTTCGCCCAGAATAGGTTGTGATAGCGGAACGTGTTTGGCACAACCGGCGTCCCCCGGTCCGGTACGGGCACACCTACGGTCGCCGGATTTGCTGTCCGGAACAGCGACTCCTGCAGCCGGGTGGGATCCAGCACTTGCGCGTTGCTAATCTGACCGCCGTTGTTGTTAAGGAACCGGCCGAGTTTGGCGATGTCATCCTGAATGAAAAACAACCCGTGGCTCCCAAAGGGCTTTCCGGACGCACTGTTGTCCGTGCGTAGCGTGGACAAGCTCCCCTGGCTCATGTTCAGCGGCTTGAAAACAGCGTCGCGGATCGAATTGAAAATGTCGGCTCCGCTACCCTGCTGTTGCTGCAGGTAGCCGTTCATGGCCTGGGTCAGGATGAAAGTGGCGTGGCTCTGGTACACCCACGTAGTCCCCGGAACAGCCTTGTGCGGGAACGGCGTGAATGCGTCAGCGATCTTCGCTATATAGGGCTCGGCGATAAGGAATGCGTGCTCCTGGGGGCTGCCCTCATCCGCTTCATTCTTGGTGCTGATGTAATTGCCTGTGGCCATATCCGCCGTGTTGTTGAAGGTCACATTCGTCCAGTCGCCTCCGTCCACGTACTGCGGGATGTAATCGCGAATCAGCCGGCTATAGACCTTGCTCCCATACTGCTGCCCCAGCCACATCATCGCCACTCCAGCAAACGACGATTTTGCGATTGAGTAGGAGGGCAAGCGCATCTCGTCGCAGAAGGCGTAGGTGCCGTACCGCGTCTGGCAGCTACTGACGTAGTGGACCCCATTGATGAATAGTCCATAAGTGGTAATGTCAGCGGGCGACTTGAACCCCTTCGTGAAATTGGCAATGTCGATCCCCGAATTTGGGAAGTCCGTCGCCAGAGCTGACATAGGTTTGGTGGGCAGGCGGTTCGCCAATTCGACGGCTTCGGCGTCTTCTAGCGCCTGAGCGTTAGCTACGCTGCCCGGAGTGTAGGTGGCCGCGAGTTGTCCCCACATGTTGAGCTTGAAATACAAGCAGGTTTCCTGCGTGACCTGGTAACGAACTTTCGAAATGTTAGGTTTCTTTGCTCGGCTGAACAGGAAAGCCATTTCTCCGTTGTGCACGCAGTTCTGATTCCTCTCGACCAGGGCGAGCGGCAATGAGGCGCGCATATAGCCGTTGTCGCCGTTTTCCTGCCACACCCGCCCAACCCCCACGATGTAGTTCCACGCCGTACTGCCGGTGATCACCAGACCTTGCTGAACGGGAATGAGGTAGCTTCCGTTCTGCACGAACTGGAAGCTGAAACTTGCCAGGTGGCGCCATGGGGAGTTGCTGGCAGAGTCGTCCGCGAAATCATCCCGCAGAATCTGAGCGCTGCCGTTGGTCGTCGGGTCAGCGAGAGTAAGTGTGCCCTCGAAGGCCTGAGAAGGCGCAGAAGCATTGGCTGGCAAAGCAAATGCGGCGCTGTCATCAACCGGAGCGGAAGGGGCAATGTTCGAGAACAGTTCGCTGTAAGTGAGAACCGATCGATTCACCTTGCCATTCCCGCGCAGCGGATCACCGGGTATGGGGGTTGCGACTGAAAAGGCCGGTGCACACCATCCAGCCAAAGCCAGCCATAGAAATAGCAAACGGAGAAGAGCCCAAGGTTTCACCGCAAGTCTCCCTGTCGAGAAAAAACACCGCACTCGTGCGGGCACAGAATATTGAGCGTGCCTGCCCTGGTTCAAGAGAAAAACAACAGGCGTCCCAACCCTCATCTTCAAGGGTACTGCTATACTCCGGGTCGCTGGTGGCTGCGATAGGAGAGAATGACCACGGAACTTGTCAACCGCTTGCCGAAGGTTTCTCCGAACAGCATGCTTGCGCGCGTCCTGCTGGCATTTCTCGCCACCGCCGGATTTTTCTATGTCAACATCATGCCGGCGCTGATAGACGGGCTAAAGGTTGGACTCGGCTTCAGCAACAAGCAGGCGGGGTTGGTCGGCTCATGCAATGTCTACGGCGCAGCAGGTGGCGCATTCCTGATTGTGTTTCTGGTTCGACGCATCAATTGGAGATCTGCCGCCCACTTGCTTCTGTTCGGGTTGATTACCATGGACCTGCTGTCCATGCTGGTCAAAAACCCATTCGGGCTCATGGGTACCCGATTCTTGCACGGTTTTATCGGTGGGATGCTGGTAGGGATTAGCTTTTCGATCTTCGCCCGTACCACGGCGCCGGACCGCACCTTTGGCGTGTTGCTTCTGGTACAGGTGTTCGCTGGCGGCATCGGCGTAATGAGTTTGCCGCTGCTGGTGCCGAGGTTTGGCACGAATATTTTGTTTGCGACGTTGATCTTGTTCAGCGTGACGACATTGGGGATGCTGCAATTCCTGCCAGATTATCCAGTAAAGGTGCCGGTTCCGAGGGCTCCGGGTGCCCCGCCCGATCGATTGCGATTGAAGCCGCTGTTGCTCGCGCTCTTCTCCGTATTTTTCTTTCAGGCCGCCAACATGGGGTTATTCGCGTTCATCATCGGGCTCGGGGAGGGTCATGGACTTGAGGTGAAGTTCATCAGCGAAACGCTGGGCGTTGCCAACTGGTTCGCCACGGTGGGCGCAGTATTGGTGATCGTGGTTTCCACCCGCTTTGGGATATTCAGACCGATCCTCGGCGGCATGCTGTTGGCGCTGGTCGGCACTTATACATTCAACTACTGCGAGGTGAAGTGGATCTGGATCGCGGCGAATATCGGTACAGGCATTATGTGGAACTTCGTAATTTCCCACCTGCTTGGCATGTGCGCTCGGTTTGATCAGACCGGCCAGACCGCGGTGTGGGCCGGCTTTGCTTCCAAGATGGGCTTGGCATCAGGCCCGATGCTGTTTTCCTTCATTGTTGGAGCGGGTAATTACTCAGAGTTGATCACATTGGCGCTCGTGCTGTTGGCTTTTGCAACCCTTGTCGTCGGCTATCCCCGCATGGGTACTGGACCATGATGCCGTCAGCGATTTAACTGGCGTGCAGAGTGCGTGAAGTGTTTAGTAATCCACTCCACGCATTCGAGTCTCAGATATATGGGTACGATCACTCTCCCGTTGTTTAATCGGAACGATCGGGTCATCATTCACATAGGGAGTTGAACATGTCGTTATTCTCGATTGCAGCATTACAGGTTGAATTGCCTTACGGAGATAATCGCGATCGTCTCGAACAAGAAACCGCAAGGGTTCTCGCGAGATTTCCATGGGTGCGAATGGTCGTATTCCCCGAACTTTGCTCATTTGGACCTGGGTTGGATTTTGCCGAAGCCATGCCCGGACCGACCGAAATTCGGTATCAGGCTTTGGCAAAGAAACACAATGTATGGCTGATTCCAGGATCAATCTATGAACGTGTTGGAGAAGCCATATTCAACACCGCGCCGGCCATCAATCCTGAGGGCGAGGTTGTCGCACGATGCCGGAAAATATACCCCTTCCTGCCCTATGAAAAAGGAGTGAAATCCGGAACGGAGTTCGTCGTATTCGACGTTCCAGAGGTGGGTCGTTTTGGAATTTCCATCTGCTATGACGGGTGGTTTCCAGAGACGACCCGTGCGCTGGTGTGGAAGGGCGCTGAGGTCATCATCCATCCCACCATGACTGGAACCATTGATCGCGCACAAGAACTGATCATTGCCCAGGCAAATGCCATTATGAACCAGTGTTATTTCGTTGATGTAAACAATGCTGGTCAACTGGGCAATGGACGATCCATAATCGTCGGCCCAGAAGGTGAAATTATCCATCAGTCGGGTGAAGTGGGGGAACAGGTTCCGTTCACAATCGACCTCAGTTGCGTTCGTGAGGTAAGAAGGTCCGGCACCCTCCGGCTCGGTCAGATCCTCAAGTCATTTCGGGACACACCGATTGACTTTCCCTGCTATCGAGGCAAATACCAGGAATCGCCTCCGTTGGACGCATTGGGACCTCTGAAAATGCCCGAGGCGTAGAAGCTCGTTCGAACAAGATGTGTTGGTCAAACGCTTACCACTTGAACAAGGACAGTACCCGCTGGAAGGAGGAGCTCAAGCCGCTGAGCAATTTGCGTGTGTTCAGTGCCCAGTGCAGTTGCCCTGACCCAAATTGGGCGGAGCCTGGAATTCTGTTCTCGTTTGGTGGACACTAAATTTTATGGATCGTCGCAAGTTATTGATTATCATATGCTTAGGCAGCCGGACCTGTAAGCCGAATTCTGTCTGCCGTTGCCGGCAGGACGATCATTCCTCTGGGCCACGCATTACTGCGGGGCTCAAGCGACCTACCCGGAGGTTGTAGCGCACCGAGCCAGCACGCGTCCCCGGTCAAGCTCGCGCTCTACCGGAAACTTCCTCCCTATTTGGTCTTGCTCCGTGTGGGGTTTGCCCTGCCCGCTGCATTACTGCCGCGGCGGTGCGCTCTTACCGCACCTTTTCACCCTTACCTGAGCCTTGCGGCCCTGGCGGTATTTTTTCTGTGGCACTTTCCGTCCAACCGGCTTGAACCGGCCGTCCCGGACGTTATCCGGCACACTGCTCTGCGGAGTTCGGACTTTCCTCTGTCTTGCGACAGCGATCGTCCGGTCCGGCTGCCTACGCTGACATTATAGTGTAGGTGGAGAACGCGGGCCCGAAAGGCGTTTTCGTTACACTTGCGGTTCAGGCGCGAGGACAAACACGTAGATCAGCATAGCCACGCCGATCAGCAACGGAATCAATCCGGCGAGATAAACCGGTTCCCTGTGCGCAAGCCCATGCAGAAGCACCATGACACCGATGCCGACGACAGCCGTGATCAATCCGCCCAGCTTCATGCCTTCGAGCCGGCGTTTTTCGGCGCTCTTCTCCTGCTCGCGCATCAGCTCTATCGCGGCTTTGGCGCCCTCCCCCGAACTTTCCGCGATTTTTTTCAGGGTTTCACTCTTATAGTACGTTTCTCTCTCTTTGCGGCGAGCGTCGGACCATGACGCCACGGCCAGAAATGAGAACAGCGCAATACTTCCTACAACAGGTATAGCGATCGCGACCATCCCGACGTCGTTGCCGTCTGTATAGAATGCCATTGTCAGCCTCCTTGAGATTTCCCTCTTTTCGTCCGGTAAGACCGCTCTGCGTCCTCTCCGGTTGCATATTTTTATTTGGTGAACCTTGGGGCAACAAATGGACGAAAATAATGCAACCGGCACCAGCGACGCCGTGTCGTACCTTAATGAGGCAGGGTGCAGCGTGAGCGACGATCAGGCAGCTGTCGAGCGGGTGCTGGCGGGAGACATTTCCGCCTTTGAGGAAATCGTCCGCCGCTGGCAGTCTCCGCTCATCAATCTGGCCTACCGCTTCTGTCACGACCGAGGCCGAGCCGAAGAGATGGCGCAGGAGGCGTTTCTCCGCGCCTACCGCGGCCTCGGGCAGTGGCGTAAGGACGCCGCCTTTTCCACGTGGCTGTTTGCGCTGGCCACCAATTTCTATCGTTCGGAGCTGCGCCGCACTCCGGCCTACACTGTTTCGATTGACGATGTGCGTGAGCCGGCGGACTCGCGCGCCTCCGATGGCGGCCTCGAAGATCACGACCGCGACATGGCCGTGCGGCGTGCCGTCGCTGCGCTGCCGCCTAAGTATCGTGAAGCGCTGATCCTCTTCTACTTTCACGAGATGGACGTTCCCGCCGCGGCCCAAAGCCTCGGCCTGCCCGAAGGCACCGTAAAGGCGCGGTTATTTCGGGGCCGGGAAATTCTGCGCGGCAAACTGCCGCGCGTGCTGGCTGTGCCGCGATTGAAGGAGGCGTGATGCTCGAAGGAGACAAAATGGACGACGCCGAAATGGACCGCATTCTTACCAGGCAGGACGAAATCCAGCCTTCGTCCGGCTTCGCCGCCTCCGTCATGGAAGCGGTGCGCCGCGAAGCCACCGCTCCGCCGCCAATTCCATTTCCCTGGAAACGGGCCTTGCCCCTCGGGGCCTTGGCCGCCATCGCTCTGCTTCTGACCGTGTTCGTGTCCGTCTTCGCGGCTACACATCCGGGCAGTGGGTCAGTGGCGCCCAACCTCTCTCTCAGCCCTGTGCATGGACTTTTCTCAGAAAGCGGACTTGGCTCCGCGCTGGCCTGGACGGGTGTTGCCCTGCTCGCAGCTTTCGTCTCCGTCAAGCTCTCAATGCGGCTCGCCGGGAGCAGAACGTAAGGTCAACAGAACCCGAGTCTCTATCCGTTAGATATCCCAGAAAGGCGATGACAGGGTGATCCCTATTGCCGCCGCGCTTTCAGTCAGCGAGCCCGATCTCGTAAGTTATAGATTTATCAATACTTTAGAATCAACGGCCTTATTTTCAAAGACCTGGCGCCATGCACCCGTCTAAGTCTTTGACTTATAAAGACCCAGACCAAAGGGGACCTCTTGCCTCCAGCCTGGAAATTTGACGATTTCCTTTTAACAAGCTCGCCTCGACCTCCTGCTAAACTCCCAATAGCGCTGCGCCATTCGACCGCAACCAGTCCGCAGCAAAAGCCGCAATGCATATCGCCGAAGCCATCAAGATCGCGCTGCAATCGCTCTGGGCTAACAAGCTGCGCTCAGCGCTCACGTTGCTGGGCGTCGTCATCGGCGTCGCTGCCGTCATCGCCGTGGTCACTTTCGTCAATGGCATCAACGGATATGTGGCGGAGAAGATCCTCAACCTGGGCGCGGACGCGTTCATCATGTGCAAGGTTTCGCCGGCGACCACGAATATCGACCACTATCTGGAAGGCATGAAGCGCAAAGACCTGACCATGGACGATTACCGTGCGGTGCGGGAGGAGTGCAAGCTTTGCTCGTATGTGGGAGCTTACGCTTTCAAACTCACTGGCCATGTGAAATACGGCGAGCATTCGCTCAGCGACACGATGGTGTGGGGGATGACCCCGGCGGTCGCGGTGACGCGGGACATCGATATCGATGCGGGGCGCATGTTCGGAGAATCGGATCTGGAACATGACGCGCCCGTGGCCGTGGTCGGCACCGACATTGTGGACAACCTGATGCCAGGCGTCGATCCAATGGGAAAGGAAATACGGGTGGATGGATGGGTGTACCGCATCGTCGGGATTGGCAAAAAGAAGGGCTCGACGCTAGGGCAAAGCCTGGACAACTATGTGTTCTTGCCCGTGACCTCGTGGATGAAACAGTATGGCACTCGCGATATGAATATGCGAATCTCGGCGAAGACCGCGGGCGAGGGACCCGCGATGGACGCAACCATGGACGAAGCGCGGGTGATTCTGCGCGCCCGGCGACACGATTCTCCGGGCAAAGCCGACTCGTTTGACATAGAAAATAACAGCAACCTGATGAGCATCTTCGCCGGCCTGACGGGGACATTTTTTGCGGCCATGATCGGTATCGCGGCAATCTCCATGGTCGTGGGCGGGATCGTGATCATGAACATCATGCTGGTCTCAGTTACCGAGCGCACGCGGGAAGTGGGTATTCGCAAAGCGATGGGCGCAAGACGTTCCGATGTGCTGTTGCAGTTTCTGATTGAGGCTGTGACTCTGTCTCTGCTGGGCGGAGTGATTGGCGTGCTGCTCGGCATCGGGGTGGCAAAGGGAGTCACACTTGCCGTCGGAATGCCTTCGGTGATTAAACTCTGGGCAGTTGCTGCCGGGTTAATCGTCGCCGCCAGCGTAGGAATTTTCTTCGGCGTATATCCCGCGCGTAAGGCCGCGACTCTTGATCCAATTGCGGCCCTGCGTTTTGAAATGTAGAAAAGGTTTGATCAACAGAAGAGTTCGTTTTTCTCGGCGTTCTCGGCGGTGAAAGGGTTTTGATCTGAATGCTAGCTACAAGCGAATTCGGTGAAATCATCACGATGGCGCTGGATACCATCCGCAGCAACAAGATGCGGTCCGGCCTGACCGTTTTGGGGATCGTCATTGGAGTCGCGGTCGTCATCGGAATTTCGTCGATCGTGCGCGGCCTTAATGACAACGTCAGCGGCATGATCAGCAGCATGGGGTCGAACATCATCTTTGCCTTTCACATGCCAATCACCTTCGGGCGTCCCACTGAAGAGTTGCGCACGCGCAAGGAATTGACCTTCGAAGATGCGGAAGCCATGAAGGATCTGCCGCACGTAAAGGCCGTCACCGCAGGGGTTCGTTACGTTGAGCCGCAGTTTAATAGCGGCACCTATGTGGTCAAGTACGGCAACCGCAAGGCCAAGCAAACGATCCTGGAAGGAGATACCGCTTCGGCTAAGGATGTTTTCGATCTGGACATGAAATCGGGACGGTGGTTTAGCGAGGTTGACGACGAGCGCCGCGCGCCTGTGATTATTCTCGGTGCGGACACCTCGGAGGAGCTATTTGGCGCATCCGATCCGGTTGGGAAAGAGATCAACATCGAGGGTCAACTGTTCCAGGTAATCGGCGAGATCAAGAAAGTAAAGAGCGCGTTTGGCGGCGGCAAGAATCCGGACGATAACAAGGTTTTCTTCCCGCTGGCCACCATGCGCAAACTTCATCCGGAACTCAAGCAGCACTTCATCAGCGTCAAGGCCACCTCGCACGCTGACATGCCCAAGGCTGTGGACGAAATGCGCGAACTGCTTCGCCGCCGCCGCCGCGTGCCCACAGACAAACCCGACAATTTCTCCGTCTTCACGCAGGATTCGCTGTCCGACGTGTGGAACCAGATTACCGGCGCGGTATTCATTTTTATGTTTGCCGTTTCGAGCGTGGCGTTGATCGTAGGCGGCGTGGGCGTGATGAACATCATGCTGGTTTCCGTTACCGAGCGTACGCGGGAAATCGGGGTGCGCAAGGCGGTGGGCGCTCGCAAACGCGATGTCTTGCTGCAATTCACACTGGAAGCGATTACACTCACGGCGATCGGAGGAGTTTTGGGCGTGCTCCTGGGCGCCATCATCACGTATGCGATCCGCGCGGTTTGGGATTCGCTGCCCGCCAGCATGTCCGTTTTCTGGGCCGCCTTCGGCTTTCTCTCGGCCGCAGCGGAGGGGCTCCTATTTGGAATTTATCCCGCTTGGAAAGCCGCGAATCTGGACCCGATCGAATCGTTGCGTTACGAGTAGCCGAAAACGCTGATGCACCTCTCGCTCCGAATACTGGTGGAAGCGCTGACCGCTGCCGGTACTCTGGCTTGCCTGTTCTTCTACGCACTCGCCTTACTTGGAATTGCCAGTTTCCTGCGCGCTGGGCGCAAGCAAAATGCGCAGGCGGTTAAAACACTTCCGCCCGTTTCCATTCTCAAGCCCTTGAAGGGAGTCGATCCTGAGATTTGGGAAAGTTTCTGCAGTCATGCCGAGCAGCAGTATCCCGAATTCGAAATCATTTTCGGTGTAAGTGATCCATCCGATCCCGCCCGCGAAATCGTAAGAAAGCTAAAGACAAAATATCCCGCCTGCCCGATCAAACTGGTCTTGTGCGATCGCATCCTCGGAACGAACGTGAAAGTCAGCACTCTCGCGCAGATGGTTCCCGAGGCGCGCTATGACGTTCTGCTTGTGAACGACAGCGACATCCGCGTGGCACCCGACTATCTGCGGCAAGTCGCAGCCCCGCTGAACGATCCTGAGATCGGCCTGGTTTCCTGTCTTTATCGCGGCAAGGCCGCGAACACTCTCGGCTCGCGTCTTGAAGCTCTGGGAATCAGCACCGATTTCGTCCCCGGCGTGCTCAGCGCCAGGCTTCTTGAAAACGGTCTTCACTTTGGGCTTGGCTCAACACTCGCCTTTCGCCGTAAGGATCTTGCTTCGATCGGCGGCTTTGAATCGATACTCGACTACCTCGCGGACGACTACGAACTCGGACGCCGCATCGCCGCCACTGGGAAGCGCGTCGAACTCAGTCGTTCGACCGTCGAAACCTTTCTTCCCGCATATACATTGCGTGAATTCTGGCTCCATCAACTGCGCTGGTCGCGCACCATTCGCGATGCCCGCCGCTGGGGGTATCTCGGCTTGTTGCTCACATTCGGCTTACCATGGTCGCTTGCAGCCCTGTTCGCCTCAAGCGGAGCCGCCTGGGCATGGGCTCTTTTCGCGTTCACGGTTGGCGCGCGGCTCCTGGTGGGCCTAAGCACTTCTCTCGCGGTACTTCAGGATCGCGAGGTCATGCGGAACATTTTTCTGCTCCCGCTGCGCGATCTGATCGCCCCCATCGTCTGGGCTACAGGCCTTACCGGCAATCGCATTCACTGGCGCGGTGACGATTTCTATCTAAAGCAAGGCCGCCTCTTCAAAATCCCGCCGAGGATTCCTGACTGAAGGAAAGCACGGTTTCCTCTGTGCTCTCTGTGGTTATTGCTGTTAGGTTTTCAGTGCGTCGCAGCGACATCCGCCCGGTTCGAATAAATCGTCTTCCCCCCGCGCCGAGCAATTACGTAACTCGTGAGCCCTTTCAATGCCGGAGGATCATCTTGATCGGTCCAGAGAAAGACGCGCTTCGCCCCATCCCACATCTCTGCAAAAGAACTTTCGGACTCAAAAACCGGCGGCGCATCCGGAAACTGCGTGCCGTACCACATATTGCCGCCGGGTGCATGCAAGCTAAGCAGGTGAAAGCCGCCATAAAAATTCAGCGTGGACGCATTTTCGTAAAGGCCGGTCACTACAACCACGTCGCCGGGCCGATGCTGCTCCTGGATTGCCAGCGCCAGGTCTCTCGAAGAAAGAATTGGCGAGAAAATTCCGAAAGCGCTATGCACGCATGCCAGGACAACCACCATCATCGCCGCTAGCGCTCCATTCGCCGCTCCCACGCGACCCTTGCGCCGGAGCAACCAATTCGCGAAGGAACACACTAGAAACGCCGCAGAAAACCCGAACAGCGGCAACTGAAACGCTCCCATCGCCTGCGGCGTCAAATCGAGGAAGTGCCCGAACGAGAGCGCATAGTCCTGCGGATTTTTCCGGAGCAAGTCCGAAAGATCGGTGCCAGCAGCCGGCGCCTTCGAGAACCAGAGCAGCGCAAATCCAACCGCTGCAATCAGCACGCCCAGCGCGAGCAACACCCCCGACGAAATCTTTCCCGCCCGCCGCTCGCGGCTGTTTGCGGCCGATTCCCGCTCCCGCGCCAGCCATCCACCCACCAGCAGCGCCATTCCTGGGATGGCGGGAATTGTGTAGTACTCCTGGCGCGTCGAAAAACTGAAGAAGCCCACGATCACGACGTTCCAGAGGAAGAACAGCAGATATGCCTTCTGTCGCCGCGTCATCTGTCCGCGAAACTCAGCCCAGCGCCGGGGAATTTCCTGCAACGACTGCGGTAGAAATACCGTCCATGGAATGAGCCACAAAACCAGCAGCGCCCAAAACAATAACAGAGGAACTGTGTCGTAGTCCTTGGGCATGCGCGTACCCAGGAAGCGCTTGACATGTTCGTTGATGAAATAGAACCACAGAAATCCGCGCACATTCCCCTGCGGAGGATTGCGCAGCGCAGCCAGCACGTGCCACGGCGCACCGATCGCCAGGAATACCAGCGTGCTCGAAACGAGGCGGAGCTTGAGCAGTTGCCGCAGATTCCCAGTCAACAGCAGATAGAGCCCGATCGCTCCCGCAGGAAATACCAGTCCGATAAGCCCTTTGGTTAGCACGTTGAGCGCGCAAACCGCAGCCAGTCCCCAACAAACAGCGCGCGAAGGGGTCGACTGCTCGATCGAGACGAGGAAGAACCAGAACGTCAACGTAAGCCAAAGTCCGACCAATACGTCGGGGATCAAAAAGCGCGTAAATAAAAACGGCCCGAGCGCCGTTGCCAGCACTAATCCCGCATAGAATCCGCCCGCCCCGCCAAACGCCCATCGACCCATGCCATACGTCGCCAGAATCGTCGCCAGCACGCCCAACATCAGCGGAAGCCGCGTGCTCCACTCACTGATACCAAGAAGCGTGTAGCTGGCCGCAACACTCCAGTACATCAGCGGAGCTTTTTCCAGGTAGCGTTCGCCGTTCACATACAACGTGACCCAGTCGTGCCGCTGCAATATCTCGCGAGCCGCTTCGGCGTGCACGGTATCCGCGTCGTCAAGCAGCGCCGGCCGCGACAGGCCAAACATGTAGATCGCAAGCCATAGTCCCAAGAGGATTGCCACAGCGATCCGCCAGTTCGCAATGAGTTGGCGGGGATGTTGGATATTATTTTCGGCGGGCGGTTCCGGGCTCGGCGTGGCGAGGTGAGTCATCACGAAACTACTTATTATACGGGGATACAGAACCGCTCAGCGGATGTGGATGTTTCCCTAGTGTGCCGCCGCACCGCGCGACACTCCACGCTGGCCCGCAACTTCGCGGTAGATCTCCAGGATTCTCGAGACCGAACTAGCCCACGAAAATCGCTGCGCCTGTTCGTATCCGCGTTGTTTCATCCGAGTTCGCACCTCTGCATCAAACAGCGCCTGCTGAAGAGCCCGGCGGATTTCGAAGACATTCTCGGGATTCACCATCAGCGCCGCGTTGCCCACTACTTCCGGCAGGCTCGACGTGTTCGAGGTCACGACTGGCGTTCCATGAGCCATGGCTTCGAGCGGCGGGAGCCCGAAGCCT
Source organism: uncultured Acidobacteriaceae bacterium (assembly GCA_963818945.1). Taxonomy (GTDB): domain Bacteria; phylum Acidobacteriota; class Terriglobia; order Terriglobales; family Acidobacteriaceae; genus Acidiflorens. The sequence goes on along the minus strand of CAWFUA010000001.1, from coordinate 1,456,609 downwards.
TCGTAGAGCGACGGGAACACGAACGCCTTTGCGACATCGTAGAAGATGCGCAGCACTTCGATTGGGACGAACCCAAGAAAGCGCACATCCTGCTGCACGCCGCTGCGCACAACTGTGCGCCGCAGCCGCGGATGGCTGGAAAGATCGTCGCCGATGATGATCAGCGTAAGGTCTTTGAGTTGCTCTTCTTTGGCCAGTTCGTTCTTCAGCAACGAAAACGCTTCGATGATGCGCACTACGTTTTTGTGCGGCCGGATCGCTCCCGCATACAGAATAAACGGATGATTCACCTGGTAGCGCTGTGCGATCAGCTGACGGTCGCTCTCGGTGGCGTGCCCGTGCAGAAAGCGGTCGTCGATGGCGTTGTAGACCACCTCAATACGATCGCCGGGGATCGCAAACAGTTTCTGGATTTCGCCCTTCGTAAATTGTGAAACGGCAATAGCCCTTGCCGCCCCGCGCAGCACGTGACGAGTCAGGTAAAAGTGCAGACGACGGCGCAGACTCGATTCTCCGTGCGTGCCGTACATGTGTTCCAGCAGATCGTGCACGGTCACAACATAAGGACAGTCGAGACCGCGGGGCATCCAGAACAGGTGCGGGATATGCGCCACATCGCAATCGAGCCGCCGCACGATCGCCCTGAATTCGATGCAGCCTTTCACCGTGTTGTCGGCAGCCTCGAGCGCCACCGCCTGGAAGTTCTCCGGCAGTGGTCCGTATTCGGCCACCTTCGCCGGCGACCCGATCAGAAAATACTTGCTGTTCTGATCAAGGCGCGCCAGTGTCCGCACCACATTGCGGATGTAGGTGCCAATGCCGAATTCCGTCATGCGACGGATGTCGATGGCGACTTTCACTAGGAGAATTTAAACACAGGGAGAGCGCGGGCGCAGTAGTTTAAGTTCCATGTTCCAAGCTGCCACGGTCGATATCGTTCGATCAGCACAGTATCGTCGCCAGCTCCCCTACGCCTTCACTTCCATCTGCGCCCGAGCGCGCCGCTCCGCGTACAGGGGAAATTGCTCGGCCAGCGTCAGCACCTGCTTGCGAATTCTCGCAAGCGTCGCGGCGTCGGTCCGATGATTGAGCGCTTCGGCGATCCAGCGCCCGACCTGCCGCATCTCGGCTTCCTTCATGCCCCGCGTCGTGACGGCCGGTGTGCCGACGCGAATGCCGCTCGGCTTCATTGGAGGATTCGTGTCGAACGGAATGGCGTTCTTGTTGACCGTAATCGCGGCCTCGCCCAGCGCTTTCTCGGCCTCGCTGCCGAGCATCCCTTTTGCAAACACGTCGACGAGCATCAGGTGCGTATCTGTTCCGCCCGAAATAATACGGAAGCCTTCGGCCGCGAGCGTCTCCGCCAACACCTTGGCATTGGCAACAATTTGCCGTGCATAATCTCGGAACTCCGGCTGCATCGCTTCGTGGAAGCACACGGCCTTGGCCGCCATGATGTGCACCAGCGGCCCGCCCTGCATGCCGGGAAACACCGTCTTATCAATCGGCGCTGCAAATTCCTGCCTGCTCAGGATCATCCCTGACCGCGGACCGCGCAGCGTTTTGTGCGTGGTCGAAGTCACAATCTGCGCGTGTGGCACCGGCGAAGGATGCGCACCCCCCGCCACCAGCCCCGCGAAGTGCGCCATATCCACCAGGTAGATCGCGCCAACTTTGTCCGCAATCTGCCGCATGCGCGCAAAATCGATAATCCGCGGATACGCGCTGCCCCCGCCAATGATCAGCTTCGGCCGTTCTTTTTCCGCGAGCTTTTCGAGTTCGTCGTAGTCAATCGTCTCCGTTTCTTTCGTCACGCCATAGGGAACGATCTTGTACGTCTTGCCCGAAAAATTCAGGTGATGGCCATGCGTCAAGTGCCCGCCATGCGCCAGGTTTAGACCGAGGATGGTATCGCCCGGTTGCAGGACGGCCGCATAGGCTGCCTGGTTGGCCTGCGACCCGGAATGCGGCTGTACGTTCGCATGCTCTGCGCCAAACAATTGCTTGGCGCGGTCGCGCGCCAGGTTCTCGACGACGTCGGTAAATTCGCATCCGCCGTAATAGCGCTTGCCCGGATAACCCTCGGCGTACTTATTGGTGAACACCGAGCCGGCGGCTTCGAGCACGGCTTCGCTGACAAAATTTTCGGAGGCAATCAGCTCCAGGCCTTCGTGCTGGCGGCGGACTTCGTTATCAATGGCGGCTGCAACCTGGGGATCAACTTCATAGAGCGGGCGAGACATGGCGGAGTTTTTCATGGGAATTTACCAGCGTTGATTGTAACTCCCCGAACCCGACCTCGGTTTCCTTACCAGCCAAGGATCTGAGGCTTGAGGGTTGCTTTTCTTAGAATTCCACCGTCACAAACCGCGCCACCTGCGAACCCGTGTTCGTGAGCGTATGCGTATAGCCGCCGGGCAGCCACTTCACGTCACCCGCCTTCAATTTTCCGGGCATCGGCCCCCGGCCCTCGACATCGCTGCGCAGGTCCAGATCGCTCACTGCCACCAGCAGATGCGGTCCTTCGTGATGATGGCTCGGAACCGTGCTCCCAGGATCGAGCTCAAGCTCGGAAACGCGCACTGCATCTCTCACAAAGAGAACCTTGCTATGACCTCCGGGGAAGGTCTTGTTGCCTCCTTCCATGGGCCACCGGGAACGCGTCTGCCGCAGCTTTTCATCCTGTAAAAGCTCGATGGTTACGTTGCGAAAGGGGTGGTCTGAGAGATTTCTGGCTACGTGCGCGAAGTTCCCTTCCGTAAAGCGCGCGTCTCCATCGGCTAATTTGACTTCCACCGGCGGTTTGCCTTCCACCTCATTCGAGACATTGGCGTCGCCTAGAGTGACGAAAACGTAGTCGTGGCGGTGTCGGTGCAACAGGGTGGCTGCATGAGGAGGCACTTCAACCTTGAACACGCGCACATACTCGTTCTCGATGGCGAGATGATGCGACGGTTCGGAAGTAGTCTCGACCTCGGTCGTTTGCGCGCCAAGGAACGGGATCAGGACGAAGAGGAGGAATACGCGCCCCATGGCCCGCGATTGTAGCACCGTCCGAAGAAGGCGTGGATTCGGTGCAAGTGGCAGATCAGGCGGTGTAAACGATCTGCCCGCCCACAATCGTCGCCATAACCTTGCCCGTGAGCTGCCATCCATCAAACGGCGTGTTCTTCGACTTCGAAAGCGACTTGTCCGCGTCGAAGGTCCACTTCTTTTTCGGATCGAAAATCGTAACGTCGGCAAACGATCCGCGCACCAGCGAACCGCGTCCGCGCAAATCGAAACAGCGCACGGGACCGGACGTAAACAGTTCCACGATCCGTCCCATCGGCACGCGCTTTCCGACATGCAGCCGTGTGATCGCGAGAGCCAGCGCAGTTTCCAGGCCCGTAATGCCGAAAGCGGCGCGCTCGAATTCCATCTCTTTCTCGTGATGCGCGTGCGGAGCGTGATCGGTGGCAATCGCATCCACGGTGCCATCGGCCAGCGCGACCAGCATTGCCTCGCGATCGGCGGGCGAACGCAGGGGCGGATTCATCTTGTAATCGCTGTCGTAATCGCGCATGTCCTCATCGGTTAGCGTGAAATGGTGCGGAGTGACCTCGAACGTGATCCGGGCCTTAGCGCGCTTGCCACGACGTAATGCCTTCAATGCATCCGCCGTCGACACATGGGCGACATGGAGGCGCGCATTTGGAATCTGCATCGCCAGTTGAACGTCCCGCTCCACGATTGAAGCCTCAGCCGCGGCCGTCATGCCGCGCAATCCTAGCCGGAATGACCGCGCCCCGGCATGCATCGCGCAGTTCTCCGTCATGCGCGTATCTTCGGCGTGTTGCACCACGGGGAAATTCAGTTCGCCGCCAAGGATCAGCGCCTCGCGCATGATACGGTCGTCGAGGATCGGTTTGCCGTCATCGGTAACGGCCACGGCACCCGCGGTTTGCAATGCGCTGAAATCCGTAAGCACCGCTCCCTTGCTTCCCCGCGTAGCTGCCGCGATCGGAAACACGTTCACAACGGCGCCGCGCTCGTCGTGCCGCAGCCACGTCACCCACGCGGCCGAATCGACCACCGGAGCCGTGTTCGGCATAGTGCAAACCGAAGTGAACCCTCCGGCCGCCGCTGCCGCTGTGCCCGTTGCGATCGTCTCCTTGTGCTGCTGCCCGGGTTCGCGCAAGTGCACATGCAGATCGATAAAGCCGGGCGCCACAACCAGCCCCCGGGCGTCAAACCTGCTATCCGCACCTTTGATCTTCCGCGGCTCCGCCACTTCGGCCACCCGTCCATCCTTCAACAGGATGTCCATGGGCGCATCGATGCGTGCTGCCGGGTCAATTACATGCCCGCCGTGAATGAGCAGGCTCGTTTTGTCGTGACTCTTCAAGATTCGTCCTTCAAGTTCTAGAGCTCATGAACCAATCCGCGTGAATCCGCGGAAGCGAAGTCATCGTCATCGCATCTTTCCCATCGCTCGCGCCAGAATCGCCATACGCGTCGGCACCCCGTTCTGCACCTCGGCGAGAATGCGCGACTGCGCACCATCGGCAACTTCGCTCGTCAATTCGAGGCCGCGAATGATCGGCCCCGGGTGCATCACAATGGAGTCTTTCTTCGCCATCTTCAACCGTACCGGGGTCATCTGGTAGCGCGCAATATACTCCGGCAGATCGATCTTCATTCCGGCGAGCCGCTCCTTCTGCACGCGCAGCAGCATTGCGACATCTGTTCCGCGCAGTGCATCTTCGATATGGCGCGTCACGCGCACTCCCGGAGCGATGGTCGCGGCAATGTCGGGCACAAGTTCGGGCGGGCCACACAAAATAACCTTAACGCCGAACTTCGAGAGCAAATGGCATGCCGAGCGCGCTACCCGGCTATGAAAAATATCGCCAACGATACACACCTGCAGCCCTTTGAAGCTCTTCTTGTTTCGCAGGATCGTGTACGCATCCAGCAGCGCCTGCGACGGATGCTCGTGCAACCCATCACCGGCGTTGATGACGGGCACGTCCAGGTGCTGCGCCATCACTTGCGGAGCGCCCGCGTTAGGATGCCGGATCACGATGGCATCGGCGCCCACCGCGCGTAGCGTGTATCCCGTATCGAGGAGCGACTCGCCTTTTTCAATACTCGAACCGCTTGCCTGAATTAATACCGTATGCGCGCCCAGCGCCTTGGCTGCGATTTCAAAAGAGCTGCGCGTCCGCGTCGAAGCCTCGTAGAAAAGAAGCACGACGCGCCTGCCCTTGAGCAAGGGCCGAGGCCGGTCCGGATTCATTCGCCGGGCAAACTTCAGGATTTTCATGATCTCGGCTGCTTCCAGATGCTCAATGCCGAGCAGGGAACCGCGGGCTGCATTCATAGTTAGCTATTGTTTTTCCATCAGAAGAACTTTTTCCGCATCGTCCACTTCGTGAAGCTTCACTTCAATAATCTGATTTTCGGTTGTCTGCACCGTGCGGCCGATAAACGACGCCTCAATCGGCAACTCCCTATGCCCACGGTCAATCAGAACGCACAACTGCAGGCGCTTCGGGCGGCCCTCGTGAAACAAGGCGTCCATGGCGGCCCGGGTCGTGCGACCGGTATAGAGCACATCGTCTACCAGCACAACCGACTTCCCCGTAATCGGAATTCCGACCGCGATCTTCTGCACCACCGGTTTCACATCGAGTGTCGAAAGGTCGTCGCGGTAGAGCGTGATGTCGAGCGTTCCTACCGGCACCGGTCTCTTTTCGATGCGCTGGATGATTTTCGCCAGTCGTTCCGCCAGCGGAACTCCGCGCCGCTTGATTCCCACCAGTGCCAGGTCCTCGCTGCCATTGTTCTTCTCAAGAATTTCGTGCGCCAGCCGGATCAGCGTGCGCTCCACTTCGGATGCCGACATCAGCTGGGCTTTCTGAGTGATTTCTGCCGGACGGGCTCGGACGTGCGAACTCATAAACGCTGCATCATACGCGTGCGGAAGGATGAGAGCAAGACCACCAGGGGATTAGCCACGACGCGGCGGTTGCCGCAGGACCAGCGCCGCCAGCGCGCCGCCCAGCGCTGCCAGTGCCACAGTAAAAATCATTCCGAAAAAGAAGGTCAGCATTAGCCCTTGTGGCGTAAACAGGTTGCGCACGGCGGCTTGAATGTCCGGATCGGTGGGATTGTAACCAACCGCTTGCGCGATTTTCATCATGGTGTCGATATACTCGCGTTGGGCATGAAACACCAATAGCCGCACGGCGATCAGCAGCGTGTTGATGCCGAACGACACTACGCCCGCCGCTCCGCCCAGCCGCGATCCGTTTCCGGGCGCCGGCGCAATCCCCTTCTCCCGCCGGTAAAAATACACTGCCAGGGAGCCAGTTAAGACAATGCCGAGCAGCGGAATCATGCCCACAAAGAAGCCAAGCACGCCGGCCTTGACCGCCGCCCGGGTTGCCGCTCCCCGATCGAACAGGCTCTGCTGCAATGCGAGCGGATGATCCAGATTTGTATTTTGCGGAATCCGCGCAAACGACTCGCCGGATGGACTCTCGCCAGCCGCCTCGCTGATTGGAACGGCCACCTGAACGTGAATTTGCGGCGCCCGGCATTGTGGGCAAAACGGCCGCCCGTCCTCGACGGCGGCGCCACACTTTTCGCAGGAATGATCCACTGATGTGAAGCTAGCGCAGAACAAACGGGACGGCAACCCCGGTCCCGCCAGCGGCAAACTCAACGGTCTGAGTCACGGGCAATGTTAAATCGTGCTGTCCTTCCCCGTGTGCATGCGTATATAGACCAGGGCAAACCGGGTCCCCTTGCTGTTCGGCTTGACTGCCACAATATGCTGGTTTCCCTCGGTACCCACCTTTAGTTCCAAACCGTCTCCGCTGTCACTCTTGTCGCACGCCACCGGCTTCTCAAGGTCGTCCTTTTCGTGCGTATTAACGTGTCCTCCGCTCTCGTAAGCTCCGCGGCATTGAATCGGCTTGCCGAACTTCTGCAGTTCTTTGTCGTAATACGCCGTGATCTTATCCGGCGCGGCATCGGAGAGAAACTCGGCTGCTACTACCTTCAACTGGAAGCCGGGCAGCGACAGGTTCACATTGGCGCTTTTCTCGTCGTCGCTCTTGTCCTTCGGGGCCGGCGTCGCCCCTGGGTACACAGTCAATCCGGAGTCACGGATGTCCGCCTGTTCGCTGACGTGCAGATCGCCCAGCGGAGACGTTATATCCACGTGTTTCTTGCCTTCTTTGTTGCTGTCCTTGTCCACGTTAACGCTGCACGCGGGAAAAATGCAGACGGCCGCAATGACTCCTCCGAGCATTAATTGCGTAATGACGCGATGGCGGACGGTGTTATTGAAGAACGTCTTCTGTTTGAACATGATGCTGTTGAACATGACCAGAACCTCCTGAAACCGGCCGTGCCGGTCGTTCCAGACCTTCGCCTCGAGCCGCGACGCCCGGAATCGAGATGGGCAAATGACCGTGAATGGGAATTTCTCCAAACAATGCTTTCACCGCCGCCGCTTCCGAAACCGTCGCGTTTGAAAACGCGCACATATAATTCTGGATCCCCGGAAAATCTCTAATCACGTAGGGGTTCCCCATCGCTAAAACCGTCGTCCGGCTGGCCGCGCCATCGAGAATCGCATTGAGCAAACTCCCCGTGGCGTCGTCCACCGACAAAGTATTCTTCAGACCACCCGGCGATCGAATCGCTTTGCCGGCCGTAGGAATCATATACAAGGCGACCACCACGTGTTCAGCCGTTTCCACTGCTTCCTTGATTGGCGTTTTCATGCCCTCGGCCGACCGCGGATCCACATAGATAATCCGCGCATCCGGCACACGAGCCAGAATCTGCCGCTCCAGTGTTCGCCCCGACTCGCCGCGCAGATCGTCGGAGAAAGTGACCACAACAAGACGGTTCCGCGCCTCTGTCACTGATTGATACGGAAGCGCCGCCGCCAAGGTTCCCGAAGAAGTTGGCAAAAGCGGCAGCACTTGTCCATTGTCCCGAACCAGCGTAATCGCTTCCTCGGCAATTCGCTGCCCCGTCGCCAGATTCTCGGGTTTGCCGACCTCGATCGCCAGGCTGTTCAGGTCCACCAGCCGTCCCTTGTGCAGCCCGAACGAGGCCTTTAGCTCCAGGATCTTGCGCACGGATTCGTCCAGCCGGTCGCGGCTGATCTCCCCGCTCCGCACCGCTTCCAGCACCGCCCGGTAGCTCTTGTCGAGATCCGCCGGAATGATCAGCAGGTCGTTTCCCGCCTTGAACGACTCGACGGCCGCTCGTCCAACGTCATTCGCATAAAGACGCGTCAGCCCCGCCATATCGAGCGCGTCCGTGACCACGATTCCCTTGAATCCCATCTCTTCTTTCAGCAGCCCGTCCACAACCGCCTTCGAGGTCGTCGCCACCCGGTTCGGCTCCGGATCGAGCGCAGGCACGGTCACGTGTGCCACCATGACCGCATCCACACCGGCTGCGATCGCCTTCTTAAACGGAGGTAGCTCCACCGCCTCCAGCCGCGCCCGGTCGCCCGTTACCTGTGCGATTCCTAAGTGTGAATCGGTCGCCGTATCGCCATGCCCGGGAAAATGTTTCACCGTCGCCAGCATCGCACCTTCGTGCGCTCCCTTGATGTAAGCGGCCACGTAGTCGCCCACCAGTTGCGGATCCTCGCCAAACGAGCGTGTGTTGATAATCGGATTCGCGGGATTGGAATTTACGTCCGCATCAGGAAAGAAATTCCACTGGACGCCAATTGCACGCGCCTCAAGCGCCGTAATTCGCCCTAAGTCCTCGGCGTTGTCAGGTTTGCCGGTGGCGCCGAACGCCATCGCATGCGGAAAAACTGTCGTTCCGTTCAGCCGCATCGAAACTCCCCGCTCAAAATCCGCCGCAATAATCAGGGGCAGCGGCGAGTCCTTCTGCAGCCGGTTCAGCAGCTCCGCTGCTTCATAAGGCTGGCTCTTGAACAGGAGAGGCCCCTCGGCTGGAATGGTCATCCCGAGCGACCCAATGTGATACTTACGTACGTTGTCGCGAAGCTGAAGCCACATCGGATCGGCTACGTTCATGAACTGCACCTTCACCCAGATCATGAACAGCTGCCCGACTTTTTCTTCTGGCGACATCCGGCGCAGCGTCTTGTCCGCCCAGTTACGCCCGTCGGGATCAAGGTGAATCGGCCCCGGCCGTTGCAATCGTTCGTCTGCTTTATTTTTTGCAACGCCGCCAGCCGCGCAGAACACCAAAGCGGCCAGAAGCAAGTTTCGAAGCATGCAGAGACAATAGCAAATTCGGAGAACATCATCGACCGCCTTCGAGCGAATGAATTTGACCACAAGAAACGGATAGCAGTCGGCTCGTGACGCCGAGTACCGTCAGGTTAAGCTGGAGTCAGAACTGCGCAGCTTCTGGAAGGGGAACGTATGACTTCTGTAGCCGACTACGTATTGGGTACCCATGATGAAGAGCTAGAGCGGCTCGGAGTGCAACACCGCGCCTGGCAGGCATGTACCCTTGCCGCTTGGAGGTCCGCCGGAATTGCGCGCGGTCAAACGGTGTTGGACGTGGGCTGCGGCCCAGGCTACGCCTCGCTCGACTTGGCGGAGCTGGTTGGCCCTTCGGGTCGCGTGGTTGCAATCGACAAGTCAGCGAAATTCCTAAGTGCGCTCAACGCCGAACGCTGCCGTCGGAAGATAGACAACATCAGCACTTACAGCGCCGACTTGGACATCGGCGAGTTTCCGGACGTAATGGCAGACGCCGCGTGGTGCCGTTGGGTATTCGCCTTCTTAACCAAGCCCCATCAGGTTCTGAGCCGGCTCGCATCCGCAGTTCGTCCGGGCGGAACCATCGTCGTCCACGAATACTTCGATTACTCGACGTGGCGAACCGCCCCTCGGTGCGCAGAACTCGAGGTCTTTGTAAAAGCGGTTATGGCAAGTTGGCGAGACGCGAAAGGCGAACCAGATATCGCGCTATCACTACCCAGCTGGTTCGAAAGTCTCGGCTTCGAAATTCGCTCTATGCATCCCATAATCGACGTCGTCCAACCGGGCCACCCGAAGTGGGGATGGCTGCAATCCTTCATCGAAGTGGGGCGGCAACGCCTGGTCGATCTTGGATATTTGACCGCGGCTGAGGCCGAATCCGTCTGGCAGGCATTCAAAGTTGTTGAGGCCGCTCCCGGTACCCGCATGATTTCGCCGGCCGTCCTCGAAATCATCGCCCAAAGGCGCACACCGGCCTAACCAGCATGCGACCGGCGCAAACAAGTTAGCTCGCTCGTCCCGTCGCCTCGTCGGCCCCCGGATCCATCAGCGCTCGCTTCAACCGCACCTTCTCCTGCAAGAGCGCCTGTTTCTCCTCCATCGAGAGCCCGGCCGCAAACACCTGGCGCTGCACGTCATCCAATCTTCGCTTCAGCGTAATCCGCCGCAAAGCCCGCACGGCGCCTTCGACCGTATCGGGAGTCAGCTCTTCCTCCTCGTCCATCAGGATCGACGCCAGCAGCCGCCGGTCTTCCTCGCTCCGCGCAAGTTCCAGCGGATCGATCCCTTCCGCGTCTGCCTCCATCAACGCAGTCATCAACGACTCCGATGCCAATCCCTCATGCAGCCGTTCGGCGCCTAGCGCAAACTGCGCTTGCCGTGCTGGATCGAACTCTTCCTCCGCTCCATCCCGCGCCGAACTCCGCGTTCCGCTCGCCTGCATCTCGCGCGCCGAAGCCAACGCCCGGATCAACACGCGCTCCGCAGAGGTCACCTGCGCTTCTGCCGGAGCTTTCACTTCCGTTGCCGACCGCGAAGTCGCGGCATGCTTCAGCTCTTGTCTCAGCAGCGCCGAATCAATTCCCAGCTTTTGTGAGATCTCCATCGCCAACTCATCGCGGGCAATCCGGCTGGGCACTCGCTGAATATGCGGCAAGAGATAATTCACCGCCTTCACCTTGCTCTCCGCGTTGCGGGCCCCAAATTGTACCCGCGCGCGGTCGATCAAGTAATCAAAGTATTTCTGCGAGTTCTTAAGCTCCGTGCCGTAAGCGTCTTTTCCTTTGCGGCGGATGAACAGATCCGGATCAAACCCGGTCTCAAGCGTAAGCACACGAATGTTGAATTCCTCTTCGACGAGCAGGCCAAGCGTGCGCTCGGTGGCCCGCGCCCCCGCTGTGTCCGGATCGAAGTTGACGATGATGTTTTTCGAGAAGCGTCCCAGCAGCCTGGCCTGCAGTTCCGTAAACGCCGTGCCGGACGAGGCAATCACGTTGTGATATCCCGCCGCATACACCGAAATACAGTCCATCTGCCCCTCGACCAGAATCGCGTATTCGAGCTTCCGAATCGCTTCCTTGGCGCGATCCAGATTGAACAGCACGCGCGACTTCGAATAAATCTTCGTCTCCGGAGAGTTTAAATATTTCGGCCCGGCCTTCTCGTCGGTCGCAAGCGTCCGCCCGGTAAAGGCGATGACCTTCCCCTGTTCATTGGCGATGGGAAACATCACTCGGTTGCGGAATTTGGAATAAATCGCTTCGAGCTTCGAGCTTCGAGCCGCGAGTTTGGCGCCATCAGTCTCCGGCTCCTCAATCTTGTCATCCTGAGCGAAGCGAAGGATCTCTCCCTCCCCACCGTTGGCGCTCGCAGGATTGTTTTCCTGAGACCTGAGACCTGAGACCTGAGACCGTTCTTCCTGACGGCTGATGGCTGACAGCTGAGGGCCGCTTTCCTTGAACAGCCCGCTCTCCCGCAGCGTATCCTCGTCAAACTCCCGACGCAACCCATCGCGCAGCTGAAACCCCGAATCCGGCGCGTACCCGATCCGGAAATGCGCAATCATCTCCTCGTCCAGCCCGCGCCCCTTCAAGTATTCGCGCGCCCGCGCCCCCTCCGGACGCCGCAAGCACTGCTGAAAAAACTCCGCCGCCCTCTCATGCACATCAAGCAGCGCCATGCGCAGCTTGGCGTCCCGAGCCTCCTGCGGACTCGAGAAGCTAACCTTCGGCATCGGCACGCCCAGCTTCTGCGCAATCACCCGGACAGCTTCCGGGAAGGTGATGTTCTCCACTTTCTGCACAAAGCTGAACACATCCCCCGAAGCCCCACATCCAAAGCAGTGATAAAACTGCCGCGTAGCATGCACGGAAAATGAAGCCGTCTTCTCGCTATGAAACGGACAAAGCCCAGAAAAATTCTGCGCCCCCGCCTTCTTCAGCTTGACGTACTCCCCCACAATGCGGACGATGTCCGCCTGCTGCTTGAGGGTCTCCTTGAAATTGTCGGAAGAGGTCATGAAGAGGTTCAGAGGCGATTCTGTGCCTGCGCACACCACCGCATGTTCATTGTGAGGCTTGGGCCGGGAGAGGGGAAGGGATCAGTCGCATTGTGCCTGTGGGAAAGGTGTGGAAGAAGACAAGCCTTCGTGCGCGAGTGAGGAAAACCATAGCCAAACGCTGCTCGCCGGTCACGCCCCTGGCCAGCTTGCATCTGGATCCACCGCACGGCGAATCATCTGCACGAGTTCTTTCATTCGCGTCGAAGACAGGACGCGACGCTGGCGCTCAATCAGCTTGGCCTTGGGAAGAACCTGAATGAAATGCGCTTTAAGGTATGAGATATCGGGCAAGCCGGTCTCCCCCGGCGGAAACTGCGCCACCGTAGGTCCCTGCCTTCCATAGCTGCCGAACGGAACGACCAGAACTGACGATGCGCGATCGCTCAGGTTGCGGCTGTCCAGCGATACAACCACAACCCAATGCCGCTGCGAATGATCTTCCAGGTAGGCCGTCCAAATTTCCCCGCGACGCGGATTAGGGTTCGCGGTCAAAGTCGATGCCTCGCGCCGACTGCGATAGTGCCATCCCCAGCCGTTCCTCCTCGGCGCTTTCCTCGGGCGACATGCCGTCAAAGTAGGCTGCTGTGTCGCGCTCCAGTCGCTCACGATTTTCGAAAAGGAGTAGCCGTTCGATCGCCAAGTCAATCGCCTCGGCGAGATTCTGCGCCTCTTCTTTTTCGATCAGCCGCTGAAGGTACGCCAGTGTCGCCGGAGAAATGGTAGTGGAAATCTTCTGTCGTGACAGTCTTGCAACAGTACCCATGGCATCCTTCTAATTGGAGGATAGTATATCAGATAAATCGTCAGATAATAATGCTACAATCTAAGTCATTGATATAAATTGACTTATTATATTTCACACCCGCAGCTCCACCACCGTCGCCCCGCCGCCTCCTTCATTCTGCGGAGGCTCCGCCACCGTTTCCACATGCGGATGCTTCTTCAAATACTCGCGTAACGCCTTCCGCAGAATTCCCATGCCGCTGCCATGCACAATCCGCACGCGCGGCATTCCTGCCAGAAACGCCCGGTCCACAAACCGCTCCACTTCGCGCGTGGCGTCGTCCACCGTCTGCCCGATCACGTTGATCTCGGTCGGCGTGTTCGAATCGCTCGCCTCTTTTTCCAGCGACACGCTGATCCCCCGCGCCCGCGCCGCCTCCACCGGAGAGGCCGCCGCCCGCGTCACCACCTCAGCGATATCCTCGCGCGCAATGCGCATCTTCATGGAGCCGATCTCGACGTCGAAGTGGTTCTCGTCAATCTTCTTTTTCACCACCGCCGCCCGCCCCATCGACTTCAGCTTGACGGTGTCGCCCTCGGAGACATGCTTCACCATCGTCGGCTGCGCATTCGGATCGCCGCGATCGGCGCCCGTTGCGTGCGCCACCACCGCCGAATCGAACTGCTCGCGAAATTCGCGCCGCGCCCGCGCAATCCGCCGCTCCGCGTCCTTCGAAAGCTTTTGTGCCGCCGCCCGATCCTGCACCGCATTCACTGCCTCGCGCGCGTGATACTCGAAATCGCGGAACAGCGTCTCCATCTTCTTTTCCAGTTCGCGGACCTTCGCCTGCTGCTCCTTGCGCCCCTCGGCAGCTAGCTGCGCCTTCTCACGCACCAGTTCCTGTTCGCGGGCCTTGGTCTGCGCCCGCTCCTGGTCCAGTGTCCGCAACTCCGAGTGCAAACGATCCAGGAACCGCGCCACATCCTTCGTCTGCGTCCCCAACCGCCCTTGCGCGGATGCGATGATTGCCGGGTTCAGCCCCAGCCGTCGAGCAATGTTGATTCCCGCAGACGCTCCCGGCACGCCGGTCTTCAACTCATAAGTCGGCTCGAGTGTGGTCTCATTGAAACCCACCGCTGCATTCACGACACCCGTCGTATTCGCGCCGTAGACTTTGAGCGAGGTGTGGTGCGTCGAGATCACCGCCATACAGCCTGTCGTGCGGAAATGCTCCGCGATCGCCACCGCCAGCGCAGCGCCTTCCTCAGGGTCGGTCGCCGACCCAAGTTCATCCAATAGCACCAGCGAATCCGCGGTAGCCGTGCGCGAAATGAAATCGATGTTCGTAACGTGCGCCGAAAACGTAGACAGATTCTGTTCGATGGATTGATAGTCGCCAATGTCGGCAAGAATGGCATCGAACACCGGCAGCTCTGCCCGATCCGCCGGAACCGGAATGCCTGCTTGCGCCATCAGGGCCAGCAGTCCGACGGTTTTTAGCGTGACGGTCTTCCCGCCGGTATTCGGGCCCGTGATCACCAACTGCCGCCGCTCGCCCTCAAGCTCGACCGTGACGGGAACAATGGCGATGTTCTTCAGCTTCAAATTCCGCTCCAGCAACGGATGCCGCGCCTGATGCAGAATCAGGCTATTACCGGTAGCGCCGGCGGCCCCGCCGGCTGTCGGGACGGCGTCTCGCCGTCCCCCCGCCGCCACGCAGTTGTAGTCCTCCGCGAACCGCGCCTTGGCAAACTGCAACTCCAACTCGCCAAGCACGTCCGCGGCCGCCAGAATCGCCCCCGCGTTCTCCCCAATCTTCCGCGTCATTTCGAGCAAAATCCGGTGCACCTCGGCCAGTTCCTCATCAATCAGCCGCACCAGTTCGTTATTCTGCTCGATCGTCTCCAGCGGCTCGACAAACACAGTCTGCCCGCTCGAACTCGCGCCATGCACTACGCCCTGCACTCGCCGCTTCTGCTCCACCTTGACCGGAATCACGAAACGCTCGCCGCGAATCGTGATCAGCTCATCCTGAACCGTTCCTCCCTCGGCCAGCCGCCGCAAATGTCCGCGCAGCGATTCCTGAATCAGGCGCTTCTGCTTTTCGATTTCGCGGCGAATCCTTGCCAGCTCCGGCGACGCCCGATCGTCCAGCGTTCCATCCGGCAGAATCTTGTTGCGGAACGTCCGCAGAAAATCAGTGAAATCGACAATCGCCTCGGAAAGCGCCGTCACCGCCCTCCATTCCGCCCGCATGGCAGCGGGGGGTTGCCGCACAATCTCCCGCCACTCCGACGCCCGGTCCACAAGCTGAACGACATCGCGAATCTCGGTCGTTTCAAGCGCCGCGCCGGCGATCCGCGATTTCTCAACAAGCTTCCCCACTTCCGGCAGCCCGCCAAATTCAAACCGCCCGCCCACTCGGCGAAATTCACGAATCTCCGTAGTGAGCGCATGTTGGTTCTCGATCCAGCCACGATCCACCGAAGCTCGCAGCTCGGCAATCCGCCCCTTCCCCAAAGGAGAAGAAGCATACCCGGCAAGCAACTCACGGAGCGCTTCAAACTCAAGCAGCCGCGCGCTTGAATGTTCGACAGGATGAGGCACAAGGTTCATGCGCCTTTGATGGTACAAGAAAGACCGTATTTGGGACTCAGGGCTTTGGATCCGGGTCGATGGCCGGGTGCGGGTGACGTCGAACTAAGTCCTTACGCGGAGGGGCATCTCAAGTTGAAGGCTTCGCTGTGAAGATCAGAAAATAATCCACGCCGTCCGCTTTCACGAAATTCTGCGAGTCGCGCAGCTCGTATCCGGCTTGGACGGCTTCGCGAACGACCACTTCTTTATTCACGCCATGATTTTCTCCGTCGCCATTGCGATCGATGATGCCGATCCTGGCTCCGGGCTTAAGCGAAGAGCGCAGGTTCCTGAGCAACACCACCGGATGCGCCACCTCGTGGTAGGTCTTGAGCAGCAGCACAGCATCGATGCTTTGGGCTGGGACCCCTGGGTCGTCGGGCTGGCTGAGGATCGTCTTTATGTTCTGGAGCTGCTCTTTTTTCGCGCGCTGGTCAATGTAATGAATGGCCTCCGGGTTGATGTCCACGGCATAAACCGTGCCCGTGCCGGTGACGCGGCGAGCAGCGCGCACCGTGAACCAGCCCGATCCGGCGCCGATGTCGGCAACGTTTTTGCCGGGCTCAATGCCAAGCATATCCATGACGCGGTTGATCTGCAGGCGCTCATCGCGCCCCGGGGCCTCGAAAATAGAGAGATCGCCAGTGTAAGGAGTGCTGGTCTTGCGTTCCGTCGACGGCGCTGCGGAAACGCCCTGGGCACGAACCGGCGCCGGCCCCCACAGGCCTGCCGAAAAAAGACTCGCCAACAAAAGCCCTGCCAACAACAACGAGATCGGCCCGATCCGTCCGAGCGCTCCGGCAATAGATTTCCAGTTCATTGTTGCCCTCATTGATCCGTGAGCGGGGTTTTGAGTAATCGGATTCTGCAACCGTTGACCTCTGGTTCGTATACCAGATAAAGCAGAGTTTTGCCGTGGGGGGGAACTAAGGGGTGGTCTTGTGAAACACTTTGCGGCGAATGTCAGGCCAGAATTCCTTTAATTGGTTTGACAAGCCGTCGTACAGAATCAGAAAGGCGAAGGTCGTGGCATTTCGGGCAGCGGTACGGTCGTCGGCGGGGTGATAAATGTTGGAAATTGCCGCCGCCGCTGCATTGCCGACGGATTCTGAGTAGTTGAACCGCATGGAGCCTGAGTCGGTGCGGGTCACAAAAAGCCGACTCCATCCGTAGACAGAACGGTGGGAAAAACTTCCCTTACCCATCTGGAAGTAGCGCGGATCTTCGTGAAGCAGACTCGGAAAGACGGCGGTCGTCATGTATGTACCGATGCCGTTGTCGGCAAAAGAAGCACCATAGCGTTTGCCGTAGGCACCCCATCCCTGTCCCCAAGCGGGTGGATCGTTCTTCGCCTGGGCAATCGCCGCAAGAGCGCCGTTGAAGCCAAATGCACCCCAATCGAATACGCCTGCCGTCGCCAGACGGAACTTCTGCCCGCTGTTGAGCGGCTGCAAAACCTTGGCCGTTTCGACGGTGCCATAGTTCGGCAACACCGCGAAGATACGATCGTTGACAGTTCCGGTTTCCTGTTCCAGCTTGCTTTTGCCGATCGCCGCGTTCGGCTCACCTGGGGCTTGATCGGACTTGGAGTCTTTCGGCGCGTCGATCTTGGGATCAGGCGTGGGGGATGGCGGCGTGGGCTGCTGCTGCGCCATCACGGAAGAAACGACCATCAAAAGAGTGGTCAGTATCGGAACAAAGGAATGACCAAAAATCTTATTCTGCCTCACCATCGTGAGAGGTGATTGTCTCATTTTCTGAACCTCAGGTTGACCGCTGAAACGCATGTGGTTCATTGCTTTGGGCAGATGGTTGCCGTAACCGGCGTTAGCGCTCATTGACCGATGATTATGTGTTTTTTTTCGCCAATCTAGTCGGAAGCCCTCTTTTTCGCCTTTTCTACATACAAGCCCTGCTATGACACAGACTCCGGAGGGACGACCCAGTTTTCGCGCTCGCATTTTACCGATGCTGTAACTGCATTGTCCCGAATGCGGGGTTTGGAGAGTGCTGCAAAGCTATTTTGGGTGGCGCGGCGCTTTCAGCGCTACGATTAAGAACCTTCGCTTGAACCAGCGTTGAAACGGGGAGCAAACGATCGACCCATGTCCCAATTAGCCAACGATATCGCCGCCGAAGGGTCTAGGAGGTGAAAAAACCGCACACAGAGTCCACTTTTAACTATCTTGATTCCCAGCAACTGCCCGACCCCGAACACCAAAGAACGCCGCCCGAGTGAAGCACTCGTTTTCCATGGATAGATTGGCAATCCAGCGATTGGAACAGCGTTGAAAATGTGCGAAAACAATAACAACTCCATCCAAATCACCCGGCGGAATCCTCTTCGAAGGGCCCCAGAGATCAAAAAGGCGCACGCCAGCCCCACTTTTGACCAACTTGATTCCTGGCTACTGGGTACTGGGTACTGAGAACCGAGGACCTGACACCTGCTACTCCCCTCTCAGCATCCCCACCACCCGCTGGAAATCGTCAATCGTCGCGTACTCAATCACGATCTTCCCGCGGCCCGCCCGGTCCCGAATCCGCACTCTCATCCCCAGCACCTCTTCCAGCGACCGTTGCGCCGCTTTCACGTTCGGATCCACCCAGCGAGCACCGCCGCCCATGTCAGGTCGCTTCTCGACCGCCCGTTCTTCCGGCGGATTGAACTTCCCCGCCACGAAATCCTCGAACCTCTTTACCGACATCCCGTGGTCGATCGCCTTTTTCGCGTAATACCAGAGCGCCACGTGGTCCGTCGTCTTCATCTGCAGCATCACGCGCGCGTGGCTGAATGTGAGTTTGCCGGAGATGATCGCACCCAGCACGCCCTCCGGCAGCGACAGCAGCCGCATGTAATTCGATACCGTTTCCCGCGACATGCCGACGCGGGCCCCAATCTGTTCCTGCGTCAGATGGAATTCCGTGCTCAGCCTGGCAAACGCCTCCGCCTGCTCTATGCAATTCAGGTCCTGACGTTGCAGGTTCTCGACCAGGGTCATTTCCGCGGCCTGCTGCTCGTTGACCCGCTTCACAATCGCCGGAATCGTCTCGATCCCCGCCAGCCGCGACGCCCTCACCCTCCGCTCGCCGAGAATCAGTGTGAATCGTCCTTCCCCACGCTCCCGCACCACGATCGGCTGCAACACCCCCTGCACCCGGATCGACTCCCCCAGTTCCCGCAGCGTGTCTTCGTGAAAAGTTCGCCGAGTCTGGTGCGGATTCTCATCAATCAAATCCAGCGCCAGCCGCATGACTTCATCCCCGGTAGATGATGACGGAGCGAAAGAAGATGGAGCGACGGGCGTCCCCGCCCCAGCCGCTTCGGAAGACGAGGCGTCGCCCCCCTCCGCTGCTTGCAACCCAAAAATCGTTGTCATTCCGGGCGGAGTCGAAAAGCCCGCATCGGGGACTGCCGCGCGGACTGCCACCACCTCATCGCCACTTTCGCGTGCCTGCCCCGTCGGCGCGGGAGCAGCAGGAACCGCCTCAGGCGCCAAAGGAGCCCCAGGCGGTGCCACCACGCGCGGCCCCGGGAGCAGCGATTCCAACCCTCGCCCCAAAGCCCGCCGCTTTTCCACCACTTTCTCATGAACCTTGTCGCTTGCTGTCTTGGTTCCAGCCTTATCAACCGTAGCCGCCGCATTCGTAGGGCTTGGCATTCTGTTCCTCTCTCCTCCAACAAGCGTGCCACATACTTAGGTTTTAGTGGCGCAGCGCTTCAGCGCTGCGTTATACACAACATCTTCATCGGCGGTTTAGCCGCTGAAGCAAAATTTTGGCTGGCCGCACATATATCGATTCACATAAATATTTATAAATATCAATCTAAGCCGCCTCCCCCGAATCCGATGCGCCCGCGGCCGGATTCCCCGCCTGCTGCGCCGACTCCTGCGACCCGCGCTCCGGAGCCGTCGCATCCGCCGCTTGCCGGTCCAGCATCTCCTTCGCCAGCCGGATGTAGCTCTCCGCCCCGCGCGACCGCGCGTCATATACCAGCGCCGCCTTCCCATGGCTCGGAGCCTCGGCCAGCCGTATGTTCCGCGGGATCGTTGTCCGGCAAAGCTTCTCCCCGAAGTACTTCTTCAGCTCCTCCGCCACCTGTTGCGCCAGGTTCGTACGCTCGTCGAACATCGTCAGCACCACGCCCTCGACGACGAGCCCAGGGTTCAACCCGACCCGGATCCGCTCGATCGTATCCAGCAGCTCCGACACTCCCTCGAGCGCAAAGTACTCCGCCTGCATCGGGATCAGCACTCCATCGGCCGCGACCAGCGCATTCAAAGTAAGCAAATCAAGCGCTGGCGGGCAATCCAGCACGATGAATCGAAAGCGCTCTCGCAGCGGCTCAAGCGCATCCCGCAGCCGGTACTCCCGCCGCTCCGTGTCGACCAACTCGAGGTTCGCGCCAATCAGGTTCTTGTGCGAAGGGATTAGCCAGAGCTGATCGAGTTCGGTGAGCTGCAGGGCCTCCTCTGCGGTGGCCGCGCCCATCACCACGTCATAGATGTTGACGCGTTCGGGATCCTTAACCAGGCCTAGGCCGCTCGTGGTGTTCGACTGCGGATCGCAATCGACGACCAGCGTGTTGACCTCGGCTGCGGCCAGTGAGGCGGCTAGATTGATGGCAGTCGTGGTCTTTCCCACCCCACCCTTCTGATTGGCAACCGCGATAATACGTCCCATTGTTCACTCTCGCAATGCTCTGGTTAGCGCGCGCTCTCGGCGATGTGGCGCGTGTTTCTGCAATGTTCTCAGTTGCGGGCCAGAATAATGGCTTCGCCTGTGCGAAAGCAATGCCAGATTTCGGTGCAAGTTGAGTAGTGTTCCACGTGGAACATCCGCGAGATTCTACCGATGGCAAGTTGCCCTATGGACGATCCAAGAGCCTTAGGCATGCGGGGTGGTTCTGGGGCGAGGAGGTTGCGCTGTCGCCCGGCGTCAGTCGAAGTGTGACTTGTGGGGTCCGAGTGTTCCACGTGGAACACTTTGAGGAGAAAATGAAGAAACGTTCCACGTGGAACACTCGCATATTTTGTCTCATTATGGGACGCGACGGAACAACTTCCCACTTATGTCAAGTATAATGGGAAATATGTGCATATATTGTCACACAAGTAAGAGAAATGCTGCCTTCATAGACCACTTTCCTATTGTTCGCCGATCGCCAAGGTTCTTGCACGTGACTGTGGGATATGTTTTGCCAGCCATCTTAGGCCGGGAACGGCGCTTAGCCTGGGCTCCTGAGCGGAGCTAATGAGGAGGGCTAGTCGACCGTGGGAGGCGAGGAAGCTCGCTGCCAAGGGGAGAACCTTGTCGAACTTCTCGACGGCACGGAAGGTGACGACGTCGGCGAGAGGGGGTTGACTCTCTTGATGCGGGGGGAGAGCGGATTCTTCCCTTTCGGAGTGACAGGGGCGGGGAAGGCGGGCTAGGACAGTTTCTACTCGCTCAGGTATTACATCGACGCTCGTCAATGTAAGGGAGCGGACCACCTCGCGGAGGAAGGCGGCTTTCTTGTGGTTCGATTCGATGAGTGTCAGCTGGATTTCGGGCGCCCAGATTTTTATAGGAAGAGCGGGGAATCCGGCACCGGAACCGAGATCGATGACGCGGGCAGGCCTTGTTGTCTCTTCTGAATTAATCGCCCCAACGGGCACCCGCGTTTCTTGAGTTGACTCGGTGGCGGCAGCCTCTTGTTGCTTCTGAGCGGGAAATAAATGGCGGGCCAGGAAGAACGATTCGCCGAAATGGCGGGGGACGATTTGTTCCGGGTCGCGGATGGCGGTCAGGTTGATGCGGGCGTTCCAGCGGAGTAATAGATCGATGTACGTCGATATTTGATCGAGCTGGACGGGGGAGAGCGGGGCCTCGAGAAATGGTTGGAGCAAGGCGGAGATGCGGGCGGGGGCCATGGGGACGTGGTGCTCCACCGATTGTAATGGAGGGCAGACGCTAAATTGCAGAGTAGTCCTCTTGTAATTGATGGCGGACTGCTTAACCAGAGCTTCACCTAGAGCTGCAGGAAATTTTCTATCATTTGTTTGCCGTCGCTGGTTAGGACACTTTCGGGATGGAACTGGACTCCCTCGACTGGGAACTTGCGGTGGCGCAGACCCATGATTACGCGGGTTCCGTCGCGATCGGAGGTCCAAGCGCTGACTTCCAGATCGCGGGGCAGGTCCGCTTCGCGGACGATGAGCGAGTGATAGCGGGTGGCGGTGAGTGGAGAGTGAATTCCGCGAAAGATGGTTCGGCCGTCGTGCTCGACCGCACTGGTTTTGCCGTGCATGAGCGTTCTGGCGCGCACGACCTGAGCGCCGAAAGCCGCGCCAATGGCCTGATGTCCGAGGCAGACGCCGAGCACGGGGACCTTTCCTGCGAAGTGGCGGATGAGTCCGATGCTGATGCCGGCGTCCTGCGGAGTGCAGGGGCCGGGAGAAACTACGATGCGCTCGGGGGCGAGTGCTTCGATTTGATTAATGGTGACTTCGTCGTTGCGGCGGACTTCGACGCGCGCGCCTAGCTCCCCGAGGTATTGCACGAGGTTATAGGTGAAGGAGTCGTAGTTGTCGAGGACGAAGACCACGGGAGTATTTTACGGCTTGCGGCAGGGAATTCAGGCCGATGACGTCGGGGCACCCGGGACTCGGAGCGTCGACGCTTCGGCCCTTTCGGATGGCCCCGCCTAGTCAGGGATCGGCTTAACCCCCAGTTCCTGTCCCGTTATTCGAAAGGAGCTTTCTCTTAGCAATCTTGGGTTGGAACCGAATTGGGCTGCGGGCCATCTAATGTAGTGAGGGTTAGCGGTACAGGAAAGCGGCGGCGCGCGGCGGCGGACCATGATCAGAGGCACAGCGGCACCGGCTGCGCGGGCAAGAATGCCCGCGCCCCACAAGCTGATTCGTGTGCTATAATTTTTAGGTTTGTGCGCTCTCTGCGCAGCTCCGTAATAAATCCCACCGCTGGAATGGTTTGACGTCCTGAACCGCGGCGTCCTGGTGAGCTTTGGAGTTCGGCTCGGCAGGATGAAGGCGACGGGCGTCCCGAGGAAAATCTGAGTTGGCACTTGACGACAAGTTCGACGACATAAAAAAGCTGATCGACGCAGGTAAGGAGAAGGGATATCTGACCTATGACCAGGTCAACGATCTCATCCCGCAGGATGTGCACTCTCCGGAAGACCTGGAAGATCTGCTGACCACGATCGGAACGCAAGGCATTGACGTGCTGGAAGGCGGCAAGATGCCTTCGACCGATCTGGAAAAAAAATTCGAGGAAGTGGATGATGCGTCGGAGGATGTCGAACTCGACCTAACCCCCGGCGCTCTGGAAAAAACCAATGATCCCGTCCGCATGTATCTGCGCGAGATGGGAACCGTGCCGCTGCTGACGCGCGAAGGCGAAGTAGAAATCGCGAAGCGCATCGAGCGGGGGCAAAACCGCGTCCTGAAGGCGCTTTCGCGCTCTCCCATCGTGATTCGCGAACTCCTCGCCCTGGGCGAGGACCTCGAGAAGGGCGTCCGCTCGATTAAAGAGCTGGTCACCTTCGACGAAGAGGAAATCACCGAGGAGATCGTCGACAACCGGCTGAAGGAATTTCTCGCCAAGATCGCCACGCTCGACAAGCTTTACAAGAAAGTCATGCCGTACGTGGAGAAGCTGGCGGCGGTGAACCAGAAGAAGCGTCCGCGCGATTATCGCCGCTATCGCTTCAACCTGGCGCGAGCCATCGTGCGAACGTCGCGGGCGGTGCGCCATCTGGCCTTCACCAACAACGAACGCAAACGGCTGATTGAGCGGGTGAACCGCACGGTCGACGGCATGCGTTCGCTCGACCGGCAGATCCAGAACCTGGAGAAGCGGGCCGAGGGCACGCGCAGCGAAGAGCAGCGCAAGGAATACAAAAAGCAGGCGCGGGCGGTTCGCGGGGAACTCGAAAAGCTGGAAGTGGAAGCGGGCCTGTTGTTCCAGGAGCTCAAGCGCACACAGCGCGAGATCATCCAGGGCGATATGGACGCCGAGCAGGCGAAGCGCGAGCTGATCGAGGCTAACCTTCGACTGGTGGTTTCGATTGCAAAGAAGTACACCAACCGCGGATTGCAGTTCCTCGACCTGATTCAGGAAGGCAACATCGGACTGATGAAGGCCGTGGATAAGTTCGAATACCGGCGCGGGTATAAGTTCTCGACTTATGCCACGTGGTGGATTCGGCAGGCGATTACTCGTGCCATTGCCGATCAAGCGCGTACGATTCGTATCCCGGTGCACATGATCGAAACGATCAACAAGCTGATCCGCACGTCGCGGCAGCTGGTGCAGGAACTGGGACGCGAACCGACGTCGGAAGAAATCGCCAAGCGGATGGATATTCCGGTGGCGAAAGTGCGGAAAGTGCTGAAGATTGCGCAGGAGCCGATCTCGCTCGAAACGCCGATTGGCGAAGAGGAAGATTCGCATCTGGGCGACTTCATCGAAGACCGGGCAGTGGTTTCGCCGGCGGAAGCGGTGATCAATGTGAACCTCAAGGACCAGACGGGACAGGTGCTGAGGACGCTGACGCCGCGCGAGGAGAAAGTGATCAAGATGCGCTTTGGCCTCGAAGACGGTTCGGAGCATACGCTGGAAGAAGTCGGCCAGTCTTTTGCGGTGACGCGCGAGCGCATTCGACAGATTGAAGCGAAGGCGCTGAGAAAACTACGGCATCCGTCGCGCTCGAGGAAGCTGAGGGCGTTTATGGATGGAGTTAGGGACTAGGTCAGAGGTAAGAAGTCAGATTGCAGAAGTGGGGCGCGAGAGATCGCGCCCTTTTTATTACCCTTCGTCAGCAAGCGTAGCAAGCCACTTCAGTAGGTGCCGACGCTGACGTCGGCCGCAACAGGGCCGCGCGGAAGCGCCTGCCCGAACGCCTGTTAGAATCGGTGTGTCCGCATGGAAGCCAGCCGCATACGAAATTTCGCGATTATCGCGCACATTGACCACGGGAAATCCACGCTGGCCGACCGGTTGCTGGAGTTGACCGGGTCGCTGGCCATGCGCGAGATGCAGGAGCAGGTGCTCGACTCGATGGACCTGGAGCGCGAGCGCGGCATCACGATCAAGGCGCACGCCGTCCGGATGGTGTATCCCGCGCAGGATGGCCAGACTTATCAGCTCAATTTGATTGATACGCCCGGGCACGTGGATTTTTCCTACGAAGTGTCGCGGTCGCTCGCGGCGTGCGAAGGGGCGCTGCTGATTGTGGACGCATCGCAGGGCGTGGAAGCGCAGACGCTGGCGAATTCTTATCTCGCGATCAATCACGGGCTGGAGATTATTCCGGTCATCAACAAGATCGATTTGCAGAGCGCCGACATTCCGCGGACGAAGGAGATGATCGAGGGGGCGGTGGGCCTGGATGCTTCGGATGCGCTGCTGATCAGCGCGAAGACGGGGCAGGGCGTGCCGGATGTGCTGGAAGCGATTGTGAAGCGGATTCCGCCGCCGAAGGGTTCGCCGGAGCGGCCTTTGCAGGCGTTGCTGTTTGATTCGTGGTTCGATCCGTATCGCGGGGTGGTGGTGCTGGCGCGCGTGTTTGAAGGGACGCTGCGCGTGGGGCAGAAGATTCGGCTGTGGTGGAACGACCGTGTGTTCCAGGTGGAAGCACTCGGCGTGCTAACTCCCAAAGCGGTGGCGATTGAGGAGTTGGTGGCGGGTGAGGTTGGGTTCATCATTGCGAATATCAAGAACGTGGCCGACACCAAAATCGGCGACACGATTACCGATGATGACCGGCCGGCGATTGAGCCGCTGCCGGGATTTGAAGAGATCAAGCCGATGGTGTTCGCCGGGCTCTACACGGTGGACGCACACGAGCACACGGCGCTGCGCGAAGCGCTCGAGAAACTGAAGCTTAACGACTCTTCATTTTTCTTCGAGCCAGAAAGTTCGGTCGCGCTGGGATTCGGCTTCCGGTGCGGGTTTCTGGGGCTTTTGCACATGGAGATCATCCAGGAGCGGCTGGAGCGCGAGTATAACCTCGACCTGATTACGACTGCGCCGGGCGTGCGTTACCTGATTCACAAGACCGATGGCGAGGTGATCGAGGTGGATAATCCTTCGCGCTGGCCGGATACGAGCGAGATTGCGAAGGTGGAAGAGCCGGTGATTCTGGCGGTCATTCTTACGAATGAAGAGTATGTCGGCGGGATTCTGAAGTTAGTCGAGGAGAAGCGCGGGAAGCAGAAAAGCTTTGAATATGTGAGTTCGTCGCGGGTGATGCTGCAGTATGAATTGCCGCTGAATGAGATCGTGCTGGATTTCTACGACCGGCTGAAATCGGTGTCGCGCGGCTATGCTTCGCTTGACTATCACCTTTCGGGGACGTGGGACTCGCCGATGGCGAAGCTCGACATCATGGTGGCGGGCGAGCCGGTGGATGCGCTCTCGACGATTATTCATCGCGACTTTGCGTATGAACGCGGGAAGGCGCTGGCGCTGAAGATGAAGCAGTTGATTCCGCGGCAGATGTTTGAAGTGGCGATTCAGGCGGCGATTGGCGCGAAGATCATTGCACGCGAAACGGTGCCTGCGATGCGCAAGAACGTGCTGGCCAAATGCTACGGCGGCGACATCACGCGCAAACGCAAGCTGCTGGAAAAGCAAAAAGAAGGCAAGAAGCGGATGAAGCGTATCGGGCGCGTGGATATTCCGCAGGAAGCGTTCCTGGCGGTGCTGAAGGTGGGCGAGGGGAGCAGTTAGGGAAAGTCAAAAGTAAGAAGTCAGATTTAAGAAGTGAAACCGGCTCGCTGTGGCTCGGTATTTAGGGAAGTCTGGTGGGGCGCTGCTGAAAGCGCTCCTTTTTTATTGCAGAAAATAGTGCTGGGTCCAGCTACGGTCTGGTGACGACTTCGTTGGGACCGGCGGGGAGGGCGAAGTTGACGCCATTTACTCGGTTGGCTTCTACCGTCGCAGGGATATCGAGGGCTGAAACCTCGATGCTTCGCATACCGTATCCGGGCTGGGCGTTGTTGCCGCGGTGCGCATAGAGGATGCGACCGACGATGGCGTAGTCGGGAATTTCCTCACGGCGGCCGTCACGGTAGATGAGCACGGTGGGCGCGAGTGGGGCGGGAGATACAGCGTCCATTCGCCGCGCTGAAGACCGGGCCGCATCAGACGCTGCCTTCGGTTCGCGCACCGGTCCCGGGTGCGTCGCATCGGTTTCGGATGGTCGCACTGCTCCTCCGTAGCGAACGTAGCGATCCCCTTCGAGTTCAATCAGCAGAGGCGAGGCCTTGGGTTGCGGCGAAGAGTCGGCGGCGAGCGGTGGCTGCATAACGATGAAGTGTGGGCCGGGTTCGGGAGCCGGCTGATCGTTGGAGTAATCATCGTAGAAATATGGAGAATCGCCGAGGAAGTATCCCAAGGGAACACTTCCGCGCCGATGGCTATAAGAGGATGCGCTGTGGCGCACCGCTCCCTCGGGTGCGGGCCGAGCGCCGCCGCGCCTCTGCGCGCGGCAGATAGGAATTGAGAGCGGTGCAAGGACGGCTGCTGCCGCGAGCGCGAGAATGAATCGGTTTGCCATCGTCCCCTTTTGTGATTTTACGCCCGTTGCTGACGGAGAGAAACCGCCGCAGAAGGGCCAGATGCGAGTCAGAAAGGGCGGCATGCAAACTCGGCCGAGGCGCGCAACCCTCTGGGGAGGATTGGAGTACATGCTTCGCGGTATGTGCAAATCTCACATTTTGTGACGAAAGTGCTGATTTGACGCGGGATCGGCGCGCGGATTGTCAAAGGCCGTTAACCAACTTAGAAACATAGCCTTAGGCCGAGGTGGACGCTGCCGATGAAGCTCTTTTTATGACCCGTGGATGATTGGTGAAAGCGGGCGGTCCACTCATCCACAGTGTTTTCCACAGGTTGAAGGGGCACCTAAGGATGGGATTCGGAACTAGGATGGGAAGGGGCCGCTCTTCCACGATTACGCAATCGACAAGGAGCTTTTTCCGCAGGCTGCTAGCGCTCAGCGAGTCAGCCATGACTTACTGTTTTCCTGTTTCTGGATCTCTCTCCGGAAGCATGGTTTTGGCCTGGGCGAGGCCTTTTATCGTGCCCAGCACTTTATTGGTTCCGAATTGTTGTTCCAGGCGCGGTGCCATTTGTTCCGCCAGCGGCGCTTGGGTATATGCCTCGCAAAAATCGCGATACATGAACGGCATCCTGTTCATGTCCATTTGATTGAGCGCCTGGAGACCGCCGATTCTGCGGAGGGCGTATTCGACGCGGGTGTCGAGCGGAGGGGGCGCGATCTGCTTGCCGCCGGAATGGATAGGCAATAGGTCTACTCCCCACTTGCGGAGATATTCGTTGACATAGGTCCAGGCAGCGTCGGCCTCGATTTTTGCTTCATCGGCGGAGCTTGAACCGGCGAGGTTGCGAAGTTCAGCTATTTTGGGGAAGTAGACCAACTCTCTGAATGACCGTTGGAATGCCACTCTTAGCCGCTCTGGTGGAATATCAGCAAGGCCGGCGATATATAAGGATGCGCGATCATCGGTTAGTTTCTCGGCAAACGCCTTTGCGAGCAGGTTGATTTGTTCTGCTAGCCAATCAGTTACCTCCGAGGAGATCCCTGAAACGTTGCTTGACGCGGGCGGTGACTTCAAGATTATCGAGTTCTCTCTGTTCGGCTTTGCTGATTCCGCCATTTAGCCTCCACTTACAATTCTCAAAATAATACTTGTCAATTGGGAATCTTCCTCGATCTCTTGCCACATAGCTTGTGATTGTGGCCGCCGTTTCTTCCAAACCGAGCCTTAACTCTCTTGACTCCGCCTTTAAAACCTTCGTCACTGTATCAATGAGATTCTTCGTATCTGGTAGGTTAACCCTATGTAATATCCTTTCGGCCAGCGCCTCCGCAAAAAATCCTTCCATAAACTGCGCGCGCGCCTCGTGCCTATGATTGGGTCCGACGGCTTTCTTCCATATCCCCTCCACTGCGTTGTCAATCGATCCACCTCTTTCCCTCTGCTCGATCTCAATGGCAGCCATTGCAGCGTGGCGAGATGAGCGAGGAAGCTTAAGTATCATCAATATCCGTTCAACACCCTCTTGTATTTCAGGCGAACTCGTCTTAAATGATTTTTCAAAAAAGTCTTGTTCATCAGTCTTGTTCTCTAAGTTTTGTTCTTCCTTATATGCGGCGTCCCGAATGTCGTGGGGATGCGACTTAACTGTCGTGCTCTGCGACGTGGATGTCGTGGGGAACGACGCAGGAGACGCGGAAGACGACGCGTGCGTCGCATACCGCGACATAGATGGCGCGACGGATGACATAGAAGTCGCATTCTCTTCTACTGTGGTGTTCTCGTCAGCGAATTCGTGATCCGGAATTTGATCGAAGAGTGGGATGACGGTTGCGGTCTTGGGACGCGCGGGTACGGGAACAAGGTAATACGTTGTCATGTTTGAGGACCGGATGATGCGGACGAGATTCAAACTCTCGAGCTTTTTGAGCGCCCGCTGGACGGTGCGCTGCTCCACGCCCAGGAGTTCCGCCACTTTAGCAGTGCCAACCCACGTAGAACGGGTTTCGCAATTCGCATGCCGTGCCAGCGTGTGGTAGACCGCTATTCCCGTCGGCCCCACCTCGCGGGCATAGTAATCGATGAAACTGTTTTCGGTGATGTAGAAATTGGCACGCCGACCGCTGCGGACTGCTTCTCTCATTTACCTGTGAGCCCCTTGTTGCAATATCAAGAATGTCGTGTTCAAGTCTGCTCTTGTTTGTCATTCTCGCGAGAGCGGCGCGACGGTTTTTCTGTGTACATCTTGTGCAGGTGTGGTCCTGCTTGTGGAGAACGCCGGAAAACACATCCAAGACTATTTTTCCTCGTTCAACGGTGTTACCTCAGCCGCTGAAGCCGCCAAAGAAATGCAACAGTCACCGCAGCGCTGAAAGCGCTACGCCACTCAAAATCAGAGTCGCAACCAAGAACCATGGGCGCCTCGAAAGTAAAGCTGCAAACTCGTATTCCTTGCCTACTCGCCTGGTTCGCTGTTGCCGCTGGCCATGTTGGCAAAGCGCGTTGAATTATGCAGGAACGCGAGATGGAATTTGCCGATGGGGCCATTGCGCTGCTTGGCGACAATGATTTCAGCTCGGCCCTTGAGTTCGGGATCGTCCTGCTTATAAATCTCTTCGCGGAAGATGAACATGACCACGTCGGCGTCCTGTTCGATGGAGCCGGATTCGCGGAGATCGCTGAGTTGCGGGCGATGGTCGCCGCCGCGGCTTTCGGGAGCGCGGCTGAGCTGCGAGAGCGCAACGACCGGGGCCTCGAGTTCCTTGGCCAGGGCTTTCAGGCCGCGCGAGATGGCGGAGACTTCCTGCGTGCGGTTTTCGAAACGCTTGCTGCCTCCGGACATGAGCTGGAGATAATCGACGACGATGAGGTCGAGGTGGCCTTCCGCTTGTTTGAGGCGGCGGGTCTTGGCGCGCATTTCGGTGAGCCCGATGCCGGGTGTGTCGTCGATGAACAGGGGAGCTTCAGCGAGTTCAGCGGCAGCACGCAGCAGTTTTTCCTTATCGTCCTTCCAGAGCGACCCGGTGCGGAGCTTGTGCGCGTCAATGATGGCGCGCGAGCTTAGCAGGCGGTGGAGCAGAGCCTCGCTCGACATCTCGAGCGAGAAGATGGCTACGGTCTTACCGTCGTCGATGGCGGCGTTCTCGGCAATGTTCATCGCAAACGACGTTTTTCCCATCGAGGGGCGCGCCGCCAGAATGACGAGGTCGGATTTCTGAAAACCGCTGGTCATCTCGTCGAGATCGGTGTAGTGCGTCTCGAGGCCGGTGATGCGCTGGCCTCGTTGCATGAAGGCGTCGATGCCACCGGAGGCGCGGATGGTCTCGCTGATCTTCTGAAACCCTTTGCCGATGCGCTTTTCCGAGAGCGCGAAGACGGCGGCTTCGGCATCGTTCAGGATTTCGTCGGCGGGGTCGGATTGCTCGCTGGCCTTGGCGATGGCGTTGCTGGCGGCTGCGATCAGGCCGCGCAGCATGGCTTTGTCGCGGACGATGTGGACGTAGTGGTCGATCGACGGACGGTCGGGCACTCCGTCGAGGAGGCTGGAGACGTAGCCGACGTCGCCGATGGCTTGCAGATCTTTTTTGCGGTCAAGCTCTTCGACGAGCGTGATGATGTCGATGGGGCGCGAATGTTCGGCCAGCTCCAGCATGCGCGAGTAAATGCGGCGATGGGAGTCGAGCGAGAAATCTTCGGGGCGCAGATGCTCGGAGGCGTCGTTGAAAGCGCGATTGTCGAGCAGGATGGCGCCGAGGATGGAGCGCTCGGCTTCGACGTTTGCCGGCATGCGCCCGATGGTGGAGTCGATGGTGGCCACAATGTTTAAGTGAGTGCGATGCATCGTAATTTGTTTTGGGCTGTGGACGTATGCGAGTCGAGTCGGAAAACGCGTCCGAAATTAAATTTCTTTTTTTCGGCGGCCGAAGTAATCCCATTAGCGCCCAAAGAGCGGGCGCGAACCTGGGGCACCCTCAGGTTGATGAGGGCCCCGAACCTCGGCACCCTGAGAATCTCGCCCTCCGTAACCGTATGAGCGAAGTATGTCACGGAGCGAAGAAAAAGCAAAGATATTTACTCGAACACGGTGTCCGGCAGCCAGTGCGAAGCCATCACATCAGTCAGTGACGAGCATCATGGCTAGGCCGTCACGCGGAGTTACATGATGACAATAAGGCCGCAAGTAGGCCTCGTTTTGCCGTGACAACTCCGAAAGCGGGAGCCGACACGTAGGCAGTAGAAGTACGGGATGCCCGCTATGAGCTACGCCATCGAGGGACCGCTTCCACACCCCCCTGCGGAATGCGTCACCATCGACGTTGCCGCCAGCCGCTGCAACGTTACGACCGCGCAGGTCGAGGACTACGTGCGCGAAGGCCTTCTCATCCCTCTCAAGTCCAACAACGGGATCCAGTACTATACGGACCTCGACTACGGATGGATCAATACCATCAAGCGCCTGCGCGAGGAAGCGCACCTCTCTTTTGACGGCATCCGGGAGTTGCTGCGCACACGGTGTGCGTGCTGGAAATTTCGCCATTGCGAATTTCACAACACGAAAGAGTGCCCGATGACCCAGGACCCATCGAAGCCCTGCTGGGCCAATCGCGCGACGTGGCATGTGCTGGCATCCTACCCCTGCTATTCCTGCCTTGTGTATCGCACGCTCCCCTTCTGTGGATCAATAAGAGCTGTGCTCCACGGCTCGCCTTGCGGGGCGACACCAAACGATGGAGATCGAGCGCAATAGAAATGCATCTGACGGAGACTCGATAGATCGAGCTTCAGGGACAATCCGCAAAAACAAATGCGGCTCGGGCCAGCCACCCAAGCCGCATTGTTGTCGCGGATGCTTCTGGCTGCCGTCTTCTGCCCTAAGGAGAAGACCATCGCCTACTGGCGCTCCGAAGAACACCGTGCGGCTATGTCTAGCCTGAAGCTCGCGCCTCAAGCTTGCCGATTCAGCGCTTCAATCCCCCCTTGGAAGGAGAGGATCTCGGAGGAGGCCGCAACGCCCGGGCACCAGTTCACTGGACATGAACCGGAATTCCCCCGGCGATTCCCCTCGAGAGAATCACCGGCAACGCTAAATCTGATCAGCAGCCGCGCAGAAACATACTCGCGATTGACTGTTAGCAATGTGCCGGAGCGTGGGTCGGTGGCGCAATGGGAAACTGGGGTGATTCTGTGCATAAGCTGTGGAGGCGGCGAGGTTCTTGTGGAAGGCGCGAGGAAAAGCGGGGAAAATTTCGCGGTGTGACGGGCGAGGGCGCCCGTTGCTCCGTTTGCCTTACAATACCCTGCAAATGATTGCGCACTTGCGCGGGACGCTGCTGGCGAAACATCCGAATCAGGCGATCGTGGAAGCGCACGGCGTGGGCTATGACGTGGTGATTACCGTGCCGACGTTTTCGGAAATGCCGGCGGCGGGCAGCGAGGTCGCGCTCCACATTCACACGCACGTTCGGGAAGACGCACTCAGCCTGTATGGTTTCTTGCGGCTGGGGGAGAAACATCTCTTCGAGAAATTGCTGACCGTGAGCGGCATCGGGCCCAAGCTGGCGATTACGATTCTGAGCGGCATGCCGGCCGATGAAATGGTCGCAGCTATTCGCGGGGGCGATGTGGCGCGGCTGACGCGTATTCCAGGAATTGGGAAAAAGACGGCGGAGCGCATGGTACTTGAGTTGCGCGACAAGCTTCCAGCCGCAGCGGGTGCGGCAGAGACGAGCGCGGCGCAAGCGAATCCGGTCGAAGAGGACGTGATTTCTGCGCTGGTCAACCTGGGTTATCAACGGGCGGCGGCGGAAAAAGCGTTGCTCGCGTCGCGCAATGGTAAGGATGCGGTGGCGAAGAATTTTGAAGCGTTGTTCCGCGACGCGCTCGGGACGCTTTCGAAATGATTCTCGGCTAAGGAGACTCTGAACAAGTACCCTGTTGGGGCCAGCACACTTGCAGATGCTGGTTTTTGCGCGGACAAGAGTGTCCGCGCCACACTTCAGA
The DNA here is from genome assembly GCA_963818945.1 of uncultured Acidobacteriaceae bacterium. Taxonomy (GTDB): domain Bacteria; phylum Acidobacteriota; class Terriglobia; order Terriglobales; family Acidobacteriaceae; genus Acidiflorens. The sequence continues at coordinate 1,423,351 of CAWFUA010000001.1, read as the reverse complement.
GGTTCGCTAAGGGAGCTCCGATTCACTGCCGACGAAGAAAGTCCCGACCACAGAGGGCGCAGAGGACTACGGGACAAATTCGTCGATTCTTAAGAATGGTGTAGAACGTCAGGGCCACGAGGGGGAGTTGTGCGCAAGCTGGTTCCGGTGATTCTTGTAGTTGCATGTTTTGTGGTGGTTTTGTTCACGAGGGGTCCGCGGCTGGTGGATGAGCGCGAGAACAAAGTGCGCGTGAGGCCGCCGTATAGAAAACTGGTTTCGCAGCGGGCGAAGGAACTGCACGACACACTCACGATTGCCGATCTGCACGCTGACTCGCTTCTGTGGGGACGCGATCTTCTGAGGCGGTCCTGGTATGGGCACGTGGATATTCCGCGGCTGGCCAACGGCAATGTCGCGCTGCAGGTGTTCTCGCTGCCGACAAAGTCGCCGCACGGCCTGAACATCGAAAGAAATGACGACAAGACCGATGACATTTTCTTGCTGGCGTTGCTGGAGCGCTGGCCGCCGCGCACGTGGAAAAGCCTGACGGCCCGAGCGGTGTATCAGGCCGAGCGGCTGCATTCTTTCGCGATCGCTTCGCGGGGCAGCTTCGCGCTGATTGAAAGCTCCGACCAACTCAACTGGTACCTGGAGCAGCGGAAGAGCAATCGGCGGCTGACGGCGGGCTTGCTCTCGATCGAAGGAGCACACGCGCTCGACGGCAAGCTGGAAAATCTGGATGTGCTCTACAGCGCGGGCTACCGCATGATGTCGCCCAGCCATTTTTTTGACACGGATATTGGAGGGTCGGCGGCGGGGGTGGGGAGGATCGGACTGACCGACAAGGGCCGCGAGTGGGTGCGGCAGATGGAAGCGCGGCACATGATTATCGATCTGGCGCATGCTTCGCCGCAGACGATTGACGATGTACTGGCGATGGCCACGCGGCCGGTCGTGGTCTCGCACACCGGGGTGAGGGGCACGTGCAACAACAACCGCAATCTTACCGACGAGCAGATTCAGGCGGTGGCGGCGAAGGGCGGGCTGATCGGGATTGGCTATTGGGATACGGCGACCTGCGGCACGGATGCGCGGGCGATTGTGCGGGCCATGCGCTATGTCTCCGACCGTGTGGGAGTGGAACATGTGGCGCTCGGATCGGACTTCGATGGAGCGGTCACCGAACCTTTCGATACAACCGGTGTTATCGAAATCACGGCCGCCATGATGGATGCAGGCTACTCGGAGGAGGAGATTCGGAAGATTATGGGCGAGAACGCAATGAAGTTTCTGCGGGAGAATTTGCCGGAGCGGTAGGGGATGCGCGCTACCCAACTAAGGCGTCAGCTTGAAGACCGCTCCGTAGCCATATGCACCGCCATCCACGGTGGTGCCATACAGATCGCCCCGCGCATCCCGCACTAAACCTGCAGCAGGATACTGGCCGTCTCCGCGCGTTCCTCCAAAGCTATAGAGCACGCTCTCGTTTCCGTTCGTATCCACCATGAACACCGTTCCTGAGCTGAAAGCGCCGCCGGCGCCCGTGGTGCCGTACAAATTGCCATGCGTGTCTCGCACTAAGCCCGCATAGGGATCTGCGCCGTCCCCCTCGGTCATCGTGAAGCTGTGGAGCACGGTCTCCCTGCCGGTTTGATCTAGCTTGAATACCATTCCGTATCCGAACGCACCACCCCAGATGGTAGTGCCATACAGATTGCCCCTCGCGTCTCGCACCAAGGCTGCTTCGGGATACGCGCCGTCCCCGTCGGCCATCGTGAAGCTGTGGAGCAACGTTTCCTTGCCCGTCGCGTCCACTTTGAATACGGTTCCATAGTTGAAAGCACCACCCTCGGAAGTAGTGCCATATAGGTTGCCATGCGCATCTCGCACTAATAAATCTGCCATGGGCCAATAGCCGTCGCCTGCGGTCCCCGTGAAGGTATAAAGCACCGTTTCGTGGCCCGTCGTGTCCAATTTGAACACCGTTCCGCAGCCGGAGCCGTAACAGGTTGCGAGATTTCCGCCATGCTCGGTAGTGCCGTACAGGTTGCCTTCTGCATCCAGCACCAAACCTGCTTGGGGTTCTGCGCCATCATCAGCACCGGTAAAGCTGTAGAGAACGGTCTGATTCCCGCTCGCATCCAACTTGAACAAGCTTCCCTGGCTGTAATCGCCACCCCCATAAGTGGTGCCATATAGGTTGCCCCGCTTGTCTCGCGTCAAACCCGTGGGAAGCGCGGCTTCTCCACCATTCACAGGGAAGTTATATAGTGTGGTCTCATTTCCCTTTTTATCCAACTTGAACACCGTGCCATAGGAGAAAACACCGCCCTGAATGGTCGTACCATAAAGCTCGCCCTGCGGGTTCCGCACTAGGCTTGCATAGGGATGTGCGCCGTCCGGGCTGCCCGCAAAGGAATGGAGCAGACTCTCGGTGTAAGTCTGAGCCTGAGCCACTCTGGTCGCGAGCGCCGCAGCTATAAACAGGATCACTAAAGCAAGGGCGGCACTAACGACTCGCTTACTTATTCCGCCGATCCAGTTCCGATATTGCGCCGGCATATTCATGAGGCCAGTCTCCGTTGAACTGAAGGAAAACCACCGATCGCTCAAATGGAAATCGTGAGCGCAGACTATCTCTGTTAGCACATGTTTACATAGGTCCAGGGAACGCCTGCTCATCTGCCTATTAGCGGCCGGGACAGCAGTTACTCAAACAACTGATTCTCTCCCCCAGGAGGCCGGCGGTCAACATGAAACGGTTTGCGGGCGTTTGGCCCTTGGTTTTGCACCTTGTCCTTGCCGTTGGGAACATTGGAATTCCCTCATTTGAGCGGAAAGAATTCCTGTGACGGAACTTGAAGAGCGCCAATCGATTCGACTACGGACAAGCGTTGCCTATAAGGAATGACGCAAAATCCCGATGACGCTCAATTGCGCCCGGTGGTGAACAGGGCGCCGCGCGGTGCGCGAGTGGGGTGCGGAAATCGACCGTCGCCACGCAAGAGGAAGTGGATGACGAGTTAGCGGTCTGATTCGCTAGTTGCCTACGAAGCGGAGATAGAGGTCGCGGTCCTGGCGGCAGGTTTCGGCCATCTGTTTGACTCGCTGCCATGCTTCCAGCTGCGAGTCATCGCGGACGCGTTCCCGGACGCGCTCCCATTCCTTCAGGAAGCCTTCCATCTGCAGGTGATTGAAGACGGTTTTGCCGAAGGGATCGACACCGCTTAGCAGCAAAAAGTTCGGGTCGCTCGAGGGTGGAACCACTCCGTTCAGAATGACCCATTCGCTGCGCTCGCCCAGGTCGTCTTCCAGTTTTATCACTAAGGACATCGGGAATTCCTCGAAATTTGTGCTGGCGGAAATGTTACAGCCTTGGCGGGCGTTTTCAAAGGTGGGGCAAAGTCGAAAGTAATGTTGGGGAATGACGTTTGGCCACAAGCAGTCCCTCTCAGGGGGAGTATTGCCAGAAGCAAATGAGGTCTGGCCAATGGCCAGACCTTTGCAGGTTCTACGAGGACAATGAGTTTAGGCGAGACCGGCCTTAGCCCTGTTGCTCTCCTTCTTTCTTTTCAATGTGCTCTTTGACGGCTTTTACGCCTTCAAACCCGGCAATGGCAGCCGCGCCTTCGGTCAGGATCGACGCGTTCGGATCCAACTTCTTTACACCTTCCACTGCTGCCACAGCGCCTGCAATTTTTTCCGCTTCGTCCAAAAGTCCCATGACCAGCCTCCATTCAACAAATTAAGGTTCACCCCGTCTGAGGTGCTGTCTAGAGTATCAGTCGTAAGCGGCGCAGGCAAACCGTCAAAGGCGGAATGAACGCGGCATCGGCAGCGTGAGCGGTCACTAGGGGAACAGAATACGTGTACTCGCGTGATGGGGAAGCGGATGATGTCCGCTGGTGTAATGATTCCATAGGGAACTATAGTTCCCATTCCATAACAATGTTGTCGATTTCGCACCAATCCCGAGACGAATCTCTGTTCGACTAGAATTGCGGAAGACTATCTCCGTGCCTTGGAGGATGAGCAATGCAAAAGCGCAAACTGGGAAAAAGCAACCTGGAAGTCTCAGCTCTCGGCCTCGGCTGCATGGGCATGAGCTTCTCTTATGGTGAGCCGAAAGATAAGAAAGAAATGATCTCGCTGCTGCGCACCGCGGTGGACCGCGGCATTACGTTCTTCGATACGGCTGAGGTGTATGGGCCGTTCACCAACGAAGAGCTGGTGGGCGAGGCGCTCTCGCCCATTCGCGACCGGGTGGTCATTGCCACCAAGTTCGGATTCGACGTGACCGGCGGCGATCAACGGCCGGGAGCGGCGGGTGTGAATAGCGGGCCCGAGCACATTAAGCAGGCTGTCGAAGGGTCGCTGAAACGGCTGAAGGTAGATGTCATCGACCTGCTGTATCAGCATCGGGTTGACCCCAACGTGCCCATCGAAGATGTCGCGGGTGCGGTGAAGGAACTGATTCAGGTGGGTAAGGTCAAGCACTTCGGACTTTCGGAGGCAGGCGTAAAGACGATTCGTCGCGCGCACGCTGTTCAGCCGGTAACCGCACTGCAAAGCGAATACTCGCTGTGGTGGAGAACGCTTGAAACGGAAGTGCTGCCGGCACTCGAGGAGCTTGGAATTGGATTGGTTCCGTATAGCCCGCTGGGGAGGGGCTTCCTGACCGGAAAGATCGACGCAAATACGAAATTTGAAAGCTCCGATTTCCGCAGCAAGCTCCCTCGCTATACGCCCGAGGCTCTGAAGGTGAATCAGGCTGTTGTCGATCTGCTCGCCAAGATCGCCGGGGAGAAGCGGGCGACACCCGCGCAGATCGCGCTTGCCTGGCTGCTTGCACAAAAGCCGTGGATCGTTCCCATCCCGGGTACGACCAAATTGTCTCGGTTGGACGAAAACATCGGCTCGGTCGCAATTGAGCTCACGTCCGACGACCTGCGCGACATCAACGACGCCGCCTCGAAAATCACCGTGCAGGGGGATCGGTATCCGGAACAGTTGCAGCGCATGACGGGGCTGTAATGGGCGAGGGAAAACCGGAACATCAACTGTGATTAAGAGTAATTTCGCTAGCCAGGCTGAATTTAGTTTCGCAATCGCGGGGTTGCCGGCATGGTAGAGATGGGGCGGATGCTGCTGGTGCTGGGAGTGGCCCTGGTGGTAATCGGCGGCATTGTCATGCTGCTCGGCCGGACTGGCTTGCCCCTGGGGCGCCAATCGGCCACACTCTCATGCTACTCGGCCAGACTGGCTTGCCCCTGGGGCGGTTGCCAGGGGATGTTGTGTATCGCGGCAAGAACACTACTTTCTATTTTCCGCTGGCTAGTTCCATTCTGATTAGTGTTGTGCTTTCTATTGTTCCTCTCTCCTTCTGTTCTTGATTGGCCGCCTGAAGCGGTAACTCGGCAAGGGGCCTCAGCCCCCAAAGGGGGCAGTCTGACAGTCGCGGGGCGAAAACGCGTTGGGTGTCGATTCTGAAGACTACCATTAGGGGGAGTTATGGAGAGAAAGAACGGACTGCCGCCGGTCCATCCAGGCGAGATTATCAAGGACCTCCCCCCCCCAGACATCCGCCGTCCCTTGGGCTGCCGGTGACGGCTGCGGCCCACGTTTCGGGTGACCCGGCAGATCGTTCACCGCAACTTAGACATTTTGCCGTCGGTTGGGCTGCCGGTGACGGCTGCGGCCAAAGCTTTAGGCGTGTCGCGCCAGATGCTTCACGGCATTTTAGCGGGCCGCAAACCGCTGTCTGCTGTCATGTGCCTGAAGGTGGCCCGCCTGTTTGGCGGCTCGCCGGAAGTGTGGATGCGATTGCAAGCCACCTATGACCTGAAGAAGTCCGCGCAAGACAAGAAGGTCATGGCTCGCGTGGCGCGGATCGTGCCGGTGAAACTGGCCTGAAGAAGTTCGCGCGATTTCATGCTGCTGTGCGTACAGCATGCCCCTCGCCGCCTGCCCGGAGACATCCTCTATCGCGTGAAGAACACCACGTTTTATTTCCCGCTCGCAACTTCGGTCATTCTGAGCATCTTGCTGTCGCTGATTCTGTTTCTCGTTAGCCGCTTCAAGCGGTAGCGTGCCAATATCCCCTCGCTGCCGGCGTAAGAGTTTTTATGTGCAAGCGCACCGTCCACCCCGTTATTGATTTTTATTTTATCGTGTGCTTATTATTCAGATTTGGCGATACTCCCGCTATCTTTGACTTTGACCGCATGTAGGTCTCTGACTGACATGCCCGCGCCTCGCCTCGGCGCCGTACTCTGATGGAGATATCCGACCAACTCGGCTTCCAGTTTCGCGCGCCAGAGCGGCACATCTGGTCGGTGCGCGCGCTGGTGGAATCGGTGCGCGGGCTCGTCGAGCGGCAGTTCTCCGATTGCTGGGTTGAAGGTGAGATTTCCAACCTGCGCTCGCCGGACTCGGGACATTTGTATTTCACGCTGAAGGAAGAAAGCGCGCAGATTCGCGTGGTGATGTTCCGGTCGTCGGCGAAGTTGCTGCGGTTTCGCCCGGAGAACGGTCTGCGCGTCACCGTGCGCGGGCGGATCACGGTGTATGAAGAGCGCGGCGAGTTGCAGATTTCGGCCGAGTTCATGGAGCCGCAAGGCGCGGGTGCGCTGCAACTGGCGTTCGAACAGCTGAAAGCGCGCTTGCAGGCGGAAGGGCTGTTCGAAGCAGCGCGCAAGAAACCGGTCCCGCCGCTGCCACATCGGATCGGCGTGATCACATCTCCGCAGGGAGCGGCGCTGCAGGACATCCTCAACATTTTGGCGCGGCGGCATCACTCGGCGAATGTGCTGATTTATCCCGCGCAGGTACAGGGCGACGCAGCGCCGGCCGAGGTAATGGCTGGGCTGCGATATTTTTGCGAGCGCGCGGGGAAAGCCGATGGAGTTGACGTCATTATTATTGCGCGCGGCGGGGGATCGGTTGAGGACCTGGCGGCATTCAATCATGAAGGATTGGCGCGGGCGGTGGCTGCGGCTGGGATTCCGGTGATTTCCGCCATTGGGCACGAGACCGATTTCACGATCGTGGATTTTGTCGCCGATTTGCGCGCGCCCACGCCTTCGGCAGCCGCGGAGCTGGTGATCCGATCGCGGCAGGAGATTGAAGCGCAGGCGGAAGAGATGCATCGGCGTCTGGAACGCGCGGTGCGCTACCGGTTGCTGATGGCGCGGCAGGAATTGACCGAACTGGCCCAGCATGGCGCGTTCCGCAGCATGATGGACGGAATCCACCGCGGCCAGCAAAAGCTGGATGAGCGGCGCTTCCGGCTGGAAAAGGCGGAGCGGCAACTGCTGGAGCTATGCCGGCGGCGTCTGGAGGCGGCTTCGGCGGCGGTGCGGCATTACGATGCGCGGCGGCGGTTGGCCGCGGTACGGCAGCAACTGGAGTCGCAGATTGCGAACCTGGCCGCGGCCATGCGGGCGCGGCTGCTGTCCGGACGCGCGGCGCTGGACCGGCGAACCGCCAGCCTGGAAGCGCTTTCTCCGGTGGCCATTCTGAATCGGGGATACGCGCTGGTGTTCGACGCTAAGGGTCAATTGGTGAAAGATGCGGAGCGGCTGGCGGTGGGGGACGAGTTGTCGGCTCGGCTGGCGCGCGGAAGAGTTCGGGCGAAGGTGACGGGCCGCGAGCCGAACGAATCTCAATAAGGCAGCGGCCATAAAGCGCTGCTGGAATGCGCGGCGGCTGCATTAGAATGAAATCCAATACGACAGCAACGCGAGGATGAAGTGATGTCGACCGGCGCATGGCCGCAATTCACAGTGATATCGGTCGTGGACATCGTGCTGGTCGCGATCCTGATCTACCAGTTCCTGATGCTGGTGCGGGGAACGCGAGCCGCGCCGATGCTGGTGGGAGTGGCGACACTCGGCCTGGCGTTCTACCTGGCGCGGCTCGGGGAATTGCGCACGCTGAACTGGCTGCTCAGCACGCTTCTTCCCTATGTTGTTTTCGCGCTGATTGTCCTCTTTGCGTCGGAGATCCGGCACGCGCTGGCGAACCTGGGGAGCCGCATTTCGCTGATGCGGTCTTCAAATTCGGCGGCCGATGTTTATGACGACATCGTGCTGGCGGCGAATCTGTTTTCCCAGAATCAAACGGGAGCGCTGATCGTGATCGAGCGGGAGATCGGCCTGCGCACCTATATCGAAAGCGGCGTTGCCATGGATGCGCGCCTTTCCTACGATCTGCTGGCGACGATTTTCCGGCCGAGCGCGCCTTTGCACGACGGAGCGGTGATCGTACAGCGCGACCGCATTGCCGCCGCCGCCTGCTTTCTACCGCTCTCGATGAACCCGGTGCTCTCGACGCAACTGGGAACGCGCCATCGCGCGGGGATCGGCATCACCGAGGAAACCGATTCCGTGGCGGTGATCGTCTCCGAAGAAACGGGCTCGATCAGCGTGGCTACCGGTGGCCACATTGAACGCGATCTGACAGTGGAACGTTTGCGGGAGCGCTTGAGCAGTCTCCTGCGGCGTTATGCTCCGGCGCCAAGTTTGCCGAGTGCGCTGGACGATTTTGTGGAAGACGAACCGCCGAGTTCGCATTCTTCCGCGCGGCATCAGGATTCCGGCGCACATAAGGGAAGGGATGACTGACGATGGGGAACTGGATGCGGCGTTTGTTCCTCGACAACTTCATCTATAAGGTGATTTCCCTGTTGCTGGCGGCTGGGCTTTGGCTGGCGGTGGCGCGCACTCCTGTGGCCGAAATCGAGATGCGGGTCCCGATTGAGTTCCGCAATCTCCCCGACAATTTGGAGATCGACTCCGCAAGCTTCACCGAGGCGGAGGTGCGTTTGCGCGGCCCGGAGCGCGTCCTTCACGGCATGTTACCCGCGGATGTACGGGCGGAAGTCGATCTGGGCAACATGCAGGCCGGCGAAAGGACGTTCGACCTCACGGCGCGGCACGTGCATGTGCCCAACGAAGTTGAAGTGGTGCAAATCATTCCCGGGCAGTTTCACCTTTCGTTTGACAACCGCGATGTGCGGACGGTTGACGTTCACCCGCGCGTGACAGGAAATTTTGCCGGCGGAATGCGGGTGGCGCAGGTGATAGCCGATCCGCCGAACATCACGGTGACGGGACCGCGCCATCGCCTGGAAAAACTGGAGGCAGCCACCACCGATCCGGTCGACGTTAGCGGAACCCTGGGCCGAGCATCATTTACGACCCAGGCTTATGTGGCGGATCCCCTGATCCAGGTCGTTAAACCCCGGCCGATTCGCGTGACGGTTATTATGGAGGGTGCGGGCGGAGAGAAGAACAAAAAATAAGAGATGCGAATTGATCCGAAGCCTGCCGAGCGCAAGCAGAGCTAAGAGCTGCAATCTACTTTCTGCAAAAGGACCCGTCTCCTGATTTCATGACGCAAACCAGACAGCTTTTTGGCACCGACGGAATACGCGGCGTAGCGGGAGAGTTCCCGCTCACCCGCGACAGTGTGTATTGGATTGGACGGGCGCTGGGCCACGATCTTGTGCGCACAAATCGAAACGCGCGCGTCGTCATTGGGCAGGACACGCGAGTTTCGAGCCGGTGGATTGCGGACCGGTTTATTGAGGGCCTGGCCTCGGTGGGCGTGGCGAGCCGGAGCGCGGGCGTGATCACGACGCCGGGCGTCGCATTCCTGGCGCGTTCGGAGCGCTTCGACGCGGGCGTTGTGATTTCCGCTTCGCACAATCCGTGGACCGACAATGGAATCAAGATTTTCTCCGCCGATGGATACAAGCTTCCGGATGCGCATGAGTTGGCGATTGAGAAGGAAATTTTCTCACTGTTGCAGGATGCGGAGGCAGAGTCAGCGCCGGAATCCGCAGCTGGAACTGCGAGTCTGCCGGGAGAGGAAACGCTGCGGCAGGCCTACGTGCGCTGGCTGGCCGCAGGAAGTTCGGCGGATCTGACACGGCTTCGGGTGGCGGTTGATTGCGCCAACGGCGCGGCCGCGGCCGAAGCGCCGGAATTGTTTCGCGCGCTGAAAGTGCTGGCGACCTTCCTGCACTCATCGCCCGATGGAGAAAACATCAACGAGAGCTGCGGGGCGCTGCACCCGGAGACAGTCTCGCGTTTTGTCGCCGGTAATTCAGGAAAATTCGATTTAGGCGTGACGTTCGATGGCGACGCGGATCGCGCTCTTTTTTGTGATGCCGAGGGGCGCGTGGTGAATGGGGACGCGGTTCTATTGCTTGCCGCGCGCGACATGCAGGCTCGCGGAACGCTCGCCAACGCAACCGTTGTCGCCACCACCATGTCAAACATGGGATTGGAAATCGCGCTGAAGCGCTCGGGTATTCGAATGCTGCGCGCGAATGTCGGGGACAAGTACGTGCTCGAGGAAATGCAGCGCTCTGGCGCAACGCTTGGCGGCGAACAATCGGGGCACATTCTGTTCCGCGATGGCGAGGCCACTACTGGTGACGGCCTGATTACGGCGCTGCGAGTCCTGGAGATCATGGTGCGCTCGGGGAAAAAGCTGGCCGAACTGGTAAGCGACCTGAAGGTATTTCCGCAGATCATCCGTAATGTACGCGTGCGGGAGAAAGTTCCGTTTGCGAAGATTGCGACTGTGCGGGCGGCGATTGACTCGGCCGAGCGCGAACTCGATGGTAATGGGCGCGTCGTCGTGCGCTACTCCGGAACCGAGGCATTGGCTCGGGTGATGGTGGAAGCGGAGTCGAAGGAGCAGATGGATCGAATCGCCGCATCGATTGCCAGCGAGATCCATGCGGCGCTGGGGACGTAGACACGGCGCCGGTTAACGCGGGCGCGCCGCACTTGCGCTTCTTCGTGCAGTGCTTACGTCCGTGCAGCATTCCGACCGACGATTCTCAACCCTCAATTCAGTGTGTAACCGCGATTGAGGCGCAATCTGCGCGCGCGCTTCTGCGGCGAGGCACGTCCAAAAGTACGGAACGGTTATCTTGTCGGCGGCGAAGAAACGACTGAGAATGAGAATCGATTCACAAATTGACGGGTTAAGAAAACATTCATGAGAATTCTTATCGTTGAGGATGACGCCGCTCTTTCCAGTTTTATCAAGAAGGGACTGGAAGCGGAACACCACGCGGTGGATGCGGCACTGGATGGCGAACAGGGCCTTTCGATGGCGATGGGGATTGACTACGATCTGGCAGTGCTGGACCTGAATCTGCCGGGGCTTGACGGGTTGACGGTGCTCAAGAGCGTGCGGCAGCGCAAGCCGAAATTGCCGGTCATTATTCTGACGGCGCGCAGCCGCGTAGAAGACCGCGTGCAATGCCTGGACTCGGGCGCCGACGACTACCTGGTAAAACCATTTTCGTTTCTGGAACTATCGGCGCGGGCGCGGGCGCTGCTGCGGCGCAGCCATTTGCCTTCGGAGTCGGTGCTTACTGTGCTCGATCTGAGCCTGGACCGGGTGGAGCATAAGGTGCAGCGCGGCGGGAGGCCGATTGAGCTAACAGTGAAGGAGTTTGCGCTGCTCGAATACCTTATGCGCAATGCCGGACGCCGGCTGACGCGCGCCATGATCATCGAACACGTATGGAATCTGACGTTCGATTCGGCGACGAACATTGTGGATGTGTACATCAATTATTTGCGGCGCAAGGTGGACGACGGGTTTCCTGCTCCGCTCATCCAGACGGTGCGCGGCGTGGGCTACCAATTGACCGCATCCGGAAGACCGCAATGAGCGCACATTCGTATTCGCCGCTGCCCGAGAACCGGGAGCTGCTGGGCGAATTGTTGCATTCGGTCAGCCAGCCGCTGACCACATTGCGCTGTTCGCTCGAACTTTCACTGGACGAAGGAGCCGAGCAACAGCAGCAGACAATCACGACGGCGATGGAGCAGACGGAAAACGTGATCGCCATGATTCAGCTGATGCGCGAGTACCTTGAAGCCGAGCATGGAGAGGCGGAAGGTCCGGCAATCGCGTTGATGCCGGTTCTGACGAGCATGAGCGATGATCTCTCGACATGGGCCGTGTTACGGAAGGTCCGCATCCGGATGATAGGAACGTGCTCGGCGGAATTGCCCGTCAACCCGTCATGGATGCGAAGGGCGCTGGAATATCTGCTTTCGGCGATGATCGAACGGCAGTCGGCGGGCAGCGAGATTATCTTTCGGATGAATGAAAACCCGTTGGGAACTCTGTTGCGGATCGAGGGCGAGCGCGGGGGTGGGATTCAATCCAATCCGAGCCCCAAGCGTGATTCTGCAGGGGCAACGATGAGGCGGGTACGACTGGCCATCGCGGCTCGGGTACTGGGGAGCGCCGGCGTGACATTGGCATTCGATGACGGCGCTTCGAGCCTGGTTTTGCGCATACCTCTTGCCCGCCGCACGACCGTTTGAAATTCGTTGCCCGTCCGGCAATTTCTTCATCAGAGTGACTCTCCTGCACGCTCCGACGTACAATCCAGCGGTGCCGGAGGTTCGTTATGAAGCGCTGTCTTGCTGTATTTGCTGGTTTGTTTTTGACTTGCGCTGGCTGGGCTCAGAATAGTCCGGCGCAACTGCCATTGACGGTGATTCGGGCGGGATCGGTGATCGACGGTGTGTCGAACACAGTGCGACGCAACCTGGTCATCACGATTCGCGGCAACAAGATCTCCGATGTCTCGGATGCGGGTTTGGCAATCATCCCCGAAGGCGCAACCGTAATTGACCTGTCGCAGGCCACGGTGCTGCCGGGGCTGATCGATGCGCATACGCACATCTTTCTGCAAGGGGAAGTTCCGTCCGAGGGCGGATACGACATTCAGTTGCTGAAGTATCCGCTGGCGTTTCGCGCGGCGCGGGCTACGGTATCGGCGCGGCGCGCACTCGAACAGGGATTCACGACCATCCGCGACATGGAGACCGAGGGTGCGGGCTACGGCGATGTCGGTATCAAGATGGCCATCGAGCGCGGGTATATTCCGGGCCCGCGGATATTCGCTTCGACGCGCGCAATTTCGACTACCGGCGGATATCCGCTTGAAGGGTACGCGCCGGAGATCGAAGTGCCGAAAGGCGTGCAGATCATCGACGGTTCGGTTGCGGCGCGCAAAGCGGCGCGCGAGCAACTGGACCACGGCGCCGACTGGATCAAGGTCTACATGACCCATCGCTCATGGGTGGGCAAGAACGGAGAACTGGTTTCGCAACCGACTCTCACGGTCGAGGAATTGCGCGCGATTGTGGACGAAACTCACGGCTGGGGAAAGAAGGTCGCCTGCCACGCTTATGGCGGAGAAGGCTTGCAGCGGGCGCTCGACGGAGGGTGCGACTCGATCGAGCACGGGCTCGAGTTGAGCGACACGCAAATCGCGCAAATGTTCAAGCAGGGAACATGGTTGTGTCCTACGCTCAGCGTGTACTACGGCGACTGGAGCCCGGCGGACACAATCGAAGGGCAGCGCGACCGGAAGCGCGCTTCCGATCATGCGGAATCGTTCCGCAAAGCACACAAGGCGGGAGTGAAGATTGCGTTTGGGACCGACATCGGCGGAATCCCGTGGACCGAGCCGATTGCGCAGGAGTTTCCGCGGATGGTTGAGTTTGGTATGACGCCGATGGAGGCGATCCAGAGTGCGACGTCGCGGGCGGCTGAATTGCTCGACCGGAAGGGACAGGTGGGCGTGATAGCGCCCGGAGCTTACGCGGACGTGATCGCTATCGCTGGCGATCCGATCGAGAACGTCAAGCTTCTCGAGAACGTTGCGTTTGTCATGAAGGACGGCAAAGTCTTCAGGAACGATCTCGCGGCGAAAAAGTGAAGGGCGGCGGGTAGAGAAAAGGACGCCGAGGCAAAACGCTCTATTGGTGGGCGTGCGGGCTTTGCGCAGGGTTCGCTGTGTGCGCTGGCGGCGTTTTCCTGACCTTCACATCAAAGCTGATTGGCAATGTCTTGGGCGGATAGCAAGCGGTGTTATCGCAGGCCTGGTATTTGAGGCTGGCGCGAACGACATACTTGCCGGGCTCGACTGAGCGCAGAGGATGCACAACGACGTCCACCGTGAAATCCCCGCTGTACACGTTGAGCTTCTCGTCGGGAGCGAAGGCAAAGCTCATGTCCTGGCCATCGGGGTAGACGATCTTTCCCACGACGATGTCGGTTGTGGCTTCGACTTTGAGGGCAGTTGGGATCAGATACTCCGACTTCGGGTGGTTGGAGTTGATGTGGTAGCCGCTGGCGACCTGGAACGAGAGCGGAACCGTCGACGGTTTGGCCTGGACGGCGGTTATGACAGGCGCGGGAGCCATGGTAACGACGGGGCCTTTCGGTCCGAATTCCTCCTGGGCCGCGGTCGTTGCAGTCACGAGAAGCGCACACGCTAGAGTTAGTCCTAGTCTCTGTCTGTTCATTCCCCACCTGTAAGTCTGCTTCAGTCTCTTAGGGTACGTCTTAGGGTAAACCAGGATAAGTGGCGATGCAGGTTACTTCTGAGCCTGTACCGTTCCGCCTTGGCCGAGGGCCTCATTGATGTGGTCGACAAAGACGCTGCGGCTTTGCAGGCCAAACTCGCGCGCGATCACCTTGCCGTTGCGATCGAGAAAAAAAGTCGTCGGAAGGACGTTGACGCCGCCATAGGTCATGCCCACCGCTTCTTTGCCCAGCAGAATCGGGTAATTTACGCCCATATCTTTGGCGAATTTTGCAATGTCATCGGTGTCGGCATCATCCATGGCAACGCCAACGATCTGGAGACCTTGAGGGCCATATTGCTTTTGCAGTTGGACGAACCACGGCATCTCGACCTTGCAGGGTTCGCAATACGTGGCCCAAAAATTGAGCAGAACGGCCTTTCCTCTCAGGTGAGAAAGTTTGAGGCTGCTGCCATCAATCGCCTGCAACTCAAAGTCGGGAGCAGTCAGGCCCATCAATCCTTTCTTCGGAGCACTGGCGCTGCTTTTGCGCGACATGCGAATGCCGGTAACCAGCATGATGGCGACCAGCGCGCCAATAAAGAACAGGATTAGAGGATTTCGTTGCACTGTGACCTCAACTTCCAGGGGAACCCGAAAATCCACGTTAAAGCAATTATATTCTTCTCGAAAGCCGCGCTACGCGCCCTAATTAGAGAGCGAACCGGTTCAAGAAAGAGAAATATCCGGAGATCAGTGTGAACCGGCCCAGCACAAGAAGAATACCCAGAACGATCAGCAAACACCCGCTCGCTACTTCCACGGCGTGCATGTGAAATTTGAAACGGTTGTAGAACTTGAGAAAGCGCTCGATACCGAGCGACGTGATCAGAAACGGCACGGCCAGCCCGGCGGAGTAAATAGCGAGTAAGAAAATGCCTTTCCACACCGTATCCTGGGCGGCGGCGAATCCCAGCACCACCGCAAGAATCGGCCCTACGCAGGGTGTCCAGCCAAAGGCAAACGCAAAGCCGATCACAAATGCTCCCCACGCAGAGGAACTCCCTTTGAGACTATGCAGTCGGGTATCGGCAAGAAGCGCTTTGATCTGAAAGATGCCCGTCAGGTGAAGACCAAAGAGAATAATCACAGCCCCGGCGACGCGAGCCAGCAGAGATTTGTATTGCGCCAGAACCTGCCCGACTTCGGTCGAGATAGCGCCGAGAGTGATGAAGACAATGCTGAAGCCCAGGATGAAGGCCGTCGAGTTGCGCATCACCTTGCCGAAAAGGTGGCCATCACTGGACTTGAGTTCCTCTACGCCCGCGCCCGAGATCAGCGAAACATATCCGGGGACCAGCGGAAGCACGCAGGGCGAGAGGAATGAGATCAAGCCGGCGAAGAAGGCTGCGAGCGGTAATGGCAGACTGGTCATAGGCTCTATTCTGGGGTTCTATTCTAGCGGCGATCCATTGTAGCGGCGACGGCGCGCTTTTGCCTTTCCATATAGGATGCACGACCCGGCGGGTTTGTTACAGCACTTCGTTAGTTACGATAGGGACACTGCTTTGGACGGGCGCGGGAGCAAAAGGGAATCACTGTGTCTTTGGGCTTGCAGAATTCGTGGAGGGCTGCGCGGGCGCTGACTGCGCGGCCGGCGGCACTTCATTCCCCGGGGCTTCCGTCAGAATCTTGCCGATCAACCCCGGCGGCACGGTCGCCGTCAGAATCGCGCTCTCTCCTGAGTGCTCGACTTTGAGACTGTCGAAAAACGCTTTCACGTCGGCGTCGGTGCCATGCGTGCCCACGCTTCCCTCGGCTGCATGAAACAAGCTGAGGTACGCGCTTGCCTTGTTGGCGATGGCCTCAGCATCGGGGGCGTCGCCGGCAAACGCTTCCGCCCGCAAATGCAGGGCGCGGAGAGTGCGCGCGGAAACCACGACGACGGCGGGCTTCGAAAACAGGAGCGACCAGTTGGCAAGGCTGCCCCGCGAGTTCATTTCCGCTGGGCGGATGCGCAGGATGGCGAAAGCCAGGCTGGCCAGCGGCACCTGGCGGTAGAACTTTCTGAGCAGAGACGGCCCGCCAAACGGCGACGCCAGTTTGCGCGAGCGATCGACGATCCCGCGAATCACTGCGGGATCGGGATGATTGGAAACCGCAACGCTGTCGTAGGAAAGAACCGCTACCCGAACCGTGCGGCCCTCGAGCGGAATATTGTAGATATCAAAGTTGCGGTAGCTGTCGACCGAAGAGGCGGTCTTTCTCAGGTAAGAAGTGAGACGGCTGGAGTCGAACTTGCCGACAAATATTTCTGAGAAGCGCGGCTCCGGCGAATTTCCGGCCGTACCATTTCCCCAGCTTTCAGGGTAATGCACGGCGAAAGCGGCTTTGTCGAGGTCGCGCTCGAATTCAAAGCCGGTCTCGTCGACGAACTTCTGGTATTCGGGGTCGTGCGAAACGGGCGGAAGTGGCTTGGTGCTCAACTTCCGAATCGTGTCCAACTCGACGTAGAGGAATCCGTCGGCGCCCGGAAGCAGCCTTGCTGCCTCGGGCGCGGCCTGCTTGCGGAGCACGACAATTAGCGCAACGGCCGCTGCAATTACAAGAACGGCGCCAACAATGGGGAGCTTGCGTCGAAAGCGCATCAGGGATCGGCAGATGCCGGGCTCATCCGCCGGGCGGATGAATTTGTTTATGATAGCACCCGTCAGTGGAAGCCACCCGGAAAGCACGCTCGGGTGTCATGAACGCAAGCTTTTGAGCCACGTCCCGTTCCGCGTGACGCCGTGAAATCAATGGAATCGCTCGGATTAGATGAACTGCGGTGCAAGTTTCCCCAGCGGCTTTCGGTAGTGGATCAGTTTGCAAGACACATTCCCCCAAGGCTAAGACCCGCAGTAATGTTGTGGCATTTGCGGCACGGCTGAAGCGGGCCCTTTCAAAACAAATTCAAATTGACCCACCACCGCGCCTTCCGCCCAGTTGACGCTTCTTCCAGTCGGCGCTTACCATATACGTTTGACTTTCATGGGAATGAAGCTGCTGTGCGGGACTCCGCCTTCAGCCGGGCGCAAACATGGAAAAGAAGAAAATCGAAACGTTTAAGAAAAGGCTGGAAACGCGGCAGCAGGAATTACGCCACATGGTGACTCGCAACCAGCAGGATGGGCGCGCGGCCGACGAGGAAGCCACGCAGGATGTCGCCGATCGCGCCGCCAGTTCCTACACCAAGGAGTTTTTGTTCAGCCAGAGCAACAACGACCGGCAGTTGCTCAACATGGTCGAAGGCGCGCTTGCGCGCATTCGCGAAGGCAGCTTCGGAGAATGCGTTTCCTGCGGCAAAGAAATCAACGCCAAGCGACTGGAAGCCGTCCCCTGGACGCGGCACTGCATCGAATGCCAGGAAAAAGCCGAAAAGGGCCTGCTCGAAGCCGCGCAGTAATCCCAATATTGATAAGCAATTCCCTGCAGGGGAAGGCACGGATGCGGCGCCTGCCATCTGTTATCGGGCAGTTCCGTTTCGTGGCTGTCGCAGGCATCCCAGACGATCTCAACGAGAATCTGCACCACGCGGGCTGAAGGCGCGAACCAGAGCAAGCGCGATAAAATCGCTGGGCCAACCCAGAACTCCGCTATGCGGTTCGTCAGTCCACTGCTGAAGAACGTCATTTACCCTGGCATGCATCATGCTGGATGGCTGAGGCGCATCGCGCCTTCTGGCGGTTGCGCCGTGGTCAATTATCATGGCGTGACTCCGTCCGGCTACAAGTCCGACGACAACTTTCTCGACGGCAATCTGGTTTCTCCGGAAGGGCTGCAAACCCAGCTCCGCTTTTTGAAAAAGAACTACGAGATCGTCCCTCCAGCGGATTTTCGCGAGTGGGTGCCGAACCGCAAAACCCTGCCTGCGCGCGCCGTGCTCATCACTTGCGACGACGGACTCGTGAACAACCTGCTCGAGATGCTCCCGATTTTTCAGAGCGAAGGGATCGATTGCCTTTTTTTTGTTTTGGGGGCGTCGGGTTGCGAGAATCCGGGGACGCTTTGGTACGAGGAGCTGTACCATCTGATGCGGTCCGGGCAGCATGGCGAGGCTGGCTTGCACCTCTTATCGGGAGACGAGTCGCAACCCGCCGCCGGGAGTTTTCAAGCAGCGTGGTGGAAGGCCGTTCTCAGCGCATCGCGCCTGAGCGCAAGTGCGCGAGCGGATCGGATGGAAGTTCTGCGGCGCAAATACCCGGCCGTCGCATCGACACTTTATGAGCCGCGTTGGAGACTGATGAATGTCCACGAGTTGCGGCGGCTGGCGAAGGCGGGCGCGACCATCGGGGCGCACACCATGTCGCATCCGGTTCTTTCGGAATGCACGCCGGAGGAGGGCTGCCGCGAGATCAGCGAGAGCAAAACTACACTTGAACGCGCGCTGGGAAAGCCCGTCTGGGCGTTTGCTTATCCGTTCGGGAACGCCGCCACCATGGGCTCGCGCGAAGTGGATTGGGCACGTCAAGCCGGATTCGACTGTGCCTTTCTGAACGCAGGGGGAGGCTTTGCGGAGCGTTCCCATCCTTTTGAGCTTTCGCGAACCCATATCACGGCGGATATGAGCGTGGCGGAACTGGAAGCGCACATGATTGGATTTCACGCGCGGCTGCAAAACGCCGTGCGCGGTTAACATTGCTTACGGGAGAACCATTGCGCGTCACCGTTCTGGAGGAGATTCCGGAAGATCCACAGCTCGCTGCCTCCTGGAACAGCCTTGCCATACATATGGAACGCCCGGAGGTCTTCTATACGTATGAGTGGGCGTTGGCCGCAAGTCGCGCATTCGAGGGCACAGTGCGTCCGCTCGTTGTGCTCGCATACGACTCGGATCGTCTCTGCGGAGTTGGTGCGCTAGCGAGCAGCCGCCAGTCCCATCGAGCCGCCTTTTTCCTGGCAGCCAGCACTGCTGACTACTGCGACATCCTGAGCGCTCCGGACCAGCGCAGCGCGGTGCTTGGAGCAGTATTCGGCGAACTGAGGAGGCTCGGAGTTGCGGATCTTATACTGACAAATCTCCCTTCCGATTCGACAACCTTTAGAGAACTTCCGAACGTGGCTCGCTCCCATCAGTATCACTTCCATTCGCGCCGCGCCTATGAATGCGATGTCATTCGGTTGGGCGGCGACCTGGAGCGTGAAGCACTCCGGCAGGCCGTGCGCAGTAAAGAGAGGGAAAATCGCGGGCTGAAGAAAATGGCGAAGCTGGGCCCTATCCAGATTACCCACGAGGCAGCCGCATTAGGGGAATCAGATTTGACGGCCATCATTTCCGCTCAGATTACGCGTTTTCTGGCGACGAACCGCGTAAGCCCTTTGGTTTACCCCGAGCGCCGTCACTTCCTGAAGGAACTGAGCCGGCTTCTGGGGCAAGCGGGTTGGCTGAAGATCAGTCGGCTTGAACTCAATGGCGAGCCTCTCGCCTGGAACTATGGCTTTCGCTTTGCCGACAGCTGGTTCTGGTATTTACCGACCTTCAAGATTCAGTACGAGCAATTTTCTCCCGGCTCGTGTTTACTCCAACTTCTTGTGCAGGAAGCGTGCACCGAAGCCGGGGTAAAGAGGATGGACCTTGGCCTTGGAGACGAAGCTTACAAGCGGCGCTTTGCGAATGCCTTATTCACAACGCAGCACATCGCCCTATCCAGTAATTCCGCCCACCACATGTTCAGCATGGGCCGTTACTGGCTGGGCAGCAAGGCAAAGAAATCCGCGGCTCTTGAAAAGCAACTTCGCACAACTCGGGATCGGATTGGCAATGTTCGCAGGCGCCTTCAAGAAACTGGGCTCGCGGCGACCGCGGGCTATGCGCTTCGGCGCGCGGCCAAACGCGTCAAGTGCGACGATGAAGTGCTGTTGTTCGAAGCGCCTTCAATACAGCGGAAGAGCGATTCTCCAGCTAGCCTGAGCGCCTTGAACTGGCAGCTGCTCGCGGAAGCGGCAATCCTCTACGCGGAGGATCCGCAAACCCTGCAGTACCTGATGCGCTGCGGTCCGCGAATGCGTCGAGGCCTGCCGGGCTACGTTCTACGAACGCCAGATGGATGTCCGGTCCACTTCCTGTGGATCGCTGACTTCGATGGTTTTCATTTATCCGAAATTGATCACAAACTCGAGGCCGCTGATGCGCAGCCCAGTGAGGCCGTTCCCACAATTCTGGCTAGTAACGTTCCCGGGTCTGCCGCATCCGGCGCGGCAATGATTTTCGATTGCTGGACTCCGCTCTTTCATCGCGGCTTCGGTTACTATGCGAGTGCCATTTGTCATGCCGCGTCCTTCCTGGAAGGACAGCAAAGGCCAGCCTGGATCTTCAGTGCGGCAGCAAACGAGTCGTCTACCCGCGGAATTCTCAAGGCCGGGTTCGAGTATCGTTTTTCACTCGTTCGCAAGCGCCGATTGATGAGTTCCCAGGTGAGTCGCCTAATGAGTGCGGGCCAGACGAAATAGCCAGACGATTTGCCAGCTCTCAAAATGGCGAGGGCACGCTACCACACAATTCGCAGGCCAGCGTCGGAGGATGCGCTCCCCAACCCCCGAGACAACATTTTGACAATTCACTGACTTCAACATGACAAGTCTGCTGCGCCGCTCTTGTAGCATCCGTGGGACGTTCGGCTCAGGATTCTACGACTCGTAATCGCGGCCCGTGATCGTTTCGTTCAGCTTACACAGAAGCGCAGCGCTGGTCCGGCTCAGTACAACCTCACATAAGGAGATTTCTCGTCATGTTGAAAGCTTTCCCTCGACACTTGTTCACTCTTACCCTCTTGTTGACCATGGCTTCGGCCGTGGCGACAGCCCAGTACACGGCGACGGCACTGGTGAAAAATACCGGCAAGAAGCCGGATAAACAGCTTATCAATCCTTGGGGTCTGGCCTACGGTCCGGGCAATCCGTTCTGGTTGAGCGATGCGGGCTCTGGGCTCTCGACGTTGTACGACGGCACGGGCAGCAAACAGGCCCTTGTGGTCACGATCCCTCCCGCCTCGGGCACGGGTCTCGGCTCGCCCACCGGCATCGTTTACAACGGCTCCTCGGAATTCAAGATCGATAGCTGGACGTCGGCATTCCTGTTTGCCACGCTCGATGGCACGATCAGCGGATGGTCGCACTTCGATCCGAATAACGCGCTGATCGGCGTGAACAACTCGGCCAACAAAGCCATGTACACCGGGCTGGCCATTACCAGCCACGCCTCGGGCAACATGATTTACGCCGCCGACTTCGCGAACAACAAAGTCGATGTCTATAACGGAACGTTCGGGTTCGTAATGTCGTTCACCGACACCAGCCTTCCAGCCGGCTTTGCGCCTCTTGGCATTCAAGACATCGGCGGGAAGGTCTATGTTGCTTTCGCAGCCCAGAACGGCAAGGCCGGCGGGTACATCGATATCTTTGACGAAAACGGAACTTTCGTAAAGACCCTGATCAAGGGCAAGCCGCTTAACCAGCCTTGGGGATTCGCGGTTGCGCCCGCGAATTTCGGCCCGCTGAGCGGTACGTTGCTCATCAGCAACAACACCAACACCGGAACGATCAACGGGTTCAATCCGACCACCGGCGCCTTCGTGGGCACAATCACGAATGCCGCCAAAAAGCCGATTCATATTAATCAGCTTTGGGGGATCGAGTTCGGGGGCGGCACGGCATCCAACGGCAATACGAACCAGCTGTACTACACCGCCGGTCCCGCCAACAATCTGGATGGCGTGTTCGGTGTGATTAATTTCAAGTAGGCGGGTTTTCGGCGCTCCACGCACACTGAATCGTGCGGCCCTCCGCCCCCGACTCGGCGGAGGGCTTTTTTGTCTTTCTTCATCTCCGGTGCCGATCTGCGGCCGGCGCTCGCTTTGACGCTCTCGAAAGCCGCCTGTTAAACTGAAGTTTTGCCAGCCCACCTATAAGCGAAGAAGGAAGCCCGTGCGCGCAGAGACCCGTCATCAACTGAAGGAAGATCGTTTCAGCAAAGCCACATTCGAAGCGGCCGAGAAGACCGTCAACTGGAGCCAGGAACACCAGGGCAAACTGATTGTGGCTGTGGTTGCAGTCGCCGTCCTACTGGCAATTGGGTTTGGCGGATGGTATTACGTCAAGTCGCAGGATGAAAAGGCAAGCTTTGAGCTGGCTACGGCGGTTCGCACGCTGGAAACGCCGCTACGTCCCGCCGGCACGCCCGAACAACCCGGGTACGCGAGTTTTGAATCGGGCACAGCGCGTGCCACCGAGGCCCGCAAGGAGTTTCAGGCGATCGCCGACAAATATCCGCAAACACACACCGGCAAGATGGCGCGCTATTTCGTCGGTCTGACGGCGGCGCAACTCGGCGACAACGCGGCGGCGGAAAGCAATTTGCAGGAGGCGGCGGGTTCGTCCGACGCCGACCTAGCTTCTCTCGGCAGATTTGCGCTTGCATCCGAGTATGCCAACGAGAAAAAAGATGCGCAGGCCGCTGACCTTTATAAGCAATTGATCGACAAGCCCACGCTTCTGGTGAGCAAAGTGACGGCACAGCTTGAACTCGCCAGCTTCTACGCGTCGCACCAGAAACCGGACGAAGCCCGCAATATCTACACGCAGATCCAGAAGGAAAACCCGTCGAGTGAAGCGGCCCAATTGGCGCAACGGAAGGCAGCCGATTTGAAGTAGAGCCGTTCTTAGATCTTTTCCGCGATTTGCCGCAAACAGGCAATCAGCCGGCCACAATCTTCTTCCGTGTTGTAGACGTGCGGCGTCACGCGCATCGAAGTTCCTCGGACGCTCACAAACACCTTTTCGCGCGCCAGCACATGGGTTAGTTCCGGCGGGATCGCGACGCCTCTGCGCAAGCAGAGATAGTGCGGGGCGCGCAGCGGCTCCCGTGGCGCAGTAAAGCCCAGGTCGGCGGCCGACTCGGCCAGGCGGCGATTCATTGTGCCCGAGGTCGCCGAGATTTCCTCAATCCCCCAATCCAATATCTGCTGCATGGCGCGCACGGCGGCGGGCAGCAGCGCGAAGTTCGAGCGCTCGCCCATATCGAAGCGGCGCGCGCCCGCGTCGTACTCGTCCGAATAGAGAACAAGGCTCGAAAAATCTCGCGCATTCGCGCGCTGAATCCATCCTTCTTCCAGCGGCGCTCCTTTGTGCCACTTGGGGGCAACGTAGAGGGTTGCAACGGTATAGGGGCCGAGCAGCCACTTGTAACTGGCGGCAACGGCAAAGTCCGGCTGCACCTCGCTGACGCGGAACGGCAGCACGCCCAGCGACTGTGTTAGATCGAGCGCGAGCGCTGCGCCAATCTGGCGACACGCTGCGCCGACGCGGACAAGATCAAGCTGCCCACCGCTCGTCCAATGGACATGCGGCAAAGCGGCGACGGCGACTTCGGACGTGAGCGCGCCGAGCACTGCGGCCGTCCAGTCCTGGTCTTGGGGCCACGGGACGACCTTGAGCGACGCGCGATTCTCCTTAGCCAGCTTCTGCCAGGGATAGTAGTTGGAGGGAAACTGCTCGGCGAGGACCAGGATCGTTTGCCCTTTGCGCACCGGCAGGTTCCGTGCCGCCGTCTCAACCCCGTAGCCGGCGGAGGAAACGATGGCGACACAGTCGGCGGTCGTGCCCAGGATTTGCGCGGCAGTGACGCGAAATTCTTCTGCGCCGGTGAAGAACTCCGGGGCGGTCAGTCCCCACGGATGCGCCTTGCGGGCGAGGCCTGCCTTTCCCGCCTCAAATGCCGCCTTCATCAGCGGCGACATGTAGGCACAATTCAGGTAAGCGACGTCATCGGGAATATCGAACAGATGGCGCTGACAAGGAAGCATGGGCGAGGCCGAGTTTCAGTGTATCAGCGCGACATCCTGACTTGGCTCGCCTGCTACCCGGCGTTCGGAGTGAGGCCTTCGTCGCTCTCGGGTTCGCATTGTTGCCGCATTTGCTGGCCGAGCGACATGGCTACGGAACTCAGGTCCTTGGCCAGCGCGGCCCGCCAGCGTGCCATCGACTTCTCGACGAGTTCCTGGAATTGTTGTGCGAGCGACTCCAGGGCCTCGTCTCCCTGCGTCGTCAACGAACCTGAGAACGAATGCTCGATCCGATTTTGGATAGTCCGCAGATTACCGCATAGCTCATCGAGCCGAGCTTCGACTTCTTTCGAGCTGCGGGCCTGAAGTTCCTTGAGCGTCGAAACTACGGTGCTCTCAAGCTGAATTCGGGCGCCGGCGACGATCTCGGCGCCAAGGCGTTCGAGGTGTGAGTCGAGATCCGACTCGATATGGCGCACGGACTCGTTCAAGGTCGCCATCCTCCGGCCAAGGTCGGCCGTTTCCGACTCAAGCTGGGCTGCTTTCTCTGCCGCGGCGGTATGGAGCTGTTCCATCTGCCGGCGGTGAACATTATGTGTCTGCTCAAGGCGCTGCTCGAGAGAGGTCGCGACTTTCTCGCTTTGCGCGTTGAGCTGCGCTCCGGCGTCTAGCGCCTGCTGCTGTAGCTTGTCGATTTCAGTCTGAATTGTTTGCCGCGTGCTCGCCGTGAGTTCCTTCGATAGCTCTTGAGCCCGCTGCTCAACGCCATGTAGCTCACCTGCGAGCCGGTGGCGAAACTCCGTCAACGCACCTCCGACCTTTTCATCCGCGTCAGCCTTCGCCGATGCGAGAATTTCGGCGGACTGCTGTCGCGTCTGCTCAAGAACGCGCGCCCCCAGGTCCTTGCGCAATCGCTCCCATAACTTCTCTTCTAGCTGGGGCGGAATCTGCCCGAGCGATACCTCGAAGCGGTTTTGCCGGGCATGGCGGACCAGCCTTTCCTGGAGTTCGGTGACTTCCGCCTGCAGCGGCCTCACCAGTTTGGCGAGTATGCCTTGCAAACGATCGTCGGAGAGTTGCTCCTCGATCTTCTCGAGAATGGTTTCTGGGACTTTGGTACGAGCCTGTGCTTTGTGCACCACCGCCGGCGAGCTCGACGCCTTTTGGCGCTGGTCAGCGGCGGGCGCCGGCATTGCTAATACCCGCCAATCCTCGGGAAAGGATTCCAGCCCCCAAAAATTCTCGGGCTGGTCGAGCTTTGCGCCGAGCGTCCAAGCTCGTCCCTCGGTCCCCATGGGCAAGCATTCAACCACGCGAGCCGTGGCCTCGCGGCCCTCCCGAGTGTGTAGTTGGAGCGCGCTGCCCGCGTTCAGGGGGATCGGGAAGCGGAGCGCGCAACCGTGCGCGTTGACCACCAGCGTCTCACATACGTCGGCGAACTTGGTGTTGGGTTCCAGGCTCGTTACATGGATCGGAACCTGAATCGGGACTCTTGAGCTGCGGCGCAGCGCGTGACCATTGGCGGAGGGCATGTTGGATCCTCGTGGGGACAGCGAGTCTGAGGCGGCAAATTATCTTCGCGGCCTCTCGGTTAAAGGTAGCGCGAGCTTTAGAGATGCGCCTGTCTCAGGAGTGTCGCTCCGCGATGGCCAAGCGGGCAGCGTCAAAACGCCCGACGGCCACGATCCGCGTGTACTCGTGCCGATGTCCGTTGTACTACTGGGCTGTACTACCGGGCGGGTGTCGGGGCGGTGCTGCCGAGCTGGTGGGAGCGGAGCGGCCAAGGCGCTTAGGCGGTGAGACTCATTCCAAACTCCCCTGCTCCAACACGACGTTTTCTCGCACGATCAGGCGGTGGGCGGCCATCTCTTTCAGCCTTGGCATCACGCGGCTGACATGCTCGTCGGTGTCGACGAAAATAACGACTACTGGCAGCTCGCCTCCGGCTTCCACTAAGTGGGCGGTGTGGACGCTGCCTCGGCCGAGAAAGCCGGCGACGGCGTGGAAGACGACGGCGCCGAAGACATTTTCTGCGCGCAAGTATTTGAGGATTTCCAGATGGAGCGGATGATGATGCCAGGAGTCGCGCTCGGTCAGGTACATGGTGACTTGAACGGCCATTGCTGCTCTCCTCTTTTCTGTTGTCGGTTGGGCGGCGTCTTCGGAGCCCATTCTACAGCCCCCTCGCCAGGGCAGCGCCGGCGAGCACGCCGGCCAGGCACAGTGCGTTACTCGACAAAATGTTAAGGCCCATCAGTATCCACTGACCCTGCTCCATAAGGGCGAAGCTCTCAAACGCGTAGCTTGAGAACGTCGTGTAAGAACCGCAGAAGCCAACAGCCACCAGGAGGCGCCAGCGCGGATCAAGCAGGACGCGCTCGCTCGCGTAGACGAGGAAGAATCCGAGGATGAGGCTGCCGGTGACGTTGATGAGCAACGTGCCGTAAGGAAAGACGGTCGAGAAGTGGCGACCGATGTAGGTACTGAGAAAATAGCGGGCACTGGCCCCGACCACTGCGCCCAGAGCGATCCAGAAATAGTTCACGCGACGGAGTCCTCCGAAAGAGTTGAATGACAGCTCGGTAGGAGTTATCAGCCCGGAGGGCGGTTCATGGCGAACTCCATCGCCTGGAGATAGTGTAACCGAGCAGGCAGCCGACTGTGGCGGCTAATATGGCGCGAACCAATCAGCCAGAGGGTAGGGCCGGACTATTCGTAGAAGGCGCCGAGCCAACGCACGGGAAATCGCGAGGCGAGAGCGTTCACGAGGCGCTCGTCAGCGGTAATGAGATCGTTCCCCGTGGCCACAGCCAGCGCAACGTAAGTGCTGTCATAAACAGTCCGGTCAAAATCGCTGGCAATCTTTAGTGCCTCTGGCAGAACGGCGCGACTTGGCAGCGTCGGGAAGTCCCGCTTGAGCATCGCCTCCAGAGCGCGGCGCGCCAGTAGAGCTGTGATCTCGCCGCGCTTTGCGGCCTTCCAGAGAAAGCTGCCGATTTCGAGCCAGAACAGATCCGGGACGACCACTTGGATCGATCCATTCACGTATGCGCGAAGAAAGCGGTCGGCGTGATCAGCGAGAGGCTCAACAATGGCGGGTGACGCCCACTTTGCGGCGACAATGGCGTCCACGACAAAAGTCTTCACCGCTCGCGGTCCTCGCGGATCGTCTCCTCCGTAGAGGGGAAGGGACCCTTCCCGAGGGGCAGGTGGGAGCGGATGTCGGCTAGGTCGTCATACAAGCGCTTGCGCCGCTTGAGATCGGCCGCGGTGGGCACGGTGTCCTTCAGCAGCGCGATTACCTCGGCAGCGATGGAACTGCGCTTCTTACGGGCGCGTTCGCGGAGGGCCTCGTACAGATCCTTGGGCACGTTTTCCACGTATAGGGTTGGCATAGGGATAGTCTAGCAACATCCTATGGCAGCGCAAAGTGAATTCTTGCTATCAGTCGCGCATGGAAATGCCGCAAAAATCGGCGCCCCGAATGGCCCGAGCCGGGCCTTACCGGCGAATTTCCGCCGACTTCACCAGTTCGTTCGCGCTCTCGACATGGTCGTACTGCCAGAGGCAGAGTTCGTTGCCGTCGGGATCGCGAAAGAACGCCAGGTCGCCGCCTTTTTTGTGCTCGATCGCGGTGGTCGCGATCTTGCGCGCGTGCAGTTGTTCCACGGTTTCTTTGAGATCGGAGACCGCGAAGCACAGGCGCGCGTTTCCGGTGCCGAGGACGGCCGCACCGGCCGGGGCGGGCACAAACTCGACCAGTACTCCGTCCAGATCGAAGCGCGCGACGTAATCCTGCGACGTTAGAGGTAGACCGAGAACGTCGCGATAGAAGGTGACGGATGCCTCCATGTTGGTCACGTAATAAAAGACGGTGTCGAAGGAGAGTTTCAGCTTGCCGGTAGAAGATTGCATCATGGCAGGGCGCCTCCTTAAGTACATTCGTTCACCGGGGAGAACGCTTGGTGAACGCGGGCTGACCACGATAATTTATGCGAATGTTGAGCGGCTGTCAGTGAGGGTTGGCACGGGTTCGAGTGATGGGACCGATCCAACGGACTTGAGGCCTTCCACGCCACGGTCTTCCGGTTGCACCTCCATACCCCTTGTGATACCTTAAATAATTGTCCCGGATGTTCAGGAAGGGATTGGGAAGTATTGTGCCTGAAAGGACTTGCTTCCACCTGCTGGCGTAGCTCAGTCGGTAGAGCATCTGATTTGTAATCAGAGGGTCAGGGGTTCAAATCCCTTCGCCAGCTCCAGAGAATAAATTTTCCGGAAACACGGCGGTCTGCGCGGAGACGCGCGCTAGCGGCGCAACGGTTATAACGCACTCCATCCAGTAATTTCCGGCGAGTGTAGTTGTCAGGCGAGGAATCCCGCAATTCGTTTCCCGAGCTGCGAAGTAGTTGGCGACGCCGGTGTGTTGTTTGGTTCGTAGGCATGAGTTTCCGGATTTGCACAGGTGGGTGAGCGGTTAAAGCCAACAGACTGTAAATCTGTCCCTCTCAGGAGGTACGAAGGTTCGAATCCTTCCCTGTGCACCAGATTGAGCCGTTTAGCAGGGTTAGCAAAAGCGGGAGCCTGCTGGCGAAATCCCGAGCGCTTTTGCGAAGGAGCTCGACGCTGAGGTTATTAGCGTGTAGGGCGGTAACGGAAGTTGACCGTTAAAAAGAAGTTCGTGCTGGCGCTGATCGCGTATGCGGTTCTGGGCATTCTGGCTTGGACTACACTATCGGATGAGCCGATTCAGATTTTCGATTTTAATCTGAAGGTGCGAACCGGAACGCTGCTGATCCTGGGATTGTTCGCCTTTAAGTCCGTGTTGTATTTTTGGCGGACCCGGATCGA
Organism: uncultured Acidobacteriaceae bacterium; assembly: GCA_963818945.1. Taxonomy (GTDB): domain Bacteria; phylum Acidobacteriota; class Terriglobia; order Terriglobales; family Acidobacteriaceae; genus Acidiflorens. Next base: position 1,394,340 of record CAWFUA010000001.1, on the reverse strand, counting down.
GGACGAGCGAGACCGGTCGACTTCGGTGGATTGACGGTTAAGCAGTAGTAGAGCCGATGTAGCTCAGTTGGTAGAGCACTCCCTTGGTAAGGGAGAGGTCATCAGTTCAATCCTGATCATCGGCTCCAGAGTTTTGTTGTAGAGACGGGGCTGGCCCCGTGCGAGGCGCGGCAAGCCGCGTCTCTACCAGGAGTTCGGTTGGGCGGGAGTAACTCAGTGGTAGAGTCACAGCCTTCCAAGCTGTTGGTCGCGGGTTCGATTCCCGTCTCCCGCTCCAGAGTTGAGGCGTTCGGTCGCCGGGCAGGTTGAATGGCTTTTGAGCAGGCCACGATCAGGGTCGTAAGAGAGCGCGAGTTCGCCGAGCTGAAGGGCGCGATTGAGAAGGCCGTCGGTGGCGAACGGGCTGCGAAGTTTTTGAAGGCGCTTTCGTCGCGCCGGGTTCAGGTTCGGAACTTCGAGGTGGTTTTGGCGGCGAATGCACTCGACGAGGCCGGGAATAAGGCCGGAACAGCGCGAACGTTGTATGATTCGCTGCCGGTCTCCGATCAGGCGCAGGTACGTGAGTTTTACCTGTCGAAGATCGAGGAAGTCGATCCCGCGCTGCGGGCAAAGTTTCACAAGCTGTATCAGTATTCCTAAACTGATTAGCGAGGCAACGTAATTATGGCGAAGGAAAAATTTGACCGCACTAAGCCGCACTGCAACGTAGGAACGATCGGGCACATCGATCACGGCAAGACGACGTTGACGGCGGCGATCACGAAAGTGTTGCAGAAGCACAACCCGAAGATCGTGTTCCGGTCGTTCGATTCGATCGACAACGCTCCGGAAGAAAAGGCTCGTGGTATCACGATCGCCACGGCGCACGTGGAGTACGAGACGGCGAACCGGCACTACGCGCACGTGGATTGTCCGGGCCACGCCGACTACATCAAGAACATGATCACGGGCGCAGCGCAGATGGACGGCGCAATTCTGGTGGTGGCTGCGACGGACGGTCCGATGCCGCAGACGCGCGAGCACGTGCTGCTGGCTCGCCAGGTTGGCGTGCCGTACATCGTGGTTGCGCTGAACAAGTGCGATGCGGTCGACGATCCCGAACTGCTCGACCTGGTTGAGTTGGAAGTGCGCGAACTGCTGAAGGGCTATAAATTTCCGGGCGACGACTTGCCGGTGATCCGGTTGTCGGCGCTGGGCGCGCTGAACGGCGAAGAGAAGTGGGAGAAGCAGGTGGACGCGCTGATGGAGGCGGTGGACAAGAGCGTGCCGCAACCGGCGCGCGAACTGGACAAGCCGTTCCTGATGCCGATCGAAGATATTTTTTCGATTCAGGGACGCGGCACGGTGGTGACGGGGCGAATCGAGCGCGGGAAGGTGAAAGTCGGCGAGGAAGTGGAGATTGTGGGCTTCCGCGAGACGCGCAAGACAGTCGTCACGGGCGTGGAAATGTTCAAGAAGCAGCTGGACGAAGGCATGGCGGGCGACAATGCCGGGTTGCTGCTGCGCGGCGTCGCGAAGGAAGACGTGGAGCGCGGCATGGTGCTGGCGAAGCCGGGCTCGATCACGCCGCACACGAAGTTCAAGGCGGAGGTTTACATCCTGAACAAAGAAGAAGGCGGGCGGCATACGCCGTTCTTCAAGGGATATCGTCCGCAGTTTTACTTGCGCACGACGGACGTGACGGGTGTCGCGGAGTTGCCGGCGGGCACGGAGATGGTGATGCCGGGCGACAACGTGAGCCTGGTGATCGAGTTGATCACGCCGGTGGCGATGGAGAAGGGCTTGCGCTTCGCAATTCGCGAAGGCGGGCACACGGTGGGCGCAGGAACGATCGCGGAGATTATTCAGTAAGTGAAGGTGTGGCGCGGGACACTCCTGTCCGCGCTGCATGCAGCAGATGAGAACGTTGCGCGGGCAAGAGTGCCCGCGCCAAACGAAACGAGTTTTGGAGTGAGAAATGCCCCGAGAAATCATTACATTGCAGTGCGGCGATTGCAAAGAGCGGAACTATTCGACCATGAAGAACCGCAAAACGACCCCGGACCGCATCGAGAAAAAGAAGTTTTGCAGCCGGTGCCGTAAGCACACGCCGCATAAAGAGGTGAAATAGTGGATCGCGGGCGAGGGCGCCCGCGCTACGCGAACACAGGGGCGTAAGCTCAACGGTTAAACTGTCGGTCTCCAAAACCGAACTTGGGGGTTCGAATCCCTCCGCCCCTGCCAGAGTTTTGAGGGAAGCAGTCGAGGAAAGCGGGAAGGTATGGCAACAGCAGTCGAACAAAACGCGATTACGACCGCGGTGAGGTCTTGGCCGGAGCGGATCAAGTCTTTCTACAGCGACGTGCGCACGGAGATGAAGAAGGTTACGTCTCCTTCGCGTAAGGAAGTCCAGGGAACGACCACGGTGGTCATCATCACCGTGTTTCTGTTCGGGCTTTACTTCTGGCTGGTGGATCTGGCGATCAGCAACTCGCTGGAGCGGATGCTGCATTATTTCTCGCGGCGCTAACGCGCGCGGGCGAAAGAAGCGATTTCATGGTGGATGAAGAAAAAGTCGAAGGCGCAGCGGGCACTCCGGAGAACACGGCCGCGCCGGTAGAAACCGCGGCAGGTGCGCCAGCAGAAGCCGCTGCTAGCGGCGAAGCTCCGCGCAATCCGAATATGAAGTGGTACATCATCCACGCATATTCGGGATTCGAGCGCAAGGTGCGGGAGTCGCTCGAGTCGCGCATACAGGCTTTCGGGCTTCAGGGCAAGATCGGCAAGGTGCTGATCCCGACCGAATCGGTCACGGAAGTCCGCGGCGGCAAGAAGTACACCTCCGAGCGCATGTTCTATCCCGGCTACGTGCTGGTGGAAATGGACATGGACGACCAGGTCTGGCACGTTGTGAAATCGACGCCGCGCGTGACCGGCTTTGTGGGTACGGGCCAGCAGCCGACGCCGCTCTCGGACGAAGAAGTCAATCACATTGTTTATAAGGTTGCCGACAGCCGTGAGAAGCCGAAGCTCAAGGTCAAATTCGAGAAGAACGAATCTGTCCGGATTTCGGAAGGCCCGTTTGCCACGTTCACCGGCATCGTCGACGAAGTCAACGAAGATCGCGAGACGCTGAAAGTGATGGTCACCATCTTCGGGCGATCCACTCCGGTTGAGCTGGAATTTGGGCAAGTAGAGAAAGTTGCGTAATTGGGTTTGCGAGTAGCTAAAGGCTAGCAGCTAGTAGGTGATTTCCGGATTCGCTGAGCCGAAAATCCTAGACTCAGGGCCGGCATAGGAAAGGCATCATGGCAAAGAAGGTCACAGGTTCAGTAAAGTTGCAGATCGCTGCGGGCAAAGCGACGCCGGCGCCTCCGGTGGGACCGGCGCTCGGCCAGGCCCAAGTCAACATCATGGAGTTTTGCAAGCAGTTCAACGCCCGCACTAGCCAGAAGGAACTTGAAGGGCTGATTGTCCCGGTCGTGATCACGGTCTATAGCGACCGCTCGTTCACCTTTATTACGAAGACGCCGCCGGCGTCGGTGCTGCTCAAGCGCGCGGCCGGGATCGCCAAGGGTTCGGGCGTTCCGAATAAAGATAAGGTCGGCAAAGTGACGGCCAAGCAGGTTGAGGACATTGCCAAACAGAAGATGCCCGACCTGAACGCGGCATCGGTGGATGCGGCAATTAAGAGCGTGCGCGGCACGGCGCGGTCGATGGGGATTGAAGTAGTAGGGTAAAATCGTCGTTGGTCGTGGGCCGGTAGTCGCTCGGAAGGGCCTGCTAACGAACAACGACACGCGACGAGTCAATATGACCACGGCTGATCGGAGCAACGTTCAGCGGTGGGAGACGAGGTGCAAATGAAGAAGTCAGGGAAGAACATTGAGAAGGCGCGCAAGGCAGTTGAGGCGCGTCCATACACGCTGCAGGAAGCAGTTCCACTTCTGCAGAAAGTGAAATACGCAAAATTTGACGAGACGGTTGAGGTCACGATGCGTCTCGGAGTCGATCCCAAGCACGCCGATCAAATGGTGCGCGGGACGGTCGTGCTGCCGCACGGTCTCGGCAAATCGAAAAAAGTTCTGGTCATTGCCACCGGCGAAAAGGTGCGCGAGGCGGAAGCTGCCGGAGCCGACTTTGTCGGCGGTGAAGACATGGTCGAGAAGATCACAAAAGAAAACTGGACCGACTTCGACGCGCTGATCGCGACACCCGACATGATGAAATCCGTCGGCCGTCTCGGCAAGGTGCTCGGCCCCAAAGGCCTGATGCCGAACCCGAAGACAGGCACGGTTACCATGGACGTGGCGCGCGCGGTGCAGGAAGTGAAGGCCGGCAAGGTCGAATTCCGCACCGATAAAACCGCCCTCGTGCATTGTCCGGTGGGCAAGATCTCGTTCACGCCTGACAAGCTGATTGATAACGCGACAACGCTGATTTCGAGCGTGATCAAAGCCAAGCCGGCGGTCGCGAAGGGCAAGTACATCAAGGGGTGCTACTTGAGCTCGTCGATGGGGCCCGGCATTCCGCTGGATACGACTCCGATCGAGACGGCGGCGAAGGCTTAAGACCGTCGTTCGTCCTTGGTCGTCAGTCGTTCGGTAGGCTCGCCTGCCAGCGGCGACTCGAGCGACTAACGACCGACGACCAACGACTTTTTGAAAGGGTTTGAATATGGCAGTTACCAGAGCAAAGAAAGTCGAGCAGGTTGAAAAACTCAGCGGCGATTTGAAGAACGTTTCGAGCGTGATCGTCGCCACTTACAGCAAGCTGACCGTGGCGCAGGACTTCGAGTTGCGCAAACTGCTGCGCGTCTCGGGCGCAAAGTATCGCGTGGTCAAGAACACGCTGGCGGAACGCGCCGCCAAGGGTACTAAGATCGCCGAAGCGCTGAAGAATCTCGAAGGCGTGACTTCGATCGCGTACACAGAAGGCGATCCGGTCGCGTTGGCCAAGGCGCTCGCGAAGTACGCCAAAGACAACCCGGAGTTTACCTTCAAGGCGGGCGTTGTCGAAGGCCGCGTGATCTCGATCAAGGAGATCGAGGCGCTGGCCACGATGCCTTCGAAGGAAGAGCTTTACGCAAAGCTGCTGTTCATGCTGAACGCTCCCGCGCAGCGCCTGGCCACGGCCATCGGCGCCGTGGGACGCAACTTGGCGGTGGTAGTCAACCAGGGCGTGCAGGAGAAGAAGTTCAAGGAAGCGTAGGAGCAGCTACTGGCTCCTAGCTGCTAGCTTCTAGCAACCTCGATTTTGCTTGCTGGAAGCTAGTGGCTAGAAGCTAGAAGCCGATATGAGTTTCCCGGCGGCTCAAGCCGCTGGAAAGAAGATTTGGTTATCTCGAAGCGGGGGTTGCGCGGCTGAGACTTGGCGTTGTCTGGCGCCGAGAAGCAGGCCTGGTCGCACTGGAAACCCGGCAACGCGATGACGAAATCGCAAACCTGAAATAGCGGAGAAACAACATGGCGGATCTACAACAACTGGAAGAGTCAATCGTAAGCCTGTCGCTCCTCGAAGCGGCCGAGTTGGTCAAGAAGCTGGAATCGCGTTTGGGCGTGTCGGCGGCGGCAGCGGCCCCGGTGATGGTTGCTGGCGGCGGCGGAGCGGCGGCAGCGGCTCCGGCTGAAGAAAAGACCGAGTTCACGGTCGTCCTGAAGGAAGTGGGCGCCAATAAGATCAATGTGATCAAGGCGGTACGCGAGGTCACGAGCCTGGGTCTGAAGGAAGCCAAGGACCTGGTCGACGGCGCTCCGAAGCCCATCAAGGAAGGCGTTTCGAAGGACGAAGCCGAGACGATCAAGAAAAAGTTCACTGAAGCCGGTGCGACTGTCGAAGTCAAGTAGTTGGCAGTTGGCGGGGATCTAGCTGTGTGGAAGCGGGGCTCCGCCCCGCTTGGACGGGGCATTAGCCCCGTCGCCACATTCGCTAAAAGGCAACCTCGCCTGCAATTTTTTGACCGAACACTGGCTGAATCCTTGGGCGGCGTGTTAACATCTTATAAATAACCCGCTTACCCTGGCTTCATCTGAGGCGACAGCGATCCGTGTCCTCCGAAATAGACCCAGGGTGCGGAACAAGGATCGCTGGGATAAGTATTGGCAGCCGGTCCCGCGGGCGGCGGGACGGAACAGGCCTTTGAACTGGCGCGGAACTTTACAAGTTATGTGAGATTAAGCGTCGCACGCGGCGCCTGCGGACAGTCATGTCCCCGCAGGTGCTCGCGCTTTTTTGGCGTGCACACCGCCCGCTAGCAGTACTTGCTCGTTTTTGCGCCCGTCTTTTCCGGGCCACATTCCGCGCTGTATTTGCAGCCCCCAGGCTGCCTGAAAGCAGGAGCTTCTAAGAATGGCAAAGCATAATATCCACCGCAAGCGTTTTGACTTTTCGAAAATTCCAGCGACCATCCAGATTCCGAACCTGATCGAGGTTCAGAAGCGTTCCTACGAGCGCTTCCTGCAGATGGACAAGCTGCCGAGCGAGCGCGAAGACGGCGGCCTGCAAGCGGTGTTTCAGTCGGTGTTTCCGATCACGGACTTCCGCAACGTTTCGCAACTCGAGTTCGTCGACTACTCCATCGGCAACTGGGAGTGCAAGTGCGGCCACCTGAAAGGGCTGCACCACCTTCGCACCACTTGTAAAAACTGCGGATCGACGGTGATTACCGATCCGTTCCATCCCGGTGAGGTGCTCTGCCACAAGTGCGGCACCTACAATGCGAATACTCCCGACTTCTGCAACAAGTGCGGCGATCCGGTTGGCTTGCAACTGAAGTACGACGTGGCCGAGTGCGAAGAGCGCGGCATGACCTATTCCGCTCCGCTCAAGGTCACCATGCGCCTCACGATCTGGGATAAGGACGCCGAGACCGGCACACGTTCCATCCGCGACATCAAAGAGCAGGAAGTTTTCTTCGGCGACGTTCCCCTGATGACGCAGAACGGCACCTTCATCATCAACGGCACCGAGCGCGTTATCGTCAGCCAGTTGCACCGTTCGCCGGGCGTGTTCTTTGAGACGGCGAACAATCGCACCTATTTCCTCGGCAAGATCATTCCCTATCGCGGTTCATGGGTGGAATTCGAATACGACCAGAAGAACGTGCTCTATGTGCGCATTGACCGCAAGCGCAAATTCCTGGGCACGATTTTCCTGCGCGCCTTAGGCCTGCGCTCTGGCGAGGACATCCTCAAGACCTTCTACACCACCGACCGCCTGGTGGTTCGCGATAGCAAGCTTTTCTGGACACTCGATCCGGCGGTCGACAAATCGACCAATCTCGTCGGCATGAAGCTGGCGCACAGCATCAAGTCGAAATCAGGAGACGAAGTCGCGCACTCCGGCCGCAAGATCAGCCATGCCGTCCTGAAAGAAATTCAGAAGGCGAAGATCAGCGAGATCGAAATCGATACGACCGATCTTGAAGGTGCGTGGGCCGCGAGCGACATCGTCGACACCACCACCGGCGAGGTTCTGCTCGAAGCCAACTCGGAAATCACGGCCGACAAGCTCCCGAAGATTCTGGAATCGGGTGTCGTCGAAATGAACGTGTTTTTCCCCGAGCGCGATGACGTGGGCACGGTCATCAGCCAGACGCTGCGCCGCGATTCGGTCACCACTCCATCGGAAGCGCTGATCGAAATCTACCGCAAGCTGCGTCCCGGCGATCCGCCCACGCTCGACACGGCGACCGCTTTGTTCCAGGGCATGTTCTTCGACCCTCGCAAATACGACTTCTCGCGCGTGGGCCGTTTGAAATTCAACATCAAGCTGTTTGAGAACCAGGAAGCGACGAGTCTCGAGCAGCGCACCCTCGACCCCAACGATTTCTACGCGACCATCAAGTACCTGCTGAAGCTGCGCAAGAACATCGGCTCGGTCGATGACATCGATCACCTCGGCAACCGCCGCGTGCGTGCCGTCGGCGAGTTGATGGAGAACCAGTTCCGCATCGGCCTGGTCCGCATGGAGCGTGCCATCAAGGAGAAGATGAGCGTGTACCAGGAAATGTCGACGGCTATGCCGCACGATCTGGTCAACGCCAAGCCGGTGATGGCCGCGATCCGCGAATTCTTCGGCTCCTCGCAGCTGTCGCAGTTCATGGACCAGACCAACCCGCTCTCGGAAATTACGCACAAGCGCCGTCTCTCGGCCCTTGGGCCGGGCGGCTTGTCACGCGAGCGCGCTGGATTCGAAGTCCGCGACGTGCACCCGACGCACTACGGCCGCATCTGCCCGATTGAAACGCCGGAAGGCCCGAACATCGGACTGATTTCGTCGTTAAGCTGCTTTGCTCGCATCAACGACTACGGCTTCATCGAGTCGCCCTACCGCAAGGTCAAGGGCGCGCGCGTCGTCGATTTCGTGCAGGTCGTAAACGCTGGCGACAGCGATTACAAAGTTGGCGATCACGCTGAAAAGAATGAGATCGAGAAGGTTAATTCGGAGCTGAAGGAAAAACGCAAGAAGCCGATCGAAATTGACCCGTTCTCGTTCTATCTCTCGGCATGGGAGGAAGACCGCCACGTCATCGCGCAGGCCAACGTCGAACTCGACGAGAAAGGCCGCATCGCCTCCGAACTCGTGAACGCCCGCAAGCAGGGTAACTTCGTGCTCGTGAATCGCGATGAAGTCGATTACGTCGACGTCAGCCCGAAGCAACTGGTTTCAGTCGCGGCGTCGCTCGTTCCCTTCCTCGAGCACGACGACGCGAACCGCGCTTTGATGGGCGCGAACATGCAGCGCCAGTCCGTCCCACTTCTCCGCGCGCAGGCTCCCATCGTCGGGACCGGCATGGAAGGCGTCACGGCGCGCGACTCCGGAGCTGTGATCCTCGCGAAGCGCAACGGCATCATCGATTCGGTCGATTCCGAGCGCATCATCGTGCGCGTCGAAGGCGAGCATCATCCGATGCAGCTTTCGCGTGAAGTGGGCAGCGATATTTACCAGCTCACCAAATTCAAGCGCTCGAACCAGAACACCTGCATTAACCAGAAGCCGATCGTGAAGAAGGGTCAGCGCGTGGTGAAGGGCCAGGTCATTGCCGACGGTCCGTGCACGGACTTCGGCGAGTTGGCGCTTGGACGAAACGTCCTCGTGGCCTTCATGCCTTGGCGCGGTTACAACTTTGAGGACGCAATCCTCGTCTCCGAAAAGATGGTGAAGGAGGATTACTACACCTCTGTCCACATCGAGGAGTTCGAACTCGAAGCCCGCGACACGAAGCTCGGCCCTGAAGAAGTGACGCGCGACATCCCGAACGTCAGCGAATCCACGCTGCGCAACTTGGACGAAGCGGGCGTGATCCGCATCGGCGCCAGCATCAAGCAGGGCGACATCATCGTCGGCAAAGTTACGCCGAAGGGTGAGACGCAGCTCACGCCGGAAGAAAAGCTGCTGCGCGCCATCTTCGGCGAAAAAGCCGGCGACGTGCGCGACGCCTCGCTCTACTGCCCGCCCGGAATTGAAGGGGTGGTGGTCGACGTGAAGATTTTCTCCCGAAAGGGCCAGGAAAAAGACGAACGCGCCAAAACGATCGAAGCGAGTCAGGTCGCAAAGCTCGAAAAGAACCTCTCGGACGAAATCCGGATTCTTACTGACGAGCGCCTGAAGCGTCTCGAAGACCTGCTGGGCGGCAAGGAAGTACAAGCCGACCTGCACGACGAGCGCACCAACAAGCGCCTGCTCACCAAGGACACGATTCTCGACCGCGACACCATCGAGCGCATCTCGACGCGCAACCTTAAGCGCATCAAGTACGCCGACAAGGATCCGCGGGTGAACGAGCAGATCGACGAGATCGAGGAAATGACCTCGCGCCAGATCGATGTGCTCAAGAAGATCGTCAACGAGAAAAAAGACAAGCTGACTAAGGGCGATGAGCTGCCCCCGGGCGTCATCAAGCTGGTGAAGGTCTACATCGCCATGAAGCGCAAGCTGAGCGTCGGCGACAAAATGGCCGGACGTCACGGCAACAAGGGCGTGATCGCGCGCGTTCTTCCCGAAGAGGATATGCCGTACCTCGAAGATGGAACGCCCGTCGAAATCGTTCTCAACCCGCTCGGCGTGCCAAGCCGTATGAACGTGGGCCAAATTCTTGAAACGCACCTCGGCTGGGCCGGGCACGAGCTTGGCAAGAAGATCACCGAGCTTCTCAAGCAGAACACACGCGCGGAGGCGATTCGCCGCGATCTAAAAGCGCTTTTTAAAGACACGGTGCTCGCCGACACCATCGCCGACATGAGCGAAGACGAGCTCGAAGCCGTGGCGCCCACGCTGGCCAAAGGCGTGTTCATGGGCTCGGCCGTGTTCGACGGCGCCCGCGAAAGCGAGATCAAGGCGCTGTTGGAGCGCTCGGGGCTGCCCACATCGGGCAAGACGACCCTGCGTGACGGCATGACCGGGGAAACGTTCGAACAGCCGATCACGGTCGGCTACATCTACATGCTGAAACTGTCGCACTTGGTGGACGACAAAATTCACGCGCGCTCCATCGGTCCGTACTCGCTCATCACGCAGCAGCCGCTGGGCGGCAAGGCGCAGTTTGGCGGCCAGCGCTTCGGAGAAATGGAAGTCTGGGCTCTGGAAGCGTACGGCGCGGCGTTCATCCTGCAGGAACTGCTCACCGCGAAGTCGGACGACGTCTACGGACGCACCAAAATCTACGAGGCCATCGTCAAAGGCGAGGCCGCGATGGAGCCGGGCGTGCCGGAATCTTTCAACGTTCTGATTCGCGAATTGCAGGCCCTTTGCCTGGATGTCGAATTGATCAAGGCCACGGAGAAGAAGCCGGTGGCCGTAGCAGCGGATTAAGAAAGCAGTCGTTGGCCGCTAGTCGTTGGTCGTTCGCGGCTAGCCGGCCGATTGAGTTTCAAAGTAGAGACCCGCAGTCGTTGCTCTTGGGACTGCGGGCTAGAAATTTCGCTAGCGAGTAACGACCAACGACTAGCGACGGTTTTCAAGAGCCGCGAGCGGCGGTGTAACAGCCGAGGAAAGCGGAGGCACATGTTTCGTTCAAGTCCATTTGACCTGGCCAACCCTGTTGCTGACTTCGATGCCATTCGCATCAGCCTGGCGTCACCGGAAAAAATCCGGAGCTGGTCGCACGGGGAAGTAACCAAACCGGAAACCATCAACTACCGCACCTTCAAGCCGGAGCGCGATGGCCTTTTCTGCGCGCGCATTTTTGGTCCGGTCACCGATTGGGAGTGCCTCTGCGGCAAGTACAAGCGCATGAAGCACCGCGGCGTGATCTGCGACAAGTGCGGCGTGGAAGTCACGCTCTCCAAGGTTCGCCGCGAGCGCCTTGGCCACATCGAACTGGCCTCGCCCTGCTCGCACGTGTGGTTCTTCAAGGGCCTGCCCAGCCGCATCGGACACTTGCTCGATATTTCCCTGCGCGATCTCGAGGCGATTCTCTACTTCGAAGCCTACGTCGTCGTCGATCCTGGCGACGCGGCGGTAAAAGAGCGCGAGGTCATCAAGGACGAAGCCAAGTTCCGGGAACTCGACCAGCAATTCCGCCCCACCGGCTTCAAGGCCATGATGGGTGCCGAGGCGATCAAGGAACTTCTCAAGCGCATCGAGGTCGAGGGGCTGTCAGGCGAACTGCGCGAGAAGATGAAAACCGAAACCTCGCTGCAAAAGCGCTTGAAATACGCCAAGCGGCTGAAGGTTGTAGAGGCGTTCCGCAAGAGTGGCAACAAGCCGCAGTGGATGATCCTAGACGTACTCCCGGTGATTCCACCCGAACTGCGCCCGCTGGTTCCGCTTGACGGCGGACGTTTCGCCACATCCGATTTGAACGATCTCTATCGCCGCGTCATCAACCGTAACAACCGGTTGAAGAAGTTGATGGACCTGCACGCTCCCGAAGTCATCGTGCGCAACGAAAAGCGTATGCTGCAGGAAGCCGTCGACGCCTTGTTCGATAACGGACGCCGCGGCCGCGTGCTGCGCGGTGCCAACAATCGCCCGCTCAAGTCGCTCTCCGACACGCTCAAGGGCAAACAGGGGCGCTTCCGCCAGAACTTGCTCGGCAAGCGCGTCGATTACTCCGGCCGTTCCGTCATCGTGGTCGGCCCCGAATTGAAACTGCACCAGTGCGGCTTGCCGAAGAAGATGGCGCTCGAACTGTTCAAGCCCTTCATCTATCACCGGCTCGAACAAACGGGCAACTGCACCACCATCAAGCAAGCCAAGGAAATGGTCGAGCAGCAGGAGCACATCGTTTGGGACATTCTCGAAGAAGTGATCAAAGATCACCCCGTCCTGCTCAACCGCGCCCCCACGCTTCACCGTCTTGGCATTCAGGCATTTGAGCCGGTGCTGGTCGAAGGCAAGGCCATCAAGATTCACCCGCTCGTCTGCACGGCTTTCAACGCCGATTTCGACGGCGATCAGATGGCGGTGCACATTCCGCTTTCCCCCGAAGCGCAAGTGGAAGCGAGCGTCCTGATGTTGTCTTCGCACAACATCCTCTCGCCCGCATCGGGCCAGCCCATCACCGTTCCCACGCAGGACATGGTACTCGGTCTCTACTACCTGACCAAAGGCAAGCCCGGAGCCAAGGGGGAAGGCCGCTCGTTCGCCAACATTGACGACGTCGTCATCGCGCTCGAAATGGGCGAAGTGGAAACGCTGACGCCGATTCGTCTGCGTTTCACCGGCGAGGTCATCGATCTGACCCAGGCCTACGACGACCAGGACGTCAGCCATACCGACCCGGTGCAGTTTAACCGCGAGTACATCAATACCACGGTCGGCCGCGCCATCCTCAACGACCATCTACCCAAGGCCGTCGGCAACCGCGAGGCCATGCCGTACATCAACGGCCTGCTCAAGAAAAAGGGCATTGGCCAGCTGGTGAACTATTGCTATCTGCGTTACGGTCTCGAAACCACGGTCAAAATGCTCGACGAGATCAAATCGCTCGGTTTCAGCTACGCCACGCGCGCTGGGTTGTCGATTGGCATCGATGACATGGTGATCCCGGACAGCAAGAAGGCCCTTGTGCGCGACGCGGACAAGTCGGTGATCGCGGTTCAGCAACAATACCTGGACGGCGCCATCACAAACGGCGAACGCTACAACAAGGTCATCGAAATCTGGTCGGCCATTACCGAAAAAGTCGCCGACGAAATGTTCGGCCAGATGCAGCGCCGCGACAAGGAAGGCGAACTCAACCCGATTTACGTCATGGCCGACTCCGGCGCTCGCGGATCAAAACAGCAGATTCGCCAGCTCTCCGGCATGCGCGGATTGATGGCCAAGCCAACCGGCGAAATTATCGAGACGCCGATCACGGCGAACTTCCGTGAAGGTCTGACGGTGCTCGAATACTTCATTTCGACGCACGGCGCCCGCAAGGGTCTGGCCGACACGGCGCTCAAGACCGCTGACTCGGGCTATCTGACGCGCCGTCTGGTCGACGTCGCGCAGGACGTCATCATTAGCGAATACGACTGCGGCACCGTGGACGGCATCTTCGTCTCCGGTATCGTCGAAGCCGGCGAAATCATCGAACCGCTGCGCGACCGCATCGTCGGCCGCGTGTCGCTCGAAAAGATCAAGGACTACGACGGGCAAGTCGTGGTTGACATCAACCACGAGATCACCGAAGACCTGGCGGGCGCAATTCAAGCCGCCGGTATAGAGCGCGTGAAAATTCGCTCGGTGCTCACCTGCGAGTCGAAGCGTGGCGTTTGCGTGATGTGCTACGGACGCAACCTCGCCTCCGGCCGTCTCGTCGAACTTGGCGAGGCCACCGGCGTTATCGCGGCGCAGTCCATCGGCGAACCCGGAACTCAGCTCACGATGCGTACCTTCCACATCGGCGGCACCGCGTCGCGAGTTTCCGAGCAATCGCGGCTCGATGCCAAGTCGAACGGCCTGGTGCGCTTCATTAACCTGCAAACGGTCAAGTCGAAAACGGGGGACCTGGTCGTGATGAACCGCCAGGGCTCGATCGCGGTCGTGGACGAAAAGGGCCGCGAGCGGGAGCGCTATGCGGTCGTCTACGGCGCCAAGGTAAAAGTAACCGACGGTGGCCCGGTGCAACTCGGCCAGTCCCTCGTCGAATGGGATCCGTACACGTTCGCGATCCTCACCGAAATCGGCGGCACGGCCCAGTTCAAGGACCTGCAGGAAGGCATCACGCTCCACGAAGAAGTGGACGAGGTCACCGGCCTGTCGCGTCACGTCGTGGCCGATTCGCCCGACGAGAAGCGCCAGCCTGCGGTCGTCATCAAGGGCAAGGCCAGCAAGCGCTACCTCATGCCCTCCCGCGCTCACCTTATGGTGCAGGACGGAGACACGGTTTTCCCAGGCGACGTGCTGGCGAAGATCCCGCGCGAAACCACCAAAACCAAGGACATCACGGGCGGTCTGCCGCGCGTGGTCGAATTGTTCGAGGCCCGCAAGCCGCGCGAAACCGCCGTCATCAGCGAAATCGACGGCACGGTTCGTTTTGGCGAGGTTGCCAAAGGCCAGCGCAAACTCTACGTCACTGCCGACAACGGCACCGAAAAGGAATACTCGGTTCCGCGCGGCGTTCACATCAACGTGCAGGAAGGCGAGCGCGTCAAGGCGGGAGAACCGCTTATGGATGGTCCGCTGAACCCGCACGACATTCTGGCTGTGCTTGGCGAAAAAGAACTGCAGTCGTACCTGGTTAACGAAATCCAGGAAGTCTACCGGCTGCAGGGCGTCAACATCTCCGACAAGCACATCGAAGTAATCGTTCGGCAGATGATGCGCTGGGTGAAAGTTGAAGACGTGGGCGACACGCAGTTCCTCCTCGAACAGCAAGTGGATAAATTCCGATTCCACGAGGAGAACGAGCGCGTCATCGCGCAGGGCGGCAAGCCGGCTACCGGCCGTCCGCTGCTGCTCGGCATCACCAAAGCGTCGCTCTCGACCGATTCGTTCATCTCAGCTGCCTCCTTCCAGGAGACAACGCGCGTGCTGACCGAGGCATCCATTCAGGGCGCCGTCGATCACCTGCGCGGGCTAAAAGAGAACGTGATTGTGGGCCGCCTGATTCCCGCCGGCACCGGCATGGAGTATTACCGCAACGTCCGCCTCTCTCCAGAAATGGAAGAGGCTGCCAGCAAGGTGCAGGAGGAAGTCTCGCAAGCCTACGAAGAGGCCGAGCGCGCGCTCGAACTCATGCGGCATGAAGGCGAGACCGAAGAACTCGCCGCGGAGTAAGGCAGATGATTCATCAGCAGGGGCGACGAGAGTCGCCCCTTGTTTTTGCTTTGATCTTGTGTCGGGACGGGCCCCCGCGAGCCTGCCCTGAGCGCAGTCGAAGGGTCCAAGCCGAGCGCAGCTCGGCAGTCGTCTACGGCCGACGCACGGGTCATTGTTCGCTCGATAACGAATCCAGAACGACGTTTTTCCGAACCCCATGTCACTAGCGATTGAGCCAAAGCACGCGCCCGGTCAGCCGGAGGATCGCACTCCCGCCCCGGAGCCGATGCCGGGTGGCCTCGTCGTGGCTCCCGCGCTCGGCCGCTTCTGGCGCCTGTTTCGCTTGTCCATCTGGCGCTCTTTCGAGCATGACGCATTTGCCATCGCTAAAGGCGGTGCCTATTCCTCCATCCTCACTTTCTTCCCCTTCCTTCTCGTGCTCGGGTCGGTCATGGCGACTATTCGCCGTGGCGAAGTTTATCTCCGGGAGATCTCGCACGCGCTCGACAGCATTCTGCCGGCCGGGAGCGCGACCGCGCTTTCCTATCTTCGCGGCAGCTCGAATCGGCCGGTTGGCTTGCTGGTCACCACATCGCTCCTCACTTTGTGGACCGCTTCCGGCGTCATTATTTCCTGGATGGACGGATTCCGCCGGGCCTACCAGCTCCCTAAGACGTGGGGCCTGGTGCAGGAACGTCTGATCGCAATTTCGCTGGTGCTGATGGCCGGTCTGCCGCTCACCTTCGCCACCATTCTGGTCGCTTTCGGCAGCCGCATTGAAACGCGCGTGCTGTTTTACCTCGGCCACGAATTCACCCCATTGGTTCTGCTGCTCTGGGGACTCATTCGCTGGATAATCGCCATCCTGACCAGCATCGCTGTCATTCAGCTCATCTACCACAATGCGGTTCCGCGAACGCAGCCCTGGCACACGGTCCTGCCCGGCGCCGTTCTGGCTACCGCTCTGTGGTTGCTCTCGACGGCCGGTTTCGGATGGTATCTCCAACACTATGCCAATTACAGCATCATCTACGGTTCTCTCGGCGTGGCTATTGCGCTGCTGGTGTGGATGTATCTCATCTCGCTGGTCATCATGATTGGCGCCGAGTTTAACGCCATGCTCTTCCCGCGCGGGCTAACTAAAGTCCCCACCGCGCCCCGTCCCATCGATTAGCCCCGCTGGCGGCAATCCACACGCTCTTCCAGTATGATTTCCCTTCAGCGTAGGGATCCGGGCGCCTAGGTTTTGGGTGGCGCAGCGCTTCAGCGCTGCGGTAAGCGCCGCATTTCGTTAGCGGCTTTAGCCGCTGAGGTCAGCACTGTGAATGATCACAAATCAGATCTCATCGCCGGCAGCCGGCTAACGCCCACGCCAGATCTGGAACCATCCTCGCGCGTGCACCGCGCTAAAATTGTCTGCACCATCGGCCCCGCCTGCGATTCCGAAGAATCCATCCTCGACCTCATGCGCCTCGGCATGGATGTCGCGCGCCTGAACTTCTCCCACGGAACCCACCCCGAGCACGCGCAACGAATCCAGCGCCTGCGCCGCGCCGCCCTCCGTCTCAAGCGCACCATCTGCATTCTCCAGGACCTGCAAGGCCCCAAAATCCGCACCGGGCGCCTGAAAGACGGCAAGCCCGTAGAACTGAACACCGGCAGCGTCGTCACCATCACCCCGCGAGCCATCGCCGGAACCGCCGCGCTCCTCTCGACCGACTTCCCCGGCCTGGCCCGCGAAGTCTCGCCGGGCGCGCTCATCCTGCTCTCTGATGGCCGCATTGAACTCAAGGTCCGCGCGGTTCGCGGCAACGACGTGGAGTGCGAAGTCCACAACGGCGGCCTGCTCGCCGAGCATCAGGGAATCAACCTGCCCGGCGCTGCCGTTTCCATTCCCGTGCTTACCGAAAAAGATAAGCTCGACCTGCAGTTCGGTCTCAAGCACGGAGTCGACATCGTGGCTCTTTCCTTCGTGCGCTCGGCCGATGACATTCGCCTCGCCAAGGACCTCATGCGCGCCTATGGCAAATCGGTGCCCATCGTCGCCAAGCTCGAAAAGCCCCAGGCCATCGAGCAGTTGGAGGAAATTCTCGAAGCCACCGATGGCGTCATGATCGCCCGCGGCGACCTCGGCGTGGAAGTTCCGCCTGAGCGCGTTCCCATCATTCAGAAAAAGGTGATTCAGCGTGCGGGCGTGTGGCGCAGGCCCGTCATTACCGCCACGCAAATGCTCGAATCGATGACCGAAAACCCGCGTCCCACGCGGGCGGAAGCGAGCGACGTGGCCAATGCCATTTTCGATGGCACCGACGCCGTCATGCTCTCCGGCGAAACCGCCAGCGGGCGCTATCCCCGAGAAGCCGTCGCCATGATGGCTCGCATCGTTCTCGAAGCCGAAGCAAGCATCGCGCAGCTTCCGCCGCCGCCGCGCCGGCGTCGCGAGGAGCATCGCTATTCAATCGCGGAGACAATTTGCGAATCGATCGCGCACGCCGCGGAAGATCTGCCCATGCGCGCCATCGCCGTCTTTACCGAAAGCGGCAACACCGCTCGCATGCTCTCGAAGCATCGGCCCAAGGTCTGCATCTATGCCTTCAGCCGACACCCCGAGGTTTGCAACCGCATGAATGCGCTCTGGGGCGTGCATCCGGTGCATCAGAGCCAGTGGGAGTCGGCGGAGGCGATGCTTAAGACCGCCGAAAAGAAACTGCTGCCGGAAGGACTCATCCACGCCGGAGAAGTACTTGGCCTGGTCGCCGGAACCAAGTTGGCCTCGGGCGCAACCAACTTCATGCGCTTGCACACAGTGGGAGAAAACTACCGGCCAGGTGCGAAGCGCCGCCGCAGGTCTTAGATTGAGTTGTCATGGAAACGATCTCCTCATTCTTCGATCCATCGGTTGATCCCGCCGTACGCGGCTTCCTGCACTCGCCGCACAAGCCCACCGGTGACGCCCTCATCCTCACCCACGGAGCCGGTAGTAACTGCGCGGCTCCTCTGCTCGTCGCACTCGCGGAAGCTTTCTGCGGACACGCCTACACCGTTCTGCGCTGCGACCTGCCCTACCGCCAGCAGCGGCCGACCGGCCCTCCCTTCCCTGGCCAAGCTGAGCGCGACCGCGCCGGCCTGCGCAATGCAGTTGCGGCAATGCGAAAGCAAGTGAGCGGGAAAATATTTCTCGGCGGCCACTCCTACGGAGGCCGTCAATCCACCATCCTCTGCGCCGCCGAACCCGTCGAAAGTAGCGCCGGCGACTTGCCGGCGGTTGCGGGGGCGACCCGCCCCCGCGCGTCTGAAACCGCCGTCTCCGGCCTCCTGCTTCTCTCCTACCCGCTGCATCCGCCGCGCAAGCCGCAGCAGCTCCGCACGGCGCACCTGCCCAATCTCCGCACTCCCAGCCTCTTCGTCCACGGCACGCGCGACCCCTTCGGAAGCATCGATGAAATGAAAGACGCGCTGAAGCTGATCCCGGCGAAAAGCGAATTGCTTGCAGTGGAAGGCGCAGGCCACGACCTGGGCTTCAAAGGAAAAAACCAAAACAAGAAACTCCTCGGAGAGATTTTCGCGGCCTTCGAAACCTACTTTGGCTGATCGGAATCCTTCGCCGAATCCGGCTTTCGATCTTTCAGTGGCGGAGCATCGGGAACGCACATCAGGTAGCTCGGACTCTTCATCATTGGGTTTGGCGGTCCAACCACTCGTTTGTGATAGCCCGGAGGGCACATTTGATCCGGCAGAATCTCGCAGCCCTTCACCCCGTAACGCTCCACCGGCTTACAAGTAGCCGGTTGCTGCTCCGTTGCGCCGCTCGCGGCAAGCAGGGCCAGCGTCGCGACAGCTGCGGACCTCGGGCCGAGCTTCATCAGGTCCCCTTTCAAGAAAGAAGTATCTCGGCGCCCTCGGCGTCTCGGAGGTGAAATCTCGCTCAACCGACGCACGAGGCCTAAGTTGGCTGACAGCAGGTTTTCCTGACGGCTGATGGCTGATAGCTGACGGCTAATTCACCCAGCCCGACTTCGACCCGCCGTTCTTCTTGTCATCATCTTCCGGCGGAATGTAATTCCCGTGCTCGTCAAAGTTCACCTTGCGGTCGTGCTGCCGCATGTAGACTTCGAATTTCCGCGCTGCCCGCCGCCGCTTCCACCGGTAATACCAGTTCCGCGCGCCGAAATATTGTTCCGTAGCCGTATGTGTCAGGCCGCGCCGTGGCAGAAACTTGACGAAGAGGAATCCAAAAAACAGACCGCCGAGATGCGCGAAGTTCGCCACGCCGTCTTGTGTAGGGCTGAAGACGCCCACGATCGCAACCACGATCCAGATTCCGACCAGATACTTCGCCTTGATGGAGAATGGCAGCGGAAATAGAAACATCTCCTGGTCGGCATACAGAATCCCAAATGCCATGAGTAACCCGAAGATACCTCCCGAAGCGCCCACCGTCGCCGTGCGCGGACTCATTCCGAGAAAATGCGTGTATGCAACGGCAACCGTCACCAGCGCTGCGCCCACTACGCAAAACAGGTAGCACTCAATAAAGCGCCGCGGTCCCCAGTCGCGCTCGAGATACGACCCGATGAACCAGAGCGTGAGCATGTTGAAAAACAGATGGCCGAAGCCGGCGTGTAGCAGCGAGTATGTAACCACTTGCCAGACCGCGCCCCGCATGACGAGGACGGGAATCAGCGCCAGCAGTTCTTCGACGGGGCGAAAGCTGATGCGGAATGCGCTTTCCAGGATGAGTTGAAGAAGATAGATCGCCGTACAGGCGATGACAATGCGCCTCACCCACCCGGCAAAGGGCGGAAAGCTGAACGAAATGGTTCCTCCGCGTCTCATTTGGGATACATGTTTCAAAGTTTCAAGGTTTCAATGAAAACCTAGTCGAACCGGGTTTTAGCTTTGAAACCATGAGACCTTGAAACTCTGAAACCTTAGTTTTCACCTTTCCGGTTCCGGCACCACGGGCAGGCTGCGATGACCAGCCGCATCCAGCGCCCGAACGCCGAATATCACATTATCCTTCGAAACCTTCAGTGTTGCACGCGTCGCGCTGCCAACCGCTTCCACCCGTTCCCAATCCGGAGCGCTCGTCGCCCGCCACACCACCTCGTATGCGGCCGCACCCGCCGAGGCCTCCCACGTCAATGTCGTATCGTTTTCCAGGTTTTTGGTGAGCATTTTCACGTTCGCCGGTGGCGCGGGAGCCGAAGCCAGCGCGGCCAGCGTTGCGGCGTTCAGCCGCGCCACGTGCGCCACATAGTCGTAGTCGACAAACTTCGGCAAGTCGCCGTACTCGATGCCATTCTCCGTGCGCACATTCTGATGTTGATGGCTGTAGTCTTCCCGAAACTCCGTCAAGCGCACTGCCACGAATCCCTGTTGGTTGAAGGAATAGTGGTCGCCTCCCCGCAGATAGCGATCCTGCCGAAAAGCGAGCACCGGCTTCACCCCGGCCTGATACGTGCGCCCCACCTCGGCGATGTAGCGGGCCAGTTCGCGCGAAGTCGAATCGCTCTCACCCCCGAGCGCGCGCAGCCGCCGGATCTCCGCTTCGGTCGCGGCTGCCGGGATTCCCTCGGAAAAAACTCGCACCACGCTCGCATCCTGCTCCGGACTGCGGTCGCCGCCCACAATGTCATTGTTCAAAAC
The DNA here is from genome assembly GCA_963818945.1 of uncultured Acidobacteriaceae bacterium. Classification (GTDB taxonomy): domain Bacteria; phylum Acidobacteriota; class Terriglobia; order Terriglobales; family Acidobacteriaceae; genus Acidiflorens. The sequence goes on along the minus strand of CAWFUA010000001.1, from coordinate 1,373,520 downwards.
CGCTTCCAGTTTCCATCCCTGCTGCTTGGCCATCTGCGCAAAATGCTTGCTGCCGTTCAGTCCCTGCTCTTCGCCCGCGACGGTCAGGAAGATGATTGTTCCCGGGAATTTGTATCTACTCAAAACGCGCGCGCACTCCAGACTTACGGCCGTGCCGCTGCCATCATCGTTCGCGCCGGGCGCGGGATCGGTGCCATTCAATGTATCGCTGTTGCGCGAGTCGTAATGGCCAGTAACAAGCACGATGCGATTCGCCTGCGCCGGGTCCGATCCCCGCATGACCGCATAAACATTAGTGATTTCTGTCGGCTTCGGAATCCGCTCTCCAGGCTGCTCGACAAATTCGTCGGTCTTTACCTCCAGGCAGCCGCCACAATCCTTCGAATAGCGTGCGAACTCGCTCTTGATCCATTCCCGAGCTGCTCCAATCCCCTTACCGGTCCTAATCGATTCCCCATCCTGCGGGGAAATCGTGGACCGGTTCCCAAAGCTGACCAGCTCCTCGATCGTTTGCCGGATACGCTCCGAAGAGACCTGCCTGATCGCCTCCACAATGCGCGCGTCCGCCAGGGGCGTGTCGGCGACGCGCTTATCCGGCCCAGGAGCACCCGCGGGCTGTTGCCCAGCGCACAACAAAGCACAGCAGCTGAAAGTCAGCGCTACCATCCCAGCCACCGCCAAACGGACGCCCAAATGCCTCTTGAGACCTTCTCGCAGCCACCAACAATTTTCTCGATATCCCACTTGACGTTTTCCTCACTAAGAAACTAAATATAACAGGGGGTATCCTGAGCGTGGAGGCAAGCATGGTGTACTGTCCTGAATGCGAGACCGACCTGGACATCGACGAAGATGAGGTCGATGAGGGTGCCGTGGTCTCGTGCCCGGAGTGCGGTTCCGACTTCGAGGTGATCACTGTCAATCCCATCGAACTGAAGATGGTCGGCGAAGACGAAATTGACGACGAAGACGAGGACGACGAAGACGCCGCCAAGAAGGAAGACGACGAAGACGAGGACGAACTCTGAGTAGGCTCCCAGGCATCCCGATATTCCGGCACTGCCCCACGATCGCCGGGATAGCTCTGCTTTTGCTCGGGATGCTCGCCCCGGGTCCGGCCCGCGCCGGCGAACGCGAAAAGCCAAAACCCTACGCCCTCATTTTTGGCACCGTCTTCGACCCCGACGGGCATACTCTTTACGCCGTTAAGGTAACGATCCGGCGCGCCGGCGAAAAGAAGGCCCGCTGGGAACTCTACTCCAATCACACTGGCGAATTCGCCCAGCGCGTGCCGCCCGGCCTCGGCGATTACGTTGTCTGGGCCGATGTCAAAGACTACAAGCTGCCCGATGGCCGGCGCCTCCAGCCCGGCCCCGAAGTTAAGGTGCACATCGACAGCGACGAGCGCTCCGATATCGGACTGCACCTGAATTGGTAGTGGCCTTTGCGCGTTGAAATCGGCACAATGGATCTATGAAAAAGGCAGTAATCGTAGCCGCAGCCGCCGCTATGTTCACGCTGGGACTATCCTTCGTCCCGGTACCGGCTGCTGCTCAGTTATTCGGGCGCGACAAGAAACCCGATCCCACCCGCCTTCTCCTCGGCAAGGTGATGGACAACGCCGACAATCCGCTTCCGAATGCCGTCGTATATCTGACCAACACCCGCGACCGCTCAGTAAAAACCTACATCGTCGGCCCCGAAGGCACGTACCGCTTCCCCGCCCTCCAGCCGAACATTGATTACGAGGTCTACGCGCTCTTCAACAAACGCAAAAGCCACACCAAGACCGTGAGCCAGTTCGATAACCGCACGCAGGTCTACATCGATCTGAAGATTGACGCGAAGTAAATTCTTTCAAAACGCCCAGGGTTTCTGGCGACGTTGCTTTTATTGCACAGTCAGAGTAAACGAAGTGAAGTGTTGCACGCTGCTGGAGTTGCCTGGTTACGACTAACCTGGCAGTTTCGGAGTTGATGAAGGCAAGAAGAAAGGCCACCGTTTACCGGTGGCCCATTTCCTTTTGATCTGCGAAAATCCGCGTCAATCCGCGGGAAAGAACTTAATTGCTATCTCCACCCGCCCGTTTCCACGAAATCAAATCGCCAATTGTCGTGCTGGTCGAGGAGGAAGAAGACGATGACGGATGCTTGTACGATTCCACTTCCTGGCGCGAGGCTTCTTCGCCCACCGCCCGGATACTAAGCCCGACTTTCTTCTCTTCCTGATTCATCTTGATGATCTTGAAGTCGAACTCATTGCCCGGCTCGAGATGAATCGGTTGTCCATTCGCGTCGGCGGCTTCCGAATTGTGGCACAGACCTTCAATGCCCTCGGCAATTTCCACAAACGCTCCGAACGCTGCCACGCGCAGCACCTTGCCATGCACGATGTCTCCGACGCGGTGCTTGGCGAAGAAACTCTCCCAAACGTCGGGCTGCATCTGCTTCACGCCCAGCGACAGCCGCCGCTTGTCGGGTTCGATCGCCAGAATCACCGCCTTCACGCGGTCACCCTTCTTTAAAACTTCCGATGGATGCTTTACGCGCGTCGTCCAGCTCAAATTGCTGACGTGCACCAGGCCATCGATCCCATCTTCGATTTCGATGAACGCGCCGAACTCGGTCAGGTTGCGCACGCGCCCTTCCACCGTCGCGCCCACCGGATACTTGTCATGCAGCGTGTCCCACGGGTTGGAGGCCAGTTGCCGCATGCCGAGCGAGATTCTGCGCTCGGTCGGATTCACCTGCAACACCACGCAATCCACCTGATCGCCCACGTTCACCAGCTTCGACGGATGCTTCATCCGCTTCGACCACGTCATTTCGCTCACGTGGACCAGGCCCTCAATGCCCTGCTCCAGCTCGACGAAAGCGCCGTAATCGGTAACGCTGATCACGCGTCCACTCACATGCGCGCCCACCGGATAGCGGTGCTCGGCATCCAGCCACGGGTCCGGCGTCAACTGCTTGAAGCCCAGCGAGACTCGTTGCTTGTCTTTGTCGTACTTCAAAACCTTTACCTGAATCTGGTCGCCGACGTTCACCAGGTCGCGCGGGTGCGTCAGCCGGCCCCACGACATATCGGTGATGTGCAAGAGGCCATCGATTCCGCCCAGATCCACAAACGCGCCGTACTCGGTCAGGTTCTTGACCACGCCGGTCAGCGCCGTGCCTTCTTCCAGGTGCTCGAGCGTCTTGCCGCGCTTTTCGTTCTGCGCTTCTTCCAACAGATGCTTGCGCGAAACCACGATGTTGCCGCGCTTCTTGTTCAGCTTGATGATGGCAACTTCAATCGTCTGGCCCTTCATGCCATCCAGGTTGCGAATCGGCCGCAGATCCACCTGCGACCCTGGCAGGAAACCGCGCGCGCCGTTGATCTCGACCGTCAGGCCGCCTTTGATCCGCTCCACCACCACGCCCTTGATCGGCTTCTTCTCGTTGTAAGCCTTCTCAATGTCGTCCCACGCCCGCAGCCGCTGTGCCTTCTGGTGCGAGAGCTTAAGGTAGCCCTCTTCCACCTCGCCCTTGTCGCGCATCACGTCGATCTCGTCGCCGGGCTTGAACCGCGGCTGCCCTTCGTGATCGAGCACTTCGGCGATGGCGACCATCCCCTCCAACTTCGCTCCGATGTCGACGACCACCTGTGTCGGCGTCAGCTTGACGACCGTGCCTTTGATCACGTGGTCGTCGCCGACCGCTTCCTCGGTCTCGGTCGTGAAGTTCTCGAGCGCCGCCGCAAAGTCGTCACTCGCGGCTGAAGCTGCGGTCTCAACGGCCGCCGGGCTCGCCGCCTCATGGCTGGGAGCACTCTCAGCCTGAACTTCATGGCCTGGAGCTTCATGCGCCGGGGCATCGTGAGCCGGAGCGTCAGGGGTGAAAGCTTGCGCTTCCGCAGGCGAAGTGGGTGTGGGCTCGGGTGCGTCTATCACGGCCGAGCCGCCGGAATGGGTGTCATGTTCAGGAGTCATGGTTTGAGTGGGAGAATCGGTGTGGCTGGTTGTATCGTCGAACAAAGTCATAGCCTCGGTGCCACGCGAAATGCGCGACAAATGCGGGACGCTTGTGTAGCGGACTGCTGGCGTGGTCTTCAGGTTGCGTTGAGGCCGTCCTGGCGGACGACCCTAGTTACAATCCCAGCTGCCGGAACGTCGAAATCGAACCCGCGTCCAAATAGGGACTCTTCGACTATAGCAACCGCCCCCAAATAGGTCAAACCCTCCACCCGCTCATAACCAGGGCCAGGATTCACCGAGAGCGCGAAGAGCGGCGAATCGACCAACTTAACATCGCCATTGCACGCATTGACCCGGTTTGCGAGTGTAATCTTTTGCTACCGTCCAACGCCCTTGGGTGCGGGCTGCAGTCTTTCGAAGGCCTCTTCGGCTCGATCCAGCGCGTCCTGCACGTTGTCGCAGATGTTTTCTTTTCCGACCAGTTCCTCGAATTCCGTTTGCTGAATCAGGCGCAAGGGCTGCTCGCGGGCGCCGCATAGAATCAGGGCGCGGCCGCTGGACTTTAATTTCTTGGCTACTTCTTCGAGGGCGAACAATCCGGTGGCATCGAGCGCGGTCATGTTGCGCAGGCGCAGGATCACGACCGGCGGGAGTTTGTGCAGGTTTTGAGTGACTACGTCGATCTTGTCGGTGGCTCCGAACAGGAAGGGGCCGTGGATGCGGAAGATGGTGGCGTAATAGGGGATGTCTTTGTCTTGCAGAATGTGGACGCGGCCGTCTTCGACGTAGTCGTCGGTGACCTGTGAGACGGTGGTGGTGGCGGCGACGCGGCTGATGAATAGCAGCGCCGCCAGAATCATTCCGGCCTGCACGGCTACGCTGAGATCGGCAAAGACGGTGAGTGCCAACGTCACCAGCCAGACGCTGATGTCGGTCTTGGTCAGTTTCAGCAGCGAGGGAATCTCGAGCCACTCGCCCATGTTGTAGGAGACGACCATCAGGATGCCCGCCAGCACCGCCAGCGGAACATAGCGCACCCAATGCGAGGCGAAGAGAATAATCGCCAGCAAGGTGAGCGAGTGAATCACACCCGCGACCGGAGACTGCGCTCCGGAGCGAATGTTAGTCGCGGTGCGGGCGATGGCACCGGTGGCCGGGAGGCCTCCAAACATGGGCGAGACTACGTTGGCTACGCCTTGGGCAACGAGTTCGACGTTGGGATTGTGGCGATCGTTCGACATGCGGTCGGAGACGACCGCCGACATCAGCGATTCGATGGCGCCGAGCATGGCGACGGTGAGGGCGGGGCCGAGCAGTCCGTGAATCAGTTCGGGACGGAAGGTGGGAATTTCGAAATGCGGCAGGCCGCTGGGGATGCCGCCGAAGCGGCTGGCGATGGTTGCGACCGGCAGCTTGAACACTTCTACTACGATTGTGCCGAGCACCATGGCGACGATTGCGCCCGGAATGCGGATGGAGATGCCGCGGCAGAGCACGATGATGACGATCGTGCCGGCGGCGAGCAGCGTGGCTTCGATGGAGACGGTGTGGAAATTGAGCGCGAGGGCTTCCATGCGCTGCCAGAAAACTCCGGGGACTTTTTCGAGTTTGAGGCCGAAGAAGTCTTTCACTTGCGTGCTGGCGATGAGGATGGCGATGCCGTTGGTGAAACCGATGACGATGGGTCGCGGGATGTACTTGACCGCGGTGCCGGCGCCGGTGAGGCCCATGATCATGAGGATAACGCCGGCCATCATGGTGCAGAGAAAGAGGCCGTCGATGCCGTGCGCGGCTACGATTCCGGAGACCACTACGACGAATGCGCCGGTCGGCCCGCCGATCTGCGTTTTCGATCCGCCGAGTATCGAGATGATGAAACCGGTCACGATGGCGCAGTAGATTCCTGCCTGCGGCGTGAGGCCAGAGGCGATGGAAAACGCCATGGCGAGCGGCAACGCTACCAGGCCTACCGTGATTCCGGCGACCAGATCGCGCAGGAATTTATTCAGGTTGTAATCGCGCAGGCAAAGAACTGACTTCGGCAGCCACTGGTCGGACAGGAGGGAACCCAGAGAGAAAGCACGGACCATTGTGTTAGCTATTATCGCAGGGGCGCTCGGAATGCGGCAGAAGAAGCGCGCCCAGAAGTAACTTGCCTTTCATCAGCGACACAAGAAGAAACGGCTGCCGGCGAACTTCGGCAGCCGTTAAGATGCAGCGCGGACAAGAGTGTCCGCGCCACACGGCCTTTGTTTCTAGAACAGATTCCACAAATACTGGTTGTAGACGTCGTGGTGGTATTGCACCTCGGGGGCTTTTACGAACGTGCCCAGCAGGCGCGGGCAGCGATCGGCTGACGCTTGCTTCAGATCGGCGTAGCGGCCCTTGACGTCTTCTCCCATCAATGTCGAGGTCCAATCCGCTTTGCGGAAGTTTTCGATAGCGGTGTAGATGTTGTCGGGCAGATAGCGTTCGGCCTGACGCAGGTTCTTGATCTTAGAGGTCGTGCCTTCGAGGCCGGTCTTGAAGATCGAGAGCATGACCAGATACGGATTCGCATCCGGGGCCACTGAACGTACTTCCACGCGCATGCTGCGTTCGTTGCCGATGGGGATGCGGATCATCGAGCCGCGATCCACCGGCGAAGCCTTGATCTGATTGGGCGCTTCGAAGTGGGGATCGAGGCGGCGGTAGGCATTGACGCTCGGATTCAAGAGCAGGCAAATGTCGTTGCCGTGGGTCAGAATGCGGTCGAGGAACTCATAACCGAACTTGCTGAGCTTCTCTTCGCCCTTGGGATCCCAGAAAAGATTCTTGCCGCTCTTGCTGATCGAAACGTTGGTGTGCATGCCGCTGCCATTCACGCCTACGACCGGCTTCGGCAGGAACGACGCGGTCAATCCCATGTTGCGCGCGACCTGGCGGCAGATCAATTTATAGAGCTGGATGTGATCGGCCGCAGCCACCACCTCCGCGTAGTTGTAGTTGATTTCGAACTGCGAGGGCGCGACCTCGGGGTGATCTTTTTCGTTCTGGAAGCCCATGGAGCGCTGCACTTCGGCGGTGGTGTCGATGAAGTTGCGCAGCGGATCGCCGGGTAGCGAGTGATAGTAGCCGCCGGTGTTCACATATTCGAACTTGAGCGTTTCGTGATAGTTGCGCTCGGCCTCGGCGCCCTTGAACAGGAAGCCTTCGATCTCGTTGGCCGCGTTCAGGGTGTAGCCGCTCTTCTTGAAGTGAGTTTCGGCGAAGCACTTGAGCACGCCGCGCATGTCAGCCGAGTAGGGCTCGCCGCCCTTGTCGATGACCTCGCCGAACACGAGCACCTTGCCGGGGCCAAAAACATCGGCCGGACCCCAGTAGAACGCAGACCAGTCGATGCCGAGCCGCAGATCGCTTTCGCGCTGGGCGGTAAAGCCGCGGATGGAGGAGCCGTCGAAGGTCAGGTTGTCGAAGCTCTTCAGCAGGAATTTCTTGTCGTAGTCGAGCATGTGCAGGCGGCCTTCGAGGTCGCTGAACATGACCGTCAAGGCCTTGATGCGGGACTCGTCGGTCAGATACTTCAGGCGCTCTTCCTGGATCTTGTGAGGAGCAACGCGGTCGAGGCGCTGCTTCTTCGCTTTCAAATTCATTTCTTCCAGTTCGTCGTAGGGGATGGAAAGAAAATTCCGCAGTTCAGTAGACATGGTTCTCCTTAGTGTTGACCGGTACGCTAGCGCGGTTTGAATGCCTGGGGATAACCACATAGGCTATCGCGTGCTGGCCACTCGCGCCAAATAAAATTTATTTATGCCAGCGATTGGCGTGGGCAGGCTTCAACCGGCTGCAATTTCGAGGCGCTATAATCCTCGGGCGATGAAAAAGCACGGTTGGAGAGCATTAATCGAGATCGGGTTCATTGTCTTCCTCTTTTATTCCAATCTGCTTATGGGCGAGTTTGAACGCTCGGGAATGGGGCTAAAGAAGGGCCTGAGCTGGGCACTCTCGGACATTTTCACGATGTCCAATTTTGAGATCGCGGCCGTGGCAGCGGTGATTGGCTACATCCTTGTCGAATTTCTGCGGACGAAATTCTGACGTAAATGTTCAAAACAGTTTTCCAACCGCCGATCCCACCGCTGGCGGCTTACCAAACAATTGATTCGGTTTTATATCACTGTACCGCCCGCGTCAATTCTTATAGGCTGACACGTTCTCATACTCGGGTTCTCCGGAATCCATAATGAAGAGGCATAAATGAACGCCAAAGGTGTACTCGAATTCGCCGCCAAAAATAACGCTAAATTTCTGGACATGCGCTTTGTTGACCTGCCCGGCATTTGGCATCATGCCAGCTACCCCATCACAGAACTCACCGAAGACGTATTCGAGGATGGCTTCGGCTTCGATGCCAGTTCGATTCGGGGATGGGCTCACATCCACGAGTCGGACATGAACCTTGTGCCTGACCCTAACACGGCTTTCATGGATCCCTTTCGTGAGATCCCCACGCTGGTTCTGATCGGGGACGCGATCGATCCGCCGACGGGAAAGCCCTATGGGCGCGATCCGCGCGGCGTGGCCAAGCGGGCGGAAAGCTATCTGGCGTCGACGCGCCTCGCCGACCAGGCTTTTTTCGGCGCTGAGGCCGAGTTCTTCATCTTCGATAATGTGCGCTTCGACAGCGCCACGCAGCACAGCTATTACTTCATCAACTCTGACGAGGGACGGTGGAATTCGGGGCGCAAGGAGGACAATCTCGGGTTCCGCCCGCGTATGAAGGAAGGATACTTCCCCGTTCCTCCCACGGATCAGCACCAGGACCTGCGTTCGCGGATGGTGCAGCACCTGATCGACGCGGGCATCGATGTGGAGTGCCATCACCACGAAGTTGCTACCGCCGGGCAAGCCGAGATTGACATGCGCTTCGATACCCTCGTCAGTTCCGCCGACAAGATGATGAAGTACAAATACATTTTGCGGAACACCGCCTACCAGGCGGGCAAGTCGGTCACGTTCATGCCCAAGCCGCTATTCGGCGATAACGGATCGGGCATGCACACGCACCAGTCGCTGTGGATGAAGGGCAAGCCGCTATTTGCGGGCAAGAAATATGCCGGCTTGTCAGAAATGGCGCTCTATTATGCCGGCGGATTGCTCAGGCATGCTCCGGCGATTTTGGCTTTCGCGGCGCCGACTACAAATTCCTACAAGCGCCTGGTTCCGGGATATGAAGCTCCGGTGAATCTTGCGTACTCGCAGCGAAATCGCTCGGCGGCGGTGCGGATTCCGGTCTATTCCGGCAGCCCCAAGGCCAAGCGGCTGGAATTCCGGCCGCCCGATGCGTCGTGCAACCCGTATCTCGCCTTTGCCGCCATGCTCATGGCCGGACTCGACGGCATCAAGAAGAAGATTCATCCGGGCGAACCGCTCGATAAGGACAGCTATGAACTGAGTCCCGAGGATGCGGCCAAGGTTCCGTCGGTGCCCGGATCGCTGGAGGGCGTGCTGGCGGCGCTTGAGGCAGACCACAAATTCCTGCTGGAAGGCGGAGTGTTTACGCGGGATCTGATCGACACGTGGATTTCCTACAAGATCAAGAATGAAGTGGATCCGATCCGGATGCGGCCGAATCCGTACGAGTTCCATTTGTATTACGACATTTAGAAAGCATTGGGTGATCTGGCGATCGGGTCATCGGGTCATTGAAAATCACTCGACGATGACAGTTGATTCGGAACCCCGATTTCTCTCGGCGGCCTCGGCGTCTCGGCGGTAAATGGATTCATGAAATAATCGAGAGTCGAGGAAAAGCGCGTGAGTTGTCCCCTTTGCCAGGACCGGAAGGAAAAGCGGTTCTGTCCGGCCGTGCACGAAAAGATCTGCGCGCAATGCTGCGGCGAACAGCGCGAGGTCACGCTGGATTGCCCGAGCGACTGCACTTATCTTTTGCAGGCGCGAGCTCAGTCACGGCAGCCGGCGCGGCAGGATGAAAAGGCGCGTGCGGACGGCGGTTTTGATCGCGATGCCCTTTTCCCCGAAGTTGAAATTGCCGAGCAGTTCCTTTACGAACGCGAGCACCTGATCGTTGGCCTGAGCTATGCGCTTGCCAAAAGCGCCCGCGCTGGCCGTTCACTCGACGGGCATGCGCTCAACGACCGCGATTTGATTGCCGCGCTCGCTTCGCTGGCCAAGAGTTACCAGACGCTGGTGCAGTCGAGCCTGATTTACGAACAGCCCACCGCGAACCTGACCCACCAGCAGATTGCCCGCGAAGTTGCCACCATGGTGAAGGAATTCCGCGAAGCCGAAAAAAAGCATCTGGGCTATTCGCGGTTGCGCGACTCCGAGGTTTTACAGGCGCTTGTGTTTCTGCTGCGTATGGGAGTGGCACGAACGTCGGGGCGGCCCAAGTCGCGTGCCTACGTCGATTTTCTTTTTGCGCAGTTTCCCGAGTCGCAATCGGCGATTGCCGCGCCCGAGGGCCAGGGCAGCGGCCTCATCATTCCGTAAACCTGATACCAGTCCAGGCCTGATTCACTGCCCACCCAGGGTGCTAACCACGGCGTACACAGAGGAACACTGAGGAATTCACGGCAAATCGTGGTCAGGGGTTTTGGCATGTCGGGATGGCTCGTCCAACCGGCGTACGGCTTCGCCTTCAGGGAGCGCAGCCAGTAGCTCGCGCGCCGTTTTTTCCAGGATGGGATGGCGGACTTCGGGCGCGATTTCCGCCAGCGGCTCCAGCACAAACCGGCGCAAATGCATCGACGTATGCGGGATCGTCAGTCCGGGCTCGTCAACGACACGGTCGCCAAAGAGCACGATGTCGATATCGATTTTGCGGGGACCTTTAGCGTGCGTCCGCAGCCGCCCCATGGCCTTTTCGATCGATAACACCAGATTCAGCAACTCGCGCGGCGTCTCCTCTGTTTCGATTGCGAGAACACAGTTCAGAAACCAGGGCTGGTCGGGAACGTCGACTGGCTGGGTTTCGTAAAGAGCCGAAATCCCTCGCGTCGGACGAACTACGTCCAAAAGGACGATGGCCTCGCGCAAGTTGGCGGCACGGTCTCCGAGGTTGGACCCGAGCGAGAGGTACGCCATTTCGGACACCTGGCTAGTGTGGCGGCAAACGGCTTCCGAATCCACAAGAAATTGCCGCAGCCGGTATCCCGCTGATTCGTATGTCAGTTGCCGCATCCGGAGGCGAACCTGATGTTTCCGGACCGGTTTTGTCCGATATGACCGGAGGAACCCCCTTGCCCGGTACCTACGTAAGTTTCGGCCTGCCAGATTGACGGCTACTATGGAATTTCTATGAATCTGGAATCTCTTCTCGTCAGCAAGGACGCCGCTCTGGTCGGAGTGCTGCGCCCGACGCTGGAGAAAATTTCGGTGAATGTCATGGTTTGCTCGGAGGCTGGGAGTGGCGGCGAATCGCTTGCCAAACGCAAATTCGATGCCGTGATCATCGACTGCGACGATCTGCCAGACGGTTTCAGAATGCTCCAGGGGCTGCGCCAAACGCAGAGCAATTCCAAGTCGGTGGCTTTCGCCGTGCTGAACGGGAAGACGACCACGCAGGAAGCTTTCAAGTCGGGCGCCAATTTCGTTCTACAGAAACCGCTCACGCCGCTGCATGCCACGCGCTGCTTTCATGCCGCGCTCAATTTTATGATCCGCGAGCGGCGCCGCTACTATCGCTATCCGATCGAGATGCCGGTGCACGTGAGCATTGCTAAAGTCGGGGAAGTCAAAGCGAATTCCACCAACTTGAGCGAAAGCGGCATTGCCCTGCGCGTCACCTCAAAGCTAGAGAAGGACATGACAGTCGGACTCCGCTTCACACTGCCGACGACAAACATCTCGCTTGAACTCAAAGGCCAGATTGCCTGGGCCGACGGTTCCGGCCATGCCGGTATTCACTTCGTAGAGGTTCCGCAAAGTTCGCAATATCAGCTGGAAAAATGGTTGACCGACCGCTTGCAGAATGAGATGCCTCCAAAACTGCAAGGCTACGCGTCGCTCGTCTAGTCACGCTCCTGCGTTCGCAATTCCCCTCTTTCAAGATCCGAACCATCGCAATTGCAATCACCCGCATCCGCCTGGTGACTTGCGCTCCCCGCCGGGTATGGCAATCTGGTTTGAGCTTTCGAACGACTTCTTGTGAGCCAGCCATGATTACTTTGGAAGAGAGAATTGCACGGACGGAGCGCCTGCTGCGTCGTTTAGATGAGGACCAGCCTTATCTACGCGCGCGGCTTTCGGCGCTGGGGGACGAACATCGCGAAAGCGCTAATGCCTTTGCGGAACGCGTGCGTGTGGAAGCTGTGGCCGAACTGCATCGATTGCTGGCGGAACGCCCGCCAATGCTGGAGTGGACTCCGCCCCAGCCGGCAGATTGAGCGAGAGTTACGAGTTACGATCCGCCGGGGGCGAACTTCCAGCGAAGTGCGGTTTTTTGCTCGTGGCGCGCAGGCTGAAGCTCTTTAAGCGCTGACGCTGACTGCCGATGCTACGATTGGCGCGTGCTCGCGGTCTTCCATCGTGGTCTCTTCCCACAACGAGCGGTCGCGCAGGATGCGCGAGACCAGCGCGGTGTGCATGGCGTGGCCAGCGCGGTCGGCGACCACCGCCCCCAAAATCTGCTTGCCAATCAGCGCCAGGTCGCCGATCAGATCGAGCACCTTGTGGCGCACAAATTCATCCGGGAAACGCAGCGGCGGATTTTCGATGCCTAGGTCAGTCAGCACAATGCAGTTCTCGCGGGAAGCGCCGCGGATCAACCCCATGTTGCGCATGGCTTGCTCATCCTGCCGCGAACCGAAAGTTCGCGCCGGCGCGATCTCCTCGAGATAGCTGCCGTTGGTGAGGGGCGCGCGAAACGTCTGCTTGCCGATCTGCGGATGGGAAAAGTTGATCGAATAGGAAACGGAGTACGCGTCGTCCGGGTAGACCGCGATAAACTTGTCGCCCTCGCGCAACTCGATCTCTCTCACAATTCTCAAGTAGCTGCGCGCCTTGCGCTGTTGCCGGATGCCGGCCTGCTGAATCATCTCGACAAACGGGCGGGCGCTGCCATCGAGAATAGGCAGTTCCAGGTTGTCGATTTCGATGATGGCGTTGTCGATCCCCATCCCGACAAATGCCGAAAGAAGGTGCTCGGTGGTCGATATCAGAACGCCCTTTTTCATCAGGCTGGTGGCGTAGCTAACGCGAGCGACGTTGCGGCCGCTGGCTTCAATGGGAAAGTTGTCGAGGTCCGTACGATGGAATACGATACCGGTTCCCGCCGTCGCCGGCAGGATTCGTAAGTGGACCGGTGCGCCGCTATGCAGCCCGATCCCGTCACAGCTTACGGGGTTGCGAATTGTCTGTTCGTGGATCAAAGTTCCGAATTCGGTCGCGCCGAAGCGATGCAACCACCTGCATTACCACGAAGGCTGTAAGTCTTTTGCTGTCCGACAGTTTACAGCGATAGACGGCTTTTCTGGTGTGGCAAAAACGCCACACTTCGTGGCTCGCTCGACTAGAAAGCGGCTAACTTGTTTAGCCGAATACAGATGGATGGGGTGTTTCGAGAGGAACTAGGGCTGTTTTTCCCGCGATTTGGCCGGGAATCCTACCGACGTTTCAGCGGCTCTTTGCGCTGGTAGGTCACGGCGGCCTCGAAGAGCGTGTCGGGCAGGTTCTGGTTGTATTTCGCGGTGGTGATGAAGCGCTGCTGCGACATCTCGCCGTTGAAGTAGCGCGTGATGGAGTGCGGAGTCATGATGCCCTGCTCCGGCTTGTAGCTGTCGCAGACCTCTTCCTCGACGTTCTTCTGCTTGTCTTTCGGGTCGCGCCACGAATAGCTGATGCGTATGGGATAGTGCGTGATCTGGTCAAGCGCAACACTCACCGAGTCGTTCTGGCTGTTCAGCAGCGTCACGACGTCAACCGGCTTGCTGTCGACGATGGCAAGCCCGTCGTTGAACAGGGCCACCGTCGGGTCGCTGATCCACTTGCGAAATACCCATTCGACCGAGTGCGGACGCCGCCGCAGATAGTTTTGCAGCTCCTCCTTATCCTGAGGCGCCGTTCCCTTGTAGGTCGTCTCGTATCCCTTGTCGCCGTTGTGGATGAGGACGATGTCGAACTCTTTGGTGGTCTTCACACCGCCAATGTCGATCTGCCCGGGGATGATGTGTATGTCCTTGGTGTGGATGACCTCGAAACGGTCTTTGTCGGGATATTCCACGTAGTAGTTGTAGGGAAGTCCGAGGCTTCCGCTGGTGCCGTGATGCAGAGGATAATAGCGGCCCGTTTCGGTGCGGTTGGTGTAGGTGAGATAGGCCTGGCCGCCGAGGGCCTCGATCGCCTGATCGAGGAGGGCGCGAGCTTTGTGGGCACTCTCGGAATCGTTCAGGTTGACGGATGATTTATTCTCCTGCGGCAGCGCCGCGCGGGGCGGGGGTTCGGTGCCGGTCTGGGCGTCGGCCAGGCTGGAGGGCAGGCAGAACATCAGCGTGAGAAACAAAATGGCGGAGAGAGTTCGCATGGGTCTATCTATGTTAGAGGCCTGAAGTGTCATTTTAGCTGTATTGGTTGGATGTATCATTGCTGCGCTCCAGGGAAGGGCGCCTCGGAGGTGCAAAATGAAGAACCTGTTCGAGCAGGGGACCGTGGATGAGGTGATCTCGCGCATCGATAAGCTACAGGCGGCGTCCGAGCGGCAGTGGGGAAAGATGGACGCGGCGCAGATGATGGCGCATTGTTCGGCGACCATGGACATGGCCTCGGGTCGGCTGAATCTGCCGCGCATCTTCATCGGCAGGATTCTCGGCCCTTTGGTCAAGCCCATCTATACCAACGAGAAGCCATTCTCCAGGAACAGCCCCACCGATAAGAAGTTCGTGATTGCGGATCAGCGCGATTTCGCGCGCGAACAGGAGCAACTCAAATTGAAAGTCCGCAGTTTCATGAGGGCGGGGAAGCGAAGTGCACGCGCCATCCGCATCCGTTTTTTGGCGCGCTCACCCCGCAGACGTGGGCCCGCGGATCGTACAAACATCTGGATCATCACTTGCGGCAGTTCGGGGCGTGAAGCCGTGTGGCGCGGGCGCCCTCGCCCGCGTGATCTCGAAGGCACCCATTCTAGCCCACCAGCACCGCTCCACCGTTCACGTTGAAGACCTCGCCCGTGACGAAGCCCGCGTAGGGCGAGCACAAAAACAAAATTGGTCCGGCGATTTCGTCTACCGTTCCTACGCGCCCCAGCGGAATGGTCGCGAACACTTTTGCCCGCGTTGGCGGATCGTTCAGAGCCGCTGCCGCCATATCCGTATCCACCCAGCCCGGAGCCACGCAATTGACGCGGATGCCGTCGCGCGCCAGCTCCGTCGAAAGGCCTTTCACCATGCTGATGAGCGCGCCCTTGCTGGCGGCATAGTCGCAGTGGAAAGCTTCGCCGCGCTGGCCGGCAGTCGAGCTGACGAGAACGATATGGCCGGCGGCGCTTGCGTCGGCTGCGCTTTCACCAGTCGCAGCGCCCGTCCCGTCTTTAGCCGGAGGAGCCGTTTGACCGCGCTGCTTCTTCATCTGACCGACCGCGTGCTTCACCAGCCCGAACACGCTGTCGAGATTGACGGCGATGGTGCGATGCCATTGCTCGTCGGTCATGCGGTCAACCGGCGCGTCTTCCGATGGCCAGATGCCGTGATTCGCCACGAGAATGTCGAGACGTCCGAATGCGGCAACGGCCGCCGAGACCAGATCTCCGGCTGCCGCCGGAGTCGAGAGATCGCACTGCACGGCGCGGCAGTTTGACGCGCCGCATTCATGCACGAGCGCCTCCGCCTGGGCCTTGGCCGACTGGTAATTGAAGACGACCTTCGCGCCCGCGGCGACGAACAGGCGGACGGAGGCCGCCCCAATGCCGCGCGAACCGCCCGTGATCAAGGCGACTTTGGAATCTAAAGAGAGCTGCATAGAAGGCCGATTCTACAAGCAGAGTGTCGCGGACGTTTGCCCGCCGAACAAAAAGGGCGGCCGAATAGCCGCCCACTGACAACTGAAAGCTACGCTATGCGGTTGCCGGCCGCTCTCCGCCTGCTGCTGGAGATCGCTCCGGCTTCAGCACCTGCTGCACGTCATCGGTTTTTGCCGGCAGCGGCTTCAGCGGCGGAAGATCCTGCCCATCCACCAGCATCTTGATCTCGGTGGCATCCAGCACTTCGCGTTCGATCAATGCCCTCGCGATCTTCTCCAATGTTTCGCGGTTCTCCGTCAGTACGGTCTTGGCCCTCTCGTACCCTGCGCTCACCATCTTCCTGACTTCTTCGTCAATCTGGACGGCAGT
This sequence comes from uncultured Acidobacteriaceae bacterium, assembly GCA_963818945.1. GTDB lineage: Bacteria > Acidobacteriota > Terriglobia > Terriglobales > Acidobacteriaceae > Acidiflorens. The sequence continues at coordinate 1,357,243 of CAWFUA010000001.1, read as the reverse complement.
CGCTTCCGAGTAATCGCGATGCTGCGCGATTTCTCTGCCCAGGAAAATCTGCTCTTCTTTCTTGCCGAAGGTCAGCGGTCCCAGGTCGCTCATGCCCCATTCGCAGACCATTTTGCGCGCCAGTTCGGTGGCCCGCTCAATGTCGTTGCCCGCGCCGGTTGACACCACATTCAGGAAGATCTCCTCGGCAATGCGCCCGCCCATCAGGATGGCGATCTGCGAGTCGAGATAATTTTTGTAGTAGTTGTGCCGGTCATCGACGGGCAACTGCATGGTCAAGCCCAGAGCCATGCCGCGCGGAATGATCGTCACCTTGTGCACCGGGTCGGCATAGGGCGACTTTGCCGCCACCAGCGCGTGTCCGGCTTCGTGATACGCCGTGTTCTTCTTCTCCTCATCGGTCAGGAGCAGCGACTTCCGCTCCACGCCCATCAGAACTTTATCTTTTGCCACTTCGAAGTCGTACATCAGAACCGCTTTGCGATTCTGCCGCGCCGCCGCCAGGGCCGCTTCGTTGACCATGTTGGCGAGATCGGCGCCGGAGAATCCCGGCGTACCGCGCGCCAGCACCGACAGATCGACATCGTCGGCCAATGGAATCTTGCGGGTGTGCACGCGCAGAATTTCTTCGCGTCCGCGCACATCCGGACGATTCACGACCACGCGCCGGTCAAAACGGCCCGGCCGCAGCAGCGCCGGATCGAGCACATCAGGACGGTTGGTTGCCGCCATCAGGATCACGCCGTCGTTCGACTCGAAGCCGTCCATTTCGACCAGCAACTGGTTCAGAGTCTGTTCGCGCTCGTCGTGCCCGCCGCCCAGGCCCGCGCCGCGATGACGCCCGACGGCGTCAATTTCGTCAATAAAGATGATGCAGGGAGCATTCTTTTTGCCCTGCTCAAACAAATCGCGCACGCGGCTCGCGCCCACGCCGACAAACATCTCGACAAAGTCAGAGCCAGAGATCGAGAAGAACGGAACATTCGCTTCGCCCGCGACTGCCCGCGCCAGCAATGTCTTGCCCGTGCCCGGAGGCCCAACCAGTAACACGCCCTTCGGAATGCGCCCGCCCAGCTTCTGGAACTTCTGCGCCTCGCGCAGGAACTCGATAATTTCGCGCAGTTCTTCTTTGGCCTCATCCACGCCGGCCACGTCTTTGAACGTGATCTTCTTCTGCTGCATGGAGAGCAGCCGCGCCCGGCTCTTGCCGAACGACAGCGCCTTGTTCCCGCCTGTCTGCATCTGGCGGATCATGAAGAACCACAGCGCGCCCAGCAAAACCAGCGGCGCCAAATTCAGTATCCAACTCGGCCAGGATCCGGCGCTGGCGTCCTTAATGTTGATCGCCACGCCCTTATCCCGCAGGGTCTTGTACATGTCGGGGTAGTTCGTCGGCACGGTCGTGTGAAACAGTGAGTCGTCCGAGAACTTGCCCTTTACTTCCTGCATGTTGAAGGTGGCTTCGCGGACTTTGCCGGCATCCACCTGCGACAGGAACTCAGAAAACCCGATTTCCTTCTCTTTCTGGCCCGTACTGCCCGTGCGCACGACCTGCCACAGCAGGACGGCCGACACGACAATCACTGCCCAGAAAAGTACCGTTTTGATGGTTGAATTCACCTGGAAGACTCCTCGGAATGCGGCCCTTCCCAGCGGGGAAATACAGCCGCCCGACCTGATTAGATGCTGGCGGCGGAAAATCGACTGGCAAAAGCCCGCGCCTTCATTCTAGACCTTTTCCGGGGGAAACGGGCAAACCCGCGGAAGTGACAGAAGTCACAGGAGGGTGCGTCTCGAGCTTCGAGCCGCAGGCTACGGGCAACCTCTGCTCGGAAGCTCCTGGCTAGCCAAACAACCAGCGCCGATTTGTGGGTGCTCGAAACTCGCGACTCGCGGTTCCTAGCCCAAGGCTCTATCCCGTCGCCGCTAGATACGGCAAATTCCGCTCTGTCTGCTCGGGACTGCCCAGGCCGTACCCGCACACAAACGCGTCATCCACCAGAAAGCCGAAGTAGTCCGGCTGCAGCGGCACGCGCCGCGCCGACTGCCGGTCAAGCAAGGTCACCAGCTTGACCGAGGCCGCGCCCCGGGCCCTCAAATCGTTCATCAGGAATTCGGTCGTCACGCCGGAGTGAACCAAGCCTTCCACCAGGAGCACGTGCTTGCCTTTGATATCGAGTTCGTGGGCGAAGAAAATCTCGAGCACCGGCGCCTCGCCCTGGCTGGTTTGCTTGTAGCGTGGCTTGATAAAGGTGCAAATGACGGGCACATCCACGGCCCGCACCAGGTCGGTCATAAACATGAAGCCGTTTTCCAGGATGCCGAGGGCAACCACGGTCTGGCCGCGATAGTCGTCGGAAATCTGGCGGCCCAGTTCCCGGACTCTCTTCTGAATCTGGTCAGCCGAAATCACCTGGCGCAGGGCATGGCCCAGTGAGGAGTGGTTCGGCGAAGGATAGTTAGGCGAAGCGGACATGGCGAGTAAAGGATAGCACTTAGGCAGAGTCTGATCAGGTTTTCAGGGGTCTCCGGGGCACTATAAACAACCGTTCTGGCGCCCATAACAACTTTTCATGGGGAATGGCTGCGCCTTGTATGCTTCTGGAGCGATCTACTAGAGAGGGTTGCACGGCTTCGAGCAGGTCCGCATGGCCTCGACAATCTCGAATTCGACGCGCGTGGATGTGTCAACACGCCCCGCCACATGGAAGCTGCTGCTGGCTTTCGGCATTATCTATTTCGTCTGGGGTTCGACGTTCTTCGCCATCCGCGTCGGAGTGCGCGAGGTTCCGCCGTTTCTGCTGGCTGGAATCCGATTCTTCGTTGCCGGAATCGTTCTGTTTGGGTGGATGCGGGCGCAAGGCACTCCCTTGCCTACCCGACGCGAATGGACTTCGGTGTCTCTGGTCGCGGTTCTGATCTTTGTTCTCGACTATGGGCTTCTCTTCTGGGCCGAGCGCCGCGTGCCCTCGGGCCTTGCCGCCGTAATGCTGGCCACCATCCCGCTGTTTATGGCGCTTTCTGAAATTATTTTCCTGCGGACGCAGCGGCTGACTGCGCGCCTCGCTTTCGCGCTGCTCATCGGCGTGGCAGGAGTTGCTGTATTGGTGAGCCGCTCATTCGGCTTGACCGAGGAGCCGATCAACGCTTCCGGAGCGATCGCACTGGTGATTGCCGCCTGTAGTTGGTCGGGCGCTGCCGTGCTGCTGCGCAAGTTGCCGCAGCCCGCCTCGAAACCGATGAGCTCCGCAGCGCAAATGCTTCTCGGCGGAATATGGCTTGTGATTGCGTCCGCGGCGCTGGGCGAGTTCCGTGGATTTGATTTTCGGGCGGTTTCTCGCGGCGCGTGGCTCGCGCTCGTATATCTCATCGTGGCGGGCTCGATCATTGCCTATACCGCGTACGTTTGGCTGTTGCACCACGAGTCTCCAACCAAAGTGGGGACCTATGCCTACGTCAATCCTGTGGTGGCCGTGGCCATTGGATATTTTCTGGGCGGAGAAGCGGTAGGGCCGCGAACTTTGCTTGGAACGCTGCTTGTGCTGGTGAGCGTGGTGGTAATCACGACAACACGCGCGAGTAAGCCGGAGCCGGTCCGGTTGGAAGAGGCTCCGCAAGCGGCGGAATAGAGGCGCGGTTGCGTTCGCGCAGCAGGCCGGAAAAGCCAGATCCTCTCAGCGGCTAAAAGCCTCAGATCAAGACGCAGCCTGATCGCAGCGCTGAAAGCGCTGCGCCACTCAAAGCCATAGTTTTCCACGGCCTGATGGCGGAGACAACCGCGTTGCCCGATGCTATGGGTGCTGCGTTTTCGGCATCAGCAGCCACTGCAGGATCGAGCTCACGATCATCATCAGGATTGCGCCAATGAACGCGGGGAAGAAGCCGCGGACTTCGAAGCCGCGCACAAATGCGGCAGCCAGCTCCAGCATGAGCGCGTTAATCACAAACCAGAACAGGCCGAGCGTGAGAATGGTAAGCGGGAAGGTGATGACCTTCAGCAGTAATCCGAGCGTTGCGTTAATCAGGCCGATCACCAGCGCGGCGATCAGCGCGGCCTTCGGTCCGCTCACGTAAATACCGGGCACAAAATGGGCGACGATCCACAGCGCCAGCGCGCTGATGAGCCAATGCAGGAGAAGACGCACAGGAAGCCTCCTTCGTACAATAAGTGGTGAGCAGGGTGGTCATTCTAAGCGGAGAGGGGCAAGCGAAGCGCAGCCCCGCGGAGTCGACGAGCCTGCTCCGAGCGAAGCCGAGGGGATTTCTGCTCTTGCATCACTCCCGCAGCCAGAACTTATTGGACAATATACTCCGTGAAACCGACTCAGAAAACCAACGCGGCGCGGCTGCTTGATCAGCTGGGAATCCGTTACGAGCTGTGCCCGTATGAAGTCGATCCCGACGACCTGGCGGCGGAAACGGTTGCTGCCAAGATCGGGCTGCCTCCGGAGCAGGTCTTCAAGACTCTGGTGGCGCGGCCGGCGGGGAGTAAAGACTGGCATGGAGTTGTCATGGCCGTCATCCCCGGCGACCTGGAACTGGACTTGAAAGCGCTGGCTGCGGCGGCCGACGAAAAGAAGATCGAGCTGGTGCCGGTGAAGGAACTGCAGGCGCTCACCGGGTACATTCGGGGAGGCGTGACGGCGCTCGCCGCCAAGCGCGAGTATCAGGTGTTTGTGGACGAGACGATTGAGCTGTTCGAGGTGGTCTCAATTTCGGCGGGCATGCGCGGGCTGCAGATTCTGATCGCGCCGGGGGACTATTTGCGCGCGACTAAGGGGACGATCGCGGCGCTGGGGCAGCCGAAGAAGGAATGAGCTCAAGTTTATTTGCGATCTGGATTGAGATGCTTGGACACAACGAAGACTTCGACACCTGACATCGAACACTCTTCTAGCGATGCATCGTGAACAGCGATGGCTTCGATTGTTTCGTCAGATTTCTTTGTGAATGTGACGTGATAAACCTGACGCCAAAGGTCCTTGCCAACCTTCTCCGATGCGAGGCGCGATGTCTTCGTCTTGGGGAAATCTATGCTGCTGTTGTCAGCTAGGCCTGCGTTCTTTAAATGAACGAACGCCATGTTGGTGGGCCAGCTTCCACTGCAATCTGGTCCATTTATCTTCTCAGCTTGAGGTCGCGCCACTGTCGCGGCGACGGCTATGAACGATACAAACGCCAACAATCTTTTCATCGCGAGTCCCTCAGTTCAGCCTTGAAGTAGTTGTATCACCGATCCCGGTATTAAACTAAGTAGTCAACTCCGCGTTCGTCCGCATAGATCCGTGGAGAAAATCTCGAGGTCATGATGCCTACTGCCACCCACACTAACCCGCTCTCCTTTCTTACCGATCAACTCGATGAACTCAAGGCCAAGGGCACGCACTTCAAGCTGCGCGTGCTGGAGGATGAGCAGGCTGCGGTCTGCACGTTTGACGGGAAGAAGGTCATCAATCTCGCATCGAATAATTACCTGGGGCTGACGACGCATCCCAAGCTGCGCGAGGCGGCGCTTGAGGCCACGCGCAAGTTTGGCGTCGGGTCGGGCGCGGTGCGGACCATCGCGGGCACGATGCGCATTCACATGGACCTGGAAGAGAAGATTGCGCGCTTCAAGAACGTGGAAGCGTGCGTCGTTTTCCAGTCCGGATTCACGGCCAATGCGGGAACGGTCTCGGCCATTCTCGGCAAAGAAGATTTCATCATCTCCGACGAGCTGAACCACGCTTCGATCATTGACGGTTGCCGGTTGTCGCGGGCGAAGATTCTTGTCTTTCGCCACAAAGACGTGGCGCACGCCGAAGAGCAGCTCGCCAGCGTGAAAGGCCAGCCCGGCCGCAAGCTACTGATTTCGGATGGCGTGTTTTCGATGGATGGCGACATCGGGGCGCTGCCCGGGCTGTGCGGTCTCGCCGAAAAATATGGCGCGATCATGATGGTGGATGACGCGCACGCTTCGGGCGTGCTCGGCCGCCAGGGGCGCGGCACGATTGACCATTTCGGCGTGCATGGGCGCGTGGATATTCAGGTCGGAACTTTGTCGAAGGCGATTGGCGCGCTTGGCGGGTATGTTTGCGGGACGCGCGATCTGATTGACTTTCTTTATCATCGCGGGCGGCCGTTTCTGTTTTCGACTTCGCATCCGCCGTCGGTCGCGGCGACGTGCATCGCGGCTTTCGATGTTCTGCAAAACGAGCCGCAATGGATGGAGCAGCTCTGGGCCAACACTCGCTTCTGGAAGAAAGAACTGGGACTGCTTGGGTTCAACATTGGAGGGAAGAATACTCCCGCGAGCGAGACGCCGATTACGCCGATCATCATTGGCGATGGGCGGCTGACCATGGATTTCTCGCGCGAGCTGTTCAAAGACGGAGTGCTCGGGACGGGAATTGCATTTCCCACCGTGCCCGAAGGGAAGGCGCGGGTGCGCACGATTATGACGGCTACGCACACGAAGGATGAGTTGCAGCAGGCGCTGGGGGTGCTGGAGCGGGTGGGAAAGAGGATGGGGATTCTCGGGTAAGGAAACTCTGGTCAAGTGTGGCGCGGGCGCCCTCGCCCGCGAAAACTCCGGCATTCAGAGCAACGTCGTGTGGAAGACGCTCGACTGATCTCCGAGGGCGGGACGCCCCTTCGGCAAGCTCAGGGCAGGCTCTCGGGACAGCCGGCAGGATGCCGGCGCTACCGGTTCGCTCCCGCCGCGCTCTTCGCGCTAGACTTCTCTTTTGCGGGAGGAAAACAATAATGTCCAAGCTCGTCGTGCGCTTTCTTGCCATTCTGGGCGCGCTCTGGTTGATTTCGATGGCCATCATGCTGGCGTACGTCATCGGCGCCAAGGGCAGGGTGCCTTCCAAAACCATTCTCGAAGCGAACTTTGAGCAGCCGTTTGCTGAGGACATACCCGATACTCCTGCCGCGCGCTTCACGATGAACGACCGCGAGACGCTGCGCGATGTGATCGATGCGATTGACCGCGGAGCCACTGACGACCGCGTTGTCGGCATGATTGCCCGCGTCGGCGCCGCGCCGATCCCCATGGCGCAAATTCAGGAGATTCGCGATGCGATGGCCCGCTTCCGCGCACACAAGAAGTTTGCCGTCGTCTACTCGGAGACCTTCGGCGAGTTTGGTCCGGGCAATGGGGCTTACTATCTGGCGACCGCGTTTGATCAGATCTATCTCCAGCCTTCGGGCGACGTCGGGCTGACGGGCATCATCATGGAGTCGCCGTTTATCAAGGGCACGCTTGCCAAGCTGGGCATGAGCTTTCATGGCGATCATCGCTACGAATACAAGAATGCACTCAACTTTTATACCGAGACGAAGTTCACAGACGCGCACAAGGAAGCGATGACCGGCATCATGAATTCGTGGTTCAACCAGATAAAGGACGGAATCTGCCAGGCTCGCGGCATTGCGCCGGAGAAATTTGCGGCAGTGGTTGACGCGGGGCCGTACCTCGGCAAAGAGGCGGTGGACGCCAAGCTGGTGGATGGCGTGGCGTATCGCGACGAAGTCTACGGCAAGGTGAAGGCTCGGGCCGGGGATGGCGCGAAACTCCTCTATCTCGATAAATATCTGGATCGTGCCGGGCGCCCGCACCAGCGCGGGAAGAAGGTTGCGCTCATCTTCGGCGTGGGCGGGGTGACGCGCGGCAAGAGCGACTACGATCCGGTGCAAAACGTGCAGACGATGGGCTCCGATACGGTGGCGGGCGCGATCCGGGCGGCCGTGCAGGATGAAGACGTCAAGGCCATCCTGTTCCGCGTGGATAGCCCCGGCGGATCGTATGTCGCCTCGGACTCGATCTGGCGCGAAGTCGTCAATGCGCGCAAGGCGGGTAAGCCGGTAATTGTTTCCATGGGCAATCTGGCGGGCTCGGGCGGCTATTTTGTGGCCATGGCCGCCGACAAAATTGTTGCGCAACCGGGCACCATCACGGCTTCCATCGGCGTGCTCGGCGGAAAGATGCTTACTTCAGGCCTGTGGGAGAAGGTTGGCCTGTCGTGGGATGAAGTGCATCAGGGCGACAAGGCCACCATGTTCACGGGCACGCACGATTACACTCCGGCGGAATGGGCGCGCTTCGAGGCGTGGCTCGACCGCGTTTATGTGGATTTCACCGGCAAGGTCGCAGAGGGGCGTAAGCTGCCGAAGGAGAAAGTGCTGGAGATTGCCAAGGGGCGGATCTGGTCCGGGCAGGATGCCAAGAACCTTGGGCTGGTCGATGAACTCGGCGGCTACGATACCGCGCTGCGGCTAGTGAAGAAGGCGATCGGCGTTGCCGACAGCGAGGACGTGAACATTCTCGTCTTTCCGCGTCCGAAAACGTGGCTTGAGACGCTGATCCAGCGGAATCCCGCCGACAACAGCGACAAAGAAGGCGCGGCACAAGCGCTGGCGCGGATTTTGCAGGATGTGCAGCCGGTGGCACGGGAGCTGAAGGCTGTCGGAGTCACAAGCAAGGACCGGGATCAGGACGACGTGCTGCAAATGGTGGAATTCAGTGGCCAGTAGCCAGCCAAGGAGAACGCGATGCGAAAGACAGTAATTACGAGTTCGTTCTTTCTGCTCCTCCAGTTACTTGTGGGTGCGTCGGCATTGTCTTTGGCTGCTGCACAGGAACCTGACGGCAAGATTCTGATGTCGAAGCCCTGGTCGCTCCTGCCTAATTATGAATCCCTGGATGATTTCGGTCGCGGCTATCTTCCGCGGGCGGTCTACGAAGCGGCTCGCACGCAAAAGGAATTCGACGTTCTCGAAATCACCTACGCCAGCGACGGGATCCCTGTGCGTGGAATGTTAATCAGGCCAAAAGCACCGGGCACTCGAAAATGGCCAGCGATCATATTCAACCGTGGAGGCAACGGCGAACTCGGGCGGGTCACGGATAATGGTCTGCCTTGTGGCCGCGAAAACACGTCGTGCCTGGACTTCGTTGATCTCTACTTGTTCGCCAAGGCTGGTTTTGTGGCCATCGCATCCGACTACCGCTACCAAGGGGCCACCGCAAAGCGCGACGAGTGGGGCGGAGTTGAAGTCGACGATGTTCTCAATCTCGTGCCGGCACTGAAGTCGCTCGACTTCGTGGACCCCGAGCGGCTGTACATGCTCGGTCTGTCGCGAGGCGGCACCATGGCCTATCTTGCGATCAAACGAGGAATTCACGTTAAGGCCGCCGCCGTCATCGGTGGAGTCTCAGACTTGAAAGCATGGGTGGACGCGAGGCCCGAGATGGGCATTGTCAACGGGAATGAATACATCGACGGCTTTGCTAAGATTTGGCCGGACTATGAGCACCGAGCCGAGGAATACTATCGAGCGCGGTCGGCCGTCTATTGGGCCGACCAGATCAACGTGCCTGTGTTCATCCTCCACAGCCGGACTGACAAACTTGTTCCGGTCACTCAAGCTCTCCGAATGGCAGAAGCGCTTCAGGAAAAGGGCAAGGTGTACGCCCTCCATATTTACGAGCGCGACGGCCATCCCTTGCCGCAGAATCGCGACGACCGCGATCGCATGATCATCGATTGGTTCAACCGAGCTAGCCAAGGCGGCCAATAATCAAGGATTCATTCGGCAGTGAAAGAGCAATTTTTATCCACGCGAGAAGAGGCCGTGTATACGGAACCGGCCGAAAAATCTGCAGGAGAAACTGCGGAAGGGTTTCAGTGGCAACTGTTCTTACAGGCCGAGCTTCTTCACTTCCTCGTTGTAGTACTTGCGGTAGAGGATCGTCCACTCCTCCGAGCCTTCGATGATCGTGCGCTTCTGGCTTTCGATCTTCTGGCGTGCGGCCTGATCGATGCGCGCTTCCTGCATCAGCAGTTCTTCGAGAATCTTGCGCACTTCGAGCCGGATGGTATTCCGGTCCTCGATGAAATCGACCGCGGGCATGTCGGCCACGGCGTCGGTGATGACGTGGGCGAGCTTATTCACTTTGTCGCGGCTCAATCGCACAGCGGGGGCATCCTTCTAAAGCACATCTTCCTAGAGCACAGCTTTGTATTTCTTTACCAGCTCGGTCTTTACCTTGCGAAACATCTCCTGATAGTTCGCGCCGCTTTTCTGCATTTCCTCGGAATAGGCCTCGAGAATGACGCGCACCTCGTCGTTGATGCGGTCTTCGAGCGCGAGTTCTTCGAGCAGAGAAGCGTGCACCTTCTCCGTAAGGGCAGGCACAGCCTTGGTCTCGATCAGCCCGCTCGCAACCAGTTTTTTGGAAACTTCGCGGGCCAGATAGCCCACATATTCCTTGGAAAAAAGCATGATGTATGTCTTTTGGTAAGCAGAAAGTGTAACACACCGCAGCTGAGCTACGAGCTACGAGCCACGAGCTTCGAGCAAACGGATGGGCTTGCAGCTCCTCGCTCGCGGCCCCCAGCCGCCTGGCGTACAATCATTCCACACCTATGTCTCCCCACCCCGACGATCTTACCGGCATGAAAGAGGACATGACAGCCTTCATCGAAGGCCTGGGCATGCGCCGCTTCTTCGGTTACGTCGAGTGCGAGGAGGTCCCAAGCGTGCTCTGGGACTCCGGTCAGAATCCGGATGGCTGGAAGGATTTTGTAGAGCTCGCCAAAGCGGCAGGCGCGCTCTTCCTGACCATGCATGCGTGGGTGCTCGAGCGCGAGGAGTACGACCGGCTTACCGAGCGCCTGGCCGATGGCGATTACACCAGCGACGAAGATCTGGAGGAAGGCCGCTTTCTGAAAAGCTATATCGGCAAGACCGGCTTCGTGCAGCTCGGCTGGGCCTACCAGGGCTGCGTTTTCGTCTACGAAGCCGGGACGGAGTGGTACGAGCACTACCAGCATCTGCGGGAGCTGGCGGACGATTCCGGCGGCTTCCTGATCGATGAAACCGGCCAGTCGGGCGAGCCGTAACGCTGCCCATACAACGTCAGTCCGGTTTCCCTCAGGGCTAAGCCCCCGATTTTCATGACGCAGCTTCGGCGCGGCTGAAGTCGCGTCCTTATCAAACCCCCGCTACCTGGCCGCGAATTCTGGGATGCGACACAAGTCCCAGAACGCCCGCTCACGCCGATTCGATCATGTTGACCTGGTTCTCGATCTCCGCGGCGAGTTCCTTCTCCTTGCGAGATAAGCAGTTGCGGGCCGATTCGGGGAAGCCGCTTACGACTTCCGCATAGCTGCCCAAGCTGCGGTAGCCGGCCACACCGAAGCCGAGCGCGTCGGCCAGCAGGCAACTCTGCCGCACAATACAATCTTCGCCGGCAGCGTGCGCATCCGCGTCGTGATGGCAGGTGGTGATCCAGGAAAACGCTTCGGGAAGCGCCCACTCCCTGACCAGGGTTCCGCCAACCTCGCAGTGGTCGATCCCGCATACGCTACGTTCCACCTGGAGCAGATCCCGGGGCTGATCCGCTCCGCGCTCAAGGGCCCGCGCGTACTCATTGGGCATGGAAACCGCCAGCACCACCCTGCCGATGTCATGCATGATCCCGGCGGTGTAGGCAAACTCCTTATCGAGGAGGGATGCCTTCGCGGCGCGTTCCCCGATGACTCCGCAGGCAATGCTGTGGCGCCAACAAGACTCCAGAAGCGGGCTAAACCCCTGCGCGAGGTAGGCCCTCAGGCCCACGGTGATCACGACGCTCCTCAACCGGCGGAAGCCGAGCAGCATTGAAGCCTGCATAACGTTGGTGATCTCCTTCGAAAAGGCAACCAGCGGAGAGTTGGCAATGCGCAGCACCTCAGTCGAAAACGCCACGTCGGGACGGATAAGGTTGCACAGTTCGATCAGGGAGGTATCGGTCCCCGCCATCAGGTTCAGCGCCTTCAGCGCTACGGCGGGGAACGGCGGAACGTCCTCGGGATGCCAAACCTGCTGCCGCGCCGCGGTTGGAGCTGGACCTGTGGCCATATCTGGACTCAGATTAGTCAAATCGGCAATGCGCAGGCTTTCCGTAGTTACTTTTGGCCATGTTGGCGCTCGCCGTCCGCATTTTCTTGTGCGCGCGGAAAACGGTGCGCTTGGCGGCCCTGTGGTGGGACTCGAATCGGTGCCCCTCAGCGCCTGAAGGCGCATTCATAACACAGCACTCGCGGCATGCCTGAAGGCATGCCCTGATACAAAGCGTACTTGCATCACGGGTCCGTTAAGGAAACCCTGATTCAGTGTCGCGCAGTCCTCCGTGTCCTCTATGGTTAGGCTTTGTCTTCGACACGAAAACCACAATTTCCCCAGGCACGTAATTGGACACGGAACGGGACAACCCCTAAAGTGTTTTCTTCCGGGCAAAATTCCCATGCGCTGGATCTCGCACCCTGTCGACTCATCGAAAGTGGGCCTACTCGCGCTCGCGCTGCGTGATTCCGGATTAAAAATTCCTCATGCCGCGCTGCCCGTGCTGGCCGATCTGCTCCTGCGGCGTGGAATTGAAGAACCTTCGCTTGCCGCCCGCTTTCTCACGCCGTCGCTCGACCATCTGCACGATCCGCTCGCAATGTCCGGGATGAAAGCGGCCCTCGATCGCCTGGAAGCAGCCATTGAGCGCAAGGAAAAGGTGCTGATCTATGGCGACTATGACGTCGATGGTACGACCGCGATCGTAATCCTGAAGACTGCGATCGAACTTGCGGGCGGCGCCGCTGGTTTCCACGTGCCGCACCGCATCCGCGAAGGCTACGACATGCGCGAAGACGTAATCGAGCGTGCCGCCGCCGATGGCGTGCATCTGATCATCAGCGTCGATATGGGCATTCGCGCCTTCGCCGCCGCCGAAACCGCCCGCCAAGCCGGCGTCGACCTCATCGTTACCGATCATCACCTGCCGGGGCAGGACGGCGTTCCGCATGCCGTCGCCGTCGTCAATCCCAACCAGGCTGGATGCGGCTATCCCTGCAAATATCTGTGCGGGGCGGGCGTGGCCTTCAAACTCGCGCAAGGACTTTTGCAGCGCCGCCTGGACGCAAGAGATCAGTCGCGCATGCTGATGTCGTTCATGAAGGTCGTCGCCATCGCCACCATCGCGGATGCCGTGCCGCTGCTCGGCGAAAATCGCGTGTTCGCAAAACTCGGCCTTGAGGGATTGCGCCGGCCCGTAAATGCCGGGCTGAAGGCGCTGCTCGAAGTGGCGAAACTTGGTGACGGCCGCGCTCTTACTTCGACCGAAGTCGCCTTCCGCATCGCGCCTCGATTGAATGCCGCCGGCCGCATGGACGTGGCGCGCGATGTGGTCGATCTGTTCAGCGTGAAAGATCTGGAACGCGCGCGCGAAATTGCCGGACGCCTCAATCAGCTCAATGCCGACCGACAGGACGAGGAGCGGCACATCATCGAGTGCATTGAGCAGCGGCTCACCGGTGAGCCCGCGCTGCGCGAGGCGTACTGCATGGTGATCGATGGCGACGGCTGGCATCGCGGCGTCATCGGCATTACGGCAACGCGCGTCGTCGAGCGTTACACGCGCCCGGCACTCATTATTTCGCGTGAAGGCGAAGAGGCATTCGGTTCCGGCCGCTCCATCCCGGCTTTCCACCTGCTTAATGCCCTCGAATCCTGCCGCGAGCTTTTCTCGCGTTTCGGAGGCCATGCCCACGCCGTCGGCTTCGGCATGCCCGCCGCTAATGTGCAGAGGCTGCGCGAGCATCTCGATGCCTATGCCCGTGCCCACTTGACGCCTGCCGATTTCGAACCCCAGCTCGAGTTTGACCGCGAGCTGCCGCTCGATGAGGTCACGCCCGAATTGCAACAAACTCTAAGTCTGTTAGAACCGTTTGGCATGGAGAACGCCGAACCAATCTTCACGGCCAAGGCTGTCCGCCTGTTGACGCCTGCGCAAGTGGTGAAGGACAAGCACGTGCGCTTGCGGGTAGCGCCGGCGGCAAATGGTGTGGGGACGGGGCTCGGCCCCGCCGCGGCGCCCTCCTGGCGCAGTAACATCGCCTTCAAAGCCATGGGCTGGGGACTAAGAGAATCCTGCGAGAGGCTGCAGTTACTCGCCGGCGACCGGCTCGATATTGCTTATACCCTCGGCATGAACGACCATCCCGAATTCGGCGGCCTGGAACTGACCCTCCGTGATATTAAGCGCAGCCTCTAATACCGTGAAAACCGTGCCCCGCGATGGCTACCGAGCAACTTGACCAAATCCCGCTCTCCATTTACATTTATCGCCCATTCCAAAACTTGGAGGAGAAACTCATGTTATCCGGGTTCAAGCAGTTCATCTTACGCGGCAATGTCGTGGATATGGCAGTCGGTATTGTGATTGGCGGCGCATTCGGCACTATCGTAACGGCCCTGGTCAAAGACATCATCAACCCCATCATTGCTCTGCTCATTGGCAAGCCAGATTTCACCGGAATCCAATTCACCGTCGGCACCACTCTGTTTCCCATCGGCGATTTCATCACCGCCGTGGTCAGCTTCGTGCTGCTGGCAGCTGCGGTTTACTTCTTCGTCGTAACGCCTGTCAACGCGCTGGTCGCGCGCATGCGCAAGGATCCAGCTCCCGCCGACCCAACCACTAAAAAGTGTCCGGAATGCCTGAGCGAGATTCCCATCGACGCCCGCCGGTGCTCGCACTGCTCGCAGCCGGTGATGGGCAAAGCGGCCTAATCGAGATTCGGAGCAAGGCAGGAAATCACGGCCCCGCCGGAGTTACCACTGGCGGGGCCGATTCACGACTACCAGGCCAGGGGCCACAAAACTCAGGCGCGACAATTGCCGAAATCCGCCTGATTCCTGTAGAATCAGGGTTTCGGCATCAGCCTTGGAAGGATTCCTTAGTCATGGCCCGAGTTTGTGATATCTGCGGCAAGGGGCCGCAGTTCGGTAACACGATCAGCCACGCCCACAATGTGAGCAAGCGGCGCTGGAACGTCAACCTGCGTCCGGTTCACGCCAAGGTTGGCGCCGCCACCAAGCACATCCGCGTGTGCACGTCCTGCCTGCGCAGCGGCAAAGTCGTCAAAGCGTAAGCTGCCCACGCAGGAACAGCCGCCTCGGCTGTCCAACGCGACGGACTTTAGTTCAGGCTGCGGGCCTCTGTATGTTCTGGAATGCTCCGGGACTTCCGTGGTAGCGCCGGCATCTTGCCGCCTGTCCCGAGGTCGTCTCGCCCTCGGCGCGGCGGGCGAGGACAGCCGCCGAGATGCCGGCACTATACTCTACATCCTCGAAGCTTCGGTTCTAGTCCACGCTCAGCAACTGCACGTCAAAGATCAGCGTGGCCCCCGGCCCGATACCGGCCTGAGGAACGCCCCTCGGTCCATACGCCAGATCCGCTGGAATTTTCAGTTGCCGTTTGCCACCAACCTTCATCCCGGCGACGCCTTCGTCCCAGCCTTTGATTACCTGCCCTGCGCCCAGCATGAACTCAAACGGACGCTTGCCTACCGAACTGTCGAACTTCTTGCCGTTGGTGAGCCAGCCCGTATAGTCAACCTTAACCTTGTGTCCGGGCTTCGCTTCCGCACCAGTGCCGGCCTTGATGTCCCAGTACTCCAGCCCGCTGGCGGTCTTGATGGGATCGCCCGTAACTTTGGTCGGCCCCTGGGGCGCGGCCGGCTCCTTCTTGGCCGTGTCGGTCTGAGCGGCGGCTAGGCCCGCGAGCAGGCTCACAATGATGGCAAGCAACATAGTCTTCATAAAATACTCCTCCCTGTTTTCTTTGAATCAAATCTTAGTTCCGAACTCGCTCACGCCAGCGCAATCGCGTCGATTTCCACCAGCACATCCTTCGGCAACCGCGCTACTTCGACCGTTGACCGCGCCGGCGGCGCTTCCTTGAAATAGCGCCCGTACACCTCGTTCATCGCGGCAAAGTCTCCCATGTTCTTGAGAAACACCGTGCAGCGCACGACCTTTTCCAGGCTGCTGCCCGCATTATCGAGGATCGCCGCCAGATTCTTGAGCACGCGGTCGGTTTGCACGGCCACGTCGCCGGAGACCACCTGCTGCGTCGCCGGATCAATCGCGACTTGCCCCGAAGTAAACACGAAGCTCGCCGTGCGAATCGCCTGCGAGTAGGGTCCGATGGCCTTGGGAGCGTCTTCGGTCGAAATCACATCGCGCATAATGCCTCCAGCGGCTGGCGCGGACAGCCGCGTTCCAGACGGTGCAATCAGATCTCGAATGAATCTGGATTACCGAAGGCTGATTAACGCAGATTGGCAGGGTGGAAGTCAAATGGGGCGCTGACGCGGAGCTTACGTGAACCTCAGCACCATCCATTCTTCGTCGACGTATTTGTCGCCTACTTTTACCGCGCGCGGCTCGCGTCCCCAGACTTGAAATCCTAAGGACTCATAGAGTCTCTTGGCGGTTGGTTGTGTCTCGGCGACGCTCAGGTCAACCTGCTCCAGGCCTGGCAACCGTTTTGCTTGACGTAGCAGTTCCGCCATTACGATCCGCGCCACCGACTTTCCGCGATGTTCTGCCGCCACGTAAACGCCGAAAATGTGACCCTTGTGCCGAGTTTTTTTGCCTGTCTGGCGGTAGAAACCGGCGATTCCGACCAGTTTACCTCTCACAAAAGCGCCGACGACAAAACTTGGGTTGCCGGGATGTTGCCGCAGCCGTTCCGCAGTTTGAGCGATCGTCATTTGCCGATGCTCTGCCGGAGCCTCGGTGAAGGCGAGCGGTTCACGCTCCAGCGATTCGAGCCGCAACTGCCAGTAGGCATCGGCGTCGGTGGCATCAAGCACGCGGCATTCGAGCGCCGATTCCTGTTTGGTTGGAGGAGTCATTGCGTCGGTCACTGCACAGCACCGCGGAGGGACAGCCGCCCTCGGTCCAAGCAGTTTTTCAGAATAGCGAGCTTTGCCGCCGGTTGGGCGTGATCCCGAAGTGCTCGTAAGCCAGTTGCGTCGCCACCCGTCCGCGCGGCGTGCGATTCAAAAACCCGATCTGCATCAAAAACGGCTCGTAAATTTCCTCGATCGCGTCCGGTTCCTCGGCCAGCGACGCCGCCAGGGTGGTCACGCCTACCGGCCCACCCTGATATTTCTCGATGATGGTCAGCAGCAGTTTGCGGTCGATCTCGTCAAACCCGTGCTGATCCACTTCCAGCATGGAAAGCGCCGCCTGCGCCGTAGCCAGATCGATGTTACCCGCGGCCCGCACTTGCGCATAATCACGCACACGCCGTAACAGGCGGTTGGCGATGCGCGGCGTCCCGCGCGACCGTCCGGCAATCTCCGTCGCCCCGGCCCGGTCAATCTTCACGCCCAGGATTTCGGCCGAGCGCTCAAGAATGATGCGCAGATCCTCTTTCGTATAAAACTCCAGCCGTAGCAGGAGCCCAAACCGCGACCGCAACGGCGCCGAAAGCAGCCCGGCCCGCGTGGTCGCCCCAATAAATGTGAAGGGCTTCACGTCCATAGTGTGCGTGCGTGCCGAGGGCCCCTGCCCGATCATGATGTCGAGCTTGTAGTCTTCGAGTGCGGAATAAAGAATTTCTTCCAGCGCCGGCTGCAGACGGTGCACTTCGTCAATGAACAGCACCTGCCGGTCGCGCAGGTTGGTGAGAATCGCGGTTAGGTCGCCCTTGATCTGGAGCGTAGGCCCCGAGGTTTGCTGAAATGCAGCGCCCAATTCATTGGCAATAATGTTGGCCAGCGTAGTCTTGCCGAGGCCCGGAGGCCCGTACAACAGCACGTGATCGAGCGCCTCGCCGCGAGACTTGGCAGCTTGGATCGCAACGTCAAGGTTCTCCTTAACCTTCGCCTGCCCGATAAACTCGACAAGGCGCTGCGGGCGCAGCTTCAGCTCAAAGGAAGAATCGTCCTCGACCGGTGCGGCCGAGACGAGGCGGTCTTTGAGACTTGGATTGTCCTTAGCGAGAGCCACTGTGCGAGATGTTAGCAGATGTCAGATTGTGGAGGAACGGGCGCCCACCCCCGTCCTTGCTGGATCAAAAAGTAATGCACGCCACCAAAACCCTGCCGAGCTTCGCTCGGCGAGGACGGCCGAGGGCGGCCGTCGCTCCACTGGCTTGCTATTGCCCAATCACTCCCAGCCGCACGCCCTTCAGCTTGGCCGCGTCGAACCAGGCCACCTTCTGCCCGAACCACGTCTTCTGCCCCGAAAGCTTGTACTTCTTGACGGCCCCGGCAAAATCGCGCCCCGCCAGCAATATCGCCACCGGAGATTCCCCGAACTTCGAAACGTGCTCCGCGATCCATCCTCCGGCGGGCGCAACCAGAATGACCGGCTCGCCCGGAAAATATGCCATCCTTCCCCACTCCTTCTGATTTTCCGTCAGCGGCTCGGACCACCCATAGGCCTTGCGGAACATGGCAATCGATGCATCCAGATTGCTCACGGCGATCACCACATTTTCCACGCCCGAAACCGGCGCGCCCTTCACGCTCTCCGAAGTCTGTACTCGCCACGCCCGCGGCGTTTGGTCTTCAATAATGAAGGGCAGCACAGAACCTGGCGCGCCCGGACCAGCGTCCGCCCTCGTCCACTCGACCGACATGCCGTCGGGCCGCTTGCGGCTCCCGCGAGCGGGGGCTGTCACCGCGATCCCAGCCTTCTTCAGCCGGTCCACTTCCTGCGCGAGAACATTCGTGCCCACCGCCCACGCGCACGTCACCGCGTCCTCACCCATAAACTTCGCCCAATCCGAGCCCGAGGTCGCCCCTGCCTTTATCGGCGCAATCAGCTCGATGTATGTTCCATCGTCGAAACCCACGGCCGCCATCTGTGTAATGCCGTTGCCATGCGGCCCGCCGAAATCGGGCGTGAGACCCACATCGGTGAACAGCTGCTTCATCGTGTCAAGATTCGATCCGCAGATTGATGTGTGGTCAAGTTCGAGCACGTCGGTTTTGTTCTCCTGGGAGGTGGCAGGCAGAGAGAAGAGTATGAGAGCAAACGCTGCTGCGGACAAGGGGCGGCACAAACGGCGAAGGATGGAGCCGTGAAGACGTAGGGGATTCCGCCGGGACATGAGTGGCCTCCTGAACGAGCTAGAACACTGCATCGTACGCCAGAATGGCTGATCAGGGAACGATTTAGTGGAAAGGACGTGAATTGTTCGGCCAAGGACGACACGTCGCCGGCCTCGGCTGTGGCGATTGTTTCGCCTACGCGCTGGCCAAGTCCTCAGGGGAGAAACTGCAGGCCAAGAGAGAGGATTTCCGGTTCACCGGCGTGGAGTTGGTTCCGTGACGTGGCGACCATATGGCGATCTAGTGCTTTTGCGCGTTGACGTAGGAGCGCAAAACCGCATTCATGCGCGTAAGATGGCCTTCGCCTTGTCTTTTGAACCATTCGAAAACGTCGCTGTCAATGCGAAGGTGCACGGAAGTCTTGCCGCGTGGCATCACCACCCGGGCGCGTTTCCAAAAATCTTCACCGACAGGCGCGGCCTCCGGCGCGTCGGCGCGTGTTTTGCTTGCGCCGCGGGCGACTTTCCTTTTGATCGTGCTAAGCGAATATCTCACGGTAGTATTTTTCTGTGTCATGCCGGTTTGCTTTCCACGCGCTGATAATGCGGATCGTGTCTTCTCCACGCCAGGTGTAGACGACTTGCAGCACGGTCTTACCCGATAGCCCGAATGCGATGTATCTCACCTCGCCGTAATCCGCTCGATCGTCAATAGCTTCAAGCGTCGGGTTTTCAAAGATCAAGGCCGCGTCCAAAAAATCGACCCCGTGATTCTTGACGTTGGCCGCGTTCTTGTCTTCGTCCCATTCAAAGCTCAATTCAGCCATGACGTCTTAGGTCCAATAATACACAAATGTGTACACATTAGCAAGACCTGTGCCGAGTAGGTCAGGAAGGTGCCCCCGCGTCTTGTGCTTGGAGCGCAGCCGTCGTGGTGCGCGGATGGAGTTGGTCGGCATTCGGATGGGAGCTGGTGGCGTTCCGGTCCTGGTGCATTCTGCTATTCGCGTTTCTTGGATACTTCACGGTCTATGGGTCTTTCGAGGTAGGGAAATGGAAGGTGTATTCCACGACAACCTACTTGAAACTGCTTGCAGGATGTAGCGTTCGCCTCTTCGTTCTGTGGCTCGGGTCCCTGATCGTGGCCATGTTCCTTATGGGACAGGCACACCTAGCGTTCCCTTACGGTTCCAGGCGAGTTTCGGAAATCATATTCGCAATCTGGGCGTTCGTCGGGGGCGTTACGGCCCTCATCTTCGTGTTTTCTCTTGCCGGCTTCCTGTCTCTTTTAGCAACTAGATTGTGCAGATTACTGGTAGCAGTCTTGGCAGAGGGCCTATACCGCTTGGCTACGCACGAGAAGGGACCTTGGGAGGCGTTCTCGGTATTTTGCACTGTTACCCTAATTCTCGCCAAAGTACTTTTGGGCCATTAGCTTAAAAGTCGTTGCAGCAAGTCCCAAAAGGCGGGGGATTTTGTACTGATGAATGCGAGCCTACTCCTCTTCTTCCTTCACCTCGCCGCGCTCGGCCTTCGACTTCTCGATGATCTTCTCCTGTAACTGTGCGGGGACTACGTCATAGTGGTGCATTTCCATATTGAACGAGCCGCGGCCCTGCGTCATTGAGGTCAGCTCCACGCCATAGGTCAGCATCTCGGCCATCGGAGCTTCGGCCTTCACGATCGTGTTGCCGCCCTTGTTGTCCATGCCCTGGATGCGTCCGCGCCGGCTGTTGAGGTCGCCCATGATCGTTCCGGCAAATTCGTCGGGCACGTTGATTTCAACGTGCATAATCGGCTCCAGCAGAGTGGGCTTGGCCACTTCCATCGCCTTCTTGAACGCAATGCGGCCCGCCATCTGGAACGACAGATCGTTCGAATCGACATCGTGATATGACCCGTCGTACAAGATCACGCGGAAATCCACCACCGGGAATCCAGCGAGATAGCCGCGCGCGGCGGCGTCCTTGATTCCTTTTTCGACAGGAGGAATGTAGTTTTTCGGAATGGCGCCGCCGAAAATATCGTTGACGAACTCGAACTCACCGCCGCGCGGCAGCGGCTCCATCTTGATTTTGCAGTCGCCATATTGACCGTGGCCGCCCGTCTGTTTCTTGTGCCGTCCCTGCACATCGGCTTTGCCGCGTATCGTCTCGCGATACGGAACCTTCGGCGCCTTCAGTACCACTTCGGCGTGGTACCGCTTCTTCATCTTCGAGACCACGACTTCAATGTGCTGCTGTCCCGTGCCCGCAATCAAAAATTCCTTGGTCTGCGGATCGCGGAAAAAGCGCAGCATGGCGTCTTCTTCCATCAGCTTGTGCAGGCCGACGCCCAGTTTGTCTTCGTCGGCGCGCGTCTTCGGCTCAATCGCGAATGTAATCGCGGGCTCCGGCAGCTTCACGTGCGGATACTGAATCGGCGCGTTCTTGTCGCCCAGCGTGTCGCCGGTCAGCGTCTCTTTCAGTTTCGCCACCGCGCCAATGTCTCCGGCATGCAATTCCTGAATGGGGATCGCGGTCTTGCCCTGCACCACGGAGATGTGGGCGAACTTCTCAGCCGTATTGCGGTTGAAATTCTGCAGCGTGGCGTCGTTCTTGAGAATGCCGGAGAAAACCTTGAAATAGGAAATGCGTCCGGAGAAGGCGTCCGACACAGTTTTGAAAATATAAACCGAAGCCGGTTCGTTGTCCGTCCCCTTGCGCTCGGCCGGAGTTCCGTTGCCGCCGACCGGCTCGCCGGTGATGACATGATGCTCGCTCGCCGCGGGCGTGTAGTCGACAATAAAATCCATCAACTCATCGACGCCAATATTGCCCAGGCCGGATGTGAACAACACGGGGAAAAGCTTATCCTCGCGGATTGCCTCATGCAGCGCCGGGACCAGGTCTTCTTCTGGAATCGTCCCCTTCTCGAAGTACTTTTCCATCAACTCGTCTTTGCCTTCGGCAACCAGTTCGACCAGCTTTTCGTGGGCTTCTTTCGCGGCGTCGGCCAGGTTCGCCGGAATCGGACCTTCCTTGCCCTTGCCGCTTCCGCCCATCTCGTAGGTGAAGGCCTTCATCCGCACGAGGTCGATAACGCCGCTCAAATTTTTCTCGCTTCCGATGGGCAACTGCAGCAGCGTAACCGCCCGCCCAAAAGCCTTCGTCAGCGAGTCCAGCACCCGCGCCGCGTCGGCGCGCTCGCGATCCATGCGGCTCACCACAATCATGCGCGGCAAATTAATCTCTTCGCAGTATCCCCAAACGCGCTCGGTAACGACCTCAACGCCGGAAACGCCGTCAACGACGACCAGAGCCGCATCCACCACTGGCAGCACCATCTTCGCCTCATGGACGAACATGTTGAACCCCGGCGTATCGAGCAGATTGAGCTTGGTTTTGCCCCACTCGACAACGGCCAAGCCGGCCGAAATCGACATTTTGCGGGCAATTTCCTCTTCGTCGTAATCGGTGGTTGCCGTGCCGTCGTCCACGTGCCCGAAGCGCTGCGTGGCGCCGGAGGTCTGCAACATGGCCGAAACCAGGGTGGTTTTGCCCGCTCGCCCGTGCCCGATCAAGGCAAGGTTGCGGAGATTGGCGGCATCGTAAACTTTCACGGATTGTCTCCTTCGGCAGGCTTTCGGGAAGATGTGCTACAGCCCGGAAGAGATGAGGACAGGTGCAAGCCAGCCCAACGTCGCCTGCGAAATTATTGATGCTAACACAGGGATTCCCGCTCCTCAAGGAAGGAGCGCGAGTTTCAGCGAAGTTCAAGCACGTGCTATTTCGCTTTTACAAACTCGGCCAGGGGCATGACCTCGACGTTCTTTGCCAGCGCGTAGGCCCGATCGCCTGGATAGAGAAC
Source organism: uncultured Acidobacteriaceae bacterium (assembly GCA_963818945.1). Taxonomy (GTDB): domain Bacteria; phylum Acidobacteriota; class Terriglobia; order Terriglobales; family Acidobacteriaceae; genus Acidiflorens. Next base: position 1,334,523 of record CAWFUA010000001.1, on the reverse strand, counting down.
ATACAAGTGGTCGAGCTTCAGGTCACTTAAGGCGATCCGCATCGATGGCGTCAGGCGGGGGGCGTCGGCGCGCTTGCACTCGACCCCAATGCGGCGTCCGTTTTTGAACAGCAGCAGATCGAGCTCGGCGCCGTTGTGCGTGGCCCAGAAGTAGGCCTCGTCGGGACGGAACGACTTGAGCACTTCCTCTACGGCATAGCCCTCCCACGAAGCGCCCACCTTGGGGTGCGACTCGAGGTCCTGCCGGTTGGCGATGCCCAACAATGCGTGCAGCAGCCCCGTGTCGCGAACATACACTTTGGGCGCCTTCACTTGCCGCTTGCCCAGGTTCTCAAACCACGGCGGCAGCTGGCGAACCATGAACACGCCCGTGATCAGGTCCAGATAGCGGCGCACCGTGGATTCATTGAGCGCCATAGCGCGCGCCATTTCGGCCGCGTTCCAGATTTGCCCGTGATAGTGGGCGATCATGGTCCAGAAACGGCGCATCGAAACGGCGGGAATGGTGATGCCCAGCTGCGGCATGTCGCGCTCCAGAAACGTCTGCAGGAACTGACGGCGCCAGGCCATCGAGTCCGGTTCACTTCGAGCCAGGTAAGCCAGCGGGAATCCGCCCCGGAGCCAGTGCCGGCTCTGGGCGGAGGCTCCCAAGTCAGCGAGCCGGAAACCCTCCAGCGGGACCGTTTCCAGCCGCCCCGCGAGCGACTCTGAAGATTGCTGCAACAGCTCCGGCGAAGCGCTGCCCAGAATAAGGAAGCGCGCGGGCAGAGGCCTACGGTCAGCCAGAACACGCAACAAGGGGAACAACTCGGGACGCCGCTGCACTTCATCGATTACAACCAGCTTGCGCAACGGGCGCAGAGCTATGTCCGGCTCGCTGAGGCGCGCCAGACTCGCGGGATCCTCGAGGTCGAAGTAATTGGGTGAGCCGGGAGGAACAAACTCGCGTGCGAGCGTCGTCTTTCCGCACTGGCGCGGTCCGACAATCGCGGCCACCCGGCTGCGCCGCAGGGCGGTGCGGACCAGAGCAATATCGGAAAGGCGGTAAATCACCCTCAAAGTGTACCATGAAAATCCCGCATCAAGTGCGGGATTTTCATGGTACGAAAACTGGCCTGGCTGATCGGCGGGGATGGCCTTCCGTGAGCATGCACCGCTGGATTACAACGCGGCGCTCCTGTCTCGAATCAGCCTCCTGATCTTCTCCACAAACTCAGCCGTCGCCATGTCCTCGGTCTTCTCTTTCCCGCGCGTCCGGACGTTCACTTTGTCCGCCTCGGCTTCCTTGTCTCCGACCACCAGCAGGAACGGCACCTTCTGAAGCGCGTGCTCACGGATCTTGGCGTTCATCTTCTCGTTGCGTGCATCCACCTCCACGCGCACGCCCGCCGCCCGAAGTTGCGCCGCCACTTTCTCCGCGTACTCCACATGCCGCTCCGCAATCGGAATCATCACGGTCTGGACCGGCGAGAGCCACACCGGAAACGCTCCGGCATAATGCTCGATCAGCACGCCGAAGAAACGCTCCACCGACCCATACAGCGCCCGATGCACCATCAACGGCTGTTTGCGCGTGCCGTCCTCAGCTACGTACTCAAGACCAAACCGCTGCGGCAGATTGAAGTCGAACTGCACCGTCGAAAGCTGCCACAAGCGCCCGATCGCATCCACCAGCTTGATGTCAATCTTCGGCCCGTAGAATGCCGCCTCGCCGGGAATCGTCTTGTACGGAATGTTCCGTCCCGTCAGAACCTTTTCCAATGATTCGGTTGCCAGCTTCCACTGCTCGTCGCTGCCGACAAAATTCTTGCGATCGTCGGGGTTCCAGGTAGAAAGCTCGGTCTGAAATTCCGTGAACCCAAAGTCTTTGAGAACTTCGAGGGCAAAATCGAGACAGCCGCCGATCTCATTCTCGATCTGGTCGGGCGTGCAAAAGATGTGCGCGTCGTCTTGCGTAAACCCACGCACACGCATCAGTCCGTGCATCACGCCCGAGCGCTCATAGCGATAGACGGTCCCCAGTTCGCCCAGCCGCACCGGCAAATCGCGATACGATTTCAGCGAATCCTTATAAATCAAAATGTGCCCCGGGCAATTCATCGGTTTCAGCCGGTATTCGGCGTCGTCCAGTTCCATCGCGTCGAACATGTTGTCCGAGTAATAGCCTTCGTGCCCCGAGGTGTAGAACAATTGCCGGCGCGCCACGTGCGGCGTGCAGACGAGCGAGTACCCGCGCCGCAAATACTCCTCGCGCATCCAGTCTTCCATCTCTTTGCGGATGATCCCGCCCTTCGGATGCCAGAAGATCAGCCCCGGCCCAGCCAGCTCCTGAATCGAAAACAGGTCGAGTTGCTTGCCGAGCACGCGGTGATCGCGCTTCTTTGCTTCTTCAATGCTAGTAAGGTAGGCGTCGAGGTCTTTCTTGGAGAAAAACGACGTGCCGTAAATCCGCTGCAGCTGCTTGTTCTTCTCATCCCCCAGCCAGTACGCGCCCGCAATGTTGAGCAGCTTGAACGCCTTGATTTTGCCGGTAGAAGGCACATGAGGCCCGCGGCAGAAATCGAGAAACTTGCCGGTCTTGTAGATCGAAATCTTTTCATCGGGCTTGGTGAATTGCTCGATGAAGTGGCACTTCATGAAATCGCCTTCCTTGTTGAAGCGCTCCAGGCCTTCGCTGTGCGGCAGAAACTCGCGCGCATAAGGCAAATCCTGCGCGACCAGTTCCTGCATCTTCTTCTCGATTTTTTCCAAGTCTTCAGGAGTAAACGGCTTCTCGCGATAGAAATCGTAGAAGAATCCGTTCTCGGTTGACGGCCCATGGCCAAGCTTGGTCTCCGGGAACAGTTCGAGCACGGCCGCGGCCATCAGATGCGCGCACGAATGGCGGTAGACCTCAAGCGCCTCGGGATCCTTGTCCGTGAGGATGCGCAGCTCGGAATCTTGCTCAATCGGACGCGTTAGGTCGACAAGATTGCCGTTGGCGCTTTCCGCCCCCGGCGTGAGAGGAGTCACCTTCGCTGCCAGCGCGGCATCGGCCAGCCGCGGGCTGATCGATTTTGCCACGTCGAGCGCGGTCGTACCCCTGGCAACTTCCTTGGTGCTTCCATCGGGGAACTTCACATGAATGCTGTCAGACATAGATTAGGCCTTGTATTCCACTGAATCCTATAAGTTTAAGGGACGGCTGAGAGAGGGTCAAACAGACCGTGGCCGGTTAGCAATTCCGTTTGACTTGGCGCCTACTCCAAACGAGTGTACAAATCCACCGCTTTTCGTGGTACTTAATGCAGAGATGAGTTCTTCGGCAGCCCATAGTCACAAACAGTCAGCATTCCGTCTCAACGGAGCTCGGTATTCGCTTTACCTAGCCGACTGTCTTGTTTGGATGGACCAGCAGCCTGCGAAGTCAATTCACGCCATTGTCACCGATCCTCCCTACGGCCTCAAGGAATACAGCGCACCGGAGAAACAGAAGCTGCGTCGGGGAAACGGTGGCGTATGGCGAATTCCTCCGGCATTTGACGGATGTGTTCGCAGCCCGCTGCCGCGGTTCACGGTTTTGACGGACGATGAACTCTCGAAGCTTCGGCATTTCTTTTCTGATTTTGCCCGTCGAGCCTTTCGTGTCATGGTTCCGGGGGCCCACATTTTCATCGCAACCAACCCGTTGCTTTCCCATCTCGTCTATATGCCCCTGTTAGAGGCTGGTTTCGAGAAAAGGGGTGAGATCATCCGGTTGGTGCAAACGTTGCGGGGTGGCGATCGGCCGAAGAACGCCCATCGCGAGTTTGCGGAGGTCACTGTTATGCCACGCTCTTCCTGGGAGCCTTGGGGCCTGTTCCGCAAGCCATGCGAAGGACGAGTGCAGGACAACTTGCGCAAGTGGAAAACAGGCGGTCTTCGCCGCATCTCCGGTGATCTGCCGTTTTCCGATGTCATACTCTCAGCCCCCACGCGAAAGGAAGAACGCGCAATTTCTCCCCACCCTTCGCTGAAGCCGCAATTGTTCGTTCGTCAGCTCGTCCGGGCCTGCCTGCCATTGGGCACCGGAATTGTCTTGGATCCGTTCATGGGCGGAGGTTCGACCATTGCAGCGGCAGTTTCACTTGGCTACGAGAGCATTGGCATCGAAATCGACTCTGAGTTCTTCAGCGCTGCGCAGGCCGCCATCCCGGCCCTGGCGGCACTCCCGGGGATTGCGCGGGCCAGTAGCAGAATAGGTTCCAAAGCCAGTTTGGATTTGCAACAAAGTCTTGCCCTGCCGCTGGAACCGTGACACCTTGTTGCTCAGATGGCATTACAAGCGGACGGTTTCGACCGTGAAGTTCCAATGCCTCCCGAACTCAAAATTACACACATCCGGGAGGCCATCGATCACGTTGAGATTAGGGCTGCCGAACTAATCGACATCTACCTTGAGCAGGCGAATGTGTTTAGCGGGATTGTCGGGATTTTTGGTGTCCAGGCACTTCACGCTTTGAGTCCCTACAAAAAGCATAAGCATCCCGACATTGCCCAGCAGCGGTTCCCGGATCTTTCGCTGCGAGGAAAATTGGACCCCCCTCCTCAGCACGCGCTCGAATCCAAAGGATCGACGCGTCCATGGGCCCTTCAGTCACACTACAATCACCCAGGCTGGTACATTGTCTGGCGTTACGCCGTCGACCAAACCAAACGGATGAAGCCGGACAAACTGGTTGCGATCTGGCGAGTTGATATCGCTTTTCTTCGCCAAGAAGACTGGAAATACGAAGGCAGCAAAGCCGCCGAGGGCCGCGGGGGCCGCACGCACACTTTCGGAATCAAACTGCCTGCGAAAATTCTGAAAAACTGCATCGTTTATCAGAATCCAAGGGTCGCCATTCATCAGGGCGGCCCGGTCCTTGCCAATTTGGACGGCTAAAGCACCCCGCTACGTTGTTCGCGCCGCCGAATGCAGTGCCTCAATCGCCGCCTTCACCCGTGCCGTCAGCGCCTCCATATCCGCCATGCCGAGCCCCGCGGTCGGGATCGCCTCGCCCACCCGCATTTCGAGCGGCTGGCAGCGGATGTGATAGGTGTTCATCGGCAATAGGTCGAACGTATCCACCAGCGTAATCGGCACAATCTCTGCCTGCGCCTTGATCGCGAGGAAAAACGCGCCCGGCAGGAACGGCAGAATGTTGCCATCCGGAGTGCGCCCGCCTTCCGGGAAAATAACCAGCGGCATTCCCTTGCGCAGACTGCGGAGTGCGGATTTGATCGCTCCGATCGAGGCTGTGGGATTCTGCTGATTGATGCACACCTGCCCCGACCGCTTCAGATGCCAGCCGATAAACGGGTAGGACAGCAGCTCGCTTTTAAAGATGATCCGGAATTGAAATGGCAGGTAAACGTAAAGGATCGGAATATCGAGCGCCGAAGCGTGCGTAACCGCAAATACTCGCGGTCTGGTGCTCTCGCCAGGAGCAACCGCCGCCACGTTCCCCGTCACCGTGACCGGCGAAAAAATCGTCTTCATGATCAGCCACGACCAGGCCCGCGCCAGGTTGTGCTGAATCCGTCCGCTGCGGTCAAACAGAGAACACACCAGGGAAGTCGTTCCCAGCACAATCGTATAAGCCCAGATCAGAGGATCGATGATGAGGTACGACCGCAGCCGGCTGCCCCAGCCGAAGCGCATGGCCGGGCCAGTTGCCGCAGGCTCTCCAACCCACGCAGGGACAGCCCCGGGGTCCCCGTCACGCGCGCTTTTTGCGTGACGGGGTGGAGGTGCCAGCGGCTGTGCAGCCGAGCGCAGCTCCGCCCGCTCGTTTTCCGGCTCCTCAGTGGTTGCGACTTTATTGAAGGTTTCCGTTGCGAGAACTCCTATGTTACTGACTGTTTCTACCCGAACTTTTTGCGACATTCACTTAGATGCGCACGCCCAGCTCCCGCATCGCTTCTCCCACAATGTAAATCGACCCGGTTACCACGACCAGCCCATCCGCCCCGGCGGCAACCTCGGCCTGTTCCAGCGCCGTCCGAACGCTTGCTGCTTCGCCGATCTCGTCCACCACGCGTGCTGCCGCCTGCCGTATCTCCGCCGGAGTCGCCGACCGGGGATTGTTCGCATGGGTCACAATCACGCGCTCGGCGATCGGGAACAGAATCTCGGCCATCTCCGCCACTGCCTTGTCGCGAAGAACGCCGAATACCATTGTGATCGGCCGCTCGCCATAAACAGACGAAAGGGTCGACCGCAAAGCCCAGGCCCCGGCCGGATTGTGCGCGACATCGAAAACAAACTCTGGCCGTCCGACACTGGCGGGCACAACCTGGAATCGCCCCGGCCAATGAGTATCGCGAATACCCCGCTCGATCGAAGCCGGTGTAATCCGCTCCAGCCCCTGCTCGCGCAACTCAGCCGCCGCCGCCACCGCCAGCGCCACATTCCGCAGCTGATGCCGCCCGATCAAAGGGGAGTCCACGGTGATTGTGGTTCCTAATACATCAAGGGGATACCGCTGCCTCCGTTGTCGGCCCTTCTCTGCGAACTCTGCGCCGTCCTTGGCGTCCTTAGCGATTAGAGTCTTGCCCGTCTCCCAGAACTCCGCGCTGCCGGGCGAAACCGGCGGCACATACGGCACCGCGTTCACGGCGCGTGCGCCCGCGTCGAGAATCGCATGCCCAATCACGTCGTTCGCTTCCGCCAGTTGCGGCAGCGTGACCGCCGCTCCGCCCGGCCGGATAATCCCAGCCTTCTCGCGCGCAATTTCGGGGATCGTCTCGCCCAGAAACCTCTGATGATCGAGCGAAACATCCGTGATGATGCTCACGCGCGGCTCGACGACGTTCGTCGCATCCAGCCGTCCGCCCATCCCGACTTCAAGCACGGCAATCTCCGGCCGGCTGCGCGCAAAATACTCAAATGCCATCGCCGTCAACATCTCAAAGAAACTCGGATGCCACGGCAGGTCGCCTTCGCCCACCAACCGCTCGGCCGTCCTGCCAACCACATCGTGAACGAGCGCGAAATCGTCATCGCCGATTGCCTCTCCATCCAGCCGGATCCGCTCGTTGATGCGCACCAGGTGCGGCGAAGTGTAGAGCCCCGTCTTGAACCCCGACGCCTGAAGGATGGAAGCCAGCGTCGCAGCCGTCGAGCCCTTGCCATTCGTGCCCGCGATCAAAACGCTGGGAAAACTCTTCTCCGGATGCCCCAGCGCCGCCAGCAGCACTCGCATGTGCGCCAAGTCGAACTTGTGCGTCGGCGTCTGGGCCAGCTCATGACCCAGCGCGTACATCTGCGCCACTGCGGTTTCGTAGGACAAGGCAGCCTTCAGCCCTCAGCCATCAGTTTCAGGCATTAAGGCTCAAACATTCCATAGGCGCGCAACGAACCGCGCAAGATACTCACCGAATGGAGCAAGGGCAGGGCCGATAGGATTCGAGAAAATGCCACAACTGCCGGTTTTACTGATGGCTGATGGCTGACGGCTGGTTTTACGCCGCTGCCCCCGCCATAAAACTCAGCGCCCGCGCAATATATGGCTTCATATCCTTGCGCGAGACCACTGCGTCGAGCATCCCGTGCTCAAGCAGGAATTCCGACCGCTGAAACCCCGGAGGCAGTTTCTGCCGGATCGTCTGCTCAATCACCCGCGGGCCAGCAAAGCCAATCAGCGCTCCTGGCTCGCCAATATTAAGGTCGCCCAGCATGGCAAACGATGCCGTCACCCCGCCGGTCGTCGGGTCTGTCAAAACCGAAACGTAGGGAACCTTGGCAATGTCGAGCCGCGCCAGCGCGGCCGAAATCTTGGCCAGCTGCATCAGGCTGATCGCGCCTTCCATCATCCGCGCCCCACCCGATGCCGAAACGATAATCAGCGGAGTTCGTGTCTCCGTCGCTTTCTCAATCGCACGCGTAATCGCCTCGCCCACCACCGATCCCATGCTCCCGCCGATAAAGGCGTACTCCATCGAACTCACAATTACGGCGCGGCCGTTCAGCTTTCCGTGTGCGTTGATCACCGCGTCCTTCAGCCCCGTGTCGGCCTTGGCCTGCTTCAGCCGCGAGGAATACGGCTTCAGGTCGACAAACTTCAGCGGATCGGTCGAAACCATGTTGCTGTCGAAAATCTCATACTTCCCGTCGTCCAGCAGCTGAGCGAGCCGCGTGCGCGCATCGATCCGAAAGTGCTTATCGCACTTTGGACATACATTCAGGTTCTCCTCCAGATCCTTTTTCCAAATGATCTGCCGGCAGTTGTCGCACTTCACCCACAGTCCTTCGGTGCGGACTTTTTTCTCGCCCGCTGCATCGATTTCGCCGGATTGTCGCTTGAACCAAGTCATAGGGAGAGCCGTCGCTGCTCGTTCGTCGTTGGTCTTCAGGAAGCCCTCGAACACGCCAAGCCTTGCCCAGCGACTAACGACAAGCGACCAACGACTAGTATTCGATTCCTCTCTGCGCCATCACGCCCTTCTCATACGCATGTTTCACCTGCCGCATTTCGGTGACGGTGTCGGCAAGCTCCACAATTGTCGGATGCGCGTTGCGTCCGGTCAAGATCACATGCACCATTTCCGGCCGCGCCTTCAAAGCCTCGGCGACCTTCGCCGGATCGAGCATACCGTAGCTGATGGCGTAATTGATCTCATCGAGCACCACCAGGTCCCACTCCCCGGACTGGATCGCCTTCTCGGCCTCGGCCCAGGCGTCTTCCACCATACGCACATCTTCCGGATCGGGCTTTTCCGCGCCTACCTTCACAAAGCCCCGGCCCATCTGCTTCATGACGAACTTGTCGCCAAAAGCCTTCACCGCATCCAGTTCGCCGTAATGCCAGGACCCCTTGAGAAACTGGAGCATCAGCACGCGCATCCCCTGCCCCACCGCACGCAGAGCGGTGCCCATGGCAGCGGTCGTCTTCCCCTTGCCTGGACCGGTATTCACAATAATGAGACCGCGTCGAAGCTCCGCCATAAGATGCGCTGCATTCAAGGACGAATCTTAAATTGTACGCGGACTGCCACGTCCCTGCCATGCGCCCAGCGATGAGTGGATGGGTTACTTCGGACAACTGGATGCTGCCGATGTGCTTTGCTATGTTCGCAAAAGAGACGCGAGCATTCGTCGAAAGGATCCCATGAGCAACGTGACAATCGAAATCAATTCAAACTGGGTAAGGGTCGTTCGTTCGCCCGTTTACTGGGTTGTTGCGAGCCTGCAGGGGGTCTCAATCAGTTTTGCGCCGCTTTTTCTGTATTGGAGCGGCAAAGGGGACTATTTTCCCGGCCTTCGGATGGTCGTTACACCCCTGTGTTTCGCAATAATTTTCGGTGTTCAGTTGTTCTACTTTTTGCTTGGCGCGGCCGTCATCAAGGAGCTGCGGCAACGGTGAGAGCCTGCCTGGCGGGATCTCTGAGCGCTGAACTTTTCTTCCACCAAATGGAAAGGCGGACGGCTCGGCTGCCGTCCGCCATCGAGGAAAAGGGGGAGTCTGCTTCGGGGAAATAATCTCCACGGTCTTTCGACCGCTTACGGCATTTCGACTACTCGCGTCAGTTGCGGCTGACCTTCACCGTTGGCTGCCGCGCTTTTGTCTTTATCTTCCGCACCCAGCAACCGCACGGCAATCCGCAAAGCATCCATCTCTTTGCGGATTCTGATGAGTTCCTGTTCCTTCGCTCTCAGCACCTCGTACGGGTTTTTCATTTGGGGGAAGGCCTCGCCTATCAATCTGAATCGCCTTACACGATTCACAATAGGGCAATCGCCCGTGCCTGAGAAGCTGCCGGAAGTGCACATCTGCGCCCGTTCTGCTTTCCCGAACCAGATGGATTATCGGACGGTGTCCAGTTACCAGTCAGTTAATGCCCCGAAGTCTAGCGCGCCTTTGCGGGCCGCGATGAGAACTGGTTTGGGGTGGCATAGCCACAGGGTGCCCCGGGCGACCGTTGAGGCGCGCTATGAGCGTTGCGATAAGCGCAGTGTTTTTATCTTATTGCCCTTCCGTCTTCTCCACCTTGCTCGCCACTTTCACGCCGCTCAGCCCGCCCGCATATCGCGCCACCCCGCGATAGAGCGATTCCGCAATCCGTTGCCGGTGCTCGGAAGTTTCCAGTTTGCGTTCGTCGCTGGGATTCGATACGAACGATATCTCGGCCAGGATCGACGGCATATTTGCCCCAATCAGCACAATGAACGGCGCCTTCTTCACCCCGCGATTCCGGATTCCCGCATTCCTTAACGCCAGCCCGCCATACAGCGAATCCTGCACATTCGATGCAAACTCGCGCGACTCGTCGATTTTTTCCTTCAGCGCGATCTTTTTTACCAGGTCCTGAAGCTCATGAATGGATTTTTCCGAAACCGCGTTCTCTCGCGCCGCCACTTCCAGCGCTTCCGGCGACGAGGTGAAATTCAGGTAGTAGGTTTCCACCCCGCGCGCGTCCTCATCGCGGCTGGAATTCGCGTGAATCGAGATGAACAGGTCGGCGCGTTCCCGGTTCGCAATCGCCGTCCGCGTTTCCAGCGGAATGAAGGTGTCGTCCCGTCGTGTGTAAATTACTTCCGCGCCCAGCCGGGTTTCGAGCATGCGTCCCAGCCGCTTCGCCACATCGAGCACCAGATCTTTTTCGAGCAGCCCATTCGGACCAATCGTTCCCGTATCGTGTCCGCCATGCCCCGCGTCGATCACAATCTTGCCGATCTTCAATCCCAAAGCCCGCGTCAGCGACCGGTTTCCCGCCGCCGTGGGCCTCGCTTCCCGAGTCTCAAGATCGGACGTGTCAGCCGCGGACGTTGACGATCCCCGCACTTTCTTCCCGTGTAACGTCGTGCCCTTGGGCGCGACCGCTAACGTCGCCTCGTCCGGCTTCGAAACCTTGGCTTCCGCTACATTTTCGTCGTCCTGTGCTTCGCCAGTCCTGGAATTCGCTGCACCCTCCGGATGCGGCGCTCCATTCCCACGCTGCTTCTTGCTTGCGTTTTTCGCCGCCGAAGCGTCATCGTCCGGCTGCACGATCGTCTTCGGAATCCTGCGATCCGTTCCCTTGACGGCAACCGTCGTCTTTACCACTCCCGTTGTGCCCCGCGCGGTCGCGTCTTCGCCCGCGTCCGAGTTCGCCTTTCCTTTCTTTGCGATGTCTGACTTGGCGACTTCTGCCTTGCCCGCTCCTACCTTCCCAACGATGGCGTGCTCTTTCTCGGCCTGCACCTTGCCCTTCCGCTCCACCGCCATGTCGCTGGTGTCATCCTCATCCACCGGATCTGAAGCCGCCGAGGATTCCACCGCCGGCACCGTTCCCCCCGCCGCCGCATGCGCCTTGGCCAGTTCCACAGCCCGGCTCTGTTTCCCGTGGATATCGATAATCAGCCGGTACGGATCAGGCAGCAGAAACGCGTCATAGCGCGCCAGGTCATCTACTTCCAGCACTATGCGCGTCTGCCCTGGCTTGTTTTCCGCCACGCGAATCTTCTTCAGGAATCCGTCATCCACGTCGAACGTTTTCCCCACCAGCGTCGACGCCAGCTTCGTATCCAGGATGTCAAAGAAAATCCGATCCGGGTTCGCGATACGCTGCGAATTGAACTTCACGTCCTGCTCAACGTCGATCGCGACTCGCGTATAGTCCGGAGTCGACCAATGCCGTACCCCGGTTACCCGCGGCAACTCGTTCCGTCGTGCCTCAGCCTCGGCATCCGAGGCCGCATTCGAAGCCTCGCTTCCAGCAGCGGCCGCTGCTTCTTTCTCGTTCTTGCGCCCTTTGCGCGCCGTCCGTTCCTTCTCCTCGGCCACCGCGTCGTCCATTTCCTTGACGGCTGCCCGCGCGTCGTCGGACAACCGGTTCCGCGGATAGCGGTGCACAAAATCTTCAAATGTTTTGCGCGCCTGCCCCGGATCGTTCAGGTCGTCCTTATAAATCTCTCCGATGGTAAACAGCGCTTCGAACCGGTACTTGCTCCCCGGATATTCCTTCCGCAAAAACCGGTACTCGTCCACCGCCCCGCGCAAAATTTTGTTGTCGTTAAAGCGCCGACCCATCTCGACCAGCAGCTCCGCCGTAGCCACCACGCTGGGGTCTGCCTTCGACGATGCCGGGCTCCCAAAGTACACTCGGCGGTAGGCATCAATCGCGTGCTGATATTCGCGGCGCGTCCGCTGATTCGCCGGACGCCCGTTCAGCGCCTCCCGCATCCGCTCCGCTTTTGTGAATTGCTGCCGCGCCCAGGCATCGTTGTGATGCACGCGCGCAAACGCCGGCACCGTCACTACCGCCAGAACAGACACGACAGCCGCCCACCGCAAAGCGCGATGCAATAAGCCCGATTGGCCTCGAGTTAGGGTCGTAGGAGCCTGGGTCTTCACTTACAATCGTGAGTACAAAACTTCTTATTTCTTATTTCTGAGTTCTTACCTCTGACTTCTTACCTCTTACCTCTGACCTCACTCCGTGTTGCTCATATGCAACACGCCCCGCTCATCCCGTTCCACGCGCACCGGTTCATGCACGGGATTAAAAACCACCCGCGTCCCGCCCGCGCCGCCGCCCGCATACAATTCCGTAATCCGGCGCACGTAGGCCCGCGTCTCCCCAAACCTCGGAATCCCCGCGCTCCGCGCCACCGCTCCCGCGCCGGCGTTATAAGCGGCCAGGCTCAGACGCACATCCCCACCGTAGTTTTCCAGCAACTTCTTCAAATGTCGAACCCCTGCATCCACGTTTTGTTGCGGGTCAAAGGGATTGGAAACATTGAGCGATCGCGCCGTAGCCGGCATCAGCTGCATCAGCCCCATTGCCCCCTTGCGCGACACCGCATTCGGGTTGAAATTCGACTCCACCTTGATCACCGACCGCACCAGGTTCGGATCCACATTATGCCGAGCCGCCGCTTGCTCAATCGCCGCATTAATCTCCTGCTCGGTAAACCCTGGCCGCGCAAACGCGACATTCAACGTGGGAGCCGGGCTGCCTTCAGATGCCTTGGCATCGAATGGTTTAGCGCCCGCCTTGCTGTCCAGATACCTGTTAACTTCCGAAGCCGCCGACCACGCCGCCTGCATCACCGCCCCGCTAGTAGGCACCGGCTTGAACCGGTGCTCAGTCGTGCTCCAATACATCAGCCGCCGTGCGCTCGCGGCGCTGCCCGCCGCAGTGACCGCTGCTCCCGACCCCGCGCCCGCCGTCCGATCGTTATTCACCCAGATCGTCCGCCCGTTCTCGTCGGTGGACGTAGTAATCCCGCCCGCCTGCGCCAGCGCCGGTGGTATCGCCATGGATGAGGAAAGGAGGTAAGCCGCAAGCCCGGCCATCAGAACGATTTGCAGGTTTCTGCGCATAGGGTTTCGATCAAACTAAACCAGACCGCCCCGAAGGACACAATACCTCCCTCGGGTCACCCACCCGTAAACCTGTCGGAGAACCACTACCAGAGTAGTGTGATTATAGGGCGCGTCCCACCCCCCAGCAATCTCTCCGAAGGTCGTAGAACCTCTGGAGTAATCGCCCAAATTACTGATGAGGCAAGCCTTTTCCCCCGGCCAAGGTCAGATAACCTCTGACCTCCTCTACAATGTCCATCAGCATGAACGTCGCCGCCCTCCACGCCCTCTTCCAGCAGGTCCGCTCCAAGAAGTTGTCCCCCGACGAAGCCGTCCAGCGTCTCCGCCATCTCCCCTTCGAAGACCTAGGCTTCGCCAAGCTCGACCATCACCGCGCCCTCCGCCAAGGCATGCCCGAAGTGATCTTCAGCGAAGGCAAGACTCCCGCGCAGGTAGCGAAGATCTTCGCAAAACTGGCCGACCACGAAGGCAACATCCTGGCCACCCGCGCGACAGAAGAACAATACAAAGCCGTCCAAGCCCAGGTCCCCAAAGCCAAATACCGCCCCCTGGCCCGCTCCGTCACACTCCAGCGCGACCGCCGCCGCTACGGCAAAGGAATCATCGCCGTAGTCTCCGCCGGCACCAGCGACATCCCCGTAGCCGAAGAAGCCGTAGTCACTGCCGAGCTTATGGGCAACACGGTCCAACACCTTTACGATGTGGGAGTTGCCGGCATCCACCGCCTCCTCGCCCACCAAAGCGTGCTCGCCAAGGCCCGAGTCATCATTGTCTGCGCCGGCATGGAAGGCGCTCTCCCCAGCGTAGTAGGAGGCCTGGTAGGAGTCCCCGTAATCGCCGTCCCCACCAGCGTAGGCTACGGGGCTGCTTTCAAAGGCCTGGCCGCCCTGCTGGGCATGCTGAACTCCTGCGCCTCCAACGTAAGCGTAGTCAACATAGACAACGGCTTCGGCGCCGCCTACGTAGCCTCGCTGATCAACCGCAAGTAGAAGCAGGAGTGTTCCACGTGGAACATGATGCAGTGTATCGTGTATGTATAGAGTTATATGCTCGGCGATCGCAGATGAAACTAAAGAAAAGAGTTACGAAAAGCCGGAAGATCGCCAGATTGAGGGCTTCGGGGAGCGTGGAACAGGGGCATTCCATTGGCCGTTCCAGGGGCGGCGGGCGGTCATTAACCCGGAGAATCTGGGGGAAGCGGGCGCGGGAGTTGAAGGAGTGGCGGAGGGTGGCTAAGAAGCGGGTGACGGTGAATCTGGATGCGGATGTGCTGGCGTGGTTCCGGGGGATGGGGCGGGGGTATCAGTGGGAGATCAACCGGACGCTGCGGAGGGTGATGGAAGAAGAAGCGAAAGGGCGGGAGGGATGAGAGCTTCCGCGGGCGCGGTTCGTACATATCGGGTTATGTGTACGACAGGACTGACTAGAAGCGAACGGGCGGCGAACAAAATATTCTTTGGAACACAGATATGTACGTACAATCTGTGTAGAAGCAACAAACGAAAGGGGCTCGGGGATTTCTGGGAGGTCAAACCGGGCTTGACAAGGTGTGATATATAGGTCGCGGCATGCTGGTTTCCCATCCCTTCGACTGCGCTCGGGGCAGGCTCTAACGTCGCAACACAAGAGTCAGGGTGGGAGTGATTCATTTCCGCGACGTTAGGATGGGGTGCCCGCTGTGTGGGCTCGTCCCCTTGTCATTCCGACTTTTCGCGGACAGGAGTGTGCCACCCCAACGCGCCAAAACCGGGCGCGCTGGGGACCCGGCGCCCGCGCCACACCCAACCTTCCGAGCTTTTGTGGCACAGTAATAAGGAATGCTCGCGTCGCGATTGACTGAACGATGCTGACAGAAAAGGATCCGCGGCTTGCCGGACGCGTCGCTTTCACTTACCCCAATTTTGTCGCCTACACGTTCGCGCGCTTCTTCATTGTGCTCGCGCTGGAAATGCAATCGGTCGCGGTGGGCTGGCAAGTCTATGAAATCACGAAGCGTCCTATCGATCTGGGATATGTCGGACTGGCGCAGTTTCTGCCGGGATTTGTGCTGTTTCTTTTTGCCGGTCACGCTGCCGATCTGTTCGACCGCCGCAAGCTGCTCATGTGGTGTTATGCCGGATATGCGCTCTCCTCGGCGCTTCTGCTGGCAGTTACGCGACGCGCTCCGGTGTCTGTGCACTTGATCTATGTGGTGCTGGTGCTGGTTGGCAGCGTGCGCGCGTTCAGTTTTCCGGTGAGCCGCGCGATTCTGCCGCAACTGGTTCCCGGAGAACATTTCCCGAACGCGGTCGCGTGGAATGCGAGCACGTTTCAGGTCGCGACCATTGCTGGTCCCGCATTGGGCGGAATCGTGTACGCGGCGTTTCGCGGGCCGGAAGCTGTCTATATCACTTCGGTCGTGGTCGCGGTGCTTTCCGTGGTGATGACGCTTCGCATTCATCCGATTGACGGCTCGGCCGAGCAACGTGTCGTCAATCAGCCGGATGGTCGAGCCGACGCAGGCCAGGCCAGGAGTGGTCCCATCAATGAGACCCGGGGAGAGAGTGTTGGTCCTCAGGGGCTGAAGCCCGCATCTTTCTTGGCTTCTAGCGGCACGGCTGAAGCCGTGCCCTTCCCAAAACCCATTTATGAGACCGGTTCTAATGGGAATCGGCCGCCCGCGAAAGAGCCGATCAGCATGCGCACGGTGCTTGCCGGCTTTCATTTCATATGGGAGAAGAAGCTGATCCTCGGCTCCATCTCTCTTGATATGTTCGCAGTGCTGCTTGGAGGCGCGGTTGCGCTGCTGCCCGTCTATGCGAGAACGATTCTACACACCGGTCCCTGGGGACTCGGTCTTTTGCGCAGCGCACCGGGCGTGGGAGCGGCGTTGATGGCGATCATGGTGGCTCACTGGCCGATTCGCCGCCGCGCAGGGATTACCATGCTGACTGCGGTCGCAGGCTTCGGCGTATTCACCATCATCTTCGGGATTTCACACAACCTGATCGTTTCGCTGATGGCGCTGCTGTTGCTGGGCGCGAGCGACATGGTGAGCGTGATCATTCGCGCCACACTGGTGCAGGTCGCCACGCGCGACGAGATGCGCGGGCGCGTCAACGCCGTGGATATGCTGTTCATCGGCGTGTCGAATGAACTGGGCGAGTTCGAATCCGGGCTGACTGCGCAATGGTTCGGCACGGTGCCGGCGGTTGTGCTGGGGGGAGTCGGAACGCTTGTCGTGATTGCGGCTTGGGCGTGGCTGTTTCCGGAATTGCGTAAAGCGGATCAGTTGACGGTGGCGGAGTTGATGCCGAAATGAAAGCAGGTCAGCCAGGTGGAGCGCAATCTGGCTGGCGATTCTGATCTCCAGATTCGGCTTACTGGGCCAATCTGACGCGGCGCATGAGATTCTGAAAACGAGGGTCGCTGCGAAGGGTGTCGAATGCCGGGTTGACTTTAAGACTGGTCAGGACATTGGAGTGGTCGGCATAGGCCTTTTCGAACCAGACGAACGCCTTGTCCCGGTCACCCACACCAATCAGAGCCCAAAGCATGGGATCGGGACTGCTCTGACCGTGATCGTAAAACTGTTTCACTTGGGCGAGCGCTTGCCGTGCCTGGTGAGTCTGGCCCGAGCGACCATAGATAAAGGCGCGCCATGCCCACGTCCATGCGCTTTTGCCGCCGGGGGCTTCCCATTGTTCCAGTTCGGCCAGCGCATCCGCGAATTGGTGTTTCTCGACGTAGGGAGCGACCACCATGTGGGCCCGGGAAAATGCCGGCTCCATTTCCTTCACAGCTCGAAACTGCGCGATGGAGGCGTCATACTGGCGGGCGTAACAGAGGATAACGCCATTGTCGGCAGCAATGATCAGCGAGAGCGGATCGAGTTCGCGGGCGCGCGCGATCTCGGCGAGAGCTTCGGGGAAGCGCCCCTGGAGGGAAAGAAACTCGGCATACCAGTGGTGGGCGGTAGCGTAGTTCGGGTTCAACTCGATGGCGCGACGGTATTCCTTCTCGGCCGTTTCCCAGTCGTAGTCGAAGTTCTCTGTAATGAGGGCGAGAGAGGTGTGGGCCTCGGCCAGCCCTGGGTCGAGTTCGAGAGCTTTGAGGGCGGCGGCACGCGCTTTCGGCATGGATTCCGTTTGAGGCGTCGAACTGTATCCGCCTAACAGCGCGTAGGAATCGGCGAGGCCGGTGTAAGCGCGAGAGTAATTCGGATCTTTGGCGATGGCCTGCTGAAAATAGTCAATCGCCTGCAGGAAGCCCGGGGCTGTTCGCTTGTTCCAGAAGAACCGGCCTTTCAGATACAGGTCGTATGCCTCGTAGGCTTGCGGGGTCAGGGGAGACCGGCGGGCAGTATCGATACGGCGACGATCGCCCAGAGTCAGCTGAATCTCACCGACGATCTCCTGGGCAATTTCTGCCTGCAGCGCGAGCAGGTTGCTCAGGTCGCGATCATATTGCCTAGCCCAGATGTGGCTCTGGTCCTTGACCTGAATCAACTGGGCCGTAATGCGGACTTTGTTCGAATCGCGGCGAACGCTTCCCTCGATCGCGTATTGAACGCCCAATTCCTTGCCAATGCGATCCAGGGGTTCTTCGGAGTGCTTGTAGTGCATGACGGAAGTCCGGGCGATGACGCCCAGATGTGAGGGGTCAAGATTGCCGAGTTGGCTGATCATTTCTTCCGTAAGGCCATCGCTGAAATATTCCTGCTCGGGATCGCCGGTGAGATTTTCAAAGGGAAGAACTGCCAGCATGGATCGCACGGGAGGTCCCTGCATGGCCGGGCGCGAGCGCAAGTTGTAGAGGTAAGTTCCCAACCCGGCAATTAGCACAACAACAATCCCGATCAGGCTCGCCAAAAGCCAGGGGGCGACCTTGCGGCTCGGTCGAGGCTCCGGGGCGGCATCGGGAGATGATTCTGCACCGGCAGTGCGGTCGACGAGAGCATCCTCGTGCTCCGCCGGGGTCGGCTGAACTATGGCGCCAATAAAACGGTATCCGCGGCCAGTAATAGTTTGCACAAAACGCGGGCTTTCGGGATCGTCTTTGAGAACCTGCCGGATCTTCCGGATGGCGCCGTTGATGCTGTTGTCGGTATCGAGAAAAACACCCTCGCCCCAGACGCGCTGGATGATCTGATCGCGCGTAACCAGTTCGCCATTGTTCTCAACCAGAAGGAGCAGGATATCCGTAGGGATGCGCTCGAGTTTCAAGACCCGGCCCGCGCGGCAAAGTCGCTGCGAACGCGGATCAAGCTCGAAATCGTCTCCGAATCGGATAGGACCTGACACTGCGAATGGGCCGTGCCCCACGGCAAAACGCTCCCCGGTGAACGGTGCCATTTTACCCCGCTTCGTAACTTCACGACATCTGCAATTCTGGCAACGAGTTAAGAGGACATGAAAATTAAGACGCCCGACAGGCAGGCGCTATTGTGATCAGGGTTCGAATCGGCCATCATGTGCGGCAACTTTGGAGCACTCCGCAGGGAGTTGATCTGGGTGGGGCAGAAACATCAAAGCGGGACCTCGATTCGGCGCTCCGAGGCACCACAAACAAAAATCTTCCAAGGAGACAACCGTATGGTCGTCAAAAAGTGGTTCCTTTTCGTTGCCGTTCTCGCGTTAGCGGCATATGGATTCGCGCAAGGGCAGCAACAAGCTCACAAATCAGGGGAGGTGCATGGCAACGCAACCAGCGATTGCCAATCCACCTTCACTTCCGGCAGCAACTGGACCTATTTTCAGTTCTGCACGACCATAAACGGCAATGTCACCGAATTCCAGAGTCCTCTGGGTGTCGAGCACATCCGCGAAGGTGGCTACCTCGAAGGCTATGCCATCTGTGACTTTAACAACTTGAATCGATACTACGATTACGCCGATGGCGGCGATTCGGGCAATTGGTTGGCGTCGGTAATTACGCAACCCGGAGGCCCCGGTACGTTTCCGCTCAAGATCACGCGCACGACCTCGGACGGAGTGTTCACTCTGACCCAATCCTTTACCCGGACCACCACCGTACCGACTGTCAACTTCACAATGACGCTCAAGAATCAGACCGCAGTGTCGAGGGATTATGCCCTGGTTCGCTACGCGGATATCGACGCCAACAATGCCGACGGTGGGGATTTCAACAACTATTTCGATTTCGACTGGGATTCCGCGTGGGGATACAATCCCGGTTTCAATACCCACGGCGTGTCGTTGTTCACGGTCCCAACGAACACCACGCGCTTTGCGTTCGTTCAAGACACATCAAACGGACCTGATCCTTGCGGCCCCGTCAATAACCTGCCCTCATCGACGCCATGGTTCGGCGACGGCAGCGTGGGATACGACTGGAACGGCACCCTCGGCCCCCACAAATCGATCACAGTTAACGGCGGTTACAGGCGCTTCTAGAGATGGCTACCCGGCTCTTGCAGGAGCCGGGTTCGGTTTCCTCCAGGCTTCATTTCGGTGGGGATGACACGGGCTGTGCCCGCACCGGTGTGGCCCCATTCAGAATTTCGTGGGATCGGACCTTGCTATCTCCCGTTTACTTTCAGTCAAAACCCGAACCCTGCCGTAGCCGCTGATTCCCGCGAACTTCTCTGCCTGCCAAGCTCACCCAGGCCCGGCCGCCACAACTCTGCTGCTACAATTCCACGTTGCGAACCTTCCCGGTCGCGGCGGGCCGCGACCCAATAATGAGGTGGTCATTGATGCCGGAAACTCTGTTGCTTGCGAGTCCTGCTCCTATCACTACGTTGACCGACGACGAGATTCTGTTTCGCGATAACGTGCGGCAGTTTGCCGAGGACAAGATTCGGCCGCTGGCAAAGGAGATGGACGAGAAAGGCGTGTTCGATCACGGATTGATCGAGCAGTTCTTTCAGCTTGGCCTGATGGGTATCGAGATTCCGGAGCAGTACGGCGGCGCGGGCGGCAGATTCTTCGAGGCGATCCTAGCAGTTGAGGAATGCTCTCGCGCGGACGCTTCGGCTGGCGTCATCGTGGACGTGCAGAACACGCTGGTCGCGAATGCGATCCTGCGCTGGGCGAACGAAGAGCAGAAGAGACGCTATCTGCCGAAAATGGCGGCCGATACGGTCGGCGCTTACGCGCTCAGCGAGGCGGGCTCGGGATCGGATGCGTTTGCGCTGCAGACCAAAGCCGAGTTGAAAGGCAGCGACTACGTTCTCAACGGGCGCAAGCTCTGGATCACGAATAGCAAAGAGGCGGGCCTGTTCATCTTGTTTGCGACCGTCGATCCGTCGAAAGGCTATAAGGGAATTACGGCATTTCTTGTCGAAAAGAATTTTCCGGGATTCACCGTCGGCAAGAAAGAAGACAAGCTGGGGATACGCGCATCCTCGACGTGCGAGCTGATTCTGGAAGATTGCCGCGTTCCCAAAGAAAATGTTTTGGGCGAGGTCGGCAAGGGATACAAGATTGCCATCGAAACCCTGAACGAGGGCCGCATTGGCATCGGGGCGCAGATGCTCGGCGTCGCGCGCGGGGCCTGGGAATATGCCGCCAAGTATGCACAGGAGAGGAAACAGTTCGGCAAGCCAATCGGCGATTTCCAGGGAATTCAGTTTCAAATTGCGCAGATGGCGACGGAAATCGAAGCCGCGCGGCTGATGGTGTATAACGCTGCCCGCATGAAAGACGCGAAAGTCGATTTCGTAAAGGAAGCGGCCATGACCAAGCTGTTCACCTCACAGGTCGCCGAGCGGGTTACATCGCTCGCCATCGAAATCTACGGCGGCTACGGATTCACAAAAGACTATCCGGTGGAAAAATATTGGCGCGACGCCAAGATCGGGAAGATCTACGAAGGCACCTCGAATATGCAGCTGGCGACGATCGCGAAGCTGGTGATGGGGAGATAGATAGGTCAGAGGTTAGAGGTCAGATTGCAGAGGTGAGAAGCTTTTAGGGGAAGTGTCCTGGGCTAGCTCGTTGCTCGCGGCTCGAAGCTAATCGGTCTCAATATCCCGATATTGGCTGCGGAAGTAGAGCAGTGGGTCGCCTTCCCGCACCTCGACGTGCTCGACTTCTGCAATAAAGATGGTGTGATCGCCGGCCGGTTGCGCCGTGTGCAGACGGCACTCCAGGTAAGCCAACGCGCCTTCGAGAACGGGCGTGCCGTGTGCCGTGCGTTCAAAGCGGGCGCCGATCGCTTCGGCGTGCTGATGCGCATCGGCCGAGCGTGCGTAATATTCCGAGATTGCCTGTTGGAAACTGCTGAGCACGTTTACACCAAAGCGCTTGCGGGCTTGGAGATGAGCGTGGGTGCGGGCGCGGTGATCCACACAGACCAGCACCAGCGGCGGATCAAGCGAGACCGAGGTGAAAGCATTCGCGGTCATACCGTGAACCTCACCATCCTGATCGACGGTTATGACCGTTACGCCGGTGGCGAAACATCCCATCGCTTTGCGGAAACCGTCTGCGGTCAGGTTCATGGTGCGGAAACCAACGTGAGCAAACCAAAACATCCTATGCGCCATCCCCGGTTCTGACTCGCCGGGAATTTCGCCTGGCAGTTCCAGCCAACTGAACACGCTATCACGCCCAACGCTGGGCTGGAAGATTGTTGCAGTCCGCTGAGAAACTCGCAGCATCCAAGGGACAAGGCTCGCCAGGTTCGCTATCATCGTGGGCAGTCGCCCTAGAACTGAATGGTAGCTCCTTCCCAGGAAACGGAACAAAGCGGGGACAAGGCATTGGAGAGCCTTGGCACCGAACCCATCTCGCGCGAGACAGCTTGCGCGTTGTTGCGCGTTGGCGATGACCTGCTCCCGCAGTTGCTGGAGGCGGCGCAATCGGCCCGCGCTCGATGCAAGCCGCGCGTCATCACGTATTCGCGCAAGGTTTTCCTTCCGCTGACGAATCTATGCCGCGACTACTGCGGCTACTGCACGTTCCGCCGCGATCCCGATCACCACCCCGGAACGCCAAAACCGGGCGTTCCGGGGACCCCGGGCCAGCCAGGAGCGCATACCATGACGCCGGACGAAGTGATGGAAGTCGCGCGGGCGGGCGAGCGACTGGGATGTACTGAAGCTCTGTTCAGCCTGGGCGATAAACCGGAGCTGCTGTTCCCCGAGATGCGCGAGACGCTTCGCCATCTCGGATATAAATCCACCCTGCATTACCTGGAAGCGATGTGCGAGAGGGTGTTGCGCGAATCGAGTCTGCTTCCGCATCCCAATCCCGGTTTGATGAGCGCGGAGTGGCTGGAACGGCTGGCGCGCGTGGCGCCCAGTATCGGGCTGATGCTGGAAACCACCAGCACGAGGCTGCTCGCGAAAGGCGCCGCTCACGACAACGCGCCTGACAAAGACCCGGCCAAGCGATTGCGCGTGCTCGAAGAGGCTGGCCGCCAGAAAATTCCCTTTACGACTGGAATTCTGATCGGGATTGGCGAGACGCTGGAAGAGCGCGTGGATACGCTTGCGGCGATTGGCGAGCTGCACGAAAAGCACGGACATATTCAGGAAGTAATCGTGCAAAATTTCCGAGCCAAAGCTGGCACGCCGATGGCCGCCTGGCCCGAGCCGGACAGCCACGACATGTTGCGGACACTGGCCGTGGCGCGACTGATGATGCCGACGATGAATATTCAGGCGCCGCCGAATCTTTCCGATCCCAACTACGCCGAACTGCTCGATGGCGGGATCAATGACTGGGGAGGGATTTCGCCGCTCACGCCGGATTTCATCAATCCGGAAAAGCCGTGGCCGCATCTGGACCAACTTCGGCAACGCACCGAGGCAAAAGGACTCGAGTTGCGTCAGCGGTTGCCGGTTTATCCTGAATTCGCCACGTTGGCCGAGGCGAAAAGCGAATTGCTGCGGCAGCGGCTGCGGGAGAACGGTCGGTATCCAGCTTTGGGAGGAGCGGCATGATCACCGTTTTGACAGGGGGCACGGGCGGCGCAAAATTTGTGGACGGACTGCGGCAGATCGTGCGCCCGGAAGATCTGACGATCATCGTCAACACCGGCGATGACATGATGTGGTGGGGCCTTTACGTCTCACCCGATATCGATTCGATCACCTACATGCTGGCGGGAAAGCTGAGCCAGGAGCGCGGTTGGGGCGTGAAGGGCGACACATTCTTCTGCCTGGAGGCGATGGGGAAGCTGGGGCAGGCAACGTGGTTCCACGCGGGAGATCGTGACCTGGCCACGCACATTCTTCGCTCGCAGCTCATGGCCGAAGGCAAGACGTTCACCGAAGTGACCGCTGAAATCGCATCGCGCCTCGGCGTGCGGGCGCGCATTCTGCCGATGAGCAATTCGCGGGTGGAGACGCGGGTAAAGACGCCGGTGGGTGAATTGAGTTTCGAAGAATATTTCGTCCAGCGCTGGTATCAGGATCCGGTTGAGTCGGTGCGGTTCGCCGGGGCTTCCGATGCGGCGCCGGCGCCGGGGGTCATCGACGCCATCCGCTCGGCGGAGTTCATTCTGCTTGCGCCCAGCAACCCGGTGACGAGCATTGGACCCATTCTTGCCGTGCCGGGGATTCGCGAGGCATTGCGCGAGAGCCGCGCGCGCATCGCGGCCGTCAGTCCGATTGTGGGCGGAGCGGCTGTCAGCGGGCCTGCCGGTGCTCTGCTGGCCGCGCAAGGCTTCGCAGTTTCCATCGCGGGCATTGCCGATTGCTACCACGACTTTCTCGATCTGTTGGTGGTCGATTCCAAGGACGCAGCGGCCGCGCAAAAGCTGCGTGACACTGGCGTACGGGTGCATTGCACTGGGACGATCATGCGTAAGAACGAAGACAGAGTGGGATTGGCAAAAAGCGTAATCGCGGCTTGTCAGCAGCAATCGGCGGCACACGCCGCCTCGGAGCCATCATGATTCTGGTTCCGGTCAAGAATCTGTTGACCGCCAAGCAGCGGCTGTCGGCGGTACTAAGCCCGGAGGAGCGCTTTGCGCTGGCGCGGGCCATGTGCGAAGACGTGCTGGAGACGCTGGCAAATTGGCAGCGCCGGCCGGCCGTTGCGCTCGTGACCAGCGATCCATTTGCATGCGAGCTTGCGGCACGATTCGGTTTTGATGTGATCGCCGATGACGACAATTCCGGCGAGACCAGCGCCATCGAAATGGCCACGGTCGTGTGCCGCAAGCGTGGCGCGGCCCACACTCTCGTGGTTCCCGCGGACATTCCTCTTATCGAAAGCGCGGAACTGGAAAAGATCGCTGAGGCTGCCCCGGCTGCTGGAGCGCTACTCGTCACCGATGCGGCGGGGCGCGGGACGAATGCGGCGTGGCGGGCTCCGGCTGATCTGTTTCCATTGAGGTTTGGCAACGATAGTTTTTTGCCGCACCTTGCCGCCGCCAAAGCAACCGGCCTGCCTTGTGTCGTGCTGGAATTGCCCAGCATTGCGCGCGATATCGACCGGCCCGAGGATCTCTGCATTGCGGCTGCGGCGGACGGAGAGAGACGCTCGCAGAAACTTTTGCGCAGTTGGAACCTGGCCGGTCGCGTTCAGGCTGTTCATGGGTAAACGCACACGTGACGCGGTTCAAGGCGAGATTCACATCTTGCCGATTGCGGTCGCCGGAGAAGTTGACCCCGAAACATCGTTGAGCGAAATACTGTTGGCTGCGGCGCGGGGCGCGGGGCTTCAATTTGAACGCGGAGACATCCTCGTGGTGAAGCACAAGATTGTTTCGAAGGCGGAAAGCGCGACGGTTTCGATCGCGGACATTCGGCCCTCTGCGGCTTCCCGCGCCTGGGCTCGCCGCTACGGAGTTGACGCTCGGGTGAGCGAACTAGCATTGCGCGAGAGCCGCCGCATCGTGCGCCGGAAGCACGGTGTGCTCATCACCGAGACCCGCCATGGCTTCGTCTGCGCGAACAGCGGCGTGGATGTTTCGAATGTAGATGGGGGCAAGCACGCGGTGCTTTTGCCCGCGGACCCGGATCGATCGGCGGTCCGATTGCGCCGCGAACTGAAAGCTCGAACGGGAATCGAGATCGCCGTCATTGTCAGCGACACCTTCGGGCGTCCGTGGCGCGAGGGCTTGACCGAAGTTGCGATTGGGGTCGCGGGCATGCGGCCGCTCATTGACTATCGTGGGCGGCGCGATCCGCACGGTTATTCGTTGCATGCGACCGTCGACGCGGTGGCCGATGAACTGGCCTGTGCCGCGGGATTGGTGTGCGGCAAGCTGCGGAGAACGCCGGCATGCATCATTCGCGGGTATTCTTATCGCAGAGGAAACGGGCGGGCGCGGGAACTGCTGCGGCCGGCCGGGCGCGATCTGTTTCGGTAGTTGTTTTTGTTGGATGACAGGAGACGTTTGTGGCAAAGGAATTCAGACTTGAAAACTTCCCGCAACTGAGCTGGGACGATGCCTCGGCCGCGGCTGCACCGGCAATTCGAGGCGCGCTGGAACGCGTGCTGGAGAAGCAAGACGGCTGCCTGCTCTGACCGACGACGAACGCTTTGCTTTGGCCAATTCTTCGGGCGCGGACTTAGTCGCTTTGCTGGTTGCGGCCGATGCGTTGCGGCGCGACCTGGTCGGCAACATCGTTACTTACGTCGTCAATCGCAACATGAATTTCACGAACATTTGTTTTGTCGGGTGCAAGTTTTGCGCCTTCAGCCGCGGGCCGCGGGAGGCGGACACATATTTCCATTCGCTTGAAGACATGGCTCGCAAGGCCAAAGAGGCCTGGGACCTGGGCGCGACCGAAGTCTGCATTCAGGGCGGGCTGCCGCGCGATCTGCCTCCTTTTTATTACCGCGACATTTTGCGTGCCGTGAAAAACGCCGTGCCGCAAATGCACATTCACGCTTTTTCGCCGATGGAGATTGTCTATGGCGTGGAACTCACCGGCATGCCGTTGCGCGACTACCTGTGTATGCTGCGCGACAACGGGCTGGATACGCTTCCCGGCACGGCGGCTGAGGTTCTCGACGATGAAGTCCGGCACATTCTTTCGCGCAACAAGCTCTCGGTGTCGCAATGGCAGGATGTGATCCGCACGGCACATGAATGCGGCATTCGCAGCACCTGCACGCTGATGTATGGGCACATGGAAACTCCCGCGCACTGGGTGCGGCAGCTTGCGCTGTTCCGCCAGATTCAGTCTGAGACCGGCGGCTTCACGGAGTTTGTGCCGCTTGGGTTTGTGCATCAGCACACGCTTCTATTTCAGCAGGGGCTGGCGCGCACGGGCCCGACTTTGGAAGAGCATCTGAAGATTCATGCGCTGGCGCGAATCCTGCTGGCCGCGTCTATCCACAACGTGCAGGTCTCGTGGGTCAAGCTGAATCGGGGGCTCTCGCAGATGTGCCTGCAGGCTGGCGCTAACGACTACGGCGGCACGCTGATGGAAGAAAACATTTCGCGCGAAGCCGGAGCGGACGCCGGGCAGTACACCAGCCCGGAGGATTTTCAAACGCTGATTCTTGAAATCGGACGCATCCCCGCTGAGCGCAATACGAAATACTCGCGCCTGCAGATCAAGCTGCCCGTCGAAGCGGCAGCGTCCGAGCAGGAGCTTATCCCGGAGGTGGCATGAGCCGGGCGATTGCGGTGATCGGAGGAACCGGTCCCGCGGGCATGGGGTTGGCGCTGCGCTGGGCGCGCGCGGGCGAGACGGTCATCATCGGTTCGCGCGACGCGGCACGCGCACAGCAGGCAGCGGAAGCTATTCGCCAGCGCGTGGGCGGAGATGCCAAAGTTTCCGGCCTGGAAAATTCGGCGGCCTGCGCGGCTACCGATTTGCTCGTGCTCACGGTTCCGTTTGAAGGGCAGGTGGCACTCCTCAAGCAGTTGAAAGCGGCGATTCGTCCTGGGAGCATTTTGATTGATGCCACGGTTCCGCTTGCGGCCAGCATCGGAGGACGCGCCAGCCGGACGCTCGGCGTGTGGCAAGGCTCCGCGGCGCAGCAGACTGCCGAACTTGTGCCCAAGGGCGTTTCGGTTGTGGCGGCGTTTCACAACGTGTCCGCCGACGTTCTCAACGGCGATGGCGACGTGGATTGCGACGTGATCGTCTGTAGCGACGATGCAAAAGCCACCGAGATTGCCATGGAACTCGCAGTGAAAATTCCGCGCGTGCGTGCGATTGACGGCGGCAAACTGGAGAATGCCCGCATCGTGGAGCAGATTACGGCGCTGCTGATTGGGCTCAACATCCGCCACAAAGGGCACAGCGGGCTGCGGATTACGGGGCTGCCGAAAGAAGCGTATAGGTCGGGGGGAAGTCGGGTCGAGAAAAATTCTAAGTGAATGAAATCTCCTGCTAACAACAGTCATCTCACTTAATGCAGGATTTCACTTGGGCCGCCCCTGGGACCTCGCGTACCATAGATGGCGTAATGAACTGGGATGACGATGAAACGCATTCTTGCGTACATGGTGCACTTGCTCGTTGCGACGCTAGCGGTGCCATGGCTGACCATCTTGGCAGGCGGCTTTACATACGGTATATTCGCCCCATTTCTTACCTCCGCTAACACGCCGTCGCAGTTCATTTCCGATCACCTGATATTTCTGGTTATCCTCGTGGGAGCATTGCTTGCGTACGCGGTGGTCGGCACCGTCACGGGCAGGTCTGCCCTCTGGGTCTGGATTCCGGCCGCCGTAGTTTTCGTTCTCCGTGTCTTAGATTGGCGAGCGGCTGGAAGTGCCCTTGTCGGGTCGGGCTCCTTTATGGAGCATTTCTTTACGGCAAACTGCCAGTTCAACAACTGGCGCGAAGGAGGATTCGACTCAAGATGCCTCGACAGACTCTTTCTGACACCGCTCTTTATCGGAAGCCTGTCCTATTCGGCCGGAGCCTCGATCCATCGTGTCGTCCACTACTGGCGTCCTCCTAAATGCGCACCTACGAATCCGGTCGGAGCGATGCCCGGTCAACTTCAGATCGTCACCACTCCTTTCGCGGCGTTCTTCGCTCTGGTGTTCACAGCCAGTCTTCTGGGTCGTCGGTTTCATGAAGAGGTAGCAGCGCGACCCTCTTCGTGGACATGGCTGAGTTTTGGATTCCTTCCAACTTGGCTGGTGGTAACAATCAACATAGCGATATGGGGCGGTATCTACGTCATCGGGATTAACTTTGCCCGTGCCCCGCTGCGAGGGGACGAGAAGGCCCTGTTCGTTTCACTTGTCGGAAGCTTCATGCTGCTTCCGGTCGCTGCTTTGCTCCCAAGAACCGGTGGACTTATCCATATCGCACAGACGATGCTCGGTCTGACGGCGTTTCTCGCAGCACTGGCAATCCTGTTGTCCCTCCGGAAAGAACACTCTGGTTCGCTGCCATCCGAAAACGGTTAGCGATTACGTCGGCACAAAGGGTAGTTCACTACGCGGTGGTCGCCGTTACGTCCCCCTTGGCGCTCATTGAGCATCACGGCGTGGAAGAGTAAGCGGGACAAGGCCTTCGCGGGGTTGTAGCCTGTCTCACAGGCGAACGTGACCTACATCACACCGCGCTGCGATAAGGAAAACCCATAATGCTTGGGAACCTTTCGGGGGCCTTCCGCTCCCGTTTCTGGGGGTATTCGTGGCAAAAGGACGCGTTGCTATTGTTGTCGAGCGATGTAAGGCCTGCGGCTTCTGCGTAGAGTTCTGTCCTACCAAAGTGCTGGCACTCTCCTCGGCGTTTAATTCCAAAGGCTATCATCCACCGCACGTGGTGGCGCCGGAGAAGTGCAGCGGCTGCGATCTATGCGGCATGTACTGTCCGGATTTTGCGATTTATGGGCACAAGGTGGAGCAGCCCAAGGCCGAGAAATCCGCGCCACAGGCAAAAACGGCGCAACCGGCACAAGAGGTGCAACCATGAAGGCTGATCCGCGCGGCGTATTAACTGGCACTCATTTTATGGACGGCGACCACGCTTGTTGCGAGGGCGCCCTGGCCGCGGGCGCGCGCTTCGCCGCCGGTTACCCGATCACCCCTTCCACCGAAGTCGTGGAGCGGTTCGCGCAGCGCGTGCCGGTGGTGGGCGGATGCTTCATCCAGATGGAAGACGAACTGGCTGCCTCGATTACGCTGCAAGGCGGAGTGTGGGGCGGCGCGAAGGCGTTCACCGTGACTTCCGGCCCCGGCTTCTCGCTCATGATGGAGCACATTGGCTACGCCGCGATGACGGAAACTCCCTGCGTCTTTGTTGACGTGCAGCGCGGCGGGCCTTCGACCGGCCTTCCCACCCTGCCGGCGCAAGGCGACATGATGCAGGCGCGCTGGGGATCGCACGGCGACTACGAGATCATTGCGCTCTGCCCGAACTCTCCGCAGGAGTGCTTCGACCTGACTATCAAGGCGTTCAACCTAGCCGAGGAATATCGCATTCCGGTCATGTTCATGATGGACGAAGTCGTCGGCCACATGACGGAGAAGGTCGTCATTCCACCTGCCGATCAAATCGAGGTTGTTCCGCGCAAGCACACGAAAAAGTCCGTCGAAGATTACCTTCCCTACGGCACCAATGGAGACATGGTCCCGGAGATGGCGCACGCCGGAGAAGGCTACAAGTTTCACGTCACTGGCTTGACCCACGACGAGCGCGGTTATCCCAACATGACGCCGCCGATGCAGAAGACGCTGGTGACGCGCCTGCAGAACAAAATCCTTTCCAACGTCGAACGCATCAGCATGTTCGAAGAAGACTCGACCGAGAATTGCGATGTCATCGTTGTTTCCTACGGCATCACGTCGCGCGTCGCGCAACGCGCCATTGACATGGCCCGGGCGAAGGGATTGAAGGTTGGCAAGCTTCGCCTGATTACTGCGTGGCCCTTCCCGGACTTCAAGATTCGCGAACTGGCCGCACGCACCAAGGCTTTCGTCGTGCCCGAGTTGAACCTTGGGCAGATGTCGCGCGAAGTTCAGCGTGCCGCCGAAGGAAAAGCCAAGACCATTCTCGTTCCGCACGCCGGAGGCAGCGTGCATAACCCCGAAGACATTCTCGCCGTGATCCAGGAGGCCGCTCGATGACCGTGCTTGTGAATCCCACTCATATTGATCCAGCACCCGGGAACCCCGTCGAACCGTTCCTCCGCTCCGACCGCATGCCGCACATCTGGTGCCCGGGATGCGGCATCGGCACGACCGTCAACTGCTTTGCCGAGGCGCTGATCGAATCGAAAATCGACCTGAAGAGCCTGGCGCTTGTCTCCGGTATCGGTTGCACCGGCCGCGTCGCCGGATACGTGAAGCTCGACTCGTTCCACACCACGCACGGGCGCGCAATTCCGTTTGCCACCGGATTGAAGCTCGCCAACCCGCACCTCAATGTTGTCGTTTATTCGGGAGACGGCGATCTTTCGGCCATCGGCGGCAATCACCTGATTCACGCCGCGCGCCGCAACGTCGATCTCAAGGTGATCTGCGTTAACAACCTGATCTATGCGATGACGGGAGGTCAGACGGCTCCGACGACTCCGGGGCAGGCGACAACTTCAACCTCGCCTTATGGAACCTTCGAACCGGCGTTCAATCTGCCGCATCTGGTCGAAGCCGCCGGCGCGGTTTACGTTGCGCGCTGGACGACATTCCACGTGCGGCAACTGTCGCGGTCCATCCAGGAAGCCTTCAAGAAAAAGGGATTCAGTTTCATTGAAGTGATTTCGCCCTGCCCCACGCTCTACCAGCGCCGCAACAAGCTGGGCGACGGACTCGACACCATGAAGTACTACAAAGAAAAAAGCAAAACCAAGCACGGCTGCCCCACCGGCGAAGTCGG
This sequence comes from uncultured Acidobacteriaceae bacterium, assembly GCA_963818945.1. Lineage (GTDB taxonomy): Bacteria > Acidobacteriota > Terriglobia > Terriglobales > Acidobacteriaceae > Acidiflorens. The sequence continues at coordinate 1,303,515 of CAWFUA010000001.1, read as the reverse complement.
ACTCACCATGCAAGGCGAAATCATCGTCGGCAAGTTTGTGGACCGTGATCGTCCCGACTACAGTTCGCTGCTCAAGGCTCAGATGCACGAGTCCCTGGGCGACAAGTATGTCGACTACGACGAAGAACAAGGTTATGCGTGCGGCGCCGATGGCGGTTGCGAGGAGGAATCATGCCACTAACAGAGATTCGAGTTGCGGGATTCGGGGGCCAGGGCGTCATTCTCTCGGCCATCGTGCTCGGTAAAGCCTGCTCTATTCACCAGGGCCAGTTCGCCACCATGACCCAGAATTTCGGGCCGGAAGCGCGTGGCGGAGCCTGCAGCGCGCAGCTGATCCTCTCCGATACGCCGGTGCTTTACCCCTATGTGACGCAGCCGGACATTATGGTCGTGATGTCGCAGGAAGCGTACGTAAAGTTTGGCCACGAACTGAAAGAGAATGGCATGCTCTTGATCGAACGGGACCTGGTGCGCATCACCGACGAGCCTAAGGGGCGGCGCATCTATAGCGTGCCGGCCACGCGCATCGCCGAAGAACTCGGCAAGCGCATGGTGCTCAACATCGTGATGGTCGGATTCTTTACCGCTGTGACCCGGTTGCTCGAAGCCGACGCCGTGCGCAAGGCTGTGGCGGATTCGGTCCCGGGGAGTTTCCGCGAGATGAACCTGAAGGCATTCGACAAGGGCTACGAGTACGGAGTTGCGGCGCTGGCCGCTGGTCCCGAGAAGCCCGACCTGGAGCAGAACGCCGCCGTATCGCAGGAAGTGGTGTAACGATTTGCTGGCGCGGGCAGGGTGCCCGCGCTACGGTCTAAGTCAGTCTTCCACCGGCTGCGCGTTCAATTCTTGTGGCGGCTCGCCTCCAGCCATGCCTTGGGCAACGATCAGCCGCCTCGCCTCGATGCGCAGATCGGGCAGGGCTCGTCCGAACCAGATTGCTCCCAATACGCAGGCGATGCCTCCAGTCGACACCGTAATCGGTGCCCCAAAACGATGCGCCAGCGCGCCGCCAAACAAGGCTCCAATGGGGGCCATGCCCATGAACATCATGGAATAGACGGCCATCACGCGCCCGCGGAGTTGATCGGGGACCATCGTCTGGATCAGGGTGTTCGAGCACGCCATCTGCAGCATCATGGAATAGCCCGCCGGAAATAGCAGCGCCACCGACATCCAGAACGACCTGGAAAAGGAAAACAAGAACAGGCTGACTCCGAACGCCGCGCAGGACATTGCCACCCAGCGGCCCAGCCCCTTCACCCCCGTTTTCGTGGCCAGCGTCAAAGCGCCGAATAATGCGCCCACCCCGGTCGCGCCCATCAGGATGCCCAGCCCGCGGGCGCCACCATGCAAAATCTTGTCGGCGAAAACCGGCATCAGCACCGTGTAGGGCATGCCCACCAGGCTGATCAGTCCGAGCAGCAGCAGCAGTGCCCGGATGATCTTGGTCTGGCTGACCCACTGAAATCCTTCGATGATGTCCTCGATCGGCGAATGCCCGCTGGTTCGCGGCGGGCAATGCACTTTCATCAAGATCAGCCCGATGATCACGGCAATGTAGCTGACCGAATTCGCGGCAAAGCACCAGCCCTCGTGGATCCATGGGACCAGAATGCCCGCTACGACCGGCCCGATGATGCGGGCGCCGTTGAACATTGAGGAATTCAGCGCGATGGCGTTCATCAGGTCTTCTTTGCCGACCATGTCCACGAGAAACGATTGCCGGCCGGGAATGTCAAAGGCATTGACCACACCCAGCAGCGCGGCGAGGACAAAAATGTGCCATACGTGGACGCGATGGCTCAGCGTGAGCCAAGCCAGAATCCCGGCGAGGATCATGGATGCCGTCTGCGTTGCAATGACCAGACGCTGCCGGTTCACGCGATCGGCCGCGGTGCCCCCAATCGGCGCAAATAGAAACACAGGAATCTGGCTGGAGAACCCGACCGCGCCCAGCAGCAATGCCGATCCGGTCAGGTTATATACGAGCCACGATTGCGCGACCGTCTGCATCCAGGTTCCGATCAGAGAAATCAGTTGTCCGCCGAAAAAGAGCTGGAAATTCCGGTGCCGCAACGCGCGTAAGGTGGCGGCCCATCGGGAGGGCGCAGGTTTTGCTTGGGGCGCTTCTGTCGCGGGGGTAGGCGTTTCAGTCACTCTCAATAAACCTTGGCACATCTTTCCAATAGGAGCAACCTGCGGGAAAGATTTGGTGCGAACTCACTGCCTGGGCGGTTTATTCCGACTGCGCATGTTTACTTTCCTGACAGTTTTCCACAGCCCGGCAATGTCACCGACTTGCAACTTCCCGGCGGCCCGGTTCCGGGTTACAGTGGCTTGTAGTTTTTCCCGGCTGCGCGCATCGAAGTTCGGGCACCGGATTTTGGGCCTGATGCCAGGGGCGATCAATGATGAATGCTGACTCAAATCGCGTGGAACGGCGCGCCGGCCAGCGCTTCGAAGTGCACCTGCCGCTGGCGGTCCGCTTCGAGGGGCGCACTGTGCCCGGCTTCACCCAGGATGTGAGCGCCCGCGGAGTTTTCTTCTATTCCGAGGCAAACCTGCCCGAAGGCGCGGTCGTTGAATTAACGTTTACGATGCCCTCTGAAATTACCTTAGGGGAGAGCATGTCCGTGCGTTGTCTCGGACATGTTCTGCGCGTCACCCCACCGCAGGGTGGCCAACGAAACGGAATCGCCGTTCGCCTCGATTCCTACGAATATTTGCCTGCCGATGCGGGCGAACCGCTCTCGCAGTTCATGCGGATTTCGGCCGCGGGTGCTGCGGAAGGTCCACGCTCGCTGCCACGCTGACAATTCAGTTTCCACAGGACGTTTCCACGACTGGCCTGGATGCGACCTAATACTTTTGGCCAATCTTTCCAATCCCGGCTTTCTGCCTTACAATCGTTGTATCCAGCAGTTTGACAGGTTTTCAACCCCCTGAAACCTGCAGCCAACCTGCCGCTTCACTTGAGGGACTTTCTATTACGATGGTCACTTGGCCCCAACGCAGGAAGCTCGTAGCATGACCTTGAACACTGAGAACCGAACCATGCAGGGCATCGCCGTCGCCATCCTTGCCGAGGATCGCGAGCAATCCGTCATCCTCAATACGCGCGTGGAAAGCACGCACATGGCGCGCGCGGTTTTGAACCAGGTCGGCTTTCCCCACGGACCGAGCGATGCGGTACTGCGTCAACTGCAGGACCAGCGCGCCGAGATCGTCCTGGTGGATATCGATCCCCGGAACGCGCAGCGCGCCGTGCGCGCCATCGAACTGATCCATTCCACTTTTCCCGACCTCACAATTTTTGCCATCGGCGAAATGGTGCAGCCCACCATCATCGTCTCCGCCATGCGGGCGGGGGCGCGCGAATTTGTTGACCGTAACGCCAGCCACGAGGCCCTGATCGAAGCGTTCACACGCTTCACCGCAACCTTAAGCCGTGCCCAGCGCAGCTCCAGCAAAGCCCGGGTGTTCACTTTTATCAACGCCAAAGGTGGCGCCGGCGCAACTACGACTGCTGTCAACGTGGCCGTTGCGCTGCAGGAAGCGCACGGGCGGGTGGTCCTGGTGGATTTCGCCCCGATCGGGCATTCAGCTCTACAGCTTAATCTTCGCCCACAGTTCACGATCGTGGATGCGCTGCAAAACCTGCATCGCATGGATCTGTCGCTGCTCGATGGCCTGATGACGCCGTATCGCAATAACCTTCATCTGCTGGCCGGCGCGCAGGTGCCGCATTCCAATGTGCCAACGGCGTCGGAACTGGCTCGGCTGTTCGATCTGCTCGTGAGCCAGTATCACTTTGTGGTAGTGGACTGCGGTGGCCGCCTCGACGGCACCATGCAGATGATTTGCGATCTTTCGAACGCCGTGCTGCTGGTGGCGCAAACCGACGTGGTTTCGCTCTGGAGCGCGGGCCGCGTGCATCAATTTCTGCAGGAGGGAGCCGGGCGGGACCGCCTGCGCATGGTGCTCAACCGCTACAAGAAAATCCCCGGCTTCACCGACGAGGATGTCGAAAAAGCCACCAACTGCCAGGTGCTGTGGAAGGTGCCCAATAATTATCAGCTCATTGGTCCCGCCATCGACAAAGGCAGCCCCGTCGCCACCATGGGGAATCACGACGTCAGCCGCTCCTATCAGGGTCTCGCCGCTGAACTGGCGGGTGCTGCTGCGGCGTCGGATGGCGCGCTCTCACTCGTCTACCAGCACGATAAGTCCGACGGCAAGCAACGACCGTCGGGGCAGTTGATCGTCTCGCCCATACGCGCGGGACAATAAGAAAACAGCTTCGAGCCACGAGCTTCGAGCAAACGCAAACCACCGACAAAATTCTCGAATAAAGTTCATAAGCCAGACGTCGAAGGCAGAGATCTAGTCTGTCAGTGTGCACTCGCGGCTCACTCGTGACTCGCAGCTCCTTTGTTAGAATCAAGGTTTCGCCGTGCAGGCAAACTCTGAATGACAACTGCTGCGACCAAGAAACGCGTGTTGAGCGGTATGCGCTCGACGGGCAAGCTTCATCTCGGCAACTACGTCGGCGCGCTTGAAAATTGGGTCCGCATGCAGGACGAGTATGAATGCTTCTTCTTCATCGCCGACTGGCACGCCCTGACCACGGACTATGCCGACCCGTCGAAGGTGAAGGAGAATTCGGTCGATGTTTTGCTCGATTGGCTCGCGGCCGGGCTCGATCCCGAAAAGTGCGTCATGTTCATCCAGTCGCACGTGCCCGCCCATGCCGAACTGCACCTGCTTCTGTCGATGATCACGCCGCTCGGCTGGCTGGAGCGCGTGCCCACCTATAAAGAGCAGCGCGAGAACATCAAGGAGAAAGATCTGGGCACCTACGGCTTCCTGGGTTATCCGGTGCTGCAATCGGCGGACATCATGATCTACAAAGCCGACGTTGTGCCGGTCGGCGAGGACCAGGTCGCGCATGTCGAACTGACGAGGGAAATCACGCGGCGGTTTAACGGGTTCTACAGCGGCAAGCGCGGCGAGGTTTTCCCCGAGCCGAAGTCGCTGCTCACGCCTGCGCCCAAGCTTCCGGGGACGGACGGGCGGAAGATGTCGAAGTCGTACGGCAACACCATCATGCTTACCGATCCCGAGGCCGTGGTCCGCCAGAAGCTGAAGCCGATGGTGACCGATCCGGCGCGCATCCGCCGCACCGATCCGGGCAATCCCGATCTCTGCCCGGTCGGGGACATGCACAAAATATTCAGCTCTTCTGAGACCATGGCCAAGGTCAATGAAGGATGCCGCTCGGCTGGCATCGGCTGCATCGAGTGCAAGGGCTGGGCTGCAGACGCGCTCGTCAAAATCCTCAACCCGATGCAGGAGCGCCGCAAAAAATACGAGGACAATCCGCGCCTCGCGTGGGATATTCTGGAGGCAGGCTCGGCTCGCGCCCGTGATGTGGCCGGCGCAACCATGAATGAAGTGCGCGCTGCCATGAGCATGTCGCTTGACTACGAGCCGCCGAAGAGTTCCACAGTGAAGAGTTCCGCGAAGTGACCGATTTGTCCCAACCCGTGCCCGTTGAAGCTGCGCCCGTTGCGCCCGCGGCGGGTGTTCAGCCCAAGGCCGCGCAGAAAGAAAGTGACTTCCCCTTTTCCATTGCGCTTGGCGAAATTTACGAAGGCCCGCTGGACCTGCTGCTCGATCTCATCCGCAAGCAGGACATCGACATCTACGATATCCCGATCGCGAAAATCACGGCGCAATATCTGGCGTACGTCGAACGTATCCGCGAACTCGACGTGAACGTTGCCTCCGAATTCATCTATATGGCGGCGGTGCTGATCCACATCAAGTCGAAAATGCTGCTGCCGCGCGACCCGCTCGCGCCCGCCGACGCCGTGGATGATCCGCGTAGCGAACTCGTCAACCGGCTGCTGGAGCACGAGAAATTCAAGTCGGCCGCGCAAATGCTTTTGCAGAAGCAGCAGATCGAAGACGCGGTCCTGACCAATCCAGCGATCCGCGATTTTATCGACGCCGAGGGCACAGAACCGGAAATCGCGGCCGACGTTTTCGACCTGGTCAAAACTTTTCAGCAAATTCTCGACCGCGCGCGCACGCGCCCTATCCTGGAAGTGGACGAGGAGACCATCACCGTCGGCCAGATGATTCAGTATTTGCACCGCCGCCTGTCGCTCGAGGACCGCCCCATTCGCCTAAAACAGATGCTGCAAAACATGGGGTCGCGTCCGGCGCTGGTGTGCATGTTTCTCGCCCTGCTTGAACTGGTGCGACTGCAGGCCATTCAGGTAAGACAAGATCACGTCTTCGGTGAAGTGCTGGTGCGCAAGCATTCGCACTTCGACGAGGTGATGACGGAACAGGCCGCGGTGCGCGATGATTGGAAGTGAAAAACACGTCGTTCGTCGTTAGTCGTTCGTCGTGGCGAAAAGCCCCTGCGAACTACAATGAGTTGCGAACGACTAACGACGAACGACCAACGACGATTCATGAGCCTTAAACCCCAACTCGAAGCCATTATTTACGCGGCGGAAACTCCCATTTCAGTGGAACAGATCATCCCGCTCGTCAAGGATTCCGTTCTCGCCGAGGCCCCGGAGATCGACGCGGTTGAAATCCGCTCGCGCGTCCGCGCCGCCATCGAAGAACTCCTGGCCGACTACGCCGCTGCCACGCACGGCATCGAAATCCGCCAGGTCGCCGGCGGCTACCGCATGTCCACCAAGCCCGAGCAGCACGATGTGGTGCGGGCCTTCGCCAAGAGCCTCAAGCCGCCTTTCCGCCTCTCGCTGCCTGCGCTCGAAACGCTCGCCGTCATCGCCTACAAGCAGCCGGTCACAGTGCCCGAGATCAGCGAAATCCGCGGAGTGGATTCCGCTGGCGTCATCGCCACGCTGCTCGACCGCAAACTGATCACGACCGCCGGACGCAAAGCCGTCATCGGCCGCCCCATCCTCTACAAAACCAGCAAGGAGTTCCTGCTGCGCTTCGGACTCAAGGACATTCACGAACTGCCGAGCATGGAGGAATTCGAGAAGCTGCTGGCCGAGTCGTTCCAGAGCGATGTGCTGGCGGGGGAAGCCGGGCCGGCTGAGACATCTTCCGATGCTCAGTCGTCAATTCATCTGCTCGACAGCGCCGAACGAAGCGACGAAGAACCTGACGGAGAATCGAGCAACGAGGGTTCATCGGACTCCACAGAAGCATCCGAATCCGCCGAGCACGCCGAAGAGCCGGCGAGCGCGGAGCGCAAGTAGCCATGCCTGCCGAGCGCTTACAAAAAATCATCGCCGCCGCGGGTGTTGCCTCACGCCGCAAAGCCGAAGAACTGATCACCGCCGGCCGCGTCCTCGTCAACGGCCAACCCGCGACTGAACTCGGGACCAAAGCCGATCCCGAGATCGACCACATCCGCGTGGACGGCAAGCTTCTTCACGCGCCCGAGCGCTCTTCCTACTACGTTTTGAACAAGCCCAAGGGCTACGTGACCACTGTTAGCGATCCCGAACATCGACCCACCGTGATGGACCTTGTGAAGGGGATCAAAGGGCGGGTTTATCCGGTAGGCCGCCTCGACTGGGCTAGCGAGGGCTTGCTGCTCCTCACGAACGACGGCGCGCTCGCCAACGCCTTGATGAAAGCTGCGTCGCACGTGGCCAAAACTTATGTCGTGAAAGTTGCTGGGCAGCCCGACGAAGGCAAGCTCGACAAACTGCGGCGCGGCATCTCGATCGCCGAAAAGGGCGGCCGCCGCGTGCGCACGGCTCCCGCTCAAATCAAGCTCATCAAAGAAGGCGACAATCCCTGGCTGGAAGTGACGATCATCGAGGGGCGCAACCGCCAGGTCCGAAAAATGTTCGAAGAAGTTGGCCACCACGTGGAGAAGATTCGCCGCGTGCAGTACGGCCCGTTGTCGCTCGATGTGCCGCCGGGAGAATTCCGCAGCCTGACGCTGGAAGAAGTCGCAAAACTGAAAGCCGCAGCGTCCGGATCGAAACGGCCTGAATCAAAACCGTTCAAGTCGCTTCAGAAACCCGACCGCCGCGCCCGCGCCCCAAAGGCGGGTCCGCGGGCGACTCGCGTGCGCAAAGCTAAATAGAATATTGACCTTACAGCTGCGTCTCACCTCTGCCAAGCATGCAGGCGAGGCAGCCATCGGTGAACGTTGCGGCGATACTCTTCGTAATCCGCGCCAAACATCTTGCCCAGCGTCGGCTCTTCGTAGAACAGCACAAAAAGATGGACCCCGAGGATGACGGCCACTGCGATTGCGATCGCCCACCAATTTGCGCGTCCGAAAACAATCCATAGCCCGATCCATCCTGCGAAGAAGCCGACGTACATGGGGTTCCGCACGTACCGGTAGAACCCCACCACCACCAGTTTCTGCGGCGGAGCAATGGGCGCAGGCGTTCCGTGTCCCGTCCGCCCGAAATCCCACACGCATCGCATTGCGACCGCAAAGCCAAATACCGATGGCACAGCAGCAATCCATCGCCACGATGCGGTTCGCGCAATGTCAACTTGGAAACCAAGCCACGATGGCAGGAGCCAGAACCATAGGGCGAAGAATGCGCAACCCACGAGCAAGGATGCAATCGTCGTGAGCAAGCTTAGGTCGTGATCTTCTGGCTGCGCTTGCCCAGCATTTTCGGTTGCCATAAGGCCTCCATCACGAAGTATGCGCCGGCAGACGGCTTGCGGCTAGCTTTTTGCGCTACCGCTTCGATTCTGGAATCATCGGTAGCCGCGCCGCACCATATAATCCCGCGTCGCTTCCGAGCAGGGCGCGGGTGATGATGGTCTTGCGTCCCTTTCCGGGTTCCACAAGCGCGGAAGCGCCGTGGTGAGCCGCCAGAGGATCCGGAGGTGCTGTCGCCGCATACACCATCGAGCGCCATCGCAGCTCTTCGAAGATCGTGGGCGAGAACGCCTCCCACGCGCTCGAGACTCCGCCGCCAATCACGTAAATGGGCAAGTTCAGCGAATTGACCAACCCCGAAAGCACGATGCCCAGAGCGCGGCCCACGCGCCGGAACACCTTTCTTGCTTCTTCATCGCCCTGGATCGCCAGGTTGTAAATTGATTTCGCGCTGAACTCCACATCGTCGTGCGCCGCTCGTGCCAGGCCCGATGCGGGGTTCGCCGCAATTGCTTCCTTCGCCATCCGCACCACCGCGGTCGCGGAGGCATATTGCTCCAGACATCCCCGATTGCCGCAGCCGCAGGGATGCCCTTCGGGCTCGACGTTCGTGTGCCCAAACTCGCCCGCCATTCCATTCATTCCATGCCAGATTGAGCCGCGCAAAACCAATCCACCGCCGACGCCGGTGCCGAGCGTCAGCATGGCCATCTCCTCGAAATCCCTGGCCGCGCCCAGCCATTTTTCGCCCAGGGCGGCAACATTGGCATCGTTTTCCAGGATTACCACCGTCTTCAGCCGCCGCTCGATCTCCGCGCGCACCGGGTAATCGGCCCAGCCCGGCAGGTTCGGCGATTCGCGCAGCAGGCCGCTTTGCATATCGATGATGCCGGGCACGCCGATACCGATCCCGAGCAGCGTGGCGGAATTTTTGTATTTCTCGAGCATGTGTTCGATGGCGCCGCACATGTCGTCGATGACGTGATCGCGTCCGAGAGAAACCTTGGTGCCGAGCGTGACCTTCTCGACCAGTGTGCCCTGATCATCGACGGCGGCGATGCGGAGATTCGTGCCGCCAAGGTCTACGCCGATTGCGAAATTCTTCATGATGAGTCACCTCGCCTTGCAGTTCACATTCCTTACGCTTGCTACTTCTGGCATTTCGGGCAGTAATGACTGCTGCGGCCAGCCAGTACCACCCGCCGGATGGCAGTTTTGCACACGCGGCAAGGCTCGCCTTCGCGACCGTAGACGCGATGCTCGAGCTGAAAGAATCCTTCCTGGCCATCCGCATCCACGTAGTCGGAAACCGACGAACCTCCGAGCGCGATGGCTTCGCGCAATACTTCCCGCACCGAACGATAGAGCTTGACCAATTCCCGTCGCGTGACCGCTGCTGCCCGCCGACGGGGACGAATTCCGGCGCGAAACAAAGATTCATCGGCATAAATGTTGCCTACGCCGCGCAGCAGCTTCTGGTTCAGGAGGGCGCTTTTTATCGGCGTCTTGCGCCCATGAAACAATGCGACAAACCGCTCTTCGCTCACTTCGAGCGGTTCGACGCCGCCCGGATCGAAGCCAGAGGAATGTACGCTGAGCTTGCCAAACATCCGCGGATCGACAAATCGCAAGTCGCGCCCCGAAGCGAGCGTCGCAATCAGGTGCGTGTGCTTGACGACTTCGGCGGAGGGATCAGAGACAACCATACGTCCCGTCATCCCAAGATGGACGACCCACTGGGCTGAGTTATTGTCCGGTTTCCTTGATCGTTTGCCTTTGGGCGGTGCGAGAGACTTTAATTCAAAGACAATATGTTTTCCCGCCCGATGCACGCGCTGAATCCGCGTGCCTTCAAGCGTCTCCACAATCGTCGCCGCGGTCGACTTTAGTGGCTGCTTCCGCGAACCGATCCATACCGATTCGATCGTGTCTCCAACGACGCGACGCTCCAATCCTCGCACGATCGTCTCGACTTCGGGCAATTCCGGCACTGAGTCAGGATACAAGATCGATGTGCCCAATTGTGCTTTCCTGTTTGCCCGTCCACAACCCGATTCGGTATGCTGAATCGTACACACCAAGCTCCGGCGGAATTCCATCAAGGTTTCTCAGTCTGTCGATCCGCGGCGCTACCTGTGTGCAGACCCCAGGGCGGCCTTTCAGCCGCGCACATTCCAATCGGAGCACGAATTGACTCGAGGCAGAACTGCAGTAATCGTCGGGGCCCAGTGGGGCGACGAGGGCAAAGGCAAAATTGTCGACGTCCTCACCCGGACATTTGAAGTCGTAGCCCGTTATGCCGGCGGCCACAACGCCGGACACACCGTCATCATCAATGGCAAGAAATTTATTCTGCAACTTGTGCCGGGCGGCATTCTCCGTCCTGAATGCACGAGCGTTATCGGCAATGGCGTAGTGCTCGATCCGCTGGCATTTCTGAAAGAAGTCGCTTCGCTGCGCGCCGCCGGCGTAAAGGTTGAAGGCAATCTCTTCATCTCGAACCGCGCGCAGGTGATTCTCCCCTACCACCGCATGATGGAACTGGGCTCGGAAAATGCCCCTGGCCGCGTGAAGATCGGCACCACCTCCCGCGGCATTGGTCCCTCCTACGAAGACAAGATGGGCCGGCGCGGCTTGCGTGTTGCCGACCTGCTCGACGAGCAACTGTTGCGGACGCACATCGAAAACGCCTGCCGTGAGAAGAACATGATCGGGCACGCGCTCTTCAACTCCGAGCCGCTCGATGCCGACAAGATGTTCAAGGAATATTCGGCGGCGGCGCGGGAAATCGCTCCGTTCGTGCGCGACACGGCGCTGTTCCTGAACCGCGCTCTCGCGGAAGGCAAGTCGATCGTCTTCGAAGGCGCGCAGGGCACGATGCTCGACATCGATCACGGAACGTATCCATTCGTGACTTCGTCGAGCGCGACTTCCGGCGGGGCCGTGACTGGAACTGGCGTGCCGCCGACTTCGATTGATACAGTAATTGGCATCACGAAGGCTTATTGCACGCGAGTCGGCGGCGGGCCGTTCCCCTCCGAGCTGACCGACGCGCAGGGCGAAGATTTGCGCAAACGCGGCAACGAATTCGGGGCCGTCACCGGCCGTCCCCGCCGCACCGGTTGGCTCGATTTGCCTCTTCTCCGCTACGCTGGCATGATTAATGGAATCTCGTGGCTGGTCGTCACCAAGCTTGATGTTCTCGACCACCTGACGGAGATTCCGGTTTGCGTGGGATACAAAGTCAACGGCAAGGCGACGGACGAAATACCGGCCCAGGCGTGCGGCTATGAAAAAATCGAATGCGTTTACCGCAAAATGCCGGGCTGGGCGACACCAACACAGAGCATTCGGACCGTGGACGCATTGCCCAAAGCCGCTCGCGAATACCTGGCGTCCATTGAAAAAGAAACAGGGGCGCGGGTGGGATTGATTTCGACCGGGCCGGATCGCGAGCAAACGATTCTGGTTCCAAGTTTTGTCAGTGAACTGGGTTTGAAAAGTCCGGCCTGACAAATCTGGAAGGGTAAACCTGGTTTAGCGAGAGAGGAGCGGAGCACGGGATGGTAGTGCTGGCGGTAACATGGATGGCAAAGATTGGCCGCGAATCCGAAACGGCCGCAATTTTCGAAAAACTTTCAGCCGAATCGCGCAAGGAACCGGGCTGCTTGATGTATCAGGTCCACAAGCACAAGACCGATCCGCGCCGGTTCTTCATCTACGAGCAATACAAGGACGATGCCGCGCTCGAAGCGCACCGCACGTCGCCGCATTTTTTGCAGATGGCGAAGAAAGATTTGGTCAAGGTCGCCGACCGGACGGAAGGGCATTTGTTCGAGCCGCTGGGGTAAGTGTGTGGCGCGGGCGCCCTCGCCCGCGTAATCGACGGAGCAGAATCGCGGTTGCAGTCGTCCGGGATCGAACCCTTACGTCTTTTTGTCGGCCATCAGGACGCCGCCCGAAGCGTAGCTTTCCTTCGATACTTCCACAAACGTAACCACGATGGCTTCACGGCGCGCGCCCGCTTCTTCCACCATGGTGTCGGTGATGCGCTGCGCGATTTTTCGTTTTTGATCGGCGGTGCGGCCCTGCAGCATGGTGATTTGAACAAGAGGCATTTTAGGTCCTCACTTTGGGGGAGTTGCAGCACGAGAAAGAGACGCGGCAAGCCGCGCCTCTACGCGTGCGATCGCTCGTGGCTCGCAGCTGTTACTGCGTCAATTCGTAGCCCGCGAAAAAGAAGCTCAGCTCGAAGCGCGCTGTGTCTTCGGCGTCGGAGCCGTGAATTGCATTGTGCTCGACGTTCGTTGCCCACTTCTTGCGGATCGTGCCCTCTTCGGCGGTGGCCGGGTTGGTTGCGCCCATCAGCTTGCGCAGGTCGGCGATGGCGTTCTCTTTTTCGAGCGCCAGCACCACGATCGGACCGCTCGACATGAACTCGGTCAGCGAATGGTAAAACGGCCGGCTCGCGTGCACCGCGTAAAATTGCTGCGCCTGATGCTGCGAGATTTCGAGCATCTTCATGGCGAGGATATGGAAGCCGTTCTTTTCGAACTGCTCGATGATGTCTCCGACCGCGTTTTTCTTGACCGCGTCGGGCTTGACGATAGTGAGAGTGCGTTGCAGTGTTTTCATGAATTCGTCGTTCGTCCTTGGTCGTTCGTCGTTCGCAAAAACTTCTTTAAGTCATCCCCAAGCAAAGGGTTCGCGTTATGCGCCGACCTTTGCTCCCAGCGCCGCCGCCAGCGTTTCCCCAATATCCGCCGGCGACTTCGCAACCTTCAGACCGGCTTTTTCCATAGCGGCAATTTTTTCCGCTGCGGTGCCCTTGCCGCCGGAAATGATCGCGCCCGCGTGCCCCATGCGGCGTCCCGGAGGCGCGGTTTGTCCGGCGATGAAGCCGACGACCGGTTTCTTCATGTGCGTCCTGATGAACTCGGCCGCCGTCTCTTCGGCGTTGCCGCCGATTTCGCCGATCATGACAACCGCTTCGGTCTGCGGATCGCGGTTAAACAGGTCGAGGGCGTCGACGAAATTCGTCCCGATGATCGGATCGCCGCCAATGCCAATCGCGGTCGATTGTCCGATGCCGCGCTGGGTGAGTTGATGCACGGCCTCGTAGGTCAGCGTCCCGGAGCGCGAGACGATGCCGACGTTGCCTTCCTTGTGAATGTGAGCGGGCATGATGCCGATCTTGCATTTGCCCGGCGAGATAATTCCCGGACAATTCGGCCCAATCAGCCGCGAGCGGCGGTTCTGCAGAAACTCCCAGGCGCGGACCATGTCGAGCGTCGGAATGCCTTCGGTGATGCAGACGATGAGTTCGATCTCCGCGTCGGCCGCTTCCATGATGGCGTCGGCGGCATACGGAGGCGGAACAAAAATAACTGTGGCGTTGGCGCCGGTTTTGTCGGCCGCTTCCTGCACGGTGTTGAAGATGGGCCAGCCTTCATGCGTAGTCCCGCCCTTGCCCGGAGTGACTCCGCCAACGATCTGCGTCCCATACGCAGCGCAGGCCTTCGCGTGGAACGTGCCTTCGCGCCCCGTCAAACCTTGCACGATTAATCGAGTTCTTTTATCAGCCAGGATTGCCATAATTGCTCTCTTTCAAAAAACAGTCGTTGGTCGTCGGTCATTGGTCGTTCGCGAGACGCGGCAAGCCGCGCCTGTACGCTAAGATCGAGCCGCTGCCACTACTTTGTCGGCGCCGTCCTTCATGGTCTCGGCAATCACAAAATTCAGGCCAGACTCCTGCAGGATCTTCTTGCCCTCCTGAACATTCGTGCCTTCCAGCCGCAGGACCATTGGCAGTTGCATGTTTGTTTTCCTGGCCGCCTCAACCACACCGGTAGCCAGCATATCCACGCGCAGAATGCCGCCAAAAATATTGATAAAAACGGCGCGCACGCTCTTGTCGCTCAGCAGAATTTCGAAGGCATGTGCCACCTGGTCGGCGCTGGCACTGCCGCCCACGTCGAGGAAGTTAGCGGGCATGCCACCCGCATACTTAATAATGTCCATGGTGGCCATTGCCAACCCGGCGCCGTTGACCATGCAGCCCACGCTGCCGTCGAGCTTGATGTAATTGAGGTTGTACTTCGAGGCCTCGACTTCGAGCGGATCTTCTTCGGTGACGTCGCGCAGTTCGGCTAGGTCTTTATGCCGGAACATGGCGTTGTCATCGAAATTCAGCTTGGCATCGAGCGCGAACAGTCGGCCATCGGTGCAGCTGACAAAGGGATTGATCTCGACGAGCGACGCATCCGTCTCCAGGAACGCCCGATAAAGGCTGGTCAGGAATTGCACCGCCGCATTCAGTTGCGACCCTTTCAGACCCAGCGCGAACGCAATCTTGCGCGCCTGAAACGGCTCAAGCCCCATGCCGGGATCGATGTATTGCTTGAGAATAGCCTCGGGACGTTCGGCGGCAACTTGCTCAATATCCATGCCGCCCGCGGCCGACGCCATAAAAACCGGCTTGCCTTCGCCACGGTCGACGAGAATGCCGAGATAGAGTTCCTTCTCGATCGGCAGCGTCTCTTCAATCAGCAACCGCCGCACGACGCGGCCTTCCGGTCCGGTCTGGTGCGTAATCAGCGTCATGCCCAGAATCTTGCTGGCGAGTTCGCTGGCCTCGGCCAAAGACTTTGCGATCTTAACGCCGCCGCCCTTGCCGCGTCCGCCGGCATGGATCTGTGCCTTCACGACCACGCCCGATGCACCGGCGTCGAACAGTTCTTTGGCCGCTGCCTCAGCCTCTTCGCGCGTAGTTGCCATGGTGCCGCGCGGAACCGCGACACCGTATTTTTTCAGGATGCCTTTTGCCTGATACTCATGAATTTTCATAATGATTCCAAACCGTCGTTCGTCATTGGTCTTTCGTCGTTCGCGTTCCTTGAGCCGGCAACCGCCGGAGTGGACGCTCGCGGGAGGGTCCTGCTTGCGGCTTCAGTCAACGTGCAGCAAACTGATGATTCTATAAGACCAAAGCCCAATCAGCCAAGCGAATGAGAGCACACAGAGACGTGAGGGTGGTCACAAACCGCCGAGTTGGGAAAATTGCGACACTCGGCCGGGGAACGTCGTCTAAGTGGCATGAAACTTGTTGCGGTGAGCATTGGCCGCCCGCGCCTGCTTTCCTGGAAAGGCGCGACCTTCAGCACCGGCATATTCAAAGAGCCGGTTCCCGGCCGTGTCATGCTGCGCCGGACGAACCTCGACGGCGACCGCCAGGCGGACCTCTCCGTGCACGGCGGACCGGACAAGGCGGTGTATGGCTATCCGTCGGAGCACTACGATTACTGGAGCGAACAGCTTCCCGGTCATGATCTCCCATGGGGAGCATTTGGCGAGAATTTCACGACCGAACGAATGCTCGAAACGGAAGTGTCGGTCGGAGACCGTTACCGTGTCGGCTCGGCGGTCGTGATGGTGAAGACGCCGCGGCTTCCTTGTTTCAAACTCGCTGCCAAATTCCAATGCGATGACATCATTGAGGAATTCCTGAAAAGTGGGCACAGCGGCTTCTATTTCTCGGTTGTCGAAGAAGGGGAGGTGGGCGCGGGAGACGAATTTGAGTTTCTCGACGGGGAGACTCCAACCCTGACCATTCTGGAGACGTTTAGGCTCTTCTTGCCGGGTTCGGGTGACGTTGATCTGCTCCGGCGTGCTACCCAGGTGCAGGCGTTGCCTCAAAGCTGGCGCGAGCGCTTCCAGGCGAAGCTCGGCGCGATTCAGAAAGAACATCGGATTTGAAAGGAACTCCGGAGTGCGGTAGCTTGGAGTTCTTGAGATGATCCTCGACGCGCTCCATCGCATTGCTAACCACCGCCAGTCGCTCTCCCGCGCCGAGGCGCGTGCGGTGATGACAGAAGTTCTCACCGGGCAGTGCACCGACGCCCAAATCGCCGCGCTGCTTGTGGCGCTGCACATGAAGGGCGAAACAGTCGACGAAGTTGTCGGTTTTGCGGAAGCAATTCGCGGTGTCGCCACGCCGCTCGAACTTCATGCCAGCCCGGTTCTCGATGCCAGCGGCACGGGACGCGATGCGCTCGTCGATACGTGCGGCACCGGCGGCGACACCAGCGGCACCTTCAACATCTCGACGGCCACGGCCTTCGTGGTCGCCGGCGCGGGAGTGCGAGTGGCCAAGCACGGTAACCGCAGCGTGACCTCCAAGTGCGGCTCCGCCGATGTGATGGAAGCGCTGGGTGTGAACATCAATCTGCCGACGGAGCGCATTGCCGAGTGCCTGGAGCAAGTCGGGATCGCGTTTCTGTTTGCGCCGGCCATGCATTCGGCGATGAAGTATGTGCAGGGCGCGCGCCGCGAGCTGCACCTGCGCACGGTCTTCAATCTTCTTGGCCCGCTGACAAATCCGGCGCGCGCCAACTGCCAGGTCGTAGGAGTCTATGCCGTCGAACTGGTCGACAAACTTGCCGAGGCGCTCAGCATGCTGGGCCTGCATCGGGCGTTGGTTGTCCATGGGAACGACGGGCTCGACGAAATCACCATCAGCGGCCCGACCAGAGTTGGCGAAGTGCGAGATGGCCAGGTTCACACCTACGAAGTGACGCCCGAGGAATTCGGCTTGCGCAGGGCGACGCTCGATGCCATTTCCGGCGGCGACGCCCAGTTCAACGCGAAGCTCATTCAGGAAATCCTGCAAGGCAAGAAATCGGCGCGGCGCGACGTAGTTCTGCTGAATGCCGCCGCTGCATTAGTCGCGGCGGGCCGGGCCGATCATCTGCGCGATGCGCTGCCGCTGGCGGTGCAGTCGATTGACTCAGGGGCAGGGGCGTCAAAACTTCAGGCGCTCATAGCCTTCTCCGCCCACTAAGACCCGCCCGCTTACCACGCGGCCCTGTGAGCCAACTCACCACCTACGGTGGCAAGAGTCACTGCCCTCTCGATGCCTCGGGCCTTTAATCAGAGTGCGCAATCTTGATCAAGTGGAGTAATGCGCTGGGAGCTTCCCATCATGTCAGAACAGGAAACGAAGGTGAAGTGTCCTCTCTGCGAAGGCCAAGGGGACTTGTTGGCCTCAGCCCTCATAGAGAAAGTATCCAATCCTGAGCTGCGGAAACGGCTTGAAACCAGAATCGCAGAAATTGCCGAGAAGTCGAATCTTGTGCCCGTTGGAGCCGGCAAGGATTTTGACTTTCAAAAAGAAGTGCACACCTGGAATCCGACCCTGCCGATCTGGCGGCGGAGCCCGAAAGAATAGAAGCGTTGGATAGGAGGCACAGCGTGCATGACGTCGCACGCCGTGCGGCAATCCTTACTTACGCGCCCCCTCAATCTCATCGACGATGCGGTCGATGTGGTACACCTTCCGCATTCCCTCGAGCAGGGCGCGGCTGTCAACGCAGATGGAGCGGTTCTTCGCCGCGTCGTAGCCATAGTCGCCGCCCAGCGAAAAAATGTTGCCGTCAAAAAGCAGGCCAACCACGTTGGCATCCTTATCGATCATCGGGCTGCCAGAATTGCCGCCGGTCGTGTCGTTCGTCGTCGAGACATTCATAGGCACCGACAGATTCAGCGACGATTTCGCCTTCAGCCAGCTTTCCGGCAGCTTGTAGGGTTCGGCTCCGGTGGCCCGCTCGAACAGGCCTCCGATATTGGTGTAGGGAGCGACAAACTTGCCCTCGGCGTTGTCGAACCCCTTCACCGTCCCATAGCTCAGGCGCAGCGTGAAGGTCGCGTCGGGATCGACGCTGGTTCCATAGACGGCGAAGCGCGCTCTTGCAATCTTCTCGGCGGCTGCCCGCGTTGGAGCGTCCACGCGCGCTTCGTAGTCTTTGCGCACGGCCAGCAGTTCATCGTTGATGGAAGCCGCGAAGCGGATCATCGGATCGGTCGAGGCGTCGATTGCGCTTTGGCCGCCCTTGTACAACTCTTCCCGAACCTTCGCATCCTCCAGATGCGTTCCGCTCACCAGTTTGTGCGCCAATTGCGCGGGTGAATCCTTGCCCAGCATCTTTCGGGCGAAGGCGTCGTCGGTTCCCAGGTCGCGACGAATCACGGTGAACGCTAAAGTGAGCTCCTGTTCTTCCAGATCTTTATAAATCGGGACAGCCGCCGTCAACTGCTGCTGCACGTTGACCAGCGCTTGATCCGTATACCCGGGCAGGCGGTCGCGGTTGGGCTTGGTGCGCTCGGCCGCGGCCCGCACCAGTGTGACCGCATCCCCGAGCAGGCCCGCACGGAAGGTACGACCGTTCAACAAGCCGTTTCGCATAAAGAGCTGCGAACGCACTTGCTGAACCTGCGCGATGTCGTCCCAAGCCGAGAGATACGGGGCCAGCTTCGGGTCAGCAGCCGTGGCTGCGCGCAGGTGTTTCTCTTCCTGCACCTTGCTCGCAAAAAACTGCGGATCCAGCAGCGCCTGCTGCCGCCCGAAGTAAACCTTGTAACCATTTTCAAGAAAGAACAGATCGTCATTCGCCTCACGCGCCTGCTCCGGTCCGCGCGCTACGAACACTTCCAACTCCCCGCGTCGCTCCGCGACTTCCGGAATCCGGTTGGGATAAAGGACGTCGCGCTCGAAGGCCAGTTGCGTTTCGGTCAGTTCACGGAAGGTGCCGCCCGGGTTCCCGGAGACGAAAACCAGATCGCCGTCTTTGGTCCCGTTCGCGCTCCAGTGCAAATAATCCTTGGTGACTGCGGGCTTGTCTCCCTCGTAGGCGCGCAGCACGCCGATGTCGTAATCGAAACGAGGAAAGTTGAAATTGTCGGGGTCGCCGCCGAATTGCGCCACCGAAAACTCCGGCGCAAACACCAGCCGCACGTCGTTGTAGCGTTTATACCGGTAAAGATCGTAGACGCCTCCGTGATACAGCGAGACCACGTCGCAGCGCACGCTCTTGTCCGATCCGCAGCTTTGCTGCAGTTCCGCTTCTTTGGCATGCAGCGCTTTATTGGCCTCATCGCCCGTTTTGCCGGCCATCGCATCCTGTACGTCCTTGGTCACATCGCGAATTTCAACCAACTGATCGAGCTCGAAATCCGGGCACTTCTTTTCCTCGGCAGGCGTCTTCGCGGAATAACCGTCTTCCTGGAAGTTCTGCTGCGGGGTCGAGAGCTGCTCCACGCAGTCGACCACGCAATGGTGATTCGTCATCACCAGTCCCTGCGGAGAAATAAACGACGCCGAGCAACCGCCCGCGATTCGCAGCGACGACAAGCGCACATGGTCAAGCCAATCCTGCGAAGGCGTGAAGCCGAATTTTGTCCCCACCGTCTTCGAGGGAAAATTGTCGAAAGTCCACATGCCCTCGTCGGCCCGGAGTAATTGAGCTGACGCAAGGCACAAGAAGATCAGGCTCGCGAGCATGGCCGCGTGCTTCGGTCGAAGATTGGTCATGAATGGATTCCTTTATCAAGCTTTTTTCTGAAGAGTTGCTTGACAACCTGCGCGGAAACTCCGCGTTTGCACCGGCATCTGTTTATAGCAAGACATCGGTTTATAACAAAATTGTTGGACGAGCTTCGACGGCAAACGTCATCATCCCCCGCCCCACAATCGGCGTCAAGCCAGACAGCGGGGAGAGAGGGGCCGTCGTCCCTCGGTCAATGAGCGTAATCGCTTATTGACGGCAGTTGACTAGGACGTCCCGCAAACGAGTGAACTTTAGTTTCCGCAGTGCTGGGGTGTGCGGACTGGCGTGTCCCAGCCCTCCTGCGGAGTGGAGGATACTCCTGTTCCAATTGTAACAAAAGGATATTAGATCCGGCTCTTCGATTGAGCCCGTGGTAAATTGATTTGATAGGAGGGCACAATGCCATCTCCTCTCAAGAAAAACTCCCCCGTCGTTCTAACCGCTACAGTTGTTATCGCCACCTTATCGATCCTGTTCCTCCTCTACACACGGAAGGCGAACCACACAGTTACGGCGTTTGCTGCCGAGTCGTGGTCGCAAGCAGCGCTGCAAAGTTCAAATGGCGGGATGGCGCAGTATGGAGCCGCAATGCAAGCGTCCAACTCATCATCCGCCACCCTCACGGCCCTCTCTAACTGGAACACCTACGTCGCCTCGCGGAGCGGTTGGTCAATGTCGTCGGCGCTCGTGAGCCGTCTAGCCACTGCGGACTGGAACGCGCGGCAGGCAGGAGCCCCGACGCTCACCGCCCAGCAGCTTGCTACAGCCGCCACCGAGCTCATTAATAATCAGTTGAACACGATGACGGCTACCCAACAGAATGCGCTCTTTACTGCGTGCTTTAGTGTTCAGACACCCAAGGGAAAAATAGGCGTGAATCCGAATTATCCATACATCTCAGGCTCGCAGAACGGATCCGGCCAGTGGACTGTCACGGTTCAGTCCACAGCCTTCAGTTCCAGAAAAACAGATTTCACAACTCTGGCCCCCGGAATGGTTTCGTCCTATTCGAACTTCTACCCCGGCGAGGCAATGCTTGTCGTCTACTCCGTCGCCACTTGGGATATGGGATATGGCAACGGATTTATTCCCAAGGCAACGCAGAGGATATCCGACCTAACCGGCCTCATTACCACGGGCCTCATGTTATATGGCGATAACGGATACCTGATCCGACGACCAATCGCGCAGTTCGTGACGGCCACAGCCCTGAGCCAATTCTTTACGCAGCTCGGGTTCTGAGGGGGCCCATAAGGTCTGTCCATTAAGACCATTTTTACTTCGGTTGCGTTGTTCCTTGTTTTGATTACAGCTGGATGCTGGCTTTCTGACCTACTCAACCCCACCGGCGGGACGATCAACGTCAGCGGTCAGCCTTTCGATTTGGTCATTCTACAGGTGGTCAGTGCACCTGCCGGCGCCTGTTGCCCGGACTGCCTGGTCTCTGCCCCTGTGCCGCTCGATGGCACAGGCTCAGGATCGCATAGCGGTCTCATTGACGGCGACGACGTCTCGGCATCATGGATCGCTACGGGGTTGAACTCCGGCTGCTCCGTTTTCACGAGTTTAGCCTGCGAAGGAGTGTCGAGCACCTCGTGCCAGGCGCCAGCTGGCGATGTGACTCCCTATGGAACGCTATCAATTACCGGTCCCGGACCTACGTGCCGCCAGCAGCCGCCCCCGGCGCCTGGTGGCGGCGCACCGCAAGTCGGCGGCGGGACGCTTTGCAATTTTGGACAGGTTTCCGTCACGATAAATGGGAGCACCGTGTCAACGACATACGGCAAGGGCTCGACGGTATCGACGGTTGCTGCTCGGCTGGCTAGCGCCATAAATGCAAACCCTCAATTCGCAGGCATCGTGGTTGCGGGAGCCTCCAGCAATGTGGTGACTATCGGTGGTCCAGCCGTCCCACCGGAGAATGCGGTTTACTACCCTTGGAGCTCGTCCTGCACATACGACAACGACGACTTCTATGTGTGCGGTTTCCAGGCGGAACTCTCACCGCTTGCCACTATGGCAACACGACCTCCACTGTAGTCGTTTCGACGCGCCGGGGGCTGGACCATCCTTTCGTGAGGATGGGCTGATTTGATAACCGGGCTCCGAGCCGCCGAGTAAACTCAGGCACCAAAAAAGCGGGAGGAATTGCTCCCTCCCGCGTGATTCCTATTGCCTGCCAGACGCGGGCGAGGCCGCCCGCGCCACACGTTCTTACACCAGGCCCTGATCGAGCATGGCATTCGCGACCTTCAGGAAGCCCGCGATATTGGCCCCGTTCACATAGTTGCCGGGCGTGCCGTACTTCTCGGCCGCTTCCAGGCTTTCCTTGTGAATGGAGATCATGATCTTGTGCAAACGATCATCGACTTCCTCGCGTGTCCAGGCAATGCGCATGCTGTTCTGCGACATTTCCAGTCCAGAGGTTGCCACGCCGCCCGCGTTCGCAGCCTTGGCCGGTCCATAAAGCACTTTGTGCTCCAGGAACAGCTTGGTGGCTTCGAGTGTGCTCGGCATGTTCGCGCCTTCACTCACTACCTTCACGCCATTCTTAATGAGGTTCGCCGCGTCTTTCGCGTTGATCTCATTCTGTGTGGCGCTCGGGAACGCGCAATCGGCCTTGATGTTCCAGAGCCAGTTGTGGTCGAGCTTCGGGTCCACCTTGTTGAACACGGCCTTCTTGAATTTCTCCGTGTACTCCTTGATGCGCCCGCGCCGGTTGTTCTTCAGATCCATGACGAATGCCAGCTTGTCGCGGTCGATGCCGTCAGCGTCATAAATCGCGCCGTCGGAATCGGACAACGTAACCGGCTTCGCGCCCAGATCCAGCAGCTTCTCAACCGTGTATTGCGACACGTTGCCGCTGCCCGAAACCAGACACACCTTGCCTTCCAGCTTGTCTTTCTTCGTCTTCAGCATTTCCTGCGCGAAGTATACGCAGCCATAGCCGGTCGCTTCGGGACGAATCAGCGAGCCGCCCCAGGCCAGACCTTTGCCCGTGAGCACGCCGGTGAATTCATTCCGCAGCCGCTTGTACTGCCCGAACATGAAGCCGATTTCGCGTCCGCCCACGCCGATGTCGCCGGCAGGCACGTCCGTATCCGGGCCAATGTGCCGGCACAGCTCGGTCATAAAGCTCTGGCAGAACCGCATGACTTCGTTGTCGCTCTTGCCCTTGGGATCGAAATCGCTCCCGCCCTTGCCGCCGCCCATGGGCAGCGTGGTGAGCGAGTTCTTGAACACCTGTTCGAACGCCAGGAACTTCAGGATGCCCAGGTTCACCGACGGGTGGAAACGCAACCCGCCCTTGTACGGCCCGATCGCGCTGTTCATCTCAATTCTGAACCCGCGATTTACCTGCACTTTGCCCTTGTCGTCAAACCAGGGCACACGGAACATCAACACTCTTTCGGGCTCCGTAATACGTTCCAGAATCTTTGCTTCCTGGTACTCCGGGTGGCGCTCCAACACGAGCCGCAAGGACTCGAGAACTTCGAGCACGGCCTGGTGAAATTCCGGCTCTGCCGGGTTTTTGGCTTTTACGAGGTTGAGAATCTGACTGATATAGTCCGCTCCGACGTTCTTCTTGGGCGGTTCCATTACTGCACTCATAGGCTTGCCTCCGAGTTTCTATTTGAGAAACGATTTGTCCGAATTTTGCTAAATAGGACGCCGCTGAAAATGCGGCTGTAGCTATTGGATGCCGGGTGGGGATGCTCTGCCGTGATTCGTGTCACCCGATCTAGTGATGATTGGGCGCACCGTTTGTGCGTTCAACACGGTTAACCTTGCAACTGCCCGTAGGGGCAGCTTTTAGCCTACTTCTCGCCCCCCGGTTTTACAACCGTAACTCTTGCGGTTACCCAGTCGAGCCGAAGCCACGGCACGGGCGTTTGCCACAAACGAGGTCGCCGGCCGGGCGGTTGGTTCGGCTTCCAGGCACTCATCCAGCGAGCCGCGGCTTTCCGCGCCCGGAGATTGCCCCTTCCGCGCAGGCAATCGCGGCGGGAGCGGTCTCTCCTGCCGCGGAATACCTCTTGACACAAAGCATTATGTACGTCAATATTCATTCGTTTTAATAAAACATTTTAATACTCCAGAAATTCGATCCGGAATCCTGGAAGGCGGAACGCGACGTGATCGGCGGCGTGGACATTGGCGGTACCAAGATAGCTGTCGGAGTGGTCGACGAGGCAGGCCACGTTCTGGCGAGCTGCGAGGGCGCCACGAATGTGCAAGGCGGTTTCGACAACGCCATGCAGCGGACGGCGGCGATGCTTCGACAATGCGTGGAACGGTCCGGGGCCAAGTTGCACGGAATAGGAATCGGTTGCGCTGGCCCGCTCGACAGCGCGACCGGCACGTTGGGCAACGCCAACAATCTGCCCGGGTGGAAGGGCGGCAATCCAGTGGATAGTCTGTCGCGGGAGTTTGGCGTGCCGGCAGCCTTGGAAAACGATGCGGATGCGGCTGCGCTTGGGGAGTTGCGCTGGGGAGCTGGAAAGTCAAAGGCGCGGCTTCTCTACGTGACTGTGGGAACGGGCATTGGCGTAAGCGTGATATTGGATGGCAAAGTGTATCGCGGCGCGGACGGGTACCATCCCGAGATTGGGCACCTCATCATCGACCCTTCCGGGCCGCAGTGCTCGTGCGGCGCGCGTGGCTGCTGGGAGAGTTTGGCGGCCGGGCCCGCGATGATGACCTG
Source organism: uncultured Acidobacteriaceae bacterium (assembly GCA_963818945.1). Lineage (GTDB taxonomy): Bacteria > Acidobacteriota > Terriglobia > Terriglobales > Acidobacteriaceae > Acidiflorens. The sequence continues at coordinate 1,278,791 of CAWFUA010000001.1, read as the reverse complement.
GCTCAAGGAAAATTCGCCTGCGCCTTACGCGAGCGTCATTCTCAATGCCCGCGAAATTTGCGCACGGGCAGAAGACTCCGACGAATGGGCACGCCGCGCCGTAGACCGCGAGGCCTATTATCTGGGGCTCGGTCTGGCGAATCTCATTACCGCGTTTGCTCCCGAGGCCATTGTGCTGGGCGGCAGCGTGATGAAAAGCGCGCACCTGTTCATGGATGGCATGCGCGAGGTTATCCGGCAAAATTGCAGGCTGGTTCCCTCCGACCGGGTAGTGATTGCGCTGGCATCTCTGGGCGCGGACGCAGGCGTGATCGGCGCTGCGCAGGCTTGGCACCATCGTTTCGAGCAAAGTGGGGGTAAAGTTGGGCACGAACACGGATGCGATCATCGAGGGCCAGTACCTTCGTGACATTCTGGACCAGCCACGTGCGCTCGCGGCGACACTGGCGCAACTGGAAGTCTCGAAGGAGCTGAGCGTCCTTGCCCGGCATTTGCGGGACGGCACGATCCAACGCATCGTACTGACGGGAATGGGAGCGTCTTTTTACGCTCTCCATCCGCTGTTCTTGCGGCTGAACGCGCGCGGCCACACCACGTTTGCAGTCGAGACCTCGGAATTGGTGCACTCCCTGGAGCGCTGGCTCGAACCCGAGACGCTGATCGTTGCGGTTTCGCAGTCGGGACAGAGCGCGGAAACCGTACGCCTGCTTGAGGAAAACCGGGACCGGGCGGCCATTGTCGGGGTAACTAATGCTGCTGACAGTCCGCTGGCGTTGCGGGCGAAGGCAGCGATGCTGACAATGGCCGGGAAAGAGTTTTCCGTCTCTTGCAAAACCTATGTGACAGCTTTGATGGTGCTGCAGCTGCTTGGGGAATTGCTTTGCGGATGCGATGCTGGCCAGACGCGGGAGGAGCTGGCGCAAGCCGAGCCCGCGGTTGCAAGTTATCTGCACGAGTGGAGGGACCACGTTTCCGGGATGAGGCCCGCCCTGCGACAAGTCCGCCATTTGTTTTTGTTGGGACGCGGGGCATCCCTGGCGGCGAGCGGGGAAGGCGCGCTGATCGTGAAGGAATCGGTGCGGCTGCATGCGGAAGGCATGAGCGGCGCAGCCTTTCGCCACGGCCCGCTTGAGATGGTCAATGGTGAAACCTTCGCGGTGGTTTTTGCGGGAGCGAGAACGACGAGAGGTCTGCAAGGAAAGCTGCTGGACGACATTCGTGAGGCTGGTGGCAAGACAGGCTGGATTGCCGAAGACAGCCTGGGAGCGTGGAAACTGCCCGAGACGCCGCCGGGACTACGCCCTATGCTTGAAATTTTGCCAGTGCAGATGATGACGTTGGCGCTGGCAGCGGAAGCTGGCATTGAGGCAGGACGGTTTGCCCGCATTCCCAAGATCACCACAGTGGAGTAGAGACGCGTAATTGGCACTGGTTCAAGAATAAATTTTCGTTCGTTTTGCCAAACAAACAGTTTCTTGCCGGAGATGGGAGGCAATACCTTGCCGGACCTTAAAAGACCTGCTGCGCCGGTCAACCTGCTGCAGTTTTTGCAAGCTGCACCTCGATTTAGCATCTTTGTTATTGCCGTTCTGTTTCTTGCGCTGCGGTGCATGGCGGCCAACGCTCCCGGCGATGAGCAAATGAAAATCCCGCTCCGTGAGGATTGGAGGATTCAATCGTCGTGCGAGGCGAAGGCGGGCGGCGCGGAGATTTCCACGACCGGCTTTCAGGTAGACGGTTGGCACAAAGCCAGTGTTCCGACAACGGTCGTTGCCGCGCTGGCCGCCGATGGCACTTATCCTGACCCTTATTTTGGAATGAACCTGAAATCGCTTCCGGGGATGGACTACTCCTCGAAATCTTTCTTTGCCAACCAGTCCATGCCGGCAGACAGTCCGTTCCGCTGCTCGTGGTGGTTCCGGACCGAGTTCAGCCTTCCAGCGCAAGCGAACCAGCCAAAGACTTGGCTGCATTTTGACGGGATCAACTACCGCGCGAATGTATGGCTGAACGGCGAGAAGATCGGCGACGTTAGGGACATTGCCGGCATGATGCGGGTGTTCGAGCTTGAAGTCAGCAAACGTCTCGCAGCCGGTAAAACCAATGCTTTGGCAGTAGAAGTTTTTGCGCCCGATAAGACCGATCTGGCGATGACCTGGGTTGATTGGAACCCGACACCGCCCGACAAAGACATGGGACTGTGGAAAGACGTCTACCTGACGACTAGTGGCGACGTTGCTTTGCGCCATCCCTTTGTCGAATCCAAGCTTGAAGCGGGCTACACGGCTGCATCTCTTACCGTCACAGCCGATCTGCACAATGCGGCTAACCATCCGAATACGAGCGTCGTCCACGCCGAGATTGAGGGGATCGAGGTAAGCCAGAAAGTTGAACTCGCTGCCTCGGAATCGAGGACGGTAGTCTTTTCCCCCGATCAGTATCCTCAACTGCGGCTTGCTCATCCGCGGCTGTGGTGGCCGTATCAGATGGGAACGCCCGAGATGTACACGGCGAAGCTGCAGGTCGTAGTGAGCGGACAAATTTCAGATTCGGCGAGCGTGCAGTTTGGCATTCGTGAAGTGACTTCGCAGCTGACGGAGAAGGGCTACCGGTTGTTCAAGATCAACGGGCGCAAGTTGCTAATTCGGGGAGCGGCGTGGGCGCCCGATATGCTGCTGCGCTGGTCACCCGAACGTGCTGCGGCTGCCATGGACTACGTGCGGGGAATGAACCTGAACGCGATCCGCCTCGAAGGTCGAATGGAGCGGGATGAATTTTTCGACATGGCTGATCGCCAGGGCGTGCTGATCATGCCGGGATGGACTTGCTGCGACTTCTGGGAGAAATGGAAGAACTGGACGCCGGAAACCGAGAAGATCGCGGCCGCTTCGCTCTCCGATCAGGCCGTACGTTTGCGGAACCACGCGAGCGTGTTCGTTTGGCTTTACGGCAGCGATAATGCGCCGCCAGCGAAAATCGAAACTCTGTACTTGCAGGTTCTGAAGGAGGCGAGGTGGCCTGACCCCACCGTCTCCTCAGCGAACTCCCAGCGCACTAAGGTGACCGGTGCGTCCGGGGTAAAGATGACAGGCCCCTACGACTACGAGCCACCGGATTACTGGCTCACCGACAAAAAAGCCGGCGGGGCATACGGATTCAATACCGAAACCAGTCCCGGCCCTGTCATCCCAACGTTGCAGAGCTTGAAGAAATTCATACCAGCCGATCACCTGTGGCCGGTTGACGATTATTGGAATTACCACGCCGGCATGGAACGCTTTACCACCATCGACAGGTTTGTGAATGGCATGGAACGGCGTTATGGCAAAGCCGCCAACCTGGAAGACTTTCTTCGCAAGTCGGAGGCTATGAACTACGAGGCCCAGCGCGCTATGTTCGAGGCTTATGGCCGGAACAAGTACGAATCCACCGGCGTGATCCAGTGGATGCTCAACAATGCCTGGCCTTCAATCATCTGGAACTTGTACGATTACTACCTTGTTCCGGGCGGCGCCTATTTCGGATCGAAGAAAGGCTGCGAGCAGCTGCATGTTCAGTATTCCTACGATGATGATTCGGTCGCAGTGGTGAATGGCTATGACCACCCATTTCCGGGAACGAGCGTAAAGGCAACGATCTATGACATCAACGCGGAAACCAGGGCGCGGCAGGATGTAACTCTCGATATTCCCGCAGACAGCAGTGCCCGAGCCTTAAAGCTCTCCAAAGTGAATGGCATGTCCGCGACTTATTTTCTGAAACTCGAACTGCATGATTCTTCCGGCAAACTGGTGAGCGACAATTTTTACTGGCTCTCGACCAAGCCCGACAAGCTTGATTGGGCGAAGAAATTCGAGGAGGTCTACACACCACAAAGCGCGTATGCCGACCTGAGCGGGTTAAACACATTGCCACCGGTGACACTGACGATTCATAGCTCGCTTTCGCAGGAGGGGAAGGAATCGGTGGTTCACGCAACTGTTGAAAACCCGAGCTCCAGCCTGGCCTTCATGGTTCATCTGAGGGTTGCCAAGAGCAGCAGTGGTGAGGATGTTGTGCCCATACTCTGGGACGATAACTACGTCTCCCTGATGCCGCGAGAAAAGCGCGAACTCAGCGCCCGCTTCGATTCCGGCAAAAACAACGGCGACGGATTGGTGCTGGCCGTCGATGGATGGAATGTAGTGGCCGCGAGCAGCTCAATCGCAGCCGAGGGGAAACGCTGACGCGTTTCGCGCTGCTCTTCGCCTGTCAGAACACAGAAGGCTGCGAACGGGCCGAGTATGATAGGAACGCTTAGACTGCTCCCGATATGGTGACGATTCGCGATGTGGCGAAGGAGAGTGGCTTTTCTGCCACCACCGTCTCCATTGTGCTCAATAACGCTCCGCTGGCTCGGTATATTCCCATCGCCACCAAGAAGCGTATTGAAAGCGCCGCCAAGAAGCTGGGCTACCGCCCGAACCTGTTTGCCCGCTCACTGCGCAGCCGCCGCAGCCACACCATCGGAGTGATGGTCTTCGACATGACAGACCCTTTCTGCACGCTGGTGTTGCGCGGCATCGAGAACTCGCTCTACCAGGCGTCGTATCTGCCGATTCTGACCGACGTTCAGAACGAGCGCGCCCGCTTCGAGCGGTACCTCGAAATGCTGCTGGACCGGCGAGTGGAAGCCTTGATTGTGGTGGCCAACTGGCTGTTCGTGAACATCGATGTTCTCGGCGATCTGGAAAAGAGCAACATCCCGACCGCGATGATTGGGCTGGAATTGAAGAACGATTCGATCAGCTCAGTGATCGTCGATAACGAACTCGGCGCCTACACTGCAGTGGAGCACCTGTACGCCCTGGGACATCGCAAGATTGCGTTCATCCGAGGCCCCAAGACTTTGACCGACAGCGCTCCCCGCTGGAAAGGTGTCCGCTCGTTCGCGAAAGCCCGCGGCCTGGACTTGGACCCGCGGCTCATTGTGGACCTCCCCGAATCGCGCGACCCGACTTCCAGCTTTGAGACCGGCTACAGACTGACCGAGGACATGCTCAAAACGAAGCGTCCCTTTACCGCGCTGATGGCGTTCGACGATATGACTGCGTTTGGGGCGATCCGAGCCCTTACCAGGGCCGGACTACGGGTACCGGAGCAATGCTCGGTGATCGGGTTTGACGACGTTGCGGCTTCGAGCCTCTGCACGCCTTCTCTTACCTCGGTTCGTCAGCCCATGGCGGCGATGGGCACGATGGCGGCCAGCATTGTCCTGGAGGGAATCAACGCGGTACTGGAAAAACGCGACCTGCCCGCGGTTCACCGCAAACTGGCCCCAGAGCTGGCCGTGCGGGACTCCACGCGCAGTCCGGCGTAACAGGCTGGGGAAGACCGATCCAACACGAGGAGCGGGAAGGGCACGACTTTAGTCGTGCCGTGAAGTCACTGAAAATAGGTTTGCGCTTTAGCGCCTGAGTCACGCCTTTGACGGGCGGGAATACTCCTTCCGCAACCTCATAGGCCATCTGGCAATTGGAGGACTCAGGGGCGCAAGGAGCGCCCCTGTGCGGCCCAACCAGAATTTTCCTACCATCCCTTCCCAGCCCCAAGGATCAGAATGTAAACCGCGCCCCAAACTGGAATTGACGAGGCGTGTTGGATGTTGTCGAGATCACTCCGAAAGCCGGGAACCCGGAACTTGATGTGGACACACTCGGCGCCGAGAACTGTTTCTTGTTGGCGACGTTATAGGAAGATATGTCAAAGCGCAGATCACGCTTTTCGCCCAGTTTGAGACTCTTGGAGAACGTGAGATCCAGGTTGTTAGCTCCCATCGTGCGGACGTGATCAAGATACGCTGGCGCGTTCCCCGGAATGTACGGGTTATACACGCCGCTATTTTCGGTTCCGGGCGCTACGAAGCAATTGGAATTAAACCACGCATTTGCCGTATGCGGCGCGCCCTTGCTGGGATCGCAGACCATGTCGGTCCGCTGATTGAGATAGCTATTATTTCCTACTTCCGGCGAAGCGACGGGAATACCGCTGCTCAGGTAGAAAATCCCGTCGGCCGTCCAGTTCCCCAGGATGGTATTTGCTATGCCATTCAGATTGACCGCCCTGCCCTTGCCCACCGGCAGGTCGTAGGACGCCTGCCACGTGAGTTGATACTTTACGTCCTGCGGGCTAACGGAATGCTCGTATCTCATGTCCCTCCAGTCCTGAATCGATCCAGCATGAGACCCGATAAACCCCAGCGGAGGATTGCCGTCGTCCGTCATCAGCTTCGCCCAGGTAAAGGACGCCAGCGTGGTGAAGTGTTTGCTCATCCGTTTCTGCACCTTGGTCTGCAGGGAGCTGTATTCGGAATCTCCGCCGGGATAGCCGCTCACCATAACCCCGTTAGTTTGGCCGGTTATGCTGATCGCTCCACCTGCGATGAATTGCGGGAAAGGCTCCGCATTCAGAAAGTCCTGCACGGTGGCGTTAGGGTTGCTACCGATCTGCTGGATCTGGCTCAGGGTGAGCTGGTTCAGATCCACCACAGCAGCGCCCAGCGGAAGGAACAGGCCCCTGCTCCCGACATAGCCAACGCTGAGAACGATCTCCTGTGGAAATTCGTACTCCAGGCCGAAGTTGAAGTTATAGGTTAGCGGCGTCCGCTGCGAATGCAACATCGTCGTCAGATTCGACCCAAGATTAGTGAGCAAACCGTTCGGATGCAATTGGGATGGTGGAAGGAGACCCGCTCCCATTGACACTGGGAACGGATCGCTCAGCGAATAGGGGCCTGCCACACTAGCAACGTCCCCCGCCTGATTGACGCCGCACTGGTTGCTGCCGTTGAATACCGTATTCCCGTTCGCGTTAAGACAGGTTGCGTTCCAGTTGTTGCTCGTGGAGTATCCATCGCTGTTCTCCAACGAACCGCTGACCATCTGTACGCTCGGCCCATAGTAGAGGCCGGCGCCGCCGCGAACCACCAGGTGCTTCTCTGGCTGCCATGAAAAACCCAGACGCGGAGCAAAATCCTTAAGGTTGGTGGTAAACGGGGAGCGGTGGCCACTACTGGCGAATACTTCGCCGCCGGTGAAGGGTAGTCCGGTGTTGGGATCCGTTCCCACGGCTGTCGGATCGAAGTATTCCAGGCGGTTATGGCGCTCCGTCTTGCCCCCGAAGATGTCCCAGCGCAGCCCGGCGGTGACGGTGAGATTCGGGCGAACATGGTAGGTATCTTCGGCAAAGGCCGCGTAATAAGAATTGGCGTTTGCGGAGAAGAGATCTTGCGTGAAATTCACCGATTCGTTGCCCGGGTAGCTCCCCATGCCCAGGAGGAACGAAGCGAAGTCGCTGCCTCCCGCGGTTGTACCCGACGCCGGTGAGGTTTGTTGGTCCGTAGCCGAGATATCGAAGTAGTACCAGCCGGAGGATGCAGGCGGCTGGCCCACATTTAAGAACCGTTTCATATACTCCGCGCCAAAGCTCAGTTCGTGCTTACCCACTACCTTGGTGAGGGTCGCGTTAAAGTCGTGGTTCATGCTGGCATAGAGGAAGGTATTGTAGTTCGCGGTGCCACCGACGCCGCTGGCGTTGCCATCGTTGTTAACTAAGTCGTTAAAAAACGCGATGGGTAGGGTCTTGTACGCCTGGGCTGCGGCCAGAGCCGGGGGAAATCCCAGCGAAGTGATGTCGAAGCCATTCTGCCGAGGATCGCCCCCCTGGTTTTCATAGTGGCGCGTAAAGGAATAGCGGAGCTGCAAGACGGTGGTGGGATTTATGGTGTAGTCGTCCCCAATGATGAAGTTGCGCGCATTCGTGACGTTCTGGGCGTAGTACGGGTCCCAATCGTTGCTAAAGGCATTAACCCCGGCGGTGGTCAGCCGGGCAAACGAGAAACGGGCGAAGAGACGCTGCGTTTCGCTCTTGTAGTAGTCCACCCTGACGTCGAATCTCTTCGCGGTTATGGGGTCCAGCCCCGGAAGCTTAAAGTTGTTAACGTGGTAGGGGTTGGTTGGGTCTGTGACCGTATCGCAGGTCGCGGGACTGGGATAGTTGCACTTGGGGAAATGAGCTAGAAATCCCACCGCGGTTGGATTGAGGGTAAGGCCGGGATAGCTGGTAATTACGTTGGGGATGGGAAACCCCTGCCGCGTTCCGTCGGAATTATCGGCAGCCAGCGGGTTAAAGATCTGGAAGCCGTTGGGGTTAGAGGCCGAGGGAAGGTCGGCTGAAAAATCGCCGTTCCGCTCCGCCGTGGTGGGAACCGTAAAGATGCTCGAGGGATCAAACAGTTTCTCTTGCGTGGCTTCAAAATCCCCAAAGAAAAAGAGCTTCTTGTGCACGATGGGGCCGCCGATCGCGCCGCCTTCCTGGTAGCGATGAAAGCCGAGCGGCTGGTTGGGTGCCCCGGCCAATAACTGTCCTTGCTTGTTGAAGTATTCGTTGGCTGCGAGGATATCCGGGCGGAGAACTACGAAGGCGTCGCCATGGAAGCGGTCGCCGCCGGATTTACTGACCAGACTGATGACGCCCGCGCCGCCGCTCTGATAGGAGGCCGGGGTGTTCTGGGTCTCGACGCGGAACTCTTCCACGCCATCCTCGGGAATCTCCATTGCCGGGAGGATGGCGCCGATGTTGTTTTCGGCAACGCCCAGCGGGCTGCCGTCGAGCATGTAGTAAACAGATCCCTGGATCGCGCCGTTGATGGTGTACGACGAGACATCGATTCCAGGGCGTCCGCTCGAGATGTTGACGATGGCCTGCGAACTGGAGGAGTTGGGCGCTCCATTGGCCGGTGTCACGCCAGCGCTTAGCTGTACCAGATCGAAGACGTTGCGGGTGAGCAACGGAACGCGATCGATCGCAGCCGAGTCGATTAACTGGCCTACGGTGGAGTTGGTCGTATCCGCCAATGTGGGCCGTTCCGACACCGTAATGATCTCGGTCACGCTGCCGACTTTCAGAGCAATATTCACGGTGCTGACTTGGTCCACAGTTACCAGCACATTGTCCTGAGCGACGCCTTCAAAGCCCATTTGACTGGCCGTGACGACATACGTCCCAGGGGTCAGCGATACGAAGCTGTACAACCCCGCTGTGCTTGTAACGGTATGCAACTCGACTCCGGTGGCATGGTTGAGGGCAGCGACTTTTGCGCCGCTAACAATCGCCCCCGAAGGATCAGAGACCAGGCCGCTGATACTGCCCCTGCCGGCCTGAGCGAGCGCGACAGAACTCGCACAGAGGACAAGAATACAAACCGAAAGAAAATTTCGCGTTGTCTTGCCAATTGCGTTTCCGCTATTCATGATCTTCCTCCTGACCAAGCCACAACCGGAGTTGAATGCCGCATCCTGAACTTTTCTTGCGGGAGCGGCCCTCTCCATCCGGCCCCCCGCATTTCTTTCACGCGCTGCCTACCCCGGGAAATAGAAAAAGCGTTTATTAAAACGTATCAATACTGCTTCAGGTGTTGTACCCTGTCAAGAGAAAATCGCGGCCTTGGGCCTGCGGCGGCCATCCTGGATCTTGTGGCCGCGGCAAGCTAGTTCTTCGCCGCCGCGGAGGGATATCCCTGTTTCCTAATATGCGTGCCAAGCTGGCCCTGATGACAGCTGCCCTATGCATCTTCTGGGGCCCTCTCGCCACCGGCCAGACCAAGGCCACTTGGACGGTTATATCCAGCGGCGAGGTGGACGTTCGGATTCAGCATCAGTTGCAGCAACTGGCAGCGCAAAATGGCGCGTCGATGCAGTTGTGGGGCGATGCCAAGCACAAGGGCCGCCTTGCTCATGATTCCGGCAGCCTCCATATAGAGCTAGACGTGGCAACCAGCCCCACCGTCTTGCTCGCCGAACTCCAGCGCTCGGCCCGCAGCTCCGGAGTGAAATCTACGGCGGAGTTGGCCAACGAAGGCTATATTCTGCGCTGCTCTTATTCACGCAGCGCCGCTTCCGGTCGTGCCGCGCCCAATCGCATCCGCATTCAGGCGGTTTCTCCCGCCGGTTTTCACAACGCGTTGCTGCGCATTCCAGACCTGCTGACCATTGAGGCCTCGAAGCTTTCGACGGATCTCGTCCCACAGGCACAGTCCCTGCGGTTGGAGAAGCAAGGCGCGATGGCGATCATCGCCGATTATCCATCCTTTCCCCTTCGCGGCGTGGTCGAAGGTTTCTACGGACCGCCCTGGACCCATGCCGACCGGCTCGAACTCCTGCGCTTCGAAGGGCAGCACGGCATGAACATTTACATCTATGGTCCGAAGGATGATCCGTATCACCGCAAGCTCTGGCGTGAGCCCTATCCGCCGGAGCAACTCAAGCGCCTCGGCGAACTTGCCGACACCGGAAGAGAGAACTTCATCGACTTCAGCTTCGCCATCAGCCCCGGTCTTTCGATGGTCTATTCGAGCGACGCCGACTTCGAGACACTCGCTCGCAAGCTGGAAACCGTCGCCCGGCTCGGGGTTTCTAATTTTGCCCTATTCCTCGACGACGTTCCGCAGGACCTGGCGCATGCCGAGGATAGAGCGCGCTTCAAGACACTTGCCCAGGCCCATGTCCAGCTGATCAATCGGCTATACGACCATCTGCAGTCGCTTTCGCCGAATAATCGTTTGACGGTTTGTCCCACCACGTATACCAACGGCTGGGGCAATCGCGATTACATCAAGGAACTGGGCGCCGGCGTCAATCCCGCGGTGCCGCTCATTTGGACGGGGACGGAGACCATTCCTCGAACAATCACCGTTGCCCAAGCTCAGGATTGGGGCGGTTATCTCCGCCGCAAACCCCTCGTGTGGGACAACTATCCCGTCAATGACGACAACCCGTGGTGGCTGAACCTGGCCCCCCTCCGCGGCCGGGATGCCGGACTTTTCGCCGCCACGCAGGGCCTGTTTTCGAATCCTATGATTCAGCCCCGGGCCTCGTTGATTCCGCTTCAGACCGTGTCTGACTATCTCTGGAACCCGACTGCCTATGATCCCGAGAAGTCACAGCGGCATGCTCTGGTCACTCAATATGGCCCGGACACGCCCGAAATTCTCGCGCCACTGCTCGAAATCTTCCGCTCCGATAAAGACGGTTCGGTTTTCCAGCCGATTTTCCAGGAAATCTGGAATCCGATCGACATTCCTGCCGTCGATTCGCAGATTGCTCGCCTGACGTCCTTGGCTGTAGCACTGCAGGGACAGCCCCGTTTCGGCAGACTCGCCTCCGAAATCTCTTCGCTCGCGAACGTACTTCGCGATCGGCTGTCTCGTGTTCAGACCGACCCCATGTTCGCACCGCTGCCGGGGGGCAAACTGCAGTGGGACCAAGAGCGAGATGTACTGAAAGCTTCGAGAGTCCTCAGCAAGCCCGTTCTCGACGGCGATTTTTCCAAATGGGAGTCCAGTCCTTCGTATCCAATGAACGAAGAGTCGCAGATTGCAGACGGGAAAGCGCTTTGGAAGGGAGCGTCGCAATTTTCCGCACGAGTCGCCCTCGGGTGGGACGAGGAGAACCTTTACATTGCCGTTGACGCCACCGACCCAGAGTTGTACCAGCCATTCTGGGGAAGAGAAGTGCAGAACGGAGATGCCTTCCGGCTGATTTTTGAAACAGACCCGCCTCAATCCAGCCCGGGGCAGCCAATTGACGCCTATGACTTGTATCTGAGTCCGGGGGACTTTGCCTCCGTCAAGCCGAGTATCTATTGCGAGGAGGATTATCTCCCCCCACGGCCACAGCCGCACAATTACAACGAGGAAATCAAAACGGCGTGGAAGAAGACGGCGAAAGGTTTTTCCGGTGAAGTCGCGATCCCTGTCTCATTCTTTGCCAGCCGAAGATTTGCGCCGGGGCAAGAGATTGGTCTCAGCTTTGGAGCGCAGAAGGCATTTCCACCCAAAGACCCATCTGGCGACGATCAACTCCAGATTGTCTTCACCTCGAAGAGAGATCCCTTGTTCCGCGTGGACGCAGGAAATCCCGCGACGCTCCAGCGGTTGCGTTTGGTTGACGCTCCCTGATCGTAGCGAGGCAGTTGCTACTCCTCGATCGCCGAGCGGCCGTCAGCATTTTTCCGGGTCCATCAGCTGCGAGCGACGGCGACCTAAGCTAGACCAGTTGATTGCTCCGCCTTTGCTTTTCCGGGATGCTGAATTCTAATGATCCTGCTGTGAGCCTGGAACCCCTACCTCCGGCAGCAAGCCGCGCATCGCTGAAACTCCGCGCCGTTCTGGTTCTTATCGGTTTTACCGCGACGGTGGCTCAGATTGTTCTCTTGCGCGAGTTGATGGTCGTCTCCTATGGCAACGAAACTTCACTGGGAGTAATGCTTGCCTCGTGGCTTTTCTGGACCGCGCTGGGCAGCGGCGTGCTCGGCCGATTCGCAGGCCGGGTATCGAATCCGGCGAAGCTCATGGCCGCGTTGCAGGTTCTGCTCGCGGTCCTGTTGCCCGCGACCATCCTGGCGGTGCGCGCCACCCGCGGCTTGTTTCACGCGCTTCCGGGAGAACTTCTCGGCCCTGCCCCAATCTTTCTCGCTTGCCTGCTCACGCTGAGTTGCTTCTGCGCCGTATCTGGCTGGGCTTTTGCCGCTGGCAGCCTGTTCCATGCGCACGCATCCGGTTCCTCGACTTCGGTCGCGGTCAACTCCGTGTATTTGCTGGAGGCGGCGGGCTCGGCACTCGGGGGAGCTCTAGCCAGCCTGGTGTTCCTCCGCTGTTTGAACTCCCTGCAGATTGCATTTCTGGTAAGCACCCTGAACCTGATGGCTGCCGCCGTTCTAACCTTGCACAAACGGCCGTATCGGGTTGCTGCGGTTGTGCTTTTGCCCATCGCCTTTGTAGCTGCCGGTCTGCCGCAAGGGGACCGTCTGGAGACCATCTCTCTCGCTCGCCTCTGGCCTGGTTTTCGCGTGCTCGATACTCGCAACTCCGTATTCGGGAATCTTGCAGTCGTTGAAACCGGGGGAATCCGCAGCCTGCTTGAGAATGGGCTGTTGATGTTCAATGTGCCAGACCCCGCCTCGGCGGAGGAGACCGTGCACTTTGCGCTGCTCGAGCACCCGGCCCCGAAAAGTCTTCTTCTTATCGGAGGTGGGGCCGGCGGAAGCCTGTTGCAGGCGTTGCAGCATCCCAGTCTTGAGCGGGTGGACTACGTTGAACTCGATCCTGCAGTGCTCGAACTGGCGGAAAAATATTTCCCCGGGCAATGGGCCGCTGCACGCGCCGACCCGCGAGTCCATGTTCACCACGCCGATGGACGGCTGTTTCTGAAAACAACGCACCAGATGTTTGATGTCATCATCGTCAATCTGCCCGCCCCCCAGACCGCGCAGCTAAACCGCTTCTATACTGCGGACTTTTTCCGCGAGGCAGCCGAGAAGCTTGCCGATGACGGCGTCTTCTCCTTTCAACTGCATGCGGCGGAGGAATACCTGAGCCCAGATCTGAGCGCCTTCCTGCGCTGCATCGTCAAATCGCTGCACGAGGCGTTTCCCGTGGTGCAGACGATCCCCGGCGACATCGTGCATTTCTTCGCGGCGAAGCGGGATGGCGTCCTGGCCGTCGATTCGGCTGAGTTGCTTTCGCGCCTGCGATCGCGGCACCTGAAGACCAGCTATGTGCGCGAGTACTACATTCCATTTCGCATGATGCCCGACCGCGTCGCCGATCTGGACGAGAACATTCGGCCTCTTCCTGACACGCCCATCAACCGCGATTTGGCACCCATCGCTTATTACTTCGACGTCGAACTCTGGAGCACGCAGTTCAACCGCGAGTATCAGCACGTCTTCGAATCGGTTGCGCGAATTCGGTTTGGAGGGCTGGTAGAGTGGGCTGTCGTGCTGCTGATCGTCATTGCTGCGGTCATCCTCTACTGGCCGCGGCCTGGCGCCCATATTCACGGGAGCGCCGGCCTTTGTGCGGCGCTCGCAGGCCTGACGATGATCAGCCTGGAAGTGCTGCTGCTGTTAGGTTTTCAGGCGATCTACGGCTACGTCTACCACCAACTGGCCATCTTGATCGCTCTGTTCATGTCGGGCATGGCCCTAGGGAGCTGGTGGCGCTTGCGGATCGCCGGCCGCTCTTCAGGTGCGCGCGCTTTGCGTTCATCCCTGGCGCAATTGGCGGGTCTGCAGATTCTGGCCGCGTTGTCTCCAATCCTGCTGTATTTCGTACTCAACTCCCTCGCTGGCACAAGAAGCATGAGTACGCTGGTGGTGGCGAGCCAAGTTTTGTTCCCGGCGCTGGCCTTGCTCGCGGGCGCGCTGGGCGGCTACGAATTCGCGCTCGCTGCGGAAGTCTACTTTGCGGATACGAAATCGCCGCCCGCGAGCATGGGAATGCTCTACGCAGTAGATCTGATCGGAGCGTGCCTGGGCGCGCTCGTGTTGAGCGCGTTCCTGCTTCCGCTCTTCGGTTTCCTCAAGGCGGCGACGTTTATTGCGGCGGTGAACTTGGTACCGGCAGTCCTGGCACTCCGCGTGGGTTGGGCCAAACCGGAGCCACAGGCGTGAGATCGCGCGAGATCTCCGTTTCTCCAAACACAACCGCCGTGAACATGAAGAGATCGGCGTCTTTGTCGCGCCATGCCTTGGCCGGCAGGCCGGCCTTCATGGCCGTTTCGTCGAGCAATGTATTTCGATCCCAGTGTTGCTCAGGCGCAACCTGTGGAAGCAGAAGCCCGCGCGTGCGACCTTTCACGATCATGAGACCGTGCTCGCCAATTTTGATCTGATTTGTATCCGAAACGCGCCGCAGCGGAGAGAGCACGGAGACCTCATACTTCAGCAAAGGCAATTCGCTGGCTGCCACCGGTCGAAATCGCGTATCCCGCAAGGCGGCAAAGGCGGCGACATCGCGGACCGTCTCCGCCAGCGGTTGCATCGCGGCCGTGTATCCAATGCAACCACGAAGCTCGCCATTTTCCTTCAGCGTGACGAAAGCGCCGCGGTCCCGCATCAGACTTGAGGGCAGATTCGCGGGAAGCTCGTACGCCTTGTCTTCTCTTACCGCGGACTCGACCGATTTTCGGGCGATCTCCAGCAGTTGCCGCTTTTCGGACGACGTCAGTGAAAACTTCGGCGCCGCCTCGCGGCGGCCTTCCTCCTCTTTAAGGAATGACACCGCACTGTAGCCGACAACGCGGCTGCGGTCGCCGGTCACGTCGCCGGAGTTTGCATACTTAATTACCTGGGCGCGAGTTGCGCCCAGACGCTCGGCAGCGATCATGGCGGCAACGATGGGAGCTCCTCCACACGCCTCCCAGGTGCGGTTTGCGAAATTGTCGGAGAGCGTGAGGTAATCCCATTCGCCAATCGCGTTCAACGTCTTTCCATCGATCGTGACCGCCTCATCGTACGGGTGGTAATGCGAGAGATCGGAACTGGCAACGATCAGCGTGTCGGTTCCTCGAACTAATTCTGCGAGGGCGACTCCCAGGGCGCGGCTTGCCGCATAGCTCTGCTCACCCATGACGATTGGCACCAGTTGGAAATCGCCCAGCGCCCTCTGCAGGAAAGGCAACTGGTCTTCGAGCGCGTGTTCCGCGCCCGCAGCGGTCGGAACATGCCCCTGGCTGGAGAGCCTGATCTCCGGATTTAAACTCACAAGTTTCCGTGCAAACTCTTTATCTACAGAAATCTTGCCGAGAGGAGTGACGTAAGCGTCGCCGTCGTAAACCGAGGTGAACGAAAACGCCTCATAGTGAGAGGGCGCGATCACGACGACCCGATGCGTGGGCCGCCCTTTGATCATTGCGTAGCTATGTCCCGCCACCCCGCCAGAGAATGGATAGCCGGCGTGGGGCGCGACCAGCGCGACGACTTCTCCCTTCTGTGCAGGCACGCTAGCATGCGCGATGAATCCGTCCACCATTGCGGCCAGTTCTTTCGGGTCAGCGGGATAAAAAGCCCCTGCGACCGCCGCTTGCCGAATGTGTTCCGATTCCGCCGGTGGGCTCCCAGCAACCACCGAACAGCCAATCAGGAAGGGAATTGCGATCAGCAGCGTGAATCTGATTCTCGCATTCATAGCAACTCCAATTTTCTTGCCGCCTCAGCTCCAAACACCCGGAATCGCATGCTGGCAGTACTCGCACTTTCCTTTGCGGATGTGGTTCTGCGTGACCGTGAACCCAGCGCGCTCGATGAGCAGATGGCGGCATTTCGGGCAATACGTGTTCTCGGCGGGATGCCCGGGCACATTGCCGATGTAAACGTACTGCAAGCCTTCGGCGTCGGCGATCGCCTTGCCACGTTCCAGCGTTTCAACCGGCGTGGGCGGCAGGTTCTTCAACAAATACATAGGATGAAAGCGCGTGAAATGGATGGGGACGTCGGTGCCGAGATTCGCCTTGATCCAGCGCGCCAGATCGCGAAACTCCGCGTCGCCATCATTCATCGTAGGGACGACCAGGTGCACGATCTCCATCCACTTCGCTTCCTTGCGTGTGGTGACCAGCGTATCCAGAATGGGTTTTAGCTCGGCGTCAACCACTTCGCGGTAGTACTTTTCTGAAAATGACTTCATGTCAATCTTGATTGCGTCCACGTGCCGACAGAGGCGCTTCAACGGCTCCTGCTGAATGAAGCCGTTGGACACGACTACGGCTTTCAATCCCTGCTCGCGGGCCGCATCGGCAGCGTCGGTGACAAACTCGTTCCACACCGTCGGCTCGCTGTAGGTGAAAGCCACAGCCGGGCACTGGTTTTGCTTGGCCGACGACGCTATGTCGGCGGGCGGCATATAGCGGGCGGGCAAGTCTTCCGGCTTGGCCTGCGAAATTTCCCAGTTCTGGCAGAACTTGCAGGTCACGTTGCATCCCACCGTGGCCAGCGAAAAGGCCACGATGCCGGGATGGAAATGGAAGAATGGCTTCTTCTCGATCGGATCGATATGCGCGGCAGCAACGCGCGAGTGGACCAGCGTGTAATACGTTCCTCCGCGGTTCTCGCGGATGCGGCAATGTCCACGGTCACCGGCCGCGACGACGCAACTGCGCGGACACAAATGGCAGCGCACGTTCTTGCCCGGCAGTTTCTCGTAGAACCTGGCCTCCACGCGAAACCGCGCATCGTCTTCTGCCACGGACGACATCGCCAGTCCGTGCGCCGCTGCGCCACGAAGGCAAACGGCGGCGCAAGCGGCGACGCAGGGCAGCGTCGCAGCTTTTAAGAATCTCCTGCGATCCAATGCTCTGCCATCCGTGGGTTCCGCAGCGACGCCCGGCAGCGAAACAGAGAATCCGACATCGGAAACACTGTCTATCAATTCATGTTGTCGATGAAGGCCCAGAAGAGAGGAGCGGACGGCGTGGGCGGCGATTGGGGTATCCGGCATAAGCCCACCTCAGCGCTTTGGTTGCGTACCTTATTATTCTATTCCCTTCCGCACTATCCTTCCGATTACACTTCCAGCCGAGGACGTACCAGCATTTCCGAATGCGCTGTACGATAGCTGTTACCTTTTTACCCTACGGAGCGTGTCATGATCCCTGCACTTGCGAATCTGGAACCCGAAGCGTTGTGGAAGCACTTCGACAAATTGGCGGCCATTCCTCGCGCCTCAACAAAGGAAGCGGCGGCGCGAGACTACATCCGCACTTTGGCTGCAAAGCTGGGCTTGGAATGTGTGCAGGACGCTGCCGGCAATCTCGTGGTCCGGAAACCGGCGCGGCCGGGACGCGAGAGCGCGCCGATGGCCCTCCTCCAGGGCCACCTCGACATGGTTTGTGAAAAGAACGAGGGAACCGCGCATAACTTCGATACCGATCCGATCAAAGTGATAAGAGATGGCGACTGGCTGAAGGCGGACGGCACCACTCTAGGCGCTGACAATGGAGTCGGCGTAGCCGCATCTCTGGCCGTGATGGAGAGCAAGGACATTGCTCACGGGCCGCTGGAGTTCGCCTTCACCATTGACGAGGAGACCGGACTTACCGGCGCAGCGGAGTTTCCCGGTGGCGTGCTGAAGTCAAAATACTTTCTCAACCTTGACAACGAGGATAAAGGGACACTTTGTATCGGTTGCTCAGGTGGCATCAAGACGACCGCTCGACGCAAGGTTGGGCTTCGTCCTGCGGGGGCGGCATCGGCCTGGCGCATCAAGGTGTCTGGCCTGAAAGGTGGCCACTCCGGCGTCGATATTCATCAAGGCCGCGGCAACGCTCTGCGCATCCTTGGCGGGGTCCTTCAGGGTTTGCTTGATCGTGTGCCGATTGAAATCGCGGCGATCAACGGAGGCAGTGCGCAGAATGCAATTCCGCGCGAAGCAGCGGCCCTGGTGCTGGCCGACCCATCTCGTGAAAGTGAACTGAAATCGCTGGTAGCCACAGCCGAGGCTGGATACCAGGCTGACCTGGGTGGATTCGATTCCGGAGTGCGGATCACGGTTGAAAAAGCCGAACGTCCGGAAAAAGTGCTTGCCGCGGCCGATGCAAAACAAGCGGTGGCGCTGCTCGCAAGTCTGCATCACGGCGTCATCGCGATGAGCCCGGATGTCCCCGGTTTGGTGCAAACGTCTACCAACCTGGCGACCATCACTACCAAGGGCGACGTGGTGGAGATTGTTACCAGTCAGCGCAGCCCGATCGAGAGCAGCATGATGTGTGCCGCCCGCATGGTTGCGACCGTGTGCCGCCTGGCCGGCTTCGAAGTGGAGCATGCAGGTAAGTATCCGGGCTGGAAACCGGAGCCTAACAGCGAGATCGTGCGCAAGCTCCAGGACGTGCATAAGAAACTCTTCGGCGAACCGGCCAAGCTGATTGCCATGCACGCGGGCCTGGAGTGCGGCGTGATTGGCGAG
The DNA here is from genome assembly GCA_963818945.1 of uncultured Acidobacteriaceae bacterium. Lineage (GTDB taxonomy): Bacteria > Acidobacteriota > Terriglobia > Terriglobales > Acidobacteriaceae > Acidiflorens. The sequence goes on along the minus strand of CAWFUA010000001.1, from coordinate 1,260,013 downwards.
AAGTATCCCGGCATGGAAATGATTTCGTTCGGCCCGACGATCGTGGACCCGCACAGTCCGAACGAGCGCGTGGAGATTTCGTCGGTAAAGAGTTTCTGGGACTACCTTAAGCTGGTGCTCGAGAACCTGTGAGCAAGAACTGAAGTCAGGCGCGAGACTACTTCTGGCGCGCTCTCAGCTTGTCGAGCGCGCGCTTCAACTCTTCAAGCTTTTGTCCAGCTTCGCCGAGCTTGCCTTCAGCTGTCAGGCGCTGGTAGTCGGCAAGGTCTCTGGCGGCTTCCGCGATGAGCGTGTTGAGATCTGCTCCAGGCCCAGGCGACGCGGCGGATCCCGGCGTGCCTCGCCCCGCCTCGCCCGAAACAGACGCGGCGGTCGGCGGTTGGGAGCTTCCCGACGTGGCCGTCAGCGAAGACGCCGCTCCGCCGAAGAGCGAAGCCATCGCCGACTCGAAGGTCGGCCCGTATGCCAGCTTATCCTGCAATGCGAGCACGACCAGGCGCAATTCCGGCATTGGACTGCGTTCGGCCTGCAGGTAAATCGGTTCGGCATACAGCAGCGCGCGTCCGGATGGAATTACCAGCAACGCCCCGCGCCGCACGTGCGAGCCTTGCTGATTCCACAGCGTCAGTTGTCCCGAGAGCTGCGCGTTCTGATCGATTCGCGCCTCGATCTGCAGCGGCCCGTCGACCAGCCTGGTTTTGGGAAAGTTGTAGACCACCGACGTACCGTACTTCGCGCCGTCGCTGCGCCCGGCAATCCAGCCGATCAGATTATTCCGGTTGGCGGGCGTGAAGGGCAGAATCTCCACGAATTCCTCGCCGGTTTCGCCCGGCAGTTTCATCAGCACGAAATTCGGCTGCATCACCTGCGTGGTTTGCCCTCCGCCCTCGCCCATGCCGACTTCGGTAGCGACGGTCCATAGATCCTCACGGTTGTAGAACGCCTCGGGATCCGTCATGTGATACAGGCCGTAGACCTCCGCCTGCAGCTTGAGCAACAACTCGGGATAGCGGACGTGTTTGCGCAGCCCCGGCGGCATTGTGGCTGCATCCTTGAAGAGACTTGGGAAGATTCGGCGGTAAGCGGCGATGATTGGATCGTCCGGATCAAACACGTAAAACGTCGTCGTGCCATCGTAGGCGTCGATCACTACCTTGACGCTGTTCCGCATGTAGTTAATAAGGTCGTTGCCGAGACGGTAGTGGGTCGAGTAGGGATAGCTATCTGAAATCGTGTATGCATCCATGATCCACGACAGGCGGCCATCGTCGCCGAGCACGATGTACGCATCCGGATCGTAGGTGAGGAACGGCGCTAACGCCGAGACGCGGTCGCGTATGTTGCGGCGCATCAGCAGCCGGCTATCCCTGTTTACGTCATCGCTGAAGGGCAGCTTCGCGAGATCGTCGCGATCGAGCGCGATGAGGACACGGCGCAGAAAATTGCCCAGGACGATGCCGCCGTTGCCTTCATAGGATGTCAGGTTGTTGCTTTCCCCCTGTGGATAGTTGAATTCTTTCTGCCGCGTCTTCACGTAAACGTCGGTATCGGTCAACTCGCCAAAATAAACCTCCGGGCGCGTCACGCTGACACCGTGCACCGTGCTCTGCACCGGCATATTGCTGAGAATCAGCGTGGGCAGGCCTTCCGGCGTGAACCCATTGACCGGGTTCATCGTGATGCCGTAGCCATGGGTGTAAATCAACTTCTCGTTAATCCAGTTGCGGCTGCTCTCTGGCAGCTTGTCGACGTTCAGTTCGCGCGCGGCCAGCATGACTTCGCGAGTCGTGCCGTCGATCGAGTAGCGATCGAGGTCGATGTCGGGGAAGTCATAGTAGGTGCGGATCTCCTGAATCTGGCGCAGCGTGTCCTGGAGCGCATGCCAGTCCCACAGGCGGATGTTCTGCAGCGTGGCTTGATTATTCGCGGCGTCGGCCGCGTCGACGGTTGTCTCGGCGGGAAACTCACGTTGCGCGACCCGGTCCAATCCGTAAGCCTGCCGCGTCAAGTCAGTGTTGTAGACAATGTAGGGCTTCTCACGAACCAACTCGTTCGGTTTGACAATGAAGCTGCTGACGTACCATCCGATCCCTTGAACAGCGAGGTAGCAGACTGCGGCTGGAACAATCGCCGCAACGAGCCATACCCCGCGCGGCACGCGCACGGCGTTGATGGCCGCGATCAGCGCACCCAACACGAGAGCCGCGCAAACGATCAGCATCCCGGTGAGGGTGATGTGCGCGTCCGTGTAGGTGACGCCGCCGAAGATCGTATGATCCTCGAGCAACGCCTCGAACCGGTCGAGATACATTCGCATCGCGAGGATCAGCAACAGAAACGCAAACGCGATGGACAGCCCACGCCAGGGCAGAGTGACAGACCGGCTGAGACGTCCGCTGAGCGCACGCGCTCCGCCCGTGATGAGGATAAAGAAGACGGCGAGAGCGCAGCCAATCACAGCCAGTGTCAGCAACCAGCCGACGATAAGTTGCCATGCGGGCAGTGCAAACAGAAAGAAGTTCAGTGATTTGCCAAAGATCGGATCGGTGACGCCCGAGGTTTGGGGCGCGTACCAGAAGAGCGCGAGTGTGGGCCACTCCGCGGACATAGCACCGCCGGTGGCAGCCGCGATTACGAGCGAAACACCGAGAGCAATGAGGTGCAGCACGCCCTCAACGGGCAGCTTCAATGGCTGCCCACCGATGACAATCGTATGGCCGCTCGGCAAATCGGGAAGATGCGCCCGCTTCAAAGCCAGGAACGATCCGTACAAAACGAGAAATGTCACCGCTGTAAACGCCGCGAAGATTCCCCACTGCAGGCCCAGTTTTTTCCAGAACACGTCCGCATATCCAAGCGACGCGAACCAGAGCACGTCCACGTAATACGACAACGCGGTCCGGCCGCCGAAAAAGATGGCCGCAAACACCCCCAAGATAAGAAGGAAGCGGCGACGCCGTGGCGGGCGCCGCGGTGGCAAATCAACGAATTCAGGGATTGCCCTATCCACTTTCAACGGCTCCGTGTAGTCATCCGCATGATACTCCCTCCTCTTCCACAAGGTGTCTCGCGATTCGGCCCTCAACGGCCCCGTGCACGCCGGGCAGAGGCTCGCTGTCTCCACTGCGATGATGCGCTTCAGGACGCTTGCACTACCCGCGCTTCGCAGGGCTTGACGTTAGTCGCTATTTTGTTATAGTTACCCACACATTTTGCGGGTGTCACGGCCGTTGATCGGGTCCATGCGTCACGCAGGAGGAAGAGATCATGTCTGGTGTGTTGGTGGCGCGGAGCGCGGCCGCAGAGACTGTCGGAGCGCAGCCTGAGGTCGGCCTTCGGGAGCGCAAGAAAGCCCGCTTGCGGCAACAGATCATCGACACATCCATCAAGCTGTTTCGCAAGCACGGATACGAGGCCACGCGGATCGACGACATCGTGCAAGTGCTCGAAATCAGTCAGCCGACTTTTTTCCGATATTTTCCCAGCAAAGATGCAGTCTTGCGCGAGGTGGGCGAACGCGGGTACGCCTGCATCTGCGAGAGGCTTCGTTCGGAGCTTTCGAGCCAGGCGCGGACGGATCAGCGTTTACGGCGGCTGTACGTAACCATGGCGCGGGAAGTGGAAGCCGACCGGAAACTTTGGCAAGCGGTTGTGCTCTCGGGCGCGATGGATCCGGTGCGATGCGCGGAGCTGCGTGGGCACGAGGAAGCCGCCGTCGGCCTGCTGCGCGAGATTCTGACGCAGGGGCAGAAACGCGGCGAGGTGACGCGCGCATTCCCAGTCGTGCACCTGGCGGAGTTCATGGAAGGGCTCTACAACACGGTGGTGCGGCAGTGGGCGGTGGATCTTACCGGACCGCACAAACTCACAGACCGGGTGCGGAGCGCAGTAGAGTTTTTCCTGTGTGGCATCCGGCCGTAACATCTGTGAGAAGCGCGCCAGCGCTTTTTACTTGCTGACTTACTGATGGAGTCTAAAGGGGTGACGCGCATGAAAGCGGCTGTCCTGCACGCATTCAAGACACCACTATCGTTGGAGGATGTGCCTCGTCCTGAAATTGGAGCGGAGGAAGTCTTGATCAAGGTGGAGGTGTGCGGTGTGTGCCATTCCGATCTGCACGTGGCCGACGGCGACTGGACGCAACTGGCACGCATCGTGAAACAGCCGCTGATCCTGGGACACGAGATCGTAGGCCGCATAGTGGAGCGCGGCGCCGCGGTTCAGAATGTCCAGGTGGACGAGCGTGTCGGTGTTCCGTGGGTGCAGTGGACATGCGGTCAATGCGAGTTTTGCCGCGAAGGGAACGAGAATCTCTGTGTGAAGCAGCGCATCACCGGCGTTATGGCGGACGGCGGATATGCGGAATTTGCCAAAGCTCCAGCCAGCCACGTGATCAAGATTCCTGACACGCTTCCCTCCGAGCAGGCGGCGCCGCTGCTTTGTGCGGGAGTCACGGTTCATCGCGCGCTCAAGCAGGCCCGGGTTCGCGCGGGGGAGCGGTTGGCGGTTTTCGGTGTTGGCGGACTCGGCCACATTGCTGTCCAGATTGGCCGCGCAGCCGGAGCGGAAGTCACCGCGATTGATATTTCCGAAGAAAAGCTCGCGCTGGCGAAGTCGCTGGGGGCAGTTCGAACGCTGAACGCCGCCACTAGCAACGTGGTGAAGGAATTGCGCAAGTCCGGCGGAGTGCACATTGCGCTTGTCACGTCAGCAGCCAAATCCGCCTACGACACGGCGTTCTATTGCGTGCGGCCGACGGGAACGCTGCTGGTGGTGGGATTGCCCGCAAACGATATCTCGTTTCCACCGATCCTTATGGCGGGTGGCGAGATTCGGATCAAGGCTTCGTCGGTTGGCACACGCGAAGATCTGCGCGAGGTGTTGGCAATGGGAGCGGCGGGGACGGTCCATTGCCAGGTGACAACGCGCCCATTGGCAGAGGTCCAGGAGGTTATGGGGCAACTGAGTCGCGGCGAGGTCTCGGGGCGAGTCGTGCTCCGCATCCAGGAGTAGCTCGGCGCCCATACTGGCCTTCCTCGGTACGAGCGGCAGAGATTCCCAAGGACTGTATTGACGTTAGCGACTATAACATGATATCAACTATCACTTTTGCACGGCCCTCCGCGGCGGAAAGGCCATTCTCAGGGTGAACGTCAAAAAACTGTTCGATCTCACCGGCCGCGTGGCCATTGTTTCAGGTGGCTCCATGGGCCTCGGCCTGCAGATGGCCGAAGGCCTGGCGGAATCGGGAGCGAATCTTGTGCTGTGCGCGCGCAAGAAAGAACGTTGCGAGGAAACGGCGGAAGCCTTACGTATTCATGGCGTGCAGACGCTTGCCTTGGGATGCGATGTCAAAGACAAAGCGGCGATTCAGCAGGTTGTAGAGGAAACGCTCGCGAAGTTTGGCCGAGTCGACATTCTGATCAACAACGCCGGTGTGTCGTGGGGAGCTTCGGTGGAAGAGATGACACTTGAGCAGTGGGACAAAGTTCTTTCCACCAACCTTACCGGCACGTTCCTTTTTTGTCAGGCAGTGGGCAAGGCCATGGCCGCGCAGGCATCGGGCAAGATCATCAACATCGCATCGGTAGCGGGTGTGGGCGGAGCCTCGGCGGAACTGCAAGCGATCGGCTACCACGCGAGTAAAGGCGGCGTGATCGCGTTTACCAAAGACCTGGCGTGCAAATGGGCGCCGCACAACATTCAGGTGAATGCTATCGCCCCAGGATGGTTTCCAACGCATATGTCGGGATGGATCATCGAACACCGTAAAGAGTCGTTGCTGGAGAAGATTCCGCTCGGCCGTTTCGGTGGCGATCACGATCTGAAAGGCGCGGCCGTGTTTCTGGCATCGGATGCTTCGGCGTACGTCACGGGGCACGTGCTGGTTGTCGATGGAGGCCAGACGGCCTGGTAAGAACGAGTTTATGAATATTCCTCTGACGCCGGTGCGATTTCTTCGGTACTCAGCGGAGCAGTTTCCGCGCAAGACGGCAGTTGTCTGCCAGGACCTGCGGTTTACCTATGCCGAGTTTGCCGATCGTGTAGGGCGTTTGGCGGGAGCGCTTCGCGACGCCGGCTTGAAGCCTGGCGATCGCGTGGCGTTTCTTAGCCTGAACTGCCATCGGCTGCTCGAAGCTTACTTCGGAGTTCTGGAAGCGGGCTGCGTTTTGCTTCCACTCAATATTCGTCTGGCCGCGCCAGAGCTCGCTTACATCTTGAATGACTCCGGAGCGACGGCGCTGTTCCTGGAGCGAGAGTTTGCCGGTCTCGTGGATTCGTTCCGCCGAGACCTGCTTACTGTACGCGCGTTCCATCAACTTGATGGGACACCGCAGGCAACGTGGCTTTCCGATCAAACCTACGAACAGATGCTGACCGCCGCCATTCCCTATCGTGGCGACTTAATGGAGTTTGACGAGAACGCCGTGGCAGAAATGTTTTACACCAGCGGAACCAGCGCCAATCCCAAAGGGGTGATGCTCACGCACCGGAACGTGTATCTGCACGCCATGAGCATCGCTCTTTACCATCGCACCCGCTTCGAAGATGTGCTGCTGCACACCATCCCTCTGTTTCACGCCAACGGCTGGGGCGCGGCCCATACGATCACGTTCATGGGCGGAACTCATATCATGCTTCCGCGCTTCTTGCCCGAGGAGGTATTTCGCCTGGTGGAGCGGGAACGGGTGCGCGCACTAACGCTCGTGCCAATCATGGCCACCGCACTGGTGAACTCGCCTGTGCGCTCCAAGTACGACCTGAGCAGCGTGCAGTGGTGCGTGATCGGCGGGGCGGCATCTTCGCCGACGTTGATCCGGGAGGTCGAGCAGACCTTGGGATTTAAATGCTACTCGGGGTATGGCCTCACGGAGACTTCGCCGTCACTGTCGAACGCCGAATTGAAGCCGGACATGCAGTGCACACCCGAAGAGCGTTACGTGCTGCAGTCCATGACCGGATATGCCTTCCCAGGGTGTGAGCTGCGGGTGGTCGACGCCGAGGATAAAGACGTGCCGCGTGACGGCGTGACGATGGGAGAAATCATTGCCCGCAGTGACGGGGTGATGGCGGGCTACTGGCAACAGCCGGAAGCCACGGCCGAAGCTTTACGAGGCGGATGGTTTCACACCGGAGACATGGCTGTCATCGCGGAGAACGGATACATCCGGATCGTGGATCGCAAGAAGGACATCATCGTCAGCGGCGGAGAAAACATTTCGTCGCTCGACGTGGAGAAAGTGCTGGTGGCGCATCCGGATGTTCTTGAAGCTGCGGTGATCCCGGTGGCTGACCGGAAATGGGGTGAGGTGCCGAAGGCGCTCGTGGTGGCGAAGCCGGGATCGAAGCTCGGCGAAGTGGAATTGATTGAGTTTTGCCGCGCGCGTCTGGCTCACTACAAGTGTCCGCAGTCAATTGAATTCTGCGAGAGCTTGCCCAAGACCGCGACCGGCAAGGTTCTGAAAAGGGAGTTGCGGAAGAAGTACGCGCCGGTGCCGGAACCGTTGCGTTCGGACGTTTGAACGATCCGTGACCAAGAGAGCTGGACTTATAAACGAGTTGTAGGGGAGCGCACGATGAGCAACCTTGTAAAAGTCAGCAAAGAGAACGATGTCGCGGTCATTACCCTCGACAATCCGCCGGTGAACGCTCTCAGTCCAGGCGTGCCGGAGGGCATCTGGACGGCGATCGAGGAGATGAATGGCGACCCTGCCGTCAAGGCTGCGGTCGTAATCGGCGCCGGCCGCACTTTTGTCGCAGGCGCCGACATCAAGGAATTCGGCAAGATGACCTCGGGCGGACCCCGCAAAAGCATGCTGCCGCTGCTGCTTCGCATTGAAGACAGCGGCAAGCCGGTAGTCATGGCGATTCATGGGCAGGCATTTGGCGGCGGACTGGAACTGGCCATGGCCGGGCACTACCGGGTCGCATCGCCTGCGGCGCAGGTGGGGCAACCGGAAGTAAATCTGGGCATCATTCCCGGCGCCGCGGGAACGCAGCGTCTGCCCCGCCTGGTAGGCGTCGCCAAGGCGGTAGAGATGTGTTCCGGGGGCAAGCCGATTTCCGCCGGCGACGCGGTCGCTCTCGGGCTGGTTGACCGGTTGATCGAAGGCGACCTGCTCACCGGAGCGGTGGCTTTTGCTCGCGAAGTCGCTGGCAAGCCCGTGCCGAAAACGCGGGACCGGGCGGGAAAGCTGGGCACGGCTGCGGAGAACGCCGCGATTTTTGTGACGGCGCGAGCCGCAGTCGGCAAGAAACAACGAGGCCTGAAGGCTCCTCTGGCAGCGATCGATGCCGTCGAGGCAGCAACCAAACTGCCCTTCGAGCAAGGCTGCCAGGCCGAGGCGAAGCTTTTCACCGAATGCCTTTTCTCCGACCAGTCGAAAGCGCTCATTCATGTTTTCTTTGGCGAGCGCGAGGTGGCGAAGATTCCCGACGTGCCCAAAGAAACTCCGGTGATTCCCGTCAACCGCGTGGCAGTCGTCGGCTCCGGCACCATGGGCGGTGGGATCGCGATGGTATTTGCCAACGCGGGCATTCCGGTGTTGCTGAAGGATGTGGATGAGGCGGCGCTCGATTCGGGCATGGGAAAAATCCGCAAGAACTACGCGAGTTCGGTGCAGCGCGGGCGTTTTACTCAGGCTTTCGTGGACGAACGTCTGCAATTGATCACACCCGTGCTCAGCTACGATGTGTTTTCCGGCGTAGACATGGTGGTGGAGGCGGTTTTCGAAGGCATGGCGCTCAAGAAAACCGTGTTTGGGGACTTGGACCGCATCTGCCGGCGAGGCGCGATTCTGGCGAGCAACACTTCCACACTCAACATCGATGAAATCGCGGCGGCCACATCAAGGCCGGAAGCGGTGATCGGAACGCACTTCTTCAGTCCGGCAAACGTGATGCGTTTGCTCGAAATTGTACGCGGGAAAAAGTCGAGCAAAGAAGTGATTGCCACTTGCATGCAACTGTCCAAAAAGCTGGGCAAGATCGGAGTGCTGGTAGGGAACTGCCGCGGATTCGTAGGCAACCGCATGTTCGGCCCCTATCGCCGCGAAGCGCAGTTTCTGGTTGAAGAAGGCGCGGACGTGGAGGCGGTGGACAAGGCGCTCGTCGAATTCGGCAACGCCATGGGTCCGCTGGCGACAGGCGACCTGGCGGGTCTCGACGTGGGCTGGCGCATTCGCAAGGAGTACCGCCATCTGGAAAAACCAGGAATTCGCCAGCCGTTCGCCGAGGATCGTCTATGTGAAATCGGCCGGTATGGCCAGAAAACGGTAAGAGGATGGTATCTCTACGATGAGAACCGCCGCGCCAGTAAGGATCCGGAACTGCCCGCACTGTTGAGGAAGTGGAGCGCGGAGGCAGGGATCCCGCAAAGGCAGATCTCCGCCGCGGAAATCGTAGATCGCTGCATCTATGCGCTGGTGAATGAGGGAGCGCGAATTCTCGAAGAGGGATACGCGTTGCGGGCCGCCGACATCGACATCATCTATCTCAACGGCTACGGATTTCCCGCCTATCGCGGCGGCCCGATGTGGTATGCCGACACCGTCGGATTGCCAAAGGTGTATCAGCGCGTTTGCGAATTCCACCAGAAGCATGGAGATCTCTGGACGCCGGCTCCTCTGCTGAAGCGCCTTGCGGAAGCGGGTCAGACGTTTACGGAGTTCGATAAGGAGCAGGCCGCAGCTGCATAGGGTCTGCTGCTGCGGGAGTCAACGTGAGCCACATCATCCTGGTGCGTCATGGACAAGCATCTTTCCTGGAGAAGGATTATGACAAGCTGTGCGCGAACGGCGAAACGCAGGCTCAGTTGCTGGGGGAGTATTGGGCACGGCGGGGAGTGGCTCTGAGCGCCGCCTACTCGGGCCCGAGGGTCCGGCAACTGGAGACGTCCCGAATTGTGGCCGATGCGTATCGCCGCGACGGTATTGATTTCCCGGAAACGGTGGTCATGAGCGAATTCGACGAATATCAAGCCGAGGCGGTGCTGCGGGAGTGCCTTCCGCAATTGCAGGGGAACGCCGAGATCAGGGAATTGCGCCGCGCGTATGAGAAGTCCAGCGAGGCTGCCGCCTCCGCCCACTCCGATGATCGTCGCAAGACATTTCAGAGGTTGTTTGAAGCGGTGATTAGCAAGTGGGTGGCGGGAGAAGTCACAGCAGACGGCATCGAATCCTGGCACGAGTTTTGTTTGCGCGTGGAGCGAGGGCTGGCGCAGGTTGTGCGCGGCACTCCTCCGGCGGCGATTGCGGTGGTCTTCACATCAGCAGGACCGATTGGCGCGGCGATGCGCCGGGCGCTGCATTTATCCGCCGAGGACGCGTTGCAGCTGACATGGATGTCGCGCAACGCTTCGTTCACGAGCTTTCTGGCTTCGGGCGAGCGATTCACATTGAGCACATTCAATGCGCACCCGCACCTTGACGGGGACGGGTTGCTGACATATCGATAGCGGACACAGGAACTGCGAACATGGCGGCTCTTTGCGATCAAGCGGGAACGGTGAGACCAGGCGAAGAACTCGACATCGCCCGCCTGCAGCCGTTTCTCGATGAGCACTTCGGCCACAGCAAGCCCGTTTCCGTCGAACAATTTCCCAGCGGTCACTCCAATTTGACTTACCTGGTACGGATGGGTGATGCGCGGAAGGAGAGCCGGGAACTGGTGCTGCGACGTCCGCCATTTGGCAGCAAGGTTCGCTCCGCGCATGACATGGCGCGCGAGTATCGCGTGCTGTCGAAACTGCACGCCGCCTACCCCGCCGCGCCGAAAGCGCTCCTCTATTGTGACGATCTATCGATTCTCAATGCACCGTTCTACCTGATGGAGCCGATTCGCGGAATGATCGTGCGCCGCGATCCCCCGGTGGGCGTGCCCTTTCCGCCGGAGACGGCGCGGCGATTGAGCGAGGCGTTCGTCGATAACCTCGCCTCGCTGCACGGCCTGGATTATGCCGCCATCGGTCTGGCTGATCTGGGCAAACCCCAAGGCTATCTCGAACGCCAGGTGAAGGGCTGGATCGAGCGCTACCACAATTCAAAAACGCACGACCTGCCGGAAGTCGATCGCATCTCCGCGTGGCTCACCGCACGAATGCCGGCCAGCCATGCCACGGCGCTTATTCACAACGACTACAAGTACGACAATATCGTGCTCGATCCCGTCGATGTGACGAAGATTGTCGGCGTTCTGGATTGGGAGATGTGCACTCTGGGCGATCCGCTCACGGACCTGGGGACGGCGCTCGCCTACTGGGCCGACCCGCAGGACCCAGACGAGCTTCAGGAAATTCGCAGCGCGCCGACCACGCTGCCGGGCACACTGACGCGAGCGCAACTGATCGAACGCTATGCCGTGGCGACAGGCCGTCCCCCCGGCGACATGATTTTCTATCTCACGTTTGCCCGCTTCAAAGTCGCGGTCATCATCCAGCAGATCTACTACCGGTACGCCCAGGGATTGACGCAGGACGAGCGTTTCGCGGCTTTGCCGGCGAGAATTCACACCCTGCTGCGTGCTTCATGGCATTGTGCGGAAAGCGGAACGATATGAGCGGGCATTTACTGCGAAGTTTGCTGCCGATAGTACCGAATCAGCCACTCGGCAACGCAGCGGGGCTTGCCGGAAGATTCACTCTCGGCTTGCTGGCTTTCGATGTGAATCAGAAATGCGGCGTCCACAAACTCAGCCGATTCCTTCACCGAAAGCAGAGTGACGCGAGCTCGAATCTGCGAACCGGCCCGAACCGCCGAGGGAAAGCGAACCTTATTCAGACCGTAGTTGACGCTCATTGCGATGCCCGAACGGATTCGGATCGCCTGCTTGAGAAAGTAGCCCAACAGCGAAAGCGTCAGAAAGCCGTGGGCAATGCTGCCGCCAAAGGCCGATTCGCGCCGAGCGCGCTCCGGCTCGACGTGAATCCACTGCCGGTCCTCGCTGGCGTCCGCAAATTTCTGGATACGGTCCTGCGTGACAACGAACCAGTCGGTCGCGGGGAATTCGCGTCCCTCGCATTGTTTCAAGGCATTCAGAGTTTCAATCTCAAGAGGTGGCATAGGAGTTTTCCGTGACGACATTAACAGACATTCCGCGCCGGACGACAAAGGGAACTGTGTTCTTGCTCGAAGACTCGACGCCCCAGGATATTTTCACGCCCGAGGATCTGAGCGAAGAACATCTCGCCATCGGCAACATGGTGAATGAATTCTGGGCCAAGGAGGTGGAACCGAATCTGCCCGCGATCCGTGAAAAGAAGCCCGGCGCTGCCATGGCTGTGCTCCGCAAATCGGTGGAACTGGGTCTGACCGCCATGACGATCCCGGAGGAATATGGAGGCATGGCGATGGATTTGCCCTCCCTGATGGTCACCGCCGAGCGCCTGGGGCGCGACGGTTCTTACGGAGGCTGGCACTCGGCGCACACTGGCATCGGCACGCTGCCTCTCGTCTACTTTGGCAATGACCAGCAGAAAAGAAAATATTTGCCGAGGCTGGCGAAGGTCGAAATGCTGGCCGCCTATGCGCTCACCGAGCCGCTCTCGGGGTCGGATGCGCTCGCGGCACGCACGCGCGCCGATCTCTCACCCGACGGAAAGCACTACATCCTGAATGGCCAGAAGATGTGGATCACGAACGGCGGCGCGGCCGATCTGTTCACGATATTTGCCAAGGTTGGAGGAGAAAAGTTCACTGCCTTTCTGGTCGAGCGGGCTTTTCCCGGCGTGAGCAGCGGCGCGGAGGAACACAAGATGGGTATCACGGGCAGTTCCACCACCGCCGTGTATCTAGATAGTGTTCCGGTGCCGGTCGAGAATGTGCTGGGCGAAATCGGCCGCGGCCACGTGATCGCGTTCAACATCCTGAACATCGGACGCTTGAAGTTGGGCCCGGCCACCATTGGAGCCGCGAAAAACGTGCTTGCGATTTGCCTGAAATATGCCAAGCAGCGCAAAGCATTCGGCTCGGCGATTGCCGAGTTCGGTGCGATTCAGCACAAGCTGGCGGAAATGGCGATTCGCATTTTTGCCACAGAGTCGATGACCTGGCGCGTGGTCGGACTCATTGAAAATCAAATGCACGGGACGTCGTCAGAATCGAAAGCGTCACCGGGCGCTTCACAAGAGCTCAAAGCCATCGAGGAGTTTGCCGCAGAGTGCTCGATGGTCAAGGTTTATGCCTCAGAGATGCTGGACTACGTGGTCGACGAAGGAGTTCAGATCCACGGCGGCTATGGCTATCATCAGGACTACGCGGTCGAGCGCGCCTATCGCGACTCACGCATTAACCGCCTGTTTGAGGGAACCAGCGAGATTAATCGGTTGGTGATCACGGGAATGCCGTTGAAACGTGCGGCCCGAGGCATTCTGCCGCTGTTCGAGGCCGCGCGCGCCGTCCTCCAGGAGACGGAATCGCCAACAGCGGCGGCAGCCAATAAGTCCGCTGATGCGGAGTTAAGCCTGGTCCAGAACGCGAAGAAGATCGCCCTGCTGACGCTCGGAGTCGCGCTCCAGAAGTATGGCGCGCAACTTGAACAACAGCAGGAGATCATCATGAACCTGTCTGACATCATCATGGAAGTGTTTGCCATGGAGTCGAGCCTGCTCCGTGTCCGGAAATTGGCAGCGGCCGGCGGCGGTGCGAACGCTGCGGATATGTGCGCCGTGTATTTGCGCGATGCCATCGCCAAGGTTGAACTCGCGTCGAGAACGGTACTGAGCGCGAGCTCTCAAGGCGAGGAGTTGGCGCGGAACCTTTCCCGCTTACACGCTTATGCCAGTCACGATCCAGTCAGCGCGATCGCGCTGCGCCGCCAGATTGCAGGGCGGCTGCTCGCGAATGAGCGCTATACGGTCTGAGGGATAGAATCGGCAACCAAGGAGGCAGCATGGCACTCACCAATCACAAGTTTCTGTTGGCCGCGCGTCCGGTAGGAATGCCAAAGCGCAGCGACTGGACCTACGTCGAGGAACCAGTAGCGGAGCCGAAAGACGGCGAACTGCTGGTCAAGCTCTCCTACGTCTCGCTCGATCCCGCGATGCGCATCTGGATCAACGACGTGCGTTCCTACATGCTACCCGTCGGCATCGGAGAAGTGATGCGGGCGCTGGGTGTAGGGACTGTAGCCGCATCGCGCAACCCGCGCTTCGCTGAGGGTGATCACGTCTCCGGAGTGTTCGGAATGCAGGAGTATGCGCTGACCGACGGCAAAGGAGTGACAAAGGTCGACGCGAGAATCTTTCCGCTGCCGAAGTATCTCAGCGTTCTCGGCATGCCGGGCATGACTGCGTATTTCGGGCTTCTCGACACAGGCCAGCCGAAATCTGGTGATGCGGTTGTGGTCTCAGCGGCAGCCGGAGCCGTGGGCGCGCTGGTGGGACAGATCGCAAAAATCAAGAACTGCCATGTGGTCGGCATCGCTGGAGGACCCGAGAAGTGCCGCTACATCGTGAGTGAGTTAGGCTTCGATGCAGCCATAGACTATAGGGCCGAAAACGTAAGCCAGTCCCTCCGAGAGCACTGCCCCAAGGGCATTGACGTCTATTTCGACAACGTGGGCGGTGCGATTCTTGATGCCGCGCTCGCTCAAATCAGGCTCGGCGCGCGGATCGTAATCTGTGGCGCCATTTCCCAATACAACAATACCGGCCCGATCACCGGTCCCAGCAACTACCTGTCTCTGTTGTCGAATCGCGCCACCATGAAGGGGACACTTGTGTTGGATTACATCGATCGCTACGCGCAAGCCGGAGCCGAAATGGCGGCCTGGATGGCGGCAGGCAAGTTGAAATCGCACGAGGATATCGTGGAAGGACTCGCAACCTTCCCCGAGACTCTGCTCAAACTTTTCAAGGGTGAGAATTCGGGGAAGCTCATGCTGAAGGTAGGCTAGGACGCTGGTAGAGACGCGGCTTGCCGCGTCTCGGCATACTAGTCGTTGCTGAGAAATAAGAGCTGCCTTCACTCAGGCCGAGTCCACGCGCCGGGGTTTGTATTTCTGCAGCTCCAGTTTGGCAATCAAGGCGCGATGTACTTCGTCGGGTCCATCGGCGATGCGCAGTGTACGGATCGTGGCAAACATTTCGGCCAGAGGAAAATCGGTAGAAACCCCGGCGCCGCCGTGCATCTGAATGGCTTGATCGATAATCTGCAAAGCAATGTTGGGCACCGCAACTTTGATTTGGGAAATTTCGCTGCGCGCGCCTTTAGTCCCAACTTCATCGAGCATCCATGCCGCTTTGAGCGTAAGAAGACGAGCTTGCTCCAGCATGATGCGGGCGTTGGCAATGACGTTGGCGTTGCCGCCCAGTTCAGCCAGCGGTTTGCCGAAGGCCACGCGCTGTAGCGAGCGGCGGCACAATAATTCAAGCGCGCGTTCGGCCGCTCCCAGCGTGCGCATGCAGTGATGAATGCGGCCGGGGCCGAGCCGGCCCTGCGCGATTTCGAATCCGCGGCCCGGTCCCGCGATGATGTGGTCCAGCGGCACACGGACGTTGGTAAAGCTAACCTCGCCGTGCCCGAAGGGCGGATCATACGCTCCAAACACCGGCACCATGCGCTCGATCTTCACGCCTGGAGTATCGAGCGGCACCAGAACCATGGAATGACGCTGGTACTTCGAGGCCGCGGGAGCGGTGATACCCATGAAAATGAGTATCCGGCAATGAGGATGGCCAATTCCGGAACTCCACCATTTCAAGCCATTGAGAACGACGTGATCTCCCTCAATCAGCGCCGTAGCTTGCATGTTCGTCGCATCCGAAGAAGCCACGTCGGGCTCCGTCATGCAGAATGCGGACCGAATCTCGCCGGCCAGCAGGGGCTTGAGCCAGCGTTCTTTTTGCGCTGCTGAACCATACTTCACCAGTACTTCCATGTTGCCGGTATCGGGTGCACTGCAGTTGAAAACCTCGGGAGCAATCGAGGAGCGTCCGGTGATCTCCGCCAGCGGTGCGTACTCCACATTGGTCAGGCCCGCGCCGTACTCGCCTTCTGGAAGGAACAGGTTCCACAACCCCGCCGCCCGAGCCTTCGCCTTCAGAGCTTCCATTACCGGAGGCTGCTTCCAGCCAGGCCAATCGGGAAGATTCTGTACTTGCGAGCAATACTCAGCCTCCGCAGGTAAGACGTGTTCTTGCATGAACGCCGACAGGCGCTGGATATAGCCTCGGGCTTTCGGCGACGGAGAAAAATCCATTTGGTAGGCGCTTGCAATATATGCGCCGTGCATTTAAGTCCAGTTAACCGGAACTCCCGGCGATGTGACGGCCAGCTCTATCCTCTACCAGATGAACTTCGCTCCCAACTGAATGTGCCGCGAACCGCCCGACCCGACGACTGGGTTGGAAGCATATACATCCGGAGTTGAGGTTGCCAGGCCCACATCATTTGCACCGGATACCGCATCCGACAGATCGGTAGCAAAGCCGGCGAAATTGGTGTGGTTCAGGATGTTAAAGAACTCTCCCCGCATTTGCAGGTGGACGTGCTCCGACAATTTCCAGAGCTTGGTGACCGACATATCCCAGTTGTGGAAGGCCGGACCACGGAAAGTGTTGCGGCCCATGTTGCCGAAAGTCCCGCTCGCCGGCGGAGTAATAACTGCACTGCCCTGCTGGAAGCATCCGTAGTACGCCAGGTTCCCTTGGTCCGCTGCCTGGGCGACGCAGGCAGGATTGGTAGTTCCGTCTACGAAAAACGGAATCGGTGTACTCGGCGACCAGCGGATATCGTTAGCATTGCCATGAAAGTCCCAGCGATCCGCCCCTTCCCCGGTGAGACTGATGTCATCGCTGCTGTCGTACAACGTATAAGGCATGCCGGTTTGGAAATTCAGGATGCTGGTCACTTGCCAGCCCTTTCCCATCTGCAGCGGGGCCTTCAATGACGGCAGATCGTAAACCAGGGAGAGAGTGAAGCGATGGCGAATGTCATAGTCTCCGTTGCCTCGCTCCGCCGCGTAGTCGAGACTATTCTGGGGTACGCCCGCGAGATTACTGGTTGCCGTATCGATAACATGAGCCCATGTGTAGCCTGCCAGAATGTTGAGCCCCTTCCAGGCCTTCTGGGTCAGCGTGGTTTGCAGCCCGTTGTATTCCGATGAGGAAGCGTTCTCCATGTATTGCATAAAACCTATGTATGGATAACACGGCCCTCCCGCCCCGCCGCCAGTCGGAGCCGGACAGCTGTAGTTGAAGGGCCGCCCAAATTGCTCCGATCCGTCGTCCACGGCAGGATTCACCTGGTTGATGTCCCGGTTGCTGTAGAGCTTGATTCCGTGATTCGACACGTAGCCAACCTGCAGCACAGTGGTATTGGTCAGCTGATGTTGAACGTTAAAATTCCAGGAAGCAACATAGGGCGTCCTGAGATTGGGAGCGATACCGGCGATTGTGCATGGGGCATCTGGACTGCAGTTTCCTGCCAGCGCGGTGTTGAAAATGGGGACGCTGGGCGAGGCTACCGCCAGAGCGCTGGCCGTCCAGTTGATTTGCGAAGAATCGAGCGACAGCGAAAAAGTATTGATCGTTCCATTGCCCGGGGTGGTACCCGACGTGGGGCTGGTTGGATTCAGGTTAACCCCGCCGCTGTTGATAAAGTCGCGAATGCTGGGCTGTTCGAAGATAATCGCTCCACCCGCGCGCAGGACGGTCTTGCCCGTCCCGAAGATGTCCCACGCCAATCCAATTCGCGGTGAAATCGCGTTCTTTTCCAGGGGATAGATATTGTCGATTCCGTGCCCTGCCTGAATAATGCCCTGGGTAGGAATAAAATTTGCCAGCAGGTCATGTTGTTCTTTGATGGGGAAGGAAAGGTCGTAGCGCACTCCCAGATTCAAAGTGAGGCGCGGCCTGATCCGCCAGTCGTCCTGCACAAATCCGCCAACTGCGGTGAGCGACAAATTGCGATGCGCATCGCCGACCAGCAGGTTGCCACCGCCGAATGAATGCTGCCGCACGGTACCGGCAATGAAGTCCTCCAGGCTGCTGAAACGAACCCGTCCCCTGCCGTACTGGGCACGCAGATAGTCGGATCCACCATGCCGGAATTCGCCGCCAAACCGCACATTATGGCGCCCGCGTGTGTACGATACGCTGTCGATGAACTGGTAGGTGGTATTCGGCGCTGTGTAGAGAGGCCAAGAGCTATTGCCTCCCAGAGAGTTGAATGGGCTGATACTGATTTTCGGGAATCCGAAAAGCGTGGGATCCGTTATTCCGGTATTGATACCATAGCCGGTGAGCGGATCTACGGTGTGGTCTTTGGTATAGAGTTCTTGCCAGTCGCGGTTAAAGCCAAAACGGGCCTCGTTCACCCAACGCGAATTGGGAGCGTAGGTCCAGTTGACGCCCATCACGCCCGCTTTTGTGTCGGCCTGCGACAGGAATTGAGGCGCCAAAAAGGCCAGGTCTTCCTCCGTCTGCAGGCTGTTGGCATACACGTACCTACCGCTGATTGTGTTGCGTTCGTTCGGGTGGTAATCGATCTTAACGAGCCCGTTATCCTCGCGGTTGTGGTTGTTGAAATTGAAGTTGATCAGACTGGGATCACTCGTTGAGGCAGTTCCGGGGTTCGCCAAAAAGAACTTTGCCACTTGCAGGCTCAGAGGATTGGGAGTGCACGGTTGGTTAGCGGGGTCGTTACAGAAAGCAATTGCATCGGGAATACTCAGGTCGGGGTTGCCGATGGAGGTAGTCACCGGGCTGCTCGTATAGAATGGGTTTCCCACGCGATCACGAACCCCTTCATAGGTTCCGAAAAAGAACAGCTTCTCCCGGATGATCGGACCGCCAACGGAAGCGCCAAATTGATGGAGCAGAAGCGCTGCCACCGGATTCGGAGCGGGGTCAAAGTAATTCCGGGCATCCAAGGCGCTATTGCGGTGAAAGTAATACGCAGTTCCGTGAAAGTCATTGGTGCCGCTTTTCAATCCAATGTTGACCACGGCTCCGGGCTTCCATCCGTAGTCGGCTCCCTGGTTCTCCTGGTCGTTAAATTCCTGGATTGCGTCCAGAGGCAGGTGGCTGGCCGGCGTCCCTTCCACTCCAGCGTTGTTGAGGACGGTCTCGCCGTAGTACGCGTCGTTGTCGTCGGTGCCGTCAACGATGTAGTTATTGTCGTCGGTGCGGTTGCCGTTCGATGTCGTGGAATGGAACCCCCCACCGGGGACGCGCTGTACACCGGGCCGAAGTTCCAGCAGGTTTTGGAAATCCCTGCCCTGTAGTGGCAGTTCGTTGATGGCCTTATTGGTGATGGTCCCGCCCAAAGTGTCATTCAAGGTCTCGACCAGCGGCTGCTCGCCGCTGACCTCTACGGTTTCGGTGGCCGCCCCGGGGCGCAGCACAAAATCCTGCTTCACATCGGTCGCTACTTCCAGCCGGAACGCCGGCCGTTGCAGCTTCTTAAATGAGGGTGCTTCAACCGTGATCGAGTAGACGCCAGGGTCCAGGTTCGGAGCAAAATACTCGCCTGTCGCATTTGCGGTCAAAACGCGCTTGATTCCCGTCTCCGTGTTCAGAATGGTGACGGTGGCGCCGGGAACGACCGCACCCGTCTGATCGGTGACCCGCCCCAAAATTCGCCCTTGCGACGTCTGCGCTCTCAGCGACGGTACAACCAACAGGATTGCTGCGACTGCGAACACCACCAACCGAATCGTTTTCATGGGAGGCTCCTTGGCTTTCTGGACGCGGCCTCCGGTTCTCAAGCCGGAAGTCTTCGGAATTCTTGCTTTAGGGGAAAGATCACGGGTGGCTCGATCTTAGAGGCCGGCTTCGAGTTTGCCGGCGTTGACCAGGAAAGGGACTGCCCGACAGGACCGTACAAAGCGACCGCAGTCGAATTGCCGCTTCATGACAATTCACACTCCATGCTGCGAAACTACTGCCGGTGACGCGGTGAGTCTAAGGCTTGGCTCGCGTTTGCGCAAGGAACAACGTCACATTCTGCGGTTGTCGCCACGACTCAGTAGATCGCTCCTTCGGCCTGCGTGCTCGCGATCTTCCCGTCTTCCACGGAGAGAAAGTAAGCCGTCCCGCCTTTGCCCTTCCACCGCACCAAATCAAAATGCGCGCCCGTTGGCGCTCGATAAACGCTGACTTTTCGGAAGGTCAGCGGCTGGTCTTTCTTGCAAACCGCCGGCTTGCGAGTGGGCCGCAGAAAGTACGCGCCCTTTCCAGTGCCCACGACCATTCCCTTGCCATCAGGTTCAACGAGCACCGCCGATTTCTCATCGACGGCAACTTCGCGCGGAGACTTCGACCAGCCGTCTTGCATGATGCGCGCCAGGAACCCCAGCGTGCGCCCCATCCGGTCACGCTTGGCAAAGTGCGAATCGGTCAGCAGGTTTTCGAGATGCGGAGTCTTCAGAAAGCCGCGCACCAGCGTCACGCGCTCGAAATAAGGATTGGGAAGAACGTCAGTCGAGGCCAGGTCGTTGTCGTCGGGCTTATCACCGAGCGCGCCGTAGACAAATTCGCCTTCCACCGCCAGCCCCGCGCTGGTGCCGCCAATCGGCTTGCCCGCCGCCAAATGCGCGTTGATCGCGTCCTGCACCGGCGTGCCCTTCCAGTCGTTGATGTAGTGCGCCTGATCGCCGCCGGAAATGAAGATCACTTCTGCTTTTCGGATGATCTCCGCCACAGCCGGATCTTCCGCCGACGCGCGGTCGGGAAGAATCAGCGTTGCCACCGAATTCAGCTTGCACAATCCGTTGATGTAGGAGTTGTAGTCGTCGTCTCCGCGAGCCCGCAGCACCAGGAAGTCGCCGCCGTTGGCCTTCGTGCAGAGCCAGCGGAACGCTTCATCCAGATCGTCGCCGCCCCCCATCATGGCGGTGCCGCCGGTGGGACGCGTTTGAATGTCTTCTTTATTGCCGATGCGGAAATACTGCCAGGAAGCCGCGTGCGCCGCGCTCGCCAGCCCGAGCGCGACGAGAAGAAACAGTGCAGTGCGCGATCTTTTCATGCGCGAATACTATACCAGTCCGACATGACTGAGCAGATCACCCGGCGTCTGATTCAGTCCGTGCGCACTGCGCCTCCGCCGGAGCGGCAACACTATTTGTCGTTCAGGCAATACTCCCCGAGCTTTTTGTCCGAATCCTCGGTGTCCGCGCCCTCGGCGAAAACCTGCACGTCCTTGCAGTCATACATGCCACTATTGGCTGGGAGTTCGACCAGTTGGTATTTGCCGCCCTTCAGCTGAGTGCAGCCCGGCGCTCCCTGATTGCACTCCAGGAGGTAGCCCTTTGTACCCTTCATTACATCCACAACCACGACCCCGTTGCTCAGTGTGGTCCCTTTCACCGTGATGGTGGACTTCTCCTGGGCCAAAGTATTCACCGCACCGGCGAACAGGAAAAGGGCCATCAGCAAGCAGAGCGCAATTCTCGTCCTCATACGTACCCCCCAAGGAATCGAAATTGGGCCGCTCGCCCATCGATTCCGACACTTTTATGGTGCTGCATCCCGTCTAACCTGTCTGTGACGCGCGTTACAACAAACGAAGTGGCGAGCCTGTTGCTAGCCCGTAGCGCTAGAATCTTTAGATCGCTGAGGCCAATGGCTTCCCTCCGTGCGCCGTGGTTAACGCCTTTCGCCGCGCAGCGAATCGAAATCCTCCCCGATGCCGCCGCCCAGACACGTTCCAAGCTGGCTGGCAACCCCAGTCGCCTCCCCAGCAACTAATTGTTTAGTTACCTTTCCGGACGTGAAACGTCCAATTTCATCAGGAGGGCAGCAGTGCCGCCGAAACAGTCCGAAACCTTAACGGATGCCGAACTGAGAGTGATGAAGGTGCTCTGGGGTAAAGGATCGGGCACGGTCCAGCAAGTGCTTGATTCCATTATAGAAAAGCCTACCCTGGCCTACAACTCCATTCTCACGACCATTCGCATTCTTGAGCGCAAGGGCTATTTGAAGCATTCAAAGGACGGCCGGGCTCACGTGTACGAGCCGGTGGTCCGCCAGCAAGACGCGACACGCACCGAGATCCGCCACCTGGTAGGCCGCTTCTTCGGCAATTCCCATGAAGACCTCGTACTGAACATCCTGGAAGATCAAGGCGTCCAGCCAGAAGAACTCGATCGCCTGCGAAAAATGCTCGATCGGAGGGCCGCAGAATAATGTTTCCTTCGCTGCCGGCTTTCGCTCAAAAGACGATCGAGCACGGGATCAATTCGCTTCCCGAAGGGCTGCTGATCGTGCTGTTTGCGTGGGTGCTTCTCCGAATCTTGCCCCGGCAAAATTCGCGCACGCGCTTCGCTGTCTGGTTCATCGCTTTGCTAGCGGTCGCTGGCCTGCCTGTGTTGGGCGGACTCGTTCAGCGCCCAACGGCATCAGCGTTGTTCTCCCATGTCGCCACTGCAATCAGTCTGCCCGCTCCCTGGGCGACCGTCTTCTTTATTGGTTGGACTCTCGCTGTCTGTGTGATGATGGTGCGCCTCGCCGTCGGACTCTGGCGCCTCCGCGAACTTCGCCAATCCTGCAACGCGGTTGGCCCTGTCGATCTCGACCCATCAGTGAGCGATCTTTTCGCCGAATTGAACTCTACCGACTCGTTCGTCTCGCGGCCCGTAACTCTCGCCACTTCCGGCCGCGTCCGTGTGCCCGCCGCCATCGGCCTTTGGAAGCCGCTGATCGTGCTGCCGCCTTGGGCGTTGCGCGAATTGCCGCCGTCCGATCTGGGCATCGTTCTTCGTCATGAGTTTGCTCACTTGCGCCACTGGGATGACTGGACCAATCTGGTTCAGAAATTCGTGCGTGCGCTGTTCTTCTTCCATCCCGCCGTGTGGTGGATTGAAAATCGTCTTTCCGTCGAACGCGAAATGGCGTGCGACGACGTCGTGGTTGCGCAAACGGCCAACCCCGCCGGTTATGCGAACTGCCTTGTGTCCCTCCTGGAAAGAAGTCTTGCCGGACGCGGCTGGACGATGGCTCAGGCTATCGTTCACCGCGCTCGCGAGACTTCGATGCGCCTCGCCCGAATTCTCGACACGAAGCGCACCGTTGCAACCCGAGTCTCGAAACCGGCCTTGGGATTGGTCGGCGCGTTCGCCGCGGTTTGTTTGGTGATGCTGCCGAATACGCCTCAAGTCATCTCGTTTGTGCAGGGTGGACCTGAACAAGCCTCGCCCTCTGCAGCCGTACATCAGGTTTCGACTGCGGCCGCTCAGCCGGCGATCATCACGTCCTCGCTAGTGCATCGCGCAAGTCTCCGAACTTCCCCTCGTCTTGCGGCTGTAACTTCGGCCTCGTTCAAGCACGAATCAAAAGCCTCGTCGCCGCGGAAGAACCGGAAGACCGTTCCCGCGAACCCCTCCGTGAGCATCGTCGCGCGCGCCTCCAGTCCGCGCGACGATGCTCCGGATATTGAAATGGCCGCCCACACTGCCATCGCCGCAGCCGCCGGTCCTTTGCTCCAGACGGATCAGTTCCTCGGGGTACAAGCCGACCAGAACCTTCAACCCGCATTCTCGGCGGTGGTTTTCGTGCATGAGACGCAGTTCGTCGAATCCGATTCATCAGTGGTATGGCGCATCCAGGTGTGGCGCGTAATGCTCGTCAACCCGATGTGGGAGCGCAAGGTCCGCACTCCGGCGGCGCACTCGACGTAAAAATTTTTGTGAATATCAACTAGATATTTAGTTTCAAGGAGAATTGAAAATGCAGATGTGGATACAACGTTTGAAGTCAACAATGGCGCGGCGCGCGGCCGTGGCCCTGATTGCGGTCGTAGCCGTCGGCTCCCTAACCACGCTTCACTTTGCGGAGGCGGCCAAGCCGGCAACGTCGTCCTTCGCCACCCCCGCGCCAGCGGCCGCTGCGCTCGATGACAATAGCGTCGCCGCTCTGCTCTCGCTCGACCGCGCCATGGAGACACTCGCGGCGCGCGTTACACCCGCCGTCGTCAATGTCACCGTTACCTCCAAGAACAAAGAGCAGGCTCAAGGCGAAAACGGCATGCCGGACATGGAACAATTCTTTGGCCCGGGGAGTCCATTCGGAGGCGGGCAAGGTGGTGGGCGTCAACAGTTCCGCTTCCAGATGCAGCCGCAGAACCGCGTTGAACACGGCCTCGGCAGCGGCGTCATTATCTCGCCGGATGGATACATCGTTACCAACAACCACGTCATTGACGGTGCAACCGATATCCGCGTGACCATGAGCAACAAGGAAGTGATGCCTGCGAAGCTGATCGGCGCAGACCCGCTCACCGATCTTGCGGTCATCAAGGTCAGCGGCACCAACCTTCCCAGCGTTCCCTGGGGCAACTCGGCCAATCTGCATCCCGGACAAACCGTACTGGCCTTCGGCAATCCCTACGGATTCCAGTTCACGGTTACGCGCGGCATTATCAGCGCGCTCAATCGTCCGAATCCCGACGCGAGTGACCGCCGCAAGCCGGGCGAGTTCATCCAGACTGACGCGGCGATCAATCCCGGTAACTCCGGCGGAGCGCTGGTCAACGCGCACGGCGAGCTGATCGGCATCAACACGTTTCTCGTCTCAGGTTCCGGCTCGTTCGCGGGCATGGGCTTCGCGATTCCCACGCAGATCGTGGAGCCGACGGTCGACAAGCTGATCCGTTACGGCAAAATCACGCACGGCTTCATCGGAATCCAGATCGCCGACGTAACTCCCGACAACGCCAAGTTCTTCCACTTGTCGAAGGCGGCGGGTGCGCTCGTGAGCGATGTGCAAGCCGATGCGCCGGGAGCGAAAGCCGGCCTGCGCACGGGCGACGTAATCACCGAGCTCGATGGCAAATCGATCACCGATGCCGGCGAACTCCAGATGCTGGTCGGACAGAAGCAGCCCGGCGACACGATTCATCTGGAAGTGATGCGTGACGACAAGCCAGTCAGCGTTGCTGTGACCCTTGAAGAGCTGGGCGGAAAGAACGGTTCCGGGACCGCAAGCTCCGAGCAAGGAAAAGGGCGCTGGGGATTGAATCTCGCCGATCTCACTCCCGAAATGCACGATCAGCTGCAGGCTTCGAGCTCGGTTCACGGCGCGATCGTCAGCGACGTTTTGCCGGGAAGTCCAGCGGATAACGCAGGCATCGGCCGCGGCGACATCATTATGGAAGTCGACCGCAAGCCGGTGAAATCTGCATCCGATGTGGCGCAAGCTCTCGGAAGCATTCCAAAAGGCCAGGACGCGCTCGTGCTCGTCTGGTCGAATGGAGGAAGCACGTTCCGCGTGCTGCATTCGGCGGAATAAGGCTGTCGTCGGTCCTCCGGCGCTCGTCGTTGGCCGCTAGTGGTCATTGCTAGTAGCTAGTGACTAACTAAAACGCTGCGCTTTGCTCGGAGTCGAGTAAGGCGCAGCGCTTTTTTGCGGACTCTCACCCCGAAGAAATGGACGCTTTCCGTGAACCTCCCGGCCCACTGCGATGATTAAGCTGGAGTGAATTCCCCAGCCGCTCTAATTTCGGGTTAACAAGGAAACGTATAATCGCCATGCGCGACGACCGTCCCCTTAGGTTGATCCCTACCGGAAAGGAAAGAGTTATGAAAAACTCAATCCGCTGGTTTCTACTCTTGCTCGCAGCTGTATCGCTGGCCACAGCGCAGACAAAGCTGATTGGCATTAATTCCATTAAATCCAATATTGATAACGACAGTGCAGGTCAAGCTGAGGCCTTTCAGGGGAAGGCATCCGCGAGCGGCACCGTAACTACGATGAACGTTTATCTCGACGCCTCGAATACCGCGACCACCGTGTTCGTTGGCCTGTATTCGAGCGTCAGCGGCCATCCGAACACTTTGCTCGGCTTGGGAACGATTGCCTCGCCGGTGGCCGGTCAGTGGAATACGGTCAAAATTTCTCCGTCCGTCGCAGTCACTGCTGGGACGATCTATCACATAGCTATGTTGGGAACGGGCGGCATCATACAGTATCGCGATACAGCGAAGGGAACTCACTCGGAAACCAGCGCCCAGTCGAATCTTACGAATCTTCCCGCGACGTGGAGTACAGGGCTAAGCTACCTCAGCGGCCCGGCGTCGGCGTACGGCAGCGGAACGGCCGCAACCAGTGTGCAGATCAGCATCTCGCCAACTTCGGCCACGGTAAACCAGGGCGGCACGAAACAATTCAAGGCAACGGTAACCGGAACCACCAACAAGAGCGTGAATTGGTTGGTCATCTCAGGCACGGGGACCGTTTCGGAATCTGGATTGTTCGCCGCGCCAGAGGTGCAGGAGGGCGATACCGTACAGGCCCAATCTCAGGCCGATCTCACGAAAACCGCCAGCGCTTCCGTGACCGTGCCGGCGGTCGGAATCTCCATCTCACCTACTTCCGTAACCGTTCAGCCGAAAGGCACACAGCGGTTTACGGCGACGGTCACTGGCACGGTCAATAAGGCTGTGGCTTGGTCGGAGGTAGGCAATGGCACCGTAAACCAAAGTGGCCTCTACACCGCGCCGGCTACCGACGAGACCGACACGGTGACAGTTGCCGCAGCGGCCAGTCCATCTCCGTCCGCCAGTGCGACCGTTACTGTGCAGCCGCAAACGGGCACTGCCTGCGGGAATACGCTGAACTGGACCAACTCCGCTTGCCAGCAGATCGCCAGCGGCGCTTTGAATACGGCCATCGTGAACGGCGTCAACGATCCCAACGCCTGGACGGTTGTGTCCCGTCACGGCGAGTACGCGCAAAGCGAGACCGAATGCAACGTGCCCGGGGCTCTCTCGGTGGCCAATGGAGCGCTGACCATTCAGGTCTCTGCGGCGAGCGCCACTTGCGGCGACTTCGATCCGTCCACCGGGGCGCAATGCTCTGGACTCGGTTCACCCTGCCCAGGAAAGTTCCCCTATACGACCGGAGACGTGCAGTGGAATACGTTCAGCTTTGAATATGGAGTGGTGGTTTATCGAGCGCAGTTCCCGGCCTACCAAACAGCAACATGGCCGGCGATCTGGATGCTTGGAGTCAACTGCCAGAACTCCAACAAGTACACAGGGGATACCGGTCTCGACGGCTGTCCCAACATCGGGCAGACCGGGTATAACGAAGTGGATAACGCCGAGTTTTATGGCGGAGCTTCGGGTTGGGGACGCTTCAACATCGCGAACCCGAATTGGAGCGTTGTCGACTCGTATCCTTCGGACCCAGTAAGCCCGAACTACCACGTATTCGGTACGGTCTGGACTCCGACCGGCATGCAGCAATACCTGGACGACCAACTGCAGGTCTCGACCTCGCAGGCTGTCAATGCGAACATGTTCCTGATCATGCAGATTCAGACCGGCGGTGCGGGTGGAACGCCGAACAAGAATTTACTGCCGGCATATCTGAATGTGGACTACGTAAAGGTCTGCAACTCCAATTACAACCTGAGCCAGTGCGAAGCGGCAGCTTCCAACGATCCGAACGTCATCTTCTATGACGACTTCGGCGGCCCGGCGCAATAAGACTCCGTTCAGGAAAGCGGTGGCGAAAAAGTGAGCGGCTCTCGCGGAAATGATCCGCGAGAGCCGCTGTTTTCTTGAGAGCCAAGGGTCTGGTGTTGAAATCGCAGAGAGCCAAATCAGCCCGCTTTAGCTCCGGGTTCCCGCTCCGACTCTGTGGTGGACGCTGTTGGAATCGGCGGCTTGCGCGTAACCTCCGACAACTCCCGGACTCGTGTGAGGACTGCGGTCCATTCCTCTGTACCGGGCTGCTGGCGGCGGGCGCCAAACCTGCCAAACACCTTGGCAAGCAGTCCGCGCAGCCAGTTGGTTTGGTTCTTGGAATCGGGGGAATTCATAATCTCCAACTTACGGAACCCAGTACTTGGAGCCGAGCACAACTCAATTCTCGCTCCACTCGACCGTCCCTGCAACGAAATAACGTCGCAGGACACGAAGCAACTTAAACGCACACGCGAGCGCCTGCGTCTTAGTAAGAGACATTGTATTTGAAGTATGTGGTCTTGGGATCGGGGAAGTGCAAATCCCAAGTGCGGCCACATAGTAGCGTTTTTCGCATTTTCGTGTCAATACATGAGTTGAGGCTTTGTCATACCACAATAAAAATGTCCCCGAGTCTTAGTTTCATGTGGCCCTGAAAAAGGAAGGCGGTTCCTTGGCGGGAAGGCCGTTCCTCCAAGGATGATAGGGAGCGGGAGGGAGGCTGGACGCAAGGGTCGGGGAAGGGGGCGCGGGAAGGGGCAGCGCCGACTCTTGCCCAGAAACGGCTTTTTCCACAGCCTGTCAGCCGTGCCGTAAATGCCGGTGAGAGTGTTGCAGCACAATTTCTGCTCCCAGCTCTCAACCTTATTTTTGACCTCTTGGCAGAGGCTCGGGCGCTAGCGCCAGAAAACATCCCATCACCGCCATCGCCGCAGCATTCTCTTTCAGTTCCTGCGGATCAACTTTATCGAGCGTGTCGGCGGCCGAATGGTGGTAGTCGAAGTAACGCCGAGCATCCTGAATGATCCCGATTCCGGGTACGCCCGCGTTGACCAGCGGATCGATATCGGCGCCCGGGCTGTGCTCCTCGGCGCGGAAAATCGTGGCGCCGATCGGATCCAGGGCATCGGCAACCGCATGCAGGTCAGCGAGGGCTTCCGGCGACATTTTGAGCGCAAAGCCCAGCGGATGCCCGGCTCCGGCGTCGCTTTCGATGGCCGCGATGTGGTTCGTCATTTCCGCCGCATGCGCCTGCGCATACGCCTTACTGCCGCCGCTGCCATTTTCTTCATCCATCCATGCGATCACGCGCAACGTGCGGCGCGGGCGAATATGCAGGCGTTGTAGAACTTCCGCTGCCTCCATGGAAATCGCCACGCCGGCTCCATCGTCGATCGCGCCTTGTCCCAGGTCCCACGAATCAAGGTGCCCGCTGACGATGACGATCTGCTCGGGATGCTCGCTTCCCTTCAAGTCGGCAACCACGTTGTAGCCGGTCGTTTGAGGCAACGTCCGCGGCGTGAGAGTGAGGTGCATGCGCACGCGGCCTTCCGCGGCAAGATGCTCAACCAGTTCCGCATCTTCGGCGGCGAGATCGCCATCGGGAATACCCGCGGGCGTACTGTGGCCGGTGTGGGGCAGTCGATAGTTAGCTCCGCCGACTGAGCGAACCAGCGACGCTACAGCTCCAAGCGCTGCCGCCGCCTTGGCCCCATTGCCGCGATAAACGACCGCTCCGCCATAAGCTTCGAACGAGTAGCCGGCGAGCGCCTTGCGCTCGTCATACGGAACGTTGTAGAGCACGATCTTGCCCGCGACCTTTTCGCGGCCAAGCGCAGTTAATTCGCTGAAGCTGTGCACGACGACTACGTCGGCGGTAATCCCGTCGGCGGTCGTAGCAGCGCTGCCGCTGGCGGCAGCCAGCACAATGTGCTGCGTGGTACCGGGAGCCTGCCCTTGATATTCGACCAGTTCGGCTTTTTCTTCGCCGCGAACCCAATGGCTGACTTGTGCCGGCTCAAGGTGAACGTCGAGACCCAGTTGGCGCAGTTCAGCGGCAACATATTCCGCGGCGGCCTGTGCCTGCGGCGACCCAGCGGGGCGCGGGCCAATATTTTCAGTCAGGTGTGCCAGTTCACGCCAGGCATAATCGCTCTTAAGAGCGGCGTCGCGTATGGCCTGTAACTGCTCACGCAGTTCGGGAGAAGAAAATGACCGAGCCGCGCTCGCGCTTGCGGATTGCGCAGATGGAGCTTTTGCCGGCGCGGTCTGTGACCATGCCATCAGGCCGCCACCCAACACAAATGCACAACGCAGAGCAGTTCTTTTCCAATCGACCATTCCGGAAGTTCGCCGTTTCATCTGGACGTTTCCTTCGTAAATTCTGCTAGTGCGCAGCCGGGGCAAGCGGCGGCGCCGGATACTCGGGCAGGGCTTGTTTGCTGGCTTGCGTGCGCTTGACCTGTAACTCATCGAATAGAAGCGCGGGGCTGACGACGCTGTAAGGCACGGATTCAAGATGAGTCTCAATGTCGGGCGTGGCACCGGCTGCAATCAGGTCGCGGCGCAGCGAGCGCACGTCGAGATCCCCGAACACACCGCCGCGAACGAGTTCTTCGTGTCCATCGCTCGTATAAATGCGATAGAGCAGACGCGGCTCGAGCCTAGGGCCGGTGGTTTCTACATAAAGGGCGTAGGGGAGGCCTCGCTGCCGGGCAAGCTCCACCAGTTTCTTCTTCAGGTCTGCGTCGGTCTGCGGGTCGGTTGTTTCGAGAATAAAGTTGCCCGGCTGCGGCGCTGGGCCGTCGGTGGGAGCGGCGCGCCCGTGGCCATTCGAAACCGGGAAATCGCGGATCGGCTGGCGCCCAATGAGGTAGGAAACGAGTTTCCCTTTTTCGATGAGCGAAACGCGGCGTGCTCGGACTCCTTCGCCGTCGAGCGTGTAGTGGCCAAATAGCGGCCGGCCGGCGAGCGAAGAAATTGTCGGATCGTCGAAGACATTGATGAATTCCGGCAGAACGCGCGAATTGTAACTGCTCGACCAATACCCGGTCGTGCGCGCATTCTCCCCCAGTTTCGGCTTCGTTCCCAGAAGGTTGGGCTCGATCAGACTGCCGGCCACGGAAGCGCCTGCATCGCTTGAAAAAAGAACGGGGCCACGATACTCCTCGTCCACCAGGGGCGCTTCTCGCAGCAGCTTCAGTGTTTCCAACATGCGCGCTGCGGTTTTCAGAAACTGCTCGCGCGTGGGCAAACTGTTCAGGTCAGCCGCTTCATCCTGATGCGCTCGTTGCAGAAACTGTCCGTCGGCGGCCTGGGTTGTGCCGGCGATGATGATCGAATAATTTGCCGTCCCGGTGCGCGCCACCGTGCCTTCCGAGTTCACGAAGTAATTGTTCTGCGCCACAAATCGCAGTGAAGTTTCGAAATCTTCCAGGTGAAGGTCACTGCGGTAAAGATTCGAAGACTCTTCCAGAAGATGGACCCAGGGCGTGAAATCCTGCGCAGGGAGATGAGCGATCGGCTCGATGAGCTGCACGGGCGTCGCTTGGGCAAAATCATCGACGGGCTGGTCCATGGTGAGCGTCTTGAGCACGCTTTGCTTGGCCGAGAGCGCTTCGCCCGCAGCCTTGTAAGCCCGGTCCGTCGCCAGCCAGACCCGATGGCGGATGGCGAATTCATCGTCGTCGAGGGGAACAAGATCCACCGTTCCCTGGCCTCCACCGTAGTAGCTGTCCTGCTTGTAGTCGCCGATGCGCACCACAACCCGAAGGAAGCGTCCGTTTCCGCGTTGCTGGCTGCGCAGCGCGCCGAAAGCGGCGTTGGCCTCGAAGTCGTCGAGTTCCGTCACGCGGTACTCGATGTAGTAAGGCGCAGCCACGTTGTCCATCTTCAGTTTGGCTTTGGAGCGCTCCATCTCTTCTTCTAGCGCTCGCAGCACAGGATCATCCGGCGTATTTGCCGCTTGGAGCGGAGCGCCGGTTGCGCAGAGCGAGAGCACAAGCCAGGCAGCGACCACAATCGGACGTATTAATTTGCAAGCGAGAGTAGGGCGGCCGAAGAACTTCGTCAGCGTCATTGGTTGCCGCCCCTTACAGCTCCATCGATGGCGGGTGCCGGCAGGATAGGCGGGCGCGTGTCGCCGTACTTGCGCTTTTGCACTTCGATGTCTGCAAACAACATGGCGGGCGCGGCCGCTGACACCGGCACACTGCCCGACTCCGCCCCACAGACGCCGTTGAACACGCTGGTTGTGTCCCCCGTGGCTTCAATCTGGTTCAAGACAGTGAGAGGCGTGCCGACGATGTCGACTCCACGCACCAGTTCATCGGCTCGCCCGTCCGCATAGACGCGCCATACCATCACCGGCAACACCTGAAACGCCTGCGGAAGCTCGGTCGTCGTCAGCGTGAAGCCACCTTGAATATCCTCAAAATAGAGACCGTATGGCTTGCCCTGCTTTTTGATTTCATCGACAAAGAGGGCGCGCAAACGCGCGTCGGGAACTGTTTTCGACGATGTCACGATCAGATTGCCCTGACGGCCCACCGGCATTTTCCCGCTTTGCGCGCGCCCGTGTCCGTTCGAGTTGGAGAAGTTCTTTACCGGCATCCGGCCCATCAAAAAATTCTTGAGTATGCCGTCTTTCACCACTTCCACGCGCGCGGCCGGCGTTCCTTCGTCGTCGTAGCGGTAATAACCTGAAAGCTCCGTGCCGCTGAGGGTGCGCAACGCAGGGTCGTCAGTCACGCTCAGAAATTCGGGCAATATTTTTTCACCCACTTTTTTCGCGAAGGTCTGCCCCTCCTCGCGCCCGCGCTGGCGCTGCCCTTCCACGCGATGCCCGAGCACTTCGTGAAAGAACACCGCTGCAGCCCGGCCCGACAACAACGCCGGCCCGCTATACGGTTCGGCAAGCGGAGCCGCACGCAGCGCGTTCAGATCGTCGGCAATCTTCTTGACGCTCGCCTCAACCTCAGCTTGCGTCGGAAACTTTGACGGGTCGGAATACTGGTAGGTCTCCACGCGTTCCAGGCGCATGCCGTCGTCCGCCAGTACCTCGCCTTCAATCACAACCCGGAAAATCACGTCGGATGTAACAACCTTCGTTCCTTCGGTCGTAACAAGATAAGTGCGGTCCTTCTCGCCATACAGATAGACCACAGATTCCTGAATCTGGTAACGACGAAAAGCCGACGAATACCGGCGCGCCAGTTCTTCCCATTCGCTCTGCGGAGGAAGGTTTACCGGAACCGGCTTCTCAATATAAAAAGACGGCTGCTCAACCGAAAAGTCGGGCGATTCGTCTTCATCTTTCGCGCGCACCGCGTTCTTGGTCTTGACGTTCGTGTAGGCCTCGCGCGCTTTGCGATATTCCTCATAGCTCAGCCGCCAGAGCGAGCGCGCAAGGGCGTCGGAGTCGTCGCGGATCGGAAGCTGCCCGGTCGTGATGCCCGAGCCCCGGTCGCTTCCATGAGTATTGTCGAGACTTGGATCCCCGATCCGCATGGCGACATCGGCCATGCGACGGCGTGACTGGGCCGCAGTAAGAATCGCACCCTGCGTGCCAATGACGGCGAGCCCTTCACCGTCGGTCACGCTGTAACTGGTGAAATAAGGCGCCGGATCCTGCCGGGCGAGTTCGGTGTGCGCGCGGTGCAGTTCCTTCTCCATGGTGGCTAAAATCAACTCATCTTGTGAGGAAGCGGGGGCGGCTGCGTTCTGATAGTTGGCGGCTGTTTTGGAGGGTTTGGCTCCGGCTCCGGAGTGGCCAGCCTTAGCGCCTAAAGACCCGGACAGCAAAAAGAACACCGACAGCAGGACTACTGGGACTGCATGGGAATTTTTCATGCGGAACTGCGAGTCTACAGGACTGGAGCCGACAAAAAAAGCGGCCCCTTTCGGGGCCAACCTTTTAAAGAGGCGAAATGGCAGGAGTCAGAGGAATCTCATTTTGGGCGCCGTTTCCGAGGAAGAAACGACAGGTGGATAGTCGAGAACATTAGTGAAGTGTTCCATCAGTTGCGGCCTCTTCGTTAAGCAATGAATTAGCACTTGCTGAGCCAAATCAGTAAGCTGGCGATTCGAGCTAGCGCCACTTCTGGAACTCATTGAACAACAATGGGTTAGGGCGAATACCCTGGCCCGTATGCGCCGCCAGCCGCCGCCAGTCAAGTTACACAAAATGCACAATGCTGCACATTGGTTGAAGGTCTCATACCGCCGCTCAGGGAAACTGTTAATGTCACGTGAATCCAGCGCGGACTCTTCAGCGCCGGGCAAGACGTGAAATCTCAATTACAATGCAATGGCGCGCCCGTTGCGGCTCTGACTGCGCGAAACAGGGACAGGCGACCCGAACCGCCAATCAATCAGGAGAACTATATGGCTCAAAATCACTACACCAGCAAGTCCAAGCGCAGGCCAAAGAACAGCAAACGCAAGGATTATTCGGCAGCCACCATGGCGAAGGTGCGCAAGCTCGAAGCGGCGGAAAAAAGCAAATAGTAGGGTGCGGATCGCTTTAATCTCCGGAATTCAGCTTGACAGACCGATCGGTCGGTTATAGCATCTTTCCTCAAGTTTGCTCTTTATTGAGCAGGCTGGAATTTCATGCAGAGTGGCTGAGGGACGAGCCCGAGGACGCCACGGCAACCGGATCGGGATAATATATCCCAACCGCCAGGTGCCAACTCTCGCCCGGTAACGGGGACCATGAGATTCGGGTAAGCGATATTTCATTCGCAGTTCCCGAGCCTCTTTTCCTACCCGGAAAAGGGGTTTTGTAGTAAATGGGGAAGTTTTCCCCGGCTCGTCCCACAGTCGCAGAAAGAACGTGCACCATGAGGACGAGCTATGAACTCCGCTGCCGCGAATGCGGCAAGACCTTCGACAATCAGCCCCGCTCGATCTGCGAAGACTGCTTTTCGCCTCTCGAAGTCACCTACGACTACGACACCATCAAGAAGCAGGTTTCGCGCGAACTGTTTGCCTCGCGTGCGCCCAACATTTGGCGCTACCGCGAACTCTTGCCGTTGCCCGCGGAATATCAACCCTCCCTGCCGGTTGGATTTACGCCGCTGGTCAGCGCGCCGCGCCTCGGCGAAACGATTGGCTCGCGGCGGCTGTGCATCAAAAACGACGCGGTGTGCCTGCCAACCTTGAGTTTCAAAGACCGGGTGGTCGCAGTCGCGCTGGCAAACGCGCGCAGCTTCGGATTCGATACAGTCGCGTGCTCCTCAACGGGCAACCTGGCAAATTCGGTAGCTGCGCAGGCCGCGCGTGAAGGCTTCAAGGCATGGATCTTCATTCCCTCCGATCTCGAACCGGCAAAAATTCTGGGTACGCAGGTTTTCGGGGCTGAACTGGTGCGCATCAATGGCAGTTACGATCACGTGAACCGTCTGTGCTCGCAAATTGCCGACGAGCATCCCTGGGGA
The DNA here is from genome assembly GCA_963818945.1 of uncultured Acidobacteriaceae bacterium. Taxonomy (GTDB): domain Bacteria; phylum Acidobacteriota; class Terriglobia; order Terriglobales; family Acidobacteriaceae; genus Acidiflorens. Next base: position 1,225,169 of record CAWFUA010000001.1, on the reverse strand, counting down.
TTCGTGAACGTGAATCTGCGTCCGTACTACGCGGAAGGCTCGAAGACGGTGGGCTATGAGATCGCCGAGCAACTCGGCTGGCGTCTGCCGGATAACGTAGTCGTGCCCATGGCGGGCGGGTCGCTGATTACAAAAATCAAAAAGGCTTTCGATGAGCTGATCCTGCTCGGCCTGGCCGAGCCGAAGCGGGTGAGATTCTTCGGCGCTCAGGCCTCAGGCTGCTCGCCGATTTCTACGGCTATCAAGCAGTACAGCACGGAGATTGAACCGCAGCGCCCGAAGACGATTGCCCGCTCCCTTGCCATCGGGAATCCGGCCGACGGCCATTACGCGATCAAAGCGATTACCAAGAGCGGCGGATGGTCAGAGGACATCGCCGATCACGAAGTGGTGAACGCCATCCAGTTGCTGGCCGCGAGTGAAGGCATCTTCACCGAGACCGCCGGCGGTGTGACCGTCGGCACGGCCCGCAAGCTGATCCAGCAGGACCGCATTCTGCCGGATGAAACCACGGTGCTTTGTATCACCGGCAACGGATTGAAGACGACCGATGTGCTGGCCGACAAATATCAGGCCGAGCAGCCGATCTCCGCGAAGCTGACGGAGTTTGAGGCGTATTTAGCGGCAAAGCTGGACAAGTCTGTGCCTGCGGCCGCGCCATCGTTCTCTAACACGGCAGCGCAGACGTTTTCAGAAGTAACCGCGCGAACATTTGCAGCAGCAAACCAAATTTCATTGGGCACCTAGGCGCTGACATTGGAGGCGAAAATGAGTATCACCGTACAGATTCCAACACCGCTGCGGCGGCTTACCGCCGGAACGCCTCGCGTCACCTGCGACGCGGCCAACCTGAACGAACTGTTCACAGCGCTCGACCAGAAGTTCCCCGACCTAAGGCCCCATTTGCGCGATGAGGCGGGAGAAGTCCGGCGCTTCTTGAATATCTATGTGAACGAAGAAGACATCCGCTTCCTGGGCGGCGCTGCGTATGCATTTCAGGAAGGCGATGAAGTGCTTGCTGGTGCCTTCGATCGCGGGCGGCTCGCAATAGAGAGTCGTGTAGAGACGCGGCTTGCCGCGTCTCTGCCTGCCCGCGTCGACTCTGATCTCGACGAGTCTCGGGCAGGAGTATCCGCGCCACACAGACTTGCACTACTTTCGCCCGAACACTTCCTTCAATAATGACGTCGTCTGCGCCGCAGGGTCTTTGCGGATTTTCTTTTCTTCTTCTCCCAACATATAAAAAAGCCCGTCGAGCGTTTTGCCGACGACGTACTTGTTTATGTCGACTTCCCCGGCGACCGCGCTGCCGCCCGGCGCGCTCTTGACAACCTGGTTGTACTGCTGGACGACGCCGACGTGTTCCATGGAGCGGTGAACGATGGGAGAAAAAGCGGTCGTGAGATCACCGGAACTGGTGCGTTTGAAATAGTCGGTAGCCGCGGTGTCACCGCCCGTAAGGATGTGGCGGGCATCGTCGAAGGTCATCTTCTTAAGTGCGGCGAGAAAGATTTGCTTGGCTTCGGGAGTGGCCTGCTCGGCGGCCCGGTTCATGCCGACTTCGAGTTCGTCCACTTTTGCGCCCATGCCCAGCATGCGCATCCCTTTGCCGATGGTTTCGAGCTTGGGAGGAAGCACGATCTTGATAGCTTCGTTCTTGAGGAAGCCGTCCGGTTTGCCGGTGCGCGCAACCGCCTTGCTAGTGCTGACCTGGAGAGCCTCTTTGAGACCGGAGATAATCTTGTCGTCGCTCAGGCCGGACGTATTATGTTGCCCAAGTCCTTCTGCCTTCTTAAGCACTTCGTCAAGCTGCGCTGCCGAGTAAGTGGAACAACAAAGCGTAAGAACGATAGCGACGAATAGAGAACGCATGAGATCCTCACAGGAAAAAGTAGCGGGATGATTGTAACGCAATCGAGAAAAATGGCTGAAAGCCGCGACTAGACGGCGGCGTGGTTGCGAAGCCGGGCGGCGGAAGACAGTTCGCGGATGTCCCGGATGGAGGACGTGACGATTGGCGTGCGATACCCGGGATGGGAGAATTCCAGGCGCATGCCGCGACCCACGAAGCTGCGCTTGAGCATCGTGCCTCCCCAGGTAGAACCGGAGATGGCTACGGCGGTGGGTTCGGGACAAAATTCCGGATGCCCGGAGATGAGAGCGGAACCGTCTTCGAGCAGAACCGCAGTGTAGCAGTGGTGCTGCGTCTGGATCTGCAGGACCGTCGCCGGCGGCAGATCGCTGAGGTAAACGCCACCCTCAATCTCCGACTGGACAATCTGGTGATTGACCTCATCGCTGAGGTTGGGATGCGGCACGAAAAAGGAAGTATGTCCCACGTTAAGCCTATTCGGGACAGTATACCCTGTTGGGACCCTGGGGCCGAAAGTTACGTTTGGGCTGGGGTGGACCGGAGCCAGGCCATGCGAACGGTGGACACGGGAAAGCACGATTGAAAGAGGAATGGCTTGCGCGGGTCGTGCGCCAGATGCTACAGTTTAACTAACTGGTTAATTAAGGAACGCCATGGTGCCAACCACAAGCAGGAAACAGGCCCGGCGCGCGGCTCCGGGCCGAAAAGGTGCGCGGCGGCTGGCCCAGCGCTCGGCGTCGGAAGAGCCGGTTCTCGATCGTGGGCGCGGCCGCACGCGTCTCGGGACGCGCGGCCAGCCCGAAGAAAGCCGCGCCGCTATCCTCCGCGCGGCGGTGGCGGAATTCGCTGAGTACGGCATTGCTGGGGCCCGCACCGACCGCATCGCACAGGCGGCGAGAGTCAACAAGGCCCTCCTTTATTACTACTTCAAGGATAAGGACGCGCTCTACGAGGCGGTATTGGACCACGTGTTCAGCGGGATGCGGGAACGCGTCATGTCAGTATTCGACAGCGATCTTGAGCCGCGCGAAAAACTGCTCGAGTATGTGGGCCGGTATTTTGACTACATCGCGGCGAACCCCCGTTTTCCGCGTGTGGTCCAATCCGAATGGATGCGCGTGGGGGCGCATGCTTCTCCGCAAATGCTACGGATCGCCCGGGAATACTTCGCTCCCATTTACGCGCAAATGGGCAAGTTGTTGCGCGAGGGCGCAGAAAAAGGGCAGCTCCGGCGCGTGAATCCCATGGACTTTCTTCCGTCGCTCGTGGGAATCGTGATTTTTTACTTCAGCACCGCGACGGCGATGAAAGCGCTGCTGAAGGTGGATCCGCTGTCGAGGGAAAGAATCGCGGAGCGGCGGAAATTCGTGCTCGAGTTTATTACGGAGGCAGTGTGCCTGTAGGGCGCATGTTTGCACTGAGGAAAAGCGATGAACGCTCGAAATAAAGTTCTGATTTTAGTGGCCATAATTTTTGCCATTTCTACGGCCTATTACTTCTATTCCACGCCGCGGGGCGGCGATCTGGTGCTCGTCGGAACCGTGGATGCCAACCAGATCGTCGTAAGCCCGCAAATCCAGGGGCGGATTCTAAAACTCCTGGTAGACGAGGGAACACAAGTAAAGCAGGGAGACCTGATCGCGGAGCTTGATCCTTCCGAACTCGAAGCCGAGGAGCGCGCAGCGGCAGCTATGATCGCAAGCTTCCGGTCCCAGGTGAACGCGAACCAGTACACACAGCAATCGACCAAGGGATCGACGTCGAGCGACGTAGCTAACGCGCAGGCACAATTGCAATCGGCGCGCGCGCAACTGGCGCAGGCTGAAGCTACTCTGGCGCGCATCGAAAGCGACAGCCGCCGCACCATTGGACTCGCCGATGCGGGCGTAGCCTCCGAACAGGAAAAAGTGCAGGCCCAGATGAACTTAAAAGCGCAGCAGGCGGCCGTTGATTCCGGGAAAGAACAGGTATCCGCGGCCCAAGCCAGCCTGAACGCGGCAGTGGCACGCACCAACCAGGCGGCCGCCGCCCAGAGCACAGTTGCTTCCACCCGAGCCCAGGTCGGAAACGCGATCGCGCAATTGAAAGAAGCGGAAGTTCGTCTGGGTTACACGAAGATTTATGCGCCCGTCACCGGAACTGTGCTCACGCGCGCAGCGCGCGAAGGCGAAGTGGTAAATGCGGGCCAGGCCATCGTCACCGTCGTCGACTTTAGCGATACCTGGGTGCGGGCGGCGATTCCAGAAACGGACGCGGATCGCATTGGATATGGCGACACTCTCAAAATCCGGCTTCCCGGCGGGACAGTAGTGGATGGAAGAGTGTTCTACAAAGCGGCCGAAGCTGATTTCGCAACGCAGCGCGATGTAGGGCGGCGGAAGCGCGACATCCGCACTCTACTCTTGAAGGTGCGGCTGGCTAATCCCAAAGGCGCGTATGTCCCGGGCATGACCGCCGAAGTTTTGGTGCCGCCGGCTCTGCAAAAAGGGAGCTAGGTGCAGGTCAGAGGTTAAAGGTCAGATTGCAGAGGTTAACGCCCCGAGGTTCGAGGCCTGCGCACGACACGGCCGCAAGATGAAGGTTGCAAGACATGAATGAAGAAAAGAACAATCCGGCGGCCGGTAAGACCAATCCCGGCGCGGACTCCGGAACCGCAAACGGCTTTAGTGTACAGGGCGCGGAGATGAGTTTGCGCGGCGAAGTTGCCGCGAACGCTCCGAATGCAATCGAGGTCGACCACATCGTCAAAAAATACGGCGACTTCACGGCGGTTAACGACGTTTCGTTCACCGTGAAGGAGGGAGAAATCTTCGGCTTGCTCGGCCCAAACGGCGCCGGCAAATCCACGCTGATCCGGATGATGACGACATTGATTCCAATCACGTCGGGTGCGGCGCGAATCGCCGGACACGACGTGTCCAGGGAAGCAGATTCGGTGCGACGGACAATCGGCGTGATCCCCCAGGCGCTGACCAGCGATCTCGATTTGACGGTCGAGGAGAACATGTCGATTTACGCCAAGCTCTATGACGTTCCGGCGAAGCGCCGCAAAGAAGCGATTGATGAGCTGCTGGAAACTGTCGACCTGACGAAGTGGCGTGACGCACAGACCAAGACGCTTTCGGGTGGCATGCGCCGCCGCCTGGAGATCGCCCGCGGTCTGGTACACAGCCCAAGGATTTTCTTCCTCGACGAACCCACCACCGGCCTCGACCCAGTCTCGCGAGTGGCTGTATGGGAAATGCTGACCAACATCAAATCAAAGCGCAAGCTGACCATTCTGATCACGACGCACTACATGGACGAAGCGGACCGTCTGTGCAACCGCATTGCCATCGTCGATCACGGCAATCTGGTCGCGCTCGACACTCCCGAGGCGCTCAAAGCGACCGTGCCCGGATCCACCGTCATCGAAGTTCAGTTCGACAACCCGCCGCCGGATTGGGAAGAACGTCTGCGCGGTCTGCCCGGAGTGACATCCGTACAGAACGAAAGCGCGGGCATGTATCGCGTGCTCACTGCAAATGGTTCCGGAACCACGACCGATCTGGTCGAAATGGCGGTTGTTTGCGGCGTAACGCTGAAGACTCTCACGGTACAGAACACCACGCTGGACGACGTCTTCGTCCACTACACGGGACGGCAACTGCGCGATGAGCTTGTAAAAGCTCACGCGTTCGTGATGCCGCCACGTCCGGGGATGCAGCCATGAATCGAACACTGGCAATTATCGAACGCGAGATGAGGAAGTTTTTCCGTTCTCCGGCACTGATGATGGTGTCGATGATTTTCCCGCTCGTCCAATTAATTGTGCTGGGGAACGCGTTCGGCGGAAAGATTCAGAACGCGAAGCTGGGAATCGTGGACGAAGACCACGGAACGCAAGCCGTCCGGATCAAGGAGGCGTTCGATTCCGTTCAGGCCACCGCGCACACGTTCGTGCCGGTCCCGTACGCCGATGAAGTCAAAGCGCGCGAAGACGTGCGCAACGGAAAAATCCAGGGCGCGGTGATCATTCCTCCGCAGTATTCGAAGATGGTGTATGAGAAGAATCATCCGCGCATCGCCCTGATCGTCGACAACACCGACAACTTCGTGAGCTCGTCCCTCGAATCGACCATGATGGATTTAACCAACGCGCTAAACCAGCCCGACGTCGAGCCCCGCCTTCTGCAGCAGACCGCGCTCGAAACTGTCGAGCTCTATCCCTTCATCGAATATATGAAGTATCTCCTCCCAGGTTCGATTGCACTGGCAATGTTCGTGTCGGCAATGATCGGCGGGGGCATGCTCTACATTGACGACAAGGCCCGCGGCGTGCACGAAGGCTATCTGGTTACGCCCATCACCAAAACCGAACTCGTGTTCGGGTTGAACGGCGCAGGCGCAATCAAGGGCATCCTCACTGGCGTGGTAATTACCATGATCGGGTCGCTGCTGGCGGGCGTGGGGACGATCTTCCATCCCGCGACGATTCTTGGACTCTTGGCCATGGTCGTGGCCACGGCATCGGCTTTCAATTGCATGATGTTCCTGATGATGGTGCGGGTCGAAGATCCATTAGTGCCGCGCGCAACGTTTGGCATTCTCAACACGCTGCTGTTTTTTCCCAGCGGATCGATCTATCCCGTGCAGGCCTTTCCGGCGTGGCTGCGGGCGATTGCGATCGTGGATCCATTTACCTATGCCGTGCATGGATTCAAGTGTCTGCTGTTGAAGGAAACTGGCTTGGGACCGATTATGCCGGATTTGATTTTCCTGACCTGCTTTGCGCTGGGAACCATGGGACTGGCGCTGCCGCTTTTCAAACGCACGTTGTAATCGGATTGCAGTTACAGGGGGCACTCCCGCAAAGAATGCCGAGTCCGGTCCCGGGCCGAGCCTGCGTTCTCCCAGCCCGGTATCGGATCGGGTGCGTCTTCCCTCCCCAAGCCAGGAGGAACCTGATTTGGGAGGCGCACTATTGTCTAATCGGCAAATGGCGGCCATTTCTTGAATGCCAATCGCCCGCACATTCCTTCGAGCAGGGCTGTCGATCAAACACGCTTTCACTCGTTCCGTTCCGCCATTGCCCGGAGCGGTGTGGCGAACGATTGTTCCCCCGCAAGAAACGATGGCCGCGGCGTGTGCAGCTCCGCAGAGTTTGCCTGTAGGCAAAAAAGTAGGTTGATCACAGCCCGGCGCGCTTTCAGGCGAAGCCAGATGAAGCGCCCCACCCGGCTGAGCCGGACGTCCTCCGGATTGAGGCGGGCGACGTAGCTTGAAGTGATGCGCGCCATTTCGCCGAGATCGCGCGTCACGAATTCAACGTCGTTTGGCCGCGCGAGCAGCCGCAGTTGTTCGAGTTGCCGCGCAACGCTTTTCGACGGAGCCACACAGGGTTGCGTGCGGCAATCGAGAATCCTCTCGATCGCATAAAGAGCCGCATGATCAACGCGCGCCCCAAAAGCAAGATACAGCGTGTTGGTGGAGGCGGCGTAGTTGAAAGGAATCATCTGAAAAGCTTCCAGAATGCGCAATGGGATGTGGCCGGGTGAATCGACGATGGAGTGATCGAATGACGAAGCCACCGGGCATCCCCATTGCAGGGCCAGCGCGGCCGTAACGTCCTGCTCGGAGGCAAAGCCGAGTTTTTCAATCCAGTCGCCGATCGATCCATAATGCGCCCGGCGCTGCGCTTCGAGGGCGGCGCGCACTTCCAGATGCGTGATCTTGCCCCGCGCCACCATCAGCAGGCCCAGGGGAATTCGGTTCGGGGGTTGCACCGATGGGGTCAAGGCGCGCAACCGTGATATCTGCCCCATCAGGGCGGTCTCCAGACACTGCGGGCGGCAGTAGAACTCCCCGTGAAGGAAGATGCCCGCACTGCGGCCAAGCAGCCGCTGCCAAAACGGTTTGGTACCCGTGCATGAAACCAGCGTGCACTCTGGACGCTTGCTTCCAGCCTGACGGTGTTGGAGCCAATCGACGGACTTGACCAGCGGTTTGAAAAAGTTGGGCATGGGTAGAAAGCTAGTTCGAAATATTCCTTTCAAGAATCGCGCGTCACACGGACGGGTTGTTAGCCGGCGAAGGATCCACGACGTCCGTAACGCGCAATCCATACTTTCCATCGATGATGACGACGTCGCCGCGTGCGATCACGCGTCCGTCAAGCAGCAGATCAACCGGGGAATTAAGCTCGTTGTCGAGTTCGACGACCAGGCCCGAGCTCAGTGCCAGCACGTCGCGCAGTCGCATGCGGCGTGTTCCGAAGCGCAACTTTACGCCCAGTCCTACATCAAGCAGGCGGTTGTAGCCCGTGGACAGGCGCTCGGGAATTGGACCTCCCGGGGACACACGCTGCGGCGCTGGCGAAGGCGAGGCTTTTGCACTTGCGGCAACGGTCGGAGACGCGGACGGAGCAGGGGGCGAAGACGGCGACGGGGCAGGGGATGCGGCCTCGGCCGCCGCGCGCGAGGCCAGCGCGGCAGCGAGCGCCGGACTAATGCGAATTTCGATGGCGACTTCACTACCCGCCTCATCGCGCGTGCGCAGCGTGGCAACGTGGTCCGATGTCCAGGCCCAAGGCGCTTCGGCGCGCGATAACTGCAACTGGACCGGCCCGCCAACCTTCTCGCCGACCGTGGTCGCAGCCAGGCCGCCAATCTGGCGAAGAAGCTCTTCCAGAGCTTCCCGGCCTTCCCCACTGAGCCCTTTGCCGGAACCAGCATCGTCGGGGGCAACTGTCTCTCCCAGAAATTTATTCGCGAGGCGTTGCCCGGAGGCCTCAGAAAGGCGGACCGCCATTTCTCCCTGAACAGCCCCGGCAGCTACCACGGTGTACCGCAAGTCGGACTCCTCGGTGGCCAGGGTCTCTGAGATAGTCTCGAAGACCGTCGGCTGTCCCGAGATTTGCGAAAGAACGTCCTGCGTGCAGGATCTCCACGCATCCAACCAGGCTTCCAGCTCAGGCTTGGACGGATTGGGCTTAGTGGTGTCGGTCATGATGATTTCCTTCTTACGATTCACTTGCCGGATCTGCCTGCGGCTCCAGCGCTAGCACCCGCGCCGCGCGGCGCGCGCCCACGCGGACCGGCGCTGCCGAACAGAGCGGCACTTCTTCGATCTCAAGGAGCGCCGCCGTGGTTGCGCTGCGCGCGAAAGACAGCAGGTCGCCCGGATTCAACCGAGAAAGATCTGCAATCTGAACGTTCATCTGCGGCACCGAAAGTTCAACTGGAAACAGACAATCGAGCAGCCGTTTCTGGATCTGGTTGCGGGCTTCGGCCGGGCTGTGCGGCCGCCGGTAAATGATGGCGGCGGAAAGCTTGCGCAAGAGCGCATTCGAAACTAAAGCCGGAACCGCGAGGTTGAGGGTGCCGCGGTTTTCCGCCATTTTGATTTCGAAACAAAGGCACAGATTTTTTTCGTCGGGCGCCATTAAACGCTGTGCCTGCGAAATCTGCTGGCAGGCTCCGAACTTGAATTCGAGGTTAATGGCCTGCCAGCTCGTCCTCAGGTCGCGGCAAATGATCCGCATCACGCCTTCCAGAATCTGCCCTTCGATTTCGGTCAGGTCACGGGTTAGCTCGCCCGACTTGCCTTCGCCTCCCATCATCACGTCGATCAGCGGAAACGCGACTCCGAGATCGAGCTGGAGAATGGCGATCGCGCCAAACGGCGACAGGTCGCAGGAAGCCAGATACGTCTTTTCCGGAACCCGCTGCAGAAACTCGCGATAGTTAAGGTGCTCGGCCGAAACCAGGCTGCAGTCGAACACCACCCGCAGAAAACCTCCCACCGAAGTTGTGAGGTTCCGGGCGAACTGCTCGTGCAGTTGATTGATCGCGCGCACCTGTTCCGGTCCGATCTGGCCCGCCTGCCGGATGTCCCACGGTTCGACCACTGGTTCTGAAGAGCGCGAAGCAGTGGCCCCCGAGCGCGCCGCTCGCACCATCTCGTCGATTTCGTGCTGGTTGAGAACTTTGTCCATGGAAATGTCCGCGCCCGCCTAGCGTCCGGCTTCCTGCGCGAAAGTCCGCTCCGCAGTGGGATCAAGGAAGCTCAGCCGCGCCCGCAGCCGCATCATGGCCAGCGAGTGAATTTGCGAAACTCTGGACTCCCCGATCCCAAGCACGGCGCCAACTTCCTTCATCGTGAGTTCCTCGAAGTAGTAAAGCGAAAGTACACGCTGTTCTTTCTCCGGTAGCTCCGCGATCGCCTGCGCCAGCAACTGTTTCATCTCCGACCGCAGGCACTGAAAAAATGGCGTGTCCTCGGGTTTTGCCGGAATCGTGACAGCCAGGTCTTCTTCGTTGCCGCTTTGCGGTGACTCGACTCGCAGGCTGCCGATTTCGAGCATGTTAAGTTCGGAAAGCAGCGTCTGCAGTTCTTCGAGCGGCATCTCCAATTCGCGGGCCAGATCGATTTCGGTGGGCGTTCGTCCCAGGCGGATCGAAAGCTGGTTGTGCGCTTCTTCCACCTGTCGCCCCTTCCGCCGCAGTTCACGCGGGCTCCAGTCCAACTCGCGCAGGCTGTCGAGAATCGCGCCCCGGATCCGGAACTTGGCGTACGAACTGAATTGCACGTGCTTCGACTGGTCGAATTTGCCGAGCGCGTCGATCAGCCCGAGAACGCCGGCGTGCACCAGGTCCTCGAAGGGAACATGGCGAGGCAGCCGCTCGTGAATGCGCCGCGCAATATACCGCACGTGCGGCAACTGCTCCATGAGAATGCGCTCGCGCTCCGCATCGCTCGTGACACCTTGATAAGCATGGGCGGGATGTTTGGTCATACGTCTGTCCCTCTTTCGTGGAACCGCCTTCGTTCGTCATTAGCAATTCGTTTCATCGCACCGTCCCCAGCGACTGCACTGGAATCATGGGAGGAATCTCGAGCGGCGAAAGCACGACTACTTTGGGGAGAAACGGTTCGAGCAGACGCCGCAGGTGAAAACGTGCGGGCGTCGGACAAAGCAGGATGGGCGCGGTCTGCGCCACCTGGTCGCCGGCCAGCTGCTTCAGGCTGTCGAGAACTCGCCGCACAAAGGAGGGCTGCAGCCCTGTACTGGTGGCCGGAGCAGCCAGCGGCGCATAGGCGCGGCTGAGTTCTTCTTCGATGGAGTGGTCGAGCGTGAGCACGCGCAGGCCGCCGTCGTCGGAGAGCAGCGGACGCACCAGCGCGCGGCCCAGAGCCTGGCGCGCGGCTTCGACGAGCAACACCGGGTGCTTGGTCGAGGCGGAAACATCCAGCAGCGCTTCGAGAATAGTCGCAAGATCGCGAATCGATACCTGCTCGCGCAACAGTTGCTGCAGCACTTTCTGCACCTCGCCGAGCGAGAGCGTTTTCGGAACCAGTTCCTCGACGAGCTTGGGATGGCCATCGCCCAGCCGGTCGAGCAGGCGCTTGGTTTCGTGCCGCGTAAGCAACTCGTAGGCATGCTGGCGGATCACTTCCGCAAGATGAGTCGAAAGAACCGAGGTCTGATCGACCACCGCATATCCACTCGCCAGCGCCTGCGACTCGAGCGCTCGCGCGATCCAAAGCGCGGCGACTCCGAAAGCAGGCTCGCGTGTGGGAGTGCCGGCCAGCGCGGGCGGCGATAATTCGGAGCTGATGGCGAGCACGCGGTCATCGGCCATTTCCCAGCGGGCGATTTCGACTCCACGCAGCGAAATAAGGTATTCGCGCGCTTTGAGACGCACGTTGTCCGTGATGTGAATGGGCGGAACGATGAACCCGAGTTGCAGCGCCAGGTTGCTGCGCAACGCCTTGACGCGCGCCAGCAGTTGCCCTCCCTGCTGCGCATCGACCATCGGAACCAGTGCATAGCCGACTTCCAGCGAGAGCTCGTCGAGTTTCAGCAGGTCTTCCAGCGAATCGGATTTCGCCGCTTTCTTGTCCTTTTCGCCCGCAGCGGGCGCGCCGGCAGCGGCGGCATCCGCATCGGAGGCAGCCGGCAAACGTGCAGCGAGTAGTGCTACCAAAGCCCCCAGCGTGAGGAACGAAAATTTCGGCAGCCCGGGGATGAGAGCGAGCGCGAACATGACGCCGGCGGCAATCTGCAGCGGTCGCCGCCGCGATAGTAGCTGCCTGCCGAGGTCGATCGAAAGCGTCGCGCCGGAAGAAGCCCGTGTCACCACCATGCCGCCCGCCATCGAGACCAGCAGCGACGGAATCATCGTCACCAGGCCATCGCCGACGGTGAGCACCGTGTAGGTCTTGAGCGCCTCGCGGAAGGGAATGTCGAGCTGAAAGACTCCGATCAGGAACCCGGCGAGAATGTTGATGCCGGTAATCAGAATGGTCGCGATCGAGTCGCGCTGGTTGAAACGCGCGGCCCCATCCATCGCGCCATAGAACTCGGCTTCCCGCGCCACCTGCTCCCGGCGTGCGCGCGCCTGGTTCTCGTCGATCAGTCCGGCGTTGAGGTCGGCATCGATCGCCATCTGCTTGCCGGGCAGGGCATCCAAAGTGAAGCGCGCCGTAACCTCGGCCGTGCGCACTGCGCCATGGCTGACAACGATGTATTGGATCGCGATCAGGGCCAGGAAAAGAACGAATCCGACGACGTAGTTCCCGCCCACGACAAATTGTCCAAAGGCTTCGATTACGCGGCCGGCCGCGGCCGACGCCTTCGTTGCCATGCAGCAAAATCCGGCGGCTGGAGGCAAGATTCAGCGACAGCCGGAACAACGTGAGCAGAAGCAGCAGGCTCGGAAAGACCGAAAACTGCGCGGGGCGCAGGATCTGGAGCGCGCTCAGCAGCACCAGCACGCTTGCCGCAATGCTGGTCGCCAGCAGCAGGTCCAGTATGATCGCCGGCAGCGGCACCAGCATGACGAAGACCAGGCTTACCGCGGCGATGGGAACGATCCAGTCGCTGAGTGGATTGCGGGCGGGCGCAACGGCGGCGGCCATCAGCGGAGGCCCTCGGGCGGCGTAGGGATGGAGGCATTCGAAGAAACGGAAGCCGCGCCGCGCGCCGCGGCGGCAGCCTGCGCCCTCGCCTGCGCGCGGTAGACCGCCGCCAGAATTTCGGCCACCACGGCGTAGAGTTTCGGCGGAACGCTCTGTCCAATTTCGACCGTGCGATAGAGCAGGTGTGCGAGCGGCTTGTTCTCGACGATGGGAATGTCATTCCAGTGCGCGATCTCGCGAATTTCCGCAGCCAGCAGATTGCGCCCCTTGGCTACGACCACCGGAGCAGGCATCAACGCGTTGTACTCGAGCGCAATGGCGTACGCGGTCGGGTTGGTAATGACAACGGCGGCTCGCTTGGCATCTTCGAGCATCCGGCGGCGCCGCAACTGCCGCTGCAATCGCCGAATGCGCGACTTGATCAGAGGGTTGCCCTCGCTTTCCTTGTATTCATCCACCAGTTCCTGGCGGCTCATTTTCAGTTCACCCTCGAAGTGGCGGCGCTCGAAAAAGTAATCGAGGAATGCCCACAGCAGGAGCACGAGGGCGGACTTCCAGCCCATCTCAAACACGCGCGATGCCGTGAACGCCGCCAGTCCGTGCGGGTTGCGCGACGGCAAAGCCACCAGCGCGCCCCAGTCGCGGCGCAGGCATGCGTATGCGATGGAAATGACTGCTGTCCCCGGCAGCGCGCTCTTCAGAAATGAGCGCAAGGCCGTGGTGGAAAAAAGCTGGCGCACCCGCGCCGCTGGCGAGATGCGGGAAAGCGTAGGCAGAAGCGAAGCCGGCGCAAACACGAGCCCGCCCTGCGCCACCGCCGACGACAGAGCGACAATCCAGCCCAGCCCGAGCGCCGCTCCGGTCGCGGCAAACAGTGAAGCGTGGGTCAGGAACGGAGGCAGCGCATCCATGCGCAGGCGGCCGGAAACCGCGCCCTCCAGGCAATCCCGGTAAAACGCCCGCCAAAGCTCTGGGAAGGTGGACATCTGCGTGAAGAGCACGAGCGTGGCTGCCACCGCGGCCGCGGCTCCGATCAGATCGCGGCTGCGCGCGACTTGTCCTTTCTCGCGCGCCTTCTGCCGCCGTCTCGGGGTTGCCTGCTCGGTTTGGTTTGCTTGTGGCATATAGGTTCGTCGTCAGCGCGCTAGTTTCAGAATCCTTTCCGAAGCTTCGAGCGCGCGTTCAAACCGCGCATCGAAAAAGCGCGGCCAGAAACCGACCCCTCCAACCAGCAATGCCAGGCCGAGCACGTTCTTGAGCGAGATGCCGAGAAATAGGACAGGAAATTGCGGCGACGCTTTGCCCAGAAAGCCGAGCGCGACATCGGCAAACAAGCTTGCCACCAGTACCGGAGCGGCAATCTGCACGCCCGCCACCCACATGCCGGAAGCGAATCCGAGCAGCGCCGACGCCGCCGGCCAGCTGAGCGACCACGATCCCGGAGGAAGATAGTCGAAACTGCGCCCCAGGCCGCGCAGCAGCCAGTGCGGCACACTTAACTGGATGAAGAGCACCAGCACGATGAGCTGATAGAAGGTGGAAAGAACGGTCGAATCGGCCTGGCTGTCCGGGTTGAGCACGCTCGCCAGCGAGTACCCCATCTGTACTCCGCAAACCTGCCCGGCAAGCTGAACCGCATCGAAGAGAAGTTGCAGCGTGAAACCGAGCAGAAAGCCGACGGCAAATTCCGCCGCGAGCACGACCGCGACCGCGGGCGCGGCGAGCGCAGACGCCGGCGCGTGAACAAGCGGCACCAGTAATACGGTGAGCAGGATGGCGAGACTAGCCTTGAGGCGCGGCGGCACGGAGGCGCTCCCGAGAAACGGCGCCGACACCAGCAGCCCGCTCACCCGCGCCAGTGCGATCATCCAGACCAGCACTGCCTGGCCAATCGGAATGGAAAACCCCGTATTCATCACGCTCCCAGGTCACTCATTTCCAAACGTCCCCTCCACAACGATTGTGAAAACACCCGCCTCACCGCAGCAGCGGATGGAAGTCACTCCACATCGCGATCGTGAAAACCATCAGCCTGCGCAACATCCAGGGCAGCAGCAGCAGGGCCGCCGCCGCCACCGCCGCCAGGCGCGGCACCGTCGAAATCGTCTGGTCCTGCAGCGACGTGAGCACCTGCCCCACGTTCACCAGCAGGCTCACCAGGGTCGCAATGGCCAGCAGCGGCGCCACCAGAAAGAGCGCGATTTCGAGCGTCCCCCGTACTAACGCGATCGTTTCTGCGGTTTCCATACCCATCCGTCAGGCAAAGCTCTTCATCAGGGAACCGACCAGCAGGTTCCACCCGTCGACCACCACAAACAAAAGGATCTTGAGCGGCGTCGAAATTACGACTGGCGGCAGCTGCAGCATTCCCACCGACGTGGTGATGGCCGCCGTGACCAGGTCGATTACAAGAAAAGGAAGAAACAGCGCGGCACCGATCTTGAAACCGGCCTGCAGCTCCGAGAGCAGATAAGCCGGTGCGACAATGCGCATCGGGAGATCGTCCGGTGACGCCGGACGCGGCGCTCGCGCCAGTTCCACAAAAAGTGCGAGATCCTTTTCCCGCGTGTACTTGAGCATGAAGTGGCGCATCGGCACCGAACCACGGTCGAGCGCGGACCAGGCATCGATGCGCCCGGCTTCGAGCGGAACCAGCGCGTCGGCGTAGATCCGAGCGCCCACCGGCTGCATAAGAAAAAAAGTGAGAATCAGGGCAAGCCCGATCAGCGTCTGATTGGACGGCGCCGTCTGCGTGCCCAGCGCCTGCCGCAGAAAATGAAATACGACGAGCAGGCGCACGAACGGCGTCATCGAGAGCAGGATGGCCGGAAGCAGCGTCAGCAGCGTCAGCAGCACCACGATGTTCCAGGGAACGGATCCCCCAGACAAATTGAGCGGCAGCCCGGGCGCGGCCTGGGTATGGCTGTGGGCACGCGCCCACAAATCAGGAACCGATGCGCTCAGGTAGACGAGCAAAAGCGCAACGCTGCGTTTGCGGGAGAGCCCGGGCCGCCTCATATGCTGCCCCCGTCGGCAGACGGACCCGGCTCCGGGCCTGTCTCTGTCGAGTTCGCTTCACCCGGCCGAACATCCGGCAAGCGCGCCAGAAGTGTCACCGTCGCAGGTCCGCAACCAATCAGAAAGCGCTGGCGCTCGAACTGCACCACCGAGACCAGGCGCCGGTCGCCCAGTGCGGCACTTTCAGAGACGATCAGCGACTTCGGAACGCGGCGGGTGTGGACAATCAGGGCACGCCAGAAATTCTCAAGTTGGTGATGCAGAGCAACCAGCGGACGCGGTAAGACACGCGGCCAGCGCCAGGCCGGCGTGAGCTTTGACTGCACCAGCCGGGTATGAACCAGCTGCGCAGGAAACGGCAGCAACCCAGCCAACTTCGCTCCCTGCGACAGCGGCGGATTGGCAGTTGTGATTTCCACCTTCAGGCAAGCTCCGTCAGGCGTACGGCAACATGGCTGTTCACGATTTCGAATTCGCTCCAGGCAATGAGTTCCCCGCTTATCCGCAGGGGAACGTCCTCTCCGACCGTCCAGCATGTATCAATCAAACGGCCGGGCGTGAGCCCGACCAGATCGGCCACCGTAAAGTTGGGCACCGGAATTTCGATCGACAGCAGGCAAGGCAGCGCTTCCACCCGCGTCCAGGGGTCGCAAACGGGAGTCTCGGGTTTCGCCTGGGTGGCAGCGGCCATTACATTTGCACCAGAAATTCCGTGAAGTAAACGTCTTCGATCCCGAGACTGGGTGCGCGCTCCTGCAGCGCTTTCAGAAGATCGGCTTTGAGTTTTTGCTTGCCCTCGGTGGCCAGCAACTGTTCTGGCTGGGCACTGGAAAGCACCGCAAGAATGGTGTCCCGCAAAGGCGCAACCGGCACCTCTTCCCGCTTGCCCGGCATTGCGTGTGACAAGCCCAGCGTGATCCCCACTCGAAGGTAGGAGCGCTGCCCCGCACCGTCGAGATTCACTACGAAGGTTTCAAGCGCCAGCGTGTTCTCCACTTCGGCAGTGGCCGCGGCGCTGGTCGAACTGCCCGGGCGCATCCAGAAATAAATCCCCGCCGCCGCGGCGACGAGCACGACGAAAAAGTAGGGATACTTCTTCTTTTTCGCAGCCTTCTTCTTGGGTACGCCAACATCCGATTTGGCCGAGCCCATTGGTGCTTTGCCGGCATCTCCGGCTACAGGGGCTGCAGACACGGTTTTCGCCTGTACATCGGGCATGACCGTGGTGAGTGCAAGCAAGGCACCGCAATAGACGCCACCCCGGCGCACAAAAGGTGGATGCTGGAAGTTGGCCTGAATGCAAGCAATTGGCGAGATATCTTTGCCTGCGAACAAGCGCGGCCAGGCAGTAGACGGAAACGCCCTCGGTTGTCTGAGAGCGTTCCCATTGAAACTTTCTTATTAAAGCTGCCGCTTTCGCAGCCTTTGCGCGAGGCAGGTTCTCCCCGTTTGTGAGTACATCGGCGGAATTCGTTATTGCTTGAGGTTGATGGTGTCCTGCGCCACCTGGTCGAACGTCGTGACCACGCGCGCATTCGCTTCGTAGCTCCGTTGCGCAACGATCAGCGACGCGAACTCCGTGGCAATGTCCACATTCGATTGCTCCAGCGCGCCGCCCGAGATCGACCCCAGGCCGCCCGTTCCCGGAGCCCCAATTGTTGCCTGCCCGGAAGCAAGCGTGGGCGAAAAGTCGTTGCCGCCCACGTGCGACAATCCCTGTTCATCCGCAAAACTGGCTAGAGCGATCTGCCCCAGCACTGCCGTCTTTCCGTTGCTGAACGACCCGGTGATGGTGCCATCGGAGCCCATGTTGAAATTGACCAGCGTGCCGCTCCCGCTGCCATCCTGCAGAATCGATGGCGTGCTGTCGGCCGACGCCATCTGTGTCAGAAGGCCGTTGCCGTTCTTGTCGAACATATTCCAATTGAACGAAAGATCGTTCGCGCCGTCGGCCAGCGTGCCTACAGCCGACGTGCTGATGGCAATGCTGCCGTTCGCCGAAGTCGGACTCGTGAGGTTGCCGTTCCCGTCAAACGTCAACGTGCCCGTCGTGAGCACCACCGGGTCCGAAGGAGTCGTTCCCGCTGCCGGTGTGATCTGGGCGAGCGGTATGCTGGCGGAATACGTCCAGTTATTGGTGGCGGTCTTCGTGAATGTGAACGTGATGTTGTGGCTGGCCCCGAGCGAATCGTACACGGTTACGTTCGTGGAGTAGCTCGCACCCACAGCATCCGTGGCATTCAGGTTCGATGTCATCTCCACGTTCGTCGTTGTCGTGGCCGGACTGATCGTCCCCGCCCCCAGCGCAAGCGTCCCCAGCCCGGCGCTGGTATTAATGACGCCATTGACGGCCTGATACCCCAGCACCTGCTGCCCGTCGGCGGTTTCCAGCAGATTATCTTTCCCGACTTCGAAGTTGCCGGCCCGCGTGTAGCTGTCAGCTCCGTCTTTCTGGACCACGAAAAACCCTCCCCCCATGATCGCGACGTCGGTCGAAACCCCGGTAGGAGTCACGTTCCCCTGCGTGAAATTCGAGGGCATGGAGCTTACCGTCGTTCCCGCTCCCTGCTGAATCGGATCGCCGGCGCCGTTGCTCCCGAGGATCTCGTAAAACAGATCGCTGAACTGGATCTGTTCGTCCTTGTAGCCAATGGTGTTGAGGTTGGCCAGATTATTGGCAATCGTGGAAAGCGCGGTCGAACTCGCCGTCAATCCGGAAAGTGGAATCGAGAACGCTGGCATAGTTATGCTCCTTAGTGAGAAATGGTATTAAGACTTGTGCTTGGAATGGAATTGGAATTGGTGGCGGCCGATGCCTGGCTGCTGCCGGAAGAAGAAGCGGCCCGGGTGTTGATCACGAGCATCTGCATGAGTTCGTCGATTTGTGTAAGGTCGCTCAGCGACTGGAATTGCGCCAGTTGGGCGACGAACTGATTGGGATCGAGCGGATTCATCGGGCTCTGCGCCTTCAGTTGCGCACTCAGCAACTGCAGGAACATGGTGTCCAGGCCTCCAGTCGCGTCGTTCGACGCGGATGTAGACGCAGACGATGAAGAAGTGGAATTTGCCGGCGCCGGCGCCGCATTGGAATTTGCAAGCGATCGAAGTAAAGGAATATACACAATAACCTCCTACACAAGAATGCTCACGCGCGTTTCCGGCCCTCGAGCCGGCAGCGCTGTGGTGAGATCGGTTTCGGTTGTGGACTCGGTCGCCGTCGCCTCGTTTGCTGACGCGGCGGCGTAGGAGCCTGAAGTCTGAGAGAAATTCTGGCGCGGCTGCCCGTGTTGAAAGCTGGTGGCCGTCTGCACGCCGGAGCGCGTGCTCGAAAAATCGACGCCCGTGAGATTCAAGTGCTGGTTCTTAAGTCCCGCCTCTAGGCCACTCACTTCCGAATTGAACCAGCGGGCCAGCTCGCGGTCGCCATGAATCGAAATGCCGACCTGGCTCTGCTCGATGACGGTGTGAACCTCCACATTGCCGAATGCGCTGGTGTGAACTCCAACCTGCATCTGTAACGTGGAGGAATCCGGAGTGAGGTGTCCGACAGACGGGGCGGACACGCCTTCGCTCGCCGCAGGGAACGGAGCGGAATCGAGCATCTGGTGAGCAGGTGGAAGCTCGGACGCCGCCCCCGCTTTTTCCGGCGTGGCGGAACTAGATCCGTTCTGCTGCGGCGTCGGCGCGACCAGCGCAGAGTTCGCAGGCGCGCCGGCGGCAGCCGGGGTGGTGGACGCCGGTGCCGAAGAAGGAGCCGCCGTGGAAACCGCGGACCGCAAAGTCCCTGCCGATTTCTGCCCGGGCGACGAAGATGCTGCGTTCGCGGATGAGGCCGGCTGACCCGCGTTGGCTGGATCTTCCGCCGATGCCGTGGAGGCCGCATCGGGCGCAGGCGAAACGGCCACGAAATTCGCGCTGCTGGATGGGTCGGTGCCGATGGCAAGCGAATTGGCCGCTGGTCCGTCAACGGATTCACTACTTGCCGGCGATGCGGAAGCGTCTATGACCCATTGAGCTTGCGTGGTCGCCGTTCCCGGCGTTGGCGATGGCGCAGTCTTGCTTGAATCGCGATTTGGGGCAGCCGGTGCGGAATCGCGAATTGCCCCAACCAAAGCGGAAGTGTTGCTGCGAGAAACCGTGGGAGCCTGGACTTCATTGGCCGCCCTTGCGGGCGGCTGCGGGCCAAAAGTCACTGGCGCCGCAATGCGTAAGGTCTCGGCCGGCGTGGCTTCGTGAATAGACCCATCCGCAGCGGAATCGGCACTGCGAGAAGCTGCGGGATGCTGAACTGCGCCGGTCGTCGTTGAGGACAACTGCGGGCCGGAAGCCGCAGGCGTTGCCATGCGAACGCTCGCGTCGACAATTGATAGGGGGAGAGTTTTCGAAGCCGGAGAGGCATCGCCGGCTCTCGTGCCGGCAACCACAGGTGATGGTATCGGCGTGCCTCCAGAATCGGTAGCAGCGGTGCCAGCAACTGGGAGCGCCGCCGTGAGCGATGCGGTTTCGGAGCGAAGCTGAGGGACATCTCCCACGGCTGCGTTACTGACAAGGGAAAGGGAAGCGTGATCGAAGGAGCGGACGTTATCGACGGTCGCATTGGCCCCAACAGTAGCCCCAGCGGCATCCCTGAGCAACGCATCGGCGGCGTCCAATGCGCCAGGAATTTGCGGCCGATCCGTTCCGGGGCCCGCGTCTGAAGCGGCCGCGACGTTGGCGGCCCGCACGGTAGCCGGCGGCATCGGTGGCGGAGCGCCCCAACCCTGCGCGGGCACCGGAGACGAGCTCTGAGCGGTGAAGTCGGGGGATGGAGAAGATGAATGCGCCGTCGGCAAATTTTGGCCCGTACCGTTCGCAACCGTTTTGTTAGCGGGCGAGGCATCCTGTTTGCCTGCGCTCGATTGTGAGAACGCACGGTCCGGTGCGGAAATTACCTGATCGGCAGAAGCAATTGCAGACGATGCCAACGCCGTGGACAACAGCGGTGACGCGGGCGTTGGGGCCGCACCCGAAAAGGCCACAAGAGATGGAACTGACGCGGAAACCGTACTCGCCGCTGGTCCGCGCGTAGCCGTTGAAGTTGCGTCGACCGAAGGCGCACCCGGAGCGGGCAACGCATTTGGCAACGCAGTTGAAGTTGGAAGGGCGGCCTGCGGGACAGCGACGAACAATGCGGTGGGCAGGACAAGGCCAGTCATGACGCTGGCGGCATCCGGCCATACCTGCCGTTCCGGAATGCCGATTACGGTGTTCGACAGTGCGTCCTTGGCCATGGGCAGAGCCATTAGTTGGGCCATTGCTTTTGCGTTCGCCCGGACGCCCGCATTCGCGCTGGACTTGTTTGCGCCGGGCGTTCCCATGGGGGTTGCAATCAGCGTTGCGCTAGCCGCTGTTTTGGGCGTTCCTTGCGACGTTGGTTGAAGCGTTGCTTGGGGCGCTGCCTGCGCGCCAGCTCTCGAACTCAGCGCGCCGCTGGACTGCATTTCACAGTTCGTCTTGGCCGTATCGGATCGGACCCCGGTCTCCGCCAATTGACCCGCGCGCACCGCTTCAGAGGGTTGCGCTGGGAGACTTGACTCCGAAGCGCTCTTAGTATTCGGCAGCAACCTGGTGGGTTCAGATGCGGTCTGCACAGATTCGCCCTGTGAAGTTCGAGCCATGGCGTCCGAGAAGCTCGGCGATCGGGAACCTGCCGCCAACGATGGCGTGCTCGCCGCTTGCACAGGTTCCGGACTGGAAAGAATGTTCACTCGCATGGCGCTATCACGCAATCGAGGTGTGCATGCCACGCGCCAAAAGCCCAACCCAGAATGCGCGCCAGGAATGCCGATCTGTCCGACAGCAATTTCAGCAAGTTAGGCCAGAAACCGCACACGAGCCGAAGAGGAACGGAAGAGGCCGCAGCCCATCGCGCGGCAAGAGTTGCCGCGCCGCGCTGGGCAAAATCAGCCCTTTCGCGTGTGCCAGCGCTGCACCAGGAAGGCAGCGTCAATCTCTTGCTGTTGACGCCGCGCCTGTTCCATTTGATATGCGCGGTGCTGCCGGGCACGCAAAGATTCAAGAACCTCGCGCTCTGCCAGCGCCCGCTCATAGGCCTGTGCCGCTTCCTGGCGCAGAGCTTCCAAGCGGTGAATTTCGTCCTGCACCTGAACACGCAACTGTTGCAATTGCTCACGCAGAAGAAAAGCAAAGTGAAGATCCGCAGCCATGCATCCGGCCGCGAGCGAGCGCAAATCGACCTCAGCCGACTCTTCCAGGAAGCGGTCAAGCCGGATAAGAGCTTCCTGGGCCCGTGCCACATGCAGCGAAGCCTTCTGCAAGGCGAGCGCCCGCTGGTGTTCGAGACTCTGGCGAAGCTGAAGCAGCGGCGCAAGCGCAAAACGAAAAGCCATAATCGTCAGCCCGGAAGCGCCATCAGCCGATCGAGCGATTCTTGCATCCCGGCCACGTCCTGCGTGCTTTGCGTCAGAAATTCGCGGAGTGCAGGCATGAGCGCAATCGCACGATCAAGATCGGGATCGCTGCCTTTCTGGTAAGCGCCGATCCGGATGAGTTCTTCGGAAGCTTTATAAGTGGCCAGCAGGCGGCGAATGTCGCCGGCTTTGGCCCCGTGCTCGCGTGAGATTACGGCCGGCATGATGCGGCTGATGCTGTCGAGGATCGCGATCGGTGGATAGTGGTTCTGCGCAGCCAGACGGCGGTTGAGCATGACGTGCCCGTCGAGCAGGGCCCGCGCCGCATCCACCAGCGGATCGTTTTCATCGTCGCCTTCCATCAGCACCGTGTAGAAGCCGGTAATGGTTCCGGACCCGAATGCGCCCGCGCGTTCGATGAGCCGTGCCAGCATAGTGAAAACCGAAGGCGTGTAGCCTTTGGCGGTGGGCGGTTCGCCCGCCGCCAGCCCGATCTCGCGTTGCGCCATCGCCAGCCGCGTCAGCGAGTCGACCACCAGCAAAACGTTCCTGCCCCGCGCACAAAAATACTCGGCAATGGTCGTGGCGGCGAGCGAGGCGCGGATGCGGAGCAGCGGGTCCTGGTCGGAAGTGGAAACGACGACCACCGAGCGGCGGCGGCCTTCCGGTCCCAGCGCGTTCAGCAGGTCGCCGACCTCCCGTCCACGTTCCCCGATCAAGCCGAGCACCGTGAGATCCGCGTTCGTGTTGCGCGCCATCATTCCAATGAGCGTGCTCTTGCCCACCCCGCTGCCCCCGAAGATGCCCACGCGCTGTCCGCGCCCGCAGGTAAGAAACGCGTCAATCGCGCGAATGCCGCAGCCCAGAGGCTCGTGAATCGGTGTGCGCGCAAGCGCCGGCGGAGCTTCACGATCAAGGAAGCAGCGTTCGCGGCAGGCTGGGACCGGACCCTCGTCCATCGGTTGTCCCGCCCCATCGAGCACACGCCCCAGTAGTTCGTCGCTGACCCGCAGCGAAGGCCGGCATCCCCACACCACGACCTGGTCGCCGTAGCGGATGCCCGTCGGACGCCGCAGCGCCATCGACAGTACAGTGTGCCCGCGGAAGCCGACAATCTCCCCGGGCCAGTGGCGCCCGCGCGAATCGATAATTTCGCAGGCCTCACCGACAGTCGAAAACGGCCCTTCCGACTCGATCAGTTGCCCCACCACCTGCGTGACCTTGCCGCGCCAGCGCAACGCCGAGGTGGTTTCAAGGTGAGAGAAATAGGTGGAGAGAAGCGCCGCACTCATCGCCGCGTCCCGCCCTTCGCCGGCGCTGCAACCCCAGTGTCGGGACGTTGCGCAAGCAGGTCGAGCAAACCGGTTTCAATTTCCTGGAGCTGCGATTCGATCCCGATCTCAGTTGTGCCCAGAGAGGTTTCAATCCGGCATTCACCGGCCGCGAGCCCGCGGTCTTCGTGAACTTCCGCTACTGGCGCGCCTTCCGCCTGGCTGGCGAAATAATGCCGCCAGTCGGTTACTTCCTGCGGATGAACGTGCAGGTTGACGGTGGTTCCGGCGTCTAGCCTTTCGAGCGTCACGCGCACAATGCCTGCCAGCGCATGCGGGTCGAGCTGCACTTCCCGATGAAGTATTTTGCGCGCAATAGCGAGCGCAAGCTCAACCACCTCGCCTTCAATCCTTCGGTAATAGGCCGTCCGTTCGCGCGCGAACTCGTTAACAACTTGCAAGACTTGCTCTCGGCTACGCACCGCCGCCGCCTCGGCCGAGGCGCCGAGTTGCTGTTCCGCCGACTGCCGCCCACGCTCGAAGGCCTCGCTTTCGCGGCGGCACATCTGTTCTTCGGCAACCAGTTCGGCCTGGGCGGCGGAAGATTCATCTCCCGCCTGCGCCTCCGCATAGCAAAAAGGCGAAGGCTCGCCGGCGGGAGCGGTTTGGAGCCTGGGCGCGCTAGACGACATACTCCTCCTGGTCCTCCGCGCTCAGCACCAGCTTCCCCTCGGCTTCCAGCTTGCGTGCCACATCCACGATTTCGCGCTGCGCCTGGCCGACGTCCCGCGAGCGCACCGGCCCCATGATCTCCATGTCTTCCTTCAGCATGTCCACCGCGCGCGTCGACATGCACTTGAAGATCAGGTTCTTGAGCTCATCGCCGGCGCCGCGCAGCGCCAGAGCGAGGGCTTTCTTGTCGAGTTGCCCCAGCAGTTCGCGGATTCCCGCTTCGGGCACGCCGATCAGGTCTTCGAAAGTGAACATCAGGTTGCGGATGGCCAGCGCCATCTTGGGATCTTCTTTTTCAATGCTCTCCAGAATGCTCTTGCTGGCGGCCGGTTCCAGCTGGTTCAGCATGTCGGCGGCGCCCTTGAACCCGGCGTATGCGCGCCGGCTCTGTTCCCCGAGTGACTCCAGCCGCTTGTGCAGCGCCAGCGAAACTTTCTGCGCCACCTCCGACGAGAACTGGCGCAAATGGGCAAGGCGCTTGATGGTTTCGGCGCGCATTTCCTCGGGCAGGCACACCAGCAGCGCGGAAGCCTGTCGCGCGTTCAGGTGCGCCAGAATGAGGGCGATCGTTTGCGGGTGCTCGATTTCGAGAAACTTGGAAAGCTGCTGCGGGTCGGCATTCTCCAGGCTGTCGAGCCGCACCAGGTTCATCTCCATCGATTTCGAAACTTGCTCCAGAAGCTGTTTCGCGCCCATCTGGCCGAAGGCTTTTACCAGCAGCTTCTCCGCATAATCGGGGCCCCCCGCCGCGAGGTAACTTTGGGTGACTGTGAGTTGGTAGTACTCCTCGAGTACGGAGAGGGCCGTCTCCGGCTTCACGTGCTGGAGTTCGGCAATCGATTGCGTCAGCCGCTGCACGTCGGAGTCGGTAAGATTCCGGTAGATTTGGCTGGCCGCTTCCTCTCCCAGCAACGCCATCAGAATGGCGGCTTTTTGCAATCCCATATTGGAGGCGGGATGAGGCATGCTCGATCTCTATTTCACCTTGGGCGTTTCTCGAATCCAGGTCTGCAGCAGCCGGCTGGCACTCGCCGGCTCCGACTTGATCTTCTCGGTTAGTTCTTTCTTGAGCGCGGTCGCACGCCGGTCTTCCTCGCTGCCCGCCGGCAATTCAATGCCCGCAGCCGCGCCCGGCGCAGCCGCCGTAGCCGCTGCCACCTGCGTCAGCCGCTCCGGAATCTGGCGGAAGGCCGCCAGCGCCTGTTTTTTCACCGGGTGCAGAACGAGCGCGTAGACAAGCAAGAACAGGAGTGTGATGCCCAGATAGCGCAGCGCTCCCACCCAGGGCAAAACCAGCAGGCGGTACCTGTCGAACTTTCCCGGCGCGGCCGGCGGTTCGATGGGAGCAGCCTGAAACGAAAGATTTTCGAGCGCCAGCAGATCGCCGCGCTGGTCATCGACGCCAATCGCCGCTCGCGCCAGCTTCTCAATCGCTGTCATCTCATCCGCGGTACGCTTGCGGTGTGTCGTAGTTACCTTGCCGTCTTTGCCCGTCGTGGTTTCGGCCGCGTCGTCGATAAGCACGGCCGCCGTGATCCTGCGCACGCGGCCTGCCGGCTGCGACACCCGCCGGATGTTCTTGCTGACCGCAAAGGTCGACGCATCCGATTTCGAGGACTGGTTGTCGAGTGCCGCCGTCACCGTGGGGCTCGCGGCCGCCGCGCCCGGAACGTTCGACGCCGTTCCCGGCACGCCCGCCGGGTTTGTACCTCCGGCCAGCTCTTCGGAATGCTGCTCGGAGAGCGGGGCGCTCGCCTTGGGATCGAAAGTCTCCGACGTGTCTTCGCTCGTACTCAGGTCGTAGTCGACGTGCACGCTGGCGCGCACATGCTCCGCCCCCACCACCGGCTCAATGGCATGCACGGCAGCCGCGGCCAGCTCTTCGTCGGAATCGAACGATGCGCGGCCCGAGGGTCCGCGCCGCGAAAGAAACGGCGTCGCCGTGTCGGCATCGACGACCGTGACATTTTCCGGCCGCAGCCCGTCAACCGCGCTTGCCACCAGCTGTGGAATCGCCTGCTGCGCTTCTTTCGAGAGCGTGCCGCCGCGCGTCTTCACGATCACCGCCGCTTTCGATTCGTGCTCCTGCTCGGTGAACAGCGACTCGCGCGGCAACACCAGGTGCACGCGCACGGCTTCGACTTCGTTCAACGTCTGCAGCGTCCGTTCCAGCTCCCCTTCAAGCGCGCGCTGGTAATTCACCTTCTCGCTGAAATCCGAGCCCGCCCAGTTCGGCGTATCGAACAGCTCAAATCCGAGCCGCGCGTTCCGGGGCAGCCCCTGGGCCGCAGTTTCCAGACGCGCCGCATCCACCTTATCCGACGGCACCAGCACGCTCGCGCCATCGGGAGAGATCTCGTAAGGAATATTCTTCGCCGCCAAACGGCTCGCGAGCGATTGCGCGTCGGCCGGACGAAGCCCCGAGTACAGCGTGACGTTCTTGCCTTGGCCAAAAAGCACAACAAATCCCCAGAGCGTCAGCGCCACAGCCGCCGCGCCCCCCGCCAGCATGACCTTCTGTTGCAGGCTTAACCCGCGAAGAAAATCCTGAACCTGCTTAAGTCCCTGGTTCAACCCTTAATCCAACCCTTCCGGCTCCCAAGTCCGAATGCCCGGCTTCGAGCCGAGAGCTTCGAGAGCGAATGGGTTGGCTCATAGCTCGCAGCTCGTAGCTGTTTTTCAGAACTGCATGTTCGAAACCTGCTGATACGCCTGCACGATCTTGTTGCGCACCTGCATCATCAGCTGAAACGAGAGATCGGCTTTTTCCACTGCAATCATGGCGGTGTGCAGGTCGGCGCCCTGGCCGTTCAGCAGTTGCGCCACCTGCTTCTCGGCCTCGCCCTGCGCGCCGCCGACCGCATCCATCGACTGCTTCAGCGTACTTAGAAAATCGCCCTGCTCCTCGCCCCCGGCGGCGGCCGCACCGGCGGTGCCCGGCGGCGCAATGTCGGCCGGCAAAATGCGCAGCGACGAAATCGAATTGGTCATCGTCATCCTCGGACCTCCCGCTCCCAGCCCGTGTTTACTGCAGCAGGTTGAGCGATTGTTGAATCATGTTCTTGGTAGCCTGCACCGCCGATGCGTTCAACTCATAGGCGCGCACCGCGCTCAGCAGATCCGTCATCTCTTCAATCGGGTCCACCTGCGGGTAGGCGACATAGCCTTGAGCGTTGGCGTCGGGATGCCCGGGTTCGAAACGCATCACAAATGGCCGCGCATCTCCGACGACTGCCGCCACGCGCACGGCCGCCGGATTCTCGTGGGTCAAAGAGTTCAGCGCCAGCGAAAAGCGCGGGCGCGACTGCGATTGAAAAACCACCATCTGCCGCCGGTACGGCCCCCCGGCAGGCGTGCGCGTGGTTTGCGCATTGGCCATGTTCGCCGCCACGACTTCGGCGCGCAGGCGTTCGGCGCCCAGTGCCGACCCGCTCATTTCCAGCATCGAAAAAAGGTTCATGACTGCGATCCTCCATTGATGGCCAGCGCCATGCGATGAAACTCGCTTTTAAGGAAGGCGGCGGCGGCCTGAAAACGCAACTGGTTCTCGGCCAGCAGCAGCGATTCGCGTTCCACGCTGACATTATTGCCATCCGGCCGCTCCATCAGCCCTCGTACTTCGCGCGCCACCGGAGTCATCATTGAGACCGCGGATGCGTCTCCGTCAGAAGACGCGGCCATCGCCCGCTCAATCTCGCGCGCAAAGGTGGGCACGTCGCGCGTGTGGTATCCCGGAGTATCCACATTGGCGACATTGGTCGCGAGCACCCGGTGGCGGAACGCGCTCTGGTCGAGCGCGCGCTCCAGTCCGCGCATCAGCGGAGTTTCGATCATCGATTCATTCATGGGCATACGGGCTCCTGTAATTGCTGCGCGGAGGCAGGCCGAATTCCCGCACCTTGTTGCGCACCGTGCGCAGGCTCACTCCCAGCAGTTCCGCGGCGCGGGCGCGGTTGCCGCCGGTCGCATCGAGCGTCATGCGGAAAAGCTGGCGCTCCATTTCATCGAGCGAAAGCCCCGGCTTCCATTCGGGCAGGCGCGGCGGACACGCCGGTGCCGCAGTTGCGTGTTCGAGCGCCTCCAATCCAATTTCCTTGCCTTCCGAGAGCGCGATTGCGCGGCGCACGAAGTTTGCCAGCTCGCGTACGTTGCCCGGCCAGGCTTCCCCTTCAAGCCGGGCCAGCAGCGGGTCGGAGAGGCGTGCCGCGCTTCCCGGCGGGCGGTAGAGTTCGGCGAAATGGCACGCCAGTTCCCGGACGTCGCCCGCGCGCTCACGCAGCGGCGGCAGCGCCACCGGAATCACGTTCAACCGGTAGTAGAGATCGGCGCGAAAACGCCCGTCCGCGACCGCTGCCTGAAGCGGCCGATTGGTCGTCGAAATCACCCGGATATCGACCCGCACCGTCTGGTTTGAGCCGAGCCGGTCGAACTCGCGCTCCTGCAAGGCGCGCAGCAGTTTCGGCTGCAACGCCATCGGCATTTCGCCCACCTCGTCGAGCAGCAACGTCCCTCCGGTTGCCAGCTCAAACTTGCCGGGCCGGGCCGCGACTGCCCCCGTGAAAGCGCCTCGTGCATGGCCGAAGAGCTCGCTTTCGAGCAGCGTTTCCGGAAAGGCCGCACAGTTCACCGCGACCAACGGCCCCGCCTTGCGGGTGCTGAGCCGGTGAATCAGCCGCGCCACCAGTTCCTTGCCCGTGCCGCTCTCGGCTTCGATCAGAACGTCGGCCTCGGTCGAGGCTGCCTGCCGCGCCCGGCCCAGCGCCTGCAGCCAGACCGCAGACTTTCCAATCAGGGATTCCAAGTCTTTATCTTTGCTTTCGCTCGCGGCGCGCCCGAGCACCCGCTCCACGGCCAGCTCCAGCTTTTCAAACGCGACCGGCTTCACCAGATAGTCGCAGGCCCCGTTGCGCATGGCGTCAACCGCGTCCGGGACGCACCCATATGCAGTCAGCAGGATGACCGCGGTCCGGGCCGAGGAATTCTGCACCTCCCGCATCAGCTCGAATCCGTCGCAGCCCGGCATGCGCACATCGCTGATCACCAGCGTATGCAGACCCGGGCGGAACTTCGCCAATGCTTCAGTGCCGTTGACGGCCACATCTACCTGCCAGCCGCGCAGCGCAAAGCGCGTTTCGAGCGCGGCCCGCATCCCGGCATCGTCGTCGGCGATCAGCAGCCGCCTCATGAATGAACTCCCGTGGCGGCCGAACCGGCACTGTCCTCGATCATGGGTGGCGCGATCGCGCCCGCAGATGGCAGCGCCGCCGGCAGACGTACGCGGAACGTCGCCCCATGCCCGGCTTTGCTTTCGGCCTCAATCGAGCCGCCGTGCTGCTCTAAAATTCTGCGGCAAACCGCCAGCCCCAGCCCGGTCGACCCCGGACGCGTCGTGAACCCGGCCTCGAACACGCGCCGCAAATCTTCTTCGGAAATTCCCGCCCCCGTGTCCCGCACCTCGATCTCGATCCCCGCCGCGCCGCCATCGCGCCCCTGCATGGCCAGCCATCCGCCACCCGGCATGAAGTGCAACGCATTGAGTGCCAGATTGAGCAGCACCTGTTCCAGCAGATGCCGGTCCGCAGCAACGGGCACACCGCATAGCCCGTTGATGATCTGCAATTCCACCCGCGCCTGGTGCGCCAGCGGCAGCAGAAAGTCGTACGCCCACCCGAGCAACTCTCCCGCATCCATCGTGGCCCGTTCGGGCGGCGGCTCGTTGTGCAGGTCGAGCACATTGTTGACGGTCGAAGAAAGCGAGCGCAGCCCCGCCTGCACATGCTCGATCCAGCGCCGTTTCTCGTCCTCCAGGCCCGACTCCGCGAGCAGTCCGGCAAACAGCTCCAGGCTCCCCAGCGGATTGCGAATCTCATGCGCCAGCAGCGCCGACATCTCGACCAGCGCCTGTTGCCGGCGAAGATTTTCGCGGGCGCGCTCCAGTTGTCGGGCCACGCTCGTATCGCGCAGGATGAACACCGAACTTTTCTTGTCGGAGTTTTGTTCCAGCCACGCATGGCGAACTGCAACCCATATCGTCCCCTCCGCCCCGCGCGGAAGTTCGATCTCCTGCTCTTCGCCGCTTTCTCGTGCGCTGGCCAGCGCCCGCGCCAGCTCCGGAGGCAGCTTATCCACGGAGTCAAACTTTCCCCCGAACAGGCGCCTCGCTTCCGGATTGAGAATCGCAATTCGCTTCTCGCCTTCCAAGACGAGAACACCGCAGGGCAGGCCCTCAAGAATGCGCCGCAGGCGCTCCCGCATGCGCCGGTTCTCTTCCAGGCTCACCGTCAGGTTGCGGTTCGTGACTTCGAGTTCCTGCCGCAGATGCGCCACCTGGCCCTGCAGTTGTCCATACGTGCGTTCGAGCGATCCGGCGGCCTCCGTGAATGAGCGGAATGCGCGTGCCAATGGGTGGTCCGCGTCGCGGACCGGATCATGAGGCGGTGGAAATGAACTCGACATACCGGTCTATATTGCAAAAGCCCTGCCAATGCGGCAGAAATTGCCTTAGAAGGCTCTTAGGCCAGGTTCAGATGAAGGTGTCCTATCGTCGGGGTGGTGGCTCGGAAGGCCAGGGTCCCGCAGCATCAGGTGCGCAGGCCGCACCATCGGCTCGCCGTCCGCCAGGATCAGCGCGCGTTCCATGACATTCTGCAGTTCCCGTACGTTGCCCGGCCATCTCTGCATCCTTAGCTGCGCCGTCGCCTCCTCCGACAGCAGAGGCGCCGGCCGGCACCCCGGAGAATCTTTCGAGAAAATAAGCCGCCAGCTGCACCACATCGCCGGGCCGCTCTGACAGCGGCGGAATGGTCAGGGGGAATGCAGCCAGCCGGTAGTAGAGATCTTCCCGGAACTTCCCTTGTCCAACCAGCATGAGCAAATCCTGATTCGTCGCCGCCACGATGCGTGCATCCACGCGCACCATCTGCGTGCTGCCCAGCCGCTGCAGTTCTTTCTGCTCGAGAAAGCGCAGCAGCTTCGGCTGCAGGCTGAGCGGCATGTCTCCAATTTCATCCAGAAATAGCGTCCCCTGGTGCGCTGCCTGGATTCTGCCCGCATACGATTGCAGCGCGCCCGTGAATGCACCCCGTGAGTATCCGAACAACTCGGCTTCGAGCAGCGTTTCCGGGATGGCTGCGCAATTGACTGCGGCGAAGGTCCGCGAGGCACGAGGGCTCAAATCGTGCAGCGCGCGCGCCACCAGTTCCTTCCCGCTGCCCGTCGGCCCCGTAATCAGTACGGTCGTGTCGCGCGGCGCCACCAGATTCGTCAGACGGTAAACGCTCTGCATCGCCGCTGAGTTGCCAATCATTCCCGGGAGGGGCACAACTCCGGCACATCCGCCTGATCTTGAACGAAGACCCTCAACTGGTCCGCGCTGCGCGCTTTCATCGCCCCTTCTTTCCTGGCTCTGCACGATGTCGTCGGCCGCCTCGTCTGGCGAACCTGGCCACGCAACTGGAGCCGCCACGGCCGCGCTGCATGCGGACGGCACAGTTGCGCCGTCACCTTCGTTGTCGAGCAGCACGACCGCCACAGCCGGATACCGCTCGCGCACCGTCTGCCGCAGTTCCTCTGCGTCAAGGTCGGGCAAGCGGCGGTCAAGAAACAGCACCTCCCAGAATCCTTTTTCCAGGTGAACCAGCGCTTCCGCGCCTCCGCTGGTCTGCTCCACGCGACGGCTTCTTGGAAGCAGGCTCTCAAGAACTCGTTGACGCACCGCTATGCTCGGACTGGCCACCAGGACATGCTCCGCCGCACTGGGCGTGATCGGAAAAGTTGTCATGCTGTCCATTCAAAGCGCAGGGGGTTAGAAACCGATTAGCTGCAGATTACAAAGTTCTCACGCCGGCAAACCACGGTGTGCCGCTCCCGGCAAATTTTGCTTTACAAGAACTTGGAAGGTATGTCAGCGGGCATTTCCTGCCGAGTCGAAGGGACCTTCAACTCAGCTACTCCGCGGAGAGAATTACTTTTCGACAAACACTAGCTGACCGTTTTCGACCTTGAGGTCTTTCACATTCGCAGGCAGCTTGAGCTGATCCCGTTGTTCCGCCAGCTTTTTCTGCAGCACATCGTTGATGAGCGACGCAGGAACAGAAAGGTTCCCAATCTTCACTTCGGTGGCGTCAAACGTCGCGTACCCATCCTTCGCTCCGACGTGGCCAGCCAGCGTCAGATAAACGTCTTTGCCCGCAATCTGCGTGACAAATTGCCCACGCACCAGATCGCCATCCATCGAGACTTGATAATCCTTAACAGTCGGCACCGCCCCAGGAAATTCCATCGACCCACCCGCCGCCGACCCACTCGCCGGCAGCGTGCCCGCAGCTTGTGCGAGCGCCGCATTGATCTCGTCCGCAGTAATGCGGACTTCCTCAGCGCTCGGATCGGACGCCTTAGGTTGCTCAAGCCGATCGATCTTCTCCTGGAACGACTGCGCGCTGGCGGCCGCAGCCGCAGGTGCCGCCGGCGCCGCGACCGGTGCCGGACGCCGCAGAACCAGCAGCAGCGTCAGAATCGAAATGGCTAGTGTCGCGTAGCTGATGATGCGCTGCAGCTTCAAACCGTACCTCCGGCGTGCAAATCCATGCTAACGCAGCGAAACGGAGGCGTTCAGATGACAAAGGTGAAGGACCCTGCGATGGTCTGGACTGGTCTGTAGCGAAAACGCCGCCGGAGGCGGCTTTACTCGACAATCGCCAGCACATCGCCGGCATTCACGGCAGCCCCCGCCGCGGCCACCATTTTCTTCACGATCCCCTTCTTGGGCGACTTGATCTCGTTCTGCATTTTCATGGCTTCCACCACGATCATGCCCTGCCCGGCCTCCACCTCGGCTCCCTCGGCCACGAGCAACCGCACAACCCGCCCCGGCATGGGCGCAACGATCTTTCGCGGGCCCTTCTCATCCTGCGCCGAACCCTGGCGCGCGCGCAGCGAACGCGGGTCCCGCAGTTCCACCGCAAAGCGCGTGCTCCCCACCCACATATGAAGATCGGTGGGAGTCTGTTCGCGCTTCACTTCGAATGCCTGACCATCGACGATCAGCGACAGCACATCGCGCCGCGGAAGCACCGCATCCACACGAATCTCTTTGCCGTCGAGACGGCACTTCCATCCGGTGTCCACTTTTTCAAGTTCGAGCCGGTGTGGTTTGCCGCCCACATTCACGTCGTAGACCATACCGTTCAGCGCAGCGCTTCGGCGCGTCCTTTCTGTTTCCAGTTAGACGAAACCGGGGCGTGGACAGACGTATTTCCACTCTGTGAGGTCGAGGAAACAGGGTCGAGCACGGCAAACATCCCGGCTGCAATGGCTGCAATCCGCGGCTCAGGCGCCTGCGGGGAAACTGTGGAATCGCCTTTCGCCAGTAACCGGTCGAGGTAGCCGGTGTCGAGCTTCCCCGCCTGAAAATCTTCGTCGCGCAAAATGCGCCGAAACAGCGAAATGTTGGTCTTGATGCCCGCCACAAAATACTCGTAGAGTGCCCGCTGCAATCGCATGATGGCCTGGTTGCGGTCGGTTCCATGGCTGATCAGCTTGGCCAGCAGCGGATCGTAATCCAGCGGAACGGTCCAGCCTTCATACATTCCGCTGTCGCGCCGGATTCCCGGTCCCGAAGGCAGGAGCAACAGCGTAATCTTTCCCGGGCTGGGGAAATAATTGTTGTCCGGGTCTTCGGCATAAATGCGGCATTCGATCGCATGCCCGCGAATGCTGATATCCGATTGTGTGAAGGGAAGCTTCTCGCCGTTGGCAATGTGGATCTGCAAGTGGACCAGGTCAAGCCCGGTCGTCAACTCCGTCACCGGATGCTCCACCTGCAGCCGCGTATTCATTTCCAGGAAATAAAAATTCTTCTGCTGGTCGACTAGAAACTCTACCGTCCCCGCATTCGTGTAATTCGCGGCCTGCGCCACCTTGACCGCGACTTCGCCCATTCGCCGCCGCATGTCGGCGTCGACAATTGGCGACGGCGCTTCTTCCAGAACCTTCTGATGCCGCCGCTGGATCGAGCACTCGCGCTCCCCCAGCCACACCGTGTTCCCGTGCTCATCCGCCAGCACCTGCATTTCGATGTGCCGCGGATTGACGATCGCTTTCTCGATATAAACTTCGCTGTCGCCAAACGACCGCTGTGCCTCGCTCTGCGCCGATTCCAGCGCTGACCGCAGTTCCGCCCGCGTATGCACCAGCCGCATGCCTTTGCCGCCGCCGCCCGCCGCCGCTTTCAGCATCACCGGGTAACCAACCCGCTCGGCTACCTCCTCGGCCTCTTCCGGCGAAGTCAGGCCTCGCGCCGTCCCGGGGACAAACGGAATTCCCGCTTTTTCCATGTGCTGCCGGGCGCGCGTCTTCGACCCCATCATTTCCATCGACTCCGCGGTCGGGCCGATGAATTTTATGCCGGCATCCACGCAGGCCCGGGCAAACTTCGCATTCTCCGAAAGAAAACCGTAACCAGGATGGATGGCTTCAGCGCCCGACCGGTGGGCCACGTCGAGGATCTTATCCATCCGGAGATAGGACTCCGAGGCCTGTGCCGGGCCGATCGCATACGCTTCATCGGCTTTGCGAACGTGAAGAGCCGGACGGTCTACGTCAGAGTAGACCGCAACCGTGGCAATGCCCATCTCGCGGCAGGCGCGTATTACGCGTACAGCGATCTCTCCGCGATTGGCGATCAGAATTTTCTTGAACATTCTTAAGACCGGTCGTCAGGCCGTTCACGATTGTACTTGCGGAGTTGCCTGGAATGCATGCGACAAATCACAACCATCTGTGATCCGACGCACACTGGGTTTTGTGTAGGGCGCGGTTTTGCCCTGCCATGCTGGGTCAATGAAAATAGCCAGTACCAAGTTGGCGGCCTTCTGCCCGCTGGGTACTGGCTACTGGGTACTGGGTACTGACTACTGTTTCTGGTCCATCACGATTCCGCCGGCGCCAGGCTGCTTTTCCGCCTTCGCCTTTTTCGTCGCCATGGTTTTGTCCACCCACTCGTCCGCCGTCTTCAGGTCGGAGGCATGCGCTTCCTTGTCGTCGCACTGAATGTCGGCCCGCTCCCGGTACATCAAATTCATGTAGGCCATGGCGTCGTCATAGTCGGGACGAAGCTGCAGCGCTTTGTTCAGATTGTCGATGCCTTCCTGAACATCCGCCGTGTTCTTCTCCTTGATCTCGGCACAAACCTTCTTGTCCTTCGCAGGGAGCGAATCGTCCGGTTTCATCCCAAGTTTGGCGCGCGCTTCCTGGCGAGGCTGGTAGGTCTGCGTCCAGTCGATCACCGCCACCGAATAGTACGGCTCGGGATCGTTGGGGTCGGCATTCGACGCTTTCTTGTAAAAGTCCTTGGCCATGTCGAACTTTTTCATCTGCAGATACAGGTACGCGATGCCCTTGATGCTGTTGATGTTCCTGGGATCCACCTGCAGCACCTGTTTGTATTGATCAATCGCCTGCTCGGCATTCTTGTTGTTATCGGGAGTATCCGCCCCCGGGATGTACTGCTGCGCGAACGCAGTAGCCAGATACAGCCGCGCGTTGATCAGCGTCGGATCGAGAGCGACCGCTTGCTGAAAGTGATCGATGGCCAGCTCGTACTTGGCGTTCTTGTAGGCCTGTACGCCCTTGTTGAGATGGTCGCGCGCTTGCAGCTTTGCACAGCTCGTGCCGGCGACAAGCGCCAACGCCACGGCAAAAACCAACATAAGCCTGTAAGTCGTTTTCATTGCTTTATGAATCTCCTTGCAGCGGAGTAAGAGAACGTAAGCCGGGCAGCCTGTGTGAGGCGCGCGCGGGTGGCCTCGCGCCTGTCCAACAAGCACCCGACGGTAGTATTCTAGCCGCCCGCTTCAATCTTCGCGGTGATTAAACCAACCTTATCGACGCCGGCCGAGTGTGCGATATCGATCACGTTGGCAACATCGGCAAAGGGCACGTTGTCGTCGCCCTTCACGAACATCACCTTCTCGGCGCGCGTTTTGAAGATGTCTTCCAGCCGGCCCTGCAGAGTTTCCCAGGTCGCGTCGTCCTGATTGATCTTGACCCCGGGAGCGTTCCCGGCGCCACGGTCAATCAACTGCACCACAATCGTTCGATCCGATGGCGGCGGCTGTTTCTGATCCTTCGGCGGCGGTTGCGGCACCAGCGCGTCCAGACCTTTGGGTGTGAGGGGCGTGATCACCATAAAGATGATCAACAGCACCAGCAGAACGTCGATCAGCGGCGTGACGTTCATGTTTGCGTTCGGCCCGCCGCTCGAGCCGCCAGTTGCCATTCCCATATCGATCTCCTTAGGTTCTACGGGACCATGACCTACTCTATTGTCCGCCCGTTGGTGCGCCCGTCGGCGGCGCCAGCGCTCCGGACTTTTTCTGATCGGTCAGCAAGCCCAGCTGGTCCACGCCCGCGGCGCGGACATTGTCCACTACCTCGACCACTGCTCCGTACTTCGCTCGCGCGTCCGCTTTCAGGAAGACGCGCTTGTCGGTCCGGTTAGCAAGCCGGTCCTTCACTTTGTCAGTGAGCTGGTTAACGTCGATCACGTCTGTTCCGAAGAAAACCTTGCCGTCGCGCTGCACTGCAACCAGCAATGCGTCTTCCTTGTCGGCGTCCGGCATCGAGGTTGGGCTGTTGACCTTCGCCATATCCACGCTTACGCCCTTCTGCAACATGGGCGTGATGACCATAAAGATGATCAGTAACACCAGCATCACGTTGACCATCGGGGTCACGTTAATGTCGGAGTTAACCTTAGAACCTTCGTTTCGTTTTGCTAATGCCATGGAATTCCGTCTCCTGCGGATCCTTCCTGTTCGTCGGACCGCGATCGTGAGGAGGAGTGGGCGCCAGCCGTTGGCCAGCGCCCTACTGGCAACTCAAATTGCGGTACGCATGCTCGGCCTTAGGACCGGCGCATGCTCCGGCGTTTCAGGAAGTAGTCAATCAGTTCGCTCGAGGAGTTATCCATCTCCACGTCGAACGCTTCCACCCGGCCCGTCAGATAGTTGAACATCATCACGGCCGGAATGGCGACGAACAATCCGATAGCGGTGGTCACCAGCGCTTCAGAAATACCGCCGGCCACTGCCGCCAGACCGGTCGCCTTTTCCTGTGCAATTCCCCGGAACGCGTTCAGAATGCCGACCACCGTTCCGAACAGCCCCACGAATGGAGCCGTCGATCCGATCGTCGCCAGTCCGCCCAGTCCGCGCTTCAGTTCGGCGTGCACGATCGCTTCGGTGCGCTCCAGAGCGCGCTTGGAAGCTTCGATCGTCTCGCCAGGAATCTCGCCCGGGCTGTCCTGGTGGGCCTTGAATTCCATCAAGCCCGCCGTAACCACCTTGGCCAGGTGACTCTTCTTGTTGCGCTCGGCAACTTTGATCGCTTCATCAATTTTGCCCTCGCGCAGCGCGCCGGCCACGGCCGGTGCGAACGAGCGGGATTGATTGCGGGCGGCGTTGAATGCCATCCAGCGGTCGATCATCACCCCGATCGACCATCCTGACATGATGAACAGAATGATAACCACGATCTTCGCCAGAATGCCCATCTGTTTCCAGAGCGAAATCGGGTCCCAACCGACCTGGCCTTCTTCAAAGAGCCAGGCGGCTACTAAATGCAGATTGCTGAATGCCACTGCTGCAAGGTTGACTACCATGAGTTGCTTTTCCTCCTCGGAACTTGTTTGACTCGCTTCCAACCGCGCGCCAATCGTGCTGATCCGGCCGCCGTTTTGACGGCCCGATTTTGTTTATCGGTTCCAGGCTCTCGCCCAGAAGCGACGTGGAGATTCGCCAAATCGCGCCCGTGCCCGGTTAGAGGCTCAGACCCAGTCTGGCCGTTGCATCCTTAAGAGAAATCAAAGGGGCGGGACGAACACGCACCGCCACAAAACCTAAGTAGAGACGGGGCTAGCCCCGTCTCCCCGGACCCTAGCCCCCGGACAGGCTGAAATTTACAATTACTTCGGTCTCCACGGCCACCGGCTCGCCATTGAGCAGGTAGGGCTTATAGCGCCATTGTTTGACGGCTTCAATTGCGGCTGGCGCCAGCATGGCATGCCCGCTGATCAACTGCAAATTCTGAATTGTTCCTTCTTTGCTGATTTCCGCGTGCAACACCACCTGCCCCTGAATACGCGCCTGGCGCGCCAGCGGAGGATAGTTTGGCTGCACTCTCTTAATCAGAAGACCGCTCGATACGCCCTGCGATACTCGCACGCGCTGTGGCGTTGCGACCTTCGGCAGCGCCGCCGTCGCACTCAAAATGCCGCCGATCACGCCGCCCGCCGACCCACCGGGGATACCTCCCGGTACGCCGCCCGGTACGCCGCCCGCGCCCAAGTCCGGCGGAGCTTCCTCTTCTTTAATCATCTGAACTTTTTGTGGAATCTTGCTCGGCTGGCGCAACTGGCCATTCAGCATTTCGCTGGCGATCTTCACCACCCTGACGGGAGCCGCGGCCGGCGGCGGTGGAGGTGGCGGCGGTGGTGGCGGAGCCATCAGGAACGTCATCAATTGCTGCTTCGGCAGCGCATCCGTATAGATCAACGGAATCAGGATGAGGATGCCAAGGAGGAACATCTGCAGCATGAACGAGAGGACGGTTGTTCCCAACCGCTTTGTCTTCAGCTTATTCCCGGATTCGATAAGGCTGTCTTCAAACATGGGCTTCTCCTACGCCAGACCCTACATCTGTGTAGACACCAGCTGTACCTTTCTTGCTCCAGCTCTTTTTAAAAATCCTGCCTCTCCGTGCAGGTTGATGATTCTACGCCATTTTCCAACCTAACCAAAAACTAACCTGTCATCCTGAGCGGAGCCGAATGACCCCTGCTCGCACCCGGAATCCCGCGTTCGCTACACCTTAACCTTTTCCTTCGACGAATTCTGCCCCGTCCCTGTCCGCACCGGCATCGCAATCGGCCTCTGGCCGCGCGCCGTCCGCCAATCCTGATATGCCACCAGAATCGGTGCAGCGATCGCAATCGAAGAATACGTCCCGATCAAGATGCCGATCACCAGGGCAAGGCTGAATCCACGCAGCACTTCGCCCCCGAAAAGGAACAGAGCAAGCACGGTAAGGAATGTCAGGCCCGCTGTCAAGATGGTTCGGCTTAAAGTTTGATTAATACTCTTGTTGACGATGTCAGACAACTTCTCCCGCCGCAGAAGCTTGATGTTCTCCCGGATACGGTCGAATACGACAATCGTGTCATTGTTCGAATATCCGATCAGGGTCAAAATCGCCGCGATCACCGTCAGCGAGATCTCCTTGTTTAGCAGCGAGAAGGCTCCCACCGTAATCAGCGTGTCGTGGAATACCGTCAATACCGCCGCCACTCCATAAATCCACTCGAAACGCAGCGCCAGATACACCAGCATGCCGGCCAGTGAATAAAGTGTCGCCAGGATCGCCTGCTTACGCAGTTGCTGGCCCACTTGCGGCCCTACAATTTCCACGTTGCGAATCCCAAAGTCGGAGACAAAGTAGCCCTCGTTCAGCGACGCTACCACCGCCGGGTCCACGACCCCTTTCAGCCCGTCAATCGAGCCCAGCACTCCGCTCTTTACTTTGTCGCGATCGTTCACGATCGCCTGTGCCATGGCCGTATAGCGTGGGTTCGCATCCATGCCCAGGTGCAGCGGATCCTTTTCCAGCAAATAATTTGCAATCGTCAGCGAGCTGGAATTGTTCAGGTCCACTTTGCCCGTGCTGGCGCTGCTCGCCCGTCCCTCCAGCGCCTGGATGATCAGCGTCTTGCCCTTGTCGAGCGCCTGTTCGCTGGTTTCCTGAATGTCGAGCTGGATCAGCAGTTCGTTATTGCTGGCCAGGCCGTATCTCTGCACGCGGGCGTTCTTCAGCCCGGCGCGGTCGATATCGGCATGTATGGCCTCAGGATCGGGTGTATGCGAGTACTTCACGTAGACCAGTGTGCCGCCGCGGAAATCGACACCCAGCGGAATCCCATGCCAGAACGCCATGGACAGCAACCCAGCTACGCTGAAGATCAGAGAAAACGCAAGGAAGTACCACTTCTTCCCAAGAAAATCGATGTTTGTATTTCTAAAGAATTCCACGCTGTTTACGATCCCTTCACTAAATCCGTCGTTGGTCGTCAGTCGCTAGTCGTTCGCAGAGCATCGTTCGCTCCAGGTTTGCGAACGGCCATCGACCAACGACTGCCTCAAATGCTCAACGCTTCTCCGCGCTGCTTCCGGCTCAAAATCCAGTCAAAAATCACGCGCGACACAAATACCGCCGTAAACAGGTTGGCCGCCAGACCAAACACCAGCGTCGTGGCAAACCCCTTTACCGGCCCCGTGCCAAAGATGAACAAAATCGCGGCCGAAACAATGGTCGTCACGTGCGTATCGACGATCGTGATCCAGGCATGGGCGAATCCCTGTTCCACCGCCGATGCCGGCGTTTTCCCGTTGCGCAGTTCCTCGCGGATGCGCTCAAAAATCAGCACGTTTGAATCCACGCCCATGCCGACCGTCAGAATCACTCCCGCAATTCCCGGCAGCGTCAGCACCGCCCCAAAGAACCCCATAAACCCGAGCAGAATGATCAGATTGAAAATCAACGCCACATCCGCATTCACGCCCGCCCAGCGGTAATAAATCAGCATGAAAATCAGCACCGCCAGCATTCCCGCAATCGCCGCCTGCACGCCCGACTTAATCGAATCCGCGCCCAGCGAAGGTCCAACCGTCCGCTCTTCCAGATACTTAATGCCCGCTGGCAACGCGCCCGAACGCAGCGTCATCGCCAGGTCCTGCACCTGCTGCTGCGTGAACCGTCCATTAATGATGCCCGTGTCGCGGATCGCTTCCTTAATGACCGCCACTTCCTGCACCTTATTGTCGAGAACGACGGCGAGATTGTCGCCCACGTGCCCCGAAGTGAAAGAATAGAATTTCCGCCCGCCGTCGCTGGTCAGAATAAACCGCACAGCCGGCTGGCCATTTTCATCGGTCGAAGGCTCGGCCGTCCGCAGATCGCGGCCCGTTACCGCCGAAGCTCGCGAAATCAAGTACCAGTTTTCGCCGCTCTCGTTATCCCGCGTCGAGCCGATGCTCCGCCCCGGCATCAGCACCGCATCGGGAGGCAGCACGCCCCCTTTATCCTGCAGCGCCGCCTGCTCGCTCGAATACGGCCCCCCCAGCGACTGCTTGATCTCAAGCATCGCCGTCGATTGCATGATTTCTTTCACGCGCGCCGGATCGTCCACGCCCGGCAACTGCACCAGAATCTGATATGCGCCCAGTCCATGCTCCTGAATGACCGGCTCGCTCACGCCCAGCGCGTCAATGCGGTTGCGGATCGTCTCAATCGCCTGTTGCACCGCCCGGTTCTTCAAATCCGCCAGGATCGACGGCTTCATCGCAACCGTCCAGGAATTCTCCGGGGCCGACGCGGTCCCGTAATCTGTCAACCGGTCGGTCACCAGGTTCTTGAAATCGGTCGTCTGCTCCGGAGGCACGCCCTTGACGATGATCGTCTCCGGATGGTTTACCGGATCAGGTTTCATGAGGTCGGCGTACGAGATCTTGTGCGTCCGCAGGTCTTCTTTGAGCCGCGCGATGGCGTTGTCGGAATCCACATTGACGGCGTCATTGACCTGCACCTGCAGAATCAGGTGCGTGCCGCCGCGCAAGTCAAGGCCAAGGTGAATCTGATCTTTGATCGAGGCCACCAGCCCCTTGCTCGACCAACTCGCCGGGTTCCCGAACACCCCCAGCAGAAACACGGCCAGCACCGCAACGATAAGGATCCACTTCCAGGTAAGGTTCTTATTCATGAAAAGACCTAAAGCGCTTCGAGCTTCGAGCTTCGAGCTTCGAGCAACCCCTCTACACGATTGCTCGTAGCTCGTAGCTCGCGGCTCGAAGCTTTCTCATTTCCCTTCTTCCGCTGTCGTCACCGAAACCACCGACCCGCGGCTGACCTCAAGCTTCAAATTGTCCGGCGGCACGCGCAGAGTCACCGCATCTTCTTTCAGGCTGATAATCGTTCCGCGCAATCCGCCGCTGGTGACGATCCTGTCCCCAGTCTTCAGTTCGCTCAGCATCGCCTGCCATTTCTTCTGTTTCCGCTGCTGGGGCAAGATCAATAAAAAGTAAAAGATGGCAAAAATGAACAGCAGCGGCGCCAATCCAAGCAGACCGGAACCGCCCGGAAACTGCAACCAGAGCGCCAACTTCCCGCCCATACCACCGAAAATCACATTTCCAGCCAAGTCAATCCCCTTGAACAAGCTACCGTGTCACACCCGTGCAGCCCAACT
Organism: uncultured Acidobacteriaceae bacterium; assembly: GCA_963818945.1. GTDB lineage: Bacteria > Acidobacteriota > Terriglobia > Terriglobales > Acidobacteriaceae > Acidiflorens. The sequence goes on along the minus strand of CAWFUA010000001.1, from coordinate 1,182,668 downwards.
CTCCCGCGCAGCCTCGCCGGGAAACCCTCCCGCAGAAGTTTGCTTCTTTTTGCAGCGGCACTTCAGGAGTCTCTTTCTCTTACGGGCCGCAGATCTCTTTGGAAGAAGACCGCTCCACCGCAGGTCGGAAACCTCAGTGCCAAACCCCGGCTTCGGCAGTTGCCAAACCCAAAGCTCAGCCGGGACCATACATCAAGAAAACGCACCGATCCCCAAACCAAATAGCATGCCGGACCCACTCCCACGTGTCAAGGACAGCCACCCATAAAATGCCCGAAATTCACAGATTGAGACGCCCCCACCACCTTTCCTGCCAGCTAACCTGCACTTGCTGATGGCCGATGCCTGACGGCTAATCTGCCTTTCCTGATGGCTGACGGCTGACGGCTGATAGCTCCCTCCGCGCCCGCCGCATCGTCTCCAGATAAAAATGCAGGTTGTGCACCGTATTCAGCACCTGCGCCAGCAGCTCATTCGACGCATAGAGGTGCCGCAGATAAGCCCGCGAATACCGCCGGCACACCCGGCAACTGCAAGCCGGATCAAGCGCCCCTTCATCTTCTATATACCGAGCCTGCTTGATCGAGACCCGCCCCTCCGACGTGAACAGCAGCCCATGCCGCGCCGCCCGCGTCGGCAAAACGCAATCCATCATGTCCACGCCCATGCGCGCATAAAGCGCAATCTCCTCCGGAGTCCCCACTCCCATCAGATACCGAGGCTTGTCCCGAGGCAAAAACTCCAGCGTCCACTCCACAATCTCCCGAGTCATCTCCCGAGGCTCGCCCACGCTAAGCCCCCCAATCGCATACCCCGGAAACCCAATCTCCACCGTCCGCAAAGCCGACTCCCTGCGCAACTCCCGATCCATCCCCCCCTGCACAATCCCAAACAAAGATTGCGTGGGGACGGGCATTCCTGCCCGTCCAGCGGAGCGAAGCTCCGCAGTCGCCGGCGCCCTCCCATCACTGTCATCCCGAGCGGAGGTATCCGATCCGCTCGCGGATCGGATGCCGGAGTCGAGGGACCCTGTGTTTTCCTGACGGCTGATGGCTGACGGCTGACGGCTATCTCGCCATGGAACCAAATGCCTTTGCTCCTCAAAATATCGCTTCGAACGCACCGCCCAGCGCAGCGTCATCTCCATCGACTCCCGCGCCCGCGATGCCTCCGCCGGATACTCCGTGCACTCATCGAACGCCATAATAATGTCCGCGCCCAGCCCAATCTGAATCTCCATCGCCCGCTCCGGACTAAGAAAGTGCGACGACCCATCCAGGTGCGAGCGAAACGTAACCCCCTCCTCCGTCACCTTCCGCAAATCGCTAAGACTGAAAACCTGAAACCCGCCCGAGTCGGTAAGAATCGCCCGCTCCCAAGCCATAAACCCATGCAGCCCGCCCATCCGCCGCACCACCTCCACCCCCGGCCGCAAATAAAGGTGGTAAGTATTCCCCAGCAGAATCCGTACGCCCAGCTCCTCCAGCACATCCTGAGGAACCCCCTTAACCGACCCCAAAGTCCCCACCGGCATAAACACCGGAGTCTCAATCTCCCCATGCGGAGTGACAAGCCTCCCCGCCCGCCCCGCACCAAGAGAAGCCTCAACCTGAAATTGAATTGACACTGCCGAGAATTCTAAAGGAATTGCCGAGGTGACGACCCAAAGGGCCGGATGATAAATGCCATCGCCGGATGCGAGGACTATCGATCTCTTGCTTTCACGCCCTCCAGTTACTTCGGAGCCGGGCAGGCAGATTGTTGATCCACTGGGCAGCTTGCCTTTTGTAGCTCACATGCCCTTTTGGAGTCATGGAGTTTGTTCCCAACAAAAGCTGCGTAAATACAAGCACTGTGTTGTCGTCTGTCTGATTCAGAATCGAGAGCCAGCGCTTTTTGATACCACCGATCAGCAAGTTCAGGTCTCTCGGCGTAGTCGTAGGCTCTTCCAAGGTTCCATGCGTCGATGGGATCTTGGGGCGCAAGATCGACTGCCCTTTGTAGGTAGCGGATGCCCTGGTCGTCCTCCTTAAGCATCAGGTGTATCGCTCCGATATTTCCCAACACGTCATGGGAGTCAGGATAATGTTTGTCGAGAACCTCCAGGAGCGCCAAACTCGCCCGGAACTGCTTGTCCTCAAAGAGTTCGGAAGTGTAATCCAACCACGCCCGTACACCTTCACTTCCCTTGTAAACAGCGCAGCTCTCATTCAGCGCTTTGACCATGTCCGAATAACGAGCAGAAACCTCCAAGAGGTGGAGACGCCCTTGGTGGATCGAAAGATCCTGGGGGGCTAACTTCAGAGCCTGATTGAGGTGTCCAAGCGCGTCGTCGACAGCCTCCGGCTTATAGGTGCTAGCTAAGGATCCACCGCCCTGATCGTTAGCTTGCAGGGTCAAGACATCCCCATTGCCACTGAGCGCAACGTTCGCAAGGCATTTGTGTGCTTCAACCAGCTTGGCTGCGTCTTTCGAATCCATCCATCCGCTGCACAAGCTACGTGCCTCTTCACACTTGCTGCCCTTCAAGAGGCTCGCCCATTCTGCTGGCTTCGATTCCTGCGCTCTGCAAAGCCCAACCACCAATACAACGATGCAGGCCGCCAAAGCTCGACTCATCATTCGATTCCCTCTTCGCCTCGCAATATACTCTTTCTTGTCCGCAGATAATGTGATCAAGCGCTAAGTCTCGGCTCACCACGGACTGCGCTAACGAGATAAGAGCTCGAATGGCCCGATGATTAGATGAGCGATCCAACAAAACCCGCCGCGCCGCGCTGGCTCACCCCGCCCCGCATCCGCCGCCAAGCCCTCCTGCTCGCCATAGCGCTATGGCTAGGCTACGCAGCAACCATCGCCACCCCCGGCCCACGCGACCGTTTCGGCCATCTAAAAGGAGCCGACTTCCTCCACGCCTATGTGCTAGGCACGCTAGCCCTCGAGCACCGCGGCGAAGCCCTCTACGACGCCAGCGCCCAGCGCGAACTAGGCGAGCAACGCGTCCCCGGCTCCGCAGGAGATTACTTCCTCCCCGTCTACGCCCCGCAGTATTCGCTGATCTGGGCGCCGCTGGCCCTCTTGCCCTACCCCTGGGCCGCAGCCATCTGGATCGTTCTAAGCGCCGCCATCTACGCCACCTGCTGCTACGCCACATGGCAAACGTGCCCCAAGCTTCGAGCCCACGCCAGCACCGTAGCGCTAGCAGCAGCCGCCTTCCCCGGATTCTTCGCCCTAATCACGTTCGGCCAGAACTCCGCCCTAGCCCTGGCCGCCTTCACCGGAACCTACTTCGCCCTCCGTGCCCGCCAAGAACTCCTGGCAGGCCTGTGCCTGGGCCTGCTAGCCTACAAACCCCAACTGGCCTTGGTACCAGCATGCGTGTTCGCAGCCGCGAGCCTCTGGCCCCGCCAGCCTGAAAGAGACGAGCAAAAGGGAAGGGCACGAGTTCACTCGTGCCGTTACGATGCTGAAAATAGACCGGCGCTTCAGCGCCTGAGGGCCCCTAGCCTCGGCCAGATCGACGCTGCTTCTTCCCCCACGGTTTCAGCCGCGGAGGGCCAGCACGCCGCCGCCACGCGCTCCGGCGCGATGAAGGTAATCATAGGCGCGCTTCTCTGTATCCTCGCCCAATTCGCCGCCGCATGGGCCTGGTACGGCCGAGGCCCGCTCGTCACCTACGCCCGCGTCCTAACCCAAATCAGCGCAGCCGCATCAATCCTCGAGCCGAAGCCCTACCTAATGCACTCCCTCCGCGCCTTCTGGAACCTGTTACTTCCCTGGCAAGGCGCAGCTTTCATCCTCTATATCCTGACAGCGCTCGCCACCACCCTGCTGGCAACCGTCTGCTGGAGAAAGCTAGCTCCCCTCCCTCACCGTTTCGCCGTCATGCTGCTAGCCACCGTACTGGTCGCGCCCCACCTGACGGTCTACGACTTAGTAATCCTGGCCCCCGCCTTCCTCTGGATCGCCGATTACGTCGCCACCCACGCCGCCAATCGCATGGCATGGCTCCTTTATCTCTCCTGCCTCCTGCCCTTCGCCGGTCCGTTAGCCCGCTGGACTCACCTCCAGCTATCGGTCGTATGCCTTGCAATCCTAACCATCATTTTCGCCGCACACCTCGCCAGTGACCAGGTTTTTCCTGAGACCTGAGGCCTGACACCCGATACCCGCCACCTGACACCCGGATGTAAACTGTACGCAGGTGCCCTCTCGTCCCCAAGCCGCTCGCCCCATCGCCTGCATCGTCCTGCCCACTTACAACGAACGCACCAACCTGCAGGTCGTCCTCCCGCGCATTTTCGAACAAGCCCCGCGCATCCCCACCCACGATCTCCACGTCCTGGTAGTCGACGACAATTCCCCCGACGGCACCGCCAACCTCGTCCGCGAAGCCATGCCCGCCAATCCCAATCTCCACCTGCTCACCGGAGACAAGCGCGGCATCGGCGACGCCTACAAGCGCGGCATGTCCTACGCGGTCGAAAATCTAGGCGCAGCTCTCCTTCTAGAAATGGACGCCGATGGACAGCATGACCCCGCCCTGCTTCCCGACTTCATAAAATTGTCCGCCGAGGCCGACCGCCGCTTGGTAATCGGCTCAAGATTCCTTCCCGAATCCGCCATGCCCGAGTTCGGCCCCGGCCGCCGCGCTCTGAGCCACACCGGAAGTTTCCTTGTGCGCCTATGCTGCGGCGTAGGACCGGTCAAAGATTGCACCTCCGGCTATCGCGCCTTCCCCGCCGAACTTTTCTGCCGCTGCGATTTCCGCACCCTGCCCACGCGCGGCTATTCCTTTCAAACCGCCATCTTGTTTGAACTAGTGCGCCACGGCGCGAAGGTAGTCGAGATCCCCATGGTCTTCGCTCCCCGCCTCGATGGCGAATCAAAATTAAAGCTGCGTGACTGCGTAGAGTTCCTCTTCACCCTAGGAGGATTGACGCTCCGCCGCTTCACGACCCCGTCCCCAGCCCCGGCGAATGTCCCCACCGAAGTCCCCGCCAAGCCCGAACCAAGAAAGCTGGCCGGCTAAACGATCCACCGCAACCTCGTCGACGCTCCTGTTGATTTTGGGTGGCGCAGCGCTTCAGCGCTGCGGTCACTGGCACAGTTTTGAATGCGGCTTTAGCCGCTGAGGTACGAGTCTTTACTCTAACCACTGCTCGCCCGATACCGAAAGCACTCCACCGCGTGGTCGTTCACCATCCCCGTAGCCTGCATAAACGCATAGCAAATCGTAGATCCCACAAAATTGAACCCGCGCTTTTTCAGATCCTTGCTCATCGCGTCCGACTCCGCCGTCCGCGCCGGAAGCCGCTGCCCCAGTCTCCATGCATTCACGCGCGGCTTCCCGCCCACAAACTGCCACACATACCGATCGAACGACCCGAACTCTTTCCGCACCGCAAGAAACGCCCGCGCGTTCCGAATCGCCGACGCGATCTTCAACCGGTTGCGGACAATCCCCTCGTCACGAAGCAGCGCCTGCACCTTGCGCCGGCCGTAGCGCGCCACTGTGGCCGCATTAAACCCATCGAACGCCGCGCGATAGTTCTCGCGCTTCCGCAAAATCGTGTCCCAGCTAAGCCCTGCCTGCGCCCCCTCCAGAATGAGGAACTCAAACAAGACAAGGTCGTCATGCTGCGGCACGCCCCACTCCTGATCGTGATAAGCAATCGAAAGCGGATTACTAGCCCACCCGCACCGAACGATTGTGGCATCCTGTTTCTTCATTGGAACCCTGATCACTGCCGCTCGCGGTCCATACTAACCGCGATTGAAACGCCGCCACCACCCTCAATGCGTTACTACCTGGATAATCCAGATTGGCGACGATATTGCGCCGTGTGCGATTATGAAAGCGCTCATGCCCTCGGCGTACACCGTTGCGGAATACCTAACCGACCTTCGCGCGATTCGCTCCACTGGCTCCGCAACTGCCGAGACATCGTTCTACCCTCCGCTCGACCGCCTCCTGAACGCCGCGGGTCAGAAACTGAAGCCAACAATTCTTTTCTCGACCCAACTTCGCAATCAAGGCGCAGGTATGCCCGACGGCGGATTCTTTCCGCAGCCCAAACGCTCGCGCCGTAATGCCGAACCTCCGATTCTCCAGAACCCCGAGCGCGGAGTTGTTGAAATCAAGCCTGTGGACTACAACCTCGAGACTCTCACGAATGAGCCGCAGACCCTCCGCTACCTCAAGCAATACGGTTTGGTTCTCATCACCAATCTGCGAGAGTTTCGTCTGCTTCAACTAACACCGGCAGGAACGGTGCAGATTCTCGAACGATACACGCTCGCCGCCACTCCAGCCGTACTCTGGGACGACCCGCTGACTCGCTTCACCCGCCACGGCGACTTACTTCCCGATTTCCTCTCTCGCGTTATGCTCTATCGCGCACCGCTTGTTCAGCCGAAAGACGTAGCCTGGCTTCTCGCTTCCTACGCCCGTGAAGCCCGCGCACGCGCAGAAGATCATCCGCTCGGCAGTTTCAGAACCGTCAAACTCGCGCTGCAGGAGTCGCTAGGCATCCAATTCGAAGGTGAAAAAGGCGAGCACTTTTTTCGCTCTACTTTGGTTCAAACTCTCTTTTATGGAATCTTCTCCGCCTGGATTCTGTGGCGTCGCGTTCCCGAAAATCGCGCTCCGGGTTCCCGTTTCGACTGGCGTGTTTCCTCTTTCCACCTTCGCGTCCCGGTTCTGCGCAAACTCTTCACCGAAGTGGCAGACCCCGGCGCCCTGAATTCCGTCCAGCTTCAGGAAATTCTCAACCTCGCCGGAGAAGCTCTCAACCGCGTTCAGCCCGCGTTCTTCGAGATCTTTCGCGAGGAAGAAGCGGTTGCTTATTTCTACGAGCCCTTTCTGGAAGCGTTCGACCCCGAACTGCGAAAGGATCTTGGCGTCTGGTACACGCCGAAAGAAATCGTCCGCTACATGGTCGAGCGCGTCGATCATCTCCTTCGCACCGAACTCAATCAGCCTCTCGGTCTCGCCAGTCCCGCCGTCCGCATCCTCGATCCCTGTTGCGGAACGGGAGCATTTCTCACCACCGTTCTAAATCGCATCCATCGAACCCTGCTCGAAAATGCCGGAGACGATACTGCGCTTGTCCCGGATACTCTTCGCACCATCGCGCTTACCCGAGTCTTCGGATTCGAGATCATGCCTGCGCCCTTCGTCATCGCCCACCTCCAGCTAGCTTCGTTGCTGGAGAATGCTGGGGCTCCCTTAACCGATGATCACCGCGCCGGAGTCTATCTCACCAACGCCCTCACCGGCTGGGTTCCCGAAAAGCATCCGCAATCCGAAATCTTCGAGGAGTTCAAACGCGAGCGCGAAGACTCGGAACAGATCAAGCAGCAAGGTCCGATTCTAGTCATCCTCGGCAATCCTCCTTATAACGGCTATGCCGGTATTGCAAAGATCGAAGAAGAACGCGATCTCACCAACGAATACCGCACGCCCGTTGAAGGCCTTCCCGCGCCGCAAGGACAGGGCCTTAACGATCTCTATATTCGATTTTTCCGGATTGCCGAACGGCGCATAGTAGAGAACGCAGACGGCAAAGGTATAGTCTGCTTCATCTCCAACAACGCGTGGCTCGACGGCCTTTCCCACACCACCATGCGCCACCGTTACCTTAATGCGTTCCAGCACATCTTCATCGATAACCTAAATGGCGATAAGTACCGCACGGGGAAAACCACACCCGAGGGTCTGCCCGATCCCAGTGCCTTTTCCACACCTCAGAATCGCGAAGGGATTCAACTCGGCACCGCGATCACCACCCTCGTCCGAAATCGCCGTGTCGCGCAATCCACCGGAGCACTTGACCTTCGCGATCTTTGGGGAACAGGGAAACTGAAACAACTTGATAGTGAAAGCCGCCACGAAAACGAACCTGCGTACAATCCCTTCATTCCAGCCGATGCTCTAGGTGACATATTCGCACCACGCTCCCACTCGACGGCATACATAACGTGGCCGCGACTCCCGGAACTCTTCCCAGTGTCACTGCCCGGCATCAAAACCAGCCGCGATTCCCTGGTCGTGGACATAGATATTGACCGTCTTGCTACCCGGATGGAGCGGTACTTCGGGACGGAGACCACTGACACGGAAATAGCCATTGCTGTCGCAGGCGCGATGGAAAGGAGTGCACGGTTCGATCCAGTGAGCACTCGTCGAACACTACAAGAGAAGGGCTTCCGTCCATGGCAGATCCTTCGCTACGCCTACCGACCTTTTGATGTGCGCTGGCTGTACTGGGAGCCGGAGACGAAACTGCTGGACGAGAAGCGCTCGGAGTACGTAAATCAGATGATCGGGGCCACAATCTGGATCGAAGCTAGGCAGCGAGAAACAGGGAACATCTTTTCTCGCGGCAGTGTGACACAAAGCGTCGCCGATAATTTCGGTAACGGTTTGTCGAATTTTTTCCCAGCCATCGTGATCGAATCTGCGGGCACTCTCTTGTCCCAGATTGACTGTCGCCCGAATGTGAGCACGCCGGCAGAATCGTATCTGTCTTCGATTGTTGCCCCACCAGCCGATCTTTTCTTTCACGCCCTCGCCACAATGCACACCCCGAGGTACCGCACCGAAAACGCCGGGGCCCTGCTCGGCGACTGGCCGCGCATCCCACTCCCAGCGACCTCCGATCTCCTCGCCCACTCCGCCGCCCTCGGCCGCCGCCTCGCCGAACTGCTCGATGCAGAATCCTCCGTCCGCCTGACCGCCGACTGGTCCTTCCTGGCCGCTCTAAAAATCCCAAAGAATTCACCACTCGAAAGCGCCCTCAAGCTCACCGCAGGCTGGGGATACCGCGGACAAGGCAGCACCGTCATGCCCGGCCAGGGCCTGTCTCCCGAACGCTCGTGGAGCGCAGTCGAACAAGAAAAGCTCGCCGCGTTGGCAGCGGCGCAATCCCTCTCCCTTGAAGACGCACTCGCCCTGCTGGGAGAATCCTGCGTTAACGTCTATCTCAACGCAGAATCCTTCTGGCCGGCGATCCCCATCAAGGTCTGGAATTACACGCTCGGAGGCTACCAGGTCCTCAAAAAGTGGCTCAGCTACCGCGAATTCCCGCTCCTCGGCCGTCCACTGCACTCCGAGGAAGCCGCGTACTTTGCCCAGGTCGTCCGCCGAATCGCCGCCATCCTCCTCCTCGGCCCCGCCCTCGACGCCAGCTACCGAGCCATCGTTCCCACCGCCACCGGCCTCACTAATTCCTGACCACAAAAAGAACCGGGAAGTCATCCGGAAGGTTCGATCAGCGGGGTGCCCCGTCCTTCGCGCAGTTGGCGAAGGGCGGGAAACACGGACGCGTATGCAACGGGGGGGTGGGAACCTGGCGCGGCCAAGGCAGCCCGGAATCTCCTCCCAAATCCCTCCGGTCCTCCCGCATCTTCCCTTGCGTAATGTGGGGACACGTAATGTGGGAATGTGGGGGAATGAGTAATGTGGGGACAGACGGGACGTTCACCGGTTTTCTCCGCAGGAGAAAACCGGGAGCAGAGAAGCCTCGCTCGGGCGCGGCGATATATCATGCCTGTCAAGCTCGCTTTTGCCCCTCCAGAGCCGCACAACTCCTTCCACTCTCTGCACTTGCCCGGAGTGTACGTACACAGTTGTGTTCCAAACAATATTTTGTTCGCCGCCTGTTCGCCTTAACCTCATCTAGGAAATCGGGGACGGACGAAATTTCGGCACCTACAGTGTTGACCGCCAATAGATATTGTGTACGTACAGAATTGACAATCAAAACTACCGGCTCCGGGGTCCTCGTTCTTCCATCATCACCTTCCGCAGCGCCAGGTTGATCCGCGTCTGGTAGCCCCGTCCGCCGCGCTGGAAATATGCCAAAATGTCGGCATCCAGCCGCAGTGTCACCGGCTTCTTCAACGGCTTGTACATCCCCGCCAGCTCCTGCGGCAGGTATCGAGGCCGTTTTCCGCTCGCCGACGCCTCGATTTTCGCCAGTTTCCGTGGGGCTTTGGTCACTTTCCGTGTGGCCTTCCCGCGCTTTGTAACTTGTTTGCGTCGTTTCATTTAGACCTCTCTGTACTTATCTGTATATATTGACATAAATAGACGCATATTGTTCCACGTGGAACAATTTCGCAATTTCTGGATCGATCCCTACGAACGGTCGCAACCTCTAGCCTGCCGGCTGCTTGCCCTCCAGCACTCCATCAATCACCTGCAGCTCTTCTGCCGAAAACTTCAGGTTCTTCAGCGCGGCCACGTTGTCGTCCACCTGCGACACCTTGCTCGTCCCGACCAGCGCGCTCGTCACCCGCGGATCGCGCAGCACCCACGCCACCGCCATCTCGGCTAAAGTCTGTCCGCGTTGCCCAGCCAACTCGTTCAAAGCATTCACCTTAGCCAGCACGGCCTCGCTCACATCTTTCTTCTTGAGGAAGAAATCCCGCGCTGCACGCGAGTCGCCGGGGATGCCTTTCAAGTAGCGATCGGAGAGCACCCCCTGCGCCAGCGGACTGAAGACGATCGAACCAACCCCTTCCTTCTCAAGCACATCAAACAATCCCTGCTCGGGTGTGCGCACGAACATCGAGTACCTGGGCTGATGAATCAGGCACGGCGTCCCCAGCCCGCGTAGAACTTTCACGGCCTGTGCAGTCTGCTCCGCGTTATATGCCGAAATACCGGCATAGAGCGCCCGTCCCGAGCGCACAGCAGTATCGAGTGCCCCCATCGTTTCCTCCATCGCCGTCTCCGGATCGGGCCGGTGATGGTAAAAGATATCGACGTAGTCGAGCCCCATGCGCTTCAGGCTCTGATCCAGGCTGGCGAGCAGATACTTGCGCGAGCCGAAGTCGCCATAAGGTCCGGGCCACATGTCCCAGCCGGCTTTGGTCGAGATGATGAGTTCGTCTCGGTGCGGCCGGAAATCCTTCTTGAAGATTTGACCGAAGCTCTCTTCCGCCGATCCGTAAGGCGGGCCGTAGTTGTTGGCGAGATCGAAGTGCGTGATGCCGAGATCGAAGGCGCGGCGCAGCATGGCGCGGGAATTTTCGAAATTGTCCACGCCGCCGAAGTTGTGCCAGAGTCCGAGCGAAATGGCGGGCAGTTTGATGCCGCTGCGTCCTGAGCGGCGATATTGCATGGAGTCGTAACGATGGCTGTCGGCAACGTACATGATCAATCTCCCGTAGCGCCCGCGAGCGCTATTTCAGCGGCTAAAGCCGAACACAATCAGCACAACTTTCGGCATGCCTGAAGACATGCCCGGATGCGAACTTTTGCGATCCGCTCTGCATAACAAGCTTCGAGAACGCGAATCATTCTACGAGGTCAGTCGTATTTTTCGTAACGGATAGAGGTTCGATCCCAACCCAGGCTCTGCAGCAGTTCGCGGTTCGCTTTGACCATTTTGTCGAGGCCGCAGATATAGGCATGCATGCCAGCGCGCCCGCCCACGATGGACTTGAGATGTTCCTGCACGTATCCACGCAAGCCATGCCATTCTGGACCTCCGCGGCTCAGCGTTGGGAGGAAATAAAAATTCGTATGCTCGGCAGCCAGGCGTTCAAACTCCTCACCATAGTAAATGTCTTGCTCAAAGCGCGCCCCGAACAATAGCCAGAACTCATGCCCACGATGCCGCTCCGGGTCCGCGAGCAGCCAGTGCAGCATGGATCGGAAAGGAGCGATGCCGGTTCCAGTGGCAATGAACACGGTATCGCGCAACGGCGGCCGCAGGATGAAATCGCCGAACGGGCCTTGGAATGTGATCTCCGAGCCTTCCCTCAGATCGCAAAGATAGTTCGACATGAAACCATCCTGAACGCGGTTGAGACAGAAAGAGACGTGGCCGTTGGGCGATGGCGGTGATGCGATCGAATACGCGCGCGTCATCTCCTCCCCATCGACAGTCGTGACCTTCACCGAAAGCCACTGGCCGGGAACAAAGCCAAAGTGAGAGACTCCTTTCACTTCCAGTTCGATGTGCTTGGTAAACTCGGACAGCGGGGTGGACTTAAGCACGCGGGCTTCGAGAGTTTTGAATTGAGCCATCAGTCATGTAGATGATTCCGGCCGGCCGCCGGACGCTTCGATTCCACGCACCATGTTATTTAGTGTCCGCCGGAATCCATGGTCCGAGGCAACCCGAGGACCTCGCCCAAGCGAAGCTTGGATCGGCACCTCTAGGGCTGGGTCGAAGCCATAAGAAACTGGTAGTGGCTCATTGAGCCACTACTTAGAGCTTCTTGCTTGGACGCTGGTGGCCGGACCTCGCTACACTGAGAATACGGGAAAGACCGAGCAACAGAAATCCGAAAGAAAAATGAGTTCGAAGAACCTGTTTTTTATCGGGATGATTCTAGCCGCTAGCGGCTTGGTGTCTCCGCCGTTCGCTTTGGTGGCAGGAATCGCTTATGGATTCTTCTTTACCCATCCCTTTCCTCTCGAGAGCAAGAACTTGTCGCGCTTTCTTTTGCAGGCGTCTGTGGTTGCGCTCGGTTTCGGAATGAACCTGCGGCAGGTGGTACAGGCGGGCAGAGCCGGTTTTCTCTACACGGCCATCGGCCTTTCTCTTGCCTTGCTTCTGGGTTGGGGCTTGGGCCGCCTGTTCGGGGTTTCGCGGAAGGCGTCGTTTCTGATCAGCGCGGGAACCGCCATTTGCGGAGGGAGTGCCATTGCCGCGATTGCACCCATCACCAAACCCAGCGAAGAAGAAATGGCCATGTCGCTGGGAACAGTGTTCCTGCTGAACTCGGTGGCGTTGCTGACCTTTCCAGCGATTGGACTTGGCTTGCACATGAGCCAGGCTCAGTTTGGGTTGTGGGCGGCGCTGGCGATTCATGACACAAGTTCGGTGGTGGGCGCGGCGGCGAAGTATGGGACGCAGGCGCTCGCGGTCGGAACGACCGTCAAGCTGGCGAGAGCGCTCTGGATCGTGCCGTTGGCGGTGGTGACCGCCTATGCCACCAAGAGCAAGGCGCGCGTGCAGTGGCCGTGGTTCATTCTTCTGTTTTGCCTGGCCGCGGTGGCAAATACGTACTTGCCAGTTGGCGCGGCGATCTATCCGGTTTTAAGCCACCTCGGCCGCCTGGGGTTGACCGTCGTTCTTTTTCTGATCGGAACGGGATTGTCGAAAGAGACGCTGCGCCGCGTGGGCGTTCGGCCCTTTTTGCAGGGAGTTGTGCTGTGGGCGATTGTGGCGACGGCGTCACTGCTGGCGATTCGTGCGGGATGGATTGGGTTGTAAACGTTGCGAGCGACCCGTTTTACTCTACCGTGACCGACTTCGCCAGGTTCCGCGGCTGATCCACGTCGCAACCTCGGCGGACCGCTATGTGATACGCGAGCAGTTGCAAGGGGACGATTTCAAGAATCGCCGATAACTCTTCCGGCGCGGGTGGAACATAGAGCACGTGATCGGCGTCCTCGGCAATTTCCTTGTCGCCTTCGGTGGCGAGCGCGATGACGATGCCGGAACGCGCCTTCACTTCCTGGAGATTTGAGATCGTCTTCTCATAGCGCGTCATGGATTGCGGGCTGTTCACGTCGCGCGTGGCGATGACCACTACCGGCAGATTCTCATCAATGAGCGCGTTCGGTCCGTGTTTCATCTCTCCAGCGGGATAGCCTTCGGCGTGGATATAAGAAATCTCCTTCAGCTTAAGCGCACCTTCGAGCGCGATGGGATAGTGAATACCTCGGCCAAGAAATAAGAAATCCTGAGAGCGGACATAAGTCTTGGCTAACTCGTCGCATGCTTCATCGTGGGTGAGGATCTGTTCAAGTTTGCCGGGGATGTGTAATAGTTCTTGAACTGCCGCCTTGGCCTGATCGGGAGTAAGTGTGCCGCGGATTTCTGCGAGATAGAGGGCGAACAGGTAGAGCGCCGTAAGTTGTCCGGTGAAAGCCTTGGTGGAGGCGACGCCGATTTCGGGGCCGGCGTGGGTGTAAATGGTTCCGGCGGCTTCGCGCGTGATCATGGAGCCGACCACGTTGCAGATGGCGAGAGTTTTCGAGCCCTTGGCTTTGGCTTCGCGCTGGGCGGCGATGGTATCGGCGGTTTCGCCGGATTGCGAGATCAGGAGCGTGATCGTGCCGGGCGCGAGAATGGGATCGCGATAGCGCCATTCGCTGGCGTAATCGACTTCGACCGGAACGCGGGCGAGCGTTTCGATCATGAACTTGCCGGCCAGTCCAGCATGCCAACTGGTGCCGCACGCCGCGATATTGATCTTCTTCAGGGCTTTGAACTCGGCTTCCTTGACCTGCATTTCGTCGAGGAAGATCTTTCCTGTGTCCTGCGAAACGCGGCCGAGAGTGGTGTCGCGGACGGTGCGCGGCTGCTCGTAAATCTCTTTGAGCATGAAGTGCTTGAAGCCGCCCTTTTCTGCCATGATCGGATCCCATGTGATGCGCTGCGCCTTGCGCTCGATGGGATGCCCGTCGAAATCAGTGACGCGAACGCCTTGCTCGGTGATGATGGCAAGCTCGCCGTCGTTCAGGAAGAAAAGATCGCGCGTGTGATCGAGGAGCGCCGGCACGTCGCTGGCAACGAAGTATTCGTCTTTGCCGAGGCCGATGACGGCGGGCGGGCCGTTGCGGGCGGCGACGATCTTGTTCGGTTCCTCGATGGCGATCACGACCAACGCGAAGACCCCGGTGAGCTCCTTGACCGCTTTGCGCACGGCGTCTTCAAGCAATGGCCGCCGGCCGTTTTTCGATTGCAGGTAGTGTTTCTCGATCAGGTGCGCGATGACTTCGGTATCGGTTTCGGTGGTGAACTTATGGCCTTCGGCAATGAGCTTCTTCTTCAGCGACAGATAGTTTTCGACGATGCCGTTGTGAACGACGACGATCTTGCCGGTGCAATCACGATGCGGATGGGCGTTTTCCTCGGTCGGGCGTCCGTGCGTGGCCCAGCGGGTATGGCCGATGCCGTAAGTTCCGCCGAGTGGCTTTGCGCGGATAACTTCTTCCAGGTTACGCAGTTTGCCTTCGGCGCGCCGGATCTGGAGGCCCTGGCCATTTCCCGCCACGGCGATTCCCGCCGAGTCGTAGCCACGGTATTCGAGCTTCCTCAAGCCCTCGATAATGACAGGGACGACTTCTTTCTTACCGACGTACCCCACAATGCCACACATTCGATTGGTTGCTCCTAACGATGTCTTCGGGAGAGAGACCAGCGGTCCGACAGGAACTTTGATTTTGTAATTGTGTAATCGGGTAATTCGGTAATTGTTAAACACCAATCCACATTGATCTTAGATGTGACAATCACACAATTACCAAATCACGAAATCTCTCTAATCTTCGAGAGAGAAATGAAACTCCTCTATTACCGGGTTAGTCAGTACTTCGCGCGCCATGCGTTCTACTTCCACCTGTGCTTCCGGCTTTGAGATACCACCACGCAAAGTAATCTCAAAATATTTGCCTTGCCGCA
This sequence comes from uncultured Acidobacteriaceae bacterium, assembly GCA_963818945.1. GTDB lineage: Bacteria > Acidobacteriota > Terriglobia > Terriglobales > Acidobacteriaceae > Acidiflorens. Next base: position 1,167,234 of record CAWFUA010000001.1, on the reverse strand, counting down.
CTTCCTCCAGACCCGTGTAACCGATTTTGGTCAGGGCACCTTGGATGGTTTTGCCTTGGGGATCGAGCACGCTTTTCTTCAGGGAGACGAACACTTGGGCTTTCATGGACAAGCAGATTATACGTCAGGGGCGGGGAAAAGCGTCTGCGGTTTTGCTTATGGGAGGTATCCAAACGGACCATTCCCTTACGTGCTGGGCGGTTGAGTATCCTGTTTACTCTCAGCCAGTTGCCTGTCGATTTCGGCTATTGCCTGCTCCAGCATGTGGCGATGCCCCACCCGGGTTGCGGCCTCGAGTTGGCGAACCAGGCAGGTGCGGGAGAGCAACAGGCCTTCGCGTTTGCGGTTGAGTTTCTGTTGGGCAGACGACAGCGGCCGAGGGGAGGATTTGGGCTGATCGCCCATTTCGGCTTGCTGCTGTTCTACGGACTTGCTTTCCCAACCGCGTGCCATTTTGGGTCTCTCCATTTTACGTTTTGCGAACGGACCTGACAAAAAACTTGCGAGGCGGGGCCAGATAAATAAGAATCGTTTGTTCCCGGCAGTAGCCCAAACCGGAAGAACGGCCTCGCATGACAGTTAGCTCCGTGGCAGGAGACATAGAGTGGTTCCCAAGTTAGGAACTAACACTGCGAGTGACCCAAAACGATTGTAATTCACGCAGCTATATGCCGCGTGACCCCAGAACTGCTCAAATCTGGAGGAGAGGGCCCAGGCATAAAAAGGGTAAGGTCCGACTTCATGCAGGAGTACGCTCCTGATCCGCAAGGGCAAAGCCGGGAGACGGAAGCCCCCGGCGATGGAGAAAAACAGGAAGTTCGCTCGGAACGCACCGACAGCGAGATATTGCTGGCGATTACAGAACTGGCCGCAGGCAGTCCCGCGGCACCGGATCTGTTCAAGAATCTCGTGCCGTTGTTGAGCGAACTCGCGAAGTGTAACGTCGTGAGCTTTGCGCTGCACGACGCGGCGCAGGACGGTATTGTCGCCGATTTCTGGAAAGATGGGCGGGAAGCGGGGCTCGGGAAGACATTTTCTGTCGAGGGGTCTCCCTGTGGCTGGGTGTGGGAGCATCAGGAGCCGCTGACGATTCCTGACATCGAGCAGGAGACGCGGTTTGCCGGAGTTGTGCACGAACTGCGCCAGCTGGGCATACGCCACTACACCGCATTTCCGCTAACCACCGCCAAATTCCGCTACGGCGCCATAGGAGTTGGTGGAGGCGAGCGAGAGGTAGGGGCTCCTTCCAAGCTGCCTTTTCTGACGCGCGCTGCGCGAATCGTGGGGCTGGCGCTGGAAAATCAAGACGTCCTCTTTCAACTACAAAAGCAGCGCAACCGAATGCAAAGCCTGGCCGCCATTGCCCGCGAGTTCTCGGCGCTCGATCTGGACCAGCTCATCCCAACGGTATTTGCCAGCGTGCGGAAGATTACGGGCTACGACTACGCCGGACTTGCTCTGTTGGAGCCGGACAAGCAATCGTTGCGAATACTAGGTGTCGAGTCTGCATCGAGCAGCGTCGCGCCGGCGCGAGCGAGCGAGCGGATTCCACTAACGGGGGCAATTTCCGCACACACGATCCAGACCCAGCAAGTTACGCATTACTGCGCAGAGCAGCTGGACAGGTTCAATGGCCGGAAGGCCAACGAGATTCGCGCTGCGGGAGTGCAATCGCTTTGTACCGTGCCGCTCATGCTCGGTGACCGCATACTCGGAACGATGCTGCTGGGAGCAACCGGGGAGAACGCCTATAGCCACGATGACGGCGAATATCTGCAACAAGTGGCCAACCAGATTGCGGCGGCCCTTCACAATGCGAGAAGTCGGGGCGAAACTGGGGAAGCGGATGAGCGCGTCGTAGCGGAAGAACGGCCCCGCAAAGGTGAGATTCGTGGCGGGAGCTGCCTGGATGAAATCGTTGGCAACAGTCCGGCGTTGAAGCGCGTGCTGGACAATGCGGCGGTGGTGGCTGACACCGATGCCACCGTGCTCATCACGGGAGAAACCGGCACCGGTAAGGAACGCGTGGCGCGTGCCATTCACCTCATGAGCCAGCGCAGGGACAACGTACTTATCAAAGTAAACTGCGCAGCGATTCCCACCGGCTTGCTGGAAAGCGAGCTGTTCGGGCACGAGAAAGGCGCGTTCACAGGCGCGGTCAGCCAGAAAGTCGGCCGGCTGGAACTGGCCGACAAAGGCACGTTGCTGCTTGACGAGGTGGGAGAAATTCCACTGGAAATCCAGCCCAAGCTGCTGCGAGTTCTCCAGGATCAGGAGTTCGAGCGGTTGGGGGGAACCAAAACCATCCGCGTGGACGTGCGTCTAATTGCAGCCAGTAACCGCGACTTGGAGCAAGCGGTCGAGGAGAAGCTGTTCCGCAGCGACCTCTTCTATCGCCTGCACGTGTTTCCGCTGCATCTGCCCGCGTTGCGCGAACGGCGCGAGGACATCCCCATGCTGATTCGTTACTTCGTCGAGAAATGCGCGGCGGAGATGAAGAAGAGGATCGATATCATCCCCGACGAAGCCGTTGAAGCCATGATCAATTGGGACTGGCCGGGCAACATCCGCGAACTGGAGAATTTCATCGCGCGCTCCGTCATTCTGTCCGAAGACAACCGGCTGCGTCCACCCCTGGGGGAACTGCGCGAACCCTCCCGCCGGTTGCAGGAGTCGGTAGGAACGCTGCGCGACCTGGAACGGGACCACATCGTTGAGATGCTGCGCCAGACGAGAGGCGTGCTTTCGGGATCTGGAGGCGCCGCCACGCGGCTTGGCGTGAAGCGCACCACGCTACAGTACAAAATCGAGAAGCTCGGAATTTCCCGCGCCGAATATCTTGATTGAGAACATGACAGTTGCCGAATCTCCGTCAGCTCTGCCCATTTCACGGCACCTGCGACCGTTCCAGGAACCTGCTTGGCGAGCCCAAGACATTGAATAAAGGGATAATTGAAAGCCCCGCGTGATGGCCAGTAATGTGCACTGGCACTCTTGCTTGGATTGCTCCCGCTCCCCAGCACCAGACTTCGCTCGGTTCTACGGGCCTACAGGAGTGTTCTTCCATGGGTGTGCTGCGGCGCTTCGTTGCCCCAAACGACTGTGTGGATTGTAAGCTCCGCACCAGCGGCGATTTCTGCCACTTGCCTTCGGGCCCTCTAGAAATGTTGAGCAACATTGGGCACCTCACGCTGTATCCCGCTTATGCGACGTTGCTCACGGAAGGTCAGATTCCGCAGGGCATTTATATCGTTTGTTCCGGCCGTGCCAAGCTTTCGGTTGAAACTCGCGACGGCAAGACCGTCATTTTGAAAATCGCCGAAAACCGGCAGGTGCTGGGGCTGAGCGCCATCATCTCAGGCCGGCCTGCGCCCGTGACGATCACCACCATCGAATTCTGCCAGTTGAAATTCGTGGAGGGCACGAATTTCTTGCGTCTCCTCGAAAGCGACAGCCAGCTTGCTCTCACTTGCGCCACGCTGCTGGCGCGCGAGGCCAACGAGACCTTCGACGATGTTTACGAACTGCTGTTGGCGCGCAGTTCTACGGAAAAGCTGGCGCGCCTTCTGCTTTCGTGGGTGGCCGAGGAGCCGCGCAACCGCGACCTGCGTGTGCCGTCGGAGTTCACACATGAGGAAATCGCGCAAATGATCGGTTCTTCGCGGGAAACGGTAACCAGGCTTCTGAGCGACATGAAACGGAAAGAGTTGATTCGGATCGAAGGGTCGACGCTGGTGATTCCGAATCGGGTAGCGTTGCAGGCGATTGCGTAACCACTTGAGATGTCCCTCCCCCGGGCGGACGTGGCTGTTTTGCGGCCGCCCCTTTTTCCTTTTCTTAGAGATTGACCAGCTCGCGCAGGCGGCGGGTTTGGGCGCGGCTTACCGGGATCTCGGTTTGCTTCTTGTCATCCATGCGCAACTGGTAGGAACTCTTGAACCAGGGCACGACTTCGCGGATGTGATTGATGTTCACTAGGAACGACCGGTGGGCGCGCCAGAATTGGTTGGGATCGAGATTTTCGAACAGCTCTTCCAGGGTCCGGCAGTTCGACTGGCCCTCCATGCCCATATGGCCGCTGGTGGCCACGGTGATGACGCCATCTTCGATGGTGGCGAAGCAAATATCTTTTGGGTCGGCAAGCAGCAACCGGCCCGCCGCCTTGATCAGAATCTTGCCCGCGGATGGCTTCTGGGCTTCCAGCATCCGCACCAGCGTTTCAATCTTTTCGTCGGGAGTGCCCGCCATAGTCATTTTCGCGCGCGCTTTTTCGATCGATTGGGCGACTCGCTTTTTGTCGAACGGCTTCAGGATGTAATCGACCGCGTTCACCTCAAACGCTTTCACCGCGTATTGATCGAAGGCCGTGGCAAACACAATTTGCGGCAACGGAACTTTGCGGTCGAGCAGCTTCTTGATGACTCCAAAGCCGTCAAGCCCGGGCATCTGCACATCCAGGAACAGCAGATCGGGATTATGCTCGCGGACCAGGTTGATCGCTTCCAGGCCGTTCTTGCCTTGCGCAACCACGTTTACATCGCCTGTGTTCTTGAGCAAGTAGGCAAGCTCGTCGCGAGCCAGTTGTTCGTCATCGACGATGACAGCGGAAAGAGGCATAAAGAGCCAGGACAGCCAAACTGCGCGTTACCTTATAAGTATAGCGGCGCAAAAGTCGCTGCGACAATGCGCCCGAGGGAAGGGAAGCCCGGTGCCCAGGTCAGGCCGGGTCCGCAGTTGTCGCGGCTTCCTTGGGCACCCAAAGGTCGGCGTGGCCAGTTGCGAGCTCGCGCACCTTGGCTTCGTTGAAACGCCAGGTGCGGTTCCTTACGCGGCAACCATTTTTTGTAAGAAGAAACATAAGAAATATCTCGGCTCGAGCACACTTGGACAAACGATTCACTTTCCACGCTTCTGCATACTCGCCCAGAACAGCGTGTCCTGTAAGACTGAAAAGCACCTCAAGCAGCAGCCGGTTCAGCCAGTGATAAGAAGGAGGACAGAGATATGCGTGGCAACCGTACCAACTCCATCGCCGCCGGTAATCCCACGCCGGAAGCATCGCGATCAGGCCAGCCACTCCATCGTCGAACAGTTTCTTAACGGCGGGGTCTTCCGTTTCCACAAACAGGTCATACAGCCCGAGAAGGGAGGTCATGAAGCCGTCTTGGATGCCCGGAACAGCCTGACCAGGGAGTTCGCTGTAAAGAGCTCCCGTTGCCAAAGGCTCGCGCACGCCGCCGTCGACGACATTCACAGTGAATATGCGGCCCGCGTCCCGCAGGAGTTCGCGAAGATGCGAGCGTTTTGTAAGCCGGTAGCCGCGAACAAGCGCGCTGATTACCAGTCCTTGATCGTAAGCGGAAACCCAGGGAGCCTTGAGCAGCATTTTCCCTTGCAGGCAATTGTGATTATTGAACCAGACGGCCGTGCCATCGGCGCGAATTGTGGCGTGTGCTTCCAGCCAGTCCACTTGCTTCAGAAAGACGTCGAGGCTGGCCGCATCGTGGTGGCGGAGGTGGTGGCCGAGGTTCACCAATCCCCACCAGGCAATATAGGCAGGCTTGTAGACTGCGCCAGCAAGGCGAATTCGCGCCCGCGGCACGCCGGTCGGGTCCATGCTCATGATGTTCCAGGAGAGCTTCTCGCTGTAGAGATAATAGTGAAGCGATTCTTTGGGACCTGCCGCCAGGTCAATGTCAAGAGGGTAGTGGAAGCGGAACTGAAATACTTCATGTTGGATTGCGCGAAGAGCCCACGACAACGATCCCAAGGAACTATCTGAATGGTCCATAACGGCTTTCCCCAAGCGTAGGCCAGATCAAATTGTGCTTGACGAAATGAACAGCGAAGCTTGGAGGGCGCAACGGCGGGCGTCTGCGAGAAATTCGACGCTCGGCTGCATGCCAAGCGTGCCGAGTATACACCACGATCCGGAAAAGACGATGTGAAGTTCTTTTTGGCCACGGCGTTCTTGGTAGAATCGACGCTGCTTCCCATCCGTTGCGAAGAAAATCTCTGCGAGGCTCTTTGTCGCGGCGCACCGGGAACCGGCTGTCATGCCCAACACTCTAAGCCGCGGTGCTTCCGCTAACCTGGATCTGCTGCGCAGCATCGCCGTTTTATTGGTTCTCCTCAATCACCTCACTCGCCACTATCATTACGATCGCTTCGATGGCGTCGGGCTATTCGGAGTTTTGCTGTTCTTCGTTCACACTTCGCTGGTCCTTATGTACTCGATGCAGCGGAGCCATCTTGCCGGTTTCGCGCTGGTGAGGGATTTTTACATTCGCCGCTTCTTCCGCATCTACCCGCTGAGCATTCTCGCTGTCCTCGCCGCCGTCGCGCTGCATTTGCATGCCGATGGCCGCGGCCTCGCGATCGGTGTGCGGCCTGGGCCACTCGAACTTGCCTCCAACCTTTTGCTGATTCAGAATCTGACTTACTCGAGTTCCATCATTGGACCGCTTTGGTCTCTTCCGCTCGAAGTCCAGATGTACGTGTTCCTCCCGTTCCTGTTCCTCTGGCGAAAACGATCGCTCGGGGTTCTGCTTCTGCTGTGGGTTGTCTGTGGAGTGCTCGGGCATTTTCCGCAGACTATTCCGGCGCTTGCCTGGTTCACGCTCCTGCTCTATGTCCCGAATTTCTTGCCCGGCATCATGGCTTTTACCCTTCCCGAAAAGCGCTTCCTGCCTTCGTGGTTGTGGCCGGTGTTTATCCTGCTGCTGACCGCGCTAGTCTTCTGGATTCCAACTCGCCGGGCGAGTGCGGTGGCATGTTTGCTGCTTGGGCTGGGCATTCCGTTTTTCAGAGAGATTGCTCTCCGCCCGCTAAGATTTGTCGCCAACCGCATTGCTACATACTCGTACGGCATCTATCTGGGCCATTCGTTTTTTATTTGGTATGCATTGACCGAGCATCACAGCTGGATTCTGTTTTGGCTGATGTGGCTGGTGATCCCGGCCGCGCTTTACCACATCTTTGAGCGGCCTGCGTTAGAGATGGGCAAACGGGTTGCGGAGAGATTGTCACTTCCCCGGGCGCCCCGGCTCGCGACCGAGCAGCCGAATGCAGAAAGCGCAGACTAGCCCGGGAATTGAGCAGTGAGCGCGGGCAGGGCGGTCATGCGGAGTCTAGCACCGCGGTTTGTCTCCTCCGGGTACACTGATCTTGGACGTAGAGACGAGGCTTGCCTCGTCTCGCGGCAACCACGAGGCGCCGGCCGCGATCAGACGCGGCAAGCCGCGTCTCTACAAATATGAACGTTCTCTATGGAATCAACACGGTCATCGAAGCGCTGAAGGCGCGCGGCCGCGCGTTTGAATGGGTTGGTGTTGCAAAAGAGCGAAATGACATTCGCCTGAAGCGCATCATTGATGAGTGCCGCAAGATCGGCGTTCCCGTGCGCGTTATGACACGCATGGAGCTTGACGATATGGCCGTGGCCGGAGCCCATCAGGGCGTGGTGGCTGTCACGACGGCGAAGCAGTATGCCGATCTCGATGATCTGGTCGCCGCGCGGCGCGGTGAATACTCCCTCATTGTCGTGCTGGATGGTATCGAGGACCCGCACAACCTGGGGGCAATTCTGCGCACCGCCGACGCCGCCGGAGCCGATGGCGTTGTCATTCCGGAGCGCCGCTCCGCTCCGGTCACAGGCGCGGTGGCGAAGGTTTCGGCGGGAGCCAGTGAGCACCTGCCCATTGCCAAGGTCACGAATATTTCGCGGGCGATCGAAGATCTGAAGGAGAAGGATCTGTGGGTTGTCGGGCTCGACGAGCGCGGCGAGCAAACTTACGATGCGGTGGATTACAAGATGCATTGCGCCGTCGTGCTCGGGGCTGAAGGGAAGGGAGTGCATGATCTGGTGCGCAGGCACTGCGATTTTCTGGTCTCGATCCCGATGCTGGGAAAGGTGCCGTCGCTGAATGTTTCGGTAGCCGCCGGGGTGGTGCTGTATGAAGTGGTGCGGCAGAGGCAGTTGGGCGCATCCAAGAAACCATGAAGGTCTTCTGTTCCCTTTTCGCCCTCGGTGTCCTCGTCGCCGCGGCAAGCATTTCAGCCTCGGCGCTCGACCGCGAAGCGTTCACCATCACGAAATATGATCTCGAGGTTCGCCTCGATCCGGCGCAACAGCGACTGGGCGCGCGCGGCAAGATTACGCTCCGCAACAACTCGCCGCAGCCGCAGAAAATCGCAGCGCTGCAAATTTCATCCTCGCTGAACTGGCGGTCGATTCGCGCGGGAGACAAGCCGCTGCAGTTTGTTTCTCAGCCGTTCGTCTCCGATATCGACCACACGGGCGAACTCTCGGAAGCGATTGTTACTTTATCCACCGGAATCAAGCCGAAGGATTCCGTGGATCTGGAGATTGGCTATGAGGGTGTCATTCCGCTGGATATGACTCGGCTGACGCGCGTGGGCATACCGAAGGACATTGCGCGACACACAAGTTGGGATCAGATCGGCAGATCGTTCACGGCAGTGCGGGGCGCGGGGTACGTGGCGTGGTATCCGATAGCGACCGAGTCGGCCGATTTTTCGGAAGGCAATAGCCTGTTTGAAGTTGTGAACCGGTGGAGGACGCGCGAGGCGGGAAGCGAGTTCAAAGCGAAACTTACGATGTCTCGCGAGGGAGGCGAGCGAACGCCCACAATAATCTGCACACCGAGGGCTGGGAGTTCAATCGAAGAAATGGACCGGACGCAGCCGACGAGCGCCGAGTGCTCATGGGAAGCGCTTGGCACGGTTGCGCCGACTTTTGCAATGGCACGGTATCACGGCGACTCTAAGCCTCCACTCATGGTGTTGAGTTTGGAGGGCCACGAGTCAGGGGTCGCGACCTATCTCAGCGCGATTGAGCCGGCAACAAAGTTCGTAACCGAATGGTTCGGGAAGCCGACGGCGCCAATTGCAATCGCCGACTTCGCCGATCCGCATGCGGCTCCGTTTGAGAGCGGAACGTTATTAATGGTGTCGATGGCGGGAGAAGACACAAAGCTCGCCGGCATCAACCTCGTTCATGAGTTGGTGCATTCGGCTTTCACTTCGCCGCGGCCGTGGGTTGCGGAGGGGCTGGCACATTTTGCCGAGGCGGTGTATCGCGAACAGCAGGGTGGACGCGAGGCAGCGCTCGACTTAATCGGATTGCACCGGGCTGCGTTTCTTGACTCCGAGAAAGAAGTGGCCGCGTCTCAGAAGAATGCTGGCCAGCCACTGATCACCACATTTGACGAGACTTACTACCGCAGCAAAGCGGCCTATGTCTGGTGGATGTTGCGTGATATGGTCGGCCCTGCGGCACTCAAGCAGGCTATACGCGACTATCGGGCTGCGGACGACACCGACCCGAAGTATGTCGAGCGGCTGATCGAATCGGCCTCCAAGCGTGACCTCGGCGCATTTTTTGACGACTGGGTTTACCATGACCGTGGCTTGCCAGATTTTCATGTGCAGTCAGTCCATCCGTGGAAGGACACCAACCAGAACCGAGGTAAAGAAGTGCAAATGGTGACGGTCACGGTGGAAAATCTCGGCTCGGCGGGAGCTGAGGTTCCTTTCACAGTCCGCTGCGAAGCGAGCGAGATAACGAATCGTTTGGAAATCCGGGGAAAAAGCGCGGCCACCACGCGCCTTGAGCTGCCATGCGCCCCTTTGGAGATCATGGTGAACGACGGCAGCGTGCCGGAGAGCGATTTGACCAACAACGTCTTCAAGATCACGGCCCAGTGAGGCCAACGGAATGCAGGTCGGATCACTGTTTGTGATAATCAACGAGTAACTGAGGACTGAAGTGAGCTGGGACATCTTTGTTCAGAATTTTCCCCAAAATGCCGGCAGCGTTGCGGACATTCCCGCCGATTTTCAGCCGTCGCCGATTGGTCCCCGCGCGCTGATCATTGAGAAAATCAAAGAGGTTGCTCCGTCTGCGGATTTTTCGGATGCTTCTTGGGGTCGCATTGCCGACGATAGCTGGTCGGTTGAAGTCAATCTCGGCAAGCAAGAGAACTGTAAACACTTTGCTTTTCACATTCGTGGCGGCGATGGCGCGGTCGGGGTTGTTGCCGCCATCCTGCAACACCTCGGCCTCAGGGCCGTCGATTCCCAGACGGGAGACTTTTTCGAGCCTGGTCCTAAGGCGCTGGAAAGTTTTCGGAACTGGCGCGCCTATCGTGATCGCATTGTGGGCGGCAGTAACAGAGCGGCGTCCGATTTGTGAAACCGCGGCGGTTTGTCGAGTTAGTCTGTCTCCGTGGCAGATTGCCTGTTTGGTTCGAGGAGAACACGCTTGCCCTACATCCAGTTCCTAGGCGCGGCCGGCACCGTGACCGGCTCCAAGCACCTGATCAACACCACCTACGATTCAAGCGGCAAACGGGGATTCCAGGCGCTGATCGACTGCGGGCTGTTTCAAGGCCCGAAGGAATGGCGCGAACGCAACTGGCAGGACACTCCGGTTCCCGCCCGCGAGATTGATGCCGTCATCCTCACCCACGCGCATCTCGATCACTGCGGCTGGATTCCGCGACTGGTGAAAGAAGGCTTCCACGGCCCGATCTACGCCACGCCACCGACCATCGACCTGTGCTCGGTCGTTCTGCCCGACTCCGGACACCTGCAGGAAGAAGATGCTGCGTTCCACAACAAGAAGGGAACGTCGAAGCACAGCCCCGCATTGCCGCTCTACACGCTCGAAGAAGCGCAGGATTGTCTGCAATATTTCAAGGCGGTCGAAGTCGAGGCGACCATCCAGCTCTGCCCGGAGCTTTCCTTCCGCTTTGTGCGCGCCGCGCACATCTTGGGTTCGTGCATGGCAGAAGTGACGCTGAAGACCGAGGGCCAGATACGCCGGTTGCTTTTCACCGGGGACGTTGGGCGTGTCCGCGACAGCCAGATTGCTCCGGGAAAGGTCGTTCACTCCGGCCCGCAGGAAGGCGAATCCGCTGACGTGCTGGTGATGGAGTCAACCTACGGGAACCGGCAGCATCCGGTAAGCGACCCCCGGCCTGAACTCGCGCGCCTGATTCGCGAGACGGTCGCGCGCGGCGGCAGCGTTATTGTCCCGGCCTTCGCGGTTGAGCGCACGCAGAAGTTCATCTTCATCCTCAAAGCATTGATGGAATCAGGGGAGATTCCGCGTGTTCCGGTGTATTGCGACAGCCCGATGGCCATCAAGGCGGTCGAAATCTACTTGAAGCATTCGGAAGAATACACGCCGCGGGCAGCCGAACTGATCAAAAAATACGGATCGCCGGTCGACTGGCCAGGGTTCACGTTCGCGCAAACGGCGGAGCAGTCGAAGAAGATCAACGAAAGCCATTTTCCATCGATCATTATTTCGTCGAGCGGCATGGCTACCGGAGGGCGCATCCTTCACCATTTGGCGCAGCGTTTACCCGACCCTCGCAACCTCGTCATCTTTATTGGATTTCAAGCGCCGGGAACTCGCGGCGCCATGATCAAAGAGCGCGCGCCGGAAATAAAGATATTCGGAGAATTCATCCCGATCCGCGCGCAGGTCGCAGCGCTCGAACAGTTCAGTGATCACGCCGATCCGCCGGAGATGCTGGAATGGTTACGAACTTTCAAGGGCACGCCCGCGGTGACTTACTTAGTGCACGGCGAACCGCAGGCTCTTCGCAACTCCGCGACCTGATGAAGAAAGAGTTGCGCTGGAACGTACAGATCGCGGAATACATGGAGAGAGTGCCAATAAACGCAACGTAACGAAGAAACTCTCGACCGCTGCCGATTTCTCAGCACCTCACGGGATTCGCAAATCTCTTTCGACCCCACCTTACCCAGAGCAGGTGCAAAACCTCACCAAGTACCCCTCATCCTTATCACGCGCCCACGTGCGTTAGATCACAGACAGCATAGTGGTTTCGGCATTCTACTGTTTCAAATTGGACAAGAGCAGTCCGATTTTTGGGCCATGCAGATTACACGCGCAACCGACTATGCCGTGCGGATCATGATTCATCTGGCAGCGTTGCCCGAGGAAACTCGGCTGGCGGCGCCGGAATTAGCGCGCGGAATTCAGGCTCCCGAAAGTTTTGTGTCGAAAGTTCTTCAGCAACTCGTGCAGCGCGGCATGGTTACTTCGCACCGGGGAGCCGGAGGAGGGTTCCAACTCGCCGTCGCCCCGGAAAGCGTCTCACTGCTCGAACGTCGTGGAAATGGTGGAAGGGCCCCTGCACATCAATTTGTGTTTGGCGGGAGAGGCGAGTTGCGATTTGAGTTCATGGTGCGGAGCGCACCCGATCTGGAATGAAGCCCAGGCAGCGCTGAAAAAAGTGTTGGCTAGCGCGTCGATCGCGCGGCTAGCCCGCGACTCAATGGCCAACCTCGCCAAGGAAGCAAAGATCGGCGAAGGACAAGTTCAGATTCAGCCCGCTGAGTCGGCCCGGCGAAAACATCGTTCTAGTTAGGCGCGATGTATGGAAGTGACTTGGATTGCGATTCTGGCCAGCCTGTGTATGGGAATCGGTGCTGCGCTGGTTTTTGTGTTTGCGGTGAAGAAGAACTACTTCAAGGACGTGGAAGACGCCAAGTATCACGTTTTCTGGTCTGACCTAGAGGAATTGGTGGACTCTCCCGCGAAGCATGGAAAGGGAGAGGAGCAAGAGGAGAAGGAAGATGATCAAGAATCCGACGAACCCCACGGCTGACGGCGGCCCCGAAGATATGAACCGGCGGCGGCTGTTGTCATGGCTAAGCGGCGTAGGCCTTTTCGGATCGGCCATCATTGCAGCGCTGTCGAACCTCGTCTTTATCAAGCCGCGTGCGACTTATGGCCAACCAAACCGGTTCGCAATCGGCAAACCGGAGGATTTTCCGGCCGGTGCGCGGATTTCACTGGATACGCGGCGGGTGTGCATCGTGCGCGAGGGCGACAGGGTGGGGGCTATTTCGACCACTTGCACGCATCTGGGATGCATCGTGTCCGTGGCGGAGACAGGCTTTGCCTGCCCGTGCCACGGCTCGCACTACGACCAGGACGGATTTGTAACCGGCGGCCCGGCGCCGCGCGCTCTGTCGTGGTACCAGGTCACGCTGGCTCCGAACGGAGACCTGTACGTGGACAAAGACAACGAAGTTGAAGCGGGGAGTTATTTGAAAGTATGAGCACTCAAACGGTAATTCGCTCGCAAAACAGCTGGCTGGCCTTGCCGCAGAATATTTGGCGGTCGGTTTTTCGGAACCCGCTGCCTAACTCCGATTATGGGCGCTCGTCCACCAGCTTCACTAATTTCTTTCTTCATATTCACCCGGTCAAGGTGCATCGGCACAGCCTGAAGGCAACTTACACGTGGGGCCTGGGGCTGATGGCGTCATTCCTGTTTCTCATTCTGGTGGTTACAGGCATCCTGCTGATGTTCTATTACGTGCCATCGACCACGCAGGCTTACGACCGGATGCTCGACCTGCGCGGGACGGTTGCTTTCGGAATTTTTTTGCGCAATATGCATCGCTGGTCGGCCCACGCCATGGTTGCCGTGGTTTTTCTGCACATGTGCCGCGTGTTCCTGACCGGCGCCTACAAGCCACCGCGCGAATTTAACTGGGTGATTGGCGTCTTCTTGTTTCTGATTACGCTCTTCCTGAGCTTCACCGGTTACCTGTTGCCGTGGGATCAGCTGGCGTTCTGGGCAATCACGGTGGGCACCTCGATTGCGGGATACGCGCCGTTTGTCGGCAAAGATGTTCGTTTCCTCTTATTAGGCGATTCGACAGTCGGACAGGAAGCCCTGCTGCGCTTCTATGTGCTGCACGTGGCTGTGCTCCCGGTGGTGCTTACTGGTCTTGTAACAATCCACTTCTGGCGGATTCGCAAAGATGGCGGGCTGGCGAAGCCCGAGGAAGAAGAGACCGGAACAACTAGTCCTGCGTCGGTGCAGGGAGGCCCGGTTGAGGCCCCGATCACGATGGCGGTGGCGGCGGGAGCTGCGGCCGGCGCGGGAGCAGCGACGCTACCGAAGCGGAGCTTCGGTATTCAGGGACTGGTTCGCGGGCCGCTGGTGAAGGTCGGCAGCATCGAGGACCGGACCCTGTTCAGCTGGCCGAATCTCTTCCAGGCAGAGTTGCTGGTGTTCGTAATTTCGGTGGCCGCGATTCTGGTGGTTTCGCTGTTCTTTAATGCGCCTCTGGAAGAGCCAGTGAACGTGATGCATCCGCCGAACCCAGCGAAAGCGCCGTGGTACTTCCTCGGGCTCCAGGAGCAGGTGAGTTATTCGGCGTTCTGGGGAGGGGTCGGCGTTCCGACCCTCGAGGTGCTGCTGCTGCTGTTGGTGCCTTATATAGACCGCAAGCAGGTCGGGGTTGGGAAGTGGTTCGGACGCGAGCGCCTGCTGGCCAACACTTTGTTCATGACCTTCGCGGTTATCAATGTGGTGTTGGTTGTGATTGGCACATTCTTCCGAGGAGCCAACTGGGAGTTCGTCTCTCCGTGGTGAAAAGAATGACGAGGAGAATCCTGTGAGTACGCGAGTTGCGCTGGCTATAGCAAGTTTTGTAGTGCTGATTGTGCACGGGATCGTTTTCTACAACCAGTTCTTCAATCGCTGGGAGAAGCATCAGACGGCGTACTGGGAGCAGGCTCGCAGCCTGGCGAAGACCGACGCGGAAAAAGCGACGGTGGATTCGCACAAGTTGCAGATCGAGCAGATCATCGTGACCCAGTTCGGCGATTCGCGCGTGGACCGCTGCACGACCTGCCACATCGCCGCGGACGATCCGCGTTTCCAGGGACACGCGCAGCCGCTACAGACGCACAGTTACTCGGCCGTTCTCGGAGACACGCAGAAAGACGGCAAGTGGGAGCGCCGGCATAAGTTCTCGGACTTTGGCTGCACGATTTGTCACGATGGACAAGGCAGGGGACTTGAGACCGTCTACGCGCATGGCGAAGACGAGAGCTGGCCGCAGCCGATGCTGGGCTATGCGACGCAGGCCAACTGGAAACCGCAGTTCAAAACCAAGCTGACAGGCGCGGAGTACATGCAGGCCGCGTGCGCCCAGTGCCACACAGAAGAGAACTTTGACGGCACTCCGCTGGTGAAGCGTGGGCGGGAATTGTTCTTTGAAAAAGCGTGCTACGGGTGCCATCGCATCGAAGGGCTCTCGCACGGCACGCTGGGCCCGGATCTCACCGAGGTCGGCAAGAGATGGCGGATCGACTATCTGTGGGGACACACGGTGAATCCGCGCGACTACAGCGCCGTTTCGTTCATGCCGAAATTCGATCTCAACGACGGCGAGATCAAGGCGCTGGTTGTTTTTCTGAAAAGCCGCCGCGGCATGAATTTCTCCGAAACCACGATGGAGCAGTATAAGGCGCGCTTGCAGCAGACGAGCTTGCCTGTAGGAGGCGCGGGATCAGCAGAGAATGCGCCGTCGGCTGCGCGCGGCGAGCAACTGGTCTCGCAGCGCTCGTGCACGGCATGCCACAAGCTGGGCGACAAGGACGGGCACGTTTCGCCGGACCTCTCATTCGAAGGGCTGATTCGTGACGACAACTGGCTGATGGACCACTTCAAGGAGCCGCGTTCGCGGATTCCCGATTCCATTATGCCGGTGTTCGGATTCAGCGAGGCCGACTATCGCTCGATTACCGAATATCTATCGAGCCGAAAGACGGCACCCACCTTCAAGAGCGGCGAGGAGATTTACAAGGGTCTGTGTGTCCGCTGCCACGGAGACAAGGGCGACGGGAAAGGCGTGACTTACTTGTATCTCGACCCTGCGCCGCGCGATTTGACTAAGGCTTCGTTCATGAACTCGAAACCGGACGAGCGCCTGCTGAAATCTCTGAAGGAAGGCGTACCGGGGACATCAATGCCGCCGTGGGAGCGGGTTCTGAGCGACGAACAACGCAAAGAGGTCCTGGCCTATGTCTTCCAGAACTTTGTCAAGGAACCGCGGCAAGCGCTGAAAGAGCGCAAGGTGCCGGAGACGAATCCCGTGGCCTTCAGTCCAGAATCGGTTTCGGCCGGCGAGCACATCTTCCTCGATCGCTGCACCGGCTGTCACGGACGCAAGGCCGATGGCAAGGGGCCGAACTCGCTGGACATCAGTCCACGCCCGCGCAATCTGCGTAACAGCGCGTTCATCAACAGCGCGAGCGACAAGCGGCTCTTCACCTCCATTACTTATGGAGTGGAAGGAACCGCGATGCCCTCGTGGACGGATTATGGACTTACTCAGCAGGATATCGGAAATCTTATCAACTTCATTCGCAGTCTGAATCGCAAGCCGGCGCCAGCTCAGCCCGATGAGAAGTCGCCCAAGCTTACATCGCAACTGAGAGTATCCAAATGAGCGTTCGCAATTTGAATCAGGAGGCACCATGCCAGGACAACTGCAAGTAAGTGCCGCCCGTCCCTACGGCGGCGCGGGCTCCATTTCACCGGTGGAGTCCATTCATGAAGACACCACTGCCAAGTGGTTTCTGCTAAGTGCAGTCAGCTACTTCTTTATAGTCGGCATTATCGCTCTTACCATCGCGGCTAAGTTTGTCTGGCCGCAACTGTTGGGCACGGTCTCTCTCTTGACCTACGGACGCCTGCGCCCGCTCCACGTCAATGGCATGCTTTTCGGCTGGCTGCTGGCGGCTGACATGGGCCTCGTCTACTACATCGTGCCCCGGCTTTGCGGAGTGAAACTGTGGAGCGAAAAGCTGGGCGTTGCGACGGGCATCCTCTGGAACATCATCATTCTCAGCGCGGTTGTGGCACTGCCGCTGGGCTTCAACAAAGGATGGGAGTACGCCGAGTTACCCACGCCTATCTCCATCCTGGTGGTAATTGCCTGGGTCATGTTCGGCATCAACATCTTCGCCACTATAGCCAGCCGCAAGTATGAGCAGATGTACGTAAGCTTGTGGTACATCATGGGCACTATCCTGTGGACCGCGTTCGTCTATCTCACGGGTAACTTCGCGGTTCTCGTCACCACCGGCGTCAACCAAGCCAACCTGAACTGGATGTACATCCACAACGCGGTGGGCCTGATCTTCACCCCGGTCGGGCTGGCGCTTGCCTATTACTTTATCCCGAGGGCGTCGACTACGCCGCTCTACAGCCATAAACTGTCCATGGTCGGCTTCTGGTCGCTGGCCTTTGTCTATGTGTGGACGGGCGCCCACCACATGCTCCACGGGCCGATTTCGCAGTGGCTGCAGACCATCGCCATCACGTTCTCTCTGATGCTGCTTATCCCGGTATGGACGGTGGTTTACAACTTCTTCGCCACCATGAAGGGACAGTGGTACCAGTTGGGTGAGAACGTGCCGCTCAAGTTCCTGATGTCGGGAGTTGTGTTCTATCTCCTGACTTGTTTCCAAGGACCGATGCACAGCCTGCGCTCGGTGAATGCGATCGTTTCGAAGACCGACTGGATCCCCGGCCATGCGCACATGGCCGTGCTGGGAGCGTTTTCCTTCTTCGCCATTGCGGGTACTTTCTATACGATTCCCCGGCTGTTCCGTACCGAACTGCATTCGGCCGCGCTCGCCAACTGGAGTTTCTGGTTCTTCATGATCGGCGGACTGGGTTTCTTCGTCACGCTCTGGCTGGGCGGATTCTGGCAGGGCTGGCAGTGGAACAACCCATCGATTCCGTTCATTGACACCGTGAAAGCGCTGAAGCCGGTCTGGACCGTCCGCTTCTTCTCCGGGATTCTGATGTTCCTGGGGATCACCACATTCCTCTACAACATCTGGGCCACGGTTCTGGGCGCGGGGTCCAAGACGTCGGCCAACGCATAAGGCCATAAGGAGAATGCCATGCTAGGAAAAACTGACAAAAGTGCTGTGGGATTTGTGGTGGCCGCGCTCGTCTTCTTCTTTATCGGAGGCCTGCTGACCACGGTTGTGCCGCCGCTGGTCGATAAGAGCTGGTCGCAACCGTTCGAGAATAACGATCCGTCCAAAGGGCCAACCGGCAAGCTTGTGCCGTTAAACGATCAACAACTCAAGGGGCGTGCCATCTATGTCCGCGAGGGATGCTGGTACTGTCACACCCAGCAGACGCGCACTCTGCTCTCGGACACTAAGCGTTCGGGATGGAAAGGCGTGGATTCGCCAATCTCGACTCCGGACGAGTTTGTATATGACACACCGCATATGTTCGGGACCAAGCGCACGGGACCGGATATTTCGCGCGTGGGTGGCAAGTACGACCGGCAGTGGCACCGCACGCACTTCCGCAATCCGCGCGACCTGACGCCGGGCTCGGTGATGCCGCCATTTCCCTGGATTGCCGACAATCCGGAGGAGTTCGACGCTCTGGTCGCTTACATCCAGACGCTGGGGCGGTGCAAGAACTGGCGTCCGGATAACGACTACGAGAAGTGAGGCTAACTATGCATGACTACGTGTACCCGAGCGTCTTTCTTGCGTACTTCATGTTCTTTCTGTTCGTGGCCGGAGGGATTTTCTTCCTGGTGAAATCGCTCCGCCACGGATATTGGGGAGAGCATAGCGAAGATCCAAAGTACCGGATGTTCGTTGACGACGAAGAAACGACCACGCGTAAAGCCAGTTAAGGAGAAACAAAAATGGCCGAACAGAAAGTTTCGAACGACGTCAAGAGCTACGCCGACGGCTGGATGACGGAGAAAAAAGGTACGGAAATACCGGCGTTCCTCAAGGCCACCTACATCGTCGTGGCATGCGGCGCGCTCATATATTTCTTCGTCTTCATGAACGGAGAAGTCAATCATTCCACCCGCGGTTTCCTGGTGAGGCAGTTCAATGCCGTGACGCAATCGTCGCCGGGGTTCATGTATTTTGTCGCGGTATTGATTGCGATCTTTGCCATCATCACCGTCAAATTCGCATTCAGCAAGTTTCACGAAGACTGAAGACTAAGGTCCGATGAGTAATCAGTGGAACCAATTCGAAGCAATTGAAGGGGCAGACTACTGGATCAAGATGGTGAAGTGCCAGCACGCCTGCCCCGTGCACACCAATGCTTGCGGCTATGTGACCTCGATTGCCGAAGGCCGCTATGAAGACGCATACCGTATGGCGCGCGCGACGAACCCGTTCGCGTCGATCTGCGGACGCGTCTGCGGAGCGCCGTGCGAGGTCAATTGCCGGCGCGGCGACGTGGACGAGTCCGTCTCGATTCGAGCTCTGAAGCGCTTTGTGACGGATAAGTTTGGACCAGAGGCCGGAAACCCGGCCGCGCATCACGCCGGCTGCGATCAGCGCATGCTGCCGCAGAATCGCGGCGATTACGAAAAGGTCGCGGTGGTGGGCGCAGGTGTTTCCGGACTGACCGTCGCGCACGACCTAGTCCAGGTTGGGTACAAGGTCACCGTGTTCGAGTCGAACCCTGAACCGGGCGGCATGCTGACGGTCGGCGTACCGGTTTTCCGTTTGCCCCGCGAACTCGTCAAGGCGGAGATCAACGCGATTCTTGCCCTCGGCGTCGAGTTGAAGTGCAACATGCGCCTCGGCCGCGACTTTTCCATCGCCGACCTGCGGCAGCAAGGTTACAAGGCGGTCTTTCTAGGAATCGGCCTGCCCAAGGGCCGCAAGCTCAATCTGCCCGGCGGGGACCGCGACATGGTCTACGACGGTATGGATTTTTTGCGCGCCTTCAACGAAGGAAAGCCGCTCGTATTGGGCCGCCGCGTGGTTGTCATTGGCGGCGGAAACGTAGCCTACGACGTAGCGCGCTCAGCGGTCCGCCCGGAAATGTCGTCCATGAGTGAGACCATTTCCGAGATGGGCCGCGGCGAGCAGGTCGCCTACGATGTGGCCCGTTCGGCGCTGCGCATGAGCAGCGATAAGGAAGTGCACGTCGTTTGCCTCGAGAGCCGCGCGGAAATGCCGGCCGACGAAGTCGAAATCGTTGAGGGCGAAGAGGAAGGGCTCAAACTGCACAGCTCTCGCGGCCCGAAAGAAATTCTCGGGCAGAACGGCACGGTCACCGGACTGCGCACGATCCGCTGCACCGCGGTATTCGATGCAAGCCGTCGTTTCAATCCGGCATTCGACGAGAAGGATGTCGAAGATATTCCTGCCGATACGGTCATTTTCGCCATCGGGCAATCGTCGGATCTCTCCTTCTTCAAGCCGGAAGACGGAGTCGAAAGCGAACGCGGGCTGATCAAGGTCAATCGCGAGACCTATCAGACGACTGCGCCCGATGTATTTGCCTGCGGCGACATTGCGCACGGGCCGCGGCTTTTCATTGACGCGATCGCCTCCGCGCAGGTGGCGGCACGCTCCATGCACGATTTTCTGCGCGGCACGCGCACGGAAATTGCAGTTCGCAGCCACTGGGCGCCCGCCGTTTACACTATGGCCGAGGGATGGGAGCGCACCCCACGCAGCAATCCGCCGGTCATTGACGCCGTGCAACGCGCCTCGTCGCTCGAGATCATCGAGGAATCGTATCCTACGCAGGAAGCGCACCGCCAGGCGTCGCGCTGCCTGCGCTGCAACGTCAACACGGTTTTTGATACATCGATCTGCATCGCCTGCAACGGCTGTGTGGATGTTTGTCCGATGAACATCATCAAGCTGGTCGGTCTGAGCGAACTCTGCAAGGAAGACCGCTGGCTCGACATGGTTTCAGCGTCACTCGAAGTCAGCCGCGACGCCCTGCGGCGCATGGGCAAGGCCGAACTCGATTCGCTCGGCGGCGTGATGCTGAAGGATGAAACCACGTGCATCCGCTGCGCCATGTGTGCTTCGCGCTGCCCGACGCACGCGATCATGATGAAGAGGTTCGAGTTCTACCGCGAATGCGTGACGGTGCCGACTCGAAACGAAAAAATTCTGTATCACGCGGATGGAAACGGCACGCGCTGACGCGCAAGGAGCGTCAAGTGACTGGTATTGAAATCTGGGTCGTGTTCACGCTGGGTCTGGTCAGCAGCCTGCACTGCGTGCAGATGTGCGGGCCGATCGTACTCTCCTACAGCGTGGCGCTCGATCAGGTCAGGACCGGCGCGGGACGCGCGCCCGGATCTTTGCTCTCCGGTCACTTGGCCTACAACGCGGGACGCATTCTCACTTACTCGGCGCTGGGCGCGGCTGCTGGCCTGGCGGGAAAAACGGTTGGACTGATCGGCCGGCTGGCCGGCGTCACCAGCGCGCTCGCCATCGTCGGCGGCGTTCTGATGCTGATGGCGGGCCTGGTGATGTTTGGCGCCTTCCCGGCCGTGCAGGCGTTCGGCGGCAGCTTCTTCCGGATCACATCCAGCTTCCTTCGTCCGCTTGAGCAGCCTCCTGGCGTCGCCCAACGCCGGCAGAAGATTCCTGCTCGGCCTGGCGCTGGGATTTCTTCCCTGCGGACTGATCTACGCTGCTCTGCTGCGCGCACTGGCAACCGGTTCAGCTCTTTGGGGAGCCGCGACCATGGCGGCTTTCGGTGCGGGCACGGCAGGCGCTTTGCTCGCGGTCGGCGTTTTTTCGTCGGCCATACGCAGAAAATTTAATCGTTGGGGAACACAATTGGCTGCAGTCAGTGTTATGGCCATGGGTGCGCTTTTGATCGTGCGAGGCACGATGCCGGGAATTCTTGCAGGAGCGCATGCCCATGCTTGCCACTGAACAGGGATCGGCGACCCCGCAACGAACTCGGTGTCATCACGGACAAACCCCAACCCAAGCCGAAGGCTTCGAGGCCGTCCCCCATCGACCCCGGATTTCACTATCACCGGCTGCGCAAGTCCGTACACGTCATCTGCGTCATCATTTTCTTCCTGCTGCCGCTGACCAACCTGATGCGTATTGATATCCCGCGGCAGCGGTTCTTTTTCTTCGGTTACGAGCTTTTGATCAGCGAGTTTTCCATCATCTTCTTTTCGATGATGTTCCTGATGTTCGTGGTGGCCGCAATGGCCGTCATGTGGGGGCGCGTCTATTGCGGCTATCTCTGCCCGCAGATGATCTTCAGCGAGGCCTCCATCGCGCTCGAAGGCTGGCTGCAGCGCACGGTAAACAAGTATGTCAACGCCGGCGCTAAAACACGCACTCTGATCGGCCGCGCGCTGTTCTACCTGATTTCCGGAGTTGCGGCGGTCGTCCTGTCTTTCGTATTCATTGCGTACTTTGTTGAACCTAGGGACCTGCTGCATCGCCTGTTGTCGCTCGATATCAAAACTGCCGGTGGAATTGCCGGCGCTGCAACCACGTTGTTTACGCTAATCGACTTTCTTTTTGTCCGCCTGACGTTCTGCACCACCGTCTGCCCGTATGGCTACCTGCAAGGCATGCTCACCGACGGCCACACCCTGCTGGTGCACTATCGCGACGATAGTCACGAGTGCATCGAGTGCATGAAATGTATGCGGGTTTGCCACATGGGCATCGATATCCGCAACTCGCCCTACCAGATCGAATGCGTGGGCTGCGGCGAATGCATTGAGGCATGCAATGGCGTCCTGGCGAGACTGGGCAAGCCCGGGCTGATCCACTACGTGTGGGGCGAACAGGGCGAGCGGCTCGGCACCGGCGACAAGGCCTGGTACCAGAAAATCGGCATACTAGACGCGAAGCGCGTGGTCCTGCTGCTGGTGCTGCTTTTCTACGCGGCCGGCCTGTTTACCGCGCTCTCCATGCGGCATTCCGTGCTGGTGCAGATTGCGCCGGTGCGCGCCACCTTATATCGGTTGGATAAAGACGGCACAGTCTACAACACGTTCCACCTTAAGGCGGCCAACCGCAGCCACCAGCAGCAGACGGTGGTGATCGGGATTGAAGGTCTGGCAGGAATTCATTTTTCGTCGTTCGAAAACGCGGTAGTCGTTAGCCCCGGCCAGACGGTGGAACGCGACTTCGAAATCGCGGCATCGCCCGGAACCGGCCTGATCGCGGGCGTCAATCATTTCAGTCTCAGCGGCCGCGTTGGCAATGAGCGTGAGTCGTTTGACGAAACGTTCATTACGCCGTTCAAGGATTCGCAGTGAGCCTCAAGGCCCACCGCGAGTAGTAAATCGTACGCCGTTCACGAAAGACCCCGACAGTCCTAAAAACAGATCGGGGAATTAATTAGGAGGAACTAATGATAAGGAGAAAGGCAAGAATCTTTCCGATCGCGGGCGCCATACTCGTGATCGCTGTAATCGCCTCCGTTCCGGCTTTGGCTCAACGGACGGAACCCGTTCAACTCGCTGCGAACACAAGTGCCCCGATTGTTTCCAAACCGGCGGCAGAGATCGCACCTTCATCCTCCGCGCTACAGGCGCGCATTGACGCGCAGCAGCAGGAAATCAACCGGCTGAATGCATTGGTCGAGCGGCTGGAGTACATGATGGAACCGGTCGCTTCCAATCACGCGATTCTGCCGGGCTCCACCATCGGGTTCCTGCCCTATCCATCGCCTTCGCCCGCGCCATCTGCGCCGCCGGTTTCTGCCGGTTACACCGCTCCGCGCGAGTTGCTGCCCGATATCGGACAGATCGGCTCCCAACTCGGCTTCTTTGTCGGCGGAGCGACCAATCCGTACAAAGACAACAAGGGCTTTGCCTCGGGCGGCTACATCGATCTGCCCTGGAAAAATGTTCCAGGCGGCAAGCTGTCCTACGAAATCATGATCGGGCTACAACGGTCCGTCACCACTACAACGTCGACTTCGGGTGTGAATGCCCTGGTCAACGCGGCGCTCAATAACTATCTGGTCGCCGCCGGATTGGAATCGCTCCCGAGCGTCACTAACTATCTGGCCGGACCCCTGCCGGCCGTGGCACAGACCGTACAAGAGCGGTCGAAGGTTCTAACCGTTGCGCCCTTCGAACTCAAGTACCAACTCACCAAGATGGGTAGATTCCGTCCCTATGCGGTGACAGGCGTTGGCGGATACGTTTGGATCGGCTCGGATAACAATACGAGCTCATTCGACGCAGTCGCGGCGTTGAATGGTGTGAGCGCGGGCCTGGGTACGACCTATGGACCGCTCTTCAATTCCCTTTTGCGCGGATCGCAGATCGGCGGTCTCGCCCCGACCTCACCAGAACTGGCTGCCCGCGGTGTTCCGCACGGCCAGGGCAACGTGATGTTCGGCGGTCAGCTCGGCGGAGGATTCGACGTGCGCATTACACCGCGGCTTTCGTTCGGCGCTGACTTCCGCCACAACTTTGTGGAAGGAAAGAACAGCGGCTTCAGCACATTTGCATTCAAGCAGGGCCTGAACTGGTAAGAAACCGGAGGCGGAAATATGTCGATGAACGATAGCAAGACAAATCCGAAGACGGTTTCGCGAAGGCAGGTTCTGCGCGCAGGCGGGCTTTCGGTGGCGGCGGGCGTCATGGCTTCGGCCATGCCCGCTGCGGCCAAAGAAGCCCGCTATGCCGGCGATCTCGCGATTCTGAACGTGGCATTAGGACTGGAGCACCAGGCCATTGCTGCCTACGACGCGGGCGCCAAGAGCAAACTCCTGAACGCCGATCAGCTCAAGCTGGCCGTCAGTTTTCAAAACGATCACAAACGCCACCGCGACGCATTGACGAAGTTCATCAAGCGTTTCCGCGGAGCCCCGGTCGCGCCCAAGCCCAGTTATGACTTCGGCACGATCACTTCGGCAACGGACATCGTCAAACTGGCGCAAAGCTTGGAAGACGGCGCCATGGGCGCATATTTGGCCAATGCCGGCAAACTCGAAAACCGCGAAATTCTGAACGCCGCGGTTCCCATCCTTGAGGACGAAGTGCGCCACAACACCGTCTTCAAACAGCTGCTCGGCATGAATGTGACCGAGCGGCTGAAATATTGAAGGCGGAAGGAGGAAAGTTCATGATGGCAGAAAATCCGGAAGTGAACTTAGTGGAGCCCGTTCTCGAAGAGAAAAACGTGCGTCGGGAATGGCTTCATCTGGCCAGCACGGCAAGCGCTGGAGCAATCCTGTTCTTGCTGACGGGCAACACCAAGCAGTTATATGCGCAATCGAAGGAAGGCGACCTGGGCATTCTGTCGGCTGCTCTGTACCTGGAGCATGAGGCCGTCACAGCCTATCAAGCGGGGGCGGAGAGCAAGCTGCTGTCACCGGGCGTGCTCGCTGCCGCGGTTGCGTTTCAGAGCGATCACAAGTATCACCGCGACGGAATCAGCGGCGTGCTTAAATCGTTCGGTGTCGAACCCAAAGGGCCGGAAAAGAAATATGACTTCGGAAGCTTGCACAGCGAAAAGGACATCCTTCGCCTGGCTCGCGACCGGGAGAACGGCGCCGTGCTTGCCTACGGCACGCTGGCGTCGAACATCTTAACCAAGGCAGTGCTGAACTTTGGCGCGAACGTGCTGGTGGATGAAGTTCGCCACCGCACGATTTTGAACGCCGCGCTGGGCATTCCGAACTATTAGTTTCGGGATACCGAACTATTACTAAGGAAGGGGCCGGCCCTTGCCGGCCCACATTCCAAATTTCCGGGGCGAAAGGGACACAGATCTCGCACCCCGCCGAACGGAGTTGAAAGCATGAGCGCAATCGCTATGGCATCCAATCTTCCAGCCAAGAAAAAGCCGGCGTTTCTCACGTATTTTCTTGGTTTCGTTTTTGCGTTCTTCATCGGAGTTCTGATTTTCATCTACGTGGTCACGAAGCATACGAATCCGGTGATGCTGGACCAGAACGGCAAGCCCGTCGCGTCGGAACCGGCTCACGATCATGCCGGGCACTAACCTTCAACAGGCCCAGGGGCGCAACTGCGACCTTTGCGGGCTGGCCTGTGGCCGGCGTCCGTACGCGCAGCAGATTCGCGAGCACGAACGATTTTTCTGCTGCCTGGGCTGCATGAACGTGTACCTGATCCTCTCGGAGAGTGGCGGAGAAGTCCAGGACTTCCGCGATACCGAACTCTTCAAACGCAGCCTGGAACTTGGCCTGATCTCACAGCCCGACGCGGCCTCGCCAACGCCGCCCCCAACCGCTGCTCGCCAAGACGACAGTCCGGCCGAAGAACTGCTCCTCCATGTCCGCGGCATGTGGTGCACGTCGTGCGCGTGGCTGATCGAGTATGCGCTGGCCAAGCTTCCCGGCATCGCAAGCGTCGAAGCTTCCTTCGCCACCGATCTCATCAAAGTCAAATACCACCCGCAGCATATTCCGCCGTCCCGCATCACGGAGCGCATTCAGAGTCTCGGCTATGAGGCGCGCGAGTTCCGCGCCGGCGAGGAATCGAACGACACCGAAAAGCGCGACATGCTGCTTCGTCTCGGTGTGGCCGGATTTCTGTGGATGAACGTCATGTACCTCAGCATGACGTTCTACATCGGCTTCTTCGAGCATATTGCCGACAGCGTTCGCCGCTACGTTCCCTTCTTCGTGTGGGCGCTGGCAACGCCGGTCGTTTTCTACAGCGGATATCCCATCCTGCGTCTGGCTTGGCGGGGCCTGCGCAACCGCACTATCCGCGCAGAGGCGTTGCTGAGCTTGGGAATTCTCACAGCCTACTTTTTCAGCATCGTTCAGGCCTTCCGCAGCGACTCTCACATTTACTTCGATACCGCGTGCGTCATCGTCACGCTGGTGCTGGCCGGCAAGATGATCGAGCGCAATGCGAAAGACCGCGCCTCGCGCTGGATCACGCAGTTACACCGCTGGATGCCGAACAAAGTCCGGTTGCTCGCCAACGGGCAGGAGCGCTTTGCCTCGATCGATGCGCTTGAACCCGGGCAATTATTTGTGACGAAGGCTGGCGAGCATATTGCCGCCGATGGCGTGATCGCCGCCGGTGAATCGCATGCCGATGAATCGCTCTTGACCGGCGAGTCTACTCCCGTCAGCAAACAACCTGGGGATCGAGTAGCAGCCGGAAGCATCAATCTGGACGGCGTTCTCCAGATTCGCGCCTTGCGCACAGCGACCGACTCAACTCTGTCGCGGATGGTGGCCATGGTTGAGGATGCACTCACCCGCCGCTCGCCGCTCGAAAAAACTGTCGACCGTGTTGCGCGAGTATTTGTTCCCTCGGTTGTGTGCGTTGCGGTTTTGACCTTCCTATCGCTTTGGCTGCTGGGAGCGGCCAGCCTCGCCACGTCGCTGATGCGCGCCATTACCGTACTCGTAATTGCGTGCCCGTGTGCTCTCGGGCTGGCGACGCCGCTTGCGATTACCGCGGCGATGGGTTCGGCTTCCCGCCGTGGCATTCTTTTCCGCGACGGCCAGGTGCTCGAAGCCCTTCGTCGAGTGGACGCGGTTGTTCTCGACAAAACTGGCACCATCACCGAAGGGACCTTCTCGCTGCTCGATCTCGCACTGTGCAAACACGAATGCCTGCGGCCAGTGCTGGTGAATGCGGGTGGAACCGAATTCGAAAACAAGGTTCTGGTGCGCGAATCCGAGGCCTTTGCGTTTGTGGAGGCGAGACTCGAAGCGCTCTCTCTGCTTGCCTCGATCGAGCAGTATTCCGAGCATCCTTTGGGCCGAGCCTTCGTGGCATTCGCCAAATCGACGGGCGCCAACCCCACCGATGCATCCGCGATCGAGATCATAAAGGGACTCGGCATCGCCGGCATCGTTCGCGGCCGCCGAGCCTTCATTGGAAGCCGCCGCCTGCTGAAGGAGGAAGGTGTATCCGTTTCGCTCGACCTTGAGGAACAAGTGCATGGCTGGGAAATCGAAGGCAAAACGGTGGCCTTTTTCGGATGGGACGCCGAACTCCACGGGGCGGCCGCTTTCGGCGATCGCATTCGTGACGGTGCACGCGAATTGGTTGCACATCTGAAGCGGAAAAATATTTCGGTGTACGTGGTTTCCGGAGACTCGAAGGCAACCGTGCAGTGGGTGACTTCCTCGATAGGCGCGGATCATTGCCGCTCCGAGGTTCTTCCAGCGGAGAAGGCCGATTTCGTCAAAAGCCTGCAAGACGGAGGCTCCCTCGTGGCTATGGTGGGCGACGGCATCAACGACGCGCCGGCGCTAGCCCAGGCCGATCTCGGGATCGCCATGGGCTCCGGCGCCGATATCGCGATGAAGGCGGCGGCGGTTGTGCTGATGAAGAGTTCGCTCGACAAGATCCCGGAAACTTTTGCCCTCGCGTCGAAGACGATGCACATTGTGCGGCAGAATCTCTTCTGGGCGTTCTTCTACAACGTGATCGGTATTACCCTGGCCATCGCCGGAATCCTGAATCCCATTCTCGCCGCCGGAGCCATGTTGCTTTCCAGTGTGTCCGTTGTCGTAAATTCTTTGCGTCTGACGAGGCCCGCCACAGACTAATTCGCGGTTTCTTGGGACCCGTCTTTGTAAGCCCACTGATTCTGAGTTCGAAAGGTCTGCGACGATTATGGGAGAATGGCATCAGATCCTAGTAACCAGGCTCATCTCGTGATTTTTCAATTACTGCGCTTCCGATCCACGTTGCTGTTGATCATCTCCACTGCATTGTCCTTGATTGCATTTGCAGGTTGCGCAAGAAATGTTGCGGCCCAGACTGTGGCCCCCAGCCCTGCGAATTCCGCCCCTGTTACCTTGAGCGTCAATGTCGGCGTCCCTTTTCGCTTTGTTGCCTATGGAGACACTCGCTTCCACAATCCCGCCGACACCGAAGCAGCCAACCAGGCCGTCCGCGTCGCGCTCGTCCGTGCGATTGCCGGCGCAGGTCCAGCCTTCATTTGCTTTACCGGCGATATCGTCTACAACGGTTACGACGAAAACGATTGGAAGACGTTCGACACGGAAACGAGCGTCTGGCGCGATAAGCACATTCCCGTCTTCCCGGCGCTCGGCAATCATGAATTTCATGGTGACGAGAAGACTGACCTGGCCAATTATTTCGCGCGCTTCCCGGACCTGAAAAACAGCCGCTATTATTCCGTGCGCGCCGCAAATTCGCTCTTTCTGGTGCTTGACAGCTCTGGCGATGAAGTTTCAGGCGCCCAGGGCCAGTGGCTGGCCGGCAAGCTAGACACAATTCCTTCCGATGTGGATTTCGTCTTCGTGATGCTCCATCATCCGCCGTATACCAGTTCGTCGATGAACATGCGCGGCGAAGGCCACTCGGCACGATCGAGCGAGCAGGCTCTCGCGAGGCTGCTCGAAGAGCGGCAGGCGCATGCCCGTGCTCGCTTCGTGGTTTTTTCAGGACACGTGCATAACTACGAACGTCATGAGCATGGCGGCGTCACCTATTTCGTTTCCGGTGGTGGCGGCGCGCATGCCTATCCGGTTCGCCGCGCGCCCGAGGATCCGTACCAGAGCAAGGAGGTCAACTACCACTACCTGCTGCTCGAAATGGACCAGCGCCAACTGAAAGTCACCATGAACCGCCTGCAACTTGAAAAAGGAAAGGCCGTCTGGACGCAGCCCGATTCAATTACGATCTCGGCCCCTGTCGCTCAGGCCGCGAAAGCTGCCGGCCGCTAAGCTAAACTGAATTGTTTGGCTCTCGTCGTTCGCAATTGTGCTCTGTTCCTAATCTTTGAGTGAGGTATTCCATTGGCCATTCTCGTAGTAGGAGGCGCAGGTTACATCGGGAGTCATGCCGCGCGTGCGTTGCGGCGGGCTCGCTACAACGTCATCATCTACGACAATCTTTCTACCGGCTTCCGTCGCCTCGCCCAGGGCTTTGAACTCGTCGAAGGTGATATCGGCGATCAGTCCAAACTCCACCGCGTCCTCTCCCGCGTCGATGCGGTCATGCACTTCGCTGCTCACGCCTACGTCGGAGAATCCGTTACCAACCCGCGCAAATATTTCCGGAACAATGTCGCTGATGCCCTCACCCTGCTCAATGCCTCCGTTGATGCCGGCGTGCGCCATTTTGTTTTTTCCTCCACCTGCGCCGTCTACGGAATTCCCGAGCGTATTCCCATCACGGAGCAGACGCCGCGCGAGCCAGTCAACCCGTACGGTGCCTCCAAATTGTTTTTCGAAAACGCGCTTGAAGCTTACGACCGCGCTTACGGCCTGCGCTCCGCCCGCCTCCGCTACTTCAACGCCGCCGGAGCCGACGACAGCGGAGAAATCGGCGAACTGCACGACCCCGAGACCCATCTGATCCCGCTCGCGCTTTTGGCATCGACGCCCACAGGCGCCGAGTTGCAGGTCTTTGGCGACGATTACCCTACGCCCGACGGCACGTGCCTGCGCGATTACATTCACGTCAACGACCTCGCCGACGCCCACGTTCGCGCCCTGCAGCACCTGGAAAAAGGCGGCGAGTCGTTAGCCGTGAACCTCGGTACCGGGCGCGGCAACTCGGTTCTCGAAGTAATTCACGCGGCCGAAAAAGCTACGGGCCAACCCGTCCGCCGCAAGATGGGCCCACGCCGTCCAGGCGATCCGCCCAGCCTTGTCGCCGACGCTAGCAAAGCTCAGCAAGTTTTGGGATGGACCGCCCAGCGCGATCTGACCAACATCGTTTCCAGCGCCTGGAAGTTCATGAGCGCCAGTCGATCGGCCAGCTAGTGTTTGTCGCCCTGCTCGGTGAAGAACTTGCCCGTGGTTCCGGATGAGAAATAGCGGGACGTAACCGTTTTCTTGCGCGTGAAGAATTCGACGGCATCCCAGCCGTGCACATGCAGGTCTCCGAAGAATGAATCCTTCCAGCCGGAAAACGGAAAATAAGCGGGCGACGCCGCGACGCCGATATTGACTCCGACCATGCCGACTTCAACGCGCCGGCTGTACTCGCGCACTGCGGCTCCATTTTCGGTAAAGATGGAAGTGCCGTTACCGCGCGGATCGCTGTTCACCAGAGCGATGGCGTCGTCCAGCGAGTTGACGTGCATGACGGAAAGCACGGGCCCAAAAATTTCCTCGCGCGCGGCGCGCATGCCCGGCTTTACGTGGTTGAGAATTGTGGGGCCAACAAAGTTGCCGCCCGGCGGAACGCCCTTGGGGCGCCGGCCATCCACCAGCAATTCCGCTCCCTCCTTGATTCCGGTTTCGATTGCGTCGTGAATGCGCTCGCACGCCGCGTGCGAAATCACCGGACCAAGGCTGGCTTTGGGATCTCGACCATCGCCAGCAATGACCTTCTCCGCTTCTTCTTTCAGTTTGCCCATGATCGCCGCCTGCGCAGATCCGACCGTGACGAGCACGGATCCCGCCATGCAGCGCTGTCCCGCGTTGCCGAAGGCGCTGCCGAGAACGTTCGACACGGTTTTATCCACAACCGCATCCGGCATCACGACCATGTAGTTTTTCGCGCCGCCCAGGGCCTGCACGCGCTTTCCCTTTTCCGCCGCACGTCGGTAAATGTACTTGGCCGTGTTGACCGATCCGACGAACGAAACAGCGTTGATTCCCGGACTATCCAGAATCGCGTTCACCACATCGTGCGCGCCATGCACCAGGTTGACGACGCCGTGCGGCAAACCGACCTCCTCAAGCATGTGACAGATCAGTTCGGACGTGAGCGGAACCTGCTCGGATGGCTTCAGCACGAACGTATTGCCGCACACAATGGCAAAGGGCAGAAACCACATCGGCACCATGACGGGAAAGTTGAATGGCGTGATGGCGGCGCAGACTCCAACTGGTTGACGGAAGGTTTCCGTGTTGATGCCGCGCGCCACGCCTTCAAGGACGCGTCCTTGCATCGTCATGGGAGATGCGCAAGCCACTTCGAGCACTTCGATGGAGCGTGTGACTTCGGCTCGCGCATCGGAAAGCACTTTGCCGCTTTCGCGTGTTATCGAGTCGGCCAGTTCGTCGATTCGTCGGCGAAATGCCTCGCGCATCGCGAAGAGGAACTCGGTGCGCTCGCCCACAGAGCGCGCACGCCAGTCTGGCAGTGCGGCGTTGGCTGCTGCCGCAGCGGATTCCACTTCAGCCGCGCCCGAGAGCGGAACGCGCGCCAGCACCTGGCCGTTAGCAGGGTTCGTAACGTCGAGCAGGCCGGAAGCCTGCGCCGCAACCCAGCGTCCGCCAATGTAGTTGGGGAGAACCCGCGCCGCGGCAGCTTTTTCGGTGGTGGCGGTTGCGTTCGTCTCGGTAAAAGTGTTGGGTTGGGATGTCATGAGCGTGTCCTGTCCATTTGCCGAGTTCAGGAAAGTCTGGTAGCGCTTTGGGGGACACGTCAGCGCCAAGTTAGATTTTACAGAGAGACTCGTAGTCTGTCGCCTTAATGAGAGCTACTGGGAGCGTCCCACCCTGGTCCACGACTGGAATGACACAACGGGCTTCACGGGCTGCTAGGTCGTATTGTTCTTGTCTCTTACCCGAGAAGCCGTAGCACTCGCAACAACGCGGGGTGTCGGTAAATTCTTGCCTTGAAATGGTTCGGGGTATCGCCATGCTAAGTCTTCCGCAAAACCCGAGTCCCTTTTGTTACGGGCAGCTAGCGCATACCGGAGTTCGCGCAGCGTAGTACCCGATCGACACCTGCCCGGGTTGCTCCGGCGATGGCGCGTTTACCAGGTCAGTTTCGATGAACAAGCCATGACCTGGATCGATGTAGAAATAATCGACTGCAATTTGGGGAGTGAAGACGACACTGCTCAGGTTTGTGTCGTTCGTCCCCACTAAAATGCCGGGGAAAGGACCTGTGGCCGTCGGCGCCGTGAAAGTGCCGGTGAACGGCTGGTCCGGATTGGCACCAAAACTGAGATTGATATCTGCGATGCCGGACAAGGAAGGTGGGGTGGTCGTCGCATTCAACTGCGCAGTGCCATCGTTTTCGCTGGTACCAGTCAGGTCCTGGGTAAAGCTCATCCCGTAAGTACCACTGAAGGTAGCCGTCGCATTCGATTGCGGGTAGGCGATTCCTGCTCCGATCGAGGGGTAGTAAGTGTCTCCGCCCTCAAGCACCAGGAGCGGGTTCCCGTTACCGGTGAGATAGAAAAAGAGTGGCGGTTGATATCCGTTTTTTGGTTCTGGACTGAAAGTAATCGAGCTCGAACTGGCGCGGCCAGTTCCGGCGGAATCGACGGAGTAGGTTCCGGTGAATGCGGAGCTGATCTGGGCGCCAGTCTGTGGATTGGCAACGGTTCCCTGAACGGTGTTCAAGTCCAGAAAAGTGTCCGAGAATCCGTTGGTAAGGTTGCCGCTGCCGTCGGCCGTGAACAGGCCCGCCGCGGTCAAGGTGTTGGGCACGACATTGCTGTTGCTGAGGTCGGTGCCAGGAATACCGAACACGTATGTCCCGGAGAACGAAGTGTCGCCAGTGAAGGTCCCGGTCTTAGTCCCCTGGCCGATGGCAATTCCGCCGGTCGTACCGAAGGGGGCTACGCTACCGCCCGCGGCGGTGTCAGTTTCAATGAGTTTTATGTGAGTGTCGTCAACAATATAGCCTTCGTACTGCAACGGGATGGGTTTGTTAACGGGGCCGAAGGGGGCCGTCAGATTCAATGTGACTGCGCCGAATTGATCCGGCGCTGTAAGTGTCCCGGAAAGCCCCAGAGCGGTTGCGTTCACTTTTTTCCCGAGGATCTCATCGGTGACGCTGCCATTTCCTGAAATTGTGTTGGGCGAGTCGATATTAAAGACGCCGCCGAAAGCTACCGGCAACGTTTTGACCACATCTGTGCCGCTTACCACGAAGGCATAGCCGCCCGTGGGAGCCGCCGTGCTCGTCTGTAGGTCCATGGTGCCGGTGGCGGAGTTGCCATCGGTTTCGGAGATCAGCGCCTGGGGATTCTGCGAACTACTGAGGAACACGAAAGCGAAAGTCTCGGTGCCGATGGTGGTGTCATTGAGGGTAATTGTTCCGCGTCCGTCGTTGCCGAGGAAATAGCTGCTGCCCGTAGGAATGATGCTGTCGGTCACGGACACTAGGTTGGAATTGACCGTTT
Organism: uncultured Acidobacteriaceae bacterium; assembly: GCA_963818945.1. GTDB lineage: Bacteria > Acidobacteriota > Terriglobia > Terriglobales > Acidobacteriaceae > Acidiflorens. The sequence continues at coordinate 1,133,546 of CAWFUA010000001.1, read as the reverse complement.
GCTCGCCGGCACTAATACCCCCCATACCGTCAAGCGCAACTACTGCCGCAAACTGGTATGGGTTCAGGCTAGAGTCAACTCCCTGGGCCTGGAGAACATAGTTGCCCGCCGGGAGGGTGCTGTTAAAGGTGGTGATCGTGATCGGAGAGACGTAGTTCGCGGTCTCTTGCGCCACCGCGTAAGCCACAACTTCTGTGACTAGGGTGTTGCCTGAAATGGTTGCGGGTGCCGTGTAGGTAATAGCTGCGCCACTCTGGCTAGATGGACTACTCAGCGTGCCGCATGCGCTGCCAGAACCGCCCTGGCAGGTCATATACCAGGCCACTCCCGCATTGACTTGCGCAGAGGTGCCTTGAACTGTTGCCGTGAGGGTAACCGCGCCTTCGACTGGAACCGCTCCATTAGTCAATCCCGTCGCTTGGACGCCGATTATGACATTATCCGGCGGGGGCCCATGAGGATTCTGCACACTGGCAGTGCTTCCTCCGCAGCCGGTAAGTACTGCAATCATCGCTGCCGGTAGAAGAAGGAGAATCCATCGTTGAGTTGCCACTTCCAACCTCCATGCATTGAGTCGCGTCATCTTGGTCTCGCCACTCCGATCAGAGCCTGAAATCCGCTCGCGCAATAAAGCAAGCGCCCACAAGCGGGAAGTCATTGGCCAGTGCCCCGCAGGTATACTGTTTGCGGCTTCCCGGATGGTTCAGGCGTGTAGTTAATCGTGAGACTGCCCGGAAGAAATCCCACGCTGCCAGGTTTGAAAATTACGGTCAACGTGCAACTGGCACCGGGATTTAGTGTAACCGGGCAATCATCCGACTCCGAGTAGCTGCCGCTCACCTGGATCTTCCCGACAAAGGTTACGGCCTGGGTGGTCGTCAGGCTCGGGTCGTTGAAAAGCGTAATCGTTAACGGAACGCTGGTGGTGCCCTTCTTCTGGCCGCCAAAATCCAGGCCCGCGCCGGGGGACATCCGCAGCGGACTTGGTCCATTCGCTTTCAATTCCACCGGAAAACGCCCGCTATCGAGTTCGCAAGGATTGGACGCTGAAGGAGTAGTACCGGCAGGCCAGCACTGTTCCGTGTTCAGTTCCAGAAAATAATCCAGACCCCCACTAGGAATGCCGCCAGAATTCGGTTGCGGCGCGTTCGGCTGCGGCACATATGTGATCTGCACGCTACAGCTCCCTTGGGACGCGAGCACGGTTCCCGTGCATGTATCCGAGGAGATCTGAAAACTCGGTTCGGAGGTGGCGAAATCGCTGTCGCAACTGTAAGTGACGGTCGGGGGAGTTGTGGGGTCCGCGGCCATGCCGGGTACCACTACCTGCAGGCCGGGGACTTCACTGGATGGCGACAACGGGCGCGGAAGCGTAAGCAGGGCTTCGACCTCGCGGCCTTGACTGTTCAGGGTCCATGGGTCCACGCAAGGCACGCTACCCAGGATTTGAACAGGATAAGCGCTGTAGTTGGTAAGGGAGAGCGTTTGCGGAAGGCTCGCTTCCGGCGGACTGAACTGCTCCTCCGCGCCGAAATCGAGTTCCGGAGTCGAGGGTTGGATGGCGCTGAGCCCGGCGCCCGTGATGGGCACGACAAACGCCTGATCGCTGTCCGCGCTTGCGGGGCTATTCACGGTCAGCAAGGCGCTTTGAGGAAGCGGGCAATACTCCGGCGACGCCCCTGCGATCGACTGCCCAACTCCGGATTGAGGGAACGGCAGCCATGGGCAACTTTCCTGCGGGGTAAAATTCACTGCAATGGAACAAGACCCTCCTGGGGCGAGAGTAAATTGCGCGCCCGGCGTTCCGGACGGCGATAGAATCTCTCCCCCTGGGACGCAAGTGTCCTGAGCCTGGAAACTAGGTAGACCATTGAAATCGGTATAGCCGCTGCCGAATTGGGGGGCGTCGCCGTTGTACGTAAACCCCGCCGTCAAGCCGCTTAAGGTGGAGTTGGTATTGTTCTCCAGCGTGATCACCTGCCGCTGTCGTTGCGATGCGCCCAGCGTCTGCGCGGGGAAGGTTACAGTCACCGGCGACAGTGTGATCGGTTCCTGGCAAGCAGTTGTACTGTTCATCGCCAGGCAGATGTAGCCGAAGTCCTCTCTGCCGGCGCTAGGAGGGTTGGCCGGACAGGACTTGGTGTTTACAACGTAAGCGAGTCCAGTAGTGGAGTGCAGCTCATTTGTTGTGGAGTCGAAGATAACGGGATACATATCGTCTCCACCAAAATTTTCCTCACTCGCCGGCACCCCAATCTGGCCGGCGTTCGATCCGTCCGTCCCGATGAGTTGAAAAATCACAGTATTGCCGCTGATCTCGCCGCTCACGGACACGGTGCCACCCGGGAAACACGGGTAGTCGCTTAACCCGGTCGCTGGATCAACAAAACTCAACGTCCCGGTTACGGTCGCGTTGCTGGCGCCAATATTCGCGCCCTGTGTCAAGGCTCCTGTAACTGGAAAATCCTGGTTGACCAGGCCTGAGCTATTCCCTGTTCCGCCTCCGCTGTGAAAGCTTCCAGTGATCGATCCGGTTAGCGGCGGCACGGACGTGGCGCTCCATGACAAGTTAGGTTGAGCAATGTCGCAAGCCGTGCTGCCGCTGGGGGTAGACACGGTCGATGAGGACTTAGTGGAATCGCCGGTTAGGGTCGGGCCATTGGCATTGGAAGCCAACGTTCCCGTGAGCAAGAAAGTTGTATTGTTCGATGGATCACCGGCGACGGCTGTCAGACTTACAGTCTGGCCGCTGACCGTCCCAGTCATCGTGGCCGTCCCGCTGTTGCACACAACCGTTTGGTTGTCTTGAACATTGGAGATGGAATACACCCCTTGTCCGGTCACCGATCCATTCGCCTGCAACAGAAAGCCACCCTGCAGGCCATACTGAGTACCCGTGGGCGCGGCGGGGTTGGTCATCGAAAACTGCCAGTTGCCCGAAACAGCTGCACTCTGCTGGGAACCGCCGGAAGCACCGCCTCCACACCCCGAAAGCACCGCCATTATTACTGTGGCGAACAACGGGACCCACAAACAACTCAGGAACCGTCCGCGCAACCGGGGCAGTCCGCCATTCGCACGGTATAGCATTCGATTCTTAATTAATCTCTGCATAATGCTCCACGTCCTGCAAAATGCGATTGCTTGGGCTCGGCGAGTTAGGCGCCTGATGACCATCGGTGGCCGCAGGCGAGCCTGGCGCTTGCCCACTCGACGGGGGCAGGGCGGCTGACTGTTGGCAACTTGCACCGTTGAACGTCAGGCAGATGTTTCCGAAGTCTCCCGCACTATCTATATTTCCAAGGTTCCCCGGACAAGCGGTCGTCGCGGCTAAGTAGGATGACCCAACGCCCTGCACGACGTACCCGCCCTCCTCGGAGTAAAAGGTAACGGGATTCAGGCCTGTGGTCCCATTCGAACCGACAGGCGGCCCAATCAGACCCAGGATCGATTCGTTCGTTCCTACAATCTGCAAAGTAACGGAATTGCCGCTGATCTGGCCGTAGATCGATGCTGTATCGAAACACGGGTAATCGCTGACATTCAGAGTGCCTGTCACGGTCGCGCTGCTCGCTCCGGTGTTCTCCCCTTGGGTTAGCAGACCCGACACCGGGAACCTTTCCTTGTTCAGGCCCGCCGAGCCTCCCATGCTGAGAAGACTTCCTCCCATCGAGCCTGTGAGCGGCGGCACGAGAACGGCGCTCCATTGCAAACCAGAAAGGTTCTGTCCGGGAGGAGGTTCAGCACTGCCGCAAGGTGAGCCGTCAGAAGTTGTACCCGCGGTGGAAGTATAAGTACCGGCCATGATCGAGCCTTCTAAACTTAGAACGCCAGCAAGTGTAAAGGTCTGTGTGCCCGCTACTGCCGTAAGTGTGACGTTCTGGCCGCTCATCGATCCCGTGATCGCAGCCGACCCAGCGTTGCACGGGACTAAAAGGCCAGGGAACGATACCGCATACCCTGTGGATCCAGTTGCTGAGCCATTGTTCTGCAGCAGAAAGCCGCCCTGCAGTCCACCCAGGAACAACACCTGATTATTCTGGTCGACCTGCGGGGACATGGTGAATTGCCAGTTGCCAGAAAGCGTTAGAGGGGTTTGCGAGCCTCTAGTGGAAGAACTGCCCCCGCACGCCGAAAGCATCATTGTTCCCAACAGCACCAGCAACGGCACACTTTTCATGCACGTTCCTCGCTCGGCTAAGTGCGGTTGTTGATTCGTCCGAAGCGTATGCATAAGGTTTGTGTCCTAGAAGCCTAGCTTGAGTCCGAACTGTATAGTCCGGGGCCGATGGGCGTCGAGCGGATGTAGGAAGGAAGCACCAGTTACACAATCGGCCTTGCTCCCCTTGTATCCAGCGGAATAAGCGGGGCCACCATAGCAACTAATGATGTTATTGCCAGTGCTGCCTGGGTTATCGGGATCGTAGACCCGGAACTCCGTGTGATTGAATACATTGAAGGCCTCAGCCCGAAACTCAACTTGGCCAACCTCCCGGATTGTGAAATGTTTCGCCAGCGTCAAATCGAAGTTCAGGCGGCTGGGATTATTCAGGAAATTCCGTCCGGCATTCCCAAACGTGAGTCCACGCGGAGCGACGAACTGCGAAGGATTGCCGATGATCGGACCAAAACTCTGAGAGTTGTTGGCCGGCTGCGGCAGACCTTTCACAACATCGGGATATGAGGCCGCAATGCCAAGCCCCGAGGAAACTCCCGCGTTGTCGGTGAGGGAAATACCGGTGTTGCCGGCGCTGTTGATCACGGTGAACGGCGTGCCCGAGGAAAACAGCGTTACCCCGGAAATCTCCCAGCCGTCCAGGAGCGCATTCACAAACGTTGAACAACACTTGCCTTTGGGCGCGCTCGCGTCTTCCGGCGTAGTTTCGTCGGCCCAGTCCATCAAGCGGCGCGGCAAATCCTTCAGCGGCAATTGGTAAACATAACTGAAATTGACCAAATGACGTTCGTCAAAATTGGAACTTGCCGTGTTGCTGCGAAGGTCGTAAGAATTGGGCAGAACCGGGTCGCTGCGATCGGATGCATCGTCGATCGAATGGCTGTAGGAGTACGAGACGCCGAGCGTCAATGGCCCGCTGCTGTGCCGCACTGTCGCTTGCATTGCGTGATAGGTCAACGTCGCCACATTCTGCAACGCAAGAACTCTACCCAGTCCCGGATACGGCCTGCCCGGAAGCGAGTTGACGTTCGGGATGTTCGGATTCGTACATGCCGCCTGCAAATGCACATAAGCAGGGTTTTGGTACGTCACTGTGAATCCATCCTGCAGCAGGAATGCATGGGTACCATCTCCGGGGTACTGACCCGAACTAAGATTCGGGTTAATCGTACAATCCGTGATCGTCAAAGGTTCATTCGGACCGAAGGGGTTTGGGTCGTTTGGCGATAATGGCCTTAGCTGGTTCAGTTGACGCTCGACCGCCAGATGCGTTCCTTTGCTGCCGACGTACGCAAGGTTAACCACCAGCGACCTCGACATTTCCCTTTGAATCCCGAAGCTCCACTGCTGCGCGTATGGCCAAATCACCTTGGTAGGAATTGAAGAGACATCGAGAGGAAAAACGCCGCCCGCGGCGGGCTGCACAGAGGTCGACGTAGCCGACGCGTTTACGCAAGCGGCATTGGCGGGGTCGAACCCCGCCCCATACCCGACGTTCCCGATACACGGGTAGCTGACCGGAAGCTGTTGCGTCATGCTGAGCACGACGGGCGCGCTTGCTTCGAGAGAGCCAGTGTTGGCTTCGTTTCCCGTGCCATGTTCAAAAAAAATGCCATAGCCGCCACGGATCGACGTCTTGCCATCGCCCCACGGGTCCCAGGCAAATCCAATCCTCGGCGCAGGGTTGAACAAGTGCCCTTTCATACAGCTTCCAGGCGTCCCGTTGTACCCGCACCGCACCAAGCCCAAGTTCTGCACCACTGTAGGATTCAACCGGAAAGTAGTGGGATCGAACGAGACCGGGGTCCCATGATCCAACAGCTCACCGTAGACTTGGTCAACCGAAAACTCTTTGTTTGGGTCGAATCGTGAAGGCACCCAGTTCCACGCGTTACGATTCTTTTCGCCATAAGTACCAAACAGACTAATACGCAGGCCGAGGTTAAGAGTTAGGTTGTGCGTTACTTTCCAGTCATCCTGGAAGTAAGGTTCGGCGATCTGGAACCGCTGGTAGTAGCGCTGCTGCGCGGAATCCTGGGTAAAGCTTTGAATAAATCCTTGCGGATTGTGAGGTGGATTGAGGGTCGATTCAACCAGGAAATCGGCGAAGGCATTTCCCGTGCTGTGCGCGAGATTACTGAAGGTCAACAAACCCTGCATGTCGCCAGAAGCTGCGCCAATCGCGTTGTTAGTCTGGTTGCGCTGGGAGTACACATATTGCGCGCCAAATTGCATCGTGTGTTTGCCGAGCGTTTTACCGATGTCGTCGCGCACTGCATAGGTTGGATTGGTATGACCCCACGGCATGAAGGAGGGATCGACCGCAAAGCCTCTGCCGCCATAAGCGGCATTCGTGCCCAGAAAACTGATTCCTGGCATCTTCCCGCCAAAGCCGTTGTTAAAAATGTGGCCAATGCCGCATTGTGGCAGACCAGTCGCGGGGTCAACGCTGACGGCAGGATTACATTGTCCGGGAGTCGCCGAGTCAGGCACCAGCGGTTGGTCGATCGACTGGTCTCGCTGAAAAACGGCCCCGCCCGGACCGTTCTGGTCAGTCAACGTAATGGACGAATTGACATAACTGACCACTAGATCGTTGAGCAGTGTGTTCGAGATCGGTTGCGTCAACCGTAGAACCAGGCTTGTGCCCGGCCCAAAGAAACGGTTCTCCACCGTGGGGAATGTATCGCGCACAACGCCCCACTGCGGCGTAAGCACACTCGTATCCCAGGCGTCGTGGATGTAACGAAACGACAGTTTCGCGCCCTTGCTGTTCAACGTTTGATCGATGCGAAATAACTCCTCGCGCCAGTAAGTGGAAGGTGAAACGGCAGCGTTGTAACAGCGGTTAGGGTCGCTCGGGTCCGGGCTGGCCGGGTTAAAATTGGGCATACTGAAGTTGCAGCCATAAGGTGCGTCGGGCAGCGGTATCAGGTTTGAGTTCAAGATCGCTAGCGCGGTCTTATCCACGCCGAACGTCGATTGAAAGCCCGGCTGCGCAGCCTGTTCCAATTGGTTATTGGGAAACGTGATAAGGCCGTTTCCCTCGAGGATGGCTGGACAGTCCGGGAACTGTGCGCGGGAGAGAGGCCCGGTGCCACCACCGATCGGGCAAACGTCACTGAAATCGAAGGCCTGATAGACCGCCCCGTTAGGGCTGGTCTGAAGGTTCTGCTGTATCGCGCCCGATTGCAGAATCAGACCACGCTCCTTCAACCCGGGTACGGCCTGGTTGTATTCGACCGGAGTTTTCTCCAGCCGAAACTCTTCGGAGAAGAAGAAATATGTTTTATCTTTCTTGGTATTGAAAACGCCGGGAATATAGAGCGGGCCGCCGATCGTTCCCCCGAAATCCTGCCGCCGGTACAAGGGAGCCTTGCTTCCAAACGTCTGGCCGCCAACCAGTTGCCCAGGTGGAGGAGGGGTTGTATACACAATGTCGAAGAAGTTGCGGGAGTTAAACGCCTCGTTGCGAATGAAGTCGTACACGTTTCCGTGCCAGGCAGGAGTTCCCGACTTAGTGGTTACCTGCACCGTGCCCGATGCCGTGCGCCCATATTGAGCGCCATAGTTGGACGTTAGTACCTTTACTTCCTGAATTGCGTCGAGACTCGGGTAAACCATGAGCGTGCTTGCAGAGCCATTCAGGCCGGTATTCAGAACGTCGTTGCCGTCGATCTCGTAGGCGTTATATTCGACGCGGCCTCCATTTACGCTGTACTTCACACTGCCGACCACTCCTACCTTGGCTTCGTCCTGTCCTGTCTGGTTGCTCACGCCGGGCGTGAGTGCTATGAGTTGGGTAAAGTTGCGCCCGTTGAGTCCGATCGACGTTACTTCTTTTTGCGTAATCGTGCCGGAAACGCTGGCGCTCTCGGTCTCCACTTGTCCTACGCCGCTCGACTCCACGTTCACTTCGGTTTTCTGCGCAGCCGGCTCCAAGGGAGCGTCCAGCGTCAGTTCTAGGCCCGCCGTCAGAGTGATGTTGTCGAAGACCCTCGGAGAGAAATTAGGAGCGGTTACGGTCAGCGTGTAAGTCCCAGGTACCAGAGTGAACGAATACTCGCCCTTGTCATTGACTTGAGTTTCAACTTTCTCCCCGGTAGCACTTGTCGTCACCGCCGTTGCATCGGCCACAACGGCGCCAGTTTGGTCGGTCGCAGTGCCGTCAATTGCGCCCTTGTCTCCCGGTGTCTTGGGTCGCTCCTGAGCTCGACTCTCAGACGCTGTCTTTCCCGCGCCAGTTGCTTTCGCGCGGTTCGCTCCCGTTTTAGCGATGACCGGGTTCAGGGAAGCATCGAACTTCAAATCCACGCCCGGCGTCACTGTGATGTTGTCGAAGACCTTGCCGGCAAAGCCGGCCGCCGATACCGTTAGCGAGTAAGTCCCCGGCCAAAGTCCGGTGACGGAATATACGCCCCTGTCATTGACAGGTATCGCGAGCTTCACACCCATAGCGCCCGCGAGCACCACTTCCGCATCGGGTACGGCGGCGTGTTTTTGATCGGTGACCGTTCCACTAATAGCGCCCCTGCCTGCACCCGTCGCCGGAGGCTCCTGACCGGCGCTCAACGACGAACCGAGAAGCACGAGAGTCAGGGCGGTGACGACCCGAACTAAAACATGACGCGCAGAAGATGACACACCTATCGCTCCGGGAAAGGTTCCTTTAAAAGGCAAGCGGGGATTGTATATGGCGGGTCAGCGATGCAAGGTTAAGGGATTGTGAAAATTAGTTTGAAGCTTCTAGGTCACTTCAGAAGGCGTTGCGAATCGTCTTATATAGTTCTACAGCGTCGTATGACGCCAACCGAGTGACTCGCCGCCGCGAGTCCCGGCCTCGTTTTCCACAGTCAGGAATCCGCTGGACAACAAAGCGAGGACCGAAAGTCGAAGAATATTTCACTCTTGCCCAGCGCACTCTGCGAAGAAGCCTGAATTGGCGCGCCTCTCCTGCATTTCCCACGTTAAGAGAATTTCACCAACTTGTCACAGTACCTTAACATCGCCCGGCGATCGAGCGGCTAGACTTCACCCTGCCAGGAAAATGTCGCTGCGGTGAGTTGGTGTGTGTGCGAATTCGGCGCCTCACGTGGCCAACCAACTGAACTGCTCGGGATGGGTGTGGCGCGTACGGGAATCAGTTTCTTGCGTGTGGCACAACGCTGCATGTGCAACAAAAAGCCTTCTAGACCCTACGATACGAAAGGAACCAAATCATGTCTCTCATGAAGTCAATCTTCGTGGTTCTGCTGTTGACCGCGGTCGTGAGCATCGTGCCTCAGGCGCAGGCTCAAACGGTTGAAGTAACTCTTGCAGGCTCCTCCGGCGCATGGCAGGCCCTCGGAGTAGGCACCTACAACTACTGTATAAAGACATACGGAGCGGCGAACTGCTTTCACTGGACGAGCCCTTCCAACGGTGTCAATCTTACGGATACTCGCGTGACGCCTGTCAACAATGACCCCGGCACCCTCTGGGTCGTTTGGGATGGAACCGCCGCCAGCGCCACCAGGGTGTGGTCCGATAATAAAATCGACACCATTGTCGGAAACCGCTGCTTCTGGGCTCAACCGCATTGCAACGAGAACGCCACCGCGGCCAACCTGGCCGGCAACAGCAACGCTCAGATCGCTTCCTCGATCTGGGGCGCGGACACGGCCCTGCCGGCAAATCTCGTTTCCCTTTTCCAAAACGGAACCGTGATCAATGCCCTGGCGAGCGACACGCGTCCGGAAGATGCGGCCTTTGAATCATGCCGCGTCAACTCCGCTCTTGGTGCCGGCAGCTATGGTGGCGCGGCCAGCGACGGACTCGACGGCCTCGGATACAACCCGAACAACGCTGCCCCCGGCGCTTGCGTTGGCACTGGCCTCGCGCAAGCCAATTATGTTGGAACACAGATTAAGAGCGCCTATCCCAGCAGCACTTCGGTAGCGAACGTCCTTGCTTTTAGCATCACCGGCAAGGATCCGATCAGCGGCACAACGATTCCCGCCGCCACAACGGTGGAAGTCGGCGCTGATGCAGTGCTTTTCTTCTTTGCCCGTGGCAAAGGTCAGCTCTCCGGTCTCACAAACGTCACCCCACAGCAACTGCAACAGGCTTTCTCGGGTACTAATTGCGACGCTAGTGCTTTCGGCCTGCCGAGCAACCCCATTGGCATCTTCTTGCGTGAGCCCCTCTCGGGCACGTACACCACGGCCGAACTCGAAGTATTTCGTGGGGAAAGCGCCTATGACGGCACGGGCGGCGGCGGGGTTCTTGGCTTGAGCCAGGAAACCAACGTGGGCAGCAACAACCCACTCAACAACCAGTCTGGAACTTGCCTGTCAGGTTCCGGCGGGCGCTATCGTGGAGTTGGCAACGGTGAAATCGTGAACTGGGTAAAGAATACCGACTCGGGTTCTCCGTACCTTGGAATCGACGGCATTGGCTACCAGTTCTTCAGCTTCGGCAACGTCAGCAAGTTTGCCGGTAACTCTGCTTACGGTTACGCCACCCTCAACAACGTCGATCCCATTTTCGCCAGCTACGGACCGCAAATTTCAACCGGAAACCCGCTCGATCCCGCTCAACCGAACCCCGCCGGCACGATGCCTGGTTCGGGCACTGCATGGACTGCGGCGTGTCCAACAGGACTCCCCTGCCCGGAAAAAAACATCTGGGCTGGTGGCCTGTCGTTCCCGAACCTCCGCAATGGCAGCTACAAGGCATGGACGGTCATCCGCGTAGCTGCCTATAACTCGCCGGCGGCGACCCTGACGAATCTGAAAAACCTCGTCAAGGGCGCGCAGGTCTCCTTTGTCGATGACGTCCCGGATATGGTTCCGGCCGTGAAGACGGTTGGGACGAGTGCGACCGACCCCGGTCTTCTGTTGGTGCGATCGCACTTCCAACAGTACGACGGATCCGGCGTAACAATTGGTGCAGCTCCGGTTAACAAGCCGACCGCCGAAAAGGGCGGCGACGCGGGTGGCTATGTCTACGTCTGCCCCACCGCCACCACGTGCCCAACAACCACGCAAGAGCTTCAGGGCACACAGGGCATCCAGGCCAGGCCGTAACTGAAGGCGATTTGCTTTCAAGCAATGCGGGCGGGCCGTTTATCGGTCCGCCCTCTTTTCCTGCATTCTAGTTAGGTGAGATAACTAAGATCGTGACCTTTACTTTTACACTGATATGCCACGACTAACATTGTAAAAAAGCGTGCTAATCCAAGTTCGGGGAGAACGATGAACAGAGCTTTATCCCGTAAGTTTATAAGAGCGCTTGCTCTCGCAAGCATACTCATATGCTCGTCCTTTACACGGACTACGTTTGCTCAGTTCCTGCCAGCCCCTGCGCCGCCGGGCGCTCCGGACAGCGCTTTCCAGCCCGTACACGAGGACTGGACTACGCCCGCATTAACTGGCAGTCATCTGCAGCCGGTTCAACCACTGGTATTTACAAATGACATGGGTCACTACACCCTCGAACTGATGCAAGTGCAGTGGCGGCCGGGCGATCCCATCGACCTTTATGTGATGAAGCCCAAAGGAGTCACAAAGCCTCCAGTCATCTTGTATCTCTACGGTTATCCCACCGACACGGACATTTTCAAGCGTCCCGAATACCAGGAACTCGTGACGAAGAACGGGGTTGCCGCCGTAGGTTTCGTTTCCGCGCTCACCGGGCATCGCTACCACGACCGTCCTATGAAGGAGTGGTTCGTCAGCAACCTGCAGGAGAGTCTGGCAACCTCGGCGCACGACGTGCAGATGGTGTTGAATTATTTGGAAACGCGCGGCGACCTTGATATGAAACGGGTCGGAATGTTCACCCAAGGATCGGGGGCAACCATTGCAATTCTTGCTTCGGCGACCGATCCGCGCATCAAGCTGCTGGAAGCACTGGACCCCTGGGGCGATTGGCCAACCTGGTTGGCAACCACCCCGTTGATGCCGGAGAACGAACGGCCAGACTATATAAAGCCTGAATTCCTAAAGAAGGTAGCCGCCCTGGAACCGCTCGATTGGGTGCCCAGGATTCAGGCGAAGAAGTTCCGCCTCGACCAGGATCTCCTCGACAACATCACACCAATCGTTGCCAAGGTAAAGCTGCGGGCCGCGGTTCCCGCCGGTTCGAGCGTAGTGCTTTTTAAGAACATGGACGAGTTTAAGGCGGCCTTCGAGGACGGCAAGAACCTGGAATGGATTCAGCACGAACTTCAGTTCCTTCCGCTTCCGGCAGAAGCAAAAACGGACGCGTCTTCACGCTAGTAACACGGATCTAAATCGGTTGGACGACGGTCTATGCGAACCGCGAGATTTTAATCTGGCCGCAACCTTTCGGCGCGGCAGGCTTGAAACATTGCAGTTGTAGCGCCGGCCGGACAACTGCATTCGGCAGCTTAAGAAATGTTGGTAGCGCTACCGGGAATCGAACCCGGGTTTGAAGATTGAGAATCTTCCGTCCTAACCCCTAGACGATAGCGCCACGCGCGGCCATTGCGGCCAATTTCGCCTGGAACAGTGCCGATTATAACAAACTGAACGAGCCGTTAATGCGCCGCCGCGCGCGGCTTGTCGGCTTGCGGCGCTCGGAAACGAAGTGATCGGCACACGCCCCGAAACTAGCTCTGGAGCCGAAGATCGCGATCCAGGTATCGAGATCCGAGGACTGGCCTCTCATGAATATGCCAGTTTCCTCGCGTTGTGGCGAAGCGAGCGGCCTTCGGAGAGGCTATAGATTTCTTCGGCCAGATTCTTGGCGTGATCTCCGATACGCTCGAGCGCTTGCGCTGCGAGCAGGATGTCGAAGTTCTGCTGTGCCGCTGGAAGCCGCGATCCTGGTGTGCCTGATCCGGATGCGCTTGCTCCTCCGGTGCTGGATGCGGCTGCGTCTGATCCTCGTTTGTCTGTTCTTGCGATGTTCGGCGCCGCCAAATGCCTTTGGAATAACGCGTGGCACAGGCGATCCACTTCCGGGTCCGAGCGCAGCACACTCTCAGCGTGGGCCAGATCGCGCGTGAGGAATCCCTGGTGAACCTGCTCGAGCATTTCGCAGAGTAGCGCTGCCATTTTTATCAGCGCCTGCGAGTCGGCTGCGGGCAGTTTTTCACGCCGCGATTCGAGTTGCATGACCGCGCTGTAGGCAAGGTCTCCGATGCGCTCGAGATCGGTGATGAACTTCAAGCAGGCGAGCAACTCGCGGGCTTTGGTTTCTCCTACGCGCGTGATTGCTCCCGGAAGCTGCTCGTCGATTTTTCGCTCGATCTGATCGAGTTCTTTTTCGCAATCCTTGATGGCGAGAAAAGCCAGACGCGATCCATCGGCAAGCAAGTCGCGCACATTGAACAAAGCGTCGCGCGCGATGAGGCAGGCGCGCAGCACCAGAGCCGTGAGTTCGTCTTCCGGCAGCTCACCGGCGGACGAGGCGGATCGAGCCCGGGCCTCGCTCTCCGAATTTCTGGTTCGCGCCGGAGTCTGCGCGCCCGAACTCCGCTTCGTGCGCGTCGCTCGAGTTCTGGACTTAGTGGCCATTGGATTCGGGCTACAAGCTTCCAGCATAGAACGCGGAGGTGAAAAAATCAGCTGCTGGTTTTGGGCTAGCCCACTTGATGGCAGTCATTGCGTCAATCAATTTCTTCCGCAAAACTCGCCCAGCGCATTTGGCAGTGGTGTTCTTCTTGAGCGCAGCACACCCACAAAGGAACAGGCCGCATCGAGTGCGGCCTGAGTGGAATGCTTTAAAGTTCCAATCTGGTTCGAATATCAGGATCAGGACGGCGCACCCTGTCTCTATGACAAATGGAATTTGCTCGCAGCCTGAAAATATGGGATTTCGTACGATAAAATCTGGAGGCGTCGCGCGCTGGCGGGGATATCTGCATTTGTCATTTGTCGTCGTGGATGCTGCCATCGTATCGTTTGGGCGCAACCGCTCGAATCTCCGGAACACCCCATGAGGAGATCTTATGAACGCCGGCGACTTTCTTCGGATGTTTGCTTACGATGGCTGGGCAAATCGTGAGTGCCTGCGGGCGATGCGCGGCGCGGGATCGGCAAGGAACGAGGCTGCCGCGCACACTCCAGTTTCCTCTTTGGCAGCGGCCATTGGACGCATTGCGCATGTTCTCTCGGCCGAAAAACTGTGGCTGGAGAGGATTCGTAAGGAAAGACAGAGCATGCCCGTCTGGCCGAGCACTACGATTGAGGAGTGTGAGGCGCTGGCGGATGAGATGGCCTCGGCGTGGCGGGATTATCTGACGAAGCTTGCGCCTGCCGGGCTTGAGGAGAAGATCGAATATCGGAACAGCAAGGGCGAGGCTTGGTCGAGCCGCGTAGAAGATGTACTGACGCACGTGCCGATGCATTCGGCCTATCACCGCGGGCAGATCGCACTTGAGATGCGGGCGGCGGGCATGGAGCCGGCGTATACGGATTTCATCCATGCGGTGCGGCAGGGGCTGGCGGAGTAAGGTTAGAATTCCGGCCGGATTACTGCTCCGAGGCAAGAGGTTTGAGGTCAGAGGTCAGAGGTAAGAGGTTAGAATTCAGAGGTTAGAACCCTTATCACCTCTGCAATCTGACCTCTAACCTTCTTCGGGCGCCTCGGGCCGCCTGGCCGAGGGAGAGCGGATGGGTCTTGGTGCAATATGGCGGGTTTGGTTTCCTCTGGTGGCGGGCGGTTGGGCTTTGTGGTGGGTCTTCACCTCAGGCTTGGGTCTGCGGGGACCGGGACGGTGGATGGGATTGACGCTGGGTGTGATCGGTCTGGCGGGCGTGATTGTTGCGCGTTACACGCTGGGGCGGTCGTTCTCGGTCACACCGCAGGCGAGGGCGTTGGTGACTACCGGCATTTATTCGCGGATTCGCAATCCTATTTATATTTCAGCCGAAATTTTGCTGATCGGGATCGCCATCATGCTGTGGAAGCTATCTCTGCTGCTGCTTTTGGTGGTCCTTGTCCCGATGCAGATTTGGAGGGCGCGAAGCGAGGCGCGCGTGCTGGAAGAGAAGTTCGGCGAGGAGTATCGGGACTATCGGCGGCGGACGTGGCTCTGAGCTCCGTCGCATAAAATGCGGCCCTGCCGTGAGCTTGATCACATCTCGGTTGCGCATACTTGTGGGAAGCTTGGACCGGGAAACGGCAAACCGCTGCGAATGAGTGGCAAGTGCAGTATGCAAAAGGAATCCGGCTTCTTCGGCTGAAACATGGCTCGCGTTCTTATCGTTGGCTTCGGCAATCCGCTCCGCTCCGATGATGGAGTGGGCTGGCACGTGGCACAGCGACTTTGCGGCGACCTATCGCGCGCCGACGTTCAAGTCGTCGTCCGGCAACAATTGACGCCTGAAATTGCCGAGTTCGCCAGCCGCGCAGAAACGGTGCTCTTTGTTGATGCGGCTCGTAACGGGAAACCGGGAAGTCTGGTCTGCCGAAAGGTTGTCCATGCGGATCTGTCCGAGTCCTATTCACACGAACTGTCTCCCGCTACCGTTCTAAAATTGGCGGGAAAACTTTACGGCCACTGTCCGCCATCATTCCTGTTCACAATTGCAGGAGAGAACTTCGCAGCTGGCGATGCCATGTCTCCAGTAGTGTGTTCGGCGATCCCCATCTTGCTGTCACGAATTCAGCGGTTCATCGATGGAGGCGGGGAAATAGCCGACGCCGGGGAGATCCAAACTGAATAGGCAGCGGTTCAATTTACGATTTCGTCCAGGAGCACGCCTTCCGCATTCAGCAACTGAATTGTCATCGCCAGCGATCCGTCGGCATGGGTGGAACAACTCAGACAGGGATCGTAAGCGCGCACGACCGCCGAAACATGGTTGAGCATCCCTTCGTTCAGCTTGGCTCCATCCACATAATGTTCTGCCACTTGCTGCACGCTGCGCCCGATGGCCAGATTGTTGTGTCCCGTGGCCACGATCAGGTTAGCCCAGGTGATGGCTCCTTCTTCGTTTACTTTGTAGTGGTGAATGAGCGTTCCGCGCGGCGCTTCGATCATGCCCACGCCTTCCAGAGCGTTCACCGCGGCCGTCGCGCGCACGTGCGTGTCCAGAATCTGCGGATCGTTCAGCAGCACTTCGATCCTCTCCAGGGCATACACGATCTCAATCAGCCGCGCATAGTGATAGAGGAACGCGCTGTTCGCAACTGTCCCGAATCGCTCGCGAAATTCGCGGAGTTCCGCATCGGCCGCGGGAGTTCCGCAGCCATCGGCCGCATTCATCCTGCCCAGCGGACCAACGCGATACACGCCTGCAGGAAATCCCTGGGGAACAAAATAAGGGGCTTTCAGGTAGGACTCGCGCAGGCTGGCTTCGCCGATCCATTGCTTGTAGTCCTCGGCTGCAATCTGGTCCTGGACGATCTCGCCTGAGGAGGCGCGGAAACGCAGGTTGCCCTCGTAAAACTGCGCGTTGCCCTTCGCATCCACTAACCCGGCGTACATGGTCGGAAACGAGCCGAAGACCGCAATCTCGTCTTTATAGTTATCGAGCGCGCGTTTGAAGAAGGGAATGGTGCGCTCAATGATCGCCTTCGCCGCCGGCAATTCCGAGAGAATGCGTTCGCGTACCTGCGCGGCCAGGGGCTTCGCGACGCCGCCGGGCACAATCCAGGAGTTATGCACGCGTTCCTCTGCCAGTCCTTCTACAACCTGCAGACCGAACTTACGCAGTTCGATTCCATCGCGCGCGAGTTCGGGATAGTCGGCGATGACTCCCATGACATTGCGCCGCGCCGGATTGGAACTCATTCCCAACAAAAAGTCGGGCGCGGACAGATAAAAGAAGCTGAGCGCGTGCGACTGCACGATCTGCGCGCAGTGCACCAGTTCGCGCAATTTGTGCGCCGCGGGCGGAATCCTCACGGCCATGATCGCATCGCAGGCTTTAGCCGAAGCCAGAAGATGGCTGATGGGGCAGATTCCGCAAATACGCGCCGTAATGCCCGGCATCTCGTAGAAGGGCCGGCCTTCGGTGAATTTCTCGAAGCCGCGAATCTGCGTCACGTGGAATTCCGCTCCGGCGACGTGACCTTCGTCGTCCAGATGGATCGTGATTTTTCCGTGCCCTTCGATGCGGCTGATGGGCTCGATGGTAATGCGCTTCATGCGCGCTCCTTATCCAAACTTTACCGGCTGGCCGGCTTCCGCCTTCCGCCCTTCGAGCAATTCGGTAATCAATCCCAGAATCGCCTTGGCGGACGGCGGGCAACCGGGCAGCGAATGGTCTACCTTGACGAACTCGCGCAGCGGCCGTGCATGCTTCAGCAGCGCCGGCACGCGGTCGCTGGGAATCAGTTTCTTTTCTTCAGAGCCGTCCAGGTACACGCGTTGCAGTAGTTTGTTGACCGGAATATTGTTGCGCATCGCAGGCACGTTGCCGGTTACCGCGCAGTCTCCCAGGGAAACCAATATCTGCGTGCGCTGGCGTATTTTTCGGATCTTGTTGAGATCGTCCTGCGAACTGACCGCGCCTTCGACCAGCGTCACATCCACTTCTTCAGGAAATTCCTGCGCATCCACCAGCGGGCCGTACACGATGTCGATCTTGCGGCCGAGCGAAATAATGGCCGCGTCCATGTCGAGCAGCGACATGTGGCAACCGGAGCAGCCATCCAGCCACACGGTCGCCACTTTCACCTTCTTCATACCTGCGCTCCTCTTTTTTGCGCCAGCGAAGTCACGGTGCCGAGCTTCTTCACCATTTCCTCAACCGCCCAGCCCTTCTCGGCCAGAGCGCCGGTCGGACACGCCTGCACGCACTTGCCGCAGTTGGTGCAACTGGTCGCCTGTCCCCATCTTTCGTTGAGCTCGCTGGTAATCCGGGAGTGGATGCCGCGCGAGGTCATGTCCCAAACGTGCGCGCCTTCCAGTTCCGCGCATACCCGCACACACCGTGTACATAGAATGCAGCGGTTGTGGTCCAGAACGTAGCGCGGGTGCGACGTGTCCACGCCCAGCTTGGGATAGTTGTAGGCAAACTCGACGGTATTCACGCCGAGCGAGGTCGCCATGGACTGAAGTTCGCAATGCCCGTTGGAGACGCACACCGCGCAAGTGTGATTGCGTTCGATGAGCAACAATTCCACCGAAATCCGGCGATAGCGAGCCAGCCGCGCGGAGTTCGTGGTCACCGACATGCCATCCTGAATGGGAGTGGTGCACGCTGGGAACAGGCGGTCGACGCCCGAAACCTCCACCAGGCACACCCGGCACGCGCCCACCGGGGTCAGGCCATCCAGGGCGCAAAGCGTGGGGATGTACTTCCCGTTCGCCTTGGCCGCCTGCAGGATGGTCAAGCCTTCTTCGGCGGCGATCAGTTGCCCGTCAATACGGATTGACAGTTTCTTCTGTGCCAAAACCGGCTCCTTTCTCGTATGTCATGTCGCCAGCCGCTACGCCGCTAGCCAACATTGACGCCCTTCACGTCGCAACGCAGGCAACGGCAAGCCTCATCCAGCGCCTCTTCATGGGCCAATCCGGTGACCACCTCGTCCTCGGAGCGAACGCGAACCAGGGGCGCCAGCTCCTGCCCAGAATGACGGTGGCTTTCGCTGGGTTCCTCGGGTGGAGTCTGCTCGTATTCAAAGTCGGGGAACAGACTCGCCCAGCGGTCCGCTTCCATCAACTGCCGGTCAATGTTGCGGGCCGCCTGCTTGCCATAGCCCATGGCCCCGGAAACGTTCGAAGCGCCCGTGACCACATCCCCCCCGGCGTAGAATTTCGGACGGCTGGCTTCGAGCGTGAAGCGATTTACGTCGATGGTGCCGCCCTCCTTCAGCTTCAGGCCGGACTCTTTGACGAGTTCTCCGTCTACGCCTTCGCCCACCGCCAGAATCACAGCATCGCAATCGACGCGCTGGATCTCCCCGGTCGAGACCGGCTTCCTGCGGCCCGATGTGTCGTAAGCGCCCAGCCGCGTCTTCACGACTTCGATCGCCTTCACATTGCCCTTGCCATCGCCGATGATGCGATGGGGCGCGGCCAGGAAAACGAACTTGGCGCCTTCCTCGCGGGCCGCAATGGTCTCTTCTTCAATGGCCGGCATGTCCTTGCGCTCACGCCGGTAGAAAACCGTTGCCTCTGCGCCTTTGCGCAAAGCGGTGCGTGCCGAGTCAATGGCGGCGTTGCCGCCGCCGATGATGGCGACGCGCCGTCCGAGCGCAACCTGCTGTCCCGCTGCCGTCGCTTCCAGGAAGTTCAGCGCCCCATAGACTCCCTTCAGTTCGGCTTCCGGGCAGCTCAACTCGGCTCTCCCGCCAGGTTCCTACCGACAGGAAAACTGCGTCGAAGTGGTCTTCGAGTTCGCTGAATGTCAGATCGCCGCCCAATTTCGTATTGAAGATGAACTTCACTCCCAGCCGCTCAATGAACGAAATCTCATGTTTCAGAATGCTCTTTGGCAGCCGGTACTCGGGCAGGGCGAAGCGCAACATTCCTCCGGCTTCCGGTTTGCTGTCGTACACGGTTACGTCATGACCAAACAGGGCCAGATAAAATGCGGCCGTCAAGCC
Source organism: uncultured Acidobacteriaceae bacterium (assembly GCA_963818945.1). Taxonomy (GTDB): domain Bacteria; phylum Acidobacteriota; class Terriglobia; order Terriglobales; family Acidobacteriaceae; genus Acidiflorens. Next base: position 1,113,859 of record CAWFUA010000001.1, on the reverse strand, counting down.
AGCCGGTCCCGCGCCTACCACAGCGATTTTGCGTCCGGTAGGCTCCAGCATGCGCGCCACGACCGCCTGAAACATTCCTTCGGACTTGTCGGAAAGAAAAATCGAGTCGGCGATGGAGCGGTGCACTTCGCGCATGTTGACGGATTGATCCTGGGTCTGGCGGCGGCAGCGGTTGTCGCAGGGATGCTGGCACACGCGGCCCGTGGAGGAAGGCAACGGGTTGTCGAGGATGACCGACAGAAACGCCTGTTCCAGTTGCCCTTCTTTATAAAGCGCGAGGAAACGCGGGATGTTCATGTGCAGCGGGCAGCTGTTTTCACATGGCGACAGGGCTAGTTCTTCGCACACGCCGGCCGCGCAGCGCCGGGCCAGAATATGATCTTCGAACTCGCCGCGGAAATGGCGCAGCGTGGTCAGCACCGGATTGGGCGCAGTCTGTCCCAATCCGCACAGCGAGCAATCGCGAATGTAACGGCTCAGTTCGTCGAGTAGCTCGACGTGGTGAGTTGTGCCCGCGCCTTCGGTAACGCGATTCAAAATGCGCAGGCACTTGTTGAGCCCGACCCGGCAAGGGATGCACTTGCCGCACGACTCCGAGTGCGTGAACTCGATAAAATAGCGCGCCACGTCCACCATGCAGTTGTCTTCATCCATCACCACCATGCCGCCCGATCCCATGATGGATCCCAGTTGCGCCAGGCTCTCGTAATCCACCGCGGTTTCGAACATTTCGTGCGGGATGCATCCGCCGGAAGGACCGCCGGTTTGCACAGCCTTGACCTGGCGGTCGTCGGGGGCGCCTTCTCCAATGTCGTAAATGAAGGTTTTCAGCGAAGTGCCCAGCGGCATCTCCACCAGTCCGGTGTTCTTGACTTTCCCCACCAGCGAAAAGACCTTCGTGCCCGAACTCTTGGGGCTGCCAGTTTCGGTGAACCACGCCGCCCCGCGCATCACAATGGGTGCAATGTTGTACCAGGTTTCAACATTGTTAATGCTGGTCGGCTTCCCCCACAGACCCTTTTGCGCGGGGAAAGGAGGCCGCGGGCGAGGCCGTCCAGCCTGCCCTTCGAGCGAGGCGATGAGCGCCGTCTCTTCGCCGCACACAAACGCTCCCGCGCCTTCCACCAGCGAGATGTCGAACTTGACGCCGCGCCCGAGAATGTTTTCGCCCAGCATCCCGTACTCGCGAGCCTGCTCCAGCGCGCGGTTCAGGCGATGTACAGCCAGGGGATACTCTGCCCGAACATAGATGATGCCTTCGGAGGCGCCCGTCACGTAGCCGCCGATGATCATGCCTTCCAGCAGTGCATGCGGATCGCTCTCGATCTCGTTGCGGTTCATGTAGGCGCCGGGGTCGCCTTCGTCGGCGTTACAGATGATGTATTTCGACTCTCCCTTCGCCTTGGCAAGAAACTCCCATTTGTTGCCCGTCAGATAGCCGGCGCCGCCGCGGCCTCGCAACCGGGAAGCCTTGATCTGCTCGATCACCGCCTCCGGACGCCCGTCGATCAGTACCTTATAGAGTGCTTGGTATCCGCCGACGGCAATCGATTCCTCGATGTCATCCGGGTTAATGATCCCGCAGTTGCGCAGCACGATCTTTTTCTGGCCTTTGAAAAACGGCACTTCATTCCACGCCGGGATCTCGTCATAGCCCTCTCCATAGCGGACATGCCCGGTCAGGTGATCCCACTCCTGGATCTTGCAATAGATGAGGTCCGGGCTGAGATTGCCCTCTTCGACATCCTCCAGGATGCGCGCGGCATCATTGGCCTGCACTTTGCGCAAAATGACCAGCGGTTTTCCCGGCAGACGCACGCTGACCAGCGGCTCCTGAAAGCACGCGCCAAAACAGCCGACCGGCGCCAGCACGATGTCGGCTCCGCCGCGCTCAATGGCTTGGGCAAACGCCTGGTAGAGACCCTCGGCTCCGTTCCCCTGTCCGCATGTGCCCATTCCCACGGTCAGGCGCGGTGCTGCCGGCACTAGCTTGGCCAGGCCTGCTTCCCGCACCGTATTAAACGCTCCAATGTCTTGAATCCGGGGCATTTGCTTACTCTCCCCCTCGAATCGTTGCTATCTCGCGGCGCACCGTGCGCTCGGTAGCATGTCCGCAGATGCGGTGATTCACTTCGACGACCGGCGCCATGGCACACTGCCCGAAGCAGGCGACCGTCCGCACGGTGAACTTCCCGTCTGGACTGGTCAGCACCATTTTGTCGGCTTCGGTCCCGTCACCTTCGCTGTCTTCCAACCCCAGACCCAGGTCCAGCCGCGTGCCTTGCAGCAAGTTGCGCGAGCCGCGCGTATGGCATGCCGTCCCGCGGCAAATGCAGATCGTGTTTTCTCCCTGCGGCTGCAGGTTGAACAGCGCATAGAACGTGGCCACGCTATAGATCCGCGACAGCGGCGTCGCCGTTTTCAAGGCTATGTAGCGCAGCGTTTCCAGCGGCAGATAGTTGTGAGGATTCCTTTCCTGCGCAGCTTCCAAAATTCCCAGCAACGCTCCCGGGCGCCCCACGCGTTCGGAGACCAGCTTGTCAATGATGGTTTGTTCGTCCTTGGAGAGCGGAGCTTGCAAAAGTGTTGGCATTGCACTCCTTTCCAAATGCTCTTGTCTTTGTCTTTAAATCTACAAAGTTGCGGGCAAGTTCCATAGTTCCGCAGGTACGTAGCAAGGTGACAGCGGTCACACCTGCCCTGTAATGGGAAGGTTGCCAACGAGAGCGCCTAGAGGTCGAATGGCAGGGGCCAAAGGCACGCTTGCAGCGGGAAAACATCCCGCAAGCATCTTTTGATTCAATGGGATGGAGAGGGATGGGTTGAACGTCCCCGCACCGCCCAAGGCCATGCAGGTTGGAGTCGTCGGCCAGCGGACTGTGGAAGTTACTGTAAGAGTTCTTTACTTCTTAAGAACTCGCGGACGGCCTCTTTTGCGTCGCGGTGCTGGCCATCAACCGCGTAGTTGAGGCGCCGCATCTCCTCGTTAGAAATCTTGTCCTTCAATTCCGCAAGGATTTGGGCAATCTCCGGATGCTCCCGCACGGTCTGCTTGCGAATTACAGGCATTTCACGAAGCAAAGGGTTTTCCAAAAGGTAGATTTGGCCAACAGAAGGATAGTTGGCGGCGCGCCAGTAGGCATCCATCTGCCGCACCTCATCCTGGGAGAGCGGTTGATTCGATGCCGGTAACTTTGCAGTATCCGCGACAGCTAAGGGGCACATGGCAGTCCTCTTTCTGTCGAGCTGGCTTTCTAGATTCGTGCAGGGAGATAAAGGTGGGAGGAATTTCGGGGAGGGGCTAGATGCGTTGTGCCGCAGGGCAGCACAATTTGTTTTTCGAATGGAATGATTCCGACCATTGAACCGTCCTCGGTAGCCCCGGGGGCATCACCGGCATGGATGCTTCGCCAGCTTCGTTTCGATGGCCTCGGCTGCGGAGAGCTTTCGATCCCGGTGGGGCTCGGTTCGGGGGGCACCGGTATGCAGCTCACACACCTCCCCGATCGCTGCTCCGCAAGTACTGCAAGGCACAGACAATATTTGTTTCGGGCTGAGCTCTCTAGTCTTCACAACCACACAGTGCACCGTTCCAGAAACAAAAAATGCTCAATATTGCTCAAGTTTCAGTACTTTAGCCAAATCGCGCGTGCTTCACGGAGTCCGATAGGGTTTTGTCGATTGTGTGCAAAAGTGAACATCTTCCGTGATTGGAATTCTGACATAATCCTTGGGAGTGTAATTCCCGACAGTTCACCCAGAGAAGCCCGTGATGGCATCCCCCACCAATTCGGCCAAGAAAAGTGGCAATTTCGATCCGAGGAAATTCCTTGCCACGATCGGCGAGGGTAGGAAGGTGGTGGGCTTCCCCAAAAAACAAACCATCTTCACGCAAGGGGAACTGGCTGACGCAGTCTTCTACATCCAGGAAGGCAAGGTTGTGCTCACCGTAGTATCCAAGGCTGGCAAGGAAGCAACCCTGGGTATATTGAATAAAGGAGAGTTTTTCGGAGAGGGAGGCCTTGCTGGTCAGGCTTTACGCATGGGGTCTGCCACCGCGGCGACGGACTGCGAACTTCTGCGGATTGATAAGAAGGCAATGATGCTCGCGCTGCACCGGGAACACGCGTTCTCCGATCTGTTCGTAGCCTATCTGCTGGCGCGAAACATCCGATATGAAGAGGATTTAGTCGACCAGCTCTTCAATTCCAGCGAAAAAAGACTCGCTCGGCTTCTGCTTTTACTTGCTCATTTTGGCAAGGAAGGCGTGCCCGAAACCGTGATCCCCAAAATCAGCCAGGAGACGCTCGCAGCAATGATAGGCACAACCCGGTCGCGGGTCAGCTTCTTCATGAACAGGTTCAGAAAGTTAGGCTTCCTCGACTACGGTGAGAGCGGACTGCAAGTTCACAGTTCCCTGCTTAATATCGTTCTCCACGACTAGCTTCCACAGCGAGACCCCACCGCTTAAAGACAGCAATCTCAGATCAGGCATCGGTATGATCCAGTTCCGGGAAGGGCCCCATCTTCGTCGCTACCAGCACTTCCAACAGAGTTGCCGTGTTGCGAACGCTACCGGAGATGGTAGTGAGCGCTGCTGAGACGATGGGATGCTCTTCCGACAGCAAGTCAAGACGATCACTCACGCCGTAGAGTCGTTTTGCTTCTTGCAGGATTGCGCTCGAAGGCATAAGTATACCCGGCTTTCCTGAGAGCCTAAGAAGAGGAAACTTCAGATGGGCTGACTTAGTTCAGGAGACCTGAAAGAGGAGAAGGTGATAACCACCTCAATGTCAGTGTATCACGTGGTCCAGTCCTGGTTTTGCCAGTCGACTGGACCTTCCGACGCCGGTTCCCGCGCATCGAGCTACCCTTACTTGATCTGAGCGGTAGGAATCCTTCTGACCGGTCGCTTTTACTCCCTAAGAATCCCCACGCCAGAGATTGTGAACCCAATCGCGTAAAGTCCGAACTACATGGCATCTCCTTGTCGAGTCAGCCTCGCGGCGGCATACGCCCGCGAAACTCGATTTGCTGACTTGCTGGCTTTGGAGAGCAATCCGGAATACGGGCCGCCCTCCCAAAGCTGTTCACTTTTGACCAGTCTTTGCCATCCCGCACCCCGATAATGACGCTGGCCAAGTTTCCGGTAGGGACATAAGCCACAGCTTCGGGTTATGCCTGATCTATCGGACAATAGGCAACATTCCCCCTGCGAGCTACTCGTCACCGGAACTTGCGGTTGTCCTTAGGAACCTGCTTAGGACCGCCCGGAAGGGTTGGCCGGTTCGCAATAGGTGGTGGGTGCAATGAACACTGACATTCAAGCGGTTCGGAAACTTCTGACGGAGTTGCGGGAAGCGTATCGGGGGTTGCCGCAACTTATTCAAGAGAGGGTCTCCCACTTATTACGCGAGGTCCCTCTGCTGGAACAGTCCGTTGACAAGGCGAGCTGACAAGCCGGGCACCGACGCAGTCATAGCAAGGGAAACCGCCCTTCTCCATATTGTGTTAACGCTTCATTTACGCGACGACAACATCGACCTGCCGAACACTGCGCCGGTTTGGTCCCCGCCATTCTGACGGCCGGAATCAAGGTCTTGACAAATGTTTGTACGCCACAGAGAACAACATCGGACGGATCGTATTGGCTGGCTGCGTGCGGCGGTGCTCGGTGCGAACGATGGCATCCTCTCAACGGCGAGTCTAGTGCTTGGCGTTGCCGCGGCGCATGCGAATCACAGCAACGTGCTGGTCGCCGGAGTAGCCGGATTGGTGGCTGGATCGATGTCCATGGCTGCCGGGGAGTACGTATCCGTCCACTCACAGGCTGACACGGAACGGGCCGATCTCGCGCTGGAGCGCGCAGAACTCAAAGCAGACGACAAGGGTGAGCACAAGGAACTGATGGCAATCTACGTCGCTCGCGGGCTCGATCCTTCGCTCGCGAAAGAGGTCGCCAAACAACTGATGGTTCACGACGCCATTGGCGCCCATGCCCGCGACGAACTCGGCATCTCAGAAACTCTTCGGGCGCGGCCGATTCAGGCGGCGTTGGCCTCGGCCGCCAGCTTCGCGGTTGGAGCGGCCATGCCGCTAGCGGTGACCGCACTGGCTCCTTTGACAGGATTGATCGCTCTTGTCTCCGGAACTTCGCTGGTGTTTCTCGCTCTACTAGGCGGGTTGGCTGCCCGCGCGGGCGGCGCCAGAGTGACGATGGGCGCAATCCGCGTCACGTTCTGGGGCGCGCTGGCCATGGCGGTGACCGCAGGCGTCGGGTGGCTATTCGGGACAATTGCCTGAGCGAGGCAACGCACGAAACGCTCTCACGCAACGTGCTCGTCGTCGTTCAAGTACTCCCTGGGAACGTCGTCCTGCGGCACCTGACGCGTAGTTACTTCTGAGACGTCCGGATCCTTGGCGTTCTGCACGCCATCCACGACGTCGGCTTCGAACGCGTTTCCGTCCTCGAGCAGTTCCTTCACACTCTCGGAGTCCGCGCCGGCGACGTCTGAAATTCCCTGAAGGTCCCCAGATTGTCCAGCCGAGTTCGGCCCCAGCTCATCTGTGTTGCGATCGTTTTTTTCGAACATAGCTGTCTTCACCCCCAATAACGTTATCAGATGAATCATCGGGTCATTCCGCTTCTTGACCCCAAAACCCACCAGACGCAGCAAATATTAAAGCCACTGTAACTGTACTCATCGGTTGCAGGTCGGGGACCCAGGCAGCGCACTCGCTCAAAATGGGCCCCGGGCTCTGATGCTATGCCGCGACTGTTTCTCTCGTGTGCAATGTGCAGTAGAGCGGATGCGTACTTTCAAGGATGTCCTGCGCCTTGGCCACCTCCGCAGCTGTGCCGTGTGCGATCAGCAGGAACTGATCTGTCTTAAGCGCTGCTTCGTACTTCACTATGCTGTCCTTAGGAATTCCTGCGCTGTAGAGACCCGCTCCCAGCGCGCTAAATCCTCCCACCAGCACTGCGCCTTCCAGCCCTCCCACGATCCATGCGACTATCGGGCCCGCTGCCAAGATCGGGCCGAGTCCTGGAATCATGAAGAACGCTGAACCGAAGAGAAGTCCCCAAAAGCCTCCCCAGAATGCACCAGTCTTGCCCCAATACTTCATGCGGTCGCCGGTATTGTAATAACCCACGACCTGCTCATCTGTATGGTAGCCACTGCCGACGATGGATAACTTGCGCATGTCAACTCCGCCCCGCTGGAGTTCCTTGACCGCCAGATCCGCTCCTGTATGAGTTTGATAAACTGCGACCACCGAATTCTCTATAGACATTTCCCAATCTCCTCGGCAACTGCCGTAGTTCTGGACCATTGAGCTGAGTACGTCCGAACTATGACAGCGCTCGAATAGAAAAGCTGATCCCTATTGATCAGTGTCCGCGACGAGTGCATGCAATACGGCACTTTTTGGATGCAACCAGCTTAGCGACGCGCATCATTCCTCAGAATCACCTTGAGTGCGCCCTCTCTTGCCGCGTTACGAAACGTGTCGTATGCCTCCATGATGTCGTGCATCGCGAAGCGATGAGTCACCAGTTTGCTGGGGTGCAGCGTGCCTGAGCGGACGACCTTCAGAAGCATCGGCGTCGTGACAGTGTCCACCAGGCGTGTGGTGATAGAAATGTTGCGATCCCAAAGCCTTTCCAGGTGCAGTTGGACCGGCTTACCGTGGACGCCGACGTTCGCGATACGTCCGCCGGGCGCGACAATGGCCTGGCAGATATCGAAAGTGGCCGGAATCCCAACCGCCTCGATGGCCACATCAACACCGGCACCCTCCGTCAGTTCGAGCACGCGATGGGCAGCGTGTCCATCCGTACTGTTGATCAGGGTGGTGGCGCCGAAAGTTTTGGCAACTCCCAGGCGCTTGTCGTCCAGGTCAATCATGAAAATCGCCGCGGGAGAATAGAATTGTGCCGTCAGCAGTACGGCAAGCCCTATGGGACCTGCGCCCACAATAGCGACTGTATCCCCTGGCTTGACTTGCCCATTCAGGACGCCACACTCAAAAGCTGTCGGCAAAATGTCGCTCAGCATCACGAAGGTCTCTTCGTCTCCATCGGGCGGCAGGCCGTAGAGGCTTCCATCGGCGTGTGGGATGCGCGTGTACTCGGCCTGAGTTCCGGCGATGCTGTTGCCCAGAATCCAACCACCGTGCCGGCAATGGGAATACATGCTTCTTTTGCAGAAGTCGCACTTCAAACATGCGGTCACGCACGAGATGATTACTTTGTCTCCAACGTGGAATTCCGAAACACCCGATCCAACTTCCTCGATGACTCCAATGCCTTCGTGGCCGAGAATGCGTCCCTCCGTCACGGATGGCAGGTCTCCCTTCAGAATGTGAAGATCGGTTCCACAAATTGTCGAGGTGGTAATGCGCACGATGGCATCGCCCATGTCTTGGATGGTGGGGCGCGGTTGGTCTTCCCATGCACACTTGCCGGGACCGCGATAGACCAGTGCCTTCATGCCGGCGCTAGGCCTTAGATTTTCTTTGGAGGTAGTTGCGAGATCGAGTTCGGCGGTTGCCATACTTGACTCCTTATCGTTTCTTCGTTTTTGGCACTTGACTTTAACATTGGCGCTGCCATTCGTCTGAGCAAGAGTGACCACACTCGCCCGGCCACTCGGATGTAGTCTTCGACCGGAGGATCTATGGATCACAATGAGTCATTGCGGAACTTGGAACGTCTGATGGGCAGAGAGGCCGAGCATGCCCACGACGTGGCGATTGAACTTGAGGCACTGGTATCGCTCCTGCCGAGTGAGAAATCCAAGCAGTTCGCCCACCTGCAGATAAAGGCAAGTCACAAACAAGCCAAGGAGTTCCGTGAGCTGGCGCAGAAAGTCAAGGAGAGCTAGGGTTACGTGCCCTTGCGTTCTAGTTGGAATGAAATAGTTGAAGCGTCCGATACAGCGATTCCTGTTGACCTCTTTAGGTGAGCTTTTTTGCTCAGACTTCACCATCCCTGCGATGAGAAGTTAGCTGTCAGAACCATTTGCGAGCGAGATGACGTTTCAGTGCGTTTCGCTCGGAAATCGTGCCTCTCAATCCGCGCAGCCCGCAGCAGCACAGCATCACCGGGCACACGAAGGATCATCGGGCAAGAGGAAGCACAATGCGTATCATCTCCTCCATTCGTTCCCTGCTGTTTGCACTCGTACTGCTGGCCTTGTCGGCGGCAGCCTGCGCGCAAATCGGCATTTCGATTTCATTTGCTCCGCCCGAGCTGCCCGTTTACGAGCAGCCTCTTTGTCCCGGCGAAGGATATCTCTGGACTCCTGGTTACTGGGCCTACGCTAACGACTTCGACGATTACTACTGGGTGCCAGGCACATGGGTGATGGCTCCGGAAGTCGGTTATCTCTGGACTCCAGCCTATTGGGGCTGGAGCGGTAACGGATACTTCTTCTATGAAGGTTACTGGGGCCCACAAGTGGGCTTCTACGGCGGAATTAACTACGGCTACGGATACTTTGGCGATGGTTACCAGGGTGGACGGTGGCAGGGCGAACAGTTTTATTACAACCGTTCGGTGAACAATGTGAACATCACTAACATTCACAATGTTTACAACACAACCGTGATCAACAACACAGAAAACCGCGTCAGCTACAATGGCGGCAATGGTGGAATCAACAGGCGGCCGACGCCACAAGAAGAAGCTGCGGTGCATGAGAAGCATATTCCTCCTGTGGCCGCCCAGACTCAACATGTGCAGGCTGCCCGTGCCAAACCAGAGCTACGGGCTTCCGCGAACCACGGCACACCACCAGTCGCTGCTACCCCTAAGCCTGGAGCATTGAACGACCGCGCAGTCGTACCGGCGAAACAGGCCGGGACGCCTTACAATCCTCCGGCCAATCGTGCCGCAGCGCAGCCACCGGTCAGTACGCCGGTCGCGCACCCGGAGAACAACACTGTTCATCCAGGTCAACCCATGCCGAGCAACCAGACGGAATCGAACCGTGTGGAGCCCAACCGTTCGCCGGCAATGCAGCCCAACAAACTCCCCGATCCGCCGGTTCCAAACCGTCAGCCGACAGCTCAACCGAATAGCCAGCCCGAGCCCACCCGGCCCGAGCCGGCACAGCGTCCGCAGACGCCTCCGCCGAACGATCGTTTACAGCCCCAGCACACTCCTCCTCCTGGGGAACCACAGCATGCCGGCCAGGAACGCCAACACCCACAGCCCGAGGTACGGACGCCAGAAGAAAAGAAGCCTCAGGACGAACCACCGAAACGGGAAGAGAAGACGCCGCAGTAGTGGCCGGGGGGTAAGCTCTGGCGTTTAGCACATTGGGCATCCTGGGCTTTCCTGGGGTGCCCGATGTTTGAGATGGCTCCGAGTATTTCCGCCTCGTGCTGCAACTTGAAGGCCGCAATCTGGCTCTAATAATCACCATGCACTCGATTGCGATCCTCGTGCTCGCATCGAAGAAGAGCGCCCTGCGATGGCTGATCCATCTCGGCGGCCCGGGCCTCATCTTGCTTGGGCTCGCGGACAATTCCCTCATCCCCCTGCCGGGCAGCACCGACATCCTCACCATTCTTCTGGCTGCGCACCACCGCGACATGTGGGTCTACTACGCGATCATGGCGACTGCGGGAGCCGTCTTCGGCGGCTATCTCACCTACCGCATGGCTCGCAAAGGCGGCAAGGAGACTCTGGAAAAGAAGTTCTCGCAAAAGAAGGTCAGGAAGGTCTATGCGATTTTCGAACGCTGGGGATTCGCGTCGGTTGCGATCCCGGCGATCCTTCCGCCACCGTTCCCCATTACGCCCATGCTCTTAGCGGCGGGCGCCATGCAGTATCCGACCCGGAAGTTTCTGGCTGCTCTGGCCGTGGGGCGCGGCATTCGGTTCGCCGTCCTTGGCTATCTCGGGGCGTACTACGGCCGTCACATCGTGAATTTGTTCGCGAGGTACTACTGGCCCGTACTCATCGTTCTGATCGCCTTCTCAGTGCTGGGCGGACTGCTGGCCTTGTTTGAGTACAACCGCGTAAAGAACTCCACGCCCCCGACATTCCCCGCGCAGGATCGCACTCGGGCAGCCTAGTCGTATAGACCACACCTCATTATGCGTCCTACGAAGGCGGAGGAGTCAATATTCGCCTCTAGTCGTGCAGGGACATTGAGCAGCCTGTTTGAGAGGCCACCGCGTCAGTTTTTTGACAACCCGGTACGCGCGCTGGCAATGGTCAGTGCGATCCCGCCCGCGATCAGTACAGCACTAATGATTGGCGACACGCGTTCACTGTGACTGGTTTGCACGCCGATGTCTATGCCCCCGGCTTTAATACCTTGCCTCTCGGTATGGGGAATCGGCACGACCAGGGATGCGATACCGAGCACAATCAGGAGCACGCCTGCAGTCAGCAAGAGTTTCATAAGCGGATCCTCTATTGTCATGCGTCATACGAGGGCGGAGGAGTCGATCGGCCCTCGTGCAATTGTGCGATCGCGGGTAACAACTGGCTGGCCAAACGATCTTTGGCCACGAAAGCGTCGACCCATTTCAAGGCTTGCTCAGGAACATCCACTTCTCCCGATAGCATGATGATGGGCGCGTGCGGCCTGAGCCGTCTCATTTCGATTGCAACCTCGTGCCCGTTCATCTCAGGCATGAAATAGTCGACGATTACAACGTCAATCGCATGGACGGAAGCCAGTTCCAGTCCCTTGCCGCCGCTGGGAGCGGTCAGAACGGTATACCCAAAGCTTTCGAGGAATACCTTTTCGCATTCCAGCACATCTTGGTTATCGTCGATGCAAAGAACTACTCCGCCAGGGAGTTTCGGATGAGTGGATCGGGGCATGTTCACCTTCAAAGACACATTTTTCAATACTTGGGCTCAGAAAACTGTTCACATTTGCTCACCCGATGCTCTTTGGCAACCGATCGCCCTCCAACCGCTTTCTGGACAGCGTGAAGACGAACATTGGGAAACGGGAGTGGCTCAATTTGCCAATTGAGCTACTCCCTGGAAAACAGGGCGACCCGGGTGCACTAGATTTCTCCACCGACCCGTGACAAGCCAAGTCGGGCGTCAAGGCGGCGACCATCGATACAATCGCGCACAGAATGAATATGCTTTCTCTACTTCGGCGCTGAGGCAGTAAGCAAAACTCCCCTGCCGGTGCAGGGGAGCTCACTGATAGGGGAAGCTTCTAAGAGAACGGGACTTCAATCCCGCCCTTTCCCTACCACGTCATCAGAACGCGATGGTGACTGCGATCCCGGGGCCGGGGCGCGTGCGATTGTATACGTAGTATCCATCGTCGGTGTAATCAAGATATACGTCGTCGGTTTCGTACCAGGTTTCAGGCCACATTTCCGGCCACGGATCAACGAATGTGACCCAATAGCCGTCGTACTGGAAGCGTGGATACCCGCCTACGAAGAACATCGGAAGGCCGTAAATGCGGAAGTAGTGGTCCCTCCCGAAGTATTGCCTGAAGCGGTTTTCAGGCACTCGGTAGCCGTTATAGCCGCCGCGCTGACCCCAAGTGCGGTGGTCGTTATTCCACGAACTGGCGCGAGACTGGCCGAAACCGCTGCGCACCTGCCCCTGGTGTTGTGGGACGCCGCTATGGTGGACGCCTCCATAGGTAGGGCCGTTGGGCTGGACGCCGCCGTGATAGACGCCGCCGTAGGCCTGTTGCGGTTTGGCCTGATGTTGCGCAGGTTTGCTAGCCTGCTGCTGATGTTGTTGGTGTGCGGGTTGCGCTTGCTGATGTTGTTGCCCCTGTTGCGTTTTGCCCTGCTCCTTACCCTGCTGCTCGTGCTGTGCATAAGCAGGAGCAGTTGTTCCGAAAAGCAAAAACAGAATTGCTGTACCGATAACGCCAGCTCGTTTCATTTGTCTGTGCTCCTTTTGAGCGCGCGCGCTCCATTGTCGCTCAATCTTTCTTCCTCATCCTGGTCGGATACGACTTGGCGGTCTGTCCAAAAAGGATCACTTCAACGGGCTCCCTACCATTTTCTCGAGACCTCCAAAACTCCGCAAAGAGGCCCGATTGAACCGACAACCACAGCCCGCCGCGCTCTGGATGGTTCCAAGTCAGGAGAAGCCGGATTGATGGGAGAATGTGCCTGACGTTCACGACATGAGCGGTTCTGCACAGTATCGCTAGAGCAGATGAGCGAATCTATTGCCGGTATACAAATCGAGGAGCAGGAATGCTTTTAGCCAGCAAAGTCGCGTGCGTGGGGATCGCCTTCATATTGCTGGCGACAGGGATCTCGGGACCACGCCCGACAAAGCCCGTTTCGGGACCCAACCTCAGCAAAGAAGTGTTGGCGGTCGAGGATCGGAACGATGTCAAAAAGCTGCAGGAGACTTTGCGGGACAACGGACACTATCGTGGTAAGGTCGATGGCGTTCTCGGTCTGAGGACCCGAGCCAGCATTCGCGCATATCAGAGGGCTGAGAATCTGCTAATGACCGGGGCACTCGATGCCGAAACCGCCGCTAAACTCGGAGTCAGACCACAGGGCCACGAGCAGACTGGGCACGAGGCTGCACAAGGTAAACCTTCGGCAGGAATCAAGTGGAATCGGGGTTCGAGGCGAACAGGCAAGACACTACCGAAGGCAGCCAGGAGATCGAACCTTACAGTCCCGCCGGCGTAGCGTGGTTCGGACTCGAAGGAATTATGGAATCCATGGGCGTATGACTGCTTTTAGTCATGGTGTTCAGAACCACCCACCGCAAAGTTACCCGTCCGCGATCTGACGAGTCTGTTCAGCACCGCTCACATCAGGCAGAACGCGGGATGAGCACTCTTGCTCAGACGACTGCCCGGTGGAGTGCTAGCGTCAAGGTGTGCTTGCAGCCGAATCGCCGAGGAGCAGGAAGGTCGATTGCCGGTTTGCAGGAGCGAGCTACGGTGAAGCGAACTGCGCCAATCCGGGTCGTTTCTTTTATTCTATTGGCTGCTTGCGGGGGCTTGTGTCAGAAACGTCCTTCAGCTGACTTGCTTCAGCGGTTACAGTTTGACAGCTCAGACTCACCCCAAGTGGAGCGCCAGGAGGTGCGTACGTGGAGTTCACTTCCAGATACTCCGTCGTCCGTACAGCCTCCAAGACGAGCAGAGAGACTTCACACGTTCTTCAATGAAACGGCCTCGCCTTTGACACTTCGCGCGGCTGACTTCAGCGCGGGCGCAATGCGCGGAACAGAACTGGGACATGCCACTCCGGGACCGCCGCCCAGTTTAGCCGCTCATTATCAAGTGGCGTTTATCCAAAAACAATCCAGCGCCTTTCTTGGTAAGTACCTGGATCTGCCGTCGCTCCAGCAAAACCTACGTTATTACGCTTCGACCGGCGGCAGCTTTATGGGCCGGGCCTCCTACGCAGCTTCGCGCATTTTTGTCACGCGTGACGACGCGGGGAAGAGGCTGAACACTTCCTATTTCCTCGGCGTGCTAACTTCGGTCGCTAGCTCTACTGCTTACCGTCCATATTGGACGCGATCCACTTCGGAGACATTCAACAATTTTGGTTCGACGATTGGCGGCGACGCAGGGATGAAGGTCTTCCACGAGTTTGGACCTGGCATCCGGCAAATGGTGAAGGACCACGCGCCGAAGTTCGTGTCTAGGATCGCAGAGCGCATCTCCCACGGCCAAGTCCCGAGGGGCGCCGTCACCAGCCCGGCAAGGTAATGTTTTTTGTGCCCGGTTGGTGCTGGAGGATCTCTCGCGTTTCCCGCTGGCCAACGATCGGAAGCCCGACATCACAGCGCACGCAGTCAACGGCGTGGCGGAGCAGGCGACTGAGTTCAGGACATGCGGCAGGTGCGCCTATCCAGTTTTTTGTAACTTTGCCAGCTGTCCCTTTAGGTTTGCGACGGCTTCTTTAGCATCGCCGATGCGCTGTTGAACTTTGCCCGCCTTCTTTTCGGCTTTCCCTTCGGCTTTCAGATTGCGATCACTCGTAACCTTTCCGACCTCCTCCTTGATTGTTCCTTTCACTTCGTGGAAGCTGCCTTTAAGCTTGTCTTTCGTACTGGTTTTCATACTTCTCCCTTCGCCCTCGTAAAACGCGGATGTCGGCTCTTCGGAGCCATCTTGAGGGCTGCCACTTTTTTAGTCTCCCGGCTTTCCGGGGTCTGAGCAGAATTGACCACCTCCGAAATGGGTCTCGGCTTCATCCAGAAAAGCGGCAAAGGTACACGCAGAGGTTTCACGTGAAATGTGACTTCCCGCACGATTCACACTGGGGACTAGTTCAGAACAGGACAAGCTGGATTTTGTCCGTCGAGTTCTCGGCACACTGTGGCAAGTGAGCATTATTGCTCAGACCTTTTGAATCCTGATTTGCTATGGTCGGAATCGACTTCGTGCGCCCGAATTTCCATCCGGAATTGTGTGCGGCTGTACATACACAGCACGAAGCACGCAATAGATGCGGCGCAGAGGCAACAGAAACGAGGGTGTCCATGAAAAAAATAATGTTTGTACTTGCGATGTTGAGTCTCGGCACGCTGTGCTGGGCAGGGTCGGCGCGGGAAGATGCCACCGAACGATTGGAAAACGCCACCAATGTGATGCACGAAGTTATGGGGATGCCGGACAAGGGAATCCCGGTAGAAGTGTTGGAGCACGCAAAGTGCGTAGCGGTAATACCACACATGGTCAAGGGTGGCTTTATTTTCGGAGCGAAAGAAGGCAAGGGCGTAGCCACCTGCCGGACAGCGGATGGCTGGAGTGCGCCGGCATTCATCACGATTTCGGGCGGAAGCTGGGGCCTGCAGATCGGAGTAGAAGCTGTGGACGTGGTATTGATCATTCAGAATGAAAAAGGGATGCAAAAGCTGCTCGAGAGTAATTTCCAAATTGGAGGGGACGCTTCCGCGGCAGCGGGTCCAGTGGGACGGCATGCCGAGGCCGGTACGGATTGGAAGATGGATACAGAGATCCTGACCTACTCCCGTGCCAAGGGTGCGTTCGCTGGACTCACATTGGAAGGCGCGTCGCTCCGCCAAGACAGTGATTCTCGGCACGCGATGTACGGAGGCGACGTCACAACTCGGGCATTGCTGTTGGGCGAAGTGCCGGTTCCAGCCGCAGCTCGTCCGTTCCTTGAGGAAGTTCGCGGTGCAAAAGCTGAGGCCAGAGCCAAAGAGAAAGCCGAAGCCAAAGAGAAAGATCAGAAGTAGGACATTGCAGAATTGGGATTGCCGCTGTTTGTCAGTCAGCCCGATTTTGAATGTTCAAGTGGCGGCACAGTCCCCATTATCTCCCTCTTGTTCCGTTCGCGCAAAGCAGTTCTCTCGCGGACGTTGAATGAGATTCACATCTGGGTGCTCGCGAGTGAGCACAGGAGGTTGACATGCTTTGGACGATTTTCGTTGTTCTTGTGATTTTATGGCTGTTGGGTTTCAGTCTGCATATCGGCGGGGGCCTGATCCACCTATTGCTTGTTGTGGGGTTAGTGGTTCTGGTCATTAATTTACTCAGCGGACGACGGAGCGCCGTTTGAACGAAGGCTGTCCTGATCTCAGCACCAGGAGGCCCCCGGTGTAGCCTCCTGGCGCCCGCTTCACCCTGTGGTCCGGTCTCCTTCCGCCCGGACCCCCACACTAAAGGAGCCCGCAATGTCAGCGCACGTCCCCTCCCCTGGTTTGAAAGCGAACACCCTGTTGCGCTGCACAGCGCGCCCTCGGCAGTTCGAAGACAAGCCACCAACATCCTTGCCGGTGATTTCCGGCCCGTCGCGTCCACTGCGGGTAGCCGTGATCGGAAACCACCTTCCCCGACAGTGTGGAATTGCAACCTTCACCACGGACTTGTGTGATGCGATTGCATCTGAATACGAAACCGCTGGAGTTATTGTGGTTGCAGTGAATGACCCGCAATCACGGCACAAATACCCTGCGCGAGTACAATTCGAGGTAACCGAGCGCGAGCTTTCATCCTATCAAGCAGCCGCTGACTTTCTGAATTCCAGCCCCGTCGATCTAGTGTGTTTGCAGCACGAGTATGGGATCTTTGGAGGGAAATCTGGCAGCTATGTCTTGCGGCTGCTGCAGCACCTCAAGATGCCCGTAGTGACGACTCTGCATACAGTTCTTCGGGAGCCAGACGTTAACCAGTTACTGGTGATGCAAGAGATCGCCGCGCGTTCGGATCGCCTGATTGTCATGAGCGAACATTCTTCTCGGTTTCTGCAAGACATATTCAGAGTTCCGGGAGAAAAGATTGACCTGATTCCTCACGGCATCCCCGACTTACCCTTTACGGAGCCGGCTGTTTACAAAACGTCGCCATCGACCGAAGGAAAGACTGTATTGCTCACATTCGGCTTGTTGTCTCCAAACAAGGGATTCGAGAGCGTGATTCAAGCCCTGCCGGCAATCTTGTCTCGGCACAGCGACGTTATCTACATAGTCGCAGGTGCTACTCACCCGCATGTCAGGCTCCGCGAAGGTGATCGGTATCGGCTCCAGTTACAAGCCTTAGCTAGGGAACTGGGAGTTGAGGAGAACGTGGTCTTCCACAACCGGTTCGTCAGTCCTCAGGAAATGGCATCGCTGGTTGGTTCGGCCGACATTTACGTCACTCCGTACCGTTACGAGGCACAAGCCGTCTCCGGAACGCTGGCCTACGCGTTGGGCGCTGGGAAGGCAATCGTCTCGACTCCGTACTGGCACGCCTCCGAACTTCTTGACGATGGCCGCGGGGCGCTGGTGCCCTTCGAAAACCCAAGTGCGATCGCCGATACTGTAATTGAACTTTTGGACAACGACGCAGCCTGCCAAGCAATGCGCACACGTGCTTACATTTATGCACGCCGCATGGTGTGGGACCGGGTGGCGCAATCTTACATGCGCTCCTTCGTGCGGTCGCGCGCCAATCGCATGCAGCCTAGCCGCATGGCGTTCCCCGTCCAAGCTGCGGAGAAGAACGCTACAAGTCAACTCATCAATGTCTGACCGATTGCCCAGTGCCAACGGGGAGACGACAGGCCTATAAACGGCAAAGCCTTAAGGACACTGCGGTCAATATTGCTCAGTAGTTTCAATACAGAGATCCGATACTGGCTATGGCTAACACTCTGCCCCGGTTGAGAAGGCCAAGAGAATTTCGATATGAACATGCGCCTAAGGATGCTCTCTCTGTTAGTAATTGCTTGCCTTGCTTGCCTCGCAGCCGCGCTCGCGGAAGCGCAATCATTGGCCGATTCGGAGGCTTCCTCTGGCGCTGCTTTCTTGCCAGTCAGTACGGCGAACCCGCCACCAGATCTGACGTACACGCGCCCAACCGAGAAAACGAAACTACAGAACTACTTCTTCGACGCGTTCGGCCCGTATCCCATCGTGGGCGCCGCACTTGCTGCGGGCATTAACCAGGTGCAGAATACGCCGCCGGAGTGGAAACAAGGCACGGCAGGCTACGGCAAGCGATTTGGGTCCGACTTCGGCATCGCGGGGGTAACTACGACGACACGCTATGCGCTGTCGGAAGCCTTGCGCGAAGACACGTTATATTACCGCTGTCAGTGTAGAGGCGTGTTTCTGCGGCTAAGACATGCCGTAATTTCGACCTTCACAGCTCGCCGCAGCGTCGATGGCCATCGCGTCTTTTCCCTTCCTGATCTGGTTGCTCCCTATGCCGGCACCATGACAGCCGTTTATGGTTGGTATCCCGGTCGCTACGATGCCAAAGATGCTTTCCGAATGGGTAACTACAGTTTGCTGGGATATGCAGGCGGGAATATCGCCCTTGAATTCCTCTACAGCGGACCACATTCATTAGTCTCTCGCATGCACCTGAACAATGCTCACGGTGCGCCAAATCCGGGTTCAAGTCCGTGATCGACAGGAACTTCAAAGCGGCGGCAGTAATTGAGCCTCAACCTCCGGTGCTACGGACCGTACTCACGTCTTCCAATGGGGATTCCGCCAAGGGCCTGGTCAGCGAATTTCTCGAGTGGTTCGGCAACCTGGGAATATTCTTCTGGCAAGTTGTACGCGCTGCGGCGACGCCGCCGTTTGAATTCCGCGAATTATTCCGACAACTCGACGAGATCGGATCAAAGTCCTTGCCGCTGGTCGCTTTGGCCGGAGCCGCTACCGGCGTCGTACTCTCTTTGGAAGCCCGCTTCAGCCTGACTCGATTTGGCGCCAAATCGCTGCTCCCCGCCGCCATCGTGTTCTCTGTTATCCATGAGACCGGTCCGATCATCACCGGATTGGTAGTGAGTGGCCGTGTGGGCGCTGGCATTGGCGCGGAGTTGGCCTCGATGAAAGTGACCGAACAGATCGATGCCATCGAGGCATCTGCGGTGAATCCTTACAGGCTACTGGCGGCGCCCCGCATCCTGGCTTGCATCCTGATGCTGCCCCTCCTGACCCTCGCTTCCGACTGTTGTGGCTTGGTGATGGGCTGGGTTGCACAGGCCCTGGTTGAGCCGCTCTCGTTATATCAGTTCATCAATATCGGTTTTAAGGGAGCCGATTTCAATGATTTCCTGCCACCCACACTTAAGACCGCCGTATTTGGCCTGATCATTGGGCTGATCGCGTGTTTTCAGGGAATGCGGACGCAGGGAGGTGCCGCGGGTGTGGGCCGTGCGGCCACGAGCTCGGTAGTCCTGTCCTCCCTGTTCGTGATTCTGGCCGATGTCGTGCTTGTGAAGATCATCATCATATTCTTCCCATAGCCATTTAAATCAACCATTCGTGAAACGAGTATGGAAACAATCGAACAAGTTACGACGGAGCTTCAAGGGGACCATAAAGACAGCGCTGCGCCAGTTATCGCTGTTGACGACTTGCATAAGTCCTTCGGAGCTCAAAAGGTTTTGAACGGGATTAGCCTCACCGTGACCCGCGGCGAGACCCTGGCAGTGCTGGGTCGTAGTGGCTCCGGTAAGAGCGTATTGCTCAAGCTCATCATCGGTCTGGAAAAGCCCGACTCAGGATCGATTCGCATCCACGGGCAAGATATCGCGGGTCTGGCTCTCGACCAACTCGGCGAGATCAGGATGAAAATGGGTTTTCTGTTTCAGCACGCCGCGCTTTACGATTCGCTGACCGTCGAGCAAAACGTGGCTTTCCCGCTGCAGCACCATAAGAAGGCGATGTCAAAGTCTGAGCAGGCCGACCACGTCTTGGAACTGCTGGCGGAGGTGGGCATGGAAGGCGACTTTAAGAAGATGCCTTCGGATATCTCGGGCGGCATGCAGAAACGGGTCGGGCTGGCCCGCGCGCTGGCGCTGGAGCCGGACATCTTACTGCTCGACGAACCCACCGCCGGCCTGGACCCCATCAGTTCCGCGGAGATCGACGACTTGGTTCTGAAGCTCCAGGAAGAACATCACATGGCATCCGTCGTAGTCACTCACGATCTGCACAGCGCGAAAACAATTGCGGACCGCCTGGCCCTGCTCAATGAAGGAAGAGTGGTCATCGAAGGCAACTTTGAAGAGCTTCAGAAAAGTGACATCGCTTTTGTCAGGGAATTTCTGAGGCATTCGTAGGAGGACACATGTCGAGAGCGGCGCGGTTGGGAGCTTTCATCGTTACGACACTGGCAATTCTGGTGGCCGGAGTTTTCATCATCGGGGGCAAACAGTATCTATTCAGCTCTACATATCAATTGAAGGCAAAATTCGACAATGTGGCCGGCCTGGATGCCGGAGGAGATGTGCGAGTAGGCGGCGTTCACAGTGGCACCGTGGGCAGCATCGTGTTGCCTCACAGTCCTGGCGAAAAGGTCACGGTTTTTATGGATCTGGGCAAATCCACGCACGAGATCATCAAGCAAGACTCCGTGGCCACCATCGAAACCGAGGGACTGTTGGGCAACCAGTATCTGGCAATCTCGTTTGGCTCCGCTGGTACAGCCGATGTGCGGGATGGCGACATTATCGCCAGCCAGGCGCCACTCGAAATGTCCGACCTGCTCAAGAAGACAAGCGGCATTCTCGACAGCAGCCAGCAAGCCATTCAGAACGCTACTCAGGCAACGGCAAATCTACAGTCGATCAGCGCCAAGATCGATAGCGGTCAGGGCACCGCAGGAGCGCTAGTCAACGACAAACAGCTCTATAGCAACCTCGAACAAACGACAGGCGCCATGCGCGACACGATGGTTCAGGCACAAGCCGGGGTTACGGACTTCCAGGAAAACATGGAAGCCGTGAAGCACAATTTCTTCCTGCGCGGGTATTTCAAGACCCGCGGCTACGAAGATTCTTCCGAGCTGGCAAAAAACGAGATCGTAAGCCTGCCGCAAGGCACACCGGTGAAGGAGTTTGCTTACCCGGCGAAGCAACTCTTCGATAAACAGGACTCAGCCAAACTGAAGAACCAGAAGTCTCTCAGCGCGGGCGGCGAATTCCTTGCCAATAATCAGTTCGGGTTTGCGGTGATCGTGGCCTCCGCGGGCATGGAAGGCGACACCCAGAAGGAACTGGTGCTAACGGAAGCCCGGGCCATGGTTGTGCGCGAGTATCTGGTCGAGAACTTCGCATTTGACGATAGTCAGCTTAAGACCTTGGGAATGGGCAAGCAGGCGGATGTGAATTCCCAAGGCGACTGGGGTACGGTGCAGATTCTCATCTACTCAGCCGGGACCGAGATACCACTCAACAAGCAAGTGCAGGCGGGTATCACGTCCAAAACCACCTCAAACCAACCCGTCCAGACTTCGGCGGAGGCGACACCGAAACCACAGTAGCGGCATTCAATTCTGGCGCTTTGACGAGCCATATTTTGTCGGCCCGCGATCCGGAAGTGAGCAATTCAGACCAGCCACAGAGTCGGTGCTTGAGTGATCATGGCAATGGAGACGAGCTTCTTTTTCTCTCTCAAGTCTTCTGAACTAAGTCAGCCCCTCTGAAGCTTTCTTCTCTTAGTTCCGCAGCTGGGAAAACGAACAATTCGTTTGGTGGAAGTCCGACCACGAACAAAGATCACAAAGGAGAACGACTCATGGCGATAACTGCAAACATCGTAGAAGGCACAAATGGACGAATCACAGCTCAGCCGCGGCTGCATCAGCGGGCTGCTGAGATTCAGCACTATGGCACGGTAACCCCGATGCTGCCGCTCGATCTCGAAGAGCCGGTGAGGCTCGAGATGACTGAGCAACTCAACCAAATCGCTGCTGACACCATGACCCTGCGCGACCTGTATAAAAAATCACATTGGCAAGTGGCTGGCCCGACTTTCTATCAGCTCCATCTTCTTTTCGACAAACACTATGGCGAACAAGCAGACTTGGTAGACGCGATTGCGGAGCGTATCCAACTCCTCGGCGGAATTAGTATTGCGATGGCTCCGGACGTGGCGGAAGCAACCCGCATCGAGCGCCCACCGCGTGGGCGGGAAGAAGTGCCCGTACAGCTCTCGCGTCTGGTCGACGCACACCAAACGATCGTTTCCCTGGTTAGGGTAGTAGCTCGGCGTGCCTCCGAACTGGGCGACGACGGTACGAACGATCTTCTCGTCGGTCAGGTGCTGCGAACCAACGAACTCCAGATGTGGTTTTTGAGTGAGCATTTGGTGAACATGCCCTTGACCGAAGCCGTGAAGTGAGAACGCAAACGTGGCGCGGCAATGAACTGCAGAAGAGAGAGCTGTGAAGTCATGAAAATGCCATTGAAATCCGTCATCGAAGTACTGAATCGAGATGCGAATCAACTGGAGCACCATGCCCAGAAGCTAAATGCAGCTTCCCCTGACCTCTCTCGCGATCGGCAATCGGATGCGGAACTAATTGATCAGAGAGTGGCGTCCATCCGACAACAGGTGCTGATTCTGGAAAAGTGGGAATAGCCGCGGTGAATCCGGCGCGGTCGTGCGCCTCACGGAAGGGCCGGAAATGCCGAACAAACCCGAGCAACAAAAGATCGCCCGGCGCGTGAATACGAGCCAAGGCGATGGGAGCCGCTCCTGATGGATCACCCCCTGAAAACTCTGCTGTACGAATTGTTTGTCGAACCTATCCTTCGGCTCTTGCAACGAGTATTGGATTTCGTTGCGTGACACGTGCCTCACGCACCCACATTCTGGAAGTGAAATCCAGCGCACGCGGGATTACTTCGTGGGATTGACAGCGACCACCGGAACGAGCGCCGTCGACTTCAACTGGTCCAGCGCAGTCAGCACGCCTTGCCAGCGAACCTGATCCTTCTTTGTCTCGATCGGTGCCGAGAGGTCGGCATAAAACTGCAGCACGTTATCGCGGAGCTGCGGCGAGGTCCGATCGAACTTCCGTTCCAACAATCGGGCCAGCAACTTTGCATACGTGTCGTCTGTGAGCGAATATTCCGCTGCCTTCGTCACCTGGCCGCTATCAAAATCGCAGTTCGGTAGCACCAGCGAGTCAGCACGCACTTGTTCGAGAAAAACCCGGTATTGATCGACGGTCGTATTGATGCTCTTGATGTACAGGTCCTCGGTCTGCGGAGTCGGGTTATTGAAGGCCAGTCCTTTGAACGGACCGATCTTCGGGATGTATCGCAAGAGCGTCGACAGGATCCTCGTACCCACACCCGGCTTCACATAGTCCTTTCCCCACTCTTTCTCATAGCCTGACCGTGAAAGTCGGTACAGGAACGTCCGTTTGGCGAAATTGGACGTTTCGCGCATCAGGTCCTTTTTGTGGGTTTGCAGTGCGACCCTGGTCATTTGCGGAATCAGCCGGCTGACAGCAAAGCGATACGATCCCACCGCCAGATCCTCGTGCGCCAGCACGTCTTTTAACTCCACTCCGTAGACTACCGGGAAGACCCGCTCCAGCAGGGGCTTGGACACCTGGAATCCGATGAAATCGTGGTACTGCTGCGACGCATAGCGATTCTTTGCAACCTGCAGCGTGTCGAAGCCGAATTCTGTTTTCAAGTGCGCCGTCTTGTCCTGGGCGTAGCGAACTGACTTGCCATACTTCGCTCGCAGCTTGGGATACTCGATTCCGACGGCCTGGTTGACGGCCGGGTGCCCGGCGATATCCGACGCGTAGTGTGATAGTGCGCCGAGCGCGAAGGCATATTCATTGACATCTTGGCTTTCGAGCAGCAACTCACGAACGAAGTCGCCGCTGCGAACGTAATGCACCAACTGACTGAATTCCGCGCTGCCGAACGGGTAGTACCCCAGATCCTGGATGACAGCGCCTCCATAGGCGTAGGCATGGGCCTCCCGGATCTGATCTTCTGAGAGTCCTGGATAGCGCATGAGCAGGAGAGGCCGGATCTCGTCGGCCCAGAGCAGGTTGACGATTTCCTCGTGCGTCAGAACCGAGTACGCTGACAAACCGCCGCTGCACATAAGCACTATGAGAACAAGTGCAGCCACACGAACAGAGAGCAGGCGCCAGCCTCGGTGGGTGGCGCCTGGCGAGATTCCCGGGGAACCCATGACTCAAATCCGGCCGAGAAGCAATAGGACCACAACCACGAAAAGGATCACTCCTACTCCACCCGTCGGGGCATAACCCCAATTCTGGCTATGCGTCCAACGTGGCAGAACACCAAGAAGCGCCAAAATCAAGAGCACGATCAATATAGTTCCAAGCATGTTTCACTCCTTCTTCCTGTGTGTTCAGACAGGAATACTTACCTTCCGGTGCAGTCTCTCCCGAGGCTGCCCGGATAAGTTGTTACATCGAGATGTTGATCGCAATGCCGACGTTCGGATACCTGCGGTTGTACAGGTAGTAGCCATTGTTGACGTACATGACATACACGTCATCGTTGTCGTACCAGTTATCCCCCCAGTATTCCGGCCATGGGTCAACCATGCTGAGCCAGTAGCCCTCGTACTGGAAGCGGGGATATCCGCCTACAACCAGGAAGGGGAGACCGTAGATACGGAACCCATGGTCCCGACCAAAGTATCCGCGGTAGCGGTCGTCGGGAATGCGGTAGCCGTCGTATCCGCCACGTTGCTGCCATGTGCGGTGATCGGAGTCCCAGCGTTGTGAGCGATGCTCCTGCCATGCGCTCCGCTCGACACGCTGCTGCTCTTGAGTGCGCTGCGAGCGGTCATTGCCACGCTCTTGCTGAGCGGCGCGCTGTTGTGTCTGCTTGTTCTGATCCTGCTTCTGCTGTTGCTGGGCGCGCTGCTGTGTCTGCTTATTCTGATCCTGCCGCTGCTGCTGAGCCTGCTGCTGCTTCTGGTCTGACTTCTGCTGCTGTTGAGCATGCTGCTGCTGTTGCTTCTGGTCTGACTTCTGCTGCTGTTGAGCATGCTGCTGCTGTTGCTTCTGGTCTGACTTCTGCTGCTGTTGAGCATGCTGCTGCTGTTGCTTCTGGTCTGACTTCTGCTGCTGTTGAACCCGCTGCTGTTGTTGCTTCTGGTCTGACTTCCGTTGCTGCTGAGCATGCTGCTGTTCGGGCTTGGCTTCCTTTTCTTCCTGCTGCTCACGCTGTGCGTAGGCAGGAGCGGCGATCCCGAGAAGCAAGAACAGAATGGCTGTGCTGGTGATTCCAATTGACTTCATAAGAGCTACCTCCATTTAGTAGCTGCGACGGTTCGCAATCCTCTAACCCTTGCGTCTAAACTTAGCCTCGAAGGGCGGGTCAGCTTTATTTATAGGCGTCCCGGCACTTTCGTGATGGTCAAAACTGCTCAGTGTACGGAAGGAGAGAAGGCAGTGCTTCAAAAAGAGGAAATCCGTCAAAGCCAGAAAGGAATGGCGCGAGCCCCGAAATGGCCCGCGCCGATAGGGTTAAGTTGGTTGCGCCCGCAGGCGTCACGAAACGAGCTGGCTATAGTGTGAAGCTGAGTACAAGGTTAACGCCAGGAAACGATGCGTTGCATAGGTAATACACGCCGTTTATCTCGATAACATAGACGTTTTGCGTGTAGAGCCAGTTGCTGGGCCACGGGTCAACGAATCCGAACGAATAGCCGCCGTATTGGAAGCGGTGATTGCGGTAGTCGTTTTCGCTAACTCGAAAACTGTGTTGCTGTCCGAAATTGGCCTTGAATTTGTCTGCGGGAATGCGCCCACCACCGTTACCACCGGCGTGTTGTTCCTGCTGCGCGTTCTTCTCCGCCGGCTTGCCGTTCTTCTCTTCTTGCTGCGCTCTCTTTTCTTCCGGCTTGGCATTCTTTTCTTCTTGCTTGGCGCTTTTCTCCTGCTTCGACGCGGGTTTTTGCTCTGGCTTTGCGGACTTTTCCGGCTGCGCTTTTTTCTCTTCCTGCGCGGCAGGTTTGCCTTTCTGTTCCTCCTGCTCGTGCTGCTCCTGTGCAAACGCCGGAGCCGCGGCTACGAGCGCCAATGACAGAACTGCTGTACTGATGACTCCAACTAGTCTCATGGTGTTGCCTCCATTGTCGAATCGATCGTTTTTCGTACGCTTGCCTTAGCGCAAGCTTCCTGTCGTCGCGTTGACCGGGTTGCCGATGGCTTCGCCGGATACGAGGAGTTCCACTCTCCGGTTCTCTTGCCGGCCGGCAGAGTTGTCGTTGGAGGCTACCGGCAAAGTGTTGCCGAAACCTGTTGCGCTCACCGAACCGGTCGCCACGCCTTGTTGCACCAGGTAGTCCCGTACCGATCCAGCGCGGTTTTCAGACAGTGTTTGATTCATCGCATCGCCGCCTACATTGTCCGTGTAGCCGCCAACCTCAATGTTGAGTCCAGGGTAGGCGAGCAGAATACCGGCGACTTTCGCCAACTTCTCCCGTGCACCCGGCTTCAACGAGTATTTCCCGGTATCGAACAAGACATCGGACATGCTGACGATCAGCCCCCGCGCGCTATCGCGAGTTTGCAGAATGGAATTCAACTGCTCGGACAACCGAGTGCGCATAGCGGCTTTGTCGGTTTCCGCTTGTTGCGCGCTCAACTGGGCCTGCTGCGCGGCCAGGCGGGATTGCTCTGCATCAGCCTGAGCAGCGGATAGCGCATTGGCTGACGTGGATTGGCTGGCTGCCATATCTGCTTTCGCTTGAGCGGTCTCAGATCGTGCATCGGCAGCTGCGTTCCGAGCCGTCGCTGCATCAGACTCTGCCTGAGCCCGGGCGGCCTGGGCGTTCACCGTGTCAGATTCGGCTTGAGTCTTTGCCGCTTGAGCTTTGGCCGTGTCGGACTGAGCTTGCTCTTTCTGACGAGTGGCATCATCTGCCTGAGCCCTCGACCGCGCCTCTGTGTCCGCTGATGCCTGGCGTTCGTTCGCCAAGCGTTCCTCGTCCATGTTCTTGACCGCAATCGCACGTGCATCTTCGGCAGTTTGCACTGCCTCGCGGGCGGCTGCGATTAGCGGCTTCTGCGGCACATGGTTCTGCAACGCATACTCATCCGCATTGTTCATCAACTGAAGCGCGTGCTGATAGCTGTCGCTGGCGTACCTCTCGGCTCCCTCCGATTGGGCAATGCGCACTGCATTGCGCGCTTCAAAGTACTCCAGTGGCAACCGGGTATTCAGAACCACAGGGTCGAACTTGTAGCCGGTCGGAATGTAGCCGCCCCGCTCCATGAGTTCGTACTTTGCATCCACCGCCTCGATGGTTCCCTTGGTGTCGGCGCGAACTACGTTCTCGAGCACTACGACATTGCTAGGCTGCCGAACCGCATAATAAGGTTCTGCGGTGACGACCAGAGCGAACGCCTGGAGATCGGTGGTCACATCCAGCTTGCTACGGTGGTTATCGCCCACCAACACCTCTCCCAGATTCACCGCACGGCCCTCGGGTGACACAGCCCAGAGGATGTACGTCAGATATTCAGTGCCGAAAGTCGTAGGTTTTTGCAGATTGCCGAATTCCACCTCGACTTCGATGTACCCCTTCTTGCTTTCCACTTTGGCTTGGCCATTGGCTGCAGGCATCAGGTCCGTGCCCGCGAAATCTAGCTTCGTGGCTCCGCTGCGATGCTTATAGTTGACTGCCTGCACGCTCCGGCTGACTACGGTCACTCGAAACGTGGGCGTCGGATTCATGGGTTCTACGGTCAAGGGTGCTTGAGAATTAGTCTGAGCAAACGCGCTCAAACTGAGGGTGATTGCAGCTGCGAACAAGAGCCTGGTCTTCAAAGTTCCTCCTTCAGGCAGATTTCTGCCGGGTTGCTTTCGTTTTAGATCGTGAGTGTCGTGATCCGGTGTCGTCCTGAGTGGCCTTGCCACCTCAGCCTTTCCCGACGTGGATACTGGAAAGGGAGTGAAAAAGTCCAAAGACATTCAGTACCCACAGAACTACGGCGATGACCACGACGCCATTCAGAATCGACTTGATGGATGCCTGCATGGGAATGAAGTGATTCACTAACCACAGCAGGACACCTACCACGATGAGAACTTCCAGCAGTTGAATAAGAGGCATAATTCTTGACTCCTTTGTTTCGCGGGCTAACACCTCGCATCCGCTTCGAGGTGTTGCCCTAATTTCATTCGAGAGCTTTTTAGGGTCAGATCGTGTCCTGCCGCAAGGTTTTCGCGGCATACACGCGGATGAAGAATCGCCAATTGGCTAAATGTGTCCGCTTCGCCGTGGCTTTGTTGAAACCCGGCCCGCAGCGGCCTAAGAACAAGAGAGCTACGAATCAGCGGTCGCAGCTCCATCTACACACCTAGGAGAATCAAGAATGACAGGTGCGGGGTTTGAAGTCTGAGCAAGATAGCTCACATGCATTGGATAGGGCCCGGGGCCTGTGAGGCAGACGGATCAAACGACAGGTACTTTAGTGTGTTCAATGCGGTTCACCGGCCTATAGCGATGGTCAGAAACCGTGGATCCTGTTCGATGCATTAGGTCCCAGGAATATGCAAACTCCCGTCCGCAGGTCACGCAGACCTGGTACGTACGTCTTCGGATGGTGAACACACGGCTGAGTTGGTGGTGGTGATAGCCAAGCAAGAGCTCCAGAAGCGAAGTCTTCATACGCTGTGCACCCTCGCGGTGTGCGCCACAATCGAAAATTTAGAATGACAGACTCACGGCCCGCAAATCTGTGCAGGATAGCTCACATAACGCGAAGTGAGCGCTATTGACCAGACTGCGCCATCCTAAGCGGGGTAAAGTCCAACTAGCGGCGATAACTAGAAGAAGGCTGGCATATGAACTTTGATAAAAGCGTTCCGTGTTCGCCGCTGCCTCTTTGCCTTTTCTCCGGCGAGGCCCCGCGTTTGTCGGGCCGGCCCGCTCTTCGTCGCCCGAGCGACGAAGGAAGCCAAATGGGCGACGAAGGCTGCTCTAACGAAGATCCGAGTTCAGACGATGCTACTGGGTATTCCGAAGGAGAGGAAGAAGCTTTCGCAGAGGCAACCCTCCCTGACGTGCCCGAGCCAATATCTAGCCGGTAGCCGCGCCAGTTCTTAAATACTGTCCCGCTTGTTCACTGGCTACGAACGAAAGGAAACTATAGATATGACTTCGAAATTCACCCCACTTCACGACCGCATTCTGGTACGACGCACAGAGGAGTCCGGAACCACTCGCGGCGGCCTCATCATCCCCGATTCTGCCAAAGATAAGCCACAAGAGGGGGAGGTCATCTCGGTCGGCAAAGGTAAGACCAATGACGAAGGCAAACTGCTCCCTCTGGCGGTCAAAGAGGGCGATCACATTCTGTTCGGCAAGTATTCCGGTACCGAGATCACGATTGACGGAGAAGACTTTCTCATCATGAAAGAGGAAGAAGTTCTCGGCGTGGTCAGCGGCGCCGGCGCGCTGAGAAAAGAAGCCGTGGGAGCCAAGAGATAATTTGCTTTAGAAGCGCCTTGTTGGCTATCCCTGAAGACCCGAGTCGAACATTTCGATATTCCAGGAGAACGAAATCATGGCAAAACAAATCGTACATGGCGAAGAGTCGCGGCAGGCAATTTTGCGCGGCGTCAACTTGTTAGCGGATGCGGTCAAGGTGACCCTCGGCCCCAGAGGCCGCAACGTAGTAATTGAAAGGAAATTCGGTTCGCCGACCATCACCAAGGACGGCGTCACCGTTGCAAAAGAGATCGAATTGCAGGACGGTCTCGAAAACATGGGCGCACAGATGGTGCGTGAAGTCGCCTCCAAGACCAGCGACGTCGCCGGCGACGGCACCACTACCGCCACCGTCCTGGCGCAGGCCATCTATCGCGAAGGCGTGAAGACCGTTGCCGCCGGCGCCAATCCTATGGCGATGAAACGTGGTATCGAGAAAGCGATCACTGTGATTTGCGGCCCCATCGATCCCAAGACCGGCGAACGCGCCAAGGGCGAACTCGACAAGCTCTCCAAGCCCGTGACCGGCGACATGATCGCCCAGGTGGGAAGCATCTCCGCAAACAATGACGAGACCATCGGCCACATCATTGCAGATGCGATGCAGAAGGTCGGCAAGGACGGCGTCATCACCGTGGAAGAATCGAAGACGCTTGAGACACAACTCGAAGTCGTGGAAGGTATGCAGTTCGACCGCGGCTATCTCTCGCCCTACTTCGTCACCGATCCCGAACGTATGGAAGTCGCCTTCGAGAATGCCTACATCCTGATCAATGAAAAGAAGATCAGCTCGATGAAGGACATCCTCCCTCTGCTGGAGCAGATCTCCAAGAGTGGCAAGCCGCTGCTTATCATTGCCGAGGACATCGAGGGAGAAGCTCTGGCGACTCTCGTCGTCAACAAGCTTCGCGGCACGCTGCAGGTTGCTGCCGTTAAGGCGCCTGGATTCGGTGATCGCCGCAAGGCCATGTTGCAGGACATCGCAACGCTCACCGGCGGGAAAGCAATTACAGAAGATCTCGGCATTAAGCTGGAAAACGTGAAGATGGAGGATCTCGGACAGGCCAAGAAGGTCACCATCGACAAGGACAACACCACCATTATCGAAGGCAAAGGCAAGCCCGGCGACGTGGAAGGCCGGGTCAAGGAAATTCGTGGCCAAATCGATAAGACCACCAGCGACTACGACCGCGAGAAACTGCAGGAGCGTTTGGCCAAGCTCGTGGGTGGCGTTGCCATCATCAAGGTAGGGGCCGCGACCGAGACCGAAATGAAAGAGAAGAAGGCCCGCGTCGAAGACGCCATGCATGCGACCCGCGCAGCAGTGGAAGAAGGCATTGTAGCCGGCGGTGGCGTAGCTTTGGTCCGCTGCATCCCTGCGTTGGCAAAGCTGAAAGTCGAAGGCGACGAACAAATCGGCGTGAACATCGTGAAACGCGCGCTGCAGGAACCATTACGACAGATCGCCGAGAACGCCGGCGCCGAAGGTGCCATTGTTCTGGGCAAGATCACCGAATCGAAGGACAATAACTTCGGCTTCAATGCGCTGACCAGTGAATACGAAGACCTGGTCAAGGCCGGGGTGCTCGATCCAACCAAGGTCGTACGCACAGCCCTGACGAATGCGGGCTCGATTGCGGCACTGATGCTGACCACTGAGGCTCTCGTTGCCGACATGTCGGAGGAGAACAAGAGCGCCAACTCTGCCGCTAGACATGGTGGAACGGGTGACATGTATTAACATCGCATGGCTGTGGTAGACGCTGATGGCGTCATCAATGCCGATTCGCTTCGCCGGCGCCTTCGCAGCAGAGGAGGGTTCGGTCAGCAGGGCTGTTTCCTCAATGGCTCTAGCGGACAGCGGCGTTCAAATTGTCAGCGGTCAGGGTCTCCCACTGGCGGGCATAGCGCAGGACGAAGGTGGTGCCGTCGGGGTAGATTCTCTTTTTGTTGACCGGCTTGTACCGGCTCTTTCCATTGCATGAAACTCTGGTATACAGGCTCACTTTCGTTGCTATTTTCCTGCAGCCCAATACTGCCAACTCATGAAAGACAGCGAATATGGTAGCCACCCTTATAAGCCTATGTGTTTAAGGGTCTGGCGGAGAGGGAGGGATTCGAATCCGCGCCCTAACGTAGTTACAACAACTTGGCTTGCGGCAGATGGCATCTATCGCGGCTACTTCAGTCTAGTTCGGTGTTAACGGCACGGGAACAGCACGGGCCTCAACCCCGCCACGGCACTCCGGGAGTACGAAAAAGCCATCCCTCACCGTGCCCGAATCGCCACACTGATAGGCCGGGATTGGCCCCGGAATTGGGATCGGAAAACGCCGCTAATCCGACCCCAATCATGGCGCAGATCGGCGGCTCCTCACCCCCGGAATCAGGAACGGGATCGCCAGCCCGAGACGGCAAGGCCGCGCCACAGATCGGCGCGGCCAGACCCAAACCACCGCTAAAAGAAAAGCTCCCGACGCCTCACGGCAAATAGAATCGGTCGATCAGATTCTCCAACATCTTCCCCTGTCCGGTTGGAGAGTAGTCTTTATCGAATCCGACCGCTGCAAGTTGCTCTGTCAAGCGAGATCTTAGTTTCTCAGCCTCATCCCGATCTAGCCGGAGGGTAAGCTTGCCACCGACGTTCCCCGGCTGGTAGTCGAGCAACGCGCCAAGGGACGAGTCGTTCGAGACGACCTGCCTGAGATATTCCATCTCCTCCACTGACAGGCGAAACTCGCGCTTTTCCTTGTTCATGGTCACCCCTTTACTGGGCACCTGCCGCTGACAGGGGATTCACAGAAACAATGTTGCCTGTCTGCGGATTCATAACGACGCGGGCATTCTGACCGGTGAAAATCTGAAATGGTCGGCCTTGTGCATCTACACCAGAAACAATCTTTTGGGGGTTCTTGAGGGCGTCAAGAATTGCTTCGGGTTTCGTCCCCGCGCGTTCCGCAGCGTCTCCAATTGCCCTGTTGATTCCGTGCTTGGTAAAACCGGCGACTATGCTGCCGTTCGCGGCCTCGATTGAGAACCCTGCCATCGGCATGATCCCCATCTCCGCGCCAAGCACGCTGCCCACATGACTAGCATAGGACTGGCCGGGATGCGCACCTTCCCATTGAGCTTTTGCTTCTGCGTGTGCCGCTTCTTCGGCTTTCCTGTCTGTTGCTACCTGCGCGTCGGTCTTGAACCCGTTGCCACTGAGCGCGTTGCCGAGCTTTTGCCAGAATCCGCCCGTATTTTGCGCCAACTACGAGGTCCACCACGACTTTCAACCACCACTCCTGCTATCCCTAACGCAGTTCTCGGCTTAGCTTCCTCTCAACCCCGATGCACGCCTGGATTTTTTCTCTTGAACCCCTGATGCGAGTTTTTTCCTTTAGCTGTGCTTCGGCCCAACACGATTCTGTTTTCAAAGAGCGACGGCCACGACCAACAACCACGGCCCGAGTGCTCTCCCTGAGCACCGGAATGATTCTAAGTCAGTGGGAGACCGCTTGCAGCTACTCTTTTTGTTCGGGTTCTTCCGGGCAGATCAGCGAATGAGAGAACACAGCGAGCAACGTGGTTTTCGGGCCTTCCCCGGAAACCCTGTCAAGAGGAAAGTGAGATTTTTTTCTTCGGTAAAAATACCGTTAGCTGTTCTGCTTTCAACAGGTTCGCGCACGGTAACCGAAGGTTACCGCGCAGCACCCTTTCAGGGGTGACGTGTCACCCCTCCACCCGACGCCGTAGGCGGCGAGATTTTGACTTTCCCCGATACCGCCCAGCAACCCGCCCAAAACCGACGCCCTGACCACCAGAACGTCACCCCTCACCGTGCCGGAATCGCCACACTGCCGGGTCGGGAATCGGCGGCAGATCAGGACCGGAAAGCGGCGCTAATCGTACCTCGATCACGGCGCGGATCGGCGGTTCCTCACCTACCCCGGAATCAGGAGAACCGGATCGGCACCCGCAGACGGCAAGGCCGCGCCATACCCCGGCGCGGCCAGAACCCAAACCACAGCTAAAGAAAAAACTCTCAGCAACCAGAGTCCTGCCTGATCATCACCCGCTCCCGGATCGCACGCCCTGGCCGCCCAGAAACGCAACCGGCAGGTACTCTCCTCGGCGATCAGATCGCGGACCTGCTGCCACGTTGGTCTAGCATGTCTGGCCGCAGTGTGAACAGCTTCTAGGCCAGAAGGCGTTGAACCGCACAAAACGCTTGTGGCATTGCGGGCACGGCCAGACGGCAAGAACGATGAAGGAAACCAAGTAGGCCAACATCAGAAACCCGGCCACGACAAACCCAGGGGCGAAGGACTTGCGCAAGTGAAACCCGATCAGGGCGACGGCGTAACCAACCGGGGCACACAGCAACAGTGCGGAGATCGTTATCACCCGCAGAATGCGAATAGGCTTACATCCATTAGCCATCATGATCGATTCCTCCAAGAAAGTGTTCTCCCTCACTGCGGCGCGGTTGCCGTCGCACTGTTCGTTTCGGTGACCCCTATTCCAAGGCCTACCCCAACGTCGATGGTGAAGGACCACACACCGGAAGGACCAGATGAGATGCTAATTGAGGCTGCTGGGCCAAGGCCAAGATCTATGTTGAGGGTATTAGTAGTTGATTTCAGCGCTGACGCGTTTCCAGCGTTCGTTAGAGTGACTCCAACACCGACACCGGCAAACGCTCCCGCCGCGAATGAGTCTTTGTCCTGTTTTGGCGTTCCCGCTACGTGCTGACCTGCGTTCGCCTCTGTCGAACCGGTAGCCATCGCTCCAACCGAGGGATGGCCTGTTGAGTCAACAAAAGCTCCTGCGCCCGCCGCGCCCTGAGCCGTCGCGCCCGCTTTAACCACGCCGATGTCGGCAGCCGCCGTAACGGTCGGGAGTACACCGAAACCTTTCTTTGGCTGTGCTGGTGGGGGAGTATCTTTCTTATTTTGCGCCACCTTGATCGGGTCGGCCTTTCCCGCCTTGGGTGGATCTTGACCGCCATCGACGCGCCTAGCATTTTGCTTCTGGACTGTAGGGTCCGAGTCAAGTCCATCAACGCTTGTCGTGCCATGGCCATCCAAGTCCGCAAACGACTCGGGATCGTCCGCGACCATCGCGTACAAGTTCAGCGTCTGCGGGTTGGTTAAATTTGCATAGGGAACCGCTACCGGTACCGCCGACCAGTCCGAACTCAGCCAGCGTCCAACGCGCCACGAATAGTAGCGCGCCCCGAACTCGTCGTTCCCGGTCTCCGTGTCCCGTTCCTTGCCTTCGAACTTGTAGTTCGGCGGACAGTTGTTCGTGTAGGGCAGCTCCGCCCCAAAGGGCGTGAAGTCGGCGTCATAGCACACCGTCCCGTCCGATTGCACCATGACCCGCGAGCTTCCCAGCATGTCTTCCGCATAATACATGGGACTGCCGGAGGCCGGTATCACGGCCACTCGCTTACCTCCGAAGTAAATGTACTCGTTCTGCACCCCACCCGACTCGTTGGTCTCCGCCAGAATCTCTCCCCCGGAACCGTACCAGTACATCTTGCTTTGCAGCTTGGATGTTCGCCGCCCGTCGCCATCGTAGTTGTAAGAAACGCCGGACGAACCGTTTGCATTTGTGAGCTGGCTCTCGCTGTTCCAGACGTAGGTGTTATTTCCATCGGTGAGCGTGTTGCCGGAAGCATCGTAGGAAAAGCTATTGAGATGGTTGTTGGCGTCGGCAGTGGCGGTAGACGGAGAATACTGCGAACAGCCGGTGTAATTCGCATCCCCGTTCTGCGCCGTCAAATTACCCCAGGGGTCTATGTTGTACTGATAACCCCAGCAATAGCTTCCGGTGGTCGCCTGCGTCCTCGCCGTTTTGATACGGTTCAATTGGTCATAACTGAACGTCTGCGAGCGGTCGGAATTCATGTTGTTGACGATTTTATTGACATGCCCGGCATTGCCGCCAGACGACGGATCAACAAAGCTATAGCTGATGTCGAGGGCCGTGCCTGCCGAAGAGGATGCGGTGATCTCCAACGGCTGCAAGCGGTTGTTGAAGGTCTCCAAAATGTTGAAGCCGGTGAATGAAGGTGAATTGGTCTGTCCGATGCTCAGGCCATACATGCTGCCTTGTGGGGCATAACAAACGGCTCCCGCTGTGCAGTTCGCGCCGCTGGGAGGCGTCTGCCAGCCTGTGGCATAGGTGATGCCGTTGGAGGCGTCCTTAGCGGAGATGGGCCGGTCGGCGGAGTCATAGGTGTAGTTGACAGTGCGCCCGGTAGGATAGACAACTTGCGTGACGTTGCCCAAGAGGTCCAGGTAATAAGTGGATGTTTTCACAACACTCGTCCAGCCTTGTTTTTGAATACATATATGATGGTAACACTCGGGGGGAGCCAGGTTCGTGCGCTGGTCCTGGTGGATACTGCGCAAATTCGCCTTGTCCACCTTGTACGCCCAGACCTCGGACCCGGCACCGTCAATCATGCTGGTGCGATGGCCAACATTGTGGCAGGTGGTCCCCAAACTGAGGCAATTGCTCTCGTCGTAGTTGTAGACGACAGACGGGTCTCCGTTCGAGTAGCTGACGCCGGTTTCGCGGTGGAGAGTGTCATAGGTATAGGAAGTAGTAATAGAGCGGGCGTCGGTTTTTGTCAGGACCGGACCGTCGGGGTTGTAGGTGTAGGTGACGGTGCCGGTTGGAAAAGAGCTTGCCCCAAAGGCCGGACAGGAAACCGTGGCAGTTTCCGGGTTGCTGGAGCAGACAAGGCGCGACAGCGAGTCGTAAGTAAAGGTGCGCGTGTGGGAGCCGTTCTGGACGACTTTCGTCAGATTGCCCAGGACATCGTTGGTGTAGGAAGTGACCCAGATAGAGCTCTGGTCGCTCTGGCTTGGACACGCAGAAACGTTCGTCGCTGAGTTTGGCTCATCCACTTCGACCAGTTGTCCGAGGCCGTTCACGCGGCTGCGACGCCACCTCCCGGTGGGGTCAGTCACAAGCGTCCAACTGCCGCAGTAAGCAGTCGTCAGAACGGACGAGCCGTCGGGATAGGTTTCCGCAGTTTTGCGGCCCAGACCATCGTAGGCGTAGATTGTGGTGCCGGGGCTGCTGGTAGCGTCGGTGCCATTGCGATAGGGGTTCGACACCGTCTTGACGTGGCCCACGGCATCGTAAGTGGTGTCCGTATAGATGGTGCCTTGTGGGTCGGTTGTGAGCTGGGTTTGAATGACGCGCCCGAGGCCGTCAAACTCGTTGAGCGAAGTCTTGCTCTGACCTGAATTGATCTTCGAGGTCAGAGTCGCAGTGAAGGGAACGGTGACTTCCTGCCGGGTGATCGTGTCTAGTCCGCCATCGGGATGAGTGACCTGCGCAAGCCGCCACATGGAATCGTAACTGAACTTCGTGATAAGAGAATTCGGGTCGGTCGCGGAGGCCAGTTCGCCGGTGTTGGGATCGTAAGTATACGTGGCTGGTTGGCCGAGTGCGTTCGTGACGGTCGTCGGGTAGGCGCCAGAGTACGTTGTCGAATATTGATAGCTCGTCGAATTGCCGCACGGATCACTTGCAGAATAGACTGTGCCCGTGTCGTAGTAGATTGCCGGGCTGATGAGGTAGCCACCGGAGCCCCCCGAGCCTCCACCGGGGCAATTGAATGAACCTGAATTGAGCCAGCGGTGCACGGAAGTCTGGTTGCCCGGATACGCGCTGCCTGCGACTTTTTGCTCGGTTACCCCAGAGGATTGCAGAGTCGTTTCGGCGTACCCGTAGGTGGTAGAGGACTGCAGGGTCCCATTTCCATCCAGCACCTGAACGGACGACACGAGATCGAGCAGATTGTTGCTCAAGTAGCTACCGTAGTTCGGATTCGGGCTCTGCCATGCATAGGTGGTGTTCGTCGTGCGCAACACCGGCCACGGCGGACCGTTGGCATAGTCGTAGTCAACTTGCTGAACCACGTTGCCAAAAACGATGGGATAGATCGTAGAGGTACCTGAGTGCGGATCATAAAAGGTAAAGCTTCCGCCCGAATCGTACATATAGCTGGTCTGACTAACTACCCCATCAGGCCACGTGGTCTTGCGCGTCAGCGGTTCAACATTAATCCAGGTAGTGGCTCCGGTGTATGTCTCGAATGGGCTCTCTGTGAAGGAGTACGTGGTGTCCACCGTTTTCAATAGCGTGCGACCGGGTCCGGTTCCTTGATATTTTTGCGCATTGGTCTCGTACCCGTTGGTAAAGTTGTGCACGCTGTCATTTTGCAGAGCGTCGGTAACGGTGGTCTGGGTAGGCCAGTTCCACTGATCATAGGAATATGTTGAAGTATATGCGGTCGTGCCGTCATTAACGGTGCGGGAGGAGAGAGCCCGGCCCGTGATCATTTGAAGCACGGGATTAACATAATCGTAGGAAATGGTCCCGCCAGTCGGTAGGCGCACGAAAGTCAAACCCAAGTAGTGTTGTAAGAGAATAACCAGTAAGTCCCGTTCGGCAAAATGATCTGGCTCAACATCGGGACGGTCCCGCTCGTTTCCGTAACCGCCGGGACGCCGAACGCAGTCTGGTAGGAGAATTGTTGATAACAAAATTTGTAAGACTCCGTCCCGCTGCCGGGAGCAGGGACCTTCCAGAGCGTCGCGGCGACAACCGGCCCCTGACAGTTGCTGAGATTGGTAGTCGTAGCGCCAAGATACGGAGATGGATATTTGGTGGAACCGTTGTTAAGGTATGTCCATCCCGGCACCGATCTTCCCAGGGTGTCAGTGATTGACTCCGTAAATCCTGAGGAATTCGTTGTAGAAGTGACCGTAATTTGGTTCCCGTTCGTGTCTGCAATCGTCGTGCCGGAAGCAGCGAAATTCCCTTTCCGATCCACGCTGGGCAGCAGCCCGCTCGTATCCAGTGCCCTTGCTGCTGGGTCATCACAATCCGTAAGTTGATGCGTGGAACCATCCGCCGTCACTAAAGTGCAAACAAACACCGTGAAGGCGTCACCCTTATAGTCGAGGCCTTTGAAGGTCTGCCTCTGGATCCCGTCTCCGATGTAGAAATTCGCCCCGAAGTCCGGCACGATTGTGACGCCCTGTCCCTTGTATTGCCAATGGTGTTGTCCGTTGGGTTGGTTGATGTCGTCAGGCACCGCTATATAGCCCTTGTTGTTGTATTGGATGAAGAATTTCAAAGGCAACTTGCCACCGCGCTGAGGGTAAGAAACAAGGGGCACACGGAGGTGTAAGTTGCCGTTCAGGAGATTGACGGAGTCGATGGCCCCAGCGTCGTAGGAACCGTAAGGCTTCATACCCTGTTCGAGGTCGGGAGTCGTTTGGGCCACTGCCGCCGAGGGACACAGCAAAACAACAAGGCAGGCACAGAACGCTAGCACCCGACTGCTCAGTGAAAGTGCGCGTTTTCCCCAAGAACGCAAGGACCAAGCACGCGGACGACGTTCGCGGTTGTCGGGACTTGAATCAAGTTCACGTTTGCTGTTCGACGGAAGAGGCTCGATTACCGGTGAGTAGTGCCGCACCCCGATGTGGGAGCGGTGACCCTGGATAAATTGGCAGAAGACGATCTAAAAACGCGTGAGGAGCGAGGCGCACCTGCGAAGCGAGCCATTGGCCCACCTCCAAAAATGGTCTTCGGTTCGCCCCCTCAGCAAACCGTCGCCAACACCCTATTGGGAATACCTGTTGTGCGTCAAGCAAGAAAGTCGTGGATCACGCTGATGCGTGATAAGAATCACTCGACACCGTATGTCACTAGGTTAGCGATTGTCTATTATGTCTACTTCCGTGAAATAGCTAGGAGTTCGAAAATCTCGCTCAATCAACGTTACGTACGTACGTTACGTAGCGGGGTTATTAAACGGGACGAATTCTAGGGTTTGATTCCGAGAGCCAATGCAGGACTAAACCCAAAATCAATTGCCGCCCCGCATTTCCGACAAGCGAGATCGCGGGATCGGCCTTTGTATCCGCACGAACACTCGACATAGACTTCATAACGAAGAATATGGTGGGCACGCTTTTCCCGCGCTCTGTCCTTTTGGCATATATCGCGGGAACTGCGCGGCACAACCTC
This sequence comes from uncultured Acidobacteriaceae bacterium, assembly GCA_963818945.1. Taxonomy (GTDB): domain Bacteria; phylum Acidobacteriota; class Terriglobia; order Terriglobales; family Acidobacteriaceae; genus Acidiflorens. Next base: position 1,074,111 of record CAWFUA010000001.1, on the reverse strand, counting down.
GCCCAGACCTGCCAAGGAATCAGCTAAGAAGCTAATCTGTGCGTCCCGTCGTTTTGGAAACTTTGGCTCATGCAATATCCGAAAGGTGAGGTTTGCCAAACCCGGCATGAAATTCGGCGCATAAGGCTGGGCCTCTGCCATGAATGCGTCGATCACTTCTTGATCAACTTGCGCCCGTGAAAGGCTGGGCCAAAGGCGGTCCCATACCTGCCCCAGCATGAATCGGAAGCTGTCGGCGCGGCCTCGAATCTCTGACGTGTGCACGCTTGGCGGGCGTCCTCTTCCACGTTTCCCCGAAACGGTGTCAAGGGGATTTTTGCGCCTTTTCGCTCGTTTCATGCGCTTTTGCATTTCTGCGGAAAGTATTCGATAAACCGACCTTAATTTTACGGAAACTCTCCGATAAATACCCCTGAATTCAACGGAACGGGAGAATCCATCTGCGCTTCCCCCAGCAGGCTGACTCGGGGTTAATTCGAAAAGTGGCCTTATAGTGCGAATCAGGACGAACGAAGGTTATTGGCGGAGGTTGGTAACTCAATGGCAACTGTCACCGGCAAGGCAATGTTCCCATGTCCCGTATGTATGCAAGCGCGGGAGGTTCGGATGACGAAAAAAGATAAACCGTATCTGGTTTGCGATCCCTGCGGAGTGCAAATCTTCGTGCGCGGGCCTGAGGGAATCGAAGAGTTTCGTCGTCTGCTTCAGCAGACCAGCAACGAAAGCCTGTTGACTCGGCTGCGGGAAATGGAGCGCCTTTACCGCCTCACGTGTCCACAATGCGGCCACGAGTTTTGGGCTGAACCATCCCTGGTCAAAACGAGCGTATTCGACGGAGCGTTGAAAGGTTTTCGTTGTCCGAAGAAAAGCTGCGACGCCATCGTCCCCTGGGAGCGAACGTAATGAGAATCACAATTGTGGGAGCAGTTTTGATCGTCGCCATGGTCGTGGCAGGTCTTCTTCTGCTTCTCGCGTTGAATGGGTCCACAAACACACCGACTGGCGGGGCCCAAGAGGATCAACTTTCGCAATACGGAGCGGACGTATGAGAACCATGTGTGAAAGAAACTTATGAGTGCAAGAGCAACCAATTCGCCATGGATGAACGCACGCGAAGCCGCGCAATATCTTCGTGTGGCGCACCGCACAATCCTGGAGTGGGCAAAGAACGGCAAGATACCCGCTCACCGGCTATCCGGTTCACGGCGGTGTACGTGGCGTTTCCGTGCCGATGAACTGGACGGTGCTATCATGGCCGCGCCATCTGCCGCAGAGAATGGAGAGTCATTCAATGCGACGGGAAAGTAAAAGCACAACCGGCTCCGTGGTGAAGGACCGGCGTAGTCAAATCTGGCAGTTCTTTTGGTGGGCCGATGGCCGACGCCACAGCAAAACGCTAGGCCGTTTTCCCACCAAGACGGCGGCATGGAACGCGGCTCAACAGTTTCGAGTCCAACCGCCTCAACCTCAACCCTCCGGCGCGCCATCCGTGGCCGTGCTGGTAGAGCAGTACAAGGCAGAGAAGATGCCCAAGCGAAAGATGACGCGACAAGGCTACAACACGTGGCTGACTCACTACATCGTTCCAACGTGGGGCGGCAGTGCCCTTCAGGAACTACAGGCGCGTCCCGTTGACTTGTGGCTTCAATCTCTCGCCTTGGCACCCAAGAGCAAGGTTCACATTCGCGGCCTTATCCGTGTTCTGTGGGACTTCGCAATGTGGCGCGGTGACGTGCCCATGCAGCGCAATCCGATGGAACTAGTCACAATCAGGGGCGCATCGAAGCGCACGCGGCAGCCACGTAGCTTGACCGTGGAAGAGTTTCAACAGCTCGCAAAGCAGCTAGAGGAGCCATTCCACACTATCACGCTGGTTTGCATGTGCTTCGGCCTTCGCATCTCCGAGTGTCTGGCGCTGCGATGGTCGGATGTCGATTGGTTGGGCGGTAAACTCAGCGTGGAACGCAGCATCGTGCATCAAGTAGTTGACGACGTGAAAACACCAGAGTCAAACCGGGCCATGCACATTGATACCGCAATGCTCGGGGAATTGAAAAACTGGAAACAGCTGACACAGTTCTCCACGCCTGACGATTGGGTGTTTGCCTCGCCCATGAAACTTGGACGTTTGCCCATCTCCTACGCGGGGGTGTGGCGGGCGCTCAAGAAAGCGGCGGTCAAGGCGAGCATCGGCCATCTCAGTTCGCACACGTTCCGGCACACTCACCGCTCATGGCTTGATGCTGTGGGCACTCCGGTGGGCGTGCAACAACGTCTCATGCGCCATGCGGACATCAGGACAACGATGAACGTCTACGGGACGGCAGCGACAGCGGAGATGGTTGCGGCAAGTGGAAAAGTGACGGCGCTTGTATTAAACGGCACGGGAAGCGGCACGGCACCAACCTCAAGTCATTGAAAATATGGCGGAGAGGGAGGGATTCGAACCCTCGATAGAGTTGTTAGACCCTATAACGGTTTAGCAAACCGCCGCCTTCAGCCTCTCGGCCACCTCTCCGGGCGTTTCTTACGGATCAGTTCAGTCTCGTTTCGTGCCGCTAAGTTCTTTTGCGATTCTACGTCACCCGTTTACAGACAGCAAGCTGGCCTGCGTCATATTACCGAGGTGAATACCTTTCGGGTATCAGTCGAGGCCTCGTTTCGGTGTAAGATCAGCCCAGGACCGAAGTTCGGAGACGTCATGAAACGAATCGCTGCTTTCATGCTGCTTGTTCTGCTTAGCTTTACGTGCCTCGTCCCGGCCTATGCTCAGCGCCTGACCCCGGAACAGAATGCGCGCCAGTCCAAAAAGGCGATCAAGAAGCAGCAGAAGATCCTGAAGAAATCCGCCAAGCAGCAGCGCAAGGCGATGAAGAGGTCCGCGAAGGCGCAACGCAAGGCGACCAAGAAAGCGAACAAAGCTTTGCAAAAAAGACACGGACACTAACCCGAGCGTTGGCTGGAGCTGTTAGCGGCCCGCCAGGACCGCGACCATCCGGGACTTCAAGATCGTTTCATCCGCTGTAACCAAATTCAGACCGAGGATGCGCGCCGTGACCCATTGAAGAGCGGGTGCGCACGATTGCCGATGGACTTTTTCGGACGCGAGCGATATCGTCTCCTGTTCTTGAGAAAGGCCCGATGAACAAGCTCCCGGAACTCGAAACTGCGAAGGCACTGATGACCGAGGCGAAAACGTGGTCGGTGATGAAGTGGCTGCGCGAAAAGAAACGAGTGCGCAAGACTGCCGACTTGGCGAATGCAGCGCTGGATCGACTCAGCGAAACCACTAAGGCGAGCTGGCCCGAGGGCCTAAGACTTGCTTACGAGGTGTTGGCCGCTGGCTCCGCTTCGGGAATCCCGCGAAAACGTCAGCCGCAGGCGATCGACTCCGGGGCCCATCTTATCGTCAAAAAAATCAAGGAGGCGGATGACGAAGCGTATCGGGCTAGGATCGACGCGGAAAAAACATTCGACGAAGCCGAGAGGCAACTGAGCACTAGCATGGCGCGGGAAGGTTGCGGCAAAGCGATCCACGGGTGGGAGTTGCACGAAAAAGCGATTCGCAAAGCGGAAGCGGCAATTCTGCCTCTCAAGGGTTGAGGCTCCTGATGAAAATGTAGCGCTTACCCACAGCTCTTAAAGCGCTGCCGCACCCAAAATCAAAAGCAATCGACTTTTTCAGTAGCCTGAAAAGCTGCAACCCGGAAGCCTAATCATTTGAAAGGCTGATTGCTCTCATGCGTACACGCGCGGCACGCGTTGGGAGATACCGCAGAGAATTTCGTAGGGAACGGTTTCGCCGAGGCGCGCCAGTTCGACCGCATCCACGCTCTTGCCGTTGTTGGAGCCGATCAGAATGACTTCATCGCCCACGGCAATGCCGGGAATGTGGCCGACATCGACCATGGTGAGGTCCATGGAAACGCGGCCCACAACCGGCGCGTATTCGCCACGCACGATCACACGCGCGCGGTTCGAGAGCAGCCGAGGGTAGCCGTCGGCGTAACCCACCGGGAGCACGGCAATGCGGCTGCGCTCCTTTGTTATATAGGTACCCATGTAACCGACCGCCTCTCCCGCAGGTACATCCTTCACCGTCAAAACGCGCGTCTTCCATGTCAGCACGGGAACGAGTGGGAGCGAAGGTTCCGTGACAGCCGAACTGCCGCGCATGATGGGGAGCGAGTATCCGTAAAGAAGAATGCCCGGACGCACCATGGTCTTCCAGGTCTCGGGGCGCGCGCTCACGGCCGCCGAATTGCCCATGTGCACGAGCGGCGGATACAAACCATGCTGGCCGAGCACTGCCAGCGCCTCGTCAAATGTCTTCATCTGGCGCGGGGCGTCTTCGGCGTCCAGCACTTCGGCCGAGGCGAAGTGAGTGCTCACGCCTTCGAGATGCAGGTGTTCACACACGGCGAGTTTTTCGCACAACTGCGGCAGCGCCGCGATGGTGGCGCCAAGCCGGTTCATGCCTGTGTCTACTTTCAGGTGCACGGGAAGATTGATCTGCTGCTTCTTGGCAGCTTTCTCCAGGCGCTCGATGTGCCACGTCTCCCAAATAGTTGGAGTGAGATTGTGCGAAACGATGCCGTCCTCTTCGCCTTTCCAGATTCCAGTCATCAGCAGAATGCGTGTCCAGATGCCAGCGCTGCGCAGCGCGCGCCCTTCGGCGGCGTCGGTTACACCGAGCCAGGGCGTGCCTTCGGCTTCGAGTGCGAGCGCGCATTCGGTGGCGCCATGGCCGTAGCCATCGGCCTTGACGACGGCGCAAATCGCGACGTTCGGACCGACATGTTGCTGGACGACGCGGAAGTTTTCGCGCAGCGTGGTGAGCGAGACTTCCGCCCAGGTGCGCCCGTCAAGCGCGAGCGACCGGCGATCGGGCAGAGCTATACGTTCCATGCGGGGAGCATTCACTATGGCGATTATAGCGACCGCCCCGTTGCGGCATGCTGATGAACCAGCTTCGCCAGAGGACTTCGGTAATGTGGGGCTGTTTTCCTAATTCCCTCCGAGAATAAAGTTCACGGTGATTTCCGTCTCAACTTCGATCGGCTCCCCATTCAGCAGGTACGGACGATAGCGCCATTGCTTGACCGCTTCCACGGCCGAAGGGACGAGCATGGCGTGTCCTCTGACAACGCTCAGGTTCTCGATCATGCCCATTTTGCTGATGATAGCGCGCAGTTCGACCGTCCCCTGAATGCGCGCCTGGCGCGCGAGCGGTGGATAGTTCGGCTGCACGCGATAAATCAGATTGCCTTCAGCCCAATGCGAAACCGGCAATGGACGGGTGGATGGGGGTAACAGAGGCGGCGGCACAATCGTCACCGATTGTCCGATTGAGTTATTGATTCCAACTTCGTAACGGCTGGTGCTGTATGCAACTCCAATGGTGTTGACGTCGGGCGCCGCGGGGGCGAAGTTGTCAATAACCGGCTTGACGCCGGCCGGAATGACCGGCGGCTGAATGACATGGAAACCGCTCACTTCGGAACCACCGATCGGGTGCTGTGGCCCAATTGGAGATGGCGGCGCTGGTGGTGCGGGCGGCGCGAGCACGCGCTCGGCAAAGTGCGTCCAAAGTTGTGGTGGCCCTTGCACGGTGAGCAGCGGAATGAGCAGCAGCAGGCTCAGCGCCATTGTCTGCAGCGTGAACGATGCGACGGTGGTCCAGCCGCGACGGGCAGACTGGTCCCAGGTGTTTTCCAAAGTGTGGAACATATTGCCTGACATCGTGTGTCCTCCGTAGCGGGCCCCGCTTGCCAGTACAGACACCTGGGAGCTGGAATTTGATCCAGGCAAGAAAGCAGCGAACTCCCCGAGCAGAAGCGCGCGCGCTCGAAATGACAATCCACCGGAAGAAAACGAAAAAGGCCGCGCATTGCACGCGGCCTTCTGGAAGTAACTTTCTGCGAAAGCTTTTCTCAAGCCAGGCGGGAACGAAAATCGGTCCCGTGGTGTCGCCGCTACTGCTTCGGTGGCGTGGTAGTTGCCGGCTTCGTGGTTGCCGGTTTTGCCCCCGTGGAAGCCGCTGGTTTCGAGGGCTTGGCGGGAGTTGTGCCAGCCGCAGGAGCCGGGACGCCGGACTGCGCGTTGTAGGCTTCAACGACCGGCTGGGTGATATCGACGGCGGGGCCGTACCAGATCACTGGGCCGCGCGGCCACTGTTGGGACGTATCAAGGATCATGCCGTAGTCATGGTCGGCAGCGTACTTCACGATGAGCGGAGCCATTTTGGTGAGGATTTTATTTCCGATTTCGCCTTGCTGGCCCTGGAAGTCTTCTTGCGCGTCCTGCTGAGCGCGGTCAAAGCCCTTCTTCTTGGCCTCGATCTGCTTCACCAGCTTGTCACGCGCTTCGTCGTTCAATTTGTCCTGCTGGGCGCTGAGCTGCTTCTGCAGGCTGTCAAGTTCGTCGGCCGTATTCTTCAGTTCGGCTTGCTTAGGCTCAAACTTCTTGCTGAGTTGCTGGAAATCTCGCTGCCCTTCGTTGGAAGCAAAGATCGCTTGTTCGATGTTAATGGTGCCGACCTTTGTCCCGGTAGCTTTCAGCGTGGCTGCTGCTGCGGGGTTGTTGACAGGGGCGGCGGATGGAGCGTCGGGTGGAGTAGCTGGGGCGGGAGCGGGAGTGGCAGTTGACTGCCCCGCCTGGGCCAAAGCGAAGAGGGAAAGGCCGAACATGACGGCCGCGGTGCGCACAAACTTGCTGATCATAGGATTGACGATCATTGGATCGTTTGAACTCCTTCGAGATTTTTCGGGAACTTTTTAGCGTCCAGCTCGCCCGGCTCTACAAAGCTGATCGCAACCGAGCCAATCAGGCCAGCGCAGCGAGCGCGCAAGCGCCTACCGCGCCCCGGTTCTTCACGCCGAACCACAAGCGTGGTAATCACCCACAGTTCCTGGATTGGGTGGAGACAGAATGGATTATACGGAGGGCAGGAGATGAGCGTCAAACCGCAGTTCGCACGAATGCCGACTGCGCCTTCCCGCGCTTGAGCTATCGAGTCAGAATCCGTCCACCAGATGGACCCCGGCGCCCACGATCCGCGCGATGTGCACGGACTGAACATTGTTGTTGCTGGAGAGAATTTCGAGGCCTTTGCCGCCGTTGAGCTGGTAGTCCAGACCTGTATCGGCCCGGTGGCCTGCGCCACGGATCGTGTTGCCAACAACGTTGACTTCGCCCGTCCCATAATTCACTTGCGGCACCCCGATGTAGACGTAGCGACTCGAGGCCGCCTCTTTTTCCAGCATAAACACGCGGTTGCCGCTGATGACCGACGCAGCTCCCCCCTGTACCGTGCAGGCAATCCCGTACCAGGTGTTGTCTCCGCCCGCGCCGCCGAAATCCTCGATGTAATTTGTATCGATGGACGTGGCAAAGCAGGCGTTGGCATACAGCGCGTGTTGCTGAATGCCATAGACGTGATTGCCACGGATTTTCCAGCCCGCAGCATTATCCATGTAGATCGCGGATTGACCGGAATACGCAACCCACGAGTCGAGCAGATCCCAATCGGTGACGCTGTTGCCGGTATCGACAATGTGAATTCCAGTGCCGCCGGAGTTCGTCACCAAGCAGTTACTGATGCGGCCATTGACTTGGGTGGTTGTGAGAGCGACGCCGTTCTTGCTCAGGTTGGTGATCTGAATCCCGTCGGCCGGCGCGTTTTCGACCTGTAGATCTTCGATCACCGTGAGCCACGAGCGGATGACAAGAACATTCGTTCCGGAGTTCGACCTGCCGTTGCCATCGAGAGTGACATCCCCGATGCGAATGGGACCGCCCGTATAGGTTGTGTCCGCGTTCCAGCTATCGGAGGCAAGCATGGCAGGAAGGTTCGAGCCGTTGGCCTGTCGAATCACGGTTCCTGTGCGCGAATCGCCGAGATAGGAGCGGTCGCCAAGCAGGACAATCGTCTGATTGATGAGGCACGATCCGTGGATGCGGACTTGATCGCCGGCATTGCTGCTTGCGATGGCCGTATTGAGCGCGGATGTATCCGACGTTTTGCCGGTGCAGGTAACGTCAACCTGGGCGGCAAAGGCAGCGCCCGTAACGATGAATACTCCGAGGTAAAGCACCCGCATCCAGTTCGTGGTCATGGCAGCTCTCCTTAAGTTCTCGGCGGCTATGGTTGAGATTCCAGAACACGAACCCCGATTCCAGCCGGAAGTTCCGCAGCCGCTCAGTAGTGAAAGCGGAAACGGAACTGCACGTAGATTTCCCGCGGCAGGTTCCAGTGATAGCCGCCAAACGTGAGGCTGTCATCGTAGATTACTCGGCGGTTGGCGACATTGAGTGCGGTCACTGAAGCGCTAAAGCGCTCGCCAAAATCCTTGCCAAGTGAAACATCAAACGTGGTGTGGCCGGGCAGATACGCGCCCTGGTATGGCCATCCGGCAACGCCGTTTTCTCCGTTGGTGAAGCCGGAGCCGTAGTAGACGTTCATCGAGGCATAGGACCTCCACGGCAGTGTGATGTCGCCGCCCACGTTCAGCGTGTTGCGCTGATCGTGGTCGAGCGGGCAAACAACGGCAACGCCTGCATCGCAAACGGGGCCGGGACTCTCGAGACCTCCCGTAATGACGCCACCGCCCTCCGCGATCTGGTTGGAATAGGCGAGGTGTATTTGCCCGCGACGCGCGATTCGCGGCGAGCGCAGCGTGACTTCCCAGGCCCGAACTTGTGCCCGGGAAATTGTGATCGGGAAAAAGACGTTGGATGATCCAATGTTGTTGTGGTCGAGAAAATTCGCCACGTTGGTTTTGAACGTGTCGGCGTCGAGCACCCATCCGCGGTAAGGGATGGCGACGCCGAACTGATGTTCTTCGTCGCGCTCACCGGACAGCGGAATGATGGTGGCATATGCCAGCAGCGGCCCGGATACGGTTTCGATGGGCGGCGCCTGATAGTAGTGGCCGTAGAAAGCGCGGAAAGTCCAATTCAGACGAGGGACGGTAGCGGTGGCGCCAAACCGCGGGCTGATGGCGGACTCGGAGACAGGGGCGGCGGAACCGGCCCCAAAGTTGCCCTCGGCAAAACGCGTCGGCCTCATCCCGGCTGAGAGCGTCAACCAAGGGAAAGGTTTGAACTTGTCGTCAATGTAGAAAGTCTCGAGATTGGCGGTGGGGTGCTCAGCATCCGCAGCGGATAAGCCGGGGACAACGTTGAAAAGCTGACTATCGCTTTGGTAGAAGCTGAGGAATCCGGCTTGCAAATCGTTGCGCTTGTAGTTGGCGGCGAAGCTCGCTTGGCCTCCAACGTAAGTGGAACTGCGGTCTTCCGTGCTGGCTGTTGGAGTGTCAGTCAGCTTACTTTCGTAGTCCCCGCTGTTGTAGTGATAAAACGGCGAAACAGCAGCCATGAGGTGAGTATTGAACGTGTGGACCCAACTGAAAAGAACTCCGGCATCGGCTTCGTGCTGGCCGTCGCGGAGACCGTAACTGTTATAGCCCAGAGTGTTTTCGTAGTCGTTGGGGAACGGATCGTACGGAATCTGAAAGTAGTCGCGGCGAGCGGACGTCATCAGGCGGAGCTGATCGGCGGGATCGACGTTGTAGATGAAGGAACCGAATCCACCGACGCCGTTGACGGCATCGTGCACCACCTGCGGCACCGGCGGCTGCAAGCCGAGATTGCTGCGGTTCGCGTTGACGCTGGCGTAGTAGGCGAAGCGGTCGGTATGGCTGCCAAAGCTCAGAGCATCGTTGGTCTGGTAGAAATTGCCTGCGCTCACGACGAGTTCGCCCTGGTTATTGCGTTCGAAGCCTGTGCGGGGAACAACATTGAAGACGCCATACGTGCGGTCGCCGAACTCTGCCGAATAGCTGCCGCGGTTGACCTCGACGTAATCCATGTCTTTGGGGTCGAACTGCGCGCCCAGGTTTTGCGCGATAGCCGTGTTGATCACGGGGATGCCATCGAGCAGCCATGTCGTCTGGTGGCCGCCGCGCATATGCAGCATGTCATGGGTCACGTAGGCGCCCGGGACGTAGTCGGTAATCATAGAAAGGCTGTTGGTTCGGTCGGCGCCGGGCGTGCGTTGGATGTCCGTGCGGCTGAGCATCGTGATCGGAGTGAAGCTGTCGGTGGGCGCCACCGCCGGTGCGCCCGACACGGTAACCTTCTCGTTGGCCGCAGACACTTGCAGCAGGAAGTGAACGACCGGCACCGATCCCGAGTTGACGATGACATTCTGGGAGATTTGCGCGAAGCCTTGGCTGGCGACGCTCACGGAGTATTCGCCAAGCGGGACGGCGTTGAGTTGGAATTCTCCGTTGGCGTCGGTAGTAGCGCTCTTGGCCCAGTCGGAAATCCTGGATTTGAGCATGACCATGGCGTCCTGGATAGGGCGGTGTTGGGGATCATGGACGACGCCGCGCACCGCGCCATAGTCGTTGGCAAAGGCAGGGGATGAAACGAGCAGAACGGCAGAGATCAGGATGAGCTGGAAGCGTTTCATTCTTCTCCTCTTCGACTTCTTTAGTGACGGCGGACGCGAGCGTCATGCCGTGCGCAGACGAAGGTCCGCCGACAGAGTTCGCCACTTGAGTGCTTGAGTTGGGAACTAGCTGCGAGGAGGAGCGCGAGCAGAATCGGGGCCTGCTAAGAATTCGGAAGCCCGGGGTGCAATTGCCGCGTGAGACGCTGGCTGATTCAGAAGTCCGCCAAAAGAGAGATGGTTTGAAGCGAGGCGCGCCCACTCGGACGCCTTCGAGTTGCGGCAGCAATCACAATGTTGGCCGCAACAGCAGTCGAGAGAGCGGAAGGAAGCTTCCTGAGAAGCCGGTGATGCCGAGGCTCGCGATTCGGAATTTTGGGGCGTGCCTTGAGCTTGCGACGCGCCGTGGCGACAGTGCATCGCAGGCTCGGCGGCAGGCGCGGCCGCGAGCGGACGTCGCATGCAATGCATGGGCGCAGGCGAAGCGGCGCGAGCGAGTGCCACTGGCCCGACGGCAGGCACGAGCATGACCAGCAGCAGAAATCTCGCAGTCCAACGATGCATGGTTGTCAGGCTTCCCGCACCTGATAGAGAGCACGATCCGAAGCCCACATCGGATGGCGAAGATCATAGCAGTGGACAGTGGTTGGCGGCCAGTGGGCAGTCGCGCCAGCAGCCAGTTGCCAGTTGCACAGAGGACTTGCTCACTGGCTGCTGGCCCGCTCTTGCTGGCAACTGGATACTGGCAACTGGATACTGCTTCTCCTGTACCATTTCCTCGATGCACCAACTGGCACAGCGGCTGCTGGGAACAATTCGGAAGCAGGAATTCATGCGTGCTGGCGACCGCGTGGCCGTAGCGGTTTCTGGCGGCGCCGATTCCGTGGCGCTGCTGTTGCTTCTCCTCGAGTTGCGCGGTGAACTCGGGATCGTGCCCTCGGTTGCGCATGTCAACCACCAGTTGCGAGGCGCCGAGTCCGACGAGAACGAGCAGTTTGTCGCAAGGCTGGCGGCGAAGCATGGACTGGAACTCGCAACGCGAGCGGCTCTAGTCAAGCCGCAGGGAGCCGGAATTGAAAGCGCAGCTCGCCACTTGCGCTACGAATATTTTCAAGAACTGGCGCGCGCGGGCCGCGCGACAAGAATCGCAACCGCGCACACCCGCGACGACCAGGCAGAAACGGTGTTGCTCCGCATGTTTCGGGGTGCCGGCATTCGCGGGCTTGCGGGAATTCTTCCTCGCCTGAAACTCGAAAGCGAAGGCCGCGCTTGCGGCGAGATCGTGCGCCCGCTGCTCGCATTCCGTCGCGCGGAGTTGCGGGAATACTTGCGGGCGCGAGGGCAGGACTGGCGCGAGGATTCGTCGAACCAGGATGTGATCTTCCTGAGGAATCGTCTGCGGCAGCGCCTGATGCCGGTAATCACGGAGGAATTTGGCGAGGCGGCAATCGAGCACATGGCGGAGCTCGCCGAGATTGCGCGGGCGGAAGAAGAGCACTGGACAAAGCTCGGACCAGCTCATTCCTCATTGGTTGCCGATCCGACCCTTCATGTTGAGCAGTTGCTCGGACTCCCCTTGGCCGCCGCGCGACGAACGGCGCGGTCGTGGATTGAGAAGAACGCTCCGGAAGCGGCCATTTCTTTCCGGTTGATCGAGAAGATTCTGAACCTGGCGCACGGGGCGTCAGGAAGAAAACTCGAATTGCCGGGCCAGCCAGCGGGCGCAAATGAAGGCTCGATGCAGCCTCGGCCGAACGTCTCGCCGGCCCGCACCATCCGGCCGCGGATCGTACGGCGCGCACGGGAAGAACTGGTCCTTGAGACGCCATCCGCCGACGCGCACGACTACGAATACGTGTTAGCCGTGCCGGGAGAAGTCTCCATTCCAGAGTTGAGAACGCGGATTACCGCGGAGACGCTAGACGTGGCGAGTGTGCCGGCACAATATCAGCAGCAGTTGCTCGACCCCGCACGACTTGAAGGCAAAGTTGTGATTCGCAACTGGCGCGCTGGAGATCGATTTTGGCCCGCCCACTCGAAGCAGGAAAAGAAAGTAAAGGAATTGCTCGCCGATCGGCACGCAACCGGCGAAGAGAAAAAGCTGTGGCCCGTCGCTATTTGCCAACGCGAACTGGTGTGGATGAGAGGATTCGCCGTTCCGAAAGCATGGAACGCGAACTCCGGGAAGGCGATCTGGATTCGCGAGATCACGGATTAAACCTGAGCATGGGAGCGTGGACGGTATTGCCTCTCACCTCGCTGGTTGTCCCCGAAGGGCGGCGAACACCTGGCGGACCTGCTTTTCGGTAGCTTCGAGCGGCCCGGAGTTGTCGATCACGAAATCAGCGGCTTTGACTTTTTCTTCGTCGGGAATTTGCGCTGCCATGCGCCGACCGACTTCGGCGCGAGCGTCGGCTTCGGAGATTCCCTGCCGCGCCGCGAAGCGCTGGACGCGCTGCTCGGGCTGGCAGGTTACAACGATCAAGTAGTCGAAGCGATCGGCGGTATGCGCTTCGAGGATCAGCGCCGCTTCCACCATAGCAATGGCGTTTGGGTCGCGTGCGCCGATGTCGTTCATCCACTCATTTTCATGGCGGATCACCGCCGGATGAACGATGGCATTGAGTTCCTGCACTCGCGGCTGGGCCGTCGAGCCCGGCCCGCCAAAAGCGGCTTCCGCCAGCCTGGAGCGATTGATGGCGCGGTCGGAATTGAGGATCGAGGAGCCGAAGGTGCGAACGATTTCGTCGTAAACAGGACGCCCGGGTTCCATCAGCCAGTGCGCAATGGCATCGGCCTGAATGAGGTGCGCCCCGAGTTTGACGAACATTTCGCCGACGGCAGACTTGCCGCTGGCAATGCCGCCGGTTAGGCCGAGCTTGAGCAATGGAACCTCGCGGCTGAAAATTTACCACGAGCGAGGGCAGGTCAGAGGTGAGACGTGAGAGGTCAGAGGTGAGAGGTCAGAAGTGAAAACCACACTACGAAATTAGAAGTCAGATGAGACGAGCAAAATCCGATGGTTCTAAACCTCTGCAATCTGACCTCTAACCTCTGACCTCTATTTACGCGGAACGCGGCTTCCTCTCCGCATTTTCGCCGCCTTCACCGTATTTGCCATCAGCATCGCGATCGTGAGCGGGCCAACGCCTCCCGGCACCGGCGTGATTGCTCCGGCTACTTCCGCCACTTCGGGATGCACATCGCCGACGAGGGTGGAACCTTTGGCGAGGAAAGTCTCCAGGCGCTTGGCGTTTCCTGAAAAGAAGCGGTCGAAGTCGGCGCGGTCGCTAACCTTATTAATGCCGACGTCGATGACGGTAGCTCCGGTCTTGACGAAGTCACGTGTCACCATGCCGGCGCGTCCGATGGCGGCGACCAGAATATCGGCGCGTCGGCAGACGGCAGGCAGGTCGCGGGTTTTCGAATGGCAAACGGTCACGGTCGCGTTCTGGTTGAGCAGCAACATGGCAACCGGCTTTCCGACAATGTCGCTGCGGCCGACGACCACGGCTTCCTGTCCCGCCACGGGAATGTTACTGCGGCGCAGGATTTCCATCACGCCCGCGGGCGTGCAGGGCACCAGCCCAGCCCGCTGCGTGGAAAGATAGCCCACGTTCATCGGATGGAATCCATCGACATCCTTGGCCGGATCGACGGCGAGCAGAACCTTCTTGGAATCGACATGCGCCGGCAAGGGCAACTGGACCAGGATGCCGTCGATTTCGTCGCGCTGGTTGAGCGAGTCGAGCAATGCGAGAAGTTCGTCGGTCGAAATGGATTCGGCCGGAGTGTGTTGCTCGCTGTATAGCCCGACCTCCTTCGAGCTCTTAACCTTGCCGCGCACATAAACCTCGGAGGCGGGATCATTCCCGACCAGGATGACGGCGAGGCCGGGGCGAATACCAGAAGCGGCAAGGGTTTGCACTTCGGCGGCGACCTCCGCGCGGATTTCGCTGGCCAACTTGGTGCCGTCAAGAATCTGGGCTGGCATTCCACCTCGCTTTGGAGTGTCGAGAAATTGAAAGTGGATTCTATCGCATCGCCTGCTGTGAACGAACGGATGGTGGTTGGAAATGGCCAGAATGGTGGCCGTGTTCGGCCAGGGAAGGTACTGTTTGGAGCTACAATGTAGACGCCATGATTCCGCAGGATTTGCTCGATATGCTGGTGTGCCCCGTTTGCAGGGAGCCCGTACTCCGGACCGAGAATGGGGCTGGCCTAAAATGCGGCAAATGCTTGCGGGTGTATCCGATCCAGGACGACATTCCCATCATGCTCATTGACGCCGCGAAAGTCGATCCACACTGAAGTGCCATGACAATGTTCGGTTTTTGTTCCGCGACAGAACGACACATTGTGTCAATTTGGCCCAGGTAATCAGGGTTACCGCTCCTCTTCTCCGCCGGAATCCCTTCGCAACCTCTTGCAGAATCTTGGGTTCTAGTTGATGCCAAGCATTCGGAATAGCGCTTTGGTGGGGTACCGAAGTTACGGCATTTCGATTGCATGCAACAAAGTGGGTTGCCGATGAGTCTAATGGATAAAGCGGGACGGAAGGTGAGGGTGGCCATGAAAGACAGGTTCACGGTGACGGAGCTGTCAGCCTTGCGCAATGATCTGCTGCAGAGCGGGATGGTGGACTCGCGGGAAGCAGCGGAGGTGTTGCAAGTGTTCTTGATGGGCCGCGGCTACGGCGTCTCGCCGGAAGCGGCCATTGACGCGGCAGGCCGGGTCGAGATGGCCGGATGCTCTTTGCCGGTGCTCGAGCGGGAATTGGAAGGGCTGGCCCTGGTGATGTAACAACGCGCTCTTGCGGCATGAACGCGGCAGCGCGAGATCAGAACGGAAAGTTAGACAACACGACGTTAAACGGAAACTGGCCCATCAATCGGGTAGTTTCCCAGTACGAAGAGCCGGGCGAAACTGCCCGGCCTTTTGTTTTTCTGGACCCATGGGGCCAGCTGGAACTTGACAAACACCAGCGGCCGTTTCAAAGATCCTCCACCGCCCGCTGCAGATCGCGAGCAATTGCCGCCGGATCGGACCCAGGCTCGAACCGCACTGGCTTTCCGATGCGCACCACAATCCTGCCCGGTGGTGCGAATTTCCGGCCCGCTTTCTTGATGTCAAACAATCCATCGATCCGCATGGGCAAAATCGGGACGCGCAGGTTGTTTGCGAGTAGTCCAACGCCGGTGCGGAATGGCCGAAGTTTACCGTCCTCCGTATGTCGGCCCTCAGGAAAAACAAGCACGCTGTAGCCGCGATCGACGGCCTCTCCGGCATAAGCAAAGCTTTTGCGGAAGCCAGCCTCCCGCGGCAGCGGAAACAGATTCAGGAGCATGACGCCGAGCGTCCACTGCAGCCGATCATAGATGCGAGGGAGCGGCCCACGAGTCGGAGCGGGCGAGCGCAGAGCCTCCAGGGCTTCTCCGCCGGTCGCGGTGGCCAGCCGGTGCCGGATTCGCGAGGGCAGAACCGTTTGGATGAAACCGGCATCCACATCCGCGATGTGATTGGAAATCACCAGCAGCGGGCCATTCACGCCGCGCAGGTTTTCGCGCCCAACCACGCGCGGCCAGCCAAGCAGAAACACCGTCGGCCTCACCAGCAGATAGTGCGTCGCCAGGCGCAGCCATGTTGTCGGCCAGCGCAAGGTCCAGCGCGGATAGTGAAACTCCCGCCTCTCCCCGCGCTCACGCCGGAGAAGCTTATCGAGATCGGCCACCGTGGCCAGATTCGAAAACTTCGTTTCGCTCAAATCCACCTGATAACGATCCTCGAGCGCACCCAGCAATTCGACGCGCTCCAGCGAACTTAGACCCAGGTCGTTTTCCAGGTCAGCATCCGGAGCGAGATTCGGAGCGGTTCGCCCTGTGACTCGCGTAAGCAGCTCTGCAAGAGGATTGAGCGCGGCCTCGCGACCTTCGCCGGCGCTCCCGCTCTTGCTGGCCATGATTGCATCGCGAATCAAATTGCGCCGCGGCTTCCCAGTTGACGTGCGCGGGAAATCCTCTTCCGGCCAGACGAACCAGCTCCGCATGCGCTGATATTCCGCCAATCCGTCGTTAGCCCGCGCAACCGCGGTCTTTGTGTCAGCCGTTGGATCGCGCAGAATAAGAACCGCACACGGCTCGGCATTCCCGCCACGATCGATGCCGACCACCACGCAATCGCATATCTCGGGCTGCAAGCGCAAAGCCTCCTCCAGATCCTGAGGGTAGACGTTCATTCCCGCAGGGGTGACGATGACTTCTTTCTTGCGTCCCTTGAAGAACAAATTGCCTGCCGTGTCGAGTTGGCCGAGGTCGCCGGTCGCGTACCATCCTCCGTCACCAACGACCGGAACCAGTTCGCGCCCGTTCCAGTAGCCGCTGGCGACTCCTGACCCGCGCACTAGAATCTCGCCGTCTTCCGCCAACTTGATTTCTCGCCCCGGCAGCACTTTGCCAATCGAGCCGTGGCTGGTGTGAAAAGGGTGATTCAGGCTGATCAGCGAAGTGGTTTCTGTAAGCCCGTAGCCCTGCACGACGGCGTACCCAAGGCGGTGCCAGAATTCTTCGGTTTCGTGCTCGAGGGCGGCGCCGCCGCTGATGATGGCCCAAAACTTCCATCCAAACTGCCGCCGAATATCGCGAAACGTCCACCATCGTCGAAGGAAGTGCTGGTTCGCGGCGGCCGCGTATCCGGCGGCAAAGGCCGTTCGAGGACGCGCACTCGTTTCGGGATCGGAGTCGGCATCAACGTCGCGCTCGATTTTCTGCTTGAGCGAATCGACGAGCCGCGGAACAGCGACCAGCACCGAGACACGCTCGCGGCGAATGGTTGCAATAATCTCCGCCGGATTGAATGTGTTTTCGAAAACGACCGTTGCGCCCATAAGCGGCGGAAGAAAAATTCCCAGGAATTGTCCGAAAACGTGGCTCAAAGGCAACAGGTTGAGAAACCGCAGTGGATGAATCAGTCGCTCGTACTTGAGGTACTTCGCGATTTCGGTTGCCAGAGGTGCAAGGTTGCCTGCGATGTTCGCGTGCGTGAGCACGACACCCTTGGGCTCGGCCGTGGTGCCCGAAGTGAAAACAATCTCGATCGGGTCGGAAGGCTGAATGTCGAGCGGAAGGAAGCGCTCGGCTCCATGGTGCGCGACCGCGGCCGGCAGATCGGAGGGATCGAGCGTGGCGAGTCCTCCGAAAAGCGGCGACCGCTCGCGCGGACACAGGATGAGTTTCGTGCGCACCTGTGAGCTGATGCGGCGGGCAAAGTCGGGACTGGAAGCGTCGTCAACCGGAACCGCGATGACGCCCGAAACAGCGCATGCCAGAAAAGCGGCGACCCACTCGGCACAATTGGGGCTCCAGAGGAGAACAGCATCGCCTTTCGCGATATTGCGGACGCCCAGTTCGCGCGCAAACTGGCCGGCGACGCGCGTTACACGCTCATAGGACCAGCGCTCGCGCCGATATCCGCGGGGAAAAACATAGGCTGGCCCGGAACCCCAGCTCTCGAAGGCCGCCAGGTAGTTTTGGCCGAAATAGCCCGACACACTTGCCCGCACACCCTGTTTAGTAGCACAATTCACGAATCTTTACAGGGTCCCTGTGCCCAATGGGCGCAGATTGAGGTCGAATGGCAGAACTCTTTCAAGCGCGGGTAACGATGAGCGCGTTTCTGATGGCAGCGCTGGTCTCGCTGGTTGCGTGCCAGAGTCCGACCGCTACGAGCAATGCGAGCGCGACGGCGGCCTCCGCGACGGGGCGACAGGAAAGCCGTCTGGCCAGCGGTCCCTCCCGCGACCTCAGCCAGGACGAAGCTGCCGGCGGACATATCCTCCGCAAGCATGTTGGCCAGACCGACGACGAACTGCGCGAGCGCTTGGAGCGGGAGCGTCATATCACCGGCGCCTCGACTTATACCGACCGCCCCACCGCCGAGCATGCGGTAGGCGCGGCGATCGCCCAATCGCAGCGCCGGATCGAAAGCTGGCTCGGCCGCACGGGCGGGCACGCGAACCTTGTGCTCGACTACGACAGCCCGGAGCCGATTGGACGAACCATCAACCGTGGCGAAGACCGGTCGCATCCCTGCTCTCACGCGCTGGTGGTTCTGAAGTATGCCGGGCCCAACGACTATTACGTTCTGACTTCCTATCCGGAGTGCCGCTAATGAAAACACACAGTCCAAAAATCGACATAACGACGGAAAGCTTTCCGGCACTGCACACGTTTCTGCGGGGCTATTTTCATGAGGATGTGGCGGACGAATACGGGACCGCCCCCGAAGCCGCCGACCAGTTTTGCGAAGATGCCGACAGCGACGAGCGCATTCCGGTGGCGCGGGAGTGGCAAAGGGTCGTGGATCTGATGGAAGGGCAAGTCGCCCCTTTGAATGCGGCCCTCAAGAAGCTGGGCTCGGCTATCCAGTTGAAAGAAAATGAGATTCCGGCGATCTCCGCAATTTTTGCGCGCTGCCTGGGGGCGAAACCTTCGCGAAAAGCGGCGAATGAGTAACGTGGCGCTGCGGCAGTTACCGCCCCTAACATGGCGTTGAAACCCGGCCTTGTCACAGCTTGGCGGACCCCGTCGGCCTGCCAGTTGCGGACGGGGGAAGGCGCTGCTGGCGCTGTGCTAATGGCATCTAAAGACAACGAGACTGCGAAAAACACTAGCCTGTGACGTAGCTCACCGCGCACCGGTGACTAGACCGCTAGTGTTCTTCCCTATGGGCGGGCTAGGCCCTTCCGCTCAGCCACCAATTTTCAGGAGCTCCGCCATGCCGCAGGATTCTTTATCAATCACTGACAACCGAACGGGACAGAACTATTCCCTGCCAATCGAGAACGGAACGATCCGGGCGATGGATCTGCGCAAAATCAAAACCGGCCCGGAAGACTTCGGGCTTATGACCTATGACCCAGCCTTTATGAACACGGCCTCCTGCCGCAGCGCCATCACCTACATTGACGGTGACAAGGGGATCCTGCGCTACCGCGGATACCCGATCGAAGTACTAGCCGAGCACTGCACGTTTCTCGAGGTCGCCTACCTGCTTCTGTTCGGCGAGCTGCCGACGGAGGGCCAGTTGAAAGACTGGGTGAACGAAATCACTCATCACACGATGATTCATGAAAGCACGAAAAAGTTCATGGAGGGTTTCCGGTACGATGCCCACCCCATGGCGATGTTCGTGAGCACCGTGGCGGCTCTCTCCAGCGTTTACCCCGACTCCCGCCAGGTGCACGATCCTTCCACACGTCTCCATCAAATCAAGCGCCTGATCGGCAAAGTGCCATCCATCGCTGCCATGTCATACCGGCATAGCGTGGGTTTCCCTTACGTCTATCCCGACAACGACCTCACTTATCCCGAAAACTTCATGAACATGCTGTGGAAGATGGTCGAGCCGAAGTACGCGGCCAATCCGGTAATCGCACGGGCGCTCGATATCCTCTTCATACTGCATGCCGACCACGAGCAGAATTGCAGTGCGAATGCCATGCGAGCCGTGGGAAGCTCGCAAACCGATCCGTATCTGGCGACGGCAGCAGCGGCGGCGGCACTTTCAGGACCTCTGCACGGCGGAGCGAACGAAGAAGTGTTGCACATGCTTGACGAGATCGGTTCCAAGGACAATGTCCCCGCTTATATCAAGAAGATCAAGGAAGGCAAAGGCAAGTTGATGGGCTTCGGCCACCGCATCTACAAGAACTATGATCCCCGGGCCAAGATCATCAAGTGGACGGCCGACAAGGTCTTCGAGGTTACCGGCCACAATACCAAGCTCGAAATTGCGCTCGAGTTGGAACGCATAGCCTTGCAGGACGAGTATTTCGTTCAGCGCAGGCTCTATCCGAACGTCGATTTCTACTCCGGCATCATGTACCAGGCAATGGGCTTTAGGCCGGAGATGTTTACTGTCTTGTTCGCCATCCCGCGCACGGCTGGTTGGCTGGCACAGTGGCAAGAAATGATCACCGATCCCGAGCAAAAGATCGCCCGGCCGCGTCAGGTCTGGATCGGGCACGAAACGCGCGAGTTTATACCGATGGATAAGCGGACTCCATCCGGGATTTTGGCGCGATAAGGTCAGTGGGCCGGGGTCAATCGTTCGGCGATCGCAGTCCGAAAGCTCCCGGCCCGCTTTTACAGTTGAAATTTGAGATTCTGCCCTGTGCGCTACCCTTCGACGTAGCCCGCGTCTATATCTTGATACTCGCCGGCCGGCATGCTGATTGAAGTCCCCCTCGGTCCCTTCCTCTCAAAACCGGACGTACACTCCCTTTCGGTAACCTCGGGTAATCGTCAGTAACCATCGCATCGGTGCCACCCAGACTTACAATAACCTTACTCCGCAATCCCCAATGGTGTGGTTGGCGGTGTTTCGCCGGGAAAATCCCGGCGAGGTCGGGCCCGTCAGGTAACGCTCCCAGGGAAATGGGCGTTCGACGGTGATCAAGGCTGGAGTCCGTAAATCCTATGGCGTTTGTCTTTGGATTCAACAAGCAGAAGGTTCTCAGCGCCGCGGAAAAGTTCGTTCAGCAGGGCAAGCTGCAGAACGCTATCTCTGAATACGAGAAGGTCCGCAAGCACGATGAAAAGGATCTTACAGTTGCCAATACGATTGGCGATCTGTACTCGCGGCTGGGCGATACCGAAAAGGCGATCGAGTGTTTCAAAGCGGTCGGCGATGCGTATGCCGCCCAGGGTTTTACGGTCAAGGGCATTGCCATGTACAAGAAGATCACCAAGCTCCAGCCGAGCATGGATGGATCTTTGAAGCTGGCGGAGCTCTACACCCAACAAGGCCTCTTCAATGATGCCCGGGCGCAATATCTGCAAGTGGCCGAAGAATTCATGAAGAGCGGGGACCTGGAGCAGGCGGTGCGCTTGTTCCAGAAGGTTCTTGAAATGGACCCGGAGAACGTGCCGATGCGGGTCAAACTCGCCGAGGTTTACGTCAAGCTGGGCAAAAAGAAGGAAGCGTGGGAAATTTTCAGCGCGGCAGCCGAGTCGTTGCGCGCCCGCGGTTCCATGGCGGCCGCGGAAGATATTCTGCAGCGCATGCTGGTACTTGATCCTAGCAACAGCTACGTTCTGCTGATGCGTGGACGGACCGCGCTGGACAGCGACGATCCAAAGGCTGCCATTCAGTATCTGGAGCGGGCTGCCGATATCGATTCGCATCCCGAGGGATTGCGCGATCTTCTCAAGGCATACCTGGAAAGCGGCGATCTCGCCAAGTGCTCACCGCTGGCGGAAAAGCTCCTGACGGTTCACAACGACCCCGAGGGGTTGTTCTTGCTGGGAGAAGGCGCGGCCCGGCTTGGCCACTACAACAAAGCACTCGAGGTCTATGGCACCCACGCCGAACGCCTGCTGGCAGCCGATTCGACCAAACTTTGCTCGAACCTGCACTCCCTGATCGCGCCCGTTCAAGACGATGCGGGCGCGCTCGAAAAACTGTTGGAGCTTCTTAAGAAGTCGGGCGAAAGCACGCACGTCAATGAAGTCGCCGAGTTGCTGGCCCATGCTTCGGTGAAGAGCGGGAACCTCGAACGCGCGCGCGAGCTGTATCAGATGCTGGCGGCGAGCGAGCCGCAGAACGCGTTGCACGAGCAAAATTATCAGCAGATCACGGACCGCGTCCAGGGGACCTCCACTCCGGTTGTAACGGCAATCACGGTCGAAGAAGGCGCTCTGATTGTCGAAGAACTTGAGGCGACGGCGCCCCTGGTCGACCAGGTGTATCCGGACGCGATTGCCATCGCCGTTCGGGCGGCGGTGACGGATGCAGACCTGTTCCTCTCCTACAACCTGCCGGAGAAGGCGCTTGTCCCGCTGCTCGGCGTACTGCCTCAGGCACCGCGAGATGTCCGTTTGAACCAACGGCTGGCTGCTCTGCACACGCGCTTTGAGCGCTTTGCCGAGGCCGCCGTCTGTTGCAGGACACTTGAAAGCGTCTATCACGACGCCGGCCACCCGGATGAAGCTGTGCGCTATGGAGAGCTGGCTTCGCGCTACGAACAAAACGCCGGTGTCGCGGTTGCTGGCGACGTAACGCCTGTCGCGGCCACACCCGTGCCTGCACCTGCGCACTTGCCCAAACCCAAGCCGGAGACGCATCCGGAGTTCTCGGTCGAAGAAATGGCTGGGCACGCTTCTGGAGATGCGCAAGACGATGTTTCTTCCGAGTGGGAGCATGCGCTTGCAATAGAGGAAAGCACGCCGGTGGAAGCGGCCGCAGTCGTCCACGCTCCGAGGGACCCGGAAAACGATGCGGAGATCGCCGAAACGGTAGAAGAGATCCGTTTCTATCTCGAGCATTTCATGACCGACCAGGCGCGGACGGCTCTCGAGAGATTGGAAACGCTGACCAACGATCCGGCCGTCCTTGATCCACTGCGCACTGCCATCGATTCAGGGGCCAAGCCGGCCGAGGAACCCGAAGCGGAAATCGCCGAAATCAACGCCGACGATCCAGCAACATTTGAGATCGAGCTGAAGACGCCGTACGCCGACGAAACTACGCAAGACGCCAGTTTGTTAGCCGGCTATGACCACGGGCATCACGACGATACCGCGAGTGCGATCGCTCCGGCCGAAACAGCGCCCGCACACACACCGGACGCGCAATTCGCCCTCTTGCATCATGAATCCGCCTCTCCGGAACTGGTGCATGCGGAGACCACCCATGCCGCGCCAGACGAATTGACTTCGCTGGTGGCAGACCTGGAGAGCTCACTCGGAACTTCTTTCCCCGTCGCGCCTTCCGCCGGTGAGCCTCTGGCCGCCGAGCCGGCACTCGGCAAATCGTCGGCAGAGCCGCCTTTGCCCGTAGAAAACCCAACCGCAGTCATGCCGGGCTGGCCCGGCGCAACGCCCGCAAAGCGCGTTCCGCCGCCGTTTGTGCCGGAACCTGAGCCGGTGGCGCATGCCGATGCCGCGCCAGTAGGGGAGATGTCACTTGGCGCCGCAGCCAGTGGGGCCGCAGCCGCTGCCACAGCTCCTGCAATGATGAGCTATACTCCCTCTCCGGTTCGTCCGCTGGGGGCAGACGCACAGGCCATGCATCCCTCCGGCAGCGTCGATCTTTCCGAGATTTTCGGCGAGCTTAAGCACGAACTCGAAGAAGGCGCGCCCGCCATCGATGAGGATCCAGAAACGCATTACAACCTGGGCGTGGCTTTCCGCGAGATGGGCCTGCTTGATGAGGCAATTGCCGAATTGCAGAAAGTCTGCACCGCCATCGAGCACGGACATCCGTTCTCGCAGCCCGTCCAGACCTACACGTGGCTGGCGCAGTGCTTCCTCGATAAGGGAGTGCCCGAAGCCGCGATTCGCTGGTACGAAAAGGCGCTCCACATCCCAGGACTTGACGGTGAGGCGCGTGTGGCCATCAATTACGAACTTGGTTCCGTTTGCGAAAGCGCGCATGACAAGCCCGGCGCGCTGCGTCATTTCACCTACGTTTACGGCGCCAATATCGATTATCGCGACGTGGCCGAGCGAATTCAGGCTCTGAAGTCGTAGAATGCAGGAGTGGGTACGGCTGCATGCGCCGGGGATGGACTGAATCCCGCGCTCATCCCAGGTTGAACCGTACAGGAAACCATCCGGGCAACCATCCCCACACCGACGCGTGCAATGACTTCCGATCCCAAGCTGCCCTTCCCGACTGAACCTGCCGTTGTCGAAACGCCGGCCGAGACTATGGCCGGCACGCGGTCAGGAAACGGAGCTGCCCCGCTGGCCCGCGGCGCTGTTTCGGGACGGCAGATTTCGACAACTTATCTCTGGCTCCGCCGCATTGGCGTGCTCTTGTTTGTCTTCCTGTGTGCCACCCTCGGAGTCATGCTGATGATCGTGCCATGGCGCCCGGAGTGGTCGGACAACAGTCTGCTTCTCCCCTATCCGGCGATTCGCGAACTGGTTTCAAGCGGTTTCGTGCGGGGGGTTGTAAGCGGCCTGGGTCTGCTGAATGTGTGGATCGGTTTCTGGGAGGCCATTCAATACCGCGAAGGATGAAAACCGTCGTTGATCGCTAGTCGTCAGCAACCCAACCATCAAGGCCGGTCTTAAGATGGCATGGATGGCAAGCGTCGCCGGTAGTGGTAAAAGAAAGCGTGAGCTGCGAAGACGAACAGCGAACGACCACCGACTGACGAACAACGACGAGCCACGAACGACCAACGACGAGCGACGAACGACCAACGACTGATCTCCTATGACTGAACCGAAACTGAAACCCGCTCCCCTGGCATACAACAACGAATCGTTCCTTGCCTCGCCCGACGGCCGCATCCTGCGCCTGTTGTCGGAATACATCGAGCCGCTGTCGCGCTTCCGGCGGGAGCAGATTCAGGACACGGTGGTTTTTTTCGGCTCCGCGCGCGTTGCCAGCCGCGATTCAGCCGCCAATCAACTCAACGATGTGCGCAACAACGGCGCTGGCGTGGCCGCGGCGCAGCAGGCGCTCGACATGAAGCGCGCCGAAGCGGCCATTGACATGGCGCGCTATTACGAGGACGCGCGCCGCCTCGCCTATCTGCTTACCGAGTGGTCGGCGCACATTCCCGCGCGGCGCCGCCGTTTTGTCGTGACCACCGGCGGCGGCCCCGGCATTATGGAGGCGGCCAACCGCGGAGCGCATGAAGCCGGAGGCAGAACCATCGGCCTCAACATCAATCTGCCCTTCGAGCAGTTTCCCAACCCCTACATCACGCCGTCGCTCAATTTCGAGTTTCACTACTTCTTCATGCGCAAGTTCTGGTTCGCGTATCTGGCGAAGGGACTGGTGATCTTCCCCGGAGGCTTCGGCACGCTCGACGAACTCTTCGAAATCCTTACCCTCGCCCAGACCGAAAAGCTGGCCAAGAAGATCGTAGTGGTCATCTACGGCAGCGAGTACTGGAAGAAGATCGTGAATTTCGAAGCCATGGTGGATGCCGGCGTGATCTCGCCGCAGGATCTCGAGCTGTTCAAGATCGCGGATTCTCCCGAAGAGAGCTTCGAGTTCCTGAAAGAAGGCTTGACCAAATATCATCTCGGTCCACAACAGCCAAAACGTACGGGCGAGGCATCCACGCCCGAAATCGCAAAAACGCGGCCCTAGCGTCGTCTGGCAACCCCGCCATTCATGCCCGTTCTGGCGTCAGCCGCGGTGGCTTGCAACTTCTGCGATCCCATCTGCGTATACACTTTTGTTGTTCCGTGTTTCCTGAGGCAAAACGACTATGACGTTTCGACCTGCCGCACTCGCTTGCGGCCTGCTGATTTTGATTTGCACCCTGTCGGCATTCGCACAGCCGCCAGGTCCGAACGAGATGCCGTCGGTCATCCAGGTTCCGGAAGCCGCGCGCGCCACTTCCAACTTTGACGCGACTGCCGCAACCAACGCCTATCTCGCGCAGATTCCCGCCGACAAAACGGCCCGCTCCGATGCTTATTTCGAAGGCGGGTATTGGATGATCCTCTGGGACTTTGTTTACGGCGCAATCGCCATGCTTCTCTTCTTGAATCTGCGCTGGTCGGCCAAAATGCGCGGCCTCGCCGAGCGCATCACGCGCTTCAAACCGCTGCAAACATTTCTGTACTGGGTCGAATACCTGCTTGCGGGCGCCATTCTCACCTTCCCGCTCTCGGTGTATGAAGACTATTTCCGCGAGCACAAATACGGATTGGCCACGCAGACCTTCGGCCCCTGGATGGGCGATCAGCTTAAGGACTTTGGCGTAAACCTGGTTCTCGGTGGCATCCTGGTGACGTTGTTATTCGGTATCGTAAGAAGGCTGCCGCGCACCTGGTGGATCTGGGGCGCTGGCGTGGCCTACGTATTCCTGATCGTTGTAGTGATGATTGCTCCCGTATATCTCGTGCCAATCTTCAACAAAGTCACTCCCCTCCACGACCCGAAAATCGTCGATCCCATTCTGAGATTGGCGCGCCAGAACGGCATTCCCGCCAGGGACGTCTACCAGATCGACGCCTCGCGCCAGACCACCCGCATGAGCGCCAATGTCAGCGGCTTTGGCAACACCATGCGCATCACGCTCAACGACAA
The DNA here is from genome assembly GCA_963818945.1 of uncultured Acidobacteriaceae bacterium. Taxonomy (GTDB): domain Bacteria; phylum Acidobacteriota; class Terriglobia; order Terriglobales; family Acidobacteriaceae; genus Acidiflorens. The sequence continues at coordinate 1,047,596 of CAWFUA010000001.1, read as the reverse complement.
CCTGCTGCGCCGCGGCTCGCCCGAAGAAATTCAGGCCGTCATGGGCCACGAGATGGGCCACTACGTCCTCAATCACATTTACAAGGGCCTCACATTCGGCCTCATCGTAGTTGTCGCTGCCTTCGCGTATCTGCGCTGGTCGCTCGATTGGGCGCTTAGGCGGTGGGGAGGAAAATGGCAGATCCGAGACCTCGGTGATCCAGCCGTGCTGCCGCTTGTGTTGCTGCTGGGCTCGATCTTTGGCTTCGTGATCACGCCGATCATGAACACCTATGTACGAACGCAAGAATACGAAGCCGACATGTACGGCCTGAACACCTCCCGGCAGCCCGACGGCTTCGCCCAGGGCGCAATCCATCTCGGCGAATATCGCAAGATGAGTCCGGGGCCGGTCGAGGAGTTTGTCTTTTTCGACCACCCCAGCGGCCGCAACCGCATCTACGCCGCCATGCGCTGGAAAGCCGAAAACCTGAAGCTGTTCACGGCAGAACAGGGAAGCGCGGCCGCCGCGGTCACGACCCAAGCGTCAGACGCAAGCAAGAGGTGAGCGCGGTGATGGAGTAGGCTGAGACTGAACGCCATGTGTCTGCTCTACTACATCACCGGCCGATCTCAATTCGCGGGCAACGAAGCGGCGCGCCGCCGCGCCGTTCTCGACAAAATTGCCGAGGCCGCACAAGCCGGCGTCGACTACATTCAGCTTCGGGAAAAAGACCTGAGCACCAGAGAATTGGAGCAACTCGCCAGCGAAGCGGTATCGCTCATAGAGAGACTGAGAACTGAGAACCGGGAACTGAGACCTCGTCTTTTAATCAACTCCCGCGCCGACGTGGCCCTGGCCGCCGCCGCCGATGGAGTCCACCTGCGCTCCGACGACATTACCCCCAAAGATGTCTTCGAAATCTGGAGATCGTGTGGCGCGGGCGCCCCCGCCCGCGAAACGCCGCCGACCATCGCCGTCTCCTGCCACAGCCTGTCCGATGTCCTCCGCGCCGCATCCGAAGGCGCCGACTTTGCCGTGTTCGCTCCGGTCTTTGAAAAAAGAGATCGGCCAGAGACGAACCCGGCTGGACTGGCCGCTCTGCGCGAGGCCTGCCGGGCGAATCTTCCCGTATTTGCCTTAGGCGGAGTCACGCTGCAAAACGCCCAATCCTGCCTCGAAGCCGGAGCGGCAGGCGTAGCCGCCATTCGCCTCTTCCAGGAGAATAAAATCAGCGAAGTAGTCCGCGCGTTGCGCGCGGTCTGATCCATGGATCAAACCACGATTGCTACTCACAACGCAGAAGCGCTCAGCCCGGCGCTCGTCGTGATCCCGGCAGGCTGGTTCCTGATGGGCTGTGACTCAGGCCAGGATAACGAGAAGCCCGTGCACCGCGTCTGGATTGACGAGTTTCTGCTCGCCGCCTGTCAGGTCACGAACGTCGAATACGCCCGCTTCGTCGAGGCCACTGGATCAGCCGCGCCTCCGTTCTGGAGCGACGCGCACCTCAATCAGCCCGACCAGCCCGTCGTCGGAGTGTCATGGTACGAGGCAACTTCCTATTGCGTGTGGCTGAAGGCCGCGACGGGGAAGAATTTTCGCCTTCCCACCGAGGCTGAATGGGAGCGTGCGGCTCGTGGAGGCCGTGAGGGCGCGCTGTTCCCGTGGGGTGATACGCCTCCGCAGTCGCTGCCAGATTACGCCGCCCGCTGCGCCGCCCATTGGAACACAGGCCCCGAGCCGGTTGGCCGAGGCGAAGCCAACGGATACGGCCCCCACAACATGTGCGATAACGTGCACGAATGGTGCAGCGACTGGTACGCGCCCAATTACTACGCAGTTTCGCCCGACCGCAATCCACGCGGCCCCGAGACTGGCGAGCGCCACGCCTCCCGTGGAGGCTCCTGGCGCCACCACATCAAAATGTCGCGCTGCGCAGCGCGTTCCAGCATCCCGCCAGACTTTCACTACGCCGATTACGGGTTTCGGGTCGCGTGCGACGTACAATTGCAGGTCAGAACGTAAGGTCAGAGGTTAGAGGTCAGATTGCAAAGGTAAGAACCTCCTGTAAAAGACGAACCGCCGAAAGCTAGGGCTTTTCACCTCTGCAATCTGACCTCTGACCTCTGCAATAGGATTTCTTATGGCCGACATTGCCGCCCACTACCTCGAAGAAATCCGCCGCCAGTTGCGCGGCCACAAGCGCATGGCCGAATCGGCGATGGCGCAACTCGAAGACAAAGACTTCTTCGCGACGATTGATCCGGAATCGAATTCCATCGCAATCCTCGTCAACCATATCGCCGGCAACGCCCGCTCCCGCTTCACCGACTTTCTCACTTCCGACGGCGAAAAGCCCGACCGCTTCCGCGACCGTGAATTCGAAATCTCCACCACCACCGCTCGCGGAGAGGTTATGCGCTGGTGGGAAGAGGGCTGGGCGCTGATTTTCTCTACGCTTGAGTCGCTCAAACCCGAAGACCTGCTCCGCACCGTAACCATCCGCCAGGAACCGCACACCGTCCTGCAAGCGCTAAACCGCGCCCTCGCTCACTACGCCCAACACATCGGGCAGATCGTCTTCCTCGCCAAGCATCTGCGCTCGGACCAGTGGAAGACGCTGAGCATTCCCCGCGGCAAGTCAGAAGACTACAAAACCGCGGGCCCGAAGACGCATGCTCGCGGGACGTACAAAACCTGATTTAAGCGTTTGGGGCAGAGGTAACGTCACCTGCCCCTCAACGCAATTGCACTGCTTAGGACACATTCCGCCAGTCCAGGATCACTTTTCCCGCGTCGCCGGTTTTCATGGCTTCCAGACCTTTCTCAAAATCTCGATATGAAAACCGGTGGGTGATGACGGGAGTGATGTCGAGGCCGGACTCCAGCATCACCGTCATCTTGTACCAGGTTTCGTACATCTCGCGTCCGTAGATGCCTTTGATGGTCAGCATATTGAAGATCACGCTGTGCCAATCAATCGACATTTCAGTGGAAGGAATGCCGAGCATGGCAATCTTCGCTCCATGGCTCATGTTCGCGATCATTTCGCGGAAGGCAGCCGGTGAACCCGACATTTCCAGTCCAACGTCGAATCCCTCCTGCATGCCCAGCTGCTTCTGCGCTTCCTTGAGTGGCGTTTTTCGCGGATCGACGGCGAGCGTAACGCCCATTTTTTTCGCCAGCGCCAGACGAACCGGATTCAGATCGCTGATGACCACGTAGCGGGCGCCGGCGTGCCGCACCACTGCGGCAGCCATCAGGCCTATGGGCCCGGCGCCGGTGATTAATACATCCTCTCCCAGCACTGGGAACGACAATGCCGTGTGCACCGCGTTGCCGAAGGGATCGAAAATCGATGCGATCTCCGGGTTGATCTTGGGATTGTGCTTCCAGATGTTGCTCATGGGAAGCACGATGTATTCGGCGAAGGCGCCGGGCCGATTCACTCCGACTCCTTTGGTATGCGCGCACAAATGCCGGCGGCCAGCCAGACAGTTTCGGCAGCGCCCGCAAGTTACATGCCCTTCTCCGCTGACGAGTTCGCCGACTCGATAATCGGCGACGTTGCTCCCGACCTCGACGATTTCTCCGACGAATTCGTGGCCAATGGTGAGGGGGACGGGGATGGTGGCCTTCGCCCAATCGTCCCATTGATAGATATGGAGGTCGGTTCCACAGATTCCAGTAAGAGATACGCGAATTTTTACGTCATTAATGCCGATTTCCGGCTCCGGAACTTCCTCCAGCCAAAGGCCGGGTTCACGCCGGCTTTTCACTAATGCCTTCATAGGGTCCTTCCTTATTCTTTCGCGCGCGCGCCCGGCGTCTCCGGACACACGAGCTTAAGCCCGCGACTGCCTGACGAGACACTCTTTTCGGGTTTCCTCTATCGTTGTAACACCAAGCCGGTATCGCAGTGAAGGGCATGAGCATGGAACAAGCTTTAATCCGTTGATCCTCGGTTGATATGTCGGTTTCCACCAGGAGAGAATCGGAGTCGCCATTCCGGATATCGGCGCAAGTAATCTGCCAACTGATCCTTTGACTTGCTAAACTTTAACCAGCCGCGCGGAGGGATGTGTGAGCGGTTGAAACAGTCGGTCTTGAAAACCGATGTACGGGAAACCGTACCGGGGGTTCGAATCCCTCTCCCTCCGCCATGCAGTCTGCGCTGCAGAGAAATCTGGCTGTCTCAAAATCGCTGGCTGCCGATTCACTCAGTCAGCCCTATGCTCTTCCTCAAACGCGCGGCGCAGGTCAGCGTTTCTTCTTAGCCGGTGCCAGCTCTTTCTCGAAAAACTCCGCCGCCATTTCAGCGACCTGCCTATGTACGCCTTCCCGGTCCACGCCAGCGTTATCCACAAAGAAGTTGGGGAGTTGCTTCTTCCCGGCATCGGTGCCCACGTCGAGGAAGGTGTAATGGCCCACTCCACCGGGCAGGATCGTCAGTCTCACGCCCTTGATGTCTGCAGCATAAAACTGCGCATTTTCCGCGGGAGGAGCAATCGAATCCGCCGCGCCCGCAACAATCTCCACCGGGATGGCTATTTTCTGCAGGCTTTCCGGCGTAAACGCGCGAGCCACCGCGGGAGCGATTGCAAAGACCGCTCGGATGCGCGGATCTCGATAGGAATCGCCCGCGTGCTGCAACGCCTGCTGTACCTGCGGTTGCTGCCTTATGGTTGCAAACCTCGCCATCAAATCCGGCATCTCGGGAGGATCGCACGCGCCCTTTTTCTCCCCGCACCAGGCAAGGATCCGGTTGACGTCGGTAGTGGCGCCGGCAAGTTCCATCATCGTGTACCCGCCATATGAAAAACCCGCCGCGCCCATGCGATCCAGGTCGATCTTGGATCCAAATCGCGGATCCGCGAGCATGTCGTCGATCGCTGTGCTGATGTCTCGCGCTCGCTCCCAGCCTTCGATAAAGCCCTCGCTCGTGTAGCCACTCACGGCATTATTACCCGGATGATCCACAGCAACGACAATGTAGCCGCGCGCCGCCAGATAAGTGCCCAGCCACGCCATCTGCATGGCGCTTCCGCCCGTGCCGTGCGACAGCGCGATAAGGGGATACTTACCGAAGCTTGGGGCTAGTGTCGCATCCTTGGCGGCGCGGCCCGCGTAAAACAGCGGTGCGTCCGGCGGACCGACATATTGATCCTTCTCTCCAATGTTAGCTTCCGCGGGATACCAGACAATACCGCCCAGCGTCCGATCGTCCGAGCCGCGCCAGTTGTAGCCTTCGGGCGCGGAAAATTGGCGAAGGCTGAAGCCGACGGAATGAAGAATGGGCTCTTCTTTCTTTTCTTTCTTGGAGGCGAGCAAAAAAGGCGAGAGCAGCAGAAGTATCAGGGCCACGGCGGAGTCCGCGCGCCGAGTCCGCACGATCATCTTCACTGCTTTTCCCCGGCCGGTTCCTTTTTCTTCGCCAGGAAGCGCACATAGTTGACCATATCCCAAAGCTCATCGGGCTTCACCCGGTCGCCCTCCTGCGGCATCTCCCCACGGCCATTCTTGATGATGTAGAAAAGTTCGCCATCCGTGTGGTCCTTCAGAACTGCAACGTCGGTGAAATCATGAATCTTCATCTTCTTCCCGGCGTCGGTTTTCCCGTCGCCGCTGTCGCCATGGCACTGCGCGCAATCGTAACCATAGATCTTCTTGCCCCGGTCGATCGACTCCGGTGTAGCCTTGACCGGGTTAGGCCGGCGCGCATCCTCCACCGGAACGGGGCTATAGGATGTTTTCGGCGCAGGCTTCGTTTCCTGCGTCCAGCCAAAGAGTAAGAATAGAAACAGCAGGCTCACGATCAGCGTGCATGTGCGCATGGTGGACCCCCGGCAACTTGCGCCCATTGTAGCGCGCGCCGGTCGTTCCCGGTCTTCATTCGCCCTCATTTCCCGTACTGATTCTTCACCACGTCCCCGCCCTTCATCACAAACTTCACCCGCTCCAGCGTAGTCACATCCGCCAGCGGATCTCCATCCACCGCAATCAGGTCGGCAAACTTCCCCGGCTCAATCGCCCCAATCTTGTCCGGCCACCCCAGCAAATCGGCGTCATTGATGGTCGCCGTCCGAATCGCCTCGAGCGGCGTCATCCCCAACTTCACATACACATTGAACTCGTGCGCATTCAGCCCATGCGGATACACCGCCGCGTCCGTCCCAAACCCAATCTTCACGCCCGCCTCAAACGCCTTCTTCGCATTTATCTTCGCCGTTTGCGACACCAGCTCCATCTTGTGCTTCAGAAAGTCCGGAAGATTCGCCTGCGCCGCGTTCTCCCCCTGCCAATCGATCAGATACAGAGTAGGCACGAGGTACGTCCCGTTCTTCTTCAGCGTCGCGATCGCTTCATCGTTCATCAGGTGGCCGTGTTCCACCGAATCCACGCCCGCTTCCGACGCCCAAATCACGCCCTGCGCGCCATGCGCGTGCGCTGCCACTTTGCGCCCCAGCCGGTGCGCGTCCGCCACAATCGCCTTCATCTCTTCCAGCGTGTATTGCGCCGCATTGGGATCGTCCCCCTTCGACAGCACGCCGCCGGTCGCGCAAATTTTGATCACGTCCGCCCCATACTTGATAATCTCGCGCGTCTTGTGCTGCACCCCCTCGACGCCATCGGCGGCGCCGTCGCTCTGCGCGTGATACTCGAACGGCAGCAGATCGTTATCGCAGTGTCCACCCGTAATGCTCAGTGCCGGACCGCTCACAAGCATGCGCGGGCCAGGCACGTCGCCCGCATTGATGGCATCGCGCAACGCGACGTCCGCGTAACCTCTCGCTCCCACGTTGCGCACGGTCGTAAATCCGGCTTCCAGCGTCACGCGAGCATTGTGCGCCCCAATCAGCGCCTCCCGCGGCACAGAGATCCCCAACATCGAATAATCAAACTTCGGATTGAACGTAAGGTGCGTATGCGCATCGATCAATCCCGGCAGCACGGTAGCGTTCGAAAGATCGATCACCTGCGCCCCCGCCGGAATGTGTGGCGCGGGCGCCCCTGCCCGCGACTCCGCCTCCACACTGACAATCTTGTCCCCCTCGATGACAATCGTCTGATTCGACAGCGTCTTGCCGGTCTTCACATCCAGCAAATGCCCCGCGTGAACCACCACCGTCTTCGGCGCGGGCGCCGCTTGCTGCCCCCAGAACGTGCCGGCGAAGAGAAGCGAAACACCAAGCGGCCAACCCAGATGACGAAACTTCATTTCATGACCTCACTGAAAATTGAGTCTGATCGGGTACGTTACAACTTCAAAAACAAAACGGCAACTCTCTGTCGAGCTTTCTCAGCGGATCATCCGCTTCGCCCGCCATAAGCCGCACGTTCTAGTGCTTCCTGTCGCGCTGCTCTCGAAGATAGCTTTCGATCGCCTCCTGCCAATGTGGTCCTTCCTGTCGGTCGCTTTCGCCTAGCGCTTGCACCTCGTCATTGGCTGAAACGTCCAGGGCCGTGCGTACGTAGCGCACTTCCGCGCTGGTCGTCGAAGCGTCGCGTGCCGTCAACTGCACGTCAACAATCGATATCCGGATGCCGGGAACCACCGACACATACTGCATCCTTCCCCCCGCTAAATCGAACAACGTGGCAACCCATATGCTCGTTTGTTTCCCCTGTTGTACGGTAAATACCATCCCCTGTTGATCCTTTCCCCTGTGAGGGTACAGAAACTGCGGGTCCCACTCGTCACCCGCCCAACCTCGTTCGCCTTCGGGGCCGAACAGGGGAACTGCGGCACTCAAAGACGCGTGGACAAGGAACCGAAAGCTGTTATCTACGTGAACCGGTATAAGCGGCGCTGGCGGCTTGTCCGGGCCCGAATTTTTATTAATGGTGAAGACAGCGACTGCGAGAAGAATCCCTCCGACTACGATCATAACTTCCTCCGTGGTACCAGTGTACCACGGTACCAAACGAAAAGGATGCTGATGCGACCTGTTGCCTGTTGGAATTGTGCCTGGCTGGACTAGGAGGGTGTCCTATCCTGACGCCGCGCCGACGCGACTTTAGGGTGGGTCCTTTTGCACCGGGCCGAAGCTAAGCGACCGCTACCAAGCCGCACTGATCGTAACGTAATATCCGTCCGGATCCCGGAGCGAGAACTCCTTGGTTTGAGTGTTCGGATTCACGTGTGGCTCCTCTTCGAGCCGAGTGACGAGAGAGCGTGCCCTTTGAAGCGCCAGGTCGAAATCATCGACACGGAAGAACAACAGGAGGCCGTTGCCGGGTGTCCCGTGATCGGGGCTCATCAATGAGGAATGCTCGTGGGCGCCCCACTCGTGGAGGCAGAGCAAGACAGTTCCATCCGAATCGAGGATTTGCCCAAAGCAATCATGGGCAGGAAGGGTACCCGGCTGACCGAACAACGCCTGGTACCATTGGAAGCTGTTCGGTACGTCGCCTACACCGATGATCGTCCACGTGCGCTTCATCGCGTCCCCTTCTGCAGGGGCGTTGCATATATCACAAAACTGACCAAACACCGCCAAAATTCTTCGGCAATTTTGTCTACTTTCGTACCCAACAAAAATCCACTTTCGTACTCCCTCCACGAAAGAAGATATTTACTGAGCAAAGACTGCCCTCTTCCGTCGCTCCACGCGCACCATTTCGACATCCAGTGCCGAAATCTCGGCCAAAACCGCCCTAACTCCAATAGTACTTAGCGGTTGCCGTTATTTGTACGTATATTAATACATGCACAAAATGTTCCACGTGGAACACTTCGCCGAACCACGCCACCGACCCTTGTAAGAATTACTTCCGCACGGTGGCCTTCTTCTCCCCCACCCGCTCGCTCACCTTGAAGGTCATCTTCCCCGCCTTCTTGTCGGCATCCACGACCACGTGATCCCCATGCAGCACCTCGCCATCCAGAATCTTCAGCGCCAGTGGGTCCTGCACCAGCTTTTGAATCGCCCGCTTCAGCGGCCGCGCTCCAAAGTTCGGGTCGTAGCCCGCGGTGAAGAGCAGCTCCTTGGCCGCGTCCGTCAGCTCGAGAGAAATCTTCCGGTCGGCCAGCAGTCTGCGTAGGTCTTCGAGCCGCAGCTCCACGATCTTCACCAGTTGCTCCTTGCCCAGCGGACGGAAGATGATCACATCGTCCACGCGGTTCAGGAACTCCGGCTTGAAGTGCCCGTGCAGCGCCTCCATGACCTGCTTTGAAGCCCGCTCGAACGCATCCTCGGAGCGGATGTTTTCCGCCTGCAGGTACGACGACCCGAGGTTCGACGTCATGATGATGATGCTGTTCTTGAAGTCCACATGGCGGCCCTTCCCGTCGGTCAACCGGCCGTCGTCCATGATCTGCAGCAGAACGTTGAACACGTCGGGATGCGCCTTCTCAATTTCATCGAACAGCACCACGGCATAAGGCCGCCGCCGCACCTGCTCGGTGAGTTGCCCGCCCTCTTCATACCCGACGTATCCTGGAGGCGCGCCAATCAGCCGAGACACAGCGTGCTTCTCCATGTACTCCGACATGTCGATGCGGATCATCGCCTTCTCATCATCGAACAGGAATTCCGCCAAAGCCCGCGCCAGTTCGGTCTTGCCGACGCCGGTAGGTCCAAGGAAAATAAACGAGCCGATCGGCCGCTTGGGGTCGCTCAGACCGGCGCGCGAACGGCGGATCGCGTTCGACACCCGTTCCAGCGCCTCGTCCTGGCCAATGACGCGAAGGCGCAGCCGCTCTTCCATGTTGATCAGCTTCTTGACTTCGCCTTCGAGCATCTTCGAAACCGGAATGCCCGTCCACTTCGAGACGATGCGGGCGACGTCTTCTTCGTCCACTTCCTCTTTCAGCATGCGATGGCCTTTACTGTCCATCTGCGCGGTGACTTTCTTCAGCTCTTCTTCCGTCTGCCGGATCAGCCCATAGCGAATCTGCGCTACGCGTTCGAGGTTGCCCTTGCGCTCTTCAGCCTGCTCCTCGAGCTTTAGCTGCTCAAGTTTTTCTTTCAGCGCGCGCGCTTTGGCAATGACATCTTTTTCCTGCTTCCATTTCGCCTTGAGCGCGTTCGACTTCTCGCGAATTCCGGCCAGTTCCTTCTCGACCGCAGCGAGGCGCTCTTTCGAATTCGCATCGTCTTCTTTCTTCAGTGCCTGCTTTTCGATTTCGAGTTGCGTGGCGCGGCGTTCCAGTTGATCGATCTCGGTAGGCATGGAATCGATCTGGATGCGGAGCGACGCGGCGGCCTCATCGATCAGGTCAATGGCCTTGTCGGGCAGGAAGCGGTCGGAGATGTAGCGATGCGACAAAGTCGCCGCCGCGACAATCGCCGAATCCTTGATCCGTACGCCGTGATGCACTTCGTACTTCTCTTTCAGCCCGCGCAGAATGGCGATCGTGTCTTCGACATTCGGCTCGCCCACAAAGACGATCTGAAATCTCCGTTCGAGCGCGGCATCTTTTTCGATGTACTTGCGGTATTCGTTCAGCGTGGTGGCGCCAATGGCGCGCAGCTCACCGCGCGCAAGCGCCGGCTTCAGCATGTTCGAAGCATCAATCGCGCCTTCAGCTGCCCCCGCGCCCACCAGCGTGTGCAACTCGTCGATAAAAAGGATGATCTGGCCCTGCGCGTCTCCGATTTCTTTCAGCACGGCCTTGAGCCGGTCTTCGAACTCGCCGCGATATTTCGCGCCCGCCAGCATCGCTCCCAGGTCAAGCGAAACCACGCGCTTGTTCTTCAGCGCCTCGGGCACGTCGCCCGAAATAATGCGCTGCGCCAGTCCTTCGACAATCGCCGTCTTGCCCACACCGGGCTCGCCGATCAGCACCGGATTGTTTTTCGTGCGCCGCGACAGCACCTGCACCACGCGCCGAATTTCTTCATCGCGCCCAATCACCGGGTCGAGCTTGCCGCGCCGCGCCTGCTCGGTCAGGTCGCGAGCGTAGCGCTCCAGCGCCTGATATTTGCCTTCAGGATTCTGGTCGGTGATGCGCTGCGACCCGCGGACTGCCGTCAGCGCTTTGAGAATGGCGTCGTGCGTGGCGCCGTGACGGGCGAGGAGTTCCTGCGCCGGGTCTCCCTGCTTTCGTTCGCGTTTCAGGCTGGTGATGGCGAGCAGCAGGTGCTCGGTTGAGACGTATTCGTCTTTGAACGAGTCGGCTTGCTTGAACGAGTTCTCGAGAAGCTGATTCGCTTGCGACGACATCGTGGCCTGGGTTGCGCCGGTGCCGGAGACTTTGGGCAGCTTCTCAATCTCTTTGTAGATCTCGGCGAGCACGGCTTGCGGGCCGATGCCGATCTTTTCGAGCACGGGTGGGACAATGCCTTCTTTGTCCTCGATGAGCGCAGCGAGCAGATGCACGGGCATCAGTTCAGGGTTGCCGTGCTCGGAAGCAAGCTCGTTCGCGCGCTGGACGGCTTCCTGCGCCTTGACGGTGAATTTGTCCCAACGGATCGTCATGGGGTTGACTCCTTCCGCTACTCAAGAGGGTAGCGAGATTTTGCAATTTTGTAATCGGGTAATTGTGTAATTTGAAAAGGACGCCTTCGAAGAGGCCGCAGTTATCCGATTGCCAAATCGCAAAACAAAACGGGAGACGGACACCGCGCCGCCTCCCTCAGGGGCTAAAGCCCCCAATTGTTTTCGCGCCTTTGCGGCGCGGCTGAAGCCCGCGCCCTTTCAAGGACTGCCTCGCTGCGCTCGGCTGGGCGGACAGGAGTGTGTCCGCTCCACACGAACAACTGCTTATGCGGCTTTGCCGGCAGCTTTCGGTTCTGTGCCTTCAAATGAGTGTATTACTGTCAAGTACATTATCATACATATTTTTCAATTACTTACGTTGAATATCATGCACTTCAAGTAGCCTGTTTCGGGCACACTTAGCAGGATTGGATGGTCTTTGGCCTGGGTACGGGTCTCGATTAGGCGCAGAGTCTTGTGCGCATCGAGGGCAGCGGCAGCGACCACTTCGAGCATGTCAGCAGCGCTCACGTGGAAAGAACATGAGCAGGTGACAAGGATTCCGCCAGGGGCGAGCATCTTGAGGGCGCGAAGATTGAGTTCCTTGTAGCCGCCGCGAGCTTTGTCGAGGTCGCGTTTGGTCTTGGCGAACGCGGGCGGATCGAGCACGACCGTGTCATAACGGCGGCCGGCATCGGCGTAGTCGCGGAGAAGATCGAAGGCATTGGCTTCGATCCATTCAATCTCGCGTGCGTTCAGCGCGGCGTTCTTGTCGGCCATTTCGAGCGCGGGGCGGGAGCTGTCGACACCGGTGACGCCGGAGCAATTGGGTGCGAGATGCAGGGCAAAGCCTCCCTGATAGCAGAAGACGTCGAGCGCCTGGCCGTGGGCATAGCGTGCGGTGGCGGCGTAGTTCTCGCGCTGATCGAGGAAGGCTCCGGTTTTTTGACCTTCGAGGGCGTCGTAGTGGAAGCGGACGGCCCGTTGCGTAACGCTTTTCGGCGTGGCGTCGTCTGTCTGCGTCCCGCCCAGGTTAGCGCCCAAAGTGCGGGCGCGAACCTGGGGCACGAAGGCGTTCATAGTGATGATGGTCGAGCTTTTCTTGCCCCACACCAGGCCGGAGTCGCGGGGCGGGAGCTGCTCGAGATCGCGAATACGGGGGTCGACTCGCTCGACGATTCCGGCGGGCTGGAGTTCTTCGACCAAGGTTGCGATGACCGTGCCGCGGACGGGCTCGGCGTCCATTGCCTGCGTCAGAATCTGAACGGAGAGAACGTCGTTATAGCGGTCAATGATGAGGCCGGGGAGGAAATCGGCTTCGCTGAAGACTAGGCGGTAGGCGTCGGTATCGGCGACGAACTGCTGCCGATAGGCAATAGCGGCGCGGATGCGATCGGCGATGAGGGCAGGTAGATCGGTGATTTCGGCATCGTTTTTGGCGATCATGCGGATGGCGATCTGCGAGGAGGAGCTGTAGAGCGCGGTGCCGAGGACTTTTCCTCGCGGGTCGGCGACCTTGACCATCGCGCCGGGCGGGGCGTTTTCTGCGGCGGAGATGTCGGAACGATAGACCCAGGGATGTCCGGATTTCAGGCGGGCGGCGCCGCGCGGGGAGAGCTTTACTACAGGCAGAGACGGCTCGGCGGCACCTCTGGATGATGAGGCAGGATTTTTCGGCATGAAGCGATGTTACATGTGAGGGCCACACGTGACGAATGGGTCGATCGAGAGGCGGCCTTTTAGCCGAGGGTGCGGAAATAGGCAGTTTCTTGAGCAGCCGGCTTTCGCGAGCGAGGGCGCCCGCGCCACACTCAATCCCACGCCGCGTAGGTTTTCCTTATGCTCGAAGGGGAAGATCGCCGTTGCGCAGCTTACGGGCGGCTCGCGCGGAAGACACGCTTGCCGTCACTGCACCGGTCATAACCTTCTTTAGCGCCGCCTGGAATTGCTCCATCTCACTTGCGGTGCCTACGGTGATACGGACGTGGGTTGGCCAGACGGGCCAGATGCGGCCGATGTGGACGTGTTGCGTGGCCATGGCCTCGATTACCTCTTTGCCGTTGCGCTTGGTGTCGAGCATGAAGCAGTTCGATTGCGAGGGGACGTAGGAGTATCCGTTGCTGTCGAGCCAGGCGAACACACGCGCGCGGACCTCGGAGTTGATGCGCTTGCGCTCGGGCACGAGTTGCGTGTCTTGCAGGCTGGCTGTGGCCGCAACCAGAGCAGTGATCGGCATGAAGTTCCAGCCGCCGTATTTTTCGACCTTCTCGATCAGATCGGGACGGCCAAACACTGCGCCACAGCGTAGGCCGGCCATGCCGTAAATCTTCGAGAACGTGCGCAGGATTAGCACATCTTTGTCGGCTTTGACCAGGTCCATCGTGGACGGTGCGTCGGAGAAATGGATGTAGGCCTCGTCGACCATGACCACGGAATCCTTCGGCTTGTTGGCGACCAGGTATTCGATACCGGAATGGCTGGTCACCGTGCCAGTGGGATTATTCGGCGTGCACACGTAGAACAGGCCGGCGTCGGGCGCGGCGGCGATCATGGCGCGAACATCATGGGCGTAATCCTTGGTGAGCGGCACCTTGACGACGCGCGCGTTCGTTGCGTTGGCAGCGGCGAACATACCAGCTTCGTAGCCGGGATCGGCGGTGACATAACTGCGCTGCGGCGAGGTAAAGGCGGCGACCGCGTGATGCAGCGGCTCGCTCGATCCGGCATAGAGGCGAATGTATTCGGGCTTGACCCCTTCGATTTGTGCCAGTTGGTTGATGAGCTCTTCGGTGAGCCAGTCGGAGTAGCGTCCACCTTGAGGGGCGATAGCAATGATGGCGTCGCGGGCGGCGGCGCAGGGGCCGAGCGGATTCTCGTTGGCATCGATCATCACGCCTTCGTGGATCAGGTGGCGGGCGGCGTGGGCCAGCATGGGCTCGGTGACGATGCGCAAAGCGAGCGCGGCGGATGCGGCGGCTGACACTCCCAGAAAAAAACGGCGCGATGTGGAGAGAACTGGAGCTTCAGACATGAGTCACCCCTTGCCGGGTATCTTATCCCAGAATGCGCCGGAAGGCGCCCTTTTGGCGGGCAGAGGCAATCGGAAAGGCGCGGCACGCCTTTCACTCGTATCGACGACAGGCGGCAAATCCCTGTGTCGGCTGGCGCATTCTTGTGGTAACCTTCACCCCTCGACTTTCCGCCTTGGAAGCGGAGTTTCGTTGTTGCCATCAGGAGGCCCTATGAAGCGCCCGTTCGTTGCCCTGACGATTTGTCTTGTATTCGCTCTAGTTGTTTTTCTTCCCAGCATTCGGCCGGTTGAGGCCGGCAGCGGCCCGCAGGCGGCGGCGAGCGCGCAGCCTGACAACGAGGTAGCCGCCGCAGCCTATTGCGTGAGCAAGGGCGGCGAAGTGGTTACGCGCCAGCCTTACTACAACACCAACGCCGACGAGCCGGATTGGTTTGCCCTTTCGGGAGGGCGCAACTTCTGCAAGTTCACATCGAAGAAAGATGGATCGCGGATTCACGTGCTGCTCTCGACGCTCTATACCGACAAGCCAAGCCTGGCAGCGCTCGCCTACTACGCGCAGGTGCCGATGGGAAGTTGCAACGGCAACCCGGCGTCATGCTACTGCTCGCTGCTTGGGGGCACGGATCTTTTCGGCGGAATCAATCTGAACGGCGGTGGTTGGGTGAACAAGGCCGATCCCGTCGATACGGTGCTCGAAGCCTGTATCCTCCCTGACCTGTCTTCGATCGATTCATGGGGCTTGGCATACCATTCTGCAGGAATCGTTCGCGGCAAGGATCTGAGCAAAGTGCTGCGGTATAAGAATCCGTACGGGACGAAGTAGTTCTTAACCGACAAGCGTACTGGCAAAACGCGCGTCAACTCGCCGCAGTATGCTCGGCTGTGGCGTGGGAATGCGTCTTGTGTGTTTTCCCGTGTTCGCGCTGGACGGCGCGCAGATCCTGGTGCAGCACGTCGAGGGCGCTGCTCGGCATCTCTGAGCCCCATTCCAGCATCTCTTCCTCGTCCCAGTGGCCGTTCAGGCGGACGGCGGTATCGGTCAAATCTTCGGGGAAAGCCTGCCGGTAGTTGCCTTCGCGGTTGAGCACCTCGCCAAACTGGCGGCCGGAATGCAAATCGTAAATGGAGCGCGTAGCCGCACCATTGGCATTCGTGAACACGAGCAGCACTTCACCGGCCTCGCCGTAATCGGGACGGTAGAACCAGGCCTGCGGCGCGTCAGCCTTGGGCCGCGGACGGCGCCGGGCGTGCGCTGGTTCGGCCTCCTGCTCTGGCTTGACCTCTTTCGCCGGGTCGAAATAAAGGACGCGCTGGCAGGAATCGCAGTAGACGATCTGTTCGCCGTTGCCAACTTCGTTGTAAGTTTGCGGCCGCAACATTACCTGGCAGCCCATGCATTTGTGGTCGCGCACCTCGGCCAAGCCGCTGCCGCGAAACTTCATCACGCGCTCGTAGCGGCGTAACAGATCGCCCTCAATGCCTTGCCGGAGCGCATCGCGCTTGGCGTTCCACTCCGCGAGTTTCTTCTGATCTTCGGCAGTAACCCGGCGCGCGTCTTCTTTTTCTTTCTCGATCTCGGCGGTTTCGGCCTTCAGTTCGGCTTCCGCGGCTTTGACTTCCTTCTCGCGCCCTTCGACGTTGACCATGACCTCAAGGATGCGATCTTCATTAATGCGGATTTCCTGCTCGGAGAACTGGATCTCGTGCAGGAGCGCCTTGTATTGGTCATTGGTTTTTACGTCGAGCGACTGGTCGCGATACTTGGAAATTTTGCCTTGCAGGTCCTGAATGGCGGATTCAAACTTTTTGCGGTTGGCCTCGTCGGCCTTGGCGGCACTGCGCGCTTTTTCAAGCAGGGCTTTGGTTCCGGCGAGTTTCTGTTCGATCACCGCGATGCGTTTGGGCAGTTCGGCGATCTCTTCCTGCAGTTTGCGGATCTCCTGATCCGCCACCTGCAGTTCGAGCAGTTTTTCTATGTCAGGCAGCATCGGCCAGAAACAGTCCCCACGTTTGATTCTAGCACGCGAGAAACGGCCTCCCGCGAGCGCACCGCGGATGGCGGCCGATTATGATAGCCTGCCCAGTTTGGTCCAGCCAGTCGCAGGAGGTACTACGTGAAACCCGTTAAGCCCATTTCCCATTCGTTTCTGAAAGCAATTTCTTTTGTACTCATGCTTTCTTTTGCAGCCGTACCCGTGCTGTGCCAACAGTCAGACGCAAGCAAATCCGCGGACAAAGTCGTCGTCGATCGCGTGGGTGATACGGCGTTTGTCCTGCTGCGCGCGCCGAGTTTCCAGACGCTTACGCCCCGGCAGCAGGCTCTTGCCTATTGGCTGACGCAAGCTTCGATCGCCATCGACCCGATCATCTACGACCAGTTCTCCGCTTATGGCCTGCGACAAAAGCGGTTGCTCGAAGAAATCCTGGCGCATGATAAGGGAATCGACTCCGCGCTGCGAACGAGGCTCGCCGACTACGGCAAACTTTTTTGGGCCAACCGCGGCAACCACAACGACATTACGTCGCAGAAATTTTTGCCCGGCTTGACCTTCGAAGAGCTGACCATGGCTGCATCGTCGGCCCAGCAAAATGGCGCCTTTCAATCGCCATATGCCGATCTGCCGCCGCTGAAGACCGCGGCAGATCTGAAACGCGAGCTTGATGAACTGCGCGCCTCGGTGTTCGACGCAGCCTTCGAGCCCATGGAAGTCGCCAAGAGCCCCACCGGCGGAAAAGACGTCATCCAGGCCAGTTCCAACACCTTCTACCCCGGCCTGAGCCTCGACGACCTCAAGGGCTTCCAGGAGAAATATGCGCTCAACTCCCGCGTCGTCCGCGGCGCGGATGGCAAGCTCACCGAGTTCGTCTATCGCGCCGGCACGCCCGATGGCAAAATTCCGTCCGGGCTGTATGCGACGTTTCTAAAGAAGGCGGACGATTGCCTGGAGAAAGCGCGCGCCTATGCCGATCCGCAGCAGGCCGAAGCCATCGGCCATCTCATCCGCTATTACCAGACCGGCGATTATGCCGAGTGGGTCTCGTTCGGAATTGCCTGGGTGCAGAACGACGCGGCGGTCGATTTCGACAACGGGTTCATCGAGGTTTATCGCGATGCGCGCGGGGCGAAGGGAAGTTCACAAAGCTTCGTTACCATTACCGACAAGCCGGTAACCGCGGCCATTACCAAGCTCGCCGAGAATGCCGCTTATTTTGAAGAAAAAGCGCCCTGGCTCGACAAGTACCGGCGCACGTCGTTCAAAGCGCCGGTGGTGAAAGCGGTCGAAACGCTGATCGAATCCGGCGACTTCAACGTCTCTACCATCGGTGACAATCTGCCTAACGAAGACGAGATCCACGAAAAATACGGCTCGAAGAATTTTCTGTTCACCGGCAGCAGTCGCGCATTGAACGCTGCTAGCGGAAAGACCTTGATTGCCGAGTTCGGGCCCGATGCGGCCACCATTGAACGCGATCAGAAGTACGGCGATCAAGCCCGCAGCCTGCTGGTTGCCATGCATGAGGTGATTGGCCACGGCTCGGGCAAACTCACTGACCGCGTGCAGGGATCGCCGCAGCGCTTCTTGAAGGAATATTACTCAACGCTCGAAGAAGCCCGCGCCGACCTGATGGCGCTCTGGAACATCTGGGATCCCAAGCTCAAGGAACTTGGCCTTGTTACCGATCAGGAAGAAGTGGCCAAGGCGATGTATTACAACCAGGCCTCCGTCGCGTTGACCCAACTGCGCCGCATTCCGCACGGCGACACCATTGAAGAAGATCACGAGCGCGACCGCCAGTTGATCGCGCACTATATTGCCGACCAGGTTCCCGGCTCGATCGAGCAGTTTACGCGCGACGGAAAAACCTATGTGCGCGTGGCCGACTTTGAAAAGATGCGCAAGGGCGTGGGCATGCTGCTCGCCGAACTAATGCGCATCAAAGCCGAAGGCGATTACGACGCGATCAAGGCACTGGTCGAAAAGTATGGAGTCCACTTCGACCCGGCGCTGCGCGACCAGATACTGGCGCGCTACAAGAAACTAGACCTACCAAACTACTTTGCCGGCATCAACGCGCACCTAGCGGCGAGCTTCGACAAGAACGGAGAAGTGGAGAAGGTCGAAATCACCTATCCGGAAGATCCGGTCGCGCAGTATCTCAGTTACGGTGCGATGTACGACGCCGGGCTGACCCGCTGAGATGAATTTGGGTGGAGTACATCAAAGAGCGTATTGGCGATTTTTCACCAGCAACCGCATACTTCCGGTCAGCCGACGGCCCGCCCTAATCCTCAGCTGTCGGTAGCAAGTTAAAATGTCCGGTTTTTGTAGCAAGTGAAATGTCCGGTTTCAAAGTTGAGCCCTCGCCGTTTGGGTTGGGTTGAGTTTGGGGATGGGGGTGCAGGGGAAGGGGGCCGTTCCCCTTCCCCTGCTCAGCGCTGTAGAAGCCACGGTCGGCAGGGGTGCACCGGCGGCGTCATATCGACCCAGACAATGCGGTCCGTGGGTGAGACTCAAGGTTCCATTCAGGTGTTGGTGTACGACCACCTGGCAGCCCGCCAACGTCGCCCGCCAGCGTACCCGCTCAATCTGCAATGACAAATTCTGAAAGCTCACCGTGTTGTCGCGGTTCAAACTGCGTTCGAACTGCAGCGAGAAAATCCGTTCCAGGTCACGACTCCGGCAGGGCACAAAAGCATGGCCCCGCTGCCTGGACGCCACCTGAAAACGGCGATTGAACTCGGCCATGTACTCTTCCCGCAGAAACCGGTTCGCCGCCTCCAGCGTCCCCAGTCTGGCGCAGCCGCAACTCCTGCGGCAAGCGGCCCTGCCAGGTCGAGAAGTTGCGCTCGCTGCGCCCACGCGCTTCCGGCGAGTAGGCCGGGATCATCTGCACGCCCAACTCGTGCAACGCCCGCCCCACCTGCGTGCGGCGATGGTAGTCCACCTTGCCGCCCACCTTCGGCGTCAGCCAGAAATGGCTTCCCCGATCGCTGTATAGCGCGCAGAACACGCCTTTGCGCTCGATCACTTCCTGCAGTCCGGCCATCACCGTCGCCGTCGATTCCTCCTCCACCAGTTGGGCGTAGTAGATCTCGCTGGTGGCATCATCCAGAATCACGATCAGGTCGTACCCGCGCTCGTCCTGAAACCACTGGTGGCGGCTGCCGTCGATATGCAACAGCATCCCCGGCAACGGCCGCCGCTCGCGCCGCTTGCGATGCGTCCCGCGCTTGCGTCCTCGCGCCACCAGGCCCGCTCCCTGCAGCGCCTGCTTCACCCAGGTGTAACTCAGTTCGATCCCATGCTCGGCCTGCAACTTCTCGTGAAAGTGCTGCACGTTCAGATCGAAATACTTTTCCCGGTACAGCGCGAACACTTTCTCCACCGTCGCCACCGGCACCCGGCGCCGCGAGGGCTTGCCCCGCCGCCGGTCCAGCAACCCGTTGTAGCCCTCTTCGACATAGCGCTCCCGCCACCGCCGCATGTGCCGGTCGCTGATGCCCAGAATCTCCGCCGCCTGCCACCACGTGATCTTCTTCGCCATCGCCTGCAACATCACGTCCTGCACTTTCATCGCCCGCTCCATCGCGGCCCTCGGATAAGCTTCCATGCTCTGCATGGTCTCCCATCCTCACCGCCCGCAAAGCGGACATATCACCTGCTATCTCAACCGGACATATCATGTGCTACCGACACGCCCTAATCCTCAACTTGACAGAGCGACCACCACGCCGTACGCTGCAACGCAACATTTGCTGATTGAAGTTCCATCCCTAGGGGCAAGAACTACTATGAGCAACGCGTCCAATATTGATTATGCTGCCGCCTTGGTCGGCTTCGGTCGCTTAGCGACTGGTGCCATCGCGGGACTGACTGACGTGGTGGAGGCCGTACACCGGCAGATTGCGTTCCCGTCTCGAAGTGCGGAACCAGCGTGGGCACAGGGGTCCGCGGCGGGTCCTGCTGCGCTGGTCTATGACAGCATCCGCGGGGTCGCCAGGCTGGTCGATCGTGGCCTCGCTGGATTGGCGCCGCTAGCTTCTCCGGCGGACGAAAGGCGGTCGCCGCCGGCGAACGAGGCTGTAGTAGCCGCTCTTAACGGTGTTATCGGGGACTACTTAGCCCGAACACTCAATCCGCTCGCGATTTCCATGTCTCTGCGCCGTCATGGCCAGCCACTTGAAATCGAAAGGTATGCCCTCGAGGCCGCCATCCCGCAGGTGACGGGCAAAGTGCTCCTGCTGGTTCACGGTCTGTGTCTGAACGACCTGCAATGGAAACGGAAAGGACACGACCACGGAGAGGCACTGGGCGGCGAGTTCGGTTACACGCCGGTGTATCTGCACTACAACACCGGTTTGCACGTGTCCGAAAACGGGCGCCTGCTTGCCGACTTGCTTGAGACCCTCTTCCACCAATGGCCGGTTCCGGTGGAGGAACTGGCGATCATTGGCCATAGCATGGGAGGGCTGGTATCACGGAGCGCCTACTACTGTGGTGAGGAGGCAGTCCACGACTGGCCTCGGCATCTGGATCGACTCTTGTTCCTGGGAACGCCACACCACGGAGCGCCGCTTGAGCGGATAGGGAATTGGGTGAACACGACCTTGGAAGTCAGCTCTTATTCTGTCCCATTCGCTCGCCTCGGAAAGATCCGCAGCGCCGGCATCACCGATCTGCGGTACGGTAACCTGCTGGAGGATGACTGGAAAGGGCGCGATCGCTTTGCCCGGGCGGGAGACGTCCGCGCTCCGCAGCCTTTGCCACCGGGGGTGGAGAGCTACGCGATAGCCGCTACCAAGCGACACGCAAAAAGAAGTCCCGGCCTTGACTTGTTCGGAGATGGCCTCGTACCGGTGAACAGCGCCTTGGGACGCCATCGGAATCCCGGAATGAGCTTGCACTTTGACGAGTTCCATCAGTGGGTCGGTTATGGCATGAACCATTGGGATCTGCTCAGCCATCCCGCGGTTTACGAGCAGATCAGGCGCTGGTTCGGCCGGCAGTTCACAAAGCTGATTGCGGGCGAGTCACGGGCTACTGTGAAGTAATCCACTCTTCGACCGCGGGATTCCTTGGAGAAAGGGGAGGAGTACCTCAGTTGCCCTCGCCGGGCATCGGATGCTGCGCCTCATCCGCGTGCGGCACCAGTTGCTGGTAGAGCGCGCGCGGCACGTGCGAATCCCAGTAGCCGGCGCTCTTCGCAAATCCGACGACTCCGAAGAAGAGCACGGCGATCGCAGTCGCCATTGCCCACACCGGGACCTTGGGAGCCTGCGGAGCAAGGCTGGGAGTCTTTTTCCCGAAGATCGCGTTCCCAAAGACCGCGGGCAAGGCCAAACTCAGCGTATCTTTTGCCGGACAGACGGCCACGCATTCCAGGCAGCCCGTGCACTCCGCCGATTTGATAGTGACGAGTTTATCGACCGGCAGCGCGGAAGGGCATGCCTTGGCGCACTTGGCGCAGTCAATGCAACTCTCCGGATTGCGGCGGATGCGCGTCGGGCTGGCGAGAGCCACAATCCCGAGCAGCGCGCCGTAGGGGCACAAAAAACGGCACCAGAAATTCTGAATAAATAACGAGGCGACCACCAGCACGCCGAGCACGATGGCACCAGTTTCGCCGATGTGCCGGAAGAAGTTCAGCATCCTCACGTCGGCAATGATGCCGTAGGGGCTGTTCATGAAAGAGGCGAGTTCATCGACGGCCATTGAACTGACTGCCCAGACAAAGAAGCCAAGCAGAAGATACTTCAGGCCGCGCAGGCCGAGATCGAGCCAGCGGGGCAGAGAGAAATTGCGGCGGAAAACCTTCTGGCCCACGCGCCACAGGTATTCGGAGATCGATCCCACCGGGCAAAGCCAGCTGCAAAATGCTTTGCGGAACAGAAATGAGATCGCAAGAAACGTAATCAGCAGAAACATGGCCGCCGGATGCAGCGCGGGCACATGGTGCGACAGCACGAAATAGCGCAGGTTCATCAATCCAGCGATCGGCAGCCAGCCCTCAACGCCAGCCGGGCGCTCGAAGGAGGTCGGTCGACCGCCCGGCTCAAACTGGCGGACCCAGAAATAGAAAATTCCGCCAAGCCAGATATTCAGCAGCAGAAATGCGGCTTGAAAACTGCGGCGCGTGATTTGCGAGTAGTCGCGATCGGTGCGGCGGAGGAGTTTCTTCTTAACCTTGGGGGAAGGCTGCGGCCCCGCTGCATTGCCTGCAGTCGGCAGGGTAGTCACGCTCGCTGAAATTTCGGGAATGAGTTCGCTTTGCGCCTGCGTTGCCATGATGATCTTCTGACTACGATCTTTTTGAATACCGCCTGGCCGGTTATGACGTGTTGACTCGATCAAGAATCAGAATAGGCGGCCATATCACAGAGCGCTATGACTTCTGTCACACAACGGAAGTGATTGAATGCAAAGGTGCTGACGGCGGTTGATTCGTCGTCGAACAACTCGGAAGCGGGACGGTAAGGATGCCTTTGATTGGGCTCCAATTGAACCGGCGGCTGTGATACACCTGATATTTGCTTCTGCACACAATCATCTTTCTTTTCTTTGCCGGCGCGCTCGGGGGCGCGCTCAACGCCGTTGCTGGCGGCGGCAGTTTCATTGCGTTTCCGGCGCTGCTTTTTACAGGAGTCGCGCCGATTGCGGCCAATGCCACCAACACGGTCGCGCTCTGGGTTGGAGTCACCGCCAGCACGGGCGCTTATCGCAAGCACCTCGACCTGTCGCGACGCGTGATGATCCCACTCGCCGTCACCAGCCTGATCGGCGGAATTGCCGGAGCCTATCTCCTTCTGCACACGCCGCCGCAGACGTTCCTGCGCGTGCTGCCCTGGCTGATGCTGGGCGCGACGCTGCTGTTTCTGTTCGGCGGCCGCCTGGCGCGCTCGCAGAACGGCTTGGCGCGCGACATTTCGACGTCGGCGCTCGTTTTCGCGTCCGTGTTCGAGCTGGTGGTCGCCGTTTACGGAGGATATTTCGGCGGCGGGGTTGGCATCCTGAATCTGGCGATGCTCGCCATCGTCGGCATGACCGACATTCACGCTATGAACGCACTGAAGGTCGTACTCGGTGGAATCATCAATGGCGTCGCCGTCATCACCTTCATCATTGCCGGAGCCGTGGTGTGGAAGCAGGGCATCGTCATGATCGCTGGGGCCCTTCTGGGAGGCTACCTCGGAGCCCACTACGCGCAAAAACTTCCGCAGGCATGGATTCGCGCCTTTGTGATCGCGGTGGGAACCGCGATGACCCTGTACTTTTTCTGGAGGGCGTACCATTAATGCCGACGCAGGATGAAGCTAATTCGTTCTCCTGACTTTGGTAATCTGCCCTGCGATGCCTCGCGGTGCGATACTGGCGTCGAGTATGGCGGGAACTGCCGGCACGCTAAGAGGTCAACGAGGCGCACGAGTCAAGCTCGGTGGCTCGATCCTTGCTTTGGTGTTGCTCGAAAACGGGCGCCAGATTCGTGCCCGCATGAGCCAGCTGTCGACCAACGGCGGCCTGCTCTCGCTGGATGCACCGCTCGACGAGAGCATCGGCGTGACCGTGGTTTTTCACGTGGGCGCAACCAGCGTGCGCAGCCGGGCACGGATGATGTTTCCGATGTGGGCGACGAAGGGCTGCCTTCAGCCTTTTCGCTTTGTGGACTTGGGCGAGGAATCCCGCAACGGGCTGACTCGCGAACTGGAAGCACTAGTGCGCGCGGGCGCTCCCGAGGAAACTGAGAAGGCCGAATAGGCGGTCGCGCTACTTCTTCTTTGCCGCCGCCAAAATCTGCTCCAGCGAATAGTTCTGCAGCTCGCCAATCCGCGCGAGCGTAATGTCCGGTTTCGGAAACTGCGCCACCAAAGCGGCGTCGAGCGCGTAGTGTCCCTGGCGGGGGAAAACCGTGGTCACGCACTCCCCCCAGTGGCCCTTAATCGCGGTGAGGATCCGAACCTTGTCGTCCACCATCACATAATGGTTTGCCGGGTACTTCTTCTCGACATCGGCAAGCTCCAATTCCTTGTGCACATAAATAAGGACGTGGCCTTCGAAGGAGTCGTAAAGGCCGGACCGGTCGACTTTGCGCGGCTGAAAGACAACGTCACCATCGCTCAAGATCACGGGCAAGCCGAGACGCCGCGCATGTTCGACGGCGTCGAGCGATTCAGGGAAGAGGCGATTTGCAAAGGGATAATTCACCATGAAATATGACACTTCGAGCAGCTTGGGATCACGCGGCATTTCAATGCGGTAGCGCTGCAGCGCACCTAGGTAGTCGGCGTATCCGAGTTCGGTGCGCAGCTGCTCGAAGATTTGCCAATAGCGTTGCGCGCTTTCGTCGCCGACTCTTCTCTGCAAGTGCCGCTGCAGGTCTTCTGCGACGTGATCGTTGTCAACGAGCGTGTTGTCGACATCGAAGAAGAACACGGTACGGGAGCTGGCGTCACCGCGATTCAAGGAATCTCCTGTGAGCGAAGATTTTGGACGAATGGCCCTTATCATGCCAGAAATCAGGCAGTTGTGGGTGCAACAGTCGTGGGAACGATATTTTCAATTGTTAACGTTGTGTTAATTTCAAGGGGAAAATTACGGCTGTGAACCCTGGGTCAAGCAAGGGGCTTGTGCGCACGGACTCCCTGTAGTAGAACTTCCTGTTCGTACAATGGGATCATGAGTCGGGTTACAACTTTAGACGACTGTGCGCAACAAACCAGAGAATAACCAAAGGCCCCCCAGGAGCTTCTCGTGGAACACATTGATTCAGCCGTCGTGAAACGATTTGACACGCGCTCCAGCCGGCCGTGCGAGTTCTGCCGGGAGCTTGACCCTCACTTTCCCAATCGTCGCCCGCTCGATCAGATGGTAGTGTCCACGCGGAAAGCTGTGGCCGCTTCGCATCTCACCGAGGATGGCTACGTCCGGCACCGCATTCTGGAACTGCGCAAAATGTCGGCCCATGCGCCGCTCTCCGCCGCTTAAGCGCCATCCCCCGGTCGCAACGTTTTTTCTGGCGCGACACTTTGGTGCCACCCTGTTGACCATTTTTTACGCAGGTTTTCCCGGCAATTGAGTTCTAATAGGGTAGGGCGAAGTATGCTCGCACCGCGGCTCGGGAGACCGCCCATGCTGGCGAAAACTCAATCTTATTTTTTGCTGGGCCTTCTTGTAGCCCTTTCGCTCGCCTGCGTACCTCTTGCAGCACAGGTTCAGGGTTTTCCATCCCCATACACTCCGATCGGCATTGCGGGGAACCCCGCGGCGAGCGGCCACGCTAACCTGGCTTCGCTTGGACCTAACGGATTTGCAAGCGCTGTGCAGCCTTTCCTGGGCAATTGCTGCGCACTTCCTTTTCTGGTAGCCGAAGAAGTTTCGTCCGAAATCAGGCCGCCTTTCGCACCCGGGCACCGCCACCACCGACGCGATGATGAGTCCCTGATACCGGTTGCCGTGCCTGTTTACATTCCGTATGCGATTGGGTACGAACCGGACGAAAACGAAGGCTCGGCGGGGGAAGCGGACTCCGATGAATCTACTTATGCGTATGGCCCGGGACAAGTGGAGCGGAAGGGGAACGGGACCAGCGATGATTCTTACGGCGGACCTCCGGCTGAGGATGAGGCCGAGGCTGCGGAGCCACCCGAACCAGTCACCCCACAACCTGCCACCGTGCTTGTCTACAAGGACGGCCATCATGCCGCAGTCGTAAACTTCGCGATCTTGGGCGACGCCCTTTTTGATTTCGACGATGAGCACACGCGCAAGATACTGCTTGCCGATCTCGACCTGGCAGCGACCGAGAAGGCCAATGACGCTGCGGGGGTCGACTTCAAGCTGCCGACGAGCGCGGTTGGAAACGCTCCGTAAGAGGCACAGGCCGGTTGCTTCGTCTGTTCACGTCGAGAGTTGCGCGGTATCATTTACGCTCACTTGAATGAGTCTTATGTCGAAACCTCGCCGCAAAGCGGATATTCTCCCGCCGGACGAATCGCTCTTCACGGGCAAGCGGCGCAAGGCTCCTGCCTATGAATTCGTGCTTGACGCGATCGCTCCGCGCGCACCCTGGACCCGCCCGATGTTCGGGTGTCTCGGGGTTTATGTGAAAGAAAAGATTGTGCTCATACTGCGCGATAAGCTCGACGGAACCCCGGACAACGGAGTTTGGCTTGCCACCACTCTAGAACATCATGAGAGTCTTCGCCGTGAGTTTCCGAATATGCGGTCGATTGAAGTACTCGGCAAGAAGGTAACGGGCTGGCAAGTCCTTCCAGCCGACGCACCAGACTTTGAGGAGGCAGCCCTGCGGGCATGCGAACTGATCATCGCCCGCGATCCTCGAATCGGCAAGGTGCCAGGAGCGCGGCGAAAGGCATCAGCGAAGAAGGATACGAAGGCCCTGAAGAAGCCGAAGGCATCTGCGCGCCTCACTAAACGGCACTAAATTGTGACGCCCGCGCAGTCACGGGTTCAGTCAGACCGCTCGAGGTCCCGATGGACCACCGATTGCCTACGCCGTCACCGTCGCAAACGCCTGCTTCGCTGCCGCGATTGTCTGCAGCACGTCGTGCTCGGTGTGCGCGGCACCGATGAAGGCCGCTTCAAACTGCGAGGGAGGCAGGTAGATCCCGTTCTCCAGCATAGTGCGGAAGAAGCGGCCGAAGGCTTCGGTGTCGCTCTTGGCGGCGGAGGTCCAGTCTGTGACCGGACCGGATGCGAAGAACCAGGTAAACATCGAGCCCACGCGGTTGTGGCACAATGTGACACCTGCATCCTTGGCCACGGCGTCCACGCCAGCAACTACTTCCGCGGTCAGTTTGTCGAGCTTGGCATACACATCTTTGTGCTCGCGCAGGTAGCGCAGGGTCGCATAACCTGCGGCCATTGCCAGCGGATTTCCCGACAGCGTGCCCGCCTGGTACACGGGGCCGAGCGGTGCTACCAGGTCCATGATTTCGTTCGCACCGCCGTAGGCTCCGACGGGCAACCCACCGCCAATGATTTTGCCCATGGTGGTGAGGTCGGGCTGGATGGCATATAACTCCTGCGCTCCGCCGAATGCCAGGCGGAAGCCGGTCATTACTTCGTCAAAAATCAGCAGAGCCTTGTCGCGTGAGGTAATGGCACGCAGCGCCTCAAGATATCCGCGGGCAGGAGGCACGCATCCCATGTTGCCCACGACCGGCTCGACGATTACGCACGCAATCTGATGCCTGAACTTCTTGAACGTTTGCTCGAGCACATCGGTGTCGTTAAACGGCAGAGCCAGCGTGAACTGTGTAAATTCCTCGGGCACGCCGGCCGAGCCGGGAATGCCCAGCGTGGCCACACCCGATCCCGCTTTCACCAGCAGCGCGTCTGCGTGGCCGTGGTAGCAACCCTCAAATTTCACGATGTACTTGCGCTTGGTGTAGGCGCGGGCCAGCCGGATGGCCGACATGGTAGCCTCGGTTCCGGAGCTGACGAAGCGCACCTTTTGCATGTGGGGGAAAGCGGAAATCACCAGCTCGGCTAAGTCGGCTTCGGCTGGCGTGGACGCTCCAAAGCTGGTGCCACTGCGCGCCGCCGAAATTACGGCTTCGATCACGGTGGGGGCGGCGTGCCCAAGAATGAGCGGGCCCCACGAGCCGATGTAATCCACGTATTCGTTGCCGTCGGCATCCCAAATGTGGGAACCTTGTCCGCGAACAACGTAGAGGGGGTCGCCTCCCACGGCCCGGAAAGCGCGCACGGGCGAATTCACTCCTCCTGGAATCAGTTGTTCCGCGCGTTTTTGCAGCTTGCGCGATTGCTCAGTTTTGCGGGCCATAGACCCTCCACAGATTAGTCAATCGATCAATTCGTATTTACTCAATATAGCAGCGGCTGCCGGGAGGTCGGCAGCGCGGTCAATCACAGCAATATGTGATCTCCGAACAAGCTGCTAAGTGATAGCGTGCCAGTGCTTTCGCCTGGTGCGTCTGCGAAGGCACGGCCCGCGGGACGCAAATTCATGGGAATTTCATCAAGCCGCAACACTGCCGCAATGTCGGGTCGTTATCGTACGGACAGTTGCCCTTCTAACCGGGAGGGTTTATCAGGACGGCCTTGGGGGGCTCCGGGCTGTCCTTTTATTTTTGGCTCAAGTGCTTTGCGCCAGGCGCGAGTCATCGGTCTTCCACAACTCGTCGGCGCCGACCCGCAGTCTGCTCCTCTGCCTTCGTAGCCGTTCATTTCAGGTAAGCCCGCACCAGCGCAATCAGGTCCTCGGTAAGTTCCTCGGGCGACTCGACTCGACGGTTTGGATGAGTGATGTGAAGGCGGATGTGATCTTCGAGAATCTCCGCCATCAGGCTGTTGACGCCGCCGCGAATCGCAGCCAGCAGCATCAGAATATCGGCGCACTCGTCGCCTCCGGCTACCGAGCGCTCGACGGCGTCGATCTGCCCGCCCAGGCGCTTGATGCGCGACAGCAGCTTTTGTTTTTCCCGCGAGATTTCCGGAATTTTATCTTTCACAAATCTTCTTTCGTCCAGCGCATTTTTCTCTTGACACATACCCTAGGGGGGTATGATATAAAATTCCTAGGCGGCAACACGCCTTCCGCCAAAACTAGAAAGGATATATGAAAACGAGTATTGGGTATAAGCCTCCGCGAACTGGCGGCGGCTTCCCGGCTTAGAAGAATCGGTTCGGTGTCCCGATAAGCCACAGTCTCCCGCCTATCGCCTCACCCCGCTTCTTCCGTTCCAAAACGAAAAAATCGAAGAATGCAGAGGGCCGGGGCGCCCGCGCAATCAGGCGCGCGTTCCATCCCCTCAACAGTCCGTCGCGGAACTACTACCGAAACTCGCGGGACAGGCAACCATGCTGCCTGCTTTTTCCTGCGAGTCTAGTTGAGGTGCGAAATGCAGGAAAAGGTTCTATCAGCTTCGATTGCACGCGAAGAAGCCGCGCAGCCGCTTCGTGGGCGCGTGGTTCGCAGTCGATGGCTGTATCGCCTCCTTACATTTCTGACTGTATTCGGCCCTGGCCTGATCGTCATGGAAGCCGACAACGACGCAGGCGCAGTTTCCACCTACGTCCAGGCGGGCGCGCAGTACGGCACACGCCTTCTCTGGGTGTTGCTGGTGCTGCTACCGGTGACCTACTTCATCCAGGAGATGGTCGTCCGGCTCGGCATTGCCACCGGCAAAGGCCACGCCGCAATGATCTACCAGCGCTTCGGCCGCTGGTGGGGGATGTTTTCGCTGGTGGATTTGCAACTCGTGAACTTTCTTACACTGGTCACCGAGTTTGCCGCCATCTCGCTGGCGTTAAGTCACATGAACATTGCGCCGCGGGTGGGAGTGCCTTTGGCCGCCGTTGGCTTGACCGTGATGGTGCTGACGGGCAGCTACCGGCGCTGGGAACGTGTAACTGTGTTTCTCTGCCTGCTCGATTTGGCGTGGGTGTTTCTTGCGCTCAAGCTGCGGCCTTCGTTCGGGGAGATCGTCCACAATACTCTCGTGCCCGGGATTCCGGCGGGCGCCCTCACGGCCAACCTCGTGTTCCTGATTGTCGCGACCGTGGGAACGACGATCGCTCCCTGGCAGCTATTTTTTCAGCAGAGTTGCATCGCTGACAAGCGCCTGCGCTTTGCCGATGTGAAGTGGGCACAGTTGGATACGCTGCTCGGCGCGGTGTTCACCATCGTGGTGGCGGCCTGCATGATGATTGCCGGCAACGCGGCCCGGATGCACGGCCTCACCTTCTCTGACCCGGCGCAGATGGCCAATGATCTGCATCTGTTTTCCGGGGAAGTGGTTCGGAGCGCCATTCTGCTGCTCATGATTAACGCGGCTGTGCTCGGCACGACCGCCATTTCGCTCTCCAGCGCGTGGGCATACGGCGAAGTGAGGGGGTGGCCGCACAGCCTGGAGATGCCAATCAAAAAGGCGCCGGGCTTCTACCTGACCTACGTAGCTTGCACCGGATTGGCGGCGGCGATCGTGCTGATCCCGGGCGCGCCGTTGCAGTTGATCATTCTCGGCGTGCAGGTGCTGGCAGGCATCATGCTGCCGTCGGCCATCATTTTTCTGCAACTGCTGCTGAACGACAAGCAATTGCTCGGAGAACAATTCGTCAACAAGCGATGGAATAACTGGGTCAACTGGACGATCATCGTCGTCCTCTTCATTCTCTCCCTGATCCTGGCGGCGCAAGTGGCCGCCCCCAATCTGTTTCCTGCGACTTAGGCTGCAACGCTGCAGGAGTCGTCGTGCAGAGAAAGAAAGGTGCGCAATGAGTGTAATGAGTCTGCTGCGGCCGGCGGAAATTAACCATGTTCCGGAAAATCATTTCGTGGTGGTGCATCCGCTGGACGATGTGCACGAGGTCAAGGTTGATGCTGCTTCGCTCGGAGCGATGCCGATGACCATGGGCGTCAAGCTCTCGCTGATGGCATTACGCGGCTACCTGATTGTGATGATGTTGCTTGTGCTCTATCACGTCATGGACCTGGCCGGGGCGTTTGGCCGCCCCTGAGAGGCGCAGCGCGGTTCCGCGCAAAATGTATGGAGTTCTCATGTGCTTGACCGGGTGAGGTCATCCAATCGGTTGACAACTTTGCAGAAAGGAGGAAACGACAATGTGCTCGATCACCCTGGTTGCGCAAGACCTCACGATGGTGACGACCGAGCTCATGCGTGGCGCCCGGTACCATGTTTGCTGCGCTCGCCGGGAAAAAGATCCGATGGAATGCCGGCCGCCGCGCATGAGCTGGGCGCCTTCGGCGACGGACCGTTGACGGCCGCTCTACGGTGTGTAACGTCGCGGTAACGCAGTTTGCTTAACATATGCCGGGTGGGTTGGGCAGTTTGGCCGGAAGTTTGCGTACGTTAACTATAGTTAATCCCTTGTGCTAGACTGCCATTAACCCGGCGGGGAACGCAAGCGACGGCATTGAGCGCGCGGATAGGCGCGCCGACGCTGACGATATGCAAATGAACATGCAATTCATTGTCAATCTTACGAAGCTTTGGCGGCGCGCTGCCCGGCCGCACGCGCCCCTGTCCGCACGCGCCGCCTTCGCCTTCGCTTTGGCCTTTTGCATCGCCATGATGGCCGCGCCGTGCGCATGGGCGCAAGCTCCGAAAACACCAGCGGTCAGCGACACACCGTCTTCGACCAACACCCAGGCCGCCCAAACGCAGACCCCCGATGCCCCGAACGCCGCGGATCCCCCCGCTGGCGACGATACTCCTGCCATGTTGCCTCACTTCAAGGACACGCGCTTCTGGCTCTCGGGGCAGATGAATTTCATCTTTCAGACTCATCCTCCGTTCCCCGCTCTTTACAGCGGAACGCATAGCCTGAGCCCCAATTATGAAAAAGCCACGTCGCGCGTGCTGACGCTTTACACCGGCGTGCGCCTGAACAAGTTGACCGAGTTGCTGGTTGACATTGAAGAAGCCGGAGGTGAGGCGCTCACACAAGGATTTGGCCTGGCCGGGAACACGGATCTCGACATTGTGCGCAATCCATCTTTGAGCAAGGCTCCCTATCTTGGTCGCGGGATGATCCACAAAGTGTTTGCCCTCAGCAAAGACAAAATTGAAAACGAGCGCAACGCTTTCTCACTTTTCGACGAACTGCCTCGCCGGCGCCTGGAGATTCGTTTCGGCAAGTTCAGCATGCCGGACTTCTTCGACGTCAATTCCGCCGGGTCCGACACGCATCTCCAGTTCATCAACTGGACCACCGACAATAATGGCGCGTACGACTATGCTGCCGACACGCGCGGTTACACGGTCGGCCTCACTGCCGACTACGAGGACCGCAACTGGGGGTTCCGCTTCGCCGAGGCGCTTATGCCGAAGATTGCCAACGGCATTGATCTGGTGTGGCGGCCGTGGCAGGTGCATGCGGAGAACTATGAATACGAGTTGCGTCGCGGCTTCATTCCGAAAAAAGCAGGGGTGGTGCGTCTTCTCGCCTACACCAACTACGCCAACATGGGAATTTATCGCGACGCGGTTGCGCAATATGAGCAGGGTCTGGTTTCCGTGCCCGACATTACCAATCATCCCTGGCACATTACCCGCAAGTACGGTTTTGGCGTAAACCTGGAACAGGAGCTTGCGCGCAACCTGACCGCCTTCGCCCGCTTCGGCTGGGACAACGGCAAGACCGAATCCTTCGCTTACACCGAGGTGGATCAGACATTCGCGACCGGATTAGGCGCACGGGGCGCTTGGTGGCATCGGCGTTATGATCGCGCAGGCCTTGCGGTCGTCACCAACGGAATCTGCAAGGATCATGAGGAATATCTGCGGCTGGGAGGCCTGGGCTTTCTGCTTGGCGATGGCGATGCGAACTCCGGCCGCACCAACAATTTGAATTACGGGCGCGAAACCATCTTTGAGACCTATTACACCGCACACCTCTGGCGCGGCCTTTACGTCGCGCCCGGCGTGCAGCACATCAACAATCCCGGATACAACCAGGACCGCGGACCGGTCGTGGTTCCGTCATTCCGGCTGCATGTGGAGTTCTAGGCCTTAGGCTCTCGGGGTGAACGCGCTCAACGTTCGGTGCCCGCTTCCAGCTTTTCTGTCGTGCGGATCGCCCAGGCCATGCGCGGCGTGTTGTGGGCGAGTCCGAAGCGGCCCTGGGCATCGAGCAGAATAATTCCTCCATGCCCGTCGAGGCGCTGCTTCAGGTAGTTCATCGCCTCCTGCGCAACCCATTGCGGCATATTGCCCGAAGCGACGCGATCCGCAGCCCACTTAGCCAGCACGAGTTTCATGATTGGCTCGCCCCAGCCAGTAGTCGAAGCCGCGGCGCTGGAGTTGTCGGCATAACAGCCGCAACCAATCAGCGAAGAATCGCCAAGGCGGCCAGGATCTTTATTCAAAGTTCCGCCCGTCGAAGTCGAGGCCGCGATATTGCCGCCGCGATCGAGAGCAACGGCTCCCACTGTGTCGTGCGAAATCTCGGGGGCAAACAGGTCGTTGCCGTGATTCGTGCCTTGCGCCTGGTATTCGCGCAGGCGCTCCACTTCGCGCGGAATGATCAGGTCTTCATTGCGGCAAAGCTCGATGCCATTCTCAGCGGCAAAGCGCTCGGCGCCTTCGGCAACATAATAGACGTGGGTGCTGTCACTCAGGATCTTGCGCGCGGCACGCACCGGGTTGCGCAGGCGCTCGACGCAGCCCACGCCGCCTCCGCGCAACGTCGCGCCGTCCATGATGAACGCATCGAGCTGCACTTTGCCGTCGCGATTGAGAAAACTGCCGCGGCCGGCGTCAAACGTCTCGTCGTCTTCAAGCACCACCACGGCCTCTTCGACTGCGTCGAGCGCCGAGCCGCCGCGCTCGAGCACACGCCAGCCCGCCGCCGCCGCGTTGCGCACTCCGTTCAGGTGCGCCTCGACCATGTCGTCGGGAATGGCCCACGCGCCGCCATGCACTACCAGAATTGGGTTGTTCGGCAAGTTCAGACCCCACAGGGAATTTCGGCGTCTAGTCTAGCATCCGGGAAGGGACCGTCTCTTTTCTTCGAGGCCAGTTGACGATTGCCAGGAGCAGCCCCGCGAACCACAGCCCATACATGGCCAGTCGAAAAGCCGTACTGCTGTGGAGTCCTCTTGCCGGATCGACAAAAAAGGCCGCGATCAGCAAAAAGGGAGAAAGCATGATCAGCAAAGATGCCGCTTTCTGGGCGCGGTGGAAGGGTTGACTGTCCGACAACGCAAGATTGGCAACTGCTACCGTCAGTATGAGCAAATGCCGGGAACGGAAGACCAGCCGGGGAACGCTGTCTAAATGAGGAACTGCGGCCACATGCCGCATGTACTGGCCCGTCAGAGGGAAAATGAGCAGCGTCAACAATCCCACAATCCAATGTGCCCGCGCCCAGTTCATCCTTTGCGTTTCCTCACACAGGCGACAAGCATATCAAAGGTGACGCGGACCGGAATCCGGACTTTGAGTTCGGCCTTACGCGGCGCGGCCGGCCGTTGCAGCGTCCATCTCCCGCGTGCGCTGCCAGGTGTAAACAATGCGGTGGACGACGGTGATGGTCGAGAGCACGGCGATCACCCAAAGCGCGGGCGCCATCACATTGAACAATGCGCCGATGATAAGCAAGACGAGGCGCTCCGGGCGCTCTAGAAATCCCACGCGGCAGGTGCCGATGATGGATTCGGCACGGGCACGGGCGTAACTCACCATAATGGCGCTGATCATGACGAGCGCCGTCAGCACTACGTAGAAGAAGCGGTTGCCACGGGCGTAGTACACCAGCAGTCCGAAGAATAGCGACGCGTCGCTGTAACGGTCGACGACGGAATCGAAAAACGCGCCGAAGCGCGTGACCCGGTTCGAGGCGCGCGCCACGCGTCCATCGACCAGGTCAAAAAATCCGCTGCCGATGATGACCAGTCCGGCATAAAGGAACAGCCGGCGCTGGTTGTCCCCGTTGGCGTAGCCGAACAGGAACGCAGCATAGGTGTTGACGACCAGCCCCATCAGCGTGAGGACGTTGGGATTGATGCGGGAAAGCGCGAGCAGTCGGACGATAGCATCGAGCAGAACACCGCAGGCGCGGCCTACCCCGTTAGTCCAACTCATGCTGCACCACTCATATCCATAAAATTACGACTCGTCCTAGCGGAGCGAATCATTTCGATCCCGCCTCGCCTCCCAGTTCCGCCAAGTCATGGATGGTCGAGAGTTTCAGGATCTCCATTTCGCGATTGCCTGCGGGGGTTACCACCACGGCGCTGTCGCCTACTTTCTTGTTGAGGAGGGCTCGGCCAATGGGCGAGTTCGTCGAGATCTTGCCCGCGGCCACGTCCGATTCCTCGCTGGTCACCAGCTGATATTCCATCTCCTCGTTTTTCAAACAGTCGTAAACCTTCACGGTCGAACCCAATCCCACTTTATCTTTGGGGATGTTGTTCATGTTGATGAGCGATAGTTCTGAGAGACGCTGGCCCAACTGACGGACGCGCGCCTTCAGGAACTCCTGGCGCTGCTTGGCCATGTGATACTCGGCGTTTTCGCTCAGGTCGCCGAGAGCGGCCGCCTTCTTCAGCTCGCGTGGAATGTCGTAGGCGAGCTCCCGCTCAAGCGTGTTCAGTTCTTCCTGAAGCTTTTTCTTAATTTGTTCGGTCATGAAGTCTTGCGAAAGGCGCGAGGGCAATTATAACCGCTAGGGCGCGGCCGGATGGCGATTCGGTCCGAACTACGCATTCCCGAACCGCGCCGGAAGAGGGTAGCGCCGGTCTCGCCCCGCTAACGTATTGATTCCAATATACCGGGGGAGGGAAGGGTACCAAGGACCTGCGCAAGCACGAAACCTCCCGTTTCAGGACAAGGTTCGCCGATTTGCTTTGGCTAGCCGGGTCGGCTAGACTAAAAGCGACTTCCACCCCCGAACGGCGGGGAACCTCCTCCATGAATAGCGGCCACGTTTTCCACATCGGCGATAAGGTCGTCTATCCCAACCATGGTGTCGGAGTTGTCGAGCAGATTGCCAGCCTGAATGTGGGCGCCCAGGTCGAGAAGTTTTACGTGCTCAGTATTGCCGCTAGCAACCTCAAGGTGAGGATCCCATTTCACAACGTGGGCAACGTTGGGATACGCCCGGTCGTGCGCAACGGCGAGGTGCAGAAGATTGTCGAATATCTCTCCTCGGGAGAATGCATCAGCGCCGCCGACTGGAAAGACCGGTTCCGGGAAAATTCTGAGCGCATGCGCACCGGAGCGCTGGCCGACGTAGCGGCGGTGCTGAAAGGCCTGCTCACGCTGGCCCAGGAGAAGTCGCTGTCATTCCGGGAAAAGAAGATGCTGGAGCGCGCGCGCTATCTTCTGGTCAGCGAAATCGCCATCTCGCGGAACTGCGCCGAGCACGTGATCGAAGAGGCGCTAACCAAGGCGCTGACGAAGTGCAATCTGCGGCTGCCAGAAATTGGCGAACTGGCCTCGTAAGGCTGAGTGCACCGCCGTTTTTCCCCGCATATTAGGAAAGCGCGTCCAACTGTGCCTGGAATGGATTGACCACGACTAGCCCTTCAATCTTCTGTCCCGCCTGCATTGGCCGAGCCATACGTCTGCGAGAGCCTGGCAGGCGCCCTGATTCCAACGCAAAAGGGCTTTAATCGCTAGTAGCTAGAAGCTAGCAGCCAGTAACTCCCCGCGCATTGCGCTCACCAATTGCCTGTGTTAGCTTCGACTTCGAGAGGTTCCTTTGCGACACACGGTTCCGCCGGGCATGAACCGCAAGGAATCGGAAGTTTTCCTGCGGCTTGATCCGGCGCGTCTGCCCCAGCATATCGCCATCATCATGGACGGAAACGGGCGTTGGGCCCGACGCCGTCATATGCCGCGCGTTGCCGGACATCGCGCTGGTGTCACCTCTGTCCGCTCCACCGTTGAAACCGCTGCCTGCATCGGGATTCCCGCGCTCACCCTCTACGCCTTCTCGGAAGAAAACTGGAGGAAGCGGCCCAAGACTGAGGTGGATTTCCTGATGCGCCTGCTCTGCCGCTATCTGAAAGCGGAAATCAGGACACTTAATGAGAACAACATCCGCCTGCGGTATATCGGGCGCAGACATGAATTGCCTCCGGTGGTGCAGCGCGAGATGGCGGAAGCCAGCGAGGCTACCGACTCGAATACCGGGATGATTCTGACGCTGGCGCTCAACTACAGCGCGCGCAGCGAAATCGTGGATGCGTTCCGCTCACTGGCGGAAGCTGCGGCCCGCAATGGCGGGTTCGATCACCTGGAAGTTACCGAGCAGGCGATCAGCGAGAACCTTTATACGCGCGACCTGCCCGATCCGGATCTTGTTATACGTACAAGCGGAGAAATGCGGCTGAGTAACTTTCTGCTCTGGCAACTTGCCTACGCGGAAATCTATGTTACGCAGACGCTTTGGCCTGATTTCCGCGGCACTCACCTGCTCGAGGGCATCGAAGAATACCAGAAGCGCGAGCGCCGCTATGGAGGACTCGGCCAGGACCCTGGACACACGCACGAACATGCGGTCCCGATGGCCCACGCGAAAGCGCCGTCCTGAGGCTGGGCGTGTGAGCCGAGTCCCGTGACCGCATAGTCTTTTCCACGCCAGCCAAGGGCCGAGGGCGGGGCGCCCTCGGAACCGCCGGCA
Organism: uncultured Acidobacteriaceae bacterium; assembly: GCA_963818945.1. Taxonomy (GTDB): domain Bacteria; phylum Acidobacteriota; class Terriglobia; order Terriglobales; family Acidobacteriaceae; genus Acidiflorens. The sequence continues at coordinate 1,010,026 of CAWFUA010000001.1, read as the reverse complement.
AGGTGCCGGCGCTACGCTCCATTCCACCCAGCCGCTTTGTTTCGACGTTACTCTCTTGCGTCATCGGCCCGCGGTAATCCCGAACTGCGGGCGGCTAGCCAGGCTTGGAGGATGAGCATGGCGGCCATGCGGTCGACGGCTTTCCCACGCTTTTCAATGGAAAGATTCGTTTCGCGGAGCAGGCGGTTGGCTTCGGTTGAGGTCCAGCGCTCGTCCCACAGGTGGACGGGCAAGCCAAACTGGGCGTGGAGTTCGTCGGCGAAGACGCGCATTTTTTCTGACTGCGTGCCTTCGGCTCCGCTCAGGCGAAGAGGCAGGCCGACGACGATCTCGCTTATCTCGTACTTCTTCAAGACCGCGCCCAGCGCTTCCCAATCCTTGCGTTTGTTCTGGCGGTGAATGGTATCCAGGCCCTGGGCGGTGATGCCGAGTGGGTCGGAGACGGCGACGCCGATACGTCTCGAGCCGACATCAAGGGCGAGAACCCGGCGCGGCAGGGGCATGGGACGATCATGGCTGCAGGCAGGAAGAGAGTCAAGGCGCCTAGTGCATTTGTGCGCGCGCGTGGAATGTTGATCGTCTATAATCCGGCGCATTCATGGCCTTGGCGAACGGCACGAAACTAGGTCCCTACGAGATTGTCGCGCCGCTGGGTGCGGGCGGGATGGGAGAAGTGTATCGGGCGCGAGATACACGCTTGGACCGTTCGGTGGCGATCAAGATTCTTCCCGCGGACCTCTCCGGGGATGCGGCGCGCCGCCAGCGCTTTGAGCGCGAGGCCAAAGTTGTTTCCAGCCTGAATCATCCCAACATCTGCACGCTGCATGACATCGGCCAGCAGGACGGCGTCGACTTCATTGTGATGGAGTTTCTGGAAGGGCAGACGCTGGCGGAGCGGCTGGAAAAGGGACCGCTGCCGGTGGCGCAGGTGCTTGCCTACGGGGCGCAGATTGCCAGCGCGCTCGACAAGGCGCATCGCAGCGGCGTGACGCATCGCGACCTGAAGCCGGGCAACATCATGCTGACGCAGACCGGCGCCAAGTTGCTGGATTTCGGCTTGGCAAAAGCAGAGGCAACGCTGGCGGGCGGAGAAACTCTGACGGAGATGACACCGTTGGCCACGCCTATGACGCAGCACGGCATGATCGTCGGAACCGTTCCCTACATGTCGCCCGAGCAGGTGGAAGGAAGGGAAGTGGACGGGCGCAGCGACATTTTTTCGCTGGGTGCGGTGCTGTACGAAATGGTGACCGGAAGCCGCGCGTTTCAAGGAAAGAGCCAGTTCAGTGTGGCTTCGGCCATATTGGAGAAGACCCCGGCGCCGATCAGGAACTTGCAGCCGTTGGCGCCGCCGGCGCTGAGTCGCACCATCGAGGTTTGTCTGGCGAAGGACCCGGACGAACGCTGGCAGTCGGCGGGCGATCTGTGGAAAGAGTTGCGGTGGATTGCGGAGGGCAGCTCACAGACGGGATCGATGAGCAGTGCGCGGATTGGGCCAGCCACCTGGCGAACCCTGAGCCGGCGGGCAGGGTGGATTGTGGCGGGGTTGTTTGCCATCATTGCGGCGGCCGTATTGGTGCTGTTGGCGTCACGCTCGGGACAACATGCCGAGACACTTGCCTTCCATCAATTGAACTTTCGGCACGAGGCCATCTTCCAGGCTGCCTTTGCGGGCGAAAACACGGTGGTGTACAGCGCTGCGCCTTCGGGCAATACTCCCCAAATCTACATGGTGCGTCCCGACTATCCTGAGCCGCAACCGCTGGGTCCGCGCGGAACGGCCCTCCTCGCGGTCTCGTCGAAGGGAGAGATGGCAGTCCTCCTCGACGCTCATTACCTGGCGTACCGGCTCTTCACCGGAACGCTGGCGAGAATGAACCTTGGCGGCGGCGCGCCGCGGGAGCTCCAGGAAGGTGTGCGGCAGGCCGATTGGTCGCCGGACGGATCGCAGCTTGCCATCATCCGCGAGGTAGGTGGCAAGGATCGGCTGGAGTATCCGGTTGGCCACGTACTGCGTGAGGTCAGCGGCTTCATGAGCGATGTGCGGTTCTCGCCGCTGGGGGATCGGATTGCGTACTTCGAACATCCGCGAAAGTGGGATGACCGTGGCTCGGTAAACACGGTTGATCTGGCGGGAAACAACACCGTGCTTTCGGACGGCTATTGGAGCGCACGCGGACTGGCGTGGTCACCGGACGGCAAGGAAGTTCTTTTTTCGGCGAGCCAGAGTGGTGGCAGCTTCACCGTCTACGCGGTGACGCTGGGTGGCAAGAGGCGCATCGCCTATCAGGCGCCCGGTGGGATCAATATCCAGGACATGGCTCGCGACGGGCGGTGGCTTGTCACGCGCACGGACTTCCGCTATGCAGCTCTGGTCCACACGGGCGGCGCAGGTGAAGATCGGGACCTTTCGTGGCTGAATACCTCACATGCGCGGGCGCTCTCACAGGACGGGCAGACGCTTTTGTTCGCCGAAACTGCCCTTGGAACCAACTACGCCGCGTGCGTGCGGAAGACCGACGGCTCGCCCGTAGTGCGGCTCGGGGATGGGTGGCTGTAGATGATCAAGACGTTGTACCTGGTTCGGAGCGGCTGATTGGCGGCTGATAGTGAAGGCTACCATGAGGAGGCTCGCGGTTGTAGTAGTCGGTCCAGGGAGCGAGGGCGAGGTTGCGTTGATCGGAGTCAGGCCAGTGAGTGGCGTAGGCCCACTCGCGCAGGGCAGTCTGGATGAAGCGTTCGGCTTTGCCGTTGGTTTGCGGCGAGTAAGGGCGAGTGCGGCGATGTTTGAGACCCATCGCAAGACAAGCTTGACGAAACTGGTGAGAGCGATAGCTGCTGCCGTTATCGGTGAGCAGAGCACGGACGACGATGCCGTGGCGAGCAAAAAAGTCAACCGCGTCCTGGAGGAAGGCGATGGTGGTGTGGGTCTTCTGATCGGGGAGGATGCGGGTAAAGGCCATGCGAGAGTGATCGTCGATCGCGATGTGCAAGGCCTCCCAACCAGGATGTTTCTGTTGGCCACGGCGGCGGCCATCGCCACGCCAAACCACTTGCTGGAAGCGGGTCATGCCCTTGATATCGAGATGAAGGAGGTCGCCGGGGCGGGGATGCTCATAGCGCACGACCGGCGGCAGCGGATGCAGATCGCGCCAGCGGCTGAGACGAGCGCGGCGCAGAATGCGGCTGACGGTGGCCGGGCTGAGTCCGGTGCTTCGTGCAATGTGATAGGCGGGACGATGCTGCCGGCGCAGCTCGACCACCAACCCCTGCTGACTAGACGAAGTGGCTCTTGGACTGCGATGCGGACGAGAGGAACGGTCGCGCAATCCGGCAGCTCCTTCGCTCTGATAACGGCGAACCCACTTGGCTGCGGTTTTGGGAGTGACGCGAAAGCTGGCTGCGGCACGGCTGAAACCCAAGCCGCGAATGACGGTTTCGACCAACGCCTCTCGACTGCGAAGAGTAAGTCGGGCATTCTTGTGGATGTCCATTCGGTCTGACCTCGGAAACTGGATTGCTCGTCACAATCAGCTTCTCCGGTTCCGATCGAATGGACAACGTCTTGAAACATCACAGGTGCCCCGCAGATTTGTCGGCCGACGGCAAGTCGGTGCTTGCGGTTGTGCAATCCCATCCACCTAAGCTTTTGATTTATCTGATCGGAGCCGGCGAAACGCGGCAACTCGAACGGGGTGAGATTGAAACCTACACGACCGTCCAGTGGTTTCGGGATGGCAAAAGCGTGCTGATTGGCGGCAATGAGTCCGGAAAGGGCACGCGCTTCTACGTGCAAGAACTCGGCGGGGGTCGCCCGCGGCCGGTGACTCCGGAAGGCACGCGAGACGGATTGCTCTCCCTCGACGGGAAGCTGGTACTCGCGCGGGGGCCGGAAGGGAAATACTCCGTATACCCAATCACCGGCGGAGACCCGCGGCCAGTGCCGGCGCTCGCGGATGCGGACATTGTTGTCCAGTGGGGAGCGGATGGGAAGTCGGCGTTGGCCTATCGCCGAGCGGAGATTCCCTATCGCCTTGAGAGCGTGGATCTGGTAACCGGGAAGCGGAAGCTCTTCAAAGAACTCGCGCCCACCGACCGCACGGGTCTCTTGTCATTGCGCGAGATCTTCGCCACCGACGACCGGCGGTCGTACGCGTACACGGCCTACTATCAGGAATCGAGTTTGTTCGTGTCGGAGGGCAGCCAATGATTGGCTACAATCCGCAGTTTGGTTTTCACGTCTTCAATTTGACTTTTGACTTTTCTTGTTTCCTTCGTGCAATTCGGGCTGAGCTGAGGCAGAATAAATTGCTCCCCGCTCGATGGACGCTGCCGACACAACCCGCCCGCATCACTGGTCGCTGACGCTGCTTGGCATGGGGCTGATCATTCTGTTTGCCTACTACGGCGAATCGGTGCTGGCAGTGCTCTTCCTTGCCATTCTGCTCAGCTTTACACTCTCGCCGGTCGTGCAGGCACTGGAGCATTTCCATCTGCCGCGGGCGGTCGCGGCGCTCATCAGCCTCGTGTTGCTGCTGGCAGTGCTTTATGGCATCACGGTGGCCTCGTATACGGAAGCCCTGGTGTTTGCCGACAACGTTCCCAAGTATTCGGCAAAAATACGGTCCATTCTGCAGCCGGTGCGGCAACAGGCCGAGCGGATCGAGAAGACGGGCGAAGTGGTGAACGACGAGGGTCCCGGCGCACCCAATGTGGTTGCAGTGCGGCAGGTGACCAGTTGGTCCGACCTGCTTACTCACGGCGCCGGCACGGTGACTGACATTTTGCTGGCGGTGTCGTTCGTTCCGTTTCTCACCTACTTTTTGCTGACGTGGCACAGCCATGCGCGCTCCGCGACGGTGATGTTGTTTCCCTTGCACCACCGGCACACGGCATTCGTGACGCTGGGGCTGATCGGCAAGATGCTGCAGAGCTTCATCGTTGGGAACCTGATGATTGGCCTGCTGATCTCGGTGGTGAGCGTCGGGATTTTCGGGCTGCTGCATGTTCCGTTCTTTTATTTCGTGGGATTTCTCAGCGGCTTTTTGAGCCTGGTTCCGTATCTGGGGATCGTGCTGGCAATGATTCCGCCGATCATGGTCGGGCTAGGACAACTGGAGGCGGGAGACCTGATCATCGTGGTGATTTGCGCGGTGGGTATGCATCTGATCGCCCTTAACGTGCTCTACCCTAAGTTGCTGGGCAGCCGGTTGCGGCTGAACCCGCTGGCGGTAACGATTGCGTTGCTCTTCTGGGGAGCGATCTGGGGCGCGGTGGGATTGGTTCTGGCCATTCCGATCACGGGCGCGATCAAGATTGTCTGCGACCACGTGGAGTCGATGAAGCCGTATGCGGACTGGCTGGGGGAATAGGAATCTCTCACCGCCGAGGCGCAGAGAGCGCCGAGAAGATCGCTTGTCCCAACTAAGATAAGCCTTTTGGCCCTGTACTCTGGCCACTTTGTGGCAACCTGAAAAGGCCTCTACACTAAAACCTTGCGCATCCTGATCACGCTGTTTTTGCTTGCTGTTCTCGCCGTCGCAGGCTTCACCGCCTGGCAGGTCTATATACCGATCGCGCCAGCGGGGCAGCAATTTGTCTTGATGCACTCCGGCTATTCGACTCGCCGCATTGCTTCGGAACTAAAGAAAGCGGGAATCATCCGCAGCGAGTTGGCGTTCCGGCTGTGGCACGCCACGCATGCCAAGGCAAAGCTCAAAGCTGGTGAATATCTTTTTGAACGTGAAGCGACGCTACCCCAGGTCTATGACCGCATCGCTCGCGGCGACATTTACTTCCACGTGGTCACGATCCCGGAAGGCTACACGATGTTCGACATTGCGAAGGCGATGGAGGACGCCGGGTTGGGTTCGGCGGCGGATTTTCTCCATATTGCCGAGACGCAAACTCAGCTCATTTCCGATATCGCGCCCGAGGCCAAGTCGCTCGAGGGATATCTGTTTCCCAACACCTACCAGTTCACGCGGACTCAGAGCCTGCAAGAGATGGCGGGCGCGATGGTTCATCAATTCCGGCAGGTAGCGCACGAGATCGGGCTGATCCCGGCGGGAGGGGCGGCCGGGGTCGACGTCCAGAAAGTCGTCACGATGGCGTCGATCGTGGAAAAGGAAACCGCAGCTCCGGAGGAACGGCCGCGCGTAGCCAGCGTTTACTACAACCGGCTGAAGGACAAAATGGCGCTCGACGCCGACCCCAGCGTCATCTACGCCGAACAGTTGGCGGGCACCTATCAGGGAAGCCTGCATCATGCCGATATGGCCGTGAGCTCTCCTTACAACACGTATCGTTTCCCCGGCTTGCCGCCGGGGCCAATTGCGAATCCCGGGCGCAGCGCGCTTGAAGCGGCGCTGCATCCCGACACGACGAAGTTCCTTTACTTTGTTAGCGATGGCAATGGGCATCATCGCTTTGCAACCACGCTGGCGGAACACGACCGCAACGTGGCCGCATATCGACGGGCACTCGCGGCTCATTAAAACGCTGAAACCTTCCGTAGCTTATACTAATCAGATAACTTGCCAATTCTTCCAGGTATCAGGATAGGAATGCTTCGTCTTCATTTTCGGTGGTTGTTGTCTGTTTCTTTATTGGCCGCCACATTTCCGTTGACCGGATGTCTTTTCCGCACCCGGCCCATCGAGCGCCAACTCTCGAATGCCCCCCTTAAGACCGCCACCCAGCAGGACCTGATCGACTACGTCAACACGCAGGCCGGGCGGGTCCAGTCCATGCAGGCCACCGTGGATATTGACGCTTCGGCTGGCGATCCGAAAAGCGGCCGCATTACCGATTACAAGGAAATCCGGGGTTACGTACTCGCCCGCAAGCCCGACGTGCTGCGCATGAAGGGACTGCTACCGGTGGTTCGCACCACGGCGTTTGACATGGTCAGCGACGGCAAGGAATTCAAGCTATGGATTCCTCCCCGGAATAAGTTCGTGATTGGCCCCGATAACGAGACCACCTACCGGCCCGACAAGCGCATGGAGAACATGCGGCCGCAATACATTTACAACGCAATGCTGCTTTTGCGCATCGCTCCGGATGATATTGCGGTGCTTGAGAACGGATACGAAACGGTGTTGGATTCGAAAAGGCATCGCGTCGAGCAGCCCGATTATGAAGTAGCGGTCATTCACAATGGTCCCAGGGGCTGGTACCTTTCGCGGCGCATTGAGTTCAGCCGCACGGACCTGCTGCCGCACCGGCAGCGGATTTACGACATGCAGGGAAATGTCGCGACCGACGCGCGCTATCAGGACTACAAGGACTTCAACGGTATCTCATTTCCGACCACCATCGAGATCGAGCGCCCGCGTGAGAATTACGACATTACGCTCCACGTTCTGAAGCTGGAATTGAACCTGCCGCTGACGGACGATCAGTTTGCGCTGGAACAGCCCCCCGGTGCTGAGATTGTGCGCCTGAGCGCCTCCCATCCGGACGCTTCCGGTGCCAACGTCGCAACTGCGCGCAAAAGGAACAAGTAGCCCTCCGGAAGAGCATGATGAATCGGATGATCGTCGGGAACCTGGTGCATCGGCCGATCCGGTCGTTGATCAGCATCGTGGCCGTGGCATTGGAAGTGACGCTCATTCTGTTGATCGTTGGCCTATGCCTGGGGATGATGCAGGACTCCCGAACCCGCACGGCGGGGATAGGGGCCGACGTCCTGGTGCGTCCTCCCGGCTCTTCTTTCATCGGCGCTTTCAGCGGTGCGCCCATGCCGATCAAGATCGCTAGCGTGCTGGCCAAGTTGCCGCATGTTGTGAGCGTCGCGCCCGTCGTCACGCAGGTCGCAAGCAGCGGGACGCTGGAGATTATCGCGGGCATTGACCTGACGAGCTACGAAAGCATGTCTTCGGGTTTCCACTACCTGAAGGGCGGGCCTTTTGCGGGGCCTTACGACGTTCTGGTAGACGATCTTTTCGCGCAGTCAAAGCATGCCAAGGTGGGCGACACGATCGAGATCCTCAATAACAAATTCCGCATCAGCGGGATTGTCGAGCGCGGCAAGGGCGGCCGTAAGTTTGTTCCTTTGAGTACTTTACAGGATCTAGTGGGAGCCAAGGACAAGGCCACCATTTTCTACCTCAAACTCGATGATCCGGCAAACGTGGACGCGGTTATCGACGAGATTAAAGCCGTTTCTGGCATGGAGCACTATGTTGCCACCTCCATGGCCGCGTATCTTGCCATGATGACGGCCAGCAATTATCCCGGCCTTTCTACGTTTATTGACGTCGTGGTGGGCATTTCCGTGGTCATCGGATTCATCGTGATTTTCCAGGCGATGTACACGGCGGTGATGGAGCGAACGCGCGAAATCGGCATCCTCAAGGCCATGGGCGCCTCGCGGCTCTACATCGTCAATGTGGTGCTAAGGGAGACTCTTCTGCTGGCGCTGGGAGGGATCGTTCTAGGCATAGTGGTCAGCCTGGCGGCGCGGGCCGGGCTGGCGCAGAAGTATCCGTTGGTACAGGTCGTTGTGGATCGGGGATGGATTGTGCGCGCCTTCTTTATCGCGATTGCCGGGGCCCTGGCCGGCGCCCTGTATCCGGCGTTCAAAGCTGCCCGGAAGGACCCGATCGACGCCCTTGCCTACGAATGAGGCGAGGATCCCGGCCTGTTGTGGTTGAAGTTTCGCCATTCTTTCTCCTGATATTTTCTCAAAAACAAGGGCTTCTGCATCCTGCAAAAATTTCTTCTCGCAAATCTCCGGTGAATGCACGATACTGCCGGGTGAAACTGCCATGCTATAATCGCCCGCCGTTAAGAAAAGCAGGGACGTTTCGCAAGCAGTCTTAATTCCCTGGGCCTGAACGCCAACTGGCGCGACTGGCCGACAATACGCAGGAGGAGATATGCGTTTCGATGATCCCACTCTGTACGGTCGTGATGATGAGGCCGATGAATACGGTGACAGCAGCGCCTTCGGCGAATCTATGGAAGAAGATTTTGACGAAGAGGAAGAAGAGGAAGAAGAACCAACAATGGTAGACGAGGACGACGAACTCCCCGCGCCCGAACCGGAACACGAGCCCGAACCGGAGCCGGCAGTTTCTTTCGGCGGAGGAGGAAGTACGCCGCCCCCGAAGAAGAAGGCTGCCGCCAAGAAGCCCGCTCCCAAGAAACCCAAAAAGAAAGCGGCGCCCAAGAAGGCTGCAAAAAAGAAGGCCGCTAAGAAGAAACCCGTAAAGAAGGCAGCCAAGAAGAAAGCCGCGAAAAAGCCGGCGAAAAGAGCGAAGAAGAAAGCGGCCACCAAGAAAAAGAAGAGCCGCCGCTAGAAAGCCCTTCCCCAAAATGATGGCGGGACCGCGCGTCGGTTCCCGCCCTTTCTTTGCGAAGCGCCGTTGGGCAAACACGGCCCGTCCACGCTCACCGAAACCTACGGTTACGACAATCTTTACAACCTGACCTCGAAGACCGACGGCAAGGGCCAGACGATCCAGTACGTCTACGATGCGATGAACCGCCTGACCAGCAAGACGTATCCGGATTCGACGGCGGTCGATTATGTCTACGACCTGGTGGGCAAGATCCAGCAGGTGACCGACCCCACGGGCACGTACGGCTTCGCCGAAGCCTGCCCTGAGCGAAGCCGAAGGGACAACATGGGACGCCTCATCGGAACGACGACGCAGTATTCGTTCCTGCCCGGCTACAACTTTCAGAACGCCTATGGCTACGACGCAGCCTCGAATCGCACCGCGATGGTCGCGCCGGATCTAAGCACGAACTCCTATACCTACGACAAGCTGAACCGCCTCAGCAGTCTGACCAATTCGTTGACCGGCCAATTCAACTTCAGCTACGATGCCCTCAGCCGCAGAACCCAGTTGACGCGTCCCAACGGCATCAACACGAATTACACCTACGATTCCATCTCGCACCTGCTAAGCGTGCTGCACCAGTCGGGTTCGTCCACGCTCGACGGAGCTGGCTACACTTACGACTACGCCGGCAACCCCACCAGCAAGACCAACTATCTCAACGGGATCACGTCGAATTACGGCTACGACCTGATTTACGAACTGCTGCAGGTAACCCAAGGCGGCGGTACCACGGAGAGCTACAGCTACGACGCGGTCGGGAATAGGCTGAGTTCGTTAAGTGTGCCCAGCTACAGCTACAACCTGTCGAACGAGCTGACGCAGTCGTCGAGCGGCAGCTACACCTACGACGCAAACGGCAATACCCTCACCGATGCCTGCGGCACATCCTACTCCTGGGACTTCGAGAACCGGCTGACGCAGGCCGTAGTGCCTGGTGCCGGGACGACGACCTTCAACTACGATCCCTTTGGCAGAAGAATCCAATCACTGGTCGCTGACGCTGCTTGGCATGGGGCTGATCATTCTGTTTGCCTACTACGGCGAATCGGTGCTGGCAGTGCTCTTCCTTGCCATTCTGCTCAGCTTTACACTCTCGCCGGTCGTGCAGGCACTGGAGCATTTCCATCTGCCGCGGGCGGTCGCGGCGCTCATCAGCCTCGTGTTGCTGCTGGCAGTGCTTTATGGCATCACGGTGGCCTCGTATACGGAAGCCCTGGTGTTTGCCGACAACGTTCCCAAGTATTCGGCAAAAATACGGTCCATTCTGCAGCCGGTGCGGCAACAGGCCGAGCGGATCGAGAAGACGGGCGAAGTGGTGAACGACGAGGGTCCCGGCGCACCCAATGTGGTTGCGGTGCGGCAGGTGACCAGTTGGTCCGACCTGCTTACTCACGGCGCCGGCACCGTGACTGACATTTTGCTGGCGGTGTCGTTCGTTCCGTTTCTCACCTACTTTTTGCTGACGTGGCACAGCCATGCGCGCTCCGCGACGGTGATGTTGTTTCCCTTGCACCACCGGCACACGGCATTCGTGACGCTGGGGCTGATCGGCAAGATGCTGCAGAGCTTCATCGTTGGGAACCTGATGATTGGCCTGCTGATCTCGGTGGTGAGCGTCGGGATTTTCGGGCTGCTGCATGTTCCGTTCTTTTATTTCGTGGGATTTCTCAGCGGCTTTTTGAGCCTGGTTCCGTATCTGGGGATCGTGCTGGCAATGATTCCGCCGATCATGGTCGGGCTAGGACAACTGGAGGCGGGAGACCTGATCATCGTGGTGATTTGCGCGGTGGGTATGCATCTGATCGCCCTTAACGTGCTCTACCCTAAGTTGCTGGGCAGCCGGTTGCGGCTGAACCCGCTGGCGGTAACGATTGCGTTGCTCTTCTGGGGAGCGATCTGGGGCGCGGTGGGATTGGTTCTGGCCATTCCGATCACGGGCGCGATCAAGATTGTCTGCGACCACGTGGAGTCGATGAAGCCGTATGCGGACTGGCTGGGGGAATAGGAATCTCTCACCGCCGAGGCGCAGAGAGCGCCGAGAAGATCGCTTGTCCCAACTAAGATAAGCCTTTTGGCCCTGTACTCTGGCCACTTTGTGGCAACCTGAAAAGGCCTCTACACTAAAACCTTGCGCATCCTGATCACGCTGTTTTTGCTTGCTGTTCTCGCCGTCGCAGGCTTCACCGCCTGGCAGGTCTATATACCGATCGCGCCAGCGGGGCAGCAATTTGTCTTGATGCACTCCGGCTATTCGACTCGCCGCATTGCTTCGGAACTAAAGAAAGCGGGAATCATCCGCAGCGAGTTGGCGTTCCGGCTGTGGCACGCCACGCATGCCAAGGCAAAGCTCAAAGCTGGTGAATATCTTTTTGAACGTGAAGCGACGCTACCCCAGGTCTATGACCGCATCGCTCGCGGCGACATTTACTTCCACGTGGTCACGATCCCGGAAGGCTACACGATGTTCGACATTGCGAAGGCGATGGAGGACGCCGGGTTGGGTTCGGCGGCGGATTTTCTCCATATTGCCGAGACGCAAACTCAGCTCATTTCCGATATCGCGCCCGAGGCCAAGTCGCTCGAGGGATATCTGTTTCCCAACACCTACCAGTTCACGCGGACTCAGAGCCTGCAAGAGATGGCGGGCGCGATGGTTCATCAATTCCGGCAGGTAGCGCACGAGATCGGGCTGATCCCGGCGGGAGGGGCGGCCGGGGTCGACGTCCAGAAAGTCGTCACGATGGCGTCGATCGTGGAAAAGGAAACCGCAGCTCCGGAGGAACGGCCGCGCGTAGCCAGCGTTTACTACAACCGGCTGAAGGACAAAATGGCGCTCGACGCCGACCCCAGCGTCATCTACGCCGAACAGTTGGCGGGCACCTATCAGGGAAGCCTGCATCATGCCGATATGGCCGTGAGCTCTCCTTACAACACGTATCGTTTCCCCGGCTTGCCGCCGGGGCCAATTGCGAATCCCGGGCGCAGCGCGCTTGAAGCGGCGCTGCATCCCGACACGACGAAGTTCCTTTACTTTGTTAGCGATGGCAATGGGCATCATCGCTTTGCAACCACGCTGGCGGAACACGACCGCAACGTGGCCGCATATCGACGGGCACTCGCGGCTCATTAAAACGCTGAAACCTTCCGTAGCTTATACTAATCAGATAACTTGCCAATTCTTCCAGGTATCAGGATAGGAATGCTTCGTCTTCATTTTCGGTGGTTGTTGTCTGTTTCTTTATTGGCCGCCACATTTCCGTTGACCGGATGTCTTTTCCGCACCCGGCCCATCGAGCGCCAACTCTCGAATGCCCCCCTTAAGACCGCCACCCAGCAGGACCTGATCGACTACGTCAACACGCAGGCCGGGCGGGTCCAGTCCATGCAGGCCACCGTGGATATTGACGCTTCGGCTGGCGATCCGAAAAGCGGCCGCATTACCGATTACAAGGAAATCCGGGGTTACGTACTCGCCCGCAAGCCCGACGTGCTGCGCATGAAGGGACTGCTACCGGTGGTTCGCACCACGGCGTTTGACATGGTCAGCGACGGCAAGGAATTCAAGCTATGGATTCCTCCCCGGAATAAGTTCGTGATTGGCCCCGATAACGAGACCACCTACCGGCCCGACAAGCGCATGGAGAACATGCGGCCGCAATACATTTACAACGCAATGCTGCTTTTGCGCATCGCTCCGGATGATATTGCGGTGCTTGAGAACGGATACGAAACGGTGTTGGATTCGAAAAGGCATCGCGTCGAGCAGCCCGATTATGAAGTAGCGGTCATTCACAATGGTCCCAGGGGCTGGTACCTTTCGCGGCGCATTGAGTTCAGCCGCACGGACCTGCTGCCGCACCGGCAGCGGATTTACGACATGCAGGGAAATGTCGCGACCGACGCGCGCTATCAGGACTACAAGGACTTCAACGGTATCTCATTTCCGACCACCATCGAGATCGAGCGCCCGCGTGAGAATTACGACATTACGCTCCACGTTCTGAAGCTGGAATTGAACCTGCCGCTGACGGACGATCAGTTTGCGCTGGAACAGCCCCCCGGTGCGGAGATTGTGCGCCTGAGCGCCTCCCATCCGGACGCTTCCGGTGCCAACGTCGCAACTGCGCGCAAAAGGAACAAGTAGCCCTCCGGAAGAGCATGATGAATCGGATGATCGTCGGGAACCTGGTGCATCGGCCGATCCGGTCGTTGATCAGCATCGTGGCCGTGGCATTGGAAGTGACGCTCATTCTGTTGATCGTTGGCCTATGCCTGGGGATGATGCAGGACTCCCGAACCCGCACGGCGGGGATAGGGGCCGACGTCCTGGTGCGTCCTCCCGGCTCTTCTTTCATCGGCGCTTTCAGCGGTGCGCCCATGCCGATCAAGATCGCTAGCGTGCTGGCCAAGTTGCCGCATGTTGTGAGCGTCGCGCCCGTCGTCACGCAGGTCGCAAGCAGCGGGACGCTGGAGATTATCGCGGGCATTGACCTGACGAGCTACGAAAGCATGTCTTCGGGTTTCCACTACCTGAAGGGCGGGCCTTTTGCGGGGCCTTACGACGTTCTGGTAGACGATCTTTTCGCGCAGTCAAAGCATGCCAAGGTGGGCGACACGATCGAGATCCTCAATAACAAATTCCGCATCAGCGGGATTGTCGAGCGCGGCAAGGGCGGCCGTAAGTTTGTTCCTTTGAGTACTTTACAGGATCTAGTGGGAGCCAAGGACAAGGCCACCATTTTCTACCTCAAACTCGATGATCCGGCAAACGTGGACGCGGTTATCGACGAGATTAAAGCCGTTTCTGGCATGGAGCACTATGTTGCCACCTCCATGGCCGCGTATCTTGCCATGATGACGGCCAGCAATTATCCCGGCCTTTCTACGTTTATTGACGTCGTGGTGGGCATTTCCGTGGTCATCGGATTCATCGTGATTTTCCAGGCGATGTACACGGCGGTGATGGAGCGCACGCGCGAAATCGGCATCCTCAAGGCCATGGGCGCCTCGCGGCTTTACATCGTCAATGTGGTGCTAAGGGAGACTCTTCTGCTGGCGCTGGGAGGGATCGTTCTAGGCATAGTGGTCAGCCTGGCGGCGCGGGCCGGGCTGGCGCAGAAGTATCCGTTGGTACAGGTCGTTGTGGATCGGGGATGGATTGTGCGCGCCTTCTTTATCGCGATTGCCGGGGCCCTGGCCGGCGCCCTGTATCCGGCGTTCAAAGCTGCCCGGAAGGACCCGATCGACGCCCTTGCCTACGAATGAGGCGAGGATCCCGGCCTGTTGTGGTTGAAGTTTCGCCATTCTTTCTCCTGATATTTTCTCAAAAACAAGGGCTTCTGCATCCTGCAAAAATTTCTTCTCGCAAATCTCCGGTGAATGCACGATACTGCCGGGTGAAACTGCCATGCTATAATCGCCCGCCGTTAAGAAAAGCAGGGACGTTTCGCAAGCAGTCTTAATTCCCTGGGCCTGAACGCCAACTGGCGCGACTGGCCGACAATACGCAGGAGGAGATATGCGTTTCGATGATCCCACTCTGTACGGTCGTGATGATGAGGCCGATGAATACGGTGACAGCAGCGCCTTCGGCGAATCTATGGAAGAAGATTTTGACGAAGAGGAAGAAGAGGAAGAAGAACCAACAATGGTAGACGAGGACGACGAACTCCCCGCGCCCGAACCGGAACACGAGCCCGAACCGGAGCCGGCAGTTTCTTTCGGCGGAGGAGGAAGTACGCCGCCCCCGAAGAAGAAGGCTGCCGCCAAGAAGCCCGCTCCCAAGAAACCCAAAAAGAAAGCGGCGCCCAAGAAGGCTGCAAAAAAGAAGGCCGCTAAGAAGAAACCCGTAAAGAAGGCAGCCAAGAAGAAAGCCGCGAAAAAGCCGGCGAAAAGAGCGAAGAAGAAAGCGGCCACCAAGAAAAAGAAGAGCCGCCGCTAGAAAGCCCTTCCCCAAAATGATGGCGGGACCGCGCGTCGGTTCCCGCCCTTTCTTTGCGAAGCGCCGTTGGGCAAACACGGCCCGTCCACGCTCACCGAAACCTACGGTTACGACAATCTTTACAACCTGACCTCGAAGACCGACGGCAAGGGCCAGACGATCCAGTACGTCTACGATGCGATGAACCGCCTGACCAGCAAGACGTATCCGGATTCGACGGCGGTCGATTATGTCTACGACCTGGTGGGCAAGATCCAGCAGGTGACCGACCCCACGGGCACGTACGGCTTCGCCGAAGCCTGCCCTGAGCGAAGCCGAAGGGACAACATGGGACGCCTCATCGGAACGACGACGCAGTATTCGTTCCTGCCCGGCTACAACTTTCAGAACGCCTATGGCTACGACGCAGCCTCGAATCGCACCGCGATGGTCGCGCCTGATCTGAGCACGAACTCCTATACCTACGACAAGCTGAACCGCCTCAGCAGTCTGACCAATTCGTTGACCGGCCAATTCAACTTCAGCTACGATGCCCTCAGCCGCAGAACCCAGTTGACGCGTCCCAACGGCATCAACACGAATTACACCTACGATTCCATCTCGCACCTGCTAAGCGTGCTGCACCAGTCGGGTTCGTCCACGCTCGACGGAGCTGGCTACACTTACGACTACGCCGGCAACCCCACCAGCAAGACCAACTATCTCAACGGGATCACGTCGAATTACGGCTACGACCTGATTTACGAACTGCTGCAGGTAACCCAAGGCGGCGGTACCACGGAGAGCTACAGCTACGACGCGGTCGGGAATAGGCTGAGTTCGTTAAGTGTGCCCAGCTACAGCTACAACCTGTCGAACGAGCTGACGCAGTCGTCGAGCGGCAGCTACACCTACGACGCAAACGGCAATACCCTCACCGATCCCTCCGGCAAACAGTACACCTGGGACTTCGAGAACCGGCTGACGCAGGCCGTGGTGCCGAGCGCGGGGACGACGACGTTCAAGTACGATCCCTTCGGCAGAAGAATCCAGAAGAGCGGGCCGCTCGGAACCACGAATTACCTCTATGAGGGGAAAGGCATAAGCGCAAACGTGATCCAGGAAGTGGATAGTGCGGGGAATGTACTTGCGCGGTACACTCAAAGCCCAAGGCTCGACCAGCCGCTCGCCGAGATGCAAGCGGGCGCCGTGACTTATTACCAGCAAGATGCACTTAGTTCGGTTACGTCGCTCACCAACTCGGCGGGTTCGACAACCAGCACATACACTTACAGTACTTATGGAGACCTAAAGACATTTTCAGGGTCAACCAATCAGTTCCAGTACGCGGGAAGAGAATTCGACCCCGAGACTGGAATGTACGAGAATCGTGTAAGGTATTATGACTCAAGTATCGGCCGCTTTCTCAGCGAGGACCCCAGCTATCAGATCAAGTTGCGCAAAAGGCTGAGTTCTTATAGCCATACGAACTCAAGTAGTGGCTTCAACGTGTTAGGAAGGACCAAGCCGGAGGACGGTTGGGGCTTGTACGACTACGTACGAAATAGCCCCACCAACCTCACCGATCCGCTCGGGTTGGACCCCCCTCAATGGGGTTATTCCGTTATCTGTGATTGCTGGCTGACAGTCGGAACTTTAAGAGGGTTTGGATGTTCATATGTTTGTTCTTGCACAAATGAAGGCATAGCGCTGTACTGGTATATATGTCCTTGGCGTTGCAAGAATGAGTGGAAGCTGTGTCCTGTCATTTCGATCATAAGAACAGACCCAGCCGGCGGCAAGCCCGAACCAATCGTTCCGCAGGACCCATGCAATGGTCCCGTCTAGCAACTGCCAAGAGTCTAAAGGGGGATAAATGATGTCACCACGAACGCTGTTCATTCTCGGAAGTGTTTGGTTTGGCCTCGCAGCGGTATGGATGTGGCGCGGCCCCAAGCAACTTTTCCACCTTTGGCAAGGCGCCGGCATCAAGCGAGGACCGTTCATAATCGCAGCATACCTCCTCTCAATCTTGTACCAGGCGTTCATCGTTGGTTGGGTCATACCCTTTGGAATGGGCCTGTACAGGTCCGTGAGGAAATGACATTTCGAGAGCTAGCGCTGGAACTACAACCTCGGGACTGTGGCCCACTCACTTCTTTTGGCTTGAGCGGGGCTGCTGGGGCGAGTGGCCCACATCTCCGGCGGAGAAGTACTAAGCTGTGCGGTTAGGCGTTGGGAGAGAAGAAAAACCGGGTGCCCCACTTCTTGAGTGTTTCGGGAAGTAGGGGACTAACACCCTTCCCAACACTGGAGGGGACGTGAGGACAAGGCTGTCGAATCGCTATTGACATCCCTTGTTAGAATAGAAGTAAGTGCTAAGCGCATCGTAATTGTTTGGTCTTTGACAATTTACTAAGAAGGGATAACTCGGGCGTGCCCGCTGGACATGAAGCAGCAAGAATTGAAATAGAACGGAATCTTGGAATCGATTCGCTGAGTCCTTTTCGCCGCGGGCGACTCAGTCACCGGCACGGACCTGCTACTCCTCCTTGATCGCTTCGGCCTCGATCTCAACCAGCATTTCGGGCGAAACCAAGGCGCTGATGCCGAGCATGCTCGTCGCCGGCCGAATCTCACCGAAGAACTCACCGTGGGCTTTGCCGACCTTTTCCCAGTCAGCGATATTGGTCACGAACATTCGCGTGCGCACTACGTCTTTGATCGACGCGCCGGCGCGAGCGAGTGCGCTTTCGATATTCTTGAGCGTCTGTACCGCTTGCGCATAGGCGTCGCCGGGGATGATCTTGCCGTCGGGACCGGTAGCCGTTGTGCCGGAAACGTAAATGTGCGGGCCGACCTGCACTACACGGGAGTAACCAACAACTGGCTCCCACGGTGTTCCGCTCGCAAAATTCCTTCGTTCCACTTGCTCCCGCCTCTCTCCAGTTATCCCCACGTACCTTCTACTGGAAGTAGATGACGGAACTGCACATCCGGACTCTTAGCCCTACAGAACCGCCTGTAAATTGGCAGCCGACGGCCTTGACTGCCAGCAAACCGACCCGAAACGCCGCGCCCCGTGCGGTGTTCTAAAGCACACAGGGGCACGATAGTGCACTTGTTTGAGATCTGGAAGTACGGTATCTAAACTTCAACAGCGCGTGTTCCGATGAATAAGGCACACGTCGCAACGTGGGGAGGGCCGAACATGACTCCGGAGACGCATCCGCTTGAGAAACTATTCGTTGAGCTCGTAGGGCGGCACTATGCCCAGGAGATTGGTATCCACGATCCGGAACTCGTCGGATATGTCGCACATCTGCTGACGGAGTTCTGCGACGCCCAACAGCTGACGAAAATTCGCACGGCTTCGGGGCGCCCGCTCAATGACGTGGGCGAGATGCTGCTCGAATCCGACCCGATATATGGACCCGCACCGTCGTTCGACCGTGAGCGGCAGGTCCGCAAACACATCGGAGACTACACGTTATTCTTTGCCGGGATGTTTCCGGAAAGCATCAATCACCATCGGCTGCGCCGCCAGCGGCTCGAGAATTTTGTGGAGTGGGTCAAAGCTGGCAAGGAGAGCTACTACATCGTTTCGAAATTCGAGTACTTCGAGTATGCGAAGGTCGCGCCGTTATTTACCCAACTCTCGCAGAGGTTTGAGGATTGCGTGTACGGCTTGAACCTGGTCAAGAATGAACTCGAAGTGATGCAGCATCCCATTGCGCGGAGAAGCAACGAGCTGATCATGTAGGAAGGTCAGAGGTCAAAGGTCAGATTGCGGAAGTGAGAACATTCAATTTTGACCTCTGCAATCTGACCTCTCACCTTTCATGAGCCTTCGCCCAACGATCTTGAAATTCCCCTCGAGCACAATCCGTATCGCCTCGGTATATGCGATGTGTTCCTGCTCAAGAATGCGATCTGCCAGCGTGTGTTCGTCGTCGGAATCGAGCACGGGGACTGTCTTTTGCACGATGATGGCTCCGTGGTCGAGTTCTTCGTCGACGAAATGCACGGTGCAGCCGCTTACTTTGACGCCGTAGGCGAAAGCCTGCTGTTGCGCTTCGAGACCTGGGAACGCGGGGAGCAGCGAGGGATGGATATTCAGAATGCGTTGCGGAAACTGGCGGACGAACCAGGGCGAAAGCAGTCGCATATAGCCAGCGAGGCAGACGAGATCAACGTTGTGCTCATTGAGCGCGCCCACAACTTCGCGGTCGTGTGCTTCGCGCTCTTTGCCTCTGGAAGGAACCACCAAGGCGTTAAGCCCACGCTGGCTGGCGGTTTCGATGCCGGGCGCGTCCGCTCGGTTCGAAATCACGACCGCGATGCGCGCACCGGGAATGCGTCCCGCGGCAATACTATCGGCGATGGCGATGAAGTTCGACCCGCGACCGGAGAGGAGAATGCCAAGGTTTTTCATAGCAGGTTTCAGGTATCAGAGTTTCAAGGTTTCAAAGTAAACGCGGACTACCGGTCCCTGAAACATTGAAACTCTGAAACCTTGAAACCTGGCTCTTTTCTTCGTCAGTTTGCTTTTGACTTTAGCTGTACATCACCTTGCGCTCGCCCTTCACGATGCGCCCGACGCTGTAAAACTTTTCGCCGGCCCGCTCCAGGAGCGTCTGCGCTTTCTTGAACTTCTTCGCGGGAACGACCACGAGCATGCCCAGCCCCATGTTGAAAGTCCGCAGCATTTCTTCCTGCTCGACATTGCCGAGATGCTGAAGGTGCTCGAAGATCGGCAACACCGGCCAAGTTCCCAACTCGATGACAGCCGCCGTTCCTTTGGGCAGCACGCGAGGCAGATTCTCGGTGATGCCGCCGCCGGTGATGTGTGCCAGCGCGCCCACGCATTCGCCGGCAATCAGTTTTCGGATGATCGACCAGTAACTGCGGTGGGTACGCATCAGTTCATTGCCGACCTTGTTCTTGATTTCACTGACGAATGTCTCCGGAGAGTAGGAGGCCACCTCGAACAGCAGCTTGCGGGCAAGGGAGTAGCCGTTGGTGTGCAGGCCATTCGATGGCAGGCCCAAAACGCAGTCGCCGACCTCCACCGTCTTACCATTGATAATCTTTTCGCGCTCGACCACGCCCACGATAAACCCGGCGAGGTCATACTCGCCCATGGGGTAGAACCCCGGCATTTCCGCCGTTTCGCCTCCAATTAGAGCGCACCCGTTGTGCTTGCAAGCCTCTGCCAGGCCGCTGACGATTTTCTCGGCGATCTCAGGGTCCAGGACGCCGGTTGCCAGGTAATCCATGAAGAAAAGTGGCGCCGCGCCTTGCACGGCAATGTCGTTGACGCAATGATTGACCAAGTCGCTGCCGACGGTGTGGTGCATGTTCATTTCGAAGGCGACCTTCAGCTTGGTTCCGACGCCATCCACGCTCGAAACGAGCACCGGATCAACATACTTTTTATCGACCGAAAATAAGCCGCCGAAGCCGCCGATCTCGCTCAGCACGCCTTTGGTGAAGGTCTTATGGGCAAGGTACTTGATGCGCTGTTTGGTGCGGTTGGCCTTGTCAATGTTGACGCCGGCGTCCGCGTAAGATATGGAGCCGCTTAGGGTGTTGGGGTTTTCAGCCACGTTTCAGTCCGTCGTTACCGGGTGGAGAGATCTGGCGCGCCACAAGCCGGGAAAATGATTACGAGCGCACCAAATTCTAGCATGATTCTGCGGCTCGCCCGTGATCGGCGAGAACGCGGAAGGGAAAGAAGCTGGATTGATCTCTCGCGGCGGGTTATTCATCACTGCCCTTGATACACAGCCCGGTTTAAAATAAATGGCTTATGAATGTCACCAAGACCGGCAAAACTGGCAAGCACCGTCCCACGCAGGATAAGGCGCATGATGTGCTGCGCACGGAAGGGCATCCGCTCGACGCCATTTTTGCACCACACAGCGTTGCGCTCATCGGCGCCACGGACCGGCCGGGCAGCGTTGGGCGCGCGGTCCTTTGGAGCTTGCTCAGTTCGCCGTTCGGCGGCACCGTGTATCCGGTCAGCGACAAGCGCACCAGCGTCCTCGGTATCAAAGCGTACCGCGACGTGGAGCACATTCCGGAAACCGTCGATCTAGCCGTCATCGTCACGCCGGCCGAGAGCGTGCCCAACGTAATCGGGCAGTGCGTGGCCGCGGGTGTGCGAGGCGCCATCGTCATTTCGGCCGGGTTCAAAGAACATGGTGAACGCGGGAAAGAACTAGAGCAGCAGATTCTCGACCAGATCCGCGACAGTCCAATGCGCATCATCGGCCCGAATTGCCTGGGCGTCATGAACCCGGTCACCGGCCTGAACGCAACTTTCGCCAACAATATGGCGAAACCGGGGACGGTTGCTTTCATCAGCCAGAGCGGGGCCTTGTGCACAGCGATTCTCGACTGGGCGCAAAAGGAAGTCGTCGGCTTCAGCGCGTTTGTTTCGGTCGGGTCGATGCTGGATGTAGGCTGGGGCGACCTGATCGACTACCTAGGCAACGATCCGCGCACGCACTCGATAATCCTGTACATGGAGTCGGTCGGCGACGCTCGCTCGTTTCTTTCGGCGGCGCGGGAAGTTTCACTCGGCAAGCCGATCATTGTGATCAAAGCTGGACGCACTGCGGCCGCGGCCCACGCGGCCGCCTCGCATACCGGCACGATGGCCGGAAGCGACGAGGTGTTGGAAGCTGCGTTCCGCCGCTGCGGCGTGCTGCGCGTCAACACAATATCCGATCTGTTCTACATGGCCGAAACGCTGAGCAAGCAGCCGCGGCCCAAGGGTCCACGCCTCGCGGTGGTGACCAATGCTGGAGGGCCAGGCGTCCTCGCCGCCGATTCGATCATCAGCTCCGGAGGAGAGTTGGCCGAGCTCTCTCCGGCGACGCTCGATGTCCTCAATCAGATTCTGCCGCCGCACTGGAGCCACAACAATCCCGTGGATGTGCTCGGCGACGCGTTGCCCGATAAGTATGCAAAGGTCGCGGAAACAGTAGCTGCCGACCCCAACAACGACGGCGTGCTCGCGATCCTCTGCCCGCAAGGCATGTCACATCCAACCATCACCGCAGAAAAGCTGGCGCCGCTTGCCAAAGGCACGGGCAAGCCGGTGCTGGCCTGCTGGATGGGTGGCGCGGAAATGAGCGCGGGGATCGAAATTCTGAATCGCGCCGGCATCCCCACCTTCAACTTTCCCGACGCGGCGGCGCGAATCTTCCACTACATGTGGCGCTACAGCTACCTGCTGCGTGGGCTTTATGAAACTCCCATGATGCCGTATGGCGAGGAGGGCCCCGACCGCGCTCGCGCAGAATGGATCATCGAGAATGTGCGCAAGAGCGGCCGCACTCTGCTCACCGAACCCGAATCGAAAGAGCTGCTGACCTGCTACCAGATTCCGACTGCCCCGACTTTCGAGGCGCACAGCGAAGATGAGGCGGTTGCGAAAGCGGAGGAACTCGGCTATCCGGTCGTGGTCAAACTGCTCTCGCATACCATCACGCACAAAACAGAGGTTGGGGGCGTAAAACTCAACCTCTCCAAGCCGGAAGCCGTGCGCCAGGCATGGCGCGACATCGAGGCTTCGGTTCGCGAAAAAGCCGGGCCAGAACATTTTTTGGGCGTGACCGTGCAGCCGTTTTTTCGCGCGGAAGGTTATGAACTTATTCTCGGGAGCACGGTCGACGCGCAGTTCGGGCCGGTGATGCTCTTCGGCACTGGCGGCCAGTTGGTCGAGGTGTTTGCCGACCGCGCTCTTTCGCTGCCACCGCTGACCAGCACACTCGCACGCCGGTTGATGGAACAGACCAAGATCTTCACGGCACTGCAGGGTGTGCGAGGGCGCAAGCCCGTCGATCTTGCAGCACTCGAGTCATTGCTCGTCCGCTTCAGTCAGTTGGTCGTTGAGCAACGCTGGATCAAGGAAATCGACATCAATCCGCTGCTGGCCTCCCCCGATCGCCTGATCGCGTTGGACGCACGCATCGTCGTTTATCCCCAGGCCACGAAGAAAGAAGAAATTCCGCGTCTCGCCATTCGCCCGTATCCGCAGCGGTATGTGCGGCCGGCCACGATGAAAAATGGCGAAGAAGTTCTGGTGCGGCCGATTCGTCCGGAAGACGAGCCGCTCCTGATCAAGTTGCACCAGGCCTTGTCGGAGCGCACGGTATATCTGCGCTACTTCCAACCGCTTAAGCTCAGCCAACGCACTGCGCACGAACGTTTGCAGCGCATCTGCTTTATCGATTACGACCGTGAAATGGCTCTGACGGCCGAACATAAGAAAGAGGACGGCGACCCTGAGATCATTGCCATTGGCCGGTTGAGCCGCCTGCGTGGAAGGGACGAGGGCGAGATGGCCGTGCTCGTCGACGACCGCTTCCAGCACCAGGGGCTGGGCACACTGCTGTATCAGCGCCTGATTGAGGTGGCGCGCGACGAGAAACTCGCGACCGTGGTCTCGACCATCCTTTCCGAGAACCGTGAAATGCAAGCTATTTGCAAAAAACTCGGCTTCTATCTCGAAGCCGATATCGATGACGGAACAGTGCAGGCGGTGCTGAAGCTGTAGCAAAGCGATTGGGGTAAGTCGCCGTCGGTTGCGGACTAAGTCGATTATAAGGTGGCGCTGGCAATGGTACTATAATGACATAACCCTTCAGTGTGCCATTTACAATCCGCAGGAAGTTGACCGACTGGAGTTTCTCGAATCACAAAGCGAGGCTGCGTATGAAAAAGTTTGCCGCCCGTGCCTTCGCCACCAAGTTGCTCCCCCGCGTCGCGGCAATTGCCCTGTTGGCATCCTCTATCTGTGCGCTTGCCAAGGACAAGGACAAGGACAAGGAAAAGGATACGGAGATCAACTCGGACATAAAGTTCAGCGCGCGCACAGAAATGGTGCTCATCCCCGTCTTGGCTACTGACAAATCCGGTGCTCACATCGGCGCGCTGAAAAAGGAAGATTTCACCGTCTTCGAAAACGGCTCGGAACGGAAGATCGTCAGCTTTGAGGAAATTACCAGCGACTCGAAGCGTCTGACGCGCCCCAGAAATCCGAATGAGTTCAGCAATTCTCTGGGCGGCGGCTCCAACCGGCGCGTCACGCTGATCGTGCTGGATCTCATCAATACCCCGTTTATGGACCAGGCGTATGCCCGCCAGGAACTGCTTAAATACCTGACTCAGTCGGTGGATCGGCGCGAACCGACGGGACTGTTCACACTCACGCGCAGCGGCCTTCATGTCATTCATGACCTCGTCGCCGATCCCCGTGTGCTGGTGGCGGCTTTGCACAAGGTAAAAGGTGACACGTCTCAACTGGTCGACAACCCGGGGGACGTGGAAGCGATCACTGGAACCGCCAGCCCCGACGGCAGCGCAGGAGTCGATCCGGGCATGGTACAGAGCGAAGCACAGCAACTCCAAAATATGATGGAAGACGCGGAACTGAACTTCCAATCGTTTCAGCAGCGCCTCGCCATCACATACACGCTCGAAGGTATGCAACAGATGGCACAGGCGGTGGCCGGGCTTCCTGGCCGCAAATCGCTGATCTGGGCGGGCGGCGGCTTCCCCTTCAGCGTCAGTGACAACACGATGCAGTTGGCTCCCGCCGGTCGCGATTCGCTCATCGACGTGCTGCCAATGTATGAACGCACTTGGCAACTGCTCAACGACGCACAGATTGCGCTCTATCCCGTGGACGTGATCGGGCTGCAAACCAACACACCCACCGCTTCAATGCGCAATCCGGGGAGGAACTACTCGCGCAACACAACCTGGCGGCGGATGGATACGCAGGCGACCTTGCAGACGTTTGCGGGTGCGACCGGCGGGCGTGCATATTACAACTCCAACGATCTGGTGAAGGGTTTTCGGGACGCGGTTCGCGATTCGTCGGAATACTACATGCTTGGCTATTACCTCGATCACTCCAACACAAAGCCGGGCTGGCGCAAGCTGACAGTAAAGGTGAAGCGGGACCATGTGGAGCTCCGTGCGCGCACCGGCTTCTTTGTGACCCACGCCACCGTCGACCCTGCAGTCAGCCGAGACAGCAGTATGGTTTCCGCCTTGCAGTCACCCTTGGATTACACCGCTCTACAGTTCGTAGGGCACTGGGATGCTGTCCAAATCAAGGATGCCGGTGTGAAACGCGTGAAATACGTGGTAAATCTGGCACCGGACCCATCGCTAATTGACGTCACCGACAAGAACCATGTAGCGCTCGAATTTGTCGCCGAAGCAAAAACACCTGAAGGAAAGCCGGTCGGGCAGCCCGTGGGCCAAAAAATGGACCTTCATCTAACCGCAGACCAGCTGACGACGGTGCAGAAGGTGGGTATCGGTTACCGTGGCGCACTCGACCTTGCCGCCGGCGAATATACCGTCCGCATTGTTATCCGCGATACCCTCAGCGGCCGTATCGGCTCGGTCGCGGCACCTCTGAAGGTGGAGTAGCGAAAAGCACGCTCGAAAACTGCTATCATGCTCCTCCGAATTCTTTTTTCGTGGGGGCGCCATGAAGGTTCTGGCAGTGTTGCTTTTTGCATTATGCATGATGCCGCTGGCCTTGGCCCAGCAGGATCAATCGAACGAAACACCCGATAGCGCGAAGCAGTCAGCTTCCAAAGATAAGAACAAGAAATCTGCCGCGGCTCCTGATAAGGCGAGCGAGAGCGGCAAGCCCGAAAGCGGCAAGACTGCCGAGGCCACGAAGTCCGAGGAAGCGACGGACAAGGAAGAGCATTACGATGTGTCGGAAGTACCGCCCGTAGTCACCCATCACCAGATCTCACTGAATGGCAAGACGCTCAACTACACGGCAACGGCCGGACGGCTTCCACTGAAACGCGGCGATGGGAAAATCGAAGCTGAAATGTTTTTCGTCGCCTATACGCTTGACGGGCAGGATGCGGGGAAACGCCCGCTGACCTTTGCTTTCAACGGCGGGCCGGGATCGGCTTCGGTGTGGCTGCATATGGGGGCTCTGGGCCCAAAGCGCGTGGTGCTGCAACAGAATGGCTTCATGCCGGCGGCGCCGTATCGTCTGGAAGACAATCCCGATACCCTGCTCGACCGCAGCGACATTGTAATGGTCGATGCCATGTCTACCGGCTACTCGCGCGCCGCGAACATGGAACTTACGAAGAAATTCCTGGGCGTAAAGGGCGACGTGCAGGCCTTCGGAGAATTTATCCGCCTCTATCTGTCGCGTTACGAACGCTGGACTTCTCCGTTATTCCTTCTAGGCGAGAGCTATGGCACCACGCGGGCGGCAGGCATTTCCGGCTTTCTTGCCGATCATGGCATTTCGTTCAACGGCGTCACGCTGCTTTCGATGGCCGTTGATTTCCAAACGCTCGAGTGGAATAACTCAAACGACTTACCTTACTACTTGCTCGTGCCGTCCTTCACCATGATCGCCGGTTACCACCACAAGTTGCCCTCCGACTTAACCGCCGACATGGCCAAAACGCGCGAAGAAGTGGTGCGCTGGTCGCTGAACGATTACGCGCTCGCGCTCGCCAAGGGCGATGCCATGAGCCCCGATGAACACGCAAAGATCCGCGAGCAACTCGCGCGCTATACCGGGCTTCGGCCCGACGTGATCGAGGCGCACAACTTGCGCATCGACGTGCCCACATTTACCCGCGAATTGTTGCTCGATCAAAAGCTCGTCACCGGCCGCCTGGATGGGCGTTTCACCAGCCCCAATCCCGGAGAACGTTTCTATGATCCGACCAGCGGAGCCATCCTTCCGCCTTACAATTCCGCTTTCAACAACTATCTGCGCACCGAACTGAACTACAAGATTGACATGCCCTATCGGGTGTTCGCCTACGACCAGCCGGAGTTCGAAAAGTGGGATTGGGGAAGCGCAGACCGCGGATTTCCAAGCACAGCCGGAGGTTTGCGGTCGGCCATGATCAAAGATCCCTACATGAAGGTGCTGGTGATGGAAGGGTATTACGACTTAGCCACGCCTTTTGCGGCCGCTAACTGGACCATGGATCACCTGGATCTGGATGCAAAGTACCGCCAGAATATTTCCTATGCGACTTATGGTTCTGGTCATATGGTGTATGTGGATCGCGCGGAACACGACAAGATGAAAAGAGATCTCGTGGAGTTTATGGAGAAGTGTTTGAAGTAAACTGGCTTTGGGTTTCCGGCTTACGTCTCGCGCTAGTGCATAGCGCCGACGACCTGGGGCCGACTACCATGCGCGCTGCGGCCATCTTGGGGTTAGGGACCTCGTTGGCCAATCTGAAGGCATTTCAGGTTGGTTCGTCGACGACTTGGATCGAAGGACTGCCTACAACGGCGAGAGACGCGGACGCAGTTGTAATCTTCGGCGGCGACGGTACCATTCATCGCCATCTGGGAATGCTGGTACGGCTAGCGCTCCCGGTGCTCGTAGTGCCCTCAGGAAGCGGCAACGACTTTGCCCGAGCCTTGCGCTTGCGGTCGGCGCGCGATTCGTTAAGAGCATGGCGTAGATTTGAATCTGGAGCGGCCCAGCCGCAGGCTTTTGATCTCGGCGTGATCCGCCGCACGACCCCTCCGGAAACAGAGCGTTATTTCTGCTGCGTGGCCGCGTGCGGGTTGGATTCAATCACTGCTCGCCGCGCCAACCAGATGCCGCGTTGGCTGCGCGGGCACGGGGGCTACGCGCTCGCGCTCTTGCCGGCACTCCTCAAACTTCCCGCCTCTCCGATGAAACTGACCCGCCCGAATGGAACTGAAGAAACCTGGGAAGAGAAATTGCGGCCCACTTTGCTGGCGGCTTTTGCCAACACACAATTCTACGGAGATGGCATGCGCATCGCCCCCCGAGCCGACCCTGTCGACGGGCAACTGGATATCTGCCGTATCTGGCCGATGAATCCTCTTGAACTCCTTAGCATGTTCCCGACGGTGTATTTCGGGCAGCACTTGTGCTCGCCGAAGGTTGAATACTCAAAGGCGGAACGAGTATGCGTGCAGACCGAACTCCCGCTTGAGATATACGCTGATGGAGAGTTTGTGTGTGAAACTCCTGCAGAAATCTCGGTAGCTCCTGGCGCACTGCGTGTCATCGGTGGCACCACCGCTTAAGCGTCACTTCGGGGCTTTTGGAAAACGGTCGTCGAGCGCGAGGTTCAGCTCGAGTACATTGACGCGCGGCTCCCCCAGAAATCCCCATTGCCGTTGCTCAGTATGCTCGGAAACCAGTTTCTCGATTTCCGCTTCCCGCGCCTTGCGTTCGGCCGCTACCCGGCGAATTTGAAACTTCGCAGCGGCAGGCGTGATATGCGGATCGAGTCCTGAGCCTGAAGTCGTCACAAGATCGACGGGGATCGGAACCCCGCGATTCTCCGCTTGTAACTTTGCCACATCTCCATTCACGCGCGAGACCAGTTGCGCGTTAGTGGGGCCCAGATTCGAACTGGATGAGGCGGTGGCGTCGTATCCCGTGCCAGCGCTGGAAGGACGTGAATGAAAATAACTCGGCCCGGTGAACGCCTGCCCGATCAGGCGCGAGCCGACGACGACTCCGTTGCGGGAGATGAGTTCCCCGCTTGCCTGCGCAGGAAAGAGCACATGCGCGAGGCCGGTGACGAGGAGCGGATAGAGGATGCCCAACAGAATGGTCGTGGCGATTGTCATGAGTACAGCGTTCAGAAGATGTTTTTTCATCGAATCGTTCCTGAATATGCTAAGTCTTCAGAATGTGGCTCACACGAGTTTAATGCCCGTGATAACCATATCAATCAGCTTGATGCCAATAAATGGGACCACCAGCCCACCGAAGCCATAAACGAGTAAGTTTCTCCGAAGCAAAGCCTCCGCATTCATGGCCCTATAGGCCACACCGCGCAACGCCAGCGGAATGAGTGCAACGATGATGAGCGCGTTAAAGATGACCGCCGAAAGCACCGCTGACTGTGGCGTCTGTAACCGCATAATATTCAGCGCATTCAGCACCGGGAACGTGCCTGCAAACATGGCCGGAATAATTGCGAAATACTTGGCCACGTCGTTGGCGATGGAAAACGTTGTAAGTGCACCGCGCGTCATGAGTAACTGCTTGCCGATGGCCACGACCTCGATGAGCTTGGTGGGATTGGAATCGAGGTCCACCATGTTGCCTGCTTCTTTGGCCGCCTGCGTGCCGGTGTTCATCGCGACGCCGACATCGGCTTGTGCCAGCGCGGGTGCGTCGTTGGTACCATCGCCAGTCATGGCCACGAGCTTGCCGTCGGCCTGCTCGCGGCGGATCAGATCCATTTTGTCTTTCGGCGTCGCCTCGGCCAGAAAGTCATCGACGCCGGCCTCCCGCGCAATGGCAGCAGCCGTGAGCGGATTGTCGCCCGTGATCATTACGGTCTTAATGCCCATGGCACGGAGCTGCTTGAAGCGGTCACTCATGCCGCCTTTGACAATGTCCTTGAGATAAATGACGCCGAGGGCTCGCTGATTTTCAGCCACAACGAGCGGTGTGCCGCCGGAGCGCGCAATCTGTTCGACGCTCGCTTGAATGTCGCGCGGCAGCGAAGTTTGGAACTGACCTAGGTATTTCGTGATGGCATCGACCGCGCCCTTGCGAATCTCGCGCCCATCGAGGTTCACGCCCGACATGCGGGTTTGCGCGGTGAAGGGAACGAAGACTGCTTCGTGGGTGGCAAGCTCCCGCCCACGCAGGCCGTAGCGCTCTTTTGCGAGCACCACGATGGAGCGGCCCTCGGGCGTTTCGTCGGCGAGAGACGACAGTTGCGCCGCATCCGCCATCTCGGCTTCGGTAATGCCAGGCGCCGGAATGAACTCGGCGGCTTGCCGGTTACCAAGCGTGATCGTTCCAGTCTTATCGAGCAGCAGCGTGTTGACGTCGCCGGCCGCCTCGACCGCGCGGCCCGACATTGCCAGCACGTTATGCTGCACAAGCCGGTCCATGCCCGCAATGCCGATCGCAGATAGCAGGCCGCCGATGGTCGTGGGAATGAGGCAGACGAGCAGCGACACGAGCACGAAAACGGTTTGTGGCGATCCGGAGTAAATGGCAAACGGCTGCAGCGTCACAACCGCCAGCAAAAATATGATCGTGAGGCCAGCGAGCAAAATATTGAGCGCGATTTCGTTGGGAGTCTTCTGCCGTTCCGCACCTTCGACCAGGGCGATCATGCGGTCAAGAAAGGTTTCGCCAGGGTTGGACGTGATGCGAATCTTGATCTGATCGGAGAGCACGCGCGTGCCGCCGGTAACCGCGGACCGGTCGCCCCCGGCTTCGCGGATGACGGGAGCGGATTCGCCGGTGATGGCCGACTCGTCCACCGAAGCTACTCCCTCGATAACTTCGCCGTCGCCGGGGATAAGTTCGCTCGCGGCCACCATCACAACATCACCCGAGCGCAGCTTCGAACTCGCGACCGTTTCGGTGGTGCCATTCGCGAGCAAGCGCTTGGCCACGGTTTCAGACCGGGCTTTGCGCAGCGTGTCAGCTTGCGCTTTTCCGCGTCCCTCCGCCATGGCTTCGGCGAAATTCGCGAACAGCACCGTAAACCATAGCCACAGCGTGATCTGCAGGTTGAATGCGAAAGCCTGCTTGCCTCCAAACAGCAGTAAAGTGGTCACAACGCTGCCTACCTCGACCACGAACATCACCGGGTTCTTCATCATAGTGCGCGGATCGAGCTTGACCAAGGCATCGACCAAGGCCCGTCGAATGATCTTCGCGTCCCACAAACTTTTGCTTTTTTGTTCTGCCATGCTCCGCCTCAGAAAGTCTTACCCGCCACCATTAACAAGTGCTCCAAAACCGGTCCCAGACTGAGAGCCGGGAAAAATGTAAGTGCTCCTACAATGACAATGACCGACACCAACAAGAGCGAGAACAGCGGCGTGGTTACGGGAAAGGTTCCAGCGGACGGGGGGATGGCTTTCTTCTTCGCTAGGTTGCCGGCAATCGCCAGCATGGGAATAATCATGAAGAAGCGCCCCACCAGCATCGTCATCGCGCCCGCAGTGTTATACCAAAGCGTGTTCCCATTCAACCCAGCGAACGCGGAGCCGTTGTTGCCGGCCATGGATGTGAAGGCATAGAGGATTTGGGTGAGGCCGTGCGGCCCAGCGTTGCTGATACTTGAAGTACCAACGCCCTCCACAGACGAAATGGCCGTAAGCACGAGAATGATAAGCGGGAAGACTAGCGTGACTAACATCGCCATCTTCACGTCATAGGCTTCAATCTTCTTGCCGAGATATTCCGGCGTCCGGCCAACCATAAGCCCGGCAATAAACACCGAGAGAACGACATAGATCAGGATGCCGTAGAGTCCGGCGCCCACTCCGCCAAACACGGTCTCGCTGAGCATGATATTGACGAGCGGTACCATGCCGCCGAGAGGCGTATAGGAATCATGCGCGCCATTCACTGCGCCGCAACTGGCGTCAGTGGTCACAGTGGCGAAGAGGGCGGAGCCCGCGATCCCGAAGCGCACTTCCTTGCCTTCCATGTTGCCGCCCGATTGCAGGGCGCTGACGTGTTGGTCGACTCCGTGAAACAGGGGATTGCCTTGGGCTTCTGCCCAGTACGCAGTCACAACTCCGCAGGAAAATAGAATTGCCATCGCCGCCCATACAGCCCAGCCGTGGCGCGGTGATTTTGTCATCCGTCCGAGCGTGAAGGTAAGTCCGGCGGGAATAGCAAAAATCGAAAGGACTTGCAGGTAGTTGCTAAGTGGCGTTGGGTTTTCAAACGGATGCGCGCTGTTGGCGCCGAAGAATCCCCCGCCATTCGTGCCCAGCATCTTGATAGCTTCCTGAGATGCTACAGGGCCCTGGGCAATGACCTGATCGGTCACCGTATCCATGACCGGCTTGCCATCCGGACCAACGGCAGGCTTGCCATCGGGACTGTTGTGTGGGACTTGCTGCGGCTCGATGAGCTTCGCGGTGTCGTATTGACGAAGATTTTGTACGGCTCCCTGCGAAACCAATGCCAGGGCATAAATGATGGAGAGCGGCAACAGCACCCACAGAGTTGCCCGCGTCATATCGACCCAGAAATTGCCGATGGTGTCTTTTTCCCGACGGGCAATGCCGCGAATGAAGGCGATAGCCAGAGCAATGCCGACTGCCGCGGAAGCGAAGTTGTGGTAGGCGAGGCCGGCCATTTGCGTGAAGTAGCTCATGGTGCTCTCGCCGGAATAGTTCTGCCAGTTCGTGTTGGTGGTGAAGGAAGCTGCAGTGTTAAACGCGAGCGCCGGCAGCACGGCGGCAAACTGGCGCGGATTCCAGGGCAGCACCTGCTGCACGCGCTCGATTAGATAGAGCAGCAGCATGGACGCGCCGCTGAAGAGCAGCATGGTGAAGGCGTATTCCGTCCAGCGCATCTCGTGCTTCTCGTCGACGCCGGTAACCCGATAAAGCAGATGTTCAACGGGTCGCAGGACTGGATCGAGAAAGGTGCGCTCGCCGCTGAAGACCCCGGCCATAAATACGCCAAGGGGTTTCGTGATCGCGAGGATCAGAGCGAGAAATACAGCGATCTGGAGCCATCCATTAGCGGTCATGTTAGAACTTCTCCGGCCGGAGCAACGCGTAAAATAGATAAACCATCAGACCGACGCTGATGATAAGCATGATCATAGATTCAGCGTTCATAGCGATTTCCTTTTAGTGAATGCGGTCGCAGAAATTAACATAGGCGAGCGACAGCACGAAGAACGCAACCGTCACCGCCACAAAGATCAGGTCTTGCAAGCAGCCACCTCCAAATGCAAGCTACATTCCTCACGCTCGGAATTTAATCATCAGAACTTAACCATGATGTCGATGTTGACCATCGACTGGTCCCGGCGTAAATCGGGGAACCATACGCTGTTGGGTCCGCCGCAGTTCGTATACGCCTGAGTGAGGCTCGTTGTCATCGACGAGTTCCCGCTCAGGCAAGCATAGTATTGCGAAAATCCGTTGTTGGTATAAGGCACTCCTCCCGAACCCGGCGGCGTAATCCCCCCGCGGCCAGTCCAATACGGCACATTCGCGTGGCGATAGTCATATTCCCAGCGAAAAGTGAGCCACTGCCTAGGCATGTAATCGTACGTAATTGAGATGTCCCAGGCCTTGAACGGATCTGAAGGGTTTCCGCTAAAGTAGGGCGCGCTGATCGAAGCGGAAGCCGCGGTCTCACCATTGATGGGTGGGACCAGCACAAGATAACGGCCCGGATTGTTAATCATGCCCCCGCCGATAGTTAGTCCATACGTATCTTTCTTGAACCACGTGCGGTCGTAAAGCATGAAGCCGATAAAGCTTTGCTTAGGATTGATTCCGGCTCCAAAATGGTCGCCTCCGACCGAGTTCGGATCCCTCTTGTTACCGTGGCAGCCCACTCCTTGTAGATATACGCCCGTCGAGGTGGTCGTGCTGGGGCCGAATTCGCAGCCCATATCGCCGGTGAACGAGAAGGCCATTTTGTCGACGGTTTGTCCCGGTTTGTCGAAATACTTGATCTCGATGCTATCGTCGGTGTGGATGCGGCCGCGGTTCGGCACGTAGAGATCGTCGTGGCCAAGGCCGTAATTGTTGGAAATGATGTTCACCCAGGGTCGTGGTGTCCACTTGATCTGCCCACCCACGCCCTTCCTCGAATTAGCAGAGCCATACGATTGCCATCCATTGATGAACCACGGCTCGATCTTCAAATGTGGATTGGGGAAGATCTGCACTCTCAGACCATTGAAGAACCAGGGCGTGTTGGAAGAGACATACGAAGGCTGATAGGCCCAGTTATCGAAGTTGTAGTAGCTGAACAGGCCGATGTACGACATGAAAATTCCCGCGTCGATGTTGATTCCGTTCAACGCGTCAATGTGGTAGCCGCCATAAGCCTCGGCCAGATAGCGATCGGCCGTGTCGAGATTCCACTGGCCCTTCGCCGGGCTGGGATCATTGCGAGGCGTAGTTGCGGAGTACATGCCAAATTGAGTCATCAGGCGAGCGCGAACATTGTCAAAGTGAAAATCACCGCCCACACCCAGTTGCTCCAATTGGATTTCATTGGAACGGAATATTTCGCTCGATCCGCCTATAGAATTGTCGATTGGCTTGTTGAAATCGTAGTTGTACGTAATATCGGCGCGGACTTCCGGTGTGAAAAACTTTGAATCGAAGGCCGTGTCCTTATTGCGCGGGTTGCCGTTCAACCAGGTCCAATCCCAATCCGAGAATGGCGCAATCTTCTCTTGTTTCGCTGGCTGGGCGGCCGCAGATTCATTTTGTGTAATCGCAGGCGCCACAACGACCTGCGCTGGCACCGTCGCCTTTGCGGAGTGCACCACTGTGGTCGGTTGCCCTGCGGCCTCATGCTCTTTCAATTGCTCTTCAAGTTGCGCCACGCGCTTTGTCAAAGCTTCCAGTTGCTTCACGACATCGGGTGGTACTGACTGGGCAGGGCTGGCATCCTGCGCGCGCAGTGGTAGCCAGAGGACGAGCGCACCGATCAAAATGAGCGCCGCGCTCTTCGGTGTCTTGGAGGTGATTCTGAAGTGCAATTTCATGCGAATAATTTCTCCACCTTCTGTTGCTTGCCTCAAACCGAGCAGGCGACCATTTTGCTGGCGAGATACGCAGCGGATCTCCTCCCCAAGCGCCAAGACGGATCGCAGCAGGAAAAGCTCACACAGCGCACCGAGCGTCAGCAAAAGAAATGTCACGACGTCCCGCTAAAGGAGTTTGGGGTGCAAGCGTAATTAGACAGGTGCATCCGTAAAGAGACGATAAGGACTTCATAAGGAAGTCGTAAAGACGAGCTGACGGATTGCACACTCCCAAATCTGGTCAGCAGCCCCACTCAGCTTCGCCGGGCTTTGCAAAACATCGCCGGGATTGGCGTTCGCTAGGCAGAAGTTCAACTTCGAGGAGGGCGAGACGGGCGGCCGCGACCATCAAGCTCTTTTCCGAGGGCGGCATATCGGCCCATGCGTCTTTGCTATGACCGCTTGAAGAGTCAGCGACATCATTGGCTAGAGCTTGTTGATACTGATGAAAAAGTTGCGCAAACCGCTCGGCGGATACTTCCTGGATGGACATTTGCTTCTGTTCCCCTTTTGCCGGCCCACATCTCCGGCACCAATCCATTTGATTCGAGGCTCCGTAAAGTGTGCATAAAATGAAAGTAAAAAAAGCATAAAGGGCTGTGCGCGCAAAAATGCAGATTCCTCCCCTCGGTCGGAATGACAATTTCAATTCAGGGCGAACTGCTGAGAGTGACGGCGAAGCTGCTACGCGTCCGGTTCGAAGCGGTAACCGACCCACGGGTCGGTGACGATGTACCGAGGAGAACTCGGGGAGGGCTCCAATTTTCTGCGGAGTTGCCCGACAAACACGCGCAGATACTCGACCTGCTCCGTACTTTCGCCGCCCCACACCGCCGCAAGCAGCGCGCGGTGTGTAATCACCTTGCCGGAGTGGCGGGCCAAGTAAACAAGAAGATCAAATTCTTTCGGCGTCAAATGGACGGCGCGGTCCTTAACAAACACGCTGCGGGCACCAGGATCGATGCGGAAGTCGCCAGCTTCAATCGGCGCCGATTCCGATTCTTCGGCTCGGTTCCGGCGCAAATTTGCCCGGACGCGCGCCAGCAATTCCTCCATGCCAAAAGGCTTGGTCACATAATCATCGGCTCCGGCATCGAGTGCTTTCACCTTTGTGCGCTCCTCGCCGCGCACCGAAAGCACAATAATCGGCACCTGCGTCTTAGTGCGCAGGCGGCGGCACAACTCCAGACCATCCATGTTCGGCATCGCTAGGTCTGTAATAACAAGATCGGGAGTCCAATCCTTCACGATCTCGAGCGCAGTCTCGCCATCGTTCGCGACACGAATGTCGTAACCATGTGTAGAAAGCGAAGTCCGCAGCACGCGTGTGATCTGCGCTTCGTCGTCCACCACCAGAATGCGCTTGTGATCGGGCATCTTCTAGTCAAACATGACGATCAACTGGGCTCTTGCGTTACGATATGCACGTCCACGGCAGGGGCATCGCGCAAGAACTGGTGAATCGCCGACAAATAAAAGTATCGTTTCCAGCCGCGCGTCGCCGAGCGGCCAAACACGACCTGTGTAATGTGTTTCTCGTTGACGAACCGCGCTACCGCTTCGGCCACACTCTTGCCCGGCACACGGCTTATCGATGCTCCGACATTCTCCGCGAAACGGATGTTCGCATTTAGAGTACGCTGGTTCTCTTCGCTTGTGTCCTGGCCCAGATCCGTGTAGACGACGAAGAGTTCGGCATTCATGGCCTGCGCCATGCGAGCGCCGCGAGCGATCAGATATTGTGCCGCCGGGTTCGAACTGATGCACACCGCGATGCGCTCGCGAATGGCGACCTGGCCCCGGTCTTTCTCCAGGACTTCTCGGCGCTGCTCCAGGCTTTGATCGACGGCCTGTGCAACTTGGCGCAGCGCCAACTCGCGCAACGCGATCAGGTTCGTCTCGCGGAAAAAATTTTCCAGCGCGCGGCCGACCCGTTCCTGCGGATAAACGTCTCCTCGCCGCATGCGGTTTTGCAGCGCTTCGGGCGTCAAATCGATCATCACCACTTCGTTGACGCGTTGCAGTACCCAATCCGGCACGGTCTCCCGCACCTGGATTCCGGTCACTCCCTGCACGGTCGGCGTGACGCTTTCCAGGTGCTGAATGTTCATGGTTGAAAGCACGCAGATGCCGGAATCGAGCAACTCGAACACATCTTCGTAGCGCTTGCGATGCTTGCTGCCTTCGATATTTGTGTGGGCCAGTTCGTCGATAAGCGCAACGCGCGGCTTGCGGGCGAGAATTGCATCTACATCCATCTCTTCAAACGCCGCGCCCTTGTAATCGAGTGTCTTGCGCGGAATGGTCTCCAACTGACCAACCAACTCCGCGACAGCTTTGCGGCCGTGGGTTTCGATCACGCCGATAACCACGTCTTCGCCGCGGCTGTGGCGCCGGATCGCCTCGGTGAGCATGGTGTAGGTCTTGCCGACGCCCGGAGCATAGCCAAGAAAGAGCTTGAAGAGGCCGCCTTTCTTGTCGGGCACCGCTTCCTCCAGCCACTGTTCGGGAGTCTTCGTCATTGCGCTTTATTTTCGTTCAGAGTTTCAAGTTTGTCGAATAGCGCGGAACGTCAGTTACAATCGGCACGTGAAATCCGGAACCAGATTCGTGGTGGGATTCGTGAACGCGACGTTGATCGTTGCGGTTATCACGCTTGTTGGATTTCGCTTGCTCCACCTCAATGCGACTACGGTTGCGCTCGCTTTTCTGCTCGGAGTTCTTGCCATCTCGGCCTTTTACGGGCTCCGGCAGGCGATCTTCATGTCGCTCGCGGCCACAGTGGCATTCAATTACTACTTTCTTCCGCCGATCGGCACGCTTACCATTGCCGACCCGCAAAACTGGATCGCGCTCTTCGCCTTTCTCGTCACGGCCGTCGCCGCCAGCGAACTTTCGGCGCGCGCGCAACGCGGCGAGCGCACGGCCGTTGAGCGCCGCCGCGAACTGGAACGGCTGTACGCCTTCAGCCAGTTGCTGCTCTCGAGCGACAACGCCGCTGAGTTGCTCAATACCATCCCGCGTTACATCGTGGACTCGTTCGGCGTCCGCTCGTCGGCCATCGCGCTTACGAGCCGCGCCGATGTGTATCGCTCCGGCCCCGCGATTGGCGGCCTCGAGGCGCAGGATTTGCAACTGGTCGCGCTGCGCGGCGAGCCGCGTTTCGAGACCACCGGCGAGCTTGCCTTCATGCCGCTGCGCATCGGCATGCGCGTCGTCGGCAGCATGGGCGTTTCCGGCTCGCGCCTTTCGCGGCAAACTCTGGAGGCGATCGGCAGCCTGGTCGCCATCGCTTTAGAGCGCGCCAGCGCCTTCGAAAAACTCAGCCGCGCCGAAGCGGCGCGCGAAAGCGAACAACTGCGCTCGGTCCTCCTCGATTCCGTCACGCATGAATTCCGCAGCCCGCTCACTGCCATCAAGGCATCGGTCACGTCGCTGCTCGGCAGCGGAGTGCACTCCGCGGATGAAAAACACGAACTGCTGACCATCATTAACGAGGAGAGCGACCGGCTGAACCGGCTGATCGGTGAGGCCGCCGAGATGGCGCAACTTGATGCGAATAAAGTCGAGTTCCGCTTCGAATCGGCGCCCATCCGCCCGACGGTCGATGAGGCACTCGACGAGTTGAAGCAGCTTCTTGTGCACCATCCCGTCGATGTGCGCATTCCCGACAATCTTCCCGACGCGCGCATGGACTCGGCGCATATCAAAGAGGTGCTCGTGCACTTGCTTGAGAATGCTGCGAAGTATTCTCCGGCGGGCGCGCCAATCCGCATTACGGCAGAGGCAAAGGACCGCACGCTCACCATCAGCATCGCGGATCGTGGCCCTGGAATCGATGATTTCGAGCAGTCGCTGGTCTTCGAAAAGTTCTACCGTGGACGCAACCAGCGCGTGCAGGTCCACGGCACCGGCATGGGCCTGGCCATCTGCAGAGCCATTGTCGAAGCCCACGGCGGCCGCCTCGGCCTGACCAGCCAGTTAGGGCACGGGTCGGTGTTTTACTTCAGCTTGCCGGTGGGATAGGACGGCCCATAATCGCCGGACTTCCGAGGCGGGGAAGCTGAGGATGTTACAAGGCAATAGTGTGATCCGGACAATGGCATGGAATCATGCGCTCTTGTCATTTAAAGCCTTGGTGGGCCCACTAGGATTTGAACCTAGAACCAACAGATTATGAGTCTGCTGCTCTAACCGTTGAGCTATGGGCCCGACTGCCTAAATTATCCCACGAACCGCTGAAGCGCTCCGCCACCCAACCCAGACGCTTCAGAACCTGAGTTTTTGCGCTTCGGAAAGAAACTGGAGCAGGGGAATCATCTTGCGGACGGCGCGTAGGAAGTCCGTCATGAAGCGCGGCCCGCATACCTGGTCTTCCGACAAATCCACGCTCGCGACAAAGTCCTTGCGTTTCAGGTCCTCGATCAAGGGATGGTCGGAGCAATAGCCCCGCGGAGGCCGAGAAAGCGTCTCTCCGCCAAGTTCCAGGCCGCGCTTCGCCTTGCGCCACTGGACCGGCTTCCACGCAACCGCATCGCGAATGAGCGCCAACGCACGCGGATCCGGCTGCCACACACCGCCCGCCAGAAAGCACCCTTCCGGCTCAAGGTGCAGGTACACGCCCGGCGCATGCACCGACTCGCTGGCACTGGCATGCCGGAAGTGCATGCCGATGTGCGTCTTGTAGGGGCTCTTGTCTTTGGAAAAACGGACATCCCGGTAGATGCGAAACAGCGAGCCGCCCACCGGCTTAGGGTCGGCAATGAGCCACGGACTGATCTCGCGCAGCCGCAGCCGCAGGTCTGTAATAAAGCGGAGACTGGGCTGGCGGGCAAACTCCTCGAATTCAGCCTTGTGTTTCAGGAACCAGGCTCGCCGGTTGTTCCGCCGCAACTGCGCAAGAAACTGAAACAGCCGGGGATTGAAATACGGCTCTGCCATCTACTGATGCGTTGGCGGGGCCGAAGGTGTCGCAGCAGGCGCGGGCGCGGTAGCTCCGCTGTTGATCAGGTCTTTCAATTCCTTGCTGGGCTTGAAAAAAGGAATCTTCTTCGCCGGAACTTCCACGCGGTCGCCGGTCTTCGGGTTGCGGCCGACGCGCGGCTTGCGCTGCCGGGTGCGGAAGCTGCCAAAACCGCGGATTTCGATCTTGTCGCCCACGCGCAGTGAGCGCACTACACTGTCAAAGATTGTCTCCACAATCACTTCGCTGTCTTTGCG
This sequence comes from uncultured Acidobacteriaceae bacterium, assembly GCA_963818945.1. Classification (GTDB taxonomy): domain Bacteria; phylum Acidobacteriota; class Terriglobia; order Terriglobales; family Acidobacteriaceae; genus Acidiflorens. Next base: position 969,950 of record CAWFUA010000001.1, on the reverse strand, counting down.
GGTGAGTTCCGCGAGCCGGGACACTTCTTCGATCAGATCCGCTTTTGTCATATCGCCTCTTCGCTCCCCTCGGATTACCGGGTTGGGTGGCGCTAGGGCGCACAGCCCCGCTGCCATTCTCTCTCCTTATAACCTTCTCAAATTTCAGGGGTTTAGCGCAAGTAGAGAAAAAAGCACCCTGGAAACGGCGGGCGCTGCGCACGCCGTCGCGGTCTTTCAGGGCCGGTAAATCCAAGTCTGCGCGGTCGCCTGATCGTTATCGGGATATCCACCCGCCAAAAGCACGCTGCCGTCAGGAAGTTTTGTTTCTGTCATGAAATGGCGGGCGTCGGACATCTGCTCCGGTGCGACCGCGAATTTCGCGCTCGCTGGATCGAAGACCTCGACCCGCCTGCTCCCACCAGCAATCAGCAGCTTTCCCGATGGCAGCGCCACGGCTTCATGCGGCAGCTTGAAGCGGCTATCGTTCATGGATGACGTGAGGGTAAATTTTCCGGTGCGCGGATCGTAGATCTCCGCGCTGCTCAGGGTTCCGTGCCAGTCTCGTTCGTCGGAGCCACCGGCGATCAGCACTCGTCCGTCGGGCAGCAAACCCGCCGTATGTTTGTAGCGTGCCGTGGCCAAACTGCCCGTCTCCGCGAAACGCGCCGTCTTCGGATCATAGATTTCCGCGCTGGCGTTGACGCGTTCTCCGCGGCCTCCCACGATCAGCACCCGTCCATCGTCGAGCAGAGTGGATGTGTGCGAGATGCGCGCAAAGTGCATCGGCCCGACCGCCTGAAATGTCATGCTGGCCGCATGAAAAACTTCCGCCGATGAGATTCCACCCGGAGTGTCGCGGTCGGCGCCACCCGCAATCAAGACGTCGCCACCGGCCAGCAGAGTGGCGCTGGGGTCGCCACGCCGTGCCGTCATTTTGCCGGCAAGCTTCGCGAACTTGCCGCTCGCAGGGTCGTACAGTTCCGCCGAATCGGTGGTGTCATGCCCGGCAAAGCCTCCAGCAATCAAAACCTTCCCCGAACGCAAGAGCACGGCAACATGGCCTACGCGCCGCTCATTCATTTCGCCCGTTGGACGAAACTTCCCCGTCGCCGGATCGTAAACCTCCGCCGACTTGTAAAAGTCCTGATTCCGCCGCATGCCGCCGGCGATCAACACCTTTCCGTCCGACAAGAGTGTCGCCGTGTGTCCGGAGCGAGGCTCGACCATCTCTCCCGCCGCCGCAACCGAGCCGGCCTGAGAAGATGGGCGCGCTGACACCGATGCTCCGAGCGCCACTGCGGCCACTGCCAAACTGATAGCAAGAGTTACAACAAGAGTCAATGCCGAGGGATACCCGCGTCAGCTTCATGGCCATCCTCCACCGCTACATAGACGGACGAAACAAGCAGGTGTTAGTTCAGTTCTTGGATCTATTTCCTGGCTCGTCACTTCCACAGGTAGTAGAACCCGACCTGCTGCTCCAAAATCTTCTCGCGCGAGGGCAAATAGTCGGCGAGATCTCCCAGCAGCCAGTCCCTCATCCCCGGCCGTCTCTCCTTCGGAGGCCACACCAGCGACGGCTCGCCCGATATGTTGACCGCCCGCGCCGTGTCCTTCACAGCGCCTTCGAAATCGGAGATCTGATCCACCAGCTTGAGCGGCAGCGCCTGCTCGCCAGTCCAGACCTTGCCGTCGGCAATCGCGCGAATGTCGTCGGGCTTGGCGTGACGGCCGTCGGCCACCGCCTGAATGAATTGCGTGTGCATGTTATCGATCAGTCCCTGGAAGTACGCGCGCTCGGCTGGAGTCATGTCGCGCGTCGGACTGCCCGTATCCTTGAACTCGCCCGCCTTCATCGTGATCGCGTTCAGCTTGGCCCACTTCAGCAGCTCGCCGTAATTCACCCACTCGGCAATCACGCCGATCGAGCCCACGATGCTGCCTTTATCGGCGTAAATCTTGTTCGTCGCCGAGGCTATGTAATACGCGCCGCTCGCGCCCACCGTCTCGATCGAAGCGACAATGCGCTTTTTCTTTTCGTCGCGGATGCGCTTCACTTCGCGATAAATCTCCTCCGACGCGGCCACGCCGCCACCGGGCGAGTTCACATGAAGAATGATCGCTTTGACCGAATCGTCGTCGGCAAAATGCTTGAGCTGCGTGACCACCTGCTTGGGAGAAATTATCACGCCGTCCAGTTCGACCACACCAATTTTGGAGCCGAAACCGGAAAAAGCCTGCTCATCCTCATTGCCGAAACTGAAATAGACCAGCGTGAAAACTGCGGCAACGAACAGCACAAATAACGCGCCGCCCACCAACAGCCAAATCCAAATGCGAGAACGACCTTCAGACATAATTAGACGAGTTTACACCCAACTCGGAGGTCAGAGGTCAGAGGTAAGAACCACTGTTGAAGGGGCGGGTGTAACCTCTGCAATCTGACCTCTAACCTCTGACCTTGTTTCTTTTTTGGCGTACACTTTGGGGCGGCATGCGCGATCCCATCGAACTCGAGGTCTTCAAGAACCTCTACCATTCCATTGCCGAGGAAATGGGAGCGGCGCTGCGGCGCACTTCCTTTTCACCCAATATCAAAGAGCGCCGCGATTACTCCTGCGCTGTGTTCGATTCGCGCGGCCAGGTCATCGCTATGGGCGACCACATGCCCGTGCATCTCGGATCGATGCCCATGTCGGTAGCGGCTGCCATCGAACAATGCGCCCTCGATCGTTCCCCGCTCGAGCCCGGCGACGTCGTCATGCTCAACGATCCCTTCCGCGGCGGCACCCACCTGCCCGACATCACCCTGGTCATGCCGGTGTATGTGCGCGGAACGAAGAGCGGCGGGCTAGGGCGCCCGCCCCACACGGCCGCTCCCGATTTCTACGTCGCTTCGCGCGCCCACCACGCCGACGTCGGCGGCATGTATCCCGGGTCGATGGGCCCGTGCCGCGAAATCTATCAGGAAGGCCTTCGCATCCCGCCCGTCAAGATCATGCGGGGAGGAAAGATCGTGCCCGACATACTCGCCTTGCTTCTCAATAATGTCCGCACACCTGAGGAGCGCGAAGGCGACCTGGGAGCACAGATCGCCGCCTGCCAGACTGGCGCCCAGCGGCTCACTGAAATCTGCGCCCGCTACGGACTTGCCCGCGCACAAAAAGCCGCCTCCGGTCTTCTCGAGTACTCGCAAGAACTGATGCGCAGCTTCCTGGTGACGATCCCGCCAGGCGAATACTCCGCCGAAGATTTTCTGGATGATGATGGCGCTGGCGCAAAGCCCGTCCGGATCGCCGCAACGATCCGCGTCGGGAGGGGGGCGGCGAGGAAAACGTCTGTCGCTCCACATAAACAGTCCCCCATAGAGACGCGGCTTGCCGTGTCTCCCTCCGCCCCGGGCCCTAAACCCATCGTCACCATCGACTTCACCGGCAGCGATCCCCAGGTCGCCGGCGCCATCAACGCCGTCGAAGCCATCACTTTCTCGGCCTGTTTCTACGTCTTCCGCTGCCTCCTGCGTGAAGACGTTCCCACAACCGCCGGACTCATGCGTGACATTCGCGTCGTCGCACCGCCGGGCACGGTTGTGAATGCCAGACCTCCCGCCGCCGTCGCGGGCGGAAACGTGGAAACCTCCCAGCGCATTGTGGACGTGCTGCTGCGTGCGCTAGCCAAGGCAATTCCAGATCGCATTCCCGCCGCCGCTGCCGGAACCATGAACAATCTCACCATCGGCGGCATGGACTCACGAGGCGGCGCGCCGACGGGCCAGCCTTTTGCCTACTACGAAACCATCGCCGGAGGCATGGGCGCTCGGCCCACAAAAGATGGCGTGTCCGGTGTGCACACGCACATGACCAACTCCCTCAATACGCCCGCCGAGGCGCTTGAAAATGCGTATCCGGTGCGCTTGCGCCGATACTCGTTGCGCGCGAACAGCGGAGGCCGCGGCCAGCACACCGGCGGCGATGGCATAGTCCGCGAAATCGAGGTTCTTACCGACGCTCAGGTTACACTACTCGCCGACCGCCGCACCCGTGGCCCTTACGGCCTGGCAGGCGGAAGCGACGGCGCACGCGGCCGCAGCATCATCATTCGCCAAGACGGCTCGGAAGAGGAAATCCCCGGCAAGACCAGCGTCCGCCTTCGTGCCGGAGACAGGATAAGGATCGAATCCCCCGGCGGCGGCGGCTGGGGCAGAATCACGTAGGGACAGCCGCCCTCGGTTGTCGAAACCGAGCAAAGCTCGGTCAGCGACCGATCCACCCATTGAGAGCCTCTGGGCCAGATCGCCCGATCCGCTCGCTCTGCGGTTCTCTCCGCTTTTCGCTAGAATCTCTACATACCCATACCGACGGAGTAGCCCATAATGAAATTTTTGCGTCCCTTAATCCTTGCCATCATCCTGGCTACAGCTTTTTTCTACTTCACCACTTATCGGAATGACCTCCATCCCACCAGTTGGCTCAGCCGTCCCCAACACATAGAAGTCACCGAAGCCGCTGGCGGCGAGTCGCTCGATCCCGAAGAGCAGAACAACATCAACGTCTACCGCAGAAACATTTCGGGCGTCGTCAACATCACCTCGAGAACTCAGACCTTCGACTTTTTTTACGGACTCGTCCCCCAGGAAGGCCAGGGCTCCGGCTTCGTCATCGATAAAGAGGGGCACGTCCTCACCAACTTCCACGTGATCGAAAACGCCCGCGAAGTCTGGGTGACCATGCATGACCGAAAAAAGTATCGCGCCACCATCGTGGGCACCGACCAGGCCCACGATCTCGCCGTCGTCCAGATCAAGGCGACCGATCTTCGGCCCATGACGCTCGGTGACTCCACGAACCTGCAAGTCGGCCAAAAAGTCTACGCCATCGGCAATCCTTTCGGACTCGCTGGCACGCTCACGCGCGGCATCGTCAGCTCCATCCGCCAGGTGCAAGAACCCGACGGCATGGTCATCGACGAAGCGATTCAAACCGACGCTGCCATCAACCCCGGCAACTCGGGAGGCCCGCTGCTTAACTGGCACGGGGAAGTAATCGGCATCAATACCATGATCGCTTCGAGCGTCGGCCAAAGCGCCGGCATCGGCTTTGCCATCCCCATCAATACGGCGAAGGCCGTCCTCAACGATCTAGTCACGCTAGGCCGAGTGCGCCGTCCCGCGCTTGGCGTCCGCACCATCCCCATCGATCCCGAACTCGCCAACGAGTTGGGCCTGGCCTCAGACTACGGGCTACTGATCGTGCAGGCGGTTCCGGGAGGAGCCGCCGACCGTGCCGGCCTGCACGGCGGCACCGAGCGCGCTTATCTCGGCAACACGCCCATCATGATCGGCGGCGACCTGATCGTGGAAATCGATGCAGGCAAAATCGAAACCCAGCAGGACCTCGCCCAGGTCATGAACAAACATCGCGCCGGCGACACGATCAAAGTCACGATTTATCGCGGCAAGAAAAAGCTGGAGCTAAGCGTAGTGCTGGGCGAAACGCGCGAGCAAGTATAGTTAGTGTGGCGCGGGCGCCCCCGCCCGCGTGTAGTTGATTGGTTGTCGCAAGTGCACGGAGCGCTCTGGGATTGAAGGCTCGCTAAACACTAAGGAGGGTCTATGGAGCCTGGACCGAATACACTGAACCGCCAGCGTTTTCTAGGTATTGGAGCCGTCGTTCTGTTGAGTGTAGCTGTGTGGCCAACTAGCTACTTGGCGTCTCCACGCTGGGAGGTTTGGGTTGTGAAAGATGACGGACAGCCGATAGCTCAGATCAACGTCCGGCTCGTGTACCAGAACTATTCTGCCGAAGGCGAGTCACATGAGGTTACCCTCAGGACAAATGAAAATGGACACGTAGTGTTTCCACCTGCGTATGAAAGAGCGTGTCTCTTGCGACGGGCACTTTACACAATGTCCTCGGCTGGGGCCGGCGTCCATGCTAGCTTTGGACGGCACGCCTATGTGTTTGCGTTCGGCGGTGGTTACGAAGGCTCCGCAGTGATCGGAGATTACGTCGCTGATTGGCAAGGCAATCCTGATTCGATGCAATCCAAGATCGTTGCAAAACCTTCGCGCACCTGAGGATGCCGCTTCCTCAATCTAAACAGGTTGCCCCGCGCTATCATTTTCCTCATGCCCGACGTCGATTCCATCCGCAAGCTCTGCCGCTCCCTCCCCGATGTCACCGAGGACATGCCCTGGGCGGATGACCTCTGTTTCAAAGTAGGCGGCAAAATTTTCGTCAGCATGGTCCTCTCCGACGGCCGCTTCCCGCGCATCACGCTGAAAACCTCGCCGGAGAGATTTCACGACCTCCTGGAAATCGAGGGAATCGCGCCGGCGGCCTACGTCGGACGCTACAAGTGGGTCACGCTCGCCAATTGCAACGTGGTGCCCGCGCGCCAACTAGAGGATTTGATTCGCCGGTCCTATGCATTGGTCGCCGCCAAAGCGCCCAAAAAGAAAGCGGACACTAGGAAGACCCTGATTAAGTGTGGCGCGGACACTCCTGTCCGCGCAAGAGCCAGCATTCACAAGCCCGCCGGTCGTAAAGAAGCGCGTGTGCAGAGTTTCCCTAGGAAGAAATCACGGAAGCCTCGGGTTTGAGCCATGCATTTCTCTGCGCCCTCTGCGTCCTGGCGGTGAGATGCTGTCTGTTTGACTCACGCGACGCGCTAGACTAGCCTCGTAAGTTCGACCTTCACGGATGCCTGTTCGCCGAAAACTTCTAATTGTCGTGGCGCTCGCGGCTCTCTTCACCGTCAGCGCCTCGGCCGCACCGCTGCGGCCTACCCACGCGCCGCACGCCATCGTGACCAGCGTTCACGAACTCGCCTCCCGAGCCGGCGTCGAAATCATGCAGGCCGGAGGCAACGCCGTTGACGCCGCCGTCGCCACCGGATTTGCCCTCGCCGTCGTCCATCCCCAGGCCGGCAACATCGGTGGCGGCGGATTCCTCCTCCTTCGCACCGCAACCGGCGAAACCCACTTCATCGATTTCCGCGAAAAAGCCCCGGCTGCTGCCACCGAAAACATGTATCTCGACGCCCAAGGCAATGTGATCCCTGATATGAGCGTAGTCGGATACAAATCCGTGGGCGTGCCCGGCTCGGTCGCTGGCCTCGTCTACGCCGAAAAAAAATACGGCAAGCTCTCGCTTGAAAAAGTAATCGCCCCCGCCATTCGCCTCGCCCTCGATGGCTTTCCGCTGGCCTACGAAGACGCGCAGGATCTGCGAGACGAGGATCTGGCCAAGTTCGCTGATTCCCACCGTATCTTCCAGCGCGACGGCAAGCTCTATCAGCCCGGAGAAATCCTCAAGCAACCCGAACTAGCGCGCACCCTGGAGCGCATTGCCAAAGATCCCGACGATTTCTACCACGGTGCGCTCGCCCGCGAACTGGCCGCCGCCATCCAGAAAGGCGGAGGCCTCATCACCGCCGCCGACCTCGCCGCCTACGAAGTTAAAGAGCGCGAACCCGTCCGCGGCTCTTATCGTGGCTACGACATCATCGGCGCTCCGCCGCCGTCCTCGGGCGGTACAACCCTCATCGAAACCCTCAACATTCTCGAAGGATTCGATCTCGCCAAAACCGGCAACCGCTCAGCGGAAACGATTCACCTTACGGCCGAGGCCTTCCGCCGAGCCTTCTTTGATCGTACCGACTTCATGGGCGACCCCGATTTCGCCAACATTCCCGTTCCACAGCTGATCGACAAGAAATACGCCGCCGCCTGGCGCGCCTCCATCGACCCTATCCACGCCAGCCTAAGCAAGGATCTGAAGCGCCCGCCGTTTGAAGGACTGGAACGCGTAGCCGACTCGCGGCCGATCACGATCCACGAGCCCGAAAACACCACCCACTATTCGGTAGTCGATGCCCAAGGCAACGCCGTCGCCGTCACCACCACGCTCAACGATTCCTTCGGCTCGCGCGTCACCGCCGGTGGCCTCGGCTTCCTGCTTAACGACGAGATGGACGACTTCGCAGTCAAGCAGGGCGTGCCCAATTCTTACGGCCTGATCCAGGGCCCCGCCAATGCCATCGGCCCCGGCAAGCGCCCACTTTCCGCCATGACGCCCACCATCGTCCTTAAAGACGGCAAGCTTTTCCTCGTTCTCGGCTCGCCGGGCGGCCCCACCATCATTACGACAGTGGCCAACATCCTTATGGGCGTCGTTGATTTTGGGCTCGATATCCAGGAAGCGGTCAACGCCCCCCGGTTTCATCATCAGTGGCTCCCCGATCAGATTCTCGTCGAAGACCGCCTTTCTCCCGATACAATGAATCTGCTGCGATCCAAAGGCCACAAACTGGACGTTCACCACTTCTGGGGAGACGGCGAGTGCCTCATGATCGATCCCAAGACAGGTGAGCGCCTGGGCGCAAGCGACGGACGCAATAATGGGAAGGCGGTAGGCTACTAATGCTCAAGGCGGTCTCCACGTACGTCTATGTGAAAGAACGGCTGCACCCCGGGTTACTCGACGAGTTAGTCCGCTCGGAAGCGCAGGCCATCGAAATTTTCGCCGCCCGGCAGCATTTCGATTATGCAAACCGCAAGCAGCACGTCCGCGAAATCGCCGACTGGTTTAAGGCCTCCGGCGTTCCGCTCAATTCCGTGCATGCGCCCTTGTACTCCGACTACGAATGGGGCCGCACCGGTTCGCCGCCCGTCAACATCGCTTCCACCGACCGCGCCCACCGCGTCGAGGCCATGGACGAAATCAAGCGCTCACTCGAAATCGCCGAATATATTCCGTTCCGTTTTCTGGTGCAACACATCGGCAACCCCAACGAGGCTTTTGACGATAAGAAATTTGAGGCCGCAATGACCTGCGTCGAGCATCTGCGCGCCTTCGCCAAGCCGCTTGGGGTGCGCCTGTTACTGGAAAATATTCCCAACGAGTTATCCACGCCCGACCGCCTCGTCGAGTTCATTCACACCATGCACTTCGACGATATTGGAGTCTGTTTCGATTGCGGCCATGCCCACATGATGGGCGGCATCCCTGAAGCCTTCGGAATCCTCAAGAACCATATCTGCTCGACGCACGTGCACGACAATAACAAAGATAAAGACTCGCACCTGCTGCCAGGCGATGGATCGATCGACTGGAAAGAGACCATGGAACTGTTGCGCACCGCGCCGCTAACGCCACCGCTGCTGCTCGAAATCGAAGGGGAAGAGAAGAAGAATCCCGGCGCAGACGTGAGCACGACATTCCGCAAGCTGGAAGGCTCGTAGTAATTTCAACCGTAGAGTCGGCGAGAATCGCAGAGTTCTTAAGTCTTCCTCCGTGCACCTCTGTGCCCTCTGTGGTTTAGGATTTTGATCTTATGTCCGCACCCATCAGCACCATCGCACAAATCGGCACCCACGAAGGCCAATCCGTCACCATTCGCGGATGGCTCTACAACCTCCGCGAAAGCGGCAAACTTCTTTTCCCGCAATTCCGCGACGGCAGCGGCATCATCCAGGGAGTAGTCCCCAAAAACGCCGTCCCGCCCGAAGTCTTCGACGCCATCAAGGGCCTGACGCAGGAATCGAGCGTCATCGTCGAGGGCAAAGTCCGCGCCGACAAGCGCGCCCCCGGCGGCTACGAACTCGACGTCTCTAGCGTCCAGGTCGTGCAGCGCGTGCCCGAGTCCGATCCCTACCCGATCACGCCCAAAGATCACGGCACCGACTTCCTCATGGAGCATCGTCACCTCTGGGTGCGCTCCCAGCGCCAGGCGGCCATTCTGCGGGTGCGCGCCGAAATCATCCGCGCCGCCCGCGACTATTTCGACATTAACGGATTCACCCTCACCGATCCGCCCATCATCACCCCCGCCGCCTGCGAAGGCACCACCACGCTCTTCCCCGTCGATTATTTCGAAGAGCAGGCTTACCTGACGCAGTCCGGCCAGCTCTACATCGAAGCCACTGCGATGGCTCTAGGCAAGGTCTATTCGTTCGGCCCCACGTTCCGCGCCGAGAAATCGAAAACGCGCCGCCACCTCACCGAGTTCTGGATGGTCGAGCCCGAAATCGCCTACGGCACGCTCGACGACTTGATGATTCTTGCGGAAGGCTTCCTGACTTTCATCGTGAAGCGCTGCCTCGAACGCCGCCGCACCGACTTACAAACCATCGGCCGCGACGTGACCAAGTTAGAAAAGATCGAGCCGCCTTTCCCGCGCGTCTCCTACGACGATGCCGTAAAAGCCCTGCAGGAAGGCCATTCGCAAGGTGTGCTCGAACACAAATTCGAGTACGGCGGCGACCTGGGCTCGCCCGACGAGACCTATCTCTCCTCGCAGTACGACAAGCCCGTCATGGTCCACCGCTATCCGGCAAGCGTGAAAGCCTTCTACATGGAGCCCGATCCGCAGCGCCCCGAGCTGGCGCTCTGCGTCGATGTTCTAGCCCCCGAAGGCTACGGCGAAATCATCGGCGGCTCCCAGCGTACCGCGTCGCACGAATTGCTGCTAAAGCGAATCAAAGAACACAACCTCCCCGAAGAGTCCTTTAAGTGGTATCTTGACCTGCGCAAGTACGGCAGCGTCCCCCACTCCGGCTTCGGCATGGGAATCGAGCGCGCGGTGGCCTGGATCTGCGGCCTGGAGCATGTACGCGAAACGATTCCGTTCCCAAGGATGCTGCATCGGCTCTATCCGTAGTTCTCGGTTCCCGGTTCTCAGTTCCCAGTGGACAGCGTCCGTTGACTGGTTTGACTGAGACTGACGACTGAGAACTGAGAACTCACTTATGGCACGAACCACGACCTACAGCAGTATCACCCCCCGCCAGATCCGCGTGATTGGCGTTCCTCTCGACCTCGGCCAGTCCCGCCGCGGGGTTGACATGGGTCCTTCCGCGGTCCGCGTTGCCGGACTCGAAGCCCGCCTAGAAGCCATCGGCCACATCGTCGAAGACGCGGGCAACATCGCTGTCGCCATCCCTGAACAGAAAAAAGAAGGCGCGGCGCACGCCAAGTACCTGAAGGAAATTACGGCCACATGCACCAAGAGCGCCGATCTCGTCCTCAAGACGCTCGAAGCCGGCAAAGTTCCGCTGGTACTCGGCGGAGATCATTCAGTTGCCGCTGGAACGGTCTCCGGCGTAGCCGAGTTTTATCGCCGTCAGAACCAGAAAATCGGCCTGCTCTGGATTGACGCCCACACCGACATGAACACTCCCGACTCCTCTCCGAGTGGAAATGTGCACGGCATGCCGCTCGCCTCGCTGATGGGATTTCCTCCGCACGAACTGGGCAACATTTACGACTTCTCGCCCAAAGTCGCCCCGGAAAATTGCGTGCTCGTCGGCATTCGCGATGTCGACAACTTCGAAAAGGAAAACATCCGCAAAGCTGGCGTTGAAGTCTTCACCATGCGCGACATTGACGAACGCGGCATGCGCGCGGTGATGGAAGATGCTCTGCGCATGGCCGGACGCGGCACCGCCGGCTATCACGTCTCGCTCGACATGGATTGGATCGACCCGGAAGACGCGCCGGGCGTGGGAACTCCCGTGTGGGGCGGCGCGACTTATCGCGAGGCGCACCTTGCCATGGAAATCATCTCCGACCACGGCCGCATGCTGAGCATGGAAATTGTGGAAGTGAATCCCGGTAATCGACGAGAAGAACCAGACGGCGGACCTGGCGGTGGAGCTGGTGCTCTCGGCATTCGGAAAGAAAATCCTGTAGGGAAAATCAAAAAAGCAAAAAATCACAAGCTACAAAGAGGAACACGGGCAAACCTGCCTTCCCGTGTTTTCCTCCGTGTACCCCGCAGTTAAAGGTTTCGCCGTTGTCTCTACTGTACGTCGGAGACTTTGCCGTTCAGGAACGTGACCTTGAGGTCTTTGTAAACCCAAATCTGCTTGGGCCCGAGGTTGACGATCTTGTCGGGCTGGCCGAGCGAGGCTTTCACCTGATCGGTAGTTTGCCCCTTTTCAATCTGCTGCGGCTCCGGTGGAGGCCCCTGCTGTTGTTGTCCACCGCCGCCTTGATAACTCTGTTGGCCTTGACCACCACCCTGGCCTTGGCCGCCGCCCTGCCCATTCCCCCCTTGCTGGTTGCCACCCTGGTTGTTGCCTTGCTGGTCGCCGCCATTGTTGTCGTCAATCGCCAACAGGCCCGCGATGGCATCCTCCACCTGGGGCGCGCTCATGGTTGCCAGCGCTCCCTTGTTGAACTGGAACACGACATCGGCCTTATAGAAGGTCGTCGGGCTCGTGTTATTGCAGGAGTCACAGGCGACAATGCCAATTACGACCTGATCCTTGTCGGCGGTCACCTGAATCTTCGACGGATAAACCTTTGTGCCCGTCTGGAAGAAACTGGTCGTTTGCTGCTTGCCTATCTTTCCCAGTAGGCTGCCTCGCGCCTTCATCCCCAACGCGTTGGGCGAGTGCACGGCGCCATCCTGATATTTCGTGGCGACGGTCGCGTCCCCGTAGGGAACGCTGAGGATGCCGCCCTTCTTGATATTCAGGATCGTGCCCGCTTCAATGACCGCAGCCCCGTTCGAATCCTGCCCCATTTTCACCAACGTGTATTGCGCCTGGAGTTGATCGGCGAGTGAGACCTGCGCCATCAGCGTGCTGGGCGTAGAGCCGACAAGAGCCAAAGCGAACGCCAAAACAGCCATCGCGATTTTCTGCCGCATTGCGAACTTCCTCCTGAACCTATGCTCCCGTTTCCGGCCGAGCGAGCTTTAAGTTTTGTTTGACAAGAACTGGAAACCGCCTGCGCCGCTCAGTGCAGCGGCTGTGACTTTCACAAAACTAAACAAGAGCGCGCCCCACTCATCATGAGGCGCGCTCTTGTTCGTTAGTCTTGCTGCTTGGCTTCCGCTTCCGCCTGATCCGCGTCCTTCTGCGTCTGCTGCAAATCGCTGGTCGCGTTTGTATCGGGCGATGGCTCGGGCACTTCGCCAGCGGTTGTCTTGGTATCGGGAGCGGTGGGCATTCCATCCTTACCGGATTTGGCCGCCATCTCCTTCATACCCTGACTCATGTTCTGGCGCAGGTTGTTGTACATCTCCTGCAGGTCGTCGGCAGCCACGCCGACGGTTGAGCCGACGGGGCATTCGCCCTTCTTGCTGCTTTTGACGGTGGCGTCGACCATCTTGTCGTCATCCGGTTGATCGCCGGTACGGTAAACAACATCCCCGCCCGTAAGTGCGCATTCCGTGCCGTCGGAGGTGGTCAAATCCTCGTCAGTCGAGACCACGAAGTAGCGGATTTTTGGATCGAGCGCGGCCGGCGGACCTTGCGCGTTCCCGGACGAGTCTTTACTCGCTGCCGCATCTTTCTCGGATGCGATCTGATTCTTGATTTCGTCAGCGATCGCGTCCTTGATCTCCTTGCTCATCCCGGTTCCGCTCCCGGTAGCCGCAGGCGCAGCCGCCCCCAGCAGATAAGGATTAGCCCCATACGTGGAAGCGAGGTTCGCCGCCACTAGCGGATCCGAAGACCATAGCGACGCGATTACATTGGAAGACTCCTCGTTAAACTGCGGCGGATGCACTTCGCCGTTTTCGTTCGAGGCGGCCGATTCCTGTCCTGCTTCATAAGCCGCACGCAAAGTGGCCGCGACAAAGAAATCCGTCAGCCAGAACGCGGCGCTCGGATAGACCGGATAGGGCGCATAGTACGCGCCGTAGTAGCCATACCAAGGCTGTCCCCCCCAGCCCCAGCCGCCGTAATAGACGGGTGCCGGCCATGGGTTGTAGGCCCATCCATAGTAGGCGGGGCCATAGTAATAAGCCGGAGCATATCCGTAATAGGGATAGCCGCCATAATAGTAAGAACGGTAGGCGTAGGCATAGCTTCGTCCACCGTAGACGTACGTGCGCTGCACGTATTCACGCCCACCGTGACGATAGTAAGCGCGCTGGCTGTATCCGCCGTGGTGGCCATAGGCCACTACCGTGCGCCCGTTGTGATTGGCCACGATGTGCCTCTGCCCGCGCATGCCATGGTTAATGGTCATTCCGTGAGCCTGGATTGACCGGACCTGGCCATTCTTGCGCGTGGTCACAGTGGCGCCGTTGCGGGTGGTTCGGGTAGTGGCGCCCGCCGGCTGATGACGGTTGTTGGCGCCAGCGTTGCCGCGATTGCCGGCCTGATTGCCGCCTGCGCGATTCCCCTGATTGCCGCCTGCCTTGTTCCCAGCCTGGTTACCCTGCTGGCCTCGGTTCATGTTGTTGTTTCCGCCTGGGCCGCGATTGTTGTTGTTGACGTTGCCGCGATTCCCCGTCTGATTGCCCTGCTGGCCGCGGTTCATGTTGTTGTTGCCGCCCGGACCGCGGTTGTTATTATTCACGTTCCCGCCCGGACGGTTACCCATGTTGTTGCCTCCCGGGTGATTCGCGCCACCAGCGTTACCACCTGGATGCGGCGCGGGAGCACTGTGGGGCGCCGCGGCCGGTCTGCTGGCCGGTGCACTCGGTTTTTTATTATCACCAGCCGCCAGGGCCGTAACTGCGAAAACAAACAGCGCTGCCAGCAGCGCCACCGAAACGTAGTTTCCTTTGCCACTCGAATTCATGAGTCACTCCTCACAGGTAGACGTCATTTCCCCACAACTGGCCCGGGACGAAACAGTTGCACGGCCACCTACTGCTCTCCCGAGGTGAATAATCAACGAGGGCTTCTGGGTCAATTTGCCGTTTGGGGGGAGGGCCGGCATGACCTTGGAAGCATCGCCAAATTTCACACCCGTTTTCCCCCGGTGTCAAGCAAGGAAACACACTCCGGGCCCAGACACCGTTAACCTCGCAGCAATGGACGTGTCAGGCACGTAGGACCGCCCGACCCGTTAATGCAGAGTTCAGTTCCGGGAAAGGTGAATACCTCGAAGCCTGCCTCACGCAATCGTTCATTGGTCCTCACATTTTGATCGAGCGCGATAAGACGTCGGCTGCCCAACGAAAGAACGTTGCAGGCGAGCGAATCGCGTTCGCTCGGCTCGATTTCGAGCAAGCGGAAACCACGGCTGCGGACGAGTTCCACGGTTTCGACGGCAAGCCAGGGCAGATCCACTAGGACAGTCCGCTCATCGAGCATACTCATCAGGGACATAAGGTGGAGACAGGCCGACGGACCTGGCCCATAAGGAAGGGGAGCCGGCAGCACCTCGATCCCCTTGGGGGCGAGCAGAGTGCGCAACTGCTCAATTCCCGCGCGGTTCGTGCGGTAACCGTGACCCACCAGCAAGGTCTGCGGGTCAAGCCAGACGATGTCTCCAGCCTCAGTACAGCCCGGCCCGGTGATTTCCCCAAAAACTCGAATGCTAAGTCCGCCAACGAAGCTTGCCTGCGCGCGGGATTCAGGAACACGATTTGGCTTGGCCGGGTTCATGAGAATCAGGCCCTCGTCGGTTGTAAGAGACGCATCGTGGGCATACACGGCGTCAAGCGAAAGCGCGTCAGATGCCGGAAGGAAGACGACCTCCGCTCGAGCTTCGGCAAGCAGACGGCACAACGCTTCGTGCTCGGCCCGCGCAGCGCAAAAATCGGGTGCATGGTGAAACCCTAACTCGCGCCACGCGGCCGTTTTCTCAGGAAGGCCCCAACCGGCGTTCTGCGGCGAGCAGACCAGCACGCGCCGCAGGTTGCCGGTCATTGATTGTGTGCTCGTCACGCCTGCGGATGTTGATCGATCAGCCATGGCATTCGCCTGAATTCCCGAAATCTCCGTTTCCAAACCTCCCACATCCGGCTCTAGCAATCTAGACGGAGACCGTGTCCAATTCAATGTTGCAAATTGTAACGGTCGTGTGGTGTCTCGTTCTTTTTCAGCCGGTAACCCAGCTTATTGCTTGCGTAAACACCCTCCTCTGATGTTACATTTCAGCGGTAAATTAAGTCGCCCGTGCACACAATCCGAGTTGAGTTGTCAAAAATCGAGCCCGTCAATTCCCATCTCCCCGATGAGGCGGAAAAGCCCTAGGAGCCATATGAGAGCGACGCTGCGCCTGCTTTGTGTTGTCGTAATGTCCCTGCTTGTTTCCCAGTTTGGACTCGCCCAGGGCGCTGCCACCGGCGACCTCCACGTGATCGTAAAGGACCCGAAAGGCAGCGTCGTAACCAATGCCACGGTCGCTGTGCGGGATGCCGCTAAAGGCCTGGAGCGCGCTGGCAACGGCGATGGACAGGGCGGCTACAGCGTCCGGCAACTGCCCCCGGGCACCTATAAGGTCACAGTGGAAGCTTCGGGCTTTGCGAAAGCGGAAGACACCGATGTCTCGATTACGGTAGGCGGGATTGTCGAGTTGCCGATTACACTTACGGTGGCTGGGGGCAAGGAGATTGTAGAAGTCAGCTCGCAGGCGGAGTTGGTGGAGACTTCGCGCAGCTCGACGACCGACACGATCGGCGAACGCCGCATTGACAACCTGCCGATCAACGGCCGCAACTACATTCAATTCACGCTGACCGATTCGCAGGTGTCGCGTGACGCCGCGCCGAATGTGGGCGCCGCGCCCACCTCGGGGTTGAACATGAGCGGGCAGCGCGCGCGCTCAAACCTCGTCAACGTGGATGGCGCCGATGCGACCGACAATTCCACCAACGGGGTGCGGTCCACCGTTTCTCAGGAAGCAGTGCAAGAATTTCAAATTATCACCAATAACTATGCGGCAGAGTACGGGCGGGCTGCCGGCGGCGTGGTCAACATCATCACCCGTTCTGGATCGAACGATTTTCACGGGGATGTGTACGGGTACTTACGAAACAGAAATTTTCAGGCCGTGAACCCGTTCAGCACGACGTCAAATCCGGCCTATACCCGGGTGCAGGCGGGCACGGCATTTGGCGGAGCACTCAAGAAAGACAAAACGTTTTACTACTTTGCCTACGAAGTGACACGCAGGCACGAGACCGGGTTCTCCTCGGTCGGACAATCGAATCCGGGCCTGTGTGTTGCCCCTAGCAGCGGCCCGGGGAACTTCGGCCTGTGCAACCTTGATGTTTCCACGGCTTTCGGTTATCCGGAGGGATCGGGTCTCGACATTCTCGCGACCCCGCAACAAGTAACTTTCCTCGGGGCGACCCCTCCGCCTGCACTCGCGGGGTACGCACTCGAGGTTGGCGCGGCATCGGGTATTGCGGTCAACGGCAGCTACCCGACTTGGTATGGCGCTCTGGTCGGCCCCCCTCCCGCCCCCCTGCCGATCCCGGGGAACGGAAGCAATCCCCTGAAACAGTTCTTTTCCTCATGCAACTTCAATTCCTCGGCCCCACCTCTCTCGAACACGTTTTGCCAAGGGTTGCCGACGACGTTTCTGACGCTGCAGTCACAGGCTCGTAACAACTTCCCGGTATTCGAAGGCACCAGCCTCTACTCGCTTCGCCTGGACCACAACCTCACCAACAACAACCGCATCACCCTGCGCGCGAACATGAGCCCGAGCACGGTGACGGGCATTGAGGTGAATGGTCAGGACCAGCCATTCGGGCAGAACGCCTATTCGCGGACTTCCGAACAAACCTACCGTGACGCTACCGGCGTCTTCCAGGACACTTGGGCCATCGGCACCAACAAGGTCAATGAGTTCCGCTTTCAGTACGCGCGCCGCGGACTTTCCTATTTCTACAACAAGCAGACTAGCGATGGGGCGGACCCGGGTGTCAACATCGTTGGGTACGCTTACTTCGGCCGCGAGCCATATTCATTTATTCAGCGCTCCGAACAGCGCTACCAGTTCATCGACAATTTCTCCTGGACGATCGGCCGGCACAACACCAAGTTTGGAGCCGACTTCAACTATCTGCCGCTCACGGCGACGTTCACCGTGAATTACGGCGGCGTCTATGACTTCAGCAATCTAACCGAAACTGGAGGACTTCCGGAGCTCTCGTCCGTGCAGGCTTACGGTCTCGGCATTCCTTCCTACCTGGTGCAAGGCATCGGCAGTCCCCACGATTCGTTCCAGAACATCCCGATCGGCGTGTTCTGGCAGGATAGCTGGCGCGCTCGGCCCAACCTGACCTTGAACTATGGCGTGCGCTATGACCTCGAGATTCCCCCGACCTTCTCAGCCCCGGACGCACTGGCCCTGGCCGGTTACAACAGCCTGGGACTGCAGAAGGGCATTCAAACGGACAAGAACAACGTCCAGCCGCGCATCGGTATCGCCTGGGATCCCAAGGGGAACAGTAAGACAGTGGTTCGCGCCTCGTTCGGGATGTTTTACGATCACCCGCTGCTGGGGCTCTATTTCCTGGGTGACGCCTCAGACGGGTCGAAGAGCGGCCAGATCCTTTCCTTCGGCGCCGCCCCTTGTGACGGGACCGCTACCACCCCCAACCCGCTCAATATCAACGCCAGTAACATTTTCCAGGGGATTCTCGGAGCGCCCGGTTGTTTGGACGGAGCGGGGGCACTGGCGGCTGCGCTTGGCTACCAGAACCCTACTGCCGCAGGAGCATCCTGCGGCGCCGGACCCAACCCCCAGCGCTTCGATCCATGCTTCCCTAACTCCCTGTTCCTGAACCAGAGCTACCTGAATCCGTCGACTTTCCTTCCGCTGGTCTCACAGCCTTTCGGCTATCCACAGGCCAAGGGCTTTGTCTACGCATACTCGCAACAGGCGAATTTGACCATTGAGCAGGACCTGGGCGGCGGCTTCGCATTCAGCCTGGCTTACAACTTTAATGGAGGCCGCCATATCAACCGGCCCATCAACTCCAATGCAGTACGCGGGGATCTGTTGACGGCAAATTGGCAGGCGGCGGCGCTATCTGGAGACCCGAGCGCCGCTGGGGGTCCGTTGGCAATTACGGGCTGTGGCCCAAACCCGATTCCCGGAGCCAAGCTGCCGTATTATGTTCCCGCAGCTCTGGTCAGCTTCTTCCGTCCTTCAGGACTTAACCCTTCCCTGGCACCGGTGTTTGGTCCCTGCCCGGGGACGTCGCCCTCCATCACAACCTTGCAAGCCGCGTTCGCAGACCTGCAGGCTGGCGGCCTGAGCACGGCGTGCAATCCTTTGACGCTCGCGGGTTGCGTTCCGTTCAGCGACATGGATGCCAACTACTCTAATGGCAGCTCCGTGTATCACGGACTGAGCGCGAACCTGCGCAAGCGCTATGGCAGCCACTACGAATTCCTCGCCTCCTACACCTGGTCGCACTCGATTGACGACTCGACAGATCTCCAGTCGACCCTTACGCCTCAGGACAGTTATTACCCCGGCCTGGATCGTTCCAATTCCACCTTCGATCAGCGCCACCGCTTCGTTTTCAGTGGCGTATACATGACGGGCAAACTCGCAGGCAGCGGCTTTGCCAGCAAGTTCTTCAGCGACTGGACCTTCGCTCCGATTATCGAAATTGCGTCGGGCCGCCCCTTTAACATCGTCACTGGCAGCGGGGACAATTTTCAGTTCTCCTCACAAACGGGACGTCCCAATATCGTATCTGCCGGGAACCCAGCCAGCCCCTTTTGCGGCTACGAGCCCGTGCCGTCGAAATACTCGCCCACTGGCTTCTTCCAGGAGCCGTGCGCTCTCGACCTGACGCCCCAGCAACTGGCGCAGCCGAACGCGCTTCTGCTGCTTGACGGCAACCTGGGACGGAACTCGGCCGTCGGCCCCTTCACGGTTTTCAATGACATGCGCGTCGCCAAGCGCGTCTTCTTCGGAGAGCGCATCAACATGGACCTGATGGCCGACATGTTCAACATCGCAAACAAGTACAACGTGGCGGCGGTCAACCCGCTATTCACAAACGCCGGCCAGGCCACCGCGGCCTACGATCCGCGGCAGTTTCAGTTTGCGTTGAAATTGAATTGGTAAATGGGCGGCCGGTCTTAGGCTATCGGCCTCTAATCCTCCGGGATTCGGGGCCTCATCCTTCTTGAGTCTCAAAACCAGGAGTGTCCCGCTAACTCATTTATTATGAAAGATTTTACATGGCGATCTCTTCGCCATCAGAGGCCAGCAGTCATTCTTCTCGGTCCGCGGGGATCTTGAGGTCCTTTCAGTTCCCGCGCCAGCGATCCGGCAATCTTATTCGTAATTCGCGCTGTTACGGCTGCGATCAGGCGATCCTGGTCTTTGGGGAATGGACCTCGTTCAAGTCGGAAGGACTCCAATTCTTGCCGGCAAATCTCGTCGATGCGCAGCCGCAGTGCCGTCAATTCCGGCCCCGCGCCTCCCGCGCTTAGCTGCTTTCGAAAGCCCTGCACTTCGGCGAGCACGATCTTTTCCGCCTCAACCTCGCCTTCTCGCGTTCCGAGGCGCGGCTCAACCGCACGCTCCAGGTCCTCAAGATCGTAGAGCAGCACGCCCTCAAACTCGCGAACTGCCGGGTCAATGTCGCGCGGCAGCGCCAGATCGATCAGCACAAGCTTAAGTCCCTGGCGTTTGGCAACCAGGCGCTTCATGTCTTCGGCAGAAAAACAAAAACGCGGCGCAGCGGTGGCGCTTATTACCAAATCAGCTTTCGCAAGGTGGGCTTCGCTCCCTTCGAACGTGGCCGCTTGCATGGCGCCTGTTGGTCCGCCGATCCTTTGAGCCAGTTCCCGCGCCCGGTTCTCGGAGCGATTGATCACACAAACCGATGCTCCTCGTCTATGGAACGCGCGGGCTGTTGCTTCTGCCACACGGCCCGCGCCCAGCACGACGATGGTCCTGGAAGCCACCGACCCGAAGATCTGTTCCGCCAGTTGCAATGCGGCGTGGGCTGGGGAAACGAAGTGGGAGCCAAGCGGCGTTTCCTTGCGCACGCGGCGACGCACCGACAACGCTTTGCGCAGTACCGTATCCAGGTGTTGGCCGGTGCAACCCTGGTTTCGCGCTTGCTGCCAAGCCACGTTCACCTGCCGGGCAACTTGCTGTTCGCCAATGCACATGGAATCGAGGCCGCAGCTCACGCGGAAGGCATGGGCGAGCGCCTGCTCATCCAGCAGGCGATAGAAACTGTTCCACTCCTGGAGCTTCAAATCATATTCGGCCGTCAGCAGACGCAGAATGGAATTGACGGCCAAGGTCGCATCGCCCCAAACCACAAATTCGGTACGATTGCAGGTGGAAAAGACGAGCACTTCTTCGATGCCTTCGCCCTGCGACAACATCGACAGTACCTCGGCTTGACGGCATCCGCTCATCCAGAAGCGTTCTCGAATTTCGACCGCCGCTGTCCGGTGATTGAGCCCGATTACGACTAGTGTCGGTTCCACGACACACGCTCCCTCAAGGACTTCCAAACTCTTCAATGCACCACAGTGGCCAAACAGGAGCGCTTGCTGACTTTGCATAACCACTTACATTCAGGACGGTTAGACGTGGTGTTGCGTGTTGCAACAGTTACGCAACGGCAGCGGGTGCGGGATATCACCCCGCCGTAAGGGCTTTTGCCACGGGCACAAAAGTGGAGTGTTCGAGCATTCTCCGCCTGAAAAAGGTCGGTGAGATTAGCATAGGCCCATCGTTTTGTGATATCGTCGCAGCCGAAAAACCTTTGCAGCGGAACTGGGTTTCTACTGGGTAGGTTGTCCCGGTGGACGGCAGCACGTTGCCGAGGCGGCTGCGCTCGCTATCAAGGGCGCTTATCTCTCACTCATAAGGAGAATGGAACGATGAAGACGATTCTTAGGGCGACCCTTGTGTTGGTTGCGTTGGCGCTGGTATGCGCGCCTTTCACTTTTGCAGATGGCGGCGCGGACTTCAAAGCAAAGTGCGCGGCCTGCCACGGCGCAAGCGGAGCGGGCGACACCATGATGGGCAAGAACCTGAAACTGCGTGACCTGGGTTCGGCTGACGTGCAGAAGCAGTCCGATGCCGATCTCACCGGGATCATCACCAAGGGCAAGGGCAAGATGCCGGCCTATGACGGCAAGCTCTCCGCGGATCAGATTACCGATCTGGTGAAGTACATTCGCACATTGAAGAAGTAAGACTCTAAGACTGTAGTTCTGCCAAAACGGCCGGGCGGTGTCCGGCCGTTTTTTTGTTTCTTGGTCTGGACCCACGCGTTCGATTGGTGGCAAATTCGGCGCCGCTAGGTCGAAATAGCGCTTGCGCTGGGGATGAATCGCTCTACTTCTTGTAATGGCCGCGGTGAATCCTGCCGATAGGAACGAAGAGGCATCGCTGACGGCCTCGCGGGAGAAAGGTGTCTATGAACTTCGATGATGCCGTGGCTGCCCACTCAGAATGGAAGCGAAAACTCAATTCCTATGTGCGGAATCCCGATCACAGCCTGAAGGCTTCCGAGGTGAATGCAGACGACCGGTGCGTTTTGGGGAAGTGGCTCAAGGGGGAAGGGCAGCAGTACTCGGCTGCCCCGGAATATGCCAAGCTGACCAAGGAACACACGCGCTTCCACAAAGCGGCGGGGGATCTCGTGAACAGGGTCGACAGGGGACAGGATGTTAGCGCAGAGTTGGTTCTTGGAGGCGGCAGCGAATTTGGGCGTGCGTCGTCCGCCGTTGTGCTGGCGATTATTGACATGAAGAAAAAGTACGAGGTGAAGGGTTAAGGTTTGCGTGCCGGACGCAAGGTCGGCGCTCGCGCGTCGCCTGAATGCTCTCTACGTGCCGGCGCGCTTCTCAATCCTTGCCCACGTGTCTTTCAGCGCTACGGTGCGGTTGAAGACCGGCTTGCCTGGTTTGGAATCAGGATCCACGCAAAAATAGCCGAGGCGCTCGAACTGGTAGCGGCTTTCTACCGGAGCGTTTGCGAGCGACGGCTCCAGCTTCGCGTGCTCGACTACTTCGAGCGAATTGGGATCGAGGTTTGCGGTAAATTCCTGCCCCTCCGCCACTTGGTTCGGGTCTTCTTTGATGAAGAGTTTGTCGTAGAGCCTCACCTCAGCATCGATGGCATGCGCGGCTGAGACCCAGTGGATGGTCGACTTCACTTTGCGGCCATCGGGAGCGTTGCCGCCGCGGGTTGCCGGATCGTAGGTGCAGTGCACTTCGACGACTTCGCCATCGGCGTTCTTGACGACGCTCTTCGCGGTTATGAAATATCCGTAGCGCAAGCGAACTTCGGTGCCGGGCGAAAGGCGGTAGTACTTTTTCGGCGGCTCTTCGCGGAAATCGTCCTGCTCGATGTAGAGCACCTTCGAGAACGGAACCTGGCGCTTGCCAGCGGCTTCATCCTCGGGATTATTCACCGCTTCCATCTCTTCAACTTGCCCGTCGGGATAGTTGTCGATCACAACCTTCAGCGGGCGAAGCACGGCCATGACGCGCGGGGCGCGCTTGTTCAGATCCTCACGGACAAAGTGTTCGAGCATGGCGAGTTCGAGTGTGCCGCTGGTTTTTGAAACTCCGATAGCGGCGCAAAAATTGCGTATCGCCTCCGGTGTGTAGCCACGCCGGCGAATACCGGAGAGCGTAGGCATGCGCGGATCGTCCCAACCGCTGACCAGCTTCTCCTGCACCAGTTTCAGCAGTCTGCGCTTGCTGAGCAGCGTGTAGGTGAGGCTGAGCCGGTCGAACTCGTATTGCTGGGAGGGAAAGATGCCCAGATTCTGTATGAACCAGATATAGAGCGGCCGGTGGTCCTCAAATTCGAGCGTGCACATGGAGTGCGTGACGTGCTCGATCGAATCGGACTGGCCGTGCGCGTAGTCGTACATCGGATAAATGCACCACTTGTCGCCAGTGCGGTGATGTTCGGCATGCAGGATGCGATACATCACCGGGTCGCGCATATTGAGATTAGGCGAGGCCATGTCGATTTTGGCGCGCAGCACACGCGTGCCGTCAGGGAACTCGCCCTTGCGCATGCGCTCGAACAGGTCAAGATTCTCTTCAACCGTGCGGTTGCGATAGGGGCTTTCTTTGCCCGGTTCGGTCAGTGTGCCGCGATGCTGACGGATTTCCTCCGCGCTCAGATCGTCGACGTAAGCTTTGCCAACCTTGATCAGCCTGATTGCCCATTCGTAAAGCTGGTCGAAGTAGTCGGAGGCATAGTAAAGGCCGTCCCACTCGAAGCCCAGCCAGCGAACATCCTTCATGATCGAGTCGACGTATTCCTGCTCTTCCTTCTCCGGGTTGGTGTCGTCGAAGCGCAGGTTGGTCTTGCCCTTGAATTCGTCCGCCAGCCCGAAGTCCAGGCAGATGGCCTTGGCATGGCCAATGTGCAGATAGCCGTTCGGCTCGGGAGGAAACCGCGTCTGGATGACCGCGTCGCCGTACTTCTTGCTACTGAGGTCCGCGATCATGGCATCGCGGATGAAATTGGAGGGCCGGGGTTCGGCGGGCGGGTTAGGCGCAACCTCGTTGGACGAATGGGACTTAGTCGTACTCATACTCTTGCTATTCTATATGTCTCATGGCGCAGTGCGAACATTGCGGGCGGCAGCTTCCCCCTTTCACCTTCAGGAAGATCTGCCAGTGGTGTGTGCAGCATCAGGCTGCGCAGCGGGGAGACGATTCCGCCTATCAGCGGGTCGAGGCGGCGCCGTGGCTGCGGCAGCAGTCGACTTCGATGGCCGTCACGCAGGTCATCTTCGGCGCGAACATTGCGGTGTTCATCGCCATGGTGCTCGCCTTGGGTACTTCGATGCTCAGCAACCCGTTGGGTCAAGATCTGGTGAACTGGGGCGCCAACTATGGGCCGCGTACGGTCAGCGGAGAGTGGTGGCGGCTGCTGACATGCGTCTTTATCCACGCCGGTCTGCTTCATATCGCCTTCAATATGTGGTGTCTGTGGGACCTGGGCCGCCTCGCCGAATCTTTGTACGGACATTGGACGTTTGCCGCTTTGTACCTGGTCTGCGGGGTGTCCGCAAGTCTGGGGAGCATCCTGTGGAACTCTGCGGTCCTGAGCGTGGGCGCTTCGGGGGCAATCTTCGGGATTGTGGGCGCATTGATCGCCTCGTTTTATCTCGGTGAATTTTCCCTGCCCCGCTCCGCGCTCGGCGGGACTTTACGCAGCCTGCTGATCTTTACTGGATACAACCTCTTCTTCGGTGCCGTGATTGCCCGTACCGACAACGCCGCGCACATCGGGGGACTGGTCATGGGTCTCATTCTGGGCGCGCTTATCGCCCGCTTCGCTCCTGGACGTGACGATATCTTTCGCCGAGTTGCCGTGCTTCTTGTCGGCGTCGCAATCGTCGGAGGCGCAGTGTTGTGGCTCCAGCACGCGCGCGCCTATATGGTTCACGCGCAAAACGGAGTCGGCTTTCTGAATGCGGGCAAGTCGGACCAGGCCATTGCCGAGCTTCGCAAGACTATAGCCCAGCGGCCGGATTTCGCCCCTGGCCATGCGGCCTTGGCGCGCGCCTACATCTCCAAGCACGATTACGAAAACGCCGCCGCCGAAATGAAGCAGTCGATTGCATTGCGGCCGCGACGACGAATCCAGCTATTACGCCCTCGGCTTGATTTACATGGAGCAGAAGCAGCCGGCAAAAGCACAGGACACGTTTGCGCAGTTGCTCAAAATCGATCCCAATAGCGCGGACGGACACGCCGGGCTGGCAGTCGGCCTTTTCCGACCAGCATCGCGATACCGAAGCGCTCGCGGAGTACAAACGAGCGGCGGCGATTGATTCCGATTACCAGGGCGTGAATTACAACATCGGCCTCGAGCAGGCGCGGCTCAAGCTCTATGACGATGCCATTGCATCGTTGCTCAAGCAGCGCGAGAAGGGCGACGATCCCGACAACGAAAATCTGCTGGCTGATGTCTACACGAACAAGGGAATGCTGAATGAAGCCGAGGACGCGCGGGAGAGAGCGGCGCAGATGAAGGGGCCGAAATAGAGCACTGCTCTACCTTGCGGCAGCAGCGACCTTGAAGCGGACGCGTTCGCGGCGCTGTAGGAATTCGACAATCTCGAAAAGATTACGGGCCTGCGGATTGCCGGACCGGCTCAGCATGCGCATCAGGCTCTTGGCGGAGTGATCGGTCGCTTTGGCAAGTTCGGCGAATCCAATGCTGGCGTTAATATAATCGCGCAGGACGCTTTTGCCGGATTCGACGTCCCCAGAAAGAAAACTCTCCACGCCTTCACGCAGCAGTTCCTTGCGAAAGGCGGAATCGCGACGAACGCGGGCTTGGATTGTCTCTTTGAAATCTCGGGTCAACGCCATGGCGCCTTATTTCTTCCTTTCCTTGTAATCGGCCCAGCGGGCTTGCGCTGTGCGAATATCATTCTGTTGGCGAATCTTCGTCCCGCCGCCGAGCAGTATGACAATGCGGTCTCCGTCTTTACCGAAATAGATGCGATAGCCCGGGCCGAAATCAATTTTGTATTCCATCACGCCGGCACCCACGCCCCTCACGTTCGAGAAGTTGCCGTGCGCCAGCCGCGTAACCGCGATTGCCACTTTGGCTGCCGCTTGCGCGTTTAGGTCGTCGAACCACTCGGCGTATGGGCTGCGGCCGCTCGGATCGAGGTATTCGAGAACTGCAGCTCGATCTGATGGTAACATATATGGTACCTTTGTCAAGATCCCTTTGCGCATTGACGGGCGGGACGCCCGCCGCTCTCTTGGAATCGCACCGCTATTGCGCTTTCTGAACTGCCTGCTTGACCCTCGCCAGCGTTGTTTCCTTGCCCAAAACTTGGAGCGTCTCAAACAGTGGCGGGGCATTCTTCCTCCCGCAAACAGCCACGCGGACCGGCTGGAACATCTGGCCGGCTTTGAGGCCGAGTTCCTGCGCAGCGGCGCGAAGGGCTTGGTCGAGCGAATCGTGGGTGAATTCGGTATGCGCAAGGACGTTCCGGGCTTGCGTCAAGACTTTGAGCGCCATGGCCGCGTCGCCTTTCTGCGGAATGAGTTCGGCAGGGTCGTAGGGCGGGAGCTGATCTACAAAGAAGAAATCAGCGGCCGTGAGCACATCGCGCAACAGCTTGATCCGCTCGCGAATCAGCGGCGTAATCGCCAGCATTTTTTCGGGCGTGACCTGAAATCCAGCGGAGTGGACGATTGGCAGCAACTGGGCGCTGAGGTCGGCGACCGGCAGAGCGCGGAGGTGCTCGGCATTGAGCCACAGAGCTTTGGGATCGAAGGTCTCTTCGGGTGTAGTCGCAGGCTCCTTGAAATTGACCACGGCATTGGCGCGGTTGATGCCTTCGAGAGAAAACGCGTCACTCAGTTCCTGGCGGGTCATGCAGGTACGATCGTCTTTCGGCGACCAACCCAGCAGGCACAGGAAATTGATGAAGGCGGCGGAAAGGAATCCGGCATCCCGATAAGTCGTGACGCTGACCACCGGCCCGTGGCGGCGTTTGGAAAGCTTCGACCCGTCAGGCGCGACCAGCAGGGGCAGGTGCGCGAATTGCGGCAGCATGGCACCGGCGCTTTGCGCCGCTTTGAAGATCAGGATGTGTTTGTAGGTGTTGGAAAGATGGTCCTGGCCGCGAATAATATGGCTGATGCGCAGGTCAAGATCATCGGCGCACGAGGCCAGATGATAAGTCGGCATGCCATCGCTGCGCAGCAAAGCGAAGTCCTCAATGTCATCCGCTGCCTTGATTTGTTCTCCGTACACAGCGTCAGGGAACCGAACCTGTTCGCCCAATCCGCGGGGCACGCGGAAGCGCAGGGCAAAAGGCTCTCCAGCGGCGGCGCGGCGGTCGCTCTCGGCACGGGGTAGGTCGCGCATCCCGGGATTGAACAACCAGGTTTGGTTGGCGCCGGATTTCTCGCTGTCACCAGTGTGGGCCGGGGTAAAGTCGCGGTACGCTAGGCCTTTCTGGAAGATGGCCTCGGCGATCTGGCGGTGGAGTGCAAGGCGTTCGGATTGCTTGTATTCTTCATCCCAGCCGAGATCGAGCCAGCGCAAGCCATCGAAAATGGAGGTGACGCTCGCCTCAGTGTTACGCTCGACGTCGGTATCGTCGAGGCGGAGGACCATGGTTCCTCCATTGCGGCGAGCATAAAGCCAGTTGAAAATAAAGGTACGGGCACTGCCAACGTGCAAAAAACCCGTGGGCGACGGAGCGAATCGAACGCGAAGCATAACGTTTGAGTATATAGGCTCTGGGCGTTGGGCTAGCGCCTGACGCCGAAGGCCGAGAGCCTGGTTACCCCCGGTTACCAAGGTAATGGGCAGGCGCAAAACCGGCTAGCAGAGTCGCATCTTAATAAAGGAAGATATTGGAAATGGGCCGCACCCAGGGCGGACTTCGCCGGATACCAGGTTTACGGAATTCCGGCGTAACAACATTAGGCCACTCGTCATCAGGCCAATCGATGTACCGTCCCGGGCCGCGCCCAGCAATTTTGAGGGAGCGATGAACACCTTCGCCGCAGGTCCGGTACTGGTTCCTGGAGCCGTCGCGCTTCTGGTCTTGGGCCTCTTCTGGTACCTCTACCTGCAGAACCGGCACAGCTATTTTCGCGCATGGCAACTGGCTTGGGCAGCTTATACGCTCCACTATGTCGTCGAGTCGGTAATCCACTTTAAGGGTTCCTCTGCCCCCCTTCGGTTCCTGAGTTCCCTGCTGCTCGTCGCGATGGCAGCTTGCATCCTGGTCTCGACGCGCCTGATGAAGGAACCGTTTCAGATCAAGTGGTATGACATTGCGGTCGTAGTGGCCGGAATCATTCTTGCCTATATCGGCGTTCGCGCTCATACGCCTAGCGGGCCATTTCACCTGCAAGCCACGGTACCGCTCTATCTGCGATTGGAGTTGGGGCTGGCGGCCGTGCTGCTCTATTGCTCGTTTCATTACTATCGCTACGCTTATCGTCGAGACTCCATGGCGTTCCGCACGCTGGCCTTCTCGCTCGCATTGTGGGCGGCACTCATGGGCGCAGGGCAGTTCCGCGAACCATTCCTTGAGAATGTTGGACGGCTCGGCGGCTTCCTTGGACCGATTCCGCAAATGCTGCTGGCGATTGCGATGGTAATGGTGCTGTTTGAAAACGAGCGCAATGCCGTGCAGGAAAATGCCCTCGCCTTTTCGACCCTCGGCACCGACCCGCGCAAGCTGCTTTCGGCCAACGATCTCGCTCCTAGCCTACAGGCGTTTGCCGATCGTTTGGTGGCCCCGCTGCCCTCGCGCCGGGCCGTCATCTTCATTACCGCCCAGTGGCGCAGCACGGTTCCCTCGGTGCAAAAGGGCTTTTCCGCCGAGTTCCTGGAAAAGCTGCAGAAAACCGAGGCTGGAGACTACATCACCGAGCTCGCCTACCGTCGCGGCGGCGTCGTCACGTTCCGCAATCTGACGGACCTCGAAGAACCGCTGCCGGCGCTCTCGGGAGGAAAGTTCGCAGCCTTTAAGCAGGCGCTGCTTTCCGAGGGAATCGGCGACATGATGGCGGTGAGCCTGCAAACGCGCGAACACAACTTCGGAGTCATTCTGTTCCCCCATGCTGAGCGCGCCATGTTCGGCTCTTCGAATCTGCGGCTCCTGATCGGCCTATCGCTGCAGATAGCGCTGACACTGGAAAATTATGTCGTCATGCACGACGCCCAGCGCAGGACCAAGGAATATGAAATGCTCACGGAAATCGGGCAGGCCATCAGCTCTCATCTCAATCCGGATGAGGTGCTGCGTACGGTGCAGACCGAACTGGGCCAGATTTTCGACACCAGCTGGTTCTATGTTGCCTTCCAGGAGGAAGAACAAATCCGCTTCGAGTTGGAAAGTGAGGACGGTCGCATTCTTCCTAAGAGGTCGCGCAAAATCGCGAATGGCCTGACGGAACACGTGTTGCGAACGGGGCAACCGTTACTGATCCAGTCGGAACTTGAAAAGGTACGTGCGGACCTGGGACTGGACTTCATTCCGCCCCGGCCGGCACGGTCGTTTTGCGCGGTGCCGATTCTACTCGGCGGCAAGCCCGCGGGCGTGATGGCTGCGATGAGCAGCGAACGCGAATATCAGTTCCAGGAGCGCGATCTCGCCGTCATGCAGACCGCGGCCGGCCAACTGGGCGTCGCGATCGAGAATGCGCGTCTCTTCACGGAAGAGCAGCGCCGCGCGCGGCACCTGGCGTTCTTGAACAACATTTCAAAAATGGCGATCTCGAGCGAAGATGCCGAGCAGATGATGGCCGATATCGTCCGTGAAATCCAAAAAAGTTTTCACTACGATCACATCGGCATCGGCATCCTGGACCGCGTCACCAGAGACATCGAGATCAAAGCCGAGGCGGGAACGACGTCGCTGGCCCTGGGCCGCCGGATCCCCGTGGGTACCGGCGTGGTGGGCAAGGTGGCGCGCACAGGAGATAGCGCGCTGGTGCAAAGCGCTGGCGCCGGGCAACTTGCCGGCGTGCTGCCGGAATCGCGCGCCGTCCTTTGTCTCCCGATCAGCTACGGCGAAAATCTGCTAGGCGTATTGAATGTGGAAAGCCGCTCCGAGAATGCGTTTGCTCCACAGGATGTCTTGATTTTGAATACGCTCGCGGACCTGTTGGCCACCGCGCTGCACAATTCATTTGTTTTCCAGAAGCTTCAGCAGCAGTCCATTACCGACGGCCTGACCGGGATCAAAACGCGCCGCTTCTTCTGGGAGGCGCTCAGTTCAGAGTGGAAGCGCGCTTCACGCTCGGGCCGGCCGTTTTCGGTCGTGCTCATCGATCTCGACAAATTTAAGGAAGTCAACGACTCACTCGGCCATCTCGAAGGCGACCTGGTGTTGGCGCGCGTCGGCCGCCTGCTCGAACAGAAATGCCGGCAGTCGAACGTGGTCGCGCGCTACGGCGGCGACGAATTCATCATCCTCATGCCCGAGACCGGAATCGAACAGGCGCAAGTCCTGGCCGAACGGTTGCGGCTCTGGCTGGCGACCGATCCCATGCTGGAAGAGCACCACATTACAGGCAGCTTTGGCGTTGCCAGCTTCCCAGTGCACGGATTCGCCATCGAGGACATGATTCGGGTGGCGGACGCGGGCATGTACGTGTCCAAGCATGCGGGAGGCAACCAGGTTTCCACTTCCGAACCATTTCGCGAAGGCTCAGCCGTCCAGCGGCAGCTCATTAGTTCCTACATCGAAGGATTTCTGCAGCGCGAGCAGCATAGCTCGAAGCACCTGGAAGAACTGGCGACTACCCTGCGCAAGCTGAGCACAAGCTCCGGCGACGAAGACACGAGCGCTCTTCGAGAGGCAGTAGAGACCTTGGCGCAGGCAGCGGAACTAAGAGAACCAAACGCTTCTGGCCACGGGGAGCAGTGCGGGCATTATGCGGCGATCATTGCACGCGGACTGAATCTTTCTCAAGAGGAGATTGTGGACGCCGCATTCGCCGCCCGCGTTCACGATGTAGGCAAGCTGTTCATCGATGAGCGCATTTTGAACAAATCCCGCGCACTGACGGATGAAGAATTCTCTTTGATTAAGACTCACCCGCAGCTAGGTGTTGACGTGCTGCGCGTCATTCCCCGAATCGACCGCGTCACTCAAGCGGTCGCCGCGCATCACGAGGCGTTCGATGGCACCGGCTATCCGCGTGGCCTGCAGGGTGAGAGTATTCCTTTGTTTGGCCGCATTATCGCCGTCGTGGATGCATACGCCAACATGATGAGCGAACAATCTTTCGCACCCACCAAAACCCACGAGCAGGCTCTGGCGGAACTGGACAAGCTGAGCGGCACCCGTTTTGACGGCATGATCGTTCGTCTATTCACCCGCCTGCTCAAAATGGAAAAAGGCACGCAGTCCTTGAGCAGGGACTAAGCCTTGGTTAATACTAGCGTTGCGTTCGGAGGCAAGTAGCTTTTCCGCCGAAACCAATCTTCCATGGCGTCGCGCAACTGCTCGAGTGGAACGTGCGTTCCGATCTCAAGCCATCCATCTCCCACCGGCAAGGTGTCGTCAAACACACTGGCATTCGTAAAATTACGCATGCTGAAATTGTCCAGCCACTTCAGCGGGCAGAGGTGAACCTGCCCATCCAGCTTGTATTCCACGCGCACCTTGCGGGCAAACATAACTCGATTTAAGCACAGGCCGCCCAAGTGTGTGGGCCTTATCCTTCGTCTGAATTAACCCTGACCAAAGCACACTTCAAAGAAAAGGCCCGAGAGCTATCCCGGGCCTTAGTCGCTCGCAAAATGTTCCTATTCGTCTTCTGGCCAGCGTTCCGTTCGTTTGCCGAGCCGGCTGACTTTACCGAACCGGCTGAGCTTCCCCGTTCTCGTGATGCTCAACCGCAGCCGCCTGTCCAGATCATCCAGTTCATGAGTTAGGCCGTCCGGCAAATGCGTGCCGAACCGTTCAAAGTGTTCCCGGATCAGCGGGATCTCGGCAAGCCATCCGTCAACATCCAAGCTGAGCAGAGTGTTGAGTTGCTCGGCGGTAATGTCCAGCCCGTTGGTATCGAGATCGGCAGGACGTGGAAGCCTTCCGATCGGCGTATCCACCGCATGCGCTGTACCTTCGCAACGTTCGAAGATCCATTTCAGCACGCGGCTGTTCTCCCCGTAGCCAGGCCACAGAAACTTACCGTTTTCGTCGGTCCGGAACCAGTTCACGTAATAGACCATCGGGAGCTTTGCGCCCTCACGCTCTCCGATCTTTAGATAGTGCGCGAAGTAATCGCCCATGTTGTAACCGCAGAAAGGAAGCATGGCCATGGGATCGCGTCGAAGCTGTCCGATCTGGCCTGAGGCTGCCGCGGTGGTCTCGCTGCTTGCGGTTGCGCCCAGAAACGTCCCGTGCTGCCAACTGAAAGCCTCCATCACCAGCGGCACAACGCCCGCTCGGCGGCCGCCAAACAAGATCGCGTCAATCGGCACGCCCTTCGGATCTTCCCACTCGGGCGCGATAACCGGGCACTGCCGCGCCGGGGTGGTAAACCGCGCGTTGGGATGCGCCGCCTTGCGAGCCGTATGCGGCGTCCACGGCCGGCGCAGCCAGTCCAGCAACTCGGCCGGTTTCGCATCTGTCATGCCTTCCCACCAAACGTCGCGGTCGGGCGTGATAGCGCAATTGGTGAAGATGGAGTTCTTGGTTGCCGTGAGCATGGCATTCTGGTTCGATTTCATGCTCGTGCCGGGAGCTACGCCAAAAAAACCATACTCCGGGTTAATTGCGTACAGCCTGCCATCCGTGCCGAATTTCATCCACGCAATGTCGTCGCCGATCGTTTCCACCGTCCAGCCCTTGATGGTCGGAATCAGCATCGCCAAATTCGTCTTGCCACAAGCCGAGGGAAAGGCACCGGTAATGTACTTGACGTGCCCTTCGGGGCTGGTCATCTTGAGAATGAGCATGTGCTCAGCCAGCCATCCCTCATCGCGCGCCTGTACGGACGCAATGCGCAAGGCATGGCATTTCTTCCCGAGCAGCGCATTCCCTCCGTACCCCGAGCCGTACGACCAGATCTCTCGCGTCTCCGGAAAGTGGCATATGTACTTTTCGTCGGCATTGTTCGGCCACGCCGCATCCTGCTCGTTCGGGCCCAGAGGCGCACCCAGCGAATGCAACCCGCGCACAAACTCCCCATCCTCGCCAAGCACGTCGAGCACTCGTGTCCCCACCCTCGCCATGATGTGCATGTTCGCCACCACATATGGCGAGTCCGAAATCTCGACGCCAATGTTCGCAATCGGCGAGCCAATCGGCCCCATGCTGTATGGAATCACATACATCACCCGCCCTGTCATCGAGGACGCGTAGAGCTCCAGCAGCCGCGCTTTCATCTTGGCCGGATCTTCCCAGTTGTTGGTCGGGCCGGCCTCTTCCTTATTTCGGGCACAGATAAATGTTCTCTCCTCGACTCTAGCCACGTCGGCCGGGCTCGAACGCACCAGGATGCTATTCGGTCGCTTCTCTTCATTGAGCGGGATGGCGGTCCCGGCCAAAATCATCAGCCGCACCATCGCCTGATATTCATCGTCCGAACCGTCGCACCAGTGAACCCGGTCGGGCTTGCAGTGCTGGGCAATTTCTTCGACCCAGGCAATCAAGCGTTTATTCTTCACTCCATTTTTCACTTCGGTCATAGTTTCCGCGTCCAGAGTATGCGTGGCCATTCGAGTCCTCTTTCTCAAACAAGCTCCTTTAACCGTATGCCTTGCTGTGAACAAGACATTCGCAGGCAGAAGGCGTGGCCGCCGAAGAGATTCTGCCCAATGCCCCCGAGGACAAGGCTATTATTCTCCCTCTTTTGCAGACCCTTTCCAAGTGCCGGCTGCGGGCGCGCTCAACAAGGGAAAATCCACCGTCCCCGCGGGCGGTTCGTCGATTATCCTCGTCCTCGCAGACAGTGCAATGTGTCAAGGATCACAAGTGATTGTGATGAATGCCGCCGGCCTGAGATGGCCGCTGCCCCTGTCAAACTAGCGGGAGGCTTCGACCGGGGGTTCCACTTCGGCAACGATCGCGTCGAGGTGTTTGAGCGTTTCCTCTACCGTCAGGCCGTACATCTCCCGGCCCAAGCCTTCGCCTGATTCCAGGGCTGTTTTAAGGAAATGGCCGGCAATTTCCTTCGCCAGGGGGTCGGTAATGGCGTTGCCAGTGCGCTTCTTGTACTCGACCCAGGCCGGGTGCGGAAGGGCAACCCAGACCGGTCGTCCATCCACCAGGAATTTTATATCCACTGCATCGGCGTGGCGGGTAGCGATTGCCACAATCAGGGCTTGGTAGAGAACATGAACTTTCTTCTTGGTCCAGCGGTCGGTCGCATTGAAGTCAGTGTACATACGGACAGGAGAGCCTTCATCAATATAGCGCCCGGACGGGTCGGCGATCAAACGCCACGGCAGCGCGCAGCCCTCGATTTCTGCATCCCGAGCGCATGGCCCGACATCTCAATGTGCATACGGGCCGGTCGTCTTTCGGAAACTCCCCTGGGCCTGTAAACTGCTCTTTCGAAACAAAGTCCAAAATAAGAGGATATTCTATGCTGAAAGCTCAACGGATCGGTGTCGTTCTTGCAATCGCTATCTTTGCCACCATCTCAGCCTTCGCCGAGACCTCAATCTGGTATATCGACCCGCCGCACTCGACGGCCCATTTTACTGTGCGGCATATGGGCATTTCGAACGTGACGGGCAGCTTCACAAAAGTGAGTGGCGAAGCGAAGCTCGATGAAGCCGATATTACGAAGTCGCAGGTCAAAAGCTTGATCGACGTCAGTTCCGTCGACACGCGCGTCGAGATGCGCGACAAGGACTTGAAGAGCCCGAACTTCTTCGATGTCGAGAAATTTCCTACCATGGAGTTCGTTTCCAAGCGCATTACGAAGAACGGCGACAAGGTTCAGGTGATTGGAGACTTGACCATCCACGGCACCACGCACGAAGTGACCCTTAACGTGGATGACATGACGCCCGCGGTCGCCGACCCATGGGGCAATACCCGCCGCGGATTCTCGGCCAATACCAGCATCAACCGCAAGGATTTCAGCCTGACTTATAACAATCTGCTCAAGACGGGCGAAGCTGTAGTCGGAGACACCGTAAAGATTCAGATCGACGTCGAGTTCGTGAAGAAGAAGTAAGGCTGGCTGAACGCGTTGAGGCACACGCTGAAGTGTAGCGCCGGCATCTTGCCGGCTGTCCCGGCGGCGTTCCGCCGCCGGCCTTGTCGCAAATCACTTCAGTATCATGGAATCGTGGTCGCCAAAACGATTTCGAAAACAAAAATCGAATTGCTGCATTCCGAAGAACTGGCCCAACTTCCATGGCTGGTCCATGCCTTCTCCATGCGCCCCGGCGGAGTCTCGCGCGCCTACGGTGGCAAAGCCCTTAATCTCGGGTACACGACGCACGACACCCGCGCGGCCGTCGACAAGAACCGGCAACTGTTTCTAAACGAGCTGGGAGTAGCCAACGGCCGCAAAACCTGGGCGCTTGTTACGCTCCGCCAGATTCATTCGGATCTGATTCATTACGTCGATCACCCTCCCGAGCATCCGCCCGCCGCAGACGGCCTGATCACCGACACTCCTGAACTGCTGCTCGCAGTGCAGGCGGCCGATTGTTTGCCCGTTATCGTGGTCGACAGAAAGCGGCGCGCGGTCGGCGTATTTCACGCGGGCTGGCGCGGAACGGTCCAACGCATCGTCGAGAAAGGCGTTGGCGAGATGCGCAAGCATTTCGCGAGCGATCCGCGGAACCTGGCGGCCGCAATCGGCCCGGGAGTGCAGGGCTGCTGCTATCAGGTCGGCGAAGAGGTGCGCACACAGTTTGAATCCCGATTCGCCTACGGAGCAAGCCTTTTCCGCGAAGTAAAGCAGTCCGATCCCGTGCGGGAAAAATATCCGCTTCTGTTCTTAACGGCGCGCGCGCCCGGCCACAGCGAACTCCCAGTCAAACTATTTCTGGATTTGGTCGAAGCCAACCGGCGACAGTTGCTCGATGCGGGTGTGCCCATGACGAGCATCACGGCCTCGGCTCCCTGCACAGTCTGTCATCCGGAATTACTCTTCAGTTTTCGCGCCGACAAGGGAGTAACAGGCCGACAAATGGGCGTGGTAGGAATTCGGCCAAACTAACGTAGGGACAGACATCTGCCCTCGGTTGCCCAATCTATCCGATGGCCCCGTGGAAAAATATCTCCGTGAATTGGCGGACGATGACATCGCCCGTGAGCGCTCCCTCCGGTCTATGCCATTGATAGATCCAATTGATCATGCCGAGCAGCGCGAAAGCGGCGGCCCGAGGGGTTACGGTCGAAGTGGAACTGTGCTGACGCTGAACGTCGGCGATCAGGTTCTCGACGAAGTGCACGTAATCCTTTTTGCGCCCATTAATCTTGCGCCGCAGCGCCAGAGGCAGGGGGTGATTCTCATGCAGCATCACCGTGATTTCGCGGTCCTCTTCGCTGAGCACCACTTCGATGTGCAATCTGATCAGGGTCCGCAGGCGCTCTTGTGCGCCATCCACGCGGCGCACGACGTTAATCACCCGCTCCTCAGTGATATCCATGGCATGCGACATGATGTGGAACAGGATCTCGTCCTTCGACTGAAAATGGTGATAGAGGCCGCCCTTGGACAGTTTGAGCGCGGCAGCGACATCGTTCATCGAAGTGGCGTCATATCCCCGCTGCTGAAACAGGCGGGCCGCCGTGCGGAGGATCTCCTGGCGGGGTTCGATAACGGCTTCCCGTTGCATCAAAGAGATGGTATCGCGGATTTGAACCATGTTCACTAGCACCTTGGGGCCTCATATTTGTAGCACGGACGGCCTAATTGTGGGTGGTTCTGTCACTCACCTTCGGTACGAACTCTGTCGTGCCTGGCGCCAGTGACCTTGCCAGTCACTCGCGTGACGGCGGGATGCGGACGATAATTGCGCTTCCAATCGCGATGACAGCGAATTCGCCAGTTTCGGGAGAGTTGGCCTCGGTCAATTCGGTAGGCCGGATCGGGACATCCGCCTCGGCTGGTATTCACTTTCTTCTAGCGGCCGCTCTGTTGGTGGCTTACGTTCTGCAGTGTGCCTGGTTTGCGCGTACCCAGTCGATTACATTTGACGAATCCATTCATACTGCCGTCGCCCAGGATGTTTGGCGCAACCACCGCTTCGATCAGTGGATGGAAACGCCTCCGCTTGGCCACTTGCTGCTTGGACTGCCCATCCATGGCGATAAGTATCAAATGGAAATCCGGAATCCGGCGGGCTGGCTCATGGTGACGGCGCTCACACCTGGGCCGGAGCGTTTCATTCTCGGGCCGCGAATGGTGAACATCGCGCTGGGGGTTCTGCTCGGCAGCTTGGTGTGGTGCGCTACGCGGAATGTGTTTTCCCCGGGCGCGGCGAATTTTGCCCTTGCCCTTTTTGCGTTCTCGCCACAGTTCATTGCTCATTTCACCGTGGCGACGGTGGATGGAATCGGCGTCTTGACCGTGTTTGCCGTTGCCCTGCAATTGGTGCGGTGGCGAAGAAATCGGTCATGGAGCAACACGCTCCTGCTTGGAGCGGCACTCGGACTGGCGCTCATTGCCAAGTTCTACGCACCCCCTTTTGTTCTTCTGGCGTTGGCGGTGGTATTGCTCACCGGCAAGACGAACGAAGCTGGCGAGGTATCCGCTTCATTCACCAGTTCCCCTTCAGGCTGGTCGTGGAAGCCGGCCTTGGCGGCATTATTTGTGGCAGGGCTGGTTGTGTGGAGCGGATATTTCTTTCATGTTGGCGAGGCTTCGCTTCATGACAGACAACTTGCAATCACTTACCCTCAGGCGCGCACGACGATCAACGTGGGCGGCCTGGGAATGTATCTCAGCTTCCCGCTTCCCGCTCCCGAGTTTTTTGCCGGCTTCCACGAAGTGATGGTGCACAAGCGGCTAGGGCACCCATCGTTTTTCCTGGGCCGCGTGAGTTACGGAGCGGCCTCACGGTGGTATTTCCCGGTCGCCATCGCCCTGAAGTGGCCGACCATCACGTTGGTGCTCGCGATCGTTGGCATCGCCCTCGTTTTGAGCTCGCCCCGGTTGCGCGTGCGGCCGGAAGCGGCAATCGACCTGGGCATCTACGGCGGATTTGGTGCGGTGGCGCTGCTGCTGGCCTTGTGGTCACGGCTTGGAATTGGCGATCGCCATGTGCTCACTCTGTATCCGTTCCTCCTGATTTCTGCCGCTGCCTGCGGGCAATGGGCCGCTGGTGTCGCGCGCGAGAAAGCTCGGACTGCACTGGGTGTGCTCGTGTTGCTGGCCGCGCTGAATGCGGCGGATGTGATGCGCTATGCTCCGGGCTATCTTTCCTACTTCAACGTTTTCGTTCCCGCGGAGCGAAGCCGCGAGTTGCTGACTGACAGCAGTCTGGATTGGGGGCAAGGTCTGCTGGCGCTGCGCCAATATCAGCAAGAGCATCCGAATGTTCCGTTGCATCTGGCTTATTTCGGATCGGTGGACCCTCGTCTTTACGGGATCCAATTCGTGCCCCTTCGTGCGAGCGAGCGCGTTACGGGGACGGTGGTGGTGAGCGCCACGATGCTCTCCGGCCAGTATCTCAGCGATCCCAACGGCTATCACTGGCTTCTGCGGTTCAAGCCGGTGGCTGTGCTCGATCACTGCCTATTCGTGTTTGAGGTTCCGCAAGGCTAAGCTACAGCTCGCAGTTTGGGCGACGGCGAATGGCACGCCGGATGCTACGCTCTTGCACGCCAGCGTCGATGGCTGTGACCTTGGCAGACGAGTTTGCTGGTTTGCTCCCACTACCGAGTCGCAGGATAGGCCGGCTGAGCTGCCGGGTGATGGCAGGTAGAAATTTCTGAAGAGTCTGATCCGCCGCAGCTTCGATCTCGGTCGAGGTGCGCACGTGACGCCGAAGGCAGTCGGCAATGGCAATGGCGGCCGCTTTTCCTTGCAACCCCATCCAGTTCGGCGCTTCGAGGCAAGCTCTCTGGAGTGCGTCTTTCTGAGCTTTACCGCGTACTTCCGCGACTTCGCCACTGCGAAGCCGGCGTACTTTAGCGACAGCGCGATCGACTACGGCAGCGAGTTCGGCGCCACATTCGGTTGCGCGGCCTTCCTGTAACCGGCGCTTGGCTTTTTCGGGACGGAACCAGGTACGATTCCGCTTCGGCTCCTGCGGCTTGCCGAGCCTGGAAACTTCGCAAAGATAAGCATGAACGAGGACAAATTTGTTGGATGATTTCGACGGCACACGACGCGCGTAGCGCGCGAATGCAGCGACTTCGATGCGGCCGTGAACACCCGCTTCCTCGAAGGCCTCGAGCGCCGCCGATTGCGCATAGGTGAGTCCGGGCTCGATGCCGCCTTTGGGAAAAGTCCAGCGCCCGCCTCGTGTTTGCACCAGGAGGAATTCGACACCGCGCTTGCCGACACGGTAGCAGACGGCAGCTGCTTGTTCGCGCCCGCGCATTTGGCGCAGGTGAGATGGCGACACGTAATTTGGCGTGCTCCGCGATTCAGCGACCGAAGCCATGGCAGTAGAGTGCGTGAGCGGATCTCGATCTGGCTAGAGCACAGCTTGGTTCCCATGCCGATCTGAAATCACGCGACCATGGGAATCCGCCTGCATACTTGTTTCAACAGGGCCGAGTTCGAGAGAGTATTTTCATTCGTGCGGGCCCAAGGCCTGCCGAGGATGGGATCGTTGGAGAATCCATTTTGCCTTCGCTGTAATCGGGAGCTTGAGGCGGGCGAGAAGTCCGTGGCCGTGTTTTTGTTTGCCCAGACTACAGGAGTTCGTCCGCGGCAGAAATCGTCGGCGCGGCGCATCTGCTTTTGTCCGCAGTGTGCGGTTTCGCTTGCCATGGGACCGGCTCCTGAAGGCGCACTCAATTTCGCGGCCTGGCAAATGATCCGCGACGTGGTCGGCGCGCAACCTACCTTGACCGAAGCAGCGTGGGAAAACCTGCATGCAACCGCCGCCGAAACGCTTCTGCCGGCAACGGGAACGGACGGCGTCCAGCCGATTTCACGCGGCCCGGCAAGTTCCTACCTGGAGTTTTGAGCCCTAGGCGCAGTATCCCACCGGCGACCAGAAGGCTCGCCCCTGTCACGAAGCTTGCCTCGGATCTGCCGAGATTGTCGACGGAATCAACGCGGGCGAGGGCGCCCGCGCCACACTCCCCGACCCATCTCCGACGGGCGTACCGACTGGTCGGTCTTCGCCATTTAGGCTAGAATCTAGGGATTCAAGATCGAAGGAGTCTCCCGTGGCCACAGTCTTCTATCAAAAGGATGCGAACCCCTCCGCTCTCAAAGGCAAGACCATCGCCGTTTTTGGCTACGGTTCCCAGGGACACGCCCAGGCGCAGAACCTGCGCGATAGCGGCTACAACGTCATCGTCGGCCTTGACGCCGAGCGCGGGTCCGCCAAGCAGGCGCGCGCCGACGGTATGACCGTCCTCGCGCCCGCCCAAGCGGCCGAGCGCGCCGATTGGATCCAGATACTGACACCCGACGAGACCATGGCCGCCTTCTACGAATCGGCCATCAAGCCGCATCTGCACAAAGGAAAGGTTCTTGGCTTCTCGCACGGCTTTGCTATTCACTTCAAGACCATCGCTCCTCCGAAGGATGTGGATGTCGTGATGATTGCGCCTAAGGGGCCGGGCCATCTCGTGCGGCGTGTGTACGAGCAGGGCGGCGGCGTGCCGTCGTTGCTCGCCATTCATCAGGATGCGAGCGGCCGCGCGCACGAATACGCGCTCTCGTATGCGCATGGCATCGGCTCAACCCGCGCTGGTGTTTTGCAGACGACCTTCAAGGAAGAAACGGAGAGCGATCTGTTCGGCGAGCAAGCCGTGCTTTGCGGCGGCCTGACCTCACTTATGCAGAAAGGATTCGAGACGCTGGTCGCGGCCGGTTACGCCCCTGAGATTGCCTACTTTGAGTGCGTGCACGAAATGAAGCTGATCGTCGACCTGATTTACGAAGGCGGGCTCAGCCGCATGCGCCATTCGATTTCGAACACTGCCGAATACGGGGACCTGACGCGCGGCGAAAAATCCGTGGGCGAAGAAACGCGCAAGGCCATGAAGGAAATTCTGGCGCGCATCCAGGACGGCACCTTCGCCAAGGAGTGGATAGAAGAGAACCAAAAAGGCGGCAAGAATTTTGCCCGGCTGCGCGAGCAAGCCAAGCAGCACCCGATTGAGAAGGTGGGCGAGCAGCTGCGCGCCATGATGTCGTGGCTGCCGGCGGAGAAGAAGAAAGCAACCGAGAAGAAGCCCGCAGCGCCGAAAGTGGTGAACGCGTAAAAGACGGTTCTCAGTTGTCAGTTATCAGTCCTCCGTAAAACCAGAATCGGCGCGTTTTTACTGACAACTGACAACTGAGACTTCTCCCCGATCAGCTAAACTGTCCCTGCATTCCCATGGACCTCAAACACCGCAGCCGCCATATTACTGATGGGCGCGACCGGGCTCCCGCGCGCGCCATGTACAAATCCATAGGCTTCACTGACGCCGACCTCGCGAAGCCTCTGATCGCCGTTGCCAACACTTGGATCGAGACGATGCCGTGCAACTTCCACCTGCGGCGTCTTTCGGAAAAAGTAAAAGAGGGAATTCGCGCCGCCGGCGGAACGCCGATGGAGTTCAACACCATCGCGATCTCCGACGGCGAAACCATGGGCACCGAGGGCATGCGCGCATCGCTCGTCAGCCGTGAGGTCATCGCCGACTCGATCGAACTGGTCTGCCGTGGCCAGCTTTTTGACGCCGCCGTTTGCATCGTGGGCTGCGACAAGACAATTCCCGCCGGCGCCATGGCGCTCGCCCGCATGGATCTGCCCGGGCTTGTTTTGTACGGAGGTACAATCGCCCCCGGAAAGTACCAGGGCAAAGACGTCACTATCCAGGACGTGTTCGAGGCCGTGGGCGCGAATGCCGCGGGCAAGATGACCGACGTCGAGCTGCTCGCGCTCGAAAATGCCGCCTGCCCCGGAGCCGGCGCCTGCGGCGGCCAATACACCGCAAATACCATGTCCACCGTGATGGAACTGATTGGCCTCTCGCCCATGGGCTTCAACGGCATTCCGGCGATGGATCCGCGCAAGGACGAAGCCGCGTTCCGCTGCGGCGAAATCGTGATGAATTTGCTGAAGAAGGGAATCCGTCCCAGCGACATCCTCACGCGGGCGGCGTTTGAAAACGCGATTGCCGGAGTGGCCGCAACCAGCGGCTCGACCAACGCCGTGCTCCACTTGCTGGCAATTGCGCGTGAGCTAGCCTCGCGCGACAGGGTCTCGTCTGATGGAGGTTCGCACCCAACAGGTTCGCGTGAAAGTTCGCGTCTGCTCACGATCGACGACTTCCAGCGCGTCAGCGAGCGCACGCCGCTGCTGGCCGATCTGAAGCCGGCGGGGAAATATGTCGCGGCCGATGTCGACACCGCGGGCGGAATTCCGGTGCTGGCCAAGCGCCTGCTCGACGGCAAGTTCGTGGATGG
Organism: uncultured Acidobacteriaceae bacterium; assembly: GCA_963818945.1. Lineage (GTDB taxonomy): Bacteria > Acidobacteriota > Terriglobia > Terriglobales > Acidobacteriaceae > Acidiflorens. The sequence goes on along the minus strand of CAWFUA010000001.1, from coordinate 927,235 downwards.
CTCGACGCTCACCGTGACCGGCAAGACTTTTGCCGAAGAAGCGAATGCAGCGACGGAAACTCCCGGCCAGCAGGTGATCGCGCCGCTAAGCAAGCCGCTGAAGGCTACCGGCGGCCTCGTAATTGTGAAGGGCAATCTCGCTCCCGAAGGCGGAGTGGTCAAAATGAGCGGGCACGAGCGCGGGTCGCATAAGGGACCGGCGCGCGTCTTCGATTCCGAAGAGGCGGCGATGCACGCCGTTACTTCGAAGCAGATCAAGCCGGGCGATGTTGTGGTGATTCGCTACGAAGGCCCGAAGGGCGGGCCTGGCATGCGCGAAATGCTCAGCGTGACGGCGGCGATTGTCGGCGAAGGCCTTGGTGAGAGCGTCGCACTGATGACCGATGGCCGCTTCAGCGGAGCCACGCGCGGCCTGATGGTCGGCCACGTCGCGCCTGAAGCCGCGCTTGGCGGGCCGATTGCCGCCATCCGCGAAGGCGACCGCATCAGCATCGACACCAAAACTCGCAAGCTGGAACTGGAAATTTCCGACTCCGAAATCGCGCGGCGTCTCGCCGAATGGAAGCCGCCGGCACCGCGCTACAAGTCGGGAGTGTTCGCCAAGTACGCGGCGCTGGTGACCTCGGCTGCTGAAGGAGCGATCACCAGGCCGCGCTAAAAGGGGTTCCTGCGCGCGAGCCCGTTAGACGTCCATTTTGCCTACAGCTACGTTCGGAGTGTCATCGGATCGCATACCCGCCATCGACACGAATCGTGGTACCGGTAACGAAATCCGATGCCCGCGAGGCCAAGTACACGGCTGTTCCGGCAAGTTCTTCCGGTTGGCCCCATCGACCGGCGGGAGTCCGCGCAAGAATTTCATCGTTCATGGGCATTGTACGTACAGGCGCCGTCATGTCCGTTTCAATCCACCCCGGCGCGATCGCATTGACTTGAATGTTGTGTGGGGCGAGTTCAATGGCCATGGACTTGGTCAGTTGGACGATCGCTCCTTTCGCTGCGCTATAAGAAGGGACGAGCCCAGATCCAAAGAACGAGTACATACTGCCAATGTTAATAATCTTTCCACATTTATTACTGACCATCGATCTGGCAGCGAGCTTCGAAAGAAGGAAAACTGCATTGAGTTGCGTCTCGATGACGTTGTCCCAATCTTCAGGTTTTTCCTGCAACACACCGCCGCTCAGCGAAACGTTGCCCGCGTTATTTACCAGGATGCCGATGCGGCCGAGTTCCCTCTCGACCTTATTAAGCGCGGGCTCCAGTCCGGCGCGATTGGTCACGTCAACCATCACAGCAATCGATGGAACTCCGATCGCCTTCAATTCAGAAAGCACTCTCTGGTTCTTTTCGTCGTTTCGTCCAAACACCGCGACGGCAGCCCCGGCTTCGGCTAATCCGACCGCAATGCCGCGACCAATTCCGCCATTACCACCAGTCACGACAGCCACCCGGCCGGTTAAGTCAAATAATGCAGGCGTTTTCATCAAGCGCTCCCTTTCAAGGACCAACGAACAGGATCGATGCTGCGAAATAATCCAAGTCAGACCGTCAGAGTGAACCCGCCATCGGGTGTCAGCGTGGTGCCCGAGATGTAGCTAGCCTCGTCCGAGCACAGGAAGACTATCGTTTGGGCGATCTCGTCCGGGCGGCCTGCGCGCCTCGCATGAACACGTGGTATCAGAACCTTGTCGTACAAGTCGTCGCCGACGATGCCGCGCAACCGGTGATGCATCGGCGTATCGATGAATCCTGGGCACACCAGGTTGACCCGGATTCCCTGCGGCGCCAGTTCCGCGGAAACGCTCGTCGTCAGCCCAACTTGCCCGTGTTTGGAAGCGACATACGCCGAACCGGCGGGAAAGCCGAGAAAAGAGTTCACGGAACCAACGTTGACGATCGCACCGCCATGTCCGCCCGCGAGCATCGCTCTGGCCTCATATTTCATGCAGAGAAAGTTGCCTTTCAGGTTGATGTTGAAGACTCGGTCCCATTCTTCCTCAGGAAGGTCCGTGATTCCAGAGAGCTGCCCCTCGATGCCCGCGTTGTTCACCGCGTAGTCGAGCCGGCCAAATGTCTCAATCGCATGTGCCACCATTCGCTCGACATCCTTGGCGATTGCCACATCCGTGACCACGAAGCTGGCTCTCCCTCCCCGAGACTCTATCTCACTGGTGAGCGTCGCCAACTCATGTTCGCGCCGCGCAGCAAGAACTACCTTGGCGCCTCGCGCCACAAAGGCCTCGCCTGTCGCCCGGCCAATCCCACTGCTCGCTCCGGTAATCAGAGCTACTTTGTCATTCATATCTGACATTCAGGTCCCCCCAGGGCCCCGGGTTGGCTTGACTCTAGCAAACGTCGCTTCTCGATCGCCGTTGTGACGATGTCTTTCTGTTGCGCCGTAGGATTGTGATTATAGCGAAGAGGGCTACTCTTGGAGTCTTGCGATTTCGGTCTTACCGTGTGTACGTCCCGGCTGGCCGGTTAGCGTTTACCGAATCGTGTCCGCTCCGGTCGGATGACGGGCAAATCGGAAGGAATTGTTGTTACACTCACAACGAACCTACCCAGCCCCTGCTCGCGGACCTCGCCTATCTCGCTAGCGCGGCCCCGCATCCCCACTCCGCGTTTGACCCTTCTTTTCTTGCGCCTGTAAGATCAATAGTTTCACCGCTCCGCCGACAACTTTGCCGAGCTGCGCTCGGCCCGGACCGGATCCTAGACTCGGTCCCACACGAGAGACATGCCTCACGAATTGCCGAAAGCTTACGAACCGGGCGCGATTGAAACGCGCTGGGCCGAGTACTGGGTGAAGGAAAAGCTCTTTCACGTCGAAACGCCCGCGCCAGGCGAGACTCGGCCGGTCTTCACGCTGCTTCTGCCTCCTCCGAACGTAACCGGCCGTCTGCACATGGGCCACATGCTCAACCAGACGCAGATGGACATTCTGGTGCGCTGGCATCGCATGCGCGGATTCATCACGCTGTGGCTGCCGGGCACGGACCATGCCGGCATTGCTACACAGATGATGGTCGAGCGACAACTGGCGAAAGAAGGCAAGAAGCGCCGCGACATGGGGCGCGAGAAGTTTGTGGAGCGCGTCTGGGAATGGAAGCGCGAGTATGGCGGCGCGATCCTTGACCAGATGAAGCGGCTGGGCGCGTCGGTGGATTGGGGACGCGAGTACTTCACCATGGACGACAACCTTTCGCACGCCGTGCGCGAGGTGTTTGTTCGGCTGTATGAAGAGGGACTGATTTATCGCGGCAAGTACATCGTGAATTGGTGCCCGCGCTGCGAGACGGCGATTTCCGATCTTGAAGTGAAACACGAAGAGGTGCCGGGGAAACTGTGGGAAATTCGGTATCCGGTGATCGGCACGTCTCCGGGAAAGGAAGAATTCATCACCGTAGCCACCACGCGGCCGGAGACGATGCTCGGCGATACGGCGGTCGCGGTGAATGCTACTGACGAGCGCTACGCGCATCTGCACGGGAAGAAGGTTCTGCTACCGCTGATGAAGCGTGAGATTCCAATCATTCTCGACGACATCGCCAAGCCGGAGTTTGGCACGGGCGCGGTGAAGATTACACCGGCGCACGATCCGAACGATTTTGAGGCAGGGAAGCGACACAGCCTGCCGCAAATTGATGTGATGGATCTGCACGCACGGATGAACGAGAAAGCGGGGCCGTATAAGGGACTGGATCGGTACGAGGCGCGCGAGGCGGTGCTGGCGGATTTGAAAGACCAGGGATTCCTGGTTGCGGAGAAAGATTACACGCTGCCGCTCGGCAAGTGTGACCGCTGCGGGACGGCGGTTGAGCCTCGGCTTTCGGAGCAGTGGTTCGTGAAGATTGAGCCGCTCGCGAAGAAGGCGATTCGGGCGGTGGAGTCGGGCGAGATCACGATCACGCCCGAGAACTACAAGCAAATTTATTTGAACTGGATGTACAACATCCACGACTGGACGATTTCGCGGCAACTGTGGTGGGGACACAGAATTCCGGTCTGGCATTGCGGGAACTGCAACGAGGTTATTGTGGCGCGCGAGACGCCGGTGAAGTGCACGAAATGCGGCGGCGTGAAACTGGAACAGGATACCGACGTACTCGACACGTGGTTTTCGTCGGGGCTCTTGCCCTTCACGACGCTGGGCTGGCCGCAGAAGACGCGCGATGCAGAGGTGTTCTATCCGACTACGCTCCTGATTACCGCCTACGAGATTCTGTTCTTTTGGGTGGCGCGCATGATTATGTTCGGCTGCTACTTTATGGAGGGGCACCAGCAGGATCCGGCGATCAAGAAGGCCAGCGGCTGGGGCGACAAGAAAGACGACAGCGTTCCCTTCCGCAATGTTTACATTCATGCTTTGGTGCGCGACGCCGAGCGGCAGAAAATGTCGAAGACGAAAGGGAACGTGCTGGACCCGCTCGACATTATCAAACGCTTTGGAACCGATGCGACGCGATTCACGCTGGCCGCAATGGCGGCTCCGGGGACCGATATTGCGTTCAATGAGAGCCGGACGGACGGGTATCGGGCGTTCGCGAACAAAATCTGGAATGCTGCGCGGTTCATGTTCATGAATGTGGATAGGGTCGAACCCGAGTTGCGGCCCCGGACAGCCGAAGGCGGCTGTCCCTCCGTGGGCGTGGTGGGGTTCACGGTTGCCACATTGGAGGATCGTTGGATTCTTTCTCGCTTCAATCGGGCGACTCGGGATGTGAACGAGGCGATTGAGACTTACCGGTTCCACGAGGCGGCGAACCGCATCTATGACTTTTTCTGGGGCGAATTCTGCGATTGGTACATTGAGCTGATCAAACCGCTGCTGATGGAGAGTGCGACCCCGGAGACGGCGCGGGCGGCGTGCGCGAATCTAGTTAATCTGTTTGATGGCGCGCTGCGGATGCTGCATCCGGTGATGCCGTTTATTACCGAAGAAATCTGGCATACGATGTATGCGGGCGAGCCTCCGCTGAAGTCGATTGCGCTGGCGGCGTATCCGCAGGCTGATGACGCGCAGATTGACCTCGCCGCCGAAACTCAAATGGCCGTGCTGCAGGATTTGATTGCCAGCGTGCGCAATCTGCGGGCCGAGCTGAAAGTCGAGCCCAAGGTGAAAGTGCCGATCGAGGTGTTTGCGCATGAGCCGGAGATTCGGCGGCTGATCGAAGAAAATCAGGGCGCGGTGGAGCGGCTCGGCAGTGTCGAGTCGGTCAAGTTTGTCGAGTCGTCGCTGGCGAAGCTAGCGGGAGCGCGGAGCACGTCTCGGTTTGATGTGCATGTAGTCTATGAGAAGAAGATTGACGTGGCCGCGGAGTGCGAGCGCCTGAAAAAAGAGCTGGAGAAGATGGAAAAAGAAATCGCCAACGGAGAGCGGCAGCTAAGCAACGAAGGTTTCCTGGCGAAAGCTCCGGCGAAAGTGGTTGACGGGCTGCGGGCGCGGGCCGAAGAGTTGAAGGTGCTGCGCGAGAAGGCCGTAGTAAAGATGAAAGAAATGGGCTGCGCATAACCTCAATCACTGACCACTGACCACGGCCACTGACAACTGGTTTCTATGGACTGGAATTCACGACGGATTACCGCAATCATCGAGAACGCGCTGAACGAGGATCGGGCGACGCGCGATGCAACCAGCTATGCCTGCATCGATCCGAATCAGCAGGCATCAGCGACAATTGTCGTTCGACAGGAGTGCATTCTGGCGGGGCTTGGGTGTATTCCGCGCATCCTGGATGCTTACGCGACCCTCGACGGGGCCGTAACATCGCACTACGAAGTGACGAGTCATCCATCGATTTTCGACGGAGTGCGGGCAAATACCGGACAGCAGATAGCTGTGATCCGCCACAACGCGCGTGTGATTCTGTCATGCGAGCGCGTGATTATGAATTTTCTCCAGCGCATGGCGGGAATCGCCACCATCACACGGAAATTTGTGGATGCGGTAGCCGGCACGCGGGCGCGCATCCTGGATACGCGCAAGACGGCCCCCGGGTTGCGCGTGATTGACAAATATGCGGTGCGGTGCGGGGGCGGGCAGAACCACCGGCTCGACCTTTCCGATGGCGTGCTGATCAAGCACAACCACATTACGCTGGCGGGAGGAATCCTGCCCGCTCTCCACCGCGCGCTGCGCAACCGGCGCGGCAGCCAGCCGGTGGAGATCGAAGTTCGCTCTCTCAATGACTTGCAGCCGGCGCTCGACCATGGCGCTGAGGCAATCCTGATGGACCACGTCAGCGTCGAGGATGTGCGCAAAGCGGTCGAGATTTGTTCACGCCAGCCGCGGCGGATTCCGCTGGAATGCGCCGGCGGCATCAACCTCCAGAATGTTCGCGCGTACGCAGAGACGGGCGTGGATTTTATCTCGGTCGGCGTCCTTACGTATTCCTTCGAGACGGTGGATATGAGTATGCGGGTGATGCCGGGGTAGGGCCGCTGATCGCTATTCGTCGTTCACTCTTCGCTAGAACACGGCCAATCCCAACCCTTCCGCAGACCCCGAACCCCTGCCTTGGCGAATAGCGAACGACGAACAGCCAGACTCGCTATAATTCCCTCCATCGCTGCTTCCACGAAAACTCGGCGCGCGCCGTCTGCGCACAAGGCTACGGATGTGCGCTTAGGCCGCATTGTGCGCCTGCTGATGGGGCACGCTACCGTTGTCGCCAGCGGCACCAAGATCGCCGAGGAAATTGGCACGAGCCGGTCCGAGGTGTGGCGACTGATTCAGCAGTTGCGCGGGCTGGGCGTGGATGTCGCCGGGCATCCGGCTACCGGGTATCGGTTGCGGGCGGTTCCGGACCTGCTGCTGCCGGAAATGATCGGGCCGCTGGTGAAAGGGACGATCTTCGCGAAGCAGCTCCACCACTTCTACAAAGTTGGCTCGACGAATTCCGAGGCGATGAATGCCGCGGCTGAAGGCGCTCCGGAAGGCAGCGTGTTTCTGGCCGAAGAGCAACTGGCTGGCCGCGGACGGGGGGCGCACTCGTGGCATTCGGCGCAATCAGAGGGGATTTATTGCTCGGTCATCTTGCGTCCTCCAATGCCGCCATCAGATGCGCTGCTGCTTTCTCTAGCGGCGGGGCTTGCCTTCGGCGGAGCCGTCTCGGACGTGGCGCAAGTACCGGTCGATTTGAAATGGCCGAACGATCTGCTCTGTGGCGGCAAGAAGTTCTGCGGAATCTTGACGGAGATGAATGCCGAGGCTACGCGGGTGCGCTATGTGGTCGTGGGCGTGGGAATCAATGTGAATCAGGTGAAGTTCCCGGCCGAACTGCGGCCTATTGCGACCTCGCTTCGCATGGAAACGGGCACGGAGTGGTCGCGCGTGGAACTCTGCGCGGCTTTGCTAAAATCACTCGACCGCGAATATCGCGCGCTGCTTAACGATGGCGCGGCGGCGCGGGGTTCAGTGCTAAAGCGGTTTGAGGAGAATTCGTCGTCGGCGCGCGGCTGCAAAGTGCAGGTCGAAGAAAACGCCGGAATCGAAGGCGTGACCGAGGGGCTCGACGTGCGCGGCTTCTTGCAGGTGCGGACGCCGAATGGTTTGCGCACGGTGCTGAGCGGGACCGTGAGGACGATTGGTAATTTGTAATTTGCCATTGGGCGATTCGTTCTTTGATATTCAAGCGATCACAAATTACCAATCGCAAATTACAAATTCTTTATGCTTCTGGTCATCGATGTCGGCAACACGAATACGGTGCTGGGCGTGTTCGCCCGCGTTGCGCACGTGCATCCGGGCGACGACATCACCTCGGAGCCGGCGCGCTATAAGCGGCTGGTGGCGCAATGGCGCGTGGGCTCGCACCTCACGCGCACCGTGGATGAATACGGAATCATTTTCCGCAGCCTGTTTTCGCTCGACAATCTTGAAGTCTCGGGCGTGCACGGGATCGCCGTGTCGTCGGTGGTGCCGCCGCTCGACCCGGTGTTGCGCCAGGTTTGCGAGCGCCACTTCAACATCAAACCGATGTTCATCGAGCCGGGCGTGAAGACCGGGATGCCGGTGCTCTACGACAATCCCGCCGAAGTGGGCGCCGACCGCATCGTAAACGCGGTCGCGGCGTTTGAGAAGAATGGCGGCCCGTGCGTGATTGTGGACTTCGGCACGGCAACCACGTTCGACTGCGTTTCGAAAAAGGGCGAGTACATGGGTGGAGTGATCTGCCCTGGGATCGGCATTTCGGCGGACGCGCTGTTTCAGCGCACGGCCCGGCTGCCGCGCGTGGAGGTGCGCAAGCCCGCGCGCGTGATCGGCTCGACCACCGTTGGCAGCCTGCAGTCGGGGCTCTATTACGGCTATCTTGGGCTGGTCGACGGGATTCTGGAGAGGCTGGTGGATGAACTTGGCCCGGAGACGCACGTGATCGCCACGGGGGGACTGGGAGCGCTGATCGGCACGGCATCGCACTTTATTAAAGAGGTTGACGAATTCCTGACCCTCGAAGGTCTGCGCATAATCTGGGAGCGCAATCAGCCGTTCCGCAAGGATGCGGGCGCGCGCGCGGCTGCCAAGGCCACAAAGCTGGCCGCCGCAGATCCCGACGCGAAGCCCTGGCCGTCGGAGAAGAATTCAAAGGGTCGATGAACAGCGAATAGCCCTACCGGTGCCCAACAACTTCTAGAACGTGGCGGCGGGCGAGGGATTCAAACTCGAAGCTCGCGGCTCAAAGCTCGTAGCTTTTTTCGTGGAAAACTACTTCAACTACTTCACCGAAATCGAAGAGCACTATCAGCGCCGGCGCGGGACGACGCTGCTGCTCTCCACGCTTGACTGGGCGCTGATCGAGACGTGGAAAAACGCTGGCATTCCTCTGGAGGCCGTGCTGCGCGGTATTGACGAAGCCTTCGATAAGTACGATCAGAAACCGTCGAAAACGAAAAAGGTAAACAGTCTTGCCTATTGCTCGCAGGCCGTGCTAAGCGCTGCCGAGGACGCCGCAGCGGGCACAACGCTGGAAAAGTCAGGCGCAGAGCCGGGATTCGATGCGGCGCAGATTGCGGCCTTCCTGCGTGAGAATGCGGCGCGCCTTGAAAAGGCGAAAATGCCGGAGCGCCCTGGATTTTCTTTGGCAGCTCTGGCGGAGGAAACCGCAGCGGCATTGCGCGAAATGGCGGACGCGGTCGAGGGCAGCGAGAAACTTCCCCGGCTTGAGGATTTGGAGCGGCGGCTGACCATGGTGGAGGAGAAGTTGTTTGCCGTGTTGATGGCGGCAACTCCCGACGACGATCTGGTGGAAGTCCGAGCGCAGGCGGACCGGGATATAGCTCCGTATCGGGGGAATATGACTGCGGCGCAGGTGGAGCAACTGCATAAGCAGTACGTGCGCAAGCGCCTGCTGGAACGCAGCCGCGTCCCAAGGTTGAGTTTGTTCTACATGCACTGAAGGTGTTGGGCGGACGCACCTGTCCACCCCGCATCGGGGCAGCAGTGCATTTGTGCCCCGGCGTGAGCGCAGTTGGCAGAGTTCAGCGCGGGCAGGAGTGCCCGCGCCACACAAAACGAAAATGCTTCTTACCATTGAAAAACTGATCTACGGCGGAAATGGATTGGCGCGCGTGCCAGCCGGGCCGGACGGCCGCAGCATGGCGGTTTTCGTGCCGTTTGTGCTGCCGGGGGAACGGGTCGAAGCCGAAATGCTACAAGGGAAGACTGGTTTCGCACGCGGGACCGTCTCGCAAATAGTCGAGGCATCGAGTGAACGTGTTGAGCCGCGCTGCCCTTATTTCCAGCAATGCGGAGGTTGCCACTACCAGCACATTCCCTATGAGCGGCAGCTCGAATTCAAGGCTCAAATTCTGCGCGAGACGTTGCAACGCGTAGGGAAAATTGAGTTGAAAGGCGAGATTCGCGTCCATCCTTCCCCCCCTTGGAATTATCGCAATCGCACGCGGCTTCAGGTGCGGGTCGCTCCCGGATTTGCGTTGGGCTATTATCGGTTTGGCTCGCGCGAATTTCTTCCAGTGCACGGATGTCCGATCAGTTCGCCGTTGATCAATCGCGTTATCGCGCGGCTTACTGAACTTGGCGGGCTAGATTGTCCAGCAGCGGTTGAAGAATTGGAGCTTTTCGCCGATGCAGGCGACGAACATTTGCTCGGTTGCGCTTATTGCCGACAGGACGCGGACGGCGAGGCACTTCTCCGTTGGGCGGAGGCCGTTCGACGCGAAATGCCCAGACTGATCGGCCTGCACTGCTTCTCTTCGCGGCGCCGGTTGGAAGACGAAGCGCCTCCGGATCTGAAATTGCTCGCAAAATCGGGCGCCGAAACCATCCGCTATCGAGCGTCGCACGACGAATATCAGGTCAGCGCCGGCGCTTTTTTCCAGACCAGCCGCTACCTCGTCGATGAACTGGTTTCGGTTGTCACTGGCAATACTGAGGGCAATGTTGCGCTCGACCTGTATGCTGGCGTTGGTTTGTTCTCAGTTCCGCTGGCGCGCAGTTTTCATCACATTTTTGCTGTAGAGGCGTCACAGACTTCTTATCGCGACTTGAGACAGAATGCCCCTGCGAGTGTGAAAGCGGTTGGCGCGCGCACCGAGGATTATCTGGGAAGCCGGGCAGTGCGTAAACGTCCTGAGTTGGTGGTGCTGGACCCTCCCCGCACTGGCGCCGGCAAGGCGGTGACACGCTCTCTGATAGAGCTCGGCGCGCAGCGCATCCGTTATGTTTCGTGCGATCCGGCGACGTTGGCCAGGGACCTCGCCCCACTGGTCGCGGGCGGCTACCGGATCGAGGAGGCGCACCTGTTCGATCTCTTCCCTCATACGTTTCATATCGAATCGGTGATACTGCTGGCGTGCTGACCTCTTTCATATCGCGTGGTCTCTCCTGGAAGACGGGTGGATAGCTGAGGGCTCTGACGGGGGCAACACCTTCGCTAGGGCCCGCTCGTCCTTTATCCCTCGGCGATTGAAAGTCGGATCGCCTCTTCGGGGTGACGGCACGACTGCAAGTCGTGCCCTGCTCTTTCTAGAGGGCGACTTCCATATCTTCTGGCTCGGCGGAAACGACCACCTTCGATCGAACTGGAAAATGACCCGCAACCAAAAGCCGCCGCGCCAGCCGCTGTTCCTGGCAGCAATTGTCTTTTCTATCGGCCTTTGGGCAGGTGTCCGGGCCTGGCGCCCGCCAGCGTGGTGGATGATCGCGATCCTGGGTTTCGCCGCCGCCGCGCTGTGGTTTCTCTCCCTGCGACCTTGGCTGGCGAAGGCCCTAGCGCTTGCGGCCTGGTTTCTCCTCGCTGCTCTTCTCATTCAGATTCGCGGACGCCCTGCCGATGATCCGAAACTCTTCTCGTTTTCTGACGGCCGGGTGGTAACGCTGACCGCGCACGTGATTCGAGAAGGGTATGCACACTCCACGGGACCCCGTTCGATCCGCCAATCTTTGGATATTGAAACCGAAGAGATCGAAAGCGATGGCATGGCCTGGACAGTGCGGGCGGGAATCCGCTTGTCGCTCTACGAGAGGGTTGAGTTCCCACCCTTCGAAAAAGACGCGAAGGGTGGGGCAGCCTCAAGTTCCGGGACGGCAGGGGTTCAGGAGGCAGACGAAGCTCGGGGCCAGCAGAAGAGCGAGTACCAGAGCAGGGGAGATGGCCGTTCAAGCGTCGACGACGAATCCTCCTCCACTTCGCCCACTTCCGCTCCCGCTTTTCCCTACGGTGCACGCCTTCGCATTCGCGCCCGGCTCCACGCGGCTCGCAATTTCCGCAATCCCGGAGCTTTCGACTACGAAGGATACTTGCGCGACAACGGCATCAGCATGCTGGGCTCGGCGCAGCTTGCGGATGTTGAGCGTCTTGCCGGATTCTCCGGCAGCCGCGTGGCGCTTTGGCGCGCGCGGGTTCATGCCAGCATCATTCGCAAAATCCACCAGCTTTGGCCCGCTCCGCAAGCCACACTTATGGATGCCATGGTGCTGGGCGAAGAATCCTTCCTGCGCAACGCCACGCGTACCGAGTTTCAACGCTCTGGCACTTATCACCTGCTTGTCGTTTCGGGAATGAACCTGAGCATTCTGGCGTTTGCCATCCTGTGGACGCTGCGGCAGCTCCGCCTCGATCCGGCGGTCGCGGCTGTCACGACGGTTGCGGTCTCGTTTGCATACGCATTCGTCGTGGGAGTCGGGCCACCGGTGTGGCGTGCGGCGCTCATGTTGGCAATCTACCTTGGCGCGCGCCTGTTGTATCGCGAGCGCAACATGCTGAACGCCATCGGAGCGGCCGCGATCGGCGTTCTGATTGCCGACCCAGACGCCGTGTTCGGCGCGAGTTTCCAACTCACCTTTCTGGCTGTGGTCATCATCGGCGGAATTGGCGAGCCGCTGCTCCAGCGCAGCACGCTGCCCTATGCACGGGGCCTGAAGTTGTTGAAGTCGACCAGTTATGACTTGCACGTTTTGCCCGCCGCCGCCCAGCTTCGCCTGGACCTGCGCTTGATCGCCCGAAGATTGTCGAGACTGATCGGAGACCGCGCTGCCTGGTCGCTGCCTGCGCTGCTGGTTCGAATCACGATCGGCCTCGGCGAACTGATTTTCATCTCCGCGCTTATGCAGGCAGGGCTGGCGTTGCTGATGGCGTATCACTTCCATCGGGCGACCACCATGGGCGTGCCCGGGAACTTCGCGGTCATTCCGCTGACGCAGGTGTTGATGCCGGCCGCAGCCGCAGCGGTTGGCCTGGGCTACATATCCACGACATTGGCCAAGCCCGCAGTTTGGATCTCCGGGCTTGCGCTCGACGCGATCACGGGCACAGTGCACTGGCTTGGCGGAGCGCGCAACGCGGGCGCGTCTTTTGCCGATCTGCGCGTCGCGATGCCGTCCGCGGCGACGATCCTGGTTTCGCTCGCCGCACTGGCGTTGGCGATGATTGCGGCCCGGCGAGCGCGCATTGCGGCCGTCGCCTCGCTTGCATTGCTGGCTGCGATTGCGTCCTGGATTGCGTTCGTTCCTTCGCGTCCACACATTCGAGCCGGCGTGATGGAAATGACTGCCATTGACGTGGGACAGGGCGATTCCATTCTGCTGGTCACGCCGCAAGGCCGCACTTTGCTCGTTGACGCCGGCGGCTTGCCGCAATGGATGCACTCCGATTTCGACATCGGTGAGCAGGTCGTTTCCTCGTATTTGTGGAATCGCGGCTTTGACCGTCTCGATGCGGTGGTGATTACACACCCGCACGCCGACCACATGGGTGGCATGCCTGCCATCATTGCGAACTTTCATCCGCGGCAGCTTTGGATCGGCATCGACAAACCGAAGGGTGAGTTGGCGCCGATTGTCGCGCAAGCCCTGCGTGCGGGCATGGATGTTTCCGTGAAAAAAGAAGGCGACGAGATTGATGTCTGGGGCGTGCATTTCCGGATGTTGGCCCCAGGGCGAGACCAAACCACAGGCTCAATGCGGCCAAATGATGACTGTTTGGTGTTTACGGCCGCGTTTGGTGGGACGGCAGCTTTGCTGGAAGGAGATGCGGAAAAAGTCGTCGAGCGCCGGGTCGTAGGAGAACATCCCGAAGCCATGCTGCTGAAAGTTGCCCATCACGGAAGCGCGAGCAGCACATCCGCAGACCTGCTTGCGACGGTCCATCCGCGTTATGCCGTCATTTCTGTGGGCGCAAAGAACGTCTACGGACATCCCCGGCACGAAGTGCTCGACCGTTTACAACGGGCCGGGGTTGCCACATTTCGCACCGACGAAGAGGGGGTAGTCAGCTTTTATCTGGACGGGAAATCGGTCACTCCGAGCATCGCGCTCATCCAGTAATGTCGGCAGTTTCATCGTCACCGTCAAGCGGCGGAAGCTTTCTGTAGGCGTCGATGATCTTCTCGGCCTCCCCGGCGTCCTCTTCGCGCACAAGAATGATCGATCCGCCGACTCCGGGAAACGTCTCCTGCACGGCGTCGATGGATTTCAAGTCCACGTCTATGCCGGCCGATTCGAGCAGGCCCTTCACCACGATCGCTTCGGTTTCCTGCTCGGTGTCGAAAACCTTCACCAGTTCTTCGTTGGGACTGGGCTGAGGGGCGGGGCTAACGGGATCTGGCATGCATCCTCCCTAGAGACCACTGTCAACAGATTACGGCAGTCACTGTCTCCTTGTCTTGTCGGGTCACCAAGGTCCAACGCAAAAGACAGCTTGTATTGCCCATCGAAGCTGGCACAATGGCGGAGTGGCGCAACGGGTGGGGCCGAGTCCACATCCAAATTAGTATGCGGTTTCGGAGCGCCAGGCTCAGGGACAGTATGGAAGTTCAGCGAAGCGAACATGATGGGGAGCACGATCGCCTGGAGGAAGGCCGACGGTTGCGCCGACTGCAGGTTATGATGAGCATGGTGATGTCGGTGATCAGCCAGGATCCCGGCCTCACACTGGAAGAAGCGTCCGAGATGGCTGCCAGCGCCCGCCGAGCGGCCCTGAGCATGTTTCCGGACAAAGAACTGGCCTACGACCTGATCTATCGTCCCCGCCTCCAACGATTGCTGAACGAACGGTTTCGCCTGCAGTAATTACCCCTCCTGACGCCAGTCCTGCCCTTCTTTAAGATCTTCCCTGATGTTTCCCGACGGTGTTTCTGACCTTCGTCTTAGGCAATTGGTGACGTGCAGGCGTCTTCTTGGTGATTCCAGTCACGGAATTTCTGGGTCAACTAGTCCACAGTTAAAAGTGGATGAGTAGCTATATGTGGTGGCTGGAAAAATCCTTACGAAGATCCCTGCAGAGCCCGAGGGCTTAGGTGTGATCACCTCCTACCTGTTCCCGTTCGTTGTGGGTGCGCTGGCGCTGTTCATCGCCTTCTGGAAAGTGGCGCGCCGGGAACATAGAGACCTTGTGGCTGACCTTGAGAAAACCCGGGCCATGGTTAAGCAGTTGGAACGAGAGCGGGACTCCGCCATGCAGGAGCTGTTTCGGCGCTTTTCCGAAGAAGGCAAGCTCAACAAGCAGAAGAGTCAGTTTGAAGCGCAACTAGCGGAGTATGAGAAGTATGCCGCCTTGGCGCAACTGGCGCTAGGCGCAGCTCATGAAATCAATAATCCTCTGCTAGGAATTTTGTCGCATCTCGAACTTGAGCTGAATTACGCCCAAGGTGAAGAGCGCGACGAGATCGAGCAGTGCATCGAGTGCGCCCGGCGTATCTCGGTCACGCTGCGCAGTCTGATGAACTATGCACGTCCCAGCCCCCTGGTTCTCAGCAAAGTCAATCTCCACCATCTGGTATCGGACACCGTTGCTTTCCTTGAGCACCAGCCTATGCTCCATGGCCGGATCCTGGAGAGCCGAGTCCCAACCGATCTGCCGCCGATCCGCGTGGATGCCAACCAGTTGTCGCAGATCCTCATGAACCTTCTGCTAAACGCTGCCCAAGCGACTTCCGAAGGTGGCCGCATTACGGTCTCGGCCAATCCGTCTGCCAACGGAGAAACAGTCGAAGTCCGGGTAGTAGACACAGGTTGCGGGATTCCGGCCGATGTGTTGCCGCACGTTTTCGAACCATTCTTCACCACCAAACGGGGCAAGGGGACCGGCCTGGGCCTCAGTATCACGCAGACCTACGTGCGCAGCCATAATGGCGATATCCATATCGAGAGTGCGCCCCACCGCGGGACCACGGTGACGATCACCCTTCCCGTTCGCCGGGCCGAGCCGCCTGCCGGAAGCGAAAATGACAGCCAGGAGGTAATCATCCAATAGCGATGCCGCACTCGGTGCTTGTAGTTGACGATGAAGCCTTAACCCTCCGTACCATCAGTCGCGGACTGACTACGGAAGGATTCGAAGTGTTTACTGCCGGCTCGGGTGAAGAAGCGCTGAAAATTTTCGAAGAAGAGAAACCCGACCTCGTCCTGCTGGACATTGTGCTGCCAGGGATCGACGGGGTGGAAGTACTCCGCCAGATCAAAGCTGCGGCTCCGGCCAGCATCGTGGTGATGATGAGCGCTTACCACATGGTGGATCGCGCCGTGGAAGCCATGAAGTTGGGCGCGTTCGACTACCTGATCAAACCGTTCCATCTCACGGACCTGAGTGCGACCCTCCGGCGCGCGTTCGAAATGCTGGCCTTGCGCGTCCGCCTACGCGACACAGTGGAGACGGCGAAGGGCCAGTACGATTTTGGCCGGGTGGTCACAAAAAATCCTGCGATGCGCGAAGTGCTGGAAATGGCCCGCAAAGCCGCTGAGACCGACCACACCACGATTTTGATTCTGGGCGAGAGCGGCACAGGAAAAGGCGTGCTCGCGCGCGCAGTACACTACGCCAGCCCACGCGCCAGCCAGCTCTTGCTGGAACTCAACTGTGCCACCCTGCCGGATGCCCTAATGGAAAGCGAACTATTCGGTTTTGAGCCAGGAGCATTCACGGACGCCCGCCGCCGCAAAGAAGGCCTTTTAGAGCGTGCACACGGTGGGACCCTTTTTCTCGATGAAATCGGAAATATGTCAGCGAGTGTACAGGCCAAGTTGTTGCGAGTCCTGGAAGAGAGCACGTTCATGCGCCTGGGAGGAACAAAGTCCATCAAAGTGGACGTTCGCCTTATCGCTGCCACCAATGCAAATCTGAAAGACGCCGTTGCCAACGGCCGCTTTCGCGAGGACCTTTTTTATCGCCTCAACGTGATGCCGTTGTTCATTCCTCCGCTGCGGGAAAGACAGGAAGATATTCTGCCTCTCGCGTTGGATCTCATGAAATGGTTCAATCAAGAACTGAAGAAAAGCTTCATTGGCTTTACGCCGGCGGCTGCGGAGTTGCTGGTGCGCTATGCCTGGCCCGGGAATATTCGTGAACTGAAGAACGTCATTGAGCGAACCATGATTCTTGCTCCGGAAGGCGATATTGACGCTTCCTCCCTGCCGGAAGAGATCCGAAAGACCGAAGCTCCATTACCCACCTTGAATGAGGATCCTTTCCAGGAAGATCCACTTGTAACTCTGCGCGAACTGGAGGAGGAGTACATCCAAAAGGTGCTCGCCGCAACCGGCAACAACAAAACGCACGCTGCCAGGATCCTCGGTATTCATCCTACTTCGCTACAACGCAGGTTGAAAAAAGAGCCTGAGCTGAACTAGCGCCTCTCGCTGACTAAATCAAAGGTAACCACCTCACCCCTGCAAAACGCAGGAGCAACCTGCAAAATGCAAAGGCTCCCAGCGCGATCCTAAAGTGACCGTTCTTCGTAACTGATTGCAATTACGCGGATCTGGAGGTCTCTTCAGGTTAGCCACCAACGTGCACTACTGTGTGCGGCGCACGGTGTCAAAGAGATCTTGAGTGCACCACGCCGGGAGAATGTCATGTCCATACTGTTTGTGCTGCTGACCTTCCTTATTGTTATCGCCGTCAACTATTTCTACTTCCAAGTTCCGCAAGGAGAGCCGCTCGGAACAGTGGTGGAGGTTCGTGCCAAGGCGCCTGTCATGGCAAAGGAGGCAGGCTTGTCGATTCCGCAGGGTTACAGCTTTCATCCTGGCCACACCTGGGTTCTGCGTGAGAAGGGCGATGATGCCCGCATCGGACTGGATCGGTTCGCCGCCGACTTGGTCGGGAAAATCGATCGTATCGAAGTTGCCGATCTCAGCCGCTGGATTCGCCAGGGACAACCCCTCGTTACCGTCCACTCTGGTGAAACAAGTTTTGATCTGCTGTCGCCTGTGGAAGGCGTGATCATGGCCGTCAACGACGACGTGGTCAAGAATCCGGCACTCGCGACTACCGACCCCTACAAGGACGGTTGGATCGCCATGCTGCGTTCCCCCGATCTTAAGACGAATACGAGAAACCTGTTGCAGGGACCGATGGTGGCGCCCTGGATGCATTACAGCATGTCGCGCCTGAAGGAAGCGTACGCGAGCACAAACCCTGCCCTCGCTCAGGACGGTGGCGCACTGGTGAGCGATGTTCTGCCTCGTATCGAACCGAAGCTTCGGATGAAGCTGATTAAAGAATTCTTTCTGAATTGACCCGGGCAGGTGAACGACGAGGACAAAGACAATGACGAAAACAAAAGCAATCTTGATCGACATCACAAAGTGCATCGGGTGCCGGAGCTGCGAGCAGGCCTGCAAGCAGATTCATGGCTTCCCGATGCAAACCGAGGCGAAGCTGTCGGCTACGGCCTTAACGGTCGTCGAGGATCACGGCGACCGGTTTCTTCGGAAAATGTGCATGAACTGCCAGGATCCCGCCTGCGCTTCAGTTTGCTTGGTCGGAGCGCTGAAGAAAACCGAATTGGGGCCGGTGACGTATGAGGCATCGAAATGCATCGGCTGCCGCTACTGCATCGTGGCCTGCCCGTTCAATGTGCCTCGCTACGAATGGTCGAAGCTCGTTCCCTTCGTCAAGAAATGCGATATGTGCTACGCGCGCCAGGTCAAAGGCGAGCAACCAGCCTGCGTTGAAGCCTGCCCCGTGCAAGCATCGATCGTCGGTTGGCGCGACGAGATTCTGGAAGAAGCGCAAAGACGGATTGTGCTGGATTCTAAATACGTCAAGCACATTTATGGCAGCGAGGAAGCTGGAGGCACTTCGGTATTCTTCATCTCCGACGTTCCATTCGAGAAGTTGGGCCTTACCGAAATGTCGAACCAGCCCATGCCCGTTCTGACGGCCAACGCACTGGGTGATGTACCCACAGTGGTGCTGGTTGGCGGAAGCCTTTTGGCCAGCCTGTATTGGATTACGAACCGGCGCAAACATGTGGCATGGTCCGAAGCTCGAGAAGCCGCAGAGAACGGCAAAAGTGGCAACAGCGAAAGGAGCTGAGTATGTCTAGACTTGAAGCAGTTTCCGCATTCATACGTCCTAAGATCACGATGTGGCGGGTAATCGTAACTTTAATCTTTGCCGCTGGGTGCTACGGGGCCTATGCGCGTTTCGCGCTCGGCCTGCATCAATCGACGAACCTCACCGACGGTCAGCCTTGGGGCCTCTGGGTAGGTCTCGGCACCTTGTGTGGTGTTGGCATTTCGGCTGGGGGATTCGCCATTGCTGCCGCCGTTTATCTGTTGGGCTTTGAGCGTTACCGCCCGGTCGTCCGAACCGCCGTTCTGCTGTCATTTCTCGGCTACCTCACAGTCTGCATCGGCATGATGTACGAGCTCGGCCTGCCGTGGAGAATCTGGCATCCGATCGTCATGTGGAACCGGCACTCGGTATTGTTCGAAGTGTCCTGGTGCGTCATGCTGTACACGACCGTACTTACACTGGAGTTTTCACCGGCGCTGGTCGAGCGGATTCCCTGGAAGGGGCTGCGAAATACCTACCTTAAATTCCATCACGAACTTCTCATTGGCTTGGTGATGGTCGGAGCAGTGCTTTCGTCCTTGCACCAGTCGTTTCTTGGTGGACTGTATCTGGTTGCGAAGGGCAAGGTTGATCCCCTGTGGTATAGCCAGTACCTTCCCACCTTGTTCTATCTATCCGCAGTCCCGGCCGGTTTGGCCGCCACGATCATGGCGGTCTACCTGTGCAACCGGTCTTTGAACGCCCGCATTGACCCCAGGATCCTCACCGAGATGAGCCAGGTCATCGCGCCCTTGCTCTACGTGTACGCTCTGTTCCGCGGCATTGACCTTGTAACGCACGGCGGACTGGCCTCTCTCTGGCATTGGCGCGAAGAATCGCTGCTTTTCTTCCTTGAGATCGGATTATTAGTCGTGGCTCCCATCATCCTGCTGAGCCAGGAGAAGATCCGCAGCAACCCACAGCACCTGTACTTGACCTGCTCGCTCGTAGTCATGGGCTTCATCACCAACCGTCTGAATGTGTCAGTCACTGCGTTTGAGCGCACTTCCGGTTACCACTACGTGCCCAAATGGACTGAGTTCGCCTTGACGCTCGCCACAGTCACAGCCGCAGCGGTTGCATTTCATTACGCTGTGCGCTACTTGGACATTCTTCCGAAGAATCAACCCAAGAAATGGATCGTAGAAAACACCGCGACGGCTTGAAAGTTGATAGCCTCCGGCGTGCTTAGAGAAAGGAGGTGTGAAACGGCCCGGCGCTCTGTCGGGCCGTTCTCCTTTTGCCAGATATGATGGCTCAAACCACGGGTTTATTTCTGGATTCGCTGCAACCGGAACAGGAGTGTACCCCATCCCAACTTGGCGCGCATTTGTACGGGCGTGTGCGTTGGATCGTCTGAATACCATGCCCACACCTTGCCCTTAGATTGCAGCGGGCCCGACGTGGCCTCGGCCGATACCAATACGGTCGTGAATGTTCCGGCAGGTACCTTGATCTGCTCACGCTTCTCGACGGTCGCCCGGACGATGGTCGTCTTTCCGTCTGTAATGGGGAACTCGTACACAGAGCCGAGTTGCAGCGGCAGCGACTGAAGATAGTAAAAGCCAGTAATCACGTCGGTAGCGCATCCCTCGAGATCGTTCTCCACTTTCTTGGTTTCGCCCGTCTTCAGGTTTCTTTCGTCGAGCACGCTCTTCTTGCGCTGATAGTCAAACTGAATCGAAGTCTCGCGTTTATGCGAACCTTCTTCCGAGTGTTTAAAGATTGAGGTCGAACAGAATGTGCGGGGCTCAAACTTCGCTTCAAACCGATCGTGTACCGGAAAAATGACGTTTACGGCTCCCTGCGACTCGGCGGTTGCAATCACTTTGCGCTCATTGCCTGCCCCTTCCATTCTGACTACTCCCGTTCCCGCCGTGATCATGTGCCACTCCGCCGCATAGACATAGTTCTGCGCGTCAGGGAAGCGATAGTTGGGAGGCGGAGGCACGATTTGAGCACGAGCCTGCCCGATAGACGCCGCAGGCGTATTTTGCTGGCCATACAAAACGTTGGCATGCTGACACCAAAGAAGTGCGCCCAGCGCAAGGCCGGCAAGAACGCGACAATGACGGGCGACGAGAGACACGAATCCGGCTCCTGATTTCTGCGCAACCCCACGGCAGACTATCACACCGCTCTCTCGGCGGAGGGCACGATAGTAGCGCCGGCACCTTGCCGGCGGTCCGAGCACGACTCGCCCTCAGTGCTTCGGACGATGCGGAAAATACACTCGGTGACCACTATGAAAAGATGACGAGTTTGGCCACAAGGATGGCCAGCATGACCGCGCAACCGAGGCTGGCCTGGTATTCGCGGTGCTTCCAGTAGCGGGCGGATGAATACTCGTTCCTCTGAATCCGGTAGGGCGTCAGCCGTGGCAAAATACGCGGCACCGAGCGTACGTAATCTTCGTATTCGGAAAAAGCCTGGCGCAGGAAACGTTCTTCGCCCGCGATTACCGGCCCGTAAATCACAATGAAAACCAGCAGCATAAGCGCCACGACCCACCAACTGCGCGCCGCGATCGCAAAGCCTGCCGCCATGATCAACGAACCCAGGTAGAGCGGGTTGCGTGTGTAGGCGTAAGGACCACTCGTAGTGAGCTCCTTGTCTTTTTGCACGTGACCCGACGCGAAAGCGCGTAGAAGCAGACCGGGAAGCATAATCAGCGTTCCTACGACCAGCGACGGCCACGAAGGGTGAGCCAGCCAGACGTACACGATGGCCGCGAGAAAGCTGATTGGGACGCGGATACGCCGGGCGACTAGCGGCCATGTAACGCGCGCAGGCTGCGATTCGGGTTGTGGCGCGCCTTCGCTCACTCGATCCTTACTTTGCCTCGCGCAGGAGTTTCCGCGCTGCAGCTGCCACTTCCTCCACAGTAATTTCCAGCAAACCTTGCTCCGGTTCGCGGAAACGGGAGTGGTCAGTCAGGCTGCTAGCACTGCGTAACACGATTGACTGGGTTCCAAATGGGCCGTTCCGCGCGGGATTCGTCGGGCCAAAGATGGCCACGACCGGGACCTGTAACGCTGCTGCCAGATGCATGGGTCCAGTATCGCCTGCAATCATCAAGCGCGCGCGGCGGGTGAGCGAAATCAGTTCGGCAATTGTGCACGAGACTTTTCGCGAGCTGCCCTCACTGGCCGTTTCGACGGCTGTTGCCAGAGTTTCCTCTCCCGGACCGAAGTTCACAAGCGAGCGGAGTCCATCCTGCGCGAGCGCTTTCGCAATTGCTCCGTAGCGCTCCGCGGGCCACTGCTTCGCGCCCCAGCCCGCGCCGGGATTTAGAATCGCAAACTCTCCCGAGTTTGCGATCAGAGAAGCAATTTTGTTTTCCGCATCCGGGTCCGTCGGAAACTCGGCCCTGGGGGTGTTTCCGGCCGCTGACTCGCCAATAACCGCGCGAGCCAAATCGAGCGCCTGCTCGACCACATGCCTGCCATCCGTTTCCACTTGGCGCGTGTAGAACATGCTCGCCGCATTTTCACGGGGCTGCGCACTGCCAAAAACGGTTGATGCGCCCGACCATTTTGCCAGCAGCGCCGAACGAACAGCGCCCTGAAAATCGATGGCCGCATCATATTTGACTCCGTGTATCTCGCTCAGGCCTGCCGTGATCTGCTGCAGTGTGTTGAACGAGAACAAGTTGTTACGCCATTCCGCCAGGTTGACCGTGTGAACGCGATCAACCAGAGGCCGCTCGCGCGAGCGTCGTCCCGACCGTGGATATCGCAGTGTGCACAGTAGCTCGGCCCAACGTTCTTCGATGAGCCAACCCAGTGTGGCATGGGGGAAGGCCGCGCGCAGCACAGCTACGGCCGGCAGCGTGTGAATGACGTCACCCATGGAACTGAGCCGGACTACGAGCAGGCTTTCCCATCGAGGAGCGGTGGCGCCGGGAGAGAGTTCCGTCATCAGCGCCGCCTACGCTTTTCGCGGCGAGAGCCGCGTGCGGATGATTTCAGTGGCCGAGTGATTCTTCGGATCGCCTACGATTACCACCCGGCCTCCGCAGTTTTCAACTTCGCTACGCTCCGGGATGCTCTCCGCCGTGTAGTCCGTGCCCTTGGCGTGAAAATCGGGGCGAATTTCGCGAATGATCGGCCGCACATCTTTCTCCGGGAACACGACAACGGCATCCACATCCGCGAGTGATGCCAGAATCTCCGCGCGCTCTTCGGCGGGCATGATCGGGCGGCCTTCTCCTTTCAGTGCGCGGACGGAATCATCGCTGTTGACGGCAACGACGAGCTTCCCGCCCAGTTCCCGAGCGGCGTGCACGTAGCGCACGTGGCCAACATGCAGCAGATCGAAGCACCCGTTAGCCAGCGTGATGCGATCGCCGGCGCGGCGCCAGTCGGCAACGCGCCGCTGCAACTCTTCACGCGTAACGATCTTCGAATGGATTGATGTACCCAAATGGTTGTGTGAACAAATGCTTGTGTGAACAAATATCGGTTCAGTGCTCGTGTGCGACCGGCGGCGCTTTCTCGACCGCGTCCAGAAGTTCCTGCTGGCTGACGGTGGCTGTGCCGCGCTTCATCACCACGATGCCACCGGCATAGTTCGCGAGATGCGCGGCCTCTTCGGCGGTTGCGCCTGAGGCCAGGGCCGCAGTGAAAGTTGCAACCACGGTATCGCCCGCTCCCGTCACGTCCGCAACTTCGTCGGTGCCGTAGATCGGAATATCCACCGGTTTGTGCCGGCGCGGGAATACAATCATGCCATCCTTACCGCGTGTGATGAGCAGCGATTCGAGATTCATCTCACCAGAAACCTGTTCACCCGCCGCCAGCAACCGATCCCAGTTGTCGCCGATACGGATGCCGAGCGCCGCTTCTACTTCGGACTCATTGGGTGTCGCCGCCGTGATCCCGGTGAACTCCAGCATGCGATGCCGTGAATCGAGCATGATCGGCACTTTGTCGATCCCGCGTTTTTCACGAATCAGATTCAGCAGCGCCGGCGTTGCCGCACCGTAGCCGTAGTCGGAAACCAATAGCGCGTCCGAGGCCCGGCCATATTCTCTCGCCGCCAGAACCAGTTCACGTCGCATATGCGAATTCGGGCCCTCGGCGGGTTCACGATCAAGACGCACCACCTGCTGCCCGGCAGTGTGCGCAAATCCGGCGAGGATGCGCGTTTTTGTCACTGTAGGGTAGCTCTTGTCCTTTAACACGCCACTCACGGGAATTCGTTTGTGACGGAAGGCCCGGAGCAGGAACCTGCCCGGTTCGTCATCTCCTACGATGCCGACGGGCAAAACTGTCACACCGAGATCGGCAAGGTTGTAGATGGCATTGGCGCCGCCGCCCGGCACGATTTTGCGGTCGCGATGCCTCAATATCAGCACGGGCGCCTCGCGCGAGACGCGCGAGATCTCGCCGAAGACATATTCGTCGGCGACGAGGTCGGCGAGCACGGTCACCGTAACCTTGGGGAAGGACTCGACGATTTTTTTTAGGCGGTCGTTTTCTTTTGGGTGCTTTGTCATCAGTCCACTTTGGAGGGGCGCGATACGATATTCGCGACAGCCCGCAAACCCCGCTGTAGTTAACCTAAGATTTTCTCACGAGCGGTGCCTTCAAACCCTGATTCTGCTGAGAATGGTATCGACAACGTCAGCCGGGTTGTCGAGGGTGACGGTCAGCACGGCGGTAGCCAGCGGCTCGAGTTTGGATCGCAGCGGACCCAGGTTGACCGCGTCTTTTTCCGTAGTCACAAATCCGCTTGCGTTATGTTGGGCGCGCATCGCGAGGAGTTGCTCCACGTCGCGTGGGCCATAGGAATGATGATCGCGAAACGCCGCCTCGAATGCAGGGCGGATCCCGGTTGCGCGCACCTGCGCGAAAAACTGCTCTGGGCGGGCGATTCCGCAGAAGACGACCGGAGCTGGGGTAGCGTCAGGAACTGCGATTCTTCGCTGCATTCGCCAGATCAACCTTCCTCCAAAGGCGGCGTGGTTAGCGGCTGATTCGGCCGGCAGAACGATCG
The DNA here is from genome assembly GCA_963818945.1 of uncultured Acidobacteriaceae bacterium. GTDB lineage: Bacteria > Acidobacteriota > Terriglobia > Terriglobales > Acidobacteriaceae > Acidiflorens. The sequence goes on along the minus strand of CAWFUA010000001.1, from coordinate 902,432 downwards.
CGTCGGCGCGGGAAAGTGCGGTGAGCGGTTCGCGCAACCGTCCCGACGGCAGCAACCGATCTTTAAAATCGCGTTCCGTAAGGAGCACGATATCGAAATCGCGCGCCAGCGAGCGGTGCTGAAAGCCGTCATCGAGGATGTGCAACTGCGGCGCGAACATCGTCTCGGCGACTTGTCCCGCTTCATACCGGCTCTCGCCGACAACCACCGGAACGTCCAGCCAGCGCGCAATCAAGAGAGGTTCGTCGCCGAAGTCAGTCGCGCTGCCATCCTGATCCACTACTAGGACGCCACGCGTCTGGCGGCCATAGCCACGGGACAAAACATCGAAACGAATGCCCCGCGCTTTTAAGACTTCACCGAGCGCGATTACGAATGGCGTTTTGCCCGCGCCTCCCACCGACAGATTGCCGACGCTTACAACTGGCCGTTCTAGCCGACGAATCGCAAGCAGGCGGCGCTCGAACAGCGAGTTGCGCAGCTTGCTCGCGGCGGCATAAATGCCAGTCAGTGGATTCATTCCGCCCCTTCACCGGGCGAGTGGGTGTCCGCCGCTGGTCCGTTCATCAACTCGACCAATGCGTTGATCGTCCTCGTCGTGGCGCCACGCTGTGAGTCGAGCGCCGCCAGCGCATTCTGGCCGAGAGTAGTGCGCTCGACTTCGTTGCCGATCAGTTCCATGAACACCAGCGGCAGTTCGGCCAGGCCCACTACCCGCACTGCGTTGCGGCTCAGAAAGAAGTTCACAATGTCACGAAAATTCTCGTAATGGTTTCCAGTAATGATGGGAACACCGTAGCGCGCGGGTTCGAGAATGTTGTGGCCGCCCCGGGGCACCAGGCTTCCACCCACAAAAGCCACGGTGGCAAGCGAATAAAGCGCGGCCAGTTCCCCAATGGTGTCGAGCAGCAAAACCGCGCCCGCTAGCGGTTCGCCGCTCCATAACGAACGGCGCGACATCCGGATGCCCAGGTTCTCGACGAGCGCTGCAACTTCAGCAAAGCGCTCAGGATGGCGAGGCGCGAGAATCATCACCGCCTTCGGATGCGTCGCCAGAATATTGTGAAAAGCGGAGAGCAGCGGAGCTTCCTCGTCTTCCAGCGTGCTGCCGCAGACCAAAATCGGCCAGCCCGCCGCGGTATCCGTACAGGAATCGCCAAGCGCAGCTCGTAGGCTTGCGACGATGGCCGGAACTGACGGCAGAGCCACGTCAAATTTCAAGTTGCCGGTGACCCTGGTCTTTGCTGCAGCCGCGCCGATCTCAATCAGCCGATGCTGATCCTCGTCTGTTTGTGTCAGAAACAAGTTGACATTCGCCAGTACCTTCGGCAACCAGAAATGCAGGCGCTTGTATCCAGGAAAGGACCGGTCTGAGATCCGGCAGTTGATCACGGCAATCCGCGCCCCGCCGCGCTTGGCGAGCCGCAGAAAGTTCGGCCAGAATTCAGTTTCCGCAATCACGCACAGCTCCGGACGAAGTGCGTCGAGATAAGGCCTTACGGCAAAGGCAAAGTCCAGCGGAAAATAGAAGACGCTCTCCGCGCCAAACTTTTTCGCGGCCAGTTTTTGCCCGGTGCTGGTGGTTGTTGAAATGAACACCTGGCGCGATGGGAATTCCAGGCGCAGCCCCTCGATCACCGCGCTCGAAGCCACCACTTCACCGACAGAAACGGCGTGCACCCAGATCGTCGGTTTGTCGCGAGGCCCCGCGAGCGTGGCCGGAACGGCTCCAAATCTCTGCCGTAACCCCGCGCGATACTTGCCATGCCGCAGCATCTGCAGCAGCCAGTAAGGCAGCGTCACAAGCAGCAAGAGCGCGAGCAGCGCACTGTAAAGCGAATACATGAAGGAAATCCCATTCTAACTGCCTGCGTCCATTCTCCGGGCGACTGTAATGACGACGGGGGCATCCTATAATCCACGTATGCACAATTTCTTGCGACGGCTCAATCGGCGCGTGCCTGCGTCTGCCTTGGCCGTCCTCACTGTTCTGTTTTGCTGCCTGGCTGCCTTTGCGGCAAAAGATTTCGTCATGCCCGACGCTCACCCCGCGCGTACCTATCCCGCGCACGACGAGCATCCGATGGAAAAGGTCGCCGTCGCCGTCGATCCCTATGACGTGGAGTACAAAGCCAACATCTTCAGCGTCAACTACCGCAACTATGGCTTTATGCCGGTTTTCTTTGTCATCACCAACGACAGCGACCAGCCCATTGCTCTGGCGGCGATGAAGGCCGAATTGAATACTGTGGGCCGCGACAAGCTGTATCCACTCACACCGGAGGACATTGTGCGGCGCATATCCCATCCTTCGCGCAGCGATGCGCCAACCTTGCCAATCCCTCTGCCTGGCAAAAAGGTAAAGGGCGGCATGAGCCAAAAGGCAATGGACGAAATCGATCGAGCGCAATTCGGCGCAAAGGCAGTTGAGCCGCACTCCACCGCGCGCGGTTTCTTATTCTTTGACGTCGCCCAGATCTCCAATCCGCTTGCTGGTGCAAACTTCTATTTAACCGGCGTGCGCGACGCGACAGCAAATGAGTTGATGTACTTTGAGATTCCACTTGAGAAATACCTGGGCGCGCCGGAGCCGAAAAAACCGTAAAGCGCAAGGCGATGTATGCCGACCATCTATAATCACAGCTTATGGCGACCACGCCAGCCGTTTCTAAGGATCTCCTCGCCAGGTACGAACCTGTCATCGGACTTGAAGTCCACGTTCAACTCCTGACCGTGTCTAAGATTTTCTGTTCCTGCTCGACCCGCTTTGGCGATCTACCCAACACCAACGTTTGTCCAGTTTGCCTGGGCCTCCCCGGGGCCTTGCCCGTGCTGAATCGCAAGGCGGTTGAATTTGCGGCGCTCGCCGCCATGGCTCTCAACTGTCGCGTCAATGAGACTTCGATCTTCGCCCGCAAGAATTACTTCTATCCCGATTTGCCCAAGGGCTACCAGATATCGCAGTACGACAAGCCGCTCGCCGAGCACGGATTCATCGAAATCGATCTACCCGGCGCAGGAAAGCGAATCGGCATCACCCGCCTGCACCTCGAAGAAGACGCGGGCAAAAGCCTGCACGAGGGTTTCCCGGACGCTATGACCAAAACGGCGATCGATCTCAACCGCACGGGAGTGCCACTGGCGGAAATCGTCAGCGAGCCCGACATGCGCACGCCCGAGGAAGCGCACCAGTACCTGACGCGACTAAAGGAAATCATCCTTTATACCGGTGTCAGCGATTGCAATATGGAAGAAGGTTCGCTGCGTTGCGACGCCAACATCAGCGTGCGGCCGCGGGGACAGAAGGAGTTCGGCACCAAAAGCGAGGTCAAGAACGTCAACTCGTTTCGCTTCATCAAGCAGGCGCTCGAATACGAAATCGAGCGCCACATCGGCTTGCTCGAATCGGGTGAAAGAATCACACAGGAAACCCGCCTCTACAGCGCAAACGAGGGCCGCACCTACGGAATGCGCTCGAAAGAGCAGGCGCACGACTACCGCTATTTCCCCGAGCCCGATCTGCTGCCGCTGGTAGTGGACGAAGAATGGCAGGCGGAGATTCGTGCCCGACTGCCTGAACTGCCCGAAGCGCGCCGCCAGCGCATGGTTAAGGAATACGCGATCACGGCTGGTGACGCTTACAGGCTGACCACGACGCGTGCTCTTGCCGATCAATTTGAGTCTGCGGCCCGCGCCGCAAAGAATCCCAAGCGCGTTGCCAATCTGGTGCAGAGTGAACTGATGGGACGGTTGAACGCGCAGTCGCTCGAAATGGAGCAGTCTCCCATTTCCATGGCGGGAGTGGCCGCGTCGGCCGATCTGGTCGAGTCCGGCACAATTTCGGGCAAGATGCTGAAAGATCTCTACGACCTTTGCTTCGAACGCGGCAGAGATTTTACTGCTGTCTATGAAGAAGAAGGTTGTCCCGAACAGTCGCGCGACACATCAGCCCTCGAAAAACTTGCTGACGAAATGATTGCGGCGAACCCGAAGCAAGTCGAGCAGTATCGCGCGGGTAAAAAGACCATGCTGGGATTTTTCGTGGGACAGGTGATGAAGGCTTCAAGAGGCCAAGCCAACCCACAATTAGTCAACGAAGTATTAACGAAGAAGCTCGAAGGCGCCTAGGCTACTTTGTTGCCCCCGCGTTTTTCAGAATCTCATCCGCATAATAGTTCGTGATCTTGGCGTCATCGCGCAGCGTCTCGTAATATGCGGCTTTGAGCAGTTGTTCGCGGCGATCGCGCAATTGCTGGCGGATTGCCTGCTGCACGCGCGGATCGTTCAGGTCGCGCTGCCCCGCCGGTTCCTTCGCAATCAGCTTGACGATCAAATATGCACTAGCCTGATGGTTTGCTGGATTCACCATGGGAATCACTGGCGTGTATTGCCCCGGCTTGAGCTTCATGACAGCGTCGCGCGTTGCCGGGTCAGCCTGCTTCAGCGCGGACTCGGGAGCCATGCCCAAATCGCCGCCGTTGTTGCTCGTTTCCGGATCTTCCGAATAGTTCATCGCAAGCGTGGCAAAATCGTCGCCGCTATCTAACTTGTTCGCGATCATCTGGATTTTCTTGCGCGCATCTGCGTCATTTGCCGCCTTGCTGTTTTGCAGGTTGTGCACCTGCGGGACGGGCAGGCCCGTGACCATGATTTTCGCCAGGTGATACTGCGGTTCGATCAGGTTGAACTCAGCCTTATGCGCGTTGTAATAGCTCGATACATCCTGGTCGGTAATGTTGATTCGTGATGTAATTTCTTTGTTCAACACCTTGTCGCGGGTCAGCGAGCGCCGCAGGTCGCGCTTGAAATCCTCGAGCGAAATTTTCTTTTCTTCCAGCCGCTTGTTAAACTCCTCGGCCGTATATGGAGACTTGATTTCGTTGAGCTTGCGGTCCACTTCTTCGTCGGTTGCCAGCAGGCCCAGTTTCTCGGCGCGCCGCATCAGAATCTCGGTCTCAATCAACTCGTTCAGAATGCTCAAGCGTAGACTCACCGCCTGCTCGCCGGCCGGTTGTTGATCCGAGCCAGCGGTTTGGTTGGTGTAGTACTTATCCACTTCGGTGCGGTAGATCTTGCGTCCGTTGACCGAGGCCATCACGTCGCCACCGCCGCTGTCGCGGTTGCAGGACGACAGTCCAATCACCAGGCAAACACCAGCCAGGATGAGGCCGGTTCGCCTCAGTTCCAGTTGAACACGATTCTTCAATTTCCCTCCTCCAACCAACAACGGCGCAATCTAAACCGATCTGTGCAATCTTGTGCTTCGTTTCGAATCAATAGCTATTTCGAAGGCGCCGCAGCTTTCGCATCTCCGGAAGCAGGCTTATGCTCGGGCGAGGCAACTCCCGCATCCTTGAGCGCACGATCCAGTTCAGCCCGAACTTCGCCGGCCGGAATGGCGCCGTCCAACTTTTCGCCGTTCACAAACATCGTCGGAGTCGCATTCACTCCAACGGCTTCAGCCTCGCTCATGGACGCGCGCACACTCTTCTCGTCTTGCGTTTGAATGCACGCCTGCAGTTTGCCCGCGTCGAGGTTATGTCTTTGTCCGTCGATCGACGCCAGTTTGTCCAGTTCCGCATTCTGCGCCTCGTGTCCCTTCGCGCCGCCCACGGATTGTGGATTACTGTGCAGGTAATCGGCGAAGTCCCAATAGGCGTCGGCGGATTGCGTGCCCAGACAGTTGGCGTCTACCGCCGCGTGCACCGCCCACGGGTGGATCTCTTCCAGCGGATAGTCCTTGTAAATAAAAAGCACGCGGTCGCCGTATTCTTTCAAAATTCCGGGGAAAAGAGTCGCGTGCATCCGTGAGCAGAACGGACACTCAAAATCGTCATAACTTACGACCACCACCTTCGCGTCTTTGTTGCCACGCGAGGGCCTCCCGGCTACATCTATCTTCTTCATGATTTCCGCATAGGGATCCTTGGTCAGATCCATCTTCGTCATGCGGATGAGGGTTTTGTGATCGCGCGACAGCAGGAATTCGTAGGCATGCTTCTTCTCTGGGCTGTCGAGCGTGATCGTCAGTTCGTCGTAGTTCGCAAACTCGCTCGCCCGCAGCGGTCCTGTGACGACCTTTACGTCAGCGGGCAGCGAATAGAATGCCCGCACCTGCCGATCCACCATTTGCAGCAGATCCGGAGGAAGCGCCGATCCGGAGGGTTGCTGTTGCGCCGCGGCGGGCGGTCGAGACTGCGCAGAGCAGCCCAAGCAAATCACCAAAAGAACAAGGAACGCGCGACGGATCATCATCAATAGAAGCCACCTGAACATGTGAGAATTCACTTGATTATCTCACGGCTGGGTGAACCCAATCCGCCATCCACCCGGCCCTTCTAGTGTTCGCGGCTAACGACCGCGTAGCAAATCTTCTGCCGGGAGGAGTTGATTCATCGATCCGGACCTGAAGCCCTCCAGGTCAAGCGTCACAAACTTGAATCCCAGATCCTTGAAGATAGCGGTGAACTCGCGCGTCATTTCTTCCGTCAAGGCACGCTCCATTTCCGGGCGTGCAATCTCGATGCGGACGATTTCCCCGTGATGCCGAACCCGGAACTGCCGGAACCCCAGTGCCCGCAAAGCGTCTTCGCCCTTCTCGACCACCGCCAGCACTTCCGGTGTGACCGCTCGCCCATACTCGATGCGGGAGGAAAGGCATGCCGACGCCGGCTTGTCCCACACGCGCAGCCCGGCTTGCCGTGCCAGTTCGCGGATTTCGGCCTTGGTCAGTTCCGCTTCCAGCAGCGGCGCCAGCACGCGATGCGCGCGCGCAGCCTTCTGCCCGGGCCGAAAATCGCCTTCGTCATCAGCATTCACGCCGTAAGCAATCGCCGCAAAGCGGTTGGCTTCACAGTATCGTTCCAGCACCGTGAACAACTCGTCTTTGCAATGGAAGCAGCGCATGGAGTCATTGCGCGTATAAGAGGAATTTTCCAATTCCCGCGTCTCCACTACTTCAACCGGGATCCCGTGTCCGCGCGCAAACCTCAGCGCTTCCTCGAGATGAGTACGGGCCAGGCTGGGAGAATCCGCGATCACCGCGCGCATGGCCTCGCCGAGAATTTCATGCGCTGTCCATGCAAGAAACGCTGAATCCACGCCGCCCGAGTACGCCACGATCAACCGGGGATGCAAGGCGACAATGTCGTGCAAGCGCGCGGACTTCCGCTTGAGATTTGCCGACAACTCCACAATCTCCATTTTATTCCCGCCCAAGGAACTAATACAGCCGTTCCTGACGCTTCAAATTGCCGAACGCTCCCACGTTCGCCAGCGTGAAGCTGAATCGGTACTCGTTCTCGTTGCGTACGGCTCCCAGCGCAAACCGCCGGTACTCCAGGCTCAACCCGCAACAATCCCAGTTGTAGCTGGTCTGCGCGGTGGCAAATTGCAGATTTCCCTGGTTGGCGTCGAAACCAAAGGTGGCGGCCGCGCTCAGGCCGCGCTTGTTGAGCTGGCCATAGCCCGCGAGCACGCGGAACTGGTGGTAGTCCGACGGGCCCGGAGGTCCGACGCCGGCGGTTGCGTCAAGCACGCGCAGGAACGCGTCGCCCCCGCCGACAGTGTATGGGCCATAGTGGTAGTTCACGAGCGCCGTGCTCCCAGTGATGCGCCCGCTCCTGAGGTCATAGTCCAGATCCCACTCCGTGTTGGTGCGCGGACTGGTTTCCAGTCGGAGGCGGGAAATCAGTGGGGCAAATCGCCGTTCTCCGTTAAGGAACGCTACTCCCGTAAAGTCCGACGTGCTTGTGAATACATTTCGCGTTCCCGGAACCAGCGCATTCCCGAACTTCGGATCGAAGAAATACTTCTGCCCAACTTCCCAACTGACAATTTCACGCGGTCCCACCGCACAGGCTTGCGTGTCGGGCGTCGGAGGCAGTTCCCACGGAACTGTGCCCACTTGCGGGGGACCGCCGATGTTGAGCGTGCTCATCGCAGGCACATCGCAATCTGACTCCGAATTCTGACGCTTGGCGTATAGGCGATTTACGATCGAGTATTCCACTTCATTCGTACTCGAGAGCACGTCGGCCGCGTCGAAGCGCTCAATATTGGCGAAGTTGTTGATGCCAGTCACGTAATCGTACCGGACGCGCGATTCGATCACGTGTTTCCACTTGCGGCCCAGCCACGGACGCTCAAAAATCTTCGATATTGCCGGCGGACGCAAGTCGAACGATGCCTCGAGCGATTGGCGGTTTAAGCTCGCATCCTCTGTAACTTCCTGTTGCGAAAAGGATTGCTGCAATCCGAGCCTCTGCGTATAAAACGTATCGCGCAGCGTCAGAGCCGGCCGCAGCGACCATCCTCTCCACTGCCAAGGCATCGACAGCGTGGGCGCCAGATCAAGCCGGCCCACCATGGGTGCTGTTCGAAATCCGGACACATCAGGTTCGAGTGCGTTCTGCCGCCTTTGCAAACCCTCAGCTGCGCTTTCAAAAGACCAGTACAGCGGCGTCCCTCCTAACCGCCGCTCTTCGCTGGAAACAAGAAAACTCGGCATGTGCAGCACTCGGACCAGTTCGGTCAACGTAATGTTGCTGCAACCCGTGTTTGTTCCCGTCTCTGGGACACATACGTCATAGTTCTGGTAGCGCTCCGCAAAGGCATTGAAATGAAACCCATGCACTGTATTTGAAAGGAAGACCTGCGACCGGACCTCCGAATCGACTGCCTGCGTGTAGACCTCAGTGAAGGCAACCCGGTACACGAACGAACTCAGGTAATCGATGTCGGCCGCGCCTCGCCAACCGCCGAACGGATGCTCGACTTCGAAGCGCGCGTCCTCGCCACCTTGATTTTGCGGTGGGCTTCCAATACCCCGATCCACCACTCCCGTATAGGTAAAGAACACGAAGGAGTTTTCGCTCGAGCGCATGCGGAATGCTCCCTGTTGCGCCCATCCTCGCTTCGAGTAGTATTCTGCCCCAGCCGTGGCGTCCATGCTGCGATTGAACGCCCAATACACAGAGTCGCCGGCAATATACCCCTTGGTCGATGAGTTGCCGACGCTCGGAATCAGCAAGCCGCTTTGCCGCTCCAGTTGCACCGGGTGGGTTACGTAGGGAAAGTAGAAAACCGGAATGCCCCACATCCGGAAATCGCTGTTGTATATCTTTGCCGTACTATCCGCATCCACCACAATCCGCTGAGCATTGAATAGCCATTTCGCCCGCGGCAGTTCGCATGTCGTTACCGTTCCCTGCCGCACGAGATAGTGGGCGGGACCGTTCTTTTCGACGATCTTCCCTGTAAACGCAAACGGGTTCGACGACGTCAGCACATAGCGCGACCGCTTTCCCCGGAATCCCAACGTGCCCACCACGCTATAAAACTTTCCGACCTCGGTTCGAATGTTGTATGTTCCATGGCTCGACTCCACGTGCTCGTCGTACGGGCCGCCATCCAAAACGGCGTGTCCCTCCACTTCGCTGTCGCCTGTGTCGGAGTTGTAGGTAATTTCGTCGGCCCGAAGGATGTAGTTCCGGTAGTCAATCTCCGCGCGGCCGCGAAGGTGGTAAACCGCGCCTTCCTTTTCCTGTTCCACCGCTCGGATCGTTACATCTTCCACAAACTGGCTCTTCGGGGCGGCTGGCAACTGCTGCACTGGCTCGCTCTTGGGGGGTGGCGTCTGGCTGGTTACTAGTCCGCAAGCGAGAACAAGGTGACAGGCCAGAGCAGCCGTGATAAAGATTCGAGAGGCGATCATTAGCGGGTGATCTGCAAGCGCGCGCGCTCCGACGGCCGGTTGGCCAACGGGAACGAGTTGACATTAGCACGCGAGCGGCAGGCGAGGCAAAACTGCGCCCTTTCTTGTGGTCTCCGAGTTAATTGTCCAGCCCCGGCTCTGGTTGCTGGCTTTCTTCGCTGATTGATTTAGAAATGACAGGATTAATGAACTCCGCAAGCGCTGGGGACTCTCTACTCGATCCTTGCCTCCGCGATCCAGTCGCAGCTATTGAACCGGAATTCGCGTCCGAATCTCAGTCGGCCTCTGAGGGCCAGCCTGACTCGGAGGCTTGGCGACGCGAAGTTGCCGCGCGCCTCGCCCGCTATCGAACCCGCCGCAAGCCGCGCGCCCCGCGCTATCCGTCGCTGCTTCTGCCGTTTGATGCCCGGGATAACTGGTCTCGGCCCGTCGCTGGGGCAGCCTTTACCGAGAATGGAAGCTCGGACGCGAGCGGCGCTCCTCCGCAAGAGGCGGCCACAGCCGCAGCCCAGTTTGAGAATCGTGGTGAGAATGGGCCAGCGGCTCCGGAAGAAAACGAATTCGAATACCAGGCTCAGCCACAACCCTACCCATTGCCAGAGCCCTCGGCCAAAATCATCGAGTTCCCACGTTCGGCTGCTATCCCGGTCGTTCACGCGAGCCCGTTGGCCGATCCGATCTTTGATCGCCCGCGCATTATCGAAGCCCCGGAAATCGTGCCCCCGGCTCCCGCGCTGGGTGGAATCCTGATTGAGCCGGCGCAATCGGAACCGGTCGATCGCTCCGCTGGTGCCGAGTCTCCGGTCCCCGCAGCCTCCATCCCGCGCCGCTTGCTCGCCACGGGCGTTGACCTCGCGATCCTCTCCGCAGCCCTCTCCGGCTTCGCTGCTGTCTTTCTCCGCTTCAACCCTGTCCGGGGACTGCTCCCCTTGCTGGCGGGGGTTGCTGGAGTGCTGGCCGTTCTGCTGTGGATGAGCTATCAGTTTTTGTTCATCGTCCACATCGGTTCCACGCCCGGCCTACGTGCCGCCGGACTGAAGCTGTCGAGATTTGATGGGTCAGCAGTCACGCGCTCCACTCGCCGCTGGCGCGTTCTTGCCTCATTTCTATCTGCCATATCGGCCGGCCTCGGATATCTCTGGTGTTTCCTCGATCAGGATTCGCTCTGCTGGCACGATCGCATCACGCGGACCCACATCCAATCCTCGCGCCCGGTGCGATAGGGTGCTTCCGTGTATGGGGTCGTAACCAGCAAGATTTTCTGCAATAAAATGCCCCGGTCATTTTGGCCGGGGCGTTTTTGGCGAGCGCGGACGAAGCTGCTGTCCGCGTTGCCTGGTTTAGCTATGCGTGGCTCGGTTAGCTGGCGTGTGCGTGGCGCTCGCACTTCGTGCCGCAGCAATTCATCGCGGACTTCTCGCCTCCCGAGCCACAACACTTTCCATCTGCGCAGCCGCCATTCTTCTTGCACTGCTTCATGCATTTTTTCATGTCCTTGCCCGAGCCTGATTTGGCGTTTTTCATGTCCATGCCGGCGCAGCAGGACTTGCCGTCCTTCATCTGACACTTGTTATCACCGCAGCAGCTCGCCGCGTCCTTTGCGTCCCCGCTGGCATGATGACAACAGCTTTTCGCCGGTGCTGGTGTCGAGTTCGGTGCTGAAGCGGACGGGTTATCCTGCGCCCAGCCAACCAGCGACAGGGTGAGAATCATGGCAAACAATCTGAACTTCATAAGATCTCCTTTTCACATTTATAGGTGCGATATGTCGTGCGGCCGAATTAGGAGCCGCAGAATGTTGGGAAAGTTAGGGATGCAGTAATGTCTAGACGCGGAGAGTCATGCCGAATACATCCGGAGGTGGGCGGAATGCGAAAACTTCGTTGTCAATGGCGCGCTTTGATACCTCGACTGCCGGGCTTACTATCGCCGCGCCGGCGGGCGCCATTTCCCGCGCAAGCTTCTGCACGTCGCTTGCCGGGGCCGGTACGCTCTGAGGCCCCTGCCGGAAGCAACAGCTATGAGGATCGTCACAGGCGGGAACGCCTGCCGTCACCACAAACACAGCTTCCGGTTCTGCCCTGTGCACCCCCGGACAACACGGATGCCCAGCCATCTGCGCGTGCTCGGCCTGATGGTGCGCGACGTGTTCGGTGGGCATATCCGCGGCCATTTCATGCCCCGGACGCATGTGCCCGGCGTGCATAGCGAGCATCGGCGCCATCGCCATCTCGGCCCAAACCACCATGGCCACCAACAGCACGGCCGCGATTGCCTTGTTCGCCATAACTGCCCCAAGTCTGGCATCAAGGATGACCGCGGTCAAGTGATCGCAATCACACCGAGGTGTGTGTTCCATTCGACCGGAACAGTCGACAACTAGAAGCGATCTAACTGCCTCACAAATAGAAAGTTAGGATGTTTGCAGTGTTGTAATGGGAAGAGATTCTAGGCAAACGCGGCTCGCATTCTTGGTCTCAAGAGAAACAAAAATAACGCGCCGGCGATGATGACGCCGGTTCCGCCGCGCAGCCAGTCGCCTCGGACGCAGTTAACGGCATCCCCTAAGACCTGTGTGGCGATGATTGCGACCGCCAGTCTCCACCCCCAAAGACGGTGCTGGAACCACCCGACTCCTGCTGTGGCGAGGGCCGCTCCGAGCAGTAGAAAGAGAACTCCGACGATACTGCCCAGAGGAGCGAGTTGCGCGTGCGCTGCCGGATTGAGAGTCCAGATGCCATCAAGAGCCGTGCCTTGCCAAAGCAATGTAAACGCTACAAGGGTTGCTATGATGCCCCCGAAGAACAAGAAAGCGCCCATCGCAATGAACCCCAGTGGCTTAACTCCGATGGCCCGATCGGAACCACGTTGATCCTCGCCGTGCATCTGTTCACTATAAGCCGATACCGATCAACTTAGGCGAAGGCCCGCGATGGAGTTACTAGCTGAATCTATGTGGAGATCCGGTTTTCCAGTGCGGCTCGCAAATCGTCAAACCGGAATGCGTATCCGCTTGCCCTCAGCTTCGCCGGTTCAACCCGCTGACTGGCAAGGAATAACTCGTCAGCCGCGGCGCGGCCAAATGTCAGCCGCAACGCAAATCCTGGCACCGGGAACAATGCCGGTCGTCGCAACACCGACGCCAACACCTTCGTGAACTCCGCATTGCTCGCCGGGTTCGGCGAGACCAGATTCACCGGCCCGGAGACAGCGTCGTTTTGCATCGCGTGATGAACGGCTCCCACGATGTCATCCACGTGAATCCAACTCCACCACTGCTTGCCGGAGCCCAGTCGCCCGCCCAGCCCCAACTTGAACGCGGGCAGCATTTTCGGGAGAGCGCCGCCCCGCGCGCTTAGAACCAGACCAATGCGGAGATTTACGGTACGAATTCCGGCTTCTGCGCAAATCAGACTGGCGTCTTCCCACTCGCGGCAAACCTCCGGCAAAAAACCACGCCCGCTTGCACTCTCCTCTTTCAAAATCTCATCGCCCCGGTCCCCATAAAACCCGATTGCCGAAGCACAAACAAACACCCGTGGCTTGGTCTTCGTCTGCGCCAAAGCGGAAGCAACTGTCCTCGTGCCCCGCACGCGACTGTCCCGGATTGCATTCTTCTTCGCCGCAGTCCAGCGACCGACGACGCTTTCACCAGCAAGATGAATCACCGCCCGAAACCCGGACACGGCTGGCGGCGCAAGGTCGCCCGTCGGGTCCCACGAAACCTGCCCCGCGTTGCGCGCCGGGCCACGCACCAGCCCCACGACCTCGGCGCCCGCCTGTTCGAGTGACGATACCAGCGCGGCCCCAATCAGGCCCGAGGCTCCACTAATCAATACCCGATCCACGAATCGCCCCTCAGTTCGTACTCTACCAGTCCAGAGTTTTTCTCGGCGATTTTGGTGTCTCTGCGGTGAAATGACTTTCGCGTAAACTATAGATACAGAGCCCGCCGCGGCAGAGCCCCTCCCCGCCCGCGCTGGGTTAGAATCCATCATGGCGACGTTGCGCGAACAGATCGCAACCAACGTGCTCACGGTCACCCGCTTCCGCGAGTTGATGCGGACGCTGCGCGAAAACCGCCCGAACGACGATCTGGTCTTAGTCAAGAAAGCCTACGAATTCTCGCAAAAACACCACGCAGGACAAAGCCGCGCGTCCGGCGAGCCCTACCTCGTGCATCCCCTCGAGGTCGGCATCGTCCTCGCCGGCATGAAAATGGACGCAATCTCCATCGTGGCCGGCCTGCTCCACGATTCGATCGAAGATACATCGGTCACCAGCGTCGAAATCCGCCAGGAATTTGGCGAGCAGGTCGCCCATATCGTCGAGGGCGTCACCAAGATCAGCAAGATCGACTTTTCTTCCCGTGAAGAGGCCCAGGCCGAAAATTTGCGCAAAATGATGCTTGCCATGGTCGACGACATCCGCGTCGTGCTCATCAAGCTCGCCGACCGGCTCCACAACATGCGCACACTCGAGCATCTGGATCCGGAGCGCCAGAACAAAATCGCCCGCGAGACCCTCGACATCTACGCCCCCATCGCCCATCGCTTAGGCATGGGAAAAATCCGCGGCGAGCTCGAAGACCTCGGCTTCAAATACGTCGATCCCATCGGCTACGAGCAGGTCCACGCCGCCGTCGAGTCACGCCGCAAGGCTGGCGAAGCCTTCATGGCACGCGTTGAAGCCACGCTGCGCGACGGCCTGAAGGAAGCCGGCATTACGGGCCGCGTCGAAAGCCGCGTAAAGCGCCTCTATAGCATTCACAACAAGCTTATTCGGCAGCGCATCTCCGTCGACCAGGTCTACGACCTTTACGCCATGCGCGTCATCACCACGTCTGTGCAGGACTGCTATGCCGTCCTCGGCATCATTCACAATCTGTGGCGGCCCGTCCCCGGCCGTATTAAAGACTTCATCGCCATGCCGCGACCCAACCTCTACCAGTCGCTGCACACATCGGTCATCACGGAAACCGGCGAGACGTTCGAGATCCAGATTCGCACCGAGGAAATGCACAAGATGTGCGAGGAAGGCATCGCCGCTCACTGGAAATACAAAGACGGACCCGTCTCCGCTCAGGACGAGCAGCGCCTCGCCTGGCTTCGTCAGGTTGTCGAGTGGCAGCGCGACGTATCGGACCCGAACGAATTTCTCTCCACGCTAAAAGTCGATCTCTACCCGGAAGAGGTTTATACCTTCACGCCGAAAGGGAAAGTTGTCGTCCTGCCGCGCGAGTCCACACCCATTGATTTCGCCTACTCCATTCACACCGAAGTCGGCCACGCCTGCACCGGCGCCAAGGTCAACGGACGCATGGTCCCACTCCGCCACAAGCTGCACTCCGGTGACATTGTCGAAATCCTCACCCAGCCCGGGCATAAGCCCAGCCGCGACTGGCTCGCCATCGTGAAGTCGTCGCGGGCCCGTAACAAGATCAAACATTGGCTCAACGTCCATCAGCGGGAACGCGCCATCGAAATCGGCCGCAAGCTGATCGAGAAAGAGGCTCGTAAGTACCGCATTTCGCTCAAGGATATCAAGGACGCCGATCTGCAGCGCGCCGCTAGCGACTATGGTCTTGGCCGTGCCGACGACCTGATGGCTGGCATTGGGTACGGCAAATATTCCGCGCGACAAGTGCTGGCTAAGCTAGCTCCCGCCAGCGCCGAGCCAATCGCCGAAAGCGACGACCCCGCATCGGCGCACGGCATTTCCAGCGTGGTCCGCCGCGTTTTTGGCGGAGACTCGAACGCCATCGTCGTCAAGGGACAAGGCGACCTGCTTGTCTACCGGGCGCGATGTTGCAACCCCATTCGCGGCGAGTCCATCGTCGGCTACGTCACCCGCGGCAAAGGGATTGCCGTCCATTCGGTGAACTGTCCCAACGTCACAAATCTTCTCTACGAACCCGAACGCCGGATCGACGTCCTCTGGGCGGGAGATAAAGAAGGCCAGCCAGTTTCCTATCCCGTGAAAATCACGCTTCTCTGCGATGACCGCTTCGGCATGTTGAAACAGATCACTGCCGTGATCAGCGACACCCATACCAATATCCGTGATATCTCAGCCCGTAGCTCCAACGGTCAGGCCAACGTCGATGTCGTCCTCGAAATCGCCGACCTGAAACATCTCCAGAGAATCATTGATGGAGTCCGCCAAATTCCAGGCGTCCACGACGTGCAGCGGCTGCAAAAAATCTAACGCCCCGTTTGGAACAATCCACTCCGATTCTCCTCCCGAGTGCCCGTGCAAGAGCCTCTTTGAGGTCGCAATTTACGACCTCAAACTCTTGCCTTGGGTGCTTCAAATCCGATCTCCACCGCCGCAATCGCCGCAGCCTGGATCGCCGCATCGCTGCCGAACCCCGCCAGCCAGTGCACTTCCGGTTCGCGGCGGAACCACGTCATCTGCCGCTTGGCATAGTTGCGATGCGCCTGTTGCGCCGCCCGTAGCGCCGCTTCGCGATCAACCTCACCCCGCAAGAACTGGAGAGCTTGCTTGTATCCGAGTGAGGAGAGCGGCCGCGCCCCTGTTCCGTACTTTGCCAGAAGTTCATCGGTTTCCGCGATCAGTCCTTCGTCAAACATTCTTGCTGCGCGCGCATTGATGCGAGCATAGAGATCTTCGCGCTCTGGATTCAGGCCAAGCCGCAGAATGCGGAAGCCGGTCAGCGGCTCGCGCCCCTGCTGCCAGAGTTCGGTCATCGGTCGCCTCGTGGCAAGGCACACTTCGATTGCGCGGATCACTTTCGCCACGTCGTTGGTGTGAATGCGATCGGCAGCCGCAGAATCAAGCCTTCGCAGGATGCGGTGCAAGTAAGTGCTGCCGCATTCTTCGGCACGCCGCCGCAAGCGCTCGCGCAACTCTTCGGATCGCAGTGGACCCGCGAAAAGTCCCTCCAGCAGCGCTCGCAGATAGAGCCCAGTCCCGCCGCTGACAATCGGCAAGCGCCCGCGGCCGGCGATCTCCCGAACTACTTGCCGCGCCTGGCGCGCATACTCACCCGCAGTAGTCTCCGCAAGCGGATCGACGCAGTCGAGCAGGTGATGGGGCACTTCCGTCCGCTCGGCACGGGTAGGCTTGGCCGTGCCGATCTCGAACTCGCGGTACATCGCCACCGAATCGCAGTTAACGATTTCACCGCCGAATCGGCGCGCCAGCGCCAGCGCCAATGCGGTTTTGCCGCTCGCGGTCGGGCCAAGCACGACGACGAGCAGTGGTTTGGGTTCTTCTTTCGGCAGACTTGGCAAGATTAGCACGCCCTCAGCGCAGTCCTCAGCGCGCAGTTGTCAGCGCGCACTCCAGGGAATATATGGCCAGTAGCGGATCACAACGAGGATGAGCAGAAGAATGGCGATAACCAGCAGGCCGCTCGCTTCCGCGGCATAGGCAGTGTGCTGGTGACGATGTTTATCGTCCGCCGGCGGCTTCGATGGCTCGATGTTGGATGGAGCAGGCGCAGCCACAAACCCATTGTAGCTCCGCCGAGCGCTAATATGGGAAGGACTGCTCATTAGATCTCGAAAGTGCGGATGTCGAATAAGAGAGATGTGGAAGGGCGTACCAATTTCCGTCGGCCTTCGCCGAATGTCGGCATGTGAGCCATTCACTTGACAAGACGCGTTCGACGGGTGTGATATCGAGCCGCCTGTATTCCTCCCCTTCCCCAAGTAAATAGTTGCCAGACCAGCACGCGATGCGGAGGCATTATGCCGAAAATTCTAGTGAACCTTTCCCTCGTGTTCTTTGTATGTGTCGGCGTCGTCTTGGCGGCCCAACCCTTGTCTGCCAAGACCACTGTGGCAGTTGGGACCTGTCAGCCGCAACTAGTCAGCTATTCGACGATCTCAGAGGCGGTCGCCGCCGTTAAGAAGAACGCCACCGTGCTCGTCTGTCCGGGCACCTACCCGGAACAGGTGACCATTACGCAGTCGCTAACGTTGACAGGTTTGGCGGACGAATCCGGCAACATTCCCATAATCACGGTTCCTAGCGGGGGCTTGGTAAGTGTGTACGGGCAAGCCACGCAGATTTTCGCGGGAGGGGTGTACCCCGCAGTTGGCTCCGTGAATATCAGTAACGTCATTGTGGATGGAGCAAACTCTGGTATCGACTGCTCTACTGGCACCACCCTCTTCGGTATCTATTATCAAGCAGTGATGGTTGCTTCTCTAAACAATGTAGAGGTTCGCGAGCAAGACCCTGGTGGCTGCGGATTCGGCATTTGGCTACAGGGCAGCTTCATGGGCGGGAGTAAGGTGAACATCCGGAATAGCAACATCCATGATTTTGACAACACCGGCATTATTGCGTCGGGTGGTGATGGCGGCAGTTCGATTGTGAATCTCGCGTCGAATTCGGTCGCATCAGCGAGCACTAGCGTGCAGGCAGGAATTGAATATGGCTATAGTACTCATGGTCTAGCATCGCACAACACTATTGTTTTGGCTGGGGGAACTGGACTGTGGCTATCGCCTCACTGGGGTCCTGTAACTGCCCGGGAAAATACGATCACCGGCGCGAGTGTAGGAATTTTGTCGAGTGCGAGCAGGGTTACTAGCGTCATAATTGGCAATCACCTGTCTAATAACGGCACCGGCATCATGGGGGCGACGAATCTGGAAGGCTTGCTCATTAAGTCGAACTCAATCGTTCACAGTGCTATCACAGCTATTGATTTGGGATGTAATCAAAATTCTACAGCCGAGCACAACACCATCTCCGACACTCCCGTAGGTATCGCGGATATAGCCTCTGGAGCTGTCGTCAAGGGAAACCATTTTTCCGATGTAACCACGCCAACCACCACGTGCCCATCACAGTCGCCGACGCGCGAACACCAACCGTAAGCCCGACCGCCCGAGGCCCTGTCGCCCCGCCAGTGTAAACTGACGCGAAGCCATGGCCTCGCCTTCATCCAACGGTATGCCCTCCAACAGCCCGACACGGCTCCTGCGATTTAGTGTGTTTGAGGTTGACTTGGAGGCGGGCGACCTCCGCAAGAACGGCAAGCGAATCCGGCTGCAGGAGCAGCCTTTTCAGGTTCTCGCCATGTTGCTTGAAAATGCTGGCCGGGTCGTCACCCGCGACGAATTCCGCCAGAAAATCTGGCCAGCGGACACATTCGTGGATTTCGATCACAGCCTTAACACGGCCGTAAACAAGATCCGCGACTCCCTGGGCGATTCCGCTTCAAGTCCGCGTTTCGTTGAAACCTTGGCGCGGCGAGGTTACCGCTTCATCGCGCCGGTTGACGGCATGACCGTAGCCCAGGAGGCACCGACAGCATCAGGACAAGTCGCAACTGAGGCAAGGATCAGCGAGGTCGCTATCGAGGCGGCACTTCATCCCGAACTACACGTCCCGATTCCACACCGCGGACTCGTGCGCGCGTTGTTCATGCTGATTCAGGTGATGTTTCTTGCCTTTTATCTAGCCGCGCTCTCCCATCTACACGACATCGACCGGATCGCAACCAGCTTCCTCGCCGGCTGGAAGGCGCCGCTGCTGGTAGGGGTAGTACTGGTTACCGGGGCAGTCGGAATCCCTCTGCGCTTCTACCTGATCTCCGCTGTCGCTTTCGATTTCCGCAAGCTGGGTGAAAATTTCCGCATGCTTTTTCCCTTTGTTCTCGCTCTCGACCAGCTCTGGGCCATCGCCCCGTTCCTGCTCCTGCCGCAGATCGGAGTAGGCCTGGCTTTTGCCGCTACTGCCGCATTGCTCTATGTCCCGTTCTCCGAGAGAACGCTGGTGCGCATGGCATATAGAGACGCCAAGGCTTTTCCGCCTCCCCTTCGACGCTAGGCGGCATATGAGTTGAGCGCTAGTCGACGCCGTTGTCCACGATGGTTGGCGGCTTGCAATCTCCACTGGGCCTGGCAAAGAAGAAATAGAATGCCGCCGTCACACGTCTTAGCGGGGATCGGGCCAGGGAATTGATCCAACTCGAAGAAGCAACACCCGCTTCCTGTACCTCGGGGTCATTCGCCTCGGCGAACGCAACCAGGCGTTCCAGCCGCGATGGCAACGCCAGTTGCGCCCTTGCGGCTGGTGGCTTCTGTGGATCCTTCTCGAGGCAACTGGCAGGGCTCTCCGGAAAGTCCACATACAACGTCAGACCGAGCAGTTTCGTCAAAACATGGAATGTCTCCCTCTCATGCGTAAAGCACTTGTCGTCAGGATCGTCGTGTTTGGGGTGAATCACGAATCGAATCTCTGGAGTGTCCACCTGCAGCGGAAATGGTTTGAACAAGCTGGTATCGGAATTGCCCCTCAGTTCAAAGGTGCTCAGGCTGGCAAGGCTGTATTGCAACGAAACAGCAGTTGCCCAAGGCTTCGGCGGCACATCCCTGGAGCCGGGAGGGGGAGTCGTTCCGACGCTGCTCAAATAGCGGGTTGCCGGCGCATAGGATTCAGGCTTGGGCAGGCGGACAGTGTATCGTTCAAGCTTGTCATCGAGCACCCGTTGCACGTCCTTGGGGGCAATCTTCGCCCGTACAATGTCCGGAATAATCTTGCCGCTCGGGGCTACGGTAGGCGCGGGCATCGAGAGTTCGTAGTTTCCCGCCTCCAGTTCTTGGTAGTAGGAAGCTTTCACGTAAAGGTCACGATGTTCCTTGGTCTTGGGGGCCATCGCGATAACAAATTTCGCAT
Organism: uncultured Acidobacteriaceae bacterium; assembly: GCA_963818945.1. Lineage (GTDB taxonomy): Bacteria > Acidobacteriota > Terriglobia > Terriglobales > Acidobacteriaceae > Acidiflorens. The sequence continues at coordinate 882,058 of CAWFUA010000001.1, read as the reverse complement.
CCTTGGGATCGGGGGCGAAACCCCACGGCCCTTCGAAAATGACAAACACCTTTTCGGAGGGCGGAGGAGGGGGGGCAGGTGGGTTTTGTTTGGTTTCGGTACAGCCAATCAATAGAGCGATTGACAAAGCAGCGGCAGCGAGTGCGAACGTCGGGCATGGGAGATAGCGTCGGTTCGTCATGGTGCTCTCCTGGAAGACATTTTCTTGCAACCAAAGGGTCAGGGCTGGCCGTATGCCGCAAACGCCGCCCACAGGTAAGGATGGGCGGCCGTTCGCGGGTCTGACAACAACTGCTGGGCCGTTGATTGAAGCGCCTTCGAGACAGTTTGTCCGGAAAGCAGCTGGCGATAGAAGATCTCCATTAATCTGCGCGTTTCCATCGAATCCACGGCCCACCGGCTCGCCACTACGTGCGGCACGCCGGCTTGTTCAAGGGCTTGCGTAACACTGCCAAATCCACGAGATCCGTCGCTCCCCGATTCGGTGCTGCACGTTGACAGAACTGCCAATTGCATCTTGTGCAGGTCGAGACGGCGCAAGTCGTCGGCTTCGAGCAAGAGCGGTATGACGGAGGAACCTTCCGCGCCCGCCAAGACCAAGCCGGCATGTTGGGGCGCCGCAAGCGAATGGCCGGCAAAATGAAATACTTCAGCCGAGGGCAACTTTGCGCCCACAGCAACGAGGGTCGCATCTTGCGCTTTTAGCACTTCGGCCGAATGGAAATCCAAGGCGACCATTGCCGCCTCGGCTTCAACATTGGGAAGCGGGATTAGATCTCGCGCCTGTGAGGAGGCAGTGCTCGCGACGACGAGTGCATGTTGCGCGGGCGAGATTGTTCCCGCAGAGTGCATGCTGGCATACGAATACTGCCCGAGCGAATGGACAATTGGCCAGCGTTCGATCAAAGCATGGCCATTAGCATCCTGGAGGGCTTCAAACGGCACGCTTGCCACCCAACCGTTGGCTTCGACGACTAAGGTACGTCCCAGCTCCAGTCGATTGTCGACGGGGGTAATGAGTGCTGCGTAAAGATTGCGGGCGTCCCGCCCGATGGCGGCCGGTTCGGAGAACGGGTCCGAACAGGACTGGTAGAACCGCTGCGCTGTTTCTTGTAAATCGTGGGATGTTCCTGGCATCCACTGCACATTGACACCGCGATTATCGTACGTCCAAATCGCAAGGCCGCCCGGAAGCACGCCATACGCGATCACGGTCTCATGCGAGAGCGTTGAAAGTCGGGAGCTCAGCCATGTCGCGTCCGGCCCTGCGCCCGGAGGCCCACTTCCGCTCATCTTCCCGTCGCGCTGCGCCTCTCCCAAGTACCATTCGTAAACGGCTAACGACTCCTGCGCACGACCTAAAGCCAACTCCGCCTCCGACATCGCCAGATACAGAGGAGCGGCTTCGTTACTCCAGACAATACGTTCCTCCTCGGAATTCAAAGACGCGCGTTCATTTTCCGCCAGTGCCAGCGCGAGCCGCAGGGATTGTTCCGCGTCCAACGGCTGATGGGTGCGCAATTGCACCTCACCGAGCGCGGAATAAAACATCTGTCCCAAGTAGGCATCCGAATGCTGACGGATCAGACTCTGATTGCGTGTCAGCTGTTCTACAGCCGCGTCGAAGTGGCCCTGGCGTGTTTCCAGTTGTGCGACCCTGATCTCGTTTTCCAGGGCGCTGGCCACGCTCGCCCCCGTCCGCGGAGCCAGGGCAAAGAGGCGCGCCGCTTCGGCATAGTGGTTTTGCGCCAGCCGCAGTTGGTGGGCGGAAGCGGCGGCATTTGCCAAGGCGCTATGGGCGCCGGCACGCATAGCGAGGTCTTCGTCGGCGTCAATCAACCCTACTGCTTCACGCCATTCGGCGACTTTCAGGTTGGGCTCTTTTCCAGCATCCACATAGCTGCCAAGCAGGTTGTACAGAGAATATCCCCGCAGGGCCGTGAACCGTCCCGACCAGTAGTGTGCCAATCCTCCTGCCACTAGCTTCCAGGCGCTGGGAGAGTTGCCAGCCCCGAACTCCCCGTCCGCAACAAATCCCACCGCGCGCAGATATGCGGCGCCAAAGCCCTCTTTTTGCGCGAGATCCAACGCCTCAGTCGTACTTTTCTTTTCTACTCCAAGATCGCCCAGTAATCCGGCGCACAGACCTTTCTCCAGGCTGAATTGAATGCGCAACCAGGGATAGGAATATCTCGAGGACGACGTGAGTGCCACAGACGCCTGTTGCCGGCACTCTTCGCTGCGCCGCGACAATTGCGCCGCGAAGATGTCTTCAAACTGTGCGCGCAGCGCGCCTGCCGTGCTGCCCGCAGTGCGGAAAAGTCGTTTCGCACGTGCGGCCTGCTCCGCGGACGCTCCATAATCGCCCGCGTCGTTGGCGGCAGCCGAGCGCGCCAGCGCCGCCACCGCTTCTCGAAATTGCGGCGTGGAAGAACTTTGCAGAAGATCCGACAGCCAGAGGTCGTCATGCTGGCTGCGAGTCAAATCGGCCAAAAGAAAAAGCGCCCGTTGGGCGCTTGGATCGGCTTTCCCGGTACTGGACTCGGGAAAGGCCTCCGGCAGCCATTTGCGCACCGCCTCTCCCAGATATTCTTCCCATCGACCATCCACTTCGCTGTCCATCACCGCCGGGCCCACCTCCGAGGGAGCTAGCAGCGGGCGCGCTTTGCTGCCATGTTCCTTCAGCTTCGTCCGTACGGCATCGGCATGGTTGCGGGCTTCTTCGGCCCACTGGGAGGTCGAGTCCAACTTCAGATAATGTTCCCAGTCCTCCAGCGCCTGGCGATAAAGGAACTGGTGCTCGGCGACAATGGCGCGATTGAATAGCGCTGTCGTGTTCTCCGGTTGCTGCGCCAGTGCCTTGCTTAGATATTCGAAGGCGGCGCCGTAGTCCTCCTGGCGATCCTCGGATTGCGCACGCTGAAAATGGGCCGTGCCCAAGTCGAGGAGCAGTTCCGGCGAATTCGGCCGGAGTTCAAGGGCGCGTTGCAGGGACTCGACAGCCGCGTCATACTTGCCTTCGAGTAAGTCAGCTCGGCCGGCTGCCTGCAGCCATGCGGGATCGTCCGGATGTGATGCCATTTGGCCCGCGATCAAGGCTTCTGCTTTCAAAAGTGCGGCGGGGCGCGCGACAAATGATTCGGCCGGTCCGCGCTCCACTCGCAGCGGAGCATAGGCCGCCCCCGGAATCCTCAATTCGAGCGTGCGCTGATCAGTATAGGCGCGGGCCAGAAGCTCGTTCGCCGATCCGGGCGTTCCACGGCCGGCCAATGCCCACCATGCAACCGCTGCTACCAGAACGATAGTCGCTCCCGCAGCCGCGAACCTCGGAACCGACAACCATCTATGCCACCACCAACTGGTGGATGGTTCGGAGTGCAGGCTGCCGCTGATGCGCCGCGCTAACCTCAACTGCCACTCGGGCCGAGCGCTTTCGAGGCTGGCAATCTGCCCGCGCTCGGCATCGGTCAATTCCTGATTCAAGTTGCCCAGTTGTACAACCGCCGCCCGCAGCAACGGACCACAGTGGTCGCAGCGGCTGGCGTGCTCGAGGTACACCAAGGTCTGGTTCTGCTCCGTCAGCCCGCCTGCAATTTCGACCCAAACTTCCGCGCTTGGGCAATCCGACTTTCGGGCAGTTGGTTCTACCGCCTGCATGTTTCTCAGTTGGAGGTCCAGCCCTGCCAAACCTTCAAACTGCTCCCGGCAGGTCGAGCAGACCACCAAATGTGGATGCACCTCTGCCGCCCTCAGTTTCGGTTCATCGTGCTGGCGGGCTACTTCGACGAGCTTCGCCAGTTCGGGCATCGCAAGATGCTGGTTGGGGTCTGTCTCCAAACTATTTCTCCACTCTTGTAGAACGAATTATGCAAGCCAAAGTATTCACTCGGGGTTAACAGCCCTTCCCCTAATGTGCCCGCGAATCATTACCGAAAGGCGCAGAAGAACGCTCTCCACGCCCTCCGTGGAAAGCCCAATGGCAGGCAGAGCCGCAATCTCGCTGGCCGTAAGGCCTTGCCGGTGCCGGAGCCAGAAAATCATACATTTCCTTTCTTGATCTTTCCCTTCCGTGACTTGGCGCAGGATCTTATCAATTTGCTCGATTTGCAGATTGCGATGGATAACATCAACGGTGTCAGTGCCTTTGGTGCGGGGATCGATCTGTACGGGCTCTCCCATCGATTCCGTTTGGCTGGCTCCGCGCTTGCCCGCCAATGCCGACTTGAAGTGATCGTGCGCAACGTTAGCCGCAACCACTTTCAGATAGCCAAAAATAGAATCCTCGCCCCGAGGCTGGAACGACCGTAACAATCGGCTATCGTTCTCGCACAATTTCAAGTAAGTGTCCTGGACAAGGTCGTCGAGTAATTGGCGGGGAGGTTCTCCGAAAAGTCGCGCAGTCCGCGAAGCTGCGGCCGCGATCACCGGCTGAAAGCGCCGGATGAACTCCTCCCAGGCGTCGGCATTCTTCGAGCCGGCACATTCCCGCACCAATTGAACTGAAGACAACTCCGAGGACCGCGCCAAGGTTCACTCCGGGGAAGGGCGAATTTTACACCATTCCGAGGATAGGCATCGGGGAGCGCTGTCGGGCGAAGAAGGCCCGCTCGCGAAACTTTTTTGGTTAAGAACAATGCCCGGTGCAACCAGACACTAAGTAAGAGTTTTCCTTAGCCCAGGAGCTTGGCGGCATCTTTGGCGAAATAAGTCAGGATGATGCTAGCTCCCGCGCGACGAATGCTGACGAGCGACTCCATCATGACACGCTCGCGGTCGATCCAGTTGTTTCGAGCCGCGGCTTCAATCATGGCGTACTCGCCCGATACCTGGTAAGCGGCCAGCGGGAGGTCAAAACGATCGCGGGCGGCGGCGATCACGTCGAGGTAAGGCATCGCCGGCTTCACCATGATCATGTCCGCGCCCTCTTCAACATCGAGCGCAATCTCGCGCATGGCCTCGCGGATATTCGCCGGGTCCATCTGATAGGAGCGACGATCGCCGAATTGTGGAGTGGAGTCCGCCGCTTCGCGGAACGGGCCGTAAAAGCCAGAGGCAAATTTCGCCGCATAGGAAAGAATGGGCGTATTTTCAAAGCCGGATTTGTCGAGCGCGGCGCGAATCGCGCCCACGCGCCCATCCATCATGTCGGAAGGCGCAATGATATCGACGCCCGCGCGCGCCAGCGAAACCGAAGTGCGCGCCAGCAGTTCCAGTGAGGCGTCGTTGACGATCTCGTATTCGGTGGGGGCAGGAGGAGCGGCTGCGGCCGCACCTAGCGATTGTGCGCTCGCCTTCACAATCCCGCAATGGCCGTGCGACATGTACTCGCACAGGCAAACATCGCCCATGATGACTACGTCGCGCACTTCGCTTTTGATGGCGCGAGCCGCACGCTGCACGATGCCGTCTTCGGCCCAGGCGCCGGTCGCGACTTCATCTTTCTTTTCCGGCAGTCCAAACAGAATCACCGACAGCACTCCTAGTCCACGCGCGTCACGCGCTTCTTTGACCGCCTCATCAACCGAGAGATTGAAAACGCCCGGCATTGAACCTACTTCCTTGCGGATGCCGTTGCCAGGACACACAAACAGCGGATAGACGAAGCTTTCCGGCGTAAGCCGGGTCTCGCGCACCATGGAACGAAGGGTTTCGGTGCGGCGCAAACGACGCGGGCGATTAACGGGGAATGCCATGAGAGGAATTTTAACAGCCGCCAGCGGGCTTCGAACGGCAGGCTTGATCACGCCTTAATGTGACACCGATCACAGGAAGCGAAAGCCCGCAGGTTCAGCCTCCGGTAATGGTTACCTCAGTAACCTATGGTAACCACCTGCGTGATCTAACCATAATTTTGAGAAGACCCTATCATGGAAAGAATGCGCCCGCGACCCATCTCGTTGCTAGCCAGCGGCCTTATGATCCTGTTGGCCTTTGTGCTAGCTCCGCGGATATTCCCGAGCGAAGCATTCCAGGTCGCAATGGGCGATGTGGTCCCTCTGTTGCTGCTTGGCGCTGCCTGCCTTCTCTGTTGTAGAAATGCCTTCGACACCCGCGGGCACACGCGCTTGTTCTGGAGTCTCATGGCCACCGGTATGGCCATGTGGTGGTTCAACCAAGCGGGCTGGACATGGTTTGAAGTCGTACTCCACAAGCCGCTCCCCGATCCCTTTGAGGGAGATATCGTCCTTTTCCTGCATGTCGTTCCGATCATGGGTGCCGTGGCCATCCGTCCCCATGAGGCGGACGAAAAAGAAGGCACGCTCATCAGCGCCCTGAACGTTTTTATTCTGCTCGTTTGGTGGGTAGTGGTCTATGCCTTCTTTGTATTTCCGGAGGAATATCTTGCCACCAACGTTCCGGTTTATACGCTCCGCTGGGATCTCTTGTATGTAGTCGAAGGCTTGATGCTGATCAGCCTGTCCGCCTCCGCTTATCTCTCCAGTTCCGGGGGATGGCGCAAACTCTACGGGAGCCTTGTTGTCGCCAGCATCCTGTATTCCTTAGCATCCGAAACGCTGAACGCGGCCATCGCGCGCGGCACTTACCACACGGGCGGCCTGTACGACATCCCGTTTCTCATTTCGCTGCTTGCATTCATTTGGGTTGCCTGGAGCGGACGCCTGGACCTGTCCGGAACGCAAGTCATACCTTCAGTTCCGAAAAACCAGCGCGCATTTGCGTCGCTATTCGCACAACTGGCTCTGCTTTCGATGCCGGTCATGGGATTTGTGGCGCTGTTCCTGAGCCACGAAACATCCGATCTGCGTCGAATTCGTTTCGGTGTCTCGATGGGCGGCGTCGCCATTCTGGCCTCGTTTGTTTTCATCAAACAGCACCTGCTGGATCAGCGCCTGATGCAACTGCTGGACCGTTCACGCACGAGCTTCGACAATCTCCAGCGCTTACAAGGGCGCGCGGTTCAGCAGGCGAAACTCTCCTCTCTAGGGGAGTTGGTTGCGCTTGCCGCCGGCGAACTGGAATACCCGCTCTCCGCCATCCTGGAAAGTTCCGACCGCATGGCGGCCAGCAGCAATCTGACCCGCGAGCAACTCACGAATGCTCAAAAGATCGGACAGCAGGCGCGGCGCGCTCACGAACTGGTCAGCGATCTGCTCAGCTTTGCGCAGCAGACTCCGGGGGAGAAGGTTCCGCTCGAACTCAAGCCGTTGTTACATCGCGCACTCCAAATGGAAGGATTCAAACTCGAAAATCGCAACATAATTCTTACCGTCGAGAAAATGGATTCCGTGCCACGAGTCTTGGGCAATTCCAACCAATTGCTCCAGGCTTTTGTTCAGATCGTCGAAAATGCTGTGGACGCTTTGCAGGCAGTGGGCGGCGGCCGGTTGCAGGTCGCCGCATGGCGCGAGTCGGAGGAAGTGGTGATTCAGTTCGCCGATAGCGGCCCGGGCCTGCAGGATCCTGAGCGGGTCTTTGACCCCTTTTACACGACCAAGCCGGTTGGCAAAGGCACCGGGCTTGGACTGAGCGCGACTTACGGCGTCGTGCAGGATCACAAAGGCCAGATTTCCTGCTTCAATCGCCCGGAAGGAGGAGCCACATTTGAGATCCGGCTTCCCGGGTTCAGGACGGGAGCAGCCATGCCAGCATCCTCACACGCGTGAAAAGAAGCGACGGGTCTTGAGCCACGAGCTTGGATCTACGACTAGATTCCATCTCCTCGTAACTTGCGGCTCGTAGCTCGCAACCACTTCTGCAATTCCTATCCTCCACTGGCAACGATCGCATCCGCCAGTTGGGCCGCTTCGGCGGCCAGTTGCACCTCGTGCGTCCGGATTATATGTGCGCCTTTTAGGATTAGAATCGATTCCGCAGCCAACGTGGCATGCAAGCGCGCTTCGACAGGCGCATCCTTGCCGTCGCGTGCCAGCGCGCGCCCGAGAAACGATTTTCGCGAGACTCCCGCCAGCAGTGGGAAACCCATCTGCTGAAGTTCGGCAAAGTGCGCCAGCAATGGATAGTTCTCATCGAAGCTCTTGCCAAATCCGAACCCTGGGTCAAGCACCAGGTGATCGCGTTTGATTCCGGCCAACGTGGCCGCCTCGGCAAACTGGCGCAATTCTCGTTTCACCAGCAAGACAGGATCTCCAATTGGCGGCAACTTTTGCCACTCTTCCGGCCGTCCGCGCGCGTGCATCAACACGGCCCCGACTTTCAGCTCAGCGATCGTCTTCGCCATCTTTGGATCCCACCGGAATCCGCTGATGTCATTCACGATTTCGGCGCCCTCTTCAATAGCCGCGCGTGCCACGCTCGCCTTATACGTATCGACGCTTACTACTGCCTGCGGCCTTCGCTTTTTCAAATCGCGAATCACCGGAAGCACTCGCCTACGTTCCTCCTCTTCGCCTACTGCGTTTGGCGTGTTGGCCGCGGACTTTGCCCCCCCGGTCACAGCGGCGCCCGGCCGAGTCGACTCCCCGCCGACATCGATGATCGCAGCGCCTTGGTCGAGCAAACGCTCGGCATGGGCAACCGCCTTGCTCGCATCCACGTAAAGGCCGCCGTCCGAAAACGAGTCGGGTGTCACGTTCACGATACCCATGATGAGCGTGCGGCGTCCTAATTCGAGTACTCGAGAACCGATCTTCCACTGAAAAATAGCTCGCATTGTACCGCTATTCTAAACGAGCCGGTTTTTTGCGAATGCTACAATTTGGGCAATGGCATACCTGCGCCCAGCCGCGCGCCTGGTGATGGTGGTGGTGCTCGCCGTCGCGCCCGTTTTTGCAGCGCCCGGCACGGCTTCAACCAATGGGGCCGTTCCCGCGTCGGCCACACCGCTCGCCGATCGCATCGCCGCGCTTCTCAACTCTCCCGACCTTGAGCACGGATTCTGGGGAATCGAAGTGGTTTCGCTCGGGACGGGCGAAACGCTCTACGCACAGAATGGCGACAAACTCTTTACGCCAGCTTCGAACACCAAGCTTTTTACGACGGCGGCTGCGCTCGCCTTGATCGGTCCCGACTACAAGTTCCGCACCACCGTCGAAACCACGGGAACCCTCGACCGCTACGGACGCCTCAACGGAGACCTCGTGCTTGTCGGCCGCGGCGACCCCAATCTCTCCGGCCGCGAGCTTCCGTATGATCAACGCACGCAGCGTAACGACGACCCCATTCAGGCCCTCGAATCACTGGCGGACACCCTCGTACAGAAGGGTGTGAAATATATCGACGGCGACATCGTCGCTGACGACTCCTACTTTGCCTTTGAACGCTACGGTGAAGGCTGGAGCCAGGATGACCTTGTCTGGGCGGACGGCGCGCCTGTATCCGCACTCTCGATTAACGACAACGTGGTGTTCGTCAACATCCTCCCTGCCGACCGCGCCGGCGAAAAAGCGTTCGTCAGCATCAAACCTTTCACCGACTACTACCGGCTGGACAATCGCATCATTACAACTCCGGCGGGCACCGGACGCAAGTTCTTTGTAAATCGCGAACCCGGGTCGATGGTTCTAACCCTCTGGGGCAACCTGCCGCTCGATGACCCCGGAACGAACGAAGCGCTGGCTATCGAAGACCCCGCTGAATTTGCCGCAGGACTTTTCCGCGAACTGCTGGAGAAGCGCGGCATCGTTATTTATGGGCACCAGCGTACTCGCCACACCGAACTCGCCACGCTTTCCACGTTCACGGCCACCGCAATTGCGCCTTCGCACGGAGGGAGCGACGGCGGAGCGCGTCCGTTCAAAAGCGATCAACCCATCACGCTCGCCAGCTACGAATCGAAGCCGCTGCGGGAAGATGTGCGCGTCATCAACAAGGTCAGCCAGAATCTGCACGCCGAAATTCTGCTGCGCCTGCTGGGGCGCGAGCGCGGCAACGCTGGAACGGTGGAGGGCGGCCTGGAGGTGTTGCGAGGGTTTCTAACGCAAGCGGGCATCGCTGGCGATCAGTATCTTTTTTATGACGGCTCAGGCTTGTCGCGGCAAAATCTGGTCACGCCCAAGGCCATCGTGCAGCTTCTCCGGTATGCGTCATCGCAGCCCTGGGGCGCAGCTTACAAATCAAGCTTCCCAGTGGCGGGCGTAGATGGGTCACTTTCCGAGCGCTTAAAAGCTCCGCGGCTGGAGAAACGGGTGCTGGCTAAGACCGGATCGCTCGGCGGCGTTAAGACGCTCTCTGGCTATGCGACGACGGACTCTGGACAAACGGTTGCCTTTTCGATCCTCTCGAACAATCTGAATCTTCCCGCCAAGCGCGTGCTAGACACCATCGATGGAATCGTGGAAGCCATCCTCGAAGACGTGCCAGCACGGCGTTAGGAAGGTGCGGCGAGAGATTCCCCACACGGTTTGAGTGAATCCTCTCCGGGAGCAATGAGCGGCCGGAATTGCCGTTCAACCCAGCTATTACCCCGAAAACTGTTGTAGATTAGATACTAAGCGGGTTTGGGTGATTGAATAAATTGGATTCGCTTCGAATGGGCCAAAATTCCACAGAACAGCAAAGAGCAGGGCAACCAAGCCTCGTACGCCACGGGCCGACGCCTGCCGTGAAGGTGCGGCGGAATCTCAAGGCACTCGAACGGAACGCGCATGGATTGTGGCAAGTCCTTAAAGCGGTAGTTTCCACGGACCACCCTCTGCTGGCGCACTTGATCCCGATCCGCCGCTGCAATCTGGCGTGCACATACTGCAACGAGTTCGACGACTTCTCCAAGCCGGTTCCGACCGAGCAGATGCTGCGCCGCGTGGACAAGTTGAAAGAACTGGGCACGTCAGTCGTCACCATCAGCGGCGGTGAGCCGCTGTTGCACCCAGACCTGGATGTCATCATTCACCGTATGCGCGAGCGCAGGGTCGTTTCCGGATTGATCACAAACGGATACCTGCTGACCGCGGACCGCATCCAGAGGTTGAATCGGGCGGGCCTGGAGTGGCTGCAGATCTCGATCGACAACGTGAATCCTGACGAAGTGTCCAAGAAAAGCTTGAAAGTGCTGGACCGAAAGCTGCAGCTTTTGGCTGAGCACGCCGAGTTTCACGTCAATATCAACTCCGTGGTTGGCGGCGGCGTAAGCCATCCGCAGGACGCACTGACCATCGGCAGGCGCGCACTTGAATTGGGCTTCAGTTCGACGGTCGGCATCATTCACGATGGTTCGGGCCAGTTGCAGCCGCTGAACGACGAAGAGCGCCGTGTGTACCACGAGATGAAGAATCTTGAAAAACGCAGCTTCACACGCGTGAACGCCTTTCAGGACAATATCGCGCTTGGGCGTCCGAACCAGTGGCGGTGCCGGGCGGGCGCGCGCTACCTCTATATCTGTGAAGACGGGCTGGTGCACTACTGCTCGCAGCAGCGAGGGTATCCGGGGATTCCGCTGGAAAACTATTCGGTGAGCGACCTGCGCCGGGAATTTGTTACTGAAAAATCGTGCGCGCCCCATTGCACGGTTTCGTGCGTGCACCAGGTATCGATTCTGGACGCGTGGCGCGCGCCCCAACGCCCGGCCACGGCTTCAGAGCCGGCGCACGGACTGGTGCATATCGAATAGCAGTTGCCAGTCATTCAAGCCTGCAAAAATCGCACCCGAGTCATTTTCTTCGACACTGTTATTTTGCGTCATCCAATCGATGGCCAACTGACGCCATGTCCTCACCGAACACTGCGCGGGATTCCCACAGGCAACTGGTAGCTGGCGACTGGCAACTGTTTCTCTAGAACGTCGTGGCCACGGTGAAGCGGAACGTCTTGCGCGGTTCGAGCAGAGTGTAGCTGGAACTCAAGCTGTCCTTGGTGAGTTTATAAGTTGCGTCTCCCGCGCCTTCGTTTTTGCACATGGGCGAGGTTGGGTCAGGACAAGGGAACATTTGGCGCGTGATCGCGATGGGTGCATTGGCCGTGCCATGCAGACGCATGGCGTTGTACGCGTAGTAAATGCGGAAAGGCGCATTGATGACCGGCAGCATTACCTGCAATTCAATTCCGGTGGACATACGCGGAACCCAATTCGTGCCCGGCACCGGCTTTAGATACTGCGAAATATTCAGAGTCTTCCCCCGCGTTGCATAAAATTCGTTGCAGGTGTAGGCGGCGGTTTGATACGGACAGCCGAAAAAAGTGCTTTGGAGGTTTTGGTACTGAACCGGATTGATCTGTAGTTGCGAAGTGCGCAGGATCGCGGTAGTGCCCATATCGACGAAGGGCGCGATGGCCACCGGGCCCGCGATTGTGTAGCGGTATTCGATGTTGCCGTTCACCGCGAAGTCCCCGCCCGGCGTGACCAGTTGAGAATACGGAATCGGAATGTTATAGCAGTTGGCCACGCAGGCAGTCCCGGCGGAGTTGAGGATAGCGGCATAGTATGGATTTGCCGGGACGAACGAGCGATCACTATTGCGAAGTTGCGCCGTCTGGACGCTCGGTAGATACGCGATGGGAGAGATGGTGCGGATGTCGAAGCCCCGCAGGTCATTTTCTCCGCCCAGGTAGGAGCGTTCGAAAGGAGGCGCCACAACCCCTCCATAACCCGTGATAAAGGAGCCTTGAACGTTATATCCAATCGCGTTGCGCCTCTTCTGGACCGGGAAGAACTGCTTGTACTGGATGATGGGCCGGAAGGTATTCACCGTGCCGCCAAGCCCCGCAATCTCTGCGCCAACAAAAAGGCTCTTGCCACGATGAGGAGCATAGGCGGCATCGAGCGTGTTCATGGTGAAGCTGGGAGTAATCTTGCTGGTAACAATCCCGTTGAGCGCATTGGGTCCGGTGACGCCGCTGAAATTGAGATTGTCAAACAACAGCTTCGAGGCATCGCTTACCGCGACCAGTGACGAACGGTCGAGCGAGTAACTGAATCCGAATCGCTTGAGCGAGCGGCGAAGGGGATAGCTGAGGCTGAGCGTGAAGCCTGTGCTTGACTGGGAATAGTTCTGCAGGTTTTGCAGATAAGCATTTGGCAGACTGCCGTTTTGTCCTGTCAAAAGCGCATACTGGCGCGCCTGGTTGTAGTTCGTTTTGCGCGTGTAAACGTTGAAGCCCGATTGGATAGGCCGGTCAAAAAGGTAGGGCTCGCTGAATCCGAAGACGAGGTCACGCTGGTAGGCGCCAATGCTGGCCTGCACCGACAGCGTTTCGCCCAGGCCGAGGAAATTGTTGGTGCTGTAGTTAATGCCGACAAATGCGCCGGCCAACCCGCTGACTCCGCCCTGTAGTCCAATAGTGTTTTTGCCTTTTTCGTGCACTTTGAGCGTCAGATCGACGGTGCCATTCTTCTCGTCGAGATGACGGTCGGTGGTGTTGGGATCGTCCGGCTTCAGTTGCTCGAAATAGCCGAGCTGGTTCAGGCGCAACAGGCTGAACTCCCAGAGCCGGGAGTTGTAGATCTGGCCTTCTTCGAGGACCACTTCGCGCCGGATGACTTTATCGCGAGTGGTCGTGTTGCCCTGGAATTCGATGCGGCGCACATAGAACTGCCGGCCCTCATCGACATCGATGATCAGATTCACGACCTTTTTCTCGTCATCGAAAGTTGTGTCAGGGACAGAAGTAAAGTTGATGTAGCCAGCTTCGCCGTAAGCTTTGCGCAGGTTTTCGAGACCCTTGGCAACTTTTTCGCGGCTGAAGATATCGCCGTCTTTGATCGGAAATAGACTGCGCAGAGCCGTCGTGTTGGTAATGGCCTTGTTGTTCTTGAAGGTGATCGTTCCCAGGTGGTAACGCGCGCCCTCCTCGATGGGCATGATGATATCCACCGCCTTGCCGGGCCCCGCCTGGATCAGCGGAATGTGGGGTCCAGTGTGGCCGGTATCGTGGATCTCGGTTTTCGCGTCCTCGACCAGCACTTTGAAATAACCGCGGTTCTGGAACTCCGCGCGAACTCGTTCGGTATCCTCGTCGAGTTTCGTGGCGTCGTAGGTCTTGGCAAAGATATTTTCTAGAAAGATGGAGTGTGGAACCCCGATGGGCTTGAGGTTCTTCATGGCCGCGCGCAAAGTGCGGTCATTGATGTGCCTGTTGCCGCGGAAGCTGATCTTACCGACCCTGACCTTGGGGCCTTCCTTGACGACGAACGTGATGCCCACGGCGGCGGGCGGAATCGGCCGGACTTCGCTGCGAATAGTGGCGAACTGGCGCCCGTGCTCGGACAGCAGGTCCTTGATTACGACCTCGGCCTTTTTGATTTTGGTGGGGTCGTACTGGCTCTCGACCGATAGGCCCACTTTGCGATCCTTGAAGCGGTCGAGGACGTTGCTGGTAGAGACCGCGCTCAGGCCGGTGTAATTGATCTCGCGGATGGTGGGTCGCTCCTTGACATAAATGTGGAGGACCCAGCCCTTGGCGCTCTGCTCGCGCTCAAATCGGATGTCTTCGAAGTAGCCGGTATTCCAGAGAGCGTTGAAATCGCGCTCCAGGGCGGCAGTGTCATAGACGTCGCCAACCTTGGTAAAGATGCGTGCTCTGACCGTGTCAGCGGGGATGCGGCGGTTCCCATGAATTTGGATGCCGACGATCAGGTCTTCCTGTGCGAAAGCAGACGCCACAAGGAGCAGCACAGCGATGAGGATGAACAGCCGGAAGAAGACGGAACCATGGCGCCGAGTTTCTTGACGGGAGGCAATTGGAGCGCGGCCGAGGTCCCTCTGCGAGCCCGTGTGGCGGCCGAGGGGCGGAACCCGCACAGGGATATCCTGATGACGGCGATGAATTGCAACTACCTCGAAAGACGAGCGTTAGGAAAACGGTAATTATACGGTAGAGAATGAATACCGTCCAAGGCGAGAAGCAGGTTTATCCCCTGCGAGTCACGCCCGGAAAAGTTCCACCTCAACACAGACGGAATAGAACGTCGCCGCGTTGCCCATGTCGGTAAGTTTTTCTGAGGTGAGCACGTTGATGTTGCGCCCGCCCGGACCGAAACGCGCCCAATCGAGGCGGGCCGCCACGACTCCCGCAGGCACCGTGCCATCGATCATGACCTGGAGAACAATTTCACCTCTTGGGTTGAAGACGCGAACCTCGTCCCCGGCGCGAATGCCTCGTGCCTGGGCGTCGACGGGATGCATTTCGAGTTTTCCCATCCACGGCTCCATGCGCCGGACCGTTGGCAGATTCGAAAACGTGGAGTTGAGATGGTTGTCGGGTTTGCGGGCCAGAAGTTCTAGCGGGAAGCCTGCGGCCTTGGTCCCGTGGCGCGATTCGTCAGGAGGCGTGAATGCGACAACTGGATCGAGGCTGCGGTTTTTGAGTGAATCGCTGTAGAACTCGGCCCTGCCGGATGGTGTGGGAAAGTTGCCTTGGGCAAACGGGAGGAAGGGAGCGTCTTCTGCTGGGCTTCGCTCGCCAGAACAGCCGGGGGCGGCTGTTCCTCCGTGGGTGGTGGCGTCGAGACCTTTGTTTGCGTTGAAATTCAGGCGGATGTGGTGCTCGCGTTCCATGCGCTCGCGCGTGATCCCATGCAGCCACGCATTCGACGAATCGAGTGCCTGATCAATCATGGAGTCGACAGTCTCGCAGAAGCAGTCGTCCTCAAATCCCATTCGTTCGGCGAGCGCGCGGAACAGTTCGACATTCGCGCGGCACTCGCCCACCGGCTCAATGGCCTGATTCGAGACCTGGACGTAGTAGTGGCCGTACGCGGTCTGCAAATCCTTGTGCTCGAAAAAAGTGGTGGCGGGCAGCACGATGTCGGCATAATCCGTCGTGTCAGTGAAAAACTGCTCGTGCACGACTGTGAACAGGTCGGTGCGCTTCAGCCCGCGGATGACCTTGTTATGGTTGGGGCAAACTGCGGCCGGGTTCGAGCTGTAGACAAACAGCGCACGGATCGGCGGTGAATCGAGCGAACTCAGCGCTGTCCCCAGTTGAACCATGTTGACGATGCGGGCCGGCCGTCCCAGCGCCTTTTCCATGAGCTCCGGCATTTCGAGCGCTGCGCGATTTAGACCGTAAGAACCGCTCAGCGAGAGCTGAAGACCGCCGCCGATTTCCTTCCATGATCCGATCAGACAAGGCAGCATCGTGACCGCTCGCATGGACATGCCACCGCCTTCCGAGCGTTGAATGCCATAGTTCACGCGGATTACGGACGGCCGCACCGTGGCATATTCACGGGCGAGTTTGCGAATGTCGTCGGCGGAAATGCCAGTCCAGCACGCAACTTTCTCGGGAGGATACTCCTGGGCGCGAGCTTTCAGATCTTCGAAACCGGTTGTGTACCGCGAGACGTAGTCGGCATCGTAGAGATTCTCGCCGATGATGACGTGCATCATCCCGAGCGCGAGTGCGGCATCGGTACCCGGGTTGATTGGGAGGTACCAATCGGCGCATTTTGCGGTGCGCGTCCGATAGGGGTCGATTACAACCAGCTTGGCGCCGTTGCGGCGAGCCTCTTCAATAAACGGCCAAAGATGGACGTTGTTGCCATGAATATTCGCGCCCCAGGCAATGATGTAGCGCGAATGCGCAAACTGTTCGGGTTCGGTGCCGAGCTTGACGCCGATTACGGATTTCAGGCCCTCCTCGCCGGCGCTCGAACAAATCGTGCGTTCCAGTTGCGACGCGCCCAGTCGGTGGAAAAAGCGTCGGTCCATGGACGCCCCGTTGAGCGCGCCGAGTGTGCCTCCATAGGAGTAAGGGAGGATGGCTTCAGGGCCATGCTTGGCGATGATTTGCTTGAACACGCGTGCGATTTCGTCTAGGGCTTCGTCCCACGTGATGCGGTCGAAAGCAGCGCGGACAGGAGTGTCCGCGCCACACGGGCCTTTCGGCGTGCCTGCCTTGCGGCGCATCGGATAGAGCACGCGATCCGGCGAATAAACGCGGTCGAGGTACTTGGCAACCTTGGCGCAAAGGAAACCACGCGTTACTGGGTGTTCGGGATCTCCTTGAATTTTGGTGGCGCGCCCGTCTTCAATCGTAATCAGCACACCGCACGCGTCGGGGCAGTCGTGCGGGCAGGCAGCATGCACCACGCGCTTCATGGTCGTTTGATTATAGATGTCCGAGGTGTGCTTCAGAATCGTCGCCAGTCGTAGATCGATTTGCCGCGGCTAACCGCTGGCGGATCGCCCTAAGAATGTGGCAGCATGGGCGCGATCCTTGGAGGAGCGGGATGTGGAAGAGGAAGGTTGTGCGGCGCCACATGCGAATGTTCATGAACATTTGGCCGCCGTTTCTGGGCGCCGGGATTCGCGTGAAACGTCTTCAGCCCGACTGGAAGGAAATTGATGTTGAGATGAAGCTCCGCCGCTGGAACTCGAACTATGTCGGTACTCATTACGGCGGATCGCTCTATTCCATGGCCGATCCGTTCTACATGCTCATGCTGATCGAAAACCTGGGACGCGACTACATCGTTTGGGACAAGTCAGCCAGCATTCGGTTCAGAACGCCCGGGAGGGGAACGGTTGCTATCAGGTTCCGATTGACGGATGACGAGATCGCCGCGATTCGTGAGGCGCTCAAAACCGAGGAGAAAATTGACCGAACCTTCCAGGCGGAGATTAAAGACGAATCGGGAACGGTGGTTGCGGAAGTCCAGAAAGTTGTGCACATCCGGAAAAAGCCAGCGTAGCCCGCGCTTCTGATGATTGAATTCAGAAATTTGAGGGGGGTACCCCCCTCCCCCTAAAATTGATTAAGTTGCTGATAGCACAATAGTTAGAGGCAAAGTATTCAAAAATTGAGACTTAGCCTTGCCTTTTGCGATTTGGCGTGGACTTGCGGGGGATGTCGACCGGGGCCATTTTGTCAATAAAGCACGAAAAACTTGAGGCCGAAAACGTGGTTGTCTCTGGAGACTGGCGCAGTTTTCGATGGTGCACTGTCGAGATATTTTCGCAGGGGATTGTGGTGCATGTCGGTGATGAGCGTACTGGAAAAATGTGATGAAAGTTGGGAGGAACGGAGTGGCGTTTGGGCAGGCTGGATTGTACGTACGACGAGACCAACAAAAATATTTTCGGGATGTGCAGGATTTCGGCTTTTTGGCGGATTGGAGGGTTGGGGCGCGGAGTGGGCGTTTTGAGGATGGCTGGGCAAGCCATAGATAGGTCGCGAGTTAGATTCGACTTGTGAAAAATGGAGCAGGGGCGTTCGGCGGCGGCGCGCTTCGAAGTGAGCATTTCTGTGTCAAGAGGGGTTTTTCAGGTGGATATCTTTGTGGCTTTTCCCGTTTTGGGAAGGAACATGGATGGGCGGATGGAAGTGGTGGGGGATCGGAAGTCAAAGTCCCCGGCTTCGCTGAGGCGCGCAAAGCGCCGTTACTTGAACTCCAATACTTCCTTTTCTTTGCCCTTGCTCATCTCTTCCATCTTCTTGATTTCGTCGTCCGTGAGCTTTTGAATTTCTTCGAGAGCGCGTTTCTCGTCGTCCTCGGTGATTTTCTTGTCCTTCATCGCCTTCTTGATGGCCTCGTTTCCGTCGCGACGGACGTTGCGGATCGCGGTACGGTGCTCTTCGAGAATCCGGTGAAGGTGCTTCACCATTTCCTTGCGCCGCTCTTCCGTGAGCGCCGGTATGGGCACGCGAATCATCTTGCCATCGTTCATGGGGTTCAGGCCGAGATCGGCGGAGCGAATCGCCTTCTCGATACTCTGCATCGCTGAGGGATCGAAGGGCTGGACCGTGATCATCTGCGGCTCGGGCGCGTGCATCGTGGCAATCTGGTTGAGCGGCATCTGCGAGCCGTAGTAATCCACTGAAACCGTGTCGAGCATATGGACGTTGGCGCGCCCGGTGCGCGTTGCCGCCATTTCACGGCGGAAATCCTCCACCGCTTTATCCATGCGCGTCTTTAGTTGTACGTAGGTTTCTTTCAGGGCGGGATTCGCTGCCATCGAGGCTTGTGCCATATCGGAGGGCTCCGAAAAGAAAGTAGATTAAAACGGTTGATTATAAACGGTGATGCGCCGAAAGTCCGCATGCGCACGACTCCGGATAGTGGTATTTCGTGTTCGTGAGGGCAGTTCGTCAGTCAGGAAGTACGCCGCAATGTTCGTGCCTCAATTTGAGCCATTAGGTTTTTCGTCACTGGTACCTGCAACCCGTGACGGTCCGCGGCGCGCACGATGGTGCCGCCAATCGCGTCCAATTCCGGCGGGCGCCCGTGCTCTACGTCTTTCTGCATTGAGCTGCGCATGGCGGGCGGTGCGCCTTTGATCATTTTCAAGACTGTATCGGCATCGAGTTTTGCGCCCTCAGCAAGTCCTGCTGCGCAAGTCTCGCGCACGCATCCCTCGAGTTGTTGCCACGTAGACGGATCCGCCACGACCTCGCCGATCGTTTTGTCGAATGCGCTCGTGGCCAGGGCAAATGGTCCCAGGAACGCCAGCTTGCTCCACATCAGAGTCGTTTCGTCATCGACAAAGTTGCAGGTAAATCCCAGGCTCCGCAGGCGATCACTCACCGGATGGAGCAGGCCGCGGCCTCGCCCGGATATGTTCAGCACCGCAAACGGCGAGCGATGAACAAAATGGCCTGCGCTCACCCGCTCCATTTCGCCCGCGATCGTCGCTGGAATCACCCGCTCCGTACCGAATTTCGATCGCAGCCGCTCGATGTGGTCAATTCCGTTCAGCAACGGCACGATGGCTCCGATGGATTCGGCATCGCCGATCGAGGATATTGCAGCTTCGAGTTGCGTGGCCTTAACGGCCAGCCACAAGACATCGGCCGACGGGACCGATACTGACCACGCCACTTCCGCCGACCAACTTCCCAACGGACTGTCAAACTGAACTTGTGGCGGATAGTCCGCAAACGCCTCTGGCCGGACGACGAATGTGACCTCCTCGCCGACGTGAGCCAGACAGGCGCCCATCATTCCGCCCACGCCACCCGCGCCTAAAACCGCATGTCGCATGCTGTTTGTGATGACCTCATTTCAGGTTTGGATTCTACCGCGCCGGTTTGTGTTTTTGTCATTGCGGGCGTATAGTTGTCGATGGAAACTGTTGTGTCGTAGTGTCGGAATTGGCGAAGCACACCAGTGGGCGAAAGCCCACTTTTTAGTTGGGGCTCTGTTCGATACATCAGTTCTTGTGTAAGTGATTGAAGCAATGGCTTTTGACCAGGGCAAGATCCGGGAAATTGCCGATCGGGTCGCGGCCTCGAGCGGGCTCGTGGTATGGGATATTGAATTTCTTGGGTCGGGCAAGCGCCGCACGCTGCGCGTGTTTATCGACCGCCCGGGAGCGGTGCCGTCGGCCGATCATCCCGACGGGGTCACGCACGAGGATTGCTCGGCGTTCAGCCGCGAGTTTGGCACGATCGTCGATGTCGAGGATGCGGTGCCCGGCGGATCGTATGTGCTTGAGGTTTCGTCGCCGGGGCTGGACCGCAAGCTGACGAAGGCAGCGGATTTTGAACGCTTCCGCGGGCATCGCATGAAGCTGACGACCCGCGAACCGGTGAACAACAACCGGCATTTTGAAGGGAAGTTGGAACGCTTCGAGAGTGGGAAGCTGTTTCTAGATTTGAGTGAGGCGCGGCGCAAGATGCGGCCGAAAGACGGTTCGCCCTCGGTAGAGATCGAGTTGGCGAACGTGGAAAAGGCGAATCTGGTGCCGGAAATCTAAGAGCAGGTATCAGATGTCAGGTCTCAGGACGATCAAGTTCCTGACACCTTGCATCTGATACCTGGCACCTGAGACCTGATTTCTATGGCGAGCGAGCTCTACAACATCATCGACGCGGTCAGCCGCGAAAAGGGCATCGACCCGCAGATTGTGGTCAGCGCGGTCGAAGACGCCATTGTCGTGGCCACGCGCAAGTATTACAAGACGCAGGAGAATCTGCGCGCCGTGCTCGATAAGGATTCCGGCAAGATCAATGCCTATGCCGTGAAGTCGATCGTTGAGATTCCCGAGCAGGTTGAGGATGCCAATCTTCAGGTGACCGTGGAGGAAGCGCGCAAGCTCGATCCCAGCGCCGAAGTCGGCGGCGAGTTGCTGATCCCGAAGGTGACCGAAGGGATTCTTGGCCGCATTGCCGCGCAACTGGCGAAGCAGGTGATCTTCCAGAAAGTCCGCGAGGCCGAGCGCGACACGGTTTACAACGAATATGTCGGGCACGTCGGCGAGATCGTAAATGCCACGGTCAAACGGATCGAAGGGCCGGACGTGGTCGTCGACATCGGCAAAGCCGAAGCGCGCATGGGCCGTAAGGAGCAGTCGCGCCTGGAATCATTCGCCATTGGCGAACGCATCCGCGTCGTGATCGTCCGTGTTGAAAAAGCTGTCAAGGGTCCGGGTGTGGTTGTTTCGCGCGCCGCGCCGGAACTGGTACAGCATCTGTTTCAAACCGAAGTGCCGGAAATTTACGATGGCACCGTCGTCATCCGCGCGATTGCGCGTGAGGCTGGCGAGCGCACCAAGATTGCCGTCATGTCGAAAGACAAAGATGTCGATGCCGTCGGCGCTTGCGTCGGAATGAAGGGAATGCGCGTGCAGTCGATCATCCGCGAGTTACGCGGCGAAAAGATCGACATCATTGAGTACCACGAAGATGCCGTGACATTTGCAGAAAAGGCGCTGCAGCCGGCCAAAGTAAGCCGGGTCACGGTGATCGACTCGGGCGAAAAGTACCTCGAAGTGGTCGTCGACGACACGCAGCTTTCACTGGCCATCGGCAAGAAGGGCCAGAACGTGCGCCTGGCCGCCAAGTTGCTGGGCTGGAAGATCGACATCAAGAGCGAGGAAGAAAAGCGGCAGGAAGTAGAACAACAGATGTCCGCTCTAGTTACGCAGACCGTGACTCCGCTCGAAAATGTCACCGGGCTCGGCGAGGGTCTGGTCGAGAAACTGAAGGCTGCCGGCGTGAACACGGTCGAGTCGTTGGCCGATATGACGCCCGAGCAACTGGAAGCGATCGAAGGTATCGGCCCGAAAACGGTGGAAAAAATCAGTATTGCGGTCAATAATTACTTTGCCAGTCTGGATGGCGGTGAAGCAGTAGCCGCCGAAGCTGACAGCCCCGTCGAGGAAGTTGCTACGGAAGCTGCTTCCACCGAGGAAACGCCGCCGGCAAAAGCGAGCGAAGCGGAAACATCGGCCGCTGAGATCGAATCCGCCGCGACGGCCACAGACGGCGATCAGCCGTCGAAGCAAGAAGCCCCAGAAGACCAAGCTCCGGAAGACAAAGAGAGCTGAACTGCGGGAATATTGGCGAGTCCGGAAGGATTTCCGGAGCGAAAGCGCGGAGTTCGTCGGTGTGACAGTGAGTGGCGAGCGATCATGATAGGCGTTGACGCAAGCGGTGTTGAGGCGACACAGGATTCCGTGAGGCTAGATATGCGATCGTAACGTCAACAGCCGAACCAGGCGGGACAGGAAGAGGAACTGAAAGCGGATGAAGATTCGAATCAATGATCTGGCCCGAGAGCTGGAGGTCAAGAGTAAAGCTATTCTTGACGTACTGACCGAGGTCGGCGTTACCGAGAAGAAAACGCATTCCAGTTCGCTGGAAGAGCACGAAGCTGAGCTGGTACGGAAGGCTCTTCGGTCGCACGCTGAATCTGGTTCGACTTCTGCAAGGACATCCCGGCCTGCGGTTCACGGCGAAGATGAATTCAAGACCAAGATCGACCTGTCGCACATCTCGCGTCCGGGCGATGTATTGCGTGCCATTACGCAGCAGAAAGAAGCGGCAGAGCACCCAGTAGCCAGGCCTGTGGTCAAGCCGCCAGTTGCGCCTTCGGTCGCAGCGCCTTCCATCGAAGCCAAAGCAGATGCCCCGGCGCCGCCCGCGCCGACAAAACCAGTCCCGCCGAAACCCGTCGCTGAACCGCCTGCTCCGAGGCTCGTAACGCCTGCTTCCGTTGCTGCTCAGCGGCCACCGGCCGTGGTAGTTATTCCACCGAAGGCCCCTCTGGCTCCGACCGCGAGCGTTGCGCCGCCACCTTTCGCGGGGCCTTCCGTGCCATCTTCGGCGTCGTCCTCTGGCGCTCCGGCAGCAAGCGCCGCGCCGCCAGCGGTTGCAGTGCCTCCGCGGGTTTCCGCGCCTCCGGTTCCTGCGGCTGGCACTCCGATATCCGCGCAAGCTTCGGCCCAAAACGCGTCCGTTCAACCGGCCGCGCCCGAAAGGCCCGCCGCGCCAGTACCACCACCGCGGCGCATGATCATGCCGCAGACCGGCCCGCGTCCCGTCTACAAGGCGCCGATTCCCGCGCCCGGAGCGCCGCCGCGCCCAGTACCAGGACGGCCTGTCCCAGGTCAGCCGATATTCCAGCGCACCGCGCGGCCATCCGCGCCGGGAGCGCGTCCACCGCTGCGTCCCGGCGAACGCCGTCCCATGCACCCGACGCGCGTGTCGCCAACGGGTACGCGTCCGCTCGGCGTGGGGCCAGGCGCACCAATGGCTCCTCCGGGGCCGAGTCGGCCGGGAAGCCGTCCAGGAGGTCCGTCGCGGCGTCCGGGACAAAGATATGTTCCGCGAGGCGTGAAGGAAGGCCCGATGAAGGGCTATACGCCGCCGCCGCGCATGATCGTCAACAACGAGCCGGCGCCGATCACGCGCAACATCACGATCACCGAAGGAATCTCGGTGAAGGATCTCGCCGAAAAGCTCGGAATTCGCGCTAAGGATGTCATTGCCCGCCTCGTAGTGCGCGGTGTGTTCGCCACCATCAATCAGACGCTCGACGCCGAACTGGCCAGCGAGATGGCGCGCTTCTTTGGAGCGGAAACAGAAGTCATCACCTTCGAAGAGCAGGCCGCGAAAGATACGGCCGAAGCCACCGAGAGCAGCGAAGAAGGGGCCGAAACCGTTACGCGGCCGCCGGTCGTCACCATCATGGGCCACGTCGACCACGGCAAGACCACATTGCTCGACGCCATTCGCTCGACGAACGTCGCGGAAGGCGAAGCGGGCGGAATCACGCAACATATCGGCGCGTACAAGGTTCGCATCACCGATAACTCATCCCCGGCCTTCGGCCGCGAGATCGTATTCCTCGATACTCCTGGCCACGAGGCCTTCACCCGCATGCGCGCGCGCGGGGCGAAGGCTACCGACATCGTCGTGCTAGTTACGGCCGCCGATGACGGTGTGATGCCGCAGACCATTGAAGCCATCGACCACGCGCACGCAGCGGAAGTGCCAATCATCGTCGCCGTCAACAAGATCGATAAGCCGGAAGCGATGCCCGAGCGCGTGAAGAAGCAGCTGGCCGATCGCGGCCTCCTGCCGGAAGATTGGGGCGGCAAGACAGTTTTCGTCGATGTTTCCGCCAAGAAGAAGACCAACCTGAACCTGCTGATGGAAATGATCTGCCTGACGGCCGACCTGCAGGAACTGAAAGCGACTCCCGGCCGCGCTTCCAGTGGCGTGGTGCTCGAAGCGAAGTTGGATCGCGGACGTGGTCCGGTCGCAACCATTCTCGTGCAGAACGGCACGCTCCATGCCGGCGACAACTTTGTGGTCGGCAACGCCTACGGCAAAGTACGCGCCATGTTCGATGATCGCGGGCAACCGATGCAGGAAGCGCCGCCTTCCACGCCGGTCGAAATCCTCGGCCTCGAGAGCTTGCCGCAGGCGGGCGACCAGTTCGTGGTTGTCACCGACCGTGAAAAGGCGCGCGACATCTCCGAATACCGCGAGCAGAAAGCACGCGAGGCGGCTCTCGCCAAGAGTTCCCGCGTCTCGCTTGAGGGCCTCGCCGAGCAGTTGAAGACGGCTGGCATCAAGGAGCTGAACATCATCCTGAAAGCCGATGTGCAGGGCTCGGTCGAAGTGCTGGGCGATTTGCTTGGACGGCTTTCCAACGACAAGGTGCGGTTGAAGCTATTGCGCTCCGGCATCGGCGCCATCACCGAAACCGACGTGCTGCTGGCTTCGGCATCGAACGCCATCATCATCGGGTTCAACGTTCGCCCCGAGCGCAAAGCGCAGGAACTGGCCGACCAGGAGAAAGTCGACATCCGCCTGCACTCGATCATTTACGAACTCCAGGATGAGATTAAGCGCGCCATGACTGGCCTGCTTGAGCCCACGATCAAGGAGACTTATCAGGGGCGTGCGCAAGTGCTCGAAACCTTCCGTATTCCGAAGGTCGGAATGATTGCAGGTTGCCGCGTCGCCGATGGCTTCATCAAGCGCGACTCGGAAGTGCGCCTGCTGCGCGACAACGTCGTCGTGTTCAAGGGAAAAATCGCGTCGCTCCGACGCTTTAAGGACGATGCTTCCCAAGTCACCAGCGGTATGGAGTGCGGAATTTCCATCGCCAACTACGGCGACGTAAAGGTTGGCGATGTGATCGAAGCCTTCCTGACAGAGAAGATCGCTGCCGAAAGCATCGCGTAAGAACTGTTCGGCTCGACTGAAAGTGAAGGGGCTGCGTTAGCAGCCCTTTTCGTTAGACCGCCTTGGCTCGGTCTTTTGGAATCAAAGACTTAGCTCCAAATTTCTTGGATCCAAGCGCTCGGAATGCAACAGCGGCAAGAAGAAGAGGCGTGGCCCGGGGGCCACGCCTTAGTTGTTTGTAGAGTGGTGTGAAGGGCTATCTGCTGCGCTTCTTCCACGCGCCCTTTCCCTTCGGTTTGAAGAGCACGGGTGAGAATTGAGTGTGCGCGGCGGCTGCCCGAACTTCACTCTGCGCCGAGCTTTGCGCGTCGAAGGATCCTAATCCGAGTTGAGTAGGGTCCGTTTCAAGGATGAGGATGGTTGCGCCTTCGTTGGCAACGTAATAGGCGAAGTTGAACGTGCTGGAGTTGGTTACAATACCGTGGCCCGCGACCGCCGTGTCGGGCGTGAGCGTTCCGTTGAACGGCACGCGCGATGTCAAGGACCCTTCATCGTTGACGTCCTCCGCACCCTTGTAATTGCCGCTGCTGTCCACGGTGAACTCAGCGATGTCATCCTCCTCGAACAAGGTACTGCCACCACCATTAATCGCCGAGAGATTCAATCCGTAGCCGGGCGTGGTTGAGATGGTGGTGGTGGTGCCCTGGGGCAAAGCTATGCCGCCGGTGATCCCGAACTCGCCATCTGTAGGGTTATCAATTTCCAGCATCTCAATCCCGCCGCTGGAGGGATAGGCAGCAAAGGTTGGTGAGCCGAGGAGTCCGCTGGCATTACCGTTATAGATGCTAGTCAGGGTGAGCTCGGTCCGTCCGCCCGTGATGGTGGTGAAAGAACCCCCAGTTCCCGCCACCTCATTGACGTTACCGACATCGTTATAGTCCTGAAGGACGGCGCTGAGTGTGCCTGAGGTGGACGTGAAGAAGCCCGCCATTGCCATCGGCCCGGTGTTGGTGGTGGCGTCGAGGCCTTCCATGGAAAAGGCATACACGCCATCGGGGATCGATGTCTGCTGCGTGAAGGCATCTCCGGCCAGTATCTGCGGGGTATCGGTTTCTATGAACTTCAAGTGCGTCACATCGACCATGTACACGTCGAAGTTATAGGTCGCGACCAGTTCGTTGCTGGAGTTGTAGGCGCTAAGAGTCGCTGTTCCGGGGGATCCTGCGGTAACGGTGGCGGCTAGATGCAAGTCTGGGGTGGCAACGCCGTTGCCGTTAATGTCGGCAAGGCCATTGAAGGATATGCCCTGGGGACGAGGTGCGGTGGTGTCAAATGTTCCCACCATGGCCAACGGAACCTCGTTGCTTCCTGAAGCACCGGAAAGACCGAAGGAGTAGGAACCGGTGAGGGCCCCGGTGGTCTGCAGGTCGAGGGTGCCGCTGCCAGTGCCGTCGCCGTCGAATTCAATGACTAGACCATGCGAAGGCGAAGTTAGCACGAAATCCAGCGTGCCGCTGCCGCCGCTCCAGCTAAGAACGGCCTGCCCACGGCCGTCGGAGCCAACGCTGTAGCTGCCGGAGGTAATCGGAGTGGAGAAAAACCCTGGGGAGAAGCCGTTGACGTCGATGTTGCCTCCAGTTATGCCGCCACTCCCGTTGGCTGCGACGGAGCCTGCCACGGCGAGGAACGCGCCGTTGGTGGAGTCGACGCCGGTGGAGGAGAAGACGTAAATGCCAGTCAAACTGGCGTTGCTAAATCCTTCTTGGTTGGTCTTGGTTGTGCTGCTGCTGCCGCAGCCGGCTGTCAAGAAGAGACCTGATATTGCCGCGACAGCCATGAGCAGGCGTGCGGCACACTTGGTGGACGCAAGGGGATTCATATGGAGACTCTCCTGGGTGGTGATGTCCCTTAGGATGCACTAAAACCCGGGCTCTGGGGAAAAGTTTCTGTAAAGAAGGGTAATGAGGAAGCTTCCTCATTACACCCTTGTCAACAAGACAATACACATTGCTACACACTAAGAGGTTGAGTAGCCCAGCTTAGCGCAATCATCTAGCTCACCCAAGAGATGTGGCTTTGCTACTTCTCCGCCCCCATTTGTTGCGCCAGATACGGCCCGATCCCCATTTCCTTGATGGCGTGGAGCTGGGATTCGAGAAAGTCGGCGTGGCGCTCTTCGTCCTTGAGCAGGCGCTCGAACAGGGCGCGTGAGCCGTCGTCTCCGGCCGTGGCGCAGAGCCTCACGGCATCGTTGTACTCGCGGACGGCATCGAGCTCGTCTTTCAGGTTGATCTCGATCTGGTCCTGGAACTTGGTGCCGAGCTGGGGTTTCAGGCCGACGTTGACGGCGGGAAGGGCGTCCAGGAAGATGATGCGCTCGATGAGACTTTCGGCGTGGCCCATCTCCTCGATGGCGCGGGCTTTATGAAGATTGCCGAGGCGGGCGTAGCCCCAGTTCTGGCACATTTCGGATTGTGCCATGTATTGCACGATGGCGGTGAGCTCCGAACTGAGAGCGGTGTTTAACTGTGCGATTACCTTCTTGTCGCCTTGCATGGTTCGGCCTCCGTGATGCTCGGTTGATCTTGGTTTGCTTGACCTTTATAAGGCGCTGACAATCGCGAAGGCTGTGATCCAGAGCACAGGCAAACGGTTGAGAAACACGAGGTTAGAGGATTTGGATCCGATTCTGTCGGTCAAATCCAACGAGCCATTTTGGGCGGCTCGGCACCGTGGTAATCAACAATTCCCGAGTTGGGGCGTGGCTGGGACGGGTTCTCCCGATAAAATGAACACTACTGTGGGTGTTGCCAACTTTGAGGTTCGGGCCGCATGGTGCACATTTGCAGGCCAAGGATAACGGGCGAAAAACGAACCGAGTGTGACGCGAAATACGAAACGCCCAACGCTGGACAGTTTGACAGATTGAGAGGCAAGAAGTGGATCGCAGCAGCGGAATCGATGTGAGCGGAACAAGTCCAAGCGAAAAAGATCAGACCCACATGCCGGAGTCGCCCCTGGAGCACGCGGTGTGTTCGCTGGAGGCGAGCCACGTGCTTGCCTGGGACGAGATTGCGAACTTGACGGCGGAGACTGGCAGTCCGGCCGAAACGCTGATGAACGTGGTCGGGCTGATCGCGCGGCGGTTCGGCGTCGATGTTTGCTCAGCGTATCTGCTGGAGCCGGACCGGGCGAACTTGGTGCTGGCGGCGACGGTGGGGCTGAAGCCGTCTTGTATTGGCCAACTGCGCATGGCAGTGCAGGAGGGGCTGACCGGCCTGGTGGCCGAGCAGGTGCGTCCGGTGGCAGTCGAGCAGGTGGGGAAGCATCCGCGGTTCAAGTACTTCAGCGAGTCCGGTGAAGATCCGTATCAGTCGTTTCTGGGAGTGCCGCTGATCGATCGCGGCGTGCTGCAGGGCGTGCTGGTGATCCAGACAAAAGAGGCGCGGACGTTTCCAGAGAACGAGATCAAGATGCTGCAGGAAGCCGCGGCTCGCGTAGCTCCCGTGGTGAGCGAGGCGCGAACGCTCGACCGCTTTATCGCGCCCGTGCAGGAAAGGCTGTGGGCGCTGGCCCGGAATTTCTGGTGGAGCTGGGACCACGATGCGGCGGGGCTTTTCCGGGAGCTTGATCCCAAGCGCTGGAGCCAGCTGAATCACAGTCCCGTGGCGATGCTGAAGGAGTTTCCGCTGGCGAAACTGGAGGCGCGGGCGGCCGAACTTGGTCTGCATAGCCGCGTCAACTATGCGTATCGCCGGCTGCGCGAGTATGAAAACGCCGAGCACACCTGGGCGGCGCGGCGGGCGGGCGTGCTGCGTCCGCGGCCAGTAGCATATTTCTCGGCGGAGTTCGGCATCCACGAGTCCCTGCCGGTGTATTCGGGCGGACTCGGCGTGCTCGCAGGCGATCACATCAAGAGCGCATCGGACCTGGGGATTCCGCTGGTGGGTGTGGGACTGTTTTATCCGCAGGGATATTTCCGGCAGCGGCTGGATCGCGACGGTTGGCAGCGCGAAGAATACTTCGATACGGATATTAGCCAACTGGCGCTCGAACCGGCGATCGGCAAGAACGGTCGTCCGGTCGTGGTGCAGGTGGATACGCGGCATGGATCGATTCGCGCGAAAGTGCGGCGCGCCCGCGTCGGGCGGATCGACCTGTATCTGCTGGATTCGGACGTGGAAGGAAACGCGCCGGAGGATCGCGAGCTGACGTCGCGGTTGTATGGCGGTGACGGGCGCGTGCGCGTCCACCAGGAGTTGCTGCTTGGAGTGGGCGGACTGCGCGCGCTGAAAGCGCTGGGGATCACCCCGGGCGTCTTGCATCTGAACGAAGGACACAGCGGCTTCGCGGTGCTGGAAGCGATCCGGCAGCGGATGGAAGATGAAGGCATCAGCTTCGAGAAAGCGGTGCCGCAGGTATCTCGGCAGGTGGTATTCACAACCCACACGCCGGTTCCGGCGGGTCACGACCGCTTCGACGCAGAACTGATTGAGGAGCATCTGGGGCCGCTGCGCGAAGCGATGGGAATTTCCAGAGAACAGTTCATGGGGCTGGGAAGAGAAAACCCGCACAGCGAGGAATCGTTCTGCATGACCGTGCTGGGGCTACGGCTGTCGCGGCGGGCGAATGCAGTTTCGTCGCTGCACGGGGAGGTGTCGCGCGCGATGTGGACGGGCCTGACACCCGGCAAGTCGGAGGACGCGGTGCCGATCGGGCATATCACGAACGGCGTGCATGTACCGACCTGGCTGGCGCCGCAGATGTTCCGGCTGTATGACCGGCATTTGGGCACGGGATGGCACCTGAAGAGCAGCGAGTCGAAGATCTGGGATGGAATCGACAACGTGGATGACGGTGAACTCTGGGAGACCCACCTGAACCTCAAGGCCCAGATGATTGATTTCGTCCGGCGGAGAGCCGTGATGCAGGCGGTGCGGCGCGATGAACCGGAGCAGACGCTGCAGAAACTGAAAGGCGTGCTCAGTCCGGATGCATTGACGATTGGCTTTGCGCGGCGGTTTGCCACCTACAAGCGCGCCAATCTGATTCTTACGGACATCGAACGGCTGGCCAGTATGGTGAACGATCCGAATCGGCCGGTGCAGTTCGTGTTCGCGGGCAAGGCGCATCCGATGGACGAGCCGGGAAAGCGCGTGCTGCAGCAGGTAGCGCAATTGATGCGCGATCCGCAGTTTGCCGACAAGTTGGTGTTCGTTGAGGATTACGACATCAACGTGGGACGGCATTTTGTGCAAGGCGTGGACGTGTGGCTGAATAACCCGCGGCGTCCGCAAGAGGCGTCGGGAACGAGCGGACAGAAAGTCGTGTTGAACGGTGGATTGAATCTCTCGGTGCTCGACGGCTGGTGGGCTGAGGCCTATGACGGGCTGAACGGCTTCGCAATCGGGGACGGACGGATGCACTCGGACACGAACGTACAGGACCGGCGTGATGCGGAAGATTTGCTGCGTGTGCTGCGCGAGGAATTGATCCCGCTCTACTATCAGCGCGACCGGGACGGGCTGCCGCGGGGCTGGATCAAGCGCATGAAGCGGACGATCCGCACGTTGGGATGGAGATTCAACGCCGATCGAATGGTGATGGATTACACGCTGAACTGCTACATTCCGGCGGCGGGCGGGACGTCGAGCGATCTGCGAAGGAATTTCTAGAGTTCGGGATCACAGTGGCTAATGAGTTTGGTCATGTAGTGGAGGTTGGCCTCTCCACTGCCAAAGGGGCCGCCTGTGGAATCC
Organism: uncultured Acidobacteriaceae bacterium; assembly: GCA_963818945.1. GTDB lineage: Bacteria > Acidobacteriota > Terriglobia > Terriglobales > Acidobacteriaceae > Acidiflorens. The sequence continues at coordinate 851,084 of CAWFUA010000001.1, read as the reverse complement.
GGACTTTTCTTAGCAGACTGGTTGAACCCCTGAGGCTTGGTGCATAGCTCCGCACGAGCCCTCACTAAACCGGTTCCAAAGGCGTATTTTTGTGGACCTATTTCAGATGTACCGGCGCATCCGGCGGCTTCGGACGCTCTGGACTTCGCGAACGGGCCGCGCGCGCCTTCGGTATGCCGTACTTGGGCCTGATTTCGTGGCAGCCCGCTTCGCAATACACTCCCCCTGAAGCCGACTCGGGTGTGGGCATCGGAGAGTTCACGGCAAAATCGCGGTCGGCTTCGAGCTGGTGCTCGACATCGGCAATTAACTGGTGATTCTCGTCCGCCGTCAGCCATTTCTTCCCACGAACGAGATAATTCTCCAACCGTGCAATCGGGTCGCGCTTCGTCCAGTATTCAAAAAGCGGCCTGGGCACATACTCGGCAGCGTCGTGAATGGCGTGGCCTTTCATGCGCATCATCTTCGCTTCGATCAGCGTCGGCCCTTCGCCGCGCCGGGCCCGCTCGCAGGCTTCGTGGCAGGCGTCGTAAACCTGGCAGGCATCGGTGCCATCGACGATCACGCCGGGAATTCCGTAGGCAAGCGCGCGCTCCGCCAGATCCTTCACGCGAAACTGCATATCGGACGGAGTCGAGTATCCCCAGAGATTGTTCTCGACAATCAGCACCAGCCCCAGATTCTGCACCGCCGCAAAATTCAATCCTTCATAAGTCACGCCCGTCGACTGGCCGCCATCGCCGATGTAAGTCATGACGGCGATGCTCTTCCCCTGCAACCGCGCGCCCAGCGCCACGCCCGAGAGCACGGGTATCAGGTCACCCAAAGTAGAAATCGGAGCGACGACATTGCGCTTCTCGATATCGCCAAAGTGCGAAGAAGCATCGCGCCCCTTGGTCGGCGACCCCGACTTCGCCATGTACTGCATCATGATGTCGCGCGGAGAAAAGCCGCGCACCAGCAACGCACCCTGATTGCGGATCATCGGCCCGAGCCATTCGTCTTCACGAAGCGCATAGGCCGAAGCGCAGGAGCAGGCTTCCTGGCCGAGTCCGAAATAAACTCCGCCGACGACCTTGCCTTGCTTGTAGAGATTCTCCAGCGCTGTTTCCATGCGGCGATTGAGGAGCATCCAGCGGTAGATTTCGATCACCTGCTGCTTCGATAAATATTTCGACTCCCGGATCGGCGGCACGGGCTTTGAAAGATCGCCGCTTTCCACTTCATAGCGAACCTCGTCGCCGATGCGGACCTGGCGCAGCTTGAACGCGGGCTTCTCAAGTCGATAGTCGAGGATCGCGAAGCTGCGAAGATCGACCTTCGCGGGCCGCTCGCGGGTCGGCTGTCCAGTTCCAAGCCTCTGCTCGGCCTTCTTTACATCGGCGGTGAGTTTCTTCTTCGCAGCTGGCTTCTTGTTCGCCATGATGAGTCCGCGCAATATGCTAACACCGTGTGGCGCGGACACTCTTGTCCGCGAAACGCCAGCAGAGACAACATACGCGTTAGGCGAGGAACAAGTCGTCCTTCCCATCCAGACGGCGCACTTCTGAGGGGGTTCTCACTGGCACGCCCACCGTGTTTCCCAGCAGCGCATCGATCGTCTCCACCCACAGCATCTGCCGCCCGAACACCGTGCCGAAGCTGCGCGAGAGCGAATGTGCAACCACGTCGAGTTCCACTTCGCGCCCGAGTTCTTTCTGCATCGAAGTCACCGGCTTGGCTGTAATCCCGCAGGGCACAATCAGGTTGAAGTAGCTGAGGTCCGTGTTCACGTTGAGCGCGAATCCATGTGAAGTGACCGACCGGGAAATGTGTACGCCGATGGCCGCGATCTTTGCTTCCTGCGTAGGGACAGCCGCCCTCGGCTGTCCAGGCAAGCGAAGCTCGGCTTCCGGAGTGTCAGTCCACACGCCGGTCAATCCCGCCACCCGCTTTGTGGCACTCCCAAAATCGGCGCACGTCCGCATCAACACTTCCTCCAGTCGCCGCACATAGTCCACTACGCCCAAGGCTTTTCTTCCTGCAGGCAGCGATTCGCGCGCCGCCTCAGTAGGCTCTTCCTGATGACTGATGGCTGACGACTGAAAGCTGCCGTCCCGGCCGAATCCCCGCAAATCAAATATCGGATAGCCCACAATCTGCCCCGGCCCATGAAACGTGACATCGCCGCCGCGATCGCAATCGAAGACCTCGACTCCGCGGGCCGCGAGCGATTCCGTCGAAGCCAGCACATTCGCAGCCTTCGCATTGCGCCCCAGCGTGATCACCGGCGTGTGCTCAAGCAGCAGAAGCACGTCCCCGATCTGGCCCGCCTTGCGCAGTTCGACCAGCCTTTGCTGCAAGCGCAGGCCATCAGCGTAGGGAATCGTCCCGAGTTGGACTACTGAAATCACGGTCATCCTCTTAACTTATTATCGCCGAATCATTAGCAGGGCGTGTGCGTGAAGTCCCGCAAGCACGAGATCCCAAGCGCCGTTGTAGAAAGAAAGCGCCGCGCTTTCAGATCCAGTTCTTAAGCATGGGCACAAAATTAGGTATGAAGTCGCCGGCCGCATGAACGATCATGACCAGCAGGAGGTTGCGGGTTTTCATCCAAAGCACGCCGAGAAAAAATCCGGCGACCGATGTAATCACAATCGAATATCCGATCGCCATCAGCCACGACGGATGTGTCCCCACCGCCTCCTGCGTCGCCGCGGAATTGTAATAAAGCCCCGGCGCGTGCATCAGGCCGAACAGAAGCGCCATCGCGACGATTCCGCCCATCTCCGATTTCAGCCACAGGCCCAATCGCGTCTGCAGCAGCACCCGAAAGAAAAACTCCTCGACCAGTCCGACCTCAACCAGCAGGAATAAGTAAATGAACGGTGCGCCCGCGACCAAAGCGAGCGGACTAATCCCCGAGTGCCGTAGGTCGCCCAGCCCGCGCCCGATCACACATTGGAATACGATCAGCGCCAGACTCATCCAAAGAGCGGGCCAAACATGGCGGCTCGCGCCTTGAAATGCAAACAACTCGCGCCATTGGTAGCCCCAGCCCAAACGGAACATAGCTGCCGGAATCGCGACGAACAAGACTAGCTTGATCGCCAGGATGACCACCGACTGCCGTGGCTCGGGGATTGTCGAAAGCGCAAGCGCTTTCCGGCCCCACGTAAGGTAGGCGACCAGCGGCAGCACGTAGATCAACAGCAAAATCGCCTCGCTGGCCGGTCGCTGCACAACCAAGGGCAAAGGGATCGACTTACTGGTGACCCACCAAGCGAGCGCCGAAAAACCAACACCCATCAATCCCAGCACCAACAGCGGTTCTCCCAAGTCGAAACCTGAGACCTGATGCATAGCAAACAGAAGCGAGACGTAGACCGCGCCGTATCCTAAAAAATAGACTAGCGATGACGGGGCAGTGCGTCGCGTGGTAGGCATCGTCGTAACGGCCGCTTTCATGGCCCCTCCGAAGGTTGAAAACCCTTATCAACAGCTACGGATGCGGCAGCAGCCCGGTTCCAAGCGCCGCATTCCAAGTGTCGTTCGCCAGTAGCCCTTTCTCGCCAATACCCCACTTGTGAGGATCAAGTGATTTT
>CAWFUA010000001.1:0-842500 GCA_963818945.1 uncultured Acidobacteriaceae bacterium | reverse complement strand
ACGTATAGGGGCTGACGCCTGCCCGGTGCTGGAAGGTTAAAGGGAGAGGTTAGCCGCAAGGCGAAGCTTCGAACTGAAGCCCCAGTGAACGGCGGCCGTAACTATAACGGTCCTAAGGTAGCGAAATTCCTTGTCGGGTAAGTTCCGACCTGCACGAATGGCGTAACGAAAGTGCGACTGTCTTGCCAACTGGCACGGCGAACTTGTAGTGCCGGTGAAGATGCCGGTTGCCCGCAACTAGACGGAAAGACCCCGTGCACCTTTACTATACCTTTACTATGAACTATGGCACTTGCTGCGCAGGATAGGTGGGAGGCTTTGAATTCAGGCTCTCGGGCTTGGAGGAGCCACCGGTGAGATACCACCCTGCGAGTTCTGTGGTTCTAACCTATTCCCGTAATCCGGGAAAGGGACATAGTAAGGCGGGTAGTTTGACTGGGGCGGTCGCCTCCTAAATTGTAACGGAGGCGCGCGAAGCTACGCTCAGGCTGTTTGGAAATCAGCCGTCGAGTGCAAACGCACAAGCGTGGTTAACTGCGAGACCTACAAGTCGAGCAGATACGAAAGTAGGCGTTAGTGATCCGGTGGTTCTGTATGGAATGGCCATCGCTCAACGGATAAAAGGTACGCCGGGGATAACAGGCTGATCGGAGCCAAGAGTTCATATCGACGCTCCGGTTTGGCACCTCGATGTCGGCTCATCGCATCCTGGAGCTGTAGAAGGTTCCAAGGGTTAGGCTGTTCGCCTATTAAAGCGGTACGTGAGCTGGGTTCAGAACGTCGCGAGACAGTTCGGTCCCTATCTGTTGTGGGCGCAGGAGATTTGAGAGGGCCTGTCCTTAGTACGAGAGGACCGGGATGGACGAACCTCTTGTGATCGAGCTGTCCTGCCAAGGGCACCGCTCGGTAGCGAAGTTCGGTTGTGATAACCGCTGAATGCATATAAGCGGGAAGCACTCCTCAAGATGAGATCTCCCAACCCTTAAGGGTAATGAAGGGCCCAGGTAGACTACCTGGTTGATAGGCAGGATGTTGAAGCGCAGTAATGCGTGTAGCTTACCTGTACTAATCGCCCGTTCGGCTTGACCATAAAATTTACTCGGTGCATTAAAACCAGTTGTTAGTTCTCAGTTGCCAGTTCCCAGTTCGAAGCTGGACTGGAATTAGCAATGTTGTTAGTAAGTCGTCAGAACCTGGATGACTGAGAAGCATCACTGATAACTGGGCGCCGACGAATTGTAACGATCAAGGCTGCAAAGCTAAGAAACACCCAATCTATTCAGTTGTGAGGCATCGTCCTCCAGTTCTTTGAAAAGTTTGCCGCCCATCGGCGGTGTAAGTCGCCTCAGCTTGGGTTTAGCTGACGGCTGACGGCTGATGGCTGACGGCTGCAAGTTGTCGGTGATCTTACCGCGGGGGTTCCACCCGTTCCCATCCCGAACACGGAAGTTAAGCCCCGCCGGGCCGATGGTACTGCACGCGAAAGTGTGTGGGAGAGTAGGTCGTTGCCGGCATAAATAAAGGCCAGTCTGAGAAATCAGATTGGCCTTTTCCGTTTTGTTTGAAATGTACTTTAGGAATTTGAGAAAGGCCACGCTCAGAAATGGGCGTGGCTTTTTTTCTTTGGATTATGGCTGGCTGTTCCTCACGAATTCTATTAGAAAAGGAGAAACTAAAATGTCAATCAGTATTTCGCCCCTTTCATTCTCTGCCGGAGTGTACTTGGAAATTTGCCCATTTTGCCGGAACCGCTATTCATGCCACTTATCGCCCATGGAAAGCAGGCTCGTTTCTGACGATCTCATGCAGGCTGCCGCGCTCGTCGAGCGGGGAGAAAGCGGCCATCCCCATGGACTGATCTGGAAACCCGCGTTCGATTCTACCCGTCGGATGTTTTCCGGTTGGTGCGTTCGGATTGCAACCGAACAGGGGACTGTGCAAATAGAACTCATCAGTCCGGCGTGGCGTCACTATTCCGTCAGCGTACATCACAACTGGACGCTGGAAGTCGCATGTCAATTATGGGTGCATTCTGCTGCCACGGTCTTGGCTGGGGAATGATGCACTCGGTGTGCCTGCTGAACCGATGGTACTGCATGTGTGTGGGAGAGTAGGTCGTTGCCGGCGTAAATAAAGGCCACGTTGCGAAAGCAGCGTGGCCTTTTCCGTCTCGCCCAAAAATTCGCCTGCTTCGTTTCGTCACTCTCGAGCCGTGCGCCAGCTCACTGCAAGAAGAATTCTGCGCACGCCATAATTTTCCAGAATCGCTAATCAGGAGGAGATTATGTGCATCATCTGTGAGCGCGAACTATGGGGCGAGCACCGAGCGCTCGAACGCGAGTTCTTCAAGCCCTGCAAGACATGTGAGAAGTTCCCTGGCGCCAGCTCCGAAGGAACCTGCTATCACTGTTTCGCTATTGGCGACATGATCGACGAGTGCCCCGAGTGCGCCGGCAAACCATGGAGTGAGGAATTCCTGGAGGCTAAAGATGAGATCGAAGGCCCAGACAAGCTGCTGGTCCCCTTCTAAAGCCGGGCCGCGGATGGTACAGGACCTAGGCAGAGCGGTAGAACCCCTGAGCTGGAGACGAACAGTCTGATCACCACCCAATCCGCTTAATTCCCACCACCTCGTCGCAATGCCAATCTCGGCTCAAAAGCGGCAGAGAATGCTGCCGGCAAAGCGCCGCAATCCAAATGTCATTGGTCGGAATCGGTTTGCCCTTCCGCTTCAACTCCCCGACGATTTCCGCGTAGTGATGTGTGGTCGGCTCGTTGACGTCCAGCACCGTGCAATCGTTGAGAAGTTCCGTGAGCCAGGCTTCATACGCGCTTCGGTTCCGCGACTGGGCGATTCCGTGGCGATACTCGCCGAGAACAATCACCGGAATCGCCATCTGGTCGGCGCGAGCCAGCACCGCAGCCACTCCCGGATCGTCGTCGGCCGCGGCCGACAGGGCGATTGTGTCGAGAATCATTGTTCAGCCAATCACCGTTCAGCCAATCATCGCCACACTTCCCGGTCAATGCGCTCGAAAGTTTCTTCTACCCGTTTCTCAATCTGCTTTCGTTCTCCGTGGAGGTGCTTGAGCTTTCCCACATGTTTCATCCAGGGCTTTTCCAGCGATGTCATTTTCAATTTCTCCTGCACGGCCTCCGTAACCCTTTGCGCCTGCCTCTTGCCCTGAAAGCTTACGCCGCCGCCTGCTCCCGATACGCCGGAGCAAACTCTTCCTGCACAAACGTCTCAAACGAAGTCGGAGTAGTATTCGCCGCCGACCGGGGCTCTAGCGCCTTCATATGTCCCGAATTCAAAGCGCCCGCCATCTCCAGGATCAGCCCGACAAAGTTGGCCGACATCCCCATCTGCGCCATGGCCGCCCGCAGCTGATCGTCCGGCGCCTGGACATAGCCCAGCGAAGGCTTGCCAATCGCCTTGCCGATAATGGCAGCAACCTCGACATAGTTGAGGTCGCGCTGGCCTTGCAGTTCCCGCGTCTGTTTGCCGCGGAATTCGCGGCGCATAAGAGCGTCAGCCGCCGCCTCTCCGATGTCGCGCGTCGCAATCATAGGTAGTTTGAGGTCCGGTCGCACCGGCCCGGCAACGCTGCCCAGCATGCGAATCACAGCGACTTGCGGCAGAGTGTTCTCCATGAAGTAGCCCGCGCGCAGATGGAGCACGTTCGCGCCATCAACCTGATTGAGCTTCTGTTCAAGATCATGAAGTCCGGCGACTGGCCCGGTGCCGATCGGTTTATCGGCGCCGTAACTGCTCAGCGACACCACATTCTTGACTCCCGCATTCTGCACGGCGTCGGCAATAGCGTCACTCACGCGGTCCTGAAACGCGCGAAAGTCATTGCTGGTAGGGTTGGGTGGAATGAGCACGTAGGCAGCTTCAGAGCCTTTGAACGCTCTGGTTAGCGCCTGCGCATCGGTCGCATCGGCGACAAAAATCTCGGCGCCTTCGGCTGCAAGACTTTGTAAACGCTCCGCGCTTCTTCCCACGACGCGGACTTTCTGCCCCGCAGCGAGAAGGTTCTTAGCCACGACCTGTCCGGTGTGGCCGCTTGCTCCAAGAACAACGAACATACAAACCTCCAAAAATCACAGCTTTGGACAATCAAGCTGATTGGATGCGGAGGCCTGCAAGTGGGCTTCACAAAGAAAGAAAGATGGATTTCACAAAGGTGGAAAAACGCAGGAGAGACTTCACTAGGTCAGCCGCAACGAAAGCGCGCTCTGCCGAGAAACCGGGGCGGCAACGCCGCGACACGTCAGTTCGCAGCCGACGCCGATTTCGATTGCGGTTTCGAGCGCAACACCTCGCGCACTTTCTTGGCGAGATGCTGCAGGGTAAACGGTTTTTGCAGGAAGGCTGTTCCCGGACCCAGCGCTCCGGGCGTGACAACTACATCTTCCGTGTAGCCGGAGAGAAAGAGGACACAAATGCCCGGACGTATAGCTGACAATTTCGTCGCCAATTCGCGCCCCCCTATGCCAGGCATCATGACGTCAGTGACGAGGATATCGATTGTTCCCATCGTCTCCGCGGCCAGGCGCAGTCCGCTTTCGCCGTCTTTCGCTTCCAGCACTTTGTAGCCGCGCGAAATCAGCGTTACCTTCACCAGTTCGCGCACGGACTCCTCGTCTTCCACCAACAACACGGTCTCGCACCCGCCCTTTTCCGGTTCTGCGTTCACACTAGGACAACTCGCTTCCACCGCATCCTGCACGCACGGCAAATACACATAAAAGGTCGTGCCGAGCCCGACCTGGCTTTCGGCAAACACGTATCCATTGCTCTGTTTGACGATCCCGTACACCGTCGAGAGCCCGAGGCCGGTCCCCTTGCCTTTTTCCTTGGTCGTAAAGAAGGGCTCGAAAATTCGCGACAGCGTTTCCTTGTCCATGCCGTGACCGGTGTCGCTGACCGAGATGACCGAATAACTTCCCGGCTGAATGAAGCGATGCTCGCCCATGTTTGGGCGCACAGTCATGTTTGAACTCTGGATTGTGATCCTTCCGCCCTCCGCCATGGAATCCTTGGCATTCACCACCAGATTCATGAGGACCTGCGCGAGTTGGCCCGCATCGGCGCGCGTATGTCCGGCGTCGTCGGAAAGCCGCGTCACCAACTCGATGTTCTCGCCGATCAGCGGCCGCAGCAAGCGTTCCATATTGGTGACCACCGCGTTTACATCGACAACTTTCAGTTCCAGTAACTGCTTCCGGCTGAACGCCAGCAGTTGGCGCGTCAGGGTCGCGGCCCGATCCGCGGCTTGCTGGATGGATTCCACTTTCTGATGCATGTCGTCTCCGGCTTCCAGTTGTCCCAGCAGGACCTCGGTGTAGCCGTTGATCACCATGATCAGGTTGTTGAAATCGTGTGCCACGCCGCCCGCCAGGCGGCCCACCGCTTCCATTTTTTGCGCTTGCCGGAACTGCTCTTCCAGTTGGCGCTTCTCGGTGATGTCTTCGGCGATCAACTCCAGAACTTCCTCTTCCTCCTCCGTGCCGCTGGCGGCGCGCCCGCTCAGCCGCACTGTGATCGGGCGCCCGTCCTTGTGTTTCCATTGCACCTCAGCCCCGTTCAAGCTTCCAGCGCGGCGATACTCCTCGGTCAAGCGGTCCAACTCCTGTGGGTTGAGGAAGACCTCGCGGCGCGTGTCCAGTCGCAGCACTTCTTCCACCGATTCGTACCCCAGCATGCTGATGAGCGCTGGATTGACGTCCAGGAATCGTCCGTCCAGTGCGCACCGGTAAATTCCGAATATGGCGCTCAAAATCAACGAGCGGTAACGCGCCTCCGACCGCCGTAACGCCTCCTCATAGCGCTTGTGCTCAATAGCCGCCGCCAACTGCTGGGAAACGAACTTGAGAATCTCGCGGTCGCGCTCTTCGAAGCGGACATTCTGGCTGTAGCTCTGCACCACCAACGCTCCGAGCGTGGTCGCGCCGCTTTTCAGCGGAACTCCCAGCCAGTCGAGCGATGGAGCCCCAATCAATTCCACTTCCCCGCTGCGAACTAATTCCTCGAACACCGCCGGCGTTGCCAGCAACGGTTCCCCGGTTCGCAGCACATATTCCGTAAGTCCGCGGCCCAGCCGCTTGGGAGTGGGCGTCGTATCCATCTCATCGACGAAATAAGAGAAACTCAACAATTGCGATTGCGGGTCGTACAGCGCGATGTAGAGATTGCGCGCATACATCAACTGCCCGACGATATTATGAATGGCCGCATAGAACTGCTGTAGATCCTCCGCCGACTGGCTGCGCGCCGCGATCGCATACATCGCCGCGTTCAAATCCTCGGCTCGCTTCTGTTCCGTGATGTCGCGATAGCAGGCGTAGGCCCCTATCGTTTTGCCGCCCAGCACCACCGGCGAAGTCGAGAGCAGCACTTCCACCAGCGAACCGTCTTTTCGCTGCCGCCGCGTCTCCAGGTTGAGCTTGTTTCCACCTTTGACGTTCTCCGTGATCCATGCGGTTTCCGCATAGCGGTCCGGCGGCACAATCAACTGGTCGATCAGTCTCCCAACAACCTCTGTCTCGGAAAAGCCAAACAAGCGCGTGAACTCGCCGTTGACGCGCAAAACCCTCTTGCTTGCATCGATGATGCTGATTGCTTCCGGAGCGGTCTCGATGATCTGTTCGAAGTAGGCTTGCTCGACCGTAAGCGTCTCTTGAGAGTTTGCTTTTTCGGCGACTGAAGCAGTCGCATGCGCCTGCCGGAAAGGAGGACAGCCCGCCGCCGGTTCCGGCAGCGCTTCCACCTGCGGCAGGTCTCTTGAACGTGCCGCCGGGCCGTCGTTTTCGAGCATACAGTCCTCTCCCAGCGCGTTTCTGAGGGTACCCTCTATCGTATGCGCGCAGCATTTCTGTGGGTAATTACGGGGGTAATCGAAGACAAGCCGCAGATTCGCCGGCAAGGTATTGCTCTCTGCTCGTTGTTCTTGGAAAAGAAGTCCTCCGTGTTCCCCCGTGGTTTTTAAGGCTTTTCCCCAGCCCAACGAAACAGCGCCGTTCAGACGCCCTTTGCCAGCCTGTCGCACAATTGCTGCATCGTCTCCCGCTGTTGGCTGGTCACAACCAGAAATTCGAATCCGCAACGTAAGCCTTGACTGTAGCGGACAATCGCCCGCACCTTCATCACCCGCGGAGCCACCGGGATCGGGAACTCGAGCGATACCACTTCCCCGGTTTTCAGTTCGCCCGTGAGCGTGGCCCCGATGCCATCGAATCCAAGTTCGTTGGTTCTTCCCCAGAGGTCGATGGTGTGGCCATCGCGGAAGACGGAAACCTGCACCCGCACATCAAAGCGATAGCGCTCGAAACGACGTAGTCGCGCATATCTTTTCGAGCCCACTGCGCTCTTGGTCATTTCCCGTCACGTCCGATCGCCATCGAACCAATTGTCCTTCAGATACCCGTTTCACTCAACGGCCCGCCTGTGCATGTACCACAGGAGCGAACTCTTTTCAGATCATGAAGATGTGATCATATAGTGGTTGTCAGTAGGCCTTGGGCGACCACGGAGTCCCGCGGGACGTGCAAACCCAGCGGAGAAGGTTTGCCAAGTAGTTGGGTTTCTCTGTGACTCCGTGGTGGACGTCTTATCTAGGACAAGACACCTTCTTGAGCCGCGTGACAGATCAGCAGCGCGGCAGCTATGATTAGACAATCAGTACGGTTCTGTGGGGAACATTCCCGGTTTGGGTCCTCGCAAGACAGGGAAGCCACTTCTTTTCTATGACTTACCGTTCCAGTTCCGCCGAAGCATGGTCTGGCGATCCGCAAGGCCCGGCGGAGTCATCTCATATCCCTCTGGAACTTCTTCCACCCAAGGAGTTGACCCGGTCGCTCTGGCGGTCACTGGTCGGAAATCTGCGCGACACCATCGCGCCCGAAAAGTTACCTCCTCTTCAACTGACCTCGCGCCCGGTCAACGTCGGTCTGTTGCTCGGTGACCGCCTCAGCCTTCCATGGTTTCGCACCGTGTTCACCAATATTGGCGATGTTCTCTCGCCCGAAATTCTGCCGCCCCTGGAACTCGAATCCCAGCCCGTCGATGTCGGCGAACTCATCACCGACCAGCTCAGCCACATGTGGTGGGCCTCGCTCTTGCGCAACCTCGCCGATCGCGTCGCCCCGGAATCCTTGCCCTCTCTCCACCTCACGGCCAAGCCCATTCCCGACATCATTCCCAAGTCATGGATCCTTCTGCCGCTGTGGTCGGGCGTCGTCGACGGCCCGAAGATTTTCTACCCCGATAAGCCGAAGCCCGTTGAAGTGCCGCGCGCCGCAGCCCCAATTCCAGCGCCCGCCCCGGTAGAAGCCGAGAAAGCTCTACCCCCCGATCCCACCTCCGCCGATCTTCTGCGCGATATCCGCCGCTCCAGAATCCGCAAGCGCATCTGGATCGGCTTGGCCACCGCCCAGGTCGCCTACCTGGTAGTGGCGGCTCTCTGGCCCAACCTGCTCTAAAGGTTTTTCGAGGTGCGAAGGGGAAATTTGTTAGCGAGAGAAGACCCGAAGCAGACGATCAGCACACTATTGCCGCAGCCCAATCCACCCCTCGGCAATCACCATCGAGTTCCCCGGATTCCGGGAATCGTACTTCACTGAAGTGGGCAGTCCCAGCCGGCAGGAATGCAGATTGATCCACTGCCGAAGGTAGGTAACATCCTGCGAGGCTTCGTACGAAACGCCCGCCACGTCGTACTGATAAATCAGCATAGTGGCCGCGCGCGTCTCCTGGTTTTCCAGTTCCTGCACATCGATCACGGTCCCATCCGTGATGCGGCCCACGGTGTTCAGCCACGTCCGGCGCTCGCGCTCCAGTTCGTCGGCCGTTTTGGGTTTAGGACGCAGTAAAGCATAACCGGCAAACGACAAACCGGCCGCACCCAACACCAGTCCATAGATACGAAATGAAATCATTGGCAAATTAAAACCTGAATCCGTGGGATGAATTCAAGAATATGCCGAAACCTTGTCGAAGCCAAGGTACGAAGGTTCGCTCCCACTTGCATTTTCTCTGTGAACGCGCACGCTCCTCAAATGGCGCAAATTTCCCGAATCGTCGATCCTCCCCGCTTCCTGCAATTTGACAGGAAAGTGACGCGTTCGTGACAAATGCTCCTGGCGCGACACGCTAGCTTACTCCAGCGGTCGGCCCTGCGTCCTTCGCGCAGCATTGTCGTCGCTCAAAAACAGCTTGACTCAGCCGCAGCAGTTTCAACGAACCCAACGCGCCTTACGACTCCAAGGTTGTGGGGGATACACAGGCCTGAAGCAGCCGTGATCCGCGTGGCTCGTGAAAGCAGGCAGGGGACGGACCCACACCCGTCCCCTGCATTGTTTTGTGGAGCGAAGGCCGTCCTCAGCCGTCTAGTGTGGCGCGGACACTCTTGTCCGCGTCCGCCGCACCTGTCAGACAGCGCGGACAAAAGCGCCCGCGCCACATGAGCTACCCTCTCCGCCGATAATAAATATTGAACTCGAACCCTGCATTCGGCGGGAAGATCTCCGCGATCTTGCGCAACCTCTCCGCCATCGGAGCCGGCGCCAGCAGCGGATAATCCCGCTCGCGCAGGTCGTAATAGTCCACATCCAGGTAAATCGCCAGCAGATAAATCGAAATCGCATCGGCGAAACTTGCGGCCAGGTACTCGCTCTTATATTTCTCCGCGTCCGCCCCATGCGCCGTCGCCATCTTGCGCGCTTCCCAAGCGTCCAGCGAAGTCTCGCCGCGCACCCCCGCTTCCACCTGCTGCCAAGCCAGATCGGCAAATGGCGCGGATACTCCCGCGCGCTCCACCAGCGCATGTCCCACGTTGATGTAGAACTCGAACGCCACCGAAAACTTGTCGTCCATCAGCCGCGTCGAAATGAACACGCACTGCGCATCGCCGATATTCAGGTTGCGATGGCAAACCGCGCTGTCGCTCAGCACCACGTCGTAGCGGTCGGCAATCACGGTATCGTCGCCCTGCGTCACCGTGAGCGGCACAAAATAGTAAGCCTTGCGCGTCAGCGCAGCCGCAATCGGCGCCGGCACGGCCGCAATCATGCGGTCCAGATCGTTCTCGGCGATCGTGACCTCGCCCGCCCGCGCATAGCAGATTCCGTTAGCGGCCTGCGATACCGGGCTCGACTGTACGATCTCCGCGGGGCTGCGCGTAATCGCCGAAGCAGTTTGCGACATGGCCGTATTGTAGCGTATCGAAACAGTGGGAGACGTGGAGCAACCGTTTTCCTCGCCTCACCGCGAGGTCAGTGAGTGAAATCGAGATTTTATCCACAATTATTCCGGCCTGGACCGAAGCCGTGAGTTGCCGCGAATCGGACCTGGTCAGCGTACACCTTCCCGTCCCAACGGGGATCAACGACTAACCTGTCCGGCGGCGACGCACGATCTCGGCACGATTAAGGTCTGGGGTGAATATGCGCTCTCGTGCGCTCGTAAAATATCTTCTAGGAACTAGCATTCGCAGGGGTCATCACTCATGGCTGAAACATTCGACCGCTGAGGTTGGCGGGACCGACTGTTTTAGAACTGGTCTCATAAATGGTTCGGGGAAGGGCACGGCTTCAGCCGTGCCGCTAGAGCCAGGAAAAATGCGGGCTTTAGCCCCTGAGGGCCAACACTTTCTCCGCTAAGACTAGTTATGAGGCCAGTTTTAGTATTGGCGACCGTCATATTGCGCGCCATACCCATTGTTCACAATACCGAAGATCAAGACGGCCTTCGACAGCCGGTCATGGTGATGCTTGTGTAATTCGTATGACACAGCGGCATCCATGACCAGTAACCCCCCGAAATATCCAACCGCCAACGCGTTGCCATGGGAGACGAAGGGACGAGCGATAGGGTCGGCTTCAAGCGCCAAGCCAGGATGGTCCATGCCTCGCATGGTGTAGTAGAAGTCAGCGCTCTTGGCAGCGGCATCCAGTGCGAGGAGTGTGGTATTCGCTTTGGTCCAGAAGCTTGTGGAAGGGGAGTTTGGGAGTTCACCGCGTCCCGCGAAAGCTGGTTGTGCCTGCACATTGATCGAGGTCACAAAGAGAATGACAACAGCGATCGGTAAAGATTTCAATTGCGGGCCTCTTGTGTTACGAAATGCTTGCTGGCGAGCTGGGCGCGAAAAACGCGGCCTTAAAACGCTCATGCCGATGCCATCGCCTCGGGGTGGGCGTAAGTCATAGCTGCATTTCGGGGTCCAGAGAGGCCGACGAATCCGAAGAGAGATTGCTGCTAAGTGGAGCAGCCGACAGACCTGATTTGTTGGGTTTCTTAAGTAGATAGAGGTGAGATGAAAGAGTATTCACTAGGAGAGAATTTCTTTTGCCCACTCCGGGAACCGTTTCATCACAAATTCCATGTGTCCCACGTCATAGACAAACCCAACAAATAAGCGAAAAAATTGATCAACATTATTGCCGGAATTCGAGCGCCCCAGCAAGAACGAGGGTGCGCCGTTCATGCGCGCCTTTTGCGAATGAGCGGGCGCAAGAAAACTCCGGCAGCACAATTGAAACGTGGGGAAACAATACTAAGCAATGAAGAATCAAGACTTTACAGCGCGAGCCGGCGCCGCGAAGCGAGGAAACGGGGCCTTCAGCCCCTGAGGGAAACGCCTTTGCCCCGGCTCGGTCCTGACTTGGTGTAATTTGGAATCATGCTGAAAGCCGAATCGCCGCGGCCGCGCTGGATTGGAGTGCCGGTGCGCGCATTCTTAGTCACGTTTCTTTTGACGCTGCTCGCGTTTGCGGTGGCGCTGTTGCTGAGCATTCTCGGGACGATCGTTTACTCGCAGGTGGAGCATGTCGCGCCGAACTTGCAGTACGCCTATCGCCACATCGCGTTTCCGTTCGCGATTACCGTGGGAGCGATTGTGTTGGTCGTCATGCTGACGGTGGAGATCCGGAATTATCGCCAGCGCAAGGCGCTGGCCGCGATTGAGCGTGCGGCAGGTTGAAATTGACTGCGGCAGGTTGAAATTGAATAATGATGACCATTTCCGAAAATAACGCGCCCCGCATCGCCATCCCGATGCCGCATTCTGGCGACCGTGATTACGCCGAGCGTGCCGTGCCGCAATATGAAAACGCCGTGCGCGGAGCGGGCGGCGAGCCGGTACGCATCGGCTTCGATCAGACCGCGGAAGAAGTAAAGAAGACGCTCGCCACCTGCGATGCCGTGCTCTTGCCGGGAAGCCGCGCCGATGTGGATCCAGCGAAATACCATGCCGAACGCCATCCAAAGACGGCCGAGACAGACGCGAAGCGCGACGGCCTGGACCGCTTGCTGCTCGACGACGCCTACGGCGCGCGCAAACCAGTGCTCGCGATTTGCTATGGATTGCAGTCGCTGAACGTGTATCGCTCGGGACCACTGGTGCAGCATATCGAGTCCCAGAATGTCGAATCGAAGATCAATCACAGCGCGGGACGCGCAGTTCCGAACGCGCACGCGGTCACGATCGAACCGGGATCTCATCTCGCGGAAATTGTCGGCGTGCGCGATGGCGAACCGGTCGCAGTGAATTCGTCGCATCATCAGTCCGCCGAGGCCGCGGGCACCGGTCTGCGTGTGGTGGCGCGCTCGCCGGAGGATGGAGTGATCGAGGCGCTGGAGGGAACGTCGCCCGATCATTTTGTGCTGGCGGTGCAGTGGCATCCGGAGCGCTCGGTGAACGATGGGCCGGAAGTGGCGGAATCAGCGCACGCAATTTTCCGCGCGTTCGTGGAGGCGGCGCGGAAGAGGCGAAGATCTTTAACCACAGAGGACACAGAGGAACACGGAGGATAATCGGGCTCGGAGGCTTTACTTTCGCTGCAGCAGCACCGACACGTGCGCAATGGCCGCGTTATCCGTCCCCGTTCCTTCGGGCGTTTTGGCTTTGAGACCGATGCAATCTTCGGCGATGCCGCAGAGTTCGGCAATGTGCTTGCGAATCGCCGCAGCGTGCGGGCCGATTTTCGGCGCGGCGAGAATCAGCGCCGAATCGAGATTGACTAACTCATAGCCAGCAGCAGCAACGCGCTTGAGAGCTTCGCGGAGAAAGACGGCGGAGTCCACGCCCTTCCATTGCGGATCGGAAGGCGGGAAAAGCGCGCCGATGTCAGGCGCAGCGATCGCGCCCAGCAAAGCGTCGGTGATGGCGTGGAGCAGGACGTCTCCATCGGAGTGCCCGCCGAGGCCTTTGTCGTGGGCAAGCTTGATGCCGCCGATGATGAGCGGAATCGAGGGCTTGAACTCGTGGGAGTCGTAACCGTAGCCGATGCGAAGTTGAGGTTGCATACAGTAGCCAGTATCCAGTAATCAGTATCCAGTAAAATCAAACCCAGTCGTGCGCCGGTCTTACTGGCTACTGGATACTAGTTACTGGGTACTGCTCTTCAAATAAAACTCGGCCAGTTCCATATCAGCCGGAGTTGTGATCTTGATGTTTCTTGCCGAGCCCATGACGACGGCCACGGGCAAGCCGGCGCGCTCGATGAGAGAAGCTTCGTCGGTGCCGAGAAAGCCATCGGCTGCTGCATCGTCGAATGCTTTTTTCAGAATATCGTAGCGGAAGCCCTGAGGCGTCTGCGCCATGACGACTCCAGCGCGCGGAATGGTCGTCTTGATGACAGCGCCCTCGGCGGTGCGATCGACTTGCTTGACGGTATCGACAGCAGGCCAGCCGGCGATAGCAGCGCCGTGCTTCTGGGCAGCGGTGATGACGTCGGTGATGATTTCAGGCGTGACGAAGGGGCGAACGGCATCGTGCACCAGGACAAGGTCTGCGGGATCGGCCGCGATCTTTGCCAACGCGTTGGCAACGGAGTTCTGGCGGTGCTCGCCGCCTTCCACCAGTTGCAGGCGCTTCTTGAGGATTTCTGGATACTGCTTTTCAAGCTGGGTGCGAAAGGGCGAGATTTCGTCCTTACGCAAGGCAACGACGATCTCATACACGGCGGGAGTAGCCGCAAACTTGCGCAACGTGCGAACGAGGATCGGCACGCCGCCCAGTTCCTTGAACTGCTTGCTGGGCGATTCTTTTCTGGTCCTGCCAGAGCGCGGAGCCATCCGCGTGCCCAGTCCGGCCGCCGGAATAATGACGAACACCTTCATACGGGGCGATCAGTATAGTACAGGACCTCAGTCCGCGGCGCGGTCGATGGGGAGCGGCGCGATCTTCTTCCCCGGATCGGACGCCGGTCCGGCGGGAGCGGCCTGTGGCACAACGACTGGAGCCGGCGTAGATGCCTTCGAATCGTGGCGGCTGGCCGCACGCTCATCCCACTTGCCGAAAATCATTTTGCCGGCGGTGGTCTGCAGGACCGACGTCACGGAGATGTCGATGGTTTTGCCAATCATTTTGCGCGCGTTATCGACGACGACCATGGTGCCGTCATCGAGGTAGGCGACACCCTGGTTGTATTCCTTGCCTTCCTTCAGAATGAACACGCGCATGATTTCGCCGGGGAGCACGATCGGCTTGAGGGAATTGGCCAACTCGTTGATGTTGAGCACGGCGACGCCCTGGAGTTGCGCGACCTTGTTCAGGTTGAAGTCGTTGGTGATAATTTTGCCTTCATAAACCTTGGCGAGCTCGATCAGCTTCATGTCGACTTCGCGAACGGTGGGGAAATCGTCTTCGATGATCTGGATCTGCAGCGTGGTGGTCTTTTGCAGGCGCTGGAGAATGTCGAGGCCGCGGCGGCCGCGGTTGCGCTTGAGCGAATCGGCGGAATCGGCGACCAGTTGAAGCTCACGGAGCACGAACTGCGGGATAACAATGATGCCATCGAGAAAGCCGGTCTCGGCAATATCGGCGATGCGGCCATCGATGATGACGCTGGTGTCGAGGATCTTATAGCTCTTTTTGCCCGTCTTTTCCCCGCCAAAGATGCCGCCGAGAGCGGCGAGATTGAGCAGGTCGCCTTTGGTGGCGCCGACGAGCAAGCCGACATAAGCCATGATCAGCATCACGATGATCTGGAGAAAGCTCTGGGTCGGGCCGGCAGGGACGCTGTTGCGAATGACAAGCGCGAAGAAGTAGGCGCCGATGATTCCGAGAACGCTGCCGATGGCGGCGCCGATCAGGCGCTTGAGGCTCATCACTCGAAGACGCCATTCGAACAGGACTATGCCGCTGCCGATCAGCACGCCAACCACGGCATCAAGATTTTTGGAAGGCAGGTCGAACGGACGGATGAGATAGCAGATAACACCCACGATAACAACAAAAAGAAAGCGTATAAGAACAACGTCCACAGCTATACCTCCATCGGGCAGAGCCACCCCTGTGTCCCCGGCCCGCGCCAGCCATTTGGGTTAGATGAGATAAAACCCAGTGCTAGCGTTCTATTTCGGAGCTGTATTAAGAGATAAATCCGCTCCGTGCCCGTTCAAATGAACGGGCCTCCGAACAAGTACGGAGGCAAGTATATACCGGGTTGAAAGGGCGGGCCAGTGCCACCTTAGAACCGCTTAGCCACTAGTCACTTCCCGCGGGCTTGGTTGTTCAAGGCCTTCTGAATGGCAGATTCTGCCAAGCGGGCCATGACCTTGTAGCCTTCTTTGTTCGGATGCACCCCGTCGTCGGCGAGGTTTCTTTGAAGCATCCCCTGTGGATCCACCAGGGTGCTGAAGTAATCGAGATACAACCAGCCACGGGCGGCGCAGTGTGCGCTCAGCCAGCGATTGAGCTGGAGGATCTTGTCCGGCGAACGTTGAGCGAAAAGGTCCTGCGATTGTGGAGTGTAGTTATGGATGGGGAGGACAGACGAAAAGATGACCTTGATTTTGTTGGCAGCGGCCAACTCCGCCAGGGAAGTGTAATTGGCCTCGATATCCTCAATGCGCATGGGGCCCGTGTTTCCCGCGATGTCGTTGGTGCCCGCCAGAATGACGACGGCCTTCGGATGCAGGGCGACGACATCCTGCCGCAAGCGGACCAGCATCTGAGATGTGGTTTGGGCACTGATTCCGCGATTGATGTACGGCTTGCCGGGAAAATACTCCGGCAGTGGCCAGAAATCCGTGATCGAGTCGCCGAAGAACACGACGCGGTTTTCGCCGGGCGCAGGAGGACTGAGGTGGCCATTCTGATCGCGATACCGGGCCAGTTCGCCGAAGTCGTTCATGTAAATAGCCATGCGGGACGACCGCCATTGATCGAAGGCGGATTGTCTGGCAGGCGATTGATCCGCGAATGCCATCAGGAAGGCAAGGGTCGCTGCTCCCAGGATCCAGATGAACCATTGCCGAGTAGCCATAGTGACCTCCGAATGGCCATCTTACTCGACCTGTATGGTCCACACCCCAAGGGCCGGCTGGGGTAGACTGTCCCGTTGCCTGGAGACCCCGTTATGAACTGGCCGGGACGTGTGGTCCTGCTCATTGTCATCGCCGTTTCGTTATCGTTATTCCTGCGAAAGTTTCTTGCTGCTCTACGCATTATCCTGGCAGCCAAGCCCGACGCTGACTTTCGTCTGGCACCCGTCGGCCCGCGCATTCGCAAAGTGCTGTGGGAAGTGGTAGCGCAGGGACAGGTGATCGCGCAAAGGCCGTTGCCGGGACTGGCCCACGCATTGGTCTTTTGGGGCTTTTGCATATTCGCGCTGGTCACCGTCAACCACTTTGCCGAAGGATTCGGCGTCGGCTTCCTGTCGGATGGCGGCTTCTCACGCTTTTATTTCTTGGTGGCCGGCGTGTTTGCCGTGGCCGTTGCGATCTCCATTGCGGGCCTGGCGTTTCGACGGTTCGTCATCCGTCCGAAATGGCTGGAGCCGCTCTCGCCGGAATCGGGACTGATCGCGTTCCTGATTTTTGCGCTGATGATCACTTACTTGGCCCGCTTCTGGGTGGCGGAAGGAAGCACGGCTGGGTGGGCATTTTGGTGGGCGCACACGCTCGTGCTCCTGCTTTTCCTGCCGCTGATTCCGAGCACCAAGCACATGCACCTGGTGCTCAGCCCGCTGACCGTGTTTCTGGAGCGCGACGGCTTCAGCAAGATCCCGCCGCTGGTCGGTGACGAGGATTTCGGGCTCGATACCGGCAAGGACCTGACGCGGATCGCCGCCCTCCAGGCGTTTACGTGCGTGGAATGCGGCCGTTGTACCGAACATTGTCCGGCTAACAACACCGGGAAAATTCTCAACCCCAAAGAAATCATTCTGGGCACGCGTGAGTATCTAAAAGAGTTTGGGCCGAAGAGCACGGAGCCGCTGCTCGGGAAGCATCTTTCGACGGAGGCGGCGTTTCAGTGCACGACGTGCGGCGCTTGTGAGTTTCAGTGCCCGGTCGGCATCCAGCACTTGCCGCTGATTGTGGGATTGCGCCGGGGCGCGGTGAACACCGGCAAGTGGGACAACAGCCACGGTGGCGAGCTGTTTGTGACGTTGGAACGTCAAGGGAATTCCCTCGGATTCCCGCCGTCCGATCGCGAGAAGTTCATCGAGAAGAGCGGGTTGCCGTATTTCGACGGCACGCAGGACTATTGCCTGTGGATGGGATGCCTGGGATCGTTCGATCCGAATGGCCGCAAGATTCTGCTGGCGTTCGTCGAGGTGCTGCGTCACTTGAAGATCACCTTCGGCGTGCTGAAGCAGGAGAAGTGCAATGGCGATCCGGCGCGGCGGTTAGGTAACGACTATCTGTTCGGCGAACTGGCGCAATCCAACCTGGAGCAGATTCGCGAGGCGGGCGTGAAGAAAATGGTTTCAATTTGCCCGCATTGCGTGCGCACCATGGGCGTGGACTGGAAGGAGCATGGCGGCGCGGTTGACATCGAACACCATAGCGAATTGATCGCGCGTTATCAGGATCGTTTGCCGCTGGATCGCGATCAGCAGAAGAGCATGGTGTTTCATGACGCGTGTTATCTGGGACGGTATCGCGGCGTGTATGACCAGCCTCGCGAGGTGATCGCGCGTTTCGGGCAGGTGGTGGATCCGCCGCGTGCGCGCGAACGCGGCTTCTGTTGTGGCGGTGGGGGAGGGCTGATGTTTCTGGGCGAAGAGTCGGGCAAGCGGGTGAACCGCGAACGTGCCGAAGAGTTAGTGGCAACTGGAGCGAGCGTGGTGGCAGCAGCATGTCCGTTCTGCAATTCCATGCTGCGAGATGGGCTCGCTGCGGCTTCGCAAACCCCGCCGGAGTTGCTGGATGTGGCACAGATTGCGGCGGCGGCGATTGCGAAGAAGGCCGACGCGGTCTAAGGCGCCCGGGTGTCCGGATTCGGACAGCCGAGGGCGGCTGTCCCTGCGTGTTTCTTGATGTCCGCGCGCTACCACTTTTTGAAAATTACAAATACCGCGCCGGCGATCAACGCGAAGCCAACGAAGTAGTTCCACTTCAAGTCCTGGTGGAAGTAGAGAATTGAGAAGACGGCAAACACGGTGAGCGTGATGACTTCCTGAATGGTCTTAAGTTGCACTAGCGTGAATTCGTACGAGCCGATGCGGTTGGCGGGCACCTGAAAGCAATACTCCGCAAATGCAATCAGCCAGCTGATGACAATGACCTTGAAAAGCGGCGCCGAACGATACTTCAGGTGTCCGTACCAGGCGAAGGTCATAAAGAGGTTGGAACAAGTCAGAAGAAGAATCGTTCTCATCCTTATTATGTTGCCCGAATGTTGCCCGATCGGCAATTTTGTTGCCTGAGCAGATGACTTTTTCCAGTTTGCCTGCGGCCGAGGTGATGCGGGTGCGGTCGTGGAGCCCAGGTCACCTGCGGGCGATTTTTACAATTACGAAAGCGAACGTGCAGACGACGAAGTCGACCAGCAGCCCCCAGTCTTCCATAAACAGCGAATGGCGCATGACACGCGGAAGGTGCGGCATGAGCAGGAAGTAGATGGCGTTACCGGCGAGAACGGCCACGAGCGCATCCAGGAAATTGCCTAGTGTAGTGCGCTTGGCCATCGATTCTTTTCTGCCATCCATATTCTGCTCCCTGACCGGCAACTGCCAGTTGAGTTCCTGCTAACATCCCTTGAGATGCTGGAACCGTCTACACCAGTGCAGTACGTGAAAGGCATCGGTCCACGCCTGGCTGAAGTGCTTGCCGCTAAGGGCATTCAGACGGTGGACGACCTGCTCCATTATCTGCCCTTTCGCTACGAAGACCGCCTGAACCCGCGCTCGGTTGCCGAGTTGCGCGCAGGCGAGATGGCCACCGTGGTCGCCGAAGTGCGCAACTCCGGCCTGTTTCGCACGCGCCGCATGCCGATTTTTCAGCTCACCGTGGGTCAGGGTCGCAGCCGGCTGAAGTGCCTTTGGTTCAACGCTACTTATTTGCAAGGCCGGTTTCAGCCCGGGCAAATGATAGCGCTCTATGGCAAGGTCGAAGCGGATCGCGACGGGCAACTGCAGATCATGCAGCCGCAATTCGAAATTCTGGGGGATATCAACGAAGAGGGCGGCGCCGATGAAGCCGAAAAAAAGGCCGCCGCGTCGCTGGAGATCGGACGAATTGTTCCCATCTACGAGTCCGCAGGCCAGGGCAAGCTGACGCCGCGCTGGTTTCGGCGGATTATCCGCTGCGCGCTGGAGAATTTGAATCCCGATCTTCCCGATCCGATTCCGGCGGCGGTGCGGGCACATCTCAGCCTCGTGTCTCCGCGTGAAGCTTTGTGGCAGGTGCATTGGCCCGAAGCCGGCGAAAGCTTTGCCGATCTGCAATCGTCGCGCACGCCGGCGCATATCCGGCTGATCTTCGACGAGCTGTTCTTTATCGAATTGGGATTGGAGTTGCGCCGACGCGAGCAGAAGGCGCAAACCGGGATCGCGTTCCAGATTAACGACGCCGCCCGGCAAGCGATCAAGAAGATTCTGCCCTTTCATCCGACGGCGGCGCAGAAGCGCGTATTAAAAGAGATCGCGGCCGACATGCGAACGCCTTATCCCATGCGGCGTTTGCTGCAGGGCGATGTGGGCTCGGGCAAAACGATTGTCGCCTTCGAGGCCGCGATCATCGCCATCGAAAACGGCTACCAGGTCGCGTTCATGGCGCCGACGGAGATTCTGGCGCAGCAGCATTATTTTTCGGCGCGGCGGATTCTGGAAAAAGCCGGTTACCGCATCGTGCTGCTCACCGGCTCGCTGGAGCAGGACCGGAAGCGCGACGTGCGGCGTCACATCGCACAGGGTAACGCGCAGCTGGTGATCGGGACGCACGCGCTGATTCAGGATCGCGTGGAATTCGAAAACCTCGGCTTGGTGATCGTGGATGAGCAGCACCGGTTCGGCGTAATGCAGCGGCTGAAGCTGATGAGGAAAGAAGGGCGTGGGACGAACACGAGCTTGCGGCCGGACGGGGCAGAACCCCGTCCCCACACAGGCAATGCCGAGCCTGACGTGCTGGTGATGACCGCGACGCCGATCCCGCGCACTCTTGCGCTCACTCTTTACGGCGATCTCGATGTCTCCGTGTTGGACGAGCTGCCTCCAGGTCGCACGCCTATCGTCACCAAAGCGGTGGCCGACGAGCGCGCGGCCGACGTGTGGGAGTTCCTCGGGCGCGAAATTGCCGCTGGGCATCAGGCCTACGTCGTATATCCGGTGATCGAGGAAAACGAGGAGCGCGAACTGAAAGCGGCCGAGCAGATGCACCGGCAACTCCGCGAAAAGGTTTTCCCGAATTTGCATGTGGGCTTGCTGCACGGGCGTCTCGATGCCGACACGAAAGAACGCATCATGCGCGAATTTCAGCGGGGTGAGATCGAGATTCTTGTTGCGACCACGGTGATCGAAGTGGGCGTGGATGTGTCAAATGCAACCGTGATGGTGATCGAGCACGCCGACCGTTTCGGAATGGCGCAACTGCACCAACTCCGTGGACGTATCGGACGTGGCGCGTCCAAGTCTTATTGCGTGCTCATGCACGGCGGAAAGGTTTCAGAAGAAGGGCAACGCCGCCTCGACGCCATGGCCGGCACCAACGACGGCTTTCAGATTGCCGAGCTGGACCTGGAGCTGCGCGGGCCCGGGGATTTCTTCGGCACGAAGCAGGCCGGCATCCCGAGCTTTCGCGTGGCGAATCTGATCCGCGACCGGCAGTTACTCGAAGCCGCCAAGCGCGAGGCTGCATTCGTGGTGGCCGGGCCAACCGCTGAGCTGTCGAAAGAGGAGATCGCGGGCGCGCTGAAAGCGATGCGGGCGCGCTGGTCACTGAGTTACGGCCTAGCGGAAGTGGGCTAAGGCGGAACGGCGTAGAAGGCGCCGCTGGGGCTCCCATGCGCAGGAGCGGGTTCTGAGCGACCCGAGACATAGGTAACAGATCGTACCGGACACATGGGTTACACTTTTTCCCTTTTTCAGGGAGGAAGTGATGCCGTGGAAGGAGTGTTCGGTAATGGACGAAAGACTTCAGTTCTGGGGTACTGGGATCTCGAGACGCGGGTCCTGGAACCCCTCGACAACCCGTTCAGCCCAAGGTTGTCACCTATGTAGCCGGTACATTCTGTAACCCATGTCTCCGGGTTGGACCGAGTTGAAATGGTAGGCCCGAATGGACTCGAACCATCGACCTCTTCCGTGTCAAGGAAGCGCTCTAACCAGACTGAGCTACGGGCCTACAGGCGAATGGCTGTCATTCAATTCTACGGGCGGCGGGCAATTCCGGCAACGTTTCGAGAGAATTAAACCCATAAAACCAAGTCTTTCCGCCAAGCCGGTCACTTCTCGCGGTGGAAGCGGTAGCGGCCGCCTTTGTCTTTGGCTACCAGCTCGGCTACTTTCAGAAATGCGCGGCCGGCGTGCGACAACGCCGACTCCTGCCGGTACACCAGACGCAGCTTGCGCTGGAAATGGAGGTCCCTTACCGGAACGCGCACTAGGTCTCCCCTCGCGATTTCGCTCTCCACGCTGATTTCGGGGACCAGAGCGACGCCGTTGCCCATGCACACGAAGCGTTTGATGGCCTGCAGCGTCGGGAGTTCCACGTCCATGTGCAGCGGAGTTTTGTGGTGCTGGAAGGCTTCGATCACTTTGTCGCGATAGGGCGAGGTAACAATGTGCGCCACGAATGACTCTGCGCCTAGCTGGCGAACGCTGACTTCGCCCGCCGAAGCCAGGGGATGCCCGGGCGGCACGACGAAGACCAGCTCATCCAAGTACACGACCACCGATTTGAGCTGCGTCTCCTGGGGATCATAGGAGAGCACGCCCAGTTCCACATCGTGCTTAAGCACGTCATCGGGGATGTGACTGCCGAGCGAACGGCGCACCGTGATTCTGATGGCGGGATGCAGGCGTCGAAACTCGCCCAGCACCGGCAGAAGATAGAGCGAGGTGAATTCGTTGGCCGCGATCGAGAGCCGGCCTTTTTGCAACTCGCGCAGCTCAACCAAGGCTTCCTGCGCATCTTGGCGGAGGTTGACCAGCTTTTCGGCGTATTCCTGCAGGACGCGGCCGGCGTCGGTGAGCACGCCCTCACGCGAGGAGCGGTCAAAGAGCGGCTCGCCAAGCTCGAGCTCCAGCTTGCGGATGGTCTGGCTGACCGCGGATTGCGTGCGATACAGCTTTTCCGCCGCGCGGGAGAAGCGGCGCTCCCGGGCTACGGTGAGAAAGACCTCGAGTTGAGAAATTTCCATAAGGTCATGCTCCGAGGGACCTGGGAGTCACAGCGGGATCGGGCCATCGCTTCATCTGAAAAACCTGGCGACCGCCCGGGGAAGCCCGAAAACGGGCTGCCACGCTTGCGGTGTATTTGTGAAACGCGCATTGTTCATAAGTAGTACTTATAGTATTACAATTAATAATGTTGTTGCAATAATAATAAACTTTTCTTTCGCTGCCTGCCGCCGATAGATTACAAGCAGTGTTTCCAGCAGGAGGTTCGGGGATGAATCGGCCGCGCATCGCTATCTTTGATACAACGCTTCGTGACGGCGAGCAGTCGCCAGGGTGCAGCATGAGTGTTCCGGAGAAGTTGCGCCTTGCTCAGCAACTCGACCGGTTGGGCGTTGACGTGATTGAGGCGGGGTTTCCGATCGCCTCCGATGGCGATTTTGAGGCTGTGCAAAGTATCGCGGCTTCGGTGCGGCGGCCCATCATTGCCGGCCTGGCGCGCGCTTGCAAGCCCGATATTGACCGGGCTTGGCAGGCATTGCAGGGCGCGGCGCATCCGCGCATTCACGTCTTTCTTGCGACCTCCGACATTCATCTCAAGTACAAGCTGCGCATCACGCGCGGGCAATGCCTGGAACAAGCACGCGAGGCTGTGCGGCACGCCAAGTCTCTGTGCGCTGACATTCAGTTCTCGCCGGAAGATGCGACGCGCACCGACGTCGCGTTTCTGTGCCAAGTCGTTGAGGCGGTCATCGCTGTGGGCGCAACCACGGTCAACATTCCTGACACGGTCGGCTACAGCATGCCCGAGGAATATGGCCAACTGATCCGCACGCTGTGGGAGAAGGTTGCGGGAATCGAGAACGTCACTATCTCCACGCACTGCCACAACGATCTCGGTCTAGCGGTTGCCAATTCACTGGCCGGAGTTCAGAACGCTGCGCGGCAGGTGGAATGCACGATCAATGGCATCGGCGAGCGCGCCGGTAATGCGTCGCTCGAAGAAGTTGTCATGGCACTGCGGGTTCGGGCGGATCGTTACCCTTACGAAACGGGCGTCACCAGCGAGCAACTTTTCGCGTCCAGCCAAATGTTGGCGGAAATCACGCGCGTGCCGGTGCAACCGAACAAGGCCATCACCGGGCGCAATGCTTTCGCCCACGAGGCGGGCATTCATCAGGATGGGATGTTGAAGAATCCGCTGACGTACGAGATCATGACGCCGCAATCGGTGGGCGTGCCGGATTCGCGGCTTGTACTTGGCAAGCATTCGGGGCGTCACGCTCTGGCCATGCGTTGCGAGCAACTCGGGCACAAGTTCGAGCGGCGGGAACTGGACGAAGTTTATCGCCGGTTTATCGTGCTTGCGGATCGCATCAAGCGCGTGCAGGACACCCATCTGCTGGAGTTGATTCACGATTTTGCGGGCAACGAATTTGCCGGCACTAAGTTTCCGCCGGCTGCTGCGGCCATTCCACCGTTGGCGCGAGCGGCCTCGGCCGCTGCAGCGGGCCACGAATCGTACACCCCGAGCCACGCGCTCCGCGCCAACATCTTTGGCGAGCATCACGAGCAGGAAGATTACCTCTGGGGAGTTTGATAGGGTGGGTCGCGCCCCACTCGTAGCGACCGAGGTTTTCGCCTTTCCGCGTCGTCCTGTATCCTGATCCGTCACAGAGCGAGGATCGCATGCGCCTCCGCATCATTTCTCTTCCTGGCGATGGCATTGGCCCCGAAGTCACTACGCAAGCCGTTCGTGTGCTCCGCGAGGTCGCGTCGAAGTTTGGGCACACCATTGAGGTCGACGTAAAAGAAATCGGCGGGGCGGCGCTTACGAAGTTTGGCAATCCCTTGCCGGACGGCACGCTTCAGTCCTGTCTTGCCGCCGATGCAGTTCTTCTGGGAGCCGTCGGCACTCCCGCTTTCGATCACAACCCTCGCGAACTCCGCCCGGAAGCGGGGCTGCTGCGCCTGCGGCAGGAACTGGGAGCATTTGCGAATTTACGACCGGTGGCTTTTTATCAAGCGCTGGCGGCGTGTTCACCTTTGCGCGAAGAGGTAGCGCAGGGAACGGACATTCTAATCGTGCGCGAACTCTTGGGTGGCTTGTACTTCGGACAGCCTCGTGCGATTGAAGGTCAGGGCGCTTCGCGGCACGCTTACAACACCATGCGCTACAGCGTACCTGAAGTCGAACGCATTGCGCGCGTTGCCTTCGAACTGGCAAGCACCCGGCGGCGGCGTGTGCTGTCGGTAGACAAAGCGAACGTGCTTGAGTGTTCGCGGCTTTGGCGCGAGGTGGTGACTCGAATTGGTGCCGACTATCCCGACGTTCAGCTTTCGCACATGTACGTGGATTCGGCGGCGATGTCGCTGGTTTTGAAGCCGGCGCAGTTCGACGTCATTCTGACGGAGAACATGTTCGGCGACATTTTGTCGGATCAGGCCGGCGGCGTGGTGGGCGCACTGGGACTGTTGGCTTCGGCGAGCATTGGCGGGCCGGTTGGATTGTACGAGCCGGTGCATGGTTCGGCTCCGGACATTGCCGGCAAGGGTATCGCCAATCCGCTGGGCGCGATTTTGTCGGTGGCGATGATGTTGCGTTATACGTTCAAGCTCTCTCAGGAAGCCGAATGCGTTGAAGCCGGAGTCATCTCGGCACTGATAAGTGGTCTACGGACGCCGGATCTGGCGCGCTCGGGCGAGCGCGCGATTACGACCGCGGAGATGGGCGGGAAGATTGCCGAATGGTTGCGCTCCACGGCCGAGACGAACGCCGGAGTCGCTGCGCCAGATTGAACACGACGCACCAGACCACGCACTCCTCCGCATGAACTCTGCGGCCACAGTCATTCCGAGAATGTTCTACAATCATCTCGGGGCGAATTTACCGCACGCGTCTAGTTTGGGGAGCGGGTTGCCGAGTGTGGAACCCGAATTACTTCCGTAACCTTTCCTGATGTGACTGCCCACATCACAATGGAGCCAAAAGCTTAATGGAACAAGCAAATGGTTACCAAGTGTTCCAATCCGTCATGCTCGGCTTCCTTCCGCTTCTTGCATTGCGGCAAACTATTCCACTTCGAAAAACGCCCCCAGCCCGCTGACAACGATGCGGCCACGCGCAAGCCGGCAAACAGTGCAGAGATGTACTGGCTTTGCGAGGTATGTGCGGCCGAATTTACGCTGGTCGCCGATGCGGAGCACGGCGTTCGTGTCGCTCCGCTGGCGCGCCGGTCATTTCGAGCAGCCTCATAGCTTGCTGGGAGAAGGCGCAGCTTCTGAAGTGTAGACGCCGCTGATCGAGTTCCAGCGGATGCGCACCACGTCGCCGAACATATGCAGGCCATCTCGAAAGGGATGGAGGCGCGTTCCCTCGCTGTGCGCCCAGACGACCGGAACTTCTTTCACCACCAAACCCAGCTTTCTCGCCAGGAAAAGAATTTCAGGATCGAAACCCCAGCGTTCAATATGCTGCAGCGGGAAAACGCGCCGCGCAGCATCGCGCCGAAAGGCCTTGAAGCCGCATTGCGTATCCGCAAAGTTCAGGCCGAGAATCACACGCAGCACAAGATTGAAGATGCGGCCGAACAACTGGCGGTAGAGCGGTTGCCGCTTGGTCTGCAGTTCGGCGCGAAGCCAGCGCGAGCCGATGGCGATGTCGGCACCTTGCGCGATGGCATCGAAGAGGTGCTGTGCCTCGGTCATGGGAGAAGAAAGATCGGCGTCGGTGAAAAGGCAGACATCGCCGCGGGCATCCAACATGCCGGCGCGGACGCTGAATCCTTTGCCGTGGTTTTCGGGATTGTGGACCAACCGGACTTGCGGATAACGCTGGCCGTATTCCTGGATGATGGCAGTCGTGTCGTCGCGGGACCCGTCATCGACGACGAGGATCTCCACATCCCAACCATTCTCGCGGGAGTAGCGCAGTACCTCATCGAGAGTGGGCCGGATGCGGCTGCTCTCGTTGTAGGCGGGAATGACGATAGAGTATGTCGGGCTCAAAGGTCTCAAGGGTTCAAAGTTTCAAGGTGACGCCGTTTCTAGCAACTTTGAAACCTTGAAACTCCGAAACTTTGAACTTATGCTACCTGACGGCGCTTGTCGAGCAAGAGGAAAAATTCGTCGACCAGTTCTTCATCCCAAACACCGGCTTTCGCTTCTTCGCGCATGGTGAAAGCGGCTTGCTCGTGCGGGAGGGCTGGCTTATAGGGACGGGCCGTGCGCAGCGCGTCGTAGATATCGACGACCTGCAGAATGCGCGGAAGAAGCGGAATTTCGCCGGCTTTGAGACCGTCGGGATAGCCACTGCCATCCGAGTGCTCGTGATGATGACGAATAATGGGCAGCACCAGGCGCAGCGACTTCAGGGGACGGCAGATCGTCTCGCCTACCACCGGGTGCTGCTTCATGATCTTCCATTCTTCCGGGGTCAGATTGCTGCCTTTTCTTAGAATTTCATCCGGGACGGCGATCTTGCCGAGATCGTGCAGATAGCCGCCTCGGCAGAGCGCGATCACGCACTCGTCATCGAGTCCGAGATAGCGTCCGAGTTCGCTGGCGTCGCGGGCAAGCCGTTCGCAATGGCCTTCCGTGTATGGATCACGCGACTCGACGCTCAGGCCTAGCGTGCACAGCACCGACTCCGCGGTCTCGAGTTCGTCGGTAAATTCCTTCAGCTTCAAGAGCGATTTGACGCGCGCGAATAGTTCCTCGGCGCTGATCGGCTTGGTCAAGAAATCGTCAGCTCCCGCCCCGATGGCCCGCAGGCGGTCTTCGTGGGCGTCGAGGCCGGTGATCATCACGATTGGAATCAGGCGGGTTGCGGGATCGTCCTTGAGCTCGTGGCAAAGTTCGTAGCCGCTCTTGCCGGGCATGACGACGTCGAGCAAGATGAGGTCGGGTGGATCGCTGCGGATATGCTCCTCGGCGTCGGCGGCGCTGGATACGATGGCGGCCTCATAGCCGCGCGTGGCAAGCAACTCGCGCAAGAGTTCAGCATTGAGCCGGTGGTCGTCCACTACCAGAATGGACTGTTTGCGGCGCCCCGACACCACCTCACCCATAGCAGAGTAAGAGCTAGAGCGCGGAGAAAGGGTTGTCCTTGGGCGACGCGGCGGGACGTTCATCACACGACCTTGTGATGATTCTAGCCGATATCGCAGCGCGCTGATGGTCAAAACTGAACAATTTCGGTGTTTATCGGTCATGGCGTGCTGTGCGGTGTGGTGCCAAACTTCGCATATGCTTCGCAAACTTTTGCAGCTGTTCCTTGCCCTCGCGATCGCCTGCGACGGCGCTGCCGCCTCGAAGCCGCACGTCATCGCGTTCGGCAAGTGGACGGCCGCCAAATGGCCCAACGCGACCGGGGAAAAACTGCTCGACTTGAAAGTGCGGCCGCTGTTCGTCGACTCACGGCTCAAGGAGTACACGACGGGCAATCCGCATGAACTGACCGACCGGCTGTTTGTGGTGCGGCGCGCATTTCGCATCAATGACGCGCTGCCGGCGGAAACCGCCGCCCGCTGGCAATGGCAACGCGGAGGCTGGCTGCTGGTCGATCGCCTCACTGGGCGCGTCTCGCAATTGAACCTGCCTGAGTTCGATCCTTTTTATTCGACGGCGAGCTGGTATCGCGACTACGTTGCGTATTGCGGCGTCTCCGACGATGGCAAGAAACTGTATGCGATGGTGGCGCAGGTAGGACGCCGCAAACCGATTCTGAAGAAAGATGTGGGCGAGCCGGGAGGTGACGACGATCCCGATTCAGAGTGCCCGCCGCCGGCCTGGGAGCGGAGCCCGATGCGCGTGACGTTCGTCCCGGACGTGGATCAGAAGGTCGTGTTCTCGATCCGTAACCGCGTGGTGGATGTTCTGAACGACACCGAAGAGGCAGAGGAATAGCCGCATCTTGTGGAGACGATTCTTCAGTTTAAGTATCAATTTGTGATGAATCGCTCCCCGAGATAGCGCGGGAAAGGCGTGAGCTACCCACCCTTGCAAAGGGCGCAAGGGCCAGGCAGCCTCGGCCCCAAATTGCGGTATTGGGCAGCCTCAATCGGGAGATTTCAAAGGCAGGCCAACCCCCTTTGACTGAGAACTGACAACTGACAACTGAGAACTAGATTCAGTCTCCCGCAGCTTCGACCGCAGGGAGCTCTTCTGCCGCGACTCGCTTCGAGACCTTCGCGCTTGTCACCAGCACCACCGAAGCTACGATAATCGTGCTGCCCATCGCGATGTAGCGGTCGATGCGTTCGTGGAGAACGAGCCATCCTAGAAAGACGGCGACCACAGGGTTGACGTAGGCGTAAGTCGAAACCTTCGATGTGGGAACGTGCTGCAGCAGCCAGATGTAAGCGGTGTAGCCGATCCACGATCCGCAGACAACGAGATAGAAGATGGCGCCGAGGCCGCGCACGGTCCAGACAACGGGCATGCTGCGCTCGAAGAGGAGAGCATAGGCGAGATTGGAGAGACCGGCGAATACGACCTGCCATGAGGTCGCAGCGAAAGGATCGCCAGCCGCAGTCTGCCACTTCTTTGAGAGCACGGAGCCGAGCGCCCAGCTCAGGGAGCCTCCTTGGAGAGCGATAGACCACCAGAACTCGCGGCGGCCGAAGGGGGTGGGTTGGACAAGAGTGGGCCAGATGAGAACGACTACGCCGAAGATTCCGACGACGAGGCCGATCTTGCCGCGGCGCGAGATGTGATGGTCGCCGAGCAGCAGGCTATCGAGCACGAGAAACCAGAGCGGGCTGACCGCGATCAGGAGCGCCGCCAGACCTGTCGGGACAATTTGCTCGGCATAGGAGAGCGTGAGATTGCCTCCCATGAGGAGCAGGATGCCGACCGCAGCGCAGTGTGCGAGTTGTCGCGGGGAGAAACGGATTTGGCGTCCGGTGACGGCGCAGTAAGCGAGCATGGCGAAGCCCGCAACCAGGAAACGCACGGCGCACATGTGCGCGGGCGGAATCTGTTCGACCGCTATGCCAATGCCTAAGTAAGTCGAGCCCCAAAAAACGTAGACCAGACCAAAGGCTAGGATGATTTTCCATCGGCTGGCGGACGAAGTCGGCATGAGAGGCAGTGTTGTGCGGGTAAGACTCAGAATATCAGAGTAAGGCAGAGGTGCATCGACGTTCGAGGAGACGAGGGATCGGGAGGCTGTGCTTGCTCGCAGCTCACAGCTCACAGCTGGTTGTCACGCGGCGGACCACATGCCCAATTCGGAGAGCGCCTTGGTAGCAGCTTCGGTACCGGAGCGGACGCAGTCGGGAACGCCGATGCCGTTGTATCCGTTGCCTGCCAGGGCCAGGCCGGGGAGTTTCTGGCGCAGGGCTTCGATGCGCTTCAGGCGTTCGAGGTGGCCGACGGAATACTGCGCCATGGCGGCGCGCCATTTGTAGACGCGCGTGAAGAGCGGGTCGGCGTTGAGTCCGATGATCTGGCTGAGTTCGTCACGGACAATTTGGAGAATCTGACCTTCAGTGGAGTCGAGGATCTGCTCGTCGCGCGCGCCTCCCAGGAAGCAGCGTACGATGGCGCGATTTTCTGGGGCGCGGTGGGGAAATTTGTTGTGGACGAACGTGGCCGCTAGCATGCGGCGTCCGGCGCTGCGCGGGACTAGGAATCCGAAGCCGGGAGGAAGCGAGTGGCGGACTTTTTCGTCGTAGCCTAGCGTGACCGTGACCGACGAACTGTAATTGATGGCTGCGAGTTCGGCTGCGAGATTGGCGTCGGCTGATTCGAGCACGGCGGCGGCGGCGCGAGCGGGCGCGGCGATGATGACGGCGTCGAACTGATCGGATTGGTATCCGGCGGCGACAGTCCAGCCGCCGTCTTGCGGGATCAGCGACTGCACGGGCGACGATGTCCGCAGGGTTGCTGGATCGAGGCGGGCGACGAGCGCGTCGACCATTTGCTGCATGCCTTCTTTGAGCGACGTGAACAGCGGGCGGGGTGGGGCTTTTGTGGCGGTCGCCATCTTCTTGCGGGCGGATAACATGGCGCGGCCCAGGCTGCCGTGTTTCGATTCCATGTCGGCGAAGCGCGGAAGCACGGCGCGGACGCTGAGGTCGGTCGCTTCGCCTCCGTAGACGCCGGAGAGGAGCGGGTCGGCGAGCAGGTCAACCATCTCGGATCCGTAGTGGCGCTCGACCATCTGGGCGACGGTTTCGTCGGCTTCGGCCTTATGCGGCGGATGAAACCACTCGGCGGCCATGCGCATTTTGGTGCGCAGCGAGAAGAGCGGCGAGAGCACCGTCGGCAGAATTTTGGTCGGCACCATGAACATGAGGCCGTCGGGCATGACGACGAGTTTGTATTTTTGACCACGATGTAAGTTTTGCGGTCGGCGTCGTTGGAGCCGATGAGTTGGTCGCCCAGTCCGATTTTGCGGCAGAGATCGGCGGCCCAGGGTTTTTCGGTGAGGAAGGAATCGGGGCCGGCTTCAACGAGGCACCCTTCGTCGTTAGTGCGGTCGGTGACCATGACTCCGCCGAGGCGCGGGGCGGATTCGAACAGGACGTATTCGATCTTTGTGTCGGACTGGGCGCCGGACTGGCGTTTTTCTTCAAGCGTGAACGCGGCCGAGAGGCCGGAGATTCCGCCGCCGATGATGGCGATACGTGGCATAAAGAAGCTGCGAGCTACGAGCCTTGAGCTACGAGCTTAGGCTTCGGCTTTCGCTTCGGTCCATAATCTTGACAACTACGGAGGAACGGTAAGCATTTCCTGCCCCGAATTTCATTGAACTGTTTCGCTCTCTGCCAAATACTCTGAGGCAGTTTTGGACAACTCAGCATTCCTGCCTCTCGCAGCCTCAACAAGAAGAGACTGCGCTTCCGCCGCCCTACCTGAGCGTATCAGGGCACAACCGAAGAAAACTTGAAGTCGCTGCTTGTCTTCCAGTTCGTTATGCTTGAATATGTCGCTGAAGATCTTGATTGCGTCGCTGTACCTTCTGGCATCTACGAGGGCGCAACCAAGTCGAGAGTCTACCTCCAACGCGAAATCATCATGCTCGGGCTGTATGAGTAAATCGTGATACTCCGATTTCAGCGTAGCGAACTGTTCACAAGCCACGTCGTAATGTTTCTCTTGTGCGAGCAGACTCGCTTCAGCCAGTGCGACTTGTGACATCAAAGTCGATCCCCTTGTGCGTGAGTCTTGGCAGATTCCAAAAGCTCGCTTGATTTCGTGACGTTCTCCGAGCTGAGAGTAGCAACTCGCTTCCCCCAACACGATGGCCGCGCGATCAGTTCCTGTGTCTTCATCCTGAATGAGCGCAGAGAGAACCGCGAGAGCTTTCAGGTTATGGCCTTCTCGGCTTTGTTGAAGCGCCGAATGGAAGACATTCCAATCTACGGACAAGATCTGGATCTCCATGAGTTAAACCAAAGAAACGCGCTAGTTATGATAACTGACGTATCAGCCGTCTACGACTAACAAACCGAACAGTCATCTCCTCGCCCTCGCCACTAAGTGTTAAGTGCTCCACACGGCTGCGAACCAACTCCGCCAAGGCCGCCGTCAACGTCTTCGATCCGTTCAGCGATTCGGCTCGCCATAGGCGCATGCCTTGTTTTTCTGCGAACTGTTTGAAGAAGATGTCGATGTCGTAGAGCACTTCTACGTGATCGCAGAGGAAGCCTACGGGGTGAATGAACACTCCGCGGTGGCCTTTGGCTTTGAGGCTCAGAATTGTTTCTTCTACGGTGGGCCCGATCCACTGGCCTCCGGACATGCCTTGGCTTTGGAAGGCGAAGGTCCAGGCGTCGTCTGCGAGGCCGGCTGCTTTCGCTACCAACTGGGCGGTTTCTTTGGACTGGGCTTCGTAGGGATCGCCTTCGGTGATGGTGCGCGCGGGAACGCTGTGGGCGGTGAAGATGATGGGCAGAGTGCCGGACAGAGTGCCGGACAAAGTGCCGCCGTATTCGGCGTTTGCTTTGGCCCATCCGGCGCGCAGGTTTTCTGCGAAGGCCTTGGCCAGGAGGGGCTGGTCGTGCCACTCGTCCACGAAATCGAGAGTGAAAGGCAGGGCGTCGTTTCCGGTCACGGCGTTGTCGGTGACAGCGGTGCCGGTGACGGCGCTGCGATAGAGTCCGACGCTGGTGCGCGAATTTTGCGGAGCCAGGCAGACGGCGATTACGCGTTCGAATTTTTGCGCGGCGATGGCTTTGACGGCGTCGGCAATGAAGGGTTTCCAGTTGCGCATGCCTACGAAGACGGGCAGATGGAGCGCTTGCGAAAGCTGGTCTGCTTGGAGAAGTGTCCAGCAGGCTAGCGGAGAAAAGCCAATCAGCGAGTAGCGGTGGCGGATTTCTTCGACGACGTTTGGCGGGAGCAGGCGGCCTCCGGTGACGTAGCGGAGGAATTCGGGGGTCTGGTCGGGGTTCTCGGGGCTGCCGTGGGCTAGCAGAAGCACGGCGGTTTTCGTGGCGGCGGTTGGAGCAGGCGCGGGCAGAAACGAACTTACGTTGTTCGCGCAATAGCAGGCTCCGGCCAAGCCCAGCGGACACGCAGTCATTTCTTATACTCCGGAGTCTTGAACTCCGCCGCTTTGAATTCGGAAGAATGCTCGCGCACGAAGGCAACGAGCGACTTCACGTTCTCAACCGGAGTCTCCTGCAGAATGCCATGGCCGAGATTAAAAATGTGCCCCGGTCGCCCTGCGGCGCGGCGGAGAATGTCTTCGGCGCGCGTCTTGATTTCTTTCCAGTCCGCGAAAAGCAGCACCGGATCAAGGTTGCCCTGCACGGCTCCTTTGTTGCCGAGGGTCTGCCAGCCGGTGTCGAGCGGAATGCGCCAGTCGAGGCCAATGACTTCCGCTCCGGTTTCCTGCATGGAGGGCAGGAGCGTGGAACTGTCGGTGCCGAAATAGATGATCGGGACGCCGGATTTTTGCAGGCGCTTGACGAGTGCGGTCACGTGCGGCAGAACGTAGTGGCGATAGTCTTCGACGCTGAGGCA
This sequence comes from uncultured Acidobacteriaceae bacterium, assembly GCA_963818945.1. GTDB lineage: Bacteria > Acidobacteriota > Terriglobia > Terriglobales > Acidobacteriaceae > Acidiflorens. Next base: position 808,951 of record CAWFUA010000001.1, on the reverse strand, counting down.
GCCTACCCAACTGTCGAAAATCTGAATGGTGTCGGCTCCGGCGCGGACCTGCTCGGCGGAATACTCAGCCGTCACCGCGACCAGCTTCGCCATCAGTTCGTTCCAGGCGCCGGGCGCTGAGTACATCATCTTTTTTGTGTGGATGTAATTGCGCGAGCCTCCGCCTTCAATCATGTAGCTGGCGAGCGTGAAGGGCGCGCCGCAGAAGCCGATGACGGGAAGGCGATCACCGAAATGTTTGCAGACTAGCTTGATGGCTTCGGAGACGTAGCCCAGTTCGGCCGCACGGTCGGTGCGGAGACGGGTGATGTCTTCGGCGGTGCGGACGGGCTTTTCGATTTTGGGGCCTTCTCCGGCGGCAAAGTGAAAGGGAAGTCCCATGACTTCGAGGGGAAGAAGAAGGTCGGCAAAAATGATGGCGGCGTCGACCTTCAGGATTTCAGCCGCCTCGATGGTCACCTGAGCCGCGATCTTTGGCTGCTTGCAGATTTCGATGAGCGAGTGGTGCTTGCGGACAGCACGGTACTCGGCCATGTAGCGCCCAGCCTGGCGCATCAACCAGATGGGAGTGCGTTCGGTGGGCTGAGCCTTGGCGGCGCGGACAAAGAGAGAGTTGGGAGCGGACATGAATCTTCCAATTTAGCATTTTTCGAGCGCAGGACGGCGAAGGCGCTGGCGCGCGCTTGAATCTCCTTATTTTCGCGTGTTTGGTGAACATAGGCATGTGATGGCCGTCACTGGGCGAATGTACGGTTCGTGGCGTATTTTACTGGACTCGACAACTGCGCATGGCGGAGTTGCGGAAGTGGCCCTTGCGCGTGCCAAGCGCCGGGATGGGTGTAGGATGAGTCGATTTTGACCCGGGTGAAAGATTTCCATCGAGACCGAAAAAGAGTGAGGTGCCTAGTGAAACGAGCGAGCTTGATTGCGTTTTTGTTGTCTTCATATTTTGTGGCTGCTGGCTTTGCCCAAACCATTACCCTCGGGTTCACGGTGTCGAGGACCGGCGCCCTGAATGTGGATTCCCTCGAACAATACCGGGGGTTCGAGCTTTGGCGCGACACGGTGAACGCCGCGGGCGGGATTAAAGCGGGCGGGAAGAGCTACAAGATACAGTTTGCCAGTTACGACGATGAGTCAAATTCCAAGCGCGTGCAGCAGCTCTACACCCGCATGATCCTGGAGGACAAGGCCGATTTTCTTTTCAGCCCGTACTCCTCAAGTTTGACCGCCACAGCGGCGATCGTGACCGAGCAGTACGAGAAAATCATGCTCACCACCGGCGCGGCTGAGGAAAAAACCTACAAGCTGGGCAACCAGCATCTCTATCAGATGTTCGCGCCAGCAACGCAATACCTCACCGTGGCGCTCGACGCGCTGAAGGCCAAGGATCCGAAGGCCACGGTCGCCTTTGTCTATGAGGATGCGTCCTTCTCCGTCGCGGTGGTGACTCCGGCAAAAGCCTACGCGCAGCAGCTTGGGTTCAACGTGGTGTTCACCGAAGCTTATGCGCCCAACACTACCGACTTCAGCGCGATCATCGACAAGGTGATCGCCTCCAAGGCTACCGTGTTGCTAGGCGGCGGACATTATGCCGATGGTTCGACGCTGGCGCGGCAGCTTTACGGCCACAAAGTTCCGCTGAAGATGATTTCTTTGCTGGTTGCTCCCGATAGCCCGCAGTGGGCCGAACTGGGCGATGCGGCGGTGGGCGTGATCGTGCCGTCGCAGTGGGAGCCGCAGTCTACATTCAAAGCCCAGTACGGCCCGAGCGGCGCCGACTTCGGCAAGGCCTACACCGCAAAGTACAACGCACCGCCCAGCTATGAATCGGCTGGCGGCTATGCTTCCGGATTGGTCCTGCAACACGCCATCGAACAGGCGGGTGGAATCGATACGGACAAGGTGGCGGGGGCGCTGAATGCGACCGACATCGTGACGTTCTACGGGCGCACGAAATTTTCTACAGTGGCCAGCGAACACGGTCTGCAGGTCGGGCACGCGATTTCGTTGGCGCAGTGGCAGAAGGACAAGGCAGGCAAGCTGACAAAACAGGTGATCTGGCCGCTGGCGGGTAAGAGCGCTGATTTGGTGTACCCGATTCACTGAGCGATTGACGCAGAGTTTGATAGCGCCCGGGTGCTGCTTGCCGTCTTTGGTCGTTCGTCGTTCGCGGTACAAATAACGTCCGAAAGGCGCCGGTTTGCTAACGACTAACGACTGACGACCACCGACCGTCAGTTGGGCACCCCACGGCGCAGAGGTGAAACATGTCCGGCATTCTTGCCTCCATGATTGATGGTCTGCTGATCGGCTCAGTCTATGGGCTGGCCGCGATGGGACTGAGCCTGATCTGGGGAGTCATGGACGTCATCAACCTGACTCACGGCGCCATGATTGCGCTGGGCATGTTTGGCATGTATCTGCTGTTCGGTGCCAGCGCTGCGAACCCGTACCTCTTGTTGATACCCGTGATTGCCGCCGGATTGTTCCTTGGCATCATCGTGTACTGGCTCTCGGTGAGCTGGGTTATTGACCGCCCACAATTGATGAGCCTGCTCTCCACGTTCGCCGTCAACATGATGGTGATCGGCATTGGCACGGCTATCTGGAGCACCAGCCCTTACAACGTCAACTTCAGCCTGCCGGGCATCACGGTAGGCGCCTACACATTCACTGGAAACCACATCGCCGCGGCTATTTCGGCGGTGGTGATCGCGCTGCTGCTGGAGCTGTTTCTGTATCGAACGCGGGCCGGTAAAGCCATTCGCGCGGTGGCCGATAATCGCGATGCCGCCGAGCTGATGGGGATTTCCTCAGTGCGCGTGTTGATGGTTGCATTTGCCATAGGCATCGCGCTGGCGGCGGCTTCCGGAGCGCTGGTCTCGACGTTGTTTCCTTTTACCATCCTCTCCGGCGCCAGTTACCAGCTGAAGAGTTTCGTGGTGACCGTTCTGGCCGGGCTGGGCAAGCCTTTCGGCGCGCTGGTGGCGGGCGTGCTGCTGGGGTTGCTGGAAGGAGCCGTGTCGCCGTTCATCGCCGTCAGTTGGATTCCGCTGATTGAGTTTGGGCTGTTTGTGGTGGTGCTGATCCTTTTTCCGCGCGGCATTTTCGGAAGGGCAAACGCATGATGCTGCGCCGGCCACTGTTCTGGCTGATTTTGCTGCTGGCGGCGGTGTTCGCATGGCTGCCGCAGCACGGCAACAACGTCGCTTTGCGCGAGGACCTTATTCTGGTTGCGGTCGCCATCATCCTGACCAGCAACCTGAACCTGATGATCGGCTACACCGGCTACGTGAACTTTGGCCACATCGTGTTTTACGGGCTGGGCGGATACGTGGGGCTGTATTTGATGACGGTGCGAAGCTGGCACCTGATTCCGGCCGCGCTGACGGCGGGCGTCGCGGTTAGCCTGCTGGCGCTGCTGTTCGGGCTCGGCATTCTCCGCCTGCGCGGCGCCTACTTTGCGCTTGCTACTATCGGCGTGCTGGTCGCAGTGCAGGCTTTCGTCTCCAATTTCGAATCGTGGGGCAGATCGACTGGCATGTACGTCTCGTTCGAATCGTATGTGCCGCTGGGCGGGCCCAAGCATGCTCTGTGGCTCACTTACTTCCTCATTATTGGGGTAATGGCGCTGTCGCTGATCTTGAGCCTGGGGATTCGCCGCTCCAAGTTCGGCCTCGGCCTGTTCGCCATTCGCGAGGATGAGGACGCGGCTATTGTCCTTGGAGTGAACGCGACGCTCTACAAGGCAATCATCTATAGCGTGTCCGCATTCCTGCCTGCGGTGGCGGGCGCACTCATGTTTTTCAAGAACGGCATGATCGATCCTTCGATCGCTTTCGAGTACATGCTTTCGCTGGAAGGGATCGTGATGCTGATGCTCGGCGGACAGGGAACGGTGGCCGGTTCGGCTCTGGGCGCGGGCCTCTACGAACGGCTTCGCTCATACCTGTTGACTTCTCCCCGACTCTCCGCGTTTCACCTGGTGATCGCCGGGGCCCTCCTTTTGCTGGTGATACGGCTTGCGCCTGGCGGGCTGATCGGTTGGCTCTATCGGCTTGCGCCGCGTTCTCGTGAGGTGATCGAATGAGCGATCTTCTCCAGGTTCGCGGCATCAGCAAGCGTTTTGGCGGATTGCAAGCCGTCGCCGACGTGAGCTTCAATCTGGGCGAGGGTGAAATACTGGGACTCATTGGTCCCAACGGTGCCGGGAAGACGACGCTGTTCAATCTGGTGAACGGAGTTTTCAAGTCTGACTCCGGAACCATCACATTTTCAGGCAAGGACATCACCGGCTGTTCGCCCGACCAAGTTGTCCATCTCGGCCTGGCGCGCACGCACCAGATCGTGCGCCCGCTGAGCGGCATGAGCGTGCTGGAAAATGTGATTGTCGGCGCCTGCTTCGGGCGCGAATACCAATCCATGCGCGCGGCACGCGCCACCGCGCTTGAGGTGCTGGAACGGGTTGGCTTGGCGGACCGCGCCAATTCGTCGGCCCGCGCGCTCACGCTGGCCGGCAAGAAGCGGCTTGAAGTCGCGCGCGCTCTGGCGGCGCGGCCGAAACTGCTTTTGCTCGACGAAGTCCTGGCTGGACTGAACCCCACCGAGATCGGACAAATGATTTCGCTGATCCTGAGCATCCGCGACGGCGGCGTTTCGGTTTTCATGATCGAGCACGTCATGCAAGCCATCATGAATCTTTCCGATCGCATCGTGGTGCTGAACTTGGGTCGCAAGATTGCCGAAGCCCCACCTGCGGAAGTGGTGAAGAATGCCGATGTGGTCGAGGCCTACCTGGGCTTTCCCGATATCGTCGATAAATTGCGAGGGGCACAATGAGCGACGTTGCCCTGGAACTGAATGGCGTCGAATCCGGATACGGCGAAGTGCAGGTGCTTTGGGGCATCTCGATCAAAGCGCGAACGGGCCAATTGACCACCTTGATCGGGGCGAATGGCGCGGGAAAAACCACCACGCTGCGCACGACCATGGGCAGCATTCGGCCCTGGCGCGGCCGTGTGTTGCTCAATGGCGATGACGTCACCAAGCTCTCTCCTCATGCCAAGGCCGCACGCGGGCTGGTGCTGGTGCCGGAGGGGCGCCAGCTTTTTCCGGATATGTCGGTTCTGGAAAATCTGGAGATGGGTGCGTATTCGCACCGCGCCCGGTCCCGGCAGAAGGAAAACCTGGAGCGCGTCTATCAGGCGTTTCCGCGCCTGAAGGAACGGTTGAAACAGCGGGCATCCACGCTTTCCGGCGGCGAGCAGCAGATGGTGGCTATGGGCCGCGGGCTTATGCAGGAACCGGTCGTCCTGATGATCGACGAGCTTTCGCTCGGGTTAGCGCCCGTCCTGGCACAGCAGCTTTTTCTGACCCTCAAAACGCTCAAGCAGCAGGGAATCACCATCGTCCTGGTGGAGCAGAATGTTCACCTGGCGCTCGCGGTGAGCGACTACACGTATGTTCTTGCCGAAGGCCGCGTGCCGATCGAAGGCGAATCGGAAAAAGTTGCGCGCATGGACGAAGTTCGGCGGGCCTATCTGGGCCTCTAGACGGCATCCTCACGGATAAGCGACAGATCGTGGTCCCGCCTGCCTGTGACTTGAATCACCGCGCAACAGGCCATCACAGAAGAGAATCTAAAGTTACCCCGTTTGCGATTCGACGTCCCGGGCCTGCCGTTCGAACGCGAAATCGCTTTTCTCAATCGAGTCGTCGGAGGAAGCCCATGGAGCCGTTTCGTCATCACATATTCGTCTGTACGCAAGAAAAACCAGAAGGCGTCACCTGTTGCCCCGCCAGCGGATCGATGTCCGTTTTGGCGGCCCTGCATCGCGAATTGGGCTCGCAGGGAATGAGCGGCGACGTTCAGGTGTCTTCCTGCGGCTGCCTCGGTTTGTGCGACGACGGGCCCATCATGATTACCTATCCGGAAGGCGTCTGGTATCGCAAGGTGAAAGCGGAAGACGTGCCCGAGATTGTGAGTTCGCACTTACGGGCCGGCAAAGTGGTGTCGCGCCTGGAGTGGAACGATGCGCCAGCGATGAAGGCGGCGGCTACCGAGCACACGAATCACTACCTGGCGATGGTTAAGGCCAAAGATGAGGCGGGCACTCTTCCGGACAATCTCTTCGAGATGACGCGATCTTTCATGCCCAGCCGCACGCTGCTCACAGCGCTCGAATTGGATCTGTTTACGGCTATCGGCTCGGGTGCTTCCGAGGCGCAGGCTGCGCAGAAGATTCACGGCGATCCGCGAGCGACCGAGATGCTGCTGAACGCGCTGACGACCCTGAAACTGCTCGAAAAGCGGGATGGAACGTTCTTTAATACCGCAGCGAGCGCCCGCTTCTTCTCCGCCGGTTCTCGCGACAATGCGCAACCTGGCCTGCTGCATATTGCCCACATCTGGCATCGTTGGTCGACGCTGACCGAGAGCGTACGCGCCGGGGCTGCAGTTGAGACTGGGCGGCAAGAGGATTGGACGCGGGATTTCATTGCCGCCATGGACCACAACGCCAAAGACCGGGCCGGCGCAGTGGTGAAAGCAGTCGGGCCAACCGGAATCCAACGCATGTTGGACCTGGGCGGAGGATCGGGAGCATACTCCATCGCTTTTGCCCGGGCAGTGCCTGAGTTGAAATCGGAGATTCTCGACATCGGGGATGTTGTGCCACTCACGCAGCAATACATCCGCCAGGCTGGACTTTCGGATCGTATCACGACCCGCGTGGGCGACATGCTGCGCGATCCGCTGGGAGAAAATTACGACCTCATTACGATTCTTGCGATCTGCCATATGTTTTCGCCAGATGAGAATCGACAGCTCTTCAAGCGAGCCTATGCCGCGCTCGCGCCTAGAGGGCGACTGGTGGTGCAGGACTTTATTCTGGAACCCAGCAAAACCGCTCCTCGTGCCGCCGCGCTTTTCTCGCTGAATATGCTGGTGGGCACACGCGCGGGCGCGAGCTACAGCGAGCCCGAATATGCTAACTGGCTGCGGGAGGCAGACTTCTCTGACGTACGTCGAGTTCGCTTGCCCGGCCCGACCGGTCTGATGATCGGGGTGCGATCATAAGCTGCGCCTTATTGACGCGGCCTCTCTTTTTCTCCATGATTTGAGTAAGGGAAACCGGCCATGGGCGCCGTCATTGTCTTTCTGATTTTCCTCGCCGTTCTTCTGATTTGCACTCCGCGGTCCGAGCGCGGATTGGCGCTCGGTTCCATGCTGGTGGTTGGAATTGCGATCTGGCTGGCCCTCCGAATCAACCTCCACAGAATTCTGGCCGGCATCGTGGGCACGGTAGCGGGGCTCGTTTGGGAGTATCGCAGTGACCTGTTGCTGTTCTTCGCCGCCGCAATCGTGCTCATCGTGCCGATTCTTATGATCTACATGACCGTGTGCGACCAGTTCGATAGGCGCGAGTCTGAAAAGAGCCTCAGAGCGCGGCGGTCCTTGAGAGGGCTGGGATTAATCCTGCGATCCGAGCATCCGTGGTTGTGGGTCGTGGATCAGGAACGATCCAGCCGCTTGGCATCGCAGTTCCGCAAGAAGAAGTGAATAGAGTGGGTTTCATACTTGCTCTTTCCAAACTGACTGGCTCGTTCCTGAGGGGCTAAAAAGCCCGTATTCTTCCGAGCCCTAGAGGGCGCGGCTGCGGAGAAAGTGTTTCCGCCCGCTAAAGGCGACCCCCAGGCGCTAAAGCCCAAACCTATTTTCAGCGCCTTAGCGGCACGACCAAGGTCGTGCCCTTCCCGGTTCCCTGCGTTGGGCCGCGTTTTTCCGCAACCTGTACAGCTGTGCCCTACCCAAAACCGATTCATGAAAAGCGCGCGGATCCGTCGGCTCGACACTTTACAGGACTTTACGGCAGATCGAGTATGAATAGGCCATAATAGTGTCTTTGCGGCGCAATTCGACCGCAAAGTCTGTCGATTAGGATTACATTTGTCAACGAGCGCGGCTTTGATTTGTCTCGCCATACTTTGATTCGTCTGACCCTACGATGACCGAACAAGTTTCCCGCACCCCGATCGCACCTGACCTTGCGCCAACAACCCGCGAAACGCCGCCGGCGGATCAGAGGCAGAAGCCCAAACGCCGCGCGTGGGTATGGCTCGTCGTCCTGCTCATCTTCGGGCTCGCGTTCTGGTGGGTACTTACGCGCAACAATGCGGCCTCTACCGCTCCGATGGGCCGGGGCGGCTTCGGCGGCCCAGTTACTGCCACCGAAGCAAAGGCTGCCAAGGGCGACATCGGCGTCTATCTCACTGCGATCGGCACCGTGACGCCGGTTTATACCGACTCCATCGTCAGCCAGGTGACCGGCCAGGTAGTGGCGGTTCATTACCGCGAGGGCCAACTGGTGCACAAGGGCGATCCGCTGGTGGACATCGACGCACGCCCCTATGAGGCAACGCTGAAGCAGGCGGAAGGAACGCTAGAGCGTGACACCCACCTGCTGGAGCAGGCGCAGATGGATCTGGCCCGCTACCAGGCAGCATGGGCCCGAAATGCGATTGCGAAACAGCAAGTGGACGACCAGGAAAAGCTGGTTCAGCAAATCCAGGGCACTGTGAAAAACGACGAGGGCTCGGTTGACTATGACCGCGTGCAGGCCGGCTTCTGCCACATCGTTGCGCCAATCACGGGCCGTGTCGGCCTCCGGCTGGTAGATCCGGGAAACGTGGTGAGCGCTGGCGGCGGGACGACTCTGGCTGTCATCACTCAGCTTCTGCCCATCACCGTCGTCTTCACGATTTCCGAAGACAATCTGCAGCAGGTGCTCGCCCAGATGCACAAGACACAATCGCTGGCCGTGCAGGTAATGGACCGCGCTCAGTCGAAGATGATCGCCACCGGCAAGCTGATCACGACCGATAACTTGATCGATACCACTACCGGCACGGTGAAACTGCGTGCTGTCTTCGACAACAAGAACAACGAGTTATTTCCCAATCAGTTTGTCAACACGCGCTTGCTGGTGAATACGCTCCACGACGTAACGCTGGTGGACGCGTCGGCCATTCAGCACAACGGGACGCAAGCCTTTGTCTGGGTGATCCAGAACGGTGCGGCGCAGCAACGTAACATAACCACCGGAGTCACCGACAACGGATTAACCGAGGTCAACGGCTTGAATCCTGACGAGATGGTGGCCGACAGCAGCTTTGAAAAGCTGCAAAACGGCGCCAAGGTGAATGTGGTGCAACAGGTGCAGGGCCAACGCTCGCAGGCGCCACAGCAGCCACAGCAACCGCAGAACGCTCCGCAAGGCGCGCCATCGGAGAAAAAGAAGCCTTGAGCCCATCTCGGCCATTTATTCAGCGGCCGGTTGCAACCTCGTTGCTCATGGCTGCAATCCTGCTGGCAGGCATCGTGGCCTATTTCCAGTTGCCGGTCTCCGCCCTGCCGCAGGTGGATTACCCCACCATTCAGGTGCTGACGTTTTATCCGGGCGCCAGCCCGGATGTCACGGCCACGACCGTGACGGCGCCACTCGAACGCCAGTTCGGCCAGTTGCAGGGACTGAGCCAGATGACCTCGACCAGCGCCGGCGGGGTTTCGGTGGTGGTTTTGCAATTTGTTCTCACGCTGCCCATTGACGTTGCCGAAGAGGAAGTGCAATCGGCCATCAACGCGGCGCAGAGTTTTCTTCCTTCGAACCTGCCGACGCCGCCGATCTACAGCAAGACGAATCCCGCCGATGCGCCCGTGCTGACGCTCGCAATCACCTCGGACACGATCCCACTATCCCGAGTCGAGGATCTGGTCGATACGCGGCTGGCGCCGAAAATTTCTCAGTTGAGCGGTGTAGGGCTGGTCAGCATCAGTGGCGGGCAGAAGCCGGCCGTGCGCATTCAGGCAAATCCGGTGGCGCTAGCCTCCTACGGCATTGATTTGGAGTCGCTGCGCACAGCCCTGACCGCGACCAGCGTCAATGCGGCCAAGGGAAACTTCGACGGGCCACGGCAGGATTACCAGATCGACGCCAACGACCAACTGGTGACGAGCGGCGATTATCGCAACGTGGTCGTGGCGTACCGCAATGGCGCGCCGGTTTTTCTGAAGAACGTCGCCAAGGTTGTCGACGGTGCGGAAAACTCGAACCAGGCCGCCTGGATGAACAACACGCCCGCGGTCATCCTCAATATTCAACGCCAGCCTGGCGCCAACACGATCACAGTCGTCAAGAGCATTCAAAAGCTGCTGCCTCAACTCGAGGCCAATCTCCCTGCCAGCATTCAGGTCACGAAACTCACCGATCTTACGACCAGCATTCAATCCTCGGTCGACGACGTCGAATTCGAGTTGATGTTGACGGTGGTGCTGGTGGTGCTGGTTATTTTCCTGTTTCTGCGCAGTTTGAAGGCGACCATCATCCCGAGCGTGGCGGTGCCGTTGTCGCTGGTGGGCACGTTTGCCGTGATGTATGGGCTGGGCTACAGCCTGGATAATCTCTCGCTCATGGCGTTGACCATTTCTACCGGCTTTGTGGTGGACGATGCCATCGTGATGATCGAAAACATTTCGCGCTATCTGGAAGAAGGCGACCGCCCCATGCAGGCGGCGCTGAAAGGCGCGGAACAAATCGGCTTCACGATTGTTTCGCTGACCGTCTCGCTGATTGCGGTGCTGATTCCGCTGCTTTTCATGGGCGACGTGGTCGGTCGGCTTTTCCGCGAATTTGCGGTGACCTTGGCGGTCACGATCGTGATCTCCGCCGTGGTTTCTCTGACGCTGACGCCAATGATGTGCTCGCGCATTCTGAAGCACACGCCGGAATCAGAGCAGGGACGATTTTATCTATGGTCCCAGCACATGTTCGACCGCATGATTGCGTTTTACGGCCGAACGCTTAAGGTCGTATTGCGCTACCAGACAATTACGCTGCTGGTCGCGGTTGCTACCCTGATTCTCACCGTCGCGCTCTACATCATCATTCCCAAAGGATTCTTCCCGGTTCAGGACACGGGAGTAATCCAAGGCATCTCGCAGGCACCACAAACTGCTTCTTTCGCTGCGATGAGCGAAAAGCAGCAGGAAGTTGCGAAAGTAATCCTTGAAGATCCGGCCGTGGAGAGCCTTTCTTCCTTCATCGGCGTGGATGGTACGAACACGACCATGAACTCGGGCCGATTCTCGATCAACTTGAAGCCGTTGAGCGACCGCGGCCTTAGCGCTTCCGATGTGATTCGCCGCATACAACCGAAAATCCACGACCGCGTGCAGGGCTTCGAAGTCTATATGCAGCCTGTCCAGGACATTACCGTCGACGACCGCGTAAGCCGCACGCAATACCAGTACACGCTCGAAGATCCGGACGTAAACGAACTGAATGACTGGACCAATAAATTCCTCTCGCAGATGAAGAACATGCCCGAGCTGGAGGATTTGGCTACCGACCAGCAAACCGGCGGACTCGCCGTGTCGCTGAACATTGACCGCATCACGGCCTCGCGTCTGGGAATCGCAACCGCAACCATTGACAACGCACTCTATGACGCGTTCGGCCAGCGTCAAATCAGCACCATGTATACGCAGCTCAACCAGTACCACGTGATCCTGGAGGCGCTGCCAACGTTCCAGACCAGTCCCGACAAACTGCAATCTATTTTTCTGCAATCGAATGCGTCTTCGGGAGCGACCGGAGCGGGAGCAGCCACCTCGTTCTCGAGTTCGAGTTCCGCATCGGCGGGCTCGAACGCGGCGACCCAATCGGCACAGTACACACCCACGCCCGCTCAATCGCTGCTCGCCCCCTTGCAGACAGCTCTTACCCAAACGACCGTCAGCACCAACTTGAGCAAAAGCTCGCAGATCGCAAATGCGGTTCCGCTGGACGCCTTCACACATCTGCAATTGATTAAAGAGCCTCTTACCATTACTCACCAGGGGCAGTTTCCGGCGGTAACCATCTCGTTCAACCTGGCTCCAGGGGCATCGCTCGGCACGGCCATCAGCAAAATTGACAAGCTGGCGGACGATTCCAACCTTCCCGCGAGTCTGCAAACCGGTTTCGAAGGAACAGCCGCGTCATTTCGCAATTCACTTTCGAATGAGTCGCTGCTGATCCTGGCGGCACTGGTCACGGTTTACATTGTGCTCGGAGTTTTGTACGAGAGCTTCATTCACCCGGTCACCATTCTTTCCACTCTGCCGTCCGCCGGCGTGGGAGCGTTGCTGGCGCTCATGTTGTTCGGCCAGGACCTTAGCGTCGTCGCCATCATTGGAATCATCCTCTTAATCGGGATTGTGAAGAAAAACGGCATTATGATCGTCGACTTCGCGCTCGAAGCGGAGCGCAAGCACGGCAAGAGTTCCACCGATGCCATTTACGAAGCGAGCCTGCTGCGTTTTCGCCCGATCATGATGACGACCATGGCCGCGCTGCTCGGCGGCTTGCCACTGGCGTTCGGCAGGGGACTCGGATCGGAGTTGCGACGCCCTCTCGGCATCGCCATGGTAGGAGGCCTGCTGCTGAGCCAGGTGCTCACGCTTTATACCACGCCGGTCATTTACATCTTCTTCGACAGGATCGCCCAGCGATTCGGGCGCAACCAGAACAACGAGGGCGGCGGAGGCACGCCTATGCCTGAGGAAGCATGAGCGTTTCCAGCCCATTCATCCGGCGACCGGTAGCGACCACGCTGCTGACGGTCGCCATTGGAATTGCGGGCGCGATCGCCTACACCGTCCTGCCCGCCTCGCCACTGCCTCAGGTCGACTTCCCGACCATCAACATCAACGCCGGACTGCCAGGCGCCAGCGCCGAAATCATGGCTTCTTCGGTCGCCACTCCACTGGAGCGGCAACTCGGACACATTGCCGGCATCACGGAGATGACGTCGTCCAGTTCGCTGGGCAGCACCAACATCACCATTCAGTTTGATCTGAGCCGCAACATCGATGGCGCCGCGCGCGACGTGGAAGCGGCAATCAACGCCGCCCGTACATATCTCCCGGCGAACCTTCCAGGGAATCCCACCTACCGCAAGGTGAATCCGGCGGACTCCCCGATCATGATTCTCGCGCTCACCTCTGATGTCTACAGCAAGGGGCAAATGTACGATGCCGGGTCAACGGTGCTGGCGCAGCGCATTTCGCAAATTTCGGGTGTGGGCCAGGTGAGCGTTGGGGGCGCGTCTTCGCCGGCGGTCCGCGTGGAGTTGAACCCCACGCAGATGAACAGCTACGGAATCTCGTTCGGCCAGGTTGAGAACGCTTTGCGGCTGGCCAACGCACATTCTGCACTCGGGCAGATCGCCAATGGGAGCACGACCGCTGACATCGTCACCAACGATCAGATGGCAGTTGCGGCCGACTACAAGCCGCTGATCGTTGGTACGCACAATGGCACGGCGGTGCGGCTCTCCGATGTGGGGGACGTAATTGACTCCGTGCAGAACGTGCGCAACGCCGGCTACATGGACGGCAAGAAGTCGGTCACGATCATTATCTTCCGGCAGCCGGGCGCGAACATCATTGAAACCGTGGATCGAGTGAAAGCCTCGATCCCGTCGTTGAAAGCATCCATCCCGGCTGGAATTGACATTACCAATGTATTCGACCGAACCACCACTATCCGCGCCAGCCTGGGTGACGTAGAACGGTCGTTGATTGGTTCCGTGGTCCTGGTTGTGCTGGTGGTGTTTGTCTTTCTCCGGAACGTGCGGGCCACGATGATTCCGAGCGTCGCGGTGCCGGTATCGCTTGTCGGCACATTTGCCGTGATGTACTTGTGCGGCTACAGCCTGGACAATCTTTCGCTCATGGCGCTGACCATCGCCACCGGGTTTGTGGTCGATGACGCCATTGTGGTCATGGAGAATATCTCGCGGCACCTGGAAGCTGGTATGGCCCCGTTCGAGGCCGCACTTCAGGGAGCGCGGGAAATCGGCTTCACCGTGTTCTCCATCAGTGTGTCGTTGATTGCCGTTTTCATCCCGATCTTAATGATGGGCGGGATCGTTGGCCGCTTGTTCCGGGAATTTGCGGTTACGCTTTCCACTGCAATTCTGGTTTCCATGGTGATCTCGCTTACCACCACTCCCATGATGTGTGCCCATCTGCTCAAAACCCGCAGCGCGGAGGAGCACCACGGCTGGCTTTATCGCTTAAACGAGCGTGTCTTCAACGGCGTGCTGGAGAGATATCGGAGCACGCTCCGTTGGGTGCTCGATAATCCGGGCCTGATACTGACTGTGCTCATCCTGGTGATTGCCCTCAACGTCGTTTTGATCATGCGCGTTCCCAAGGGCTTCTTCCCGCAGCAGGACACGGGCGCCATCGTAGGTGGTGTGCAAGGCCCGCAGGACGCGTCGTTCCCGCTGATGGACAACTCCATTCTGCAGTTGGTGGACGTGATCAAAGCCGATCCGACGGTCGACCACGTGAATGCATATACGGGCGGCGGCAACGGGGGTTTCATCTATATCGCCCTCAAACCTTTGAAGGAGCGCAAAATCAACGCCGCTGAGATCATCAACCGCCTGCGCCCAAAGCTGAACCGGCTGCCTGTAGCGCAAGCGTTCTTGCAACCGGCGCAGGATATTCGTATCGGCGGCCGCGGCAGCAACGCCCTGTACCAATACACCATTCAGGCGGACAACGTGGACGACCTGAATAAGTGGGGCCCGATTTTGCTGGCTAACATGAAGAAGGTGCCCGGCCTGCAGGACGTGAACTCGGACCAGCAGAATGGCGGCTTGCAGTCCTACGTAAACTACGACAGATTGGCCGCGGCTCAGCTCGGGATTACTCCACAGCAACTGGACTCGACTCTATACAGCGCATTCGGCCAGCAAGAAACGTCGATCATCTTCAAGCCGCTGAACCAGTATTACGTGGTACTGGAAGTGGCGCCGCCTTATTGGCAGTCTCCGGCCGGGCTGAAGAATATCTATCTTCCAAACGGCAAGGGGAACGTGCCGCTCAACGCGGTCGCAAAATTCACGACGAAAACGACTCCGCTGTCGGTGGCGCACTCTGGATTGTTCCCATCGGTGACCGTGTCTTTTAATCTCTCGCCGGGCCTGGCGCTCAGCGATGCGACACGCTTGATCCAGCAAATGGAGGATAAACTCGGAACGCCCTCCACCATTCACGGCTACTTCTCCGGCACGCTGCAGGCGTACCAGAGCTCGTTGGATACACAAAAATTCCTGATTATCACCGCCTTGGCTGCGGTCTACATTGTGCTGGGAATTCTCTACGAAAGCCTGATGCACCCCTTGACCATCATTTCCACGCTGCCTTCCGCCAGCCTTGGTGCGATGCTGGCGCTGTGGATCTTCCACAATGACCTCAACGTGATTTCCATCATTGGCATCGTGCTCCTGATCGGCATCGTCAAGAAGAATGCCATCATGATGATTGATTTTGCCCTCCAGGCTGAACGCGAGCAGGGCATGAAGACCTACGATGCCATCTTTACCGCTTGCATGCTGCGCTTTCGGCCAATTCTCATGACCACCATGGCCGCGATGTTTGGCGCGCTGCCGCTGGCCTTCGGCACCGGGACAGGATCGGAGTTGCGGCGCCCGTTGGGATTGTCCATCGTCGGCGGGCTCGTCGTCAGCCAGCTACTGACGCTGTATACAACCCCCGTCGTTTACTTGTTTATGGACAGGCTGCGGCTGCGCATGCTCGGGAAAGAGCGCGACACATTGGCTCCGCTCTCGGAAGAAGGAACCGCATGACGAAGAATTTCCAAATCGCAATGTCGCAGATGTGGAAGGCGAAGATGTCCGTGGGCAAGATGTCCGTATCAAGAACGAGTTCCGCACTGGCGGCCACGGCGCTGATCTGTCTCAGCCTGACAGACTGCACCCTTGGGCCAAAGTACCGCAAGCCTTCGGCGCCAGTGCCCGCCGCGCCGAACTACAAGGAATCGCCCGTCAACTTCCAGGATGCGGAGGGTTGGAAAGTAGCTTCGCCTCAGGACCAGATGCTGCGCGGCAATTGGTGGGAAGTGTTCCAGCAGCCCGAGCTCAACGATCTCGAACAGCAGTTGAACATCAACAACCAGACCATCAAGCAATATTTCGAGAACTATCTCGCGGCCCGTGCGGTGATTCGCGAGACTCGCGCACAGTACTACCCGACGGTGAGTATCGGAGCGGGTTTCACGCGGGCTCATTCGTCAGGGACGTTGTCGTCCGGGAGCAGCGGAACAGGCGGCTCGACGACTTCAGACATTTCACTACCACTCGACATTTCCTGGGCGCCGGATCTGTTCGGCCGCGTGCGGAATGCCGTGCGCGGCGCCCGGGCTGCCGCCCAGGTCAGCGCTGCGGATCTGGAGAGCGAGCGACTGCTTGAACAAGCCACACTGGCTGAAACATTCTTTGAGATTCGGGGTCAGGACGAACTGCAGAGGATTCTGAACGACACCGTGAAGGCGGATGAAGAAGTGCTGCAATTAGTGCAGGCCCAGTACGACGTCGGAACCGGCGATCAGGTTTCGGTGCAACAGGCTCGCCAGACGCTCGAAAGCGCCCGCGCCTCGGCGACCAATGTTGCGATCGCGCGCGCGCAGTATGAACACGCCATTGCCATGCTTATTGGCAAGGCTGCGACCGACTTCTCGATGCCAGTCCGGCCATTTACCGCGCAGCCGCCCGCTCTCCCAACCGGCACGCCGTCGCAACTGCTGGAGCGCCGTCCAGATATCGCCGCTGCGGAACGCCAGATGGCGGAGGCCAACGCCACCATAGGAATTGGCTATGCGGCGTACTATCCTTCGCTGACATTGAGCGCCAGTGGCGGGCTTGCCTCGCGCGCCATCAGCAAACTGTTTAACGCCGCCAGCCGGGAATGGTCGATTGGGCCGTCCATATCGGAGACAGTGTTTGATGCCGGCCTGCGCCGCGCCACGATCGATCAATACATTGCGATTTACAACGCCGATGTCGCCAGCTACCGGCAAACCGTCCTGACCGCATTTCAGCAGGTAGAAGATGACCTGGCGGCGACGCGCTTGCTGTGGCAAGCAATTGAGCAACAGGGCGCGGCAGTCGATGCGGCACAAAAAGCTTTCGACCTGGAAAAAGGCCGCTATGAAACCGGCCTCGATCCTTACCTTAACTTACTAACTACGCAAACGACCCTGCTGGCCTCGCAACAAACGCTCCTTAACCTGCACGTGCAGCAAATGACCAGTGCCGTTCTATTGGTGGAAGCGTTGGGCGGCGGGTGGGATGTTTCGCAGTTGCCGACCGCTCAACAGGTAACAGAGAAGCCCGCGCAGAATCAGCGGACGATTCAGCAGTAGTTGAGCCTGCACCACTGGCAGCCGCACTAGCGCTGAGGCTGCCCCACCCTTCGCGAATCTTGCGAAGGGTCGGAACACGAATGCTGGCCCACTACTGCCACTGCGTTTTGTGCTGTTCAAGCCACCAGCAAGGCACATTCCATTGGGATCCCGCGTACTGCGGAAGCAAAGTCCGCGAGCAACTGTGGTATGCCGTCCCCAGGTAATCGTACTCTGCCTTGCTGCCCTTCAGCGGCGTCTGCAGGTACTGCTCTACGGCAACGCTTCCCATCGCCGTTCCCCGCGCTCGCCGCGTTTCAAACGCACTCCAGTCCAGCGCGTAGAGAATCGTCAGCCCAATCAGAAAGTACTTCGCGGCTTTCCCAAGAGTTTCGAGCGGACCGATTGGCATACCCAAACGCCCGGCCGGGCAAAATCGCCCGCCGAGTCGCTGGCGCGAATCTTACGTCGGTGGTGCGCTGCGAGTCAATGAAAACAGGGGGAGTGGCTTGTTGATAGCTACCGATGCGCCGACAAAGGTGGGAGCCGCGTTATTGGGGCAACACATCCGATTAAGTCTTCGCTGCAAGATGACTTCTCCCACCGTCTTCAGTCCCCGAGCCACGTCATCGGAATTCGGGGCCTTAGCCCCGAGGGAATGCCTACGCCCGAAGAGAAGCTGGCCTAAGTAATGTCGTTTTGGGGGTTACGCTGCTGAACAATCCGGGCTATAATTTATGCAGTAAACATGCGCTCGAACGGCTCCATTTCGCGTACCTGCTGGATTGAAGGGCTTGCCTGCCCGCGCCGGTATTTGTCTCTCCTGCCTTCGCACGTTCGCGCCAACCTGTTCGGCAGCGACTAATTCTCGTTCTCCTCGCATTGTCACCAATCACTGTTCTCAGGCCCTGTTGCACCTTTCAGTGGTCGCCATCGGGTTCCCTGAGAACTGACAACTGAGAATTAAAAACTGAGCTCCAGGAGAACCTGCCATGACCACGAAAACCATGACTCTCGGCCCAAAGATCAAAACTGCTCTTCCCGGCCCCAATGCCCGCCGCATTCTCGCGGGCGACGAAAAATATATCTCTCCTTCTTATACGCGTTCCTATCCGATGGTCGCCAAGCGCGGCCGCGGCATCGTCGTTGAAGACGTGGACGGCAACGAGTTTTTCGATTTCTCGGCCGGCATCGCTGTCACTTCGACGGGGCATTGCCATCCCGAAGTTGTCGCCGCCATTCAAAAGCAGGCAGCCGAACTGATTCACATGTCGGGCACCGACTTTTACTACGAAGGCATGGTGACCTTGGCGGAGCGGCTGTCGAAGATTGCTCCCATGCCGGGGCCGCACAAAATTTACTACGGCAACTCGGGCGCCGAAGCCGTCGAGTGTGCGCTGAAGCTGTCGCGCTACCACACCAAGCGCCAGCAGGTGATTGCATTCCTCGGCGCCTTTCACGGGCGTACCATGGGCGCGCTGTCCCTGACCGCGTCAAAGCCGCAGCAGAAGCGGCGTTTCGCGCCGCTGGTGCCGGGCGTGACACACGTTCGCTATCCCGACATTTATCGCGGCTGCATTGGCGGGGCGCAGGATGCCGAGCCGTTTGCGCTCGGATGCGCACGCTACATCGAGGACAAGCTCTTCAAGACTGTGCTCGCGCCGGAAGAAGTGGCCGCGATTTTCGTCGAGCCGATTCAGGGCGAAGGCGGTTATGTCGTCGCGCCCAATGTCTTCATGCAGGAACTGCGGCGCATCTGCGACAAGCACGGAATCCTCCTCGTCGTCGACGAAGTCCAGAGCGGTATTGGCCGTACCGGCAAATGGTTTGCTGTCGAGCACACCGGCGTGCAGCCCGACATCGTCTGCATGGCCAAGGGTATCGCTTCGGGCATGCCGCTCGGCGTGACCTTGAGCAAGGCCGAGATCATGGACTGGGTGCCCGGATCGCACGCGTCAACGTTCGGTGGCAACCCGGTTTGTATTGCCGCCGCGCTGGCCACGCTCGACGTGATCGAGAAGGAAGGGTTGGTGCGCAATGCGCAGGAAGTCGGCGACCACATGGTCCAGCGCATGGCCGACTGGCCGAAGAAGCACAAGATCGTCGGCGACGTGCGCGGGCGCGGCCTGATGGTCGGCGTCGACATCGTTAAGGACCAGAAGACGCGGGAGTACGGCGCTGTCGAACGCGACCGCGTCGTCGAAATGGCCTTCGAGCGCGGTGTGCTGTTTTTGGGTTGCGGCCCAAGCACGGTTCGCATCGCGCCGCCGCTGGTGGTCACGAAGGACGAAGCCGACGTCGCGATGGATGTGCTCGAAGAGTCGATCGCGGTGGTTGAAAAAAGTCTGTAAAAACGTCGGACTGTGGTTTTGCTAGACGGTGCCCCAGGTTCGCGCGCGCGGTCGGGGTGATTGGGCGCGCTAACCTGGGATTTTAAGAGACCGCTGCCCAGGGGACTTGGTCGGTTCCGAGCACGGCGCAGCTAAGTCGCCCTACATGACGGAATCAAAACCGATTCGAGAAACGACGATGAGCGAGAACACATTGCGCGAACTCGTTTATGGCAAGGGCGCTCACGTCGATCCCGTGGCTTGTGTAGAGGATATTTCCGCGAAGCTGGCAGCGCGGAGGTTCCCGGGCTATCCGCATTCCATCTGGCAGATCTTGATGCACATGAATTACTGGATGGACTACGAACTGCGTAAAATCGCGGGAGAAAACCCACGGAATCCCGAACGCGCGATTGAGAGCTGGCCCGAGCATGCCATGCTCGCAAACGAAGCGTTGTGGCAGGCCGCGCGTGAGCACTTTGTCGACAATCTGGCGCAACTGGCTTCCCTCGCTGAGTCTGATTCCGCCACTCTGGACCGCCTTGTGAGCGACGTGAGTCCCGAGGAGGTTTCCCGCCAAACCACCGTGCGCGCCACGCTCTGGCAGATCACGGCGCATAACAGTTACCACGCCGGCCAAATCGCCCTGTTGCGGCGGCAGGCAGGCGCCTGGCCTCCTGAACGAGGCGGCGACACCTGGTAGGGTGCTCGTCCGCCGCTTTCCCGAAAATTCAAACCCCGATGAAAGGAGGCGCACATGCCGCGCTTTACGTCTCGTACACTCTTCGCCCTCGGTTTCGCGCTCGTGATCTGGGCATCGGCCTTTGCTGGCATTCGCGCCGGGCTCCGCGCTTATGCGCCGGCGAATCTTGCGGTGTTGCGCTTTCTGGTCGCTTCGGCCGTGCTTGCAATCTATGCGGCCTTGGCCCACTTCCGGCGTCCGGAATGGCGGGACGTGCCCGGACTGATTTTGTCCGGCGCGATCGGAATTACGTTTTACAACCTCGCGCTGAACTATGGGGAAACCCAAGTGACGGCAGGCGTTGCCAGTCTGCTAATTGCTTCCACGCCGATCTGGACCGCGCTCGCGGCGCGATTCTGGCTGCACGAAAGACTCAATGTCATTGGCTGGGTCGGCGTGCTGCTGAGCTTTGGTGGAGTTGCGCTCATCGTGAACGGGGAAGGGCAAGGCATCCGGTTATCACCACAAGCGTTCATCATTCTTGCAGCCGCCGTCAGCTCAGCCCTGTACATGATTCTCCAAAAACGCTATCTCGCGCGCTATAGCGCGCTCGAGTTCACCGCGTATTCCATTTGGTCGGGCACATTTCTGATGCTGCCCTTCGCTGGCGGACTGTTACGCTCGCTGCGGGCCGCACCATTGGCGGCGACCGGCGCAGTGGTTTATCTCGGGATTTTTCCGGGAGCGCTTGCCTATGTAGCGTGGGCCTATGTGCTGTCGCACGGCGCAGCCGGACGGACGACGACACTGCTGTACGCGATTCCTGTGCTGGCGATAGGAATCGCCTGGATCTGGCTGCACGAAGTGCCCAAGCCGGTGTCCTTGCTGGGGGGCGCGATTGCGCTGGGGGGCGTCGTATTGGTGAACACGCTGGGCACGGGAAAGCCCATTCGCGCAGCCACGCGGCCGGCAACAGATGCCCTGAATTGAGCGACTTCGCGGAATCCACTTGGCTTGATGTTTTCAAGGCTGAGCCAGAAAATCCGACCGAATCGTCCGTGATGCGCATCACCGTGTCAGACAAGCAACGCCGACTACTCTAACAATGGGCTGGTGTATCCAATGTTGGGTGGTCGCCTTACCCAAGCCATCGCGCATTTTCTGGATCGTGTCTCACCGGAGCCCGATCTGCCGGACGAGCCCGAGCATCTGCGAACCGGACGCCGCGGGGAAGAAGACGCCTGCTTCTACCTGCGTCGGCGCGGCTACACGATGATTGCCTGCAACTACCGTTCTCCGCACTATCGCGGCGAAATTGACCTGGTCGGGTGGGACAGGGACGTGTTGTGCTTCATCGAAGTGAAGACGCGGACGACGCGTGCCGTTAAACCTGCGGAAGCGGCTGTCGATCGCGAAAAACGAGACCAGTTGAGGCTGGTGGCGCGCGACTTCTTGCGCCATATACCCACTTCGTGCCGGCGGGGCCCCCAGCCCGCGCGCTCTTCGCGGGATGGGGTGGATTGGCGCTTCGATGTGGTCGCCGTATATTACGATCACGGCTTCCGCCAACCATCATTTGAGCTGTTTCAAAATGCGTTTTCGGTGGCGTACAATCATAAATTCGCACGTTCGCATGGAAAGGACTATCAGTAGGTGCCCGAATTAAGGAAAGACCCAGTTGTGGGCCGGTGGGTGATTATTTCCACGGATCGCGCCAAGCGTCCGCACGATTTTGTGCGCGAGGCGGTGAGGATCAAGGGCGGATTCTGTCCCTTCTGCTACGGCAACGAAAACAAGACTCCATCTGAGATCCTGGCTTACCGGCCGAATAATTCTGCTGGTCCCCTGAAGGACGCCGCGGGCTGGACCGTGCGGGTGGTGCCGAACAAGTTTCCGGCGCTTGGCATCGAAGGCAATTTGAACAAGCAGGCCGAAGGCATGTTCGACAAGATGAATGGTGTCGGGGCGCACGAAGTCATTATTGAGACTCCCGACCACAACACCACCCTGGCGATGCTACCCGCGAAGAGGATCGAGGACGTGCTGTGGGCTTTTCGCGACCGGATTCTCGATTTAAAGAAGGACCGGCGCTTCAAATACATTCTGCTTTTCAAGAATCATGGCGAAGCCGCGGGCGCATCGCTCGAGCATTCGCACTCGCAGCTGATTGCCTTGCCGATTCTGCCCATTTATGTGGTGGAAGAACTGCAGGGCGCCAAGCAGTATTACATTTACAAAGAGCGGTGTGTTTTCTGCGACGGCATCCGGCAGGAGCTTGAGAGCGGGATTCGTGTGGTCGCCGAAAACGACGATTTTGTGACGATGGCGCCGTACGCGCCGCGGTTTCCGTTTGAGACCTGGATTCTGCCGAAGCGGCACGAGTCGGCTTTCGAGAACTCGTCTTCACAGATGTTCGAAAACCTGGCGAAGGCGCTGAAGCTGCTGCTGATGAAAGCCGACCGCGTGCTCGACAACCCTCCCTACAACCTGGTGGTGCATTCTTCTCCGGTGCAGGACCCGACCAACGAGCACTACCACTGGCACATCGAATTCATGCCCAAGCTGACCAAAACCGCCGGATTCGAATGGGGCACGGGTTTCTACATTAATCCCACTCCACCAGAAGAAGCAGCGAAGTTTCTGCGCGAGGCAAGCGTGGAAGATGTGGCGCCGCAGGTGGTGGCGGCGAAGTAGGGACAGGCCGATGTTCTCTGGTCGAGGGAAGAGCGTTTTATGGAGCCGAACACCGTTCCACAAGAACCGGCGACAAGAAAGACGCTTCCGTATCGCTGGGGTTACTTTCAAGGAGTCTTCCTAATCCCGTTCTCGCTGGTGATGATTCTTGGGGCGCTTACAGACCTGCTTGTACACCATCGCAATCCCTACCTGAACACACCGATGCTTCTGATGGGGTTAACCGGGATCCCGTTGGCGATTACCATCCTGCGCAAGAAGAAGACTTTGCTCCCTCTTGTTTACGCTATGTTTGGGCTCGCTTTACTCCAATGCGCAATGCAGCTCTTAACAGCTATAGCTAACTTCGCGGATCAAGGTGACAAGGGAAGCGCATTCTTCGAAGCGGAATGGTTGTTCTTCTGGTTAATCTCGACGGTGTATTACAGGAAAAGAGAACAGCAGCTCTCCTGACAACCTTAACCGGGGAGTTTCAGCCTTGCGTGCGGTCGAGAACTTCGGCGTGCCATGCCATCTGAATTGCTTCAAGCTTTGCCTCGTTCGATTTGGCGGGATCGTCTTTGAAGTCCGGGAGCGCGAGCACGTATTTGTGCAGGTCGGTGAAGCGCACCGAGAGCGGATCGATTTTGGGATGCGCTTCGGAGAGAAGGAAGCCGATGTCTTCCGCGTCAGTCCAGGTAAGTTCTTTGGGCATAATGAGTCTGTCCTTGGCTATTCATCCTTCGTCGTTCGCAATTCAACCCTCAGAAAAGCGCTCGTCGCGAAGGACTAACGACGAACAGCGAACGACGCCGCTTCAATGCTCTTCCGAAACGTAATTCCTATTCCACGCCGGAATCTCCACGACCACTTTGCCCGGCTTCTTGATTACCGCCTGGCATCCGAGACGCGAGTTTAGCTGAAGATCGGCGGCCATGTCGAGTTTGTCGGCTTCGTCGTCTTCCATCTCGGAAATCAGATCCGCTCCTTCTTTTACCCAGACGTGACAAGTGGTGCAGGCGCAGTTGCCGCCGCAGGCGTGATCGAGGTGGACGCCATAATTCAGCGCGACGTCGAGAATCGACTGCTCCTTGCCATGATCCTTGTAGGGCAGCTTGCCATGCTCGAAGGCGACGGTCTTGCCTTCGGGAAGGAAGGTGATTTCAACGGTGTTTTCGGTGGGCGAGTCGATGGTGGTGGCTCCTGTGGATTGTGTTTTTTCGTCAGACATAAATCTCCAAATGCAGATTTCCTCCCCTTCGACTTCGCTCAGGGTCGGAATGACAAACCTGGGGACACGAACCTACTGCAACACCTACTTGAATTCCGCCTTAGCCACCGGATGCCCCGCCTGCGGTCCCTCTTCGAGGTCGGTATCATCCATGGCCTTGCCTTTGAGGGCAGTCGATACGGCCGTATCCATCATGAGTTCGGCAAGACGCATCGTGCCCTCATTGAGCGCGTCAATCGCCTTGCGGATGGCCAGATAGTCGTTGCCATCTTTGGCCGCGACCAGCGCTTTTTCCAAGGCCTCCGCATTGGCTCGCTCCGAGCCCGTTAACTCCTGCCACGCAGGATTCTTCTTTCCCTTCGCCAATGCCGCGAGTATCGTATCGGCTTCGCGCTGCGCTTCGATCACCTGGCGGTGCCGGAAATCCTCTTCCGCGTAATCGAACGACTCGAGCAGCATGTTCTCGACCTGCTCGTCGGTCAGGCCATAACTTGGCTGGACGTCGATCTCGGCCTCCTTGCCACTGCGTTGTTCACGCGCCGAAACGTGCAAAATGCCGTTGGCATCGATCAGGAACTTGACTTCGATGCGCGGCATGCCCGCCACCATCGGCGGCACGCCCTTCAGGTCAAACCTCGCCAGCGACCGGCAATCCCGCGCCAGTTCGCGCTCGCCCTGCAGAACGTGGATCGCAACGTTGGTCTGACCGTCCACCTGTGTGGTGTAGTACTGCGTGGCCGAAGCCGGGATGGTCGAATTGCGAAGGATAATCTTGTCGGTCACTCCGCCAGCGACTTCGATGCCGAGCGAGAGCGGCGTTACGTCGAGCAGCAGCATTTCTTTCGTGACTGCTGAGCCGCCGCCGAGGATGTTCGCCTGCACCGCCGCGCCCAGCGCGACCACTTCGTCCGGATTCAGGTCGGTGTGCGGCGTGCGCCCGAAAAGGTCCTGAACTAGTTGCCGCACTTTCGGAATTCGCGTCGATCCGCCAACCAGGACGACTTCATCGATCTGCGCCGGTTTCAGGCTGGCATCCTTCAATGCCTGTTTCGTCGGGCCGGCCGTGCGATCAATCACCGGCTGGATCAACTGCTCGAACATTTCGCGGGTGATCTCGCGCTGATAACGCTGGCCGCCCGGCAGTTCCACATCCAGTTTCGTAGAGGGCTGCGACGAAAGGGCAATCTTGGCCTCGATTACCGCCTTACGAATGCGCTGCACACCTTCGCCACTGCGCCGCAGATCGAGCTTCAGGTCGCCTTGAATATCGTCGAGCGCAATGGCAATTAGCAGATTGTCAATGTCATCGCCGCCGAGGTGCGTGTCGCCATTGGTGGCGACGACTTCGAAAATTCCGTCGTGGAGTTTGAGAATCGAAATGTCGAACGTTCCGCCGCCGAGATCATAAACCGCGACGATTCCGTTCTTGCGCTTGTCGAGACCGTAAGCGAGCGCGGCCGCGGTCGGTTCGTTCACCAGACGCAGCACATCGAGCCCGGCGATGCGGCCGGCGTCTTTGGTCGCTTGCCGCTGCCCATCGTTAAAATACGCGGGAACGGTGATAACGGCCTTCGATACGGGTCCGCCAAAGAAGCGCTCGGCATTGCGCTTGAGCTGGCGCAGGATCAGGGCCGAGATTTCCGGCGGCGTATAGCTTCGCGCGCCAATCTGGATGCGCAGCACTTCGCCCGGTTGCATGTCGTCGGCCAGGCGGAAGGGAAACAATTTGAGTTCTTCGCGGATATCTTCAACGCCGCGCCCCATCAGGCGTTTGACCGAATAGACGGCGTGGTCGGGCGTGTCGATCAAGTAGGTGCGGGCCGGATTGCCGACGATGACCTGATTGCTTCCGTCAAGCGCCACGACCGAAGGAACCAGATTCAGGCCGTCTTCGCCAGGGATGACGGCAGGCATATCGCCTTGCATGTAGGCCACGAGCGAGTTCGTGGTACCCAGATCGATGCCGACAATGTGATCAGTTGCCATTTGGTAATTGTGTAAGCGGGCAATTTAGTAATTCAAAAACGATCATTTGCGGGTTCTAAATTACAAAATTGCCGATTACCAAGTTACAAAATCTATTCCAGCGCTTCATTCACGTCCCGCACCAGGTTTCGTATATAGTTCCGCCGGTTCAGCACGTCGAGCATACGGGCAAGGATCTGCTTGCGAGTTTCTTCGGTTCCGCTGTCCACGGCCGCATCCCACTTCTTCCACTCCTGCTTGAGTTCGTTGAACAGGGCGTCGTATTTTTCTTCCAGAGAAAGTTTGGCTTTGCCAATTTCTTCGAGCAGGGCGGGGTCGTCTTCTCCCGCCTTCTTTTGCATGCGGAGTTCTTCGAGATGCATGTTGAGCTCGAAGACTTCCTCCAGCAGATCGGCCGGCACCACCTGCTCTTTCAGTTGCCCGGTGGCGCGCGCTTTCTCTGTGGCCTGCTTCGACTGCCCCTCCAGTTCCACGCCCTCCAGGCGCAAGAGGTATTCGGTCCGCTTGATCGGATCCTTCAAGGTGCGGTACGCGTCGTTCAGCATGGAGCTTTGTTCCAGGCTCCAGGCGCGCTCCTGGTCGTTCGACTGCGCGAAAACGTCAGGATGCAAGTGGCGGCTTAGCGCATAAAACTCCTTTTCCAACGCGGCGGTATCCAGATCAAGCTTCCGCGCGAAGCCGAAGAAAGTGAAGTAGTCGACCGGGACGGCGGGCTGCACTTTGCCGCACGCGCTGCAGAAGTGTTTTGCGCGCATGGTGCCGCACGACCAGCAACTGGTGCTTGCCTCACCAGGAACAATTACCGACGATTTTGATTCTGTGTTCGCCATAAAGATAATTCGCCACGCAAAATTTAGGGCGGACGTGTCGCCCGCCCCCAGAGACAGATTGGGACGGGCGAGAACGCCCGTCACTCTAACTTATGTGCGCGGACAAGAGTTTCCGCGCTACACAACCTACGCCGAGAACGAGCTCCCGCAGCCGCAGGACTTCGTCGAGTTTGGATTCACGAACATGAAGCCTTGCTGCATCAGGGTCTCCTGATAGTCGAGGATCATCCCGTGCAGGTAGATAAACGATTTCGGATCGACAAACACGCGCACGTCGCCGAATTCAAAAATGCGGTCCCGCTCGCGCGGCTGCGTGTCGAAGCGAATGTTGTAGCTCAGCCCGGAGCATCCTCCGCCCTGCACGCCCAGCCGCAGGCCGCCCCGCTCGGGAGAAATGCCTTCCTTCTGCATGGCGGAGCGAATCTTGGCGATCGCCTTGTCGGTGACCTGGATGCCTTTGGCCGGAGCCGCGGGAGTTGTTGTTGTAACCGCTTCGTCTTTGATTACTTGATCCATAATCCTTCAAAGGCGCGATTATCGGCCTCGCTTCGCCCCCTACCTCGGTCTTTGAGAATCAAAGACTTAGGAGCGGGCATCGGCTGAGTCTTTGAGAAATAAGGACTTAAGCGTAAAGTCTTTATAAACCAAAGACTTAGCAGGAATTCGTTTCCTACTTTACCTGCATCTCTGCCGGCTTCGTGGATTCCTGTTTCCTTTTCCAGTCGCCGATCGCAGCGCGGATCGCGTCTTCGGCCAGCACGGAGCAGTGGATCTTAACCGGCGGCAATGCCAATTCTTTCACAATCTCGGTGTTCTTGATCTCCAGGGCCTGATCGATCGTCTTTCCCTTCACCCACTCGGTAGCGAGTGACGACGATGCGATCGCCGAGCCGCACCCGAACGTTTTGAACTTCGCCTCTTCAATCACGTTCGTTTCCGGATTGACTTTGATTTGCAGCTTCATCACGTCGCCGCACTCGGGAGCTCCCACCAGGCCAGTCCCCACGTCGCTGCTGGCCTTGTCCATGGAACCCACGTTGCGCGGATTGTTGTAGTGGTCGATTACCTTATCGCTATATGACATCTCGTGCTCCTCACCCTTTTACAGGTTTCAAATTGCAGGTTTCAAAGTTTCAATGTTCCAAGGTTTCAATGAACTTACGGTCATCAGAGTTGCGATTTCCATCACACAACTTTGAAACCCTGAAACCTCGCCTCTAATGCGCTTCCGCAGCCCACTTCACACTCTTCAGGTCCACGCCTTCTTTCGCCATCTCGTAGAGCGGCGACAGTTCGCGCAACCGTTGCACAGTTTCCACCACGCGGTCCGCAACATAATCGACTTCGGCCTGCGTGTTGAAGCGGCCGATACCGAAGCGAATCGAACTGTGCGCCAGATCGTCGCCCGTGCCCAGAGCCTTCAATACATAAGATGGCTCAAGCGTCGCAGAGGTGCAGGCCGAACCGCTGGAAACTGCGATGTCGTTGATGCCCATCAGGAGCGACTCCCCCTCCACATAGGCAAAACTGATGTTCAGATTGCCGGGGAGACGGTGCTCCATCGAACCATTGATATAGGTCTCGTCTAGTCGGCTCATGATGCTGTCCTTGAGGCGATTGCGGAGGCCGGCCAGCTTGCACGACTCCTGCGCCATTTCTTCCATTGCAATCGCGCAAGCCTTGCCCAGGCCCGCGATGCCGGGAACATTCAACGTGCCGGATCGCATGCCACGCTCGTGGCCTCCGCCATCAATAAGCGGAACCAGTTGCACGCGCGGATTCTTGCGGCGCACATAGAGTGCGCCCGCGCCCTTCGGCCCGTAGAGCTTGTGGCCGGTGATCGAGGCGACATCGATGTTCATCTTGATCACATCGATGGGAATCTTGCCAATGGCCTGCACCGCGTCGGAGTGGAAGATCACGCCGCGCTCGTGGCAGAGCTTGCCGATCTCGGCAATCGGCTGCAGCACGCCGATCTCGTTATTGGCCGCCATGATCGTGACCAGGATGGTCTTGTCGTCCATGGCGCGCTTCAGGTCGTCGAGATCGACAAGTCCGTCTTTTTGCACGGGCAGATAGGTTACGCGGAAGCCGAATTTCTCAAGGTGCTTGCAGGTGTCGAGCACCGCTTTGTGCTCGGTGACCGCGGTGATGATGTGGTTGCCCTTTTCGCGGTACATCTCGGCAACGCCCTTGATTGCCAGGTTGTCGCTTTCGGTTGCACCGGAAGTAAAGATAATTTCCTTGGCGCTCGCTCCGATCAGCTTGGCGATGCGCTCACGCGAGAGTTCGACCGCTTCTTCGGCGGCCCATCCAAAGGGATGGTTGCGGCTGGCCGCATTGCCGAACTTCTCCGTGAAATAGGGAAGCATTTCCTCGAGCACGCGCGGGTCCATCGGCGTGGTCGCGTGGTTATCCATATAAATGGGCAGCTTGATGCCTTCGGGAACTGCACGCTGTCCAATTTCCTGAATGGCTGGGGTCGCCGTTTTCACATCCGTACTCATGATTACTTTGCTCCTGCTCAGCCCCTAAAAGGGGCACTTGTTTTTCCTACGAAATCGTCACCAAATCCGTCGGTTTGCTAATTGCCGGTTTCTTCAGTTCGATGGTCTCCGGCTCTTCTTTCATCTGCGAAATTTTGATGTTCTTCAGTACTTGCTCGATGCTCTCATTCACCTTGCGGAGCGGCTCGCGAATCGTGCAGCGGTTGCTCTGGCCGCATTCGCCGCGCACCGTCACGCACGACGTTATGAACAGTGGCCCATCGATGGCCTTGATCACTTCGAAGGCGGAAATCGTTCTCGGGTCGCGCGTCAGCGTGTATCCGCCCTTGATGCCGTGCTGCGACGCAAGCAAGCCAGCTTTGGCCAGCCGCTGCAGAATCTTGGCCAGCGCCTCCTGTGGGATGTCGTAGGCTTCGGCGACATCCTTGGCGCTGCACGCGCCGTCGGCGGCATGCTCGGCCAGGTGTTTCATGGCCATCAGACCGTAGTCGGCTTTCTTGGTCAGCTTCAGCATGTGAACCCAGGCATTTTCACGCCAGCCTTCAAATGGCGACCAATACAGTCGTATAGAAATACGACTCTTTCGGTCGCCTTTCATTCTAACCCCATCGTCGGCCTAGGCGCAAGCCTGAGCAGCCAACGGATCAAAATCGTTGGCGAGCGGTAAGTTTAAGGAGCTAAATGGCTTACGGACAACTGAAATCTGACCTGAGCAGCCGGGTCTGGGCCGTCATAACGTGGGTGGCAACAAGGTCACCGGCGGAATCTGCCTTTGGGGACTTGACATCCGGGCCGACCAGCCCCAAAATACCGCCAATTTCCCTAAAACGACAACCACCCTCTAGAGCCGAAGCTACTTCGCTATGCATATGATGCCGATCCAGCCCTTGCAGCCCGCTAAACAGAAAGTCACCCGTGAACTGTGCAAGCATCCGCAGGTACAGATCGTTTCCCGCGATGAAGATTCCGAATACGTTGAATGCAAGGAATGCGGCGAGGTGTTCGAGTCGAGCGAGTTCAAGGATATGGCGATCGAGGAGCGGAAAGAACCAGAGGAAGAGTAACGAGTCGCCCGTCGAAGTTATCGGGCTTAGTGGA
Organism: uncultured Acidobacteriaceae bacterium; assembly: GCA_963818945.1. Taxonomy (GTDB): domain Bacteria; phylum Acidobacteriota; class Terriglobia; order Terriglobales; family Acidobacteriaceae; genus Acidiflorens. The sequence goes on along the minus strand of CAWFUA010000001.1, from coordinate 778,356 downwards.
TATCCTCAACGGCCATCGCTACTTTGCCCGCGCACTCTTCAGTTCGACAATCAGATTTTCCTGCGAGTCCAGCCAAAATTTCCTTCCTGGTGGAATCACGGTCGTCGCGCTGTATTCCGTGATGACGGCTGGTCCTCTTAGTACGTGATTTTTGGGAATTTCGCTGCGTTCGAAGACGGGCGTGGCCTCTGACTTTTCGAAGACAACTCTTGCCTGCTCTACGGGCGTAACTCTGGCGAGCGAAGTGCGCACGACGAATGATTTCTGCCGGGCTGCGCGGACAGGAGTGTCCGCGCCACACAATCGGTGACTTGGCGTTCGCAACCGTGCTCGCAGACGCACCGTGACCAACTCGATCTCGCGGCCAGAGTGGTGATAGCCGTAGCGGCGCTGGTGCTCATCATGAAGGCGGGCGACGACATCTCCACTGGCGGGCACGTTGAGTTCGTAGCCCTGGCCGCGATAGCGCAGGTCGAGGCTTTTTTCGTAATGGATCGCCCGTTGGGATTGCCAACGCTCTTCGGCAAATGATTTCTGGGCCGCGGCTTCCAGCCTGCGAAATTCTTTTCGAAGTTCCGCGTGCGGCATGTGGCCTTGCAGCCGCCAAAGCAGCGTGCGCGAAAAATCTTTGACTACATCGCTGACCAGAATTCCGAAGGCCGAAAGGGCGCCCGGCCGCGCCGGAATAATTACCGTGGGAATCGCCAGCGCATCGGCCAGTTCGCAGGCATGCAGGCCGCCCGCGCCGCCGAAGGCTACCAGCGCAAACTCGCGCGGATCGTAACCGCGCTCGATGGAGACGACGCGCAAGGCTCGCTCCATATTTGCATTCACCACCCGCACCACGCCGCGCGCGAACTGCTCCAGGCTCATCGGCGCGCGCCGCTGCTGCGGCCCCTCTATTCTTCAGCCACTCTCTTTCTAGCCATTCGGCGGTGATCCGGCGCGTTCGTTCCAGGTCGAGCGTGAACTCGCCGCCCAGAAAGCGGTCGGGCCGGAGCCGCCCCAAAAGCAGATTGGCGTCGGTCACGGCGGGTTGGGTTCCGCGGCCGTAGCAAATGGGGCCGGGGTCAGCGCCGGCCGATTCCGGGCCCACGCGCAGCAGGCCGCCGGCATCGAAGCGTGCAAGCGATCCGCCGCCTGCGCCCACGGTGTGAATTTCCAGCATGGGCACGCCCACGGGGAGCCCAGCTACTTCCGACTGATTGCCGGCGCTGATCTCACCCTGCACGGCGGCCACGTCGGTCGAGGTGCCTCCCATGTCGAACGACAAAATTTTCGTGAAACCGCTGCGGGATGCCGCAGCGACCGCGCCCACCAATCCGCCGGCGGGGCCAGACAACACGGTGCGGACGGGTTCGCTCGCGGCGGACTCGATCGCGGTGATTCCGCCGCTGGATTGCATGACGAAGATTCGCGATCGGAGCTTGCGGGGCGATTTCTCTTGCCTTGGCGGCGCAGTATTCTTCCTCGATCGGTCGCGTTGCTCTGCGCGGCCAGCCCGTTCTATTTGTGCAACTCGATCGGCCAGCTTTTCCATGTAGCTCTGCATCAGCGGCTGGAGATAAGCATTCACGACGACCGTGCTGGTGCGTTCGTATTCCCGGAACTCGGGCAGGATCTTGTGCGACACAGAGAGCGGCCTGCCGGAATCGGCAAGCACGGCCGCAACGCGCGCTTCGTTTTCCGCGTTCGCAAACGAGAACAAGAGCGAGATCGCGATGGCCGCGGGCTGCGCCCGCAAAACCGCTTTCCGCAGTTTCGCTAATTCCGCGTCTGACGGGCGCTCCAGCACTTGGCCTTCGGCATCGATCCGCTCGTGGACGCCGAAACGCATATCGCGAGCGACCAGCGGCGGAATCCGGTCGAAAAAGAAATCATAAAGGCGAGGGCGCGCCTGCCGGCCAATCTCGATGACGTCTTCAAAACCAGCGGTGGTGATGAGCGCAACCCGTGCTCCCTTTCTTTCGAGCAGCGCATTGGTGCCTACGGTCGTGCCATGCAGTAGCGTGACGCCGGCTGTCGCACCGATCTTAGTGAGCGCTTCGGCGATGGCGCGCGAGGGGTCGCTGGGCGTTGAGAATACTTTGAGAGTTTTGAGTTCGCCGGCTTCGACCCACACGCAGTCGGTGAAAGTTCCGCCCGTGTCGATAGCAACGCGTAGCGTGGGATGGGCGGACTCGGCCATAAACAGGGAAGACTACCACGGGTGCTGAGAGGACATCAGCAAGTTTGCCAGTGTCTGAAACATAATGTTCTTCCGGCGCCCACTGCCGTATTCTGAAAGCTAAAGATCGCGCAGCGCGGTCTCGGCGTAAAAGTCATCAGCGCAGAGGTTCAAGGTGAACGGCAAAGTCTGGAAGGCGTGGCTGGTCCCCGGCGGAGCGGTGTTGGCCGTCGCGGTGGCGCTCGTCAACAGTCCGCTGTTCGCGCAAATCGCGTCTTCGCTCTCTTTTTATTATGTGGCAGTTTTTGCGGCCGGATTGCTGCTGGCCTGGCGGTTCAATTCCAGCCGCATTCTGTTTTCGCTGCTGACGCTTCTGCTCGCGCATCGGGCGGTCGATTTCTTTTCTGCCGGGCACGCTCACAGCGGCCCTGGCCGCACCGCCGTAACGCTGGCTGCGCTTCTGATCCCGCTCAACTTCATTGTGTTTGCCGCCATGCGCGAACGCGGACTTGTGATTGCCGGAATCGCGCCCCGCTTTGGCCTGCTCTTTCTCGAGTCCGTGGTCGTTGCCGTTTTGTGCCGTCCCGAAAATAGCGCCGTCACGTCGCGCGGTCCCAACCATGCTGACATTCCGGTTTGGGCGCTGGCCGGTTTGGTCGCGGCGGCCGCGGTGTTCATTCGGCGCTACGTGCAGACTCGCAAGCCCATCGAGCCCGGATTTGTCTGGTCGCTCGCGGCGATCTTCCTGTGGCTCGAGTTCGCGCCCATTGGGAAAGGCTCTGATGCCTACGTGGCGACCGCGGCCTTAATCATCGCCGCTTCGCTGATTGAGACTTCGTATGTGCTCGCCTACTACGACGAGCTGACCGGTATCCGCGGGCGGCGCGCCTTCAACGAGGCGCTGCTTTCGCTCGATCAGCAGTACGCCATTGCCATCGTTGATATCGATCACTTCAAGAGCTTCAACGATACCTATGGGCACGACGTCGGTGACCAGGTTTTGTGCATGGTCGCGGCGCGAATCTCAAAAGTCGCAGGCGGTGGGCAGGCATTTCGCTGCGGAGGCGAGGAGTTCGCGGTCATTTTTCGCGGCATATCGGCCAAAGAGGCGTTCGAGCATTTGGAAGCGCTGCGCAGGATTATTCAGGACTCGACATTTCGTATGCGCGGCGGCGAAAGGAGAAGCGACTTGCGCGCGGAAGAGGCCGAACGCAGAAAGGCTGCGGACCGCAGAAGGCCAGCGAGGAAGAAGGCCGCTCCGTCGTCTCTCAGCCGCCCGCCCGAGGGTTTATCGGTGACAGTGAGCGTGGGCGTGGCCGAGCCCAGCACTCGCTATCGGCAGCCGGAGCAGGTAATCAACGCGGCAGATCAGGCTCTTTATCGCGCCAAACAAAAAGGGCGCAACCGCGTGGAGCTGGCGTCCACCGCTCCGCTCCGACTGGAGCGAACGAAGCGGGTCAAAGCGTCGCGGTCCTGAGCCGACCTTTTCGCATTACTGGATGCGGGAATGATCCTCCTGCCAATGAGTGGAATCGCGATGTTACAAAAATCATTCGTGGCGGGTTGATTCCTTCGTTCTTGGTCGCAGGAGCAACAAGACAGCGGCGGGCACAGCGCCGCACAAGATGAAGAAAATATAGTCGCTTCTTGTCCCGTTTTCCGGGCTAAATGCGACTAACAAGGCATATGCTACGCAGGGTGTGAGCAGCAGCGCCCATCCCAACAGGGTTGGGTAAACGAACTGAATCAAGCACACAAATAGCAAGAGAATGAATGGCCATGCCGCCGAAAATCCTTCTTCGCCCCAGCCCATCATGGCGAAAAGGATCGACACCAGGGCTACTGGTACATAAGCCCAACGCGTCGCGGAAAGTCTCTTCTGAACCACCGCTCTCAGCATGTTTCCAAGTGCCATTTTAGGAGCCTCGCCGGACGCGGCAACTGCGGAAAACCGCTCACGCGATGGTAGGTCAAACGGGCTGGCGCGGACAAGATTACTGTCGGGAACAGGCTCGGCGTTACCAATCAAAAAGATGGATCAGAAGCAGCAGCACCGTCGCCCCCAGCGGCAGCAATAATCCCGAGCGCAAGCTTCCCGTGTTTTGCGAGACGACACCCACCATCCACGGAATGACCGCCGGGCCGATTGACGCCAGCGAAAACATAACCGCCCCGATGCTGCGCGCGGCCATACCGAAGCGCTGCGAAAGCCGCGCGATGGTGATGGGATATAGCGTGGCAAAACTCAGTCCTGTAATCAAAGCTCCGAGCAATCACCCCGGGCAGGGTGGAGGCAACGAGCATCAAAACGATTCCGCCCGCAGCCGTGGCGAATCCCGCCCGCAAAACGCGCCGCTCGGATAGGTAAGAGAGGAACAGGGTGCCGAGAGCGCGCCCGGTGGTCAGCGCCGACCAGAAAAACGCCGGCATCAGCGGCGCCCAGTGCGCTTCCTGCGGCCCCAGCCGCGCGACATAGGAGCCGATCCAGCCGCCGACGGCGGTTTCAGCGCCGGGATAAAAGAAGAACACCGCTGCAAAGAGCCAGATGACCGGGTTCCTGGCCAATTCTTGCCAGCGGGGCCCGCGATCCGATGGGGCGGCAGCCGGCGGGAAAGGCAAGCTCCACATCGCGAATACGAGCAAGACCAGAAACAACGACACCGCACCGAGGAAGACAGGCAGCATTTTGTGAGCCGACGCCCACGCCACCATCAGCGAGCAGAAGACCGCGCCGAACCCCCAGAAAAAATTTAGAAGATTTACGGCGCGGGTGCGCGAATCTCCACTAATTTCGGCAATCAGAAGACTATCGGTCGGAACGATCAGGCCAACTCCGAGCCCATAGACACCGATCGCGGCCATTCCCAGGCCCACCGATCCTGCATAGAGCAAAGCTGCGCCGGCAGCCATTAACAGCAACCCCGACAAGAATGCGGGGCGATATCCGAGCCGGGCGAGCAGAACTCCCGATAGCTGTACGCCCACAACCGCAGCCAGAAACTGCACCAGAAACAGATTGCCGGCCTGCGAGTCATTGAGCGCCCAACGCGCGATGAGGAGCGGCAGCATGGGGCCGAGCAGCGTCATCAAGACACCGGTGGGCAGAAACGCAAGCTGGGCGCCGAGGATCAGCCTTTTATTTGACGGGGAATGGTCGATTTGTGCGCTCGCCATGCTGGAACGTGCCCTCGGGTGTTGAAAAATGTCCCTTGCTGCCCGGCGAAAGACCAGCGGTTGCAAGGCGTAAGAGTGCTTAGAGACTAAAGACCGAGGATAACCGAAAGAACGCGGCTTTATGCGAAACGCAGATGAATTGTGAGGAGCAGGAGGCGGGGGCGTTAAGGCAAATTACGCTACGATGGCAACTTCGCCTTCCTCGTAGAGTTCGTCGATCTGCTGGCGATAGCGCTCCTCAACGGTCTTACGGCGAAGTTTCAACGTCGGCGTGAGGCTTCCATCATCGGCCGTGAATTCATCCGGCACCAGCAATACTTTCTTTAGCCTCTCGTAGCGGGCCAGGTTCCGGTTCACCTCGCCGACAATGCCCTCGTAAAGCGCTTTCACCTTCGGGCTGGCAATCAGCTCGCGCCGCGAAGAAAAAGATATATGGTTGCCGCGCGCCCAATCCTCGAGCAGGGCAAAGCATGGAGAGATAATCACGGACGCAAACTTTCTCCGGTCTCCTACGACCACGGCGGTTCCGATCAAAGCATTCAGCTTCAGGGAATTCTCAACCGGTTGCGGTGCGATGAATTTTCCGCCCGACGTCTTGAGCAGGTCCTTCTTACGATCGGTAACCCATAAGAACCCGTCTTCATCCAGCATCCCGATATCTCCGGTCTTGAACCAGCCGTCCGCAAATGCGTTACTGGTTTCCTCCGGCCGGTTCCAATAAGCGCTGAAAACCGAAGGGCCGCGCACCAGAATCTCCTTGTCCTCGGCAATCTGAACCTCGACATTCGACAGCGGACGCCCTACCGCGCCCAGTTTGTGCGCACGCGGCGAGTTCAACGCAATCACCGGAGAAGTCTCCGTCAACCCATAACCTTCGTGGATGCGAATGCCAATGCTCGCATACCACGCTGCCAGTTCCGTTCCCAGGGGTGCGCCGCCCGAGACGAATACTTCCACGTTGCCGCCCATCCGCGCTCGCACCTGGGAAAATACCAGCTTGTCCGCCAGTCTCCATCTTAGTGACGTCGGAATTTCACCGGCTAGTATCTTCATGAGATGTGCGCGGCCCACCGATAGTGCCCAGCGATAAATTGCCCGCTTCGGAAATTTCTTGGCTTTCTGCTCTACCTGGCTGTAAATCTTTTCGTAAACACGCGGCACAGCGACAAAAAGGGTGGGCAGCACTTCCAGCAAAACCTGAGGCAATTGTTCGAAAAAGGGGCAATAGGCCAGCGTCACGCCGTGGTATAGCAAGGCCAAATCGGCATGACGCGCCGTGACGTGCGAGAGCGGCAAGAAAGAAACACTGAGCTGTCCAGGGTGAACGTTAAAGCCTTCCAGCGAATGCATTATGTTTGAAGTCAAATTGCCATGAGTCAACTGCACACCCTTGGAGGTGCCGGTGGTTCCCGAAGTGTAAATAATGGAAGCCAGATCATCCCCGGTGATCGCGCGTGCGCCAGCGTCCAACTCCGGATCGTGTTCCTGCGGCCCTTCCTGCATCAACCGGCGCATGGGCGCCGCATCGTTCGTGTCCACCGGATCCATCACCACCACTCGCTCCACCGCAGTTTGGTCCTTAATGGAAAGGACCTTTCTTAACTGCTGCTCGGTGGAAACGGCAACTACCTTTGCCCCCGAATCGCACAGAATGTACGCCGTCTGCTGGGCGGTCAGCGTCGCATAAATGGGCACAACCACCGCGCCCAATTGAAATGATGCGAAGTCCGTGACCGCCCATTCCGGCCGGTTCTCACTCAGGATGGCGACTCGATCTCCCTTACCGACGCCCCAATTCCGCAGCGCCCGCGCCATCCCCGCCACGTGCTGATAGAACTGCTGCGAATCGATGGGAACCCATCGGCCTGCTTCCCGAGCAAGCATCACCCGCTCGTGTCGGCGTTCCACAATGGCCGAGAAGATGTCGTTAAGAGTCTGAGGCTTCATAGTTGACTACTTCCGTTCCACGCTACTTCAAATGTCCCCAGCGAAACGTCGGGCCGGTGGAGAAGCGCCAATAGTTTTGCCGAGGCGCTAAGAAGTTAGAGAATAAGTGAGTGTTCACATAGTCGGTAGCGAACCGCCACCCCAGTGGCCGGGTAATGTTGATGTCAAACCCGCCACCCACCCCAAAGAACAACTGGGTGTCAGTCTGGTGAGGGTTGAGAGTGATTCCAAGAGCCCCCAAAATCGGCCCCACCGTGGTCAGATTGATGCTCGCAACTTCGTGGATTCCACCGAGGCCGGGGCGCGCAAAAAATGTGACTCTGTCCCACTTGCGAATGTAAAACTGCGGACCCGCAGCAAACGTGTAAGTGGTTGATCGGAAGGGTACATTCACCTGGCTCGGGTCAATGTGGTATTTTTCAAGGATTGGTACAAATGTTGTTTCGCTCCCGTTGATGGTCCCCGCCCCGCTGATGACACTGTCGCCTATGGCGCTGAAGTCGCCGCCCAATCCCAGCCAGGGTTTCACGGTGACGCCGAAATCCCCTTCAAATCCGCGCTCCGTGAGGTTTCTGGCGGGGCTGACCAGGTAATCGAATCCGGTGAAAAGCGTGTAACGGTTGATGTCAGTCTGCTGCGCTGAAGCCGGCAGGCACAGGAAAATCGCAAGAATGCAAAACAGCAAACGCTTTATGGGTTCCATACTTCACCTCGTGAGGGTTAATCATTAGAAAAAAAGACAAGCCGAGGAAGAATCGGCCAACCGGGGCTTCCCAACACCCCGGAACAACACAAAGCAACAGCAAGACCGCTGCACTAAGAAAGAAATAGAGACTATGGCTACGAGCTAGCCAGCCTGGGCTCTTCGAGAGTAAATAAGTACCCACCACGGTCTACACCTGCTGTGTTTCTACGCAACAACAAACTGCTCCCGAAGGTCATTCGCCTCACTTGCAAGTGCGGGTCCGGCAGGTAGCTTCGTTTTGCTCGCCGCTGGCGCCGTTGCTGGCGCTGTCTTTACCGGTAGAGGCACGGCCTTAGCCTTCGCTGGATCCGTCGCCACCCGCCGCCTAGGCCGTATCCGCTTCTTTTCGGTCCGCTGCGGCTCAAGTCCAGCGGCGGCCCGCAGTTCCGCAAAACTCTCCGCCAGCAATTTCTCCAGTTTCCGCAGATCGGGTGCTGCCTGCGCATCCCCGCTGAATCCAAAGTGCGCCGTGCCGTTATAAGTTAAGATGGCGCAGTTGACCGCCATCTCGCCTCCGACCGGAACATAGGGATAACAATGCAGCATCTTATGGCCAAGCAAGTAGAGTGGCATCTGCGGACCTGGCACATTGGTACATACCAGGTTGAATGGCGTGATCGGCAAACGGCTGACAAGAGGCCCAATCAATCCCTGCGCCGAGGTCGGGAACATCCCAATAAGTCCTCCCGCAAGACTTACTAACTCGGCCGCATGCACGCGCTTGAGGAACTCCGCCCGCTTATGCGCCGCTGCCAGCAGCTTGAGTGGTGGCCGGATATCCAATGGGATAGTGACTGGAACGAGCGAAATCCGGTTCCCCAACTCTGACGTGCTGCTCGTGCCGCGCAAATTGACGGGCACCATGATCCGCAACAACTTGCCTTTCACGCGATCGCCATGCAACTCGCAGTAACGCCGAATAGTCGCGGTCACGATGGCAAGAATCACGTCGTTCACGCTCGTCGCGCATTTCTGCCGGATGGCCTTGATGTCCGCCAGCGGAATTTCGGTGAATGCGAACTTCTGCGGTCCCTGATAAAGGACGTTGAACCGGAGCCGCTCGGTGAATGCCGTAATTTCAGGAATCAGACCTACAAACTCGCGGGCATCGACGTCGCTTCCATTGGCCGCCGCCCGCTCCGCCATGCTCAGCAGGTCGGTCAGGGCGGAAAGGATTCGTTTGACGAAATCCGAATAGGTCTCCACAAAGCCAGTGGTAAGTGAGGCCAGCGGGTCGCGCGGCGGCGGGACTCGAAACTTCAGCTTCTTTCTTGGAAGGCGCGGCGCTTCCGGGTTCGCGTCCAGAAGGACGTTCATGATTCCTACGCCCGCGATTCCATCCGCCATACAATGATGCAGGCGGATGATGAGTGCGGTGCGACTGCCCTTCAACCCCCGCACCACCGTGATGTCCCACAGCGGGTGCTGCCGGTCTAGCACCGCGCTGAAAAGTTTGCCAGACAGAGTTTTCAGTTCTGCGTCCGTGCCATGCTTGAGCGTTACTTCCCGCACATGACGGCGAAGGTCAAATTGCGCATCGTATTCCCAACTGGGAAGGCCAAGCCCAAACGGCGCGGACACTACGCGCTTGAGATAGCGGGGCAATAGCGGCAGCTTCGATTCGATGAACTGCAGGCAATCTGCAAATGAGACCTCGCCCTCGAACACGCAGATACTCGCCACGTTGAGCGGCATGCCTTCCCGCTCCAGATGCAGGAAGACCGTGTCGCCCCAGGAAAGGCGGTCACTCTGTTTATGGTTCTGCATGACGTCTCTCCTAATCAGCTACGCGGCAACCCCGTGGTGCGCTATTCGAAAGAAAGCAGCCGCGTCAACTTCACCAGCTTGAGCACTTTGTAAATATCGATGTTCACGCCGCGTAACACGACCTTCACATTCTTCCCGACGGCGATGCGCGTGAACTCCTCCAGCGCCCGCAATGCGTCCGAATCGACTCGGCGCACCGCAGAGAAATCCAGAATCGTTTCGCCGTCCGTTCCGCCAAGCTTCTTTCCGGCCTCGCGCAAGGCAAGCGCGAAGCGCTTTTCATCCATGTCCAACGGAATTGCAGTCATTGCCATATCCAGTGCCACTACACCGCTTGATGCTCCGAAATACCTGCCTGCGCCAGCGCACCTCGTCCCTCATACGCTTTCCAAAACAATTCGACTAATTCGTTCATAAGAGGCATGCGTGGGTTCGAGCGCCATGACGGATCGTTAAAGGCTGCCTGGACCATATCCGGTATCGCCCGCTCATAATCTTCCTTTGAAATGCCCAGCTCCGCGATTGACCGCGGAAACCTCAATTGGTCAAGTAACTGTGACGTAGCGGCGATCAGCGTCTCAACTTTCTCTTCTACCGTGTGACCGCCCAGACCCAATAAGTCCGCAACCGTCGCGTACTTCTTATGCGCCACATACCCCTGCGTATATGGCGATGGCATGAACTTAGTGGGGACCGCGGCGTTATAAGCGATCACGTGTGGCAACATGAGCGCGTTTGCCCGTCCGTGCGCAACACCAAAGCGTGCGCCAAAGGCGTGCGCCAGCGCGTGATTCAGCCCTACCGACGCATTCGAAAAAGCCATGGCCGCAATGCACGCGGCGTTGTGCATCATCGAGCGCGCTTCCTCATCTCGCGGATGCTCATAAGCGATGGGCAGATATTTAAACACCAGCCGGATCGCTTGCATGGCATTCGAGTCGGTGTAGGGCGAAGCGTAATTCGAAACGCCAGCCTCCAGCGCATGAGTCAGGCAATCGATGCCGGTGTCCGCAGTAAGCCCCTTCGGCATCGACATCACAAATTGCGGATCCACAATCGCTATATCCGGAGTCAGCGAGTAATCGGCGAGTGTCACCTTCCGCCCGCTCGCCTTATCAGTCAGCACGGCAAACGGCGTAACTTCGCTTCCCGTTCCGCTCGTGGTAGCGATGGCAATCAACCGCGCCCGGTTCTTCTTCTCCGTTGGATACTGGATCACTCGCTTGCGCAGATCCAGAAAAGGCGCGGCCAGTTCCGCCAAATCAGCCTCGGGCGACTCATACTTGAGCTTCATGATCTTCGCTGCGTCGATCACCGACCCGCCGCCGAGCGCAATGATCTGGTCAGCTTTGTAGAAGTTGAGTTCCTCGACTCCCTGCAGGATGACCTTGACCTCTGGCTCCGCATCCGGAATCACCGAAACGTGTACCCGAGTCTCGGGGCCAAGATTTCGCCGGACAATATCCACATGGCCCATTTGCTCGAGGGCCGGGTTCGTGACAATGACGGTCGAATGCGACGGAAACTGGCGCACGTTCTCCACCGCATTCATGTTGAAGTAAATCTGATTGGGAACTCGGAACCACATATGGTTTTGGGTCCTCCGAGCCAGGCGCTTGATATTGAGGTAGTGGTAGATATTGACGTTGTCGGTCGTGCTGTTGCCGCCGCCGGTTCCGCAGCCAAAAGAAAAGGTCGGCACCAGATCGTTGTAAACGGCGCCCAGCGCGCCGATTGAGCCCGGCGAATTCACAATGATCCGCCCGGCGTTGATGACCTCGCCGAACTTGCGGATGACTTCCTCGTTGCGCGAGAAAATGACTGCCGTATGTCCAAGCCCTCCGGCATGGTTCACGTCCACACACACTTTGAGCGCCTCAGCCACGGATTTCGCCCGATAGACCGCCAGCACTGGAAATAACTTCTCGACTGAAAGAGGATGTTCGCGTCCCACGCCGAGAATCGGGGCAACCAGCAATTTGGTATTCGGTTTTACCGAGAGACCAATGAAGCGCGCGATATCGGCGGCTTTCTGCCCGACGGCCATGGGCTGCATAAATCCCGTTTGCGGATCAATCACCGTGCGCTCCAACAGTTTGGTCTCTTTTTCGCTGCAGATGTGCGCGCCCAGGTCCGCAAATTTCTTCAGCACCTGGTCGTAAATCTCGTCGTCGATTACCACCGTCTGCTCGGAAGCGCAAATCGTCCCGTTATCGAAGGTTTTCGAGATAATGATGTCCACCACGGCCGCATTCAGGTCCGCGGATTTCTCCAAATAGACCGGCGTATTTCCCGGCCCCACACCCAACGCCGGCTTGCCGGAACTGTAGGCCGCTTTGACCGCACCCGGGCCTCCGGTGGCATCAATCATCGCCACATCTTTGTGCCGCATCAGGTAGGCGTTGTCGGGAATCGTGGGCGTTTCCAGGCAGCTGAACACGCCTTCCGGCGCACCATGCTTTACGGCCGTCTCATACATAATCCTCACGGCTTCGGCGCAGCATCGCCATGCCTTCGGGTGCGGGCCGAAAATCACCGCATTCCGCGTCTTAATCGCGACAATGCACTTGAACAAGACCGTCGAAGTGGGGTTTGTAATTGGCGTGATCGAGAACAGGACCCCGATCGGCTCCGCAATCTCCATCAAGTTACGCTCGGGAATTTCGCGAATGATGCCGACCGTGCGCTTGTCTTTCACATAGTTATAGACAAACTCGCTGGCCACCATGTTCTTGATGACCTTGTCTTCCATCACTCCGAGCCTGGTTTCCTCAACCGCCAGCCGCGCCAGATGCTGAGCCTGCTCCAGTCCCGCCAGCACCATCGCCTTGACGATGCGGTCAACGTCCTCTTGGGTGAACTGAGTAAAGATGGCTGCGGCAGTTCTGGCTTGACTAACCAGGTTTTCCAGGTAAGCAATTCGTTCCGGACTGAGACTCTCCGCGGCAGACGGGACGCGGGTATTTTCCTGCACAGTTTCACTCGCGATCATTGCTGCCTCCTTCCAGCCGTGTTGCCGAGAGCACTTACCAGCGTCAACGAGCCCGCTACTTAATCACGCGTCCGGAGGCGAATGTCTGCGTCGAACCTTCCCTTGCCGCGTCTGTACTAACCTCTTAATTACTGCGCAAGAAATCGCGCGGGATTAGCGTCAGCGAGAGGAAAACTTCGGAGGCAGTCTAAGGCTCCGGCGGGCCCCATGCATCAGCCTCGGTACCAAAGTAGACCTCCATTGGTGGAACTGGTCTGCAACGCAGGTCACTCTCCGCTGTGACTCTTATCACTCAGAAGCAGCACGGAAGCCCAGAAATTGATAAATCGCTGCCCGGCCATTCTCCGCTATTGCTGCGAAGCAGCGTAGGCATAAACGTCGGATCGATACACGAATTCCGCTGCTAGTCGCTGGTGGCAGTATTGGTCTTAGCTGCAGCGCAGCGTAAGAATTGCGCGATCTAATGAGCGTCCCGGCCATCCCGGCCGGGCGAGCGTGGAGATTTCCGTGGTTGGCTCGCGCTGAGGATGCCTTGCGCCTGACTCCGTGCAAGTGTCAGCAGAAGAGTAGAGTTCGACAAGGGCATCCCTGGCCACATACATTCGGCGGCCTGGCGCATAAGTCTGAGGTCGTCCCCGGACAGTCTCACGTTGACCTGTTGAGATCGTTTTGCGTGGGTATTCATTTCGCACCACAGTGTCGCCTTTCGATCCCCGAAGTGTCAGTGATAATCTACGGCACTCTTCGGAACGATGAGTATCAAGTGTGACACTCATCACAGACAGCGACAGTCCATATTTGGATACTTACGACGATACGTTCCGAGGGGCGTTCGAACTGGGCAGTCACTTTTTGCGTTACATCCCGCAGCCTTCCCCCATAGTGATTGCCTTGGCCCCGTTCCTGCGAGGGTAGGGCCTTTTTTGTTTGATGCCGTCCCCGGCCGATATAGGTAGGGCCAACCAGAGCAAGGACCGTTTCCCAAGTTGTTCTTCAGCGCGGCGCCGTTCTCCCGCTCAGTTAGCTCCCCACAAACGGAATTACCTTCAAGTGCTGTGTTGCCTTCAGAATCTGACCTCGCTGCTCGGCGCTCAAGGCCAGGAACCGGAAGCCATATCGCGTCCCCACCGACACAACCACCTGGGCCGGAACCACAATCTTGATCGTGTCAGTCAATCGGAACGCGAGTGTTCCCGTCTCACCTACGGTCAATTCGCGGCCGACGAAGGCTCCAATCCCGCTTTCACTGAGGTCTCTTATCCAGCCTTCCGTCGTTGTTCCGCTCTTCATCTGGATTGCTACGCGAGTTTCGAACTGATAGCGCGAAGCAATCCGAGAGGTTGATTCACCGTGTCCGTCCGAGGTACGCGTCATTTTGAAGTGAGATTATCCCAAATAACTGCGAGTCACAACTTTGCTGTAATGCTAAGCCCCCACGAAAGCGAACATTGATCCTAGCAGAAAAACCAAAAGGCTAACAAAAACTAGCGACTCAATCCTAAGGTGGATTCTGGATGGAAAAATGATGGCGACAATATTACTAACTATGTTTCGAGCGCTCCCGCAGTGATATAAGTCACACATGTGTGTGACCAACATAGGGCTACGCCAGCTAGCTGGTAATATTAGTTCCCCTTCCCATATTGCTCGAGAAACTTGGTCAGACTCGGCTGCTGTGCCTTCTTGTAAGCGATGCAGACATCGATCCCTTCGAGCGTTTCGGCCAAAGTTCGAGGTCCACCTTTGTATTTGGTTGACCGGCCTTCGAAGAAAGCCTCGGCATCCTGGCGGTGTTGCGCATCGCAAAACGAGCCCGCGACAAACGGCATAAATGCTCCCCAGTCTGCTGGGAACCTGGCGATGAGCGCATCCCAGTTCTGCTTCACAAAGACATAGGCGAGTTCCCGGGATCCAGGTAAGTCATGGGCCGCCGCAAGAATCGTAATCGATTGCTGGGGCTGGAATTCATCCGACAATAGGACCGACAAAGCTTTCTGGGTGATCTCGGGCTGCGGGAACAACCCCAGGGCATGGAGCAGGCTGCGTTGGATATTTTCGTCTTTCTCCTCCTTCGCCGCTGCCCGCAGCCGATCGAAGAGCCCCTCGTCGCCGTGGCGCGCGGCTGTGTCCAGTACTGGCGCCAACATATCAGGAGCGACCGCCTTATGGTCGTCCAACCATGCGAGCGTCAGCGATTTCGCCTGCGCAATGAGCTCCGAATCCTCGGCTTGATTCGCAACCACATCCAGAAGTTCCGGGCGCAGCAGTCGATCATCCTCGCTGTCTCCGGGTTTAGCCTTCCAGCCGAGTCCGCGCGCCCGCTGCCCGTAGAGATCTTCCAGGTATCGGTGGTACTGCGAGACAAGGTCCGACGGAACCAGATTGCCTTTGGGGTCGGTGGTGATGTCCACAGTCTTGACGACCACGCGCCGGCTCGAATCTCGGGCTAGCTCTGGCACCAGCGCCAGCGCCGTACCCAGCGGCAGCTTCCCGCTGCCGGTTAGAGCCGCCATGTCGCCGATCAACGCCACTTTCTCGCGTCCCGAAAGCACCCGCGCATCATCCTTAAGAAGATTATCCAGCACTCCGCCGTCATAGAGAACGCGGTAATAGCCATCCGCGTCCGCGTTGGCCTCCACCCAGGCCGGACAACTCTTCGCCTGCGCGAGCGTCACCTTCCGCTCCGCTTGCTCCATCAGGACGCACTCGCGCTCATCGTGCCCTCCCGCCGGATAACGAAGGCACACCGGCACTTTCCACACCTGGGGCGCCGACCCCGGCGAACCGAGCGGCAGGAACCGTTGTTGTGACAGTTCTACCTTCACCGCCTTCTCGCTGCAGTCGAGCTTCACCGAGATCAGCGGTACACCAGCCTGGTCGAGGAAAGTCGAAAACGCGGATGCAATCGCCGGATCGTTGCCTGCCACCGCCGCCAGGAACTCAGCCGAAGTGGCATTCTTATACGAGTACTTTTCCAGGTAACTTCGTACGCGTTCCCGGAAACGCTCCGGGCCAATATAAGCCTCGAACATCGAAAGCAGCGCGTCGCCCTTGTCATAGGTAATGCTGTCGAAGGCGTTGGCGATATCGTCGGCAGATTCGATCGGTTGCCGCACTCGCCGCGCGCTCACCAGGCCGTCGTTATCCATCGCGCCCTGGGTGCTGTTCACCACCCCGACATTCCATCCCCACTCCGGGTGGTACTCAAAGACTATCTTGTCCGCTATCCAGTTGGCGAAGCCTTCGTTTAGCCAGATATCGTCCCACCATGCCGTGGTCACAAGATCGCCCGACCACTGATGCGCAAGCTCGTGCGCGGCCACCCAGACCCACTCCCGCTGCCACTGCGCCGTGTCCTGACCGGCCTTGGCAAGGATGATCGCCACCCCGTAAGTCACCTGCCCGGCATTTTCCATGGCGCCCCCAAATAGCGGAACCGCGACCTGATCGAGCTTGTCGTAGGGATAGGCAATGCCAAAGTATTTCTCCAGCAGCCCAACGATGGCTGGCGTGGTTTCAGCGGCGTACTTAGCCTCTACGGTTCGGCCCCGTGGTACGACGATGCGGACGGGAATGTTCTTCTTTCCAGCCTTTCCGGCATCCACGAATTCGAAGTCGCCCACGCTGAATGCCACCAGGTAGCTCGGCAGCGGCTTGGTCTCGGCAAACTTCACCGTCTTCATGCCCTCGCCGCTGTCGGTCTCGGAAGTAATTGGCGTATTAGAGATCGCTTGCTGCCCTTTCTTCACGTGCAGCGTCAATTGCCACGGAACCTTGTAACCCGGCTCATCGAAACACGGAAAGGCTTGGCGTGCGGCTGTCTCTTCGAACTGCGTATAGACGTACCACTGGTCGCCATCCTTGCGCTGGAAAACGCCGCGTCCATCTTTGCGATTGATTTCACCCTGATAGGACACGCGCAGGGTCGCTTCCCCGGGGCCCACAGGATGCGCGAACGAAAACCCGACATATTCCTCGGGCTGCGCGATCACCTTCGCATCGATCTTCTCGCCTCCCACCGTGAGAGTAGCTTCCTTCACCGTGAGTTTTTGAGCGTTGAGCCAAACAAGCGGCGTGGATTTCGCGAATCTCAGGTCGATCTCGACCGTGCCGGCAAAGGTGTCCTGGTCCGGAATCGCGGTCAAGTTGACGCGATATCGGACCGGAGTGGCCACATCGGCCGGTAGACGCAACTTCGGCGGTGGCGGAGAATCCTCCGCCCCAGCTCTCGCGACCCCAACCGCCGCCAGAAAAGCTGCCACGACCAATGCTGCCGCCAGACTTCTTGAGAATCGCCGCACGATTGTCCTCCCCACGAAGAGGTTCCCGTTGATCCCAGGAGCGCAAAGCATTGTACACCGCTCCGCGGGACGCCGGTTTTGCCTGTGAGGCGAAGCGTTCCGGCGGGTGCGGCTCAGGTTTTCCCTGACAATGTACGCTCCGCGTTTCGGCATGAAGAGGCCCTGGCAGGCTGTCGTCACGAGTGGTAGAACTTGATAGGCTGTCAACATCCACAGGAGATCACAGTGAAGGTTCCTTCGGTGCTTGTCCTGCTCACCATACTTACTACTGTATCCCTCGCACAGATTCCTCCGGCCCCTGGCATGCCGCCGGAGGCACAGGCCCAGCAGGCGTTCGCATTCGCGCAGGCTCAGAGCATGATGATGACGAATCAGGCGCAACTTCAAGGACTGATCGCTTCGCAGGCCGCAATGTTAACTTCCGTGCAGGCGCGCTCCATGTTCCTTACACAGGCGGCGTCCCTTCAGGCTCGTGTAGCCGCGAACCAGGGGGCGATGTTCTCCACGCAAGCTGCCGCTATCGCTAGCGTGCAACATTCCCTGGCCCTGCAGAAGCAACTTCAGGTGCAATCGGCGATCCTCAGCATGCGCAGCCAGGGAGTCGAGAGCGCATCCGCAATGCAGCGCGCTGTACTCCTTGCCTCGCTTGATCCCGTCAAACTCTCCCAGCGCGGTGCGATGCTCCATGCCGCGGCCGCTCAGACAGCGGGACAGACTTCATCGAGCCAAACTTCTTCCGGCCAAACCACGGCCCAACCTCCGTCCCCCGACACTGCCCCGCTCCCGGTTGAACCGCCGCCCATGATGATCCGTCCCACCTTCGGCAACGCGCTGGTTGTTGAAAAACCGATGCTCTCCGTCGCGCCCGGCACCATCCAGCCCGGGACCAAAATCAGCATCCGGAGCGAAACTCACTATGCGACGCTCTACTACACCACTAACGGCTGGACACCCACGACCCAGTCCGCGAAGTACACCGGTCCCATCACCGTCAACTCCAGCACTCATATCGAAGTGATCGCCGTCGGGCCCAACTTCGTGCGCAGCGTTGTTGAGCGCGCTGACTACCAGGTTGCCAACTCTCCAGCGTCTGTTCTTGAGTCCACAGTTGTCGTTCCCGAGGACGGAACGTTGCGAGCCGGCACGCCTGTGCGCGTCGCTTTCGCTGGCAAGGAAATCGACTCCGAATCAGCCGCGGTAGGTGACGAGATTACGGTGGCTCTTGACGAACAGGTCAAACTCGGCGAGACCGTACTCGCTCCGAAAGGTGCCCCCGTCAGCGCGGTCCTCACATTTGCCGACCCCGCCCACGGTAGCGCTCCCGGCGACCTCGTCTTTGAAATTCACTCCATCGAGATCGCAGGCAAACGTGTGCCGCTGTTCGGCGGCGAAACGCTCGAGGGTGCCAAGGCAGTTTTGGGAAGCAAGAACGCCAGGATCAAACCGGGCATGACCGCGATGGCCTTTGTCGCAGCCGATACCCTCGTTAAGTAAGCAGCCGCAAAACGTCAGGCAATCAGAAGGGGCCAGACTGGTCCTGAGAAACGCGCTTCTCTGTAATTTACTTCCGGATAGTCGGCAGACTCCGCAAGAACGCACCGCTTCCTTCGCCAGGATGCCGACGAGATAAATGCTACAAAGCTCTGATTCATGCTCTGGCTCCGTTCTTTGTTCATAACTTCTTCCCAAAGTGTTTTTATTTGCCCCGGGTCTCCTTGAGAAAAGTCCCTTCCTGAAGTTCGGCGAATGCTTGTCGAAGTTGATCCTGCGTGTTCATGACGATTGGGCCATACCACGCGACGGGCTCTTCGAGCGGCTTGCCGGAAACCAGCAGGAATCGGATTCCGTCGTTTCCGGCCTGCACGGTGACTTCATCGCCGCGGTCGAAAAGAACGAGCGAGCGGTTATCGGCCTCAACCGGAGGGTTGGTATCAAGCCATTTCACGGCCTCCGTCGGAACCGCGAGCGGGCCGGACGCGTTGCAGAACTTTCCGTTGCCGGCAAACACGTAGGCAAAGGCGTGGCGAGTGGTCTCGACGGGAAGCGTTTTTCTTTTCCCCGGAGAAACCGATACATCGAGATAAATGGGATCGGCCGCAACCCCATCGACCGGGCCCCTCTTCCCCCAGAATTTTCCGCAAACCACCTTCACGTGGGTGCCGTCGTCATCGATGATTTCGGGAATGTCAGGCGACTTCACTTCCTGATAGCGCGGAGAGGTCATTTTGAGCGACGACGGCAGATTGCCCCACAACTGAAATCCGTGCATGCGCCCGGCAGGGTCGCCCTTCGGCATTTCCTGATGAATGATGCCGCTGCCCGCGGTCATCCATTGGACGTCGCCAGCGCCGATGACGCCGTTGTTGCCCATGCTGTCGCCGTGCTCCACGGTTCCGGCGAGCACGTACGTGATGGTTTCGATCCCGCGGTGCGGATGCCAAGGGAAGCCTGCCAGATAATCTTCGGGCACGTCGTTGCGGAAATCGTCGAGCAGGAGGAACGGGTCGAAGTCCTTGGTGTTGCCAAAACCGAAGGCGCGGCTTAAGTGAACCCCCGCGCCTTCGAGAGTCGGCTTGGATTTGATTACGCGCTTAACCGGCCGTATCGACATCGGGAACTCCAGTCAAGAAAATGTGAAAGCGAAGGGAGGAACCAGCGAAGCGCTCAACTGGCGGCCTCGATCAACCTATGCCCGTCTAATTCTCCCGGAGAGAAATTGTCCACGTAGCACCAGACCCATGTTTCACCGGGCTCGATCGAACGCATGAGCGGATGCTTCGTGTGGCGGAAATGCTTGGTCGCATGCTTGTTCTTGGATGAGTCGCAGCAGCCAACATTGCCGCACTCCAGGCACAGCCGCAAGTGAACCCAGGTGTCGCCCATTTTGACGCACTCCTCACAAACGTAGGTTTTCGTCTTCGTGATCCTGATCTGATTGAGATGTGCACATTGCCCCATGCTTTGCTCCTTAGTTTCTATGCAACTTCTTCGGCGCGCCTGGTGGATGACGCGCGAAGAGACGCTTCCATTTCAGCCTCTACTTGCAGGCTCTGAAGATTGCGCGAGATCGTGGCAACCGACAGGACGCGGCCGCCGAGTTTGTAGCGGATGGCACAGTCTTGCGCTTCCAGGCTCCCATCGATTTCTACGGCGTCCCATTTTTCCGCGTGCCCAACACTTTTGATGGAAACACCGTACTGCTGGGTCCAAAAAAATGGCACGGACTCGAATCGCTCCCGCTGCCCGAGCATGTTCCTTGCCGCGACTTGCCCCTGGCGCTCGGCAACCACCCAGTGCTCGATGCGAACAAGCTGACCGGAACGGGGGTCCGGCCAACGGGCCACATCGCCGGCTGCGAAAATGCTCGGCGCACTGGTTTCGAGGTATTCATTTACGACGATGCCGCGATCAACCTTCAATCCAGCCTGTTCGGCGAGCGCGAGAGATGGGCGCACACCCACGCCCAGGATGAGCAAATCCGCGTCGAGGGTTGTACCGCCACTGAGTGTCGCTTTCGGTCCATCGAGACGCGCGACTGTCTCGCCCAGGTGGAAGACCACGCCATGGGCTTCGTGCAGTCCGCGCATGAACTGTCCGATCTCAGCGCCCAGAGCACGCTCGAGCGGGACACGATCTGGTGCCACCACATGCACTGCGATGTTCCGCTCACGGAGAGATGCGGCAACTTCAAGGCCGATAAAACTGGCGCCCACGACGACTACTTGTTTCGCAGAAGCAGTTTTTGTGGCGAGCACACGCGCGTCGGCGAAAGAGCGAAGGTAGTAAAGCTGAGAGTCCGACGCACCCGGGACCGTCAGTTTGACAGGGTCGGCGCCGGTTGCGAGAAGCAGTGCGCCAAAGTCGTAGGTCGTGCCGTTCTCGACCTGGAGCCGCTTCCGCCCGGTGTCGAGCGAGGTGACACGCGATTTTCGAATGAGATCAATCTGCTGCTCGGCATAGTAGTCCCTCAAGCGCAGCGGCATCCAATCATCGGGCGCTTGGCCGGCAAGAAACTCCTTGGAAAGATTGGGCCGGTCGTAGGGCGGATCGTCCTCGGCGGTAATCATGGTCACGGGCCCGTCGTAGCCTTGGCGCCGCAGCATCTCGGCGGCGGCTAGACCCGCGCCACCTGCCCCAACGATCACTACCGACGAGGGCGCCTTGCTCGCAGAACTGGACACAGCCGCCGGCTTGGCGGCGGGCGCAGGCAACTTTTCGCGGACGAACACCTTCCCGCCAACCTGCTCGACGCGCCAACATGGGATTGAATCGAATGCCGGTGCGCGCAATGCCTCGCCCGTCCGCAGGCTGAAGCACGCATGATGCAGCGGGCAGCGCAGCTCCTCGCCCACGACTAGCCCTTCTGCAAGCTGCGCGTGGTAGTGCGTACAATTAGCACCTGTCGCGAAGAATTCACGGCCCCGACGCACCAGGATGGCATCTTCATCGCCCACCTTACCTTGAATCATCCCGCCATCGGGAACGTGGTCAATTGGAACTCCCGCAGTGAAATCTGGTGCTGCCTGGCTTTCCATGAACGACCTCCACGCTAAATAGACGATGCTGCCTTCAGGAACGATGCAGGCCATTTTTGTTTCGCCGCTGCACTTGCGGTTGGCTATAGCGGTCGGTCGCCTTGGTGGGCTGGGGTTATTCTCTGGGTTGCTCCCTTGCCACTTGTAAGCCGGCCGGTATCGAGTCATTGTTTCGCCGGGTAGTGATGCAGTTCGAAATCCAGAGGGGTAGCGCTGGAAGCTGTCCTGTGGGAAACTTGGCTCATGCCAAAGCGGAGTCTTCGGATCGTAAAGCGAGTCAGGAATGTTCCCGTGCGCGGAGTCTGCGAGTACTGCAATGCCGAGTTCTCGGGAGACCCGAACATGGGGAACGCGCAATCAGCCATTCAGGAGCAGTTCAACGTGCACAAGTGCAAGGGGCCGGAAGCCAGTGAGAACGCCGCCGGGGTTGCGGCAAAAGCCACGAAGGAATGATGTTGTCAATTGAAACTTGACGCGGCTGCTAAAATATATAGATAGCAACCAAAGTGTTGCTGCTGCTCGACTTGTTCTTTGACAATTGAGGCGGGGCCAAGGCCCAAGTCATTCCAGCAGTTAGCTTCATATCCGTGCTTGGAGACCGTTTTTCTTAAATCTTTATTTTTCAATATTTTGTAAGGAAGCATGAGTTTCGCGTAACTCTCCCCCACGGCCGAGCCACTTGCTAAGCAACTGATTCCACAACATCCAGGAAGCAGCTTCGAACGAAATCCAAGCTCTTTCCTGGGAGTCGGCATGCTTCCAGACTCCTGGAAGGAATGCAAGATAAGTCCCTATTCCGGGATACTTTACTTGTAAGTCTTTTGTCTGTAATACTTTGCCATGGAAATGCCGCCAAGTCTATGATTCTAATAGATCGCATTGGGGAGGGGTGGGGTACGGCGCAGGAGTTAAGGAACTCCGAACCAAGGCAAAATGCGCAGAGGGAAATTCGATGGACAACGCGATCGGTCTGGTGATGACCGGCGGAGGCGCCAGAGGCGCCTATCAAGCCGGTGTTCTGAAGCGCGTCGGTGAGCTAAAGCGGATCGAGACCCAAGGCAATCCCTTCCTTTTAATAGGAGGCTCCTCCGCCGGCGCAGTCAACGGCAGCGCGATCGCGTCCGGTTGCGATGATTTTGCCTTCGCAACCCGCCTTCTCGCCGACATGTGGGCGAGCCTCAAACCCTCCGATGTTTTCCATTGCGATTTTGTAACCCAAGCCCACAATTCACTCACCTGGATACTGGATCTCTCTTTCGGCGGAATTACCGGAGGCGGTCACGCTCGCTCATTATTAGATGCGACCCCCTTGCGCCACTTTCTCGGCCGGCATCTCGATTGCGACCGCATCCAGACCAATATCAAGCGCGGTCACCTGAACGCCTTGGCAATATCGGCGACGAATTTCAACTCCGGAAAGAGTTATCTCTTCATCCAGGGAGCGAAAGGACATCCGACCTGGCAGCGCGTGCGCCTCGTGACTGTGCCGACAAAAATCACGGTCGACCACATTTGTGCATCAGCCGCCATTCCAATGATTTTCGAGCCCGTGCAACTCAAAATTCCACGCGGGTCGGCTTTCTTCGGCGATGGTTGCGCCCGCCTGCAACAGCCTCTCAGCCCGGTTATTCGGCTGGGCGCGGAAAGAGTTTTCGCCATCGGCGTCCGCTGCGGAAATAAAGAGCAGGCGGAAGTCAGCGCGAATGAAACGAGGCCTTCCCTCGCGCAAGTGATGGGAGTTCTTTTTAACGTAATGTTCCTCGACCATCTCGCGACCGACATCGAGCACCTGGAACGGCTGAACCATCTCATCGAGACTGGCCGCATCGTGCAACCCGACGTGGAAGAAGGCGAAAAAATAAGGCCGTTGAAGACGCTCGTCATCACGCCGTCGGTCAACTTATCGGATCTTGCCGCGGAACATCAGAAAGACATGCCCGCGATGATCCGGTACTTTGTCAGTGCTTTGGGACGGGATTCGGATTCTTGTTCGGACCTGATGAGTTACTTGCTCTTTACCTCGGAGTACACGCGCGACCTGATTGAGATTGGGTATCGCGATGCCGGCGAACGAATCGATGAAATCGAAGATTTTCTCAGTTCGTCCGGGGCAGAGAGCAGGGAAGCCGAGCGCATCACCGCCAATGGAGCCAAAGCCATGACGCTGCCTGCGAACCTGAACGCGAATGGAACACACAACTCAGGCCGATTTGTGTGAGCGGAAGGGTCTTTGCTCCAGGAAGGCCGAGTCCTCCAAGAAGCGGAATTTACACGCGAAAAAGGCGTCCCTGAGCGAAAGCCGATTCGAATCGGTTTGATCGAAAAAGCCCTGCCCAAAGACGCCTTGCCGGAGAACACTCTTTTGCGACGAGCCGCAGCGACCTTCTTCGATCAACGCGCCGCACGGATCGAGATCAACCGTCCCGCTCTACGCTTTAACGCAGCGCGTCAAGCGCTCGCCGCTACAGGTGCTTTCCTGGTCGCACGAGCGGGACGCTTTGCACGATGCTCCGTCTTACCCGCGTGTCCGTTTGCGGGCCTCATGACGGCGTCCATCAATGATCTTTGTGCATCCACGTAGCTCTTCACCGCCTCGCGTGCCAGTTCGCCCAAAGGGACGAACGGCAACGGTTGCATCATATCCATCGTTTTGCCTGCAGTTTTCACATAGACGTTCATTTGCTGCCCAGCTACATCCACGAGTTTCTTCTGCGCATCGATGAACGATTCTGTGGCCTTGCGCGCAACCTCGGACAGTTCGGTCTTCTTACCCTTCCTGACCCCATTCGCCGGCTTCCCGCTCATCGCGTTAGAAGTCTCTTCAGCGACCACGTCGAGGAACTTCTTCTGCGCTTTGACGAAGTTCTCCATACCTTCGCGGGCCAGATCCACCACATGTTCGGGCTGGTATGCCTTGCGAGCCTTGGCCGCCTCCACCCAAAGGTGTTTCTGTTTGCCGGCAATCTTCAGGAACCCTTCCTGCATGTCGATGAATGTGTCCACGCTGCGCCGCAGCAGATCGATCGCGGCATGACGACGCGGGCATTCGCCGATCCGTTCCTTGACGCCGGTCGTCAGAATTTCGTTTTGCTGCTTGCCGAGATCGAGCAGTACTTTTTGCCCTTCGAGGAAGTTTTCCATGCCCTCGCCGGCCATTTCGCTGAGAATAGTAGTAGGAGAACGATGAGGATCCGATAGTTGCTCGCGCAGGACTTGCATGACGTTGGCATTCTGCCGCATCGCAAGATCGAGGAGGATCCGCTGTGTGGCGAAGAAGGTTTGCGCGCCCTGCTGCGCCCAACCTGAGAGAAGGGAAATTACCGAGGGCTGGTTCGGGTGGGTAGATTCTTGCTTGCTTGCCGCTGCCATATCAATACCTCCAATTGCTGCATTGCAGCATCAGCTAAACTATACGAAGCCAAGGCAGTTGTGTCAAGATATTCTTGTTCGTTTGTGCATAGCAACATAGGCAGGGGCCATGAAGCCTTCCGCAGTCGTCATCAAGAAGTATGGGAATCGGCGCTTGTACGACACGTCCGGCAGCCGCTACGTCAACCTCGACGATCTGGCTGCGCTTGTTCGTGAAGGCCAGGAAGTCCGCGTCGTCGACGCGAAAACCGGCCGCGACCTGACCCGCGTCACCCTGACGCAAATCATCACCGAAGATGCCAAGGACAAACCGACTGGCCTGCCCCTGGAACTGCTGCGGCAACTGATCATTGCCTCCGACGAGGTGCGGCAGGAATTTCTCATGTGGTATCTGAAATCCGCCTTCGACACCTACGAGAAGGTGCAAGATGCGGTGCAGAACCGCGTGAGCGAAGTTCAGTCCGCGATCCTGTCTCCGGTGGGCGTGATGAAGAGGATCTTGGGCGCGGCGGTTCCATCGTCTGCGACATCGGCAGAGCCCGAAGTTGACGCTTTGCGCAGGCGGGTGGCGGAACTGGAGGCGCGGCTGGAAAAATCGTCGCACGGCAAAGCCAAACGTCCGGCTCGAAAGAAGCGGTGAGTCTCCCCCGTCAGGGCGAGCTTTGCGGCGCGGCTGCTGCCAGTCCAGATTCTTGGCAGCGCCAGCCGGAACCAGATTCCTCGCTACGTCGGAATGACAATCCTCCTGTTTTGTAGATAGATTCCGACAGATTCGATGTGTGGGGAAATCGGTGTTCACCAAAAAGAGCCGAGCGGTATAATCCCGCAGCACGGAAAACGCTCACTCCGCGCCCCGGCGCGGAATGCGACAACGCGGGACAACTTGCAGCCCAAACAGAAAAGAGCGACAAAACGTCCACCAACCTCCAGCAGGCGCAAGCCGGCGGCTCCGCGCTTTCAGCCGGAAGCTAACACTTCCCTTTGGACCGAGGCTCTGTTGGGAGCTGAGATCCTCATCCTGCATGCTGCGCCCGTCTACTACGGCTTCGGTGTGCCGCGCGGCGACGGCTCTGCGGTCGTCATCATTCCCGGTTTTCTCGGTACCGATCTCTATCTCATGGAGCTTCACGCCTGGCTGCGGCGCATCGGATACCAGCCGTATTTTTCCGGGATCGGCTTGAATGCGGAATGTCCAAACCTGCTCATCCAGCGCCGTCTGAACCACACCATCGATAGAGCACTGGCTGAAACCGGCCGCAAGATTCATTTGATCGGCCATAGCCTGGGAGGCGTCATCGCCCGCTCCGTGGCTGGCCAGCGGCCGCGGGATGTCGCATCCGTAATCACGCTGGCTTCACCGATTCGAGGCATGGTGGCGAATCGCGCCGTCTCCAACGCGGTGGAAGCAGTGCGTCTGCGGATTCTCGAGGAGCACGGCCGCGGAGTTTTGCCCGATTGCTATACCGGACGCTGCACTTGTAATTTTCTGAATTCGCTGCGGCGCAAGGTTCCGGCCTCAATGGTCGAGACCGCGATCTATACGCGGCACGACGGCGTCGTGGACTGGCGCCATTGTCTGACCATGAACCCTGAAGTGGATGTGGAAGTTCGCCGGCACGCACATCGGGATGGCATTCAACCCGACGGTATACGCGGTCGTCGCCGAGCGGTTGGCCAGATCTCATCCGCGCGAGAAGTTCTAGCCTACCCTTTCGAGCACCGCGCCTGTGGCTGATTCCAAGCGCTCGGCCTCTGCACCGGCACTCTTTATAACCAGCGATGCCGATGCCAGGCTGTTGTTCGC
Source organism: uncultured Acidobacteriaceae bacterium (assembly GCA_963818945.1). Taxonomy (GTDB): domain Bacteria; phylum Acidobacteriota; class Terriglobia; order Terriglobales; family Acidobacteriaceae; genus Acidiflorens. The sequence continues at coordinate 751,555 of CAWFUA010000001.1, read as the reverse complement.
CACTTCGAAGCTGCCCGAGCAATCGGTCTTTAGATAAGGAAGGCGGTGTATGCTCGGCCCCCCTCCATCGATTGCAGCCTCGATCAGGAATCCGTTACGTGCCGCACAGCAGAAATTCCACCGCATGTTTTCGCGAGTCTCGCCGGTTTCCCGCAGATCGCGGAAGATATGCTCCTGCCCATCGTGCCAGAGAACGGCTTTGCGAAATACCAGTCCGAATGGCATTTCGTAGACCAAGGCTTCAAGCGTGGTTGCAGGCTGGCTGGCGCGGGGAAAATACGCATGCGTCCAGGTCCAGAAATTGCGATGGCGGAATCCGCAGTTGTGCCCCTGCACGCCGAACCCGAAAGCGTCTCCGGCAAACTTGGAGCCGTCGAGCGTGATCTCGCCGGAGAAAACCGCATCGGAGTGCGGCGTACGCGAGAAACCGATCCATCCCTTGTTGCTCAAGGTCACGCGAAACGTAGAACGGTAACGCAAATTCCACGACACCGCGTGGCCATCGACTTCCAAAGCTCCGCGACAGGAATCTTCTTCGATTTGGTTGCCGCCAATTCGAAAGTGAAACGGAGCTTGGCCTCGGCGGCTGATGTCCAGTCCCTGCAGCGGAAATCCCTGAATCAAGCTTAGCGGCCTTCCGCCCGCTGGGAACCACGTCGCCCACACCTGAACGGGCATGCCCTGCGGGTTCCCGGCGCAGCCGCCGCGCCCGGGATTCATCAACAAGTAGCGAAACCACCACGCCCCGCTGCCGTCGGCCAGTCCCATGCGAAGGAACCAGACTTCATAGCGCCGCCGGACTGCCAATGAGGAAAATGCTTCGTTTAAAGTGGCCAAGGATCTCGAACTCCGCACACAGAAAAACTGTCTCATAAAGCTTCTGATCATACGGTGATGCGCGTTACTGCGCTTCTGGACGCCAGGGATTATAGTGTGAAGGCTGAGACTCACCTCTATGCTGGATGCGTCCGCCATCGCCGCGGGCTTTGGCCAGCTCGCGCCCGAACAGCTGCACACTGCGCTCGAGAATTTCCTGCCTCAGGGCGCCACGGCGGCCGAGAAGGTCGCCGCCATCGAAGCAGGGCTGCGAAGCCCGGTTGGAGAATCGCTGCGCGACGCCATGGCGCGATGGATCGTGGACGAAGATCGTCCCGGTCGAGGCGTCTGGTTCCCGAAGCTTATGCCAATTGGCGTCCGCCGGTGCGGGACGCCATGATGTTCGTCGTCGCTCGACTTTCGCCGGCGCGCCTCGCACCAAAGCTACTGGAGCAGATCGAACTTCCTGCTGACACGCCAGCCGAGGTGCGGCTGCTGCGCCTCATCGCAAAAGTACCTGGGTTACAGAAGCTGGGCCAGGTCATCGCGCGCAACCAGCATCTTCACCCCGCTCTGCGCAAGGCGCTCGCCCGGCTGGAAAACGGGATTCGCGATGTCAGGCCGGAGGACATTCGCGCCATCATCGAGCGGGAGTTAGGGGAGAAGATCGAGACCTACGCTGTCAAGATCGCACCGGCCATACTCTCGGAAGCGAGCGTCAGCGCCGTGGTGCGCTTCTCTTGGCGAAATCCCGACACGAGGCGCCGCCAGCGCTGCGTTTTCAAAGTGCTGAAGCCGCATATCTCGGAGTACTTTGCCGAAGACATGGACTATCTCCAGGGACTGGCACAACACTTCGGAGACCGGCACCACCGGTACGGATTTCCCGCTCACCTTATTCCCGACACTTTCCGTAAAGTTCGGCGCCTGCTCCGGCACGAGGTAAACTTTGTGCGCGAACAGAAGACGCTGGTCGAAGCAGGGACTCTTTATCGGTCGACGTCTGGCGTTCGCATACCACGGCTGATCGAGCCTTTGTGTGCCCCGGCAATCACGGCGCTTACCGAGGAGCGCGGGATCAAGGTGACGAGCGCGGCTGCGCGTCTCCCCGTCGCGCGCCGCCGAAAGGTGGCCGAGCAACTTATTGAAGCCCTGGTTGCCGTCCCTCTGTTTGCGGCGACGCAGGATGCGGTCTTCCATGGCGATCCTCATGCCGGCAACCTGCTCTACGACAACCGCACGGGCGCACTGGTGATCCTCGACTGGGCGCTGCGGGAACGGCTGGGACGAGAAGAACGCAGGCACCTCGCGCTCCTGTTTTTGATGGTCAGCTTGCGCGATCCCGTGGGAGCGAGTGCCGAGATCGTTGCCCTCAGTCAACATCCCATCAGAATGAATTCTCCCCGCGGCCGGATGATTCGCCAGTCAGTGGCCCAATTCCTGGGCGAGATACCGCCATCAAATTTGCCCAGCGCCGCCGACGCCATGCGCCTGCTGGAGCGGGTCGCGATGAAGGACATCAGGTTCCCCGCATCGCTGATCATGCTGTCGAAGGTGATGTTTACGCTGGAAGGGATACTTGCCGACATCGTTGGGCCCGATACCGGTATGGGCCTCGCCATCGCGCGGCGTGTCGCGCGGCGTTGGCTCGGCAATCGGGCCGCGTTCCGTTCGCCACTTCGGACGCGGGACTGGCTTACGCTGCAGTGCAGCGCATTGCTCTACACCAGCCGTATATGGGTGCAGTGGGAGCAGGCGATGCTGAACCGTTTTCTGAGAACCCGGTCGCAGGCATCGCCTGCAATCGCCTGAACGCCGGACGTGGTCGCTCTGAAGACCAGCCGCCCGCGACGATTCGCGCGACAAATCGAGAGCTCCCCAGTCTACGCCGGTACGGCCTTATGCCGCCGAGTCGCACGTGGCCGGCTGGCCTTAGCATGCGCGACGACCTTCTTGCCCGGCTTGACGATCGACCCGATCAGAGCCGTTTCCCTGTCGACAAAGGCCCTCACGCCTTCGCTGGTGAGGTTCGCCATCGGTAGCAGGCGGGAAGGCGACATCATCTCCAGCGTCCGGCTGGCCACGTCCAGGTTGACGTTCATCTGCTGGCCCATGACGTCGAGCAGTCTTTTCTGCGCTTCGACAAAGGCGTTTCCCGCTTCACGTGCCAGTTGCGTCAGCTCTGTCTTCTTCGCGGGTTTGCCATTGTGTTCCGGCTTGCCCCGCGTCGCCTTGGCGGTTTCCTGGGCCACTACGTCGAGGAACTTTTTCTGCGCGCGCGTGAAAGTTTCCACTCCCTCGCGGGCAAACTCGACCAACTGGGCCGTGCGCTCGTTCTTTCCGCCCTTTGACTCCAGCAACTCGAGAGCCTGTTTGTTGGTGGTGGTCAGCAGTTCTTGTTGCATCCCGATGAGCGTATCGAGGCTGCGTTGCACAAGATCTGTCATCGCGACTGCCGGCATAAAGCCGCCAATCCGTTCTTTTACTCCGTTGAGGACGATATCGTTCTCTTGCTTTGCCAGGTTAAGAAGAGTTCGCTGCGCTTCGACCAGGCTCGACGTTCCCTCGACGGCCAGTTCGGTCAGTAGGGACAAAGGCGAACGCTCGTCGTGGGGCTTGGTGTGGGTTCTCATAAACAGCCTCCAATGCTGCAATGCAGCATAACCAGAATATAGTGCTTTCCGGAAAGGCCGTCAAGGGGCCGCTTTCTTCTGTTGCATCGCGGCATTAGAGAGCGATCTCGGCCGTGCGGGCTGGTTTGAGGGGACGCAAACGGACCCGCGATTCGTCACAATTCCTCCGTGACCTGGCGCATAGCCTCGCAGGCCCCGGCGCGCTACTCTGCTCTTACTCCCAGGAACCACCCACGGTCCGTTCCGCTCCGGAAAGAGATTTGCGATGCTCATCTGGCGACCAGCGTTTCTTGCCGCCTTCGTTTTCGCAGCGACTTGCGTATTGAGCACGGTGGCGGTCTGTGAATCCGACCAGGCCGCCGCCGAACGCGTCTTAGGCCCGCAATGGAGGCATCTGTCGCGCCGGGCCGGGATGGTGTTTGCCGGCACCGTGCTGAGCGACAGGATACAAACGTCGAGAACGGACCGCGGCGTCCCATCCATTGTCCTGCGCTTTCGCGTGGATCGCGCGATTGCCGGCGTCCAGACTCGCCAGGTTCTGACCATCCACGAGTGGACGGGCGCATGGTCGCTCTATGCACCGATGCGCCGCGGCGAGCATGTCCTCCTCTTCTTATATCCGGCCAGCCGCATGGGCCTGACCAGCCCGGTCGGAGGACCACAGGGGCAGATTCGGCTGGATGCGACAGGCCGGAACGTCGCTGACTATCGGCCAGTGGTTCCAGCCGCCATGCAAAATGCAGTCCGACGCAATGCGCCGCCGGTTCGTGACTCCGCCAGTGTCACTCGCATAACCGGCGCTCTCGTAACGCTCGATCAACTGGAGCGGGCGATCCGCTTCGCGCGAGGGCAGTGAGCCATGAGACCCCGCATCCCGGCTGTCGCGCTTCTCGTCATTCTTGCCCCTGTCGCTCTCCGCGCGGGAGGGCCAGCTTTTATCGCCGGCTCCGGGTTCGATCCCGGAATCGCGGGCCAGCCGATCGTATGGGCGAACGCATCGGTGCAGTACTACACAGATCAGGGCGACCTAAGTCCGATTCTCACCAACGCGCAGGCGGATGCGCTAGTCGCCACTGCGATCGCATCGTGGACAAGTGCGCCCGGCGTCGGCCTCACGGTAACGCAGGCGGGCCATCTCGCCGAGGACGTAACCGGCAGCAACATCCAGGTGACCGATAGCGTGATCGCGGCGCCCGCCGATATCACGCCGTCCGCAACAACTACGCCGCTCGGAATCGTTTATGACTACGACGGCACCGTCACCGATGCGCTCCTCGGCGAGGGTGCGGGCGATGTTGACGATTGCTTTACCAACGCCGTCTATGGTGGACCCGACAATTTCGCCGTGAGCGGCAACATCGCCCATGCTCTTGCCGTAATCAACGGAGTCTGCGCTTCCACCAGCGCGCAGCTGCCGGACGTGCAGTACCGCCTGGTGCGCGTGCTGGGGCGCATCTTCGGACTGGGATGGTCGCAGGCGAACATCAACGTGCTGACGAACGCCCCGCCTCCAACCGAGGACGATTTTCAGGGTTTCCCGGTCATGCACTTTGCCGACCCCGTCAGCTGCGTGCCCATCAGCCACTGCTATCCCAATGCGGCCGTTCCTAAGCTTGACGATATAAGTGCGCTGGCGTCGTTGTATCCCGCGTCCGGCGGCAATCCGCAGCCAACCGGCGGACTCTGGGGCGGCGTGTACTTCACCGACAGCTCCGGCAGCGCCACGCAAATGATGCAAGGCGTTAACGTAGTTGCGCGCATGATGGTCAACGGCCAACCGTCGCGCCAATATGTCGTAACTTCGGTCTCGGGCTATGCCTTTGTCGGCAACGCCGGCAACATCATCACCGGATACGTGGACGCAAGTGGCCTTCGCTTTGATCGCTTTGGCTCAAGCGCTACGGCCGTTGAGGGAATCTACAACCTGGGTCAACTGGCGATTCCCACCGGCCAGACCTACGTCGAGTATCAGCTGAGCGTGGAAGCGCTCGACCCGAACTGGTCGACGGGCGTGGGGCCGTATGCGCCCTTGCAAGTCGAGCCATCAGGATCGTTTGCCCCAGTGATCGTTACGGTCGCCAGCGGCAATAATTCTGAGCGCGACATTCTCGTGCTCGGTAGCGAGATTGCCCAAACCCACTCCGGCAGCGGCTCGACATATCAGAATCCTGCGCCTTTGCCGCAAACTGGCGGGTGGGGTTCGTGGCTGTCCGGCTATGGCTCGACCGATTTCTTCGAGTTCAACGCCCAGGCTAATCGCACGGCTTCCATTGCCGTAACGGCTTTCGACGAATTGGGCAATCCCACCGAAGAGAAGTTGCTGCCAGTAATGGGAATCTGGGAACTGGGCGACCACAACGGCAATCCGGCGCCCGCGGCCACGCCTTTCCCATTCAACTCCATGACGTTTGGCATGACGCGCCTCGACGCCCAGTTCAACTCCTCGGAAGGCTACCGTATTGGCATAGCCGACTATCGGGGCGACGGACGTCCCGACTATTTCTACCAAGCCAGCCTGCTCTATTCGGATACGGTCACGCCCGCGCGCCTGAGCGTGGGCGGTGGTGTTACCACGCTCGAAGGAATTGGTTTCCAGTCGGGTATGGAGGTGAGCGCCGGTAGCGGTAACGGCACGGTAGTGACCCAATCGGCAACCGCAATCCAAGTGGCAATGCCATCGGCCCCACAGGATGGACTCGCCACCATTCAGGTCACCGATCCGGTGAACGGATCCTTTTCGCAAATGATTGGCGCGCTGACTTACGGCGCCGCTGCCAGCGATCTTCTTCAGTTGCTGCAAGGCACCGCGCCCCCAACGCCAGTAGGAGCGCAAGCGCCAAACTTGATACGCGTGCGCGCGACGGCCTCCGACGGCGTAACGCCGGTGAACGGTGCAACCATCGTGTGGAGTTCGACAAACGGCATCGAATTTTCAGCCTGCGGCGGAGCGTCTTCTTGTTCTGTTCTGACCGATACGGCGGGAGAAGCTTCCACCTGGGTGACTCCGACGGCCACCGGCCCGGGCACGATCACGGCAGAGCTGGCACCGGCGTCCTATTCGCCCGCCCAGACGCAGCAGACAACGCTGGTCGGAACCGAGACCACTCTCGACCTGGCCGCCATCACGCCCACGCGCTGGATCGCGAAGGGGGCAACCCTGGCTGTTCCACTCACGGTCGAAGCGCTTTACCTGGGCGTGCCGCAAGCGAATGTAGCCATCAAATTCACGGTCACCAATGGCACCGCATCGCTTTCTCCGAGCACCGCAACCACTAACAGTTCGGGACTGGCCAGCGTGACCGCGCAAGTCACAAACCTCAGCGCCACCTTACAGGTAAGCGCTTGCGTTTCCCCTGCCAATAGCCCGTGTCAGACTTTTACCCTATTCGCCGTGCCTGTCTCATCGTGGAAGCTGGAAGCGGTCAGCGGAACCGTCCAGGTTGTGCCCAATGGCTATCCCTTCCAGCCGCTCGTGATGCGGGTGACGGACGGCTCATCGGCCGACAATCCGGTGATGGGAGTGAACGTCACGTTTGTGACCACGCTCGAACGAAATCCGCAGGGGCCAGGCAATCCACCGCCGGGCGGCGACTTTGCGGGCCAGAACGGCATGCCCGTTATTCTCGGAACATCGCAAACGCAAGTAGTCACCGGGCAGGACGGACTCGCTTCGATTACGCCGACGGTCGGCAGCCTTGGGCCGTGCGATGCGTTTATCACCGTGACTGCGGCCAGCGCAGCTGCACAGTTTGAGTTGGAGAACGTAGATCCGCTAACCGCGGAACAGCCGCCGCCCAAGAAAAGCGGTGGGGCGTCTGCAGCGCGGAGCACGATGTATTTTGATGCAGCGTCGGCTTCGGCCCAGCCACCGGTTGCGGCCAGCCTATTGTTCGCCGTGCCGCAGGAAATGCCGTCGGCGGACCAACCGACGGTCGCCTGTTCCGGCTCGAGCCAGGAGGCTGCGTGCGAGGCAGCTTCTGATTGTTCGATAAGCGTTACTCCCGACATCGCGCAACCCAACGCAGCAACCCCAACGCTCGAAGGTCCTCAGGTCCAGTCCGGCCCGCAGTCGGCTTCTCCTGAAGTAAAGCCGGCGGCCCAACCAGTTGAGCTGCCCTCGAAGACACCTCCGGCAAGCCGTCCTGACCCTACAGACACCGCGACCAGCCCTCCCGCGGCATCCGCCGCGAAAACGCTACACGACGACAGGAGAAGCTGTCGTTTTGCCGAGGAGGAGTAATGACCTTTTAAGCAATCTTCAGCAACCGCTACTTGGATTGCAGACGAATCACGACTTGTTATTTCCGTTGCAGGAGAAACTCTTATGAAACGACTCTTTGCCATACTCACGCTGCTGCCGATACTCTTGGCAATGCCTGCGCATGCTGCCATCAGTGAAATCCGCAAGGATTTTCTCAACCTGACGTCCTTGCTCCCGGCAACGCCATTTATTTCTGCTCCGGGAGCAACCGGCAGTTATCTGGTCTGCGTGTACCTCGCTCAACCCGGCTCAGAGAATCAGCTGTCAGCAGTCCTTCGCTGGACGGACGAAAACAACCTTCCCCAGCGCTATTCATTCACCGCTCCGACTGGGCCAATCAGCAACTGCAATCCCATTCGCAATCATGCCGGGACGGCCGCCACCATCGAAACCGATGGCGTCTATCCGGGAAGCTATGACCTGTTCGTCACCGGCTTCGGTTTCTGGCCCACCGGCACCCAGGCTCAAAAAGGAATTACCCGGCCCATTGCCCGCGAGTTCATCGCTCGTTTCGACGGCGTGCTTCTCAAGCCCGCCGCCACTGGCGATTATCTGATGGCGCTATGGCCCACCGGCGGAGCCTGGACTTTGGGGTGGACGGATTCTTTGGGGGCGCAATCTGTCAATGGGGTGGGGTCGAATAATGGATACGTATTTCCCATTCATGCGCTCGCTGGAACTGACATCACTTTTTCCGGGGGCTGGCCGAACGAACCGGCGTATGTGTATGCGCTCCACTTTGGAGCGCCGGCGGCGGGTGCAGGGCCGGTCACCGATTACGAATTGAATCTTCTTAACTACACGAACGTGAAATGGCCGAACTGGGTAAACGTAATGAATAGTACAACTTCAGGCATGTACGTTTTCGCCGGGAACATTGCGCGTGTGCCGGGGAGTGGGGGGCCAGCCTACCTTGAGTTCTTCGGCGACAACCTGTTCTTGCAGATACTTGAAGCCGATCCCAGCGGAGCGCCCGGCGTCAATGGCTATGCTCCGCCGCCCATCGGGATCGTAGGCTCGGGATACCGCAACGGCAGCCCGGATCAGCCATTTACGTTCAATGTCACGACTGCAGTCAATCTAAATGGGACGCGGTTCGGTGCGTCTGGGACCTACAGCGCCGAGGTGGACGTAATTCGCTTCTAGCCGTCGGGTCCGGATTGGGCGGGATTGATGGGATCGGTCGTGGAGGGAAGAGGACAGTCTTCGCAGTCGAAATGACTCTTTTCGGAGGGGGATACGAAAGTAGATTTCGTATGGGTACAAAAGTGGACAAAAAGGCATAAGAATTTTGGCGGGTATTGGGTAGTTTTGTGATATAGGGAGGCACGTCATTTTGAGCTGAATTTCAGGATATTCGCCGGCGTTTTTGGACCATTTCGGTCCTCCCTGCTGAGTCTCCCTTGCGCCCCTCCGGGTGCTCGGTGATTGTCCACTTTTCACCCCTGGGTTACGGGGTTGCGGAAAAATGCAGATTCCTCGTTTTCCTCACCGTGCAAGCAGGGCTGCGGAGAACTCGGAATGATAGAAATAAATGGTTTAACGGTTCGGCTGCTGCGGAAAAACTCGTTTCGCGGGCTGACAGTCCCCCAGCGGCTGGAAGCCGCTGTTGATTTGGCGCCACTAGCGGCACGAGTGAAACTCGTGCCCTTCCCGGTCGTGCCCAATTCCTGGGCCGTCCCTCCGGGACTTGCATCATTGGTTCCACTTTACCCCGCGCTGAAGCGCGGGGCTAAGTTAGGTCGCCCCTCCGGGGCTGGATCTGGGCGGGTTTTGCACCACCGCGATGCGCGACAAGGAGTTCTCACGCACACGCTGAAGCGCTGCGCCACCCAGAAGCAGGACGAAAGTCGAGTTTTTCAGCAAGCGGCTAGTGTAGTGCGCCGAAAATACCGACCTTACACCTTGACTGCGAAGATGCGGTCAAAAGGGACTTTTAACCGCAAAGTTCGCTAAGAGCATCCGCAAAGATCGCAAAGAAAGACCCTGCGGCCGAAATATAAACGTCGATCTGTGTGACGCACCGCACTAGCGTCCACCGGCTGAGCTTACTTCTTGGTCCACTGGTCGACCCAATCGTTGACGGTCTTCCACCAAAGCTGCGAATTCTGCGGCTTCAGCACCCAGTGGCCTTCGTCGGGGAAGTAGAGCATCTTCGAGGGCACGCCCATGGTCTGCAGCGTGGTGAAAAGCTGGAAGCCTTCGCTCACGTCGAGGCGGTAGTCGAGTTGTCCGTGGACGACCAGCGTCGGCGTCTTGAAATTCTTCGCGTACTGGTGCGGAGACCACTTCTGGTAACTGGCGCGATTGTCGAACGGAGTGCCTTTGAACTCCCAGTTATTGAACCAGAGTTCTTCGGTCGTGCCCCACGCCGATTCTGCATTGAACATGCCATCGTGCGACACCAGGCACTTGAAGCGATCGGTGTGGCCCATGAGCCAGTTGATGGCGTATCCGCCATAGCTCGCGCCCAGGGCGCACTCGCGGTCTTTGTCAATGAACGGATAAGTCTTCTCCGCGTAGTCAAGGCCCTTCATCAAATCTTCAAACGGAGCGCCGCCCCAGTCGCCGTTGATCGCGTCAACAAACTTCTGCCCGTATCCAGTCGAGCCGTGGAAGTTGATCATGATGACCACGTATCCGCTGCCAGTAGAAGAAGTCGGTGCCGCGAAGAGTTCGGGATTCCAGCGATACGACCAGTCGTCTCCCCAAGCGCCCTCCGGCCCGCCGTGAATGAGAAACTTCACAGGATATTTCTTGGAGGGATCGAAGTTGGGCGGCTTGACGAGGAAGCCTTGGACTTTGTCGCCGTGAGCACCGGTGAACCAGAAAGGTTCGAGCGGGGACATGGCGACTTGGGAGAGAATGGCGTCATTGATATGGGTGAGTGGCTCATTCTTTTTCTTGGAGATAAATATCTCGGTTGGATGGTCGATCGACATCTTTGAAGATAAGATGCCTTCCCGGGAGAAGGCCAGGTCATCATGGTAGCCAAAAACATCGGGTTTCCTTTCAGGATCGTCGACCATGCCTCCGACGGTATCGTCAGCATTTTCCCGAGTTCCTTTCAACTGGACGACAAAAATCGGAGCAAAGCCTTCCATTTCCGAAACAAAAAATATTTGTGTAGAGCCCGGTGACCATACAAAGCTACCAATCCAATGATCGAAATGAACATCGGGTGCCCCTTCGGTGTTCACGACCCTCTTCTCTCCCGTCTTCCTGTCGTACAGCATCAGGCGGAAGCGGTCGCTCTCGTATCCCGGACGCTGCTGGGCGCGGTAGGCGATGTAGCTGGCCATCGGGCGAATAGAGCGGAGTCGAGTCGCTGGCGGGATTGTCGGCGGTGATGTTCTTGGCTGCCGCCTCCATTCACCGAAACGATCCAGAGATCGTTGTTGGTGGACGTAGCTTCAACCTTGTCGTGATTCGAGGTGTAGCAAATCTCCTGCCCGTCGGGCGAGAAAGCGTAGTCGTCTTGGCCGCCGAGCGAGAACACCGGCGCGTCGTAGTCGCCCGGTGTGAGATCGCGAGGAGCCCATCCAACCGCATTGCCATGGGCGTCTATGCCGTCGCCAAACGCTCCCTGAGGACTAACGGACTGGACGAAGATATGACTGCGCTTACTTCCTTTGTAGGCGTTCCAATGGCGATAAAGCAGCCGATCGAAGACTAGCGCTTTTACCTTGGAGTTCTCGACCTCTTTCACTCTTTTCGCGTTGCAGCTTGCCTCCGCTTCGGGCGCGCCATCGCATTCGGGATAGACATCGGAAGTAAACAAAATGTTTTTTCCATCCGGCGACCAGAGTTCGCCACCGGCCTCGGTCGCAATCGAGGTCAGCTTGTGAACCGCCGTCACCGCACCCGTGGTGCCATCGAAATCGCGCTACCCAAACCTGCGATCCACCTTCCTTATTCGAGATGAAGGCAAACCGCTTGCCATCCGGCGCCCAGCGCGGGCGGTCGCCATCCTGATCGGGGATGAGAATGCGCTCGGTTTGGGCAGCCGAGGCGGCTGCCCCTCCGCTCAGCGGTACGATCCAGATGTGCGGCGTCTTCTTATTCGCCACCAGATCGACATCCACCACACTGAACAGGACCCACTTGCCATCGGGCGAAGGCACGGGCTCGCCGACGCGCTTCAGCTTCATCATGTCTTCGAAGGTGAAGGGATGCCTGGTTTGAGCGGCCAGGGTAGAAACAAACAGGGCGATCAGGAACATCGCAAGCGTGGTTAAGGCGAGCAAGCGAGCGCGCATAACAACCTCCGGGAGAAGGAACGAGAACCAATAGTGTACAAGCGACGGATGACTTGAAGGAACGGCCTGAGTGCCAGCTGCCTGTCGCAGAGAATTCGTTAGCGCGCGATAGGGAGAATTCCCTGACACGTGGTCCGCGGTTCGAGGTGAGTAGGGGTCCTTCGACTCCGCCGCGCCAGTCGCTGCGCTCTTGGCTCGGCTGCGCTCAGGATGACAGGTTTTCCGACTGCGCGGTGGTAACACCGTCTCGTGACAGGCTACTAGTCGCGCCAGGGATTCGCCAGGCGAATGCCGCAGCCCTCAAAGTCGGCGGTGTTGCGGGTGGCGAAAGTGGCGTCGTTTACATGCGCAATGGCGGCAATCTGAGCGTCAAAGATTGAGATTGGCCGACCATGGCGACGGCGGCTTGCGGCTATTACAGGGAACGAGCGTGCCGCCAGAGCGTCGAACGCAAGAATTCGCTGGGCGAAAAGGTTGGCAAACATGGTCTCGGCTGTCCTCAGCAATCCATCGCGGCGCTTTCCCAGCGGCAGAATTTCGATGCCGTACAGAATCTCTGCAAGGTTGACCGTTGTCGTGAATAGTTGCTGACTTGGTTGCGACGAGAGCCAGTGCCGTACATTAACGTTTGCGACCGGCAACATCGCTTCGGAGATAACGTTTGTATCGAGAACGATCATTTTGCGAAGAGCTTCTTGATGCGCTCCTCATCGATGGGCTCGCGCGGCGGGATGTTCAACTCGACGCCTCCGTAGGGCGCGAAAAGATCGTGGATCGCTTTTCCAAGATCCTTCGGCGCCTCCTCCGGCTCTTTCAATCCTGCCGTCAAGATTTCGCGCGCTTCCTGTTCCATGGAGCGGCCATGACTTGCTGCGCGGATGCGGAGCTTGCGCTTGGTGGTCTCCGGCAATTGACGGATGGTGATGCTGGCCATGACATCAATGATAGCATTGCTGTCAATGATTGCACAGACAGGTCAGGGGTTAGAGGTGAGATTGCAGAGGTGAAAGCCTCTAGCTGCAAACAGCAATGAAGCCACGAGATTCTTACCTCTGCAATCTGACCTCACACCTCTGACCTATCTTCAGCCCAGCTCTTCCAGCATGGCGGTCATTTCCGATTGGGCGTGCTGGTTGCCGGTGCGGCGCGCGGAGGAGATGCCATCGACCAGCATGCGCTTGGCCTCGTCGATGCGTTCGGCGCTGGCCAGAGTCTGCGCGGCCATGAAGTAGCCGGGAGTGTAGTCGGGATTCTTTTCGAGCAGTGTTTTGAATTCAGCGAGGGCGCGCTCGATGTCGCCGGCTTTGGAGTATTCCATGGCAAGGCCGTAGCGCGCGAAGGCATCGGCGGGATTGGCAGCGAGGATGTCCGATAGCATGGTGATGCGGTCCATAGATAAGGTCTCAGGTGTCAGGCGTCAGGTGTCAGCCGAGAGCAAACAGCTTGAAGCTGACTCCACATTCATATCACGGCGAGAGCGCTATCGCGGGTTACAATGAGTTTTCTTCGAGGAATAAGGTTTGGCGTGCCCTTATTTTATCCCGCGCGAGATTATGAATGACGGGTCGTGGCCGCACCCTTCGCGCTTGCCGCTCGGTGCGGGATGGAGCGGCGCGTGTTGCGCCTCCGCACAGGAAATAACGCCCGCCGAAACTCATATTCGAGAGTTCTGCAATCTCGGATATGCGAGCGCGTGTCCTCATATTCCGCAGGGGCGCGATTGGGATGCGATTCGCTTTACGGTTGCGGGCGCGACTGCGGAACAGATTACGCTCCACTACGCCTGCGAATTGGGTCATGCTCCGATGGCGCATGGAACGATGACTTATGACCTGGCGCGCGAGAGTTGGCGCGACACTCATTCCGATGCTCGAATCAACCGGTTGGCGGCCAGCTATCTCCACGCCTATCGAGCGCGCCGGACGAACGCGCCGATCTGACAAATCATGCCTAATGACGAAGAAGCAAGACTGAACAAGCCCCGGCCCGTGCGCGATTCGATCTCGGAGATGGCCGAGATTGTGTTGCCGAACGACGCCAATCCCCTCAACGCTCTTCTCGGCGGACGGCTCATGCACTGGATTGATTTGGCGGGCGCCATGGCTGCTCACCGCCATTCGCGGCAGTGGGTGGTGACGGCGTCGATTGACCATCTGGATTTTCTGGTGCCGGTGCGCGTGGGCGACCTATGCATCCTGCGCTCATCGGTGAACCGCGCGTTCCGCACCTCGATGGAGGTTGGCGTCAAAGTATGGGTTGAGAACTATCGCGCTGAAGAAAAGCGGCATGTGAGTTCCGCGTATCTGACGTTTGTGGCCATCGACGCCGCGGGGAACCGTGTGCCCGTGCCCGCGGTGATTCCGGAAACGGCAGATGAGAAGCGGCGATACGAGGGCGCGGCCCGCCGGCGCGAGATCCGCAGCGCGGAATCGGCCCGCCGCACGCAGGATCGCGGTTAGACTTAATTAGTACGTATAAGTGGGGCAGTGGGTTGAGGGCCGGGCAGCGAAGTCGCTGAAAGCTTGTACATCTCCACAGAGGTTAGTAAATGGAAAGTGCGCTTCTGATTCACCGTCTTCACTTCGCCTTTACCGCGACCTTTCACTATCTTTTCCCGCAGCTCACCATGGGTTTGGCGCTGCTGATCGTTGTGCTCAAGACGATCGCGCTGCGGCGGAACGATCGGGTGTATGACGAGGCCGCGCGTTTCTGGGGAAGGATTTTTGGCATCAACTTCGTCCTTGGGGTTGTGACCGGCATTCCCATGGAATTTCAGTTCGGCACGAACTGGGCGGTGTTTTCGAGATTTGCGGGCGGGGTGATCGGGCAAACGCTGGCGATGGAAGGCATGTTTGCATTTTTTCTCGAGTCGGCGTTTCTGGGATTGTTCCTCTACGGGGAGAAACGCCTGAGCCCGCGGGCGCACTGGCTATCGGCGGTTGCGGTGTTTGCCGGTTCCTGGCTGTCGGGTTACTTCATTATTGCGACCGATGCTTTCATGCAGCGCCCAGTCGGTTATTCCACCGCGGCGGACGGCAGCCTGCAACTCGCGGGCTTCTGGGATTTTGTGCTGAATCGCTGGGCGCTCTGGCAATATGCGCACAACATGAGCGGCGCGGCCATCACCGGCGCATTCGCGATGACTGCAGTGGGAGCTTTCTATTTGCTGTCAGGCAAGTGGACCGAGCACGCCCGCATCTTCGTGAAGGTGGGTGTCGTGGCCGGGTGTGTGTTCAGCGTCTTGCAGATTTTTCCGACGGGCGACCGGCAGGGCAAATTGGTCGCCGACCATCAACCCGTGACGCTGGCGGCGATGGAAGGATTGTTCCACGGCCAGAACGCGGCGCCGCTGCTCATCCTTGGCCAACCGAACGAACTCGAGGGCAAGATCGAAAATCCCATCGAAGTGCCTGGCATGTTGAGCATGCTGACCTATCAGCGCTGGAACGCCAATGTGCAGGGACTCGATGCTTTCCCCAAGGAAGATTGGCCGGGCAATATTCCGCTTCTTTATTACAGCTACCACATCATGGTGGGGCTGGGGACGTTCTTCGTTGCGGCCATGGCCGTTGCCCTGTTTCTCCTTTGGAGAGGAAAGATATTCAGCGCACGCTGGATGCTGTGGGTTCTTATGCTGTCGGCGCCGTTTCCTTACATTGCGAATACTGCCGGATGGATGACCGCCGAACTTGGCCGCCAGCCATGGCTGGTGTACGGACTCATGCGAACCCAGGACGGCTACTCCAAAGTAGTTTCGGCGGGGAACGGCATGTTTACTCTTCTGGGTTTTATGGGCATGTACACTGTGCTTGGGATTCTTTTTCTGTTTCTTGTGCGCAGGGAAATTGAGCATGGTCCGGTTGCGACCGGATCCGCGACTGACTCCCATCCTTCGGCGGAGGCGCAATAGCTATGGCTAGCCTGTGGTTTTGGATTGTCGCGGTAATGATCACAGCCTATGTCGTGCTCGATGGCTTCGATCTTGGCGCGGGCGTGATTTATCTGCTGGTGGCCAAGACCAACGACGAACGGCGACGTGTGCTGCGAGCTATCGGTCCGGTCTGGGACGGCAACGAAGTCTGGCTGCTGGCGGCGGGCGGGACGCTTTACTTTGCTTTTCCATTGCTCTATGCGTCGAGTTTCAGCGGATTTTATCTTCCACTGATGATTGTCCTGTGGCTGCTGATGCTGCGCGCTGTCGGCATTGAATTTCGTGTGCATATCGATAATCCAATCTGGACAGAGTTCTTTGACGTTGTCTTCGCCGTTTCGAGCATTTTGCTATGCGTGTTTTTGGGCGCGGCGCTGGGCAACGTGGTGCGCGGTGTTCCACTCGATGCGACCGGCTATTTTTTTGAACCGCTATGGACGACTTTCAAGCTCGGGCCACAGACGGGAATCCTTGACTGGTACACCATTCTCACCGGCGTTGTGGCGCTGGTGACGTTGACGGCACATGGTTCGTATTATGTTGCTCTCAAGACTGATGAGGATCTGGGCCGGCGCGCCAGAGGGCTCGCATTGCTCTTATGGCCTCTGCAACTCTTCCTGACGTGCGCTGCGCTCGTGGCGACGACCTTTATTCGACCCGAGGGCCTGGCAAATTACCAGGCGCACCGGATCGGGATTCTGGTGCCAATCGCCGTTTTCGCCAGCCTGGCCATGATGCTGTGGGCCACTCCCAAGGGGAAAGAGAAAGCCGCATTCGTTGCCTCCAGCCTCTATGTCGCCGGCATGCTGGCCGGAGCTGCATTTGCGCTTTATCCCGTCGTCCTTCCGTCGCGCGATCGCCAACACGACCTCACCATCTGGAACACGAGTGCTGCGCTGCATGGACTGAGAGTCGGCTTGGTGTGGTGGATGCTAGCCGCAGTGCTGGCCGTGGCCTACTTTGTGTTCATCTACCGCATGTTCCGCGGCAAGGTGCAACTGGGAGAAGGGCACTACTAGCCGTCAGCCGTCAGCCATCAGCCGTCAGGTCAAAACCTTTACTTTGTGGCGTAGCGAGTACCGTCTCGCTTTTCCAGGGTGCGAGTCTTGCGCTTTTCCTGATCGCCGATGGCTGACGGCTGATGGCTGATGGCTTCCCACTCCCGTATAATCGAGACTTCGGCCCGACTTGCGGCCGCTTCTGAAAGAGGATTCCTGTGAGCGCCCATTCTCATCAACCTGGCCAGCAGCCACCTGCTCCGCAACCGCTTCCCGGAGTCAATGCCATCATTGCCGTGGGTTCCGGAAAAGGCGGAGTCGGCAAAACCACACTGGCAGTGAACCTTGCCGTCGCGCTCACCAAGATGGGTCACAAAGTCGGCCTGCTCGACGCGGACGTGTACGGACCCAACGTTCCTTTGATGCTGGGAACGAACGAACAGCCTAAGGCGATGGGAGAAAATCAGATTGCTCCCATTCTGTCCAACGGGCTGAAAGTGATCTCGGTGGGCTTTCTGAACCCGGGCGACAAGCCGCTTATCTGGCGCGGGCCGATGCTGCATTCGATCATCCGGCAGTTCCTGGGATCTGTGCAGTGGGGTGAGCTTGACTATCTCGTCGTTGACCTTCCGCCAGGAACGGGCGATGTCGCTCTGTCACTGATCCAGACGGTGCCGCTGACCGGCTCGATCGTGGTTTCCACGCCTTCCGATGTGGCCTTGCAGGACGCGCGCAAAGCCATCGAGATGTTTCGCCAGATGAAGGTCGACATTGTGGGCGTGGTCGAGAACATGAGTTATTTCATCTGTCCGCATTGCCAGCATGAGATCGACATCTTTTCGCGCGGCGGCGCGGAGAAGACCGCGAAGCAGTTCGACGTGCCATTCCTCGGCAACATTGAACTTGATCCGGAGATTCGCAAGGCTGGAGACGGAGGAAAGCCGGCAGTGCTGCAGGGCGAAGACTCGCCGCATGCGAAGTCGCTGTTCGCGTTTGCGCGCAAAGTGGTGGCTCGTGTGGAAGAGATCAAGTCGAGCAGTTCGCAAAGCGTGATACAGATTCAGTAGACGTCTGCGTGATTGAAGCCGCTTTTTCGCGCCAGGCCTTGGCGGCGATCGGTCGAAACTTGCCAGTTTTCGCTAGGTTTTTGTCGCGCGAAATCTCGCCAGGCGATACATCCCATCCGCTGCTTCGTCGTTCATCACGATCTTCGCTACCATTTCCCCCAGCGCGGGACCGTGCTTGAAGCCGTGTCCTGAACCGCCTCCGACAATCCAAACGTTTTCGTTCCTCGGATGGCGATCGATGATGAAATTGCGGTCGAGCGTATCTTCGTATTGGCAGACCCGCGTCTCTACCAGCGGCGCGTCTTTCATTCCCGGAAAGCGGTAGGCAAGATAACGCTGCGCTTCGGCCAGGCGATTCGGGCTGATCATGCGTTCGCCATTCGTGGGATCGAATTCCGGGCCGCGCGTGTCGTCGGCCATTTTGAAACCGCGTCCCTGATTTCCGGGAATGCCGTACATGAAGTGATCGCCGTGATCGGCCCAGACGGGAATGTTGGTTTCGTCGTAGCACGAATCGCCCGCTGGAGTGCCGAAGAAAAATACGTCTTGTTTCGTTGCAACAAAATGCGGACCAATCGTTTTCTGAAAAAGTTTGCCTAGCCACGGACCGCAGGCGAAGATGTATTTGTCGGCCACTAGTCTTGATCCGTCGCACAACGGCAAACCTTTTAGTCCGCCGGCAAGCCAGTCTTCGCTTGCAAGCTCTTTGCGGCTGTCCAGGTTCGGGACCGCGACCGCTGCTTGCCGATACTCGCCGCCTTCGGCGATGAAATGTTCAACCACGGCTTGCGCCGATGCGCGGGCCAGCAGGTATCCGCTCTCGGGTTCGTAGATTCCCCATCCGACTTTGCCGAAACTGATTTGCGGCCAGCGGCGCGCCATCTCTCTGGCGGAAAGCTCCTCGAAAGGAATGCCAGCTTCTTTCAGCAGCGGTAGCGAGCCGCGCTCGAACCCGCCTGAGCCTTCGACCATCCACAAGACACCGATCGGGAAGAAAAACTTCCGCTTCCACTGCGCCTGGTTTTCTTTCCACAGTTCGAGGGCGCGCGCGGCCAGTTTTGTGTACGGCTGATCGGGGCCATAGGCGCCTCGAATCACGCGGGTCTCGCCTCCGGACGAGGAGCGCGAATTTCCCGGGCCCCAGGCATCGGCGAGTGTGACTCGCGCGCCGGCACGCAGGAGATAAAGAGCGGTCCATCCGCCGAAGGCGCCTGCGCCGATTACTGCGACATGAAGCCTGCTGGTCATCCCGTGTTATTGGTTGCTCGGGCAGTATATCGCGGCGGATTCGCGAAGCAATTCGCGCGTGGGGTGGCAGCAGAGTCGCAGCGCGTCACAGCAGGCTGGTGGAGTCCTTCGACGCGAGCCCCGTTGCGCGCTCTAGCAGAGCGATTGGGAAAGAAAGTGGGTTGATCGCCGCCCGCCCTGCCTCTCCATTTAGGGAACCGCTCTTCCGGAGGAACCGCCGCGAACCTTATCTGGTGTCAAAGAGTGTAATTGCGATGTTACAACAACTATCGGCGGTTCCCGACACCGCGGCTCACCCTTTCCCGCGCATTGTGGCTTATCGGTTGCTCGAAGTACCTGATTCTCAGGTAGTTCACAGTTGACCTGGAATTGATCATGTGTGCATTGACTAGTATCCGCTGAAAGGTTGATGCTGCAACCATGTCAACACATTTCCGAATCGGCGGCACATTCGGCTCTGCGCTCGTGATTGCTCTGTTGGCTGCCACCGCGCAGGAAGTGCCAGTCACCACGAAGCAGGGTAATACTGGGCAACTCACGGGTGAGCGTGACAAAGAAAAAGAGGACAAGTTGCGAAGCTGTTCGAGGGCATTCGAGGCGACGCGAAACTCCCTCATTTGAGGAGAATTGGACACCGCGAGAGTCTTGAACAGAAGGTCTGCACTATTGCGCTGACAGGCAACCCGCCGAAGTACACCTCAACGAACACGTCTGGATTCTACAAAACAGCAAATCCAGCCTCGGTCACACCAGAACTGGTGCAAATTCAACAATCTGCACCCAAAAGATAATCCCAGCTTCGCACGATACTCGGTGGCTGTCTGGCCCGCTAAAGAGTCGCAGACAGGAGAAGCGATGTACTGGGTGGGTGTTCAGCTATTTTGGAGTGCGGGAATTGAGTTCTTCGACTACCACTTCACGGATGACATTTACTACCACAATGATTGGAAAAAATCGATTGCGACTCCGTGTCGCAACAAATAAAGAACCGCTTCTGTCCCCGCTCTCTCCACCCTGCAGGACAAATATCGCAACCAGACGATTACACTCACAACGCCTCGAAGGGCCAATCAGGGCTGGCGACATTTCGTCAACAATGGCTAGGGCAACTTTGAATTTTGGTCACCCTTTTTCTTCTAGGGCGCGAATCTCTTGACGAATCTTATCTATTCGCTCTTTGACCCCAATTGCCAGATGACCTAAATCCGGCCTTGTTTCCAGGTCTGGCAAGAGCTTTTCTAGAAAAGCCAACTCGTCTTTCAATATGGGCAGCCGAATCATAAGGTCAGAGTTTTGTACCAGCAGCCGCCAGCGGTGTCAATTGTTGCAAACAGATGGGATGAGAAGGCCGGTCTCCGGACGGGATGCGATTGCACTCGTTGACTCCGTCCGAGACATCCGGAACTCGCCGGACCAACAGTTTTTCAGAGCGCTGAGAACATGAACGGTACCTGTTCCGAGGCTCCTTAGTTGGCCGATGCGCCAAAGGACATCGCCACGTCGGCCTTGTCCGCCTCTTCCACTTTGAACAGCGGGCTGGGCGTCAGTTTCATAAACGCCGCAACAAAGGTGTCCGGCAACTGCTGGATGCGGATGTTGAAGGTGTTGACCGAATCGTTGTAGAACTCGCGGCGGTCGGCGATCGAGTTCTCCAGGTCGGTGATGCGCTTCTGCAACGTCACGAAGTTGTTATTCGCCTTCAAGTCGGGATAATTCTCGGCAACCGCGAACAGCCCGCGCAGGGCCGTGCTCATGCTCTGATCGGCCTGCGCTTTTTGGTCGACCGTGGCGGCCTGCTGGAACATGCTTCGAGCTTGCGTGATCTTTTGCAGCGTGTCGCGCTCGAAGTTCATGTAGCCCTTGCAGACATCGAGCAGCTTCGACAGTTCGTCGTGGCGCTGCTTGAGCAGAATGTCAATGTTCGACCAGGACTTCGCAATGTCATTCTTCAAGGCCACCAGGCCGTTGTAGATGGTGACGCCGTAGGCGATGCTGCCCCCAACGGCGAACAGAAGCCCAAGCAAAATGATCGTAGTCATGTTTCCTCTCAGTCTCTAGAGCCAGCCAGCCTGCGCGGCCAGGAAGTAAACGCAAATCAGAGTAAGCACGGGCCCACCCCAGATCATGGCGGCAGATTTCCAGCCGAGCGATCGAACCACCTCGCGCTGGCTCTGCCACGAAATGAAAAATGCCGGATTGTGAGCGCCCCTCATCAGCACCACCGGAGGGCGCAAATCGAATTGCGGCGCTTGTTCGGTGGCGGGCGCAACCGCTGCTCCCGTGCCTCCCGAAGAGAAAGTCGACGACGAAGATAAAGGCCCGGCGCCCGCGATGCCGGCAGCCGCCCAGGCCGCGGGATTCGTGATACCCGCCTTCATCATCGCGGCCGCTACCTTTTCGCGTTGCGCACCCTCCAGTACGGGAGCGGGTTGGCTCACCGCAACAGAAACCAGAGCATTGGTGCCCAACGTGAATGTCGAGCCGCCTGCACCGGAAGGCAGCCCAGGAAACTTGAAGGAAGACTTGGGCACGTCAGTCCCTTCGGTTCTTACGGGGACGTCGCTGGCAGTAGTGCTGTGGTTTTCGGCCAGTGTGCCCAGAACAAAGAGAGCGTTCTTCGGCTTGATGCAATACTCTTCAACCCTGATCTTGCGCTCGCTACTCACGCCGTGACGCGTAAGAAAGTCCGCGACATTGGGCGGAGTTTCCTGGCTGCTGGAAAACAATGAATGATTGAACTCGCCTTGGAAATCGCGGTGAATATCCATCTCCGCACCCAGCGGATCGACCAGCACCTGCCCGGTGTTGTCGTCGAGAAAGAACGGCACGTGCTGGGTTTCTTCGGCGACCTTCACCCATTCACTGTCCTTTCCCTGTCGCCGCCATTCCCAGGCAACGGTCCGATACAGAAAGCACTGTCTGCCCGTGAGCGGGGCAATGATGGTGTAAGGGCCGGCCGCCAGGCCACTCACTTCGACCAGACCCATGGCCGCGCTGCGAATCTTCGATTCGGGCGTGTTCTCAATCAGCCGCTTGCGTTGCAGCATGCGGAAGCCGCGGTAGAAAAGATACACGCCGGCAATCACGCCTATAGCGGCATACGCCCAAACGCGAGTGTGCACAATGGTTGCGAGTGGTAGATTCACGCTTCGCCCGGATGCCGTGTGGGGGGACACAAGGGCGGCATCAGCCCGAGCGTAATAGAGAAAGGAGAGGTCAAGCAGCAGAAAAGGGAGTGCTTGGGGTTACGGCGGTAATGGCGGGATAGTGAAGAGGGCTACCAATCCTCGCATTGCGCATCCTTATTTAAGAATCGCAAGTGCCGCGCCCACCCTTTGGTCCGTCCTACCGCTCCACCGCCATGGCCACCGCGTTCCCTCCGCCAAGGCAGAGCGCCGCAATCCCGCGGTGAACATCGCGCCGGATCATTTCGTAGATCAGCGTAACCAGCAGGCGCGCTCCGCTCGCGCCGATGGGATGGCCGAGCGCCACCGCGCCTCCGTTGACATTGACGCGGTTCATGTCGAGGCCAAGTTCGCGGCAGACTCCGAGCGCCTGCACCGAGAAGGCTTCGTTCAGTTCGTAGAGATCGACATCGTCTTTTTTCCAGCCAGTCTTCTGCCAGATTTTCTGCACGGCGCCAACGGGAGCCATCATGACCCACTTCGGCTCAACTCCACTGGTGGCCTGCGCCACAATGCGCACCATCGGCGTGGCGCCCAATTCTTTCGCGCGTGCGGAACTGGTCACGACTAAAGCGGCGGCGCCGTCGTTCACTCCCGGAGCATTGCCGGCTGTTACGGTCCCATCTTTCTTGAACGCCGGTTTCAGCGAACGAAGAACCTCAATCGTCGTGTCTTCGCGCGGACCTTCATCTTTGTCGAAGATCACCGGAGGCTGGCCCTTCTTTTTCGCGGGCAGCTCGACGGGGACGATCTGCGACTTGAATCGGCATTCTTTCTGCGCGGCGATGGCTTTGCGATGCGAGTTCACGGCGTACTCGTCCTGCTCTTCGCGCGTGATCCCATATTTCTCCGCAACGTTCTCGCCCGTGATGCCCATGTGGTAGTCGTTGTAAATATCCCAGAGGCCGTCGTGCACCATCGAGTTGACCAGTTGCCCGTTGCCCAGCCGGTATCCCTTGCGCGCGTTCGGCAATAGATAAGGCGCGTTGGTCATCGACTCCATTCCGCCCGCAACGACGATCGAACTGTTGCCGGTCTCGATGGCTTGTGCGGCGAGCGCAACCGATTTCAGTCCGGAGCCGCAGACCTTGTTAATTGTCATGGCACCTACCTCGGGCGCGAGTCCGCCGAAGATGGCAGCCTGCCGCGCCGGATTTTGCCCGAGCCCGGCGGAAACAACGTTGCCCATGATGCACTCGTCGACGAACTTAGGATCGAGATTGGCACGCTTCACGGCCTCGCGCACCGCGAGTGCTCCGAGTTGCGGAGCGGTAAAGTCGCTGAGGCTTCCCTGGAATTTTCCGATCGGTGTACGGCACCCCGAGATAATCACAACGTCATTGGAACCGGGCATACATGCGCTCCTTCAAGCAAAGGGCTTTCGAAATCGACTTCCATTATAGATTGCGGAATGGACGGCAGAGGTTCGAGCGGGTGCCAGGAATTTTCTTGCATCAGTCCAACACGCCTCAATGCACGCCGGCGAAGATCGACACGCGGAAGCGAAGATCGCCGCGAGGGAAAAGTGTGAAGATGCTCAACGCGCGATTCGCGCGCGCGAATTTTTCTTGCATCATTCCTTCAGGTGACTTTGGTTCCGCGTTGCATGCGTTCGATCCGATCATTTTTCTCTTGACTTCGTTCCGCGTTGACTCTATACATTCAATCAGTTGCAACAAATCACCGTTGCACAATCCATGAAAATGGAAAAGGGAGAATAGATCCATGGCAACCAAAAAGAAAGCAAAGAAGAAGACCAGCAAGAAGCATTAAGAAGCTGCTTTAAAAGGCAACGAAGGGGACGCGATGAGCGTCCCCAAAGTTTTTCAGGGCAAATTTCCGCCGGTCAGAAATCCCCAGTAAACATCGCTGTTTCCGCGTGCCGCTCGACGCTTCGCGCACTTCAGTGGACAAGCCGGGCAGCTTTTTTCTGCGGCACATGCACAACCTTCTCGGTGGCGGGGCACAGGTTCCTGTAGGGACAGTAGCTGCAGTAGTAGTTCGGTTTCGCCGGAAACTTTCCGGCGGCGATGTCCTCGGCAACTTTTCGCACTCGCTCTTCGGCCGCTTTAAGATCGAGAGCGCTGCGGGTCGTAACCACCGTTGAGTTGTCCTCGAGGTTGTGAAAGATCAAACGATCGGCACGCAGACCTCGCGCTCTTGCAGCCAGCGCATACAGGGAAAGCTGCAGGCTATCATCCGCGTCTTCCTGTGCCTTCGGCTTGCCAGTCTTGTAGTTGACGATCGCCACGCCGCCGTCTTCAAGAAGATCAATGCGGTCGATGCGCCCCGTCAACTTCACGTCCGCCACCGGCAGTTCGAATCTCTCTTCTGTCTGAATGACGTTCGGTTGGGGACCGGAGCGAGCCGCAGCCAGGAATTGCGCCAGCTGTTCCTTCCCCTGGCGGAGATACAACTCGTATTGATAACGGTCGGCAATGCCGGCCGTGGCCAGGTCCGCGCGGAAATTCTCCAGCAGGTCGTCGTCGCCGATCTGCCGCCCCTGGCGCTGCGCGTCGTAAAAAGTGTGCAGCACGCGGTGCATCGCGGCACCGTAATGCAGCGACGCGGGCACGTCGCGCGGCAGGTTCCATTCCCGCTCCATCTTGAAGCGCAGAGGGCAGTCTTCGTAGGTCTGGATCGACGATGCGCTTAACCCCGTGACAAAATTTGGCGTCGGTTCCGACAGCAGCCAGGCAGCGACAGTCGAGTGCTGGATGGCTTCTCGTTGCTCTTCCTCGGCGAATAGCCCGTCCTGTACGGCTTTCGCTTCATCCGGTTGCCAGAACTGTCTGTAAATCGTTTCATCCATGAACTCGCGCAGAAATTTCGTGGGCCTCTTATCCGCGCCCGTGCCCCGTTTCGCATAAATCGCGAGCGTGTCCTTGGCGCGGGTCATAGCGACGTAGAAAAGACGCCGCTCTTCCTGCTCATTGAGTTCTTTGTCGCTGTGCGCCGACTGCGAACGCCGCAGTTCGCGCGGGAAATCAACCAGCGGCTCCCTGTAAGGGCAAGGGAACGAAGTTGACGATCCCCGGATAATCGTAACGTCGCTAAACTCCAGACCCTTGGCCGCGTGAACCGTCATCAAGCGAACACCGTCCTCAGTGCTGGGCGGCAAAGGGATCGAACTGCCTTTCGCTTGCCGGAAATAGCTGAGGAAGTCCAGGAACTCGGCGGCGCGCCCGGTGTCGGTCACCGCGCTCTGTTGCCAATGGTCAACGAACGTGGCTAGTGCGCCAACGGCCGGCGTGCGGCCCAGGGCAAACTGGCGCAGCACGATTTTGACGGCGTCTGCCGCTTTGATATCCTCGTGCTCCACATCTCCGTGGGCTTTCTCGACCGCTGCCAGTACGGCCGCTCCATTCCTGATCTTTGCCAGCACTTTAGAAAAGTCGATCTCATCCCGCCGCACCGATCTCATGGCTGCTTTCAGCTCCGCGGGATCGATGGCAAACTGCGGCAGCGCCGCCACGCGAAACAGGCTGGCCACATCCTTCGGATTCACGGCCGTGCCCAGACATGCCAAAACGTCGCGCACTTCCGGCGTATCGAGCACGTCAAGACCTTCGATTGAGAATGGAATCTTCCGTTCCACCAGTTCCTTTACCAGGTCCTCACGATGGCTATGCACACGGTAGAGAACCGCAAACGAGCGCCAATCGCAGCGCAGTTCCCTGTGTTTCTTGTTGATTCGCCCCGCCACATCGGCGGCCTCAACTTCATGATCTCCCCAGGTAATCATCTCGACTGGCTGA
This sequence comes from uncultured Acidobacteriaceae bacterium, assembly GCA_963818945.1. Lineage (GTDB taxonomy): Bacteria > Acidobacteriota > Terriglobia > Terriglobales > Acidobacteriaceae > Acidiflorens. The sequence goes on along the minus strand of CAWFUA010000001.1, from coordinate 725,399 downwards.
GCAGGCAGCGGCGCCCCACTGTCCCGCGCGTCCGCTTCCCGCCAGGATTCGAGCAGTGAGTGTTCTTCTTTCGGGTTTTGCCTGATGATGCCGTAAGCACATTGGAGAATTGGCGAGAGCGAGCGCCGGTTTTTCTCCAGCTTGACCACGGCAGCTTTCGGGAACTTACGGCGAAACAGGTCAAACGCTTCGCTCGAAGCGCCGCGAAACATGTAGATCGCCTGGTCGGGATCGCCGACGACAAACACGTTGGCCGTTGCAGCGCTGGCCTCTGTTTCAACGCCCGCCAGCAGTCCGAGGATCTCCACCTGAGCGAAGTTCGCATCCTGAAATTCGTTGACCAGGAGAAACCCGATGCGGCTGCGCTCTTCTTCAAGCAGGGCGGGATTGTTCTTGAGCAGATCGTGCGCGCCGGTAATCATGTGGCCGAACGTGCCCAGGTTTTTCGCCCGCAGCATCTCTTCGACCTTCGCAAATACGCGCGCGATCTCGCGGCAGCGGTCGAGAATCTCGTCGTCTTTCAATTCCGCCTGCTTCTTCGATTTGGCGACGCGCGGAAGTCGAATCTCGCCGCGCTCCAGGCGGGCGGCATATTCGGCGTATTGCTCGGGCCCGACCAGTTCATCCTGGCAGCGCCGCATAAAGTCGAGCAGGTCGCTGAGGAATTGGCCGACATTGGCCGCCCGTACGAAATGCTGCAACCGCAGTTCGCGAATCCGCCGCCGCAGAAACACCCACAGTTCTTTGTCGTCGAGTACCTGAAACGATGCTCCACGACGCTTGAGCAGTTCGTTGCACCAGGCGTGGAACGTGCAGGTCTGAAGGCCCTCGATGTTCGTGCCTTTGAGTTCCGCGCGAACGCGGTCTTTCATTTCTTCCGCGGCATTGTCGGTATAGGTGAGAGCGAGGATCTGATCGGGGCGCGCGTGGCCTTCGCGGATAAGATGGGCGATGCGCTGCACCAGAACCGTGGTCTTGCCGGTTCCCGCGCCCGCGCGGACCATCATTGGACCATGAACGTGTTCAATCGCCTCCCGCTGGCGTTCATCGGGAGCAACCTTCGCGGCAGGCAGGACGGAAGAACTCACGTGCCGAGCATATCAAAGGGAGGTGTGGAAGGTCTGTGCAAGTCGCGCTCAATCGAGCGCATCGAGCGCAAGGGCCACAGCCACAATCGCAGCTGTCTCAGCTCGAAGAATCGTGCCGCCGAGCGAAGCTACTGCCCAACCGGAGTCGCGAAACCACTCCAGTTCTTCGTCGGTCCAACCGCCTTCGGGACCGATGGCAAGAACTACTTCCGAAGGCCCGTCCCCCGATCCGGAGTCGAGCAGGTCGCGCAATCGAGTCGTGGTGCCAGACTCAGCAAGCACGACCTTGATAGGCGCCGTGTCAGCCTCGGCGGCCGATGCCGGCGGGACGCCGGCGCTACCCAGCTCTTTGAGTCTGACAGGCGCTGAGATTTCCGGCGCAGCCGCGCGGCGAGATTGCTCGGCCGCCTGGCGGGCCAAGCGCTGCCAGCGATCGTGCCGTTTGCCGGCCGCTGCGGCCAGATGAGAATCGGTGCGCCGAGCAATGAGCGGAATGATTCTCGTAACCCCCAGCTCAGTGCATTTTTCGATGGCCCACTCCATGCGGTCAAACTTGAAGACCGCGAGAACGAGCGTCAGGTGCGCAGAGGATTTCCCCACCACTTCCTTGCCGAGAGCAAACTCAACGCGATCGCCGGAAATGGCCGTGATTCGCCCGTGCCGCACCGCGTGGCCGGTGGCGATGTCGAATTCCTGTCCGACCTGCGCGCGCAGCACGCGGCTCAAATGAAACGCATGCTCGCCAGTGAGAGTTGCGGTATCTCCGTGGACATCGTCGGCAATCCAGCGGCGTCGGGTCATGGGCAGTCTTCAGTTCTCAGTTCTCAGTTGTCAGTTCTCAGTCAAGAACAATCAACGATCGAAGAATATCGCGTCCGACCGAATCGAGAGATTGGGAACTGAAAACTGAGGACTGAGAACTGACAACTCTCAGGCAAACATATCCTTCACGCGCCCCAGCAACGACCGCCGCTGCGGTTTGTTTTCTACCGGCGTCAGTTCTCCGAGCTCAGCCAGCAGTTCACGCTGCCGCTTGTTGAGCTTTCCGGGCGTCTGAATTCGCACTTCGACAAACAGATCGCCCTTGCCGTGGCCGTTGAGCACGGGCACGCCTTTGCTTCGGATGCGGAATGCCGATCCCGATTGCGTGCCTTCCGGCACTTTCAATTTGTGCTCGCCCTCAAGCGTAGGAACCATGATCTCGGTGCCTAACGCGGCCTGCGAAAACGAAATAGGAACCACGCAGTGCAGGTCATTGCCCTCGCGTTCAAAGAACGCATGCTCTTTTACATGAAGCACGACATATAAGTCGCCCGCTGGTCCGCCGAAGGCGCCCGCCTCGCCCAGCCCGCCAAAGCGAATGCGCGTGCCGTCCTCCACTCCCGCCGGAACCTTCGCTTCAACAACGCGTTCGCGCAGTTGCCGTCCCTCACCCTTGCACTTGACGCACGGATCGGTAATCACCGAGCCGGCGCCCTGGCAAGTCGGGCAGGTACGCGCAATGCTGAAGAATCCCTGCTGATAGCGCACCTGGCCTCTGCCATCGCACGACCGGCAGGTCACAGGAGCCTTGCCCGCCGCCGTTCCCGATCCGCGGCAGCCTTCGCAGGTTTCGTGCCGGCGCACCCTCACCTGTTTTTCAACGCCGAAGACCGCTTCCTCAAATTCCAGATGCAAGTCTTCGCGCAGGTCAGCGCCGCGTTGCGCGCGGCTGCGGCGCCGCCCGCCTCCGCCGAACATATCGCCAAAGCCAAAGAACTCGCCGAAAATGTCGCCGAAGTCCTGGAAGATCGCCGGATCAAATCCCGCCGGCGCCGAGCTGCCGCCAACGCCCGCGTGCCCAAAGCGGTCATACAACGAGCGCTTTTCGCCGTCCGCGAGAATCGCGTAGGCCTCCGTAAGCTCTTTGAACTTGTCTTCCGCATCCGGATTATTGGGATTGCGGTCGGGATGGTACGTCATCGCCAGCTTGCGATACGCACTCTTGATCTCCACATCGGTCGCCGTGCGGGTAACGCCCAGCACCTCGTAATAATCGCGCCTTGTATTAGCGGCCAGAAACTCCCCCTAATCTTTATTGATAGTCAGTTGTGCTTTGTCATCCCGAGCGCAGCAAGGAATCTCATTCACCACGAACCCATCCCGCGAGGGGCCTCTACCCGCCACCGTTGCGCGCCACCCGCACCATTGCCGGACGCAGCAGCCGATCCTTGAACTTATACCCGCGCTGCAATTCGTCCATCACATGATGGTCCGGCACGTCGGTCGTATCCACCATTTCGATCGCCTCATGAACGCGCGGATCGAACGGCTCTCCCACGCTGACAATCGGCTGCACGCCCGCCTTCTGCAGCGCGTCCTGGAACTGGCGATAGATAAGTTCAATCCCGTTGCGAAATTCGCTGGAATCACCGGCAGAGGTCTTCAGCGCCCGTTCAAAGCTGTCAAGCGCGGGCAACAGCCCCTTGATTACTTCCGCCGCCGCGAACTCGCGAAATTCCTGCTGCTCACGCACCGCCCGCTTGCGCGCGTTATCAAACTCAGCCTGCAGACGCGCCAGCCGGTCCAGGAGCGCATCCCGTTCCGCCTTTAACTTATCGACCTCTGACACCGCGCCCGCAGCCGCCGCAGGCGCACCCGAAGCGCCAGTCTCCTCACCGCCCTCTGCGGCCGGAAGCTCGTGTTCCAGGTCAAGGTTAGTCGCCTCGCTTTTTCCGTTCCTCTTCGCCATACTGCCACTTACTCCGATTCATTCAAAAGTTTGTCAAACAGCCGCGTAATGTAAGACACGGCCGACATCGTGTGCTGATAATCGAGCCGCGTCGGCCCAATCACGGCCAAAGAACCCACCACTTCGCCGCCGACCCGCGCCGGCGCCCCGATCAAAACAAAATTCTGCAGCGATGACGCAGGCAGCGCCTCGTCCAGCCCAATCACCACCCGCACCGCTTCCTGACGCGTGTCGAGATACGCGCTCAGCAGCTTCACCACTTTTTCTTTCTCCTCAAGCGTACGCAACAGGTCCTGCAAGCGCTGCCGGTCTTCCTCGCCGGTCAACAGATTGGCGGCGCCTTCCACGAACACCGATTCGGTGCCTTCGCTCCCGGCCAGCGCTCCCTGTTTGTACAACTGCTCCAGCGATTTCATCAGCCGGTCATACTCGCTGCGCTCACTCTCAAGGCGCCGCGCCAGCTCCGTGCGCATGTCCTCCATCGTCCAGCCGCGAAAATTGTCGTTCAGGTAGCGAGCCGCCAAATCAAGATCGGCCTGCGGAATATCCAGCCGCAGCACGCGGTCGCGCACCACTCCCGATCGCGTAACCACCACCGCCAGAACTTTCTGATCGCCGAGCCGCGAAAAGTAAACGTGCTCCAGCGCGTTGCGCGGCCCGCTGGTAGCGATCGTGACCCCAACGCTGTGCGAAATCAGCGACAGCACGTGCGAGGTCCGCTCCATGAACTCCTGCACATCCGCGACACCGGTCAGCGTGTCCTGAATCATGCTCTCGTTCTCGCGCGACAGGTGCGCCTCGCCGCTCAGTTGCTCGACGTAATACCGGTAAGCCTCCGGAGTCGGCACGCGTCCCGCCGAAGTGTGCGGCTGCTCCAGATACCCCGCGTCCGTCAGGTCGGCCATCACGTTGCGAATCGTGGCCGCACTCAGGCCTTCGCGGCTCCCGCGCGCAATGGTGCGCGAGCCCACCGGCTCTCCGCTGGCAATAAAGGTCTCGACAATCGCGGTCAGGATTTCGCGTTCCCGTCCGCCCGCTGGTCCTGGTGGCATATGGTCCCGAGGTGCAATATCCCCGAGAGTGCAAGCAAATCTCGAGGGTGCCCCATCCTAACGTCGCGCCTTTTGCGACGTTAGGGAGGGGAAGTTGACTGAACTAAGGATAGCAGCCTCGGCAGGTGACGGCTACGTCCAAGGTATTTGCCGGGGCGTGCGCCATTGGAGGCGAGCTTTGCCGTGCGTTATAGTTTCGGTCGATGAGCCAACAATCGAAACTGACGAGACGCACTTTTCACGCCCACGAAAGTCCACGCGCCCATGCCCTCGAAGGGTTGCCGCTGGCCACCTTCTGGCAGAGGGTGCTGGGATTTTGGACTGATCTGCTTTTCGCCGTCGTCCTATGGGCGCCGGTCGAGGTGGCATGGCGCTATTTCGTTCTGCACGAACACGACATCCATGTGAAGTGGGATTTCCACGAAGCCGGAAATGTCATTATTGGCCTGATCTATTATGGATTGGCAAATTATTGGGGCAACGGCCAAACACCGGGCAAGTGGATCGCTCGAACCAGGGCAGTGTCCTTAACCAACGAGCGCATGGGCCCATGGCAATCGATCGAACGAGCGCTTGGTTATGGCTCCGCCGTACTTGAAGGGGGTCTCGGTTTTTTGCAGTTCTTCTGGGACCGCAATCGAATGTGCGCCCAGGACCGCCTGGCAGAAACAATCGTGGTCGATGTAAGACGGCGATCGCAGGAGTTATCCACACTTCCAGCTACGGACTAACCCGCATCTCTGGCGTGTTAGACGGCGGCGGGACCAGTGTGAGTCTGGTGTAGCTTACGGCCGTGTTGACCAGGCGGGGAAAAGGCCCTACAAAATAATAGTTGAAGAAACCACTGAAAACGACAGGAGAACAAAAAAGTGAAACGCTGGTGGTTACTGAAAATCGCGTCTGTGGTCTGTCTGGCCATCGCAACGTCCGTCGTTTCTGCAGCCTCCGATCGGCCGTGCTGCGGTCGAGTCGATCCAGCGGGCCGGCAACTGGCCAGCGCGCTTGATCAAATGGACGTGGAGCAGCATTGGCCCGCCCACGAACACGTGAATTGGGAAACTGGGGATCCTGATCGAGGCGGGGAATACGAGGGCCCGGGCCACACTCACTGCAGCGCCTTCGCAGCGTCCGCGGCAAAGAGGCTCGGCATCTATTTGCTGCGGCCGCCTCAGCACGCTCAAAAACTTCTTGCAAATGCGCAAGTAGAATGGCTTGCCAGCAGTGAAGGTCGTGAACACGGTTGGTCCGCGGTCAAAGATGCCCGGGAAGCGCAGATACTAGCCAACCAAGGCAATCTCGTTCTGGTTGTTTTTGCCAACCCCAATGCCAAGAAGCCGGGCCATGTCGCTATCGTTCGCCCGTCTGAAAAACCAATGCGGGCTCTGGTGCACGACGGACCTCAGATCATTCAGGCGGGAACGCACAATCACAACAGCACCGTCGTGAGAATTGGTTTTGCAAACCATCCCGGTGCGTTTCCGCACGGCGTTCGCTACTACGTACACTCCGTTCCGGGTCTCCATTAGCCCGTGCCGTTGACCTAAGTTCGCGGCGGTTCCTCCGGAAGAGCGGTTCTCTAAATGGAGAGGCAGGACGGGGGATCAACCTGCTTTCTTTCCTAATCGCTCTGCCAGGGCTCGCAGGGGGGCTTGCGTCGAAGGATTCCACCACATTTTGTTGATTAGCTGTAGTTCTGGTTCCAGGTCGGTCTCAAAGATGGCAACCAGATCGGCCCGCGCTAATCGGCGCGTGCTGGTCATCGCTTCCGCGGGCAACGCGATCAGGCGCTGACAAACCTCCAGCGCACGGTCCAGGACTTTTTCTGGCGCAGCTATTTCATCAATCAGTCCGAGGTGGAAGGCTTCCGGCGGCGTGAGCATCTCGCCGCTGACGGCCAATCGTTCCGCCAGGCGGAGACCGACCAACCGCCGCAGACCACGCAGGATAACAGGGGGAAGGGGAATACCGACCTGTACCTCGTTGAGTCCAATCCTGTAGTCGCCTTCGGCCATCACGCGCCAATCGCAGAACATTGCCAGCACGGCTCCGCCGGCGGGCGAGTGTCCGGTGATGGCGGCCACGATCGGGACTAGCGATCCCGCTATCGCTCCAAGCAGCCCGTAGAAATCGCTCCACATGCCGGCCATCGCGGGACGGTCCAGACCGAGGAGCACCGGGATATCGAGACCACCGGAAAATCTTCCCGGTGAACCGGAAAGAATCAGGGCGCGAGCGCCCTCGCCCGGCGCCGCTTGAATTGCTTTCTTTAACGCGGCGATCAATTCCGGCGAAAGCGCATTGACCGGCGGTCGATCAAGCCGCAGCTCTCGAATCGCTCCGTGTTCGATGGTCTTGATCATGAGTTCTTTCCTTGGGCCGCGTTACTGTGCTGCCGTCTCTGCCGCTCCCACTCCGAACGGCAGCGTAATCGTGAACACCGCCCCTCCGCCCGGAGCCGAAGCCGCTTCGATGTTCCCTGCGTGCTCGCGCAGCACGGTCTTGCAGATACTGAGTCCGAGCCCGGTACCGCGTCCCGGCCGTCTGGTGGTAAAGAAGGGATCAAAGATGTGCGGCAGGGTCTCAGGAGCGATCCCCGGACCATCATCCTGAAAGACGATCCACACGGAGTCGGGGGTGCGGCCCAGGCGGACGCGGATCGTCCCCTTCTCGCGGTTTTCGCGGATTGCCTGCTCCGCATTCAGCAGCAAGTTCAAGAACACCTGCATCAACTGATTCGAATCGGCGATCACCATAGGCAGCGCTGGCTCGGGCAGAAGATCGACCGTGATGTTGCTCTTGCGCAGCGGGTAAGCTTGCATTTGTACCGTGCGGCTCACCAGTTCATTCACATCGACCAGGCTGCGTCCGGGCGCCGGCGGCCGGGCAAAGAACTGGAGATTCTTTACAATTTCGGCTGCCTTGCGTGCCTCCTGGTTCAGCGTCTCGATTCGCTTCCGGGCAGTGTCGTCGGTTTCGCGGTCCTCCAATAACTGCGCGTTTCCCAGAATTGCGGTTAGCGGGTTATTGAGTTCATGCGCGAACCCGCCGATCATCTGGCCCATGGCAGCCAGCCGTTCGCTCTGAATGATCTGCTGCTCCAGCTTCTTTTCGATGGTGACATCGCGAACCGAGAGAATCACGCCGGTGGGTTTGCCGTCTGCATCGCGCAGCGGGCTAGCGATGCCCAGCATGGTGCGCTCGATGCCATCCTGGTGGAGCGCGCCATACTCACACGAGGCCCGAGGACTCTCTCCCGCTGCCACCGTCCGGTAGAGTTTTGCCAACTCGGGGGAAGTGTTCTCGGTGTCCTCCACTTTCTTACCCAGCAGCGTCTCCGGCCCGTAGCCAAGAAGTTCGCGAATGCGCGGGCTCACGAAAGTAAATTGCCCCTTCAGATCCAAAACAAGGATCAAGTCGGGGAAGCTCTCCAGCAAATGGCGGCGGAATTCCTCCTGGCTCCGCAGTTGGCGCTCCATTGTGCGCTTTTCGGTCATATCGACCAGCGTGCCCTGATAGCGCACGACGCGGCCGTCTTCGATCACTCCCGTGGAAGCATCCTGGCAGATGGCGACCCCACCGTCTTTCTTTCTCAGGCGCACTTCGCGCGTGCGCGTGCGGCCGCTCTGGCTCCCCATCCGTCCCAAAACCGGATCTGGGTTTGCGTCTACCTTCAGAGCCTCAGGCGCAAGATTCAGCACCTCTTCTTTGTTTGTGTATCCGAGGATCGCCACCAGCGCCGGATTCACCTCGAGCAGCTTGCCGTCAGGGGTGCAGATGTAAACGCCCTCCTGGAGGGTTTCGAACAGTTGTGTGAAACGCCGCTCTTTGTCGCGCTGTTTGGTAATGTCACGTGCCAGCACGCTGGCTCCGGTAACGTCGCCGCCTTTTACAATCGCATTCACCACGCAGTCGTAATAGCGCCGCTGGCTGTTCTTGAACTGGACGCCGACCACCCCCGACCATGTGCGCTTCTCAAGGAATCGCGCCAGGTCTGCGGGTTCCTCCGCGACTAGAGGCGCCTCCAAGAATTCCTCAAGTTTGTGACCGACGACATCCGAGTAAGATTTTTGGAGTATTTCCGTGACCCGGCGATTTACGGTCCGCAAAGTTCCATCGAGGGAGGTGGCCAGCGCCACGTCATCCATGGAATCGATCAGCTCCTTGAAGTTGCGCTGCGAGCGGACAATGAGTTGACCGAGTTGATCCAGTTGCTCCTCGCTGGGCGCGGCGCCGGCGCGGTCCTGAAAGCCCCTCAGGATATCTCTGAGTCCCTGGACTTCCCGCTTGCGTCCGAAAGCATAGGCAGCAAAAAGCACGGCAAGCGCGAACAGTCCCAGGGGAATTGCACCCAGGCGGTAGGGAAGCACGCTCAATTGTTCCCACGACAACGCGGCTACGGCCGCGGCCAGCAATACAAGCAGTCCGAGCGCCCATCGCCACAGCTGGCTCTCTTCACGTTCAAGGCGGTTTGCTGCAGGCGGCTGTTTCGGCTTGGGGTCTTCCCTCATTTGGGACCTTGCTGGCGCGAGGCGGTGGATAAGGTGAATTGTCGCGCCAGACTAACTGTAGCGTAGCACTGAACGCACCTGTCCAAGCCTCTTCCTCGAAGAACAGTTCCGTCACGGTAACGGGGTGACCGCAATCACAGCGAATTGGTTTGGCTGGGGTTATGCTGACTCTAAGGATCTCCCATCCACGCGTTCCTCCTGGTGTCTTTACCGGCTTTCTTATGCTTTACAAGACCTTGAGCGCCGCCGTTTACGGTGTGAATGCCAACGTCATCGAAGTGGAAGTTGACGTGTCGGGCATCAAGTTGGACCAAGACTGCTTCCACACGGTCGGCCTGCCCGATGCCGCGGTGCGCGAGAGCCGCGACCGCGTGCGCGCCGCCCTGAAGAACTGCGGGTATGACATTCCCCCCACCTATATCACCATCAACCTTGCGCCGGCCGACATTCGGAAGGAAGGCTCCGGGTTTGACCTGCCGATCGCGTTGGGCATTCTTGGGGCCTACGGCGGGCTGAATAAAAAGGACATTCCGGACGCGCTCTTTGTTGGCGAGCTTTCTCTCGACGGCGGCGTGCGCGGCGTGCGCGGGGCTCTCCCTATCGCCATCGAGGCACGCAGCCGCAAGCTGAAGCGCATCATCGTCCCCGAGGTGAATGCGCGCGAAGCGGCCATGGTCGGCGACGTGGATGTGTACCCGGTCAAGTCGCTGCTCGACGTGATCCACTTCATTAATTCGGGCAACGGCATTACATCCGTGCAAATCGACCGCGAGCAGTTGCTGAGCGAAGCACGACATTTCCCGGTGGATTTCAAGGATGTGCGCGGGCAGCAAACTGCCAAGCGCGCGCTTGAAGTTGCCTGCGCCGGCGGCCACAACATCCTGATGATCGGGCCTCCGGGGTCGGGGAAGACCATGCTTGCCAAGCGCATGCCCACGATCCTTCCGCCGCTGACATTCGAGGAGGCTCTGGAGACGACCAAAATTCACAGCGTGGCTGGAGTGCTGGATGCCCACGCCGGGCTGGTTGGCGTGCGCCCCTTCCGCTCGCCGCATCACACGATTTCCGATGCCGGCCTGATCGGTGGCGGCGCCATTCCGCGGCCGGGCGAAGTTTCGCTGGCGCACAATGGAGTGTTGTTTTTAGATGAGCTGCCGGAATTTCCCCGCACCGTTCTCGAAGTGATGCGGCAGCCACTCGAAGATGGCACGGTGTGCATCGCCCGCGCCGCCATGTCGTTGACGTTTCCCGCGCGCTTCATGCTCACTGCGGCGATGAATCCGTGCCCCTGCGGGTTTCACAACGACCGCACCCGCGAATGCCATTGCACGCCGCCGATGATCCAGCGCTATATATCGAAGATTTCGGGGCCGCTGCTCGACCGCATCGACATTCATATCGACGTGCCGGCCGTGAATTACAAGGAAATGCGCAGCACGAACGAGCCGGAGAGTTCCACCAAGATCCTGGAACGTGTGATTCGCGCCCGGCGGATTCAACTGGAGCGCTTTTCGTCAGAGCGGCAAAAGCTGTTCTGCAACGCACAAATGTCGCCGCAGAACATTCGCAAGTTCTGCACGCTTTCGGCGGACTGCGAGCATCTGCTGGAACGCGCTATGACGCAGCAGGGCCTGAGCGCCCGCGCCCACGACCGCATTCTGAAGGTCGGGCGCACGATTGCCGATTGGATGGCGTTCCTGCGCTGGAGCCGAAGCACATTGCCGAGGCGATTCAGTACCGGACGCTGGATCGCACGTTCTGGGCGTGAGGAGAGGTCAGAGGGTAGAGGTCAGATTGCAGAGGTTAAAACCGAACAATTGTGGCGTGCTTGGGATCACTGCGGCGTGGCGGCGCGGTCTTCAGACTACCTGGGAGAGGAACGCGCGATGAAACGAGACTCCGAGGCGATGAAGCTGCGGACGAAGAACTTCGCTTTGCGAGTGCTTCGACTTTGCCGTTCTCTTCCCCGGACGCAAGAAGCGCGCATCTTGGGCGGGCAACTGCTTCGGTCGAGCACCTCCGTTCGAACGGCGAAGAGTTCACCTCTGCAATCTGACCTCTAACCTCTGACCTTGATCTTAGTCCGCGGCGGCTCCGCTTTTCGTTCCTGCGTTGTCCTCGGCCTGCTGCAAGCGCAGCGCCCGGTTCGACGGCAGTCCGGCGTCGCGAATCTTGTAGAGCAGAGCGCGATAGCTGATCCCGAGTGTGCGTGCGGCCTGCTTGCGGTTCCAGTGGTGCTGTTGCAGGACTTTCAGAATGACTTTCCGTTCCAGTTCGCGCACGGCCTGCCGCGTCAGCTTCTTCAGCGAGATGGGGCCGTCGAGCGGGATGTCGGCGCTCAGGAAGTCCGGTTCGCGCGCCACCAGGTCGGATGTGATCGCTTCTTCGTGTCCGAGGATGACGTAGCGCTTGACCAGATTTTCCAGTTCGCGAATGTTGCCGGGCCAGTGATATTTCTGCAGCACTGCCAGGACTTCGGCTGAGAGCGGCCGCGCTTTGCAGTTGAATTTCCGGTTGTAGAACTCGAGGAAATAGCTGGCCAGATCTTCAATGTCGCCGCGCCGCTCGCGCAGGGAAGGCATGCGCAAATTCACCACGTTGATGCGGTAGAAAAGATCCTGCCGGAACGCTCCCGATTCGATCTCGGATCGCAGGTCGCGGTTGGTTGCGCAAACCACGCGCACCTCAACCTTCTTGTCTTCTTGCGCGCCAATGCGGCAGAACTGACCGTCTTGCAGCAGTTGCAAGAGCTTCGATTGCAGAGACGGGTCGAGTTCGGAAATCTCGTCCATAAACAGGGTGCCGCGGTGAGCCATCTCCACGCGCCCGGGTTTCGATCCGAATGCTCCTGTGAAGGCTCCTTTTTCGTAACCAAACAGCTCGCTCTCCAGCAGTGTTCCAGGGATGGCCGGGCAGTTGACCTTAACGTAGGGCCCGCCTTTCCACGGAGAAAGTCCGTGGATCATGCGCGCAATGATGTCCTTCCCAGTGCCGCTCTCTCCGGTAATCAGGACCGGAACATTGGCGGCTGCTACTCTTGCCAACTGCGCCCGGATTGCCTGCAGCGCTTCCGAGCGGCCGAAAATGATGTTGTCCGGGGGAAGATCACCAAGCGATTGTTGCAGCGAAGCCACCGAGAGTGTCGTCATAGATAGATGAAAGCCCCATTTGCGGTACGTAACCCGCATGCACTAAAAGTGCACATCAAGCGCCAAACAGGGGAGTGGGAGAGAGGGACTCCGGAGATGTCCAACAACTAGAAGTCTACCATTGAGTTGCGGGGAAAATGACCGGACTGTTCGCGCTACAGACATGGCACCGACGTGCCAAGCATTGGTAGTCTTTCGGAGGGAAAACTATTTCACAACTCGGTACTAGCTTTCCTCATTTGCCTCGGGGGCGCCACTGCCGCGTCAGTATTTAGAGGTCGCGCGAACTTCAGCCCCATGAGGTGATAATCGTCCAAATGAGATACCCATACGGCCTTAGCCCGGATTACGCGATGAAAACTCGCCAATCCATGCAGGGGGCCTATGGGAGCACTGGGGATCTCCAGCGATATCGGTGTCGATTTTGGCAATGAGTGACGGGTTGCGACCAAGGCACCACCCGCGGAAATGTTAATAGCGGTGGCAAACTCCAGCAAATCCTTATTATTTTCATCACGGGTTCGCAGAAAAACGGGAATCGCCAAGCGCAACCTCGCCCATTTCCGCATATTTCTCCGGATTGGTCGGCCTTTCACCTGTGTTACCCGCCCTAAAACCGTATTAACTACCATCAAAGAAGCACCCTAGGGGCCAAACTTCGGAGACAACGGGCTTTGGTCCAAACCACTCCTGAACCTCGCTCCCAGAAGGGAATTTGACGCCGTCAACCGCACCCTCGCGCGCCTGGTTATGACCTTAAGTCAAAAACAAAAGTGCAAGTTTTTTCCGTTCCGTCTTCGGTGCGTTTCCGATTGACACTTTGTTGACCCTGACTTAGCATCTTTTTATCCCTCGTTCTTAACAGGTAGTACAAGCCTCCCCTAGCTGTCATTTTTTTGGGTCCAAATGGCCTCTACGCCTGAGAAAACTCCAGCCGTGTCTTTCGCTGGCCCCAGTCCGATGAAGGAAAGCTCCACGCCGCAGTCAGGCGCGGAGATGACTTCTTCCAGCGCCTCGCTTGAAGTAACTCGCGAGTTGGAACAACTGCGCGACCGCTTCCGCAAAACCACTAACGCACTGGGCTCCGCAGCCCACGATTTGAAGACGCCGCTGGCAATTCTGAACGGTTACATTGAGCTGCTCCAAAGCCAGAAGCTCGGACCGCTCAATGACCGCCAGCGCGAGGTCATGACTGACATGTTCGCCAGCGGGCAGCGCCTGCAACACTTCATTCAGGACTTCCTCACATTTTCCGTCCTCGAGACCGGCGAGCTGCGCATGCTGTTTGTGGAAGGCGACATGAATGCCTGCCTTTCCGAGGTTTGCCGTCTCTGGTCCGATCGTTTTCATGAGCGCGGTCTTGCGCTCTATTTTCTGGCGAACGACAAGCTGACGCCTTTTCCTTTCGATGCGCCGAAAATCCAACGGGTGATCTCCAATCTTCTGGAAAATGCGTGCAAGTACACACCCCAGGGCGGCACGGTCTGGCTGCATGCCGAACCCCATATGTGGGAGCGGCGCCTCGGGACGCAATCGCCGGCTAACGGCGACCGCCGCCGCCAGGCGACGAATACGCCGAATGCCGTGAAAGTCAGCGTGTCCGACACCGGCCCGGGCATTCGTCCGGAGTTTCAGCTCGAAATTTTCGACGATTTCTTCCGCTTGCCGGGATCCGAATCCGCTGAGGGCATGGGGCTCGGCCTTGCCATTGCCCGCCGGCTGCTGCAGGGAATGGGCGGCAAGATCTGGGTCGAGAGCGAAGTGGGCGCAGGCAGCAAATTTTCTTTCCTGATTCCCCTGAAACCAATTTTGAGCGGTCCGCCGCAAGGAAGCAGCCGATGAGTGAAGCCGCCAACATCTTGCTCGTAGACGACGAACCGGGAATGCTGCGCTATATCCGCACGCTGCTCGAAGTCGACGACCACAAAGTTCAGACCGCTACGACCGGGGAAGAGGCGGTTCAGCACGTACAAAAAGGGCTGCAGCCCGATCTCGTGCTCCTCGACCTGCTCATGCCCGGCATCGACGGCTTGCAGACTCTCGAACAACTCCGCCACATCAAGCCCGGACTGAAGGTCGTGATGCTCTCTTGCGTTAACGACACGCGCAAGGTTGTGCAGGCGATGCGTCTGGGTGCAACCGATTATCTGACCAAGCCGTTTCAGAAAGCCGAACTCGATGGCGTGATTGCACAGTGCATTGGGAGCGCGAAGACCGACAGCTATGCCGGCGAAGTAGAAGAGCTGTGCGACGACGTTTTCTTTGTGGCCGCCAGCCCCGCGATGAAGAAGATCCGTTCGCAGGCGGCGCTGGTTGCCAATGTCGATATCCCGGTGCTGTTGCTGGGCGAAAGCGGCACGGGCAAGGAAGTTCTGGCGCGGCTGATCCACAAGCTTTCTCCGCGCGCCCACCGCACGTTCCTCAAAGTGAACTGCGCCGCTGTGCCTGCCGACCTGCTGGAAAGCGAATTGTTCGGCTACGAAGCGGGAGCGTTTACCGGCGCCAATCACCCCAAGCCAGGCAAGTTTGAGCTGTGCAACAAGGGCACCATCCTGCTTGACGAGATCGGCGAAATGCCGCCCCTGCTTCAGGCCAAGCTGCTGCACGTGCTGCAGGACCAAACTTTTTCGCGCCTCGGCAGCCGCAATGTGATCAAGGTGGACGTCCGCATCCTGGCCGCGACCAACATCAACATTCCCGAAGCGATCGCCAACAAGCGTCTGCGCGAAGATCTTTACTACCGTCTCAACGCGTTCACGCTTTCCCTGCCGCCGCTGCGCGACCGCAAAGAGGAAATACCGATTCTCCTCAAACATTTCATGTCGCGCATGTCGGAGTCGTATGCGCGCTCGCCGCTGCCCCTGGGGCCCCAGTTGATGGAAGCTTGTCTGCGCCATTCCTGGCCCGGCAACCTGCGCGAACTGAGCAACTTCATCAAGCGCTATCTGGTTTTGGGAGATGAGTCGCTGGCCGCTTCAGAATTGCAGCCCCGCCCCGATGGTGGCGGAGGAAGACACTTTGAGGCCGCCGGGCAAGCCGCAGGCGCAGGCGCCGAAGGCGCCGGGGGACTGAAATCCCTCGGACGCACAGCCAAAGATGAAGCCGAAGCGGAAGCCATTGCGCGCGCCCTCGAAGAGACGAACTGGAACCGCAAGCAGGCCGCGGCGCTGCTGAAGATCAGTTACAAAGCGCTGCTCTACAAGATTCGCCAGTACGGGATCGCGCAGACCCGCAGCACGCACCGGCTATCGGCTGGCGCTTAGCAACCTGTATCCGAAAAGAGAAAAAGCCAGAAGCCAGGAGCTGAATTTCTGGTGCGGATAAGAGGACTCGAACCTCCACGACCTTGCGATCACTAGGACCTGAACCTAGCGCGTCTGCCAGTTCCGCCATATCCGCACGGTGAAGAAAAAATCGGCAGGGTCCCTTTTTCAAGGGACTACACTAATATCTACTGGCTGCGTCCCGCCTGTCAATGAAGCGGAGAGCCGCGTCCCAAGCAAACAGGTTGATCAAGCATGCCGAGCGCCGACGATAAAATCCCCGCTGCCCTCGCGAAAGATCTTCGCTTTCTGGCGCACGATCTCAGCAACGCCCTCGAAACGATCGTGCAGGCGACGTATTTGATTTCGCAGGCCGGTCCGCCCGAGAACTCCCGCCGCTGGATCGAAATGATCGATCAAGCCTCAAAGGAAGCCGTCAAGATCAATGCCAAGCTTCGCGAACTGCTGCGCAGCCACAGCTAGACAATCTCCGTAAGTGACAAAGTCTGACGGGTTAAGAATTCAAGGTCGAAGGGCTAGAACTGGTCTCATAAATAGTCTTAGCGGAGAGAGTGTTGGCCCTCAGGGGCTAAAGCCCGCATTTTGCCGGGCTCTAGCGGCACGGCTGAAGCCGTGCCCTTCCCCAAACCATTTATGAGACCAGTTCTAGAGTCTCACTTCCCCTCAAGCCTTATCCCAGCTTCGCATTCATCGTGATCTTTGCGTTCAGCACTTTCGAGACCGGGCAGCCGGCCTTGGCATCCTGCGCCGCCTTGTTGAATGCTTCCGCGCTGGCGCCCGGCACCTTCGCGGTCACGTCGAGGTGAACGGCGGTGATCGTCCAGCCCGCATCGAGCTTCTCCATGGTGAGCGTTGCCGAAGTGTTGATGCTCTCCGGCGTCAGGTTTGCGGCACCAAGTTGCCCCGACAGCGCCATCGAAAAACATCCCGCATGCGCCGCTGCAATCAGTTCTTCCGGATTCGTTCCGGGAGTGCCTTCAAAACGCGTTGCGAATGAATAAGGCGTGTTCGAAAGCACGCCGCTGGTCGAAGACACTGCACCCTTCCCATCTTTCAATCCGCCCTTCCAAACTGCGCTAGCCTTCCGTTCCATTCGAATCTCCTTATAAGAATCTGTAAATCAAGCCGCACCTATTGTAGAAGCTGCCGGGAAACTTTGTTTGGAGCGAGAGAAGGTCTTGCGACTTCGCCGGGCCGGGGCTGAAGTTTCAAGGCTGTTCTGCCGATAGGGAGAATATGAGTTTCTCGGGCCAGCGGCCGTTTGATTACTCCATCGACACGGCTGCTCGGGTGGTTTCAGCCCGGGTTGAGGGAGTACTTACCTTCGGCGGAATTGTGCATTACGCGTCCAGTCTGCGGGCCGATCCCCGCTTCAGTCCTGCCTTTTCCGAACTCGTTGACCTGCGCGGAGTCGAATCGGTTCATCTGGCCGCGGATGAAATCATGATGCTGGCCGATGATGTGGATCCTTTTTCATCGAAATCCAAGCGTGCCTTTGTTGCTCAAAGCGAGGCCCAGATCCACGTCGCCCAATTTCATCGGATTCTTCGCCCGGAAAGCAAAACCATTCGCGTTTTCTTTTCCATGGACGAGGCGCGGGAATGGCTTGAGCGCGGCGAGAGTTCGGCTGCGGCAGCGGGAGCTTGAAAAGATCCTCGCAGGGAGTTGGGGCAGGGAGTTGCGCCCCTGGCGCTGCAGGCAGTCCCGCGAGCCGCGACTGGCAATCCGCCTCAAACGATCAATAAAAATCCGAACAGCTCAAATAGAAGCCGCACGTCTTGCAAACCAGCTTGCAACTGCGCCCCAGGAGTTCGGTTCCGCAGTTCGGGCAGAAATTGGAGACATCGCGCTTGGCCGTTGGCACCTCTGAAGGCGTCAACGAAACTGGATTCTCTTCCGAGCCTGAAGTTGCCCCCACATCGTCACCCATTGCGTTGTTGTAACACAGTGAAGCGACGCCGGTGTAGCTTGGGGCATCAGGATTAGTATGGATTGAGAGGTTCCTTCATGTTCACTTCACATCCCATTGGCTTTGTCAGCAGCCCGTATAAGGAGACGGCCAAAATTCCCAAAGGTCTTGGCGCCAAACACGAAGCCGAGGGCGTTCTCAAGATCCTGCCGGAGCTTGAGCCTGGGCTCACCGACATCGAGGGGTTTTCGCATCTCATTGTTCTCTGGGAGTTCGACCGGTCTGAGGGATTCGAACTGGTTGGCACGCCACCTTCCGATAACCGACCGCACGGCGTGTTTACGACGCGGTCGCCGCGACGTCCGAATCCCATTGGCCTGACCATCGTCGAACTGTTGCGCCGCGAAGGCCCGTCTCTCCATGTTCGAGGGATTGACATGCTCGACGGAACGCCAATTCTCGACATCAAGCCGTACCTGTCGGGAGTGCCGCAGGAAGCGCTGCGCCGCGGCTGGCTGGCGGAAGCGGAAGCGCGCAAAAAATAAAGCCAGCGCGCGGATATCGCCACAAATCGCGCATAATACCTTGTTTGGCAATCAATGTTCGACCATCAACGGTCGGCATCAACATCATTTGCATTCGTTGGGAGACGGGAATATGAGATGGGTACTGGTTGTGCTGGCAATTTCAGGGATTGTGGTTTCCGCGCTGGCCTTGCGCGAGCACTACCGCACGGAAGCATCGCCGTGCAGCATCAATGAACGCTGGGATTGCGGCATCGTCAACCACAGTCCGTTCGCCATGGTCTATGGAGTTCCCGTCGCTGTCATTGGCATGGCGGGCTACCTGCTTCTTGGCCTGCTCGCTTTCAAAAAAGCGTACCCATGGATGTTGCCATTCGTGACCGGCGCCTTCACTTTTGCTGTTCACCTGGCGGACATCGAAAAGTATGCACTGGGGGTGTGGTGTATTTACTGCGTCATTTCTCTTGGAATTATTTCTCTGCTGATGCTGCTGGTATTCGGCGCGGTGATCGCGGGGTCGATGCGGCGGGCTGGGTGATCGGAGCGTCGTGACTTCGCCCCGGTTAGCGCAATGACTCGGTTTTGATCTTCGTGTGGGGAGGAAATATGAGAAGGTCTCTGACCGTCGTGCTGGCGTTGATTGCGCTCTTGGCATTGCATGCTGCTGCGCAGCCAGCAACAAACGCCACCACTTTTCAGGCCGTTCCCGAACTTCCCTATCGCGTGCTGCCGAACTTCTTCAAGTTTCCAAAAGGGATGATCGCGGGCGAATCCTCTGCGGTCGCCGTAAATTCCAAGGGCCATATATTTCTTTTCCAACGAACCAAGCCGATGCTCGCCGAATACGACGGCAAGGGCAATTTTATTCAAAGCATCGGCGAAGGGCTCTTTTCGCACCCGCATGGATTGCGCATCGACGCCGACGACAACATCTGGACGACCGACGACGGGAACCATCTTGTGCTCAAACTGGATCCATCCGGCAATGTGCTGCTAGTGCTGGGGAGAATCAACACCGGGGCGGAAGCAAACTGGTTGTTCAACAAACCGGCCGATGTGGCGTTCGCAAAAAATGGCGATATTTACGTGGCCGATGGTTATGGCAATTCCCGCGTCGTCAAGTTCGACCGCGATGGAAACTACATCAAGGCGTGGGGGAAATTCGGAAGCGGCAGCGGTGAATTCGACCTGCCGCACAGTGTCGCCGTCGACAAGGAGGGCCGAGTCTATGTTGGCGACCGGGAAAATCAACGTATACAAATCTTTGACGCAGATGGGAACTTCATCCGGCAATGGACGGGTATCGGCTACCCATACGGTCTCCTGATTACGCCCGACCAGCACGTTTGGATGGCGGACGGAGGATACGACCGGATCGTCGAACTGGATCAAAATGGAAAGATCCTCGGCGCCTTCGGTGAACCGGGACACCAACCCGGCCAAATGGCGTGGGCTCACTTCATGGCGATGGGATCCGACCAAACCATCTACGTCGCGGATGTACTAAATTGGCGTTTCCAGGTGTTCGCCCGCACCGCGCCGACCGGGAACATGACGAAATACATTCCCTCGGTACGAAGGTTCTGGGGCTCGGTGCCGAGCGTCGGATGGACTTCAAAGCAATCGGATATTCCGTTCAAATAAATTTGCTGCCCTGTAGGACCTGGCTTTATTCGTACCGCAGGCTCTCGATGGGGTCCAGCCGCGCGGCGCGGATTGCCGGCACCATCCCGCTCAGGATTCCGACGACACTGAGAATGATCGTCGCCACGGCCAGGCTGCTGAGATTGATTTGCAAGTGAATGTCACCCGCCTGCAAGTTGTCGCCGAAGGCGCTCATCAGAGGCAATGCGCCCACGCCCCACGAAATCACATAGGCGATCCCGATTCCCGCCGCGCCACCTGCGAACGTGATGACCAGCGCCTCCGCGAGAAACTGAAAGAGGATGTGGCGTCTGTGCGCGCCCAGCGCTTTCTCTACTCCGATCTCGCGGGTTCGCTGCTGCACCGAGACCAGCATGATGTTCATCAGCCCGATGCCGCCAATCCCCAGAGTCAGCGCGCCGATGAAAGCGAGCAGCGCCTTGAGCGCGGTGGTCACGGTAGTGAATTCGTCGAAGTCCTGTTTGAAGTCCGCGATGAAAACGGCTCTGCGATCGTCAGGCCGGAAGTTGTGGTGCCCGGCTAGCACCGCCCCGCACCACGCGCGCGATCTGCGCGTGGTCGCCCCCGTCGTAGTCCATCAGAATGCCGGTGATGTACTGCGTGTCGTAGAGATCGCCCATGGTGCTGAAAGGGATTACGACCATGCTGTTGTCGTTGTTGTCTCCGCCCTGCACCTTGTGCTGGTAAACGCCGATCACCTGAAAACTCACGCCGGCGATGCGGATGGTCTGCCCCAGAGCCTGCTCTCCCGAAAACAAGCGCCGCTTGGCCTCATCGCCGATCACCGCGACGCGCGCATGCTCCAGTTGATCCTGCTCGCCGAGCCCGCGGCCGGTGGCCACGTCGAAGCCGCGAATGCGCTCGTAAACCGGGTATACGCCCGTCACGAACAGGTTGGTAAAGGTGCGCGTGTCGTGCTGAACGGTGACTCCATTCTGCTTGTCGAAGATTGGCGTCACTCCTTTCGCCATGGGTACTTCGTTGCGGACGTAATCAACGTCGGCCAACTTCAAGCGCACCTCGCTGCCCGCTTTCGCGCCGCCTGCCTGCAGCGACGTGCGCCCCGGAAACACTCCAATCACGTCGGTGCCCCACGAACTGAAAATGAGATCGATGGCGCGCTCAAATCCCGAACCGAACGCGAGCAGAATCACAACCGTCGCAATCCCCCACGCCATCCCCAGCATGGTCAGCGCCGTGCGCCGCCGATTGTGCAGCATCGCGCCATAGGCTTCCTGCAAGAGATCGCTTGTCATGACTAACTCCTCGGTTGCTCGTTACTCCTGCCGCAGCGCCTCCACCGGTTCGAGCATCGCGGCTTTGCGCGCGGGATAGAGTCCCGCGGTAATCCCCGCCAGCGCAAGTGAGAGCACCGCTCCGATTGCCGATGCCGGCACGATCCGCGGCGTGTCGAAGCCCTGTGGCAGTTGCACTCCCGAGAGCAGATGAATCACGAGCATGGCGCCGCCCACGCCAACCGCGCCGCTGATCAGCGTCAGGAATGAGCCCTCCAGGAAGAACTGAAACAGGATGCTGCGATGCGTCGCGCCCAGAGCTTTCCGCAGCCCGATCTCGCGCGTCCGCTCCGTCACCGCAACCAGCATGATATTTACGATTCCGATCGCGCCCAGAGCCAGCGTCACCAGGCCGACGCCGCCCAGGAACCAGTCCATTGCCGTGAAAATCTTGCCCATCGTTTTCTGGTTTTTCACCGTGTCCCATTCTTCCCAGATGTCTTTTCCCGTCGGGTCGAACCCGCCGTGATTGCGAGCCACAATCCGGTGCAACTCGTCTTTGGCCGTTTCGTTTTCGTCGAAGCTGCGCGGCTGGTAATTGATAAAGGAAATCGCATTGCCTTCTTTCGAATTGTCGCCGGTCAGCGGAAACAGTTCGCGCATGGTGCTGAATGGAATAAAAATGCGAACGTTGGTCGCGTTCTGCTCTTCGTGGCCGATCATGTTGAGCACGCCGATCACTTGAAAGCGCACGCCATTGAGCATGATCGTATTGCCCACCGCCGGACGGCCAGGAAACATGTTGCGCGTCATTTCGCGTCCCAGCACGCATACGCGCCGGCGCTCGGCATCGTCGTCGTCGTTGATCCAGCGCCCGACGGCGAGCGGAATCGTGCGCACCTGGCTATAGACGGCGGGCACGCCCGAAACTTGTCCATTTGTGCTGGTGTAATCGCTCACTGCACGAATATCGTCGCGAGCGATGAGAGGCGAAATGTGAAGGGCAAGCTTCGACTCGTTCTTGATCGCCAGATAGTCGTCGTAGGTCAGATTGAACCACTTCATGGAGTTGAAGCTGCCCTCGACCGCCGGCGTGCGGCCTCCAAAGAAGAAGATGATGTTCTTGCCGAAGGTTTCAAGCTGCTTGCGGTTTCCGTTGCGGAAACCTTCGCCCACGCCAGCCAGCAGCAAGAGCGAGCCGACGCCCCAGGCGATTCCAAACATGGTGAGAAATGACCGTAGCTTATGCGCCCAAAGCGTGCGCAAGGTCTGGGAGAAAGTGTCCAGCAGCATGCGCATTTCCGCACCCCCAAGGCGGCCAAACGCGCAGAGATGAACGCAAGCCGTTGCCGCCTCCTCATTCGACTGCTGGAATCGGCAATGGTTAGCGCAAACGGGGGATTACAGAGGTGGAGCTGGGATCGTAGCGTGGTGGTCCGTACAACTGACAGCTAAACAAACGACTGTTAGGGGAATCAGTCTTCCTTCAGGCCGACCTCGGGTTGCGGCGCGCCTAGCTTCCATTGGATCTGCCGCAGTATTCCCAGCCAGAGTTCCGCATCTGCGTCATTGAGATTCATGCGCCGCACCATCCGCCGCAACTTCTCCTCGGTGGCCGCGGCCACGCGCGGTTTCACGTAGCCGCTCGTGCCGAGCACTTCGAACAAGACTTGCGTCAGCCGCTCCAGATCAGCAGACGCGGCGTGCGCCTTAGCGCTCTTAGTAGTCGCAATCTTTCCCGAACGCACCAGTTCATACAGGCAGATAGCGACGGCCTGCCCCAGATTCATCGAACCCGGATTTATCGAATCATGTCCGGCGCGTGTTGGAATCCGCATCAGCCAGTGGCAGTGGGCCATGTCTTCGTTTGAAAGCCCAACTTTCTCCGATCCGAACAGCAATGCCACCCGTCCCGTGACAAGCTGCTTGCGGATCGTCCGGCCTCCTTGTTCCAGCCGCCGCAGTTCGTGCTGCAACTCGCGTCGCCCTGCCGCCGTCGTTCCCACCACCAGCCTGCAATCCGCGACCGCTTCGGCCACCGTGCCGTACTCCTTCGCACTTGCCATCAACTCCGCGGCCCCGACCGCCGACCGCGCCTCCCGAAAGGCCACTTCATAAGGATGGACAAGCCGCAAATGCCGCGCCCCAAAGTTGCTCATGGCGCGCGCCGCGGCTCCGATGTTCAGCGGATTCCGCGTCGCCACCAGCACCACGCGCAGGTTGTCGAGATCGCCTTTCATAAGGATTCTCATTCGCAGGGACGATCCAGATTAGCGCAGCGTCTGAGTGCTGGGAAGAATGGGAATAATATGGGTCGTCCTGAGGTGATTATCCCAGTCCTCCTGCGCCGCTTTCCGCCTCTCTGCTGTTTGCGACCTTCGCAGTTCCCCAGCATCTAATCGTGAGTGCTAGGATAGATGAGTTGTTCCGCGCGAGCCGTAGTGTTCGCCGCGGAGAACCCATAACAATTTGGAGGATGAATGGCAAGCAACGCCATCGTCGAGGTTACCGACGCAAATTTTGATTCGGATGTATTGAAGTCTGACAAGCCCGTGCTGGTGGATTTCTGGGCTGCGTGGTGTGGTCCCTGCCGCGCCATCGCGCCCATCGTCGAAGAGCTTGCCGGCGAATATCAGGGCAAGGTCACGGTTGGCAAAATGGATGTTGACCGCAACGGCGCCACCCCCATGCGCTACAAAGTCACCGGCATTCCGACCTTGCTAGTTTTCAAGAACGGACAGGTCGTCGAGCAGTTAGTCGGCTATCGCTCAAAAGACGACATTCAGAAGGCGCTCGACCGCCATCTCGGCTGAGTTTCGAGGTCAGAGGTATGAGGTCAGATTGCAGAGGTAGAAGCCTTTGCATTCAGCTAGGCGGTGTGCCCCAAGGGTTTTGAATTCTGCAATCTGACCTCTGACCTCTGCAATCCGATTCTGCAAACTGACCGCTAATCTCCGAACGAGTCTCAGTACTTCCGCAGCACCCCAATCACCCGCCCCTGCACCTCGACGGACGCGGCAGGTTTGATAATCGGCGCCATCGTTTTGTTCGAAGGCTGCAACCGGATGTTCTCTCCCTCGCGGAAGAAGCGCTTCAAGGTAGCGTCCGAGCTGTCGATCAAAGCGACCACAATGTCGCCGTTATGCGCCGTTTTCGTCTTCTCCACCAGCACATAATCGCCGTTCAAAATCGCCTCGTCCTGCATCGATTCGCCGCGCACTTCGAGCACAAACACTTCCTTCGAGCGCACGAAATCCGCCAGCGAAATCGTCTCCGGGTTCTCCACCGCCTCAATCGGACTGCCCCGCCGCAATCCTGCCCACCAGCGGGCAGCACCACTCCGGTATTCACCGCCATCGACTGTTTCAGCTTCCCCTTCGGAGGCAGCAGATCGATCGACCGGCTTTGATTGTAGCCGCGCGTCAGCAAGCCCTTTTTTTCCAGATTGGTGACGTGCTTGTGGACCGTGGCCAGGGAATTGAGGCCCATCGCATCCTTGATCTCTTCAAACGAAGGGGAGTATCCCTTCTCGCTCACGAAGCGCGAGATGAGGTCGTAGAGTTCGCGTTGCCGCCGAGTGATGGCCATGGGCGCAGCATAGGCGAAGGTTAGAACGAATGTCAAGCGAGTTGCGAAACAGCCCTTGCGCCCCGCAATAACTAGGAAACAGTATAGACCATGATCTTACGCTGCGACGCAGAAATACGAGCTGATTCTCCGCGCCGTACGCGAACGCTGAAGGCTGTAGCCCAGCCGTAAGCGTGGCAAGCTTCCCACGACTCCACAGCCCCGGGAGGGGCGAACATCAAGGAACACTCACGAATCTGTATGCACCAGAAGTTAATAGCCGCCTCACCGATTTCCCGTCCGAAGACGATGAAATGCCGGCCATTGCCGCCACGCGCGATTGCCCGGCCCCGGCTCGATCTCAAACACGACGCCGTTTCCGTAGGTACCGCCCTGGGGGGCTACACCATAGAGATTTCCGGTTGCATCGAGCGCTAGACCAGCACATGGATTAAACCCATCCGCTCCGCCTACGAAGCTATAGTCGAACGTTTCGACCCACTGGCCACTTCCCTGTGCGATGAGCTCGAAGACGACGCCCCAATTGGAGTTGCCGCCGCTGAAGGTCGTACCGTATAGATCGCCAGCCGCGTCGAGAACCAACTCTGCCAAGGGTTCGGTGCCGTCCGTGCAATTAGGAAGCGTACAGAAGCCGTATATCACGCTTTCCGCCCACTGTCCTCCTGCTGCCGGTGTGAGTTTGAATACCGT
This sequence comes from uncultured Acidobacteriaceae bacterium, assembly GCA_963818945.1. Taxonomy (GTDB): domain Bacteria; phylum Acidobacteriota; class Terriglobia; order Terriglobales; family Acidobacteriaceae; genus Acidiflorens. Next base: position 699,976 of record CAWFUA010000001.1, on the reverse strand, counting down.
CCCGTTGTTCACCCCGGACAGGGTCTCATAGCCAGACTCAGTCGTGCCATACAGGCTCCCGGACTTGTCTTGGACTACGCCCGCGTGCGGATTGTAACCGTCTTCCTGGCCGCCTTCGAACGCGTGCAGCACTGTCTCCGTCCACTGGTCATCTGCGGGCGTCAACTCAAACACAGTGCCATAATCGTATGGGGCCCCGCCGTTGAGCGTCGTGCCGTACAGATTCCCAGATGCATCAAGGATTAGTCCAGCGGTCGGATTAGCCCCATCGGCACAACCCGTCTCAGAGCAGAATTGGTGCAGCACCTTCTCCGTCCACTGCCCCCCAGATCCGGGTGAGAGTTCAAAGATGACACCACACCCGTCTGGGCATACGGGTCCAAACGTCGTACCGCCGCTAGAGGTTGTTCCGTAGAGGTTGCCGGTGCCGTCAAAAACCATGCCAGCCAACGGAGATGCCCCGTCTGTATTGCTCCCAAAGCTGTGCAATACCGTCTCCGTCCATGTTGTCGGTTTCGTTATCCTGGAGTGCAAGACCCAAGCCCGACAGGCCCGAAACTGTGCCCCCAATCGTATAGTATGTAGGAGGCGGAGTCGTCGTAGCATTACTGCCGCCGCATGCCGAGAGAGAAAGCGAAAACGCCGCAACGAACAATGTAAGAGCAAAAGGGCACAGTTTCATCACTCTAACTCCTTTCTCGATTCCGACTCTGAGGTTGCGGGAAGTATTCATAAGCCACCTAGCCTCGACAACCGATCCTGCGACCCAGCATTATAGGCGAAGGTCCGACTGGTTCCTATCTATATCGAGAGCGGACTAGGTCTCGTTCAGGCCAAATACACGGTTAAACCATGCTTCGCGGTGTTCGGAATGCGGGGGAATCGGGGCGTACTGCCGCCACCACCTCTGCATCGAAACCGTCCAAACCAGAATCTAACGACAACGGAAACGAATCGCCCGGAGGTCAGCATGGCCACGCTCGACGCGGCGCTTTCAAGTTACCCTCGTGGGCGGGAGAGCATGACCCCATGATCATCGAAATGCGGACTTACAAACTTAAGGCGGGAAAGCGAGCGGAGTTCCTTGAAATCTTCCGCACCCGCTCGGTTCCCGCTCACGACGAAATCGGGATGAAGATTCTCGGGCCGTTTCTGTCCATCGAAGATCCGGATACTATCTTCTTCATGCGCGGCTTTCCCGGCCTCGAATCGCGCGAGGCGATGAAGGCCAAGTTCTACGAAGGAGAACTTTGGAAGCGCGAACTGGAAAACGTTCTCATGCCGATGATCGAAAAATACGAAGTAGTATTGGTTGACGACCCCGAAGGAAAAGTTCGCTGGTGACGACGACGAATCATGGCGAGTCCCGAAGACAAGCGCGCGGAAATCACGATCGCTAAATTGGGGTCGCTGTTCCTGCTGTTTTTCCTGATTGCATGCGGTCTCGGCTATCCGGTGCTGAACCGGTATGACCCGCGCCGAACGCCTGGACTCTCCGACGTCAAAATCTACGCAGAGATGATGACCGGAACTGCCAGCGCAGACGCTGGCCACGTTCGATTCCGAGTGCTCGTTCCGTCGGTGGCCCGGCAAATCTATCGGATCGTCGATGGTCGAACCGCAAGCTGGGACCCGGTGATGTTTTCGCTGCTCGTGGCCGACTCTATTTTTGTTGCGGCAACCGCGGTATTGATTGTGCTGCTCGGAACTCGCTGCCTGGGCAATTCCGCGGCCGGGTTGCTGGGAGCTTTTGTCTACCTCGTCAACTTTGCCGTTCCCAACCTTCGCTTAGTTGGGTTAGTGGACGCGGGCGAAGGTTTCTTTCTGCTCGCCGTGCTCTGGAGCCTGGCGGAATGCAGGTTTTGGGCCTTGCCGTTGATCGCGGTCCTGGGAGCGCTGACGAAAGAGTCATTCATCCCGTTCAGCATTGCGTTTGGTGCGGCCTGGTGGCTGGCGGCGCGGAGCGATCGAGTTGCAGTGCGACAACTCTCGCAGACGCCGGCAAGAATCGGGGTCTGGATTGCAAGCAGTTGGGTTGCAAGCCTAATCGCATTTGCCGCCTTGCATTGCGTGATTGAGGGAACGTTCACAAGCCCGCTGGAGTTTGCCCTCGGGCTTCAGGGGCACAATTCTTCGGCAAACGGATATCTTGCACACTTCGCTCGATCGCTCGCAGACCACCAGCTCTGGTACATATTTTTGTGGCTGTTGCCCACTGCAATTCCGAACCTGAAGCAGTTTCCGCGCGCGTGGCTCGCGGCAACTGGAGCGGCCTGCGCGATGGCGTTTGCTTTGGACGCCTTTTACGGCGGTGCGCCGGGAACAATCGGCCGCGCACTGTTCACGATCGCAGGCCCAGTACTCAGCCTGTCGTCGGCGAAGCTGCTGTTAGGGTTTCTGTGATTGGAAGCGCTTGCGGATAAGCGCGCTTACGCTTCGCTCGACTGCGAATCGTCGCGGACCGCCCACAGCGGACGGAGGATGCTCGATTTCAAGACTTCGGATTCGGCTTTGACCCAGTCGTCGAGCGCGCGACCGTCTTCCTGCCCGCGTTCTTCGTAGTACTGGCGGGCGCGGAGACGGATTTTCCGCTCCAACATGTTGACCATGAGCTTCTGGCGCTCGCGGGTTAGATTCTTACTCTCCACTGCTAGGACCCCTCAATCTTCTGATACCCCATCAATTAGCTTCTATTTTACATGGAGCATTGTTAAAAGGGGGTGAAGACGAAGATTACCTAAGTTCAGTAATCAATTGCGAGGCGGTACAATCTTGCTCGCGCCCATATTTTGCTGAACTCAAAGCGCTCATTATGCTGGCATTTACTGCCCGAAGGCTGCTGACTGCGAAGGGCGTGGTCGAGCCTGCGCTGATGATCGTCGACGAGGGGCGAGTCCGGGAAATCGTGGCACGCGCCGATCGCCAACTGCCGACCGGCGCGGTGCACAGCGATTTTGGCGAAGGCTTGATCGTCCCGGGCTACGTCGATCTTCACATCCACGGGAACGCCGGATATGACGTGATGGACGAGGGGGCGGAAGCGCTGCCTGCGATCGAGCGCATGCTGGCGCGGCATGGAGTCACGACCTATTTTCCCACTACCGTGACTGCGCCGATGGACCGTACGTTGCGCGCGCTGGAGCGGCTTGCCGATGCGATCGAGGCGCCCGCGCGAAATAAGACAGATCGCGAAGGCCGCGCTGCTCCGCTTGGCGTTCATCTTGAGGGACCGTTTATCAGTCATGCGCGACGTGGAGTGCATCCTCCGGAGGATTTGCTGCCACCTAAACTTGAAACGTTTGAGCGGTTCTGGCAGGCGGCGCGCGGGCACATTCGCATGATGACTCTTGCGCCGGAACTGGAGGGTGCAATCGAGTTGATCCGCGCGGCGGCGGCGCGCGGAGTGTGTGTGAGTTTGGGACATTCGGACGCTGATTTCGCGGCCACGGAACGCGCGATTGACGCGGGGGCTCGCCATGCCACGCACATCTTTAATGCTATGCGGCCGCTGGGCCACCGCGATCCGGGCATTCTTGGCGCCGTGCTGACTGACTCGCGCGTCAGCGCGGATATCATTGCCGATGGCATTCATCTCGATCCTGCGGTCGTTAAGCTCGTCGCGCAGTCGAAAGGCCCGGAACTGACTGTGCTTATTAGCGACGCTACTGCCGCTACGGGGATGCCTGATGGCCGCTATCGACTTGGATCGATCGAGGTCGATGTTCGCGACGGCAAATGCACTTTTGAGGGCAAGCTTGCCGGCAGCGTCTTAACGATGGATCGTGCCGTGGGCAATCTTGCGCAGTTTGCCGGATGGACTTTGCTCGAGGCAGTCGCCGCAGCTACTGCAAATCCGGCGCGCGTGGTTCGGTGCGCGGACAAAGGAGTGCTAAGCGCCGGGGCCGATGCCGACTTTCTGGTGCTCAACGGACGCGGCGAGGTGCTGCGAACTTTTGTGGGCGGCGTGGAATGCGTCTAGTCGAGCAGCGGCTTGCTGTGTTCTGCGGCTGTGGATATGATCCGGTGGTCATGAAAACGGCAGGGTTCTTGTCTCCTCTTCTTGTTGTTCTTCTTTCGCTGACTGTTTCCTCCTATGCGCAGACCGCGACGGCTTCCGGCGAAGTGGATGCCGTCTATCCCGCGGCCCACGATCTTTATATTGATCTTCATCAATCTCCGGAACTGTCTTCGCACGAAGCCCAGACCGCTGCCAAACTCGCCGCTCGTTTGCGAGACCTGGGATATACGGTCACGGAAGGAGTCGGCGGCACGGGGGTTGTCGGCATTCTCAAGAACGGCGCCGGGCCCACGGTCATGCTGCGCACCGAACTCGACGCGCTTCCGGTTGAAGAGAAGACCGGACTTCCGTATGCGAGCAAAGTGCATGCCAACGACGACGGCGGACACGACGTTCCGGTGATGCATGCCTGCGGGCACGACCTGCACATGGCATCGCTGGTGGGGACGGCGGCCATCATGGCGCACAGCAAAGAAAGCTGGCACGGAACGCTGATGCTGGTGGGCCAACCCGCCGAAGAGACCATCAGCGGGGCCAAGAGAATGATCGACGATGGACTGTTCACGCGCTTCCCAAAACCGGCGGTGGGCGTCGCTCTGCATGTCGGCAACTATCTTCCTGCCGGGCAGGTGGGGATCACTCCGGGCATCTACGACGCGAACGCCGATTCCTTGCGGATCACGATCTATGGCAAAGGCGGACATGGCGCTTCGCCACAGGCGACCATCGATCCGATCGTGATTGCCTCGCGAACGATTCTTGCGCTGCAAACCATCGTTTCACGCGAGGTGAAGCCGGGAGAGATGGCGATCGTAACAGTCGGCTACGTGCGGGCCGGCACGAAGAACAACATCATTCCCGACCAGGCGGAGCTTGGCCTGACGGTACGAACTTACAAGAACGAAGTGCGCAAGCAGGTTCTGGCGGCCATCGCGCGCATCACTAAGGCCGAGGCGCTCGCCGGTGGGGCACAGCAGGAACCTCTTATCGAGCACCCGGAGGCCACCGACTCGGTGTATAACGATCCGGCACTCGCCGAGCGCCTGAGAGCGCCGCTTGAAGCTGCACTGGGAAAGCAGAACGTGATCGCCACCGAGCCGATCACACCGTCCGAGGATTATGCGTTTTTCGTCGAGCAGGGCGTTCCCTCGCTATATATGAGCCTGGGAGGCGCGGACCCGGAGAAGTATGCGGAGAGCAAGAGTACCGGCGTGATGCTGCCCTCCAATCACTCTCCTTACTTTGCACCGGATGTTGATCCGGCGCTGCACACCGGGATCAAGGCGGAGGTCGCCGTGCTGCGGAACCTGCTGAACGGAGCTGCGCGGTAAGCAGAAATCGGCTTGGACACTAGTAGTCGTAACATGTTCCTCGAGGAGTCATCATGCGGAAGACCGCCATAGTGTTAATCGTTGCCGTGTTTGGGCTGGCATCGATGGTCAATCTGCACGCCGCCGATCTGGCGGGTGTGAAGCTTCCGGACACGGTACAGGCCGGAGGTTCGACGCTGGTGCTCAATGGCCTGGGACTGCGAACAAAGATCGTGGTGAAGGTGTACGTCGCGGGGTTGTACCTTGCACAGAAGTCGGCGGACCCCGATGCCATCATCAAGGCCGATGCCCCCAAGCGGATCGTCATGCAGTTCGTGCACGGTGCGAGCAAGGACCAGATGGCGAATGCATTCGGCGAATCGTTCAACGACAATGCACCGGAGGCCACGAAGACGATGAAGGCCGACATTGACCGGTTGCTCGCCGCGCTTGAGCCCGTCAAAGAGGGCGACCAGATGGTCTTTACCTACGTTCCGGGCACGGGCACAACCCTCGCCATCAATGGCAAGGAGAAGCTGACCATCGCCGGTCCGGGCTTCGGGCAAGCGCTCTTCTCGGTGTGGCTCGGGCCGAAGCCGCCCAATGCGGCTCTGAAAAGGGGGCTGCTCGGGCAGTAGAGCCAGTGGCGGAGAGAAAACCGTTTGCAATTGTTTCATGATTCAGAATCAGACATGCATCCTGGCGACGGGTAGCGGCGGCTCCTGACCCCACAAACTTCCCGACCGAGATTCTTTTTCGATATTGCTTTTCCGCGCTTTCGTGCTAGAGTCCCCCTACCTAAGAATCCACCGATGGATCTCGTCTCTCTTTTTCTTCCTGTTTGTTCTTAGGATTGTGGGGACAATTTGCCGCAGCAGATGTGATGCGCGCAAGCGCATGGGGAGCGGGAAATCAAAACTCGTAAGGAGACCAATATGAAGAACTGCATGTGGGAGCTACGCAGTGTGCTTTCGAAGGCGATCGCTCCGTGCGATTGCGTGGCGAGATGGTCGAAGCAGCAATCGTCAATCCGCTTTGTGCTGGCGCTCGTTTTCAGTTTGAGTTTGTTGGCCACCGGCGCGAGAGCCGCCGACACCATACTCTGGAATTTTGCCGGGACGCCGGACGGCGCCCAGGGAGCCGATTCGCTGGTCCCCGACAAGTACGGCAACCTCTATGGCACGACCATGAATGGGGGCGCTTTCGGCTACGGGACGGTGTACGTGATGTGCGCTCCGCTGCCATCCACTTCGTTGGACGTTCCTCCTTGCACGCCGGGATCGACGAGCTGGACGGAGTTCGTGCTCTACAGCTTTAAGGGGGTCGGGGGCCTGGATGGAGCGACTCCGATTGGCACCTTGATCATGAACACGAACTATGCGGGCCGGGCGTTTACTCTGTATGGCACGACCTACTACGGCGGCGTAGCCACCACGGGCCTGGTGTGCGGAAACAGTGCAAATCCTGGTTGTGGCACCGTGTTCGAACTCTGCGCGCCCAGCAGCGTGGGGGGGTGCAGTTCCAGCGCGAGCAGTTGGACCGAAACAGTTTTGCACGTCTTCACGGGCGGGAAGGATGGAGCCTACCCCTATGCGGGTGTGATCAACGACAAAGCGAACACCCTCTACGGGACGACCGTGTACGGAGGCGCCTTGGGCACGTGTCTGATCGGTACTACGAACTGGTTTTGCGGCACTGCCTTTAAGCTGGCGCATAACGCTGCCTTCACGGTGTGGCCGGAGACGATCATGCACCGCTTCAAGGGTGGAGCGGATGGAGCGAACCCATACGCCGCGTTGTGTTGCAACTCAATCTTCGCAATTCCCTACTTCTACAGCACGACGCTTCGGGGCGGTGTCCCCACCGGCGGGGGAACCGGCAATGCGGGCATCGTCTACAAACTCAAGAACAGCCCGTTCACGGAAACGATCCTGTACGACTTCTGTAACTTCCTGGGTTGTCCGGACGGCGGGAATCCCTATGCCAACGTGATCTTTGACGGGAGTGCCAACATGTACGGCACCACCGCCTACGGTGGCGCCTGGGCCCGCGGCACAGTCTTTGAAATGCCGGGACCGGCCTATGCCACCGAAGGGGTGCTCTACAGTTTCTGTTCTGTGGCCCTCTGTGCAGACGGAGCTACGCCGCTGGCTGGGTTGACGCTGGATAGCGCCAACAATCTCTACGGCACAACGGATTTTGGCGCTGCCGGTTTCGGTGGAGTGTTCAAATTGCCTTTCCCCGCATACACGCCTCTGACCAACCTGCAGAGTTTAGCCGGCGGCCTGGCCGACGGGGCCAATCCGTGGGGCGGGGTGATTTTCGACCCTGTGATTTCCGCGACAGAGTTGTACGGCGCAACCACCCAGGCCGGGGCTCTTTCGAATGGAGTGGTCTATTCCGTGCCATAACGGTTAGCGTGCTTGCTGTGGCCAATATTGAGATGCCCTGCTCTTCGAGAGAAAGAGCAGGGCATTTCATTTGATACGGGGAGTCGGGGTTCTAGTGTCCCGCCTTATTTCGGCTCCAGCAAAATTCTTGTCGATTGCTTATGATGGAAGTTCGCATACCTTCATTGGGGTGAGGTCAGCGTGGCTGAGACGCAGGTGCAGCAACCGCAGCAGATACAACCAACGCAACCGACTAACGGCATTGAAGTATTGGAAACGCGCGAGTGGCTGGATTCGCTCGATTACGTGCTCACCAAGGGTGGGCCGGAGCGGGCGGGGCGACTCTTGCAGCAACTGGCGCTGCATGCGCGGCGCGCGGCCGGGGTGAACCTGCCGTTTTCGGCGACTACTCCTTATCAGAATACGATTCCTTCGCGGCAGCAGCCTCCATTTCCCGGTAGCCAGGAGATGGAGCGGCGGATCAAGAGCCTGGTGCGCTGGAATGCGATGGCGATGGTGGTGCGCGCGAACAAGATTCAGGATGGCATCGGCGGGCACATTTCCACGTTTGCTTCGGCGGCCACGCTTTACGAAGTGGGGTTCAATCACTTCTTCCGCGCTTCGACCGAGTCGGGGGATCGCGACATTGTTTATTTTCAGGGACACGCTGCGCCGGGAATTTATGCGCGCGCTTACCTTGAGGGACGGATTCCCAAACAAAAGCTGGAGAATTTTCGGCGCGAGCTGAAACCGGGCGGCGGGCTCTCTTCTTATCCGCATCCGTGGCTGATGCCGGATTTCTGGGAATTTCCTACGGTTTCGATGGGGCTGGGGCCGATTCAGGCGATCTATCACGCGCGGTTTATCAAGTATCTCGAGAACCGGGGGCTTAAGCTCTCGACGGGCGGCAAAGTTTGGGCGTTCATGGGCGACGGGGAGATGGATGAGCCGGAAGCTCTGGGATCGATCACGCTGGCGTCGCGGGAGCGGCTGGACAACCTTATCTTTGTCGTCAACTGCAACCTGCAGCGGCTGGACGGGCCGGTACGCGGGAACGGGAAGATCATTCAGGAACTGGAAGCGATTTTCCGCGGCGCCGGGTGGAACGTCATCAAGGTGATCTGGGGCACGGATTGGGATTCGCTGATTCAGGCCGACCGCGATGGCTTGCTGGTGCGGCGCATGGGCGAAATCACAGATGGGCAGTATCAGAAATACTTTGTCGAGAGCGGCGCTTACTTCCGGCAGAATTTCTTCGGGACCGATCCGCGGCTGCTGAAGATGGTGGAGCATCTTTCGGATGAGCAACTGGCGCGGATGCGGCTGGGCGGGCACGATCCGATCAAGGTGCTGGCGGCGTATCAGGCGGCGGTTGAGCACACGGGCGCGCCGACGATCATTCTCGCCAAGACAATCAAGGGCTACGGGATGGGTGAGGCCGGCGAGGGGAAGAACATCACGCATCAGCAGAAAAAGCTGAATGACGATGAGCTGCAGATGTTCCGGTCGCGGTTTGGGATTCCGATTCCCGACGATGAGCTGCACGAGGCGCCGTTTTATCGTCCGGCGGATGACAGCGCGGAGATCAAGTACATGCAGGCGCGGCGGCAGCAGCTGGGCGGCTACCTGCCGGTACGCAAAGTGCGCGCTACGCCGCTGAAGCCGCCGGCGGAATCGATATTTGAAGAGTTCTACAAAGGTACTGAGGGGCGGGATGCCTCGACCACGATGGTGTTTGTGCGCATGCTATCGAAGCTGCTGCGCGATCCGGAGGTGGGGAAGTTTATTGTGCCGGTGGTGCCGGATGAAGCGCGGACGTTTGGCATGGAGGCGCTGTTCCGGCAGGTGGGGATCTACTCGAACGTAGGGCAGCTCTACGAGCCGGTCGATATGGACACGCTCCTTTATTACAAGGAGGCGAAGGACGGGCAGATTCTGGAGGAGGGGATTACCGAGGCGGGGTCGATGTGCTCGTTTATTGCGGCGGGTACGGCCTATGCCAACCACGGGATCAACACGATTCCGTTCTTTATTTATTACTCGATGTTTGGGCTGCAGCGGATCGGCGATTTGATCTGGGCGGCGGCCGATATGCGCTGCCGCGGCTTCCTGATCGGCGGGACGGCGGGACGGACAACGCTGGCGGGCGAAGGATTGCAGCATCAGGACGGCCATAGCCACGTGCTCGCGCTTCCTGTGCCGAATCTGCTGGCTTATGATCCGGCGTTTGCGTACGAGATCGCCGTCATTATTCAGGATGGCATCAAGCGCATGTACGTGGATGGCGAGAGCATTTTCTATTATTTGACGGTCACCAACGAGCCGCTGCACATGCCGGGGATGCCGAGTGCTCCGGGTACACGTGAGGGCATCCTCAAAGGAATGTATCTATACAGCGCCTCGGAGAAGAAAGATGCAAAGCTGCGCGCGCAACTGCTGGGCAGCGGGACGATCATGTTCGAGGTGTTGAAGGCGCGCGAGATTCTCGAAAAGAATTACGGCGTGGCCGCCGATGTTTGGAGCGTGACCAGCTACAAGCAACTCTATCGCGAGGCCAACGACTGCGCGCGCTGGAACATGCTGCATCCGACGCAAGCGCCGAAGGTGTCTTATGTTACGCAGGCGCTGAAGGGCGCGTCGGGGCCGTTTATTGCGGCATCGGATTACATGAAAGTGCTGCCGCAGAGCATCGCGCAGTGGATTCCGGGCAAGTTGGTGGCGCTGGGCACGGACGGGTTTGGGCGGAGTGAGAATCGCGCGGCATTGCGAGACTTCTTTGAAGTCGATGCCAAGCACATTGTGCTGGCTACGTTGCATGCGCTGGCCGACGAGAAGAAGATTGCGGGGGATGTGCTGGAGAAGGCAGTTGGGGAGCTGGGGATCGATCCGGAAAAGCGCAACCCGGCGACTACTTAGGAATGTGTGGCGCGGACACTCCTGTCCGCGTTGCATGCAGCAAAGAACCAGAACTGCGCGGGCAAGAATGCCCGCGCCACACGATCAGGTTTAGCAGAAGGAGAGGATGGCTACGGAATTCAAATTACCCGAACTGGGCGAGAACATTGAGAGCGGCGACCTGGTTCGGCTGCTGATCAAGCCGGGCGCAAGCATCGCGGAAGGCCAGCCGGTGATGGAACTGGAGACCGACAAGGCTGTGGTCGAGGTTCCGTCGTCGGTCAGCGGCGTGGTTCGCGAAGTCAAAGTGAAAGAAGGGCAGAAGGTGAAAGTTGGCGCGGTCATCTTCACTTTGGAGGGCGGACCCGCCCCGGTCGCGGAGGCTCCTCGCCGTCACGAGCCAGTTGAGCACGTTTCCGGACAACAGGCGGCGCGGCTGTCGTTCCAGCTTGCGATGCGCGCGGAAGGGAAGACGGAAGAGCAGGCCCTGCCTCCCGATCAGCCGCTTGCCGCGCCTCCTGCGTTCAGCATGCCGGTGCAGCTCGGCAAAGTTGCGGGAACCGAACACCGCGATCCTGCGGCGGCCGCTCCGCATGTGCGGCGACTGGCGCGGGAACTGGGCGTGGATATTCATGGCGTGCAGGGCAGCGGGCCGGGTGGACGCATCAGCGAAGACGACGTGAAGCTGCATGCAAAGAACGCATTGGCTGCCGCTGTGACCGCCGCGCAGGCTCCGCGCGCCAGCTTTGTCGAGCCGGAGCTGCCTGACTTTTCTAAATGGGGCAAGACGGAGCGGGTGTCGATGCGCGGCGTGCGGCGCAAGACCGCCGAGCATCTGCGGCAGGCCTGGAACACGATTCCGCACGTCACGCAGCAGGATCGCGCCGACATCACCGAGCTTGAGCAGTTGCGCGCGCGCTTTGCGCCGCGGGCCGAAGAGGCCGGCGGCAAGATGACGGTTACGGCGATTGCGCTCAAAGTTTGTGCATCGGCGCTGAAAGTCTTTCCGCAGTTCAATGCGTCGATTGATATGGGGAAAGAGGAGATCATTTACAAGCAGTACATCAACATTGGCGTGGCCGTGGACACGGATCGCGGGCTGCTGGTGCCGGTGATTCGCGATGTGGACAAGAAGAATATTGTCGAGCTGGCGGCGGAGATGACGCAGCTTTCGAAGAAAGCTCGCGACCGCAAGCTGACGCCTGAAGAGATGGAGAGCGGGACGTTTACGATTACGAATCTGGGCGGGATCGGCGGGACGGGCTTTTCGCCGATTGTGAATCATCCGGAGGTCGCGATCCTGGGGCTGTCGAGGTCGCGCATGGAGCCGGAGTGGGTGAACAACAAATTCGAGCCGCGCTTGATTCTTCCGCTGTCACTCTCGTACGATCACCGGTTGATCGATGGCGCCGACGCCGCGCGTTTCCTGCGCTGGATCGCGGAAGCCTTCGAGCAGCCGTTTTTACTCTCGGTGCAAGGATAGGTCTGGGAGGGAGCCAATGGCGGGTGGCAATCCGTTCCTGGTGTTAGGTCTGACTCTCGCAATGATCGGCAATTGCCAAGGGCAGGGGCAGGCTGGGATCAATGGCGGGGATTCACGATCTTCGATAATGGGCGTTCTCAGCCAAGCTAAGGTTTCGGGATCTCTCGCATACTGGGGCCGCTGTGACGGTCGGGAACCTCTTCCGGATCTTCCCAAAATTCGCACACGTCCGAACAACTGGGAGAGTCGTCAACCAGTTGGCACCTTGCGCGATATGTTTGCCGACGATTCAAAGATGCAGGTCAAACAAGAATCCGACGGAATGGTTCGAATGATTGAGAGGGACCTTCCGCGCGACCTATTGGATGTGAGAATAAGTCACATTTCATTCAAGGGCCCGGAAGGACGAGACGGCGTGTGGATTCCCCGCCAGGCTCGGCGGATGCTCGTGCACGCTCCCGAGGTGCAAGCCTTCATGCGTGCTCACAATATAGGGTGGGCGACGGATGCCGAATACATAAACGACGTGTACGGTGGGCCTCGTCCTTACCTGCCTCACGTCTCAGGAGACCTCTATGATGTGACTCTCGCCGAGGCGATGGACTATGTACTAAAGAGCTTTCCCGGTTTTTGGGTCTACGAGAACTGCCTAAGAGATGACGGGACGCGTGTGGTCTTTTTCGAAATTTTCGGGTCAATGCTGAGAACTGACAAGAGCGAAAAGTGAATCGGGACAGTTTGCTCGCAATCCCAACCTTACGCACTTATTTGTATTCTGGGAATAAAGGACTGATAACGAAATGTCGAATACTTCGAATCTTCGAGTAGCAGTAATCGGCGGCGGCCCCGGCGGATACGCCGCCGCATTCCTAGCCGCAGATCTAGGCATGAAAGTGACGCTGATCGATCCGGAAGCGAACCCCGGCGGTGTCTGCCTCTACCGGGGCTGCATTCCCTCGAAAGCCCTCCTGCACGTAGCCAAGTTGCTCGAAGAAGCCGAGCAGGCCAGGAACTGGGGCATCGAATTCGCCGCGCCGAAAATCGATCTTGCCAAGCTGCGCGGGTGGAAAGAGAGCGTCGTCAAGAAACTGACCGGCGGCTTGGGGCAGCTTTCGAAACAGCGCGCGGTTACGTTCATTCAGGGCAAGGCTGCGTTTTTGAATTCGACGACGCTTAAGGTTACGAAGTCGGGGGCGGGCGGCGAAGAAACGCTTACGTTCGATCGCATCGTCATCGCCACTGGATCGCGGCCGACGGTTGTGCCCAGCCTCAAGATCGACAGCCCGCGGCTCATGGATTCGACCGGTGCGCTCGCGCTTGAAGACATTCCGAAGACGTTGCTGATAATCGGCGGCGGGTATATCGGGCTTGAACTTGGATCGGTGTATGCGACGCTCGGAACGAAAGTGACCTGCGTGGAAATGATGCCTGGGCTTTTGCCGGGGGCGGACCGCGATCTGGTGCTGCCTTTGCACAAGCGCCTCGAAAAACTCTTCTCCGCCATCCTTCTTAATACGACGGTTAAGTCGCTCAAAGACGAGAAGACTGGAATCCGCGTGACCCTTGACGGGGCGGACGTAAAGGAAAAAGAGCAGGTGTTCGACCGCGTGCTTATGTCGGTGGGGCGGCGGCCGAATTCCGAGATCCCCGGGCTCGACAAAACGAAAGTCAAGGTGAACGCCAAGGGATTCATCGAAATTAATGAGCAGCGGCAGACTGCTGAACCCACGATCTATGCGATTGGCGACGTCGCCGGCGAGCCGATGCTTGCGCACAAGGCAATGCACGAAGGGCGCACGGCGGTTGAGGCTATTGCGGGGCACAAAGTTGCGTTCGAGCCCAATGCGATTCCCGCGGTGGTCTTTACTGATCCCGAGATCGCGTGGGCCGGGCTTACCGAGACGCAGGCGAAAGAACAAGGACGCGAGATCAAGGTGGCCAAGTTTCCGTGGGCTGCCTCTGGGCGCGCCATCACGCTCGACCGGCCTGAAGGTCTGACCAAATTGCTGATCGATCCGAAGACGGAGCGCGTGCTCGGCGTCGGTATTTGTGGACCGGGCGCAGGCGAACTGATCGCCGAAGGCGTGCTGGCGATTGAAATGTGCGCGCTGGCGGCGGACATCGGCATGACGATCCATCCGCATCCAACGCTGTCGGAGACAATGATGGAAGCGGCGGAGATTTTCTACGGGCAGGCGACGGATATTTATCGGCCGAAGAAGTAGGGCAGCTTCGAGCTACGAGCTACGAGCTTCGAGCAACCAAAGTCGTAATGTTGCTGCAGACTGATGGTTCGGTACCGATCGCACACGCAACCGTCACGTTAGGCATTGTCGGCTTTTTCCTTGTTCAAATCGGGCAACATGAAGAAATCTGCGCTGTTGGTTTTCATTCTCGCGGTGGCGACTACTGGGCTTGCGGCCCAGCCGGTAAGCGGTCTGCTGGGCGGGAAGCAGGCGGCGGCTTCTGCGCAGACGGATCCGCTGGGACGCAGCACGCCGTCGGGTGCCGTGGTTGGATTTCTTCAGGCGGAGCAGGACGGAAACGACAAGGCTGCGGCGGATTATCTGCAAATGAGCGCGGCGCGGCGGCAGTCGCAGGGGCCCGAACTGGCCGGTAAACTCAAAGTTTTGATGGATCGTGCCTTTGTCGGCCACCTGGGGCGGATCAGCACCAACCCCGAGGGCAATCCTGATTTGGGTGTTCCCGATCAGCAGACGATCGGAATGTTTTCCGTCGCGGATAGCGATGTGCCGGTCGTGCTGGTTCGCGTCAGCGACGCGAATTCCGGGAAAATCTGGCTGTTTTCCACCGATACGCTCAGCAAAGTTCCGGAGCTTTACGACAACGTCGAAGCGCACCAGGTGGAAACGAAACTACCGCAGAGTCTCGTACGGCATTTTCTACTTGGAATGCCGCTTTGGCAGTGGCTGGCGCTGATGGCCGCGATTCCGGTGTCGATCGTCATTGGCTGGGTGGTGGTGCTGTTTCTGGCCATACCGCGGCGTCTCTACCTCAAATATAAGAAGCGGCCGAATCTGCATTCTTACAGCCGGTTGTCAAAGCCGCTTCTGCTCTGCTTTAGTGCGATTGCGCACCGCCTGATTGCTGGATACTTCGGGTTGCCGTTGCTGCCGCGCTTCTACTACGCCCGCACAATCGCGGCTCTGGCCAGCATTGGTTTCTTCTGGTTTCTGTTCCGCGTTATCACGCTCGTGATGGAGCGAACGCGCGCGCATGCTATCGGCATTGGCCGCACAGGCACGGGAACGCTGATGGTGCTCGGCGAACGGCTGCTGAAAGCGGTAGTTGGCACGCTTGCGATCCTCGCGATGCTTGCGATTTTCGGCTTCAATCTCACAACTGTCCTTGCCGGACTTGGCATCGGCGGGATCGCCATTGCGTTTGCCGCCCAGAAAACGCTCGAGAACCTTTTCGGCGGAATCTCGGTGCTCGCCGATGAAGTGATCCGAGTGGGCGATTACTGTAAGTTCGGCGATCGGTCGGGCACGGTCGAGGACATCAGCCTGCGATCGACCCGCATTCGCACCGACGACCGGACGCAGCTTTCTATTCCGAACGGTGCGGTGGCGGCGATGAACGTCGAGAACATTTCCCGCCGCGACAAGTTTTTCTTCAATCCTTCGCTCAATGTGCGGCCTGAAACTTCTCCCGACCAGCTTCGCTATCTGCTCGCCGAAATCCGCCGCCTGCTGTACGAACATCCCAAAGTTGACACGGACACAGCCGATATCCGCTTTGCTGGTTTTGGCGCGAGCGCGTTGACGATTGCGATCACCTGTTATGTTCCGACTCGCGACTATAGCGAGTTTGCCGCCATTCGCGAGGATCTGCTGCTGCGGATTATGGAAATCGTGCGGCGTTCGGGAAGCGCGCTGGCCTTCCCGTCGCAGACCCTCTACCTGGGCCGCGATTCCGGGCTGGACCACGAAAAGGCCGAGGCTGCCGAGAAACAAGTGGAACAGTGGCGCGACCAGCGGCAGTTGCCGTTTCCGGATTATGCGCCTGCGGACAAGGCTTCTTTTCGTGATTCGATTGCTTATCCGCCACCGGAATCGTCGACGGCGAAAAAAGCGGTGTGAATCACGATGACGGGGTGCTTACCGATGTAACTTGCGGGCTTGTCTAATGGTTTCTTAGCATTAAGGAGCCATGCCTCTAGCTCTGCTGTTATCGCCGGATGACCAAGCCGTCAGCGCCATTACCGCCGTTCTTGAAGAGATGTCTGTGACCTGCGAGCGTCCGCTCGACGGAGTCGCCGCGGCCAAGCAACTTAACTCCCACAATTTTGATCTCGTGCTCGTGGATTGCGAGAACCTGCCCGCGGCCAAGCTGATCTTTGACGTGTGCCGGCGGGGAAGTGGCGGCAAGAGCCCGATTCCCATCGCGATTGTCAATGGCCGCGCTGGACTGCCGACTGCGTTTCGGCTGGGTGCAGAGTTGATCCTGACCAAGCCGGTGGCTAAGGACCAGGCGCGCACCACCATTCGCGGGGCCGTCAACCGGGTGAAGAAAGAACAACCGGCAAGTGCAAGTCATGCACTGGAGCAATCAAGCATTGCACAAACCGAGACGGCCAATTCCGGCTTAGATTCACCACGAGCCCTAGCTGGTTCCAACGAGGTGGCGCAGTTCCCCGCGGAATCGCAAGCTCTCGCTGCTGCGGCTTCGTCTCAGGGGCAATCGGTTCATGAGGCCGCGCCGATCTCGGCTTCCGCGAGCGCCGTTCCGACGATGAGCGCAGCAGGTGCCGCGATTTCGGAGGTTGATAGCGCTTCAGCCGGGAAGGCTACGACGGTTACGGGCGGATCGACGGCTGGGACAACAACTCGGCAAGTCTCCGACGATCCCGTGCTTGCGGAACTGGACCAATTAGCAGCCGCCGGGAAAGAAGGAAAGCCAGCCAGCAATCCTGACTCGCAGGAGGAAGATGAAAGCAAGCCGAGCAAGGCGCGTGGCCTGCTCCTGGCGCTAGTTGCGCTCGCGCTGGTTGCGAGTGGATTGTATGCCGCTTGGGTGACGCAACCGGGATTTCGAACGCTGGTGCAGCCGCAGGTTGAGCAAGTACTGAGTCTTATTGGCATGGCGCATCCCGCGCAAACTCCGGCTCCCGCTCCGGTTCGAGTCAAGCCGGCTGCGCAGCCGGTTCCGGCGCCCGCACCGACAAGCCCGGCGGGATCCGCCTCTTCTTCTCAACCATCGGCGGATGCGACTGGAACGGCTCCGGCAACGGCCACCGGCACAGCGGCACCCCAGGCTGCCCCGTCTTCGCCTGCTTCGAACACCGCGGCCCAGACGCCAGGCATAGCGGCGCCAGCGACGAACGGAACTACGGCTACCCTGGCGGCCACCAATCATGTGAACATAACGGACAGCGGCAAAACGGCCGCAGCTCCGACTTCGGGGACCCAGAAGACCGTGGATAACAAAAATTCAGATGCTGGTCCGTCGTCCGATGGTGTGGCGGTTCTCACCTCCACAGGAGCAGAAAAAAGGCTAATTCGTTCCGTGCCGCCCAGCTATCCCGCGTCAGCCCGTTCGAGTGGAGCCGAAGGCCCAGTCGTGATTAAGGCTGTGATCGATGAGAACGGGAAAGTTTCGAGCGCACAGGTTGTGCAGGGCAATACCGCTCTCGCTGAATCGGCCGTCACCGCCGTTAAACAGTGGCGGTACCGGCCCTACATTCGTGACGGGAGAGTTGTCCCGTTCCAGACGATTGTGCAGGTCGATTTTCCACGGCCCTGACGGACCTTGTTCCGATGCAACGTTGCTCAGACGGCTCAGACGAACGGCGGTTCCGGTGAGCGCGGCAATGGAAACGTCGAGAAAAATCGCCCAAGCTCCAATTACCCCCGTAACTTGCTGGTACCCATAGCAGTAACTACGATGGCGTTATTATGGGTTACCAAGCTGTTCTTTTCTGCCCGGATGAGAAACTTACCCGCGTCGTAAGCCAGGTTTTCGGCGAAGTCGATTTTGTCGTAGAGGCCATCAACGATCCGTTCACGGTGGTCAAAAAATTGATGGCGCAGCACTACGATGCCATTGTTGTCGACTGCGAAAACGAGCAGAGCAGCTCGCTGCTTTTTAAGAGCGCCCACAATTCCCCTTTCAACCAACATTCCCTGGCCATTGCTTTGGTCGAAGGACAGGCCGGCGTAGCCAAGGCTTATCGCATGGGCGCCAATCTGGTACTTACCAAGCCGATCAATGTGGAGCAGGCCAAAGGCACGCTACGGGTTGCCCGAGGATTGCTGCGGAAGAGCGCGGATATGGCTGGGACCGCCACCACAATGACGGGCAGCATGCCGGCAAAAGAAGCGCACGATCCGACCGATTTTTCGATTGGGCTGGCGACCGCCAGCAAGCCCGTGGTCTCTACGCCGAGCCAAGACGCCACGCCTGCATTCGCAACGCCTTTCTTAACAGTTTTGGCTTCAGCGCCTCCACTTCCGGCGATGAACGCACGGGGGAAGGTGGAAGAACTGCAAGCTGCCGCCATGCCTTCGGCACAGGTCGAAGCACCCGTCACTGCGGTCCGAACGGCGCAAACCGGGCCGGTCTCGAAGAACGTGACTGGCGATGGGGTTACGAAGAACGAATTGTCCAAGCCAGCTGGAGAGTCAGCGACGGTTCTCAACGCCACGGCCAACCAGACAGCGGCAACAGCCGCCGCCCCAGCTCCTGCGAAAGACGCCGCGAAGCCGGCGGAGGAGAAGGCAGCGGCAGAAGAAAAAAGGGCAGAGAAACAAAGGGACCTCGCAAACGCTGAACTTCTGGAGCGGCAACTGGGGTTCACTTCCTCACCCGCAGCAAGTGTTTCGGATGGTCTATCGTTCGCAGCCTTCCGAGAGCAGGAAGCCGATGGCTCTGGTGGCAGCAAGAAAATTCTGATCGTGACTGTCGCGTTTCTGGCCTTGGCGGCGGCCGCGTATTTCGGGTTTAGCACGTTTGGCGGATCCCATTCAGGTGCGACGCTGCATCCGGCAACCGTCGTTCCTGAACAGCAACCAATGGAGCCAAAGTCCGATCTGGCTCCGATGTCCCACGCCACGCCGGCCCTTTCGTCGGCAGGTAAGGTCAACCGGCAGAGCACCTCGTCGTCCGCTTCCGCGCCGAAGACCTCGGTTTCTCAGACCGGCAAACTGGCGTCGGGCGCTTCTTCAGCGGGTGTACCTTCTGAGCGCATTTTCCCGAGCCCCGAGCCCGCAGGGAAGGGGACTGGGCAGGAGCCAATACGAGTGAGGCCGGATGCATCGACCGGAAAGACGCAGGCCCAACCCGAGGCGACTTTTCAACCCCCGAGTCCGCTTGCGGTTGAATCGCCGGACAGTGCCAATCTGAAAGGCCTCGTTGATTCGGAGACAAACTTCTCCAGGCCTACGCTGGCCCAATTCAAGATTTCTCAGGGCATCTCACAGGGATTGCTGATCAAGAGCGTGCAGCCGAAGTACCCCGCCGAAGCACGCTCATCCCACGCGCAGGGGGCGGTGCAGATCGAAGCGACGATTGACAAAGAAGGCAATGTCGTACATCCGAAAGTGCTGAGCGGGAACAGTGTGTTTGCCAAGGCCGCGTTGGACGCGGTCCGTCAATGGCGGTACAAACCTTACCATCTGAACGGCGAGCCAGTTGAAATCCAGACCCAGATCACAATTAACTTTAGGAGCAATTAGGGCGCCGCGTTCCAGAGAGTTATGAAATAAGTCCAGTCTCTTTTCGAGGGTGTGAGACTCTTCCTTTGGGGCTAAAGCCGCGTTCCCTT
The DNA here is from genome assembly GCA_963818945.1 of uncultured Acidobacteriaceae bacterium. Classification (GTDB taxonomy): domain Bacteria; phylum Acidobacteriota; class Terriglobia; order Terriglobales; family Acidobacteriaceae; genus Acidiflorens. The sequence continues at coordinate 680,094 of CAWFUA010000001.1, read as the reverse complement.
CAAGACATTTTCTATTGTTGCTTAGCCTGGGATGTCTACGAACTCAGGTTGCGGTGTGCCTGCCCGTGCTTAGCTCACCTGTTCGTTGAGGGAGCGGCGGCGCGGGCGGCCGGGGTGTGCACTCACACTGCGGAATTTGTGATAAAGGGCGTGCAGGTTGTCGCTTAGCAGGCGCACGACCTGCATGCAAAATTCGTGGTGGCAGCCGAGAAAATTCACAAAAGCCTCGCGCTCGATAAATGCCGCGGCCGTTGGCTCCGCAGCCTCAACCGTGACCCGGTACCGTCCGCCCGCGACGTTATCGCTGAGACCGAGGAGGGTCCCCGGGCCGACTAAGTCGAGCAACTGGCACTGCTCCGCCGCGGTGGCAAGCAGCACGCGAGCAGAACCCTTCTCCATGAGGTAGACACCGGTGGCGGGCGTTCCCTGGCGAAAGAGTGGCGTACCCTTTGGGAAGGTGCGCGACGTCATCATCTCGCGCAGAGCCTGCTCCAATTCCGCGCTTACTCTCGCACGCATGAACTCTGATGGCACAAAATCCTCCACAAGAAATATTTAGCTATCGTCGTTGGTTAGGACCGCCATGGCAGTGATAGTGGTCACGAAATGGAGTGATGCGCAACCTACGGGACGCGGGTGAAGTGCGGCTCCGACGAACAATCCGGTGTCGAGCCTTATGCATTCAAACATCCGCTTGAGCCGAGGGTTTTCTGGCAACAGGTCCTCGGTAACGGCGAAACCTTAGGCAAGAAAGGCAAAGGCCAGCAATTGAAATCCGGCCAGTATGGAGGCGACGCTTGCCGTAGAGTGCGGCCCCGCATAGGAGGAATGCGTCCCGGTCGCCGGTAAACCGGCGAAGGTGACAGCCCTACACTTCACGGAGAGGGTATGTAAGAATCGTAAGTGCGCCGGTTCCATCCCTCTTGTACACATGAGCCTAAGCGTCTCTCAGATGTCTGCTTCTGTGCCAACCGCGATTGTGGGCCGCAAACTCCAGGCGCTTGAGGGATTGCGCGCCATTGCAATCATTCTTGTCTTTCTCCATCACATGAGGCCTCATATACCGGTGACAGACCGGTTCACCTTGTGTCTGAACTGGTACGCGGGCCAGGGCTGGATTGGAGTCGACCTCTTCTTCGTGCTCTCAGGATTCCTCATTACGGGAATTCTGCTGGACACGCGCGAAGCGAACAATTACTTTTCAGGTTTTTACGCGCGCCGCATTCTTCGCATATTCCCGCTCTACTATGTTGTCCTCACCGCGGTGATCCTGGTGGGGAAGTGGATCAATTCTCCGCCGCTCACGGCCACTCTTCCATTGCCAGAGGATCGGTGGCTTTACTACTGCTATCTGACGAACTGGCTTGGCCTGTGGAAGGCGCATTATGGAACGAACTATCTTGCGCACTTCTGGTCGCTGGCCGTCGAGGAACAGTTTTATCTGGTTTGGCCCCTTATCGTTTGGCTGGTTCGACCGCGCACGATTCCTTGGATTGCCGCTACGCTCGCAGCGGTAGCGGCAGTGGTTCGTGTGATTTGGGTCGCGCATACCGGAGCACAGCAGGCGATTGCAATGGCCACGATCTGCAGGTTGGACGAACTGTTTACCGGAGCGCTGTGTGCTTATTTTTTTCGCAAGCCTGAGCGCATGCTGGAAATCCGCAAATGGCTTCCGGGAATCGCGAGCTTGGGGATTGGCTCGTTCTTCGCCATCTTGTCAGGAATGCTGCTTTTTCAGCACCGCATGATGCCTTGGCTCTACGGTTCCTCTCCCGTAGGGCACACGCTGGATGACGTTGTCCAATTATTCGTGGAGTGCGGCGGATTTGTGTTGCTGGCGTTAGGATTCGGCGCGATCGTTCTGCTGGCCGCGCACACGGACGGCAAGAAGACCTGGATGCAGAAATTCCTGAGTTCACGTTGGCTGGCCCCGGTTGGCGCCTATAGCTACGGGATCTACGTATTCCACGTTCCGATTCTTGGCATGGCCTCGATTTTCGTGTTTCCGAGGATCGCGCGCGGCATTCACAGTTATGAAGAACTTTTCATTTCGGAGGGAGCGTACATTGTTGTGTTGGCCGCAGTAACTTTTGTTGTGTCGGCATTGAGCTACGAGTTCTTCGAGAAGAAGATTCTGCGCTTTAAGCGTTATTTCGAGGCGAAGTATGCTCCGGCGCCGAGAACGACCGAGCCGGACGACGGTGCAGCCGCACCCGAAACAGCCGGCGCCTAGAACGAAGGCGCAGATACTGGCTCGGCGAGAATCGGACACAACGGTCAGACTGTGAAAGTCAATTCTTCTCTAACACGGATTCCTCGACCAGTTCGCAGAGTATGTGGCCGGTGAGGATGTGGGCCTCCTGGATGCGCGGGGTTTGATTGCTGGGAATGCAGATGCAGCGGTCTACGGCTTTCGCCAATTTTCCTCCAGTTTTTCCAGTCAGGCCTACCGTGACAAGCCGGCGCTCGCGCGCGACCTCAACGGCGCGCAAGACGTTGGGGGAATTGCCGCTGGTGGTGATGGCGAAGGCCACGTCATTGGGGCGACCGATTCCCTCAATCTGGCGGGAGAAAACTTCGTCAAAAGAATAATCGTTGCCGATGGCGGTCAGGACGGACGAATTCGTGGTCAGGGCCCAGCCGGAGAGGCTATTGCGTTCCTTCAGAAATCGTCCGTTCAGTTCGGCAGCGAGGTGCTGGGAGTCGGCGGCGCTGCCACCGTTGCCGAAAAACAGAATCTTGTTTCCGGAGCGGAGGCACTTCGTCATCGCATCGGCGACATGTGCCACCGTAGTCAGGTACTCGGAAGACTGGAGCAGAGACTGCATCAGCGAGGTGCAGTCGCGAATCCGGGCGACCGCCAGCGACTGCGCCGCATCAGCGTTCATTGAAAACTCCGTTCGAGCGGCAAATCGTGCCAAACCGCTCTTGCTTACAACTGGCCATCGCGCAACGGCTCACCGGGAGCATATTCGAAATTGATCCTTTCCTGCTCGACCACTAACGGACGCTTCTGTACCAGAGTATGAATGGTGCCAATATATTCACCGATGATTCCCATGAAAAGCATTTGGATCGACAGGAAGAAAAACACACCGATGACTAATGGAGCGATGCCAACGGAGAAGCGGCTCCAGAAAATCAGTTTGTAAACGAGATAGGCAAGCGACACCACAACCGAAATCACCGCGCCCGCAAAGCCGGAAAACGTGACCATCCGCAGGGGCACCTTGGATAGATTGGTGATGGCGAGCATGGCCATGTCGTAGAGTGCATAGAAATTGTTCTTGGTAAATCCGCGCTTGCGCGCCGGCTGATGGTAGGGAATATCGAAATGCCGAAAGCCTGCCTCTGCGATCATGCCGCGGAAATAGGGATAGGGATCGTCGAAACTTCTTTATAACTTCCACCACTTTGCGGTCATAGAGGCCGAACCCGGTGAAGTTTTCGAAAGTTTCGACTCCTGAAAGCCGGTTGACCAGCCTGTAATATTGCTTGCGGATCCAGAACATCAGGCTGTTCTCTCCGCTTGTGACTTTGACGCAGATCACAACCGGGTAGCCCTCCTCCCACTTGCGGATCATGTCAATGATCAACTCGGGAGGATCCTGCAGGTCAGCCACGATTCCGATCACCGCGTCGCCGCTGGCCTGGTACAAAGCGTGCACGGGGGAGCGGATATGGCCGAAGTTGCGGGTATTGCGGATTATTCTTACGTTGTGGTCGCGGGCCGCGATTGCCTTCAGTTCCATCAGGGTGTTGTCGGTTGATGCATTGTCGATAAAGAGGTGTTCGTACTTATAATCGCCAGCCTTGGCGATGGCTGCGCGCACCTGGAGATACACGTCGCGAACGTTTGCCTCTTCGTTGTAGCAGGGCGTGAGAATTGTGATCGTCTTGGGCATGGGTCAGGCTATATGCGACCTCATATGTTTAGTGAAATCAAACTGCACGCCTACTTGCTTGCTCCGCTCTTGGGTTCCTCGTCGAATCGCAGGGATTTGGCTTCGATCATGGATTCGTGCCGCTTATACCAGGAATAAAGGTCACTGATTGCGCGGCGCAAGTCCCAAAACTTATAGTTACCCATCTCAGCGAGCAAGCGGGAATTGTCAGCCGTGTACTCCGTCCCCATCCCTCCGGTCGTGACCGACACGGTTGGATTCGACCCCGAGACCTCAGCCACGATATGGGCCAATTCAGTTAGTGGCGCCGGACTCCCCGAACAGACATTGTATGCTTTGTGGCGCGCGTCATTTTCAATAAACCAGCTTGTGATGGAAGCGAGATCGTTGACGTACAGGTAGTCAAAGACTACATCCTGCCGCAGTACGATCGGCAAGCCCTTCAGCGCCCGGCAACAGGCGTTCGAAATGAGACGGACCGTGTAATCCTCGTACGGGCCGAAGACTCCGAACAAACGCAGATCTACGATGCGGTTGGAGCGCTCGATGTATTTGGCGCAGATGTACTTGGAAAACCCGTACGCATCCGAGGGCACGCGGGTGTCGAAGTAATCTTCCCGTACACGAGACGGCAGTTGAGCGCGGCCATACTCGGCGCCGGAGCCGAAGTGAATCATCTTGCCGAACAACTCCTGGTTGCGCACGAGATTGAAAAACATGCGGCAATTGCGGTCGAGCAGGTCGGTGGGAGCAGCCACACGCCGATTCGAGCGTGTGGTGGCGGCATGCACGACCACGTCGAAATGGTGCGCGTTGAGATAGTCGCGCACGTCTTGCTCCTTGAGCAGATCGAGTTCAGCCGAGGCGGGCGCCGACACGTCGTAATTTGAGGCAAGCTGCTCCGCCAGATTCCGTCCGATGAAGCCCGAGCCGCCGGTGATCAGAATTCGCATTATGAAGGAGACCGAAACGAAAAGTGTTTATGCCCGAAGAAGCTGTAGAGCACGACCACGGCCGTTAGAATGGCACCCGCAATGTACGGAGCCTGGACGAAAAAGCGCGTGTTGTGCCGGATCGCGACCACCAGGACAGGCAAGGCGATCAGGCTAGCCACAATGCCGGTGCTGTAAACCGCGACGCAGCGCAGCCATTCGCGCAGATAATTTCCTTTGGTCTTGAAGACGAACCATTTATAGCCCAGGTACGCGACGGTAATGTTCAGCAGGCTGGAGAGCAGCGAGGCCCACATGTAACTGTGCGGCACGATGGGATTCAAAACCCCTGTCAGCAAGGCGAACGTGCCGTAGCCGAAAAGTGTATTCCAAAGACCAACCACAAGATAGCGACCGAACTGGCCGGGGGGAATGTGGCCAGTGAGGTTCTTCCACCATTGGTTGGCAAAGTTCGAGAGGCTCATCTCTTTACATCTTTACACAGGCAAAATGCTCACTGCGATATTATCAAGAGTTGTTCCAGCTTCTTCGCATTTGATGCTTTCCATACCATTCAGTGTTAGGGCCAACGGATACTGAGGAGCCATGAAGCTTTCGGATTACGTTTTTCGCGTTGTCGCCAACACCGGCGTGAAACATGTCTTTCTGGTGCCCGGTGGTGGGGCCATGCATCTCAACGACTCTCTCAGCCGCTGTAGCGGGGTTGATTTCGTTTGCAATTTGCACGAGCAGGCCAGTGCAATCGCAGCAGAAAATTACTCCAAGGCTACCAATCATCTCGGTGTAGCGCTGGTGACTACGGGCCCGGGCAGCACGAATGCGATGACCGGCCTGGCGGGTGCCTGGCTGGATTCGACGCCGTGTCTTTTTCTTTCTGGCCAGGTAAAGCGAGCGGACAGCATGTTTGCGCCCGATGGAACGCCGCTGGGTGTTCGGCAAGTTGGCATGCAGGAAGTAGATATCGTCTCGATTGTCCGGCCCCTAACCAAGTACGCGATAACTGTGAACGATCCTGGTTCGATCCGCTACCACATGGAGAAAGCACTTTATCTTGCAAAATCGGGTCGGCCGGGTCCCGTTTGGATTGATATTCCGCTAGACGTGCAAGCTAGCTCTATTGACCCGGAGGCCCTGCGCGGCTTCGACTCCAATGAGTGCGAACTTCCTTCACAAATGGACTTGGAATCGCTGGTTGGGGAAACAATCTACGCTTTGAATAGGTCCGAGCGGCCCATGCTTCTGGCCGGCAACGGCATTCGATTGGCGCGCGCGGAAAGCGAGTTTCTGGAACTAGTCGAAGTGCTTGACATTCCGGTGGAGTCGACTTGGCTCGCAATCGATCTGATTGCCGACGACCATCCCTTGTTCGTTGGTCGTCCCGGTTCTCTCGCTCCCCGGGGGGCAAACTTCGCCGTCCAGAATTCCGATTTTCTGCTGGCGTTGGGCGCGCGCTTGGATCGCGTGATTACCGGCTACTCTCCAGAGCGATTTGCCCGGGCCGCTCATAAAGTGATGGTAGATATTGATCCTTTCGAACTGGCCAAGATGGGTGATTCCATTCAGACCAAGGTACAGGCAGACGCAGGCGAGTTTATTCGCGCATTGCTTCGCCGCAGGTCGGAAATTCACCGAAAAGATCGGTCGCCATGGAATCAGCGCTGCGTGGATTGGAAGAAACGCTATCCCGTCATCCTGCCGGAACATCGCAAGCCCCAAGGCCCAGTCAGCATGTATCACTTGGCAGAAGCTCTTCAAGATGTACTTCCGGGGGATACTCCCATCGTTTCCGGGAGTTCGGGTAGCGCAATTGAACTCTTTCTGCTAGCGCTGCGGGTCAAAGCCGGACAGAGGGTATTTCATACCACGGCATTGGGGGCCATGGGGTACGGTATCGCCGCCTCTATTGGAGTCTGCATGGCAAATGGACTGCGTCCGGTGGTGTGTGTGGATGGCGATGGAGGTTTTCAATTCAACATCCAGGAATTGGAAACCGTTTCGCGGCTTAGGCTGCCCATCACGTTTTTTGTGTTGAACAACGGCGGTTATGCTTCTATTCGCATTTCGCAGACGAGCTTCTTTGGCGCGCCACGCATCGGCTGCAGCCCTGAGACGGGGCAGACCCTACCGGATATCACCAAGGTCGCGCAGGCTTATGGGCTCCAGACCAACGTCATCCGCGACCAATCCAATCTGCGGAATGATCTGCGGCGAGTGCTTAGCCGCGGCGGACCACTGGTGTGCGACACGTTCATTCTTCCCGATGAGTTCCGTGGTCCGCGACTTTCCTCTGTGCAACGCGAGGACGGATCGTTCGTCTCCAAGCCGCTGGAAGATCTTTACCCGTTTCTTCCGCGTGAAGAGTTTCTCTCGAACATGTTGATCCCTGTGGAGGAGGAGCAACGATGATGAGGATCGCAGTGATGCAGGGCCGGCTTCTGCCTCCATCTGACGGAAGTTTTCAGTGCTTTCCCGGAAAGCACTGGCGAGAAGAATTTCCGCTGGCAGCAGAAGCAGGCCTTGACGCGATTGAGTGGATATACGACTCCCCCGGTGAGCGCGATAATCCGCTCGGCACCGATCATGGCCTAGCGGAGATGCGCCTGCTGTCTGAGAAATGTAATATCGATGTCGTCTCTATCTGCGCGGACTACTTCATGGAGTGTCCGCTCGCTAAAGGGACGGCAGCCGGATCGGAAGAGAGAATCAATAAGTTATTGTGGTTGTTGGATCGCTGCAAACTGGCCGGCATTCGCCGGGCTGTTCTTCCTTTTGTGGACAATTCCAGGATTGAGAATGAAGCCGAAGAAGCCCAGGCAGTGCAGGCGCTACGTCGTGTTCTTGGACATGCCGAAAAGGCCGATATCGAATTGCACCTGGAGACATCGCTCGATCCAAAACGCTTTGCTTCACTCTTAGCCAAGTTGCCACATTCTTACTTAAAGGCGAACTACGATTCTGGAAACAGCGCTTCTCTTGGCTACGATGTGCGCGAAGAGGTTGCGTCTTATGGCGACCGAATCGGCAGCGTACACATAAAGGACCGGGTACGCGGCGGTGGGACGGTTCCGCTTGGAACGGGCAATGCGGAGATTCCGGTTTTGCTTTCCCAGCTTTTTCGAATCGGATACAAGGGAGACTTTGTAATGCAGATTGCGCGAGGCGACGCTGGAAAGGAGCTTGCCTGGATTCGGCATAATCGGGAGGTTGTGCTAAGCCAACTGCAGGCGGCTGGTTTCGTCTGCGGAGCGCGCCGATGAAGATAGTGATGGTCGGGCTTGGGGGCATCGGACAGCGACATCTACGCAATCTGCGTGCGCTGCTCGGTGACAACGTCGAAATACTCGCTTACCGTGTCCGGAAGCTTTCCCAGGTAATTACACCCACTTTGCAAATTGACACCGCTCGTGATGTCGAGCGTGAGTATAGCGTCCGCGTCTTTGGCGACTTGGAGTCGGCGCTTGCGGAAAAGCCAAACGTTGCGTTTATTTGTAACCCCAGCAGCCTGCATGTTCCGGTGGCTTTAGATTGCGTTCGTGCCGGCTGCGATCTCTTTGTAGAAAAGCCGCTTTCGGATAGCCTGACGGGTTTGTCCGAGCTGCAAGCTTTGGTTGAGAAACAGGCCCGGATTGTCATGGTCGGCTATCAGCTTCGTTTTCATCCCTGCTTTTTGCACATAGAAGAGATTGTGCGAAAAGGTTTGCTTGGCAACCTACTGGGAGTTCGTGCCTCGGTGGGCGAGTACCTGCCCGGCTGGCATCGTTATGAGGACTACCGGCAGGGCTACGCTGCACGCGCAGATTTGGGTGGGGGTGTAATACTCTCGCAGATTCATGAGTTCGACTATCTCTACTCCTTGTTCGGCAAGGCGAAGAGATTATTCTCCATCGGTGGGCACTGGAGTAATCTTGAGATCAACGTAGAGGATGTGGCCAGCACGCTGATGCACTGCGAGGTCGCCGGAAGGCCACTCCCCGTCCACTTGCAGCAGGACTACTTGCAGCGGCCGCCACAGCGGCAATGTGAGGTGATAGGGGACGCGGGCAAAGCCATCCTCGATTTTGCGGCGCTTTCAGTTACCCTGTACGGCACAGAAGGAAACTTGGCCGATCGCTTCTCATGCGAGCAACTGGACCGCAATCAACTGTTCACCCTTGAGATGCAGCATTTTCTTGAATGTGTAAAAACCCGGAGCAAACCGGTGGTTGATCTGGGAGAAGGTATGTGGAGTCTCCGACTGGCGCTGGCCGCGAAGGAATCGATTGCGACTGGCCGTGTAGTGGAGCTTTCCTGAAGAATCGAGAAGGCATGACGGACCGCGGGCATAATCCCTTTGATTTAACCGGCCGCGTTGCTGTGATTACCGGGGGTGTGGGGCTACTCGGCCAGCAACACGCCCGAGCTATAGCGGCGGCGGGCGGCATCCCCATTCTGGTGGATGTTCAACAGCAGCGCGCCCGTGAGTCAGCGGCAGCGTTGGCGCACGAATATGGTGTTCCGGCAATCGGCCGGGTTGCGGACATAACCAAGCAGCCGGAAATTGAAGCGCTGCGCACCGAGATACTGGCCCACTTCGGACGTGTCGATATTCTCATAAATAACGCGGCTAACAATCCCAAGATGGAAACTAGCACAGAGGTTAATTTCTCGCGGTTGGAGAATTTTCCTTTGGCGCAGTGGGAGGCAGACATTGCCGTAGGCCTGACCGGCGCTTTCCTATGTAGCAAGGTGTTTGGAAGTCATATGGCCAATAACGGCGGCGGGGTCATCGTAAACGTAGCGTCGGATCTCGCACTTATCGCTCCCGATCAGCGTATCTACCGGCAGCCTGGTGTGTCGGAGCAAATGCAGCCCGTCAAACCTGTTACCTATTCTGTAGTAAAGTCCGCGCTGGTGGGGCTTACACGATATCTAGCCAGCTACTGGGCCGACAAGAAAGTACGCGTCAATGCAATTTCGCCCGGCGGCGTGTACAACGGCCAGCCGGAGGATTTTGTTGCCCGCCTGACAAACCTGATCCCGCTTGGACGCATGGCCGAAGCCAGCGAATATCAGGGCGCGATTGTCTTTCTGTGTTCGGACGCATCGTCATACATGACGGGCACGAATCTGGTGGTGGATGGTGGTAGGAGCTGCTGGTAAAGGTACTATCGGGCCAAGGCTGCGATGCTGGAGGTGAGACCGAATGGTTTCTGGAGCGAGCGAGTTTTCTGACAAGGACCTGACTGCTGCACTGCAAGAATTATTTGCCGAAGGTGAGGCAGGAGCGTCGGCACGGGAGAGGTCAGCATTTGACCTTCTGGCGGGACCATCGAAAGATATGCTCGTATTGTTCGGCGCAGGAAATCTTGGTCGTAAGACTTTGGCCGGACTGCGCAAGCTCGGCATTGAACCAATAGCCTTTGCCGATAACGATGCGCGCCTCTGGAACACCCTTGTGGAAGGGGTCGAGGTGCTGTCTCCGGCAGAGGCGGCACGACGCCACGGCAACCGGGCAACATTTGTCATCACCATTTGGAGAGGCGAGGCCCCCGATCCAATGGCGGGCCGCGAATCGCAGTTGCGAAGCTTGGGCTGCAGGTACGTGGTAACGTTTCAGCCCCTGTTTTGGAAGCACGGCGAGGCCTTCCTGCCGCACTACACCGTCGATCTCCCGCACAGAGCGCATCAACAGGCGGATGATGTGCGCCGCGCTGGCCGTTTGTGGTCAGACGACGCCTCCCGAAGTGAGTATCACGCGCAGTTGCGTTGGCGGTTATTGGGTGCTTTCGATGCGCTGCACAGTCCTGCTCAGCACGCGATGTATTTCCCACTGAAACTCTGTCCGCTTACGGATCACGAGGTGTTCGTTGATTGCGGCGCTTACGACGGTGACAGCATCCGGAGTTTCCTGGAGCAGTCGAAATCCTTCAAGAGAATATATAGCTTTGAGCCTGACCCTGCTAACTTCGAGAAACTCGAAAAAGGGGTGTCACTCCGTCCGGAACGCGAATCGATAACGTTGCAACGCACCGCCGTGGGCGCCCAGTCTGGACTGGTGCAGTTCTCAGCTGGGAGAAATGGATCATCCTTCGTCGGCAACGGTGATGTAGTGGTGAACTGCGTCACTCTTGACGAAGTTCTTTCCGAGACGCAACCGACCTATATAAAAATGGACATCGAGGGTGCTGAGATAGACGCACTGAATGGAGCGCGGAAAATCATCCAACGGTATTCTCCGGTGCTTGCCATTTGCACCTACCATTCGCAGAATCATCTCTGGAAGATTCCGCTCCTCATCCAATCCATCAATCCAGATTACAGTTTCTTTCTGCGGCCCCATTGGGTGGATGGGTGGGATTTGGTCTGCTATGCCATTCCGAAATCTCGGCTGCTGTAGTCGAACTGGCGGAGGCGAGCGAAAGGGAGCAGGAAAACGTGCTTCACCCCCTGCTGGGCGACAAAGCGCATGACATAGTCAGCGAGTCTCATGTCTTCTTACTGTGGTCTCCTAACGAAGCGGTCTTCGTTATTGTCGTTGCATTGGCAGAAGCGAGTAGCAAATCCACGATTTCGCGCACGGCGCCGTTGCCTCCGGCGAGCTTGGCGACAACCTGGCAACGCTGGCGAACAGAAGGGCGCGCGTCCGCGGGACAAGCGCTGAGGCCTGCGATGGCGAGGGCGGATAAATCGTTCACGTCATCGCCGATAAAGCAGATTTGCTGAAGCGGCAGGCTGTGGCGTTCGGCGAAAGTGCGGAGTGCGCCCGCTTTGTCCTTACAACCCTTTGTGAACGTCGGCGATGCCCAGTTTATCGGCCAAGCGGTCAACCAAAGGGCTGTTCTCGCCAGAGATGAGAGCGATGGCCATGCCCGCTTTTCGCGCCAGGGAAAGACCCATGATGTCCGCGAAGTGAAAGCGCTTCCATTCTTCGCCGTTCGGTCCCCACCAGACTCCGCCGTCGGTAAGCACGCCATCGACGTCCATGGCGATGGCCTTGATGTTCTCGATGATCTGCGGTTGTACGGCCTCCGGCACTACACCGCTCCCACGCGCCGCAGTTTTTTGATGATGGGTTGCTCACGCTCCAGCACGCGCTTGACGCCGTCACCCATCGATTTTTCGATGAGGCGGATATCTCGAACCAGGCGGGTGATTCCATTCGGTTCGAGTGACGCGGCGTGGTCCGATCCCCACATGGAGCGATCGAGGGTGATGTGCCGCTCGACGATGCAGGCGCCAAGCGTGGCCGCAGCAACGCTCGAGGGCAAACCAGTCTCGTGGCCGGAGTAACCCACGGGCACGCCATAGCGATCGCGGAGCACATCGATCACTTTCAGATTTAACTCCTCGTAATAGGCGGGATAGGTGCTGCAGGCGTGCAGAATAACGAGATCCTTCTTGCCAAGAATGTCCACGGCACGGTCAATTTGCTCGATGGTGCTCATTCCAGTCGACAAGATGATGGGTTTTCCGACGGCGCGAGTATGGCGCATCAAGTTGTCATCTGTGATGGATGCCGAAGCGATCTTGAAGCAGGGGACTTGAAACTTCGCGATGAAATCAACGGAGGCCTCATCCCAGCAGGAGGCGAACCAGTCAATCTTCACCTCGCGGCAATAGCGGTCAATCTCCTCGTATTCTTCGCGCTCAAATTCGAGACCGCGCTTAAGATCGCCATTGGTGTTGCCGAATGGACTTTCGCGCGGCTTGGCCAATTCCTCCGGCGTGTAGACGACATCGATGGTTCGCTTCTGAAACTTGACGGCGTCACAATCTGCGCCAATGGCCACGTTGATCAGCTTTTTCGCGAGATCGATATCGCCGTTGTGGTTGATTCCGATTTCAGCGACCACATAGCAAGGTCTTCCGGTGCCGACGGTCTTGGACCCGATGCGAACCTCAGAAATCTGTCCGGCAGGATGATTATTGTTGGGTTGTGGCATCAGAATGTACCCCTTTCGAAGCGATTTCGTCGATCGATTCCAGAACGTAATCCAGCATCGCGGGCGTAAGTCCGGGATATACGCCAATCCAGAAAGTGCGATGCATGACCCGGTCGCTGTTCCGCAGGTCGCCCACTACACGATAGTTGCGGTCCGCATAGGCCGGTTGACGGACGAGGTTGCCTCCGAAAAGCTGGCGAGTGCCGATCTTTCGCGCATGCAGGAACTCGATTAACGCTTTCGGCGAAAATGAAGCCGTCTCCCGCAGGAGAAGCGGAAATCCAAACCAGCTTGGGTCGGAATTCGCGGTGGTCTCCGGCAAAACAACGTCCTCCTCGACTGCCTTGAAGCCCGCCTTCAAGTACGCAAAATTCCGCTTTCTGGCCTCGATGAAGCCCGGCAACTTCTGCAACTGCGCAACGCCCACGGCAGCCTGCATATCAGTGGCTTTGAGATTGTAGCCCACGTGCGAATAAATGTATTTGTGATCGTAGCCATGAGGCAATTGGCCGGCTTGCCAGTCGAAACGCTTGCCGCACGTGTTCTCATTGCCCGGCGCACACCAGCAATCGCGGCCCCAGTCGCGAAAGGATTCGACGATCGTGCGCAACATGGGCTGGTTGGTCAAAACGCATCCGCCTTCGCCCATGGTGATGTGGTGCGCGGGATAAAAGCTGACGGTTGCAAGATCGCCAAAGGTGCCCACTTTCTGGCCGCGATAAGTCGAGCCAAGGGCGTCGCAGCAGTCCTCGATCAGCCACAGGCTGTGTTTCTTCGCAAAGGCGGTGACGGCGTCGAGATCGAACGGATTCCCCAGCGTGTGGGCGAAGATGATGGCCCGGGAGCGGCCAGAAAGCGCGGCTTCGAGCTGACTGACATCTACGTTATACGTAGGAATGTGAACATCGATGAAGACTGGGACGAGCGCGTTCTGCAGGATGGGATTGACAGTGGTGGGAAATCCCGCGGCCAGGGTGATGACCTCGTCCCCGGGCCGCAGGCGCCGATCACCCAGCTTGTGCGAAGTCAGGGCCGTGACGGCCAGCAGATTGGCCGAGGAGCCCGAGTTGACCAATACTGCTTCGCGCACGCCGCAGAATTTGGCAAACTCACGTTCGAACTGGTCGGCGAAGCGGCCGGTGGTGAGCCAGAAATCGAGTGCGGACTCGACCAACAGTTCGAGTTCCTGATCGTCGAAAACGCGGCCCGAAACAGGGACAGGCGACGACCCAGGCACGAACGCTGGCGCAGGGAATGCTTCACGGTAATATTCGCCTACCATGCCGCGAATCCGGTCGCGCAACTCGTCCTTTCGTGACACTATTTCAACGCCTCCTGGTACCAGGCGATGGTGCGCTCCAGTCCTTCATCTAGTGTGAAAGATGGCGCCCAGTTCAGTTGCTTGCGGGCGCGTTCGGCGCTTAGAAATTGGTGGCGAACCTCGTTGGAAGCCTGGTTCTGCACCTCGGGATCGAGCTTGGAGCCCATCTTGGACAGAATCTTCTCGACCAGTTGCAGAACCGTGATCTGGATCTCGTTCGAAAAATTGAATGCCTGGCCGCGAAGAGCACGATCGGCGCTGAGCCGCTCGGCAAGCAGCATATAAGCCGCTGCGCCATCCTCGACATAGAAATAATCCCGGATGAATTGGCCGTCCGATCGGATAATTGGGCGCTCACCGCGCAGGATCGAGCGGATCGTCCCGGGCACCACGCGGTTCCAGTTCAGATCGCCTCCGCCGTAAAAATTACCGCAGCGAGTGATGCCGACCGGCAGGTCAAAGGTGGTCGCATAGGCTTGCGAAATCAGGTCGGCGCACGACTTACTGACGTCATAAGGGTGACGGCCCTGCAATGCCATGTCTTCGGAGTAAGGCAGCACCGTATGAGTTCCGTAGGCTTTGTCCGACGATGCCACGACAATCGCGCTAACGAGCGGTGCACGGCGGCAGGCTTCAAGCAGATTCCACGTGCCTTGAATATTGCTTTCGAAAGTGGAGACAGGATTGCGATTGGCAATGCCTACGATGGTCTGAGCGGCGAGATGAAATACGGTCTGCACTTCATACTCGCCCAGCGCACGTTCGATAACGCTACGGTCGGTGACATCGCCTCGCACCACATTGACCTGCTCCAACTGGTTCTTGCGCACGAGTTCGCATTGTGGAACCCAGTCGCGCACAAGGCAGACCACGCTGGCCCCACGGCTAAGCAAGCTGCGCGTGAGCCACCCCCCCAACAGACCGGTAGCGCCGGTGACCAGGACAGACCGATCGCGCCAGAAGCTGTTTGCCATTACCACACCTTCCAGGGAGCTTCGCCCTTGTTCCAGAGTTGATTCAGGTACTCGTATTCGCGGTAGGTGTCCATGGCGAAGAAGAAGCCCTCGTGCTTGTAGGCCATCAGTTCGCCTTCGCGGGCAAGGCGCTCGAGGGGTTCGCGTTCCAGAGTGCAGTCGTCGCCGCTGAGATAATCGAAAACCTTCCGGTTAAAAACGAAAAATCCCGCGCTGGCAAACCCTTCAGTACGGGGCTTCTCCAGAAAACTCATAACCCGGTTCTTGTTCATCTCAAGCACGCCGAAACGGGAGGTAGGTGAGACCGCGGTGATAGTCACCAGTTTGCCGTGACTTCGGTGGTACTGCAGCAACCGGTTGATGTCCAGGTCGGCAAGGCCGTCGCCGTAGGTCATCAGGAATGTATCTTCGTCGATATACTTCTGGATTCGTTTGAGGCGGCCGCCCGTCATGGTGGACTGACCAGTGTCCGCCAATGTGACCTTGAAGCCCTGCTCGGTATGCAGGTTGTTGAATTGGATCTGAGAGTCCCGCCCGAGGCAGATCGTGAAATCGTTGTTCATCGCCTCATAGTTCAGGAAATATTCCTTGATCGTGCTGCCCTTATATCCCAGACAGAGAACAAACTCGCGAAACCCGCTGTGGGCATAGAGTTTCATGATGTGCCAAAGGATGGGGCGGCCGCCAATCTCGACCATCGGCTTGGGGCGGAATTCGGTTTCCTCGCGCAAGCGAGTACCAAGTCCGCCGCACAACAAGACCACTTTCACGGGGATTCTCCGGGAGGGTATGGGTGCGAATTCATTTTATTCATCCGCGGCGGATGCGGCAAGAACGCTAGTGGAGGCGAAGGTGTCCGGCTCAGGGTGTTTCCGACTCGTTCAGGCGCGGCCTGAACTCAAGCACCAGAATGCCGTCCGGCTGCCCGAGTGTGCGCACGTCGTAGGCCGGAGAGGCAATTGTTCTGAGCCAACGCAGAGTTTCGAGGGAAGGGCGGTAACCGAGCGCAAGGAAACGCTCGCGGCGCTGTCCTGCCTGGTACACGAAGTCTGAACCAATCTGCATCGCCTGGTCATTGAGAGCCCGCGGCAGGCCCACAACTGGCACGCTCAATTTGTAGTACGAAAGCGGAGTAAAGAAGCCACTGTCTTTTACGGCTGCGCCCACCGGGATGGGAAAATAGTCGGAACTCGGAAAATCGCTGCAGATCAGCACCGGGGCGTTGTCCGGCGAAGCGCTCTTCCCGGCGAGTTCGAGGGCGTATTTCCAGGTGTATCCGTGCCGATGGGAATCCTCAGAACTGAGTTTTCTGTAAGCAGCGGTGGTTACAAGGGCCATGCAGAATAGCACCCGCAGTAAACGCGAATCGATGCGGCTGACCAGCCAGCCCCAATAAAGTGCGATCCCCGGGATCGCGATCAGCCGATACCTTGCGACAAAAATGTTGGTTGGAGTTAAGGCGCTCACCCCAAAGAGAATCAGAATCGGAACCAGCCCCAACGACGTGCACACCAGGAAGCGCCAATGATCGGGCCGGCCCCGCCAATCAACTTTTTGCGTAGCTACCGCCAGCAGCACAATCCCGGTGAAAATGAAGACCGACCACACTGGCGCCAGAGTTGAGCTTAGTTCCACGATGCTGGGAGTTGTTCTCTCGAAAACGTAGGTTTGTCGATAGCGGAATAGTTGCAGCAAATCGGGAATAACGGGCAGGAACACCAACGCAAACGCGCCAAAGGCAACTGCGGCCTGGCGCGCCAGCGTCTTCACGTCTCCCGCTTTGGCCACCAGAAAGCAAAGCGCCAGCACGGGCAGAACGGCCCCAAACAGGAACTGGAAATGCATACTGGCGCCCGCGGCAAGGCCGAACGCCGCCGCCAGCCAGTTGGAGTTACTGTGGCGTAATCGCACGAGCATGAATATGGCTGCAGTGATCGCCAGCGCTCCGAACGCGTAGGGCCGGGCATCGATCGATGCGAAAACGACGATGGGATGGGCGCAGAAGAAGACGGCTACAATCAGGGCGGCATCGCGATCAAACAGTTCCCGAGCGACCCGGTAAAGCAGGTATGCAGCCGCGAGCATGGCGAGAATCGAAGGAATTCTCAAGCCGATCTCGCTTGTGCCTGTGATCCTGGCCGTCAGCCAGAGAATATACGGATATGCGGCAGAAACCTGTCCCCGTCGAGGAAGGATCTGCCAAAAGCCGGCATTGATCTGCCAAAACGAGTTTGTTTCGTCCAGCCACAGGGGGGCACGAATCGCAAAGAACCAGAGGGAGATGGAACCCGCCAGCGCAAGAGCGTAGATCGCCTCCTGAGCGCGCTCCCAAACGGCACGCGAATTCCGGGGCCGCGTCTGGCGCGCTGTACCGTCTTCGATTCGATTCCCCGAAATAGCGTTGGAGATTCCCAACCAGCACCTCTATCGCAGAAAGTCTCCTGCCAAATCGACCGGCCGAGAAGCTCGCGGCAAAGACGACTTTCTTTCGTCCCTGTTTAACATACTCTTTCACCGCAATAGAATATGCGATGGTCCGTCTGCAGCATTCGCGTTGGTTTTTGGCTTTGCTGACGATGAATTCAAAAGCCCTTCGCCGAGGGCCGGCTACCTCTTTTACTGATCTTCATCCTATAATTCGCTGCAATCAATCCACGCCAAAAAGTCACTGCCTGAGGAGGTTCCCTTGACTTCACTACGCTCTCTTGCTCTATATCTTGCAGTCGCGACGATCGGTATCGTTCCTCTAACGTTTGCGCAGTCGGCGAAGGCCCCGACGCCCGAGACTTCCCGTCTAGCTGGCTACTCAGCGCAATCCTCCAAAACAGAGCGTGACTGGGAGAAGAAGCTCCAAGGTGGTATCGTCCCCGAGAACTTACGTCAGAGCATGCAGCGTTTGAGCGCGCGTCCGCACCACGTGGGCTCTCCCTACGACAAGGAGAATTCGGAGTGGATTCTTTCCCAGTTCAAAGCATGGGGGTTTGACGCTCACATCGAGACTTTCCAGGTTCTTTTCCCCACGCCCAGAGAGCGCATTGTCGAAATGATCGAGCCGACCAAGTTCCGGGCCAAACTGCAGGAGCCTGTTGTCCCCGGCGACCCAACGTCCAATCAAACCGCCGAGCAACTGCCGACCTATAACGCCTACTCGATCGACGGAGACGTGACGGCCCCGCTGGTGTATGTGAACTACGGCAACCGCGAAGACTACGAGCAACTCGACCGTCTTGGAATTTCCGTCAAGGGCGCAATCATAATCGCGCGCTACGGTGAAGGCTGGCGCGGCACCAAGCCCAAGGTAGGCGCGGAACATGGGGCGATCGGGTGCATCATTTATTCCGATCCCAGGGACGATGGTTTCTTCAACGGCGACGACTACCCCACAGGTGGATGGCGGCCGCGCGAAGGCGTGCAACGCGGCAGCGTCATGGATACTGACTATCCGGGCGATCCGTTAACACCCGGAGTCGGCGCAACCGCCGACGCGAAGCGGCTCGATATTAAGGACGCGAAGACTATTACCAAGATTCCCGTGTTGCCCATCTCGTGGGGCGATGCCCTGCCGCTGCTTTCTGCGCTGCAGGGGCCGGTTGCGCCGGAAGAGTGGCGAGGAGCCTTGCCGATCACCTATCACGTAGGCCCCGGCCCCGCCAAAGTTCATCTAAAAGTGACCTCCAACTGGGACTTGAAGCCGGTCAACGACGTAATTGCCACCATGCGCGGGTCGGATGAGCCCGACGAGTGGGTGATTCGCGGAAATCACTATGACGCGTGGGTCAATGGCGCCGATGACCCGATCTCGGGAATGGTAGCGGTGTTGGAAGAGGCTCGCATGCTCGGCGACCTGCACAGGCAGGGATGGAATCCGAAGCGGACAGTCGTCTTCTGTGCTTGGGATGGGGAAGAGCCGGGCCTGCTCGGCTCAACCGAGTGGGTCGAAACCCATCGCGACGAACTTCAAAAGCATGCCGTTGCTTACATCAATTCCGATAGCAATGGTCGAGGGTTCTTCCACGCAGGTGGATCGCATGACCTGCAACGCCTCATTAACGATGTCGCTCTGGACATTCAAGATCCGGAGAAGCACATTTCCGTTCAGCAACGCGCGCGTCTGCAGCGCATTGCCAATGCACACAACGCTGAGGGTCGAGCCGAAATCAGAAAAAGCAACGACCTGCGGATCGGCGCTCTGGGAGACGGTTCGGACTACGCGCCTTTCATCGACCATGCCGGCATTTCCGCCCTCAACATCGGGTACGGCGGCGAGAGCGACGCTGATGCCTATCACTCTATCTACGACGATTTCTATTGGTATACCAAGTTCATGGATCCCGATTTTTCATACGGCACCGCACTGGCGCAGACAGGAGGGACTGCGGTCATGCGTCTGGCCGATGCCGACCTGATTCCCTACGAGTACAACGCGGAAGCGGAGACCATTGGGCGGTATGTGCAAGAGCTTGAGAAGCTGCTGAAAGACAAGCAGGACGAGATCACGGAGAGCAATGTGGAACTGAAAGAAGGATTATTCACGGCAACGGCCGACCCGCGCAAAACATCAGTTCCTCCTCCGGCGAAACCCGTTCCACCATTCATGAACTTTGCGCCGCTGAAAAACGGCGTTGAAGCGATCAAGAAGAGCGCGGAGCGTTACCAGTCGGCGTTTTCCAAGTGGCAGGCTGGCGGAACCGATTTGCCGAGCCAAACTGCCGCCGCTCTGAACACGGAATTGGTGCAGATTCAGAGAGCGTTTCTAACGGAGAAAGGCCTGCCCGAGCGCCCGTGGTTCAAGCACCAGGTTTATGCTCCCGGCGCCTACACCGGTTACGGGGCCAAGCCAATTGCGGCGGTTCGTGAATACATGGATCAGGAAAAATGGAAGGAAGCTGAGGCGCAGGTTCCTATCGTTGGCCAGGTGCTGGAAAACGTGGCGGCCGCGATTGGAAAAGCCGCGGACGATCTGGAAAAAGCGGAGCCGCAGGGGCAGTAAATTTTGGAGTTGCCCAGAAAACGCAATTGGCGGTAATTTTCGCGGAAGAGGAATCGTTCGGACGATGAAGCGTTGAGCGGATACTCCCTGCGAAGCGGGTAATGCCCTTCTGCATGGCCATCAGGCGCTGCATGAAATTGCGCTTTCTCTTCTCGTAGGATCCACCGCTCGTGTGCGGGAGGGAGGTACCCCGTCTGGCGCCACGACTGCGTGGTCTAGTCGAATATCGAGGCGCCACCGAAAGTTCCGCAGGCTTACTGGCGCCGACTCAGAAGAAAACTTGATCACGCTGTGTACGGCATGTCACGCTAGGAGTGCATCACCGCTAAGATCACGAACGCGGAATGCTCTACAACGCGCATCATAAGGGACGGAGTCCACCGCAGCGATGCGTATCCATCCGACAGTATCGCTTATGTTTCTATTGGCCGGGCTCGCTGCGCCCGCCGGTTTTCTTCGCAAGAAAACCGTGGTCCCGGACTGCGCGATTCTCTTCCGAAAATTACGAGTATAGAAGTCGCTGAAAACGGCGACACTGTCGATGTGGAAGTCGAGTTTAGTAAACTCGTCCAGCCTGATGTGCGCAGACTTGAGCATCCAGACCGCCTGGTATTTGATTTTCCCGGATGTGAGCTCAATGGTCCCGGCCCGCGCTTTGTTGTGAATCACGGGGCCGTCTTAGCAGTGAGCACTGCCGCATCCGGCACTGCGTCCCGCGGCACGAGTGTAGTCATTGAGCTAGGGCCAGGTCATACTCGTGAGCGGGCGTCTGCCGGAAACAAGCTGGTCGTCAGCCTCAGCGCCGTTGGAAACAAACTCATCATTGAACTCCGCGAAAATGGAGTTGCTCCCCCTTCTGCCCAGGACAGCAGAGGAAACAAACCAGACACGCGAAGGTCGCTGCCCCTGCAACCAGATCGAAAACCCGAAGACGCGGCGTCCAACGGAGAGGCAGCGCCGCCAATGCCGAGCGTGCCGGCAGGTGAGTTCCGAAGTGATCGAGTGTCGCCGAAGTCTGCGGAAGCAGTGCCTCCCATGATCAGTGCGCTGCCTGCTCTTGGAAGAGTGCGAGGTACGCCGCAGACCGCGAACGCGATACCGCCGACGCCCAGCGTGCCATCCAAGTCGCGCGGATCAGATCGAACCGAGCCGAAAGCTGCGGAAGTGGCGCCGCCAATACCAAGCGCGCAAGCCCTCGCTCTCGGAAGCGATCGAGCATCGCCCAAGGTCGCGGAGGCGGTACCGCCGATGCAGAGTGCGCCGTCGCCTCCTCTGGGAAGAGAACAGCAAGGTACACCAACGACCGCGGACGTAATACCGCCGATGCCCGGCGTGTCGCCGGCCGTAGTCGGACCGGATCGAGCGGCGCCGAATCCCATGGAGGCAGTGGCCCCCACGCCGAGCGCACCGCCTGCTCTGGGAAACGATCGAGCATCGCCAAAGTTCACGGAGGCGGTGCCTCCGATGTCTAGCGTGCCGCAATCGGTCCCCAAGCCTGATCCAGAAGTCGCCACACTCGCCGCTCCAGCACCGGTACTGGTATCTCCCCGGATCGCCGGGACCGCGCCCAGTCAACTCCACGCTTACGCACTTCTCGACCAGGCGCGATCTCTAACCGTTGCCGATCTGGGGCCATTGGAGGCGAAGGCGGAAGCTGGCGACCCCAAGTCTGAGACCACTCTGGCACTCGCTTACCACGCTGGCACACTGCTCAAGATGGACGACGCGGAGGCGCTTGTCCTGCTGCGACAAGCCGCGAATCATGGCTTTGTTGCGGCTGAGGAAGCCATGGGTATCTTTTGTCAGTCGGGTTTCGGAATGCCGCCGAATAAACCACAGGCTGTTACCTGGTACACCAAGGCGGCGCGACACGGATCAAGGGATGCGGCGACCAACCTTGCGCTTATGTACGCTACCGGCGATGGAATCGAAAAGGACTCCGCTAAGGCGGCGACTTGGTTCCGCAGCGCCGCCGAGGCGGGCGATGCAACCGCCCAGTTGAATCTCGCTACTTTGTACCACCGTGGCGAGGAACTTCCGCAGGACGACAGCCAAGCTGTCTTGTGGCTCACCAAGGCTGCTGAACAGGGCTTGGTTCCGGCGATGCTCGAGTTGGCAAGGTGGGACCTGCGGGCGGAGCATGGCGGGAATGTGGATGGTGCCATCGCCTGGTTCAAGAGAGCTGCCGATCTAGGTGACGCGGCGGCCCAGGTGGACCTGGGCGATATCTTCGTAGACCAAAAGCTTGGGTGGTTGGACTACTCCCAAGCCGTCAACTGGTACAGAAAGGCGGCCGATCAGAATTATCCCGGTGGCCAATTTGGGTTAGGAGCGCGCTATCTGTTCGGGCAGGGCGTTGCGCAGAATATGCAAGAGGCGCGGCGATGGCTGACACCAGCGGCCAACCGGGGACACCCTTACGCGCAATTCCTTTTGGCGGAAATGTTCGAGAAGGGAGAAGGCGGGCCGGTCGATGCCGCTTCCGCCGTGAAATACTATGAACCGGCTGCGAATTATGGC
Source organism: uncultured Acidobacteriaceae bacterium (assembly GCA_963818945.1). Classification (GTDB taxonomy): domain Bacteria; phylum Acidobacteriota; class Terriglobia; order Terriglobales; family Acidobacteriaceae; genus Acidiflorens. Next base: position 657,509 of record CAWFUA010000001.1, on the reverse strand, counting down.
ATTGCCCAGGCGCAATACCGGCTTGGATTATTGCTTGCCTCCGACCATAGCAATCGTGACAGACTCGTATCCGCCTATAAGTGGTTAGTTCTTGCGGAAGACGTACTAAAGCAGGGCGCTACGACGACCGCACAAGACCTTCGAAGCTTGCTCACTCCCGCGCAACTTGCCCAAGCGGAGAATGAGATTGATGGATGGCGCACGGCACACTTTCCGCGTCAGCCGAATTCCTGGCCTGCGACGAGCCAATAACATGGAATCGACAAGACATTGGGTAAAGGAACGCGGCCCTCAAAGCTGCTTTAATCACCGTCACTTCCCATCGTGCTCCTGAGGGCCGTTCGGAGATGGTGTTTTCCAACCCCACGACTTTCACTTGGTCTCCCCATGCGTGTGTTCAAATCCAGAATTCTTCAGCGAAATCGCAATGTCGCGATTGAAGAAGAACAGGGGCCCTACCTTCAGCCGGAACTCGGTTCCGAAGCTGGAAGGGAACCACACTCCGTCCTGCTGCCGTTGGTAATCTACGTTGAACCCGATTCCCGGCAGATCGAACCACATCGTCCGTACCAGGAAGGGGAGGCGCCGAGCCATCTTAGTGAACACTCTGACGGGCTGGAATTCCGCGGCATCGATAAACGCTTCGCCCGCCCACGTCGGTTCTGCCGTGTCCTTGGGGGTGAAGGCGATATGGTAAACGTTGTGCCCCGCTTCAACCTCCTGCCCAAGGAGCTTGAACTCATAGCCCTTCTGCTCCTCGGAGGTCAGCGGGAAGAGGTCGCGCGCCAAACCGTCCCTGGATTTGTCGTCTGACAAATGGTTGCGCAAATTGCGGATCAGATCCGCATCCGTTCTGGCGGCCTCGGGTACGATCTCGTGGTTGCGCAAGTTGTGAACCAGATCCGCATCTGTGCTGCCGGGTTCGAGCGCAGGCTCGCCTTGAAACTCAACGTACTTGTCTTTGTTCCAATAACGCCCGCTAAACGATTTGAGGCGCTTCTGAATCGTTCCATCCGGCTGCGGTACCACATCGTAATCGGCGTTTTCTTCGCGCATCATTCTGGTCTGGGGCTTATGGGTCGCGATGTGGATGTGCTGTTTGTAGACGTATTCCTTTCGCAATGATTCGCTGCGATCCTGGTTCGCAGCCACGCGCGCCATGATGTCAGCGGCATTCAGCGGTTCGGTTTGCGCCTCGGTTTGTGCGCCGTGGGCTCCAGTTGGTGCGTTCTGCGCACCGCCCTGTGTGTTTTGCGCGTCAAGTTTCGTACTTTGGCTCTTTATCGGCCCGGCAGCCAGAAGAGCCACCAGCAAACAAACCGGAAATGAACTCCATCGGCGCATAAAGATATATGCCCTAAAACTACTTCCTATTCCAGGGTACGAAGAGCGAAGAAATTGCCACACAAAACAGTAACCGCGGACGGCGTGCCCACAACCGACCCTCCATTTTCGCATCCTGCCGGCCGCAGCACTTGGTGTCGATCGCGAATCCTCTTGGGCTCTTAGCGCTGGCCATGCCCTTGGCGATCGTCTCTTATGCTGTAATCTCGTTGTGTCATTCCTCTACCTAAGAGTCCATTGCCTGTGAGGAACGCTGTGTCTTCGACTGCATTGGAGCAGAACGCTGTCGCCTCCAAACCCGTGCCGACTCGGATCCTGGTTGTGGTGTTTGGCGCTACGTTGTTTCTCAGTGCGCTCTTGCTGTTTCAGGTGCAACTGATCGTCGGCAAATATATCCTGCCCTGGTTCGGAGGTTCGGCTGCTGTCTGGACCACGAGCATGCTTGTCTTCCAGATATTGCTGCTGGGCGGATACGTGTATTCGCACGTTGTCTCCGAGAGGCTCTCGCACAGAATGCAATCGAACCTCCACATTGGGCTCTTGCTCGCAGCCTTCCTGCTGGTGGTAACGCTGTCGCTATTGTGGCCATCGGCAATCACTCCCGGCCCCGCATGGAAGCCACAGACCAGCGCGAATCCGTTATGGACCGTGACCGTTATACTACTCGTTTCGGTCGGCTTGCCATTCTTTGTGCTTTCGACTACTGGTCCATTGCTCCAAAGCTGGTTTGTCCGCCAGGGAGGCAGCGCACGGACCTATCGCTTCTACGCGATCTCCAATTTCGGGTCCTTGTTAGGACTCCTGACGTTTCCATTCCTGCTGGAACCAACGCTGCACATGACTACGCAAGGCCGCATGTGGGCGGTTTTGTTTAGCCTTTTCGCTCTGGGCTGCGCCTGGTGTGCATGGCGCGGGCGCAACGTTGCAGACGACGGGCCTCCTGTACGATCGCAGGCTGCTCCCTTGCCAAGGCGCACAACCGCGATCGCACGCGTACTTTGGGTTTTGCTGGCGGCTTGTGCTTCCGCTCTATTGTTCGCGACAACCAATCTGCTCTGTCAGGAAATTACATCCCTTCCACTGCTTTGGGTGCTGCCCCTCTCACTGTACTTGGTGAGTTTCATCTTCTGCTTTGATCACCCGCGCTGGTACCGGCGTGAGATTTTCCATCCACTGCTTTTAATGGGCATTCCCGTGTTGTGCCTATCGATGCACTTCTCACTACCCACTTTGGAAATAGTTATCGTGCCATTGCTGCTTTTTGTCGCATGCATGATCTGCCACGGCGAGTTAGTGAAGCTGAAGCCCGAGGTGCAGCGTTTGACAACTTTCTACCTGGCGATTTCTGCCGGGGGAGCGCTTGGCGGAGTGTTCGTGGCCATTGTGGCCCCGCTTGTATTCCGCTTTTTTACTGAATACGAAATCGCGTTGGGCGCGTGTGTCATTCTGATGCTCTGGTGCTTATCACTGGATGCCGATTCATGGGTGTTCCGCATGGGTTTTCCGCTGACGGCTGGCATCGCCGCAGGCATAGTTGTATTGCCCTACGTAACGGCAAAATTGATACCCCAGCTTGCACCGATGCTGGATTCACTCCGGTATTATCCAATTGCAATTCTTATCGGCGGACTGGTGCTGCCCGGCGCATTCCTAGAGAAGCCCCGGGCCGAACACGCCAAGCGGGCCTTTCGTGCGGGGCAGGTACTTGTGGTGTCTGTGGCGGCATTATCGCTGCTCGCCTTGTATGTAATCGCTCAGCCCCAGCCCAACTTGCTCTTGGGCGAACGTAATTTCTACGGGGCCCTGCGCGTCTATCAACTGCGAGCTGGTGGCAGACTGCTGGAACACGGGCGAACGAGGCACGGTCTCCAACTTGATCCGCCATACAACCGGGTTCCACTTGCCTACTACGGCACAAACAGTGGAATCGGCATTCTGTTGCAGAATCATCCCAAGCATAGTCCCGGCAATTCCGGGTTGCGAGTTGGCGTGGTGGGGATGGGGGCTGGAACGCTGGCCGCATATGGGAAACCGGGCGACTATTTCCGCTTCTATGAGATTGATCCTGACGTGGTTAATCTCTCTACCCAGGCGCAACCTGTCTTTACCTACATTAAGGATTCGCAAGCCAGCGTAGATATCGAAACGGGAGATGCGCGACTGCTCTTGGAACGCGAAGTTGCGCACGGGGAAAAACAGAATTTTGATGTGCTGGTACTCGATGCGTTTTCTGGCGATGCGATTCCCGTGCATCTGCTGACAACTGAGGCGTTCGATACGTACTGGAAGCATTTAAATCAGGACCATGGCTTAATTGCCATCCACACTAGCAGCAATCATGTTGACCTCATGCCACTGATCGAGGGCACCGCCGAACATTACAATGCGTACACCGTGGTCCGCGATGTGTACGCCGAACTGCCGTACATGCCCAGTGTATGGGTAGTCATGGCCCGGCATCGCGAGGATTTGAACATAAACGGCTTGGTCCCAAAACCTGGGCTTGCAAGCAACCTGCCTGCAAGAGTATGGACCGATGATTACAGCGACATAATACGGTTGTTGCGATGACCAGCGAGATTGGGACCTCGCATTGCGCGTGCAGTCCAAAGGGTATCGGGGCCTAACCACTGGGCTGACCAACTACGTTCGTGCCCAGCTTCGGTACGTCCCCTGCTTTCCTGCATCATCACTTATTCCAACGAGACGCCATCACAAGGGACGCCGGGGGTGCGAGGTTGAAGGCGGCGCGGCTTGGCATCTCCCCGCAACAACCGATATGATTCGGGAAACAGAATGATCGAAGACCAGCCGACTGTCCCAGGCCCAATGTCATCAATTTCTAAAGCCGTGGTTGTGGGCGCGGGACCGGCAGGACTGACCGCTGCCTACGAGCTCTCTAAGAAAAAGGCGCCCGTCGTCGTCCTTGAGAGCGACCCCGAATACGTCGGCGGAATTTCGCGCACCGTCAATTACAAGGGCTTCCACTTCGACATAGGCGGCCATCGCTTCTTCTCCAAGTCGCGCGAGGTTGAAGATCTTTGGACCGAAATTGCCGGCCCTGACATGCTCGACCGCCCACGCTCTTCGCGTATTTACTATCGCGGCCAGTTCTACACTTATCCCTTAAAACCCTTCGAGGCGCTGTCGAAGCTCGGCCTGGTCGAGTCCACGCTCTGTGTCCTCTCGTTTATTGCGGCGAAGATTCATCCCACCCATGACCCGAAGACCTTTGAGGATTGGGTCACCAACCAATTTGGCAAACGCTTGTTCCGCATCTTTTTCAAGACCTATACCGAAAAGGTCTGGGGGATGAGTTGCAGCGAAATCTCCGCGGATTGGGCGGCGCAGCGCATCAAGGGCCTGTCTCTCGGTTCGGCAATCAAGCACGCGATTTTCAGCCAGAAGCCGAAAGATCGCAAGCAGGTAGTGAAGACACTTATCGATACCTTCCGGTACCCTCGCCTTGGTCCGGGAATGATGTGGGAGATTTGCGCAGAAAAAGTCCGCAATCTTGGTGGTCAAGTACTGATGGGGCGAAAAGTGGTTGGTTGCCGCTACGATTCCGTGCACAATCTATGGACCGTGACGGCTCGCAAAGCTGACGGCGCTGTGGAAGAATACCGGGCCGAACACGTGATTTCCTCGATGCCGATGCGTGAACTGATCGCGCAAATCGAACCGCCTTTGCCACACGCCGCGCTCCAGGCTGCGCGCTCCCTGCGCTACCGCGATTTCCTCACCGTCGGACTGATCGTCCACGACCGCGGTCGTTTCACTGACAACTGGATTTACATTCACGACCCCAGTGTTCAGGTTGGCCGCGTGCAAAATTACAAGTCATGGTCGCCGGAGATGGTTCCCGATGCGGCTTATAGCTCTTATGGACTGGAGTATTTCTGCTTCGAGGGCGATGGCCTTTGGACCACCAGTGACCGTGAACTGATCGAACTGGCGAAGCGCGAAATTCAAAAAGTCAACCTGGCCGCGAGCGCCGACGTTGTCGATGGCTGCGTCATCCGTCAGCCGAAAGCGTATCCAGTGTACGACGACGCCTACCAGCAGCACGTCGATACGATTCGCGACGCTCTGGAAGAAAAATATCCCACTCTCCATCTGGTTGGCCGCAATGGCATGCATAAGTACAACAATCAGGATCACGCCATGATGACCGCCATGCTCACTGCCAAAAATATTCTCGCTCGGCGAGCGCAAGTACGACGTCTGGGCGGTGAACCAGGACGCCGAATATCACGAAGCGGGTGAAGGCGGCGCCGAATCGCTCAGCGTCTTGAGAACCGAACTGCGGAAAGTCCCGGCTCGCGTGTCATGAGCGTCGGCAGGCAGCCGAATCCATCGAAAAGTTATGCGCTGACAGACACGTTGGGATGGTATCGGGTCACGATTCCGCCGCTGATGATGAAGCATGCGGAACGGACTTTGGTGGAGACACTGAGGTCTGCGCTAAGCGCGGAGGGGGATCTTCTCCGCTTATTTCATTTTGCCGACGGCGCAGCTTAGATGGTGCAAAAGCACGCGCTTCAGTGAGGGGAAATGCTCGATTCGCGTATGACGGCCTCCGAGTCATGACTCCAGAATCTCGCAAGTTATTGCAAGCAAAGCTAGATCCTTCGGTATGGAAGCCGATAGTTTTGGCATTTATGGTGCATATTGCATAAGTTCAAGGTACCGCGCGGGTGCCTCAAAATACCCTTGCCCGACGAAGCATTATCAACAGGGCATTGGGAACGCCGTTTGGAAAGCTGGCCCAGCCTGAGTCGAGGACGGGCTTCAGGGATCGAAAGGACTTGACGTGACTGAACAGACGAACACAGAAAATGCAGTCCTGGCACCCGGTATTGGGCGCTGCGGGTCGCCGCATCTGTGCTTGCGCCGGTCGTGCTGTTGTTCTTGATCGAAGGTGCGCTTCGCGTATTCGGAGTCGGATTCCCGACTGATATTACCGTTCCTTGCACCAAACAGGGGCGGGCCGCCTCCTGCTACAACTTGTTTTTCCCCGCGCCGTTCTTCCCGCCCGGTGTGATCAGATCGCCGCAGGCGTATGCAATCCCTGTCGAGAAGCCGCCACATACTTTCCGCATTTTCGTATTGGGGGAATCGGCGGCCATGGGTGATCCGGATCCAGCCTATGCCTTCAGTCGATACCTGGAAGTAATGCTCCGTCAGCGGTATCCGGCGACGACGTTCGAGTTCGTGAATACCGGAAGCGCGGCCATCAATTCGCACGTTCTGCTGCCGATGGCCGAAGGACTGGCGAAACAGTCTCCGGATCTATTCATCATCTACCAGGGAAACAACGAGGTCGTCGGACCTTATGGTCCCGGGACTGCACTGGTCTCGTCCGGAATGAGCATGCCGGTAATCCGCACTAGCATCTTTGTTCGATCCACCCGCATCGGCCAACTCCTCACCAAGGTGGGAGCACACAAGACAGAGTGGCGCGGGATGGAGATGTTCCTGGATAAGCAACTTCCGGCGCGATCACCACTCATGCAGCACGTTTACGAGAATTACGCCCGAAACTTGCGGGATACAATTGCCGCCGCACATAGTTCGGGAGCCAGGGTGATAGTCAGCACGATTGCGACGAATGCAAAAGATTGCGCTCCATTTGCCTCGATGCACCGGGACGGGCTGGGACAGGAAGAACTGCGTTCATGGAATGGGTTCGTGCAGAGCGGCGCCGAACTGGAAAGCGCCCGGTCGTACGCCGAGGCGTTGCGCTCGTATCTCGAAGCCGCGAAGATTGACGACCAATATGCGGAGCTTGAATTTCGCATCGCGCGAGTCTTGTGGGTACTGGGTGACAACGCTGGGGCGAAACAACACTTTCTGCGCGCCCGCGACCTCGATACGCTTCACTTTCGCGCGGACAGTAAGATCAATGACATCAATCGTTCGGTCGCTTCTTCAAGCCCCGGAGCAGAACTTGTCGATGCGGAAGAGATTCTGTCCAGTCAAAGCCCGAACGGCGTGATTGGCAGCGAACTCGTGTATGAACACGTGCACATGACTCCCGAGGGCAATTACTTGCTGGCGCGCGCGATGTTCCTGCAGATGGCTTCCAAAATGCCCGCTGAGGCTGGCCGAGCGTTGACGGAAGCCGACGTTCCCTCGGAAGCCGATTGCGAAAAGCTGCTCGCCTTCACCAGTCACGACCGGAGACGCACCACGTTGGAGATGCTGGACCGGTTGCAGAAGCCGCCGTTTACCAACCAACTGAATCACTCCGATCAGGTCCTGCGATTCATGTTCCAGGCCCAGGTTCCGGATGAGAATCCCCAGGCGACGGCGGCCGAGTACGAATGGGCAATTGCGCAAAAGCCGGATGACATTCTCCTGCGCTATAACTACGGGAACTTTCTCTTTGGATACAACCGCAATGCGGCGTTTGCCCAGTTGCGCCTGACGCGGCCCTGGGACGGTTTCCCAGTGTTTTCACCAGACGGAGTGCGGATCGAGTAAGCGGCAAGCGTGGCAGCCAAGGTCGCCAGGCACGCCTGGTAAGGATTCCTTAGAAATTGCCGTACATCATCTGGGCCGTGTTGGCGCTGCTAGTCTGGGTTACGATCAATAAGAAAAGAAGCGAAACCGCATAGAGAGGCACGATCCAGAACCAACGCCAACGCGCTATCAGCGCGATGAGTCCTCCGGATTCGCCCTTCGAGGGCTCCGCTCCAATCGGATGGCGGTCGAGCAAGTCGATCAAGAACAGCACAAGCGCATATCCCAAGGCCAGTCCGAAGACCAGAATGTAGAGGTTTCCGCTCAAAAAGTGCCCGCGATAGCTCGTTGGCGAGAGTGCCGCCGACATCATCTCCCTCGCCTGCCCGAGAGAGTTGGCGCGGAACAATACCCATCCCAGATTCACCAGACTCATGGTCGTAATCCAAGAGAGTAGCGTCCACAGGCCCTGAGGCGGAGTCCAGTCGAACCGACGCTCCAGGCCCTCGATCTGACGGTGCAGGACCAGGAGTACTCCGTGGTAGCAGCCCCACAGAAGAAAAAGAACACTGGCTTTGTGCCACAATCCAAACAAGATCATCGAAACCAGCAAAGCCAGGTTTCGCCACCAGGCCTCACGGCGCAACTGCATCAGAAAAAAGAACACGTAGTCACGAATCCAGAATGACAACGACATGTGCCAGCGGGTCCAGAACACCGAAGGAGTCGTGGATACGAAAGGGCGCGCGAAGTTTTCCGGGATGCTAAATCCTAATGCTTGGGCCGCACCGATCGCGATATGAGAATACCCGGCAAAGTCGAAGAATAGCTGTAATCCGTATCCAAACGCCAGACACCAGACATCGGTGCCACTCCAGCGAGTGACCCGGTCGAACCCAGAGCTGATTCCATCGCCCGCCAGAATGCCCTGTCCCAACAATTGAGCGAGTTGCATCATGAGGGCGCCAATCGCGATACGGCGAAATCCCCCTAGAATGTCGGCCCAGCGTGTGACGCTCTCGGAACGAAATTGCGGAAGCATCTCGGGCATTCGGCAAACCGGTCCGGAAATGGTTACCGGAAAGAAGACCATATACAGCGCAAATTCCAGGAAGGATGGATCGACCTCCTCGCCCTGGTAAATGTCGAACAGGTAGCTCATGGCCTGGAAAGTCCAGAATGAGATCCCCAATGGAAGCGCGAGATGCGAAAACCGCTGTAACGACGAAAGAGGAAAGTGAACCGCGGCTTCGGGTAGGTACTTGAACGCGCTCAACAGCCCCAGATTCAGGAGAAGCCCGACAGACAGAGTAAGCCCGGAACGTTTTCGCCGGAGCGCTTCCCCGACGAAGTAGTTCAGCACTGTGGAAGTGATGAGAACGGCCGCAAACCAAGCTCCCCAGCTGAGATAGAGCGCGTAGCTTGCGATCAGAAGCGTCGCCTGCCTTGCGCGCCGCGAACGAACCCTCGCGAAAATAGCCGTGCACACCAGGAACGTCAGAGCGTACAGGACGGGTCGGTACAACATTCCTCCAGTGTGCCGCTGAGGGCGAGTTGCTTGCGAATTCTACCGGGCCAACGTGCAAGAATACTGGTGCACGAGCACTGGTTACAAGAACGATCAATCCAATCCGCTACAATTATGGGTGGTTCAATACCGCCATCTTATTGAAGCGCTCGATGCCGCTCCCGCCGATCGTCCTTTCATAACCGCTTGGGTCAACGAAGACGAGCAGGAGACCGTGACTTTTGGCGAGTTCCGCCGTCGCGGGCGCCTGCAAGCGGGCTTGCTTCACGCAAACGGCGTGAGTTTAGGCGACCGAGTCGTCATCATCATGCCGCAAGGTATCGCCGCGATGGCCGTTTTTGCGGGGGCCATGATGCTGGGTGCGGTGCCCGCTTTTATCGCCTACCCGAATGACAGGGTGGAACCTTCCAAGTATCGCTCCGGTTTGGCGGGAGTAACGGCGAACCTAAAGGCGAGGATTGTCGTCATTGACCAAGGATTTCCCGACGATCTGCTCGGACATGTGTCGCTCAACGAGGAGACAAGATTGCTTCGCTCAGTCGACGCCCGAAGCACGTGCGAAGAGGACAAATTTCCCGATCCGGGGAACCAAGCCGATCGCGTGGCGTTCATCCAGCATTCGGCGGGCACCACCGGGCTTCAGAAGGGCGTTGCCCTGACCCACTCGGCAGTGTTGCGCCAACTGAACCATCTTGCCCAGGCACTGAAGCTAGATTGCGCCAGCGACCGCATTTACAACTGGCTGCCTCTCTACCACGACATGGGACTCATCGCCTGCTTCATGCTCCCCATGGTTTGCCACATCCCCGTCGTGATGCAGTCGCCGATGGACTGGGTGATGCATCCCGAGACGATGTTGCAGGTGATTTCCGAGCACAAGTGCACGCTGGCTTGGCTGCCAAACTTTGCTTTTCAGTTTGTTCCACGACGCACGCGGCCGGCCCGGCGGGCGCAGTACGATCTCTCCTCGGTTCGTGCACTGATCAACTGCTCAGAGCCCGTCCGCGCGAGCAGCATGGACGAGTTTCAGAATGCTTTCGCTCCAATTGGATTGAGGGCAGGGGCCCTGCAGAGTTCCTACGCCATGGCCGAGAACGTTTTTGCGGTGACCCAATCTGACGTGCTGGTGCCCGCAGGAGGCGCCGGGCCGGCGCGGGTTTGGGCGGATGGCCGCCAATTTCGCGATTCGCATCGAATTGCCCGAGTTGCAGAAGGAACTCCGGGCGCGCGCTCTTTCACCTCGTCTGGCCGGCTGCTTCCAAACCACGAGATTCGTATCGTCTCGGACTCCGGTGCCGTGCTCACGGACGGTCACGTCGGCGAAATTCTGATAACAAGCGATTGCCTGTTCGAGGGCTACTACAATCGTCCGGACCTCACCGCACAAGTGCTTCGGGATCGATGGTATCGCACCGGCGATCTCGGTTTCTGTCTAGACCACGAACTCTACGTGGTCGGCCGCAAGAAGGATCTCATTATCATCGGCGGTGAGAATATTTATCCGCAGGACCTGGAGGAGATTGCGGCCCGCCACCCAGCCATTCATGACGGTCGCGTAATTGCGATGGGTGTGTACAATCCCGATCTTGGAACCGAAGAAATAGTTATGGTTGCAGAAGTGGAAAATGACGAACTTCTTGCCCATGCTCCGCAAATTGAGCGGGAGGTTTCCAGCCAGGTCGTTGCGGTTATGGGAGTGACAGTCAGGACAGTCTTTCTGAAGCCGCCAAAATGGATTGTGAAGAGCACGGCCGGGAAAGCAGCCCGTTCCGCTACGCTCGAAAAGCTGCTGAAAGAACATCCGGAACTTAATACTGAATAGAGCCGACGACGTGTCGCTTCTCTGCGAGGAGAGAAAGTCTAGATGACGGAAGCAGCAAAACAAATGATGGAGTTCATCCTTCAGCGGATCCGAAAGCCGGGTTTGGCGATTGACGAGAATACGCCGCTCGTCTCCTCCGGCCTGGTTGACTCAATGGCGCTTGGGGATGTATTGCTGACGCTTGAGGACCTGACTAGTAAGCGAATTCCACCAGGCTTGGCGCGGCCCAAGGATCTGGATACCATCGCCAAAATGTTCGCGACCGCCGAACGCGTGGGGAAACCTCGTAAGTGAACGGACTCTTCGCCCGTGTTACGGCCAGCAAAGCCGCCGCGACGAAGGATGACCTATTGAGGATTTGCGAGTTCACGGGTGCCGAGCCCCGCCTGTTTTCTGGCTCGTTCGGCATCCGCCGGCCGTCCATCCAGATCATACAATCTCACTAGTTTCAGCCAGTCTTCTTGCCGATCCGGAGCCAGTTGTACGGCGTCTTCTTCGAAGGAGATGGCTCGCTTGATATCTCGCACGGCTTCCCATGCCACGGCCTGACCATGCGCCAGATTGGCATAGTAGGCCTTGTGGGTCTCAATCCCGACCCCATTTTCCTTCTGGAAGCTGACCTGCGAGCGATGGAAGGCATCCAGAGCTTCATGTGGTTGGCTTGCGTCAAGATAGTCAAAGCCAAGGGACATCAGAGCAAGCGAAGCAGCGTCCGGATCCACCTCGGCGGCCGTCCTCCAGGCAGCGATCGCCTCTGGCAACCTGCGCTCTCGATCATAGAGCTTCGCCAACCGCGTCCAACTGATTGCATTTGGTAGAAGACTGGCGGACGCCAAATACTCTTGCTCTGCACCGCGTAGATCCGCGCGATTTTCAAGGAGGTCGCCGCGCGTAAGACGAAGGAAAGCGCTGTCGGGAAATACAGCAAGAGCCTTCGACACTGCCGTCAGTGCCTCTGCGTCTCGTCCCAGCGCATTTAGAACACCTGCCGCATTCGCCCATTGATTAAACGCCTTGCTGTCATTGCGGGTTGGCGCAACTGCGGGAATTGACACCGTGGAACAGTTGATCTCGAACTTAGCGATCAGGCTTTCGTTCGCAGGTGTGTGACGGAGAAACACGGCCGAGCTCTCATCCAAATACACAGGCCGCCACCTATCGCTGGTGCAAAACCGTCGCAGCAGAGGAAATTCCTCTACACCCCAGTATCGCGCCATCGGAACAATGATTGCATTGATGCCATAATGTTCCGCTTCTCGTTCCCAATCCGGTGAGTCCGGCGAGATAGCCGTCAATTCCATGCTGTGCTGAAGCAATTCCGACCCAAAAGGATCTCCCCGCCCATCTACGTAATCCTGGTATTGAGGTCCAAGCCGCCAGGCGATGTAACCGCCTTCGTCGTAGGTGTTGAATATCCGGCCGGGGATATTCGCGCGCTCAATAAACGCCGCTCCACTTTCTGGAAACCACCAACCGAGGCCCGTACCGAATGAAGCTAGATCTGTCGTCCTCATGTAAGTGCGATTCGTGATCAAATCGGCCGACCATACACAGACGAGAAGAACGATAAAGCAGCAAGCTCCGCCGGCGAGAATTGAGCGAAGCCGCGTGTCTTGAAATTTGTGTTGCAGACTGGCAATTGCGGAGGTGAAGACCGATCCGGCAACGACAACCACGACGATGCTAAACAGGACCTGAAGCCGTTGTGCGCGCAAAGCCAGGAAGGCCGCACCGCATAACCACACCGCAGCTCCGACTTGGCGGCCTCCGTTGATGAGAGCAACCGGCACCGCGATCGCGACCACAATTAAGAGTAGGACGAACGTCTCTGGGCTCCGTAGTGAGAGCCCGGAAACAAAGATAGTCCAATTTAGTTTTGAGGGGCCCCACTCAAGTATTTGCTGGGAGCGAGCAGTCATCGGAGCCATGAGGTTCCGTATAGCTACGAAAACTCTCCAGCCCCAGGGATTGACTAACATCGCGCCGACGGTGGCCAGAAACCACGGCCACGCTCGCCGAAGGCGACTGAGCGCCGGCTCCCTGCGGTCCGGCCAGAGCAATTCCAGGCATTCCAGGAACACGTATCCGGCGATTAGCCCCAAGCCAGCTGTGAGCCCCAGATGAAGATTGACCCAAGCCACCATCATCAACGGCAAGAGCCACAGTCGCGCGCGCCCGGTCTCAAATTGCTCCCAGAGCAAGGTAAGAAAAGCGGCGAACAAAATAACCGTAAAGATCTCGGCTCGTGGTGTGGTGCGCATCGCAATGCGGGGGATCGCAAGAATTGCCAGTACAGCGGTAACCCACGATCCTCGCCGCAGAAGCAGGGCGACCGTGCTCACGCATGCTGCTGCACCGAGGATCGACAGCAAGGTGTAGTTACCCGCGAGATACACCAAATAGAAGAGAATCCCGCTGCCCACCGGATATCTCCACGGCTTTCCCTGAGCGGTGTAAGACAAAACATCGATCGAGGGAATCTGATGGTGCTGTACAATCCAGCGCCCCGTGGCCATTTGCCAGCCGAGGTCCCAGTCAGTCACAGTTCTGAGCCCGGATAACAGAGCATAGGTTAGAGCGACAAAAGTGAGGATGCGAAACCAGGCTCTGCCGCCGCCGAGGGCGGCCCGCAAATCTGGACTTGCTCCGTTCTCTGATTTCGGCTCAGAGTTCATCTTCCACAATCTTGGGTCATCACTTATTGATGGTCGATTTCGAATTCTCGCGCTCTTGTACCTGGAGCATCTGTTGCCGCACTTCGCCCGCCAGTTTCATCTGTCCGGTTGCTTCGTAGAGTCGAGCCAGCCGATCCCAGCGTCTTTGAACCCCCGGCGTACGCTGAACAGCCTCCTGTTGAAAAGCGATCGCCTCATCCCAATGCGAAAGAAGCCGTTGCGCCTCAGAACGTCCTTCTGCAAGCTCCGCGTAAACTTCAGGCGCAAGCGATTCGGCGCCATTTCGATACGGACTGCTCTTTTCAGCTTTATCAAAAGACCCTAGCGCTTCCTCCGGATGGTTCAGCGCGATCTGCAGCTTTCCCATCGTCATATAAATATTGAAAGGCTGAAGGGCCAGCCCAGACGCCTGTTCCAAAGCTTGTAAGGCGGCGGCGTTGCGGCCCTGCTCCCCATACAGCGAAGCCAGAGAGTACCAGACTCCGCTGTTTTCATTGATCGCCAGTGACGCACGAAATTCCCCTTCGGCCTCGGCGTATTGCTGCCGCCGCTCAAACAGAAGCCCCTTCAAGAGATGAACGTTCGGATCATCGTGGTTGAGCGCGTTGGCATGGTCGAGAAAATCCTCCGCGTCGTGATCCCGGTGCATTACGTACGACAGTTCTCCGGCATTCACGTAGAAGTCCTGAAGCGCTGAACGTGAAGCGGAGATTGGAGGGGCTAGTGCCTGTGTAGAGCAGTCGATTTGCAAGCGATGGATCCACGAAGAATTGCCTGGCGTGTTGTGCAGAAACACCAACGAAACCTCATCCATATAAATGGGGCGCCAGACCGAACTCTGGCAAAATTTGTAAGGGTCCAGATTTCGCATTCCCCGCAGTCCGGCCGTCGCCACCAGCAGCACGTTGATTTTCCAGTGCTCGGCCTCACTCTGCCACGCCGGAGAATCGGGATCCTGGCTGTAGAGGTTGAACTGTTCCATCGTGAGATCGGAGTTGATGCCTCTTCCATCGATAAAGTCGGGATACTTCGGGCCCAGACTCCACGCCACATAACCGCCGAGTTCGTAGTCTTCAAAAACATTTCCCGGAAGCTGTTCACTTCGGATGAAAGCCGCCGCGCGGGCAGGGAACCAGGACGCCTCGCCTGTTCCGAACCTCAAATCCGGATTGAAAATGACGTAAGTGCGGTTGGAGACGAAATCCGCAATCTGCACAAACGCAATCGCGCAAAAGACGGCAGTCAGCAGAATCGCAGCCGGTGTCGGGACCTGGTTTGTGTGAGGCCCCGTCTCTGCCCCGCCGGAACGAGACAGAGCCTCGTTACTCCTCATGCTCGTTGGGGAGGGGAAGAGGCTTTCTAAAATTTCCGCACCAAGAATTACGACGCAAATCGCAAACAGCGCCGAATAGCGCGCGTGAGTCAATGCCGCGTAGAGCGCGGCAAGCATAACTAACCCGGCGCCAACCTGCCGCTTCCAGAGATGGACCACCGCGAAAATCGCGGCGAGCAGCAGCAGCCAGGTAAAGCCAAACTGGGAGTGCCGCACATCGATGAGCTGATACAGCAGATGCCTTGAGAAAGGTACACCCATGAACTCAGCGATCGCGGTATTGCCATTGATCTTTCCCTGCGATGCCCCGCCGGCGCCCACCAGATTGAGCGAAGCGGTATAAATTTTCGCTCCCCACGGATTTACAAAAGTGGCCGCGCCACAAGCTGCCACCCATGGCCATGCTCGTCGTAGCCGTGAAAGTACTGCCTGACGCCTCTTGGCAAAAAGCAAATCGCAAAGCTCGATCAGCAGATAGGCGCCGACGGCCGCGAGGCCCGCAATGAACCCCGGGTGGAGATTCACCCACAACAGCATCGTCACCGGTAGCAGGCAAAGATGCGAACGCATTCCGCGCTGGTATGCCCAGAGTTCGCCCAGAAAAAGTGCAAAGAAGACCGTGCTGAAAAGGTCCGCCCGCGCGCCAGTCCTGGTAGCAATCGACCCGACCGCCAGCAGCGCCAGAACTGCGCTGCCCATATCCCCCCGCCGAACGAGGTTAGCCACCACCGCCAGGCATGCCAGCGCGCAGAACCAACTCAGACCAGCATAGCCAAAGACGTTGTACGTCAAGTAGAAAAGCACACCGGCAACCGGTGGGTACATCCACGGTGTCCCCGCGGAAGTAAACGACAGCACGTCCGTGCGGGGCACCTGCCGATGCTCAACGACCCAACGCCCCGTCGCCAGATGCCAGCCCATATCGCTATCGCCGACTGTGTGCAGACCAGCGCACAGAGCGCTCAGCAAGACCAGAGAAATCAATACCAGTCTGCCGACGCGATAACATTTCTCAGAAGAAACTTGCATGGAAAAGTTGCAGCTGTGAATGAACCTTCCATTTAACTATAAACTGGTAGCCAATTCGCGGCGGCGTGACGCATCGCAGGCAGCGCCCAGCAAGCGAAACAGACTGATATGCGTGCCTTTCGATGGGGATGGACGACGTTCGTGGTTCTGGCAACGTCTCTTCCATATTTGTTCTTCTGGTCGCGAACACCCGCTTATCATCGTTATTCGTGGATTTTACCGCCCTATCCCGAGGATTCATTCGGATACATGGCATGGTCTCAGCAGGCCGCCCACGGAAAATTGCTATTCCAGTTGAAATACACCGCGGCGCCCCATTCGCCGTTCTTGTTCCATCCGTTTTTCCTGATTTGTGGATGGATCAGCAGGTTGTTCGGGTCCGATGTGGCAATCGTCCACTGGACATTGAAAGCGATCGGCGTCGTATTATTCTTTACCGTCTTTTACAGGTACATCGACTGGCTTAATCTCACCCGCTTCCAGTCAATCGCCGCTTCCATCTTCGTAGGCATTTCCTCGGGCTTCGGGGGACTCTTTGCTTTCTTGGATCTCGCCCATCGCTGGCAGATCGTCCCCGCGGACGTGTGGATGCCGGAAGTCAGCACGTATTGGTCTCTCCTCTGGAACCCTTTGTTCCCCTACTCATTGACCCTGATCGTGCTCACCATTTACTGGCTGGATCGCGGCTCCAGAGACTCTCGCAACAGCGATTTCTGGCTCGGCGGTTTTGCGGTCGGCCTTCTCGCCCTGATTCACCCATACGCAGTGCCAATGCTGTTCGCCTACGCGGTAATCATCACCCTCGTTCGAAGGGGACCAGTTGCACCCGGCCTTCTTGTGCGGTTTTTTTCAGCCGCGTTTCCATTCGTTCTATATGTTGTACTGGTCTCAATATTGCAACCTCTCGTGTCGCGGCACAGTGCCAGCGGAGAGATGAAGAGCCCCAAGTTCCTGGCTTACGCGCTCGGGTTTGGGCTTCCATTGATCATCTGTGTTGCCGGCCTGGCCGTGAAGCCGGGCCAGTGGTTGAAACGCTACTGGCAACTCCTCCTATGGTTTCTAATGTCTTTGGGATTCGCTTATCTTCCATTCTGGTTTCAAAGAAAGCTTATTCTCGGCGCGCAGATTCCCCTATGCATTCTCGCCGGAATTTTGCTCGATCTGATTCTGGCCAGGCTTTCCTGGTTGAGGGCCCGCAACTGGGCGATGATCGGTGGTGCAATCATCGTCGCTCCCTTGTTGATCGCCACTCCGGTATTTCAGTTGTATAGCGAAAACCAGGAAATACAGCAGAATCCCGACGGCGTTTATTACATCGCCAACGAATTGCTTGCTGCTCTGAACTTTCTCAAGCACGAAAGCAAACCCGACGAGGTTGTATTTGCCACCTATGAGACGAGCCGATTGATTCCAGCGCTCTCCGGGAACACTGTCCTTTGGGGCCATTGGGCCATGTCAGTCGATATCGAAGAGAGGCGGCAATGGAGCGCGCGACTATTTTACGAAAACAAAAAGTGGGAGGATAAACAAAGAGCGATCGACTTCTGGGGAACAGGCATCGGGTATATTGTCGCTGACGGAGACCTGAAGAAATCCATAGAGCAAGATCCAGAGATGTGGCGAATAATCCTGGCCGATGCGGACAAGGTATTCGAAAACTCTTCTGTGGTGATTTACAAACATCGAACATAAATCTGGAATCTGCACGCAAAGCAAGATCAGTGACGCCCGTCACCAACCTGCTCAACATTTCCGCTGATAATAAAAGGCTGATTCCTCATATGCGCAAATGAGTGGCTTGCAACAACAGAATTCCTCTCGCTACATCCGCCCGGCACTGATAGGGCTGGCCCTTGCCTATGCCTTCGCGGCCGGCTTGCGGACTGTCGGGGATCTCGATCTCGGATGGCAGTTAGCCACCGGCCGCTGGATCGTGCAGCATCGGCAAATACCGCTGACGGATACATTCTCTTACACCGCTGCTGGCACAGAGTGGATTTATCCAGCCCTGTCGCAACTCGTGCTCTATTTAGGGTACGCGTTCGGCGGCTATGCTCTTCTTTCCTGGGCAAGTGCCGCCGCATGTGTCGGCACCATCGCGCTCCTGCTTCGTCGCTGTTCCCCTATCGGCGCTGCCCTGGCGACAATTTCTGTCCCACTCATTGCTGATTGTACGGCGGCCCGAGCGGCCATGTTTTCGACCCTCTTTCTCGCCGCGTTCGTAAGCATCTTATGGCACTACCACCGGTCAGGCCGCGGACCCTTATGGGTCCTGCCTCTGCTCATGTGCCTGTGGGTAAATCTGCATCTGGGATTCGTTGCAGGTCTCGCAATGTGTGGCGCTTATCTGGCCTTGGAATTCAACGATGCCCTGCTGCCCTCACTTAGATCAGCCGTGCTGCAACGCACGCGGAGAGCAGTCCCGTGGTTGATTGCCACGGGAGTGGCAACTCTCGTCAACCCCTGGGGATGGCGCATCTACATCGCTCTCGGCAGACAAGGCGACATCCTTCAAACGCACAGCAGATGGATTTGGGAGTGGATAGGTTTGCGCCTCACTCCGGCCGCACTCTCAGAGGCGCTCGCCTGGCGTGAGCCAAAAAGCGGGCTCTTGTGGCTGTTGCTGGTGGCAATAGTGGCAGCAATCGCGGCTTTGCTCATGCGCCGCTTTGTCTCGGCCCTGATCCTTGCCAGCGCTCTTTACGCCGTAATCCACGCGATACGCATGGAAGGAATGTTCGCATCAATTGTGGTGGTGATCGGCGGGTCGGTTCTTACGGATACGCTGCACACACCAATGGCGAGAAGAGTGATCGAACGATGGACCGAGCGCTTTAAACTATCGGCACGTTATAAAGAAGCCTCTACGGTCGCGGTGGTTCTAGCGCTGGGATCGTTGGTTGCTCTAAGAGCTTCGGATCTAATCTCCAACCGCTTCTATCTCCACACGCCATTGGCATTCTCGACCTTCGGAGCAGGCAACTCTTCCTGGTATCCCGAAAAAGCGGCAGCCTTCATATTGAAGAATAAACTCCCCCGTAATGTTTTTAACGACTTCAATCTGGGGGGCTTCGTCACTTGGAAGCTAGCACCTGAATACCCGGACTACATCGATGGGCGTTCCGTCCCTTTCGGCGGTGCCCTCCTATTGCGCAACATCGTCTTGTTGTCGCAGTCATTGGATTCAGCAGATTGGAAAACTGAAGCCGACGCGCGGAAGATCAACACGATTGTTCTGTCGATGGATTTCGAAGGAGGTAACGCACTGCGCTTGCTGAATAGCTACTGCGACGCGCGAAATTGGCGGCCGGTTTTTCTCGACGAGTCTGGAGCGGTGTTTCTGCGCGTCTCCCCCGAAACAGCGAGTTTTATCGACCGACTGGAAATCGATTGCAAAACTGTCCAGTTCGAAGATCCTCCCGCCGCCCTCACCGGAGCTCAGCGGTTCAGGTATCTGGTCAACGTTGCGGCCCTTCTCATCGTGCTCGATCGAAATACGGAAGCCCTCCATCGTCTCGAGCAGGCGGAACGCATCTTTTCTGAAAATCCTTTTGAGCACTATGCCAAAGGCATCACCCTCGGCAATCTCGGACCTCCTGCGGACTCTGAGCGTGAACTTCGCCTTTCGCTCGATCTAGGGTTTACCGACGACGCTGCGGTGGCTCTCGCCAGACTCTGCGATCAGCAGGGGCGCTACGCGGAGGAGGCTCAAGTTCTTAATCGCGCCGCCGAGCAATCGACGACCACCGCGCACGCACTGTATCTCATGCTCGGCAATGTCCAACTCACCCTCGGACATCCCGATCGCGCACTCGCTTCATTTAACGAAGCAGAGAAAGAGAGCCCGTTTGCTGGTGAAGCTTATCCTTTCGGGACAGAATTTCGCGCCCAGATTGCTGAAGGCAGACAGCGCGCCCAGGAGATGTCTGCTCGCAAAACCAACTGAGCCTTTGGCTGGACTCGGACTGGGGTTGCCTCTCAGGCCGCTTGTAGGCATATTTGCTCGGAACTGGTTACATCCACCTCTGCCACCGTGATGCAGGTAGGGGTGGCTTTCTGAGTTGTGACCAGCATCACAATTCTCTGTGACGACCAGCGCTGCCCAGCTTGCTGGCAGTCAGTACTTTAGGCGTAAAGTATAGATAGCACTGTCCCTTCGACTCTGGCCGGACGCAAGGGATCACCCAGGGAAGGATGGTCATCTCACCATGAAGTGCAGAATACCCCGAATTTTCGACTACCTGCTGGTCGCCGCTGGCTTGCTCCTGTTTACGACCCAATTTGCCCATGCGAACGATGCGTCCCAACTTTCAGGCTCCTATCAGGTGCTCCAGAAAATTGACCGCGGACCGCAAACTCACGTCCGGTTACAACTGCACCTGAATAACCTCGGGCAACGCGATCTTCATATTCGCCGGCTCACACTTTGGGACTTGCCTCATGCCGAGAAGGGCGCGACTCAGTCCTGCTCCATCGTTGTCCTCGCGGCTTCGTCCGCTGACACGACGCAAGAGTTCACAATCCCGCGCTCGGAATACAAATTGTGGCAACGCGGAGTGCGCCCTCGTCTGGTTCTGCAAGTGGAGGCTCCCGCCGGCCGCGGGACCATGAAAGTCGTTCATTTGGATCGCATTTCCGGCGGGAAGGTGAAATAGCCATGCGCCCAATATACTTCGCTACGTCGCTCTGTATCGTTTTCGCGGTGGCGCTCGTCGCGCCCCAGGTTTCGCTGGGCCAATATGCGATCACCTCAATCGCCGGTGGCGGCCCCAATAATCTCCCCGCGCTGAGTTCCAGCATCGGTTATCCCGTTGGTGTCGCGTTTGACGGGTCAGGCAATGCTTACATCGCCGATTCTTACTTCTCAAGTCAGATTCTCAAAGTCTCCTCGTCCGGCACTGTCACCGTGGTGGCCGGAAATGGCACCTTCGGCTATGCCGGCGATGGTGGACCCGCTGCGAGCGCCACTCTGAACCAGCCGCACGGTGTCTTCATCGATAGCCATGGCAACATCTTCATCGCGGACACCGAAAACTCAGTAATTCGAGAAGTGGTAGCGGCCACTGGCAACATCCAAACCGTCGCTGGCAACGGCACAGCGGGCTATGCCGGAGACGGCGCGTCCGCGACTGCCGCCGAACTCAACTTTCCCAACGGCGTTTTCGTAGACTCCCAAGGCAATATCTTTATCGCGGACACCGAAAACTCGCTGATTCGAGAAGTAGCCGCGAGCACCGGTAACATTCAAACCGTGGCCGGCACGCCCGGTTCCGCCGGCTATGCCGGAGACGGCGCGCTCGCAACCCTGGCCCTGCTCGATATGCCGGATGGCGTTTTTGTCGACGGTTCAGGCAACATTTTTATCGCGGACACTTTCAATTCGGTGATCCGCGAAGTGTCCGTTGCAACCGGCTTCATTCAAACTGTGGTCGGTGCCTACTATCAGTTTAACTTCACTTGTAACTACTCGGGCGACGGCGGCCCTGCCACCAGCGCGCAACTCTGCCTGCCGAATAATGTCTTTGTAGATGCTTTAGGAAATATTTTCGTCGCAGACACGGAAAATTCCGCAATCCGCGAAGTAGCGGCGTCAACCGGCAACATTCAAACCGTGGCCGGTACTGGCACCGCTTGTGCCAACATCGGCGGAGGCTGCGGCAATGGAGGCCTCGCCACCAGCGCCCAGTTGAACTTCCCGAGTGACATCGTCGTGGACGCGGCGCAGAACATTCTCATTGCCGACACCGAAAGTTTCACGATTCGTGAAGTAACCGCGTCCGATGGAAATATTCAGGCCTTTGCCGGCAACAACACCCCTGCTTATTCCGGTGATGGTAATCTCGCGACCGACGCGGAACTCAACGACCCTGGCGCGGTATTCGCGGATGCGTCGGGAAACGTTTTCATCGCCGATACGAGTAACTCCGCGATTCGTGTATACAACCCGAGCGGCTCGCCCGTAACGATCGCCGGAGTTACCATCCCGGCGGGCGACATTCAAACAGTGGCCGGCAATGGCACCTCCGGATACACCGGCGACGGCGGCCTCGCCACCAGCGCGCAACTTTCCTTCCCGCAAGGCGTGTTCGCCGACGCTTCCGGCAACATCTTCATCGCCGACACGGCCAATTCCGTGGTGCGAGAAGTTGCGGCGGCGACCGGCGACATACAAACCGTAGCGGGTACTGGAACGGCGGGCTACTCCGGCGACAAAGGACCGGCCACGCAAGCGCAACTCAGCAGTCCTTACGGCGTATTCGTAGATAGCGCGGGGAACATCTTCATCGCGGATACGGACAACAGCGCGATCCGTGAGGTCGCGGCATCGACCGGCACCATCGCCACCGTGGCCGGTACAGGCACGGATTGCAACCCATCCACCTCATCGTGTGGAGACGGGGGCGCTGCAACCAGTGCCCAGCTCAGCTTTCCAGCCGGCGTGTTTCTCGATGCGGCGGAAAATATCTTTATCGCCGATACTTTTGACCATCGCATTCGCGAGGTCACCGCCTCGACCGGCATCATTAACACGGTTGCCGGGACGGGTGTTGAGGGCTTTGCAGGCGATGGCGGAGCTGCCACGGCTGCTGAATTGGATGCTCCTTACGGCGTGTTCGTGGACGCTTCCGGCGATATCCTCATCGCGGATACAGACAATGCCGCCATTCGCGAGGTCGTAGCCGCCACCGGTTTCATTCAGACCGTTGCCGGAACCCCGCCCACACCGGGCTTTTCCGGCGATGGCGGGATCGCAACCGGCGCAGAAGTCCATGCGCCGCTGGGCTTGTTTGCCAGTTCTTCCGGGGACCTCTTTGTCGCCGATACTGACAATTCTCGTATTCGTAAACTGGTTCAATCCATCTTTGTCACCGTTGCACCCGCGTCAGCCAACGTGGTGGTTGACGCTCTACAGCAGTTCACCGCGACCGTCACCGGAACCAGTAACACGAGTGTCAACTGGCTGGTCAACGGCGTGTTGGGCGGCAACTCAACTGTCGGGACGATCTCGACGAGTGGGTTGTATACGGCGCCAGCGGCTGTTCCGGCTCCATCCACAGTGACCATTACCGCGATTTCTCAGGCCGATAACACTACTTCGGGTTCAGCCCAGGCAACCATCGCAGGTCCAAGCGGTACTGTCACCGTTACCGTGAGCACAAATCCGCCGGTCACCGAGGTTTATACCTGCACCACGCCGCCATGCGATACGCAAGCCTTCCTCGCCAATGTCACTGGGACAACCAACACCGCCGTGACCTGGTACGTGGAAGGAACGCAGGGCGGCAGCGCAACCTATGGAACCATCGATGCTTCGGGCAACTACACCGGGCCCGCCGCCGTGCCATCGCCGGCGACCATCATCATCGAAGCGGTTTCACAGGCGGATTCGACCGCCATTGGCACGGAGTCTGTAACCATCATTACGGCCCCCTCTGCGCCCACTCCTGGACCTCAAACCGTTTCGCCAGGCGGAACGGCAAATTATTCTCTCTCGTTGAACGCAAACACCGGCAACCCCGCCCAGCCGATCACACTTTCCTGTCAGCAGAGTTCGTTGCCGTCGGGCGCATCGTGTACCTTTTCGCCAGCTACGATTACGCCGGGAAAAAGCGCCGTGCCATTCACCCTTGCTGTGGTCGTTCCCGCCACCGCCGCCTCGTTGCAGAAGCCGGACCAGCGATGGTTCTCCGCGCAGCTCTGTTTCGCTTTCATCCCAATGGCTGGAGTTTTTCTGCTGGGCAAGAGATTACGCAATCGTCGAGGCCTCTGGATCACGTTACTCGGCAGCATTCTCGTGGCGTTGGTTGCCTGTGGAGGAGGAGGGAGTAGCCATTCGCCAGTCTCGGCAACCTACACGATCCAAATTCAGGGAACAACGGCAGCGCAGCCCAAGCCCGTCACCATCACCACCGCAGCCCTGACAGTGCAGTAGCCAGGTCGTTTCCCTTGTACTTCAGAGTTTGGGGAGAGACTGGCTGTTGCACTTGATGGTGGCGCAGCGGTCACTCACTGCGGTGTTCGACTCGCGACTTGGGGCTTTGGCCGCTTCCATTGACCACTACTTTATTCCGAACCCCTTGCGCACGCCGCCTTGCGTGACGGTGCCATTAAGATTGTGGGCAGTCTCATGGCACACCAGCGTGCAATTGTTCGCGGCGCGATTGTACGTTATGGGCATGCCCCCGTTAGGAGCCACCACATTCAGGTCAAAATTGATTAGCCGCTCGCCGCTGACATTCCCATTGCCGCTCAGGCCGTGGGCGGTATGGCAGGTGGAACACGTGAATCCCGCGTTGATGTGGCTTGCGTGCTGATTCCAACTCGTGTTCAGCATGATTTGCCCGCTCAAATTGTGGCACTTTCCGCATAACCCATACGGCCCGTTTACCGTCAAATCCGGGTTCGGAAACAGATTCGTAATCCGTTGTCCGGGCCCCGGAGCCTGGCTGAATTCATAGCGCCGCTCCAGAATGTGCGTCCACTTCGACCCATGCGGACCGCTCGGCCCTGACCCTCCAAATTCGCGGTTATCGTCACTATTGTGACAATCCGTGCAGAAAATCTGTGTGCCCATCGTTCTGCCCTGAGTCACACCGTCCAATTGCGACATGAATGTCAGCAAACTGGGCTGAGGATATGCCGATGAACTCACGTGTGTTACCGGATGGCTCGACGTCGCCGTAGCCGCAAACTGCGGAATCACGTTCCCCGGGTCCGCCGCGTTTGTGACATACCTCAACGGGAGGTATCCGAATTTTGAAGATGAAGGCTTGCCGGTGCTGGCCCCATGGCAGCGCAGGCAAGTCTCGTATTGATATTGCGCCGGCGAAACCGTCGTGACGCCGTCACTCGCCTGCACACCATTTACCGCCGTCTGGGAGAGCCGAACCTGTGGTGGAGAAGTGAACGTATTCACCTGTTGCGCACCATGCGGGTTGTGGCAGTCTGCGCAAGTGGAATGCCGGTTATTGTTCAGCAGAACCGCTTCCGCCGTGTCGTGGGAGCCATTCACCGACGTAAACGGATGATACGAACTCTTGGAAAACTCCGCATAAACGTTGCGCAATTGCGGCATGATGTTGTTGTTGCCGTTGTGGCAGGTTATGCAGTTCTGCGTGTAGGAGTCCATGTTGGCCAGCGCCGGAGTCGCCCCTCGCAACAGCCGCGCCGGACCATTCGCATTATGTTCCACATGACAGCTCGAACACGCGTTCTGCGCCACTGTCGTGTAGGGTCCAACGTTCGCTGCCGGCAGCGTCGCATTCGCATTCATGGCATGGATCGACACTGGCCACGGCACCAGCGGATTCGGCATGTTATTAACACTCCGCGGTGTGGTTCCATGACAAGCCAGGCACATCGTCCCCGTGGAGCTGTTTCGCACCAAAAAGTTCAACGAGACCGTGTCAATATCCTGCACGTGCGGATTGTGGCAACTCTCGCATTCGACACTGCCATTGATGAGCGCGACCTTGCCCAGCGGATCTTCCGTTTGCCCCTTCGACACCAGACTCGCCACCAAATCCGCCTGATCCTTGATTCCATGAAAGCTGAACGGGTGCGAATTCTGTAGATTCGTGCCCAGAATATCGCTCGGGTTCATGCTGCCTTGCATTTGAACCTTACCGTACGGGATGGTCTGCCCCGGAGCAACCGTGCCATCATGGCAACTCAGGCACAAACTGCTGGGTGCCCCAATCTGCGGCTGCTGTGTGGTTTGCGTTGCGGTGGTTGTACTCCGGTAGAGCGTGTAAGTTTGCGTCGAATAAGTCTGCGCCCAAAGCGGACCCTTGGCATTTCCCGAATGCGGAGCATGGCAGAACTGGCACGGCGGCAGCCCGCCTTGAATCGGCGACTTCCCGCTGGGAGATAAATCGTGCGCCCCCAACACATCGCCGCTAAATTGTGCGTAGAGTCCGCTCGCCGCCAGCAGCAGAGCCGCACATGCCAGCCAGGGTCTCATCCTTACTGACCTCCACCCTGTTCATGCTTGCCGTAATACTGGAACTCCTGTACCCGGCTGTTGTACGAATCCACGATATAGACCGTATCGTTGCGATCGATAAAAAGGCCGGCGGGCAGGCTGAACTCGCCCAGTTGCTGCCCGTTTGTGCCGAAGTAATACAGCAGATCCCCCTCCCGGTCGAACACCTGCACCACGCTCCACGCCGCATCCACCACATAGAGGTGGCCCTCGCTGTCAAAGCTGATTCCTTTCGGCCGGAAGAAGCTTCCCACGTCATCTCCAATACCGCCCACCGCATACTTGAATCCGCCGCTGCGGTCGAATACCTGGACCCGGAAATTCATCGCATCCACGACCGCAATGTCCTGCCCGTGCAACGCGATCTCCGTCGGATAATTGAACTCCCCTTCCTTCGTCCCTGTCTTCCCGATCACCTGCATCACGCTGCCATTCATATCCAGGACAAAAACTTCATTGCGCAGCGTATCGGTCACATAAATCCGCTGTGCCGCCGAGTCCACCGCTATGCCCGTCGGACGCTTGAAGTAACCTTCTCCTCCGCGCAGGCTGCCAATCATTCTTTTGTATTTGCCGTTCCCATCGAAAACAAAAATCCTCCCCGACTCCGAGTCCGTGACGTAGAAGTTGTCCTGCGCATCCACCGCCACGCACTGCGGAGACCGCAGCGAGTTCTCATCCTTGTCATTGCGTGCAATAAATTTGTACTTGTGCTCCGCAAAATCAAAAATATGGATCCCCATCGCCCCCGGATCGGTCACTACCGCCCGTCCCCGCGAATCGATGGCAATCCCATATGGACGTATCACCTGCCGCCGGTCCGGTGCTCCCGCCACCACGTCCAGAACTTTTTTCCAGAAGCCCCGTTTCCCGCCTACGTCGCGGTCGGCTCCAAAGCTCTTCAGAAACGCCAATTTCCGCCCCCCTTGCAGCAGCAAGTCGGGCGGTCCGGCCCACTCATTTTTTTCGATCTTTACCCGCGTCGCCCGCGCTGGCGTCCACAATCCACAGGCCCACACGAGCACCAGGATCACATAGAGGCTGGCACAAAAGATTGTCGGACGCCGGCTTAGAAAGCGCGGAACCATCGTTGAATGCCAAAATAGAAGTTCGAGTAATCCGCGGGTGGAAGCCCCGAACCCCCTATGGCTTGCTGCAGATTAGTATAGCCTCCGCCAATCGACATCTTGCGAAATTGATACTGCGTAAAGAACGTGATAACTCGCGACGTACTCAGCGAGTCCACCCCGCCACCGACCGTACTGCTCGTGGCTTTGGTATAGGCTCCGCTTAGCACCATATGTCTCAGCGGATTCGCCGTTCCGGAAAAAGAGTAGGATGTCCCGCTGTTCAGCAAATACACATTCCCGGTTAGCACCGGGTCCAGTTGCCCCGGCGCCAGCACCAATCCGCCCGGCGTCAGCAGCGCGGTTCCCGACACTTTGTTGTAGTTGGCTCCGAAATTGTAAGTCTGCTTGAAGGTAAGGTTGGTGCCGAACCCTTCCGAGTGGCTTCCCGAGCCCTCCAACTGTCCCAGCCCGGTACGGAAGCCGTTGAAGTTTCCGCTCCACAGCAGCCGCCGGGTAATGTGGCGCCGCGCATTCATGAGATACGAATAATCCGACGTGACCTTCGTCGCCAGCACCGTCTGCACGTTCTGATCGTAGCCGAAGCTGCCGCTCACATCGAACCCTTCCATCTGCCGCGTGAAATTCACTCCCGCTACCAGCCCCGTTCCCCGGTGCACGTCATCCGAGGTCTGATCGTTGAGTCCGCCATAAAGCAGGAACGAGCCCCAGAGCGGCTTCCGCACACTATAGTTCAACACCGCGCTCCAGTGCGTGGCCCCAATACCCTGTCCGTATGCCTCTTGCTGTACCCGTCCCACCACAAACGATGCCGACAAGCTCTTTGTGATCGAGATATTGTCGAAGTTGCTGAAAGACGCCGCGTAGTTTCCGCCACCCAGGTTCAGGGACTGGGCTTGGCCGCCTGCCCCGATGATCTGCTGCTCGATCTGCCCGGCCAGGCTCGTGTCATACGTCGCCATGAACGCCGTGCTCACCCGCTTCGTGGGGAAGAATGAAAGGTTCGCGGTCACATCCTGGTTGGAACCGGTGGTGGTGAGCCCGCTGCTCCCCCCGCTGAAATCCGACCAGGCATAGGTCGTTGAAAAGTTGCCGCTCATTGGCAATTTGTGATTCGTGCTGAAACTGAAAATTTTGGTGTCGGTCTCGCCGTTAATATCTCCTCCCCCAGTGAGAAACGCCGGTATGTCCGAGTGCGTCGAGTTATCGTTGAAGCGCGCGTTCATAAACCAGCCGTCGATCCGGTAGTTACTGAATGCGCTGAAATTGCGCGAACCTGACGTTTCGGTTCCGTCTGAACCGAAAAGAGAAGACGACGAACTCGTCTGCGAGTACTGCACCGTCACGGGCGGCAATCCCGGAACCAGTTCGCTCCATCCCACGCCAAAAGTGCGGTTGTTGCCATGCGTCGTAAACCCCTGCACGCCGGGCAGGCCGAAGTTGCCGCTGCCATCTAAAGACTCGCCGTAGGAGATCGAACCGGGGAAATGGCTCCCGCTGAAAATACTCGCGCCCGCGTTGATGCTGGTGGAATTGGTAATGGATTGATCCCCGGAATTTGCCTGCGAGCGGTTGTAGAGCGGCGTTGCGTAAAAGCTGATGAATTTCGGGTTGTAGTAGTAGCCGGTGAGAGTGGCGTCGCCGTTCACCGCCGTACTGTGGCTGGAGCTCGACGTGTTCCCGTAACTTCCGGTGTATCCAAAGCCGAGGTCGCCGGTCAGGTTTATGCTCGCACTGTTACCGACTTCCAACTGCGCCCAACACGGCAATGCTGCCGCCAAACCGAGCAGCAGCCATCCCGCCAAAACTCGCGCCTTGTAATTGTGACTACTCAAAACTCCCCCGCGCGCTCGCCCGTCTGTGTCGTGGGTTGAACCTCTGCAATCTGACCCCTTACCCCTGACCTACATTTCCTCGATCTTCGCGTTAGAACGCAGCTTCTTCCCCAGCCCCGCCCGCAGATTCTCGAATTTCTGCTTCTGCAGCCTCTCCATCAGTTGCCCCTTAACATCCGCAAACCTTGCCTTGCCCGGCGGCGTGTGCGCATTCAAGTGGAGGATCGTGTACGCCGTGCCCAACTGCAGCAGGCCGCTCACCTCGCCGGGCTTCATCTTGCGCAAGACTGCCGCAACCTCGGGGGGAGCATTCGCCGCCTTTACCACCTTGCGGTCGCCCATATTCACCCGGTAGTCGTCTTCCGAAACCTTCTCCGCCAGCAGGCCAAACTCGCCGTAATTTTTGGTCGCCTTGGCTTGCTTCAGAATCTCCTCGGCCCGCTTCTTGGTCTCCGCCAGCGTCTGTGCGTTCGCATTGTCCGGGGGCAGAATCGAGATCGTCTGAAAATTGAAGGTTTCGCCGTTTTCAAATTCTTTGGGATTCTTCTCGAAGTAAGCCCGCGCCTCGGCCAGCGTCACCACTGCCTTGTTGTCCACTTCGTTTTTCAGCATCGCTTCGATCAGCAGCGAGCGCCGGATCTGCTCCCGGAACTTCGCCTCCGATCCGCCGTGCTCTTCCTTCAGGTACGCGTTGAATTGTTCCCGGCTGCTGAACTGTTGCTGAAACTTCCTCTCGTCCCGCGTAATCCGCGCCGCCGGAATCGTCATCTTCCGCCGCAACGCTTCCTGGTACACCAGTTCTTCAAAGACGATCATCTGCATTGCGCCCATGCGGATGCCCGCTTCCTGCTTCTTCGGAAATCCGTTGTGCAGCTTGGCGTAGGGGAACAGGGCCAGCATCTCCCGCAACAGATCGCGGTCCGTCAAGACCGTCCCATTGACCTTCACCACTGGCTTGCCCGTCGCCTCGATGTTCGTGAGTTCTGGGCCCGCTGATGCCTTCGCCACCCCCGTCGGTGCCGGAAAGGAGTTGTTCGGAGCCGAGGCAACGGTCGGAGTATGCGACGACATCATCTGCGCTCCGGCGCTCATGACAACCGTTAAAGCCAGCAAGCCTGCGATTCCAATGCGGTATTTCATCTGAAACTCCTCGGCAAAGCCTTTAAAGGGGGACCCCTGCTGGATTAGTAATGCACGGCGCCTGCCGCTTGCCCCCTGCTTCTCAAATCTCCAATAATTTTTGTAAGCGCTAGAAAATAAGCAACTTGGATCGAATTTCTGGAGTGGTTTTTGGCCCGAATCCGAGGCTGGCAGCCGCCAATTGAGCCTTCTCCCGCTATAGGAAGGTCAAATCACCCAAGGTAATCATCA
Source organism: uncultured Acidobacteriaceae bacterium (assembly GCA_963818945.1). Lineage (GTDB taxonomy): Bacteria > Acidobacteriota > Terriglobia > Terriglobales > Acidobacteriaceae > Acidiflorens. Next base: position 627,034 of record CAWFUA010000001.1, on the reverse strand, counting down.
AACCGCTTGGGAAATAGGGTTTACCTGATGGCTGATGGCTGACGGCTGATGGCTAAAAAGAAAAAGGGGAGGGAAACCTCCCCTCCCCTTAATCGGATCGTTACGAGTTAGAAAGTCGTTGGCAGGGTTCCGCCATTGGCTTCGTTCGACTCGCCAAAGTGGCACTGGCGGCAGAACTGGGTGGTGCTGTTAGCCGATGTCGGGTGGTTGCCCACGTCGTTTAGGTTGTAGGGGCCGTTCACGAAGAAGAACTTCGCGTAGGTGCCCGTCGCGCTGCCCGCGATCTTGCTGTTGTTCGAGGCGGCGTAGACGTTCATCACGTGCTGATCGTGGCAGGTCGTGCAAACGATGTACGGAGCGCCAGCGGCGTTAACCGGCGTCGGATAGGAATACGCACCCTTGTTCAGGGCCGGGGCGCCGTAGGACGCTTCAAACGCTGCATACTGTCCACCAGCGACGATCGAGGTGATCGCGCCGTTGACGATCGTGTAGGTCAGTCCGTTGCCCGTGTTGTAATAAGAACCACCCAATGCTGAGCTGACCAGGGCTACTTCGCCGATTGGGTGGTCGTTGTTGTAGTTTCCAGAGGATCCATCCGCGCCCAACAGGGTGGGGATGTGGCCAACGCCGTAGGAGCTCGGGAGAGCGTTGATCTGCTGCTCATAAGCATAGTTCTGCATCATCGCGCCCTTGGCCGTCGCGCCGTCATGGCAAGCCAGGCACATAATGGCTCCACGAACGTCGTTGTACTGCTGAGTGGTCCACGAGGTTGGGTTGCCGCCAGCAGGAGCGGTCAGGATGTACTTGTTGGCGCTGCCGGTGTTGGAGATATCGCTGAAATCAAACGTCTTGCCCCACAGTGGTCCCATATCCTGCGCGAACAATGCATTGGTACCAGTGTAAGCATCGACGACTGTGCCGCCGACGCCATTGCCGCCTGCGCCGTATGCGCCGCTGTGTGGAGCGTGGCAGCCTGCGCAGCCACGGCCGTAGTTATTGTGTGCACCCAAAACGTCAACCGCCGGCCCGACTGCATTGCCGGTGCCGGTGGTCATCTTTACTACGCCCTGCGTAACGGTCTGGGCGAGCACCATGGCCGAAGCCATGAGTACGAGCAGAAGAACTAAGAATAGCTTTTTCATTGGTGAAGCCTCCGTATATTTAAAAACCCTTGGACTGGACCTGGACCGTCCGGTTCCTCGGTTTAGAGGAATGCACGAAGGTCACCGTACTTTAGACCCCAACAGATGTTTTCGTCACTGTCCCAACTGCCTTATTATCTGTAAGTTAGTAAATATGTTGCAAAACTACTCACCGTCTTTGGGGCGCCTTGTTGAGTATTCTGCCACAGTAGAGTGGTCAAATTCCTCAAACGGGATTTTGAGGAAGCGACAAAACCCCCAACCTTGTCGCGGTGAGAGATGTGGTCATGATCCACGTCCCGGCTCGACCCATGGGAAATTTGGCGGTAGGAAGGCCCACCAGGCACCGGGTTCGTCCGGCGGCCGGGCGTGGTGCCCCAGCTCTCCAACGGAGAGCTGGGACAATGAAACGCCTTTCACATCACCCGATGGGTGACCTTAATTCTTAGGGTTGTCGGGCGGCTTAGTCTGGGTGGGAAACGGCGCCGGAATGTTCTTCTCCGCCGGCTTCGTTCCGGGAGGAGGCGCATTGGGATTGGCTTTCTTTTCAGCCTCGCGCCGGTCATATTCCTTGCGCGCCTCTTCTTGTGTAGTGTAGCGGAACATCTGCACCCGGCCGGGATATACCTCGGAAGTAAAAACGCGGTTGTTCTTGTCGATAGCGATGTACTGCAAACCCGAAAATGTCCCCGGCAATGCTCCCTGCTGGCCGCCGACGGACATCAGATAGTCGCCTTCCTGGGAGAAAATCTGTACCCGGCTTTGAAGCGTATCCGTTACCCAGACATGCCCGTCAGAGTCCAGCGCAACACCTTTCGACATCGCAAAATATCCCGGTCCATCGCCATGCTTGCCGAAGGCGCGAATGAACCGTCCGTCGGCGTCGAAGACCTCGATCCGGTAATTGAGCATGTCCGCAACGTACAGATTTCCGTCCGCATCAAGCGCCACGCTGGTCGGCTTGGCGAAATCTCCCGGCGCGCTGGAGGCGTGCTTGGTGTCGGGCGTGCCAATCTTCCGGAGCAGCGTCAGGTTGTCGGCGTCATAGACCAGCACCTGATCCAGTCCGATGTCCGCAACATAGAGGAAACGATTCTCGTTATCGATCGCCATTCCCGCCGGCGTCATCAAACCCGACGTAATCGCAGCCTCGCCTTTGTGCAACTTGTTGAAGATCAGGATCCTGTGTGCCTGCGCGTCCGAGACAAAGAGCCGGTCGGTGTCGTCAATGGCGAGGCCATTGACCAGCACAAAACCCGCATCCTTGCCATTCTTGATCATCTCGGTTTCATGGGTTTCAGGGTCGATGACAAAAATCGCCCCCACCTTGCCATCCGCGACGTAAAGCTTGCCCTTTGAATCAATCGCCAATCCGTGCGGCTCACCGAAGAAGAAGTGGTTTTTCAGCGGATCGCCGCCCTTCTCGGCTTGAGTGCCGGCGAGGCGATCCATCCAACTGCTCTTGTTCTGGGCAGCCTGCGCGTTAAAGTCGGGAAGCTTTTCTCCGGCAAAGTAGTCCAGATATCTGACGCGCGCGATATTGGGCGGCTGCGGCCAAACGAGCCTGGACTTGTCGATCATGTCCAGAATCGAACGCTTGGGCTGCGCCGGCTGCGCGTCTTTTTTCTTCTTGTCTGCGAAGGCGAAAGACGACGCCATCAGCGCCAGTGCCAGCAGAATCGCCAGTGCTAGCCATCCCTTTCGCCGCTGTATCGATTTGTGGATTTGCTCGATCATGTTTGCTGCCCTCGTCAGATCTCGGTTGCCGTTCACCGTTCGTGTCATTACTGCGCCTTCTGCAGGTTCTTGTGGCAACTGGCGCAGAACATGGAGTCATTTGCCTGGTCCTTGGCCAGCAAGCCGGGCTTTGCCGAAGCATGCGGCTGGTGGCAGGTCAGGCAATTCATGGGCGTTTTGACCTTGGTTACGTCGGCCGGATCCATGACGTCCGAAACCGGATGCCCTTCCATTGGATGGCCCAGGTTATATTTCAGCGGGAGAACTGGCACCTTCGAAAAATAATTTTCCGGCAACATCACCGTACCGCCGAAAATCGCGACCAGATGCTCACTCTCCATCTTCTTGGGTTTCGAATCGGGCCCGTGGCATTCCAGACACAGTTTGTTGATACCGGCCACGCGCAATAGATGGTCGTTGTCGCCCCCGTGCCCAACGTGGCAAATCCCGCAGCCCTGTACAAATGCCGGCTGGTGATGCACCGGCTTCTTCTCCAGGTCGGCAATGTCGCTGTGGCACCCCAGACATATGCTGACCGGATCGGTCTTCGGCAAAGCGGGGAACGAGCTGGCATGTGGGTTGTGGCAGTCGGTGCAATCGCCGGCAGCCCCGGGATGCTGCACCTTCGCGGAGTCGATCAGCTTGGCCTTGTCGTCGTGGCAGGTGACGCAAAGATCTTTTACGTTCTTTTGCGTCAGGACTACTTTGCCGTCTTTTGCCGGCGCGTGACAGGTGTCGCAGCCTCCCTTGTCGGCAAAGGGCGGATGGAGGAACTTCGCCATCAACTTGGGCGCTGCCGACTGGTGCGGGTCGTGGCACTGCAAGCAGTTCGCGGTGGCAAAAGGCTGGTTCTGGTGCGCCTTCTGCAAAGCGGCATCCTTCGGATCATGACAGTCAATACACAGCGCCGGGGCTGCCTTCGTGAGGTGAAAGCGGTTTTCAATCGTCGGTTCCACGCCGGTCTTGTGCGTGACGTGGCAGGCGTCACAGCCCATATCGAGGGCCGCGTGCCGGCTGCCTTTTTCCGGAACATTCAGGCCCTGCGTATGGCACGTGAGACAGAGATTGTCTTTCTTCTCGCCAGCCGTAGCCTTCAGCAGTTGGTTCTTGTTCTCCGCAGTGTGCGGATCATGGCATTTGAGGCAGTCGCGGACAGCAGGGGGGTGAACCGTACCTTTGATTTGTGCGGCGTCTTTGTCGGCGTGACAAGTGAGACAAAGGCCGTAGGGAGTGGTCGTTGTCAGCTTGACGCGTGTCACGTCCTTGTTAACTCGGATTTCATGACAGCTCATACATCCCATCGCGATGGCCGAGTGCACGGCCTTGCCTTTGCTTTTGTCCTCGTGACATTGGAGACAGGTAGCCGCATCAGCCTTCGGATCGAGCGGGACGGGGTGCACAGCACCAAAAAGCTGGGGCCGGCCGAGCACCGCCAGACTCAGGACAAGGAAAATTTTGGGTACCAGACTTAGAGGCGAGGGGATCGGATTCCGGGGACGCTCATGGCGCGCTAACGGAGATTGGATCGCGAATGGGGGAAGGCTCGTCACGGGATTCTCCACAGGCCGTCGTTGCACGACAGTCGCCGCTTGTTGGGGCGGAGCATAAATTTTCAACATAGGCGTAACTGATTGTGCCAGAAAGTCTCCGCGGTGGGAACCGCCGGTCGGATGGGCGGTCGCGGCTGACAAAACATTTCTCGCTGGGACTTCTGCCGCAGGGCAAGCGGTGAAATGACGCAAGCTGCGAACAAGGGGAGAATAACTGGAGTCAGAGGTCTTTGGCGCGTTGCAGGTTCGGGACACTCGCCGACGTGACCGGCCGGACTGCCAGGGGCGTTGTCACCCTCGCTCGTGACGCCGGTCACTAGGTGTCGGTGATGGGTGAAATCCCGGCCGGGCAGGTCGGCCGTGCGCGATTTAGCCCAAATCGAACCTCAAACGGGTGGGTGGAAGAGTCCGCAACAAACGTATTGTCAATAGTTTAGCTTGGTTTGACTGCTTGGCGTGGAACGTGCACTCCCAAGGATTTGATTGGGGGAGAAACATGGCTGTGAGTTTCCGCACAGTAACCCGCAAAACCTGGCAAACCGCCGCTTCGATTAAGACGGGTGTGGTGCTTCTGATCCTGGTCGTTATTCTGGCCGCCGCCGGTACGGTCATCTTGCAACGGCCGATGACCGAACCCGACGATATGCAACGCGCCTACTCGCCGCAGGCACTTCGTCTGCTCGACGCGGCAGGCCTGACCGACGTGTTCCATGCCTGGTGGTTTATCGGCCTGATGATCCTGGTCAGCCTCTGCATCATCGCCGCCTCGATTGATCGTTTTCCGAATGCGTGGCGCTTCTACTCGCGGCCGTACAAATATCCGGATGCCACGTTTCGCCGGGCGCTCCACCCGCAAAAGTCGATTGCCATTGCCGATGAAGAGAGCGGGTTGGTGGCGGCCGAGCGCGCGCTCCATTCGATTGGCATGAAGCCGGAGCGCGTGGTGCGGGAAGATCACTTCGGACTTTTCGCCGAGCGGCATCGCATCTCCGAGATGGCGGTTTACATCGTGCATGCCAGTCTGCTGCTGATTTTCTTTGGATGGATCGTCGACGGCGTGTATGGCTGGCGCGGAACACTCTCACTGAATGAAGGAGAGACGTCGAGAGTTATTGAGCTGCGCGACGGTACAAAGAGGGAACTCCCCTTTGCACTGCGTTGCGACGCCGCCGGGCAGGAGAACTACAAAGACGGCACCCCGAAGAAGTGGTGGTCAAAGCTGGCGGTGGTTGAAGGCGGACAAGATGTAAAGGCCAAAGAAATCGTAGTAAACGATCCCCTGGTTTACAAAGGAGTGCGCTTCTACCAATCGAGCTTCGGCGAGAACGGCAAAGTGAGCAAGCTGGTGCTCGCGGCGACGCCGAATCCGACATTCGGAACGGGTTCCACTTCCGCAGCCGCAAATTCCACAGACAAACCACAAGAAATAGCCTTCACTTTAGGCGATACTGCCAGTCTTGACGCCGATACAACTGTCCGATTTGCCGAGTTCTTTACCGACTATGCCGTGCGCGACGGACAGGTTTATAAACGCTCGAATGAATTGGGCAGCCCGGCCGCCCACCTGGTCGTGACGGCCAAAAGCAGCGGCAAGAGCTTCGATGTGTGGTTCCCGCAGCTCGACGAAGTTGCGGACAACTCGAAAGCTCCCTACCTGCTCGCGCCCAAGGATCTGCAACTGGGCCACTTCACCGGTCTACAGGTGTCGCACGAACCCGGACAGTGGGGCGTGTGGGCGGGCGTGGTGCTGTTGGGCGTCGGACTTACATTTGTTTTCTACGTAATCCACATGCGCTTCTGGGCTGTGCCCGTGCGGGATGAGCGCACCGGCCTGTACTCTTTGTGGATCGGCGGCAGCGCGAACCGCAATCGCGATGCATTCGAGGAGCGTTTTAACGAGTTGATTGAGGCAATTGAAAAAGACGTTCAACCGAGTTCCAGCCCTATTCCAAGCGAGCAGATCGCGACGGCCAGCACGCGCTGACCAGTTACCGTGGAAGGCTGACCCAGGAGGGGTCCGACAATGAGTCGAGCAAATGCAGAACAGCAGCAGCCAGCGACAACAGGTACAACCCTGATTGTGTTCGTCGGACTGGCGATCGCATTTCTGCTGTTTATGGCGTTCTTGAATGTGGTTAAGAGCGGCAATGTATTAAACGAAAGCAATCTGCTATTCGCCGCGCTGATTTTCTACTCCGGAGCAGGCGCGCTTTATCTCGGATTCGGAGTCACCGGCACGGATTCCTATGTAAAGTTCGCTTCGCTCGCCACCTGGGCCGGCCTTTTGGCCAATACCGGAGCCGTCGCCCACCGCTGGTACGAAGCCGGACATCCTCCCTTCGCCAGTGTTTATGAGATGCTGCTGAGTTTTGTGTGGACTCTGGCGGTACTCACGCTGATCGCCGAGAAGAAATATGGTGTGAAAGTTATCGGCACGGTCACCATGCCGGTCGCGATCGTGGGCGTGGTGCTGATGCAATTGCTGCGGACCGAAGTTCATCCGCTGGTTCCGGCGCTGCAATCCACCTGGCTGCATGTGCACGTCACGCTGGCGATGCTTGCCTATGCGGCGTGCGCTTTGAGCTTTGCGCTGGCCATGATGTTCCTGATCCAGGACAAGATGAAAACCGACACTTTTCTCGCCGCGACCGGCGTAAGCACGCTGGCGATTTATGCCGGCATCGTGCTGACCCGCTTCGAAAAGGGAGGGTTAAGCCTCGTGGCATGGAACGTCGAGGAGAAGCGGGAAGTATTTCTCTCGAAAGGCATGCGTCTGTTTGTGGTGATTCCGGATTTGGGTTGGCTGATCCTCCTGACGACCCTAGTCGTTGCTGCGCCCCTCGCGCTGTATGCATTGGCGCGCTCAAAGAAGGATGACAGCTATCTAGCGATTGCGAACCGCGCGGTGTTCATCAGCATTCTGTTGCAGATTATGACGCTAGTGATGTTCCTGCTGCGGGCCCGCGAAGGAGCTTATCCATCGATTGATGCGGACGGCTTGTTTGCCACTAGCCTGGCGGCGAGCCCGTTCATTCTTTCGGGGCTGGTGGGGGGCATTTTCATCTCGCTGTTGTATTTGTTGCTGTTATGGCGGCGGCCGGACCTGGAGCGCCTGTTGCCGGATGCCGGTTCACTCGACCGCATCACATACAAGACAATCTGTATTGCTTTTCCGCTCCTGACGTTGATGATTGCTGCCGGCGCTTACTGGGCAAACCAGACCTGGGGATCGTACTGGAATTGGGATCCGAAAGAGACTTGGGCGGCCATCACGTGGCTGGTGTATGCGGGCTATCTGCACATGCGCATCACGCGCGGATGGCGCGGGCGCCGGGCGGCATATTTCGCGATACTGGGATTTGGCGTGGTGATGTTCACGTTCTTCGGAGTCACTTACCTGTTGCCTGGGTTGCATGCGTACGCTTGAAACTCAGCGGGAGCGAACAATCAGTGAAGGACCATGATTGACCGAACACAAATACCGGGGGCGGGCAAGAGCACTACGCGATCCATGCGTGTGAACTGGCAACTGAAAGCCATTTGGCCAGTCGCTGTGGTGCTGCTGAGCGGGATGTTTCTGTTTCTGCTGGCGACACTCTCGCTGCAGGACACCGAACGCCATCGCCTGCTGCTGATTGCCGGAGCGGGAGCGGTCGCGATCTGCGGCGTTGTTATCGTGGTGCTGGCTTCCACCATCAATCGCCCCATGATCGAATTGCAGGAGAAGATGGGGCGTGTGGGCGACGGCGATTTGACCGCCTCGGTCACGTTTGCCAAGCGGAATGACGAGATCGGTGACCTGGGACGGAATTTCAATTTGATGGTGCAGCAACTCCGCGAAAGCCGCGAAGAGATCGAACTGCTGCACCGCACGCAGATGTCGCGGGCGGAGCATTTCGCCACCCTCGGCGAGCTAGCTACGGGTCTGGCGCACGAAATTCGCAATCCGCTCGCTGGAATCGCTGGCGTGATCGAAATCGTGGGCCGCGACTTGCCTGCCTCCAGCCCGGCGAGAGCCGTTGTGAAGGACGTGCGCGAGGAAATCAATCAGATCAACCGGATCCTCACCGACCTGCTGGGCACGGCGCGGCCGCGCGCCGCGGAAATGCGCCTGAGTGATCTGAATACGACGGTTGAGCATGCCGTGATGCTGGCCCGTCAGCAAGTGCTGTCGAAACCGATCAAGATTGAATTTACGCCCGCCGAAAATTTGCCGGAAGTGGACCACGACAGCGATCAGATGCACCAGGTCCTGCTCAATCTGCTGCTCAATGCCGTGCAGGCCATCCACGGCCCGGGGCAGGTAGATGTTGCCGTGTTTGCCCGCGAAGATTCCGACGATGCCGTGTTTACCGTTTCCGACACCGGACGCGGAATTCCTGCCGAACATCTTCCCAATATCTTCCGGCCGTTCTACACGACCAAGGGAGAAGGAACAGGATTGGGCCTGTCTCTGGCCAAGCGGATCGTTGAGGAACATCACGGACGGATCGATGTTGAAAGCAAGCCCGGCAAGGGCACGACTTTCTCCGTCAGTCTGCCCATGCGGCAGGCCGTCGCCGCGAACCAGGAAGTTTCCAATCTCCGATAGTCGATCCACCACCACCTCACATTGATAGGTGACACGAGTCACTGACTCATATGACCGCTGTACTAACATGCTCCCCCATTGATGTAATGCACGACAATCTTTCACATCACGATCGAGGCAGCCTATGGAATCCTACCCACGCAGTGCCTCCACCTACGATGTTTTGCGCGCACACGGAGTCGACCGCCGGCGCTTTCTGAAATTCTGCACCATGATGGCGGCGGCCATGGGACTGGACGCAACCTTCGTTCCGCAGATCGCCGAAGCACTCGAGAATAAACCGCGCCTGCCGGTAATTTGGCTGCACGGCCTCGAGTGTACGTGCTGCAGCGAGTCGTTCATCCGCTCTTCGCACCCGATTGCACAGGACGTGATTCTGAACATGATCTCGCTGGACTACGACGACACTTTGATGGCGGCGGCGGGATTCCAGGCAGAGGAAATCCGCAAGAAGCTCATCAAGGAGCATCCCGGCGAGTACGTGCTCGCCGTTGAGGGGAACGCTCCGACCGCTGACGGCGGAGTGTACTGCACGGTTGGCGGCCAGACTTTTCTGAGCATCTTGCAGGAGTCGGCGGAGAATGCGAAGGCTGTGATCGCGTGGGGTTCGTGCGCGTCGAATGGATGCGTGCAGGCGGCCAAGCCCAATCCGACTGGGGCGAAGCCAGTCCACGAGTTGATCTCGCATAAGGCAATCATCAATGTGCCCGGCTGCCCGCCCATCGCTGAGGTGATGACCGGCGTCCTCACCTACATCCTGACTTTTGGCGCACTGCCGGACCTCGACCGCTATGGGCGGCCGAAAATGTTCTATGGAACGCGCATCCACGACAAGTGCTACCGGCGTCCGTTCTTCGATGCCGGGCAGTTTGTCGAGGCTTGGGACGACGACGGCGCGAAGAAGGGCTGGTGTCTTTACAAGATGGGCTGCCGTGGTCCGAGTACATACAATTCCTGCTCGACATTTAAGTGGAATAACGGCGTCTCCTATCCGATTGGTTCCGGCCACGGTTGCATTGGCTGCAGCGAAGTGAACTTCTGGGACAACGGGCCGTTCTACGAGCGGCTGTCGGGCATTCCGGTGCCGGGCATCGAATCGACGCCCGACACCATCGGCGCAGTAGCTGCCGGCGCGGCTCTGATCGGTGTAGGAGCGCACTTTATTTCGACCGAAGTGCGGCGCGCGACCGGTAAAAAGATCGGTTCGGACACGAAGGCTCCTGACGGGGAAGGAAGGTGAGGCATGGCGACTCGTGTGGTGGTTGATCCAGTCACTCGCATTGAAGGTCACTTGCGTGTCGAGGCGATGCTCGACGAGCGCGGCACGATTAAAGACGCCATGTCGTCGGGCACCATGTGGCGCGGCCTGGAAGTCATTTTGAAGGGCCGCGATCCGCGCGATGCGTGGGCCTTCACAGAGCGCATCTGCGGCGTCTGCACGACAGTGCATGCGCTGGCCTCGGTGCGCGCGGTGGAAAACGCGCTCAGCGTCAAGGTCCCGCCCAACGCGGAGATCATCCGCAACATCATGTTCCTGACCCAGCAGGTGCAGGATCACGTGATCCACTTTTACCACCTGCATGCGCTTGACTGGGTGGACATCGTTTCCGCTCTGAAGGCGGATCCAGCTGCGACTTCGGCCCTGGCGCAGAAAGTGTCGCCGTCGTGGCCGCTGGCGAGCACCGGCTACTTCAAGGATCTCGCCACCACTCTGACGAAGTTCGTCCAGTCGGGACAGCTAGGGCTCTTCCAGAATGCCTACTGGGGGCATCCGGCCTACAAGCTGCCGCCCGAAGCGAACCTGATGGCGGTCGCCCACTATCTGGAAGCGCTGAAGTGGCAAAAAGAAATCATCAAGATTCACACCGTTTTCGGGGGCAAGAACCCGCACCCGAACTATCTGGTCGGCGGAATGGCATCGGCCATCTCCATGCAGGGCGACAACGCCATCAACATGGAACGGTCTGAACTACGTCAAAGGCCTGATCCAGGACGCGATGGCCGTCGTCGAGAACATGTACTTGCCGGACTTGCTGGCGGTGGCGTCGTTCTATCCGGAATGGACGCAGATCGGCGGCGGGCTGGGTAACTATATGGCCTACGGCGACGTTCCGCAGAACGGGATCGGAGACGTGAGCCAACTGCGCATGCCGCGCGGCATCATCCTCAACAAGAATTTAAGCGATGTTCTGCCGCTCGATTTGGCCGACGCAAACCAGGTGCAGGAGCAGGTTGCGCATTCCTGGTATGAGTATCCGGAAGGCAAGGATTCATTGCACCCATGGGATGGTGTGACCGTCCCGAAGTACAGTGGACCGAAGCCGCCTTATCAGCAGCTCGACGAGAACGCCAAGTATTCGTGGCTGAAAGCTCCACGCTGGAAGGGCAACGCGATGGAGGTCGGACCACTGTCGCGCATGCTGGTCGGATTTGCGAGCGGCAAGACGGAGTATAAAGACGTGGTCATGGAAGCTTTGGGAGCACTCAAGGTTCCGCCCACCGCGCTGTTCTCGACCCTCGGCCGGACTGCGGCGCGCGGACTCGAGACGAGGCTATGCGTGCACTGGCTGATGGCGGAGTACGACAAGCTGATCGCCAACCTGAAGGCGGGCGACTCGGCGGTAGCCGATACTTCACGCTGGGAGCCTTCGAGCTGGCCAGCGGACACCAAGGGCTACGGCTTTACCGAGGCGCCCCGTGGAGCGCTGTGCCACTGGATCCACATCAAGGACACGAAGATCGAGAACTACCAGATCGTGGTGCCTTCAACGTGGAACGCGTCGCCGAAGGACAGCAAAGGGCAACATGGGGCCTACGAAGCGGCCCTGCTGAATACGCCGATGGCGGACCCGAAACGCCCACTCGAAATCCTGCGGACTATCCATTCGTTTGATCCATGCCTGGCTTGTGCGTCGCATGTGTTCGGGCCGAATGGAGAGAAGCTGGCGGAAATCAAGGTGCGGTAGTCGAAAAGACCTCAGGAGGAACCTATGGCGACTTCCACTCATGAGTTCGACCCGCAGGGCATGACCCAGCATCCGGAGGAATATTTTCGGCGCGAGTACGTCTGGCAATTGCCGGTACGGATTACGCACTGGGTGAATGCTGCCTGTCTGGTCGTGCTTTTCCTGACCGGGCTGTATATTTCGCATCCCTTGCTGGCACCGAATGGAGAGGCGGAGAAAAATTTCGTGATGGGGCGAATGCGGCAATTTCACTTTGCCGCGGCCATGCTCTTCACGGTGAGTTTTCTGCTGCGAATGTACTGGTTCTGGGTGGGCAATCACTATGCGCGGTCGGGATTTCCATATGTGTGGCGCCCCCGATGGTGGGCGGATCTATTCCGGCAGGCCACGGATTATTTGCGGCTGGAGCGCGGGCACGTTCACCTTGGGCACAACTCGCTGGGCGGGGCCGCCTACACCGTATTTGTCATCCTTCTCGGCTGGTGCCAGATTTTCACTGGGATGGCTCTGTACTCGGAAAGCAATCCGGGAGGCATCCTGAACCGGCTGTTCGGCTGGGTGTTGCCTCTTCTGGGCGGATCGTTTCAAACCCACATGTGGCATCACTTCTTCGCGTGGGGATTCGTCGTGTTCGCAATCCTGCACGTGTACATCGTGCTCTACGATTCCACGCAGTATGGCAATGGGCTGATCACGTCGATCATTTCCGGCTACAAGTTTTACCAGAAAGGGGATCTCAAGGAGGACTAGATTCGCCACATGGATATCTTCCACCAATCCGCGCCTCCTTCCCCCGTACTCGTGCTGGGAGTGGGCAACATGCTGCTCGGGGACGACGGCGTGGGCCCTGCTCTCTTGAGAAGGGTCGGCGAAAGATATGGACGTGTGCGGGATGTGGAATGCGTCGATGGAGGCACGCAGGGCTTGGCGCTGCTTGGCTATCTCGCCGAGCGTACGACTCTCGTGTTGCTGGATGCGTTCTCAAGCGGTAAGGCGCCGGGAGAAGTCACGGTGCTGAACAAGTCTGAACTTCTCGCCCCCGGCGCCCGACGGGCTACAACGGCACATGAGGGCAATGTCGGTGACTTGCTGGCCGTCGCGCAGTTGGTGGGAGAGTTGCCGGAGCAAGTTTTTCTAGTTGGAGTTGAACCGGAGCGAGTGCGCACGGAACTGGGGCTTTCCGTCAGTGTCGAGGCGGCTCTTCCGGCCGCATGCGCGTGCGCTTGCGAGATCGTCGAGCAGGCGATCTGCGAACTTGCCGGCCCCTCCGCGCGTCTTGTTCCTTCGGCAATCTGATCTTTCATCCACGTTCAATCCTTCGATCTCCACACGGCTCGAAGCGCCTACTCTTCGTCCTCCTCGGATTCTTCGTATGGTGCGTTCTTGTCAGTCTGGATCTCGGCAGTATTGGATTCATGAAGTAGCCGATTGAGCGCCGGCAAGTCCGAATTCTTAAATTCATGCCATCGCTTTAGCACATCGGCGCTGTCGCGCTCGACGGCGGCCAACGCTTCCTGCTGCGCGACGCTTGGTTCGGCGTCCACTTGCCCCACCTGGGCGTAGAGCGTGTTGGCCTGGCTGTTGACGAGACTGAGCGTTATTTCCTCGGAGGGTGACGCAAAAAATCCGCGGGAGACGCCGAGCAGAGCGGTTAGTTTCTTCTCGAACGTCTCGAGCGCGTTCTTCGTTGATGCATCTGCTTGAGTCGAAGCACTCAGCTTCTCGAGTTGGTCACGAATCGAACTGGCATGGAAAATGGCTTCGGATGACTCGCTCAGCAGGGAAGCGAGGCGGGTTTCCGATTGGAATTTCTTTTCGAGTGCCGCGGCTGAAGCCTTAACCCGCGGGTCCATTCTTACAATCAACGGTGCGCTGAGAGTTTTGCCATCGACCGTAAGCCGCACCGTGTAGTTCCCCGGCAGGGCCGAGGGACCGCGCGGATGACGGGGCGTGTCGTGCGGAATTGCAGAAATCGGAAAAGCGTGGCGCGTGGATGTCGGTAGCGGGTAGTGCACTTCCCAGACCCAGCGGTGCATTCCAGCTTTCGTGGAGAGCCCGCGGAAGGGCCGAATCCAGTAGAGCGGGATTAACTGTTTCTGCAATTCCTCTTCCGTGGCCTCGGGTTTGTCGGCGCTTGAGAAACGTCGGACGAGACGACCCTGCGCGTCGAGAATTTCAAGCGTGACCTCGCCAGCAGATGCGGTGGGCAGGTAGTAGTCGATTACGGCGCCATCGGGCGGGTTGGCGCCGAAAGGCTCGTCCGGAGGCGGAGGCGTGTCGGTGTAAGTATCGCGCGGCACGCGGTAGGCGGGCGCGGGCGCGAACAGATGCACGGAGTTCGCGATCGTGGCCGATGCTTCGCGTAGCGGCGCGATGTCATCGAGAATCCAGATCGAGCGGCCGTGTGTGCCCACGATCAGGTCGTCGTCGTGAATCCAGAGATCGCGCATGGAGGTGTGCGGCAGGTTGAGCTGCAAGGACTGCCAGTGATCGCCATCATCGAACGAAACCCATACCGCATTTTCGGTGCCCGCGAACAGCAGTCCTTTGCGAATGGGATCTTGGCGCACAGTGTCGACGGCCCCGAAGTCAGGCAAGCCGGCCGTGATCAACTTCCAACTCCTGCCTCCGTCGTGCGTCCGATAAATATAAGGATGGGAGTCGTTGATGCGGAAACGGCTCACGGACGCATAAGCGGTGTCTTCATCAAAGTGCGAAGCGGAAATCTGCGTGACCTTGCTCCACGGAGTGAGTTCTTTGGGAGTGATGTCGGCCCAGTTCTTGCCGCCGTCGCGCGTGATCCACATCAGTCCATCGTCGGTGCCAGCCCACAGCGTCGAGACGTTTTTGAAAGATGGCGCAAGCGCGTAAATGACTCCGCGCTGCTTTTCCGCGTCCTTGAGAATGAGAGTCCCAACACTGGCCGGAGCGCCCGGGTTTTCTCGCGTCAGGTCCTTGCTGATCGTTTCCCAGGAATTTCCGCCGTCGATGGTTTTGAAAAGCACATTGGTCGCGAAGTAAAGGACATGCGGATCGACCGGCGAGAACATCAGCGGTTCGGTGCGGTCGGTGCGATATTTTGCGCTACGTAAAGGAATCGGCGTGATGTTCTGCACCTGGCCAGTTGACCAGTGGTACTTTGTCACCTCGCTGCGGCCACCCCCGTAGATAAGGTCGGGGTCGAGCGGGTCCGGCGCGACATAGCCATATTCGATCACGCCCACGGGATGCCAGTCGCGGTACGTGACGCCACCATCGTTTCCCCGGCTGGAGATGCAAACCGAGCCGCTCTCCTGTTGCCCGGCGCAGACGCGATAGGGAAATCCGTTGTCAGTCGAAACGTGATAGAGCTGCGCGGTCGGCTGGTTGTACCACGAGCTCCAGGTTGCACCGCCATTCACTGTGACGACGGCTCCCTGATCGCTCACCAGAACAATAATGTTGCCGTTGTTGGGATTGATCCAGAGGTTTTGATAATCGTCGCCGCCGGGTGCCCCGCGAAAACCAGACCAGGTTTTGCCGCCATCGGTGGAGCGCATGGTCACGGTGCTGGCGACGTAAACGAGGTCTGCATTTTTCGGATCTACTTTGGGAACCGGAAGATCTCCGCCACCGATGCGGCCGGCAGGGCGTGGGTCCGTCGTGACCTGGGACCAGTTTTCGCCGGCGTCGTCGGAGCGATAAACGCCCAGTTTGCCCGAAGCCGTGGCAACCGTTGCGTAAAGGCGGCGCGAATCGCTGGGCGCGATGGCGACGTTGATCTGCGCGAGATCCTTTGGCAGGCCGTTGGTCAACGGACGCCATGTGCTGCCATTATCGCTGGACTTGAACAGTCCGCCGCCCGTGCCGTCAAAGTCGTTGTTGTCCTCCCACGGGCCTTCGCGAGCCTCCCACATCGAAGCGTAAATGACGTCGGGGTTGGAGCGGTCGATTTCGACGTCCGAGCCGCCGGTGTTTTCATCCTTGGAGATCACCTTTTGCCACGTCTGCCCGCCGTCGGTGGAGCGATAGATTCCGCGCTCCGCGCTCGGTCCGTAGGGGTGCCCGAGCACGGCAGCAAAGACGCGGTTGGAGTCGCGAGGATCGACGGCGAGGGCTGGGACTTGCTGACCATCGGCGAGGCCGAGATGAGTCCAAGTCTTGCCCGCGTCGGTGGACTTGTAGATGCCATTGCCCACGGAAAGATCGGGACGATGGAGTCCCTCGCCGCTGGCGACGTAGATGATGTTGGGATCGGAAGGTGCGACGGCGATTGCGCCGATGGACTGCGTGGACTCGTGATCGAAGATTGGGTTCCAGGTTCGGCCATAGTCGTCGCTCTTCCATACTCCACCGTTGACCGGGGCCACATAAAACACATTGGGCTGGCTGGGGACGCCGGCAGCGGCGCGGGTGCGGCCACCGCGAAACGGACCGATCATTCGCCAACGCAACTCCTGGTAAGTGCTTTCAGGAACCTGCGTCCAGCCTGTGCTCGCGGAAAGAAGAACGAGGAAAGAGACGAGCAGACGAACGACTGTATGCGATCGAATCACAGAACCCCCTCCAATGACAGCGCAATCGCATAGCATAAACCAAATAGAGGGGGCGAAGCGGGTGCGAATGCTAACCCGAGGTCGTGCCAAAGGCAATTAACCTCCCTTCCGGCACGCCTCGGCGGGTGTCTTATCGCTGCGTGCCGTTGAGAGCGGTGCCTTGCACACGATGTGCGGCCATCAGCGCCACAGCCTCGGCCTCCTCAAGTTGCTGACTACGTTCCCATTCAGGCCGCAGCATCATGGCCTTGACGTGGAAGTGTGATTCGCGACGTGCGTCATCGACGCGGATCACGACTTCGCTATTTTGAAAATGAAATCTCGTGGTCTCCGCCAACGGCACGAGCTGGTCAGAACTTTTTCCGACGATCACGTATACGACCTTGTCGGTGACAAGAACATACTCCGCGCAAGACTCGGCGGTGGGCATTTGGCCGCCCGACATCGTGGCCATAAACGAATGGTGCAGGCCCTCGCAATCGGCCATGCGCATGCGGACGATTGTGCCTTCCTGAAGGCTCCGGTTTTCGGCCGCGAGCGAGACGGACAACATGCACAGCAGAGCGATAAACGGCAGAGCGTATTTCATAGTTCCTCAATTCTCAGGGGTACTGGGATAGTAGTATCCGCGCCGGCAGTGGAATTGCAGGCTCAGGTCGTGAGTGGGAAGAATGCGGACCAGGTGGAATCCGTCCGCATGGCTGGGCAGCTTGTAGGCTACGGTGTAAGCCGCATGAAAGTCTTCAAGAATGGCATCGAGTAGCTTGGTTGTGCCGGCTTCGACAGGGAAGTAACGGCCTCCGGTGTTGACGGAGAAACTACGCAGCACGAGCGTGCCGGGGGAGGTGTGGGGTTGGCGGCTGACATCGACGCTGTAGATGGTGACATCGTTATCTAAAGCCGAATCCATGGCATCGCTGAAGGACTTGAGGCTGATGGTGTCCGCGCCGTCGGAGAACAGGATCAAGATTCTTCTGACCCGCGGGTCGTTGTCGTGGCCGAGCTTGCGCGCAGCGAAGACGATCGAGTCATAAAGCGGCGTCAGGCCGCCGCTCTGAATAACGGGGAACTGCGTACTGGCGTTCAAGGTGCGGCAGTTGCCCTCGCACACGACGGCGGGTTTCAGGTCGCGGAAGGAAAGGACGGAAAAGCTATCGTCGGGAACGCCCTCAGTCTCGCCGATCAGTTGAACAACATTCGACAGTTCCTGGCGAAATTGCGGGGTGATCGATTCGCTCGCGTTGACCAGCACCGCAACGTCGAGGCGCGTGTATGCAGAGCGCGCGAAGCTGCGGAAGTCGCGCACAACCATATCCCCGTCGACAATGGCAAAGTCCGTGGGCTGTACAGTGGCAATGACGCGGTTGTTTGGATCAGTCGTGGAAAACGTCATCCTCACTTCGGTGGCGTTCGAACGGAGGGTCACGTCCGAGGGCATGGCGTCGGTTTGGGCGCATGCGGCGCAAACCGTGGCAAGCGGGAGAATTAGGGAGAGAGCCAGGCCCAGGGGGCGGAATGGGGAGGTTCTGCGCACAAAGGGTAGATCGACCGTTCGTGCAGAACTTTAGGGCCGCGGCCTTGCGGCTACGTTACCCTTGTCATTCCTGCTGGTGCCCTCCGTGCGCGGAGACCCCGTCCGCTTGGGGCACCAGAACGGCGCCCCCTTGGATTCATCACTTCTGTGAGAGGAGTGCTATTGAGGTAGAGGTTTCGCCGGTGTGCCGGGTTTCACTCCCGTGTGTTTCTTCGCCTCGGCGATCATCTGTTCGACCTTATCCTTGCCTTCATAGTTCGGGTTGGTGGCCAGCAACTTTTCCCAATCGGCCACCGCGCCATTGATATCCATTTTCCCCTGCCACTTTACGAGGCCAAGATTGAACAGAGTATTCGGCTTATTGGGCTCGTAGGTGAGCGACTTGTTGAACTCGGCGATCGCGGTGTCGGCATTGCCCATATACCAGTAGGCGGTCGCCATGTCGGTGCGCACGGCAGCATCCGACGGCTTCGCCTTGAGTGCGCGGCCGTAATAGTCGACGGCGGTGGGGTACTGCTGCGCGTCATAGTAAGAATTTCCGATACTGGCCAGAAGCTCCGGGTTATTCGGATCGGACTTCAGCTTTTCGATCAATGGAGCCGCTTGCGTGTCGGCCATTTGCTTCATTTGCTCGGGGGTGGGCTGCCCATTGGCAGCTCCGCCCATGCCTGTGGGCGCCGGCGCGCTGACGGCCACTGCGGGAGCAGCCGCGGCGGGCGACTGCGAGCCGCGAATCAACCATCCGCCCGCCATTCCCAGCAGCAGGCAGACTACGGCGAGGGTGTAGGCCTGCACACCGGTCCAGGTTGTGTTCGAAGAAGTGTTATTGTCAGGCATTCTCGTGCTCCTTGTGCATCCGATTCTCTAGTTTGTGCTGCTGATCTTGCGCACTTCCGCGATCAGTTTTTCGACCTGCGCTCTCCTGGCCGGTTCGAGCTGGGGATTGGTCCTCAGCAATTGTCCCCAGGCAGCGAGCGCGCCTTTGGTGTCTTTCTTTCCCTGCAGGCGTACCATGCCGAGGTTGAACAGCGAATTGGCATCCTTTGGATCGTCTGTAGTGGCCTGCCCCAGTTGCTGCAGCGCGCCATCGACGTCGCCGGAGTAATAGAGGCAGGAAGCCAGCTGGGTACGAATTGTGACATCCTTCGGCTTCACGTCGAGGAACTTACTAAAATAGCTGGCTGCTTCCGTGAATTGATGAGTTGAGAAGTAGATGTTTCCGACTTGGATCAGCAGGTCCGCGTTCTTAGGATCATCTTTCAGTTTGGCGAGCAGGGGTTCTGCCTTCTTGTCGGCCATTTGTTTCATTTGATCCAGAGTTACCGGCTGGTTTCCCATCCCGCCTTGGCCCCCCATCCCTTGGGGTGCAGAGGCAGCCGGAGCACTGCTGGCCTGCATCGGATTCACCGAGGGCATAGGCGAGCGCGAGCCGCGGAACAGGTACCCAACGGCCAGGCCGATCACGAGGCAAACCACTGCCAGCGCGTAAACCTGTTTGGCTTGCCACTCGGACGAAGACGTTCCCGACGTCACATTCTCATTTGCCATGCATCGCTCCTGAAGGGTCCACTTCCCGTTTTCCGGGCTGCACAAAGACTCGGCTGAACCGAGACGGTTCGAGCCATTCCATCTCCGGGGTTCTTCCCCTTTTGACCTTCATTACCTTAACCGCGGCGGCGGCCTTATGCCAGCAAGTGCTGTCACACGAGAATGTGACGTACATCACACGAATGCTTCTTGTGCTGCGTCTTTTCGCGGCGTCCGGCCATTCCCGTTGGAGCAACTGACTCGGGCCGTCCGAACCCGGCAGTGCGCTAGAATAGAGCGGGTTTCAGATGCCGACCGAGAAAATCCTGGTGGTGGACGACGAGCGCCTGGTGCGCTGGTCGCTCCGCCAGAAGTGTGAAGAGTGGGGGTACCAGGTCCTTGAAGCGGAGGCCGGCGAGCCGGGGTTGAAAGTCGCCCAGGTCGAGTCCCCAGACCTCGTCTTGCTCGACGTGCGCCTGCCCGACATGAACGGCATCAACGTGCTTGAGCAACTCAAGAAAAATGAAGGCGCACCCGCCGTCATTATGATCACCGCCGATCCGCAACTGGAAGACGTAAAGGTTGCGATCAAGCTGGGGGCATACGACTTCATCGGCAAGCCGCTCGATTTCGAAGAGCTGCACGTCACCATCAAGAACGCTCTTGAGGCCACGCATTTGCGGTCGGAAGTGAAGTCGCTGCGCGGGGAAATGAAGCGGCGCGCCGGGTATCACGAGGTCGTCGCGGACTCTCCGAAGATGACCGAACTGATGAATTTTGTGCGCAAGGTGGCGGCTAGCGAAGCCACGACGATCCTGATTCAGGGTGAGAGCGGCACCGGCAAGGATTTGATCGCCAAAGCGATTCACTACGAAAGCACCCGCCAGGAGCGCCCGTTTGTGGCCATCAACTGTTCGGCGATTCCTGAAACGCTGATGGAAGCGGAGCTGTTCGGTCACGAAAAAGGCGCCTTCACTGACGCCAAGGCCATGAAGAAGGGCCTGTTTGAGATGGCCGATGGCGGAACGCTGTTTCTGGACGAGATCGGCGAACTCTCTCCGTTGCTGCAGGCCAAGTTGCTCCGGGTGCTCGAAGATCAAGTAATCCGGCGCATTGGCGGCGTGCGCGACATGCAGGTGAACGTGCGGGTGATTGCCGCCTCAAACCGCGATCTCGAGAAAGAGGTCCGTGAAAGCCGGTTCCGGCAGGATCTCTATTATCGGCTAGCCATTATTGCGATCTTCATCCCGCCTTTACGCGAGCACAAGGAAGACATCCTTCCCCTGGTTGAATTCTTTATTGATCGCTACAACTTGCGCTTCCGCAAATCAGTGCGCGGCATCACGGACGAAACCAAGCGGCTGCTGCTCGAAAGCGACTGGCCAGGCAACATACGAGAGCTGCGGAATTCGATCGAGCGCGCCATGATTCTCGAAGAGGAGCCGCTGCTGCGCCCCGCCTACCTGCCGTTTGCGGTGAACCAGGCCAGGGCCGGAATGACGGCATTCGAGAGCTCCGCCGGGCACGATGACGGCCAGAGCCTTGCCAATGGCCGCTCCCTGCCGCGCCTCTACATCCCCGAGGGCGGCACGTCGCTCGAAGAAGTGGAACGCGCCATGGTTGAGCTTGCGATGAAGCAGGCGGGCAACAATCAGACTCACGCCGCTAGACTGCTCGATATCAGCCGCGATGCGCTGCGCTACAAGCTGAAGAAATTCGGTCTGGGCCACGCCGACGACCAGGAAACGGAAACGTCGTCGAAGGAAGCGAGCTAGGGCCGAGGGACCTCGACAGCAATCCCCTTGTTTTGAAGTTCCAGGGTTTAAATGTTTTGAGGCCGGCGACCCGAGGGTGTTTGACTTTGAACCCTTGAAACTCTGAAACTTCGAAACCTCGCACTGGTGTAGAATTTCAAAGTCAACCCCACGCTGTCGTTTCAGGGCAGTGGACTTCGTCGGGACGTAGCGCAGCCTGGTAGCGCACTTGCTTGGGGTGCAAGGGGTCGCGAGTTCAAATCTCGCCGTCCCGACCATTTCAAATCGATTCCGCGATTTCTTGCCATTGCCTCTATTTTGCGCTCTTGAGTTGATTCCATAGAGCGTGGAGCTCCCCACCCCGGCATTCGTATCCTGGGAGACAAGGTGGGGTGGAAGTGACTTTTCCCGTTCTCGGGCGTCCAAGTACCGAAACCAGCAATCTAGCCAAACAGCGCGTGTACATCCGTTCGCACGCGGGGGAGACCTTCGTGGAGATTGAAGTTCCGGCCGAAACGTGGTCTGACACCCTCGAACCTGTGGCTTCGCCCTGGCACCTCGGTTTGGTGCTCGCCGTGATCGCGGGCTTAGCTCTGCTAGGCACCCTTCGGGCGGATCAGATGCGAAGTGCAGTAACCCTGGATCGCATCGCGCTCTATGAGCGCATCATTTTGTCCGAATGGCTGACGCTCGCTTTGGTGCTGATGGGCGTTTGGCTCAACGGGTCGTCGCTCGCTACTGTCGTAGGAGATCGTTGGCGCTCCGCCCGCCAGTTTCTCCGGAGCGCCGGCATCGGGCTTTTGTTTCTGGTTGTTTCAATCGCGGCCACTTCAGTCTTGGGCGCGCATGGTGGTGCGGGGAGCAAGGCTACCCAATTCCTGCTTCCGCACGGCGGCGTCGAGATTGGGCTCTGGATTGTAGTCTCGATCACGGCCGGGATATGCGAGGAAGCCATTTATCGTGGCTACTTGCAGAAGCAATTCATGGCGCTGACGAAGAGCGTTCCTGTTGGCATCGTTCTTTCCGCGCTGGCCTTCGGCTTGGCTCACTCCTATCAGGGTTTTGCGCGGGCATCACTGATTAGTCTGATGGGGGCGATGGCCGGGATTTTGGCCTACTGGTGCCGCAGCGTGCGTCCTGGAATGATCGCGCACGCCCTGCAAGACTTGCTGGGAGCATTCGTCCACCATTAGTGATTGGTACATCCAATTCTGTTGCCCCGAGTGCTCGTACCCTGCGGGTCGCCCGCAAGCGTGTTCCCCGGTGACCCCTGCCCTTGCATTTCTTCGAAGTTTGGAGCAAGGTTTTCTGCTGGGAAAGGAGACACCTGTCCTCATGATCTATCTTCTCGTCCATCACGAAGTAGCCGATTATCCTGCCTGGAAGTCGGTGTTTGATTCTTCGCTCGACTTGCGTACGCGCAACGGCGAACGCAACTGCCGGATTTTCCGCGGCATTCAGAATCCCAATGAATTGACGCTTCTGTTTGAGTGGGAGGATTTCGACAAAGCGCGCTCATTCATTGCCTCTGAGGATCTGAAGAGCCGAATGGCGAAGGCTGGGGTCAAGGGCGTACCGCACGTCGAATACCTCAACGAGATGTTCAGCATCCGGCGCAGCGCCGCCGACTGAAGTCGCTCCTGGCGGCGCGGCGCTCGCCGCGCCCCGCGCTGTTCTCCTCATGGTTTCTCCAAAAACCGGGGGAATCCCTTTTTACGTGCCTGCATCCAAAGAGTCGTCAGGCAAGAAAGACGAAAGGCTCTTGGATGCCAATGCACCATTCCCTTTCATCTTCTTGCCCAAAATCCGCAGTCCCAGGAGAGCTTATGGCCAAGAAACTAGTCTCCAATTCCCGCAAAGTTTCCGCACAACCCCACATCCACCAGTCGGCGAGGGAAATTCAGCCCTTTGGCAGCGTAACCGCCATGTTCCCGCTGCAACTTGAAGAACCAGTACGCCTCGAAATGACCGAGCAACTGAACCAGTTGCTGGCCGACACCATCACCTTGCGCGATCTCTACAAGAAATCGCACTGGCAGGTCTCCGGGCCAACCTTTTATCAACTCCATCTCTTGTTCGACAAGCACTATGAGGAGCAAAACGGGATCGTCGATACCATCGCGGAGCGAATCCAGCTTTTGGGTGGGGTCAGTATTGCGATGGCTCACGACGTTGCCGAACTAACTAGCATCCCGCGGCCGCCCAAGGGGCGGGAGGAAGTTCCCGTTCAAATTTCTCGCCTTCTGGACGCGCACGAAATCATCATCACGCATTGCCGCGAATTGGCCGAGCGCGCCGACAAGCTAGGCGATGCCGGAACGAACGATATGGTGGTGAGCGACGTATTGCGGTCGAGCGAACTCCAGACCTGGTTTCTCAGTGAGCATTTGGTCAATATGCCACTGACCGAGGTGGAGGAGCCCGAGGAAAAGTCCGCTTGAGCGGCGAACGAATCTAGGTATTCGGCGAAGACGCGGCCCTGGCGGCCGCGTCCTTTCATTATCGCCCGATTAACAGTTGAGCGCGAAGCGCTCTACGGATCGTACACCGTGGTGTGCATGCCGGCGTGGCGAGCGGCTTCCTGCATCCGCTCGAGCTTCTGTTTTTGCTGGTTGAGCTGATATTCCATGTCGTGCAGGCGCTCCATCTGCCTTGCTTCCTGCGCGTTATAGGCTTGTCCAGCGTAATAGCCGATACCGGAGGTGTAGGGGTTACCCGGGTCCGCGAAATGAATACGGGCGCGGAGCCGGTCGCATCGCGCCTGGAGGTTTGCAACCTTGTCCTTCTGTTCAAGAATCTGTTGCCGCCAGTGTTCGCCCGCACGCTGTTCTGCGGCTCGCTGCTGCGCGGCCTTCCTGCTCGTGGCGGCCCTTGCCGGGTCAGGTGCTGGATTCTGATTTTGATCGGCGGGCTGCTCGGTATCTCCGTCAGAATTCTTGGAAAGGTCGGCGTTCGTGATCACTTTCTGCGGCGTTGCCCCCGCTGCCTCCGCCGCCTTCTTCTCTTGATTCGCGCGCGCAATATCGCCCAGGGATTGGCCTGAGGAGGAGCCAGATGCTTGAACCGCTACAGGCTGGCCGGTCGTGGACTGACCGAACGCCGCAAGGCTCATCAGCAGAAGCAACACTGTGATCGCAAGGTCAGCGCAAAAAAGTCGCCTGGAAATTCGGAGCATGATTCGCCCCCTTTTTATGGAGAACCCGCTGTCGAGATCATGGTAGCGCGGTTGTAGCAGTGCGGCGATTACCCCTGTAACTTGCCGAGGTTACTCACGTCGCTGGGTACATTGGGCCGAAAGGCCAGTTCCAGCACGGATTCTGGCGACATCCCGCTTTGACGCAAGTTCCGGATGCTAAGTGCGTCGTGCCGTTTAGCAAGACGCACGCCGGATGTATCACGTAACAGCTCGCAATGGAAGTATGCCGGTACGGGCAGCGCAAGCGAGCGCAGCAGGAGGAGTTGGCGGCTAGTTGACTTGAGAAGATCGGCGCCGCGGACAACTTCCGTAACGCGCATGGCAGCATCATCGACCACGACCGCCAGTTGATAGGAGGGCACGTCGTCGCGCCGCCAGATCAGAAAGTCCCCGAAGTCGTGCCCCGCTACGTAGCGTTGCTCGCCCAAATTTAGGTCGCCGAAGGCGACTTGCTCGCCGTCCGGGGCGCGAAACCGCCAGTTCACTCCCGACGGGGCAGGGAAGTCAGCCGCATCGGTCCGTCCGCGGCAGTGCCCTGGATAGACGGGTTCGTCATCCGAATCGTTGGGTGCGCTGGCGGCCTGTGCAAGATCCTTGCGCGAGCAGGTGCAAGGATAGATGAATCCGCCGTCGCGCAGCCGCCGCCACGCATCGAGGTAATGCGCGCGGCGTTCGCTCTGCGTGTACGGGCCGTGATCGCCGCCGCAGTCTGGACCTTCCGTCCAGCGAATACCGAGCCAATGCAGGTCTTCCAGCATGGCATTGGCAAAGTCTGGCCGCGAGCGCTGCGGATCAAGGTCTTCGTTGCGCAAGACCAGAGCACCCCGATGCTCGATGGCCCGCTGTGCCGCGATCCAGAACGTGCGTGCGTGGCCGATGTGCAGCAATCCGGTCGGCGAGGGAGCCAGACGGCCGCGGTACTGGCTTGTGCTCTGCACGCTGGCATTCTATCGCTGGTCCATCAAACTGTGTTCCAGTCGCCACGCCGTGTCCCGCTCTCCACGCGCGATATGGGCCGCTACGGCCTCAACTCCCGCAGAATCAATGCCCCACAAAATGGCCTCGCTCCTGCTTTTCTGAAGCACAGCTGCGCCAGTCGCAGGGAGGTGACAAGATGTCAACAATTTGGAAAGCCACGATGAAAGGTAACCACGATTCATTTACCGGCGCGCCCGTCTCGTCCTGGTCACGCCAGCAAAAACTGGCCATGACTGCGGGATTCGCGATTCTTGGGGTCTTGCTTGCAGTGAGCGCTTGCTCCAGGCAGTCTCAGAAATCCGCACAGGTCAGCGTTTCCAGCCCGGTGGCGAATTCGCCGGGTGCGTCGGCGAGTATGGCGCAAACCCCGGCGCCCCAGACCGCGACACCCTTAACGCCCGCGGTTCAAACGGCTGCCAAGAAAACACCGAAAAAACGTGCCGCGAACGTCTCTTACACCGATGCCAACTCTGGTGTCTCATTCGTCTATCCGCGAAAGTTCGCGCTCGCGACCGGCGAAAAGGCGCAGCACCAGCTTGAGGAAGATGCCGTGCCCATGAACTTTGTCCAGTCTGGAGGGGCAACCGTGGCCACGGTCGCTTTGCCCAAAACTCTGTATCCCGGCACCGATTTCGCGACAGGTTTTTTCACTGTGAACGTGAATCGTAGCCTTTCGGAGGAGCAGTGCTCGCATTTTGCGTTTGTTGATACGCGGAATGCGGATGGCGAGCCGATCGATGCCGAAAAGGTAAAAGTCGGATCGAGTGACATGGAAATGACCTCGGAATTCGCCGGCAGCGCCACCAAGCAGGCCGAGGCGCAGTACTACCACAAGTATGAAAATGGTGCCTGCTACGAATACGTGCTGGGCATGGGGACGGCCGGATACGGTATCACCGACGGAGTAGAGCCAGTGAATCGCGACGACGTTTTTGCCCGGCTGGAGAAAATCCTGGCCACGGTCAAGATCCGTCCCGTTGCGGCGGAGCAAACAGCGGAAAATTCCGCTGCCGGTGCCGAGTCGGCAAAGTGAGGCGGCAGCGGCATACGCAAACCCAGTAATCTGCGATGAAAGGCCACGCGGAATAATGCGTGGCCTTCGTTCTTGCTGCCACCACTCGCCCTCTGGGACTCGCTCGAAAACGCAAGCAGGTAGTACAATCCGCAGTTACCCTTTAGGAGGGACTTGTGACCCAGAAAGTGATTGAAGTAGTCGGGACGTCCAAGCAGAGCTTCGCCAAGGCAGCAGAGAGTGCTGTGAAGGAAGCGGCCAAAACCGTGCGCGCCATCAAATGGGCTCACGTCGATTCGTTCGACATGCTGCTGGACGACTCCAAGGTCGTGCAGTACCGGGCAACGACCAAGATTTATTTTGACGTTGAAAAGTAGCGCCCGCTTGGGCTCATAAGAAAATCTGAAGGCCGGGTTAGCCCAGTCTTGTGGCGAAGTCCCTACTGGCGTCTTGACGCCCCATTGGATCTGCGCCGCCTGCGCTCCGTGCAGCTACCATTACTGAGTCTCCAAGCTAAGGAGTAGGACGAGCAGCCACACGAATATACAAAGAACCTTCCCCCCACCGTCTTGCACACCACCCACAAGGATCCATTCACAGTCGGGCAGGGAGAGGCAGATGTCAAGTTGTGTTACTACTCACCGCCGTACCTTTATTCGCACCCGTTCCACAAGACCACGAAATCCAAAGCACTCCACCACCCTCCCCACGTGCGCGCTCACGGGCGCCGGAGTGAGCCCGCCGCGCCCCCGCCGGGGGCCGTCTGCCCCAGGACCGCTCTATCCTTCGCAAGGGCGCGGAGTTCGAAACGCGATACGCGGAGTGGTACCGCCGCGATGACCCGATCACCGTCGTCGCCGCGCTCAAAATCGTGAATGCGGTGAATTACAATACATCCCATTGAGCTTGAATCGCAGTCTTAACCTAGGAGGATGAGACGGATGACGGAGCTTGGCGAAGGGTTCTCTAGGTCAGGCCTCCGTTCGGGATCTCTTGGCACCGCCACAGTCGGTGCGCTTTGATCTCAACCCTTATGCGCTCCAGGCACTTTCGGATATTCGGCCCCGCCGCACTGTTTTTCCTGCTGCTAGTGGGGGCAGGCAGTGGGCAAAATACGACGCTGATTAGTCTCGACCAGGCCATTGATCTGGCGCTGGCGCACAACCATTCCATAAAGGCCACGCGAACACTGATTCTTCAGAATCAGGCTCAGGAAATCACCGCGAACCTTCGCCCCAATCCGACGCTCGGGGCGGACAGCCAGTTCGTCCCATTTTTTAGTCCGCAAGATTTTTCTGGGACAAATCTGGACGAGACACAGCAGTTCGACGTGGGTATTGGGTATCTGTTTGAACGTGGTCACAAGAGGCAACGGCGCTTGCAAGCCGCTCGCGATCAAACCGCCGTCACGCGTGCTCAAGTCACCGACGCCGAACGAACCCTGGCTTTCAACGTAGGCCAGCAGTTCGTCAGTGTTTTACTGGCGGAATCCACCCTTCAATTTGCGCTTCAGGACCTTCAGGGCTTTCAACAAACGGTCGATATCAGCGAGGCACAACTCAAGGCGGGCTACATCGGTGAAGGCGATTATCTCAAAATCAAGTTGCAGCTTCTCCAGTTTCAGACTGACGTGTCCTCGGCCCGCCTGGCCAAGGCGCAGGCACTTGTCGGCCTGCGCGAGTTCTTGGGTTACAACGCGGTGCCGGCCGATTATGACGTGATCGGCGATCTGGCATATGAGCCGCTAAAGGCGAATCTGGAAGGCTTGCAGGTGAAGGCGATGCGCGAACGGCCCGACTTTCGTGCTGCGGAATTGGGGATAACGGCCGCACAAAGCCAGATCCTCCTCGCCAAGGCGAACGCCAAGGTGGACGTCAATGGCACATATGACTTTACGCACGTCTCCGGCGAGAACACGGCTTCGATCTTTGTGAATTTTGAGCTGCCGATCTTTAACCGCAATCAAGGAGAGATCGCACGCACGGGTTATGCACTCACACAGGCACAGGAGCAGCAGCAAGCGGCCAGCGATACCGTTCTCTCCGATGTTGCCAATGCCTACGAGGCGGTCAGGAGCAACAACGAAGTGGTGCAACTCTATACTTCCGGGTACCTTAAACAGGCTCAGGATTCGCGCGACATAAGCGAGTATGCGTATAAACGCGGCGCTGCCAGCCTGTTGGATTTTCTCGATGCCGAGCGCAGCTACCGGTCCGTTCAGTTGGCTTATCGCCAGGCACTTGCCTCCTATATGACTGCGTTGGAGCAGTTGAAGGAAGCAGTAGGGACGAGGAGCCTGCCATGAACGTGCGGAACCACATTTGGCACGTGTTAGCCGTATTTGCGGCCGTATCGGCGATTATGTTGACATTGGTCGGTTGCCAGGGCTCAGGATCGCGGGCCGCTTTTAACTCCGGCAGCGCAAAAAACTCAAATGATCCCGAACTGTTTACCATTCCACAAGACCAGATGTCGCATGTCCAAATACTGACTGTTCAGCCGACAACTTTGACTCGGTCGCTCAGGCTGACAGGAGCGGTGGCTTACAACAGTTTTCGGACGACACCGGTTATCACCCAAGTGAGTGGACCGGTCAGCCGGGTCGTGGTCGTTCCCGGACAGAAAGTGAGTCAGGGCGAGCCCATGTTGTACGTCGCAAGTCCAGACTACTCGCAGCTCCGCACCAACTATTTAAAGGCTAAGGATGCGTATGCATTGGCACAAAAGGCCAACGCCCGGACCCAGGACTTGTACCAGCATCACGCGATTGCGGAACAGAATGTGGAGCAGGCACAGTCAGCCGAGATACAGGCCGGCGGCGACCTGGCCGCGGCACAAGCTGCATTGAAAGTCATGGGAATCACCGACCCTGACGCACTCGTGCAGGCCCCGCCATCTTTTGAGGTGCCGGTAAAGGCGCCAATTGGAGGCTTGGTGGTTGAGCAAGATGTCTCCGCGGGACAGCTTATTCAACCGGGCACGACCCAATGTTTCATGATTTCCGACATCAGCACCGTCTGGGTGCTGGTCAATGTCTATCAAAAGGATTTGCCCTACGTACGCGTAGGGGATCAGGTTGCAATTCAGACGGATGCTTATCCTGAAGTTTTCCATGGGCGCATTGCGTACGTCGCAGCATCCCTCGATCCCAGCACGCGCACGCTGCAGGCCCGCATCGAGACGAACAATCCTGGCGAAAAACTGAAGAAGGATATGTACGTTGCGGCGACGGTAAATGCGGGCGCGATCCAAAATGCCATTGCGCTCCCCGATGCCGCCGTCCTGCGCGACAGCGAGAACCAGCCTTTTGTCTATGCGAAGGCATCCTCGAACCAATTTGGCCGCCGCTCGGTGACCCTCGGAGAAAGCCTGAACGGAAGGACAGAGATTACCAGCGGGCTGAAAGCTGGCGACCAAGTCGTCGGAAATGGCGGCTTGTTCTTGCAGTTTGCGAACTCGTTGCAGCGCTAGCCGGATTGCATTTTTGAAAGGTACTCCAAAAATTTAGCGAGGATAGTCTCCACTTCTGAATGATCCACCGAATAGTCCAAGCGGCGCTGCGGCAAAGGTTCTTGGTCCTGATGCTGACCGCATTCATCACGGTCGGGGGGATCCTGTCGTTTCAACGGATGCCGGTGGATGCCTATCCAGACCTTTCGCCTCCGCAGGTCGAAATCATCACCCAATGGCCGGACCATGCAGCCGAAGAAGTCGAACGGTTAGTCACGCTTCCGCTTGAACTCGAGATGAACGGCGTTCCGCACATGGCCGTGATGCGTTCAATCTCGCTCTATGGGTTGTCCGACGTCATCCTGACCTTCGAAGAAAACACCGACGACTACTTCGCGCGACAGATTGTTTTTCAGCGGCTTGCCCAAGCCGCTCTGCCGACCGGTGTAACTCCGACCCTGTCTCCCCTCTTTAGCCCAAGCGGTCTGGTATATCGCTATGTGCTCGAAAGCCCCGACCGCTCGCCCCAGGAGCTAAAGACCATCGAGGACTGGGTGGTAGAGCGCGCCTATCGATCCGTCCACGGCGTAGCTGACGACTCGGGCTTCGGTGGGACGGTGATGCAATACCAAGTGCTGCTCGACCCGGCGCGCATCTACGGGTATCACCTGACCATTCCGCAAGTCACGGCTGCGCTAGCGGCCAACAATTCGAATGCGGGCGGGGGCTTCTACTCCCAGGGAGGACAGTTCTACTACGTTCGCGGCATCGGACTGGTAAAGAACACAGACGACATAGGAAATATCGTGGTCGGCGCCAACAAGGGCGTGCCTATCCGGGTGCGTGACGTAGGAGATGTAACCATCGGACACGCGCCGCGTCTCGGCGAATTCGGATTCCAGAAAAATGACGACGTAGTTGAGGGCGTCATTCTGATGCTGCGTGGGGAGCAGACGCAGAGCGTCCTTAAGGGAGTTGAAGCAAAAACCGAAGAGCTGAACCACCAGGTTTTGCCGCCTGACGTCAAAATCCATCCTTATTACGATCGCAGCGAACTGGTTAGCCTGACCACAGACACAGTAGAAGCAAACTTGCTTCGAGGCATGGTGCTGGTCCTGGTCGTGCTGATCTTCTTCCTGGTCAGCTTCCGCGCAGCCGTTATTGTTGCCCTCACCATTCCGCTCTCCCTTCTATTCGCTTTCATCGTTCTCCATGCGCACGACGTTGCCGCGAATTTGTTGTCCATCGGCGCAATCGATTTCGGAATCGTCATCGATGGTGCCGTGGTGATGATCGAAAACATTTACCGCGAGTTAGCATTGCGGGAGGGGCAGAAGTACAGCCTGGACGAGGTCATTCTTGCCGCCGCGAAAGACGTGGATCGGCCGATCTTCTATTCCGTGGCCGTCATCCTTGCCGGTTATCTGCCGATTTACGCGTTGAGCGGACCCTCTGGAAAACTGTTTCACCCCATGGCCGAGACCATGTCGTTTGCTCTGGTGGGTGCCCTCATCCTGACACTCACCCTGATCCCGGTGCTCGCGTCCTACTGGTTCAAGAAGGGCGTGCATGAGAAACCGAATCGCGCATTCGAATGGATGAAGCGGAAATACGCAGTTCAGCTGGATTGGGCGCTTGAACGTCCGAAAACCACCATCGCGATCGCGACCTTGATATTCGGGGGGACCCTTTTGCTGGTGCCGTTCATCGGAGGCGAGTTCATGCCCCACCTCGACGAAGGTGCGCTCTGGGTGCGGGCCACCATGCCCTATACCATTTCTTTTGAGGAGGCCAGTAGCATCGCTCCTCAGATCCGGGACATCCTGATGGCTTATCCGCAGGTCACTGTGGTGGGCTCGGAATTAGGCCGGCCCGACGATGGCACCGATCCCACCGGGTTTTTTAACTGCGAGTTCTACGTCGGCCTGAAACCCTACAAGGACAAAGCTTGGACGGGCAAGATCAGCGAGAAGAAGCAACTGATCGAATCGATCAATCAGAAACTCACTGCGTTCCCTGGGATTATCTTCAACTATACCCAGCCCGCTGAAGATGCGGTAGACGAGGCACTCACCGGCCTCAAGAGTTCCCTGGCGGTCAAAATATACGGTGAAGACTTGAACGTACTGCAAGACAAAGCGATTGAAATCAAAAACACGCTCGCCGGTGTGCCTGGGTTCACGGATCTGACAGTAGTGCGCGAACTAGGCCAGCCCAGCCTGCTGGTCAACGTCGATCGCGACAAGATTGCGCGCTACGGAATCAACGTCGCGGATGTGGAAGCTGTGATCTCGGCCGCAGTAGGCGGGCAGGCAGTCACTCAAGTCATTCAAGGAGAAAAGTTGTTCGATCTGGTGGTTCGCATGCAACCCCAATTCCGTAGCAGCGCGCATGAGATTGGAAACCTATTGGTGGGAACCCCAGATGGGCAGCAGATCCCGCTCAGCCAACTCGCCAATATCAGCCAGGGAAACGGTGCGTCCTTTATTTACCGCGAGAATAACTCCCGCTACATCGGTGTGCAGTACAGTATCGAGGGACGTGACCTGGAACGTGCAGTGCAAGATGCCCAAGTGGCAGTCAAAAAGGCCGTCTCGCTGCCACAAGGCTACCGGATGGAATGGGGTGGCGAATACAGCCAATTTCTCGAAGCCAAGTCGCAGATGTACTTTATTGGCCCCCTTGCCGTGGTGCTGATTTTCATGATCCTGTTTGCACTCTATGGAAATTTCAAGTTCCCGTTCACTATTGCCCTGGGCGTTATCATGACGGAACCGGTGGGCGCGCTCGTTGCGCTAAAGGTCACCCACACTCCCTTCAGTGTGTCATCAGTCCTGGGGCTTCTCGCTTTGCTCGGGGTTTCAGTGGAAACAGCCGTGATTCTCGTCTCCTACATTAACAAGTTGCGGCAGGAGGGAGTGGATATCCACACGGCCACACGGGAGGCTTCTCTGTTGCGGCTTCGTCCGATCATGATGACAGCTCTGGTTGCCTGCCTGGGATTGCTGCCGGCCGCGCTTTCCACAGGCATTGGATCGGACACTCAAAGGCCCTTCGCCATCGTCATCGTAGCTGGCCTTATCTCGCGCCTCTTCATCGGATTCTTCGTCAATCCTGTCTTGTACGAGATGGTTGCCCGCGAGGGCGATGTGTTGCAGGTGTAGGGTGAGGATGCGGGTGCCGATGCGGGAGCCAAACACGATTCAATGAAAGCGAAGTGGATCGGGAACTTGTGTATAATGATAAACTTACCGCAAACCCTGGGCGCTTAACTCAGCGGTAATCTCACCCTTCCCCAATCCCCGCATCTGACGCACGTTTCACCAGAAATGGTGTCCAACGTGGTGTCCAACACCCGGCTAATTACTCCTCGCTCCACCGTGGCACCCAACCTGCTACTCAGTGGACACCAGCCGCACCACGCCACACATCACGCCACCACCCGACCACCGACAACCGGAAGGATCCCACACATGCTGAAGAAGTGCGGCAAATTCATGGCCGACTGGCGCGACGCCAGCGGCACTCGTCACCGCAAGGCTTTCGACACCCTCAAGGAAGCCATCGACCACACCGAAAAGATGAACGCCGCCACGCGGCTCGGTGCCTCACTCCCAAACCAATCGGCGCAGCGGCCACCATTGCGCAAGCCGCTGCCGAGTGGACAACGGCGCAAACGCACAACCCCAACACGCAAGCGGCGCTCGCGGACCTAGTCAAAGACTACGGAGGAATGCTCCCCTCGCAGCTCACGGCCGCGTGCGTCCAACGCATCACCGAGAACTGGAGGAAGCGCTTCGCCCAGCACACGCGCTCCACTTACACCAAGTGCCTGCGCCGCTTTGTGCGCTGGCTGGAACGCGTCGCCGGAGCTCCGCCCACGCTCAGTGACGCCGTGCCCCGCGTCCACCAGCCCCAGCCGCGCACCACCATCGCCACCGACGAGGAGCGCCGCCAGCTCCTCGCCGCCGCCGCGCCCGCCTTCCGTTTCTTCCTGCTCCTCTGTGCCGATCTCGGCCTCCGCCATCGCACCGCCGCCCGCATCACGCCCGCCAACTATAACCGCGAGCTAAGTGCGCTCTCCTTCTACACCAAGGGCAACGTCCACCAGACTCTGCCCATCACCGCCGAGCTCGCCCAAATCTTCCACTCGCTCCCGCCCGCCGCCGATCCGCAGACGCCGGTAGTCAATCTCCTGCGCCCCCATCGCCCAGGTCAAACTCCCGGCCCCAACCCACGCTTCACCAAGCAGTGGAAGACGCTCAAATCCCGCGCCGGAATTCGCGCCGATCTCCGCATCCACGATCTCCGCCGCACCCTCGCCGAAGACGTCTGGTCTGCCACGCACGATATCCGCGCCGTGCAAGCCCAGCTAGGACACCGCAGCCCCACCACCACCGCCCGCTATCTCGCCGACCGCATCCAGTTACAGGACTTACAACCCATCCTGCGCAAGGTCCAGCAGCTCCGCGAGCAGCGAGCCACGCCCAAGCCGCTCATCGTAATTCCGCTCCCCCAAGCCCCGACGCCGGCACACTGCGAAGTCTGCCCCGTCCGCAACCATTGCAAGCCCGAACACCAGCTCTGCCTGCAAAAGGAGCACGACGCATGACTACCAAGCCGAGAATTCTCCCCGTCGACGCCCCACCGCCCGTGATCTATCCCGAGCACGGCACCGGACGAACCGCAAAGCTCACCACCTGCACCCACTGCGGAGGCAAGCCACTTATCCTCCGCCGCTGCACCAACCGCAGAACCTGCGCCGTCTGCAGTAAGTGCGGCTACCACCACCGCGTCCCCAAACTCAAATAGCGAGGCCACCATGCCACCAGCAAGGATCCGCCAGTCCCCACTCCGCCGCGTGAACCTCGTCATCCTTTACGCCGCGGAGTGGATCGTCGTCCTCGGCGCCATCACACTCCTGCTGATGGCGCTCACCTACAACTGACAGAGCGCCGCGCCTGCGGGGCGCGGCTCACGCAAGCGGGCAGCAGACGCAGCACCGTAACGTCGCGCCCGCTCAGCCGCTCCGTGCTCCACCACACGGCATCCAGCGCAGCGGGCACTCGCGCCGGCCACTGGCCGGACGCTCGCACCCGCAAGTTATAAGGTGCTCGCTTCGCTCGATTTTATTTTTTGTTTTTTGCGCCCACGGTGGCACAGCCAGGTTGCGCTCCAGCCAGCAGCCCGCCGCCGCATCGCCGCGCGGAACAACGCGCCTCCGCGCAACCAGTCTGTGCCACCTTAACCCCGGCGCAAAAATACCTCGCGCCAAACGTGCAGGTTCCCCCCGCGATAAACCCGCGTCTGCCAGCAGCGCGGCTGGACACCGCGCTATCCAACCCACCGCGCGGGGGGCACCAGCACGGCGCATCGGCTGCGGCTGCCCCCCTCCTTGCGCAGAGCCGCAGAAAACCAACAGCAACCGCAACCGCAAACCCAAGATCAACCCCAACCCCGTGGGGCCCTTCGCCCCACACCCCGCGTGGGGGTCTCCACCCCCACACCCCCATGACGCCACGCGCTCAGCCGCGCGTGGCAAAACCAACCCCGGGGAAGAAGGCGCACGACGCCTCTGAAGCCCGCAGCTCAGATAGCACAAACCAGCCCCCAAACCGCCACGTTCCCCAACTTTATTTCCGCCACGCCCTGAGCAACTTACCCCGATTCGAACCCCCCGCCCCCCTTGACACCAAAAAAACAATTCGCCGCTCCATCCCACGCCGAAAGACGAACGACGCACGGTGGAAGCAGCAGGGAGGCGTGTGCCCCTCGGCTACGTCGGGGCCCCTGGCTGGAATTTTGGGGGGAAGGGAGCGCAAAGAACGCGCCACAAAATTCCAGCCAGCCCAACGTATCCGAGGCGCACACGCGAGAGCGCCGAAAGCACGCCGCCCGTGCCCAAACTTCGTCACTGACGCCCGCCGCACCACGGTGCTACACTCCGCTCGACAGTCGGACCCACTGCCACCGCTGGACGAGGCGCGGCAAACGCCACACGAAGGCCGCAATCATAACGTTCATATCGGGCCCCGGCCACACGTCACCGAGCGCCCGCGCCGTCCAGTCACACCGGCACGCGAACGAAATCGAGCAAGTGAATGAGATCGAGCAAGCGAAAGGCATCTCCCCATGCCGATCGACTGGAAGTCCGCCTACGCCGCCGCCCTCCGCGAACAGGACCCAGCGAAGCTGCCGGCCCTCTGCGACCAAGCCCGCGAAAAAATCAACGCGAGAATTCTGGAGCTGGCCAAGGAACACGTCCACACCGAGGAAAGAGAAAAGCTCGACGAAGCCCTCCGCGAGCTAGTGCTCTACGAGCTGAAAAAAATCAAGCCACCCACCGTGCAAATCCAGTGATCCCGGTCACCGCAACTTCGTGACGCATCCCAACATTTCGCCACCGCCGCCCATTCCTCGCCATTCCATTGTGGAAAAGCACGCCACTCCGAAGGACACCCAGGTGTCCAAGAACAGTGGACACCAAAGGCAAAACGCGATAGAGTACCCCTTCGGTGGACACCATCCACCGATGTAAGTGGAGAGAAACAAACACCCGGTGCAACGCCGTCACCGCAAGGATTGAAAGAAAAGTGGGGCGCTTAACTCAGCGGTAGAGTGCCATCTTCACACGGTGGAAGTCACAGGTTCGAATCCTGTAGCGCCCACCATCATGCATTTGCGCATGCTGGAGTTCAACTCCGGCATGTCCACAATTGTCCAGGTTTCTCTGGTGACGTTCTGTCCTTTCAAGGGCAGAACGGTCCGCGCGACTCCAGAATGAAGCGTCGGTTCTTGCTCACTGACAGCTTGAGTCCAGGAACGGCTGCAACCAAGGCTTCAACTCGCCGCATCAAACTCCCAAGTCCCAAACCAAGTCCGTACAATAATCTTCGCGGGTAGAAGCGTTTCACGAATAAGACAGAGTTTCGCTTTTCGAACATCGGACTCTCTGACGTCAACTCATGACAACAGCCGAACGTCTTGCCACCGATAGCTATGCCGACCACGTGAATCCTCACTGGGTCAAGTTGCTCAGCCTCCTCGAGATGAACGTCAGCTATGAACGCTGCGTGGGAACGGAGTTGTTCACCACGGACGGGCGTCGAATTCTCGATTTCCTTTCCGGCTACTGTGTCCATAACGCGGGCCACAACCACCCAGCGATAGTTGCTGCTCTCAAAGATGAATTAGACAAGGCGGGACCTGTAATGCTGCAAAGTTACGTCCCCGAAAGGGCGGGCGAATTGGCGGAACGCCTTTGCAAACTCGCGGGCGGGGAACTTTCCAAGGTGTTCTTCGCGAGTTCGGGAAGCGAAGGTATCGAAACGGCTATCAAGTTCGCGCGATCATACACCGGCCGCGTTGGTATGCTCTCTTGCGACCGCGCCTTTCATGGCCTGACCTGCGGCGCACTATCGTTAATGAATGGTGAGTACTGGCGAAAGGGCTTCGGTCCGCTTCTCCCAGAAACTGAGACGGTGCCATTCGGCGATCCTGCGGCCCTCGAAAAAGAACTAGCGACCAAGCGCTATGCTGCGTTCTTCGTGGAGCCCATCCAGGCGGAGGGCGGCATTCGCGTCCCGGAGCCGGACTACCTCAGGAATGCACAGGATTTGTGCCGGCGTTACGGGACTCTTCTGGTGGCGGATGAAGTACAGACGGGGATGTTTCGCACCGGCCCGTTTCTGGCTTCACACCATTTTGGCATTACGCCAGACCTTGTCGTTCTGGCGAAAGCTCTGAGCGGCGGCCTGGTTCCCGTGAGTGCTGTGCTCATGTCGGATGCCATACATAGCTCGGTATTCAGCTCGTTCAAACGCTCGATTGTGCACGCGTTGACCTTCAGCGAAAACAGCCTCTCCATGCGGGCCGGACTGGCGACCCTCGATGTACTCGAAAGCGCGAATCTTGGTGGCCAGGCCGCGCAAATAGGCGGGGAACTACAGCAGCAACTGACCGGCGCTCTCTCTGGTTACGAGATGGTCAAAGAGGTTCGCGGCAAAGGTCTTTTGCTTGGTATTGAGTTCGCGGCCCCGCGGCGCCTTACGTTACGGGCGCCGTTCGAGGCGTTTGGCAAGATACATCCTGCGATGTTCGGACAGATTCTGGTCATGCGGCTGTTCCGCGATAGTGGAATCCTCACGCAGATTTGCGGGAATGATTTCATGGTGCTGAAGGTTGCTCCTCCCCTCGTGGTCACTGAGCCGCAGATTGACGAGTTCGTCTCGGCGGTTCGCGATGTTGTTGAGCTTGCCCACCATCCTGGATCGTTTTGGTCGGAGGCCATGGGGTTGGCGAGGAGGGCGATCAGTTCCTGATCCCACGCGACAGTCGCCCAACGCCGGGGACTGATGGCGGCAATGGGGCGTGGCTTCTGTTTTGAGCTCTTGAGTAATATGCAATGGTGAAAACGACGGACATTTTCGTAATCGGTGGCGGCCCCGCCGGTTTGGCAACAGCCATCGCTGCACGTGAGCGCGGGTTCGATGTCGTGGTGGCCGATGGGGCACAACCGCCCATCGACAAACCGTGCGGCGAAGGGCTGATGCCCGATGGTCGCGCGGCACTGGAAAAGTTAGGGATTCGCATTCCAGCGGAGACTGCGCACCCGTTTCGCGGAATCCGCTTCGTCAGCGGGGGCTTGAGCATAGACGCGAGTTTTCCTGACGGCTCCGGCCAAGGCATACGGCGGCCTGTACTGCACAGCATCATGGTCGCAAGGGCGGAGGCTGCGGGCGTTTCCCTGCTATGGCACACTCCAGTTACTGGCTTGCATGCTGAAGGTGTGTTGCTCGGCGAGCAGATTGTGCGCTCCCGATGGGTGGTAGGTGCGGATGGAGGTCACTCGCTAGTCAGACAGTGGACCGGTCTCGACCGTTATCGCTATGATCGAACCCGTTTTGCTTTCCGTCGGCACTACCGCGTTTGCCCTTGGAGCGACTGCGTGGAACTCCACTGGGGACCAGGGTGTCAGATCTATGTCACCCCGGTCGCCACAGATGAGATCTGCATGGCGTTGATCTCGCGCGATCCCCATTTGCGCTTGGATGAAGCGTTGACGGCATTTCCTGAACTGGTCTCGCGGCTGCGCGATGCTGAACCGTCATCCGCGGAGCGGGGAGCGATTTCCGCAACTCGTAAGTTGCACCGGGTATACCGAGGCTGCGTCGCCCTGGTCGGCGATGCTTCGGGCACAGTCGATGCCATTACCGGTGAGGGCCTGTGCCTTTCTTTTCGTCAGGCCGAAGTGCTGGCTGAGTGTTTCGTGGCAGGCAACCTGGAGCGTTATCAGCAAGTGCATAGGGCGTTGGCGAGACGTCCAGCACTAATGGCACGGCTGATGCTGACCCTGGATTGGAGAACGGCATTCCGGCAGCGAGTGATGCGTGCTTTTGGCTCTGATCCGCGACTGTTTGGCAGGATGTTGGCTATGCACGTTGGCGCGCTGTCGCCGATGGACTTTGCGACGAATGGGCTCTCACTAGGGTGGCGGATATTGAATGCATAAGACTTCTTGCTCGATCTCCATGAAAATCAAGATCAAACCAATTATCAGTGGTTTCATTCTTCTGGTTACCACGTTCGCATGGGGACAGGCGCAGGAAGCCACTTTGAACTTTGCCCCAGCACAGACCACCGTGAACTTCACTCTCGGCGATGTGCTGCATACGGTACACGGCCGCTTCAAGCTGAAAGCCGGCCAAGTCCGCTTCGTTCCTGCCAGCAATGGGATCAGCGGCGAGATCGTCGTCGACGCCGCAAGCGGAAATAGTGACAACACGAGCCGTGATCGGAAGATGCACAAGGAAGTTCTAGAGAGCGCTCGCTATTCCGAGGTCATCTTTCGACCCGACCGGGTGGACGGAAAAGTCCTTGATCTCGGGACTTCAATGGTGCAAGTCCACGGCATGTTCGGCATCCATGGAGCCGAACACGAGATCACCGTACCCGCGCAGGTCGAACTCGCGCCGGACCACTGGACCTTGACAGTTCACTTCACGGTGCCCTTCGTGAAGTGGGGAATGAAGGACCCAAGCACGTTCATCCTTCGGGTCGAAAAGACGGTCGATATTGATCTGCACGCGCTCGGGTCGAGTCCGTGGGTCGCTCCACGCTAGGTTTCTTTGCCGGCGCGCCCGAAATTAAGACTGAGACAAGCGCAGAAGCCTAGTGATAGTCGTCTCATTTTTTTTGGCCCACACTTTTGATTTGCTCGACCAGCCCGTCGATTTCTTCCGACGTTAGTTTGGTGGCGAATTTTGGCATACGGCCTTTGCCATTGCTGATGATGTTGTGCAGGTCGTCCGTAGAGGTGGTAACGACTTTGTCGGAAATGAGCGATGGTCCGGCGAAGTGACGGCCTTCGGCGGTTTTACCGTGGCATTTCGCGCAGTTTGCCTGGAAAACGGGGTTTGCAATAAGGGTCGTGTCAGCCGGCCGGGTTTGCGCCGAAGCTGCAGTAAGCACAAGAATCAAAGGACACGCGGCCATGGTGAGTCGGATTGCTTTCAAGGCGAACCTCATCGAGATTTGAATTGGGTGGAAGGAGTTTAGATGCGTCAAAATGGCTCCGGGTGTCAACGACCAGGCCTGGTTCGATCAACCGAGGGCGAATGGTCGGCTAGGCGGAAGCAAACAGGGCAGGCAAGACGTCGCCCGCCTTCCCCAGATGGCATTGCGCGAACGACGACGAGTTCGCGGGTTCCTCCGGACCCACGTAGATAGTTCGTCCGTGGCCGGCGACGTGGGCCACCAAGCTGGCGGCGGGTTCGACCACGCCTGACGTTCCGACGGCTATGAAGACCGTACATTTCTTCAGTGCGCGAAAAATGCGATCCAGTTCAAAGGGCTCTTCACCGAACCAGCAGATGTGCGGGCGAATCTGGCCGCCGCACTCGCACCGGAGAATCTCCGCTGGCGGCTCGCAGACGGTGACGTCTTCAAAAGGAGGACGGCTGCATGTGTCGCAGCGGCTCTTAAAAAGCTCTCCATGCATGTGCACGACCTGTTTTGATCCTGCCTGCTCGTGCAGATTATCCACGTTCTGAGTGCAAAGGAAGAGACGTTCCTCTAAGTTCTTTTCGAGCTTTGCTAGCGCGAAATGCGCCGGGTTCGGTTTGGCTGCGGCAGCAACCCGCCGGCGCATGGAATAAAATTCCCACACCAGCCGGGGATCGCGGCCCCACGCCACCGGCGAGGCGACTTCTTCGATGCGGTGATTTCGCCATAGGCCACTCACGCCGCGAAAAGTCGGAATTCCGCTCTCTGCACTTACGCCTGCTCCGCTGAGAACGAAAACGCGATCAGTGTCGGAAATGACGAGCATTAAGGAAGAGTGTAACTTGCCAGCGCAAAACCCGCCGCAAGCGATGAACCAGAC
Source organism: uncultured Acidobacteriaceae bacterium (assembly GCA_963818945.1). Taxonomy (GTDB): domain Bacteria; phylum Acidobacteriota; class Terriglobia; order Terriglobales; family Acidobacteriaceae; genus Acidiflorens. The sequence continues at coordinate 585,679 of CAWFUA010000001.1, read as the reverse complement.
CTGTAGACTTCGCAGCCACTGCGAAAATGCTAAGATTTGCGGCATGGTTCCTCGCGTACGCGTGAAAAAGACCAAGCGCACAACGGGCAGGATAGTTCGCGCCCGCGGGGCCGAGCATCGCCAACCTAAGCATCGCGACGGCTCGGAACTGGTCATCATTACCGGCATGAGCGGCTCGGGCAAAGCCTCCGCTCTGAAGGCCTTTGAAGATCTCGGCTACTACTGCGTCGATAATTTGCCGGTCGAACTCATTCCGCGCTTTGCAGAACTTGCCATGCAGTCAGGCGAAATTCCGCGAACGGCGCTGGTAGTTGACGTGCGCGAGGGGACGCAACTCGAAAAGCTGCCGGCGATTTTGAAGTCAGTACGCCGCATTATTCCGACGCGCGTCATCTATCTCGAAGCGAGTGATCCGATCCTGCTTCGCCGATTTAGCGAGACGCGCCGCCCGCACCCGCTGGGAACGGGCACCACGGTGCGGACGTCCCTGCGCACGGAGCGAAGGCATCTGCGAGCCATCCGCGCAATCGCCGATCTGGTGATCGACACTTCGAAGTTCAATGTTCACGAGCTACGTGCCCACTTGACTGACCGTTTCACTCCCAGCTCGAGCAGTGAGCGTTCGATTCTGGTCTCGTGTGTCAGTTTTGGATTCAAGCACGGCGTGCCGGATGACGCCGACCTGGTTTTCGATGTTCGGTTCTTACCGAACCCTCATTTCGTGCCTGAGTTCCGTCCGCTGTCGGGACGTGACCCGAGGGTCGCGAAATACATAAGATCGTTTCCGCAGACGCAAGAATTCATCAGCCGCATTTCCGATCTGCTGATTTACCTGCTGCCTCACTACGTCCGTGAGGGAAAGAGCTACCTGACCATCAGCTTCGGATGCACCGGAGGACAACACCGTTCCGTGATGATTGCCGAGGACGTTGGTAAACGGCTGAAAAAAGCCGGGTATAAGGTGAAGGTCGTGCATCGGGATAGTCCGAAGTAGGCTTCGGCTTAAGGCCAGGTGTTTACCCCACTCGTCGGATGGCTAATGCCGCAGCAGGTTGGCCTTCTGCCTGTAGAATTAAGTATTACGCATGGCAACCACTACAGTGGCGGATGCGAGGAGTGGCGGCCCTCCCCAGAGGTCCCGTCAATTGGCGCGCCTCTTGCGATACGTCTTGCCGTATTTGGCGCCATTCCTGGCTTCAGTTGCGCTGATGGCACTGGTAGGGTTGCTGGACGCATTCCGCGTTCTTCTCATTGGCCCCATTTTCGATAGCGTGCTCAACCCCGGCTCCGAGGGGAGAACGCTCCAGCTCTTCAAAGTCCCGGGCACGGAACGCGTTTTCAGTCTGCAGCAGGTCATCCCGTCGCACTTCCACAATCCCTGGACCGCCGTTGCTTTTGCGCTGGTGGCGGCCACGGCACTCAAAGGGATCTTCGACTACGCCGGCACGTACCTCGTCAACTACGCAGGCTACGGCATGATCACCGACGTGCGCGACGATTTGTACAATGCCTTCCTGCGCAGTTCGGCGGCGTTCTTTTCCAAACACACAACCGGCACGCTGCTCTCGACGATCATCAACGACGTCGAACGAGTGCAATATGCGATGTCAACCGTGCTGGCCGAATTCCTCCAGCAATTTTTCACGCTGATATTCACCGCGGGTGTGGTCGTTTTGCTGGGAGGAAAGCTGGCGTGGGTCTTGCTGCTGTTTGTGCCGGCGATCCTTTACTCCTCGAGAAAAATCGGCCGGCAGGTCCGCACCAGGACTCGTGGCGGCCAGGACAAGCTCGCCGAAATCCAGAACATTCTCCACGAAACCATCACCGGCAACCGCATCGTGAAGGCGTTCGGGATGGAAAACTGGGAGATGGAGCGCTACCGGGCAGCGGCACGCCGCCTGTTTCGCGCCAACCTCCGCATGGTGGCGGCGTTCGCAATCAGCTCTCCCTTGATGGATTTCCTCGGTGCGGTGGCGATTGCGCTCTTGCTTCTGCTGGGCCGTGACCAGATCAACCACCATATTTTTACCGCCGGCACTTTCCTTGCTTTCATTGTCGCCGTGTTCAAGCTCTACGAGCCAGTGCGCAAATTTGCGCTCTTCAATAACAACTTCCAGCAAGCGATCGGGGCCTCGTCGGAGATCTTCCGGTTCATGGACATTGAAGATGAAGTACGGGAGAAGTCTGGCGCGAAGCGCTTGCCGAAATTTTCCAGCGCGATACGGTTTGAAGACGTGGCGTTTTCCTATCACGACGAAGACGACTCACGCGACGTTCTGCATGGCATCAATCTGGAAGTGAAGTCAGGCGAGGTGCTGGCCGTGGTTGGGTCGAGCGGCGCAGGCAAGAGTACGCTCGTCCACCTGATCCCGCGCTTCTTTGACGTGAGCAGCGGCCGGATTCTGATCGATGGCCACGACGTCCGCGACGTGACGCTCGCGTCCTTGCGTTCGCAAATCGGTATCGTTACGCAGGAGACCGTGCTATTCAACGATACTCTGCGCAACAATATTGCCTACGGGCAGCCCCATGTCTCCCTCAAGCTCGTGGAAGCAGCGGCACGAGCCGCGCATGCCCACGAATTCATCTGCGCGCTATCCGAGGGCTACAACACAATGATCGGCGAGCGCGGAGTGAGGCTTTCCGGCGGCGAGCGCCAGCGCATCGCGATCGCACGCGCAATTCTGAAGAATTCTCCAATTTTGATTCTGGACGAGGCGACGTCCGCGCTCGACAGCGAATCGGAGTCGCTGGTGCAATCGGCACTGCAAAATTTGATGAGTGGGCGTACCGTGTTTGTGATCGCGCACCGGCTCTCGACCGTCCGCCGCGCCGACCGGATCGTGGTTCTTGAGAATGGGACCATCGGTGATATTGGGGCCCACGAGGCGCTTATTCAGAAAATAGGCACGTACCGGCGCCTGTATGAATTGCAGTTTGCGGAGGCGGAAGCGCCCAAGGCAGCGGTTTCTTCGTAGTGCAAAATGGAGTAGAGAGGGTTTCAAAGCTGCAAAGTTTCAAGGTAATGCGTAAGTGATTGCAGTAACTCTAATCAGCCTGCGCAGTTTGTTACCGTGAAACTTTGAAGCCTTGCAACCTTGAAACTTGGATTCTTCATGTCACTTCGATCCATGACGGGATTTGCGCAGGTCCGGGGCCAGGTTAATGCCGGACCAGCTTTCGTGTTATCGCTGAAATCGGTGAATCATCGTTTCCTCGATCTCCATTTTCGTCTACCCTCCGACGCCGACGCGCTGGAAATGGCACTTCGCCGTGTGCTGAAGGAAAGATTGGCTCGCGGCCATATTGAAGTAGGGCTGAACCTCGACGGTTCGGGGCAGAATGGTGCAGGACTGAACCGCGAACTCATTGCGGGATATGTGCGGGCATTCCGCGCGGCGGCAGCAGAATTTGGCCTCCAGGGCGAACCCGACCTCAACGTTGTCCTGCGCATGCCCGGCGCGATGGAGTCGGGATCGGAAATTCCGAAGGAAGAATTGCAGTCTGCCGTCATGGCGAGCGTTGATGAAGTGCTCGGCCTCCTCGGCAAAATGCGCGAAGAAGAAGGCCGGGGCATCGAGCGCGAACTGCGCGAACGCATGAAACATCTGCTTGCGGCGGCATCCGGTATTGAGGCCCACCGTAGCACTATCCTGCGCGCTTATTCGGAGCGCCTGCAGTCGCGGATGCGCGAAATGCTGGGCGCGCAGGTCGATAAGGATCGCATCCTTCAGGAAGCCGCCGTGCTGGTGGATCGTAGCGACATCCAGGAAGAACTGGTTCGTCTGAACACTCATGTCGATCATTTTGTTGCTCTGCTTGACCAGGGGGGCGAGGTAGGCAAGAAAATGGATTTCTTGCTGCAGGAGATGAACCGCGAGGCAAACACGCTGCTATCGAAAACTTCCGGCCTGGCGGGCGAAGCGTTAAAGATCACCGAGGCAGGTTTATTGATGAAGTCGGAAATCGAAAAAGCGCGGGAACAGGTGCAGAATCTCGAATGAGCATCGTCTTTATAGTGTCGGCGCCGTCGGGGTCGGGGAAATCGACTCTGGTCAATGAGCTGTTCAAGATGGTGCAGGGGCTCGATTTTTCCGTCTCGTATACCACCCGCCCAGCACGCGGAAGCGAACAGAACGGCAAGGAGTATTTTTTCGTTTCCGAGGCGGAATTCGAGGCCATGATCGCAGCCGACGAATTCCTCGAGTATGCCCGCGTGTTTGGAAATTACTACGGCACGGCGCGCAGATGCTTGCGCGAGAGCCAGAAGCACGGCCGGGATTTGTTGCTCGATATCGACGTGCAGGGAGCCAACCAGGTAAAAGAAAATCTCTCCGATGCGGTGAGCGTTTTCATTCTTCCACCCGACCGGGACAAACTAGAATGGCGGCTCCGCAACCGGGGGCTCGATCCGGAGGCTGTCATTCGTCGCCGGTTGGACACGGCCCGGCGAGAGATTGAGAATTATACGAAATACGACTATATATTAGTAAATAACCTGCTCGAACAATCTGCCGATGAACTCAAGGCCGTGGTACTGGCCGAGCGGATCTGGCGAAGCGGGGTGAAGCCGACGGCGGAACAAGCTCAGCTCCTCGAGACGGCAAAAGCTTGCCGGCTCGAACAAGCACGCGGGCGAGTACAACCGATTCTGGCTTCATTCGTGACAGTACCAGTTCGTAATTGAGGTCCCCCAGCTGTGATAGGCGATTGAGTTCCAGGAGAGAGTCCTATGAAGTTAATCGAGGGGTTTGACAGCAACTATCGATACATTCTGGTGGCGGCGCGGCGAGCCCGGCAACTGCAAGCTGGTGCTCCGCCAGTAATCGAGACCATTTCACGCAAACCGTGCCGCATCGCGCAGGACGAAATCAAAGCCGGCAAAGTGAAGTGGATAGTTCCGGAACTGCCCAAACTTGCAGGGGCGGCTGGGGCCGAAAGCGTTGGCAAGTTTGCGGAAGATGCCTAGAAGCAGGTGGCGGGCGGCGAACCGGTTTCGCCGCCGCAAATCCGCAGGGCTGAACCCTTGGCCCATTTGCGGCATCCATTTTGAAAGCAGAGTTCGGACCAGAAGTTCAGGACACCGCCTCTTCCTATGAAAATCGCGCTGGGCGTGTCTGGCGGTATCGCGGCTTACAAGTCGGCGGAGATTGTCCGCCTGCTGCAGGACCGCGGGATTCGCGTGCAGGTTGTGATGACGCGCGCGGCGCAGGAATTTGTTCGCCCCTTGACGTTTGCGGCTCTCTCCGGCGACAAAGTCATTACTGACCTGTTCGGCTCCGACGATTCCCAGGCCAATGTCGAATCTGCTATTGAGCACATCGCGATTGCGCAGACCATTGACGCGCTGGTGGTTGCGCCCGCGACCGCCGACGTCCTGGCAAAGTTCGCCCAAGGCATCGCCAACGATTTTCTTTCCACTCTTTATCTCGCTACAACCGCACCGGTCGTGGTCGCTCCCGCGATGAATGTCAACATGTGGAATCATCCAGCGACGCAGGCGAACCTGGAGATTCTGCGGAAGCGCGGTGTCAGGATTGTCGAGCCGGGCACCGGATACCTGGCCTGCGGCATGACCGGACCGGGCCGCCTCGCGGAGAACGAGACGATCGTGGCGGAAGTGCTCGCGGCGCTCGGGGCTGCGCAAGATCTAACAGGGGAGACCGTACTTATTACCGCCGGGCCGACCATAGAAAAGATCGACCCCGTGCGTTATCTGACGAATCGATCGAGCGGCCGCATGGGATACGCGCTTGCCGAAGCTGCGCTCCGCCGAGGGGCCGGAGTACTGCTGGTGAGCGGTTCCACTTCAATCACGCCTCCCGGTGCCGCGGAACTCACACCGGTGGAAACTGCGGAAGAAATGCGTGCGGCAGTCTTGAGGCTCCTTCCTGCGAGCACGGTGGTGGTCATGACTGCGGCGGTTGCGGATTTTCGCCCCAAGGCGACAGCCGTGCAAAAAATCAAGCGCAAGGGGCCGATGATGCTGGAACTCGAGCCGACGGCGGACATTCTGGCGGAGTTGGCGCGGCACAAAAAATCGCAAATTGTAGTAGGCTTCGCCGCCGAGACCGAAAACATTCTCGAAAACGCACGCAAGAAGTTGTCGTCGAAATCGCTCGATGCCATCGTGGTGAACGACGTTTCGCGCGAAGGCGTGGGCTTCGATTCCGACCGCAACGCGGTTACCATCATCTCGCACGACGAGGTCATTGAGGTTCCTGAAACCTCGAAGTGGGAAGTCGCGCAACACGTCCTCGATCACGTAGTGAAGCTGCGCAACCGCAGCCGCACAGTTGTCCGTTAGGAGAATCCCGTGAAAATCGATTTGTTTTTGGCCTTGGCCTTTGTTTTGCCTCTCCTCGCGTTGGCGCAGCAACCACCGGTGCCGGTCGAAGAGGAGCCGCACCACCATCTTTTGCTGAAAAACGATTTTGTTATGGTCATGCGGGTGAAGCTTCTGCCCGGAGAAAGTACGCTGTTCCATACGCATTCGCATGATCGGGTCGCGATTGACTTGACCAACACCACCGTCACGTTTCAGAAGCCTGGAGAGGCTGAGAGCACTCCCGAGTCGACGAAGCCCGGAGGCATTGCGGCCTCGGAGTCGAAAGGCCCTTATACTCACCGCGTGCACAATACCGGCGCCACCGACTTTGAAGTGTTGGATGTGGAACTGCTTCAGCGGCCGGCGAACACTTCTGTTGCAGCCGGAGGCAAGGCAGATGCGGAAAATCCAAGTGCGCGGGTTTACAAGTGGACGATTGCGCCGGGAGCTTCTTCCGCGATGCATACCCACGAACGTCCTTATCTGATTATTTCGGCGACGCCGCTGATGTTGAAGATGACCGATCCTGAAGGGAAATCATTCACGCACGAGGTCAAGGCGGGGGACGTTCATTGGGTCGATGCCAAGGTGACCCATTCGCTTGCCAACGAGGGAACAACAGAAGGCCAGATCGTGGAAATCGAGCTGAAGTAGGCCACAATCGCTCGCGGACGAGAATGTCTCGGCCGCACTTTGTTATGCTTATCCGCAATGTCCCGTAACCTTGATCCGGAGCTTCGCCACGCGCTCGCGGCGCGCATCCGTTATTACAACGAGATGGGGATCTACGATTTCTACCGCCGGCCGGCAAATAGTTCCACGGCCAATGGGCAAGAGGCTTTGGCGCCCCTCGCCGAATTCGGTTCGCAATCGCCAGCAATCCAACCAGAATTGGGAGAACAGATGAGTCCACGTAAGGCCGCGGCGGTCGCCGTGCCCGTTGTTGTCGAAGACAACATGTTCGAGATGATCCCCACCAAGCCCGAGCAGACGGTGAGCGATCCGGTGAAGGCGCTGAAAATCATCCGTGAAGACCTGGGCGACTGCACGCGCTGTCCGCTTCACAAGCAGGGACGCAAGCAAATCGTCTTTGGCGTGGGCAATCCGAAGGCCGAGCTGATGTTCGTGGGCGAAGGCCCGGGCGCCGATGAAGATGAGCGGGGCGAGCCGTTCGTGGGCCGCGCCGGGCAATTGCTCAATAACATGATCAAGGCGATGGGGATCACGCGCGAGCAGGTCTACATCGCGAACATAGTGAAGTGCCGCCCGCCCGGAAACCGCACGCCTGAGCGCGAAGAGTGCGAAACGTGCTCGCCATTCCTGATGCGGCAGATTGCAGTCATCAAGCCAAAGATCGTCGTTGCCCTCGGCGCGGTAGCCGCGAAGACTCTGCTTGCGATGAGCGCTTCCATGGCGCAACTGCGCGGTCGCTTCTACGACTTCAAGCCGGCCGGAGTTCGTAGCGCCGATCCCGACTGGCAGGGCTGCAAACTCGCCGTGACGTACCATCCCGCATTTCTGCTGCGCGACCCGCGCCAGAAAGGCGAAGCGTGGAAGGATTTGCAGTTGGTGATGAAAGAGCTGGGGCTGAAGGGGCCAAAAGCGACCATGTAGGGGCTTGGTATTCTCTATCGCGCATCGGCAAGTTCGGCGCTATGAGTCACCTTGCGAGGACGAATCTTCTTGCCGATCCCGCTACCTTCGGCGATTCTGAGATCGTAGTCGTTCTGAAGATTGAGCCAAAACTGCGCGGGCAGACCGAAGTACTTTCCCAGGCGAATGGCAGTGTCGGCGCTGATGGCGCGGTCTCCGCGGACGACCTCATAGATGCCCGGAAAATTGAGGGCCTTGGACAAGGCATAGGCGCTCACACCCAGGGGTTCCATAAATTCGGTCTTGAGGATTTCGCCCGGATGAACCGCAAACACTTTTCTCGATCTGGCCATAATGACTCCGCTTCTAGTGGTAATCGACGATCTCAACCTCAAAAGTGTTTCCGTCCCGCCATACGAAACACACGCGATATTGATCGTTAACTCGAATGCTGTGTTGTCCAGCGCGATTTCCGCGAAGCGCCTCGAGTTGATTCCCCGGCGGTACCTTCAAATTGTCAAGCGCGACCGCAGCGTTCAAGATCGCGAGTTTCTTGAACGCCCTTAGCTGCAGATCCGCGGGGAGACGCCTGCATTTACCCGACAACCACAGCTTCTCGGTCTCCTTGTCACGGAAACTCGCAATCATGCCTCTTCATACTATCGTAGTACGATACTACTGTAAAGCAATAGTATCGAGGAATACGATAGGATCTCTTTGGTTCTCCACGGCTATGCACATGCCCCTTTTCTGTGACGTCGCCCTGCCCGTGCCGCTCGACATAGCGTTCACCTACGCCATCCCTCCGGGCATGGAACCGGTGGTTGGCGGGCGCGTGCTTGTGCCGTTTCGCCAGCAGCGCATGCCGGGCATCGTCGTCGACTTGCATGATCGCCCGCCGCAGTCCGAAGGCAAAGATGTCAAGATCAAGAAAGTCATTGAAGCACTCGACCTCGCCCCTGTTCTTGATGAGCGGCTCCTGAAATTGGGCCGGTGGATCGCCGACTACTATCTGGCTCCGGTCGGCGAGGTGTTGCGCACCATGCTTCCGCTTTCGGCGGAGTTCAAACGGGCCGTTGCCTATCGAATCACGGATGCGGGGCACATGGCGCTGCATTTGGCGGGCATGTCGGGGTCGTCGGGCCGCTCGCAGCGCACTCCCGAAGAGCAGTTGGTCGAGTTCCGCGTGCTCGACTATCTGGCCGAACGCGACGGTGGACGCGCCAATGAAAACAGTCTACGGAGCGCAACGCGAGTGTCGCGCGCGCTGCTCGCAGGCATGGTGCGCAAGAAGTGGATCGCACGAGAAGACGTTTCGGCGCCGCGCGATGCGGCACGGACGGTAAAGGTGGCGATGCTACTCAGTGGGGAGCCGGTCGCCCCCGCCCAACAGGTCACGTGTAGCGCCGGCGTCCCGCCGGCTGTCGCGGGAGCCTGCCCTGAGCCTGCCGAAGGGGCGTCCCGCCCCCGCTCTTCGTCAAAACTCAACGGCAACCAGCGTACTTTAATCGAGGCGCTGGCAGCGGCCGGCGGCCGCGTTCCCGTCGAAACGCTGCGCGAACTCGACGTGCCACGCACTACGCTCGGCACGCTGGTACGGCGCGGGCTGGTCGAACTAGTGGATGAGCCGCAGGAATTCAGCGTCCCCACGCTCAAGCCGCGCCGCTCGCCCTTCGAGTTTGAATTCAATCCGGCGCAGCAGCAAGCGCTCAAGAAAATTCACGAAGGCGTGGGCGCGAGCAAATTTTCCGGCATGTTGCTGCATGGAGTGACAGGCTCGGGCAAGACCGCCGTCTATCTCGCCGGCATGCGCGAAGTGCTCGAACAGGGGCGTTCCTCCATCTTGTTAGTCCCCGAAATCGGGCTCACGCCCGCCATGGCGGCTGACTTGATTCAGGGTTTCGGGGACGAAGTGGCCATCCTGCATTCCGGCCTCTCCAACGACGAACGCGCCGAGCAGTGGCATCGCATCAAGCGCGGAGAAGCGCGTGTCGTGGTCGGTACGCGCTCGGCGGTGTTTGCCCCGGTTAGTGACCTCGCGCTTCTTATCGTGGATGAAGAGCAGGACTCGTCTTACAAACAGGAAGAAACCCCACGCTATCATGCGCGCGATGTAGCCGTGATGCGCGCCAAAATGACTGGCGCTGTCGTCGTTCTCGGGTCAGCCACACCTTCGCTCGAGTCGTATTACAACGCCAAGAAGAACAAATACGCGCTCGTCGAACTGCCCGACCGCGTCGAAAACCGCCCGCTCCCCGAAGTCGAGATCATCGACATGCGCCAGGAATTCCAGGAAACCGGCAAGGATCAGGTGATCTCGCGCAAGCTGGCGGAAGAAATCCGTGAGCGTCTGGAGAAGAAAGAGCAGGTCATGGTGCTGCTCAACCGGCGCGGCTACTCGCCGGTGGCGCTGTGCCGGGCTTGCGGACAAGCGCTGCAATGCAAGAACTGCGCGGTTTCCATGACCCACCACAAGCGCGAGCGCAAAATGGAGTGCCACTACTGCGGGTACGTCGCGCACATTCCGGACAAATGCGCGCTTTGCGGCAGCGAATACGTGTATTTCGTCGGCACCGGATCGGAGAAGCTGGAAGAGTTGCTGCACGGCATGTTTCCGCAAGCACGCATTGGCCGCCTGGACCGCGATACCGTGCGCGGGCGCGAGGATTTCGAACGCGCACTCAACGCACTCAACGAGGGCGAACTCGACATGCTGGTGGGTACGCAGATGATCGCCAAGGGCCACGATGTGCACGGTGTCACGCTGGTCGGAGTGGTGGGCGCGGATGCTGCGCTCGGTATGCCGGACTTTCGCGCGGCCGAACGTACATTTCAGCTATTAACCCAGGTTGCGGGCCGGGCGGGGCGTGGGGAGTCTCCGGGCAAGGTAGTGTTGCAGACCTATTTCCCCGATCACTACGCGGTGCAGTATGCCGCGCATCACGATTTCGCCGGCTTCTACGACAAGGAACTCCAATTCCGCAGCTGGATGCACTATCCGCCTTACAGCGCGATTGCGAATGTGGTTGTCCGCAGCGAGAAGCTCGACGAAGCACTAGCTTGGTCAGGCGAACTTGGCCGCTGGTTTGAAAAGACGCGCCATGAAGGCATTCGCGTGCTCGGTCCGGCAGCCGCGCCCATCCTGCGCCTGAAACGCGATTACCGCTACCACTTTATCTTGAAATCGCCGAGCCGTGAAAAGATGAATGCCCTGCTCCGCGCGATGTTGGCAGAAGCAGCGGCGCGTAAGATCCCGCGCACGCAGGTGATTGTGGATGTGGACGCCGTGTGGCTGATGTAGCCGTCGGGTTTACTTGCGGTGGAGCGCGCGACGAAGTTCGTCGCGCAGCTCGTGGAAGGTATCGTGCGCTCCATCGCGAATCTCCGGCCAGGCCTCTTTGCCGGAGCTGTGCGTAAAGGGCGCAGGCGTGAAACTCAATGCAAGCATCAGCAATCCGCAAATTGCAACGCCGCTCCGGCCTCCGGTAACACTGGGATAGCGGGGCACCCGAGGGTGGTTGCTCGTCACGACGAGCATCACGGCCCACAGGAACCAGCCCATCCAAAGATATTTTCCGAGTGGAACCAGCGCAAACACAGTCAACAAGGTGATCAAGCGATGCAGGCGGGGCGATACCGAATACAGAATGTGGCCTCCGTCCAACTGCCCGCCCGGCAGCAAATTGAGCGACGTGGCGAAGAAGCCCACCCATGCTGCTGCGGCGATCGGATGCAATGACAGGCCAGTCAGTGGCACGCGGATGTGCAGCGCGCGCTCCGCAAGATGAAAAGCCAAAGGGAATCCAAGCTGAAACTCACCAGCCGCCCGACCTGAAATCGGATGCGATAGCGACAAGCCAACCAGCATTGCGATGCATGCCGGAATAAACCCCGCGATCGGCCCGGCGATTCCGATATCGAACAACGCCGCCCGCGACGGAATCGGGCTCTTGATCCGGATAAACGCCCCCAGCGTTCCGATCAGGCTGGGAAACGGCACGAAGAAAGGTGGCGTCGCATAGACGCGGTAGTGACGCGCGTAAAGATAATGCCCCATCTCGTGTGCAAACAGAATGAACATCAGCGTCAACGAGAAAGGCAGGCCAAGCAGCAGGTTCGACGGCCGCTCCAGGGCCCAGCCGATAGGGAACAGCGAGATCGTATCGTCGTTCAACGATAGGACGGGCTGGCGATGAAGATGGTTGAACTCCATCCGCGCACCGACCACCGTCGTGCTGAACAATGTCAGCAGCAAAAACAAAACATAGAGCCACCAGCGCGGGCGGGGTCGCTGGATTACCCATACTTCCTGCGGTGGCGCGCTTGCTAGGATGGGAAAACTCGGCGTGGGTTCAGACATGCGATTTCAATGAAAAGTAAACCAACCCACGAGCGGGTGAGTGCGAAGGAGAGTCCAAGGCCATTGCGACGGAATCTCTCCGCGTGGAGGCTGGCGCAACGGCCCTGCTTAGTCGATTGACTGCAACTCCTTGCCGGGCTTGAAGCGCACGGCTTTGCCAGGCGGAATGGAAACTTCTGCGCCGGTGCGCGGGTTGCGGCCAATGCCGGTTTTGCGCGGGCGCACATTGAACACGCCGAAGCCGCGCAGTTCGATGCGATCGCCGGTGGCAAGCGCCTTCTTCATGCTTTCAAACACGGTTTCGACCGCCAGTTCGGCCTTCGTCTTCGTGATGCCAGTGCGGTTCACAACTTCGTTGATGATGTCGAGTTTAATCACGGGTTGCCCTCGTCTCCCGAGGAATACTATGCCTCAAGTCATTGATGCTATGGGAGATAGAGCGGATTGTCAACGGGGGGATCATTCTCGTAATATGGCTGCACCAGCCAACGAGATTTTGTAATTTCGCAATCGGGTAATTTCGTACTTTAACTTCCGCTCCCGAACCAGGCCGGACAGGCAAGCGGAGGCGGGTTCCAAATTGCAAAATTTCCCGATTACCAAATTACAAAATCGGCAATTCCTCAAATTCCAAGGAGCAACATGATTAAGAGCGACCGCTGGATCCGCCGCATGGCGCAAGAGCACGACATGATTAACCCGTATTCGGAAAAACAAGTGAGCCAGGGTGTGATTTCCTACGGTGTTTCAAGCTACGGATACGACCTCCGTGTCTCCGACGAGTTCAAGATTTTCACCAACGTCAACAGCACCATCGTCGATCCCAAGCACTTCGACGAACGCTCGTTCGTGACCATCACCGCTGACGTCGCCATCATCCCGCCCAATTCTTTTGCCCTGGCGCGCTCGGTCGAGTACTTCAAGATTCCCCGCGACGTGCTGACGATCTGCGTCGGCAAGTCCACTTACGCGCGCTGCGGCATCATCGTCAACGTCACGCCCTTTGAGCCCGAGTGGGAAGGTTTCGTCACGCTTGAGATTTCAAACACGACTCCGCTGCCAGCGAAAATCTACGCCAACGAGGGCCTGTGCCAGATTCTCTTCTTCCAGTCCGACGAGGTCTGCGAAACCAGCTACAAGGATCGCAAAGGAAAATACCAGGCGCAGAAGGGAATTGTGCTGCCGAAGCTATAGCCCGGTCGTCTATTGCGGAGGGCACAACAGAAAGGAGAGCGCTTGACATCGACATCGCTTGCTCCGAGCCACCATGGAGAGATTCTGGGCGTTCAGGAGGTCGCGAATTGCCGGATCTTTGCTAGTCGGCACAGCCCGCATCTAGTCCTTCCCAAGCATGCTCACCATCACGCTTGTATCGGTTTTGTTCTCGATGGGCAATGCGAAGAGACCATCGACAATAGAGTCTTGGACCTCACTCAAAACGGAATGTTCTTTCGACCCGCCGGCGAAATCCATGCCAACAAGTCGGGACGGACCGGGTTGCATTGCCTGATCGCCGAAGTAGCAGTCGGCTGGCTGGAACATGTTCGCGAATGCGCCCCGTTTCCAATTAGACCGATTTATGTCCGAGACGCGGACCTATCCTGGCTTTCCACGAGACTTTATCAGGAATACAGCTTGGGACGGCTCTCCAGTCCTCTTGTGATCGAGGGCCTGCTGCTGGAGATCGCCGCCGGTCTCGCCCGCCAACAGCCGGTTGATCCGCTCGGGCACGTCCCTATTTGGTTAAAACGAGCAAGGGAGGCTCTGCACGCTCACTTTCACGAGCCCCTGCGTCTCAGCACACTTGCGGGCTGGGTGGGAATTCACCCTGTGCACCTGGCCCGCGAGTTCAGGAAGCACCACCGCTGCAGCGTTGGGCAGTATATGAGAAAACTCCGGATCGAATCTGCGAGCCGCAAACTTGTCGAGTCGGAATTGCCCCTCGCAGCGATCGCCGTGGAGGTTGGCTTTGCGAATCAGGCGCACTTCAGCAGAATCTTCAAACTTGTCACCGGCATCTCTCCCGCGCGCTATCGCGCAGTCTCAAGCGCCGCTAATCGCAGACACGTTGTTTCGATCATGTAAGACAACCCACAGCAGCGGTGTTAGCGTGGAGCCTTGAGGTCATCCATGCGATTGCTGGGTCCCGCCGTAGTTGTCATTCTGTCGATTGCGTCTCTTGCGCAGCAAACGAATATCCAAGATCGGCCATCAATTCTGCTCACCCCGGAACGAGCAGTAAAGTTTCGGAGGCCTTCCGATCTTCATTTTTCTCCCGATGGTTCCCGCCTCGTCTGTGTCGTATCGCAAGTTAGCGGACCCACAATCGAATCTCACCTCTGGTCGCTGCGTGTCGGCCAGGGAGAACTGCGTCAGTTCACGTTCTCGCAGAAGTCTGAGCGATTGCCGCAATGGAGACCCGATGGCGGTAGTCTGGCGTTTCTCTCCAATCGTGCCGGGGCCATGCAGGTTTATGTCATGCCGACCGATGGAGGTGAGGCTCACGCGCTTACTGCTAGTACCACCGGGGTGAGCGATTACCATTGGTCGCCCGACGGCAAGCAGGTTGCCTTTCTGGCACGAGAACCCGAACCTGAACAAAGCAAGGCGGACAATGACGCCCAGATCGCCGACCGCGAGCAAGATCTGGAACGACTGTGGGTGGTCGATCTCGCCTCAAACAAGACTCGCCAGGTTACTCGCGGCGCTTGGCGGATCGATGATTTTGGCTGGTCAAGCTCCGATCAAATCCTAGCTATGGCCAGTGATCATCCCAAAGCCGAAACCTGGAATGATGGCCTTTACAGCATCTCTGTCAAAGATGCGGCTATCACTCGTATCAGCCAGCCGAATCAGCCATTCGGTGGACTGGTAATTTCGCCCGGTCGCACGCAATTCTCCCTTGTCTCGACTAGCACCGGAGGCCCGATACCCCACGACCTTTTCCTGCAGACCGTGAGCGGCGGGCCAGGCCGCGATGTAACTTCTGCCATCGATCGCGCCGTCATCGACGCCCGTTGGCAAAACGACTCCGCAATTTTGGTTCGCGTCGCCGACGGTTTCCGCAATCGGATTTTCCGCGTTGATTCCAATGGCGGTCCGGCAGTCATCGACTTGCCTTATTCCGTTCGTGCCTTTGACGTCGCCCCCGACGGTACGCTGATTTTCGCTGGCGTTGGCTTCAATCGACTGCCGGAACTTTTCATCCGGCGCACTGAAGGTACCATTGAGCAAGTGAGCCATTTACAAGCGGGCTGGGACGGAATTCAGCTCGCCGATCCAGAAATTTTTCGCTTCAAGAGTTTTGACGGAACAGAAATTGAGGCCGCGCTCATGAAGCCGGGTGGCGGGGCTAGTCACGGCAAATTGCCTCTCATACTGCTCGTGCACGGCGGCCCTGCCAGCAACTTCTCGGCGGACTATTTCTGGTTTAACGCTTGGCCTCAGCTCCTGGCCGCCAGAGGTTATCAAGTCCTGATGGTGAATCCTCGTGGCTCGATTGGCTATGGTGAGAAGTTTGTCAAGGCAAACCGTGCCGACTGGGGTGGTGGGGATTTCAAGGATCTGATGGCGGCTCTAGATACGGTAATCGCTCGCGGGGAGACCGACCCCAACTGTCTGGGCATCGGGGGTTGGTCCTATGGAGGCGAGATGACGCAGTGGGCAATTACTCAAACTAATCGCTTCAAGGCTGCAGTCACCGGTGGGGGCGTATTTGATCAAACCCTCGAATTTGGAACCGAAGATTCTCCCGCTGAAGACGAATGGTACTTCGGTGCGCCCTGGGAGCACCCTGAGGTTTTTGCACGCAACTCACCCGCCACGCACATTCGCAATGCAAAAACCCCTACGCTCATCCTGCATGGTGAGGACGATCACAATAATCCCGTCAGCCAATCCCGGGAGTTGTATCGCGCCCTCAAACGCTATGGCGTAGAAAGCGAACTCATTATCTATCCCGGCGAAGGCCATCTGCCACGACAAGAGAAACACCAGATCGACATGCTGGAAAGGATGCTGGAGTGGTTCGACCGCAACATGAAGTGATCCGCAGTGTAGCTGAGCGGTCTTAGTTGACAGGGACCGGTACCGACACGTGGTCGCCAAACCATCGCAGCACCCTCTCTTCGAATTCCTGCGGGGCAACCTTGCCAGCCCCGCAATGACCGGCTCCGGGAACCTTCCACACGGTAATCCCTGGCGGATTCTTTGCCTGGATCAGATCGGAGTGGTAGTGCGGAACGTTGCGATCGTTGAGCCCATGGATCAGCAGTATCGGAGTCTTCATTCCGACGACTGCCTGTTCTGGCGCAACAGAGTCTAGGTTTAGGCCGTATCGCAGGCGAACAAACAGAATTCCAACGTCCAACGCTGGACGGAAAAAAGTCCCGCCGAGCCATGGCCCTGCATGAAACGGCCGTCCAAAGCGGAAATAAGCCTCCTCCCGAAAGCTCGCAGATGGCGACTCGGCAATTACCGCGCAAAAGCGAGGTTCGCTCGGCAGAGACTCCAGCAATTCCATCCCTCCCATGGATTCGCCTAGCCCGTACACGCACCGCGTCGGTTCTTTCTTTTCCATCCAATCCAGCCAGCGATGAATGTCATCGACCTCTCGGACGCCATACGTCGTCAATCCTCCGCTCGCGCCGTGGTGCCTCGCATCCGGCATCAAAACCGTATAGTGATGCTCCACCAGCCACTTGCCGTAGGGGTAAATTCCAAGCCGATTGTCAACGACGCCGTGCAGAAGAATGACGGCGTCTCCGTTCGATTCCTGCGGCCGCATATACCACGCCCGCAGAACGGCGCCGTCCGGAGCCGTGAGTTCTACATCGCGAAATTCAATGGAATGCTCTTGCGCATACACTCGCGCATTGCGTTCCTCATAGGGATGAATGGGAGGGCTCGACGGGTGCAAGACATACCAGCCCAGGCCAATGCCGCCGAACACCGTGGCGGCGAAATACAAACTTACCAGTACAAATAGAACTCGTCGAGCAATTGGGTGGCGATCGGATTGCAGCCTTACAGATTGGGAGGGTGCGCTGATGAAGCCGTTCCTTACAGCCAGCAAATCTTTAATACTATAAGTCCCAGGACGGATAGCGAAGGCCTTGGCCTAGCGCCGGACTTCGCCTTCTTTGAACATGTACTTGATCGCCGGCTTATAGATCATCAGGTTCGGCGCCCCCGTGCGGTTCAGCTTGATGCAGGCCTTGTCGTACCACTCGATATAGCCGTGAACTTCCTCGCCGTCCCGCAGCACGATGACCATGGGGGTCTTGGTCTGCATCTGCTTCTGGTAATAGAAATTTTCGGCGTTAGTCTGCTCGGAAGGGGCAGTTTTCTTGCCGGGAGCAGCGGCGCGGTCCCTATCCCTACCCCCGTCCCTGCGTTCGGACGGCATGTGGTTAGAGCTGTGGTTGTGACCGTGGTTATTGTGTCCATGGTCGTTGCGGTTGAGCGACGGACGGATCAGCTTGCGATTCGCAAAGCCTTCTTGATCGGCAGTTTGCTCGGCTGGTACCGGGTCTAGGGTTTCTTTCATATCTCACCACCTTGGCGCACGGAGGCGGCACAGTAGTTCCACAACACTTGAGTCTGTGATTGTGGTTTCCGAGGGAAAACTTATTGTGTACGGTACCACACGGGCGGTCGTCTGACAATGTTCTGCGTCACAAGTGCGCACTTTTGCAAGTCCCGCGCGATCAGGCGCTTGGTTCGAGAGCCGTGGCAAAGGCGTCGAGCGAGAGCGAGCGAAGCAGATTCCGCCGCAGGCCGCGTTCTACCTCGCCCAGACCTTGCGCCGCGCGCTGTACCCAGGCAAAATCGGCAGATTCCGACATCTTCTTCAGTTCCGCCTGAATATCCGTATTGCGCACCAGTTGCCCGGTCCCAGATTGCAGGAACATCACATCTTCCAGCAGCAAATAGAGCGTTCGGAGCAGGCCCTCGATTTTTTCGCGGCCTTCCGCGCCTGGGCGATAGCTCTCGGTGATTTTGAATAACTCGCTGTGGTCGGCTGCGCCCAGGGCCGACTTCAGCATCACAAGGGCATGTGCGCGGGCGGCGATATAGCCTTCCAGATCGAACGAAAGGGCGCGCCCTATGGCCCCTTCGCTTAGCCGGGCGACGAGGGAGCGCTGCCGCGGATTCCAATCCGGACGTAGCTTGCCGAGTTGGCTCTCCATTTCGGTCGCCCCCAGCGCGCCGAGCGTGAATGTCATCGCGCGCGACCGAATTGTTGGCAGCAACTCGCCGGGATTTTCGGTCAGCAGAAAAATCGTCGCGAACTCGGGAGGCTCCTCCAGCACTTTAAGCAGCGAGTTAGCCGCTTCCTTCATGAAAGCTGAACTGGTGAAGATGTACACGCTTTCCCGCGCCTCAGCCGGCCGGTAGTAAATGCTGTGGATGACGTGGCGCACCTGATCCACCTTGATCATCATCTGCGGCGGGTCGGGCGGGATGACGAGAATGTCGGGATGCGTTTGCACGAAGATCCGCGTTTCTTTCTTATCGGTTTCGCGCAGGTTGTCGCGCGCCTCGACGGCCTCGGAAAAGCGCGCATCCAGATCGCCGGCCAACGCGATGCGCGTGCAATTCGAGCAATGGCCGCAGAAATCGGGCAAGGCATCCGTCAATGGCTCATCAGGTGGCGTCGCGGTGTCAAACACGAAGCTGCCCATGCTTTCGTCATCTTTCGTCGCGTGAGCTGCCGGCTGCTCCAGGCAGTTCATGGCGCGCGCCAGCATAAGGGCCAGTGTGTACTTGCCTGCTCCCCGCGCTCCAGAAAGAATCGCCGCATGCGGAAAGTGCCCATGCGCCAGCATTTCACGTAGCCGCCGCACCGTCTCCGCATTGCCGATGAAATCAGAAAAAGGCATAAGAAAGCTTCGAGCTACCAGCCACTTGCTAGCAGCTTCAAGCCAGTAGCAAGAAGCTGGAAGCTAGGAGCTGATCTTCAACTTCTTTCTCACCAACTCCATGATCGCTGCGTGCGTCTCCTGCGGCGTGCCGCGCGCATTGATGGCGTGAACTCGTTGCGGCTCGCGGGCTGCTATGGCAAGGTACGCATGTCGAACACGGCCGAAAAACGCGCGGCTCTCCTGCTCGAAACGATTTTCATCTTTGTCAGGGCGCACGTTTTTGTGTTTCCGATTGCGCCGCCTCGCGCGCTCTACGCTGAACGCAACCTCGTTGTCGAGCAAGATCGTCAGATCTGGTTGCAGGCCGCCGCATAAAATCTCGTGGAGTGCGAGCACCGGCTTCGTTCCCAGCTTGCGTCCTGCACCCTGATACGCCTCCGTTGAATCGGTGAAGCGGTCGCAGAGCACCACGCGCCCCTCCGCCAGGGCAGGCAGTATGACCTCGTGTATGTGCTGAGCGCGGGAAGCAAACATCAGCGCCATTTCCGCAAGCGGAGAGAGCCCCGAAGTCGTGGAATGCAGCAGCACCTCGCGGATCCTCTCGCCGGTCGGTGTGCCGCCCGGCTCCCGAGTCACCGCGACCGGAACGCCGTGCGCGCGCAGCGCCCTCGCCAGTTTCTCGATTTGCGTGCTCTTGCCGCTGCCGTCGAGACCTTCGAAGGTAATGAATTTTCCGCGTGCCGCCACTTCGGGATGATAGCAGGATGAGCGCTTGTCTTCCTGAGCGGAGCGAATGCAAGCGAAACGAAGCAACCGCGCAGTCGAAGGATACCCGCTTAACCACCACGGTCACGCCCTGGCGCGGGTTAAAGGTAATGCAGCATCCCCGGATTCCTCACGCATAAAGCTCAACACTTCCTGCGGCACCGGCGCATCCCACACTGGCGCAAACGACAACCGGTGCAGCGGCGATGGCCCATGCTCGCGCAGTGCTGCCAGATGGTGCGGAGTGCTATAGCCCTTGTTCGACGCCAGGCCGTAAACCGGAAATACGTGATCCCAAGCCGCAATCATCCGATCCCGCTCAACCTTCGCAATAATGGACGCGCCTGCGATCGAGGCGGAAAGCGCGTCCCCGTGGATGATCGCCTGCTGCGGCAACTCGCAATCCAGCTTCACTGCGTCTGCCAGCAAATAGTCTGGGGCGCAAGCAAGCTGCTGAACAGCGTGCAGCATCGCCAGCCGCGAAGCCTGATAGATGTTGATCTGGTCAATGCGCGCTGAATCGACGGCGGCAATCGCGCACGCAATCGAATGCTCACGAATGCGAATGGCCAATTCTTCGCGGCGCTCAGCAGGCAACAGCTTCGAATCCCGCAGCCCGCGAATCCGGTACCCTGGGTCAAGAATCACGGCCGCGGCAACCACCGGACCAAACAAAGATCCGCGTCCGACTTCATCCACGCCCGCAACTAGCTTTGCGCCGCCCGCCCAAGCCAGCTTTTCAAAGCGCAGCGTGCAGCGCAGCTTTTTCAGGAGCCGCAACTTCGCGGCAGACGCAGAAATTTGCGCGCCCTTCTCATCGCCTGAACAACCGTTTGATTTAGATTTTGAATTCGGCACAGATCGCTGCCAGCATCTTCGCCGACTACGGCCAGAGAAACAAGGGGAGATTCGTTGCCTCGGCCGCCTACACCTTCCACCATGGTGCTGAACGTGTGGAGAGCACGGCGCAGTCAGTGGCAGGGTCGTGAGTAGAACCGCCGGCGTCCGCACGCACGCCGGCGGCCAGAAACCCAGCGGCAGTTACTGCTCGACTTCCTTCAACCGTGCGGCCTTACCCTTCAACTCGCGCAAGTAATAGAGCTTCGCGCGCCGCACTTTGCCCGACCGCATCACTTCAATCTTGTCGATGACCTTCGAATCGAGCGGGAAAATTCTCTCAACGCCCTGGCCGAAACTGATCTTGCGAACCGTAAAGCTCGGTTGCGCACCCCGGCTCCGCGCAATGACCACGCCCTCGAACGCCTGCAGCCGTTCTTTTTCGCCTTCGCGAATTTTCACTTGCACTCGAATCGTGTCGCCCGGGCCGAACTTCGGCAGGTCAGTGCGGCGTGTCTTCGCCAGCAGTTTTTCGATAATTGCATTGCGCATAAGGGTCCCTTCCTGACTCTTCTTGAATTCGCTTGCTTCTTAATTTTCGCCCTTGATCCGGGCCAACAATTCCTGATCTTCTTTGCTCAGCGCCACTCGTTCGAATAGGTCCGGACGATTGCGCAGCGTTTTCGCTAGCGCCGTCTTGCGGCGCCACCGGCGAATCTCATCATGGTTCCCGTTCACCAGCACCTCGGGAACTCCCATACCGCGAAACTCCGCCGGCCGCGTGTAATGCGGATAATCCAGCAATCCGCCGGAAACGCAGGTCGAACAAGCCTGTGTGGCGCCGACACTCTTGCCTGCGCAGCCCTCGCCCGCGGACTCCGCATGCGCAGTAAACGACTCCTGCCGCGTCGAAGCCTCGTTGCCCACAGCACCAGGAATCAGCCGCGTGACCGTATCCACAATAACCGCGGCGCCCAGTTCGCCGCCGCTCAAGACATAGTCGCCGACCGAAACTTCGCGGTCCGCCAGGTGTTCGCTGATGCGTTCGTCTACACCTTCGTACCGCCCGCAGATTAGAACCATCCGCTCGAGCGCCGAAAGTTCCGACGCCAGCGACTGATCCAGCCGCTGCCCCTGCGCAGAGAGCAAAATCACCGACTGTTTCGTGGAGCCGCTAGCCCGCTCTTCCCGCGTTGCAATCCCGACCAGCGACTCGACGCACTCAAAAATCGGTTCCGGCTTTAGGACCATGCCCTCACCGCCGCCGAACGGCCGGTCATCCACGGTGCGGTGCTTGTCCTTCGTAAAGTTCCGCAGATCGCGAATGTTTATTTCCACCAGTCCCAGTTCGCGCGCCCGGCGGATGATTCCATAATCCAGCGGTCCGCGAAAAAAGTCCGGAAAGATCGTAAGAATGTCGATCTTCATTTGCGGAACCCGCCGTTAGCCCTTCATCGTTAGCCAAATCTCTTGACTCCAAACAACTCTGCCAACGACCAGCGACGAACGACTAACGACCTCGTTCCTTCTCATTCTTCGTTACCGGCGCATTCACATCCAGCAGCCCATCTGGCAGCCGCATGCGCACTTGCTTTCGCTCGACGTCGACCTTTTCGAGGTACGCTTCCGCGAACGGTATCTCATACGGCAGCTTAGCCCCGCCGTTCACCACCAGCAGAGGTGCTTCGCCGGCGCCAAACGCAACGTCAACGATCTTGCCGATCTCGCGTTCGCCGTCGAACACCATACAACCGGTCAGGTCGCTTAGATACGTCCAGCCCGGCTCAAGTTCGGCGCGTTCGCCGCGTGGAACCTGAAGTTCCAAACCCTTCAACAGTTCCGCATCCGAAATCGTCTCCACTCCCGCAAACTTCAGGACCAGAAAACTCTTGTGCGGCCACAACTCTTCAATCGTCAGCTCGCGGCGATCTCCATTCTTACCAAGCGCCCACAGCCGCATCCCTTGCCGAAAACGATCCGGAACGTCCGTGTGCAATTCAGCAGCGACTTCTCCGTGGCGCCCCTGCGCTTTGATCACCAACGCCAGGCTGATCCACTCGCCGCTTGCTTCTGTCGCCGCTATTCGAGAATCTCCAGCGCGTAGCGCTTGTCGTTTTTCGTGCCCGCCGCGTTCAGTACGGTACGCAGAGCCCGCGCAATGCGGCCCGATCGCCCAATCACCTTGCCCAGGTCTGCTTCCGCCACTTCGAGTTCAATGACGGTCTCGTCGCCGTCTTCGTATTCGTCGATGAAAACCGCGTCCTTCGCATCGACCAGAGCCTTGGCGATATGCTCAATCAAGCTGCGCGCATTGGCGGACTGTTCAGTCATTCCATCTCCAGAGGTTGTCATTCCGACCCTGAGCGCAGTCGAAGGGGAGAAATCTGCTGTGTGTAGTCAGCGAAAAGAGGCTTACGCCACCGGCGCAGCCGCGGCTGGCGCGGGCATGGCCAACAGCTTGCCTACGCGCTCGGAGCACTTTGCGCCCTTCGAGACCCAGTACGTAATGCGCTCCCGCTTCAGGTCGAACGTGGCCGGACTAGTCCGCGGATTATACGTGCCAACCACTTCCACTGGACGCCCATTGCGCGCCCGCTCCTTCTCGATCACCACTACCCGGTAGTACGGTTGTTTGCGCGCACCAAAGCGCGCCAGACGGATCATTAACACTGACTTCGTTTCCTTTGGTCCGGAAGAGTCCGGCAGGGTTGAGACAAACCATTATTATGCCGGAGCTTAGCGGTTTACGCAATGGGCGCTGCAAGACTGCATGGCAAGCGTTCCGTGAAACATCGGCGCAGCTCGCGAATGCGTCTGTTTGCGAATCCACCGAGAGCGGCCGACAATCTAAGATCGATAACGAAAGGAAAATTCCATCATGAGCCATACGACTCCAACCCTAACTCCTCCTCAGCAAAAATCTGCAACTGGAAAGACGTTCACCGCAAAAGCCTTTGCAGCCAAGAGTGCGACTTCGCCCCTTTCCCAAACCTCAATTCAACGGCGTGCGCCGCGCCCCCAGGATATCCAGATCGAGATCCTCTATTGCGGTGTCTGCCACTCCGATCTCCATCAGGCCCGCAATGAATGGGAAAGCATGATGCCGACTGTCTACCCCTGCGTGCCGGGTCACGAAATTGTCGGTCGCGTCGTAAAAGCAGGCAGCGCCGTCAGGAAATTCAAGGAAGGCGACATCGCAGCCGTTGGCTGCATGGTCGATTCCGACCGTACCTGCCCCAACTGCCGCGCAGGCAACGAGCAGTTTTGCGACGGCCCAGCCACGTTCACCTACAATTCCGAAGACAAGCAACTCGGAGGCGTCACCTACGGCGGCTATTCCGATAGCATCGTTGTTGATGAGGCTTTCGCGCTCCGCGTATCCGATAAGCTGAACCTCGCAGCAGCCGCGCCATTGCTCTGCGCGGGCATCACCACCTACTCTCCCCTTCGGCACTGGAATGTGCGCAAAGGGCAAAAGGTTGGCATCGTGGGCCTCGGCGGGCTTGGCCACATGGGCGTCAAGTTCGCCAACGCTTTCGGCGCGCACGTTGTTCTGTTCACTACATCGCCGAACAAGACAAACGACGCCCTGCGGCTCGGTGCCCATGAAGTTGTTATCTCGAAGAATGAAGCCGAAATGAAAAAGCATGCCGGCAGCTTCGACTTCATCCTTGACACAGTTTCCGCGGGACACAATGTGGGGGCTTATCTCGACCTGGTGAAACTCGATGGAACGCTCACCATGGTCGGCGCATCGCCAACTCCGCTACCGGTCGCAGTCGGGAGCTTGCTGTTCCGCCGCCGCAGCCTCGCCGGTTCGATCATAGGTGGCATCCGCGAGACCCAGGAGATGCTGGATTTCTGCGCCGAGCACGGGATCGCCTGCGACATCGAAATGATCCGCATCCAGCAGATCGACGAAGCCTATGAGCGCCTGCTAAAAAGCGACGTGAAGTACCGCTTCGTCATCGACATGGCGTCGCTGAAATAAGGCCGACGGTTACCCTAGGCCGGACCATGCCGCTAGTGTGGAGCGGGGCTTCGCCCCGCTTGGACGGGGCGGTGTCCCGTCATCACATCTTAGCGGCTGCTTTGGAGCTTTAGCAGACTCGTTCGAGCACGCCCAAAATCTCCAGAGGCTCCGGCCGGTCGGTATAGTCCTCGTTCGCCGCTGCATAGAGAATTGTTCCATCGCGATCGACAACGTAGGTGGCGGGAATCGACAACTCCCAGCTGTCGTCGCCATTCGTGAACGGCAGATTCACAAAGGTCGCGCGGTAGAGCGCTTGCTGCTCATCCGGGACGCGATAGACCAATCCATATTGCCGTGCGACGTCGTTGTGCGTATCCACCAGCAGCGGGAAGCTGAGCCCGTGCTGATCGTGCATGAAGAAGGCCTGCTTTTCCGTCTGCGGTGAAATGGCAACCAGCCCAGCGCCGGCCGCCCTGATCTGTGCCGCGATGTAGTGCATCGCTTCCATCTGGCCAACGCAAAAGGGACACCAGCGTCCGCGGATGAAGCACACAACAAGCCGGCCTTTGCTTAGCAGATTGGCGGAAGAAACCTGTTTGCCGTCGTGATCGGGAAGTTCGAAAGTCGGAGCATGAATGCCAACAGCAAGCGCTTTAGCCGCCAGTCCCTGAGCCTTCAACCCGTCGACTGCGCGCTGATGAACGGCTTGCACATCGGGTGGAACATATTTGGCGATGGTCTCCCTACGCTCCGCAAAAATTTGCCGCAGCGGGCGCGTATCGCTGTAGGCCCCGGACTCCTGTAAGGAACGCCATTTCATGGATAACCCGTCGTTGGTCATTCGCGTGAGTAGCGAGTCGTTGGTCGTTAATCGATAATCGTTGGCGCGATCGCTGGCGCTGCAATCTTCTGGAACCGCCGAACGCCCAACGACTCCGCCTACATCCCCGGCAGCTTCATCCCCGCCAGTCTTCGCGCGAAGCTCGGCTTGCCCATCTGCTTGAACATCTTCTTCATCTGGGCATATTGCCGGAGCAGGTTGTTCACTTCCTGCACCGTCGTTCCCGACCCGCGCGCGATGCGTTTGCGCCGGCTTCCGTTAATCGCCTCATGATGGTTCCGCTCGTAGCCGGTCATCGAGTTGATGATCGCCTCGACGCGATTGATCTGCTTTTCGTCAACCTTGTCGGCGGCCTTCTGTAGACCTTGAAACGCGCCAATCGAAGGCAACATGCCGATCAGGCTCTGCATCGATCCCATTTTCCGAACCGACCGCAACTGCTCGCGGAAGTCTTCGAGCGAGAAGCCGTCGCCGGAGAGCGCTTTAGTTGCCAGTTCTGTCGCCCTCTTTTTGTCGATCTGCGACTCGGCCTTTTCGATCAGCGAAAGGATATCGCCCATGCCGAGAATGCGCGAGACGATGCGGTCGGGATGGAACGGTTCGAGCGCGTCGTATTTCTCTCCGATGCCGATGAACTTGATCGGCTGGCCGGTAACCTGGCGAATCGAAATCGCCGCGCCGCCGCGGGCATCACCGTCCATTTTGGTGAGCACGACGCCCGTGAGCGTGAGCTTCTTGTGGAACTCGTCGGCGGAGTTGACCGCGTCCTGTCCGGTCATCGAATCGGCGACGAACAGAATCTCCTGCGGATTGAGCAACCGCTTGAGCGATTGCATCTCCTCCATGAGTTGATCGTCGATGTGCAGACGGCCGGCTGTATCAACAATGAGCACGTCGCATCCGGAGTTGATCGCTTCGCGCCGCGCCTCTTTGGCAAGCCGCTCAACGGTTGCCGTGTTGGCCTCCCCGACCTCGCCTTCGTAAAGATTTGCCTTGATCGCCGCCGCGACAACCTTAAGTTGCTCGCGAGCCGCAGGCCGGTAAACGTCAACCGATACGAGCAGCGGCCGGTGTCCGCCATTCTTCAGCCAATTGGCGAGTTTGCCTGACGTCGTGGTTTTGCCAGAACCTTGCAGTCCCGCCATCAGTACGACCGTCGGCGGTTGCGAGGCAAATTTGAGCTTGGCAGTATCTTTGCCAAGTGTTTCGACCAGTTCGTCGCGCACGATCTTGATGACCTGCTCGCCAGGCGAAAGTGCGGTCATGACCTGCTGCCCGACAGCTTTGGCCTGGATGCGGTCGATCAGGTCCTTGACGACCTTGAAGTTGACGTCGGCCTCGAGCAGCGCCAGACGAATTTGTTTTAGCGCGTCAGAAATGTTCTCTTCGGTGAGAACAGCCTGCCCGCGCAGGTTCTTAAACGCGCGTTGTAGTTTTTCCTGAAGATTCTCAAACATAGGTCGAAACCTTTATTTTATCAGTCAACTGCGGCAAAACCCCGCTCAGGCCCCTTGTCTTACGGCGTGCCAATGCCGGTTGGTTCGGCGGTACAATGCAGCTGACTTCTCTGGGTTAAAGGAATTCCGTGATCGCGCGGCTCCCGGCGGCTATTTCTTTCGCGTTAATTTGCGTTTGTTTGGGGACAAGCCCCGCCCTCCAAGCGCAAGGTCCGCAGCCTGCTGTCGTCGTTTCTGCCCCCGCCACGGCAAGTATCGAGCGCGTGGACGTTAGCCCGCGACCCGACGGCCTCGCCATCAAAATCGCCGTTAACGCCGCCATCACCCCCGAAGCTACCCGGGTGTCAAATCCTGATCGTCTGGTCTTCGATTTTCCGGGCTGCGACCTGAAAGGTGGCAATCGGCATATTCCAGTCAACCACGGCCCGGTGAAGGAATTGCGCCTGTCGCTCTTCAGCATTCATCCGCCGGTAGCGCGAGTGGTAGTGCAGCTAAAATCACCTCTCGACTTCGAACTGACGCATGCAGGAAATGGAATCGTCGTGGTCGACATTCCGTTCCCGAAGACACCGACCTCGTCGCCCGCTGATGTTCACTCTCCGGAGGCTCACGCTCCAGTAGCGAAAAAGAATCCCATGACCCTAACACCGCCGCCGCAGAAGCCGCCCGTACCGGAAACAGTTGGACGCGCTGCAAGTCCAGAGCCGGGAGCCTACAGTCTCATGGCGAAGGCCAAGGTGCTGACTGTGGGCGATCTGCAGGCGCTGGAGGAAAAAGCGGCAGCCGGTGATCCTGGTGCGCAAACCATGCTTGCGCTCGCTTATCACGCCGGCGTTCTGCTGAAGCAAGATGACGCGGAGGCGGTTCGACTGCTGCACAAGGCTGCGGATCGCGAATCCATAGCCGCCGAGGAAGCGCTGGGCATTTTCTCGGAAGCCGGGATCGGTATGGAGAGGCCTGCACCCGCCGATGCCATGAACTGGTACGAGAAGGCGGCGCAACAAGGATCGTCGGACGCGGCCACGAATATTGCGCTCATGTATGCGAACGGAAAAGGCGTCGCAAGAGATACGACCCAGGCTGTGAGCTGGTTTCGTCGCGCAGCCGAGGGAGGCGATGCATCGGCTCAATACAATCTCGCTTTGTTGTACGAGCGCGGCGAAGGTGTGCCCCTGGATTACAAAGAAGCAGTGCATTGGCTCTCGCTGGCCGCGAATCAGAACCTGGTGCCGGCAATTCTGGATCTGGCTGAGATTTCGCTTCAACCCCCAACTCCGGCGATGGCAGCAGATGTTGCAACGGCAGTCCAGTACTACGAGAAGGCCGCCGATCTGGGTAGTGCGATTGCGCAGGCAACGTTGGGAACAATTTTCACCAAGGGACTGCCAGGCAAAGTGGATTACGACCAGGCTGTTAAGTGGTACCGGATGGCCGCCGAACAGGGAGAACCCGATGGCGAGCTGGGGCTTGGCGTGAGTTACGCCCTCGGCCACGGAGTTCCCGTGGACTTCGAGGAGGCGCGCCGTCTGCTTACCACCGCTGCGGACAAAGGCCAAATCGAAGCGCAATATGATCTCGCCATCATGTGCGATGAAGGGAAGGGTGCTCCTGCCGATCAGGACCTTGCGGCGCACTACTATCAAATGGCAGCGGACCGCGGCATGGCCAAGGCGCAATATCGTTATGGGTTGTTGCTAGCCAAGAACCGTGCATCCCGTAGCAACCGGATCGCCGCTTACAAATGGCTGATGCTCGCTCAGGGTTCGATCAAAGAGAGTTCGCCCGCGCTGAGCGATTTACGAAAGTCAATGAATGAACAGGAAACCAGCGAGGCCGAGCAGGAAGTGGACAATTGGCGTTTGGCACACCGGCCCGTTGGGCGCTGATCGCTCGAATGAAGTCTCCCAGCCGCCGCTTAACTATTTCCCCGCAAATACTTCCTTCGCCGCCACAATCGTGTTGCTGTGAATAGTGATCGTGTCTTCGATGTCCTGCGCGTAGCCACCCGCAAACGTCACCATTACAGGAATGCGCTCAGCTTTAGCGAGTTGGAACACCAGCTTATCTCGTTCCTTGAGTCCTTCAATTGTCAGCGACAATCCGCCGAGCTGATCTTCGCAATAAGGATCGGCGCCGGCAACATAACAGAGGAGTTCCGGCTGGAACTTGCTCAGTCCCAAACTGAAGGCATTGCCGACGCACGCCAGATAATCGGCGTCCCCGAGTCCGTCGGGCAGATTCAGGTCAAGCGATGAAGGGGGCTTGAACGCCGGATAGTTGTTCTCCTGGTGCAATGAAATCGTGAACACGTCGGTACTCATACTGCGCGTTCTTGACATGGCGCCGAGGTTGCCGGGGCCCGCCGCTGGTGCGAATATCACCGCCGTTCCGTTGCCCTGGTGCACGTCGCAATCCAGGGTCATGGCGGTGCGGATTTTTTCGTCGCGCTGCATGCGGCGAATCGCGACCGCCACGTCATTGATCATGCAGAAGCCTTCGCCGTGGTCGGGGAAAGCATGGTGGAACCCGCCGCCAATGCTGATCGCGATGCCGTCGTTGAGCGCGTAGTCGGCAGCGAGCATGGAACCTCCCGCCGCGAGCCAGAAGGCGCCCACTAGTTCCGGCGAGTACGGAATTTCCATCTCTAATTCTTCGCGCGCACTGAGCGTGCCCGTCTTCAGCTTCTCGACATACCGCGGAGTATGGACAAGCAGAATGTCCTGGTCCGTTGCTGGACGGGGCGAAACAAAATCCGAGGCCTCGGCGATTCCGTTTTTTACAAGCCGATCATGAATGCGCTTGTATTTTTCGGCGGGAAAAACGTGCGTGCCGATAGGCAGAAAGTAGTCATCGCTATAAACGAGCTTAAAAGGAAGCATGTAAGTTTTACGGGCCGAAAACCTCATATCATACGCGGGAAGCAGCTTGTTGGCACTGGCTCATTTGGAGCATTGCCGCTAAATTAGGTGGCAAGCGGTCCCAACCGGCCCCCACGCCCGGCGGCTGGTTTGTTGCCCTGATAAACTGAGCGCGTTGCCTGCAAAAGGAAAATTCGTGTCGAAAGCGGCTGCCGAAGCTCCGCCAGCACAGGTGAAACCGCCTTCCGAGACCAAGTCGACCCTCCCGAAGCTGCCGCCTCTCTCCCCTTCCGGCCAAGGCCGCATCTTTCTTCTCGACACCATGTCCTTCATTTTTCGCGCCTATCACGCCATGGCGCGGCAGCGGCCCATGTCGACCAAAACGGGGGTTCCGACCGCGGCAACCTATGTGTTCGTCAACATGCTGCGCAAGCTACGCGATGATTTTGAGCCCGAATATCTGGCCGCGGTGTTTGATGTGGGAGCACCGACGATTCGCAACCAGCAGGCGGAAGCTATCACCAAAATCCGGAAATTCGATATCAAGACGCAGACCTTTCAGGAAGTGGAGTACGGCGGCTACAAAGCGAACCGAGCTGAAATGCCGCCTGACCTGGTGCAGCAAGTGCCGTACATCCGAAGCGCCCTCGAGGCTTATCGTATTCCGATCCTGCACCTGGAAGGTTACGAAGCCGACGACGTGATCGGCACGCTAGCGCGCAAAGCGGCGGCGGAATCGTATTCGGTGTTTGTCGTCTCCAGCGACAAGGACATGCTGCAACTGGTCAACGACAGAGTATGCGTGCTCAATCCTCCGAAAGACAATTTGATCTGCGATGCCGAAAAGGTCCGCGAAATTCTGGGTGTGCCACCCGAGCAGGTAATCGATGTCATGGCTTTGCGCGGCGATTCCGTCGACAACATCCCCGGTGCACCAGGAATCGGCGACAAAGGGTCCGTTGACATCATTCGGCGATTTGGAAGCGTGGAGCAGGCGCTCGATCGGGCCGCCGAGGTCGAGAAGAAAACGTATCGCGAATCGCTTGAAAACAACCGCGACAACATTTTGCTGAGCAAGCAACTGGTGACGATTGACACAAACGTCGCTGTCGAACTGGATGTCGCCGCGATGAAGGTGGGCGAACCCGATGTTGAGGCGCTGCGCGCTCTGTTCGCCGAACTGGAGTTCACTTCCTTGCTGAAAGAACTGCTTCCGGTGGTCGAACTCGAAGAATGTGACTATCGGGAGATCAAATCGAAGGCAGAATTTGATGACTATCTGCGGGATGTGAAGAAAGCCGCCCCGGTCTCCATGGCGATCCCGGTTGCGGAAAGCGAGGCGCACGAAGAACAAGAGGAAGGCGCACCAGAGCCGGCGCAGGCCGGATTGCTGGATCTGCGGCCGCCGGATTCGGAAGGCCGCGGTCCAACCAGCCGTAAGCAACTGGCAATTTCGAAAGCGGCTGGCGCAGCCGCGATCGTCTCCTTTGACGACGAACCTCTCGCCGGCCGCGTGCGCACCATGCTAGAAGACGCAGCCGCCGCCAAGACCATCCATGACTGGAAAGCTGCGCTGCATCACTTTTCGGAAATGGGGATTGCGCTGGCGGGTGTGGAGCACGATCCGCTGTTGTACTCGTATCTGCTCAATCCGACTTATTCGTCTCATGCGCTTTCCGAAATCGCGTTGCGCAGTTTGAACTTGAAGCTGAGCGGCAATTTGGCGGAGGCTGCCGACGTGACCGGCAGACTAGCAAGATTGCTGCGGCAGGAAGTGGACGATCAGGGACTCACTCGGGTCTATGAAGAGATCGATGCTCCGCTCGTGCCCGTTCTGGCGCGCATGGAAGACGCGGGCGTGAAGATCGATACAACCGTTTTGGGCGATATGTCGGTGAAGTTGCAGCGGGAAGCGGACGTAAAGGCGCACGACATCTATGAGCGCTGCGGTATGGAGTTCAACATCAACTCCCCCAAGCAACTCGGGGACGTGCTGTTCAATAAGCTGGCCCTGCCCATGCCAGTGAAATACGGAAAAGGCAAGAAAATATCGACGGCGGTCGATGTGTTGGAAGGTCTCGCCGGAGAGCACGCGGTGCCGCGTCTGGTGCTGGAATACCGCCAGTTGACGAAGTTGAAATCAACTTACGTGGACGCGCTGCCAGTGCTGATTCGCAGCGGCAGTGGGCGCGTCCACACGACATTCGGGCAGACGGGTACGGCTACGGGCAGGCTGTCGTCGGCCAATCCGAATCTGCAAAATATTCCGATCCGTACAGAACTTGGGCGGGAGATTCGCGCCGCCTTCATTGCCGAGCCTGGCAATGTTCTCCTCGCGGCGGATTACTCGCAGATCGAGCTCCGGTTGCTAGCGCACTTCTCGAAAGACAAGCTGCTGGTCGAAGCGTTCCGCCGCGGCGACGATATCCACACGCTCACGGCGTCACAAGTGTTCGGCGTGCCTCCGCTGATGGTAACGCCGGACCATCGGCGGCAGGCCAAGGTAGTGAACTTTGGCATCGTCTACGGTTTGTCGGCATTCGGCCTCTCGCAACAGTTGGGCATTGAGCCATCCGAGGCGCGCAAGTTCATCGACGCGTACTTCGAGAAATATGCGGGTGTGCGGGCATTCATCGATGCCACGCTCGCGCAAGCCCGGCGCGACCAACACGTGAAGACCTTGTTCGGCCGCGTACGGCCAATCCCCGATATCAACAGCAAGAATGTCAACCAGCGCGGGTTTGCCGAGCGCACCGCGGTAAATACTCCTCTGCAGGGGACCGCAGCCGATTTAATCAAGCTGGCGATGATCCGCATCGACGAAGAGTTAAGGTGTCGACAACTGCAGTCACGAATGACCCTCCAGGTTCATGACGAACTCGTTTTCGAAGTGCCCCAATGCGAAGTGGAGACGATGAAGACGCTTGTGCGCGAACAGATGGAAGCGGCGCATCCGCTGGAAGTTCCGCTGCGCGTCGACTTGGGAGTGGGGTTAAACTGGCGGGATTTGGACTAGCGAAGTTCGCACCAGAATTGAAGTCTATGATCACTGACCTCCGGCCGAAACCTTCATCCGGTGACAGCTTCGAGGGAGAAAATACGCGGAACCAAGAGAGTCAAGCTGAGGAAAACGCATCCTGCATTTCCGCTATACTTTCCCTAACGATCTTGCAATCAGAGCGCTGTTTTCGTTGCTCCAGCAGCACGACGTGATTTGTGATCTTGCGGAGGCAATGGGTGAGTGCAGGCACGTCCCTCGCATTGGAAAAAGCGCCGCGTCGCGCCTTCCCTAGATTTCCCGTCAAAGTACCTCTGGATGTGATTGCCTTGCGCTCGGGGATCCCGCAAAATCTCCCGGGGCGTTGCACCGATGTGAGCGAAGGCGGCGTTGGCGCAATGGTGGCGGGTGAACTTGCGGCCGGACAACAGATCGCCGTCGAATTTCGGCTTCCGAATGTCGGACCGCTGCGAGCCAGGGCGCTGGTTCGCTATCAGGACAAAGTGCGCTGTGGTTTTGAGTTTGTGGGGCTCGCGGCAGAACACCGCGAGATGATCCGCTACTGGTCACACCGGGTGACAACAGGGGCCGCGGCTGCGGTATTGGAAGGGGCCAAGCCGGCTCTGGCGCCCACCAGCACCGAGACGCCCACTCCCCCTTCACGGAAGGCGCGGAAGATTCGTATCCCGCGACGCGCACTGAACTTGCTCATCCCTGCCATGCTAGTGCTGGCCGCGCTTGGCTGGTGGCGTTGGCAGTGGTCGTGGAACGAACTGGAGAAAGGTCCGGCAAGCCAGACCGCACCGGTGCGAGTTCCCCCGGAAATCATGGCAGCGCGAATCGTGTCGAAGTCTGAGCCAGTGTATCCGGAGGAGGCTCGTCGCACGGGCACGCAAGGATTGGTAGTGCTCGATGTTCTGATTGGCGCGGATGGAACGGTAAGGCATCTGCAGCCTGCCTCGGGAAACGCCGTGTTAGCGAAATCCGCGATCGATGCGGTACAGCAGTGGAAGTTTGAACCCTACCGTTCGTCCGGCCGGGCGCTTGAGGTCGAAACCTCTATTGCGGTCGAGTTCCGGCTGAACTGAGCACAGGCCCGGCGCGACGGAACTGAACAGGGTGCCGCGGTCCGGCGTGGCAAGTTGAGTTACGGGAACTTTTCTGCCTGCTGGAATGACACCCCACGCTCATCTTTGGGCGACACGATTGGCTCACCATCAAGCTGCCAATCGATGCGCAAGGTGGGGTCGTTCCATGCGATAGTGCGTTCGTGTTCCGGCGCATAAAAGGCGGTAGTCTTGTAAAGCACGTGTGTGCCGGAAGCCGCGACGCGAAAACCATGGGCGAATCCCACCGGAATCCATAGCATGAGCTTGTTTTCACCGGAGAGCCGGAACGCTTCCCACTGACCGAATGTGGGAGAACTGCGCCGGACATCGACTGCCACGTCGAAGATCTCGCCCGAGATCGCGCGCACGAGTTTCCCCTGCGGCTGCTGAATCTGGTAGTGCAAACCGCGGATGACGTTCTTGCCGGAAAATGAGTGATTGTCCTGCACGAATGTCTCGCGCATGCCGAGCTCCGCAAAAGTGCGCTGGTTGTAACTTTCAAGGAAGAATCCGCGCTCGTCGCCGAACACACGCGGTTCGAGCAGCAAAAGGTCGGGCAAACTGGTGGCGATTTTCTTCATCAGACGCTCACGAGCACTCTTCCGTCATCAAAATACGCGGTCCTTCAGCAGTTGCAGTAAATACGCTCCGTAGGAGTTGTTACGCATAGGCTGCGCCAGCGCCTCCAGTTGGCCCGCCGTGATGTAGCCGGAGCGGAAGGCGATCTCTTCTGGACACGCAACCATCAACCCCTGCCGTTTTTCGATGGTTTGAATAAATAAGGAAGCTTCCATCAGGGCTTCGTGTGTTCCGGTATCGAGCCACGCCATGCCGCGGCCCATGACGCAGACGTTCAGCTGGCCGCGCTCGAGATAGACGCGATTGACGTCCGTAATCTCAAGTTCGCCGCGCGCCGACGGCCGCAGTTTCGCCGCAATCTCAACGACCTGCTGATCGTAAAAATAAAGTCCTGTAACTGCATATCGCGATTTTGGCTGTTTGGGTTTTTCTTCAATGCTGAGCGCTTTGCCCTGTGCGTCGAAATCAACCACGCCATAGCGTTCGGGGTCATTGACGGGATAGGCGAAGACGCGGGCGCCCGTGGACTGCTGGCTGGCCTGACGCAGATCCTTGACCAGATCGTGGCCGTAGAAAATGTTGTCACCGAGCACGAGCGCGCAGCAACTGGAGCCGATGAAATCCTTTGCGATGAGAAAGGCCTGCGCAATGCCCTCGGGCTTCGGTTGCATCGCGTACTGAAAATGGACTCCGAAGCGCGAGCCATCCCCAAGCAGTTGTTGGAAGCGCGATAAATCCTCGGGCGTGGAGATAACTAGAATGTCGCGAATCTCCGCCAGCATAAGCGTCGAGAGCGGGTAGTAGACCATCGGCTTGTCGTAAACCGGCAGTAAGCTCTTGGCGGCGCAATGCGTGACGGGGTAGAGGCGCGTGCCCGAGCCTCCGGCGAGGATAATGCCTTTATAGTTTGGCGCGGCTGTTTTGGTCATTTCGTTTTCTTACTTTTCGCTGGCGTAATGCTTGGCCATCCATTGACGGTAGCTGCCGCTGGTCACGCTGCGCACCCAGTCCTCGTGTTCAAGATACCAGCGCACGGTCTTTTCGAGGCCGCTCGAGAAACTTTCCTGGGCATGCCAATCGAGTTCGCGCTCGATTTTACGTGTATCCATCGCGTAGCGGCGGTCGTGGCCGGGCCGGTCTTTCACGAACGTGACCAGCCTGTTATGCGGAACGACAGGATCGCCGGGCCTCAGACTGTCAAGCATCTCACATACTGCACCGACGATTTCCAGGTTGTTCTTCTCACTCTGCCCGCCGATGTTGTAGGTCTCGCCCATGCGGCCGTGCGCGAGCACTGTCCGAATGGCGTGGCAGTGATCTTCAACGTAAAGCCAGTCTCGAACGTTCTTGCCATCGCCATACACGGGGAGTGACCTTCCCTGGCACGCGTTCAAAATCATGAGCGGAATCAGCTTCTCGGGAAACTGAAACGGCCCGTAGTTGTTGGAGCAGTTGGTCGTCAGTACCGGCATTCCGTACGTGTGATGATAAGCGCGCACCAGGTGATCGGAAGCCGCCTTGGACGCCGAGTACGGGCTGTTCGGTGCGTAGGGCGTGGCCTCGCTAAAGGGCGGATCGCTGGGGCCCAGCGAGCCGTAGACTTCGTCGGTCGACACATGGAGAAAACGGAACAGACCACGATCGGATTCGGGAAGCGCGGACCAATAGGCGCGAGTTTCTTCGAGCAGACTGAACGTCCCGTTGACATTGGTACGGATGAAATCGTCCGGGCCGTGGATCGAGCGATCAACGTGACTCTCGGCGGCGAAGTGCACAATAGCGCGGGGTCTTTCTCGGGCCAGGAGCGCGCACACCAGGTCTCGGTCGACGATGTCGGCTTGCTCGAAACGGTATCGCGAGTTGGACTGAACCGATTCCAGATTGCTTAGATTGCCGGCATAGGTCAGTTTGTCGAGGTTGAGAACGCGCGTGGACTCCGAGGCAATCCATTGGACAATGAAGTTCGAGCCAATGAAGCCCGCGCCGCCGGTTACGAGAATCAGATCTTCCATGCGAAAAGTGCCGCATCGTTGGACGTAAGCGGCGCTCTGATTCTAACTAAACGCGAGTGCAATACATAGATCCCAGCGGTAATCTCGCGGCTACGGCCTGATAAAGTAGGGGTCAGTCCAGCCCCTGGGCCGAAAGCGGTGCGGTTCTTACGGCGATCCCGCCGCGCTGCGCGCGTTCACCCGCATTCCACCCCAGCACCTTGTAGTAGGCAGTTTCAATGGACTGGGCAATCTCAGGCCACAGATATTGCCCCTGAATGCGGTCGCGCTGGCGCGCCGCCGCCTGACGCCGCAGTTCGGGATTGTGCACGAGCACATCGAGCATACGTTCAAGATCGGCGCAATCGCCGCGCCGGAACGTGAATCCGGCGCCTTCGACCACTTCCCGATTCTCCGGTATATCGCTGGTGAGCACGCACACGCCGGCTGCCATGGCATCCAGAAGCGCCAGAGACAAGCCCTCCAACTCGGAGGGAAGCACGAACAAGGCGGCGTTCGAAAGCACTTCTTCAAGGTCGGTTCCCGAGACCCAGGGCAGGAAGCGGATGCGGTCCGATTCGTGGCGGCGCAAGCTAGCGACGTAAGCATCGGAGTGACTCGATCCTCCGGCGAGGACCAATTTCATATCGGTGTGGATTTTCTCGAAAGCCTCGATCAGCAGGTGGCAATTTTTCTCCGGCGAAAGCCGGCCAAGAAAAAGGACGTAATTGTCGGGCAGCAGGCCCCAATCGCGTAAGCGCTTGGGGGGCCGACGCCGCATCGACGTGGCTCCATTAGGCACGTAGATCGTGTCGCGCTGGTAACGGTCGCGGTAATACCGCTGCAGCGTTTTCGAGACAACCATGGTGGCGTTGGGCAGAGTTACGGAGGCGGCTTCTCCCCAGTGCAAAATTCGCCGAGAGATGGCTCCCCACTTGGCGCGCTGCCAATCCAGTCCCTGCACGGTAACGACTGTCTTCTTGCCGACTAGCCGCGGCAGAAATGAAAACAGCGCCGGCCCCAGGCAATGGTAGTGGATTACGTCGAAGTCCGAGGTTATGGCGTCCAGAGTGCTAAGTAAGGTATGCACCACCGTTTCCAGATGCTTGCTGCGGATGGTCGGCAGGCGGCGAACTCGCATGCCATTGTGCGTATCGGCAGGAGGCGTGAAATAAGTGCGGCAATAAACGGTAACCTCATGCCCAAGCCGGGCCAATTCGTGGCCAGCCTGCTCGTAATAGGATTCGATGCCGCTGTATTTCGAAACCACACCGCGCCCCCCGATGAAAGCGACCCGGACCCCCTGGCGCGGGCGCGGCCTCAGTGGTTCGGAAAACGCCACGTGTTGTCTCGAGGAGGTCAGTCGGTTGTAGAGCTCCAACAATCTCAGCAAGTGCTGCTCGGGGTCGTGCATGGCCCTCACCCGAGCGCGGCCGTTTGCTCCCATCTTCTCGATCAGATCGGTGCGCTCAAACAGGAATGAAATGGAATGCGCGAGCTGTTCCCGGTCGCCGGGTGAATAGAGCAGGCCGGTCACGCCGTGATCCACGAATTGCCGCCGCGACCCGAGGTCGGAGGCAACCACGGGTCGCGCATACGCGTACGACTCGAGAATCGATTTCCCCAATGTCTCGTAAGCGTGCGACGGAAACAGCGAGAAACTGCAGCGGGCGATGAGGTCCTTCAGTTGTTCACCGCTCACCATGCCCGCAAAAAGTACGTGGCTGAGGTTCAAGTCTTGCGCCAGCGCCTCAAGACGCTCGCGCTCGGGACCGTCTCCCGCGATCACAACCGGAATATGCGGCACGCGCACCAACGCATGTAAAAGGTCGTCCAGTCCCTTTTCCGGGGAAAGCCGGCCGAAATAGAGCAGGTAGCCTTCGTCATTCGCAAGTTGATCGTCGCTGGGCAGAGCTTGAAAGTGGGGGAGCACTTCGATGCGGCCTGCCGGGAGTCCATTGCCCACCAATTCGCTGCGCACGAACTCGCTGGGAGCGAGAAATAGATCGACGCAATTCTCATAGGTTCGCAACCATTTGTGCAGGTAAGCTTCGGCCGCCAAAACCATAGCGCTGGACTGTGGACCTGCGTAGCAGCGCTCTGTGACGGCGTGGTAAAAGGTGCCGTTCCGGCAGGCCTCGCAAGCTTCGCCGTGCGCGACCAGATTGTAAGTTGGGCACAGCAACTTGAAATCGTTGATGTGATAAAGCACCGGGATGTGCTGACGCTTGAGTTCCCACAGGATGGATGGCGACAGATGGTGGTAGATCCCCCGGATGTGAGCGAGATCGGGTGAAAAATCGGCGATGCACTTGTGCAAGGCGCGCCGCACCGATGGTGAATAAAGAGCGTGAGCGGCCATTCTCGCTTTCTTCAGGAACGTGGCGGCTGGATCCTTGAAATTGACCAGCGGAACGCGATAGGCGCGGCCCTTGAACGCCGAAGGCGAGCCATGGTCCATGCTGAAGAGGGCGGTGTTGTGGCCTCGCCGATCCATCCGGTCGATCAGATCGAAAAGATAGGCTTCAGTTCCGCTAAACGGAAAGTCGTATTTGTTGCAGTACAGGATGCGCATAGTCACCGCCGAAATGGGGGATACGGGTCAGGAACTGGTCGGCAAAGGCCCGCAGATTTCGCGAGCGGTTATAGGTGGCGGCCACTTTGACTGCCGCCGCCCGCCGGATCCCGGCCAACGAGGCTTGGTTGGCATAAATCCAGCTCACGTTATTGAGGAAATCTGAAACAGACCCCGGCGCGTAAAGAAAACCCGTGTGCCGGTCGTCCACAAGCTCCGGGATGCCAGTAATGGCCGGCGCCAGCACCAACTTCTCGTGCGACATCGCTTCCATCAGCACAACCGGGATCCCCTCGCTCTTGCTGGTCATCACCACGAGATCGGCCTGTCGGTAATAAGGGATAAGGTCGCTGCGGCGAACCTGTCCCAGCAGGCGAACGTGTCGCTGCAGCCCAAGTCTGGCGATCTGCCGTTCCAGAGCCGTGCGCTCTGGTCCCTCGCCCGCAATCCAGCAACGGAAGTCGAGGCCCTGGGCGCGGAGGAAGGAACAGGCTTGTATCAGGAATCCATAGTCTTTCACTCGGTCAAGACGGCCCACCGCCAGGAGACGGAAGGGACGGCCACCCAGCGCGGCGCAGGACGTGGCAGTAGGCCAGGAGAGAATGCGATCCACTCCGAGCCGTTGAAGCACAATCTTTTCGGGCGCGATGAAGGGGTAGTTCCTGAGAATATAGCGCCGATTGAAATCCGAAACGGTAACACAAAATCGACAAGCACGAAGCTTGGCCTCAAGCAGGTCGGCTCGTCGCAGCAGGTCGGATCCGTGCAACGTGAAGCTGAAGCCGATTCCCAGCAAGCGTGCGGCCACCAGCGCCATCCAGGATGCGAAGTATCCGTGATGCGCGTGGATGTGCGTCACCTCGAACGCGCCCAGATCTTCCGCCAGTGCGGCGCCCATGAGCGTGTGGCCCAGAGCGCGAATGCGCAGACCGGCAGACGCGCCCGGATCGACAAGCAACGGCCGTACCAGTTGCCAGAGTTTCTGGCGATCGGAAACGAGTCGTTGCGCGGCGCGCACCAGTTGGCCATCGGTGAGCGGCTCGGAAAAACGCGTCTCTTTCCAGAAAGCGCGCTCGGCCAGGCTAAGTCCTTCCGGAGAAACTCTCTTCCCGCTGCAGCAGATTACCTCGACGCCGTGGCGCCGAAGTTCTGCGATTTCATCCATCACGTAGGGTTCCATGGACGAAGGAAACTCATTAGCGATATAGGCGATGCTCGTCATGCGGTTGATTTCTCCGTCGCGCATAGCATTCCGGCGACCGTAAAAAGAAGTCCGATCACGAATTGATACGCCATGTCTACGAAAAGAGCGTTGAACAGGTAAACGCAAAGCAATGCAGGCCAGATCTTTCGCAGCGCGGCAATCGAATCGCGCTCCCCGGGCTCGCTGCGCCGCGAAAGCCGGAACAGATTGAAGACAAGAATGCCGTAGAGTGCCAGCCCTGGTATTCCGAGTTCGATCAGCAATGCCAGATAGGTGTTGTGCACATAGAAGGTACGGAGGTGGTATCCCTCCATGCGGCGCCCCAATTCGGCGTACATGTGCGCGGCCGGCCAGCCGGTAAAAGGACGCTCCTGAAACATAGTCCAGGCGCCGCTGTAAACGGCCATGCGCGCCTGCACGGGTCCGCGCTCTTCGGTGCGGTCCCAAAGAGCTTTCTTCAGGGAATGGTTGCTGAAACCGATTGCTAGGCCACACAGAAGCGCCCCCACCAGCAGCAGGACGCACACCGTTTGCAGTCGCCGCTCCGCAAAAAGCAAACCGAGGGCAAGTGTTGACACCGCGAACGAGATCCAGACCGCTCGCGTCATCGTCGCCAGTATCGCCAGCGGCAACAAGGCCCAGAGAACCCAGACGATCTTTCTGTAAGTTTGCCTCAGCGTGAAAGCGAGAATTCCCAGCAAGTTCAGCGAAAGGCCGTTGGCTACGGCTTGTAGAAAAGGTCCGCGCGCGCGATCCGCGTGGAACCCAAGGCTCTCGTCCAGGATGAACCGCGGCCAGATCAACGGCCGCGCCTCCAGCAAAAAGGCAAGCGCGATGAACACGAGGTAGGCGAGCACCACCGCGACAAAGATTTCGAAATGCCGCCGTGGCTGAACTCCGCGGAAGACGAGCACCGCAATGTGGAACAAAGAGAATGGGACGATGAATTTGCTGGCGAGGATGCTCCAGACCTGCGCATCGAAGGGTTCGCGCAGCGCGCGAATCACCGCTAGCGTGGCCAGCCCAAGCATTGGCAGACTGAGGCCGGCGAAAAAGGGAAGTTTTTCGTGCAGCGCCATTGCTCGCAGGCTCACCACGAAAACCAGGATGCCGAAAGCAATCCGATCTGCGTAATAGGAAAAAAGATCGGGCGGCCGAAAAAGAAATACCGCCATAGCCCCCAGGTAAAGAAGAGAAGGAAAAGCAAGTGCCAGGTGAAGCGGACGCAGCAGCAGACCTGCAGCTTGCCAAAGCGGGCTATCGTCGCGGTCCCAGGTTATGGCTCGGCTGCTCACGGCGCTCAGGTTCCTTCCGGTGCAAATAGCACGCGGATTGTCTGCAGCAAAATACGCAAGTCAAGCCGCATCGTCCAGTTTTCGATGTACGTCAGATCCAGGTGCATGTTGAGATCGAACGATGGAGAGTGCCGCGCCGTAATCTGCCAAAGGCCCGTAATTCCGGGCTTCACATCGAGCCGGCGATAGTGGTGCAACTCGTAGTGGTTCACCTCATCGACCGGATGCGGCCGCGGGCCCACCAGGCTCATGTCGCCGCGCAGCACGTTCCACAACTGTGGCAACTCGTCGAGGCTGTACCGGCGAATGAAGCGCCCAACCCGCGTGATTCTGGGATCGTCCACAATCTTGAAGATCGGGCCTTCTCGCTGGTTTCGCGCGCGCAGGTCATCTTTCATATGGTCGGCGTTCGTGACCATTGACCGAAACTTGTAGCAGCGGAAGCGGCGGCCCTTGGCGCCTGTCCGTTCCGCGGCATAGATAACGGGCCCGCGCGATTCCAGCCGGATCAGAATCGCAACTGCCGCCATTACGGGCGCGGCAAAAACCAGTGCCAAGCTGGCGACACTCAAATCGACCAACCGCTTCAGGAACAACGCCGCCGTGGGCACCGGCTCGCAGTGCAGGGTCACCACGGGAACTTCCCCGATGTAATCGACGTTGGCGTCCGGCCATGGTCCGGGGGGCAAGTCGGGGACGGCGCGAATGTCCAAATGATTGCGCAATGCCGTCTCGGCAGCCTGGCGCGTTTGTTGTGGCTCGCCCGGAAGCGCCAGGATGACTTCATCAATGAACTCGCCGCGTGCCAGCCACTCCAGGTCTTCCACACGGCCCAGAACGTCCAGGGAGAGTGCCAAATCGTCATCGACAAAGCCGCGAACGATCGCACGATGTAGGGGGTCGTTTCGCAGGGCCCTGGCGATGGAGCGCCCCGCCGGGCCCGCGCCTACCACCAGGATTCTCCGCGATTCCGTGTCATGCCGCTGCCGTGCCCAGGCAAACTGCCTCAACTGGCGGTAGAGCAGGAGACTGCCCAGGCCGCTGGACAGGGTTGCTGGCATGGCCCGCATATGAACCGCTCCGGCCTCTGCGAAAAAAACCAGCACGGTGGCAAACAAAACGGACCTCGTAAGTTCGGGAACAGTCCCCGCCGGAAACGGATCGGGCGTGTTTCGATAGGCGCCCTCGCTAAAGGCAAACAGCGTGACTAGGACTGCAAACAGAGGCAAGCTGCGTGCGGGAAAACTCCAATTCGCCAAAAAGCGTGCCTGCGCGGCGAACACGACGCCCAGCACAAAAAGATCTGCAACTACCCACTGATAAAGGGTCCATGGATCGGCGATCGGGTGCGGCACAAGAAGCTGAGTCAGGATCTGCGGCTGAACGGACCCACTCGATTCTCCGTCCGCCGGTGCTTCCGTCTTTGAGACCACCGTCGATCTTGGTGCAACTCGCGAAGCTGGCATGGCCGAAACCCCGGGAATCATGCGGGCATACGGCGACGCGGGATTGGGAGGCAAGGGCACCGAAACGCCGTTCGTCGCTAATTCGCGCATATTCACAAGCTCCGATAGAGGCCCGCCGGAACCGGGAAACGCCGCTCCGCGAGCACGGTGCCCAGCACAGGGATGTCTGTCTTGCGTAGTTGGTCAGCGACTTGGGCGGCGACCAGACGCCGCGTTCGATTGGCCGTCAGCACAAGTACCAGCCCGTCACAGCTATGGCCGATTCTCGCCGTGAGCCAGGAGACGGGCGGACAAACCACAATAGAAAAATCGAATTCGGTGGTAAGTTCGCGCAGCCGCTCCAGGTTCTGATCCGTTACCGGCTGTTGGTTGTCGGGTGCGCACCAGCTCTCGCGAGGCGCCAACCACAGCCTTTGCGAGATTGCCCAGGGAGCCTGCACACCGGTCGGAGCTGGAATCTGCAACTGCGTTGCAAGTGGTGATTCCCCTCTTCCCGCGTCAATCAATCCCACCTCGTACGCGGTTTCATAGACCAGAGTTCTGGCGGCGTCCAGGCACAGCCGCGCTGTTTCGCTCGATGCTTCGACCGGCGTAAATCCGACCCGTCGTACCGGCCCCGCCTCGCGCCGGAAAAACAGTTGTTGAACCAGAGAGTGGATCTGTTCCTCGCGGATCGAGATTGTGGCAAGAGACTCCAGCCGAGACCGAGGAACTCTTTCGATGCGCAGATGGGATTTGCGCCTCTCCTCGCTGGCAGGCGTCCCCGGCGTCTCTCGTAGCAACTCCCCCAGTGCGCTCATTGGACGGCCACCCTACTTCCGGCCCGTGCAGTACCGGGACGCAAGATTTCCGGTTCCGATGCCGGAAGCCATGCCAGCATGGGTACATCCAGCATGCGTGCTTCGGCCGGCGTGCGAATGGTGGAGTCGAAATACTCCGTGGTAAAGGCGAGTCCCACGCTGAAGGCCATCGACAGGCCGAAGGCTAGTAGAAAACAAAAAAAGATCGAGTGAACCGGCAGAGCCGCCGGTACCGGCGGTTCCACGATGGCCACGTTAAGGATGCGCTGCTGGTCAAGCGCATCTCCGATCCGCGCTTCCTCACGTTTATGGACATAGAGAAGATACGCGTCTTCGTCCGCCTTGGCCGTGCGCATCAGATCCTGCTGATCGACCGAACTGGCCTGCATCTGCTGCGCGAGGATCCGCAACGCCGATACCTGCGCCACCGCATCACCCTCACGCGCCTGCAACCCGTTTCTCCGCACCTCTGCCTTTTCCAGTTCCATGCGCGCCCACTCGTAATTCGGATCCTTATCCGTGGTCTCGTCGCGCACCGGCGTGAGCGCCTCTCCGGCAATGGATGCCTTCGCCTGCTCTATCTCCTGATCCATCTCCTGCACCAGCCGGTAGGACGGATCGAATCGCGTAAGCAGTTCTGTGCGCTTCAGTTGGAGGTCGAGCAAATGCGTTTTCAGCTTTTCCAGCAGTTGCGGATTGTCGGCCCAGCGTTTTAGCGTGACCGATCGCGAGGGAAAAGATTTCAGTTGCTCGCTGAGGGCCGCGATCGTGCGCTCTGTTTCCACTCGATCCTGGTCGATCTGCCGGTAGGTTGCGTCCGCCTCTCCAAGCTTCGTGAGCGCAATATCGCGCTCCATGGCCGCGGAAACCACGCCGCGAGTGCGAGTAAAGTTCACAAGTTCCGCTTCAGATCGGTGAAGTTT
Organism: uncultured Acidobacteriaceae bacterium; assembly: GCA_963818945.1. Lineage (GTDB taxonomy): Bacteria > Acidobacteriota > Terriglobia > Terriglobales > Acidobacteriaceae > Acidiflorens. Next base: position 540,861 of record CAWFUA010000001.1, on the reverse strand, counting down.
TCGTTCGCTTTCCGCAGTCTGCTGCTCAAAGAACTGAATCTCTCCCGAGGGCCGCTGAAGGTTCGTGTGCTTGTTCACATACACAGCCGCCAGCGCCGAGAGAACGCGGGCAGCCCGCTCCGGATCCCTATCCTTATATGTGACCTGGATGATGTTCGATTTCTTCAGTGCATCGACTTCGAGACGCCGCGCCAGTTTGCGGACTGCGTGCTCGATCGCCGCTGGGCGCTCGGCCGCCGGAGTGTGCAGAGGAATCATTCCCGCCATGACGGCGACTTGCTTCAAAAGATCCTCATCGCGCAGCAGTTCGACTTCCGAATTGAGTTCTTCTTCGGTGATGTCGGCACGGGTGAGATCCATCGCACCGGTTGGCTGGGAAGAAATCACGGGATCAAAGCGCCCGCGCCGCAGCAGAACCTTGAAGTGGGATTCGTATCGTGCTGACAACGCCACCATCGCCATCGTAGCCACCAGCACGAAGCCAAAGGCGCAAACCATCAGCCGGGGGCGCCGGAACAAGGTTGCGGCAAGGTCCCGGGGTGTCAGGGACTGATCGGGGGGCAAATTTCCCTTTGCGGCGGTCATGGCGCAACTTCCTGGCGGTTACAAGAGACGTCGAGGGGCACGCCGGATGATTGGCAACCCATTGACTGGTAAATCAGAGCAGCATTGCTGCCTGATGCTTTCTCTAAAACTGCAGTGGGTTCATGTACCAACTCATGGAGTTGGTCGGAACAAACCTACGAATTTTTGTGATCCGGCTCTGGGGCACGAAAACAAAATCGCCCGGCCGAAGGTGCAGGTCTTCGCGCATGTCGTGTGCATCCAGCATCCTCTTGAGGTCAAGCACGTGGGTCTCCGCGACGCCGGTTGAAACCCTCCGAAATAGAACCACCTGCGAGTGTCGGGCCTGCTGCGTGAAGCCACCGGCAATGGCGATCGCTTCATTGACGGTCAGGTCGCCGCGCAATTCGTACTTGCCGGGTTTGGTCACTTCGCCAGACGCCAGGAAGTACGGCTTATCGAAATCCTTCAGTGTCAGTGTGATCTCGGGCTGGCGTAACACTCCGCTGTATTTATCCACGACTGCCTGCTGTAGCTCGGGCAGCGTAAGACCCTCCGCCAAAATGGTGCCGGCACCTTTCAGCACCACGAACCCGTCCGGCTGCACCGTAAGACTCTGGTTGTAGTCCGCTGAAAAGGTGAAATTCAGGTCGACGATATCCGACTTGGTTAGCCGATAAAGCGGATGGCGCTCCCCTCCAAAAGAAGGATCTCCCAGGCCATCCGCTTTCTCGGATTGTGTGTTCACCCCGCTCACGGATGCTCCGCTGCCGCCCCCTGCCGGATTCTGCGAGCTCTCCGCCGCCGCGAACGTGCCGGCTGGCGAAGCAGAAGCCTTAAGTCTTGAAGCAGTTGACGGAACGGCCTCCTGCGCGAAGGCGACCACGGCGAACTGCAGGATGAGCAGGCCCACAGTTCTCATCACGTTTTGTTGCATTCGTTCACTCATCTCCGTACTCTCACCGCTGCTCAGAACGGCGAACAATTCAGCTCGGGCGTTTGAGCTGTTTGCATGAAAATACTGGTCTGCTCGAAAACGAACAAGACTTGGAAAGTGCTGTCTACCGCGGTACCGGGCACAATCTGGCCAGCGGGAACGTGACGATGCTGCCGATCAACCTGCTAGCGTGCAGGTTGCCGACTTTAGCAACAGTTTCGCGGGCGCAAATCGCTGCAAAACCAGTGCACAGTAGTAGGTCTCCGAAAGTAGACAAATTTCGCGGATTCATCACAAATCCACTGTGATGGGGCATACATATGGTCCCTACCCGTTCAGGCATCATGAAAGATGCATGGTGCATCTGAGATCGAAAAGTCCCGCGAAACTACCCGATGCGATCCTTCTGCCGAAGCCTAAAGCCGTACGCGTGCTGATCGTGGACTCCGGCCCGCTGCAATCGCAACTGCTGGTGCGCGCCTTGCGCAGCCGGCGTGATTTTCAAGTTTCCGCCGTCGCGCAAAAAACGACCGCGCTCGACGCTTTCCTGCAATCGAATCCCGCCGACGTCGCATTGCTCTCCGGCACCGACGTGCCCGATTTTGGCCTATTGCGCTGGCTGCGCATTTCCCATCCAACCATTCCGACCGTGCTGCTCGCCGACGAAGATGACCGCGAGCTGGTCATCAATGCTCTGCGCGCCGGCGCAAAAGGAGTGTTTCTTTTCACGCAGGATCCTTTTCGCATGCTCTGCAAGTGCATCAACTGCGTTTCCCGCGGAGAAATCTGGCTCAACAACACGCAAACCCATTACATCGCCGATGCCTTGTCGGAGGTGTCCACGCTGCGAGTGGTGAATTCCAGCGGAAGGTCCTTGCTCACGCCCCGCGAAGAGCAGGTCGTCGCCCTCGTTGCCGACGGCCTCACCAATCGCCTAGTCGCCGGCGAACTCGGCCTGAGCGAGCACACGATAAAAAAATACCTGCTGCGGATCTTCGATAAGGTGGGAATTTCCAGCCGCGTGGAACTGGTGCTCTACGCCATGTCACACGGTTCCAATCGCCCGGCCGAATGGATGCCCGGAAACGCCGGAGGGAGTGCGTAGGGAGTCGTTTCCGGACAGTCCAGTACCGCAAGGTGATTGAGAATCCAGCCCCGGAAGGGCGAACAAGCTTAGCCCAGCACCTTGGCGCTGGGTAAAGTGGGCGAAATGATTCCAGTCCCGGCAGGACGTCCCAGTTCTCTGACGCCACACACCCGACCGCCGCCACCAGAGCCGTCGAGGATACAATGGCAACATGCCGCAACACGAGGAGACGGCTCCGTGACCGTTCCCAGTTCGCAAGTCACTCGCCGCTGGACGGTGATTGCCTCTGGCCTGCTGCTCCTGGCCCTTGCAATGGTTGTAATCTTCACCCGCCGCAACGCCTTCCTCAGTCCCCTCGCCATCGTTGTCGTGGCAGCCATCGGGCTCGCCGCTATCCTGCTCCAAGTCCGCTTCCACCGCGACTTTCCTGATGTTCGCCCGCCACTCTGGCTGAATATTCTCGGCCTCGTGTTTGCCACCGTGTCGTTGCTTGCAGACTACTTTCGCCTGAAAGGCCCGATGGTTGATCTGGTGGCGTTCGGCGCGGTCGTCTGCTTCGCCATCAGCGGTTCACTCATCCTCCACGCCCTGCGCCGCCACGCCAAGCCGCAATTACCGCATGCAGACTGAAGGGTTCTGGTGCTTTCCTCCGTGTTTCTCTGTGTCCTCCGTGGGAAAGCATTTGGCCGGGAGTGAATAGAAAGTTTCCTCCAAACTTGAGTCACATCCACCACGCGCGCGCTCCGACTACAATAAGGCCGCTATGCGCGTTACCCTTTTTGGCGCCACGGGATTATTGGGACAGGATCTGGTTCGTGCACTACGCGGTGAGCAGCTCACCGCGCTGTCTTCCAGGGACGCGGATCTTCGGGACCAGGTGCGTGTCACCCGGATCGTCAAGGATTCCCAGCCCGACTGGATCATTCTTTCCGCGGCTTACACCGATGTCGATGGCTGCGAATCAAACCGCGATCACGCTTTGAGCGTGAACTGCGAAGGTGCCGTCTATGTAGCGCAAGCCGTCCGCCAGGCGGGAGCCCGCTTGCTGTTCCTGAGCACCGACTACGTTTTCGATGGCACGAAGGGTTCTCCCTACGAAACCGGCGACCCAAGAAACCCAATCAACGTTTACGGCCAAACCAAGGCCCGCGCCGAAATGCGCCTGCTCGATATCCTGCCCGAGGTTTGCATCGTGCGTACTTCCTGGCTTTTCGGCCACGGAGGGAAGTGCTTCCCTGCAACCGTTCTGAAGCTGATCGCGACGCGCCCGGAAATTTCCGTAGTCAACGACCAGCGCGGATCGCCCACGTTCACCGTCGATCTGGCATCCGCTCTGGTCGAACTCTGCCGCAAGCAAGCCCGCGGCATAGTGCATGCAACCAATGCCGGGGATTGCACCTGGTACGACTTCGCCAGGGAGATTGTGCGGCAAGCCGGCCTGACAGCCGAGGTCAAACCGGTAACCACCACCGAATTCCAGCGCCCAGCGTGCCGTCCCGCCTACTCCGTGCTTTCGCCAGCCAGCCTGCACGCCCAAGGAATCCAAATGCCGGACTGGAAAGACGCGCTGCGCCGCTACCTGGGAAGTGTTCCACGTGGAACATGATGCAGTGTATTGTGTACGTATAAAGTCATATGCCTAGTGACCGCAGATGAAACGAAAGAAAAGAGTTACGAAAAGCCGGAAGATCGCGAGATTGAGCTTCTCCACACAACGAAAACCGCGTTGCGTGGGGTGCCCTGGGAACTGAATCTGGATGCGGATGTGCTGGCGTGGTTCCGGGGGATGGGGCGGGGGTATCAGTGGGAGATCAACCGGACGCTGCGGCGGGTGATAGAAGAAGAGGCGAAAGGGCGGGCGGGATGATCGCTTCCGCAAGGCGGGTGTGTGCATAACAGGTTGTACGTACGACAAGAACACGCAGAGGCGAACAGGCGGCGAACAAAATATTGTTTGGAACACAGATGTGTACGTACAAGCCGTGTAGATGCAACAAACGGAAGTGGATCGAGGATTTCCGGGAGGTCAAACCGGGCTTGACAAGGTGTGATATATAGATCGCGGCAGGCTGGAACTTCCCACACAACGAAAACCGCGTTGGGCCGCCGGCCAGGTCAGGTAATTTTTACTTAGAAGCTTGCCGCCGCTCCCCTGGCTTGCCGGCTTGGCGCGGCCCTGCTCCCATTTTTCCAGCGTCCTTTCGTTGATGCGCAGCCGGCGCGCGAAAACGGCACGCGAGCGCCGCAGCTTCTTCCGCGTATCGATACTTCCATTTCACGTTTGTGTGTTAAGAGGGATGGAACGGTGGAATCGCGCCTTCCGAAAGACGCGAAAGCTGGGGCGCGTGGCGCCATCCGCCATGGTGGCACAGGTTGGCCGGACCGCAGAAAGTCCTCCTAGCAAGGAATAATCCTACTTGTTAGTTATTGACGGACTTTATAGTATATGTCATACTCCTACATATGAGTATAGCTGAGAAGCTCGAAACCGTATGGTTTACGACGAAGGGGCAGGTCGTCATCCCGCTTCGCCTGCGCAAACAATTCGACATCGAGGACGGGACCAAGGCCGTGGTTCAAGCCACACCGGAGGGAATCCTTCTCAAACCCATGACGGCTGCGCTCATCAAGCGCGGGCGCGGCATCCTCAAGCGCGCGCCGGGAGGGAAGCCGCTGACGGAGAGCTGGGCCGAGCACAAGAAGCAGGAACGGGCACTCGAGGAGCGCCATGCCGGCTAAGGTTCTGGACAGCTTCGCGCTTATCGCCTACTTCCGCGACGAGCCGGGCGCGGAGGCGATGGAAAATCTGCTCGTCTCCGCCGGCAAGAAGGACACCCCGCTCCTTATGACCGATGTGAACTACGCCGAAGTGAAGTACTCCATTGTGAAGAAAGACGGCGCAGCGGCCTGGGGGGAGGCCGCGAAGGTCCTTCAGGGCCTGCCGATTGATTTTCATTCCACGACCCGCGCGCTGGCCGACACCGCGGCCGATTTCAAAGCGCGTTTCAAATTGAGTTTGGCCGACGCCTTTGCCGCCGCGCTGGCAAAGGAAAGAAGGGCGGAACTTGTCACCGGCGATCCGGAGTTCAAGTCGCTCGAAAAGGAAATCAAAGTTCAGTGGCTGGGATGACCGCAGCCGAGGAAAGCTACGGCATACATTCCGACTCCCAAAGTTAGATTGGGTTCGCAAACAAAGATTCCTAAATGACGGCGGATGTGGAATCCCACCCTTCAACAACCGAAGGGTGGGGCACGCGGCTCAAACAAGACCTTCTGTTCGCGCCCCCACGTGGAGAAATCCCATCAGGCGAAACATGGGGAAACGCGGGAACGGGGAGGAATTCAGAGGGGGGATTCGGAGGAAATTCGGGGAACAACGCAACGTTCCCGGCAACTAATTTGAATCGCACCCCAAAGAGAAGCGCAGGGCAGCACACACTTCGTTCATCCGCGCGGCACTGAGCTGGGCCACGCGCCTTCCTAATCGCTGTTGAGATACAGTCACCGCGTTGTGCAGGTTTACTGCGCACGGGGACTTCATGCCGTCCTCCTCATTCAGCACGACTTCCGAGGGCACTCCGCGAATGGCGGAAGTGACGGGCGCAACCGTGACCGTGGACAGATAGCCGATGGCACTGTTTCGGGTGAGCACGAGGGCAGGCCGTTTCTTATCGGGCGGGGCAAACTGGTAGAGCCGAACTTCTCCTCGGGCTATTCTCCCTCCGGCTATTCTTGCGGCCACGTAGCCTCCGATTCCCAGGCCTGCGCTTCCGCGTCGGCTGGCGATTGTCGCGAGTAGCCCTGGCGGTCGCGTTCTTCACTGGCTCGCAGTTCTAAGCGCCGGAGATGTTCGCGCAGGGCGTCGCGCACCAAAGCGGACCGGTTTCGCCGAGTGCGCTTCGCGGCTTGGTCGGCGGCGTGTAACAGCTTTTTATCGAGCACGATTTGAACGATCTGCATATGTGGAGCCTGTTCCACAGTATACTCCACATAGAAGAATATTTCAAAGCAACCCTCGTGCCCCAGAGCGGAAGCAAGCCTACGCCGGGAACTCGCGCTGCACAAACTCCATCGCGGCGTCGCGGGAGGCAAGTCGTCCTTCCAGTTGCGCATCCTCGACGGCCGACAGAATTTCTTTGAAGCGGGGGCCGGGCTCGTATCCGGCTTCGATCAGGTCGCGGCCCGTGACGAGCGGCGTTGGACGGATCGCTTCCGGCGGCAGCGAGTGCGACTTTTCGCGCGCGTAGTCGTAGGCGTCGAGCAGCCCGTGGCTGGAAAGGCAATCGATGCGATGCAGTTCCAGGTGCTCGTCGAACTCGGGCAGGCGCAGAAATTTTTTCAGCGTGGATTCTTTCATTTGGAAAATCTGCCCAAAGCGCATGTGATTGTCGACGAGCGCCAGAATCTGATCGGTCTCGTGGTTTGAGAAGCGCAGCCGCCGGCAAATTTCCGCCGCTATTTTCATGCCGATTTCGACGTGTCCGTCGAAGCGAATGCGGTCGGGCGCAACGCGAAACGCCGGAGGCTTGCCGACATCATGCAGCAGCGCTCCCCACGCGAGCGTCTTCGAACAGCCAGCCGGAAGTTTCGCGAGCAGCAGCAGCGTGTGCACAAACACATCGCCCTCAGGATGAAATTGCGGAGGCTGCTCCACTCCCTTCATCGCCGAAATTTCGGGAAGCACCTGCGCGAGCAGACCAGTTTCATCGAGCAGCTGAAACGCGCGCTGCGCGCGGCCTTCGGTGAGCATCTTGGTCAGCTCGTCGCGCACGCGCTCCTGCGAAACCTGGTGAATCTGCGGAGCCAGCCGCTGGATGGCCGGGAACGTAGCCGGATCGATCCGGTAGCCGAAGCGCGCGGCAAAGCGCACTGCGCGCAGCATGCGCAGCTTGTCCTCGGAGAAACGCCGCTCGGGATCACCGATCGCCCGAATGATTCCAGCCGTGAGGTCCGCGCGACCGCCGACAAAGTCGAGCACTTCGTTCGTCGCGGGATCGAGCATCATGCCATTGATAGTGAAGTCGCGGCGCTCGACATCTTCGCGCGGAGACTTGCTGAAGCGCACTTCATCGGGATGACGACCATCGGAGTAGCTGACGTCGGAGCGGAAGGTGGCGACTTCGACGGTGCTCTTGGAGCGGGACGCTTGCGCGAGACCTTCGTCCATCCGATCCGTCTCCTCGCTCGGAACCAGCACAACGCCAAACTGCACGCCCACAGCGAACGTCTGTGGAAAGATCTGCATGACCTGCTGCGGAGTCGCATCGGTAGCCACGTCGTAGTCGGCTGCTTCGCGGCCAAGCAGGAGGTCGCGCACGCAGCCGCCGGCAAAGTAGGCGTGATGTCCGCGCGCGCGCAGCTCGCGGACGATGTTGGCAGCGTGTTGTTTGGCGGTAATCACAAAGCAAGCATGATCTATCAGGTTACGGAATAGTGTTTTCGTCAACGAATAGGGGCCCTCAGGCGCTAAAGCGCAAACCTATTTCCAGCGACGTATCGGCACGACCAAGGTCGTGCCCTTCCCGGTTTCTTGCGGTGCGAGTGTTTTTCCGTAGCCTGTGGAACTCGCGCCCTTCCCAAAACCGGCTCGAACTGGAGTCTTTCAGCAGCCTGCTAGACTGATGTTTCGACTCGCAGCCCGAAGCTATTATGCCCGACGCAACCATCCTCGGCATCGAAAGTTCCTGTGACGAGACAGGTGCGGCGGTGGTGCGCTCGGGCCAGCAGATCCTTTCGAACGTAGTCGCGTCGCAGATCGCCACGCACCAGCCGTATGGAGGAATCGTCCCCGAACTGGCCTCGCGCGAGCACTTGCGTGCGATCGTTCCAGTGGTTCGGCAGGCGCTGGCGGAAGCTGGGCAATCCTACGAGTCAGTCGATGCCATCGCAGTGACGCAAGGACCTGGTCTCGCGGGAGCTTTGCTCGTCGGCATCAGCTTCGCCAAAGCGCTGTCGTTCGCGCTCGACAAGCCCCTGATCGCCGTTAACCATCTTGAAGGCCACGTGCATGCGGTGCTGCTTGAACAGCGGCTGGCTGGAAATGCCGAGCTGCAGTTTCCTGTGCTCGCGTTAGTAGTTTCCGGAGGGCACACTCATCTTTATCTTGCGCAGGTGGAGGAGAACTTGTGGACCTACGAGAATATCGGGCACACGCGCGACGATGCCGCAGGCGAGGCATTCGACAAGGTCGCCAAGCTTCTCGGTCTCAGCTATCCGGGAGGTCCGATCATCGACCGGCTTGCGCCGCATGGCGATCCGCACGCGGTCAAGTTCCAGACGGCGCAGATCAAGCATCGCGACCGCAATGATCGGCGGAAGAATGAGCGTGCGAAAGGTGAGGGTTCGGAGCCGGGCGCTTTGCCCGAGGATGGCCGTCCGCATTTCGATTTTTCCTACAGTGGGATCAAAACGGCGGTCTTGCGCTACGTTGAAACCGAGCGCATGGCTCCGGCGATTGAAGCGCGCCGTCAGGCGCTTGCCGGGCTGATCGGCGCCAAGCAGCAGCCGACACTCGAAGATTATCTTCGCCTCTGCGACCGGCAAACGCTCAATCTGGTGGCGTCGTTTCAGCGTGCCATGGTTAACGATCTGGTGACGAAAACGCTGGCTGCGGGGCGTGAATATGATGTTGGCACTCTGTTCGTCAGCGGCGGAGTAGCGGCGAACCAGGAGTTGCGAGTCACTTTTCAGCGCGAAGCGGAAATGCAAGGACTGCCAGTCTTTTTCCCCTCGCGCAAGCTTTCGACCGACAACGCGGCTATGATCGCCGCCGCTGCATTCCCGAAGTTTGTGCGGCGCCAATTTGTGCCGATGGATTTCTCGGCGGAGGCAGGAATGGCGCTGCGCTAGCGGCGAGCTATGAGCTATGAGCTTTGAGCCGCGAGCTTGACCCTTTGCACGGGCCGAGGTTTCGCGCAGACTACGAAGCGGTCGCTTAAACCGCCCGTTTTCGCACGCCGCTGCGAGACCGAAGTTCATGGCTCGAAGCTCACAGCTCACGGCTGACAGCTGTTGTTACAGAACTGTTACATTTCAGGGCTACAATGATGACCGTGAAACCGACGATCTTTGTAGTGGAAGACGATCCCGATATTTCCCGCCTCGTGCGACATCATCTGGAAGGCGCCGGCTTCAACGTGCGGCTCTATGCGACGGGGAACGTCGTCGTTTCGGATGCGGAGCGGCAGCGGCCGTCGCTGTTTCTGTTCGACATCATGGTGCCGGGAAAAGACGGGCTTGAGCTTTGCCGGCAGATTCGGCAATCGGTGTCGCTGGCGCCAGTTCCGGTTATCTTTCTGACCGCCAAAAGCGGCGAAGCCGATCGAATTCTGGGCCTGGAACTGGGTGCCGACGATTACATCCCTAAGCCCTTTAGCCCGCGGGAGTTGGTCGCTCGGGTCAAGGCGGTGATGCGGCGGTTTGAGCGTCCACTGCCGCCTCTGCCGACAAAAATAGAAGACGTTCACATTGATCCGGCAGCCATGACCCTGACGGTTCGCGGGAAGCAGGTGCCGACGACGGCGACCGAATTCCGCCTGCTCGATTACTTTATGCGGCACGCCGGACGCGTGTTCACGCGCGATCAGTTGCTCGATTCGGTGTGGCGCGACACGGCCTACGTTACGCCGCGCTCGGTAGACGTCTATGTACGCCGCATTCGTGAAAAAATCGAGCCAGATCCGGAAAACCCGCACTACCTGAAAACGGTACGGGGCGCCGGCTACCGCTTCGAGGTTCCTCGTTGAGAAGTCGCATCTTCTTCAAGTTGATGCTGGTGTTTCTGGTGGTGATCGCCGTGACTGCGATTACCCTGCTGTGGACCGTCCACAGCGTCTGGGAACGCACTCTACGCCAGCAGATCGAACGCGATCTCACGCAAAAGGTCCAGATGTTTGCCTACCGCGTGGAGAACGACCGGCAGCACAGCATCGCCGACATCACCTCGCAGGAGGGGCAGGCGGCCGGCGCCCGCGCCACCGTCATCGATCCTACGGGCAAAGTGCTGGCCGATTCCGAAGCCGATCCCAGGACGATGGAGAACCACGCGACCCGCAAGGAATTTGCGGCCGCCCTCGGCGGTCACGTCGGGTTTGACGAACGCAAGAGCCATACCGTGGCTGTCCCGTTCCTTTATGTGGCCGTGCCCATTTCCGGAGGCGCGGTTCGCCTCGCCTATCCCTTGCCGGAGATCGAAATTACCGACCGTCCACTGGCGCGGGCTTTGTTCTGGGGCGCGCTCACCGCTTTTGTAATTGCGATTCTCATCGCCGCTGCCGCCTCGCAATACGTGGGATGGCGTTTGCAGCGGATTGTACATTTTGCCGAACGGGTTGCGGCCGGCGATCTCACTGCCAGAATTGCGTCCACCGCGACGGACGAAATTGGCCAGGTCGCGGCCGCGCTCGACAAGACGGCGCGGCGCGTGGAAGAGAGCTTCGATCGCCTGCAAACCAGCCAGAATGAGCTGGAGACTCTGCTCAACAGCATGCAGGACGCGGTGATCGCCGTCGGACCGGATGGGCGCGTCCAGTGGGCGAACCGCCGCATGAACCGTATTCTGCTGCGCCCGCCGCGACTGGACGCGCCATTGATCGAGAGCGTGCGCGACCCGGATTTTCTAGCCGCTGTTCAGGAAGCGGCACGCGACCACGTCGTCACGACGGCGCGCTCGAACACAATTACCTCCGGGCGGATCTTCGATGTCACGGCGGCGCCTATGCCCGGAGGCGGCGCTGTAGCCGTGCTGCGCGACCTGACCGAAACCGAGCGCATGGAAAAAACGCGGCGCGATTTTATCGCCAACGTTTCGCACGAGCTGCGCACACCGCTTACTTCTATTCAGGGATATACCGAGACGCTGCTCGATAGTCCGCTGGCCGACAATCATGTTCGTGAATTTCTCGAGATCATCCGCAAAAATGCCGCCCGCATGTCGCGACTCACCGAAGATCTGTTGACCCTGGCGCGCGTCGAATCGGGCGAGCAACGGTTCATGATTCAAAGGGTGAGCACTGAGGAGCTTTTGCAGGATGCTCTGGAAAGCTTTATCGAAATGGCCCGCTCTTACGGCGTCGAACTGGCGATCGACAATGCCGTTCCCGGGGCACACGTGGATGCGGATCGCGAGGCCATGCATCAGATATTTTCCAACCTCATTGAGAATGGATTGAAGTACGCGGCGTCGGGCAAGAAGATTGTGCTGGGTGCGCGACCGGCGGAAAACGGCGTCGAATTTTCGGTTCGCGACCTTGGTCCGGGCATTTCCTCTGAGCACCTGCCGCGTTTGTTCGAGCGTTTTTACCGGGTCGATAAGGCGCGCTCGCGCGAGTCTGGGGGAACCGGACTTGGTCTCGCCATCGCCAAGCACATTGTGCTGGCGCACGGCGGGACGATCCGCGCCGAGAGCGAACTGAACCACGGCTCGGCGTTCTTGTTCACGCTGCCGGCTTCTGAGGTGGAGTCCGCATAGGCGGTAATAACGGGGACGACCCGAGTTGGCCGCCATTCGAGCGGAATCCGAACGGGGCCGGTCTGGGTTCTGAGCGCAATCGGCCTGTTTGCGTCAACTGACGTGCTCTTCTCGTCGCCGGAGCAGCACCGGAAGAAAAAGCCCCGCCCAACCGAGTGGGGCGGGGCAAAATAAACTTTCATTCTTCCTGGCCCCGATAGATTGCACCCCTTCCCTCTCTCGCTCTTACTGCACAGTCAGGGTTAGCGTAGTCGTGTACGTTATGGACGAACCCGAACTCGCGGTTACCGTGATCGTGTAGCTCCCCGCTGGAGTCCCGGAATTGCCCCTGCTGCTGTTACCGCCGCACGCCAACTGGAAGCCAAGCCCGGCCGCCAAAACCAAGCCCAACATCAGACCCGCCCATCTCCGTTTCTTGGAGCCGTAGCCCAAGCTCGCTACCAACACCACCACCACCGGCAGCGGCAACCACAGCGCATAAAATAACTTCGCTCCGGATCCCAATCCCGAGGGCCTCATCGCCGCCGTCGCCGCCGTTGTGCTTACCGTCAGCGTGGAACTAACGCTCCCGTTCGGGGCCGGCGTCACCGAAGTCGGATTCAAAGCGCAGGTCGGCGCCAGCGCCGGCGTCGGCGATACCGCGCAGGTAAGGCTCACCGCGCTGTTGAGACCGTTCAGCGAAGTGATGGTGATCGTCGATGTCGCCGACTGGCCGGGAGGGACAGAACTGGGGCTCAGAGCCGATGTCTGGATACTGAGATCGGGCGACACGCCCGTCAGAGCAATCGTCTGCGGACTCCCGGTGGCGTTGTCGGCGACCGAAACCGAAGCGGTGCGTGTGCCCGCCCCCGTGGGCGTGAAGGTCACGTTAATCGTGCAGTTCCCACCTGCCGCAATACCACTGCCGCAGTTGTTCGTCTGCCCAAAGTCGCCGGCATTCGTTCCCGAGACGCTGATGCCGCTGATACTGAGAGCGGCAATCCCCGAGTTGGCAAGAGTGACAGTCTGCGCCGGGCTCGTAGTGCCGATCGCCTGGCTGGAGAAGCTCAGACTGTTCGGGGAGAAGCTCACCAGTTGCGCCGCCAGCTCAAACATGTTGCCAGCTTCGGCACCGGACCTAGAAGAAGCCGTGGTTCCATAGAGGTTGCCGGCGCTATCCATGATCAGACCGGCTTCGGGAAAAGCTCCGTCCCCGTTCGTAGCCGTGAAGCTATAGAGCACGATGTCGGTCGCACTACCCTTGGGAAGCTCGAACACGGTGCCGTAGTCGTCTGCGCCGCCATTGTACGTTGTGCCGTAGAGGTTGCCGGCGCTATCCATGATCAGACCGGCTTCGGGAAAAGCTCCGTCCCCGTTCGTAGCCGTGAAGCTATAGAGCACGATGTCGGTCGCACTACCCTTGGGAAGCTCGAACACGGTGCCGTAGTCGTCTGCGCCGCCATTCTCCGTTGTGCCGTAGAGGTTGCCGGCGCTATCCATGATTAGACCGGCATAGGGAAAAGCTCCGTCCCCGTTCGTAGCCGTGAAGCTATAGAGCACCGTCTCCGTCCCCGATGGCGTCACCTCAAACACGGTGCCGTAGTCGTGTGCGCCGCCATCCTCCGTTGTGCCGTAGAGGTTGCCGGCGCTATCCATGACCAGGGAACCGTTGGGCTCCCCCGCCTCCCCAATCCCCGAAGGACCAAAGCTGTGCAGAATCGTTTCCGTCCCCGATGGCGTCACCTCGAACACGGTGCCGTAGTCGTTTGCGCCGCCATTGAACGTTGTGCCGAAGAGGTTGCCGGCGCTATCCATGATTAGACCGGCTTCGGGATTTGCACCGTCCCCGTTCGTCCCCGTGAAGCTATAGAGCACGGTGTCGGTCGCACTACCCTTGGGAAGCTCGAACACGGTGCCGTAGTAGTCTGCGCCGCCATACCTCGTTGTGCCGTAGAGGTTGCCGGCGCTATCCAGGATTAGACCGGCATAGGGATAAAATCCATCCCCGTTCGTCCCCGGGAAGCTGTCGAGCACCGTTTCGTTGCCCTTGGCATCCAGCTTGAACACAATCCCATCGGTAACCGAGCCACCCTGCTCCGTAGTCCCATAGAAATTGCCGGCGCTATCCATGATTAGACCGCCATGGGGATTTGCCCCGTCCCCATCTGTGGGTGGAAAGCTGTCGAGCACCGTTTCGTTGCCCTTGGCATCCAGCTTGAACACAATCCCACCGTTAACCGAGCCACCCTGCTCCGTAGTCCCATAGAAATTGCCGGCGCTATCCATGATTAGACCGCCATGGGGATTTCTCCCGTCCCCGTTCGTATCCGTGAAGCTGTAGAGCACGGTGTCGGTCGCACTACCCTTGGGAAGCTCGAAGACGGTGCCGTAGACGTTTGCGCCGCCATACGTCGTTGTGCCGTAGAGGCTGCCGGCGCTATCCAGGATTAGACCGCCATAGGGATATGCTCCGTCCCCGTTCGTATCCGTGAAGCTATGAAGCACCGTCTCCGTCCCCGATGGCGTCACCTCGAACACGGTGCCGTAGTCGTTTGCGCCGCCAAAGTACGTTGTGCCGTAGAGGTTGCCGGCGCTATCTAGGATTAGACCGGCATAGGGATAAAATCCATCCCCGTTCGTCCCCGTGAAGCTGTAGAGCACGGTGTCGGTCGCACTACCCTTGGGAAGCTCGAACACGGTGCCGTAGTTGTCTGCGCCGCCCTGGAATGTTGTGCCGTAGAGGTTGCCGGCGCTATCCATGATTAGACCGGCCCGGGGAGAAGCTCCGTCCCCGTTCGTCCCCGTGAAGCTATAGAGCACGGCGTCGGTCGCACTACCCTTGGGAAGCTCGAACACGGTGCCGCCATAGGGAGTTGCGCCGCCATACTCCGTTGTGCCGTAGAGGTTGCCGGCGCTATCCATGATTAGACCGGCTTCGGGATTTGCCCCGTCCCCGTTCGTCCCCGTGAAGCTGTAGAGCACGGTGTCGGCCGCACTACCCTTGGGAAGCTCGAACACGGTGCCGTAGTCGTCTGCGCCGCCCCGATACGTTGTGCCGTAGAGGTTGCCGGCGCTATCCAGGATTAGGGCGGTGCCGTCTGGGAATGCGCCGTCACCGTTCGTCCCCGTGAAGCTGTAGAGCACCGTCTCGTTGCCCGCACTGTCCACCTTGATCACGGCACCGGCTCCAGCCGATCCGCCGCCACACGTCGTTCCATAAAGGTTGCCCGCGCTGTCCATCACCCCAACATAGACAGGCTGCATTTCGGTCCCCGTGAACTCGTGAAGTATGATCTCCGGACTTCCGGCCGCGGCCGCCCCGGATTCCATCGGAAGGTCGCCCAGCGAATCCACCGCCCGGATCGAGCGCGAAAGTGCCCGCGGAATACTGGGCGGGCTCGCGTTGGCGTAGTAGGGTTTCCCCTTGACGACATAATTGCGAATCTTCACGCGGAACGCTTCTTCCACCTGCGCCACCGTGCCTTGGAAGCGGATCGCAGCAGGACCCAAAAGACCTGGCTCGACAACCAAACCGTGCGAGCGCAGCCAGTTCGTGACTACCTGCAGCGATTGATCCGCTCCCCCACTACGGACACGCCCCGGCTTCGCCCCCCACGAACCGAAGTCCCTGGGCCCAGCCGGAAAAAACTCTGCAGCAGCGCCCCTGGCGGGACCGGCAGGAGAAGCGAGAAACAGAACCATCGGCCGCATCCGGAGATGCGGGTTGGTCCGCCCAGCCTCATTCTCGCGACGGATCATCGGATGACGTCTTTCCTTCAGTGGCACTCGGTCGGCTTCCTTGATTTCGATCGAGTTTTGCGCCAGCACGGGAGTCAACAAGCACATGACGAGGAGCAACATGAAAGACTGCGGAAAGAGACTATCGAATCTTCGCCCGAGCATTTGGATTCCTCACTTTCTGCCTCTAGGAGGCGGCGGCTAACCTGGCGACGCGCGGTTTTGATGGCTCCCGGAGGGCCCATCTGGACCTGGCGGCAACCACCCTACGGCCGAAGCCGAGTCGCGGTCTTGCCAGAATTGGTTTGGGCCCTGCTTATCACCCAGAAAAGCAGGTCGTGCTCTTGCGTCGAGCCCGGGAAGGATGTTTCTACTTTTTGCTGATTATTTGTTCTAGAAAACTCAGTCCTCTCGCCTCAGTGGGTGTGCGTCTCAACGGACGGGAACTGCGCTTCGGAGAGGCGAGACGCGCTAATGTAAGCACAAATGAGCGCGTCCTATCAGTGAGAATTGTCACATCTTGATGTGCGGTGATCGCCAAGAACTCCAGACCAAGGCCAGACCGTCAATTGGTGATAAATCGCTATAGCGCTCACAACCCCGGAATCGGCAGGTCATTTGGTGAGTCGCTGGTAGTCCGGAAGCTGACCGATCACCCTCCAAACGGCTAACGCCATGGGCCAAAGCAAGGGCAGCGGCAAACCGCCGCGCCACCCAAAAGCAAGAGCAAGATCGGCAGGATATTACGGAACCGGCTATGCGCCGGGGTGAATCAACCGCACCAGCCAGAACGAAGCTGCGGCGACCAGCGCCGCTGCGGGAATGGTTACAACCCAGGCCCAGACGATGCGCGCTGCTACTCCCCAGCGCACAGCCGAAAGCCGGTTGACGGCTCCGACTCCGACGATCGCTCCGGTGATGGTGTGGGTGGTGCTCACGGGGATTCCGGCGAGCGCGGTGGAAAACAGGGTGATCGCTCCCGCGGCTTCGGCGCAGAAGCCTCCCACGGGCTTGAGCTTGGTGATGCGCGATCCCATAGTGTGAACAATGCGCCAGCCGCCGAAGTACGTTCCCATGGCGATGGACAAATGCGCCGCCAGAATGATGGGCCAGTGAAATTTTCCCCAGTTGCCGGCCAGTTCCTTCGAACTCAGATAATGCGCTCCATATAAGGCGGAGGCCACGATTCCCATGGTTTTCTGGGCATCGTTGCCGCCATGGCCGAGGCTATACGCCGCCGCCGAGAGGAGTTGCAGCTTGCGAAACCAGGCATCGATTCGTCGCGGGGCTTTGTTTTGGAGAAGCCAGTAGACGGCAACCATGAACGTCAGGCCGAGGACGAGTCCCATGATGGGCGCCACCACAATAAAGATGAGGGTTTTGTACCAGCCCTCGGCGATGATCACGTGCCATCCGGAGCGCATGACGGCCGCGCCCGCGTAACCGCCAATTAAGGCATGGGAGGAGGAAGTGGGAAGCCCCCACCACCACGTCAGCAAATCCCAGACGATAGCGCCGAAGAGGCCGGTGATCACGACGTACTGGGTGACGCTTTCGACGTGGATCATGCCTCCGCCAATGGTCTTGGCGACGGCGGTGCCGAGAAGAAATGCGGCTACGAAATTGAAGAACGCGGCCCACAAGACGGCCAGTTTTGGGGACAAGACGCGCGTGGAGACGACGGTGGCAATGCTGTTGGCGGCGTCGTGAAATCCGTTCAGGAAATCGAAGATCAGCGCGACCAGTATTGTGACGATCAGCAGAATCAGATCGGGCTTCACCAGGTTTCCTGTTTGGGTAAATTATTGAGCATCACGTGCTTTTCAGAACGACTGTTTCCAGGACGTTGGCAACGTCTTCGGCCTTGTCAGTCGCCCTTTCGAGGCATTCCAACAGCTCTTTGATCTTAATGAGGTTGATCGGATCCTTTTCGTGTTCAAACAGGGTGGCGATGGCCTGCTGAGACACCTGGTCGGCTTCGTTTTCCAAACGGTTGATCTCCACGCAGTGGCCCAGGATGTTGCCGTTTTTTTGCATGAGAGACACAGCCTGCTGCAATTCGTGGCATTGCTGCAGGATGATCGCGGCCAGTTCTCCGGCAGCCAGCGGTGGAGTCGTGATCCGGTACATCTCGATGCGGGCGCCGGAAGCATTGATGAAGTCGAGGACATCATCGAGCTTGGAGGCCAACTCGTGAATGTCTTCCCGGTCGAAGGGTGTGATGAAGGTCTGGTTGAGTTTAGTCAGAATGGCATGAGTCATCTCATCGCCCTCGCGCTCGATGCGGTGAATCTCGTCGATTTTGTTTCCGACATCGTGGTAGTTGGCGAAGAGATCAACCAGCGTCCGCGCCCCGGCGATGAGGTTGTCGGACATCGCCGAGAACATGGCAAAGAAGCTGTTATCTTTGGGAATGAGGCGAACCATTTGGGAGCAACAAACTCCAATAGTATTTGTGTTTACAGTCAGTTGCGGTGATCGGAGCAGGCAACTATCTCACGCCGCAGCGAAGTGAGTCAAACGGCGCATCTGGAAATGATGACCCCGCAGCCCGCCAAACTCGTTGTGGGAGCGATGGCTGTGGCGGTGACGGTTAGTGGGTTGTTCGACGACTGGCAACGATCGCCGAACGCCGGCGCAATCCGAGCCGAATGATCAGGAACAAAGCAAACACTGTTCCCGCTCCTACGGCGACTCGCTGGAGAAACCCGAAAAAAAGTTCACCCAATCCCATTGAAACATTGTGCAGCTCTCGGGGAGCCTGAGCGAGATAACAATGGTAATACTTACCTTCCGCGAAGGGGCGCTGGCCACTCAGCCAGGAGATCCTACCCGCGCTTCGGCCCGCTGCCAGAAACTGCACTATCGCTTGATTTTTACGCTTCGGCGGCAATAAATTTATCGCGTTGTAACCTGCCCTGCGACGCTGGGAATTACACTTTTGCCGGAAGGGTGTGCCACACTGTGGATTGATAGCGCTCGCGTCTACTGGAGCGGATCCGGCATCCAATGAAGCAGGGTGATTAGCCAATGAGCACAGCCAGCGTGAAGAAGCCAGCGCCCGACCCGTCGTACCCCGATCTGGTTAAGCGGACGGTCGAAGCGTGCGAACTGGCGCGCCAGGCCGCTGCCATCGCGGCCGAAGGGATTGCCACTGGTTCGATGACCCGCCTGGATGCGATTCGCCAATGCGAAAAAGACCTGGACGCCATCGACGTCGAAGTGGACTCTGGCGTGACCTCGACCATTACGCGCGTGCCGGAAACTGAAACCGGACAGTTGCTTGCCTGCATGAAGCTGATGATCGGGCTGGAGCGCATCGGAGATCTGCTGTTGAGCTTCGCGACCAGCGCCCAGGCCACAGGAGCTCGGATTGATCCGCAGGACGCGCGCGAACTGACCCAGATGGCGACGATTCTCGAAAAAATGCTGGCCGATGTCGGCCAGTCATTCTCGCAACGCGACGTCAAGAAGGCTATCGAAGTCCTGCGCGCCGATGCCGAAATGGATCGCTTGCGCAATCTGATTTTTCTCCGCCACATCGAAAATCCCGAGAACATCGAGCGCCGCGCCAGCCTGCAAGTCATCTTCATGACGCAGTCCCTGGAACGCGCCGGCGACCACGCCAAAAATCTCGCGGAAGAAGTCTGCCACTTCGTCAGCGGACGCAGCATTCGCCACTTGCTCATGGCCTACGACAAGCCGCGCGAACAGATGTTTATTGAGTGGCTGCGGCACAAAGACGACGCCTCGGCATAACTTCAGACACCTGCGAAGCACCCGCCGGCTCTTGACAGCCAGAGGCTCCAAGGCGAGACTCTGGTCAGCATTGTTCGTGTGAGCTGCGGGCCTTCCGTCTGCTTGCATTGACTTTGCGGCAAACCAGAGAGCGCATAATCGCATGCCGGGCTTCCCCCAACCCGACGATTTCCCTTCGAGCGGCAGCGTGCCGGGTGAAGCCGCCGCTGCGGCCCGAGCGCCGTCAGGTCCGCCAACCGATGCCAACCTAAGCCGCGGCCTGGAAGAACCCGAGCTTGATGCCGCGCTCCAGCTTCTGGTCGAGCGCGCGCAATACATCACGGGCGCTACTGGAACCGCGCTCGCCTTGCCTCAAGGCGGCGAGATGGTTTGCCGCGCCAGCGCCGGCTCATGCGCGCCGCAGATCGGCGCCCGCCTGCAGGTTCGCTCCGGGCTGACCGGCGAAAGCATCGCGCGACGCCAGTTGCTGCGCTGCGACAATGCAGAGGCCGATCCGCGTGTAAATCTTGAAGCTTGCCGGGCGCTCGGCATCGCCTCGATCGTTGTCTTGCCGTTGCTGCGGCAAAATGGCGAGGTGCGCGGACTGTTCGAGCTTTTCTCCGATCACGCCTATGCTTTCGAAGAACGCGATCTGACTGCCCTTGAGCGCATGGCCGACCTCACGCTAACCGCGCTCGATCTCGCCGAGCAGCGTCATGATGCAGTGCCGCCGGCCCCGCTCGTGAGACAACCGCAGGCGAAGCAAGGAGTGAGAACTGCGGCGGCGTTGGCCTCCCCCGTAGTAACTGCTCAAAATGAGCCGCAACCATCACCAAAGGTCGCCGCGGCTGGGGCGCCATCTGAGGCCAAGGATGTCAGTGCCTCCCCCGAGGCCTCGCAATTCCATACCTGGCAACTGCCCGCCGAATCGGTGGCGCTGCCTGCGGTCGAAATGGGTCCGGGAGTTGAGACCGTGGAATCCGCTTCGCTTCCGGACTCGATGCTGCGAGTTCAGAAATGCGCCTCCTGCGGATTCCCGGTATCCGAAGGGAGATCCCTTTGTCTCGATTGCGAAACGAAAAAGGATGACAAAATCGGGCGAGTCCAAGGTCGAAGTGAACCAGTGAGTCCGCAGCCAGAGGAAATCGGCGGCGACTGCGACGGAGGAAGCCTTGCCGCCTTTTCTTGCCAATGCGACGCCGGTTAAGGAATCCTGGCTGTCGGACCACGTGAATCTCCTGCTCGTCATCGTTCTGGTCCTTGGTGTGCTTGTCTTTATCGTTCTTTTTCGCTGACGGCAAGCTTTTCGCCGATCTGTAATGCGGCCGAGGAGTCCGCGACGGACTCGCCCTTCTTCTCATTGGCATGAGAGGTCCATATTTCTTGACAAAACGCGCCGAAAACTCATACTCTGCCGTAGACGTTCTCCCCGTCACAAAAAGGTGCTGAGCATGAAAAATGTTTACGAGGTTTTGAGGCAGAAAGAGCTTGAACTGGCGCGATTGGAAAAAGAAGTAGAGGCTTTGCGGGTTGCGGCCCCGTTGCTTTCCGAAGAAAAAGAGGCGGCCGCCGAGGCGTCGAAACCGGCACTGACCTCAGTTGCGGCGCAGCAGCAGCCGATTCGCATTCCCGCTCCGATTGCCGCCCAGGCAGTCAACGCTCCAGCGCGCGCCGCTGGATGGGAAGATGCGGCCAAGCGCTGGCCATAGAAGAATGACGAAAGCATCGTCCAAGCAGGCCCAGGCGAAGCCCTGGGCCTTCGTTTCTTCACCCAAGACTAAAAAGGGCCCGGGGCTGCCTCGCCAGAATTGGACCAAGATTTTCCGCGCCGCCGGATCAACGGCTCACGACGAACTCCTGCTCGAGTCCGTTAAGCCGAATGCGTTCGACAGCAGGGAATGGAAATGGTAGCTTGCGGATTACTATTGCAGCCACAACGGGGCCTCTAGTGAGCGCTCGTCCGACGGAACGCAAAAACTCTGCAATCTGACCTCTAACCTCCGTCCTCGCCCTACCCCTGCGTCGTGAACGCCAGCGCCAACAGCGTCTTCTGCTCCACTTCGTGCGCTTTCGCGGACCCGGTTGCCGGGCTCGCGCTACCGGAGCGCTTCACCGAAAGCACCGGCCGCTCGTGCGAGATCCTTCGCAGCCGCGGCAGCATATAAAACAGCGCGCCCATGTTCGACGGCTCTTCCTGCACCCACACAATGTCGCGCGCTGTGCTGTGACGGTCGAGCTCCGCTGCCAATTCCGCCTCCGGGAACGGATACATCTGTTCCAGGAAGACGATCGCTGTGGTCATGTCCTGCCGCTTCTGCCGCTCCGCGCGCAGCTCATGCCCGATCTTTCCCGTGCAGATCAGGATGCGCTTTACATCGTGGGCCTCGGTATCGGGAATCACCGGCAAGAACCGCTGATGCGTCAAGTCGTCGAGCGGCGAAAGCGCATCCGGATGCCGCAGCATGCTTTTCGGCGTGAAAACCACCAGCGGTTTCCTCCACTTGCGCAGTGCTTGCCGCCGCAGCAGATGGAAATACTGTCCGGCATTCGAGGGCTGGCAGATCTGGAAATTATCGCGCGCCGCTAGCTGCAAATACCGCTCGACGCGCGCGCTCGAATGCTCCGGCCCCTGCCCTTCGTACCCGTGCGGCAGCAGCAGCACGAGGCCTGAGAGCAATCCCCATTTGTCCTCACCCGCGCTCACGAACTGGTCGATTACCGCCTGCGCCACATTGGCGAAGTCTCCAAACTGCGCTTCCCAAAGCACCAGCGTCTCGGGATAATCGCGGCTGTAGCCATACTCAAATCCCATTACGCCCGCTTCCGAAAGCGTCGAGTTGTAGATCTGGCATGCCGCCTGCCCGGGCGCAATATTGCACAAAGGAACGTATTCGGTCTCATCCTCGGTATCGATCAGCACCGAATGCCGCTGGTTGAACGTAGCCCGCCGCGAATCCTGCCCGCTCAGGCGCACCGGAGTTCCATGCTTCAGCAGGCTCGCGAAGGCCAGCGCTTCCGCCATTCCATAGTCGAGAGGCTTCTTGCCCGCGCCCATCTCTGCGCGCTGCTCAAGCAACTTCTTCACCTTCGGATGGATATGAAATCCCTCGGGATACGCGGTCAGCCGCTCTGTCAACTCGATCAACTCTTCGCGTGCGACCCCGGTGGGCACGTCATACTCCGCGTGATATCGTCCTCCGCAATAGTTATCCCAATAGGAGGGTAGTTCCCGCAGCGACGGCTTCTTGGTGGCCTTCGATGCCGCTTTTTGCGCTCCCTCGAATTCGGCCTTGATCGCCGCCACACGCTCGGCAAGATTCTCGATGCCAATTTGTTTCGCGTAAATATCAAACAGCGGCGGATGCTGCTTGATCGCCTTGTACATGAGCGGCTGCGTCACCGTAGGATCGTCCACTTCGCTATGGCCATGACGGCGGTATCCGATCAGGTCCACGACCACGTCTGTGCCAAACTTGTAGCGATATTCCGCCGCGATGCGCGCGATCCACATCACCGCGTCCACATCTTCCCCGTTCACGTGAAAGATCGGAATCGCCTGCCGCCGCGCCAGTTGGGCGGCAAATCGAGAAGAGTGCTCGTCGCGCGCGTTGGTCGTGAATCCCAGCAGGTTATTCACAATCAGGTGAATCGTCCCGCCCACGGTGTAACCGGGAAGATCGGCATAGTTCAACGTCTCAGCCGTAATCCCCTGTCCGGCAAACGCGGCGTCGCCGTGCACCAGCAAGGGCAGATATTTCGGCTTGCCGTTTTCGCCCGCGCGATCCTGCTTGGCGCGCGTGCGGCCCACGGTTACGGGATCGACTGCCTCAAGGTGGCTGGGATTCGACGCCAGATGGATGTGAATCTTCTTCCCGCTTTTTGTCTCATACTCGCCCGTCGCGCCGATGTGATACTTGACATCGCCGGAACCGAGCACGCTGCGCGGGTCCACGTCCTCGAACTCGGCAAATACCTGTTCCGCCGGCCGTCTCGCCACGTGAATGATCACGTTCAGACGTCCGCGATGGCTCATGCCCATGACCAGTTCGAGCGCGCCATGTTCTCCGGCGACGTCGAGAATCTCGTCCACCGCCGGCAGCAATGACGTATTGCCTTCGAGCGAAAATCGTTTGTTGCCCAGATACCGCTGCTGCAGAGTCTGCTCGAAAAGGTCGGCCCGCAGCAGCAGATCGAACGCGCGTTCGCGGTCGGCCGTTGCGGGACCCGCTTCAATGCGCTCCTGAATCCACTGCCGCCGCTCCGGGTCGGCGATGTGCATGAACTCTACACCCACGCTTCCGCAGTAAATGCGCCGCGCTTCCCGCGCCCACTCGTTGTCGTTATCGGCATCAAACCGCAGGTCAGGATGCGGTTGCGGAGGGAGCAATCCGAGCGGGTTCAGCTCGGCTTCGAGATACCCAAACTGCCGAAACAGCCCGAAAACATACTCGCGCTCGCAGTTGTCCACTGTGGGCGTGGTGTGCGAAGAATTCTGTCTGGTAGGAGTCGCCATAATCTGTTTCTATAGAATAACTCACGTAGAGACAGCCGCCCTCGGCTGTCAGCGGGCAAAGCCCGCAGCCATGACTCGCGTCACTGCAAACTGGCGTCGCGAAGATTATCTTCAACCTCAGGATGAATGTGATGACACTCAATCCCAAATCCGCAAAGCCTGGAACGCCCGTCCTGCTCGGCGTTCCCTTCGACGCCAATTCCTCGTGGCTGCGCGGGGCCGCAGGAGCTCCGCCGATTATCCGCGTTGCCTTCGGGTCCGACTCCGCCAATCTGTCAACCGAAACCGGGGTGGACTTAAGCGCCGAAGGCGCCTACTGCGACGCCGGTGACATGAACTTCACGTTCGAGCAGCCCTTTGCCGCCATCGAAGCCAAGGTCGGAGAACTGCTTGACCGCGGCCTGCGTCCCGTCTGCCTGGGCGGCGATCATTCGATCACGTTGCCCATCGTCCGCGCGTTTGGCGAACGCATCCCGGATCTCACGATCCTCCATTTTGACGCGCACCCCGACCTCTACGATGAACTCGAAGGCAACCGCATGTCACACGCTTGCCCGTTTGCCCGCATCATGGAAGCGGGCGCGGCCAAACGCCTGATCCAGGTGGGCATTCGCGCCATGACCACGCACCAGCGCGAGCAGGCGAAGAAGTGGAATGTCGAGGTCATCGAGATGCGCCACTTGCCCGCGCTCGACCGCATGAAGGTCGATGGCCCGATTTACGTGTCGTTCGACATGGATGCGCTCGATCCCGCGTTTGCTCCCGGCATCTCGCACCGCGAGCCTGGGGGCATGTCGGTAAGGGAGGCGATTGCGCACCTGCACGCCATCACGGGAAGAATTGCGGGAGCGGATATCGTCGAGTTCAACCCCGCGCAGGACAACACGCAGATCACGGCGACGGTTGCGGCGAAGCTGCTGAAGGAAATCTTGGGTAAGATGATTGCCGGGTAGTTGCCAGGTGTCAGGTGTCAGGTGTCAGGAAATTCAAACCCAGACACAAATGCTCGCAGAAAGAGCTTTTCCTGAGACTTGAGACCTGAGACCTAAATATGGCCAATGAAAACGAAAAAGAACTAGCGGGGCGCGCCGCGGCCGAACTTGTGCGCGATGGCGATGTGGTGGGACTCGGTACCGGCTCAACCGCCTACTTCGCGGTCGTCGCGCTTGGCGAACGCGTGAAGGCTGGATTGAAAATCGTCGGCATTCCTACTTCGATCGCGACTGCTGAGTTGGCGAAAAAGGTCGGCGTGCCGCTGACCACGCTTGACGAGCATCCGGAGATTGACATTACCCTCGACGGCGCCGACGAGATTGATCCGCACCTCAACCTGATCAAAGGCGGAGGGGGCGCGCTGCTGCGCGAGAAAGTCGTGGCCTCGGCGTCGAAGAAGATGGTTGTTATCAGCGACTCCAGCAAGCTTGTGCCGGTGCTCGGCAAATTTCCGCTGCCGGTTGAGGTCATTTCCTTTGCGCGCGCGGTCGTCGAAAAGAAAATCGCCGGACTTGGGGCGTCCGTCAAATGGCGCACGCGGGCGGACGGCAGTCCTTATCTCACGGACAACGGGAATCCTATTCTCGATTGCAGCTTTGGAAAGATCGAAGACCCGGCCGCGCTGGCGCGGGTTTTGAGCGATATGGCGGGGGTGGTGGAGCATGGGTTGTTTATCGGGCTGGCGAGCGTGGCGTTGATCGGGAAAGGGGATCGAATCGAGGAAATTCGGAAATAGTCTCAAGGATTCAGCATGAGGGACAACCACGTCGGAATGCCCGAGATCTTGAACGCATACGAACGCGATGGCTGCTACTTCGGAGTCGTCCGCATTGTGGTATCAGAGGAAACGGCTGCATTTGAATTCGGGGTCGATCAGACGGGATACATGGCTCTTAGAAAGATCGTGCACACCCGACCTTTCTCGGACCTGCCCGGCATCGAATATCGATACTTCTTCGCCGGTCCCCTCGGCTACGGAAGAAGAGACAACAATGACGCGCCAGTGAAGTTTGATGTTCGGATCGAACAAGGCAATGACGCTAGAAAGTACGAGTTCGTCGGCCCAACGTCGCTAGTTTCAAACTTAATCTGGTTCAAGAAACTTAGGGACCTAGGTGAGGCTGGCCAGCTCAAGAGGCTTGAATAACGGTTTCGTTAAGCCTTTACAATCTCCCGCAGCGCCGCCAGCAGCCGCTCCACTTCCTCCATCGTGTTGTAATGCACCAGGCCGATGCGGAGGAAGCCGCCGGAGCGCTCTACATCCAACTGCTCGGTCAC
Organism: uncultured Acidobacteriaceae bacterium; assembly: GCA_963818945.1. Taxonomy (GTDB): domain Bacteria; phylum Acidobacteriota; class Terriglobia; order Terriglobales; family Acidobacteriaceae; genus Acidiflorens. The sequence goes on along the minus strand of CAWFUA010000001.1, from coordinate 514,565 downwards.
GTTGAGCGCGTAGTAATTTCCGTCCCAGGTGAAGAAGCCGCGCTCGCCGAGCTTGGTGGCGAGTTCGAGCGGTGTGTGGCCTTCGATGCGCACTACTGTTGTTGCGCAACGATAGGTCGAAGCGGCGCGGGTCGCTGATGCCGTACAGCTTCAAGCCGGGAATTGCCACGAGGCCGGCGATCATCTTCTCCATCATGGCGCGCTCGTGGGGATGGATTGCGGCGTGCGCGGCGACGATGGCCTCGCGGCGGTTCAGGGCGGATGAGACGCGATCGGCTGAGCTCGGATTTTGGGTGGCGCAGCGCTTCAGTGCTGCGTTTGCGCCTGGCATTTCATCTGCGGCTTTACAGGCTGCGGAAGGTGTTTCGTGGGCTGGCAGTTCCCCAGCGGCTGGAAGCCGCTGTTGATTTTGGGCCACTTGCGGCACGAGTGGAACTCGTGCCCTTCCCGTTCGTGCCCAATTCTGAAGTTTTTCCGCAGCCTGGTTTGCCTCTGAGATCGCTCGCTGGCCTAGCTCTTCCCAGTAATCCACGCACGCTTTGATTCCGGCGATGCACTCGTGGTTCAGCGTGCCCCACTCCCAGCAGTTGGGAATGTTGTTGGTGTTGGGGCGGACTTTGTAGGGATGCAGGCGCTTCAGATGCTCGCGCTTGCCGTAGAGCACGCCCATGTGCGGGCCGAAAAATTTGTAGGTTGAGCAGACCAGAAAATCGCAGTCAAGGTCGCGCACGTCAATCAGTCCGTGCGGCGCGTAGTGGACGGCATCGATATAGCTGAGCGCGCCGGCTTGCCTTGCCAGGCGCACGACTTCCTTGACGTTGTTAATTGTGCCGACCGCGTTTGAGGCATAGCCAACGGCGACCAGGCGGGTGTGGCTGGTGATCTGGCGCGCCAGGTCGTCCATGTCGAGCGTGCAGTCGGCGGGGTTGAACTTTGCCGCGCGGATGGTTACGCCTTTTTCTTCCAGCGCTTTCCACGGGGAGAAGTTGGCGTCGTGGTCGAGCAGGGTGAGCACGATCTCGTCGCCTGCTTTGAGATCGCGGCCGAGTTCTCGGCCGAAAGCGCGGCTCATGGCGTAGGTGAGCGACGTCATATTTGCGCCGAATACGATTTCGTCGGCGTCGCAATTGAGGAAATCGGCCATGGCGGCGCGGGCGTCGGCGACGATGGTGTCGGTGGCGCGGCTGGTGGCAAAGGCTCCGCCGGTGTTGGCGTTGTTGCGGGCCAGGTAATCGGAGATGGCGTCAATGACTCGCTGCGGAACTTGCGTGCCGCCGGGGCCGTCCATGAAGACAGCGGGTTGGCCGTTGACAGTTTGGGACAACGCGGGGAACTGGGAGCGAATCCAGGTCAGGTCGAGAGAAGTAGAGGAGAGTCGGTTCGGCGATGGGCATCGGAGCCTCATATTCTAAATGCTCCGAATCGAATCAGGATCGATTCCATGGCGGCTTATCGAGGGTGGTATGCCAGCGTGGACTTAGCGGAGCTTCGCTCCGCTGGGCGGACGAGAGTGTCCGTCCCCACGCAAACTAGCTTTCAGGCGGCGTGGTCGGAGGAATTCGGGTGCTGTGGTTTTGCGGCGGCGTTGGCGTTTAGCTGGATGCGGCTTACGCAGGCCGTTTTCTCCACGAGTTCGCTGGTGGATGGCGAACCGTCTCCGGCCATTACGGACCCGGCTGCGAGCGCAAAGCGCAAGGCATCTGCTTGATCGTCAAAGTAGAGAACGACTTGGCCTGACATAGTACTTCTCCCTGGTGCGAACTTTGGGCCTCACGTTCGGATGAGGCTGGTCTGGTAAAGATCGAAGTTGACGCAGGTGGCGCCGCGGTGGCGCGGGCGGCACTTTTATTGATTGTCGGAGAATCGGGAGCGGGGGGATAGTGCTTTTGTTGGTACTGAGGGCGAAGGGCGTCGGGTGCAGCCGGAGTCTGGGATACGACGGTCATGGCGAAGCCGGACGCGAAGTATGTGCCGTCGGTGACTGCTGTAAATATGCCGTCTTTGAAATACCCGGCCACTTCTTGTCCTAAACCGTTCGTATTGGCGCCCGCAACATAGACATCGCTCCCGGAGACAACAACCGCATTGGCAGCGGATGGACGTTGACGAGAGCGAATAAGCGTGCCGTCTTTCCATAAATCGGCAATGTGTCATTAACGGACCGGTAGAGTAATCACCGGCAACATAGACATCTCCTCCGGAAACGAAGATCGAAACTGCCCCCGATGGGTTCTGATCGGGGAGAACAACAGGAGTGCCGTTCTTCCAATAAGTGACCACACTGCAATCCGGGCCCTGATTCTCTTGGCAGGTATTTCCTGCCACGTAGATGTCGCTCCCGGAAAGGAGGATGGACTGCGCAATACCGAAAGCCAGTGGATCGGACAGTTCGGTGGGCACGCCATTTTCCAATAGCATGGCGACGGGAGCAGTGTACGTGTGGTAGGATCAATCCGAGTAGTCACGTACTGCCACCCGGCTACGTATACGTCGCCTTCGGAGACGGCGATGGACCATGCTTGCGCTCCATTTGTGCCATCGAAAACGTTTAGGGGTACAGGTGCCCCATTCTTCCAATAGGTGGCCACGCCTCCGTCCCAACCCGCAACGTAAACATCGTTGCCGTCGACGAAGATAGACCAGCGGCGGCATTTTGCGTTCCATCCGTCAGTACGATCGGAGATCCGTTGTGCCAGTACGACCGCGACATCGTTGCCGCTCCACTGACCGCCCTCGACGCCAGCAATGTAGACATCGCTGCCCGACACGACGATGGAAGTTGCATATGAGGCCAGAGTCGCCTTCACTTGGACCCAGGGTTGCGGCCGTGCCGTTCTTCCAGTATTTGGCAATGTCATAATTGGAGTCGTTTATTTCGAAGCCGGCGACATAGACATCGGGTGGCTGGGGCGGCGGTACCTTCGATTTACTTCCGCTGCCGCAGCCCAGCATCGCGCTTGCCAGGATCACGAGAACTGCCACAGGAAAGAGACGGTCGATCTTCAAGGCCAAACCTCCGGAAAAAGGTTGGGAATCACCGTATCCTTAGGCACGGCTAAGGGTCAAGGTATTGGATCACACCAACACGTAACAACATCTGCCTTACTATAAGTTGGCTGGAAGAGCAAAGGCTGTGCGGAGCTTCGCTCCGCGGGGCGGACAGGAGTGTCCGCCCCACACGAGCATGTTAGTCCGCAAACCCGTCGGGCTGGCTTACTGCGCCTACTCTTACATAGTGGTCGATAAAGTCGCGGCCGGCGGCCAGGGCTTTGCGGTTAATTTCTTTCAATGCGACTTTCTTGACCTTGGTCTCGAGCACTCCGTCGGCGGTTGCAGGCAGCAGGCATTCGGTCTCTTCGAGGAGCGCGCCCATCATTACGATGTTGGTCGTTTTGGTCGAGCCGAGCTTGTCGGCCATCTCAGAGGCGGGAATGCAGATGATGCGAGCTTGCGGGAGCTGGAAATCTTCGGGCAAGCGCGTGGCGTTGTAGAGGATGAGGCCTCCGGCGGCGACTTGCGGCGCGAATTTACGGAGAGACATTTCGTTCATGGCGACGAGCACGTCAGGATGCGAAAGAAGCGGCGAGCCGATGCGCTGCTTCGCGAGGCAAACGTGACAATGGGCGCTGCCGGAGCGCATTTCCGGGCCGTAGGACGGGAGCCAGCTGACTTCCAGGCCTTCGCGCATGCCCATCTCGGTGAGTAACTGACCGAGCAGGAGCACGCCCTGGCCGCCAAAGCCGGCGACCTTGATTCCGAACGTTTCGAAGTGGTGCTGCTGGGTGCGCGCGGTTACCGGCGCGCTTTGCTCGGCGGGAGCGCCGGCGGTTCCTACGTGGACTTCGGTCTGAGTTCCTATGCGAGGATCGCCGATCTCCAGGGTTTCGGGGACGGTGTGATGAGGGACCTCGTTGTTCTTCACCGGATCGTGAACGTGGTCTTTGAAAACATTGAGGGGGAAGTTGGGGATCATGGCGTCGGCGATCCACTTGCGGGCTTCGACGGGATCCTTGGCCCAGATGGTGGGACACGGAGACAGAATTTCTACGAAGGAGAAGCCTTTGCCATCGCGCTGGATTTCCAGCGCCTTGCGGACGGCTTTGCGCGCCTTCATGATGTTCTTGTTGTCGGAGAGGGCGACGCGCTCGACATAGACGGGAGCTTCGAGCTGGGCGATCAGCTCGGCCATGTGCAGCGGGAAGCCTTCGTTGATGGGACGGCGTCCGAAGGGAGACGTGGTGCTCTTTTGGCCGACTAAGGTCGTCGGGGCCATCTGGCCACCGGTCATGCCATAAATGGCGTTATTGACGAAGAAGACGGTGATATGTTCGCCGCGGTTGGCGGCGTGGATGATTTCGGCGGTGCCGATGGCGGCGAGGTCGCCGTCTCCCTGATAGGAAATGACGATGCTGTCGGGACGGGTGCGCTTGATGCCGGTGGCGCCGGCGGGGGCGCGGCCGTGCGCGAGCTGGACGTTGCCCACGTCCACATAGTAATAGGCGAAAACGGAGCAGCCGACGGGGCTGACGAAAATGGTGCGATCCTGCAGGCCGAGTTCCTCAACGGCCTCGGCGATGAGCTTATGCGCTATGCCGTGGCCGCAGCCTGGGCAGTAGTGGGTCTGGTTCTGGAGGTCGCCTTTGCGCTCGTAGGTGCTGTAAAAGACGGGGGACTTCGAGTGCGTGACCTCGTAGCCCGCAGCCAGGATTTCGGAAGCTTGTGCTTCGTTCTTCGCGTTGGTTGACATGATTGCTCCGTGCCTCAGGGGCTAAAGCCCCGTCTTCCTCAAGCCTTTTTCGGCACGCCTGAAGGCGTGCCCCTTCAAATCTCAGCGGAGCTTCGCTCCGCTGGGCGGACAAGAGTGTCCGCCCTACACAACCCATCTACACCATTTGCATTACGCGCTGCATTAACTGCGAATGCACTTCTTCTACGCTGGGGACGTTGCCGCCGGTGCGGCCGTAGAACTCGACAGGAACCTTGCCTTCCAGACTCAGGCGAACGTCTTCGACCATCTGGCCATTGCTCAGTTCCACGACCAGGACCTTGCTGACTTTGCTGGCCGCGGCGCGCAGGGCTTCTTTCGGGAACGGCCACAGCGTGATGGGCCGGAACAGTCCGGCCTTCAGGCCTTCGCGGCGCGCCATTTCGACCGTTGAGCGCAGTACACGCGCCGTGATGCCGTAGCCGACCAGCAAAACCTCGGCGTCTGCGGTTTCGAAGGTTTCATGACGCGCTTCAAGACGCGAAGCACGGATGTATTTGGCTTCGAGCTTGCGAATGTGATTCTCGAGGTCGTCGGGCTCGAGGAAAATCGAGCTGATCATATTCTGCCGGGTTCCGGCCGTGCCCATGACCGCCCAGGGCTTGTCGGGGAGTTTGGCTTCCCGGAAAGTGAGGTCAAGCGGTTCCATCATCTGGCCGATGAAACCGTCAGCGAGGATGATGACCGGATTGCGATACTCGTCCGCCAGATCGAACGCGAGGATGGTGAGGTCGGCCATTTCCTGCACCGACGCGGGCGCGAGGACAAAATTGCGATAGCAGCCGTGGCCGCCGCCTTTGACCATGGCGAAGTAGTCGCTCTGTTCGGGGGCGATGTTGCCGAGGCCCGGTCCACCGCGAACGATGTCGACGATGACACAGGGGAGTTCGGCGCCGGCGCAATAGGAAATGCCCTCTTGCATCAAGCTGAGGCCGGGACCGGAGGATGCGGTCATGACGCGAGCCCCGGCCGCAGCTGCGCCGTACACCATGTTGATGGCGGCGACTTCGCTCTCCGCCTGGAGAAACGTTCCGTCGACCTGCGGCAGAAGGAGTGCTGCCGCTTCGGCGATCTCGCTGGCGGGAGTGATGGGATATCCGAAGTAGGAGCGACATCCGGCGAGGATGGCACCCTTGACGATGGCGACATTTCCCTTACAGAGCTGCCGCATGGGATTCTCCTTGAACCTTGTCTTGTGCGTCTCCATGAACCAGGGGCTTCGTGGGTGGGGCGAGACGGTAGACGGTAATGGCTCCGGGCTCGGGGCAGCAATAGAAGCAGATGCCGCATCCGGTGCAGCCCGCGCCGGTGTAGTGTGCCGGGTGCACGCCATAGGCGTTCAGTTCCGGCAGCAATTCGAGGCACTCGGGGGGACAGGATTCGACGCACAGTCCACAGCCCTTGCATTCCTCGGTATCGATCAGGATGTTGCCACGTGCTGGTACCGCCATACTCACCTCGTTGCGACCGCAGCAAAGGGACGCTGCAGCCACTTGGTTTTTTCGCAATAGTCGTAGAGCTGTTCACGGAACTTGGGATGCGCGATTTCAATCAAAGCTTTGGCGCGTTCACGAATCGACTTGCCATGCAGGTAGGCGACGCCGAATTCAGTGACTACATAACGAACCAGACCGCGGGAAGTAACGACGCCGGCGCCGGTGGAGAGCGTGGGCATGATGCGGGAGATGGTGTCGTTCTTGGCGGTGGAGGAAATGGCAATGATGGGCTTGCCGCCGTGGGAGCGTGAAGCTCCGCGCAGAAAGTCCACCTGGCCGCCGATTCCGCTGTAGAAATGGCTGCCGATCGAATCGGAGCAAACCTGGCCAGTAAGATCGACTTGCAAGGCCGAGTTGATGGCGACCATCTTGTCGTTGCGGGCGATCAGGGCAGGGTCGTTGACATAGGCCGTGGGGTGGAATTCGAAAATCGGATTGTTGTCGACGAAATCAAAAATCTGCTTGGAGCCGAGAACGAAGCCAACGATGACTTTGCGTGGTTTGAAGTTCTTGAGTTCGCCGTTAATGACTCCGGCTTCGATGAGCGGAATGACGCCGTCGGAAACCAGTTCGCTGTGAACGCCGAGATCCTTGCGATCCATAAGCAGGGAGAGGACAGCGTCGGGAATGCCGCCGATGCCAGTCTGGAGGACGGACCCATCTTCAATGAGGTCGGCGACGTTGCGGGCGATGGCGGTCTGGGTCTCGGTGATCTCGGCGCGCTTCATCTCGGGCAGCGGGCGGGAGGATTCGACCAGAACATCGAGGTCGCTGACGTGAACGAAGCTGTCGCCGAAAGTGCGCGGCATCTGGTCATTGACCTGGGCGACGACGAAGCGGGCACAATTGGCGGCGGTCAGCGTAGTATCCACGCCTACGCCGTAGCTGCAGAACCCGTGCGAATCGGGCGGGGAAACCTGAACCAGCGCGACATCGAGGGGCATGGCGCCCGAAACGAAGAGTTCCTCGATTTCGCTGAGGTAAATGGGCGTGTAATCGGCGCGGCCGTCGTTGATGGCATCGCGCACGTTGCCGCCAATGAACATGGCGTTGTGGCGGAAGTGGCCCACCATTTCGGGCGCCACGTATGGAGCTGAGCCCATGGTCAGCATGTGCACGATTTCGACGTCTTCGACGTTGGAACCGCGCTGCATCAGAGCTTCGACCAGGGTTTCCGGTTCGGCGCAACCAGGCTGGATGTAGACGCGCATGCCCGATTGCACATACAGCAACGCCTCTTGCGGCGTGCGCAGTTTTTTCTTGTACTCAATTTGCCAGGACATCGTTCCCCTCGTACCGTGTCTTAGTGGGCCGCGCCCCGCGCCGGCGGGAGTTCATGCGCCGCGATAGCGCGCTCGTAGCCGACGGAGGCGTAGTAAATGGCACGGTCAAAAAATTGATCCAGCAACTTCAACATTTCCAATTCGCCGAAGGCCTCAATAGGCCGCTCGGGCAAGGACTCCCTCTGCAGGAACTCCCACAGATTTTCTTTCGTCAAAATAATGACCCAGATGAGCTCGCTGATAGGCACGCCCTGATGCACGCGCCGGGTGCCAATCTCTTCATAACGCTGCTCGATGTCAAAACTGGAACCTTTGCCGAGAAGCCATTCGCCCAGATGGCGGTAAATGTCGAAAACGCGATCTTTCAGCTCGTCGGCAGGGACATTGCGATACGAACGAGTTAATTCGGAATTCTGGACCTTGGCGAGCAATCCGGCGGAGAGAGTGTCAGAATTGGTCTCAATCAGTCGGACGAGTTTGTACGCAAGCATCATGAGCGGCTCCAAAACCAGTGTCGACCCGGGAAGGCGAAGCCGTTCGTGACAATAGGCACATTAAGGTGTGACATTCATCACAAGCGAAACATCCGAATAATCAAGGAGTTGCAGGAGGCTTCGGACCTGACCGACCAACCGGCCGGTCCGGTCGTTTCCATTTGGAAGGAAACGAGGGGGCCATTAAGTTATCCGTATCGTATGCGCCGATAACGGTTTAGCGATAGAATCGTCTAAAGCAACCGGTCGAACTCTGGAACATTCTAAGAACATGATGGGAACGCCCGCAAACCGGAGCCTGTTTAGGAGAGTGGTGTGTGTACTCTCGATGGCCCTGGTGTGCGCGATGGGCGTGGCCCAAGCTCTGCACGCCCATCCCGAGGGCTCGACCACATCGCACCATGCATGTTCGATCTGCTCGGCCGCGCACGCCGGGCTGAGCGCGGGACCCGTGATAACGGCTCCGGTTCTGCTGGCCGCCGCGCTTGCGACTCCGGCTTCGGAATCCTCAGACATATTCCGTCCTGCCACCACTCACTTCATTCGTCCTCCACCGGCGCTCTGATCCTTCGCCCTATGCAATAGGTGTTTTCCAAGGAGCGCGATCTTCGATCTGGGATCGAACTCGCTCAGAACTCATTATTGGAGGAATCATGCCTTTGTCTCGTAAGAGTTGTCCGGCTGCGGCTATTGTGGCGGTTGCCTTTATGTTCAGTGTCGCGATTGCATACGCGCAATCCGGCGGAGGTTCGGGATCGCTTACTGGCATCGTCCAGGACCCTTCGGGGGCGGTCGTGGCCAACGCGACGGTGGAGATTCATCAGTTGGTCAGCGGGTATGACCGGACGACCGCTACCGACGGTAAGGGAAGTTTCGCTTTCTCGAACGTGCCATTCAATCCGTATCACATGACGGTGACGGCGCCGGGATTTGCCCCATACTCGCAGGATGTGGAAGTACGATCGATAGTACCAGCCAGCGTCAAAGTCAATCTTCGAGTAACGGGCTCATCCGAAACGGTGACGGTCGAAGCCGGTGCCGATCTGGTGGAGAACGATCCCACGTTCCACACCGACGTCGATAAGGAATTGTTCGACAAGCTTCCCTTGGAAAGCGGGTCGTCATCTCTGAGTTCGGAGGTCACGCTCACGACACCAGGCATTGCCGCCGACTCGAATGGACTCTTCCACGGCTTGGGCGATCACGCGGAAAACTCATTTTCGGTGGACGGCCAGCCGATCACAGACCAGCAGAGCAAGGTTTTCTCCAACCAGATCCCACTGGATTCCATCCAGTCAATGGAAGTCATATCGGGCGCGCCTCCGGCGGAATACGGCGGCAAGACCAGCGTGGTGATTGTCGCGACCACGCGCTCGGGCCAGGGCGTCACGACGCCACATGGCAGTGTGAATGCTTCGTATGGGTCGTTTGGAAGCTCCAACGTGGCGGCTGATCTCGCTTACGGGGGAGCCAAGTGGGGGAACTTCATCTCTGTTGGCGGCCTGAACAGCGGCCGGTTCCTCGATCCTCCCGAGTTTGTCGTGATGCACGACAAGGGCAACGAAGAAAACTTTTTCGACCGGGTGGATTATCAATTATCGACTGCGAATTCCCTTCGCTTGAACCTGGGGTTCACGCGCTCCTGGTTTCAAACGCCCAATTCCTACGACTCGCAATTGGCGACGCCGTGGAACGGAGTCGTTGTCGCCAACGGCGGCCTCGACCCCAATGGCAATTTGGCAGGCCCGGCCGATCAGCGTTCTCAGATCAAAACGTTCAACATCGCGCCAACCTGGACTCGATTGCTTAACAACACTACGGTGTTTACCTTGGGTGCTTTTGTGCGGCGCGACGCGTATAACTATTATCCCAGCGCCAACCCCTTCGCCGACCTCGGCGCACCGGGCCTGCAGAGCGAAACTATCAGTCAGAAGCGCACGCTCTTGAATGCTGGGCTGCGCTCGGATGTCTCTTATGTCAAGGGAATTCACAACCTAAAAATTGGAGCCACTTATGAGCAGACATTTCTTGACGAGAAGAACCCCTTCGGCATTGTTGACCCGACGCTGAACGCGCCATGCGTAGACGCAAACGGCAATCCGGTGTTTGTTGGCAACCCCACGCTCAACGACCCCGGGCAGTGCCCGACCGCGACCACAACCAACCAGAGTCTTTACCCGGCACCGTTTACTGCGAGCGCCAACTTCAATTCGTTGTTGGGCTGCTATGACTTGACCCGGCCAACGCCGTCTGGCAATGACCCCTGCCCGCCGGGCACGACCGCGAGCGGACTCTACACATTCAACGGTCACACCGATGTCAAGGAACTCGCGCTTTATATTCAGGATTCGATCAGCAAGGGCAACTGGGCCTTGAATCTGGGCTTGCGGGGCGATCTCTATAACGGACTTACAATCCACAAGGAGGCGGAACCTCGCCTTGGCGTCGCTTATAACATCAAGCGCACCAACACCGTGCTTCGCATTTCGTATGCGCGAACCCTGGAAAGTCCGTTCAACGAGAATCTGGTGCTTTCCAGCGTGGGGTGCTCCAACGCCGTCCTGAATCCGCTGCTTGGTTGCTTCTCGCCCGCATCGAATCCGTTGAGCCCTGGATGGCGCAATGAATTCCACGCTGGCATCCAACAAGCCTTCGGAAAATACCTGGTTTTCTCCGGCGAGTATATCTGGAAGTACACGCACAACGGCTACGACTTCAGCGTGCTGGGCGCCACGCCGATTACTTTTCCGGTGGAGTGGGAGCGCTCCAAGATTCCAGGATACGCGGGACGCGTGAGCGTGCCGAACCTGCACGGATTTTCCGCGCTCATGGTGTTCTCGAGCGTGGCGGCCCGCTTCTTTACGCCGCAGGGCGGCGGGGCTGGCGCGGTTCCCGCAGCAACCGAGGTGTTCCGTATCGACCACGACGAGAAGTTCAACATGACGTTCCACACGCAGTACCAGCCGTGGAAGGTCGGCCCGTGGGTTGGCTTCAACTGGCGATACGACAGCGGCCTGGTTGCGGGTCCGGCGCCTTGCGCCGGAGGCAACTGCGCCAACGGGCCAAACGGCGACGTTGGGCACGTGGATACTTCGGGGCTAAGCGCCGATCAACAGTTCGAAGCTGGATTGACTTGCAACGGGGTCCACGCTACGCCACCCAGCGCGGCGAATCCCATTGGCACTTTCATCAGTCCCAACAACCTTTGCCCGGCCAACGAATACGGGTCGTCGCTTCTACAGATACCGGCACCCGGGACGGAAAACGACGATCACAATCCGCCGCGGGTCGCGCCGCGTAACCTGTTTGACGTTGCGGTGGGCGACGACAACCTGTTCAAAGGCGACCACTACAAATGGAGTCTTACGCTCACCGCCGTCAACATAGCCAATAAGCTGGCGCTGTATAACTTTCTCTCGACTTTTAGCGGCACACACTACCTGACTCCACGCGCGGTGACGGCTGGGATCGGGTTCCATTTCTAACAGCACATCGGAGGTTCTTCGGCAGCGGGGTTTGCCCCTGCTGCCTTTTTCTTGCCGCCCGGTTGTCAAAAGCTGCCGGGGCAGGAATAGACAAAAAGAGTACGTCCGCATGACAACGCGCGTCGGGGCCTGACCCATGATGGGGACATTCGAGGTGCGACATGCGGAAACACGAGAAACTTCTCAACATTGTCAGGCGGGCCGCAGCGTTCGCGCTGATGGCGGTCGTGCTGTCGGCGGTCATTGGGTTCGCATTGCCGCGACCGTCACCCGAGGCTGGAGAAGATGCGAAGCATCTCCCGACCGCTGTGGCGGGGGAGAGTTGGCTCCAGCATTTGGGGCGCTCCTTCGATGAAACCAGCATGGGCAAGACTGGACGGCTGGGGCCTCCGGAGTTGAGCGCGGATGATGAGTCCCTCCGGCAGCTCACGGCGTCGCCGCGCCAGTTTGAGGATCAGAACAAAACCGTCACATTGCACGGCTCCGACCTCTACCGCATGAATTGCCGGGGATGCCACGGGGAAACTGGCGCCGGGGCGCCTCCGGAAATCAACTCGGTCATCAACCCGGTGCGGGCTACGTCAGAATTGGTAATGATGGAGCGGATGCGGACGTCGGGAATAACGATGAGCCGGGCCGATGCGGCGAAGCTGGCCGCGCAATCGAAGACGATGCTGCTTGACCGGCTTCATCATGGCGGGCAGGATATGCCGGCGTTTCCGCACCTGAGCGAAGGCGAAGTGAATTCTCTACTCGCCTACCTCCGGGAGTTGGCTGGAGTTCCCGGCGTGCGCAACGAGCAGCTCACGGTGCGGGAAGAGCGCATGCGCGTGGGCGAGCATATTGCGAAGTCCACTTGCCATGTATGCCACAGCGCAGCCGGAGCCAATCCGTCTCCGCTCGAGTTATACGACGGAGCGATTCCGCCGCTGAGCACGCTGGTGCTGCGCACGAATCCCAAGCAGTTCGTTCGCAAGATTACACAGGGAGCGCCGATCCTGATGGGTGCGCCGCTGCAATTGTTGCGCGGAAGGATGCCGGTCTTCTATTACTTGAGCGAAGAGGAAGCGGAGGACGTCTATTTGTATCTCACGAACTATCCGCCGCAGTCTTACGAGCCGGTTGATATGGTGGCGGCAGGCTCTGGACGAACACCGAAAGCGAATGTGGATCCGGCGGCGTTAACGCAGATGCAGCAACCGGCCGCGATGGCATCGCTTACGGAGGCGTCGAGGCCGGATAAAGGTCAGTCTCAAACGGCGCCTGCGGAGGAGCAAGTTACCATTCTGGCCGTGCTTTTGGGGCTGCTTGCGAGCATGGTCTTGTGCCTCGGCTTCTGGTTTTCGGTCCGCGAGCTGAGGAGGATGGCGGGGGAGAGCGAAGGCCTTCCGCGGAGGGCGGAGTCAGGCGTTGAAAACCCGAGCGGGCTTGATCCGGAACTTGCTGCGTGAAGGGGGCGCTCTGGCTATTGTTGCAACTTCGCGTATTCGGCCTTGGCCTCGCGGAGCAGAGGCAGGTCGGGGTCGGCATCTTTCCACGAGGCGAGGAAGTTCTGATAGGCGATACGAGCTTTCGGAGCATCACCTTGTTTCTGATACACGCGGCCTAATTCCAGTTGCGCTAACGGGAACACGATGTCAGGGCCCTGGTGCGATTTAAAGGAGAGCACTTTCTGGAGGTCTTGCTCGGCTTCGGCGTAGCGTCCTGCCAGTTCGTAGGCCAAGCCTCGGCCGTAAATGACGCCATCGCTGGCGGGAGCGTAGAGGGCAGCCGTGTTCAGGTAGTCGATGGCCCTGGCAGGATCGGCCTTGGCGGGATTTGCGGGAAGCAGAGCGGCGATTGCCCGAATTGACGGGACGGTTACGTTGATGGCAGAAGTATCGTTCGGATGAGCGCGCTGGATTTCGTCGGCCATCGCCAAAGCCTTCTGGTCTTCGCGCAGAACGGCGAGCGTTATCCCGGTGCTTCCCAACACAGAAAGGCTTCTGGCCAACTTCACGGCGTCATCGGAAAGGCGGATGGCTTCGGCGCGATTGCCGACCAGCGCCTCGGAACTGGCGAGTTGCGCCTCGATGTCGGCTCGGCCGACGAGGTGCAAGCGGTCCAGCGCCTCTGCTGCCTGGTGTGAAAGATCCCTCGCCTTACGCATCTCGCCACGGGTAGTGGCCAGATTGGCGCGAAATCCGAGAGCGCTCAAGGCTCCGTCGGGAGTCGACGATGCGGCCTGCAGTTCCTTCTCCATGTCCGCGTCTTTGCCTTCCGCCCAGTCGAGAGAGGCGAGGAAGGTATGGTAGTTGGAGGTATTTCCCTTGTGCTGTAGAGCGGCGTTAAGAGTGGCCCGCGCTTCTTCGGTGCGGTTCAGCCCGGCATACGCCATTGCAATATTGCCGTAGGCGTTGAGCATGTCGGGATCGATTTCGAGCGCGCGCTTGGCGGTCGCGAGGCCCTTGTCGAATTGGCCCAGCCGGTTATAGATCTCCGCCAGATTGGTGAAGGGAGTGGAATCGCGGGGGTAAGTCTGGCAATAAAGTTCGTAGGCAGTAATGCCTTTGTCGAGCTGTCCGCTGTCGGAGTAATAATGCGACATGATGTAAAGCTTCTCGCGCTCGCTGGCACGGTCGCGAAGCTCGAAGGCTTTTTGCCGATTTTGCTCCGACAGTTGTGTTTGCCCAAGATTGCTGTAGACCGTGCCGAGACGGGCGTAAGCCATGGCAAAGTTGGGATCGATTTCGACAGCACGCTGATAATCCGGCAACGCAGCCAGTTCGTCACCCATGTTGTGCTTGGTGTCGCCGAGGCTCAAGGCCCTGAGCGCGTCGAGCGAGGAAGTGGTGGCCATGGAAAGAGACATGTCGTACTTCTGCACCATGCCGAGCGATTCGCCGAGCTGACCGCGCAGCCTGGTGGCGGCGTTGTGCAGCGCATTCAGCACATCTTCTTTTCGTTCCGCTTGCGCCTGCTGGCGCCCGAGGGAGTCGCCCGATGATGCGTTGGTCGCCTCCAGCGTAACGATGTACTGGCCCCCAACGCTGTCGATGCTGCCATTCAACATAGCCTTGATGCCGTCGCGCAGGCAGATTTCGCGGCCAACATCGGAGGTCACGCGGTCGTTCTGATCGCGCCCCATGAACTGCAAGGTCTGGCGGACCTTCTGCTCAGGGAAAACGTTCAGATACGGCGATTGGCCGAGATCAACGACCAGGGCCTTCTTCAGCGTGCCGTCGAATACCTGATCGGCGGTTGTGTTGAGGAAATCGGTGACCAGGATCGAATCTTTTTCCGTGAGCGCGTGGCTTCGGCGCGAGAGCACGAAAGCGATGCCGGCGGCGGCCAGCGCCAGAACCGCGACCGGAATCAGCCAACCCGGTATTTTGCGCCGCTGGGGTGCAGGCGGCCTTCGAAGCGAGGAACTGGAAGCCGTCGCGGCGAGTATCGTGCCTGACTCGGAATCGCGGCGGAGGCGCTTGAGGTCGGAGCGGACTTCGGCGGCGCTTTGATAACGGAGGTCACGATCTTTCTCGAGCAGCTTGCCGAGAACATCATCAAGGTGCGGAGGAAGATCGGGATTCAGGCGCGCCGGTGGGAGGGGCGGACGGTTGAGGATGGCATCGAAGATGACCGCCGAGGTGTCGCCGCGAAAAGGGAGGGCCCCGGTGGCCATTTCGTAGAGCACGGCGCCGAAGGAGAACAGATCAGTGCGGGCATCGAGATCTTTGCCGCGCGCCTGCTCGGGAGACATGTAAGCGACAGTTCCCACGGTTGAGCCAGGGCTAGTAAGGAAAGGATCGTCCACGGTGGCCTGCGACCCGATGGTTACGGCAGAGGACGACGAAGGCTGTATGGTGCGCTTGGCCAGGCCGAAATCGAGGATCTTCGCCTGGTTGCGATTGGTGACGAAGATATTTGCCGGTTTGATATCGCGGTGGATTATGCCCTTGGCGTGGGCGGCGTCGAGCGCGTCGGCGATCTGAATGCCAAAATCAAGCAACTGCTGTAGTTCTAACGGCTTGCCGTGAATACGGTTTTTGAGGGTCTCGCCCTCAAGCAGTTCCATGGCAATGAAGTGGCGGCCGTTGTCTTCGCCAATCTCATATATGGTGCAGATGCCCGGGTGGTTCAACGCGGATGCGGCCCGTGCTTCGCGCTGGAAGCGCTCCAGAGAGGCGGGATCCTTTTCTGTTTCGGGAGGCAGGAACTTGAGGGCAACTCGGCGACCCAGGCTGAGATCCTCAGCTTCGTAGACCACCCCCATCCCGCCTCCGCCTAACTGGGAAAGGACGCGGTAGTGCGAGACAGTCTGGCCGATTGCGATAGGGCCGGTCATGGGGGAGAACGCTCCTGGGAGTTCCTAATGTTAGGCCGCGTTTTTTTCCAAGTCAAACGACGGTATTCGATGCGCTACCCTTCTCTGACTTATACGGCTCGACACGGTGACAAGTTCACAGGTGAAGTTAGCGGCATAGACTCGGCGGAGTGTTTTGTCTTCCCCGTGCGGTGCGCCTCCGCGAATTCGTCGCTGGTTCAGGGCTAATGCAAACCGTGCGGAGAAGAAGCGGAGAAGAAAGGGTCGTGGGAAATTTTCCTGCCGAAACGTGTTGTGTTTTTCCGCAAGCGCTGTTGTGAACTGCTACATAGACCGATCTCGTTCTAAGTTGTTGTTTCTTCGTAGCATTCTCGAAATCTCAAGAAGATCTGGGCGATTTGGGTTTAAAAACAGTGATGCGATTCTCAACGAACAGCCGTTGTCATTTTTAACAAGAGTCGTGGATTTTCTCGATCAATGATCGTATATCTTCCTCGTTTTCATTTACTTGGGGGCACAAAAAAGATTCCTCGAAATCGCGTGTCAGTTTGGCACGGCGAATGCCTTTAGCAATGGTGGCGAGCGGCCTTAAAAAGAAAGAGCCCTCGAAAAAAAGGCGGGTTTATGACAGTCATCCTGGTTCTCTTCACATTCGCAACTTTCCTGTTGATCGATCACTTCCACAGCCGCAAGGCAGTTGTTATTCAGCCCGCAATCGCGGTGGCGAAGACCGAAAGACCGGTCGCCGTCCGTCCGGTTCCTGACCTGGTAGCTGGCTTCAAGGTCCCGGAGAATCTCCGCTATCACCCGGGTCACACTTGGGCATTGAGCGAGAGCCCCAGCCTGGTGCGTGTGGGCCTCGACGATTTCGCTTCGAAGCTGATGGGCAAAGTGGATCGCCTGGCGCTGCCGCAGCGCGGACAGTGGATCCGGCAGGGACAGAAGATTGCGACATTCTTCCGGAACGGCGTGAGCGTGGACGTGGTTTCGCCGATCGAAGGCAGCATCTCCGACGTGAATGACAGCGTGGCGCGCGATCCGAAACTGGCGCAGAGCGACTGCTACGGCGAAGGCTGGCTGGTAACGGTGCAGTCTCCCGATGCCAAGACGAACTTCCGCAACCTACTGAGCGGCGTTGTGGCGCGCTTCTGGACACAAGAGTCGGCGGGCCGTCTGCAGAGCCGGATGCCGGCATTCGCTGGCGCCCTGGCGCAGGACGGCGGCGTAGCGGTTGACAACCTGGCCGACCAGATCCCGGATGCGCAATGGGCTTCGGTCTCCAAAGAATTCTTCTTGTCCTAGGTCTTTAAAAAGGGCTTGCTTTCAGCCAGCTCGCCAAAGCCAAACTGAAAACAACCGCCGCCCGGCCCAAAAAGCCGGGCGGTTGATTTTTGGGGGGGAAAGCGAGAGAGGCGGCTTCGATAAGGCGAAATAACTGAGAACCGAATTTGCCTCGGAGAGGCCCGCCGACGGTTGAGATTTCCGCAGCCTTTAATCTTCAGTAATGCGGGAGTAACCTACCCCAATTACGGAAGTTTATCTCGAACGCCCCAAGTCCTTTCCTGCCCGTCCCGCCCCTGTTATCAATGATACTTCCCCTGTTTTTCGTGGGATAAATGCGTCCAACGCCCGCAGGTAGGAGTCTATCGGCATGAAAAATGGCCCTCAAGGTTGGAGGGACATGAAGTTGGCGGCACGCGCGTATATCGCCGTCGTGGTGACGTGCGGATCGATCGTGCTGACCTACTCGGTGCTGCACGGAAAGAGCCAGAGCCCGCTTAAGTTTGCCTGTTATATGGTGATCGCGCTGGCGGCCTCGCGGCTGAAGGTCAACCTGCCCGCCATTACAGGAACGATGTCGGTAAACTTCCTGTTCGTGCTACTGGGAGTACTCGAGCTGAGTTTCTCAGAGACCATGGCGCTCGGGTGCGCGGCGATTGCGGTGCAGTGCCTTGGGCGCGATCGCCCCAGGCCGTTGCATATCGCATTCAATGTTTGCTCGACCGCGCTGGCTATCGCGGCCACATTCTCGGTTTACCGTTATTCGTTGCAGCATGGCGCCGTAAATCCTTCCACGCTATTGTTTCTGACTACCTGCATTTATTTCATCTCGAACACGCTGCCGGTGGCCACTGTCATCTCACTGACGGAAAGCCGGTCGCTGCGGAGAATCTGGTCGGAATGCTACTTCTGGAGCTTCCCCTACTACCTCGTGGGGGCGGGCGTGGCCGGGACGATGAGATGGCTCCATGACTTTGCGGACTGGCAGACCTCGCTGCTGACGCTCCCGGTGGTGTACCTGATTTACCGGTCGTACCGTCTTTACCTGGGCAAGCTTGAGGATGAAAAGCGCCACGTGGAAGAGATGGCGGACCTGCACTTGCGGACGATCGAAGCGCTGGCGCTGGCGATCGAAGCGAAGGATCAGACGACGCACGATCACTTGCAGAGAGTGCGCGTGTACGCCAGGGAGATTGGGAAAGAACTCAAGCTGCTCCCAGAAGAAATGGAGGCATTGCAGGCTGCGGCGTTATTGCACGACATCGGAAAGTTGGCCATTCCCGAGCACATCGTCTCGAAGCCAGGCCGCCTGACGCCGGAAGAATTCGAGAAGATGAAAATTCATCCGGTGGTGGGCGCAGACATTCTGGAAAGGGTCCGCTTTCCCTACCCGGTGGTGCCCATTGTGCGGGCGCATCACGAGAAATTTGACGGCAGCGGTTATCCCATGGGACTGCGCGGGACCGAGATTCCAATTGGGGCGCGCATTCTGTCAGCGGTGGATTTTCTGGATGCGCTGGCCTCAGACCGGCAATACCGGCGGGCGTTGCCCATGGATGGGGCGATGGCGCGCCTGATGGAGGAGTCGGGGAAGTCGTTCGACCCGCAGGTGGTAAACGCGCTGCGGCGAAAATACTCGCAGCTCGAGGCACTGGTCCACGAATACGACGCCACGAACAAAGAGAACGCGGGCGAAGGAAGCGAAGACACCGGCGAGAATGCGGGCAAACAAACTCGGGGACTGGAACCGGCAGCCGGGTTTGCGAAGGCGGGGAAAAGGCAAGGGCAGGAGCACAGCTTTTTGAGTTCGATCGCGGCGGCCCGGCAGGAAGCGCAGACGTTGTTCGAACTGGCACAGGAGTTGGGCGCTTCGTTGAGCCTGGGTGAAACTCTCTCCGTCTTTTCGGTGAAACTGCGGCGGTCAATTCCTTACGATGCGATTGCGATTTACGTGTGTCACGGGGAGGAATTGGTTCCGGAGTATGTCAACGGCGACAACTTCCGGCTGTTTGCGTCTCTGCGAATCCCGATCGGGCAGGGACTCTCGGGATGGGTCGCACAAAACCGGAAACCGATTCTGAACGGCAATCCCGCGGTCGAGCCAGGCTACCTGAACGACGCCTCCATTTACAGCACGTTGACTTCGGCGCTGGCGGTTCCGCTGGAGGGCCTGCAGGGGGTTGTGGGCGTGGTCGCTCTATATCACTCGGAGAAGGACTTCTTCACGTCCGATCACCTGCGCATCTTGCTGGCGGTCAGTTCGAAGATGGGGCTGGCGATCGAAAACGCGCGCAAGTACGAACAGGCGGAAAGTTCGGCAGTTACGGATTACCTTACTGGCCTTCCCAATGCCCGCTCTTTGTTCCTGCAATTGGATCGCGAACTGGCGCGCTGCAAGCGCGACAACCGGTCATTGACAGTGATGGTCAGCGACCTGGACGGGTTCAAGCAGATCA
Source organism: uncultured Acidobacteriaceae bacterium (assembly GCA_963818945.1). Lineage (GTDB taxonomy): Bacteria > Acidobacteriota > Terriglobia > Terriglobales > Acidobacteriaceae > Acidiflorens. The sequence goes on along the minus strand of CAWFUA010000001.1, from coordinate 495,002 downwards.
ACGACCGCTTTGGACACCTGGAGGGCAACCGTGTGCTGCGGTTGTTTGCCCACTCGCTGAAAGAAACGAGCCGTGAATACGATTACGTGGCACGCATGGGGGGCGACGAATTCGTGGTGATTGCGCCCGGCCTTACGGCCGAAGCGGCATCGCGCAAAGCCGAGCAAATGCGGGATCTGGCGCAACAGGCGGGAAAAGAAGTCTGCAACGAGGACATTCTGTCGTTAAGCGTCGGCAAGGCCGTGTACCCGGAGGACGGACTGGAAGCGGAGAAACTGCTTTCGGAGGCCGACAAGCGCATGTATCTGCAGAAGCAGAGCCAGGCCACACGAGCCAACCGCCGTCTTTATCCGCGGGTGCGGGGCCGCCTCACGACAGAAATTCTGGTTGACGGCCAGGGACCGGCGGCGTTTGGGATCATTACAAACCTGAGCATGGGCGGATGCTACGTGGAGACAAGCAGCATGGTACTGCCTGGAACGAAGTTAAAGCTGACATTCTCCCAGGAGCAGGTCAAAGTCTCGATCCAGAGCGAGGTCGTACGCATGGATATGGGGATTGGTGCGGCTATCAAGTTTCACGACACAACGCAGGAAATGCGAACCGCTTTGCGCCACATTGTGGACAAGCTGGCGGGTTCGGAGAAGACGCCAGAGAAGCTTAGTCACAATGTGGCTGCCGGGAAGACGCGGTGACTTTCCCGGTTGTCCAAGCGGTATTCACTTCAAGCGGAAGCGGCCAGCGGTTGAATCTGGACCAGCGGTGCGGTAGTGCGCGGCTTCGATAGACCCTGACGCAGCATGTTGGCTGTTGGTACGCCAGTTCGGTAGAACGACTTCTCGCAATCCGCGGTGGATGGACCCCGCATACTTCCTTCCATATAGGCCAAGCCGGGGCAGCGGCTGCAACTGGTGACGTGCGAGCACGAAGAGCAGACGGGCAGGTCCTTGGCCTGAATAGACCGTACTTCCTTAAGCTGCGGCGACAGATTCCAGATGTCGAGAAACTTCTGCTGGCGAACATTGCCCGTGGGCAGTGGGAACTGCACGCAGGGAAAGACATCCCCATAGGGCGAGATATAGCAGAATGAGTGTCCAGCGCTGCACGAGTAGCCTTCCAGCTCTTCGTCCGTTGGCGGCTTCGGCGGTGCACAAAACTCTTCCTGATTGGGAACGAGCGCAGGATTGCGGAATACCTCTTCCAGTTCTTCTCCCGGGATGCGGAGCGCAAGGATCGAAGTATCGCCGTCCATCATGGGAGTGATGGTGGGGTCGAGCGTATAGTTCACGCCCAGTTCGGCGGCGAGCTTCTGCACGCCATCGTGATCGGCGAGATTGGGGGTCATCAGCACATTGGCAATGCTGACGCGCAGGCCTTGATCGCGTAAGAACCGGATGGCTTTGATGGTGCGGTCGAACGAGTGCGGAAGCTTGGTGATGGCATCGTGAACCACCGCGCGATGCGAGTAGACGCTGATCTGGATCGAATCGATAGCGAGCGCGCGAAGCTTCTGCGCTTCGGCTGCGCCAATCATGACGGCGTTGGTTTTGACCTTGACATTGAAGAGAAGGCGGCGCGCGTGCTCGACGATCTCGAAGAAATCGCGGCGCATAAAGGGTTCGCCGCCGCTGAGAGTCAGGAAGAAAACGCCAGCTTCGGCCAGCTGATCGAGCGCGTCCTTGATTTCGGCGGTCGTCATTTCGCCGTGGTCGTCGTGATCGAGGTAGCAGTGCACACAGCGCTCATTGCAGCGATAGGTGACATCCATGTGCACGGCAAGAGGCACGCCCAGGTTGAAAGCCTTCTGCCCAACCTCGCTCATCAAGCTCATCGGGCGGACTCCGAGGACAGAGGGTTATCAGAAACCAACAGAATGCCGTGTTTGGAGAGGTCGGCGACGAATTGCTCGGCGTCGGCCTGAGCCTGCTCGGGATCGATGTCGAACTGCCCGCAAACCTGCTCGCGAACAATTTCGCGCAGGGGCGTGCGACCGTCGGCAGCCTGCCAGATCGCGGTGGCGACTTCGTTCAGCGTGAAGAAGGTTGAGTCGGCAGAGTTCATGACCATCATCTCGCCGGCCAGCAGGCGGGCGGCAATCGCGGAACTGCGGGTAATGTAAGTCTCAGCCATGCGCGGGCACCGCCTCCTTGACCTCATCACGCCTAAACCGGGTAGATTGGGAATTGTGGGCGAAATTGCGAACTTCGCTCCACACCTTGGAATCAGGATAAAACGTCAAACGGCGAATGGGAACCCGTTCGACGAAATCGCAGGCGCTGGCCAGTATTTTCTCAACCAGCTTCGGATCCTCGGCAAAAAACAGGATATTGCGCATGAGGCGGCGAACGGCCTCTGCCGTGGACAATGCGTCGATACGGTTCTCCGGGCCTTGCTCGAGGAAAAACAAGGCGGCTACAGCGGCTCTGGTGTTCTCGCCGGCTCTCGCCAACTCGCCCGCGAAAGGGGTTCCGAAGGCCTGGTAGCCGGCGGCGTTGGGCGGTGCACCCGCAGGCGGGGCAGCGCTGGGGAGCACATAGGAAACTTCGTCGGTGAGCAGAGTGACATCGGGCGGAGCCAGGCGCGTCATGGTCGTTTTCCCGGCGCCGGAAACACCGGAAAACAGACAGGCACGGCCGTCGCAGATCGCGCTTGCGGCGTGCAACAGAAATCCACCGCGCTCGGCAAGGATCAGGCTATGCAGAATGCGAAGGACGGAATCGAGGGAATAGGGGTTTGCATTCTGGCGCACGGAGCCGGTGGCGGTGCGCGGATTCCAACGCGCGCAAAAGTCGCCGCGTTCGATCCTCCATTCCGATCCGTCGCGGCGGACACGTACGTCGTCGTCGGAATCAGCCCCACCTTCGACAATGTCAAACCGAAGTTTGAACTCCGGCGGCGAAGTGCTGAGAAATCCCTGGTAACGCTGGATCAGAAGATCGTAAAAAGTGTCGTTGGTGGTGGCGAGCGAAATCGGGATGCCGCCGATCTCGACACACGCGACCTTGCCCGCCAATGGCATCATGAGACTCCGAGATCGATTTCCGGATTGTGGCAAGCGCTTGCGACGTTTTGAACGTTGTCGCGTTGCTCCCGGACGGCATGCAGCATCAACGCCATGCGGCGCGCGGGTCCGCAGTAACAGAGCAGCCTTCCGATGGCCCAAGACCAGGGACGTAATGGAAACACCCGGCGGGAGGCAGCGAATTGTTGGGCGGCGCGGTATGGCGCACGATATCTTTGGTCAGCAAATCTCTGGTCTGGGCATCGGTCTTCGCGGCCTGCAAGTCGACCGAGCAAAGCATCGTCGGGGAATTGCGGATCGGGTGCCGGCATCGAATCCCCCTGCAGCAAGAATCCGCTTGGGCGACAACGGGCGAGAAAGCGGTGAAGGAAAAACCGGCCTCCCCGCAAAGCGAGCACAATATCCCCAGGCCGTGCTTCTGCAATCGAACAGCTCTCGATCTCAACCACGTCGCGCGGCCAAAGAACCGGCAGCATGCTCTCGCCACGAACCTGTAAACGCAAACGGCCGCTGGCGCGCAAAGCATCGGCAGCTAAAGCAGAACGCTCCGCGGTAGGACTTTCGAGCGAGGTATTCACGGTTACTTTGGCACTACGAGGTCTTGCGCTGGGAAACGCACGTGCTCTGCACACCAACAATCTTGCCACATGACAGAGCAGTCGTCTCAAAGACCCGCTCACACCGGAACGCTGGTCTTTGATAGGGTCGTCTTTCTTTTGCGGCCTTACTTGTTACCTTTTGCCGATCCTCCGGGGTGCGGGTGTCCGTCATAGTTGGTCAAAGCCTCACAATGCTGGCCCATTTCCCAATTGCCGATCAGTGTATTCGCAGTGTACTACAGGGGTTGCTAGGTGCCAATATCGGGAGGAGTGAGGATTCGAGAAGGTAATCGCACTAACTAATATGACGAAAGCGTTCCGCACTGGCGTGCCCGCCGCAGGCTGAACGACAGGCCGCCGAGAGCCAATGGAAGCAGGAAGAGTCCAAACGCGGCGAGAGCGGCCAGCGTAGGGACCATCGCCGACACCGGCCGGCCTTCGAGCAGCGCTCCCCGCATGGCGTCGATGGCGTAGGTGAATGGAACTGCACGCGCCAGAACTTCGAGCGGCCGCGGCAGATTTTGAACCGGGAAGATGGTTCCGCTTAGAAACCAAAGCCCCGAACCGAGAAGCCAGATCAGTGCCGACCCCTTCTGCACCGCGACCTGAAATGTGGCGGCAAGGATTCCAATCGCCAGCGCCACCGCAAGAGAAAGAATCAGTACGACAAGGCAGGAAAAAAAATTGGCATGGACGGCGGCGCGGAAAACGGCAATCCCGGCGAAAAAATACACCGCAAGATTCACGAGGCTAGCGCCAAAAGCAGAAATGGCGCTTAGGACGAGAAGCTCGGCTGGCGGGGTCGAAGTAGTCATCAATACCTCCAGCGTTCCCGTCTGCTGCGCTTCTTGCACGGCATTCAGAAATGCCTGCGCACTCATCACGAAGAAGGTGTAGAGGCCGGTGCCGACCAATAGGAAAGGGAAGTATTCGACACCTTCCGGACGAAAGCCCGGGCCGATGGCGCGTGAGAGGTAGTAAAAGGCGGCCAATTCGGTCAATACTCCAGAGAGTGTCAACACAAATCCGCTGCGGTGGCGGATGGCGGTGAGCAGATCACGGCGCAGGATGGCTGCGAGTTTGTCCAGGATCGATTTCATGATGCTGCCCCCGCGCGGTGAATCGCGACAACAGGCATATCGTCTGCGACGGCGCGCTCGCCCGTGCGCTGAAAGTAGAGCGAACGCAGATCGTCGGCACTCTCGCGCCCGCTCAGCGTGCGGTCATCGAGCAAGGCGCCATGGTTGAGGAGCAGCAAGCGGTCCGCGAGGGCCGCTGCTTCCGCAAAATCGTGGGTGGCGAGAAAGACGGTGGTGTCCTGGCGGGCAAGCGCGCGGATCGTTGCCCAAAGATGTGAAGTCGCGGCGGCATCGAGACTACGGGTAGGTTCATCGAGCAGAAGGATGCTGGGGCGTTTGATGAGCGCGCGCGCGAGGCCAAGCCGCTGATACATGCCGCTGGAGAATTTCATGACCAGCGTGTCGGCCTGTTCGCCCAGACCTGTGTCGCAGAGAACTTCTTTAATCCGATGCGGGCGCTCGTGGCGTGGGACCTCATCGAGGGCGGAGAAGAAATCCAGATTTTCCCGGGCCGACAGGCGCGGAAAGAAAGATCGTTCCGTCGCTACCGCGATCCCGACCTGGCGGCGAACCTGGTCCGAGTGTCGCAGCGAGTCGAAGCCACCGACGCGCACCGATCCGGCATCGGGAAGCAACAGGGTCGAGATCAGTTTAAGGGCGGTGGTCTTACCGCTGCCATTCGGGCCGAGCAGGGCGATTACGTCCGCACTGCGCGCCGAGAAGGAGACGTTGTCCAGGGCAACGGTTTCTCCTGTGCGCTCGTGCCCGATCCAGTTGAACAGGGCAGGACGGTGGCGGAAGAGCTTGCCGACGGATTCGAATACCACCTTGTTCATGGAACTCAATTCATGACGCTGCACAAATGTCCCGGCTGTTCTTTCGACCGTCGCTGGAGTCTCTGTATTATAGTTCGCAAATAGATGGCTGAAGCTTTGCTCTCGCCTCCTTTATCGAGCCGTCCGCTGACCCAAAAGGATAGTTTTGAATTCTTGTGCGCGTGCGTCAGTGCGCGCCCTGCCCCGGCGCAGGTGGCGCAGATTGCGAATTGGAACTACGCAGGCTTCGACTGGAGCAGCTTTCTGCAAGTGGCCGAGCATCATGGAGTGCTGGCTCTGGTGGCGAGCAACATGGCGCAACGTGCACCTGAGGTGCCCGCGGATATTGCGCAATCTCTTCGTTCAGCCTATGCAGAGAACCTGCGCCGGAACATGTGGTTTGCCGGGGAGTTGAGCCGCATCCTGGAACACTTCGAAACGAGGCACGTGCGGGCGATTCCATACAAAGGTCCCGTGCTGGCGCAATCGGCTTATGGGGATCTGGGGCTGCGGAGTTTCTCCGATCTCGATTTGCTCATTTCCCGGGTGGATTTTGAGCCGGCGAAACGGGCTTTAGGTGAAATTGGATACCGTGCATCCCAGGAGCTTGCGCCAGCGGTCGAGCGGCTATTCCTGCAAACGGGTTACGAGCGATCGTTTGACGGTGAGGCCGGTAAATATCTGGTCGAATTGCAGTGGAACTTGTTGCCCTATCTCTATGCGGTCGATGCCCAGGCTGGCGATGTTCGCATCGGAGACCTGCTCGCGCGGGCGGGGCACGTCAGTCTGGGTGGGGCGGAAGTGCCGTGCCTTTCACCGGAAGATTCCTTGCTCGTTCTGTGTCTGCATGCCGCCAAGCACCTTTGGACGCGGCTGATCTGGGTTGCCGACATCGCGGAGAGTATGCGCGCGCCCGAGCTTGATTGTGCGCTCGTCGTTCGTCGTGCGCGCGCCATGGGAATCATGCGGATTGTGGGTGTGAGTTGCTGGCTGGCAGAGAGGTTGCTGGGTACGGCGATTCCGGCGGCGGCACGCGAGTTGGTCGTGCGCGACTCCGCAGTCACGAAACTCGGCGAGGAGTACGCAACTCGCCTTGCGCGGGCCGCGACCTACAATTTCGAATCGAGCGAATATTTTCGCCAGGTTTGGAAATTGCGCGAGCGCTCGCGTGACCGCTGGCGATATCTCTGGCGTCTGGCCTTGACTCCAGGACCGGGAGAAATTACGGCGGTCGGGTTGCCGGAGATTTTCTTTCCGCTATACCGCGTCGTGCGGATCGGGCGCTTGCTGCGCAAGCTTGGCTAGAATCCCAGGAATTTTTGCGCGTGCCGTTCTTCTGGAACAGGGTATTCCACGCACCCGGCAGATCCCATGTCTGCCGTGCCGCTAGTCGGGCAGCGGCTGGCCGCGCGTTTCCGCTCCGAATGGAATCAGAAGCAATCCAAGGACGAAGGCGATCGCGGTGATGGCCACCGGAGTGCCGAGCGAGCCGAAATGGCGGACGCCCGCGCCCACCAGAAAGGTGATTCCAGCACCGCCAAAACGGGCAAATGATGTGGCGAAGGCGAAAGCGCTGGCGCGGCATCCAGTGGGATATTGCTCCGGCAGCCACAGCGTGTAGACGGCAAAATTTGCGCCGCCGAGGCCCAGGAAAAAGAGACAAACGAAGAACCACGGCAGCGCGGCCGCGCCAAGATAGAAAACTTTGCCGAAGGTGAGCCAGATGAACAGCGTCATTAAAGCAAAAAAGAAAGCGAGGGCACCACGGCGGCCAAGCCGTTCCGCCAGCCATGGCATGATGAGGCAGCCAAGGATGGTTGCGGTTGATACGAGCATGACAGCTAAAGTCTTAAGGTGCTCGACTTGAACGCCGGAACGGCCAGAGGCCTCGGCGAGTGCAGTGATTGCCGTGGGCACGTAGACTGTACCGGCCCATAGACCGCAGATAGAGGCCAACATGAGGAGCGAGTTGAGGATGGTGCGATTGCGCCACTCGGATGCGAAAATCGCGGCAATGGGACGCCATACAGCCCAATTGCGAACGACTGTCTCATTGGCCTGCCAGCGCGCGGGTTCGGTTACTCCCCGCCGAATCCATGCCAGCAGAAGCGCCGGCAGTCCTCCCACTGCAAACATGGCGCGCCAACCGAGTGAGCTGCCAACGGCGTAGTTAGCGATTGCAGCAAGAAAAAAGCCGACGTAGTAACCGGTGTGCATGAAGCCCGCGCCAGCGCGCCGTCGATTCTCAGGCCACTCCTCGGCGACGAAAGTCCCGCCCATGGCCCACTCGCCGCCGATGCCGATACCAGCGAGAAAGCGAAGAACGGCAAGCTGCCAGACGTTCATCGCGAACGCGCTCAAAAACGTAAACGTCGAATACCACAGGATGGTAATCATCAGCGTGCGCACGCGGCCGAATTTGTCGCCCACCGGGCCCCAAAGGAAAGCCATGCCCCAGCCGACAAGAAACAAGGCGAAGAGCAGGCCGCCGTAGAAACCAATGTTGCCCTTGGTCGCGGCAATGCCGGAACGGGGCAGAAGGTCGCGCAGAGATGGCACGAGGACGAGCGCATAGATAAAGGAGTCCATGCCGTCCAGTGTCCATCCACCCCAAGCCGCCCAGAAGCCGCGGATCTGGTTCCGGGACAGAGAGGAAGCTGAGGAGCCGGAAGACGCGCTCGATCGGTTACTGGCAAGAGCATCCATTAGCGGAGGAACTATATCAAGAAAATGGCTTCCGATGTCGTGCGAAATGACCCGCTCTAGTGCGTCTCGCCGTCTCCCGGCGCCACGTCCGGTGTATCGAGCTTGTGGGCTACGGCGGAGTCCTGCTGATTGGGCGGGGGAGGGAATTCTCCCGCGTCCTTGCCGGCGAGAGCGACGCTCATGAACTGCATCCAGATTGGAAGCGCGGCGCGGGCCCCAGTTTCTTTATTGCCGAGAGATTTTTTCTCGTCGTAACCGACCCAGACGCCGCAGGTGAGATTGGGAGAAAAGCCGACGAACCAGGCATCGGTGAAGTCGTTCGTGGTGCCGGTTTTGCCGGCGAGCGGATAGGGCATTTTGGCGGCGGCGGCGGCGGTGCCGTGCAAGACGACTTCGCGCAACATGGAGGTCATAATGCGGGCGGTGCGGGAGCTGATCGCATCCTTCGCGTCGGAGTAGTCTTCTTCCAGAATGCGGCCTTCATAGTCGGTCACCTTGGTGATGTAACGCGGTGCGACACGCAGGCCATCGTTGGGAAACACGCTGAAAGCGGCGGTTTGCTCGAGCGGCGTGACCTCAGCCGAGCCCAACGCAACAGGAAGATATGCGGGAATATTTTCGGTAATGCCGAGACGGTGCGCGTACTCAATGACGGTTTTGATGCCAACGCGGTCGGCGAGCTTGAGTGCGGGGATGTTTCTGGATTGCGCGAGCGCACGGCGCAGCGAGATCGTGCCTTCAAATTTCTGGTCGTAATTGTGCGGCGTATACGGACCAGAGGCCGTCTGGAAGGTCGTCGGAGCGTCGACGATGGTGTCGTCAGGGCTGGCGCCTTGATCAATCGCGGCCGTATAGACGTACGGCTTGAATGAGGAACCGACCTGGCGCAAGGCCTGCGTGGCGCGATTGAACTTGGAGAGATTGAAGTCGCGTCCGCCAACCATGGCCTTGATTTCGCCGGTTGCATTGTCGATGGCAACGAGCGCACCCTCGGCACCCGAATCCTGTTCGAGGCTAACGTGGGCCTTGCCGTCCGGTTCGAGCGACAGCACTTTGACATAGACGATGTCGCCGACGTGAAGCAGATCGGCAAGCTTGGACTTTGCTTTGGGCAGAATCCACGCGGCGTCTGCGGGCGCGAGCGCCGCCGTGTGCTGGCCGAAGCGAATCGCCGCTGACGCCGGTGAGACGTTGGTGACCAGCGCGTGGATGTATCCGTTGACTTCGGGTTCTTCATCCCAATCGGGGTCGGAATATTGAGAGAGCGACTGGCCTTCAGCGATGACGTTATCGAGCTGGCCGCGCCAGCCGTGGCGGCGTTCGTAGGTGGCAAGGCCGTCGAGCAGGGCCTGACGCGCCGATTTTTCCAGGTCCATATCGAGCGAGGTGTAGACCCGCAAGCCACCTTGATGGACCTGATCGCTGCCATACTTGGCTTCCAGATAACGGCGAATCTCTTCGACGTAATGGGGCGCGAGCGAATTCGGATCTTTTTGCACGCGGAGTACGATCGGCTGCCTCTTTGCATCTTCGGCTTGGGCGGACGTGATCTTGCCGTCTTCGAGCAGGGCATTAAGGACGAGATTGCGGCGCTTGAGGGCGCGGTCGGGGTGATTAATGGGCGAATAGTACTGCGGCGCTTTCGGCAAACCAGCAAGCAGAGCGGCTTCTTCCAGCCTGAGTTGGCGGGCGGGCTTGCTGAAATAGTATTCGGACGCTGCCTCGTAACCGTATGCACCATGCCCGAGAAATATCTGGTTGGCATAGAGCGTGAAGATCTGTGGCTTGGTAAAGCGCCGCTCGATCTGGATGGCGAGCAACGACTCCTGCACCTTGCGATAGTAGGAGCGGTCCGGAGAGAGAAACAGGTTGCGGGCGAGTTGCATGGTGAGCGTGGATGCGCCCTGCACTTTTCCGCCAGATTCGATGTCGCGATAGGCGGCGCCGACGATGCGCCAGAGGTTGATTCCGGAGTGGGTGTAGAAATCCTTGTCTTCGATCGAGACGAGAGCGTCGCGCAGGACTTGAGGGTAATCGTCATAGGCGGCGATCACGCGGCGTTGCAGCGCGAAAGTGCCGATGACGCGGCCTTGCGTGTCGTAGAGCTCGGTGACCGAGCTGGGACGATAATGTTCCAGTTCATCGACCTGGGGCAGGTCGGTGGAATACACGAGAATGAACCCTGACGCCGCGCCGACTGCGGCTGCGAACAGAACCAGCAGTCCGTAGAGGACGATGCCAACCAGCTTCCTTCCGGTGGCTTCTGCCGGAGGAGGGTCTTGATCGGGGAATGTCATTGAGCTTCGTTTTCAGGATAGCGTAAAAAGGCAGGTTTCAAGGTTGCAGAGTTGCAAGGTTTCAAAGTAGAAGCTTTCACGCGTAATAGGTAGAACTCGACCTCGAGAGCAGAGTTGGCGAGGCGCCACGTGTCCCCACTTGCTGTTTCACTGCGAGCTAGCCGGCGCGACCGGGCCGATGGTACCGACGGCGCTTCCCGCGTCGTTGTTGAAGATTCCCGCCACCGATCTCTTGAACACGTTCCAAGCCTCATCTGACATGCCTGCGGGCTTGGTTGCGGTTTGCAGGCATTGGCGTCCCTTGGCGGCGTATCTTCTAGACTCGGGTAGATTCTTGTTCAGCCGGTTTACTTGGGTCAGCAGCACCAGAGCGCGCAGATTGCAAGGGTTCACACCTAAGAGTTCATGAGCCGTATCCACGGCTTTTGCTGAAGCGCCGTTCTGAAAGTACAAAGCGATCACGAGTTCAAGCGCGTCTTCTTTCATCACGCTATCTGGATACTGGCTTAGGAACGATTCCAGTTCGCTGATCTTTGCTTTTACATCCGATTGACCGAGAGCTTTCATATAGGCGTGATATTCAGCGGGGTTTCTAATCTCTTTCCTTCCTGAGGACTGAGCTGATGCCTGCTGTGCGAACAAAGCTAGGAAGCTGAAGACCACCCCGGCTATGCCAACTGCAACAACGTAGCGTTTTATCTCCCGTGCCTTAGTGACCTTCATTCGTTTATACCTCTCTCTAAACGCGCGTCCCTTAGAATTCCGACTGGCCGAATAAGTACTTGTCAAGACTGTAATTATGCTTCAGGCGGGTGATGCAGCGAAACTCAATTGCTGAAATCGGCCATTTCGCTCATTGAGGATTGGCCAGCCGTAGCCAGTCCCTCTTCAACTCCTCATCGCTCGAAATCGTTCTATCTGCACGCCATGACGCAAGGTTGGAGAGGTTCGCCATCAATGGAGACGTGCCAGCGGGGGCTGTAACCGAAATTGATGGCCTCGCCTGCGTTCGTGAAAAACACACTGTCGGCACTGTTTTGCGGCCGATATCCTTGCTGGATCATCGCAAGGACGGCAGTTTCCCCGGCGGTGAGAACTCTTCGCTGTTGCAGGCAGGGATTCTACCGCAAAAGAAATCGCCCGCCGAAGCGAGCGATTCGTGGAAAACCTTGAAACTTCGTTTCTCTACCCTTTCGAATCGCGGTTCTTCAGGACTTCCAAAGCTTTGTTCAGCTGATCGTCCTGCGGATTCTTGGGTGGAGCGGCCTTTTCCTGGGGCGTGGGTGCCTGATCTTCATCCGGAAGACCGGCTTCTTCGTCCGCGTCGGCAACCAGGACGTTTGGCGTGATGCCTGTGTCCTGAATAACCTTGCCGCTGGGCGAATAGTACTTCGCGATCGAGAGAATCAGAGCCGAGTTGTCAGTCATCTCGATGGTTTTCTGAACCGAACCATCTCCGAAAGTCTTAACTCCGACGACGTCGCCTCTGGCATTCTCTAGAATTGCGGCGGCCACGATTTCAGCCGGACCGGCGGTGCCACGATTCACCAGGACAGCAACCGGAAGCTTGGTGATGTCTTTACCGGGGTCGGCGTTGAAAGCATCGCGGGGGAACTTCTGCCCTTGCAGATATGTGATTGTGCCGTGGTCGAGAAACAGGTTCGCCGTGGCAATTCCTTCCGCCTCGTCGCCGCTGGCGCAGTTGCGCAAATCGAGCACTAATTTCTTCGCGCCCTGCTTTTGCACGTCGCGAATTTTGTTGGCAATCTCCTGCGACTTGCCTGCCGGGAACGCGTCGACCTTGATGTATCCAACGTTATCGGCGAGCATCTTGTCGGCCACAGGAGGAATCGTGACCATGTCGCGCGTGATCACAATTTTTTCCGGCTCCGCGCGCCGCGGGCGAACCACGGAAACGGTCACGGTGGAACCCCGCTCGCCCAGCAGAATGCTGTGAATTTCGGCGAGCGACATATCGTGCGTGCTCTTGCCCTCGATCGACTCGAGGATGTCGGTACTCTCAATGCCCGCTTTATCGGCTGGGCCTCCGGGAATTACCGCGACCACGTCGGCGTATCCAAAGCGCTTGGAGACGGCGGCGCCGATATCGGCCTTGCCCTCGGTCTTTATGGATTTGTAACGCTTGTACTCTTCGGCGGTGAGATAGCTGGAGTTGGCATCCAGCGCTTCGAGCAGCCCGTGCAGCGCACCTTCGGTGACCGTTGTAATATTCGGCTCTTCCACATATTCGCTTCGGATGCGGGAGAGCACTTCGCTGTAGACCGAAAGCTGGCGATACGCGCCCTCATTCGAGGACGCGCGAACGTTAACGAAACTGCCAGTAAGGGTGAACAGCAGAATGGCCAAGGAGCTGGCGAGAATGGTTACTTTCAACTTCGTCGACATAATTTAATCTTCGCTACTTTCGCTATAACTTTGTCGTTTTCCGGCAATCAGACGGGCTGATTCGAGGAGCTTTCTGGCATTATAAACGGTTTGATGCGGGAATCGAAGCCCAAGGTACAAGGGTAAAACTGGGGTAACCACCCCCAACAACCCCTTATCGCTCCAGCAGGGCAGCGATTTCCTGATGCCCCTTCTCTCTGGCCACCATGGCCGCTGTCTTGCCTTCGTCGTTAGCCAGTTTGGGATCGGCGTGGTGCTTGAGCAGGAGTTCGACCAGGGCGCGGTCTCCATTTTGTGCGGCGGCGTGGATGGGGACCCAACCGCCCTGTTGGCGGGCGTTGACCGGCGCTCCGTGTTCAAGGAGAAGGCGGGCGGCTTCCAGGTTGCGGGCCGATGCGGCCGAATGCAGAGGCATGACAGCCGTGGGGTTGGCAGCCACGGCATCCACCGCGGCACCGTTTTCGATCAGCAGGCGTGCCGATTCGGGCTGGCCAAAGAAGCACGCGAAGTGCAGAGCCGTGAAGCCATCGGCGGAGCGGGAGTTGATGGCGGCGGAATTTCGCGCCAGCTCGCCGCGGCGATCAAGCCGTCCTAGCGACGTGGCTTCGAAGATGTCGAGGGTCTTCTTTTGTGCGGCGATGAGTTCGGCTACGTCGCGGCGGCCACGATAGAGCGAGTGCATGAGCAGGGTCACGCCGTTTGGGTCGCGCGCCCGGGCGCATGCGGGGTCGGCTTCGAGAAGGCGGCGCAGGCCGTCAAAATCGTTCTTGCCGAGAAGGTCGAAACAGCGTTCGGCGTTGCTCATGCAAACTACCTCCCTGTTGTGTCTGGGGACAGGCGTGGGGACCACACATGCCCTGCGCGTGCCCTCCACTTCATTAGCACTGCTAACGAATTATAGATACTCCGATTTTGCTGTCAAGAAAAATGTTAGCTGTGCTAAGCTTTTTCTGTGACGAGCTCCGCGGGATCCAAATCGAGTGGAGATTGCCGATCGCTCTGCACTCGGCCGCGATCCATCTGCTGCGCAGCGCTGCCAAGCCGGACGTGCTTTCGGGGCAAGGCCCGGCGCGGCTGTCGGCGCTTTCCGTGCTGGTATTTGGGGGCCCGAAAACCTTGGGCGAACTGGCGGCGGCCGAACGGGTGAAGCCGCCTACGATGAGCCGGATTGTTGCGGGCCTGAAACGGTCGGGGCTGGCCCGGATTCAGAAGGATGGCGAAGACGCGCGGCGAGTTCGTATCAGCGTGACAGCGAAGGGCGAGCGGTTGCTGCAGGAAGCGCGGCGGCGGAGAATCCGGGCTTTGGCGGAGACTTTGGCGGGGCTGGGCGCGGCCGATCTCGACATTCTGGACCGGGCGGCGAAGATCATCGAAAGTCGCTTTGCTCGGCGGCTGGATCGTAGGCCCTGCCAACGGCTTCGGAGCGCGGACGAGATCGCGGGCGAGTGCGCGCCCGCGCCATACATGCTATCGCTTACAATCTTCCTTCCATGCCCATCGTGGTTCGGTCGTTTGCAAAGGTCAATCTCGGGTTGTATATCGGTGCGCGGCGCGCGGACGGGTTTCACGATCTGCGCACGGTGTATCAGACGATTGCGCTGCACGATGTGATTCGAGTCAGCGTCGATCAGAGCAAGCGGGCGCGCGCCCGTGGGATTGAGATCGAGTGCAAGTGCGAGGACTCGCGGGTTCCTCTGGATTCGTCGAATACCTGCCATCGCATGGCTGCGCTGGTGATGGATGCGCTTGGCGCGGCGGGCAAGGTCACCATCGAAATTGAGAAGAGGCTCCCCGTGCAGGGTGGGCTGGGAGCGGCTTCGTCGAATGCGGTGGCAACGATGCTGGCGTCTGGAGAAGGCTCTGGGAGTGGGGCCAGCTCCGGGGCGAGGGCGCGAGCGGAGACGGGGCAAGCCCCGTCTCTACACTGGAGCGGAGCGGTTGCGGATTGCGGCTCAGGTGGGATCGGATCTGCCGCTGTTTTTGGTGGGCGGGACGGTTCTCGGGGTGGGGCGCGGCGAAGAAGTTTATCCGCTGGCGGACTTGGCGGCGATGGCGATGGTTGTGGTTACGCCGGAAGTGGGAGTGTCGACGCCTCGGGCGTTTGCGGAGTGGGATGAGTTGATGGGAGAGGACGCCCGTCGCTCCACTGTGAATAATGAATTGACGCTTTCTGGCGGCTCCGATAGACTGTTTGCGGTTGGCTGCGCGTTGTCCGCGTGGCTGCGTGGAAACTCTCACGACGGTGCTCCCGCAAAAGGCGGGGGCCGGGCCGGAAACCTATCCGACCTTGTCCGAGCCGGGATTGAAAACGACTTCGAAAAAGTTGTCTTTTCGCAATTTCCCGAACTACGTGACATAAAACGTGCGCTGGAGCGCGCGGGGTCGAGGTATGCGTCGCTCTCCGGGTCCGGGTCAACCTTATATGGGTTGTTCGGATCGGCAGCGGCGGCCACGACGGCGGCCGGGCGCCTACAGAGGCAGGGTTTGAAAGCGGTGGCGACGCGGATGTTGACGCGGCGGGAATATTGGAAGAGGTTGCTGGTCTAGTTGTTGGTCGTTGGCTGTCGGTTCTGGGGTATGATTTTAGTAGACCAGCCACTGATTTTTGGGCCGTCGACTAATGGTAGGTCAAGTGCCTTTGGAGCACTTTGTCTAGGTTCGAATCCTAGCGGCCCAGCCAAGATTACAGGTCTCAGTTGTCAGGTGTTCGGTCTCAGGAAAAACCTGACGAGCTCTCTGAGCCTTGAGAACGCAAGCCTGAGATCTTAAACCTAGGAACTGAGAACTGAATCATGGCGACTGCGACTACGACCGCGGAAAAAACGGAAAAAAAGCCGATGGCGGACGAGAAGCCTGCAAGCAAGCCCCAACGCACGCGGAGCGATGACAAGTTCAAGATCTTCAGCGGGACCGCGAACGAACCGCTGGCCGACGAAGTCTGCCAGTTTCTGGGCATGCAGCGCGGGCAGGCGCAGGTAATTCGCTTTGCCGATGGCGAGTGCTATGTGCAGATCCAGGAGAACGTGCGCGGCTGCGACGTGTTCGTCATGCAGCCGACGTGCCGTCCGGTGGACATGCACCTGATGGAACTGCTGCTGATGATTGATGCGCTGAAGCGGGCTTCGGCGCGGCGCATTACGGCGGTGATTCCGTACTTCGGGTATGCGCGGCAGGACCGGAAGGATAAGCCGCGGAGTCCGATTTCATCGAAGCTGGTGGCGGATCTGCTGACCACGGCGGGAGCGCATCGGGCGCTGATCGTGGATTTGCATACGCCGCAGTTGCAGGGGTTTTTCAATATTCCGGTGGACCACCTGTTTGCATCGCCGGTGCTGGTGGATCACTTCAAGAAGCTGAGCCTGCCGAACCTGACGGTGGTTTCGCCTGACGCGGGCGGCGTGGAGCGGGCGCGGTTTTTTGCGAAGAAGGTGGACGCCGCGCTGGCCATCGTCGATAAACGGCGAGTGGAAATGAACGTAGCGGAAATCATGCACGTGATCGGCGACGTGCACGGGCGCACTTGTCTGATCATCGACGACTTGATCGATACGGCGGGGACGCTGGTGAAAACGGCCCAGGCTCTGATGGACAACGGCGCAACCACCGTGTATGCCTGTGCCTCGCATGCGGTGCTTTCTGGGCCGGCGGTCCAGAACCTGGCTCATTCGGTAATTAAGGAAGTGGTGGTCACGAACACGATTCCGCTCAACGCCGAGGCCGATGCGGCGCGCACCGAAAAAGGCGGCAAGATTACTGTGCTTTCGATCGCGGGCCTGATTGGGCGAGCGATCCAGGCGAATCACGAAGAGACTTCAGTCAGCAAGTTATTTATCTGACTTGCAAAATTAAGATAGGAACCGAATTATGGCGACAGCAACGGATATCAGCATATTGGAAGCGCAGAAGCGCGAACCGGGAAACAAGAATGCGGCACGCCGAGTGCGCGCGGACGGAAAAATTCCGGCAGTTTTGTATGGCGGCGGGAGCGAGACGGCATCGGTTGCGGTGGATCCGCGGCAGGTGCTGCGGATTCTGCGCTCCGAGAGCGGGCACAACACGATTTTCGACCTGGCGCTCGACAGCAACCGGGTAAAGGCCATGATCGTCGACTGGCAGTTCGAGCCGATCAAGGGGCGGTTGCTGCACGTGGACATGCAGCGCATCGCCATGGATAAAAAGCTCACGGTGACGGTGCCGATCGTGCTGAAGGGCGAAGCCGTCGGCGTGAAACAAGAAGGCGGCATCCTGGAGCAACTGCTGCGCGAGATCGAGATCGAGTGCCTGCCGGCGGATATTCCGAAGTCGATCGATGTGGATATCAGCCACCTGGTGTTCGGCATAGAAGTGCGCGTCGAGAATGTGCCGCATAGCGACAAATTGAAGTTCCTGACCGATCCGCATCAGATGATCGCGCACATCACTTCGGTGAAGGAAGAAGTGGTGGCTACACCTGAAGCTGTGGCTGAGGCTGCAGGAACCACTCCGGCTGAGCCCGAAGTTATCAAGAAGGGCAAGCAGGAAGTGGAGGGTGAAGAAGGGGCGGCCGAGGACGATAAGGGTAAGGCGAAGGCCGAGCCCAAGGCCGAGAAGAAAGAGAAGAAATAGCATGCCGTGCGGGCCGTATTTGGCCCGCGTGCATAGGTAATGGTCGCAGCTATGAGGCTTCTAGCAGTGGCTAGGAGCTAGAGGCTAAGAGCTGATCTGAGTGAAACTGATCGTCGGTTTGGGCAATCCCGGAATCGAATACCAGTTCACGCCGCACAATCTCGGGTTTTTGACGATCGATCGGATCGCGAACGACCTTGGGGTTGAAGTAAGGAATCGACAGTGCCGCGCACTAACGGCGCGGGCCACGGTCGCCGGTACGCCGGTAGTGCTGGCGAAGCCGGAAACCTACATGAACCTGAGTGGGCTTTCGGTGATGGAACTGGTAGCGGAACATCAGGTGGATGTGAAGTCGGACCTGATTGTGATTTACGACGAGCTCGACCTGCCGTTCGGGGCGATTCGCATCCGGCAGCGGGGCGGGACGGCGGGGCACAACGGAATGGAATCCGTTCTGGGTGCGCTGGGTACGGATGAGTTCCTGCGGATACGGCTGGGAATTGCGCCCGAGCACAAGCCGAGCGACGGCGCCAAATTTGTTCTGACGCCGTTCCGCAAAGCGCAGGAAGCGACTGTGGACGAGATGCTCGACGCGGCGGCGCAGGCCGTGGACGTGATTTTGAAGGAAGGTCCGGCAGCGGCGATGAATCGGTTTAACCGCAAGAGTGAGCCGGAAGAGTAAGGGCAAGTCGTTGGTCGATTGTCGTTGGTCGTTGGCGAAACTCTCGCGGTTATCACCGAGTGACGAACGACTAACGACAAACGACCAGCGACTGTAGCAGAGATTTTGGAGAAAACGCATGAATCGTAGCTATGAAGTGATGTTCATCGTCCGGCCGGATATGGTCGACGAGGATCTGAATAAGTTGATTTCCACGCTGGAGTCGTCGGTGACTTCCGGTGGCGGGACGACCAAGAGCGAGGTCTGGGGCAAGCGACGGCTCGCCTATAAGGTTGCCAAATTCAACGAGGGCATTTTTGTGCTGTTTATGATGGAAGGCCCGGGCGCCCTTGTCCACGAAGTGGAACGCCGGCTGCGCGTGACCGAGCAGGTGATCAAGTTCATTACCGTGCGCACCGACGAGGAACTGAAGCGGCTGGATAAGGTTAAGAAGCTGCGTGACGCGCGCAAGAAGATGAGCGCAGTGGCGCCTGCGCCTGCTCCTACACCTGCTCCGGCACCTTCCGCTTCGGTGACGCCGGAGGCGGGACCGGAACCGGCGCCGACTACGGTCTAAGTAGAAAGTGGTGACGGGGCTTTGCCCCGTTCAGGCGGGGCAGAGTCCCGCCTCCACACAACTTTTCGCAACTTTTTTAGGGAATTTAAGGAGCACTATGGCAGAAGAAACGAAAGCAGCAACCGCCCCAGCGGAAACCAGCGGCGGTGGAACTCGCAGCGAACGCCCGGAGCGCAGCGACCGCGGCCCGCGTGGCCCGCGTCCGGGCGGTGGACCGGGCGGTTCCCGTGAGGGTGGCGGACGTAAATATTTCCGGCGCAAGAAGGTTTGCAAGTTCTGTGTCGAGAAAATAGAAGCCGTGAATTATAAAGACGTGCGTCTGCTGTCGCAGTTCGTGGCGGAAAGCGGCAAGATTACTCCACGCCGCCTGACGGGCGTGTGTACGCCGCACCAGCGCCGGTTGTCGAGAGCAATCAAGCAGGCTCGCAATATCGCGTTGCTGCCTTTTGCAGGGCGGGCGCAGTAAGTTGAGACACCGTCGTTAGTCGTTGGTCGTTAGTCGCTGGTCATTAGCCCTCAGGATTCGCTGGGTGAGCAAAGCGATTGACGGTTCCGGGCTTTGCGAACGACCAACGACGAACGACCAACGACCAGATCTCAAGGAGTCATCTCATGGAAGTCATTCTTAAGGAAGATGTAGCCAAGCTGGGCAATCGCGGCGAGGTGGTGAAGGTCGCCGAAGGATATGGGCGGAATTTCCTTTTGCCCCGGAAGCTCGCGATCGAGGCCAATGCCGCCAATAAGGCGGTCATCGAGCAGATGAAGGCGGCGGCCGTACGCCGCTCGGCGAAGGAGAAGTCCGAGGCCGAAGAACTGTCGAAGCAGTTTGACGGGCTGGAAGTGTCGTTCACGCGCAAATCCGGCGAAAACGATCAGCTGTTTGGGTCCGTGACGGCGGGCGATATCGCCGAAGCGCTTGAGAAAAAGAGCTTCCACATCGATCGCCGCAAGATTCAGCTACACGAGCCGCTGAAGACTATCGGCGAGTTCATCGTGCCGATCAAGCTGCACAAGGATGTGACGACGCACCTGAAGGTGCTGGTTGGAAAAGAAGCGGTAGTGGAAGAGTAGTTTTCCTGTGTGGGGACGGGGATTCGCCCCGTCCAGGCGGGGCACAGCCCGCCTCCACACATTCCCGCCTCCACACTTTCAGGAACCCGCCCCGAAGAATTCTTCTACTTTCCGAATGTCCGTTGTCCTCGTATAGTTCGGCAGGCTCTCGACAAATACCCGCCCGTAGGATTTCTTTAGAATTCGATTGTCGAGCAATGCCAGCAGCCCCCGGTCGTGCAGCGAGCGAATGAGGCGCCCAAAGCCTTGTTTCAGCGTGATGACGGCGCTGGGCACCTGGTAATCGCTGAAGGCATTGCCGCCTGCGCGATCAATGGCCTTCACGCGCGCAGCCACCACCGGATCGCTCGGCACCGCGAACGGCAAGCGGTCGATAATCACGCAGCTCAGTTGTTCGCCCTGCACGTCCACGCCCTGCCAGAACGACGAGGTGCCAAACAACACCGCGTTCGGGGTGAGCCGAAACTCCTGCAGGAGCGCGGATTTTGGCGCGTCTCCCTGCTTGAGCATGGGGAACTCGAGGACGCCGAGAAGCTGGTCGTAAATATCGTTCATTTGCGCGTAGCTGGTGAAGAGCACGAAGGCGCGGCCGCGCGTGATTTCAAGGAGCTGGCGCACGACGCCGGTGGCCTCGGCCGCAAATTGTGGAGTGCGCGGGTCGGGCAGATCGGGCGGGACGTACAGGATCGCCTGGCTCTCGTAGTCGAAGTGGGAGGGGACAACGAGTTCGCGGGCGTGGTCAAGGCCGAGCCGCTGCCGGATGTAGTCGAAGCCGCCGCCCACGGCGAGCGTAGCGGAGGTGAGAACGGCTGTTTCCAATTTTGACCAGAGGCATTCGCGCAAGATGGGGCCGACTTCTATGGGTGTGGCCTGCAAATAGACATTGCTGCGGCCGCCCGAGCCTTTTACCTCTGCTGGCTTCCGCCGCGCGGATGTGCCCGGCGCTCCGCGAAAACTTCGCCGCTCGATCCAGAAGACGGTATTCGGGTCGTCATTCTCCATTACGAAGCCGAGCTGCACCTGCAACTGCTGCGCTCGACGCGCCAGAGTGAAGACATCGTCTGGTTTTTGTGGGAGGCGTTCGAATTCGGCCGAGAGCCGGGTCAGCGCGTGATTGAGAGCGAGGAATTCGTCTCCATTCTCTTCCAGAAATTCGCGCCGAGCGTCAAAGGCGGTGCGGCCTTCGTGCGCCGGCAACAGCGAGAAGAACAACTGCGAGCGCTCGCGCAGCGACTGAATCGCGCTCGACATCTGCGGGGTGTAGAGTTTTTCGCGCTGCAGCAGTTGCTCGGTATCGCGAGCCAGTTCCTCCATGCGCAGGTTGCTGACGGAAATGCCGAAATAGTTGCCGGCGACTTCCTCGAGCTCGTGCGCCTCGTCGAAAATTACGGCGCCGCAATCCGGCAGCACACCGGCATCGGGCGCGCCATCGGCTTCGAGCTTGATGGCGAGATCGGCAAAAAAGAGGTGATGGTTGACGATGATGATGTCGCTTTCGGCGGCGCGGCGCCGCATCTCGGTAATGAAGCAGCGCTCCCACTCCTTGCATTTCTGGCCAAGGCAGGTGTCGGCGCGCGCGTCGAGCTTGTGCCAGAGCGCGCTCGCCTCGGGCAGTTCGGCGAGTTCGGAACGGTCGCCCGTGCCCGTTGTTTTTTCCCAAGCCGCAATGGCGCGATAGTGCTCGATTTCTTCCAGGCCGCTCAAGACCGGCTGATCGGTGAGATCGTAGAGCTTCTTGCGGCAGAGATAATTGTTGCGGCCCTTCATGTAGCAGACGGAGAGCTTGCCCCTGGCAATGTCCTTCTGCTCCGCAGTGTCTGCGCCAAACAGCGCGCGCTCAAGAAACGGAACGTCTTTGAAGAAGAGCTGCTCCTGCAGGTTTTTCGTGCCGGTCGAAATGATGACGCGCTTGCCCGAGCGGATGACCGGCAGGAGATAAGCGAGCGTCTTGCCCGTACCGGTGCCGGCTTCGACGATCAGGTGGCGCTTCTCTTCAAGTGCCTCTTCCACGGCCTGCGCCATCTGCAATTGCCCGCGGCGGAACTCGTAGGCCGAATGAGTCTTCGAGAGCACGCCGCCGGGCGAGAAGAACTGGTAAAGCGAGAATCCCGCGCCGGCCGATACGGGATGAGAGGAAGAGGCCACAAAGTCTCTATAATACTAGTTTGCGGTTTTCAGTCCTCCGTTCTCAGTGAAACAAATCACTTCAAGCTCAAATTCGCCGGTTTTACCTCTCCTCGCCATCGTGGGCCGCCCCAACGTCGGCAAATCCACGCTGTTCAACAAGCTGACGGGGTCGCGGCGCGCCATTGTCGGCGACGAGCCGGGCATTACTCGCGATCGGCTCTACGGAGAAGCCGAGTGGATCGGGCACTCGTTTCGCGTGGTGGATACCGGCGGCATTGTTCCCGAGGACAAAGAATTCATTCCGTCGGAAATTTTTCGGCAGGCGAAAGTGGCGCTCAAGGAGGCGGTCGCCGTTATCGTGGTCGTGGATGCCCGCACCGAACTGGCGGGACCAGATCGCGAACTGGTGCGACTGCTGCAGCGCATGGGGAAGCCGCTGTTTCTGGCCGTCAACAAGGTTGATAGCGACAAGCAGGAATCGCTGGTCGGAGAATTTCACGAGCTGGGAATTCGGAATGTGTTTGGGATCTCGGCTGAACATGGCCGCGGGATCGACGATCTGCTGGACGCAATTCTTCCCTTGCTGCCGGCGATCGAGAAGATCGACGCAAAGCCTTTAACCACAGAGGACACAGAGGACACGGAGGAACGCACAAAGCAGGACGTGTATTTGGATGGCGAACGACCAACGACGGACGACCAGCGACAGACAGCGAACGACCAACGACCAACGACCGACGACCTCCCTCCCCACGAAATCAAAGTCGCCATCATAGGCCATCCCAACGTCGGCAAATCCACGCTGCTGAATCAGCTCACGGGAGCCGACCGCGCCATCGTCTCGCCCATTGCCGGCACCACACGCGATTCCATTGATGAAGTCATCGAATACAAGGGCCGCAAGATCCGGTTCATTGATACTGCCGGTATCCGCCGCAAAGGCAAAACCGAACTGATGGCGGAAAAGCTTTCGGTGGTCATGGCGCGCAAGAACATCGAAGGCGCCGACATCGTGCTCTTCCTGGTGGATGCTACCGAAGGCGCCAGCGGACTCGACGCAAACATCGCGGGTTATGCGCATGAGAGCGGGCGCTCGGTGATTATTGTCGTCAATAAATGGGATCAGATCGCCAGCGGCGAAAAGCGCGCCATCAGCCAGTCGAAGACAGCACGCATTCAGGATGCGAAGCGTCCGCAGGACCGCAAACTCTATGAGGAGCGCCTGCGCTATGGGCTTAAGTTTCTGGCGTATGCGCCGGTGGTATTTATCTCCGCACTTAACGGCAAGGGGACGGAGAAGATTCTGCCGCTGATTGAACAAGTGGCAGCGGAGCGGCGCAAGCGCATCACGACCGGCGAGATGAACCGCTTCCTGAAGACAGTCGATTTCGGCCGCGCCTCGGTGCCGATGAGCAAGCGCGTCAAGATTTATTACATGACGCAGGCAACGGTCGCTCCGCCGACGTTTGTGCTCTTCACCGACAGGACAGTGAAGCTGCATTTTTCCTACGAGCGGTTTGTCGAGAACCAGATTCGGAAGGCGTTTGGATTTGTGGGGACGCCGATTTGGATCAAGAGCCGGGCGAGCTAGGGAAATGAAGCGCGCGGCCTGCGCGATGAAGGCAGGTTCTTAGAGGCCTAAAACCTTGGCTTTTTGGCGTTTGTCTGATAAACTAGGTCAAGTTGACTTAGTCCAATGAAAACTGTAAACATCCACGAAGCCAAAACACACCTCTCCAAACTGATAGAAGCCGCGTCCAAGGGCGAGTCGTTTGTAATCGCGAAGGCCGGCAAACCCGTCGTAAAGGTCATGCCGCTCAACGCACCTACGGGGACGCAAGTACGAAGGCTCGGGTTTCTGACCGGGCATATTTCAGTGCCCGACGACTTCGACGACATGGGCCGAGACGAGATCGCTCGAATGTTTGGTGGTGGCGCGTGAAGTTGCTGCTCGACACACATCTTCTCCTCTGGGCTGCGGGTGAACCGAAGCGGTTGTCCAAGAGCGCCCGCGCCCTGATCAACGATCCACAAAATGAGCTTCTCTTCAGCGCTGCCAGTCTGTGGGAAGTCGCCATCAAGAGCCGGCTCGGAAGGCGCGACTTTAAGGCTGACGTGCGCGTACTGCGTCGCGGCCTATTGGACAACGGCTACGGCGAACTGCCGATCGCCAGCGACCACGTAGTCGCCCTGGAAAGCCTGCCGCCGGTTCACAAGGATCCGTTCGACCGCATGCTGGTGGCGCAGGCGACCGTCGAGGGTATTACCCTTCTGACCAGTGATTCTCTGGTCGGGGAATATCCGGGGCCCGTACGCGCGGTATAACTTGACGGGCGTTCCAGTCGCACTCGCCTTGGTGGCACTATATCGCGGCAACGCGGACGAGGGCGTCCGCGCCACACGGGCATTTTTTGCGAACGATCAGCCGCGCTCGAATGCGTGCTTCTCTTCCAGTTGGTGCACGGCTTCCGCCATTTCTTTCTCGAAGCGTTCTTGCTCGTTCATTAGCGCGGGCAGAGCGGTCGCATAGCGGCGAGCCATGGTAAACAGGCCGCGCTGCGCCAGGGTGGCCGCGACTTCGGCAACATGGTCGGTGGTGGTTTCGAGGTAAAGGGCTTCGGTCGCGTCGCCCAGCCACACGTCTCCGCCGACGAGTTTTGTCTGCCAAAATATTTTGCGCTCGATGAGACGAGCGATTTCCTCGTCGCTGGCCTTGCCGAACGCCCACTGGTTGCGCTTGAAGTCGTAATGGCGGCTGGAGAAATGCAGCGGCACCAGCTTGGCAGATTTCAGAAACTCAATCTGCCTTCGATCCACGTCCTTGCGCAGCGCGTTGATGACCGGCGCCTCCGTGTCTTTCTGGTCGAGCGAGGTCAGGACCTCTCGCAACGTCGCCGAGAGATTGACAGCGACCAGCGCGCGCAGGTTTGCGGAGTTTTCCAGCGTGATTTCGGCGTGCAAAACATCAAAGTCAGCGCCGGATGTGGAATGGCGAAAGGGCCATTCCAAGTGAAAGGTGAGCGGCAAACCAGTGCGCGTGACGTAGATGGTTTTGGCCGGTGCAGTTTCTTGGGGACTCATCCTCGTTTAAGCCTCACCGTGAGAGATCATGCCTGGTTGCTGCACATTATTCTAACCTGCGGGACATAGCCTAGCTGCGCGGTTCTCCCTGCTCGGCCCGCCCCCGCGTCAACGGAGAAAGGCGAGTTGCAGCAGGTTCCGCACAGCGGCCGCACTCAAAAGCCCGAACACGCCGGCGGTTACGAGCAGGCTGTGGCGAGTCTCGATCAGATCGGCGAACACCCCGGCGACAAACACAAACAGAAAGACCAGGAGAACGAGATGGAATCCCTGGCCGGGGAAATCGGGTGAGGCGATGGCCAGAATGAACAAAAGGGCGGCGATCGCGAGTGGCGCCGTGTTGCCGAAATAGCGAGTGCGCCTCCATGCGAAATATGCGATTAATGCCACGGGCAAGGCCAACATCAACGCTGGACTGCTGGCGGCGAGCATCCGCAGCGTCTGCGAGTAAGACGCGGACATGGCGAAGGCCGGCGGCTCAATGTCGATCCAGCGCGCGTGCAGAATCCCTTGCCACAAAATGGCGGGCCGCAAGAGGTACGAAGCGAGCAGCAGCACTGCTCCAATCGCGGCTGCTGCGGACCAGATAACGATCACGGCCCACGGCCGCACCGGCGCGACCCAGAACATGAGCATTAACGCGACAGGCAACATCACGGCCAGCGAGAATTGATTCCCCACCACCAGCGCGAACGATAACCCGAGCAACAGAATCCGGCGGTAGTTCCACAAAACCACTTCGCGCGGAGCATAAAGCGTGTGAGCCACGGCGATCGCGGTGAACACCGTGCCAAACGTGCCCCACACGCCGCCCATCTCGCCCAGAATCGGGGCTCCGGCGACGCTCACGATCATTCCAGGAGAAAAACAATAGAGGGTGAGCGCAATGTATCCGCCCGCATTGCCGTAAAGGCGGCGCGCGACGTACCAGAGAGAGCCTCCGAGCATGACGCCGAAGAACAAATATGGCGCCGTGGCCCAGAGTTGGCCGAGTGTCGACTCCGTGCGCAACCCGGGCGGCTTTACGAGGAAGGGCGCGGCGCAGGTCAGGTAGTAGAGCGGGGAGCGGTCCTGGTCATAGCCGTCGCGCACGCGCAGGTGGCCGGCGTGCCCGGAAGACGGGATGCCTGTGACGGACTCTGCGCGCAGAGTTTCCGGCGTGCCCGCGATGGCCCCGCCTTTCCACTGTTCGAGACCGTGATAAATGCAAAGGTCATGATTGGAATCGGGAAGCGATCCATGCACGGTTTCGACGTGAATGAGCCAGGTGCACTGGAGCAAATAGACGAGCAGGAGCGTCGCCGCAATGACCTGCGGCGAACCGATCGAGCCGGGAGCGAGAAATCGGCGTATCAAGGGCAGACCGAGTGTTTTACCATGTCGGTGACCATGATGGATAGCAATCCCCTTTCCAGCGGGCAAAAAACAGAGGAGTCACCTTCCCCAAATTCTTCATCCACGCCGCCTTCCGAGCCCGCGTTTGCGCGCGTTCACCGCGAGTCGATTTTTGCTCCACTGCTGGAAATCTTCGAAGGGCGGGGCGGGCTTTATCCCTGGGCGCGCTGGCTGATTTACATCGGCTTGGGCCTTGTGACGCTGGCGCTGCTCAACTCCGTTTTGTACCGTCTGCGCGGAGATTCCGGTTCGTTGTGGTGGAACATGGCGGGTGAGGTGCGGATGATGCTGGCCGCGATCCTGCCGGGATTTGTCATGGCCCGCATCGAAGGCCGCTCTTTGGGGGATTTCGGATTGCCCGCGAAGGGCGCTCTGGGACGCAACTTCTGGATTGGCGCGCTGTGGGGTATCGGTTCGCTCACGGCTCTGATGCTCGCGTTGCGGGGGGCAGGGGTTTTCTCGTTCGGAACGGTTCAACTGCATGGGACGCGCATCTTCAAGTTTGGTCTGTTTTATGCGGCGTTCTTCCTGGCCGCTGCATTGTTCGAAGATTTCCTCATGCGCGGCTACTCGCAGTGGGTTCTGGCAAAAAGCATGAGCTTCTGGCCGGCAGCCGCCATGTTGTCGATTTTGTTCGGCGTAATTCATGGCGCGAATCCCGGAGAAGGGAAGATCGGCCTGATTGCCGTGGTCGCGATCGGATTTTTCTTCTGTCTCACGCTCCGGCGCACCGGAAACCTGTGGTGGGCCATCGGCTTTCACATGGCCTGGGACTGGGGAGAAAGTTACCTGTACTCTGTGCCAGACAGCGGCGCCATGGCGCCTGGACATTTGCTGGATTCGACCCTTCAAGGGCCGGTTTGGCTCACCGGTGGCTCGATTGGGCCGGAGGGAAGTTATCTGGTTTTTGTGGTGATCGGCGCGGTGTGGGTTCTATTCAGTTGTGTGTACCCGGAGGTGAAGTATGGTGTGCAGGACGCTGGCCAGTAAGGGATGGCACTGGCTTTTTTCTCTTTGTGTGATCCTAAGCCTCGGCGGCATGGTCCATGCGCAGAACCAGCCGAACACCCGCGGCTCTGCCCAGCAAGGTTCACCGGAGAAGGGGACGACGATGACTAAACATGCACGAGGAACATTTGAGGTGAAGGTGGTTCCGCAGAAGCCGGACAACAAACAAGCCGAGACAGCCAATTTGGAGAGGCTGTCGCTCGATAAGCAGTTTCACGGCGACCTTGAAGGGACGAGCACTGGCGAGATGCTGGCGTCGAGGGGCGAGGTAAAGGGCTCGGGAGGCTACGTGGCAATGGAGCGCGTGAACGCGACGCTTGCGGGCCGGAAGGGGACTTTTGTGCTGCAGCACAGCGGAACTATGACGCACAACACTCCGCAAATGAGCGTCACCGTCGTGCCGGACTCGGGGGCGGGAGACCTGGCGGGGATCGCTGGCTCGATGACGATCAAAATCGAAGATGGGAAACACTTTTACGATTTTGAGTACACACTGCCGGAACAACACTAAGACAGTTCGACGATGCCTCGTGGCAGTGTGTGGCCAAGCTCAGTTTTCGAGGATCACGTGGGCTAGCGCCTCGTCGGCAGTGTGGGTGAGGGAAAGTGCGATGTTTCTGGTGCCGAGCCTGATCGCAATCTCTCCGGCCTGACCGTGGAATTGCAGGGTCGGGCGTTGGCCTTTGGGGCGCACAACTTCAATGTCGCGCCACCGGACTCCGCGGCTCCAACCCGTGCCGAGGGCTTTCATGCCGGCTTCCTTGGCGGCGAAGCGGGCGGCGTAGCTTTCGAAGCGGCGGGCCTTCGATTCACAGTAGCGGATTTCTCCTTCGGTGAAAATGCGGCGCAGGAAGCGCTCGCCGTGGCGCTCAATCGATGCGCGAATGCGCGGAACTTCAGCGATATCGACACCGGTGCCGAGGATCATGGAGGTATTGTCAACGGGGCCCGGCGAATTGGCAATCTTTAGCGGTTGGTGGCGGGAGCAGGCTCAGGGCAGTCGCTCCTGAGACAACCGGGCAGTTCCGTAAGCTGAGATCTTCCGTGCAGGCGGATTGGACAGAGATTCCGAAACAGGCAGACGCGGCAGGTTGGTTTGGAAGCTTGGCGCAGGACGATGAGTCCAAGAACCGCGTAAGAGGCGACCAGCAGGCAAAGCAAAAGGGGGAGGGCCGACATGTCGTACCGTCTTTCTGGCCCCGCTACTATGGCCCCATATTCACATCGGGTCTGTGATCTGGGTCACAAGAATTTGTGATGGATCTTGCGCAACAGGCGCAGGAAGAGGGATTTCATGCCACCGAATCCAGAAAACCGGCGATTACGGAGTCCTGGGCGGGAAAAACCGTGCGCAGGTCGAGCAGGACGCGGCCTTCTTCGACGCGGGCAATGACAGGTGGATCGGCTCGGCGGAGACGACCGCAAAGGTCGTCGGCACTCAGGTCG
The DNA here is from genome assembly GCA_963818945.1 of uncultured Acidobacteriaceae bacterium. GTDB lineage: Bacteria > Acidobacteriota > Terriglobia > Terriglobales > Acidobacteriaceae > Acidiflorens. The sequence continues at coordinate 466,107 of CAWFUA010000001.1, read as the reverse complement.
CGGTGAGTGAGGGCGATCAGGCGGGTGGGGAGAACGGCGGTGGGCGCGGCGCCGCCTCCGATCAGGGATTTGCCGTCGCAGAGTTCGGCCTTCAACTTTGGTGAGCCGGTCTGTATGCCGCGCTGGGGGCCTTCGGGCGCGTTTGGCTTATTGATCCGCGCGGCGAGGGCTTCGGCGCGGCGGGCGATTTTATTTTTTGATAGACACATCATGTGCAGTATGGGCACGGCGTCGTGATCGCCTTTTACGCAGGCGAGCAGCGTGGCTTCGAGAGCGGCATAAGTGAGTTTATCGACGCGTAGCGCGCGGAAGAGCGAGTTCGAGCGGAGACGGGCGACCAGGTCCGAGCGTCCGGTGATGAGGCCGGCTTGCGGGCCGCCGAGGAGCTTGTCACCACTGTATGTGACAAGGTCAACGCCGGCGCGAAGGCTGTCGAGGACCCCGGGTTCGCCGCTGATGCCGAAGGTGCGAAGATCAACCAAAGCGCCGCTGCCCAGGTCTTCCATCAAGGGAAGATTGCGGCGGCGGGCGAGCGCGACTAGTTCGGTTAGGGTGGGTTGCTCGGTGAATCCGGTGATGGCGAAGTTCGAGCGATGGACGCGGAGAAGCAGGCGTGTACGGTCGGTGATGGCGCGCTCGTAGTCTGTCAGGCGCGAGTGCGATTGGTGGTGCCGACTTCGCGCAGCGTGGCTTGAGACTTCGACATGACGTCGGGAATGCGGAAAGAGCCTCCGATCTCGACGAGTTCGCCGCGGGAGACGATGACTTCGCCGCCTTCGGCTAACGAATTGAGGGCGAGCAGGACGGCGGCGGCGTTGTTGTTGACGACGATGGTGGAGAGGGCGGAGCTTTGCTCCGCTTGCCCGAACAACTTTTGAAACAGGCGGTCGACGTGGACGTCGCGTTTTCCACGTTCGCCTGTGGCCAAATCGAATTCGAGATTCGAGTAGGCAAGCGCGGTCTGGCGAATGTGGTCGAGGGCGGCGGTGGCGAGCGGGGCGCGTCCGAGATTAGTGTGGAGGATGACGCCGGTGGCGTTGATGACTGGACGCAGCGAGTAGCTGAGCGACTGTCGTAGCTGGCGCTCGACCGCGGCGGGAAGGCCGGCCAGAGCCAGATCGAGAGATTTTTCGTCGAGGCGGTCATCGGCGATTTCCACGCGCAGGCGAGCGAGGACGGCGCGGATAGCATCAGTAAGAGCGGAGTGGCCATCACGCTCGGCCAGCGAGCGGAGGTCAGGATGCTGGAGAAGTTCGTCGGTCGAGGGGAGCTTCTGGAAGAGCGCAGATTTGGCCTTGGCGGGCATTCAGGGCGATTATCCCACAGGCGGATGCATCGCAGGGCAGAGGCAGTTTCGCGGGCGAGGGCGCCCGCGCCACACAAGCTTACAGCGTGTGCATGTAGGCAATCAGGTCTTTGATCTGCTCGTCGCTCATGACCTGGCCGAATCCTTCCATCTTGGCGCGGCCATTCTTGACGATGTCGGCCATGCGCTCGTCGTTGGCGGGAAGGCCGCTGAGTTCGAGGTACTGGCGCTTGAAGACTCCTTTCATGCTGGGACCCTTTTTGCCGCGGGAGGAGTAGGGTTCGTGGCAGCGGTCGCAGTAGTTGTCGTAGAGCTTGCGGCCGGCAACTTGTTGCGGGTTCAGGCCGAGTTCGGCGTCGGACTTACGGCGCTCGACATCGCAGGCGGGAAAGGTGAAGAGGGCTAAGGCCGCCATCACGACGGAGGCACGAAGGTACGGCGAAAAGCCATTAAGAATTCGCATCATATTGGTAGCGTTCGCACGCGAGCACTCAAAGGTAGGATAATACGGGCGAGATGAACGTGGCGCTCAAACGCGTCTACGATCCGGCTTCTGCCGCCGACGGCGTGCGGGTGCTGGTGGATCGCCTTTGGCCGCGGGGGCTGACCAAAGAAGCGGCGGCAGTGAAACACTGGCTGCGCGATCTCGCTCCCTCGAACGAGCTGCGGAAGTGGTTCCATGCGAATCCGGAGGCATGGGCGCAGTTTCGCAAGCGGTATTTGAAGGAGTTGGTGAGTCCGAAGGCGACGGCTGCGGTTAACACGCTGTATGAGCTGGCCGGAGGCAAGAAGAGAGTTACCCTGCTCTACGCGTCGCGCAATGAAGAGCGCAACAATGCGACGGTGCTCAAAGAATTACTGGAAGGCGGGCGGAAACCGCCGTCGAGCGTGGGGCGCGCAGTGGCCGTCGGCGTAAGGATCCGGAAGGCGAAGAGACAGTAGGCAGGTCTCAGTTCCTGTTCTCAGTTACAACCGCACTATAATTTCCCAGTCATGTCGAGTTCCGCCATCGAGAAGAAGGTCGAATCCCTTCGCGAAAAAATCCGGCGCCACGAGCACCTCTACTATGTGCTGGACGCCCCCGAAATCACCGACGCCGAATTTGACGCGCTGATGAACGAGCTGAAGCGGCTGGAGGCGGAGCATCCTCAGCTCATCATGCCGGACTCGCCTACGCAGCGCGTGGGAGGCAAGCCGCGCGAAGGGTTCGTGAAGGCAAAGCATTCGTCTCCCATGCTCTCGCTCGACAACGCTTATAGCGAAGAGGAACTGCGCGATTGGGAGCGGCGCGTGCACGAATTGAGCGGGCGCACCGACGTCGAGTACATGTGCGAGTTGAAGCTCGATGGCATGTCACTGGCGCTCATGTATGGCGGTGGGCAACTGGAGCGCGGCATTACGCGCGGCGATGGCAGCGTGGGTGAGGATGTCACGTTAAACGTGCGGACGGTGCGCTCGGTGCCTTTGTCGGTTTCGAAGGAGAAGTTGAAAAAGGCGGGCATTCCCGCCGATTTCGAAGTGCGCGGCGAAATGCTGATGCCGATCGCCGCGTTCCGCAAGTTGAATGAGGAGCGCGAGCGACAGGGGCTCGCAACGTTTGCGAATCCACGCAACTTTACCGCCGGGACGGTGCGGCAACTCGAGCCGTCGATCACGGCACAACGCCGGATGGATTATTTCGCTTACATGTTGCTGAAGGATGGTCGCACATATTTCGACCGGCAATCGAAAGCCATGGACGCACTCGAAGCGGCCGGGTTCAAGGTGAATCCCAATCGCAAGCTGGCGAAGAGTTTGGATGACGTATGGAAATTTATTCAGAGCTGGGAAGGGAAACGCGAGTCGCTGCCCTACGAGATCGATGGCATCGTTGTGAAGGTGGACCGGACGGCATTGCAGGATGAGTTGGGCTTTACGGGCAAGGCTCCACGGTGGGCGATTGCTTATAAGTTCGCGGCGCGCGGGGCAGTAACGCTGGTTGAAGACATTAAGCCACAGGTTGGCCGCACTGGCAAGCTGACGCCGGTGGCATGGCTCAAGCCGGTCCCGATTGGGGGAACGATGGTTTCGCGCGCCACCCTGCACAACATGGACTTCGTCGATGAGTTAGGCGTAAAGATTGGCGACTGGGTCGAAGTCGAGCGCGGCGGCGACGTGATTCCGAAGGTCGTCAAGGTGGTCGAGGACAAAGACCATCCGCGGGGCCACAAGTCGTTTGAAATGCCGGAGCATTGCCCTGTGTGCGGCGGGAATGTGGTGCGGACTGAGGGCGAGGCGGACCATCGCTGCGTGAACGCGAATTGTCCGGCGAAACTGCAGGGAACGATTCTGCACTTTGCATCGCGGCATGTGATGGATATTGACGGCCTCGGCGAGGCTCTGGTGAATCAACTGACCGAGCGCGGCATGGTGAAGAACGTCGCCGACCTGTATCGGCTGACAAAGGACGATCTGCTTAAGCTGGAACGGATGGGCGACAAATCGGCGGAGAACGTGCTGGGCGAGATCGAAGCGTCGAAGAAGCTGCCGCTGGAGCGGGTGATCTACGGCCTGGGGATTCGCTTCGTAGGCGAGCGAACGGCGCAGTTTCTGTCCGAGCACTTCGGCTCGCTCGACGCGATTATGAAGGCGAGCGCCGAGGAACTGGAAGAAGTGAACGAAGTGGGCCCGCGAATCGCGGAGAGCATCGTGGAGTTCTTCGGCGACAAACACAACCGCAAACTCGTCGAGGACCTGCGGGTGGCAAAGCTGACGTTCACGGGACAGAAGAAAGAGAAGGGCACCAAGCTGGCGGGGAAGACGTTTGTGCTGACCGGCACTCTCGTGCGCCACACGCGCGACGAGGCGAAGAAGATGATTGAAGACGCGGGCGGGCGAGTCTCGGGCTCGGTGAGCAAGAAGACGGATTATGTAGTGGCGGGCGCGGATGCCGGGTCGAAGCTCGACAAGGCGCGGGAACTAGGGGTTAGTGTGATTGGGGAAGAGGAGTTAGAGGGGCTTTTGGCTTGAGAACTTTGCCTCCCCGAAACGAGACAGGCCTCCCCCAGCCAGCTTGCTGAAGATCAATTGCAGGCTCTCGGGCGAATCGCCTGCTTTCCCCTCAATCGAGCACTCGATCACAGCAAGAAGCGATGAGGCCACGAATCGTGAAACGATTGTCGTCCGCACATCGGCGGTTGTGCCACCAGGCTGGGCATCCCCGGCGCCTAGCGACTGCCTGACCCGTTGCTCGATGCATTCCCGCAATATCCTTGGGGCCTTTCCTGCCTCGGGGCCCATGAGAGCTTTGTAGATTCGGGGCGAACTCGTCACGTGCGCGAAAAAATGGAGGGCGTTCAGCGGACACGCTTCGCTTGGCGTGGCGGCTAACGTGGGCGCGACAATCCTGCGAAACTGCGACATCAGCAAATCGTCTTTCGAAGCGTAGTGTGCATAGAACGTGGCTCGCCCGACGCCAGCTTTCCGGGTAATGTCGCTTACGCGGATGTTGCCGTAGGAGCGGCGATGAAGAAGTTCAACGAAAGCGGAGTCGACCTGTTGGCGCGTTCGCAGGACGCGCCGGTCGCGGTTCGCGCTCTTTCGCGCAATATCCGAGACAGTTGCAGATTTGTGTTTCGTAGGTCCCATCGTTCAGCTTTTTTTCTTGGCGCGGTGCGACCAGTCTTTATAACATCGCGGCATGGCGACTTCATCGGCAACCGACCCGATTCGAAAGATTCTCGCAGCAGCGCTACTGGTTTTCCCTGGCGTGTTCATGCTCGTTTTCATTATGCACTTTCGCCACTTTGCGGATTTTTTCACCTTCCGCTGGCAGTATGTGCCGAGGGATCCTGCGCGCGTGGTGCCGGCGTTGATTGCGCTGCACAACAACTATCCGCTGATTCATGACCCGCATATGATCGGCTATCTAGCGATGCCCTTTCTGTCATTGTCCGCTTTCGCGTTGTATGTGCTAGGCCGGGTTGCGCGGCCGGTTCCGAGCGCGATCACTTTGATGATCACCATCAGCGGCACCATCTACATGGGCGGCGTGTTCGGCATGTGGACCGCATTTTACCGGGGGCTCGGTCTGGTGGATCCCGCAAATCAGGCGGGAGCCGTCGCCACGTTCGCGGCCATGACCACTCCGCAAGGCGCATTTCTTGTGACGACAACCCTGGCCAAGCTAGTCATGATCGGCCTGGCGGCGCAGGCTCTCGTTTTGCTGAGAACTGGCGTGGTGCCAACATGGTCCATTATGAGTGTTGCATTGGGAGCTTCACTGTTTCTTGTGTTTTGGGACCTCGACAACTGGATGATGATTGGAGCTGGCTTGATTCTCGCTGGCTTTATTCCCATGCGAAAAGCGCTCATCCAGGAAACCGAAAGCCCACACGCAGGACGTCCGGGTAGTTGACTCCGCTGCGAAGGGCTCGACTGCCTCCTCCGCTACAGTTTGATCACCGTTCACTTCTTCGCCGTCGGCGGCAATATGCCATTCAGGCGCAGATACATGGCGGCTTCGGCGTAGTGGTCGGCCCAGCTTCCGGCCAGGATCAAGGCGAATCGGGCGCGCGAGAATTGCTGGCCGCCGAAGCCCTCGGTCATTTCGCCTAGTTTTGAATCCTCCATTTTCCCGAGCGCGGCGTCGCAGAAGTCGAACGAGGCCTTGAGCGCCGCGACCAGCTTGTCCTTCCCGTCTGTTTCCTTGGCCTCCTCCACTTTGGGTGGGGGGACGGCGGCGGCTTTGCTGCAGAATGAGTCGTTCGATTCGATCATGTGTGCCACCAGGTGGCCGAATGTCATCTGGTCGGCAGACGGCTTGTAGCTGAACTTGTCGGCGGGCATGGCTTCGACGGCAGCGACAGTATTTTTCTGACGGCCGGGCAGAGTGTCTCTTAGGGCGGTCGCGACTGGGTTCTTGACTTGGGCGGCCGCGGACGCGGCGAGTACGAGCAGGGCTAGAGCGGTGTGCATTGGTTTCATGGCCATCCTCCGAGGGCGGGGTTAAGGATAACGCGGGCGGGGGCCCTTCGGCTACGCTAGGGCGGGTCCGCGCCACCGACTCGCGGAGCTTCGCTCCGCTGGACAGCCGAGGGCGGCCGCTGTCCCTACGTGCCTCGGCACATCGGTACCTTGCCGGACGTGAGCGGGGTCCGTATCCTTAGAGGATGCACGCGCACAGCGCTCACGGCCATTCGCACGTCCATTCCCATGGGACGGGCCGCGTGCTGCGCATTTCGCTGGGCGTCACGGCGCTGTATATTGCCCTGCTGGTAGTGGCTGGCATCCGTGCGCATTCCCTGGCTCTGCTGTCGGAGGCAGGGCACAATCTCTCGGATTTTCTGGCGCTGCTGTTGTCGTTGGTGGCCGTCTATCTGGAATCACGGCCGCCAAGCGTCACCAAGACTTATGGCTATCGCCGGGCCGGAGTGCTGGCGGCGCTGGTGAATTCGATTTCCCTGGTGGTTGTGTCTTGTTTCATCTTCTACGAGGCATTTCGGCGGTTGCAGCATCCCGAACCGGTTGCGGCGGGGCTGATGATCTGGGTGGCGGCGGCGGGCGTGGCGATGAACGGGGCGATTGCGCTGCTGCTGTGGCGGTCGGGGCGCGATGTGAATGTGCGCAGCGCATTGCTGCACGAAGTCGGCGACACGGTTTCAACGGCAGCGGTGATTGTCGGCGGCTGGGCGATTCTCTGGACGGGGCGGTACTGGATTGACCCGGCGCTCTCATTTGGGATTGGCGCGCTGATTCTTTGGTCGAGCTTCGGCATTGTGCGCGAGACGCTGAATATTCTGCTCGAAGGCACGCCCCGCGGCATGAGTCTGGATGAAGTAGAAGCGGCCGTGCGCGCGATTACGGGCGTTGCCGATGTGCACGACCTGCACGTGTGGAGTATCGGTTCGGAGAACCACGCGCTTTCCGCGCACGTGAAGATCGCGGACATGGCGACTTCGGAAAGCGATGCGATTCTGCGCGCGATCAACGAAAAGCTGGGCCGCGGCTTCGGGATTCACCATACGACGATTCAGCTTGAGCATGCGGTTTGCGAGACGGCGCACGCTTGTGTGATCCCGGTGGGGGATTCCGGCGAGCCCATGCAATCCGAGCACGACCACGGCGGCCACGCACACTGAAGTCACGAGTGCCAGCACCTGGGACGGCGATCGGCAAACAAGCCGGAAACGGCCTGGATTCAGGGCAAAATCCGCAAGAGCCGTGGTACCCTAGAAGCAGGAGTCTTCCTTCCCCGAAGGATCATCTAATCGACATGGCACGTTGGCGGCTTATTTTGCGATTTTTGGCGGCGGTGCAACTGCTGCCAGCTCTGGAGAGCGGGGAGGAAACGCTCGTCGGAGGGCAGGCGGTGCTGGAGGGCGTAATGATGCGCTCGCCGCACGCCTGGGGGATCGCCGTGCGCAAGCCGTCGGGCGAGATTGTGACCCACAGCGAGCCGCTCGAGCGCCCTTCAGAGCAGCATAAATGGATGGGCTGGCCAGTGGTGCGCGGCGTCATAACGCTGGGACATGCGATGAAGCTTGGTTTCCGGGCGCTGAAGTTTTCGGCCAATGCGGCGCTGGAAGAGATCCCGGTGAGCGATAAGGACGGCGAACCGGGCAAAAAGATTGAAATCAGCGGCTGGATGGCGGGCCTGAACATGGCCTTCTCGGTCGCCTTTTTTATCTTCATGTACAAGTATCTCCCGCTGCTTGCCACCACGGAACTGAAGCGGGTGAACCCGGTCTTCGGGCAGCAGTTTGTGTTCAACCTGGTGGACGGGCTGATCCGGATCACGATGTTCCTGTTGTTCGTGTGGGGCGTTTCATTGTGGAAAGACATCCGGCGCGTGTACGAGTATCACGGAGCGGAGCACAAAACGGTGTTTGCTTTCGAGAACGGCGACCCGCTGGAGACCTCGGCCGTGCAGAAGTATTCGACCTTTCATCCGCGGTGCGGCACCAGTTTTCTGATGACGGTGATGATCCTCTCGATGTTTGTCTATATGGCAATTCCGGTGCAGACTTTCTGGGCGCGGTTCGGGATTCGCATTGCGCTGCTGCCGGTAATTGCCGGAGTCTCCTACGAGATCATTCGGTTTGCGGCCAAGCATCGCGGCTCGCTGTTCGCGTTAATGACCGCCCCCGGCCTGTGGCTGCAACGCATCACGACCAAGCCCCCGGACGACCGCGAAGTTGAGTGCGCAATTGTGGCGCTCGACGAAGCCATGGTGCTGGAAAAGCAGCACGGCGGAGAATTAGTAATCGCCTAGCGGTCGTTGGTCGCTGGTCGTTAGTCGCTCGGGGTGCAGAGCGGCGTCCCGCGATAGCTCCCATGCATAATCCTCATCGTCACAGATTCACTGGTTGTTCGTCATAGGCCTGCGCGGGTTGGGCGGGTTAGTGCGCGATGCCGAACTCAACTTTTCACGACCTGCGGGTCTGGCAGAAAGCGATGAATCTCACCGAGGAAATCTACAGAGTGACGATTGACTTTCCAAAGCACGAATTGTACGGTCTGACCTCGCAGATGCGCCGCGCCGCGGTTTCGGTGCCGAGCAACATAGCCGAAGGCAAGGGACATCGCTCCGATCCCGAGTTTGTACGTTTCCTTTTTCACGCCAGAGGATCCCTATTGGAACTCCAGACCCAACTACTGATAGCCAAGCGGCTACAATACTTGTCAGAGGAAAAGGCAGACGAACTTGTCGGCCACGGCAATGGCATCGGCCGCGGCTTGAATGCCCTTATTAACAGATTTCGCCCAGCGGCGGCCTAACGACCAACGACTAGCGACCGACGACTCATGTTTGAACGACTTAACCAAATCGAAGCGCGTTACGAAGAGCTGACCAACGTTCTCGCCTCGCCGGATATCACGAACGACTCTGCCAAATTCCAGAAGACTGCGAAAGCCCACGCCGAAATTGCTTCCGTGGTCGAAAAATATCGCGAATACAAAGATCTGACCAAAGGAATCGCCGAAAGCAAAGCCGTGCTCGTCGACGAAAAAGATCCGGACATGCGAGCCTACGCCGAGGAAGAATTGGCGAAGCTGGAAGGGCGTGTAGGCGGCGTGGAAGAAGAGTTGAAAGTTCTGCTGCTGCCGAAGGATCCGAATGACGAGAAAAACGTCATCCTCGAAATTCGTGCCGGCACGGGCGGCGATGAAGCGACGCTCTTCGTAGCGGAAGTCTTCCGCATGTATAACCGCTACGCCGAAACTCAAAAGTGGAAGGTGGAAGTGCTGTCCACCTCGGAGTCGGGCATTGGTGGTCTGAAAGAAGTGATTGCATTGATTGAAGGCGACCGCGTGTTTTCGCGGCTGAAGTATGAAAGCGGCGTGCACCGCGTTCAGCGCGTGCCCGCTACCGAGCAGCAGGGACGCGTGCACACCTCGGCAATCACGGTTGCGGTGCTGCCCGAAGCCGAAGACGTGGACGTAAAGATCGAAGCGAAAGATCTGCGCATCGACACGTTCTGTTCGTCGGGGCCCGGCGGGCAGTCGGTGAATACGACATACTCGGCGGTGCGCATCACGCACATTCCCACGAATACCGTGGTGAGCTGCCAGGACGAAAAATCGCAGATCAAGAATCGAGAAAAAGGCATGCGCGTGTTGCGCTCGCGCCTGTACGAAATCGAAATGCAAAAACAGCAGGACGCCCTCGCCAAGGAGCGCAAGCAGATGGTAGGTTCGGGCGATCGCTCAGAAAAGATTCGCACCTACAACTTTCCGCAGAACCGGCTCACCGACCATCGCATCGGCTTCACCATCCATCAACTCGAACAGGTGATGGACGGCAAGCTCCAGCCGCTGATCGATGCCCTGATCACGCACTTCAGGCCGAGAAGATGAAGCAGGAAACGGCGAGCGTGGTGTGAGGCAAGTCAGAAGTTAGAAGTCAGATTGCAGAAATAATTCTTCCATCGTTCGACGACAATGGTACGTGTCCAGATCAGCTTGGAGCCTGAAACCCTCCGGCGTGCCCGCCAGCGCGCCCGCAATTTAGGAGTGTCTCTGAGTCAGTATGTTCGGCAACTTATCCAGAACGACCTGAACGCGCAGCAAACGCGAAAAGCTGATATAAGCTGCATTTTCAATCTCGGACGGTCTCATGGCCGTTCCAACATCGCGAAAGACAAGGACGAGATGATTGCTGAGGCTTTTTGGACTGACCTCCAGCGAGGTCGTCGGCGGTCGGTGAAATAGCTCTGTGCAACTCCGCCTCGCTCTCAACTCGGCGATAGATCGGCTCACCTCGGAACGCGTCCCCTCCGCGCGCCTGAATGCCGAACTACTCCTCATGTTCACGCTCGATTGCGACCGGGCGCATCTCTATGCGCATCCAGAGCGGGAGCTGACCGCGGATGAGTTGCGGCTGTACGACCAAGCACTCGCGCGGCGGATGACTGGCGAGCCCGCCCAGTACATCACCGGGCATCAGGAATTCTGGGGAATGGATTTGATCGTGACGCCCGCCGTGCTGATCCCGCGTCCCGAGACTGAGCATGTAGTGGAGACGGTGCTGGAGCTTGTCACGGCGGCTGGGTCGAGGCAAAAGCAAGATCAAGGTCAACGGCCGCGGACAGGAGTGTCCGCGGCACAGGACCTGCGCATCGTCGATGTCGGCACCGGATCGGGCGCGATTGCGCTGGCGCTGGCCAGGGAACTGCCCTCAGCAGAGATTCATGCCACTGATATTTCGGCGGAGGCGCTCGAAGTCGCCCGGGCTAACGCAGCGCGGCATGAACTCAGCTCGCGCGTTCACTTCCACCGCGCCGATCTGCTGTCCGAAATACCGTCAGACCGATCGCCTGAACTATCGCTCGAGTCATCGGCATCCGGGCTGCCATCGGTCGGTTTGCCGCGCGCCGATTTCGATTTCGTAGTTTCCAACCCGCCCTACGTCGGCGAATCGGAAGAAGACCAGGTGCAACTCGAAGTGCGAAAGTTCGAACCTCGCAGTGCCGTCTTCGCCGGGCCCACTGGCCTCGAAGTGATCGAACGGCTGATTCCGCAGGCGGGCGAAGCGTTGCGGCCGGGCGGTTGGCTAGTGTTTGAAATCAGCGGCACGATCGCGGAGGGCGTGCGAAGGCTGCTTGCGGACTGGGACGAAGTCGCAATCAGCAATGACCTGCAGGGAATTGCGCGCGTGGCGCGCGCGAGAAGGCCAACGCGCGGTTAAGCGTCACGGTACTCGAATAGCCCTCACACATCCCGTAGAGACGCGGCTTGCCGCGTCTCCGCCTTGTGCGGCGTGTGTGTCCTCTCGAGACGGGGCAAGCCCCGTCTCTACTAGAACGTCACGCGCACACCGAGCTGCGCGGCGAAAGGTATTCCTACAGTTGTGCCGGGGCCAAAGAAATCGCCCAGGCCGCCCGATGGAATTTCGAGCTGCTTCAGGCTGGTAATGGGAATCTGATTGGCGGGACTGCAACTCGGATCACCACAGAGGCCGGTGACGTTGATGCCGTCTGGGGTAACCACTGGGAGCAATGATATGGTGCCGATGAAATTTGCGCCCGGGTTATTGCGGTTAAAGAGATTGAAGAATTCGGCGAAGGGGTAGACCTGTAAGCGATCGTTGACCTTGACGGGCCGCGCGACCCGCATATCCACCTGGATGTATGGTGTGCCGCGGAATGCGTCGAGCGCGGTTGGTGTGCCCATCACAGAAATACGTCCGTCGCCGTTGGCGTTGGTGATTGTGAATGGACGGGCGCTCTCAGCTTGCGTAAGTGTAGAAACTTCGAAGCCACCAGGAATGTGAACAGTTCCGGCCAGCACGAAGCGATGCCGAACGTCCTCGCCAGATGGGCCGTAGTCGCCGGGCCCGAAGCCATTCGGCTGCCCACTGGAATCATTGCAGACGCCGTTCACGTAGTCGAACAATTCGCCGAGAACGCATCCCCAGGTCTTCGCACTCGACAACGTATAGTGAGCAGTCAGATCGAACCGCTTGGCGACGTTCCCCTGCACCCGCAGCATGAGAGCGTTATAGCTGGAGCGGTTGTCGGACTTGAAGATCGTAGCGTCCGGATAACCGTAGCCACGATACCCGTGTTGACCATCCTCATAGGTATAGTCAGCGCTCGCAGTCCAATGTCGGTTGAACGCATGCTGGATTCCAGCGGTCGCATGCAGCGAATAAGGCGTTTTGTAATGAGGATCGATGAGGGCTGGAGGCGCGGGGCAGGTGGGTGGGTTTTGGACACACGAAAAGATGTTTCCATTATTAACGGCCTGAAACGCCGCAGCCCAGCCGCCCTGCGCAAGGTCGTTATAGTACATGCCAAAGCCCGCGCGAATCACCGTCTTCTCCCCGCTGCCAGGGGAGTACGCAATTCCCAGGCGCGGGGCGATTTGTCTACGGTAGTCGTGAGGAGCTGCGATGGGGCTCCCGGCCTCGGCTAGAAACTGCAACGAAGGGTTCGCCAGTTGACTGCGTCCTGAAGCTTCAAACAATCCGAAAGTAGTCTGGTAGCGCAGGCCATAGTTCACGGTTAGGTGCGACGAGACGCGCCACGAATCCTGCGCGTACAGCGCCAGGCGCTGCACATTTTGGGAGAAGCTGCCGTCGCCCCCCGGAGTGGTCACTGCTCCATCCACCAAATCAGCCGAGAACTGCGCAGGGTCGCTCAAATAGTCGATTGGATTTTGCGGGAAAGTCACGAGTGTTTCCGCATTGCCCGGAAACGCCCCGCTCAGCACCGGTTCGTGAATGAAATTGATGCCGAACTTCATCGCGTGACTTCCGGCAACGTGACTCAGGTCGTAACGGAACTGATATTTCTCCTGATTTCGCAACGATGGGAACGTAGTGATCGGGGTCGCGAACTGGTTGTCGCCAAACGTCTCAAAGCCGGAGACGGTCAACGTCGTCGAACTGAACGGAAAGGCAAGCGCGAAGCCCAACTGGGAGTTGCGCGTCTGGGTGAGATGCAGTTCGCTGGCGTCAAAGACGAAACTGCCAAGCCAGGTGGGACTGAACGTGTATTGATTGCTGATGACCGTGTTCCAGTAGTTATTGTGCGTAGTGAGCCCGGTGGACGGCAGAGTTGCCTGCGCGACCAAAGCGTTGCGCGTGATGTAACTGTCCTGAGAAGTGCGCAGGAACCATTGCGACTTCGGCGATTGCGCCCAATCGAATCGCAACGAGCTGAGATAGTCGCGGAACGGAACGGGCACGTTGGCAGGAACGGGGATGGACGAAACCGTTACGCCGTTCACGTCGATCAAACCCAGCGATGCCAACTGCGCCAGAGCATCGAACTGGGAGGTGTTGTCGGCACTGTAGTTGATGCTGGCATTCTCATGCACGTGCTCGAATGACGCGAACATCCAAAACTTGTTTTTCGAGAGCGGACCGCCGATAGTACCAACATAATTCTGGCGAGAGAAAGGCTGCTTTGGTTCGGGGGCGGGATTCTCGATGGGAAAGCGGGCGTTGAGCGCGGATGCCCGTCCGTAAAACGAACCGGAGCCGTGCCATTCATTAGTCCCACGCCGGGTGGTAATCACCACCGATCCCGCGGTTGTACCTCCGGTGTCAGCATCCTCGTTGGCAGTGCGAAAGTCGAATTCCTGAATGGCCTCTGGGGAGAAGTTCTGCAGAAAGCCGCCGATCCAGTCGTCGGAGTTTTCGCCGCCGTCGACGGAAAGTTCGTTGTTCAGACCCGAACTGCCGCCGGTCGAAACCGCAGTGATGCGGGCTTTGGTGGGGTCGGACGGCTCGACTGGTTCGGTTCCTGGGATGAGATAGGCGATGTTCGCGAAGCTGCGGGCCGCCAGCGGCAGGGTTTCCAGATCGCGGGTGGTAACGACACCCTGATGCACGGCGCTGGCCGTGTCAATCGATTCGGTGGTGATCGACGAGGTCTTTCCCTCCACGCTCACATTTTCGCGTCCGCTCTGCGGCTTGAGCGTTACGGAAATATCGCGCACCAGACTGACTGCGATCTCTACGTTGGAATCGGCATCCGCAAATCCTTTCGCCCTAACCATTACGTGATAGCGGCCCGGCAGCAAGCCTTCAAGGCGGAACTCCCCGCGCTCGTCCGCGACAGCTTCACGGGTAAGGGACGACCCGAATGACTGCGCGGCGATATGGGCGCCGGCAATGCGGGCTCCGCTCGAGTCTTCGACCTCTCCGCGAAGAGCGCCGTTCGGGTTCTGGGCGGAAAGAATCACAGCGGCCAAAAGGCAGGCAATGAGAACAAGCGAACTGACTGCGCGACGCAGCTTCGGTGTGTTACGAGATTTCCGCATTAGGAAAGAACCATCCGTGACTGAAGGAATTGCCGCGGCTATTGGAACTGCTAAGAAAAGGATCCGCTGCGGCGCGAGCGGCCTTAGTCAGTCAGCGTAATAGGGTGGGCGCACGTACTACCAGTAATAGTCGTCGGGCCGAAACAGCAGCCGGGAGAAGAAACAAGCAGTGGTGAGCTGAGAAGAAGGCTAGCGCACGAGCCACTCGGTAGCTTCGTGCGTCAGGGAGAGAATGGGCCCGTAATTCACGAATGCGCAAAACATGGCCACCAGCACAGGTGGCAATGCTGCCCAGCGAGGAATAGGCACGCGGCGCAGCTTGCGCGACTGATCCCAGGTGAGCAGGCGGTTTACACGCTCACTGAGCGATCCTGTAACAAAGCCCACCGTGCACGCGGGTGCGCTCGCGACCGGGACAAGACGCGAAAGCTTTACGAGAGCGGCAGCCAGGTTGAGGGCATCGTTCACATTCAGGATCGCTGCGTCGTCGGATGCCAGTTCGGCTGCCTGCGACCACGCCTCCTCAAGAGGGGCCATCCCTGGAAAAGGGCAGAAGCGAAAAACCAGCTTCTTCAGGTTGTCGTACGAGCGAATATGCGCCAGCTCGTGTCTCAACGCCACTTCAAGCTCGTCCGCGGTGAGAAGCTCGAGAGTCGATTCAGAAACAAGCACGCGCGGCTTCCGCATGCCAATCAGAGTGAGCGGGGGAGCAGTGCGGCGCGCGCGAAGCGCAAATGCCCGCGCACTTCCATCAAGAGGCCGAGATTCCGCAAGCCAGCGAGCCACGATGCGCGAAGTCCGAGTTTGGGCGCTGACCACCCGATGGCATCCCCATGCGATCAAGAAAAGTGCCGCCATGCCGAGCGCAATCGGCATCGTACCCACGCCCTCGCCCGTCGAACGAGGCTCCAACAGCTGAAATGACGGGACGACAAAAGCCAGGGTGACAACGATGGAAGCGAGCAGAGGCAGAACTCGCAGCAGGAACAGAAGGTCCGCAAGGCTTTGTTCGGTGGCTTCAAGCCACCGCAGCCCGCGCCACGAAACCGAGACCAGCGCCGACAGAAAACAATAAAACAGCACAAAGAATGTCAGCGAAACGGCAATGCCACGCAAGGCAAACATCAGCGCTGCTCCTTGAGCTTGGGCGGTTGCGCGCCGCGCTCGGCCGCCTTCAGTTCGCGGCGTTTGCGTTCGATAAGAACTTGGAGTTCATCGAGCAACTGCGCGTCATGCGCACTCAGGGCCTCTACAAGGTAAGAGAGAGGCAGCGACGACGTATCGCCTGATCCCAGCAGTTGCCGGATGCCGTCAATGGCAGCGCCGCGTTGCAACTCCTCGGATGTAAGCCGCGGGGTGTAGCGGAACGCGCGCCCCTCGGCAACCCGCTCGAGCAAGCCCTTCTTGTAGAGACGGTCCATCGTCGTCATGACCGTGGTGTAAGCCTGGTGGAGGTTGCTGTGCTCAATCAGTTCGCGCACCGTTGCATCCCCTCGTGACCAGACTTCACGGAGCAGTTGCTGCTCGAAGGGCCCGAGCTGAGGTGTGGATCTCGACCCGAAAAGTGAAAATGTTCTGCTCATTCCAGATAATTGGCAATCGACCGGGAAGCGAGGAAATGCAGCGGCGAATCCCAGCAAAGAGGATACCATCCCAGCGCAAGGCTCACGGAATTGTCGACTTAGCGGAGAGAGCAGGCGGAACGATCTCTCACCGCGCCACGGTCACCGGCAAAATTTCTTCCACGTCAATTTTGGTAGGGTAATTTCCCGTGTAGCAGGCAGAGCAGTAGGTAGTCTGTTCGCCGTCGGCGCAGGCCTTCTTCAGGCCCTCCAGCGAAAGATAAGCCAGCGAATCGGCGCCGATGAATTTGCGAATCTCCTCCACAGACTTGTTGGCGGCGATCAGCTCCTTCTTGGACGGCGTATCCACTCCGTAGAAACACGGTGAAATCGTGGGCGGGCAGGAAATGCGCATGTGGACTTCCCGCGCGCCGGCATTGCGGATCATGCGTACAATTTTGCGGCTGGTAGTGCCGCGCACAATGGAATCGTCCACCAGGATTACTCGCTTGCCATGGAGCAGGCTGCGAACGGCGTTCAGTTTGAGTTTCACGCCGAAGTCGCGAACGGATTGCTCCGGTTCAATGAAGGTGCGTCCGATGTAGTGGTTGCGAATGAGGCCGAGACGAAATGGAATGCCGCTCTCGGCGGCGTATCCAATGGCGGCGGTGTTGCCGGAGTCGGGAACGGGAACGACAATATCGGCTTCGACGGGGGTTTCGCGCGCCAACTGGCGCCCCATGTTGTCGCGGCTGTCATCCACGGAGCGCCCGAAGACAATGCTATCCGGCCGCGAAAAATAAACGTGCTCGAAAATGCAGCTCGAAGTGGCTGGCGAAGGAGCGTAGAAGCGCGAACTGATGCCTTCAGGGCCGACAATGACCAACTCGCCGGGTTTCACGTCGCGCTCGTAGGTTGCGCCGAGCAGATCGAAGGCGCAGGTCTCCGAGGCGAAGACAACCGTATCTTTCTTCTCGCCCGTGAGAGCCGGAATGCGGCCCATGGCGAGCGGCCGAAACCCGCGCGGATCGCGCACGGCGAAGATGCGGTCGTGGCTGATCATGACCAGCGAAAATGCCCCTTCGACCCGGCGCAGCGAATCGGCGATGGCGTCGGGGAGTGTCTGTTCCCGCGAGAGCGCGATCAGGTGGACCAGAACTTCCGTATCGCTGTTGGTCTGGAATATCGATCCCTGTCCTTCGAGCTTGGCGCGGATCGCCCCGGCATTCACCAGATTGCCGTTGTGCGCGATGGCCATGGCGCCCTTGTTCGACTGCACCATGATGGGCTGCGCGTTGAGCAGCGCCGAATCGCCCGCCGTGGAGTAGCGAGTGTGGCCGATCGCAAGAATGCCGCGCAGGGACGCGAGCACTTCTTCGTTGAAAATGTCTGCAACCAGGCCCATGGCCTTGTGCTGGCGCAAGTGCTCCCCATCGGAAGTGACGATGCCCGCTGACTCCTGTCCGCGATGCTGCAGCGCATGCAGTCCGAGGTAGGCAAGCTTCTCGGCCTCGGGGTGGGCATGGATGGCGACTACGCCACATTCTTCGCGAAATTTATCTAAGGGCAACATCGTCGTTGGTCGTCGGTCGTTGCTATCAGCTTCTAGCTCATCTCCGTCCGCAGGGCTTTTTCCAGCGCGCCCTCATAGGCGGCGCGCAATTCCTCCACGCTCGCCGAAATCGCAGTCTGTCCAGCAATTGCAATTTCAACCCGGCCGCCCGCCGTTTCGCCGAGCACATCCGCCGAGATTTCATGCTCTCCCGCTACTTGTTTGATTCGCGCCAGGTGGGCTGGGTCGCAGCTTACGATGACACGGCTTGCATCTTCACCGAACAGGCGAAACTCAAGCGGAAGATTCTTTGCCGATAAGTTGATGCTGGCGCCAACTCCCGCGGGCAGCGCGCATTCCACCACCGCGACGGCCAGCCCGCCATCGGCACAATCGTGCGCCGATTCGACAAGGCCGGCCTGAATGAGGGAGATGAGCGCGCGCTGCAGCGTGGCTTCTCGTTCGATGTCAAGGTCCGGCGGATAGCCCCACACCGCGCCCAAAATCTCTTTCGCATATTCCGACGAGCCAAATTCCGACTGCGCATCCACCGCATCGCCCGGATTATTCGCGCGCAAGAGAACGATCTTGCGCCCCGGCCGCGCAAAATGCATCTTCGCGGCCTTGTGCACGTCTTCCAGAATGCCCACCACGCCAACCACCGGCGTCGGATAAATTCCTTCGCCCAGAGTTTCGTTATAGAAACTGACGTTGCCACCGGTAATGGGCGTATCGAGCTCTTCGCAGGCCTTGGTCATGCCGTCGATCACCTGCGAGAACTGCCACATGATGTGCGGCTTTTCCGGATTGCCGAAGTTCAGGCAATTGGTAGCCCCAATCGGAGTCGCCCCCGCGCACGCCACCTTGCGCGCTGCCTCGGCCACCGCATGCATCGCGCCGAGGCGCGGATCGAGATAGCACCAGCGTCCATTGCCGTCGAGCGACATCGCAAGCCCGCGCTTCGATCCTTTTATGCGGATCACCCCGGCATCCCCGGCTCCCGGCGCTTCGACCGTGTTGGTCTGCACCATGTGATCGTATTGCTGCCACACCCAACGCTTGGAACAGATGTTCGGGCTCGCGAGCAATTGCTTGAGCCGGTCCGTGAAGTCGCCGCCTTCGCCAAGCCGGATATGTTCCGGCATCTCGCGCTCGGCCGGCGGTTCCCAGCGCGCGAGCGGGCGCTTATACACCGGCGCATCATCGGTGAGCGCGGCGTTCGGAATTTCCGCGACTACCTGCCCGTGCTGCAGCACTCGCATCTTTGCATCGGTTGTCACCCGGCCGACCTCCACCGCATCGAGTCCCCACTTCTCAAATACGCGGAAGACCTCATTCTCGCGGCCTTTTTGCGCAACCAGCAGCATGCGCTCCTGCGATTCGCTGAGCATGATTTCGTAAGGCGTCATGCCGGTCTCGCGCTGCGGAACGCGATCAAGTTCGATTTCAATGCCGGTGCCTCCGCGCGCCCCCATCTCGCAGGTCGAGCAGGTCAGGCCCGCGGCGCCCATATCCTGAATGCCAACGATGGCGCCGGTTTGCATAGCTTCGAGGCAAGCTTCGAGCAGAAGTTTTTCGAGGAAAGGATCGCCGACCTGCACGTTGGGACGCTTGGCCTCCGAGCCTTCGCTGAACTCTTCGCTCGCCATGGTTGCGCCGTGGATGCCGTCGCGCCCAGTCTTGGCGCCAACATAAATGACGGGGTTGCCTTCTCCGGCGGCACGCGCGTAAAAAATCTGATCGCGGCGCACCAGGCCAAGCGCAAACGCATTCACCAGCGGATTGCCCGAGTAGCAGGGTTCGAACTTGACCTCGCCACCCAGGTTGGGCACACCAAAACAATTTCCGTAAGAGGCGACGCCACTGACGACACCCTCCATAACCGAGTGATTCTTGTGAATCTCGGCCTGTGTAGGCCCAGCCGCCCCCGGCTGTCCAGCCGAGCGCAGCTCGGCCTGTTGAATCGGCCCAAAGCGCAGCGAATCCATCACCGCGACCGGCCGCGCGCCCATGGTGAAAATATCGCGCAGGATTCCGCCGACGCCGGTGGCCGCGCCCTGAAATGGCTCGATGAACGACGGATGATTGTGCGATTCGATCTTGAACGCGCACGCCCATCCGTCGCCAATGTCCACGATGCCGGCATTTTCTCCGGGGCCTTGCAAGACAAGTTTGCTGCGCGTGGGAAGCCGCTTCAGGTGCACGCGCGACGACTTATAGGAGCAGTGCTCGCTCCACATCACGCTGAAGATGCCAAGCTCGGTGACGGTAGGCTCGCGCCCGCCCAGCAACTGCTTGATTTTCGCGAATTCATCCGGCGTAAGCCCGTGCTCCCGGATCATCTCAGGTGTAATGGCAGCGATCGCGGCGGTGGTCATGATGGGGAAGTTCTATTGTCGCATTTCGAGACGACTTTTCGTGAACTTTTGACAGATGGGAGGGATTAAAAAGAATTATAGAACCGATCAAGGTCCGGCCTTCAGTTCAGGCTGTGTCCATCGTCTCGTCCACAAACTTCTTGTCGTTCTCATCCGCACCCAAGAGCTCGAAAGCGTTCGTCACGCCCGCCTTGCCTTTCTCTACGCTCGTGATTACGTACGAGCAGCTGAACCAGTGCGCCTCAGCCAAATCGGTCGGCGACCACTGTGCAGGGTGATCGGGATGCGAGTGGTAGAAGCCAACGATCTCTTCGCCGCGATCGCGCCCTTCGCGCTGGATGCGAATCAGTTCCTTGGGATCGATGTTGTAGCGGTTCTGGGGCGAGTCGTCGCGTGTGTTGCCGCAGCGCACTGCGCGCGTCACGGTCTTCGTGCCATCGTCTTCAAACCGCCCCAGCAGCACGCCGCAGCATTCATGCGGATACGTTTCTTCTCCGTGATGACGAAGGGAGGCGTAGGCGGATTGGGAGATTTTGAGCATTGCAAGGTCAGAGGTTAGAGGTCAGATTGCAGAGGTAAAATCTCGCGGTTTCGACGTTGCCGTCGGCGAAAGGGTTCACGTCCGCAATCTGACCTCTCACCTCTCACCTCTGACCTCATCCTTCACTCCAGAATCTCTCACTCAAATATTTATCGCCCGAGTCGCAGAGGACGGTGACGATCGTTGCCGGATGATTCTTTTTGAGGTTCTCGGCAATTTGCAGACTGCCAACCACCGCTGCGGCAGCCGAGACTCCCACCAGCAAGCCGTGTTCGCACGCCAGGCGGCGAGCCATGGCATGCGCGGCTTCCGTCGAGATTTCGACATTCTGGTCCGCGAGCGAAGAGTCGTAAATCCGCGGCACAATCGCCGAGGGCAGATGCTTGGCGCCTTCGATTCCATGGAATGCGGAATCCGGTTGCAGCGAGATGCAGCGAATGTGCGGGTTCAACTCTTTCAATCGCCGCGTTGTGCCGACAAAGGTTCCTGTTGTGCCGAGCATCGAAACAAAGTGCGTGACGCGTCCCTCAGTCTGTTCCCAGATTTCGTTTGCCGTCGTCAGATAATGCGCGCGCCAGTTGGCATCGTTCGAGTATTGATCGGCGTAAAAGTAAAGATCGGGATGCCGCTCGGCAAGTTGCCGCGCAATCTTGATGGCTCCGTCCGAGCCTTCGCCCGGATCGGTGAAGATGATATTTGCGCCGTAAGCCTGTAGAATGCGCTTGCGCTCGTCGGAAACATTCTCGGGTACGCACAACGTGACCGGAAAGCCTAGAGCGGCGCCGAGCATGGCATACGCGATGCCCGTGTTGCCGCTGGTCGAGTCGAGCAAAATTTTTCCGGGAGCAAGTTTGCCGGCGCGCCGCGCTTCGCACACGATGTTGGCGGCGGCGCGGTCCTTGATGGATCCGCCGGGGTTGTACCACTCGGCTTTTCCCAGCAAACGGACGGCGGGAAGATCGGGCACCAGTGCATCGAGCCGCAACAGTGGCGTATTTCCGATGCGCGCCAGCATTCCCGCGCCCGCAGTCGGCGTGGTGTGAGGCACGGGATTGGAATGTGCTGCATTCATTGGGATTCGAACCCTGTGACTACAGTAATGTGCCCGTAATTTAAAAAAGGTATATCTATACTAGCGTTGAAACAATGAGGCGCGTACGGGGTATGCGGTACGTGCTTTAGGTAATTGGATTCCTGGCAGGGAAGTTTGGTTCCAGCGATTCTTCGCGGACCCTGGAGATTTGGCCAGCATCTAAGTCAGTTGAACGGAGTTGAGTCCTCATAATGACTACAAAGATTGAGCAGCGAACCTACGAAGACGCAGTCGCATGGCTGCGCGAACACGGTTTTGACCTGATCGAAGCTCCCGGCACGGAAGGGCGCGTGTTTCTCAAGAAATACAATTGCTCGGCTGCGATCCAGAAGAACGGCGACGGCGGCGTCAAGATTTTCGCCTATCCCGGCTACCTGGTCGGCAGCGAGATCTCGAAGCTGGTCAATCGCGGCTACCAGCAATTTTTGAAGACAACAAAGACCGAAATCCCGGCTACAGCCGACCACCTGAAAGCGCTGCACCAGTTCGCCGAAGAGCTGAAGGAAGCGCTCGGGCTGCCCAGCCTCTACAACGAAGCGCTCGGCACCGTCAGCGAGTCGTACCAGTACGATCGCATCAAGGATCGCGACGAACCGGTAGCTGCGCGGCCAAAGCGCCCGTGGGAAACCGTGAAAGTAAAGTTGGCGACCCCGGCAAAAAAGACCCGCGCATAACGGCCGGGCAGTTCCGTTGCGTTGTGTTGCTGTTCGATTCCTGTAAACGTATGCTCTATCTAGCGGGTTGCCACTCTTGCGCCCGCTTTTGAGCCTCAGCTACGTTCTCAGGGGACATCCTCGCAGCAAGTTCCTTCGACCTCTTGTCGCTATGTTTGTAATGGTTGCGCTCCGCCAGCGCGTACCACATGCAGGCAACGATGTTGTCCTCGGGCCCGTCACCGTGGCTGGCCGCGTACTCTCCCATTTGGAACTGAGCCTTCGGCAACCCTTGATTGGCTGCTCGTTGCAGCAGTCGATAGCCCGCGCTTTCGTTCTTCGCTACGCCTTTGCCTTGGAAATACGCCTCCGAGAGTTCCAACTCCGATTTCGCATCACCCGCGTTGGCTCGTCGCTCCAGTTCTTGAATTTTCTTCTCCATACGATAGCCGTACAGGTGGAAGGCCACTTCGACGTTAACCTGGACAGCCACCGGCTCCCCGTTTTTGAGGGCGGGCTGGAATTTCCATTGACGCACGGCTTCAATCGCCTTCTCGTCCAGCCCGTGGCCGAGCGCTCTCGACACTCTTATGTTGCGAGGCATCCCGTCCGGGCCGACAATCAGCCATAGAACGCAAGTGCCCTGGAACTTCTCTCTGCGCGCTTCTTCTGAGTACTCCGGATCAGGCGCATACGTCAGTCGAGGCGGACTCACGCTGCCACCGACTTTAAGAACACCCTCGGCTCCCGTGGGCTTGCTGCTTCGAGTGTCCGCTGGCGACTGTGTTTGCGCGGCTGCAACTTGCCACGCGACAAACACGAAAACCGCGACGAAAGCGCATTTAAAAATCCCAAACATAATAGATAGAAGCTTACCACTCGGCTTATCGACTGCAAGCCTCCTCAGGTAGCTCGCCTGTGCAACACTATCTCCATGCGAACTGCCATCACAATCCTTGCCCTAACCCTCTTTTCCCGCCCCACCCTCGCCCAGAATCCCCGCGACTCAACTTCGGAGGTTAGGCAAGTGCTAGAAACCCAGCAGGCCGCATGGAACCGGCACGACCTGGAAGGCTTTCATGGCCGGCTACTGGAATTCTCCAGAACTGACGTTCTTTTCGGGAGCGCATGAATCCAAGGGTTGGCAGGCCGCGCTCGATCGCTACAAAAAGAACTATCAGGGCGCCGGCCACGAGATGGGCAAACTTGAATTCGCCGGCCTGCGTATCGAAATGCTTGGTCCAGACGCCGCCTTCGTGCGCGGCGAGTTTCATCTGACAATGTCGGACGGCAAAACTCCGCACGGCCTGTTCACGCTGATCTTTCGGAAGTTCCCTGACGGCTGGAAGATTGTGCACGATCACTCGGCCGGCGAGTGAAAGAAGGCAGGTTTCAGAGTTTCAAGGTTTCAAAGTCCTAGCACCCATGTGCTGTTGCCTTGAAACCTTGCAACCCTGAAACTCTGAAACCTGGACTCTACCTCCCCTTATCCATCGCCTCATTCGCCAACCGGTCTGCCGTCTGGTTGTGCTCCCGCAGCGCATGCCGGATGTCAAAATGCTGAAGCTGCCGGGCCAGCTGCTTTGCCTCATCATGCAGCTTGCGCAGCTCAGGGTGCTTGACCTTGTAGATGCCGTTCATCTGCCGGACCATCAACTCTGAATCGCTGACCACGTGCAGCGCCGCGATTCCGTGCTCGACGGCGTAACGCAGCACGCCAATCAGGCCCTGGTATTCGGCGTAGTTGTTCGTGTGGCGGCCAAGGTATTCGCTGAGTTCGGCAATTTTTTTTCCCTGAGGGTCATGGATCACAGCCCCGTAGCCCGCTGGGCCGGGATTGCCTCGGGCTCCTCCATCGACATGGGCGGTGTAGGCGGAGTTGGGGGCAAGCGCGCGCTTAGGCGCCGAGAAAAGGTCGCCGGATTCGGAGAAGCGTGAAGGCATGGAGTGAGTTTACAACGCGAGCGCTCACCTGCCCGCCGCCAGCCGCGTCGCCAGCCGCGGCGGCAAATTCGCCGCCAGTATCTTCTCCTGCGCCACGCGCACGTTGTAAGGAACGCGATAGAAGCTAATGATCCAGGCTTCGCTGTCGAATACAGCAAAAGCGGCGCGCCAGTCGCCATCGCGAGGCTGCCCGACTGAGCCCGGGTTGATGAGATAGCGAAGGTCTTTGCGCAGGCGCCAGTCGGAGGACTCCGGCTGTCCTACTGTGCGATAGCCGGGCCGGTAGGCTTCGCCGATCTCCCCTTGCAGGCTGAATCCGCCCTGCAGGTGAGTGTGGCCAAAGAATGTAATCGGAACCGGATTGGTGATCAGCGGCTCGATGGCATCGCTTACGCTGACCGTGTATTCGTCCTCGTCGAGCGCCGAGCCGTGCACAAACTGGATGCCGGGCAGTTCCGCCACACGCACCGGGCCTTGCGGCAGCCCGCGCAGCCATTCCAGATTTGCTTTCGTAAGCTGGTCGCGTGTCCAGAGGGTGGCGAGGCCAGCCACGGGGTTGAACTCTTCCAGGTTGATGAGGCCGCTGACAGCCTTGTCGTGATTGCCGCGCACAAAAACGCTAGCCAGCGGTTTGATGCGGGCGATCACTTCATTGGGATTGCCGCCGTAGCCCACCGTATCTCCCAGGTTCACGACCAGGTCGTGTTCGGGAGCCGCAGCCAGACAGGCCTCCAGCGCTTCCAGATTGCTGTGAATGTCGCTTAAGAGAAGGATTCGCACGGCAAGAGGAGGATTATAACGTGAAAGCTCAAGTTAAAAAGCGGAAGCGAGACTGAAAGCTTAAAACCGGAATCTCCCACACTTCCTACGAGCCCCGCTCCCCAGGTTCGGCCAGTTTGCGCTCCGGCAAAAAATAGGAGAGCGCCACGCAGACGAAAATGACGTACGAGATGCGGACATCGATAAACGCCAGCGGAATCGCAGCGACATAGAGTACGGCCGACAAAAGGTTCTTGCGCTGCACGCGCCGATGATAGGCGAAAACACTGGGCTCGTCCCGGTGATGGCACAGGATGGCGGACCGCAGAAAAGTAAAAGCAAGGCTGCACAGAAACAGCACCGCCCCGTAGAGTCCCACCGCCCGCGGATCGCGGTAATTGTTGCCCAGGTAAGCCGTGACGAACGGCACCAGCGACATCCAGAACAAAAGGTTGTTGTTCGACCAAAGCAGGGGCGCGTCCGCACGGCGGGCCACATGCAGCAGGTGATGGTGATTCACCCACATAATGGCCACCACCAGAAAGCTGAACAGGTAGGCAAGAAACTGCGGTGCCATGCTGAGCAGCGACGTGAGAGTGGTGTCCCGCGGAACCTTCAGCTCCAGCACCATGATGGTGATGATGACGGCGATCACGCCGTCGCTGAAAGCTTCAAGGCGATTGGTGCTCATGATTTCTTATTCTTTACCAGATTTCGCGGGCGGGAGCGAGGCAGGACGCGATTTTTTGCAAAAGCGACTGCTTCGCGTACTCCGCCTCAGGCATGAGAACACTCCAGGGATGGTCTCTTCTCTCAGGTTGCGGAGAGCGCATGCCCAAACGGGCATGCGCTCTCGCGGTGGCATTGGCGCGACCATGAAATCCGGTCACGGTGCGGCTGAACACACCATCAAAAGATCACGACGGTGAAGTTCGAGCCCTGACGGTCGCCACCGTCGGTGTACGTTGATACCTCAAGGATCGAGTTTTTCCCTAAACCCTCCGTACCGGCAAACGCGTTAGCAATGATCGCTCCGTTATCGCCGCCGACGTAGGCACCTTCGGCGCTGACGCTCCAGAAACGGTCGTCCACTTCAAAGCCAAAATCGATGTTGAACACCGCGTACTGCGCCTCAATCAGGTTGAACCCACATGGCGGCGTGCTAGCCGTGCTGCCGGGGAGCGTGGAGTTGAAACAGCGGAGAATCTTATAAGGCGCGGAAGACCCGTTGACGCTCACCAACGCCTTGGCCCAGCCGCCGCCGGTCCGGTTCTGTTGCGCGTTGCCAGAGGCGGAAAAAGCCCATCCCAAACCGTTCAGTGTTTTGCCCGTAACTCCGATGCCGGAGGATCCCGTGGTTTCGCCAATCACTCCCACGCCCGCGGCGCCGGGAGCGAGGCCGAAGACCCCACGTCCGTTGTCGGAAGCCGATTGCCCAATTACGCCGAAGGTGAATCCGGCTGCGCCCGTGGCGGTGGCCGAACCCTCAACGGCAGCAATCCCGTTGCCCGCGCCGGCCATCGTACTGTTGACGCCGCCGGTGGGGGCGGCGGTAGTCACAGTGTACGCGCCGACATTGCCACCGGCATTCACATTGCCGTTGGCGCTAACGCTACCGGCAACCGCGACGGTTGAGCCGCCTTGCGTGATGAGCGAATCACTTACCGTTGCGGCGCCACCGCTGCTGCTAAAAACTGGAACGGAGCCTGTCTTACAGGCGGTCGCGGAAGAACAAGTGATTGTCTTGGCCGCCTGTGGCTGTGCGTTGCTGCCTGGGGAGCTTGCGGCGCCAACCGATTGCTGGGCCATCATTGGCAACACGCAGCAAATCAGCGAAAGACAAACAAGAAGACGGACACTGGTGCGGGTCATAAATCCTCCCTTTTTATTCCTTCTGATTTCTCGCCGTGGGTTGAGCCTGTTACATGGGTTGCTACCGCGACTCAAGAGGGCTCGTTTCAACGAGACATCTGACCTCTGTCTTTACCAGCGCAAATTCGGGGCAAATCTTGTCATCGGGGATAGGAATATTTTCTGATCGCACTGGAATCTAGCAAGTATCGTGTTTTCACTAAGTGCGAGTTGAAATCAAAAGCAACCATGGCTGCTTTATTCTTCCGACGACCTGGCGGGAGTCGCCCCTAAAATCTTGATTCTCAAAAGACCGGACCAAGGGGGTCCCTAAACCGTGCTCGCCGACGGCTTTGTGTTCACGACAGGACAGCGCGCGAAGTGTTCGGGCGCGACTTCGACCAAAGGTGTGAGCTTGGCTGCACAGTCGGCAATCCGATAAGGACACCGCGGTTCAAACGGGCATCCCGGAGGAAGCGCTGCAATCGACGGAACCGTTCCCTCGATCGTCGCCAGCGGTTGCCCGCGATCGGTCGTGAGCGTCGGGATCGCGCGCAGCAGGCCTTGTGTGTAGGGATGTGCAGGAGCGCTAAAGATCGCGGACTTGGGCGCAAGTTCCACCAGGTTTCCCGCATACATCACGGCAACGCGATCCGCCACGTGCGACACAACCGCCAGGTCGTGCGAGATGAACAGCATGGCGAGCGAGAATTTCTGGCGAAGGTCGTTGAGCAGGTCGAGAATCTGCTGCTGGATGGTCACGTCGAGCGCGGTTGTGGGCTCGTCGGCAATCAGCAGTTGCGGACGGTTGACGATGGCCATGGCAATCATCACGCGCTGCCGCATGCCTCCGGAAAGCTGATGCGGATAACTGCGCGCGCGGCGTTCTGGCTCAGGGATGGCGACGTCGCGCATGCCTTCAACCGCGCGGTTCCACGCTTCGGCTTTGGACCCCTGGCTGTGCGCCAGAACCGCCTCAGCGATCTGGTCGCCGACTCGCATGACGGGATTGAGCGCGGTCATCGGCTCCTGGAAGATCATGGCGATCCGCGATCCGCGAAGCCGGCGAAACTGCTCGGGATCGAGAGCCGTGAGTTCCGTGGGCTGAGCAGCGCCATTCTGGAAGACGATGTTGCCTGAAACAGAGGCTGAGGGCGGAAGCAGGCCCATGATGGCGAGCGAGGTAACGGATTTTCCCGACCCTGACTCGCCGACTAATCCCAGGACTTGCCCGGCGTTGATTGAGAAGCTTAAGTCGCGGACGGCGGCCGCAGTTCGGGATGTTTGCGGGGAGACGCTGGTGGCGAGATCGGCGTTCGCGGACGAGTGCCTGCCCAGAGCCTGCCGAAGGGGCGCGCGCGCCACGCTGGGAAATCCGACGGTCAGGTTCCGGACATCGAGAAGCGGAAGCACGGAGTCATGGTAACAGCGCGCCGCGCACGAGGACTTTCTCGCCTGCGCTCAGGGCAAGTCCGCGCCACGCGTGCATCATTTTACGAAGACCTGATATCCCCACGGTTTCAGATTGAGCTTCGTCGACGCGTCCAGTTCAACCGCCTGGCCGCCGAAATAATCCGTGTATTTGCCGTGATAGAGGTCGTCTTTAAATGTGACCGTCTGTGGATGCTCCGAGAAGTTAATTACGGCAAACACTTTATCGGCGTCATTCTGGCGGACGAAACTGAATACCTGGTTGGACGCGCTGTTGGGAACCTGGATCATGGTTGCGCCCCAATGCGCGTTCCAGAGCGCGGTGTTCCTCTTCTTGAGCGCGAAGAGCTTTTTGTAGAGTTCGCCGTTCGGGTGCGTCTTCCAGACGATTGGATCGCGCTCGAAGAATTTCAGGCGCTTTGGGTTGCCGGCTTCCTGCCCGTTGTAGATGAGCGGCATGCCTTCGCCCACTACCGAGAGCACCATCGCCGGTTCTACTCCCTTGCCGAACTGCTCGAACTCCGTTCCATCCCAGGCGTTCTTGTCGTGATTGCTCAGGAAGGTCATGCGCATGATGTTGGGCGGATATGCCTTCTCGTTTGCCGAGTAGTAGCTATAGAGGCCGCCTAGATCTTTGGTCTTGCCGGTCGTGATCGCATGGACAGCGTCGTACCACGTCCAGGCGTAAGTCATATCGAAGGCTTCGGCGTGCAGGTCGCGCGATTCCCATTCGGCGAGCATGAAGACCGGTTTGATGGCGTCAAGTTCCTTGCGCGCGTTGTTCCAGAAATCAAGCGGCACGAAACCGGCGACGTCGCAACGATAGCCGTCGATGTTCGCCTCTTTGACCCAATACTTCAGAGCGTCGGTCATGTACTTGCGCAGGCCTTCGTGGCTGTAGTCGAGGTCGATGATGTCAGACCAGTCTTCCCATGGAGTGGGCATGAAATCGCCCTTCCAGTTGTGGGCGTACCAGTCAGGATGTTGCGCAACCAGAACGTTATCCCAGGAAGTGTGGTTCGGAACCCAGTCGAGGATGACGTGCATGCCGAGTTGATGTGCGGCGTCGACGAAGTGCTTGAAGTCGTCGAGCGTGCCGAGTTCCGGATTGACGCTGTAGTAGTCCTGGACGGCGTAAGGACTTCCCAACGTGCCCTTGCGGTTCTTCTCGCCGATCTTGTTGATCGGTATCAGCCACAGGATATCGACGCCGAGATCCTTCAGGCGCGGCAACTGCTGCTCGGCGGCGCGGAAAGTTCCTTCCGGGGTGAACTGCCGCGTGTTGATCTGGTAGATGACCGCGTTCTTGCTCCAGTCGGGGTGCGTGAGTTTGACGTAAGGCATGGGCTGATAGGGATTTGGCTGAGTCGGAGGAGTGACCGCGCTTCGCGGATTCGCGCAGCCGATCAGCAGTGATGTGAATACGGAAACGATGAAGAGTTGCAGGATGCGCATAATCAGGTCTCTACGTCAACACGGGGAATCCAGTTCGAGCCTATCCGAATTGTCGGACCCATCGCACAGGACTGGCGACAAAAGTCCTCTTCCGGATTCTAGGAGGCCGGCGCGATAGCCGGAAGTGCCTTACGCGGTAAGCATTCCGCCGCTCGAGAGTCCCCACCTTCGAAAATGTCGAGCAAGCCGTAAACCTTGAATACGGTTCGACTTGTGTGTCCTTGCACAATGTGAAGCTCCATAAAAGTAAAGAATACTTGACATATTGTATTGTATTATATACATTATGTCGTGAAAATTAGACAAAGAGGTGTTCTTTATGTCCTTCCGCGAAAAAAGTGCCTGGATTTCGATGCTGTCGATGCTGGGGATTTATGGCATCTACTTCTGGAGAGTGATTCACGCTGGGCCGCACGCAGCCGGCTTCCACTTTGGCAGTTTACTGGTAACGATCATCGCGCTCGTGTTTGTGCAGGTCGTGTTAACCGTGGCGGTCGCCATCTTCACGCCCCGGGAAGCGCAGGCGCCGCGTGACGAGCGTGAGAAACTGATCGAGCTCAGAGCCATGCGAATTGCCTACTCTGGACTGGCAACGGGCGTCGCATTCGCCTGCTTTTTCGGCGCCTTCGATCCCCCGCTCGTCTTTAACACGAATGCCCTGCTGTTCATTCTCGTGACAGCCGAGATCATGCGCACCGCGTGCATGATCATCCAACACCGGCGGGCGGCCTGACATGGGCGCGATTCGCAACGAGATCAGACGGCTGCGCTTTGAGCATGGCGAGATGACCCAACAGGAGTTGGCGGAAAAAATCCACGTCACGCGCCAGACCGTGAATGCAATCGAACAGGGAAAGTATTCGCCATCACTGGAAGCCGCATTCCGAATCGCCGCTGTGTTCGGAAAACCACTGGAGAACGTATTCCACTATTCCGACGGCGAATAGCCGGATGGCAACACGCTAATCCCCGAA
The DNA here is from genome assembly GCA_963818945.1 of uncultured Acidobacteriaceae bacterium. Taxonomy (GTDB): domain Bacteria; phylum Acidobacteriota; class Terriglobia; order Terriglobales; family Acidobacteriaceae; genus Acidiflorens. The sequence goes on along the minus strand of CAWFUA010000001.1, from coordinate 435,357 downwards.
AGCACGTTGCTGAGAACAGCCCCGGTGAGAAATTCGCAGAATTCATGCGGGTGAGACGAACTTTTGCACAACGTGAGCTTCTCCACTCCAAATCGATATTTCAGGTCCGGGATGGAGAGCGGCGCGCGTATACCGCATAAAAAGCGGGCAATGGAGACACGACGCCCCCGGATGCACATTTTTTGCGGCACCCGCCTGTGAATGGGCTGCACTCGATTGAAAAATCGCAGGTTAAAGACAGGCAAATTTCATTGACGTAAAAAATGAAAGGAGTAAAAACATAATCGTTCTTTGACACGTTCTGAAGTTTTTCCGGTTGGTGCAGCGTCCGGGGCTCAAGCGAAGTCACTCCGATAGCCGCGAGGCGAGTCGGAGAGGGTCAGCAAGGGTCTATAGCTAAGCGCTGGTCGAGAAGAACAGGAGCCTACGTCGAAGGCAGGATAGAGTCCCGAGGCGTTGGACTGATTTATCCGGTTGGCGGTGAGCCCGGAGCCCGAGCAGGATCGCCAGTAAGCAAACCCGCAAGGGAGCTTTCTGAGAGAGGTCAGCAAGGGTCTAAACGCGAGCTACTGGCCGAGAGGAATGAGTTCAACATCACCTCGGGACTCTTATTTTTTAGCTACGAGCTTTGAGCTACTAGCTCCTAGCTGAGTCCCCTCCGAGTTTCTCTCGAACGCCTTAGCGACTTCCAACAAGACTGCACATCCCTCGCTTCGCTCGGTATGACAACCATCCGAGAGAACAGGGTCTGAGCCCATCCCCGCAAAAGAAATAGCCTGAGTCAGAGACGCTACGGCACGACCGCTATCTGCAATGCCTGCGAGCTCTGCAGGCGCTGCCGGAGGATGCTATTGCGCTCGGGAACCTCGGCGATGGCATCGGCGTGAATGACGTAGCCTCCGGCCGGAAGCGTCTGGCCAAACGAGATTCGAAAATTGTTGGTTCCGGGTTTGAGATCGAAGCGTTGATAGCCGATTGCAGTGGCCCGCTGGTCCGCCGAAGCCACGGCCACAATCACGACCGTAAGATCGTAGGTGTCGTGCGATCCGTTGGAGACCTGTACTGAGCCGTCAATCCGGCTGTCGTGCACCTTGGGAGCATCGAGCCAGTCGAGCAACAACGCCGTGTCTACGGTGGCGTGAAAATCCTTGGTGACGGAATGGGGAGGATGGCCCGAGTCATCCACCTTCAAGGTAACGGCAAAGCCGCCTGGTTTGGTCGGCCGCCCGGAGAGCACGCCGTCAGCGCTGAGGCTGATGCCCTCGGGAAGATCGCCCTCGATGACGCTCCACGTAAACGGAGGCGCGATGCCCGTAGCGTGAAGGGACACATGAACGTCCATGCCGGTGTTGAACCGGGGCAGCGAATCTTCAACGATCGAGATAGAAGATTGCGCCGCCGCGAAAGTGCCAAGGCCGATCAAGACGGCGGCGAGCGTAAGAGTTTTTCTCAACAATCCTCCCGTTGTTCCGTGAGAAGCCCGTTTGATTTTACGTCCCCCACAGCGTAAAAGAACCTCAAGATGAATTTTCGCTGGTCCACCGCAATTTGTCTCCTCCTTGCCTCCCTTTGGATTACGAACGCAGGCGCGCAGGTTTCTTCCCCGAAAAAAAATGATCACGCGCAGGAAGCGGCGGTCTTTGAGCGAATTCTCAACCGCGCGCGCTTTGAGGCCGATGGCACCGGCGTGGAAGAGACTGAAGCAGTGGTACGAATTCAGAGCCAGGCCGGCGTGGAGGAATTCGGGCAGTTGGTGTTCGGGTATTCCTCGGCAACCGAGAAGTTAGAGGTTGAGTATGTGCGCGTGCGCAAGCCGGATGGCCAGGTGGTGGCGACTGCGGAGACGACGGCGCAGGATTTCGCTCCCGATGTGCTGAAGGAAGCGCCGATGTACAGCGATTACCGGCAGCGGCATATCTCGGTGGCTGGATTGCGCCCCGGAGACACTCTGGAATACCGCACGGTGACCCACATCGTGACGCCGCTCGCGGCAGGAAATTTCTGGTACGAACACACGTTCCCGAAAGGCGTGGTGGTCAACGAGGACCGGTTGGAGATTGACGTTCCGAAAGCGCGCGAAGTCAAGCTGAAGACGCCCAAGCGGTCGCCAGAAATTAAGGAAAACGGCGACCGCCGCATTTACACCTGGGTGGTGAAAGGAATCGAGCCCGACCGCGACAAAGCCAAAGACAAAGATGAGGACGCGGAAGAAGAAACCCGCCCCGACGTGCAACTGACAACGTTCACCGATTGGAAGCAGATTGCCCAGTGGTACGGGAAGTTGCAGGGCGAGCGCATGACGGTCGACGATAGCGTGCGCAAGAAAGCGGATGAGCTGACCAAGGGCGCAACGACTCCAGAAGAAAAAGCCCGCCGCCTGTATGACTTCGTGGCGCTCGACATCCGCTACGTGAGCATTTCGCTCGGCGTGGGCCGCTACCAGCCGCATGCGGCGTCGGACGTCATCGCCAGCGGCTACGGAGATTGCAAAGACAAGCACACGCTGTTGGCGGCCATGCTGAAGGCCGAAGGCATCCAGAGTTATCCGGTGCTGATCGATAGTTCGCGAAAGATCGACGAGGATGTGCCGTCGCCGGCGCAGTTCGATCACGTCATCACGCTGGCGCACGTCGGCACGGCGTGGACGTGGCTGGATTCGACGCAGGAAGTAACACCCTACGGCCTGATTCTCTATCAACTGCGTAACCAGCAGGCAGTCGTAGCGTCGGACGATGCTGAGGGAGGATTGCGGCGGACGCCGGCCGATTCGCCGGTCAAGACCTTCGTCCATTTTTCGCTGAACGGCAAGTTCACGGAGTTTGGGGCATTGGACGCGACGCTTGAGTTCACAGCCCAGGGCGATCGCGATTGGCCGATGCGCGCGGGCTATCGGCGCATGCCGCAGGCGCGCTGGGAAGATTTTACGAAGTCGATCTCCGCACAGTGGGGCTTGCCCGGCGATGTCGATAACGTGCAACTCGATCCGATAGAAGACACGTCGACGCCGTTTCACCTTAAGTATCACTTGCGCATCAGCCGCTATTTTGTAGTGCCGTCGGCGAGCGTGGATTTCCGCCCAATTCCGCCGCTCGGCGTTCCGGCGGTGCGCGCTTCGAGCAAGAGCACCGAGCCGATTGAGATCGGTCCCGCTGGCGACGCCGACTACAAGGTGCGCCTGGAGCTTCCTCCGAACTTCTCAATCCACACGCCGCTGCCCGTCAAGATGTCGCGCGATTACGGCGATTATTCGTCTTCCTACACGTTCAGCGTTTCTCCGTCAAAGCAGGGTGTCCTCGAAGGCGAGCGCAAACTCAGCGTCAAGGTGAATGAGATTCCAGCAGCTCGGCGCGCGGACTATGAATCGTTTCGCAACGTGACGTTCAGCGACACCGACCAGTTGCTGTCGGCCACAATCCTGGCACCGTCCGGGAATGCGGCGGACGCAGCGCGAGAAATGGGAGGCACGCCGGCGGAGTTGCACACCGCGGGCGTGAAGGCCCTGGAGAGCAAGGATTATCGCGGCGCAATCGACTTGCTGAAGCGCGCCGTGAATGACGATGCGAATTTGAAGGATGGTTGGTACGACCTGGGCCGCGCGTACGCTGGAGCGAACAACTCCGCCGACGCCATCGGCGCTTTTAGGAAGCAGATTGAGCTGGACCCGAACCACAAGCTGGCCAACCTAGAGCTGGGACTGGAACTGCAGCAGGCAGGAAAAACGGAAGAGGCGATCGCAGCCTATCGCAAGCAACTGGAGATCGCACCCTACGAAAAGGAGTCGCATAAAGATCTAGGCCTGCTTCTGGCGCAAATGGGGCGTGACGCGGAAGCACGCACGGAACTGGAAGCGGCCGTGGCGATTCCTCCTTATGACCCGGAAACAAAGCTGGCGTTGGCGCAGGTCTATGGGCGATTGGGGGAGAAGGCAACGGCGCAGGAGTTGATGAAGAGTCTGACGGGCAGCGCCGGAGGGGACGCCGGATCTGACGTTTTTGCCGCCGCGCTGAAGAGTGACATCGACCCGACGCACACGGAAAACGAAGCGCAGCAAGTGCTCTACGATATCGGAGGACAATTCGATTCCGGTGAGTTTGACCGCCTTGGTCCATCGGCGTTTTCGGCGATGCAGCTGGTGGCATTGGCCTGGGCGCGTATGGGCTGGGCGAAATATTTGAAGGGAGAAAACCTGGCCGCCATGCAGTTCCTGAACTCCGCGTGGCTGCTAAGCCAGTCTGGGACGGTTGCCAACCGCCTCGGCCAGGTGTACGAAAAGCAGGGCCAGTACGAAAAAGCGCGCCATATGTATGCGCTGGCAGTGGCCGCAGGTGGGGCCAATGTGACCGATTCGAAGGAACGGCTGGGAAAATTGGCAAGCGATGCCAGCACCGTCGACAAAGAAATCGCGGAAGCCCAAACGGAACTGGTGCAGATGCGGACCGTGAAGCTCTCGGCGATCACAAACAAAACCGCTTCCGCCCGCTTCAATCTCGTCTTCGACAGCTCGCCGCGCCCCGAGCGAGCCGAGTTCGTGGAAGGCGACGAGACCCTTCGCTCGGCGGGCGAGCAAATGCGGGAGAAAGATTTTCCAGTGCGTTTCCCGGACGCGTCGTCGATCAAGATTGTGCGCCGCGGAGTGGTGAGCTGCGGAGCGTCAGGATGCGCGGTGGAGTTGCTGCCGATCGAGCAGGTAGGGGCAGGAGTGGCGGCGAAGTGAGGCGGGGCGGGTGGAAGCATAAATCATAAATAAGGTTGCCCTGCTAGACTCTGCCTTGATACGTGCATCGGTTATTCCTTATGAAGACCAGAATTATTGCAATCTTCCTGGTGATTATCGGTGGCTGCGCAAGCAGTGAACCAGCGCCAGTACCACCAGTCGGCAGACCTCTTCCAGACATTTTTGTTTCAGTCCTGACCGATGTTAAGGCGGGAACGAGCACACCTGTACTCTTGCCAACTGAACTGCTGAAGCCTATTAACGATGCCAAGCACGCAATGGTGAAGAAGGTGTCGGCAGACGGGTACGCGGTGGCTCTCTATTACGTGTTGGGCGTAGGTGATTCTGGCTTTGCGGCGTACTTCGCCGCCACAAATAACGCCCGCTATTCTCCGCGGGAACTACCGAATGTTCGCGAGGTGAAGTTAGCTGGTGGCATCGTCGGCTTTTTCAGGCCAATCAGCTGCGGCGGATCGTGCGCCCCAGCGAACCTCTGGTGGGAACGGGGAGCCACGCTATATCAGATTCAGCTCAAGCTGCCTTCAACTCTTCCCGAGAAAAAGCAGCTACGGATCATAACGGAGGTTGCCGACTCGGCCATCCTGGCCGGTCCTCGCTAAACCTATCGCGGGGTGCTTCGGCGGACGTTGCCCCTCCAGTTGCCGATAAATCGCCTCTCCGTCGTAAGTCCCTATTCCTCAAAGATCTGGCGCGATTCCGCGTCAAAAACACGCCCAAAATCACCCTAACTCATTGATTTATAAATATCTTACTCGTAAGTCCTTATTATTCCAAGATCTAGCGGGCGTCATTCCCTAAATCCCTGATTTCAAAAGACCGCAGGAGCGGGGTCTAAAGCTTCTTGCCGATCACCTTCCAAAGCTCGTCGAGCATCAGTCAGACAGTCGTAACACCAACACATTCCCCGCAATCGCCTTCGACCTGAATCTCAGATCACACCTGCGCGTGCGGTGTTGCCTCGACGCATTTGTGTCCACTCCGTTAATCTAGTGGGTCTTCATCAGAGCTTCTTTGGAGGTCCTCGAATGCGCGAGGCCGTGGTTCGTGAAACAGTTGACCGTCTGTGGCCGGAGATTCAGTGGATCAGCGACGCCAAGCTGCGCGAGCAGGTAACGCAAACCTGGATCAAGGCGCTGGAGCGCAGTCCGCTGAAGCCCGACGATCTGAATCAGATTCCCTTTACGCTGCTGGTGCCGAATTGTCCCATTACATTCATGGAGCACAAGCGCTGCGTGGTCCACATCGCGCGCGATAGCGCAAAGGCGATGACAGATTTCATGGGACGCGCGCTGCCGATTGACAAGGACGTGGTGATTGCAGGCGCAATTCTCGCCGATGTCGGCAAGCTGCTGGAGTATGAGATTGGTTCGGACGGAAAGAGCAAGCAAAGCGAGCGTGGAGAAGCCTTGCGCCATCCGTTTACGGGTGTAGCGCTGGCGTTGGAATGCGGCGTTCCCGACGCAGTGTGCCACATCATCGCAGCGCACGCGGCTGAAGGCGACCTAGTGAAGCGCACGACGGAGGCTTTCATCGTGCATCACGCAGACTTTATGGCGTTCTTGCCATTCAAGAACCCGAAGAATGTAAAGGTGAAGTAAGGTCTCAGTTCCCGGCTCTCAGTTCTCAGAGCAGGGTTGATAGGCGATAAGCGATAGGCAATCGGGAATAGCGAAATCATAAGGAGATATTCTCTTGGCGACTGTAGCGGGAACAGGCAAAGAAACGATCACGGCGAAGATGGCGAAGTGGGCTGCGAAGCTTGAGTACAAACAGCTCTCGCACGAAGCCGTGTATCAGGCGAAGCGGTACTTGCTGGATTCAGTCGGCTGCGCGCTCGGCGGATATCAGCAGCACGACGTAATCATCGCGCTCGAAGTGCTGAAAGAGATCGCCGGCCGCGGACCTGCCACAGTGATCGGCACAGGCCAGCGCATCGATGCGGTTTCGGCCTCGTTGGCAAACGCGTTGATGATCCGCTGCATGGATTACAACGACATTTACTGGAAGCAGGATCCGTCGCATCCATCGGACATCTTTCCGGCCGCGATGGCGTGCTGTGAGCGGGCCAAGAGCGATGGCAAAGAGCTGATTGTTGGTTTCGTGCTAGGCCATGAGTTCGAGATGCGCCTGTGCGAGGCGGCTTTCCCCGGGATTCGCGAGCGCGGTTGGCATCATGCGACGCTTACCGCGTTCGCCTCGCCGATCGTTGCAGGCCGTGCGCTCCGTCTGACTTGGGAGCAGATTCAGCATGCGATCGGCATCTCCGCTTCGCACCATTGCACGCTGGGCGCAGCGGTATCGGGCAAGCTGACGATGATCAAGAATACGGTCGATCCCATGGCAACGCAGAGCGGAGTGTTTGCTGCTCTTCTGGCCGAAAAAGGATACACCGGACCAGAACACGTAATCGACGGCAAGGAAGGCTTGGTGCATTGCCTCGGTCCGGATTGGAAGCTCAACCTGCTGACCGACGGACTGGGCGAATCATGGCGGATAACGCAATGCGGCATGAAATTTTTCCCGACGGAGGCGTTGACGCATGCTCCGATTTCGGCAGTACTCGACCTGGTGAAAGAAAACGATCTGCATCCGGATGGAGTGGAGAAGATACAGATTCGTTCGCTGGCACGGGCGGCGGATATTTTGTCCGATCCGAGCAAATACGATCCCCACACCAAGGAGACGGCGGATCACTCCTTGCCCTACGTGATCGCGGCCGCGCTGGTAGATCGGCAAGTGACGCCCGCCCAGTTTGAGATGGCGAAGATCATGGATCCGACAATCCGCGCCCAGTTGAAGAAGGTCGAGGTAGTGGCAGACCCCGAGATTGAAAAGGTGTTTCCGGCGTTGCAGCGCGTGATTGTGAATATCACGACAAAAGATGGACGGACGTTCTCGAAACAGCTTGACTATCCGAAGGGTGATCCACGGAATCCGCTGACGGACGCCGAGATTGAAGAGAAGTTCCGCGCGCTGGCGGAAGGCGTACTGTCGAAGAAGGCGCAGGATAAGCTGATTGGGGCGATCTGGAATTTGGAAAAGGCTCTGTCTGTTTCGAAATTGATGGCGCTGATAAAGGCCGACGTGAAGAAGAAGGCGGCGAAGGCAAAAGCTAAAACCAAAAAACGATAACCACATAGGACACAGAGAGCACGAAGGAATTGGAGCGAGGGCTCTCGAGGGCGAAAATGGCTGATCTCAACGAAACGCTTGCATCGAGCCTGGCGGCGCGGTACACGAAGCTCGGGGGAGTGGTTCGCGAACTGGCGGTACCCTTGAGCGAGGAGGAGTTCTGGGCCAAGCCATTTTCGTTTGGAAACAGCTTTGGCCATCTGGTGCTGCACCTGACGGGCAATTTGAATTACTACATCGGGGCGCAGATTGCGCAGACGGGCTATGTGCGGGATCGTCCGCGGGAGTTTACGGAGGCGACGCTGCCGTCGAAGGAAGATGTACTAAAGAAATTCGATGAGGCGGTCGAAATGGTAGTGCGGACGATTCGAAGCCAGTCGGCGGACGAATGGTCGGCTGCCTACTCCGGAACTGGCGCCGAGGCAAAGACGCGGTTCGAGATGGTGCTGCAATCCGCGACGCACCTGCACCATCACATTGGGCAGATGATGTATTTGAGTTTCGAATTGAAGAAGAAGAGCTGAGGTTCGGTATGGGTCAGACGATCGTTGAAAAAATTGCGCAGTTGCACATGGCGGAAGGGCCGAAGCGGGCGCTGCGGGCGGGAGACTTTCTCTCCATCCGTCCGCATCGCTGCATGACGCACGACAACACGTCGGCGGTCATGAGCAAATTCAAGGGGATCGGCGCGAAAAAGCTGAAAGATTCGCGGCAAATGGTGTTTGCACTCGATCACGATATCCAGAACCAGGATGAATCGAATCAGAAGAAATATCGCGCCATCGAGGCCTTCGCCAAAGAGCACGGAGTGGATTTCTATCCGGCGGGCTCGGGCATCGGCCACCAGATCATGGTGGAGCGCGGGTATGTCGTTCCGGGATCGTTTGTGGTGGCTTCGGATTCGCACTCGAATATGTATGGCGCGCTGGGCGCGGTCGGAACGCCAATTGTGCGCACGGATGCGGCCGCCGTGTGGGCGACGGGCGAGTTTTGGTGGCAGATTCCGCGGTCGATTCAGGTCGTGCTTGAGGGCAAGCTTGCTGCAGGAGCGACAGGCAAAGACGTCATTATTACTTTGTGCGGACTTTATAACCATGACGAATGCCTGAATGCCGCTGTCGAGTTTACGGGGCCGGGAGTAGCATCGCTCTCGATGGATGCACGGCTCTCGATCTCGAACATGACTACCGAGTGGGGCCCGCTCGTGGGCTGGTTTCCGGTGGATGCGGTGACGATTGCCTATATGCGCCGCGTACACCAGAGGTTGAAGGCGCTAGACGTTGAGCGCTTCACAGAAAGAGACATCGAGGGCTGGGCTGCGAATCCTCCAGCGCCGGATGCGGATGCCGCGTATGCTGCGCGAATTGTGCTTGATCTAGCCGAAGTTACCCCGCACGTTTCCGGGCCGGACACGGTGCAGACGATGCAATCGCTGGCGGAGATCGAGACGAAGAAAGTTGCGATCCAGAAGGCGTATCTGTTGTCATGCGTGAATTCGCGCTTGGAGGATTTGGAAGCGGCAGCCAATGTGCTGAAGGGAAAAAAGGTCGCGCCGGGCGTGAAGTTTTATCTCGGCGCGGCGAGCAAATGGGTGCAGGAAGAAGCAGAGAAGCGCGGCGCGTGGAAAACGCTGATGGATGCGGGTGCAAATCCACTACCTCCAGGATGCGGGCCGTGCATCGGGTTGGGAGTCGGACTGCTGGAAGCGGGCGAGGTCGGGATCTCCGCAACGAATCGCAATTTCAAAGGCCGCATGGGATCGCGCGACGCGAAGTGTTATCTCGCTAGCCCGGAAGTTGTGGCCGCGTCGGCCGTGGCGGGATACATCTGTCGGTCCGAACCAAACCGCGGCGGGCAGGAATGCCCGCCCCACACGGAACATCACTGAACTGGCAGCGGCCTTGGGCGCTGCTGAGAAAGTGGAGATTCTTGCCGGCTTTCCGCAGCGCGTGAAGGGTCGGCTGGTTTTCATGCCGCAGGATAACGTCAATACCGATGCCATTTACGGCAAGGACTACACCTATCGCGACGACATGACTCCGGAGATGATGGCGAAGGTGGTGATGGAAAATTACGATCCGCAGTTTGCCTCGCGAACTCAAGCAGGGGACGTAATTGTCGGCCAGTTCAACTTCGGCACGGGATCGAGCCGCGAGCAGGCGGTCACGTGTTTGAAGGCGAAGGGGATTCCGCTGGTGATTGCGGCCAGTTTTTCGCAGACGTACTTGCGCAACGCCTTCAATAACGGATTTTTGTGCATTGAAGTGCCGGACTTCGTGGCGCGAGTGCGGGAACAGTTTGCGAAGGAGATCGCAGCGAAGGAGAAGACGGTCATTCCTGGCGACGAAATTGACATTGATTTCACGTCGAGCATGATTTCCTGGCGCGCAGAGAAGTTTGCGTTCCCTGCACTCGGAAGCGTGCCGCAGTCGCTGGTAATTGCGGGCGGAGTGGAGAATCTGGTGGCAAAGAGACTGGCTGTGTAGCGCGGACACTCCTGTCCGCGTGAGTGCAGCAGGTAAGCGAACTGCGCGGACAAGAGTGTCCGCGCCACACGGGTTTATTTAGTAAGGAGCAATCATGGCGAAATACACGGTTATCACCATGCCGGGAGACGGCATTGGAAATCAGGTTCTGCCCGAATCATTGCGGGTTTTGCAGGCGGTCGGTTTTGACGCCGAGTATATTCATGCCGATATCGGGTGGGATTGCTGGTGCAACAACGGCAACGCGCTGCCCGAGCGCACGATGGAGTTGCTGACCAAACACAAGCTCGGCCTTTTTGGCGCGATTACCTCGAAGCCGAACAAGGCTGCGCAAGCGGAGTTGAAGCCCGAGCTACAGGGTAAGGGCTACGTTTACTACTCGCCGATCGTGACCATGCGGCAGAAGTTCAATCTTGATATCTGCATGCGTCCGTGCGTGGGCTTCACGGGCAATCCGCTGAACTACATTCGCAAAAGGACAGACGGCGGTTTCGACGAGCCCTTGATCGATACAACGGTATTCCGTCAGGGAACCGAAGGCATGTATGCCGGAGTGGAGTGGACGAATCCGCCGGAGAACGTGCGCGCCGCGTTGAACAGCCATCCGCGGTTCAAGGCTTTTGCCAGTGTTCCGGGACCCGAACTGGCAGTGAGTTGCCGCATCATCACCCGCAACGCGGCGCAGCGCATCTGCGTGGCGGCCTTCGAGTACGCGAAGAAGCGTGGTTTCAAGGGCGTAACCATCTGCGAGAAGCCGAACGTGGTGCGCGAAACATCCGGCATGATGGAAGAAGTCGCGAAGGAAGTGGCGAAAAATTATCCCGGAATTGCGCTTTGGTCGACCAACATCGACGCGCAGCTCATGTGGCTGAACAAGAATCCGGAAGAATACAACGTGATTGTCTCATCGAACCTTTTTGGCGATATACTCTCGGACGCTTTCGCCGGGCTGGTTGGCGGTTTGGGTTTTGCGGCTTCGGGCAACATTGGCGATGACGTCGCGGTGTTTGAGCCGACGCACGGATCGGCGCCGAAATACGCGGAACTGAGTCCGCCGATCGTGAACCCGATCGCGATGATCCTGTCGGCGGCCATGATGCTCGATCATGTGAATGAACGGCAAAAGGCGGATCGTATTCGCAAGGCGATTGCCGATGTGGTGCGCGAAGGCAAGGTTCGCACTTACGATATGATGCGGATTCCGGGCGGAGCCAAGTCCATCAGCCAGGGCGCAGCCTCGACGGTCAAAATGACGGATGCAATTCTGGAAAAACTGAAGTGAGTGCTTCTTGCGGGAAGGAACGTTTCCGTGGTGAAGGGTTGCTATGAATAGCGTTGAAACGAAGCCTGCTGAAGCGGGGCATTGGGGCAAGGACGTCCGCTCGGACGTGCACGTGGCTTTTGAGGCGCGCGACAGCGGCGGGATCGAGATCTCGCTGGAGTCGCGGGTTGCGCCCTATTACGGTCAGGCAATTTTGGATCAGTCGCGGGCAGTGCTGGCCGCGCTTGGTGTCGAGCACGCCCGCGTTGCCATCCACGATGAAGGCGCGTTGCCTTTCACGATCGGGGCGCGAATTGAAGCGGCTGCGCGGCGGGCTGGGGCTGGGGCAGGGGCAGGAAAACACTGGTTGCCAGAGCAGCATCCGCTGCCGCCGCCTTCGCCAAAGGAAAGGTTGCGCCGCTCGCGGCTTTATCTGCCAGGCTCGGAGCCGAAGTATTTCATCAACGCTGCGCTGCACGGGCCCGATGCGGTGATTCTCGATCTGGAAGATTCCGTGCACCGGGATGAGAAGGATGCGGCGCGCATCCTGGTACGAGACGCCCTGCGAGCCGTTGACTTCGGCGCGTGCGAACGCATGGTTCGCATCAACCAACTGCCGCTTGGCCTCGAAGATTTGGCTGCAATCGTGGGCCAGAGTCCAGACTTGATTCTGATGCCCAAGGTGGAGCAGCCAGATCAAGTGGCGGAAGTGGATCGAATGATCGACGAGATAAAGAAGCGGGAAGGGATCACGCGGCCGGTGTGGATTATGCCGATACTGGAGTCGGCGCTCGGGATCGAGAACGCGTTGGCGATTGCGGCTGCGAGCGGGAGTGTGGCAGCGCTGACGATCGGACTCGAGGACTACACTGCCGACCTGGGCGTGGCGAAGACCGCGGAAGGACGCGAGTCGCAGTATGCGCGGTCGCGCGTCGTGAACGCTGCCCATGCTGTCGGCGCGCAAGCGATTGATTCCGTCTACGGCGATGTGGGCGATATGGAGGGACTGCGGCGGTGGGGCGAGGCTTCGCGGGCGATGGGATTTGAAGGGATGGGGTGCATTCATCCCGGGCAGATTCGAGTCATCCACGAAGCATTCCGGCCGACGGCGGCGGAGATTGCGAAAGCGCAGCGGATCGTGGCCGCATTTGAAGATGCTCAGAGCAGGGGACTGGCGGTCGTGAGCCTGGGCTCAAAGATGATTGATCCGCCAGTGGTGCATCGAGCTGTGAAGCTCGTGGAGCGGGCGAAAGCGATGGGAGCGATCTCGTGAGCGATATTTCGAGCAAACGACCGGAACTCGCGCAAAACGCGCTAGGCCGGACGGTGCCGACGACGGTAAATGGCAAGCCCCAGATTCCTTTTCCCGGCGTGGGGAAGTTCCAGCCGCACGGACGGAAGGCAGCCCCGCCGATCAGTTCGAACAAGGATTATCCGGACGCTGGCGATAAGCGTGTGGCGGATCTTGAAACTGCGCTGCGCAAATGCGGGCTCCGCGACGGCATGGTGATCTCGAACCATCATCATCTGCGCGACGGCGACAAGGTCGCGATGATGGCGTTGGAAGCAGCGGCCAGGATCGGCGTCAAGGATCTCATGTGGTTTCCGAGTGCCTCGTTTCCCTCCCAGCAAGGTGCGATCGAACTGATGGAAAGGGGAGTGATCCATCACATTGAAGGCTCGATGAACGGTCCGCTCGGCGACTACTGCACACAAGGGAAGATGCGCGGCATGGGTGTGCTGCGCTCGCATGGCGGGCGCTACCAGGCGATTCAGGATGGAGAAGTTCATATTGACATCGCAGTGATTGCAGCGCCGACCGCTGATTTCTTTGGCAACGCCGATGGATCGCATGGCAAGTCGGCCTGTGGGTCGCTGGGCTTTGCGCTGGCCGATTCCACTTATGCCGATCACGTTATCGTGGTCACCGACAACCTGGCGCCCTTTCCGTGCGTGCCGTGGCAGATTCAGGGCAACAACGTCGATTATGTTGTGCAGGTTGAATCCATCGGTGATCCGGCGAAAATTGTTTCTGGCACGACGCAGATTACGCGCTCGCCCGACCGGCTGCGAATTGCCGAGTTGGTGGCACAGTTTTTGCGCGAGGCCGGAATCATGAAAAATGGGTTTTCATTTCAGGCTGGAGCCGGGGGGATCGCGCTGGCTTTCGTGCAGTATCTGAAGGGGATGATGAAGGAGGACGGGGTCAAAGCGCGCTTCGTCCGCGGCGGCTCAACCAAGTTTCTGGTGGAGTTGCTGCAGGAAGGGTTGACCGACTACATCCTCGATGGGCAGACGTTCGATCTGGACGGCGTGAAGTCGATGGCGAATGATCCACGGCACGTGGCGACGTCGCCGTTTACTTCCTACAACTATCACGGGAAAGGGAATTTTGCTTCGCTCGTCGATGCCGTGGTTCTCGGTGCGACCGAAGTGGATGTGAACTTCAACGCTAACGTGGTCACGCACTCTGATGGGCGTTTGCTGCACGGCATTGGCGGATGGCAGAACTGCCTGTTCGCGGGCTGCTCAATTCTGGCGCTGCCGTCGTTCCGCGACCGGATTCCTGTGATTGTCGACGACGTGACAACGATGACCGGCCCGGGCGAGATGATCGATGTGATCGTTACCGAGCGCGGAATTGCGATCAATCCGCGGCGCACCGATCTGCTTCATGCCGTGATGGGATCGAAGCTTCCCATTCGTCCGATTGAGGACATCAAGGCGGAAGTAGAGAAAATCTGCGGTGGCAAACCGGCGAGGCCGAAGCTGGGTGATCGCCCGTGCGCAATCGTGAAATGGGTAGATGGCACCGTGCTCGATACGGTGTGGCAAGTCGAGTGACCAAAAAGACGGCGTGCAACTGTAGAAGTTGAGGCCACCATGAGATGACGGGATTGCGGGCAGACAGGTATTCTGATCTGCCCGATTTTACTTTTGGAGGCGCGAGTGCGCGGGTTGGAAGCGAAGCGGGTTTTGATCACGGGCGGTGCCAGCGGCATTGGAGCGGCTACGGCGGCGCGGTTTCTGGATGAAGGTTCGGTCGTGTGCGTACTCGATCGCGACGCCGATGCGCGGCACAGAGTCTTGCACGAACTGCCCGATCTGGCTGGAACTCTCGATGCCGACGTCAGCAATCTGCAGCAAGTGCAAGCCGCATTTGCCGAAGCTATCAAATTGATGGGCGGGGTCGACGTGCTCATCAACAACGCCGGCATCAGCATCCGCCACAATTTTCTCGACATCACCCCCGAAGACTGGAACAAGGTGGTCGCCGTGAACCTGACCGGCGTCTTCTACGTTGCGCAGACCGCGGCCCGGCACATGATGGAGCACGGCAGCGGGGTGATCCTTCAGACGGCCTCGACCAACGGGATTATGGGCTATCCGTTCTACGCCGATTACAACGCGACCAAGGCCGGGGTGATCGAATTGACCAAGTCGATGGCGCTGGAACTGGCGCCAAAAGTGCGAGTATGCGCCGTGGCGCCGGGATACGTGCTTACGCCCATGCAGCGCGCCGAATACACCGATGCAATGCTCGAAGAGGTCAACCGCAAGATCCCTCTTCGCCGCCATGCCCAGCCCGAGGAGATTGCGGCGCTGTTTGCCTTCCTCGCCTCGGACGAAGCGCAGTACGTCACCGGCCAGGTCTACACCTGCGACGGCGGAGAAATCGCTGGAGGGCTGGCCAGCCGCTGAGATCGTCCTGGAAAGATCATGCAACTGGACGGCAAAATCGCAATCGTTACCGGCGGAGCGTCCGGCATAGGCCGCGCAACCGCGCTCCTGTTCGCGCGGGAGGGTGCGGCGGTGGCGATTGGCGACGTGAATCAGAGCGCCGGCCAACCGGTGGCCGATGAGATTGTGCGCGCTGGTGGCCGCGTTCTTTTCGAGACTGCCGACGTAACGAGCGCGGCGGACTGCCGGCGGTTGGTCGTGCGCACCATACTCGAGTTTGGCCGGATTGATGTCCTCTTCAATAATGCCGGCATCATCCGGCGCGCAACCGTCATGGACCTGCGCGAAGAAGACTGGGACCGCGTGATGGCCGTGAACGTCAAGTCCATCTACCTGCTGTCGCGGGAAGTGATCCCTCACATGGAAAAGCAGGGCGCGGGATCGATCATTAACACCTCTTCAGGTTGGGGACTCGCGGGAGGCGCGAAGGCTGCCGTGTATTGCGCATCGAAGGGCGCGGTTGTGCTGCTCACCAAGGCGATGGCCATCGATCACGGCCCGCGCGTTCGAGTGAATTGCATTTGCCCTGGCGACACGGATACTCGCATGCTGCGAGCTGAAGCCGCGCAACTTGGGGAAGACGCCGACCATTTTCTGGCCGATTCAGCCAAACGCCCGCTGGGCCGCGTAGGCTCTCCGGAGGAGATCGCGCAAGCCGTCCTCTACCTGGCCAGCGATGCATCGTCATTTGTTACCGGCACAACGCTGGTCGTCGATGGCGGCGGCTTGGCGGGGACCGGTTGATATGGAGAAAACTGTGCCGAGTCCGTCCACGAAAGCACGAGCGCGATCACGGGAATGGTACAAGCGCGCGCAACAGTCGCTGATTGAAGGCGTGAACTCGCCATCGCGCGGTTCAGCCGTGTATACCTCCGGTCCTGTCGTGCTCGAACGCGGCCGCGGCTCGCACGTCTGGGACCTCGACGGCAACGAATATGTAGATTTCATGATGTCGTTCGGTGCGCTCATTCAAGGTCACGCGCATCCGAAGATTGTCGAAGTGGTATCGCAAACCATCGCCGATGGTTCGCATTTTGCCGCGGCCACGCCTGCTGAACGCGACGCGGCGGAACGCTTCTGCCGCATGGTCCCGACCGCAGAGGCTGTGCGCTTCACCAACAGCGGCAGCGAGGCGACTATGCTGGCCTTGCGCCTGGCGCGAGCTCATACGGGGCGCACAAAATTCCTAAAGTTCGAAGGCCATTACCACGGATGGTACGACCCATACTGCCTGAACGGCCACAGCCATCCTGCCGACCAGCTCGGCCCGAAGGACAATCCAACTCGCTTCCCGGATTCTGCCGGCATTCCCGAGTCTGTTTTCGATGACGTCGTGCTGGCACCGTGGAATGACCTCGAAGCGCTCGAGGCGGTCTTGCGCCAACGCGGGCGCGAACTTGCGGCGATCATTACCGAGCCGATTATGGCGAACATGGGCTGCATTCTGCCGCGAGAAGGTTATCTCGCAAAAGTCTGCGGCCTCGCCCATCAGTGCGGAGCCCTTTTTATTCTCGATGAAGTCGTAACCGGTTTTCGCTACGCGCCCGGCGGATGCCAGCAGCGCTTCGGTTTAAAGCCCGATCTGAGCACCTTCGGCAAAGCGCTGGGTGCGGGATTTCCGATCGGCGCGGTGGCCGGCCCGCGCACCATTCTCGACCGCATGCGGTGGGGCAGGGAAGATATGGTGCTGCACTATGGGACCTTCAATGGCCATCGCCTCACAATGCGTGTGATCGCGGCTAACCTCGATTTGCTGGCGGCCAATGACGGCGCCGTCTACAAACAACTTTACGCGATCGGGGACGCGGCGATTGTGGGACTGCGCGACGCATTTCGCCGCAGGAAAGTCGCCGCGATCGTGCAGGGCTTTGGGCCCATGTTCCAGATTTATTTCACTGGCCGCGATGCGATTCACGATTATCGGGACTACTGCCGGTACGCCGACACCGCCAAGTATTCGCGTTTTATCCATGGACTGCTCGATCGCGGAATCTACATGACGCCCTCGAACGGCCTGCACTGGATTGTTTCGACTGCCCACACGATGGAAGACGTCGAAACCCTGTCGTCAACCGCCGACGAAGTCTGCGCGGAGCTGACGTGAACGTCGTCTTCTTAGGCGGAGGGCGCATCACGTCGGCAATGTTGGCTGGCCTGCGCCTTGCAAAAACGCAACATCATCTGGTGGTGCATGACTGCAATCCAGAGAAGATGCGTGCCCTGAAAAAGCGCTGCGCGATTGCGGTCGAGCCCGATCTCGAGCGCGCTGTCGCCATGGCAGACCTGCTGTTGATCGCCGTGCGTCCCAATTCTGTCGTGGACCTTCTGCGCACAATTGGGAAAGTGAATCGGCCGCTGCTCGCGGTAAGCGTGGCGGCGGGCGTTCCGTTGCGGATATTGACCAAGGCTCTCGGCGCACCCGTGCGTTGGGCCCGCGCGATGCCAAGCCCGGTCTGCCGCAACGGGCTAGGCCTCACAGCCGTGACTTTCCCCCGAACGCTGCCGACGAAAGATCGCCGGCGCGTCCGCGACCTTTTCGCGAGCTTTGGCCGGGTCGTGGAGATCCGGGAAAGCGAGTTCGACGCCTTCACAGTTACCTACTCGTGCAGCCACGGCTATCACGCGCTCGCAGCATTGGCGCAGGCCGGGCAGAGGTCCGGCCTCGATCGAAAGACTGCGCTCCTGGCCAGTGCCCATGCCTTGGCTGACGGCATCGTAGCCTGGCGCCAAGGAGGGGTTTCGCTTGAGGCCCTGATCGAGGAAGCCGCCACTCCCGGCGGAATCGCCGCCGCCACCGCAGCCGCCATGAATGCCGCCGGATACCAACGCGCCGTCCGCAAAGGCGTGAGTGCCGGACTCCGCCGGGCGCGCGCCAACGCCCGCTAACGATTTATTGGGGAACTGGTGACATTCGGCCTGCGTATCCGTCTAACGACAGCAACCTGTCCATGGGGTGGCGGCTCGCCCGCCGAATAACCGATTTCAGGAGTTTCAGAATGCGATATCTTATTTGCCTGCTCGTCATGACGATGCTCATTCCAGGTACGATGTCTGCTGCTAATGCACCGGCCGATCTGGAAGTGCGCCGCAAGGCGCTGAACGATTTGCTCCATGAGCAATGGGAATACACCCTGCGCACCAGCCCGATCTTTGCTTCGATCCTGGGCGACAAACGCTGGAACGATCAGATCGACGACTTCTCGCAGGCGGCTATTGACGACAACATTGAACAGTCCCGGCGTTTCCTGGCCCGCTTTGAAGCCATCGACACAACCGGCTTTCCGGACCA
Source organism: uncultured Acidobacteriaceae bacterium (assembly GCA_963818945.1). Taxonomy (GTDB): domain Bacteria; phylum Acidobacteriota; class Terriglobia; order Terriglobales; family Acidobacteriaceae; genus Acidiflorens. The sequence goes on along the minus strand of CAWFUA010000001.1, from coordinate 416,713 downwards.
GGAGGTTCTGAACAAACAATTGATGGTCCGCGATCTGAGGATGGGCCTGGAAGGCGCGCACTTCAAGCCCTGGGAAATGCCCGTTACGCAGTTTGGCGGAATTCACATCGATGCCCCGCAACTGGTCAGCGTTCTTTCCTTCGACAGTGTGAAGGACTACGAAGATTACATTTCGCGTCTGAAGCAGTTGCCCCGCGCATTCGAGCAAAACGTGGTGCAGATGCGCAAGGGTATGGCCGAAGGCCTGATGCCGCCAAAGATCTTGCTTGAACAGGTGGTCACGCAGGCCAATGGCATCGCCACGACCGAGGCGGAAAAAAGTCCCTTCGCCCATCCCTTCGACAAGTTTCCGGACTCCGTGTCCGAAGCCGACCGCAAACGCCTTCATGACGCCGGCATCGCCGCCATTCGCGATTCGGTTCTTCCCGCCTACGTTAAGTTCACCGCCTTTGTTAGAGACGAATATGCCCCGAAAGGCCGCACCGAGCCTGGTGTTTGGGCGCTTCCCGATGGTACGGAACGCTATGCGTTTCGAGTGAAGGAATCGACCACCACCGATCTGACGCCGGAACAGATCCACCAGATCGGCCTCGAACAGGTAAAGGAAATCGAAGGGCGCATGCTCGGAGTCGCCAAGCAGCTTGGCTACCCGGACTTGAAAAGTTTCTACGCCGACATCAAATCGAATCCCAAGCTGCATCCGCACTCGCGCGAGGAGATTCTCGACCTCTACCGGAAGCACATCGATGAAATGTACACGAAGCTTCCGGACTTGTTCGGGCGTATGCCGAAAGGCCGACTCGACGTGATGCCGATCGAAGACTTCCGCGAGAAGGAAGCTTCGACGCACTACGTACAGGGCACACCGGACGGTTCGCGCAAAGCGCACGTGATGGTGAACACAGGCGACTTTGCGAAGCGGACAACGCTCGATATTGAGACAACTGCCTATCACGAGGGCGTTCCTGGCCACCACATGCAAATTGCGATCGCCCAGGAGTTGCCGGACCTGCCTCCCTACCGCCAACAGGAAAACTACACGGCCTATACAGAGGGCTGGGCTCTCTATGCGGAACGCCTGGGCAGAGAAGTCGGTTTCTATAAGGATCCGTACAGCTACTACGGCCATCTGCAGGACGAAATGCTGCGCGCGATCCGTCTGGTGGTCGATACCGGCTTCCACTATAAGCACTGGTCGCGGCAACAGGTGGTCGATTTCTTCCACGATCACTCCGCTATCGACGAGCCTGAAGTGCAGAGCGAAACCGACCGCTACATGGCATGGCCGGCGCAGGCGCTCGGCTACAAGATCGGGCAACTGGAAATCCTGAAGCTCCGCCAGTATTCGAAGGACCAACTTGGCGACAAATTCGACCTGCGCGCGTTCCACGACGAGGTCCTCAGCGGCGGCGCAGTCCCGCTCGACGTTCTTTCCGACCGCATCCACGGATGGGTAGGCCAGCAGAAGGAGCAAGCGGCGGCCGGGCCCCTGAAATCGAGCCCGAGTCAAAAGTAATACTGCCCACGTTCCGGAGTATCATGGGCCGATATAGCCATGCCCAGCCCTGACGAAGAACGTGTGCGCCTTGCCGCCGTGTACTCCGCGATGAGCGACGAGGAGCTCGAGCAGATCGCGGCAAGCGGCGACGAACTTAGCGATGACGCTCAAGAAGCATTCTTGGCGGAAGCCTCGAAGCGCTGCCTCACGTTGAAAGTGACGCCCAGCCTTGGCGAGGATGTTGCTGAGTTCAACGAAACCGTCACCTTGAGACAATTCCGCGATCTTCCCGAGGCCCTGCTGGCGAAGGGCAGTCTCGAATCCGCCGGGATTCAAGCGTATCTCATTGACGACAACATGATCCGCATGGATTGGTTCATCTCTAATCTTCTCGGCGGCATCAAGCTGAAGGTTCGCGCCGAAGACGCGCAGGCAGCGAACGAAATCCTGAGCCAGCCTATCCCCGAAACGCTCGATGTTGACGGTGTAGGTCTATGCGAGCAGCCTAAGTGTCCCCGCTGCCAGTCGCTCGATATCAAGTACATGCTGTACAACCAGAAATGGACCTGCCACGCCTGCGGCAATGCATGGGAAGAAGAGAACACTCCATCATCCGAGAATGAAACGGGCACGAATTCGTAGAAGCCCGATGTGCAGCCCGATGTGCGAACGCTTATAATCGGCAGCAATGAGGCGCTTCTTTCGCATCGTTCTATTGGCGCTCGTCCTGATGACCGTCGCGCTGATCTCTGCGCTGGCGGCGATGCAGTTCGCCATCCACGGACGCGAAGTGGCCATCCCCAAACTGCTCGGCATGGCCCCGCTCGATGCCGAGCGAGCCGCCGCCGCATCAGGGTTACAGTTTGCCATCGAGCGGCAGTTCTATAGTCCGGATGTGCCAGAAGGGAAAATTATGACCCAGGTGCCGCCGCCGGGCGCCAAGGTGCGTCGCGGCTGGACGGTCCGTGTGGCGCAGAGTCTGGGCCCGCAACGCGTGGCGATTCCCGATCTCACCAACGGAAGCGAACGGGCGGCGGAATTAAACATACGTCGTCGCGGTTTCGCCGTGGGCTTCGTTGCGCAAGCGAATTTGCCAGACGTGCCCCCGGACCGGGTTGCATCGCAAAACCCTTCCGCCAACGCGAGCGGAGTCGCTGCTCCGAAGATCGATTTGTTAGTCAGCCTCGGCCCCGAGCCCGCAGCCTATGTGATGCCGAACCTCACCGGCCAGCCTCTGGGTAGCGCGACGCTCGCCTTGCAGGATGCCGGCATGCGGATCGGCAATGTCACCATGCAAGCGGGAACACAGGGCGAGCCGCAAGCGGCGCCCAGTGCACCTTCTGAACCCAGCGCCGCCAGCATGATCGTCGCACAGACACCCGCCCCGGGACAGAAAATCGTCGCTGGGGCAACGGTGAACTTCGAAGTGCACTAACCATGGATTGCCCGCGGGCTTTCTGCGCCCCGTATCCAGCGCCTATTGCGATTTTTCCAGCTAATTCCTCTGAATGATTGCTGCGAAGAAGCCGTCGCAAGGGTGCGGCCCTGGAATCGTCCGCAGGTAGGGCCCGTCGAGCAACGTCTCGATGCCCTCCACCGAGAGTTCGCCCGCTTTGTGCAATCGCTCGAGTTCCCCACGGCAGTCGATAATCGAGAATTCCGGCAATTCATCGAGCGCTGCATCAACCACCGCTTCGTTCTCCTCGCGCTCCATCGAGCACGTCGAATAGATGAGCCGGCCTCCCTCCGCGAGTTGTGCCAGTGCTGATCTCAAAATCCCAATCTGCCGCTTGTGCAGATCCTCAAGATCCTCACTCCTGAGGCGCCACTTGATTTCTGGATTGCGCGCCAGTGTGCCGGTGCCGGAGCAGGGGACATCGGCGAGAATGCGGTCGAATGTGCGCGAAAAAGGAAATTGGCGGGCGTCCCCAGCAACGATGCGAACGTTAGGCAGAGAAACGTGGTCACGCAAAAGGCGCGCCCGATGCGGATGCAGCTCGGACGCCACTACCAGAGCGGTTGGATTTCGCCGGGCGAGCAGTGCCGTCTTGCCTCCGGGAGCGGCACAGCAATCGAGGATTATTTTTCCTTGTCCAACAAGGAGTGCCACCAGCTGCGAGCCCGCATCCTGAATAGCCACGCGGCCCTGCTGGTAAGCCAGAGTTCGCGTTATGTCGCCTGCAACGACAATCTGCGCGGCCGAGAGCAGACGACTCGGGCCGAGCTTTACGCCTTCGCGGGTCAACTCGTCCAGACCTTGCCGGTCGTAAACATGGATGCACGTCGCTGGCGGATGTTGATCGGCCAGGCATATCTGCCGGGTTGTTTCGATTCCGTACCGTTCCACCCAGCGCGCCACCAGCCATTCTGGATGAGCGGAATTACGGGCCAGCACGATCGCGTCGGAAGATTTCTCGATTTCAGAAAATATTCCTGCTGCCGGTTCAGCGGACGCTGTGGCGCCCGTCGCCGCCGTTTTTCGCAGCACGGCGTTCACGAACGATGCCGCCGACCGCTTCCGCGCCGCTTTAACAAGTTCTACACTTTCGAAGATGGCGGCGCGCGCTGGCACGCGGGACAGGAATTTCAGTTGATAGAGACCCAGGCGGAGTGCGCCCAGCACCTCTTCATCCAGGCGCTCAAGATTCTGCGATGATGCCTCAGCCAATCGCTGATCGAGCCACGAGCGCCATCGTAGAACTCCCATCACCAATTCGGTTGCCAGCCCGTGATCGGCGGATGAGAGTTTGCTGAAACGTACCGAGTGGAGGAGTTCGCCCGCGTAGGACTGTTCGCGCTCCACCCTCTGGAGAATTTCGAACGCGGCAGCGCGGGCGGGAGAGACGGCCATCGCGGCTATTGTCCCACGGCGGTTCGCACGGAGCTATTCTCCGGGAATTATTCTCCCAGTCGATCACCGGTTTTCAGCCGGTAGCCGTTGATGAACTCCTGCGCCGTCATGCGGCGCTTGCCCTCGATTTGAACCTCGAATATTTCGAGTACCGTACCCTGGCCGCAACCTGCCAGAAGGCGTGTTCCTTCAATTGCAATTGCGCCGGAAGCTAGCGGCCCCAAACTCTTGGATGGCTGAGCGCGATGGACTTGCAGGGTTTTCTTCTGGAATGTCGTGAACGCCCCCGGCCACGGCCGAAAGCCGCGCAGGCGATTGAATAGCTCATCGGCCGACCGCGAGAAATCCATGCGGCCGTCTTCCTTCTTCAGAATTGGCGCAAGTGTAGCTCGGGCATGATCCTGCGCAACCGGGTGCACCTTGCCACTTTCCAGGCCATGCAACGTCTCAATCATCAATTCAGCGCCTATCGAAGCGAGCTTTGGACCGAGCGTTTCGGCTGTGTCGTCCAGCAAAATCGGCAGCTCACATTGCATGAGGATGTCCCCCGTGTCGAGCCCCGCATCGATCCGCATGGTCGTGACACCGGTGACAGTTTCGCCACTGGCAATTGCCCACTGGATCGGCGCGGCCCCGCGATACTTTGGAAGGAGCGAGGCATGCAGGTTCAAGTTGCCGAAGCGCGGCAGATCAATCATCCACTGCGGAATGATGCGGCCGTAGCCGACGACGATGATTGCGTCAGGTCCAATTGCGGCAAGTTGCGAGCGGAATTCCTCGTTGTTCTTGATCGCGGCCGGTTGCACTACTGTAATGCCGAGCCGCATCGCAGCATCCTTTACCGGAGATGCAACCAACTCCATCCCGCGCCCGCGTGGCCGGTCCGGCTGCGTTACCACCAGCGGCACGGAGTGCCCCGCCGCGACCAGTTTTTCCAGGGTCGGAACCGCGAAGCGAGGCGTGCCGCAGAAAACGAGAATCATAAAGAAGGTCTCAGGTGTAAGGTCTCAGGTCTCAGGAAGTGCAGGGCTGATTTACGACACCCTCGATCCTGAAAACGTCCCGGCGACTCCACTACCGGAGCAAGCAGGCGAGTCCCGACACCTGACACCAGACACCTGAGACCTGAGGCCTGTCTTCCTACCACTCTCCTGCCTTCACTAGCTTCTTGATCTTGCGCTTGATCAGATCGCGCTTCAGCGCGCTGATGTGCGAAATATACAGCTTGCCGTTCAGGTGGTCGGTTTCGTGAAGGAACGCGCGCGCGAGCAGGTCTTCCCCGGTATGCTCAAAGAACTTACCGTTCAAATCCTGGGCGCGAACCGTCACGAGTTTCGCGCGAGAGACATCTTCGCGAAACTCCGGAATGCTCAGGCAGCCTTCACTGCCGCGCTGGCGGCCTTCTTTGTTGACGATCTCTGGATTGATCAAGACGAGTTGCGCGTCGGGGTTTTCCTTGAAAGTCACGTCCACGACGGCGATGCGCTTCGAGATGCCGATCTGCGGCGCCGCCAGACCGACGCCGCGCGCGGCGTACATGGACTCAAACATGTCTGCGATCAGAGTTCTGAGGTCGTCGTCAAACTGCGTGACCGTGGCCGACGGTTTTTCCAGAACCGGATCGCCGAATTTCACAATTGGATAGATCATCTTTGCGTCAGTAGTTTTTCAGTTGCTCCAGGTAACCCTGGAAATTTCGTTTCGTTTCGCCGAGCGAGTCGCCGCCGAACTTTTCGAGAGCGCCGCGCGCCAGCGTGAGCGCCACCATTGCCTCGGCGGCCACGCCGGCAGCGGGCACCACGCACACATCCGAGCGCTCGTAGGCCGCCTTCACCGGTTCGCGTGTCGTAAAGTCCACTGACTGCAATGGCCGCCGCAGCGTACTGATGGGCTTCAGATAGCCGCGCACCCGAATCTCTTGCCCATTCGAAACGCCGCCCTCAATGCCGCCGGCGTTATTGCGGGTGCGCGTGAAGCCGGAAAATCCGGTATCCCGCTGATAGCCAATTTCGTCATGCACGGCCGATCCCGGCGAATGCGCTGCCTGAATTCCGCTACCGATTTCGACCGCTTTCACCGCCTGCAACGACATGACCGCGGCGGCCAGCAACGCGTCCAGCCTTTCATCCCACTGGACGTAGCTCCCCAGGCCGGGCGGAACATTTCGCGCCACTACCTCAAATACGCCGCCGACGGAATCGCCCGTGCGCAGGACTTTATCCACCTCTTCCTTCATGCGCTGCTCGGTCTCGGAATCGGCACAGGACAGAAGCACCTCGCTCTTCTGCGCCAGCGGTGCAATCAGTTCCCACGCGATTGTCCGGTCCGCGATCGAAACCGCGCCCACCGCGACTACATGACTCAAGACTTCCATTCCCAGTTCACGCAAGAAAAGCTTGGCCAGCGCGCCGATCGCAACTCGCGCCGCCGACTCGCGTGCCGACGCTCGCTCGAGCACATAACGCGCCTCCGTGAAATCGTACTTCAAAGCCCCGGCAAGATCGGCGTGACCTGGGCGCGGCGACGCCACGCGCCGGTGCTTCTCCGGGTCGCCCGGTTCGACGGGCAAAGATTCTTTCCAATTCTGCCAATCACGATTTTCAAGCAGCACGGCAATGGGCGAGCCGATGGTTTTGCCATGGTGGACACCCGAAAGGAAGTGGGCCTTGTCAGATTCGATCTTCATGCGGCCGCCGCGCCCGTAGCCCTGCTGGCGTCGCCAAAGCTCCCGATCCACGAATGCCCGATCGACCGGCACACCGGCAGGGAGCCCGGAAAGAAACGCAACCAGGGCCTCGCCATGCGATTCTCCGGCAGTAAAGTAGCGCAGCATGTGAAGAGGCATTGTAAATGAAGACGGAATCAAGCAATGATCGGTTTTTGGTCGATTTTGTGCGGAACAATAGAGAGAACAGGTACAATAAAACGCAGCTTGTACCGGAATCCTTCGAGCACGGGATTCGTGTCGCCGCCTACTTCGTCAAAATTGAGACACGAGGTATTTCCGTAGTGCTAACCACAAAAACCGGTTTCTTCCCTCCCGTAAACGGAGAGCGCATACGCTGCGTGATTGCCGACGATCACGAACTGGTTCGCTATGGGGTGCGCCGCCTGCTCGAAGACTCTCCCGATTTTGTGGTTGTCGGGGAAGCGGGCGACGCCTCGGATGCGCTGAAACTGGCGCTTGAGCACCGTCCCGACCTGGTGCTGCTCGATATCGGCATGCCGGGCATGTCGTCGTTTGAAGCCTGCCGGCTCATCGAAGAACACTGTCCGGACTCGCGCATCGTCTACCTGACCATGCACGAGGACAAGGAATATGTGCAGCAGGCGTTGCGCTCCGGCGCCAGCGGCTATCTGCTGAAAGATACGCCGACGCCGATTCTGTTGCGGGCGCTGCGTGAAGTGCGCCGCGGCGAGCGCTGCTGGAGCCCACAAATCCTGCGCCAACTAAAGGACGACGCGCGCAAACAAGATGGTGTTGCCCAAGTGCCGCTGCGCAGGAACTCCTTGACCTTGCGGGAGCGGGAAGTGATGAAACTGCTCGCCGAAGGCCAGACCGTGCGGCAGGCCGCCACGGCGCTCGGAATCAGCACGAAGACGGTCGAGGCGCACAAATTTAACCTGATGCGCAAACTCGACATCCACAATAAGGCCCAGCTGGTAACGGTCGCGATCCAGAAGAAGATTCTGCCTGTGCCGGTCTCAACTTAGCTCCTAACTCTCGCATCATTCCTTCGTTGTTGCCAGTTTGGCGAGCGTTGCCAGGTCGGGCACTTCAAGGTCGGGCCGCCCCTCAGCCGCTCGCACCGCGCCAATCCCCGGCCGCGCGGATTTCCGGTTCACCCACACCGTTGCGATACCCTGCGATCGTGCCGGAACCACGTCGTGATAGATGCTCTGCGCCGCATGCAGCAGTTGCTCACGAGCGATGCCGAGCCTTTGCAACGCCAACTCAAAATTGTGCAATGAGGGTTTGTAGCTGCGCGCCTGCTCGGCCGTGACGACGGCATCGAACTCTACGCCCAGCATTTTCCGAGTCTGGGCAAATAGATCGTCGTCAATGTTGGAGATCACGGCCAGCCGGTAGCGTTTTTTGAGCGCTTGCAGTGCGGCCACGGTGTCCGAAAAAGGCGGCCACGACGGCACCGAGTCCGGCAGAGAAAGCATCTCGGATGGAGAAGGCTGGAACCCAAGCCGTTCCCCAAACGCCCGCACCACCGATTCGAGCACCTCGCGGTAAGTCCGATACGGCCCGCTTTCCGCCTCGGCCTCAAACTCCCCGTAGAGTTCGAGGATGGCCGGGCCAGCCAGATTGCAGTTGTGCTGCGCCAAGAGCGCCCGCAACACCGGAAGCATTCCCGCTTCCCAATCGATGAGCGTTCCGTAGCAATCAAAGCTGATGGTGGTAAAGCGAGAAAAGTCCATGGCACATCGGAAACCACGGCCGCTAGGGGAAGAAGCAGTCGTTGGTCGTTAGTCGTCAGTCGCTCGGAATGTCTTGCCAACGACCAACGACTAACGACCAGATAAGGCTACTGTGCTGCCTTCACTTCCAGCGGAGCCTTCAGCTTGAAGCTGAGTGCAGCCTCGGCCGGGAGAACGATATCCTTATTGCCCGTATAGGCGGCCCCGGCTCCGCCGGCGCCACCGCCCGCCAGCAAGCCAATAGCAGCGCCCTTGCCGCCCCCGGCAATACCGCCAATGATGCCGCCCAACGCGGCTCCGCCGCCGGCCATCACGGCACTCCGCTTGCCTTTGCCTTTCTCCTGGCGTTCGACAGCGGTGGTGTCAATTCCTTGCTCGACACCATTGACCTTGATTGAGGTCAACCGGATCTCCAGTAACGCTCCGCCCTTTAGCTTGCCCAGCGGTTTGGCATCGACCACTTTGCCCTTTGCCACTGCGCCGGCTGGAATCACGGGATTTCCATCCACTTCGACCGCATCTGCGAGCGTGGCTGTAAATGAATCGCCCGGGGAACTGATTTTTGACCCCACCGCTTGGCCGAGTCGTACGGTCAGAGTTGTGCCGGCCGGCACGACCACCGGTGGCGGCGGAGCCGGTGCGGCTGCGGGTGCAGCGGCCGGCGCGGCCGCTTGTCCGGCAGCGGGAGAGCCCATCGCATTGTTTCCGGCGGCATTCGATGTTCCGGTGTTTTGTGCCGTCGAAGTTGCGGATGTATCCGCCGGCTTGCTCGAGCAAGCAGCCAGCGCGAACAGTAAGATAATCGTAAGTGCGTAGAGTGAACGGGTACGCATGATCTTCTCCTTCAAAATGAAATTTCCTGAGGGCAAAACTCTATAAGAAGTTGACCGAGTCTGCAAATGCCGCAAAGCAGCTATGACTAACTATGTTTGCCGGTTAAGCTTTCTGTTCGCTGAACAGATCGAGAGTGGGACCCGCGGCGCCTGGTTTTTGGGATTCAGCAGCCGTAGATGGTTGCTCCGGCTCATTCGACTCGGCTTTTGCATCGGCGGTCTTCTCGCCCTGTATGAATTTGCGCGAATCGAGCAGCGGGCGTCCCAGCGATGCGTTGTAGCTGGTCCACGCTCCCTCCGACTCGCTCTCGCGTGCGTAATGGGCGCGCATCGATTCCATCTTCGAATCCAGATCGTCGAGGTAATGCAGCATGAGCGCTTCCGGAAACATCGGCAGCTTAGGCGATCCAAAATCGTACTGACCGTGATGGCTGATGATCAGATGTTCGAGCAGCGTTTTCAACTCGGGAGGAAAGTCAGGCAGTTTCGCCAGCTTGGCCTGCAGCATCTCCAGTTCGATGATCATGTGGCCCAACAACTGGCCCCGCGTGGTGTAGGAAAACGACCGGTTATAGGTCAGCTCCTGGATCTTTCCGATGTCGTGAAGAAACGCTCCCGTGAGCAGCAAATCCCGGTTGATTTGCGGATAGTTGCCGCTGACCACATCGCAGAGCCTGAAGAGCGAAACCACATGGTCGAGAAGTCCACCGATGTAGGCATGATGCAGCGTCTTGGCGGCGGGAGCGTTCCGGTAGCGCTCCGCAATTTCCGCATCCGCCATGAACAGCTCAACCAGCGCCTTCAGATGCGGATTCTGGAAAGTAGCCACAAATCCCGCCAGCGTTCGCCAAAGTTCTCCAATGTCCTTGGTGGTCTTGGGCAGATAGTCGGCGTAGTCGATCTCCGCCTCTTCCATGCGCCGCAGCTTGTGAATGGTCAGCTGAAACCGGTTCTTGTACTTGTTGATGAGGCCCTTGATTTTGAGAAAGTCGTCCTGCTCGAAGGCGTCGATTGCTTCCTCGACGTTGTCCCACATCTTGGCTTCGAGGTGTCCGCTACGGTCGGCCAAAGTCAGCGCCAGGTAAGGCTCGCCATTCTTTTTCGGTTTTACCTGTTTCGACGCCACCACGAAGCTGGACGTGATGATCTTGTTTTCCTGTAGATGACAGTCGGAAATAAAGAACTCTTTCATGACCCTCCGCAAATCGATGTAAGGCACAAAAGCGCGGGTTGCAGCCCGGCTTCAGACATGACAACGTTCGCCCGCCCCGTGCTAAAACACCCCAAGTCTTTTCTTCTTTTTCAGGTTTTTCGAGGCTACTTCTTTGGTCGTCGTTTCAATCGGTTTCGTCTGCTTGGCGCTTGCGCCTGAATCGATGTAGCCCGGCTTGACATCGATGAAAGCCTGTTCCCGCAGTGTCGTCAGGTAAGTACGCAGCGCTGGTTGCAGTTTTTGCATGTACAACGCGTCCTGGATGCGCGGCTCCGCTTCCTTCAACGTCGGGATGCCGGCAGCCTGGTGTTCGGTCACCTGCAGAATTACATAGCCCTGCTTGGTGCGGACCACGTCTGTAACATCTTTGGCTTTCAGCGCGAAAACCTTGTCCTCTAATTCTTTCGCCAGCGTCCCGCGATTGAAGTAGTTCAAGTCGCCACCATCTTTGGCCGACGGACCGTCTGAATTCTTCTTTGCTAAGTCCGTGAAATTAGCACCCTTGTGAAGCTGATCGAGCAGGTCCTGAGCCTTGGCTTGGGCCGCGGCCAGCGCCGCCTCATTCTCGGCTTCTGTCGGCGGTTCGGGCTTGCCGTCAAGGCCGGCCGGCTTGACCGGTGGCTTGGGAGCAACCAGAATCTCGCTCAAACGCACCGCCTCCGGCCGCTCCATTTCCGCCTTGTGCGAGTTGTAAAACTTCGCCACTTCATCTTTGTTCATGGCGAGCTTGGACCCGACCTCTTGTCCAATCACCCGCTGCGTGATGATCTGGTTGCGCAGGTTCTGTTTGAATTCCTCGTACGAAGCGCCTTGCGCCTGAGCCGCCTTCTCCAGGTCTTCCATCGTCTCCAGGTTCATCTGCTTCCGCATCTCATCCAGTTTCTTGACGAGCTCGGTGTCGCCGGTGATGCCGAGATCCTTCCCCCTCTGCAGGAGCAGTTGCTGGTCAATCAGGTCGCGCAGCACATCCTTCTGCTTGTCGGCAAAGGCATGGTCGGCATCGCTCGGTTCCTGCTGCTGGACCTCCTGCTTCAACTGGTCGCGGCTGCGCACGTATTCCGAACGCGTAACGATCTCGTTGTTTACACGCGCAATGATTTCTTCCACCACCGTGTCGGCCGGCAGCAATGCCGGAAGCAGCATCGCGAACCCTATCGCCGCAAGTGGAATCCTTACCTTTTTCATGGAGGCTCTCTGAAAACCCGGGTTAAACCAGGGAGTGTTTTTCGTATTATTCTACTCTGAGTTACTCTCCAGACCAATCGGGAGCTACAAAGAATGCAGCGTCGGCCCGAGTTCCAATGAACGGCCGGTCGGGAATTGCGAGCTAATCGGCCCGCATCAGCGTCAGCGCGGTCACATCATTGTGCCTGGGAGGGGTGTGCAGAAATGCCTGGACCTCCTCCAGAATGCGCTGAGACAAGGCCTTCGCCGAGGGCGATTCGGACCGCATCACACCCTTCACTCCCTTCAGTCCGAACTCTGAGTTTTTGCTCTCCGCTTCCACCACGCCGCGGGAGACGACCGCAAAAGCACCCTTCGATCCAAGTCCGACAATCCTCGCGTCGGTTGGGGCCAGCGAGAACAGGCCCAGGGGCAGTCCAGTAGCCGGCAACTCGACCACGCTCGTTTCGTCCCGCAGCAGCGCGGGCGTGTGGCCGGCATTCACGTAGCAGAGCGTACCCAATTCCTCGTTATAGCAACCGGCAAAGGCGGGACAGCTTCGTACGCCTCCGGCCGCGCGCATGATCTCGAGATTCAGCCTCCTTGACAGTTCAACCATGGCCTCGGACTCGTTGAGTTCCGGAGCAGAAAAAATCTCCTCAGCCGAAGCGTGGAAGCACGTCTTCGCCGCCTCCAGGATGGGCGCGCTGGACTCGCGCTTGCCGGCTAAATCCAGCATTCCAAAAATAAATCGCGTCGGCCCGACCCGCACGAAATCGTGAAAATCACCTCCGGCCTGAGGAGCAAAATACGCCACCGACATTGCTGCCCCCTGAAGAGGCGGCAGATCGGTGTGCATGATGTGAGGAATTTCTCCGGCAGGCGGACTAAATAGTTTTGAGAGCAGCGCCTTCATGACCGGCGAAGTTAGCACAATCGGCAGGGGCCGGACAATGCGCCAAACGTGCAGGTCTTCCTCGGCTGCCTGGGGCGGCGAAAGCTCCTATGTTTCAGCTATTTAGATGTGCAAGGAATTGGTACGAAATGAAGTGGAGCCTGCCAACAGGTACTACCTCCCGTATCTGTCGGCCAGCCAGCGCGCCATATCGTCGCGCAGTTGGCGGTAGTCACCGTGGGTGGTGCTGCGCAAAGCGGCTTCGGTCGAACTGCCCTGTCCCAGTCGCTCCAGAAGGTGCTGAATCTCGCCCATGCCATAGGTGTCGCGAATGTATTCGGCGGCAGCTAAGGATTCCGCATACGCCACCGTTGCCTCCATGCCCGAGAAGCTCATGAAACTGCCTTCGAGCGTGTTGTATGGAATCTCCACTCCCCCGGCAAACATTCCGGCGAGTGTGTGCCCGTTCGAGGCGCTGGACTTGCCTTCTTCCATTTGCGCGATCCCTTCGTTCAGCCAGGTCGGGCAGCGATTGCTCGTAATCTGCGAGACAAAGGAGTGCGTGAGTTCGTGCTTCAGGACTCGCGCCAAATCCGGCGTTATCCCGTTGACCCCGCTCACCGGTATCCGCAGCTTGCCGTCATTGATGGCGCCACTCCAGGAAGGCGCCCGCGTCACATCGAAGAAAGTCTGCTGTGTGTAAAGTGTCACCGCGATGTTGTTGCGCGGCGAGTAACCGAGATCGCGTACGAGATCGTCAAAGTCGGAATCGAGAGCAGCCAGCAGATCCTTCCGGAAACCTTCCGCAGTGTCCTTGCCCTCGAAGTGCAGGTTAAAGTGGCTGCTCTCCTTTTGCGAAAAGTCCGATTCCGCTTTTGACTCCCTCTCGGCCTTCTCCAGGTACTGCCTCACAGTCGCATCGGGCCGAAGAGCCAGAGATTTCTTCCACCAGCGAATCGCTTCCGCCGTGCGATCGCTGGCGAACTGCACGAATCCCAGCATGGCCAGCGTATCCGGCGAGTCAGGAGCAATCCGCACCGCGCGTTCCGCATAAGGCAACGCCTGCGCCGCCTGGCCAGTGCGCATCAGGCAAGCCGCGTAATAGACCAGCAATGTCGCGTTGTCAGGCTGAAAGCGCAGGGCCGAATCGTAATAAACCTTGGCTTGCGGAAAATTCCCGCCATCCGATTCGTGCTTCCCGGCAAGAAAGTATCCAGTTGCCGCCAGGTCGGAACTGCCAGTCCGTTCCAAACCTGACAGTGCTTCGGCATCCACCTTGCCGTCGTGGATGATCTTCTGCAAGACGTCGCCTTCGTGGTCGAAGGTCGGCGCTGCCGGTGTGAAGTCTGCACCCGCAGTAGACGCTCCCGAACTCAAGCGCGCCGGTGCTGCACCGCCCGCGTCTATCCGGTCAACCGACGATTTCGGGATCGCATAGGTGTCTTCCCCCACGTCGTACTCGACCCGGTCCCTATTCTTGTCTTCGCGGACCTGGTCGGCCCAGATGGCTCGCCCATTCTTCAGGTGAATAACGTCCGCTGGCGCCGAGGCCGCAGCCAAAAGCACTAAAATGGAGCACAATATTCGCACTGAGCTGATTCTAGCAATCGAGGCGGAGGGCTTCGTAGGTGACCAAGGTGTTGGTTCGGTCGCGACGGATTATCGTGCTGGCGGTGTGTTGCCTCGCCGGCCCTGTCGTTTTTGCCCAGTCCTCGCCGCCCGATCCCCACTGCCCGCGGACCTCGGCCGAGCTTTATTCGCGCATCCGCACCCTGGGCTTGGATCCGGGACGCGTTTACCGCGTGCGCGATGCTTCAATTGACCGTCCCAATCTCAACGTGACCTTGGAGGACGGCACGCTCGCCTTTACCGAAGACATTTGTGGCCGCATTACAGGTGCTTTCTTCGTGGGAGATGGAGATATTTTGCTCCGCCCTCCCAACCGCACCGAGCGCGCTTCCCTAACCCTGTTTACAGGCATGGCGATTCTGGAAGAGCAATTCAATTCGGCCTATCTGCGCTTCAATGACGATACGGCCGAATTACTTCAGCCCTTCCTTTCAGTTGGCCAGTGGACGAGCGACGCGTTCAAGGAATGGGACGATGCCAGCCGCCGCTTGGCGGAATACGACTCTTTGCGACTGTTCGTGGACTTCAGCCATTTCCTTGCACCATCGTCACCCAGCCCGGCGCCACAAAGATTTCCGCCTCTGCTGCATCTGCACCTTGTGGGCAAGAAGTTGGGCGCCTTTGAAGTCTTCTGGGACGTGGAGAACGCCGAGCCTTTGTTTGCCGGGCAACTCCGGACCAAGAACAACCTGGGATTCTTTGATACCTGGACTTCATTCGCGCCCGCCTCTGCGACTGGCGCGGCCTCGGTTTCATCCCGAAGCGATGTTTCGATCACGGCTTATCGCATTCAAGCGGCCGTGCAACCGCCGATCGAACTGAGGGCATTGACCGACGTCGATCTCAGCGTCCATAAGGGAGGGCAACGCACTCTCTTGTTTGAGTTGTCGCGCTACTTGAAGGTGGATTCAGTCGAGTCCGATGGCCGCGCGATTGATTTCATCCAGAATCCCGCGCTGGAAGGAACACAACTTGAGCGAAGAGGGAACGATCTCATTGCGGTCGTCTTTCCGGCGGAACTCACCAGCAACCAGGTATTGAAGCTCCGCTTCCGGTATGCCGGAGACGTTCTGTCTGATGCCGGAAACGGATTGCTATATGTCGGCGCCCGCGGCATTTGGTATCCAAACTTCGGACTGAATGCGGCGTCGTTCGATATGGAGTTTCGATATCCCGCCATCTGGACGCTGATCGCCACCGGAAAGCTAAGCTCACAGACTGACAGCGTCGCGCCAACTGAAAAAGCGGAAGTGGGACAGAAAACATCGCGTTGGATTTCCGATCATCCGATTCCTCTCGCCGGCTTCAACCTGGGCAAGTACGTGCGCGCCGAAGCAAAAACCGGCAAAGTCGTTGTGGCAGCTTACGGCACAAAGGGCGTCGAGAAAACGTTCCCGAAAGCTCCTCCTGAAGTGGACCTACTCCATCCCTACTCAAGGCTCAATCCGGCTGCTCCCTTGGTAATCAATCCGCCGCCTCCCTCACCCGCGCTTGACGCTCAGGCCGTCGCGGACAAAGCCGCGCGGGCGATCGCAACTTTCTCGCAATGGTATGGTCCTTATCCCTACAGCACGCTCGCGCTCACGCAAATGCCCGGCGATCTTAGCCAGGGATGGCCCGGCATGATTTTTCTCTCGAGCTTTGCCTTCCTCAGCCCCCAAGAACAGGAGGATCTGAAGCTTGATCCCGTTACCCGCGAATTGAACAGCCAGGTTCTGGTTCACGAGACCGCGCATCAATGGTGGGGCGACCTTGTTTTCTGGAAGTCCTACCGCGACCAATGGCTCTCCGAAGGCCTCGCCAACTATTCGTCCCTGATGCTGCTCGAACTGGAGAATCCCGCGCAATTTCGCCAGGTGATGGACAAATACCGCAACGACCTGCTTACCAAAAACAAAGATGGCGAGTGGCTGCGCGACGCCGGTCCAGTCACTCTTGGACAACGCCTGATTTCGTCGCATTTTCCCAACGGCTACGAAGCCATCAGCTACGAACGCGGCACCTGGCTCTTCCACATGTTGCGCTGCATGCTGCGCGATTCGGAAGCCACCACTTCCACACTAAAAGGCAGGCCGAACGCGGAAGAACCCTTCTTTCGCGCCCTGCGCAAAGTTCGCGAGCGCTATGCCGGAAAGCCCATCGGCGTCCGCGAACTGATCCAGGTTTTCGAAGAGGAACTCCCGCGCCCACTTTGGTATGACAATCGTCACAAACTCGACTGGTTTGTGGATAGCTGGATCGAGGGAACCGCCATTCCGCAACTCCAAACCCGCAACGTTCGGATCACCGACAAAGGGGGCGCAGCGACTGTTTCGGGATTTATCGTGCAAAAGGACGCACCCGAAAATCTAGTTACCGCGGTCCCTGTCTATGGCGAAGCCGCCTCTAACAAAATGATTTTTCTAGGGGAAGTCTTGGCCGACGGACCTGACACTTCGTTTCATCTGGCTGCGCCAGCCGGTATTCACAAGATTGTGCTCGATCCCAACCAGACCATTCTCACCGCGCCCAAATAACCTCCGCGGTCCCGATCTGCCTGCCCGAAGTGCCTATATTTCGCACACGAAGTTCGGCGATTCGATTGCTTCTTCACATGAGCAATTCCCAATGTGACCCAGGAGGACGCCATGAAGCCCGTTGTCTACGCCGGCGATCAATCCCATCGTCGCACTATTCTGCTCGTGGAGGATGAGCCCTTTGTGCGCGAAGCGACTTGCAGCATTCTCGAGAACGCCGGTTTTTACGTTCTTTCTGCTACGGACGCGTTCGAGGCAATCCGGATTTACGAAGAATGCATTCGGCCGATCGACCTCATCATGACCGACATGGTTCTTCCTGGGAAGACCGGCCAGGAACTCGGCGACGATCTTCGCACGCGTTCTTCGCAGTTGAAGATCCTTGTAACCTCGGGCTACGGAAACGCGGAGTACGACACCGAAGATGCCGCACATCGCACGTACTTTCTGGCGAAGCCCTATTCCCGCCGCAGCCTCATCGAAAAGATCGACCAAATTCTTAACCCGCAAGTATTGCAACGCTCCGCGACACAAGCGAGCTAAGCCAGAATCGAGCTGCGAGTTTCGCGCCGCGAGTTACGAGCAAACAGAGCTAAGGGTTCGCTCGAAGCTCGAGGCTCGTAGCTATCGGGCTTTATTCGCAACGTCCCGCTTCGCCTGCATTTATAATTCACCGTTCCCAAGGAGCCTCAATGAAACTCGAAGGGCGAGTCGCGCTGGTGACCGGGGCCTCGCAAGGCATCGGACACGCGTGCGCGCTCCATCTGGCACGCAACGGCGCAAATGTGGCCGTTGCTGCCCGCAATCAACAAAAGCTGGACGAACTGGTTGCCCGAATCGCTGCGGAGGGCGGAAAGTCTAGTGCCTTCACTATGGACGTGGCGGATGAAGAGCAGGTCAAGTCCGCGATCAAATCCGTGGTGGCGCAATTCGGCAAGGTCGACATCCTGGTCAACAATGCTGGCATCACTCGCGACCAGCTCGTGATGCGCATGAAGCGCGCTGACTGGGACGCAGTCCTCAGCACCAATCTGACGTCTGCCTATCTGTGCATCCAGCAGGTCATTCCATCGATGCTCAAGCAGCGCTGGGGACGCATCATCAACATCACCAGCGTCTTCGGCCAGATGGGACAAGCAGGGCAAGCCAATTACGCGGCTTCCAAAGCTGGTTTGATCGGCCTAACCATGGCGATCGCGCGCGAGGTCGCCTCGCGCAACATCACGTCCAATGCAATTGCACCGGGATTCATCGAAACCAGCATGACTGCTGCGCTGAGCGAAGAATTCAAACAGAATGCCGTCAAACAAATCCCGCTTGGCCGAGTTGGGACTCCCGACGATGTCGCGAACGCCGTTTCGTTTCTCGCTTCGGAAGAGGCTTCCTACATTACCGGACACGTGCTCAACGTGAACGGAGGGATGTTGATGGGATAGGAATTCCGTTAGGCCACAATGGCATGTGAAGACTTAGCGGCATTTAGCGACTCCCGAACGAGTCTTTGTCATGCCGCTTCCGCCGCCCGAGGACTTTGGAGTTTCCTATTCCTACTTCTTGGTAATACCCGTGCCCGACAATGGGACTTCCAGTGCCGGGCCTAGAGCGCTGCTCGGGATGGTAAGAGTGGCGGTGTCCAGACCTGGCACATGCGGCGAAAAGGTGACGGCGACGACACACTTTTGCCCCGCTTTAATAGGAGAAGTGCACCACCGACGGATGCTGAAAGCGGCAGGATCTCCACTTATAGGTGTGATGGACGGGCCACCGACCACGACCTTCGTGGGGCCCGCATTCTTCAGGAGCAACACGTGCGGGAAGGTGGCACCTACTGCTAAGTTGGCGAAATGGAGACTCGCTGGGGAAGCAGTCAACTGCGAGTACGGAGTGTTCCATGCATACGCGGCCCCTTGCGAGCTGTTCGCATTGACAGTGTGGTCTAGCGCCCCTGCCAGCGCGGTGGCCCCATCGCCGGACAGCGCCACAGAGTTGGCGAAATAGTCATTGGCTGTTCCATCCGCAGCGGTTAGTTCCTGCTGTAGCGTCCATGTCCCGCCAGAGAACGTAAACGCATACGCCGCGCCTTGATAAGTCATCCCATTGATAGTAGCGAGAGGCGCCCCCACCAGCGCGGTGGTGCCAGCGCTCGACAGAGCCACAGCGTTGCCGAACCCCTGATCGGCTCCAGCCGCCTCCGACAATTCCTGCTGCTGGGTCCAACTGCTGTCCGAGAGCGTGAACACGTACGCCGTTCCTTGATAGATGCCTCCATTGACGGACGAAAGCGGCGCGCCGACCAGCGCGGTCGTGCCCGTGTTCGCGAGCGCCACGGAAGTGCCGAAAAGGTCATCTGCCGCCCCATCCGACGCCTTCAGTTCCTGCTGCTGCGTCCAACTGCTGCCCGAGAGCGCGAACACGTACGCTGCCCCTTGATAACTGTTCCCATTAACAGTGTGGTAGGGCGCTCCTACCAGCGCCGTCGCATCGCCCCCCAGCGCCACGGAATTACCGAATAAATCACCGATCGCTATATCCAACGAAATCAGATCCGGCTGCTGGGTCCAGTTGCCGCTCGAGTAGGTGAACACATACGCTGCCCCTTGATTGTTATGTATAGGCGCGCCCACCAGCGCAGTGGTCCCATCGCTCGACAGCGCCACGGACTCGCCGAAAGAGTCACCCGCCGCTCCATCCAACGCGGTTAGCTCCTGCTGGGCCCAGCTGCCGCTCGAGTAGGTGAACACATACGCGTCCCCCTGATTGCGCCCATTGACAGTGTGGCCAAGCGCCCCCACCAGCGCCGTGGTGCCAGCGCTCGACAACGCGACGGAAGCCCCGAAGTAGTCACCGGTCGCTCCATCCGTCGCAGTTAGCTTTTGCCCGGACCAGTTTCCGCTTGAAAGCGTGAACACATACACCGCGCCTTGATTGCTGTTCCCATTGACCGTGTTGTAAGGCGCTCCCACCAGAGCCGTGGTTCCATCGCCTGAGAGCGCTACCGAATAGCCGAAATGGTCATCCGCTGCGCCATCCGACGCGGTTAGCTCGGCCTGCTGCACAAGCGGGTCCACCACCACCGGGTACTGCGCCCCGGCGTCGTCGACTTGCAGCAGTAACTCTCCGCCGCGCAGGGCGAACTGTCCGCGCAATTCACGTCCCATGGCGTCATAAGCCATCAAGCCGGCGACGCGCAATGCGGCTTTGCCATTGCCTTGCTTCAAGGTCAAGGTTGAGCCGCCCGCGTCAATTCCAGCCGTCAAGTTTCCCGAAAGCGCGAGCGCCACCGTCAGCGGCTGGCCGTTGGGTTTACCGGGCCGCTGCGCGAATGTGAATCCTTGCTCCAATCCCAGCGGACCATTGATGTACCACTCCGTCAGCCCGCCGCGTTCGTACTCCACGCGGTTCTTGCTCGCTTGCGGAGCGGCCTGCCTGGCACCGACACGAGCGTTGCCATAACCATAGCCGCGCAACGAAAGTCCCCACCGTACTTCGTTGCTGCGGATCTCGACTCCGTGCCGAGTGAAGTTCGCGGCCAGACCATGCTGGGGATTTTCCGCATGGAAGTTGCCCATGGCGCCGTGTAACCAGTACCGGGAATCGTCCCTGCCTAGCGCGGCGGAAATAGGACCTTGCCCCGCCGCAGGAAGGCTGGACAAGCCGCGGTGGGATGTATCGCGCTCGGGCTGTGCTTTCGCGAGGGGCGAATTCATCGGGCTGCTAGCGGTTGCCTGGAGGCTGGGGAGAGAGGAGTTCTGAGCATGGCAAGGAACCGAAGCCGCCAGCAAGAGCACGAACACGACCGCCAATATGGAGGGTACCCGCCGCTCCGACATCCTCGAAGTAAGAGAGGCGCAGAAGGACGAGGACACGTTAGCGAACGACGTAACGGGCAAAGGGCGCGCGGAAAAAGTGGTCATCTGCAAACTCTCCTAGAATCGCGAACGGCGGGCCTGAAAGGGAGGAGCGTAGGGGTGGAAAGGCTCCGCCTCAGATAGCTGGCTGGAAACTATCAGGGAGGTTCCGTGCTGTCAAGATGCAAGGCTTTGCACTTCGAAATAGTCCTGCCGGCATATTGAAGAGGCTTCTCTTATGTCACCCATAAGCTTTATTTCTGACAAATAACTTCGATACCAAGCAGAAAAATGATTGATTGGACGCTTAATTGTGGAAACCGCTATGTTCAACGTGGAACAGGCGAATGAGAGGAGAATCTCGTTTGGCAGAATCCAGTTTGACAGACGGCGCTGCAGAAATGAAGCGGACCGTCGGCCTGACCGGCCTGACGATGAACGCCATGGCGCTGATCGCCCCAGGCGCGTTCCTGTGGCTTACATTTTTCATTCAGGCGACCACGGGCGTCACCGGGCCATCGATGTGGATCGGCATCGTAGTCGCGCTGTTGCTCTGCCTGGCGACAGCTGTTTGCTACGCCGAGATGGCTAAGCTCTATCCCGGCACCGGCAGCTCGTATTACTTTGCCGAGCAGTCATTCCTCAACCACGGCAAAGCGTGGCGCTATGCCCGCGTCTCGAAATTCATTGTCGGATGGGCCTCCCATCTCTATTACTGGATCTATCCGGGCGTGATGGTCGGCGTGATGGGCATCCTGTGTGGCTATCTCGTCGGGACGCTGTGGCCGAACTTCATGAACGCATCGAACCCCGGCCCGGCATTCATGATGGTGGTGGCGATCGTTTTTTCTTTTCTCGTTGCCTACATCGCTCACCGGGGCATCACAGGCTCCACGTCGGTCAATATAGCGATTAACGTGATCCAGATCAGCGCGCTGTTGATCTTCTCGTTCTTTGCACTCAGCTATCGCATTAGTCACAAGCCCGGAAGCGAAGCCTACCAGTTCGACTCCACCGCTGGCGACGCCTACAACTACGAGTTTGCTACGACCTCGCAGACGGTGAACGGCGTCGCGAACGGCGTGATCGTGCGCGATGCTAACGGTGTTCCACAGCCGAAACTCGATGCCGCGGGCAAGCCTGTGCCGTATCACATCGGCTATCCGACCACCGACGAGAAGGGGAATTTCCTAACCCATCCGAATGCAAAATCGGTTGTTGGCATTCATAGCTTTGGCTGGGTCTTCATTCAGGCTACGGTCGCGATTCTGATCCTGGTCGGATTTGAATCGGTCACGGCCATGGGAGGTGAGGCCAGGAACGCCAAACGCGACGTGCCGATTGCGGTCATCACGTCGCTGCTGGTGCAGGGAGCCTTCTGTTACCTCATCGAATATTTTGCGGCCAACTACTTTCTGAACAGCGGTTACAGCATGGCGAGCGCCTCGGGGTCGGCTGCTCCCATTGGCGACATGATGGTGATCGTCGGCAATCATTTCTTTGCCGGGCATGGCCGCGCCTTCATGTTGGTCGAGGCTTTCACGGTGTTTCTTGCCTTGATCGGCACCACGCTCTCCTGCATGAATACCGGAGCGCGCGTCACTTATGCGATGGGCAAGGATCAGGAGGCTCCCGAGCACTTCGGCATGTTGCATTCGAAGAACCTCACGCCACACCGCGCCATCTGGACTCTGGCTGTCATCTCGGCGATTGTGGGCTGCCTCGCCGTGGTGATGGCGTTTGGCGATGCCGGCGCGCCCGCCGACTCGGCCATTCAAGCCCTTCCGCACGGGTTCTGGTCCAGCTTCGGGTACAGTACGCACGACAAGATGGCAGCGATGCCGAACTCGCTGCTCACGATTACGCTGGCCTCAAACTTTGGCACTTTCCTGCTCTACGGACTCAGCTGCATCATCTGCATGGTGGCCTATCACAACCATCCAAAATTCAAGCTGGTGCGCCATCTGCTGATTCCCGTGTTCGGATTGCTGGCTAACCTGGCTTGCATGGCCTTCTACGTGATCGGACCGTTCATGGGCTACGGCACCAAGATGGAGCCGTTGCTCGCTTTGGGCATTGCGCTCGTGTGGGGCATCTACGGCGGGATTTATTTC
Source organism: uncultured Acidobacteriaceae bacterium (assembly GCA_963818945.1). Taxonomy (GTDB): domain Bacteria; phylum Acidobacteriota; class Terriglobia; order Terriglobales; family Acidobacteriaceae; genus Acidiflorens. The sequence goes on along the minus strand of CAWFUA010000001.1, from coordinate 393,724 downwards.
TTCCGTGTGAGCAAGAGCACGGGCCGCACAACTCTGGTGGAAGGGCGTTTGACCACGATCGCCTGAGTCGGCTGACCGTTGTTGGTGGGCAAGGGGAGCCTGGCAGCCGTAAGGTTGCCAGGCTTTCGTGCGTCGGGAAACGCGTTAGACGTTTTCCCAGGCAGTCTTTCGATAAGATAGCGTCATCGTGCCGCTGGCGTTTGCATGCGGCAAGTCGCACCCTACATGCTAGATATTGAATTTGCGGAACTTTCGGATCCCGGCCTCGCGCGCACGCACAATGAAGATTACATTGGCCACGTTGCCCCCGAATCTCCCGCCCGCGCGCGTTCGCACGGCTGGATCTTCGCGCTCGCCGATGGAGTAGGCGGGCAGCGTCAGGGCGAAGTTGCCTCGCGCGCCGCAGTGCAAGAGGTTCTGGGCGGACTCCGCCGGGCGAAAGAAAATGTTCTTCACAAAGACCTGGTAAACCAACTGGTGCAAGCCGCGAACGCGCGCGTGTGCGAGTCGGAGGCCCTCTCGGGCCGCGCCGGCGTGGGCATGGCTTCGACAATTGTTGTTTGCGCCATACGCTTCGATCGCGCCACCATAGGCCATGTGGGTGACTCGCGCTGTTATCTGATCCGCAGCGGCGAGGCTCGTTGCCTGACCCGCGATCACACCGTAGCTGCCGAGCAAGTCCGCATGGGCGTGCTGTCGGCCGAGGAGGCTGAGGCTGCGTCGACCCGCCATGTGCTCAGCCGATCGCTGGGGATGAATCTTTTTGTGAACGTCGAGATTGATGAGGTTCAGCTCTTGCCGGGCGACGTGCTTTTGCTGTGCTCGGATGGCTTGTACGGAGGAATCGCGGCCGATCAGATGGCGGAAATCACCGGGCGCCACCGCGATCTAAACAAAGCTGCGCAACAGCTTATAGCCGCCGCCAACGAGCAGGACGGCAGCGATAATGCCAGTGTGCAGTTGATTCGCATTCGTAATGTCGAGCGCATTGGGATGTACCGCGGCCGGCCTTATAAGCTACGCTGATCTGGACGAACGAAGCCTCGTGCGATCGAAGTATCGTACGATCCTTACACCTTCTTTACGAAACATTTGAAATGATGGCGGCACGCTTGCTTGATTGGGGGTTGCCGCTTGCAGAGCACCTTTGACGCAGATCCACTCACGATGACCGTTCTCCATGTTGGCGATCAGCTCGATCACTACCGGATTGACGCCCTCGCCGCCCGCAGCGGCATGGCGTCGATTTTCCGCGCCACCGATCTCGAGAACGGACGGACCGTCGCCATCAAAATTCCGCATCCTGAAGTAGAAAGCGACCCAGCCCTGTTTGACCGCTTCCGGCGCGAAGAAGAAATCGGCCGGATGATGGATCACCCGGGGGTAATGAAAGTCTTCTCGGATTCCGACCGCAGCCAGGTCTACATGGTGATGGAGTGGGTCGACGGAACCCTGCTGCGCAAAATTCTTAACGGATCGCAGAAGCTGCCGCGCGAGCGCGCCATCCGGCTGACGCTGCGCATCCTCGACGCGCTCGACTACATTCATTCGCGCGGCGTGGCCCATCGCGATTTGAAGCCGGAGAACGTGATGGTCGACGAGCATGACAACATCAAGCTCATCGACTTCGGCATTGCCAGCTACGCGGGCGCGCGCCGCCTGACCTTCGCCAAGTTCTCTCCCACCATGGGGACACCCGACTACGTTTCTCCGGAACAGGTGAAGGGCCAGCGCGGCGACGCGCGCAGCGACCTCTACGCGCTGGGTGTCATCTTCTACGAAATGCTGACGGGGAAGGTGCCGTTCACTGGCGCGAATCCTTTTCTGGTCATGAATGACCGCTTGCTGAATAATCCCATTCCTCCGCGAGAGATTGATCCCGAGATCAGCGAGCAATTGCAGGAAGTGATCTATCGTGCTCTGGAGCGCGATCCCAAGAACCGCTATGCGAGCGCTCGCGATTTTGCCCGTGACCTCGAACATCCCGAGCAGGTCGGCGTGGCAGAGCGGGCGGAACTGCACGACTGGAAAACGCGCAAGACACCGTGGCGGAGACAGGTGCTCTTCTATGCGCTAATCGCCCTGATTCCCATTGTGATTTTTGGATTGCTGCTGTATGTGGCGCGGCACAGCTAAGGGCCTTCTGCTTTTTTAGGGATGGCCTGCTACTGATCGCCGCGAACTTTCCACCATTCCTGCCGTTGGAACTCAGCCATCTTTTCCTCCCCGTGCCGTGCATACCAACTCTGCCAGGCCGATGCGTCAGCAGGCAGGTTTGCGTCGGTGATCTCGCGCAACGCGAGGAAGGTCCAGTTGCGCATTTGCGGGTTGGTCTGGGGATCGGCAGCGAGATCGATCAGTCTGGGCACCATTCGCATGCGCTGCTTGCGCATGAAGTTGCCGCAGTCGGAGACGTTGCAGCCCGCGCGATCGCGGACCGCGTTGGACGCGTCGTGGGTAAAGGAATCGAAGATTTCCGTCAGCGCCTCATCGGTGCCGAGATAGCGCATGCCTTCGACGGCCCACTGGCGCACTTGCGGGTTGGAGTCATTCTTGGCGTAGTCCACGAGGATGGGATAAATGCGATCGTAGGCCACGCCGCGCCCGGCCAGCATTCCCAGGTGATAGACGCTGTATGCGCGGTGGGCAGGGTCGGCTTGTGCCTGCGTGATCAGCTGGTCGGCCGAAGCGTCAGTTTTCGGCAAGCCGTCGATGGCCAGGTTGAGATCGGCGTTGGCGTAGCGCACGCGCAGGTCGGTGGAGTAAAGGGAGCGCTGCTCCAAATCGTTCATGCGCGGGGTGCGTTGGATAGCGCGCCAGGCGCCAATATTCTGTTCGAACAACTCAAGCGCGCGCGGATCGTGCTGAATCGCCCGATCCATCAATTCCTCTGCCTGCTCCTGTTCAGGAAGAGTTTGCAGACGTTGCATATCCATGTCTGTGAGTGGCGAGTAGGTTACCGGTCTCAGAGAACTTCTGGCCGGTGCAGCAGCCTTGGAGAGCACGCTTGGGTTGTGCGTGAACGTGAGAAATAGAACTGGTAGCCGATAAAGCCAATCCAGGCGAGAAAGAACGCAAGCCCGATCGCAGTTGCCAGAGGACTATTCCGGCGAAAGGCCGGTGATGCCGAGGATTCTTGTCCACGCTGCGGCGGCGGACCGCTGAATCCGAGACGAGCGTCAACGGCGACGTGCGTGTCAAGTTTGAGGCCGGCGAACTTTTCCAGTTGGGCCGCGACCCAGCGTGCCTCCTGACGGTCATCGATCGCGTCGGCGAGCCTCACCTTCTCACCGTTCTTGGTATAGAGGAAAAGAGAGTAAGAAGCTGGTGTGCCTTTCTGTTGTGCAGCCGTCACCGTCAAAATCTGGGCAATGTCGGAGAAGGGAATTTCACGGGCAGTCCCAATGCCCATCACTGCCCGGCGGTAGGCAATCTTGCTGTTACCCACTTCGATGCGGCACGAACCGAACGCTGTCTGAAGCAGTCCGTAGATCAGCAGCAGTTCGAACAACCCGAACACCACGGCAAAGAACAACGGAGCATGGGAGTGCCTGATGAAATAAATGATTGCCGTCCACACCGCAGTAAACAGCAACAGAATCAGAACCCGCGACGGGTTGCGAAAAGGCGGGAAGTAGAATTCGGTGCCGCCGTTCATCCCGGTCGAGACAACAACTTTCGGATTCGAGGGAGCCGGCACGTCGGAGGCGTCAGATTGGAAGGCTGGTGCCGCGGCTGCGGCCTGCGCGCCGTTCAAAAAGGACGACGTTGACATTGCGGCCGCGACCGGCGATGTTGCCAGCCGGAAAACCGGAACCTCAAAATCGTCCGAATAATTCACGCCCGGAACGTCCGCCTGCGCATGCAACACCCAGAGGACCTTGTCGTCCGGTTGGTCCTGATTCGATTCATAGGCGTCGCTCGGAATGGTGAAGTCCACCGGGATCGTGGCATCGCCCATGGGCCCGGGCATGAGCGATTGTTGCGGCACATTCTTATCCGCTTGCCAGAGCACCGTCTCGTTGACCTGGCGTTCCTTGCCCGAACCAGTCACGGTCTGGCGGACACAGGAAAGGCGCAGGTCGATGCCGTGTCTAGCTTCGGTATTGAAGCGCAAATGAATCATGCCCTTCAGCGACCCTCCGGGAGAGAAGGGCAGCGAGGCGAACTCAAAATAGGTTTGGCCAAAACGTTTCCGGCGGATGCTGGCGCGTATGGCCACGACCGCCAGGATGAGGGTGGCGACGCAGAATCCGAGCGGGACGAACGCCTTTCGGTCGGAGGCGCGCCACAGATCGGGCACAACCCCAACTGCGACCGCGAACGCAATCCCGTTCGCAAAGATCGCCGCTATCCAAAGGGCGACAATACTGTTGCGGTTCTTGCTTTCGGCTCGGCTCGCTGCCCAGTCCTTCTGCCATAGCCAGGGCGATTCGGGATTGGACTGCTCGGTTGCAGCTTGCTCTTTTAATTTGCGGGTTCCGTAAACCGCGCCGTAGGCGATCCCGCCTCCGACAAGAATAAAGACCGTCGAAACGAGTGCTCCCGCCCAGCGGTTCCCCTGAACATGGCCAGGTGTTCCGAATAAGAGAGCGCTGGCGAAGAAGAGTCCGGCAGAAGCAAAAACCATGCCAAAGACAATAAGGATGACCTCGCCGCCCTTGGATGGTTTCGTCACAGCGGAATTATAGGGTTACTGGAGACCCGAGCCGCAGGGGATAGACGCGTGTTCATTACACAAGTCACGTCTTTATGATTTCCGTTTGCCGGGAATGCGGACGTAATGCCCGAGTGTTTCAGCGGCCTTGTCCTCGGGATCCAGAACCGGACGTTATCGAGATTGGGCCACCAATGCCAAGCTCTCAATGCTGCAGGAATTCATCGCCGTGGATCTCGAACTCCGGATAGGCCCCGCCGCCCAGTTCGAATAAATCCATTCCCTGAAGCTCGCCTTCGCGCTCCACGCGCTGGCGGTAGATGCGGTTAAGCAGCCAGTTCAGTCCGTAGGTTAGGGGCAGCACAAAGCCCAGCACAGTGGCAATCCCGATGACCTGCGCCAGCCACTGGCCGCTCGTGTCACCTCCGGCATCGGAAAGCAACGCAACCGAAAGAATTCCCCAAAGGCCGGCGACAGCGTGCACGGAAATCGCGCCACCGGGATCATCGACGACGAGGCGGAACTCGAGCGCATCGGCGACAAGAGGAACGAGAATGCCAGCGACTCCGCCAACAATGATGGCCGCGGCGGGTTTCAGGAACGGCGCGGCCGCGCTGCTGGCGACCAGACCGGCGATCCATCCATTGGCACTCAATGACGCATCGGGCCGCCCGAACCGGATACGCGTAACCACAGCCGTCGCTATCGCGGAGGCCGCGGCAGCCAAGGTTGTGTTGACGGCGACCAAAACGCAACGGGCGGGCTCGGCAGCCGCGAACAGAATCGCACCTGCGGAATTGAGGCCCAGCCATCCCACCCACGCCTGCGCACACCCGAGTAGAACCAGAACGACGTTGTGACCGGGCAGGGCAACCGGAATTCCCTCGGCGGAAAATTTGCCGCGCCGCGGGCCGAGGATCCAGGTAATGGATAGTGCCGTGAGGCCGCCGACGGCCTGAATTGTGCTCGAGCCGCCGGCATCCAGAAACCCGCGGCCGAGTCCGTAGTTGCCGCCGAGCTGGGCCAACCATCCTCCGCCCCAAACCCAGTGTGCAAAGATCGGATAGGTCCAGCCCGCCAGCAAAGCAGTTGAAACACACATCGCGCCCAACCGCCAGCGATCGCCACCCGAGCTGAGGGGAATAAGAGAAGTCAGTCCCACGCTGAACATTTGCAGCAGGAAGATGAGCGACAAGGGAGAGAAATTAAGCGGCAGGCCGCGCAAGAACAATGGTCCGGCGCCGATCCAGTTCCACGCCTTCGCGCCGATCATCAATTCGTGGGCCGGACTGCCCACAGCTCCTTGCCACGAGAATCCAACAATCAAATAAACGATCGCGGAAACCGACACTACGCACAGAGATGCGAGCATGGCATGGGCCGCGCTGCGCGAACGGCCCAACCCGGAGTTGATGAGTGCAAGTCCGGCGCCCGCGAACGGGACGAGCAGAATCAGAACAAAACAGAAGGCCGCAGAGGTTTCTGAAGAGAACACATTCACGGGCGCTCTCTTTCTTCATCAAGGACCACGTGAGCGCGAACCAGCAAAGCAAGGCCAAGCAGTTCAGTCGCCAGCCCAGCCAGCACAAACGCCGAGCGCGCCCCGGCCGAAGGCAACAGCCCGACCGCGAAAACTGCAATGCCCCATCCCGCAACCAATAAGAGTGAGCCTGCGAGCTTCATGCGATAGGATCTAGCGACTCCCTTCCGCCACCAGTACTACGAAGGAATCTGGTTCGATTTTTCTGTTTTCGCGGGTGCCGGTTACGTTCGCCGTAACCGTGAAAAGCTGGTGCGTTTTGGCATCAAGCGCCATCGTCCGCGCTCCCTTTTGGGTCGTAAGGGTTTGCGCCACGCTGAACTTGTCGGGGCCATCCTCGCGGATCACAGTGATGGTGCCGTCGCCCGCCGAAGCGAATGCCAGGCCCCAATCGGCGTCAAAGGCAGTCGCATCGCAGCCGTTGCCAATCGCGGGAGTTGCCAGCACCTTGCCGTTATCGGCGTCGACGATTGCCATCTTCTTGTTCCCGCCGCAACCGGCAAACAGACGGCGGTTCTTGCGGTCGATCGCGAGGCCGGTGGGTTCCTCGCAGTCGGCCAGTTTCCAACGCGCTTTCACGGTCAGCTTCTGAGAATCGAAGGCGACGATTTCCGACTTGTCTTCGATATTCACGAATATGGTGCCTTTTTCGTCGGTGGCGGCAAATTCGGGTTTGCCGCCGAGGTCGAGTTTGCCGACGACCTCGCCTTTGGAGGCCTCAATGGCTGTTGTGTCATGGCCACGACCATTGAAGGTAAAGACGCGCTTGGAAAACGGATCGTAGAGAATGGCGTCCGGTCCGTTTCCAACTTTGATCTTCTTTTCGACTGCGAGCGACTTCAAATCGAATGCGCTTATGGTGTCTTCGCGGCCATTGCTGGTGAAGCCCTTGCCAAGGTCCGGCGCTAGCGCTATGCCATGGACGCCCGGCGTATCCGGAATCTCGCCGATCTGCTTGCCGGAGGTCGTGTCTACGACCATGACGCGCGTACCGCGCGAAATGAACAGGCGACCTTCGCCATCCGCGGTCAGGTAATCCCAGCCGCCCTCACCGCCGAGTTTCCAGGTTTTGACGACCTTATAATCGGCGCCGGCCGCGCTCGCCGCCGCGATTGCGAGAAGAATGACGGAAACCCAAATAGTCTTTCTCACGTGACCTCCATGGAGTGTCCAAAGCAGTCCTGTTGGCCACAGATCAAGAACGGGCCGAAGCCCGCATCCGGCCGATCAGCAACACTGCAGGAAAGCGCATTTTACACCGTTCACCGCCGGGCCGGATGGGGCTCTCCCGGCATGCTCCACAATTGTGCAAAGAGTTGCTCAGCAGGCGACGAGCGCTCGTCGAATCTGACACTTAGGCGCTGTAAGTTTGGTACCGGGCTTGCTTCTCTTTAGGCTGGAGGAGGTCACATCCGCGGCTTGACCGCCGATGCTCCCTCGCTTTCTCCAATCGGAGACCCTGCGATGAAAATCACTCTTCTCGTGTTCTGTCTGTTGTTGACCACCGCCGCTTTCGGCCAGTATGTCAACTCCATCAATTCCCAGGCAAACCCCTACCATGCTCCCGACCATCCGGCTCATGCATCCTATGCGGAAATCCCGACCGGGCTCAGCGTGGTTGGCGGAGGCGGGTACACCTTGGCCCAGGGCGATCGACCGGCATCGGACTTCCCGCAGAAACCACAAATATCTTTGGGCGATGCTGCGCGAGAACTCCGGAAACAGCACGAACAGGTCAAGAAAGCCAGCTTCGTGTGGACAAATCTGTAGTTGGAGAGATCGCCCTTCGCGCGCTCCCGGCCGCCAACACTTCGATCGCGACTCGCGCTAGCGCCATGTGAGTTTTTCGCGAACAGGAATCGGGTCGCGGTCCAACCCCCGCGCCCGAACTCCCCCATAACATCTCATTTTCCCGCTTCGCCCTTCTTCAGCACCAGCACCAGAATCTTGCCATCGGAGTGAAACTCGCCGCCGGTTGCTGTTTTGGCTGTCGTCAGCGGTTGCGCCGGTGAGATATGCGCGCGCGCCGCAACCAACCCCGTTCCAGACAGTGTCTGGTTTACGTATTCCCGCTCGCCGTCAATCGCCGGATCGATCTTGTGCGTCAGCCCGTTGTTCCTTTGATCGCGCTCGAATCCGATATCGTGCGTTGCCGCTACGCACCACAGCGGGCGTCCCTGCACTTCGTGGGGCGACTTCCACACGCGCAGGTGATTGCGCGACATGACTACCCGAACAGGTTCGGCGTGAGCAAACCCGTAATCCTGCGGACGATCGAACAGATAAAGCGTGCTCATCGGCATCGTCAGATAGTCTTTCTTCTCGAAAGTATCCATGAGCCCTTCCTTCAACGTGCTGCCCACCGACTTATCCACCTGGACCCAGCCAGCGGTCGTGAATACTTTCACGACTTCATTTTCGGTGCCAACGAGCAGGATGTTGACCATGTCGCCTGCACCGTGGTTCTGATCGGAGACGCGCCGTGGCAACGATTCCAGTAGCGTTGAGGTTATCTCCGAAATTGTGCTTTCGGCGGGACCGCCAATGGCGGCGTCGGAGCCCTGCTCTAACACTTCGATCGCAACCCGGAAGCTGCCCTCCGCTTCCGAAGCGTCGCGCATGCTTTGATTGATCCCGAGAAAAAGCCGTTCTGCAACGGGCGCGGTATATGTAGTGCTCTTTCCAACCTCAAAGGCCTCATAGACTCCGTTCGATCCGAGCCGTCCAATCAACTCTCCGTGGGCTCCGTTAGGCACGGCATACTCGTGGATCAGGTCGGCAAAGCCGCGCGTGATTCCCTCCGGGCCAAACGTCTTCCTCTTGTTGGAGTACGTTATCGTTCCTTCGGCCGTGATCTTCAGCTTCGTTCCGCCACGCACGTCAATCTTGGTGTCCACCCATTCCTTGGAACCATCCACCTCGATTGTGTATGACGATTTCAAGGAAGATGCGGCCGAGGGCGCAGCCGCCTCTGAAGTCGTGGTTGCGGTCTGGGCCGCAGCTTCCGGCGATTGGTGCAACACCCCGAGCAGTGCGAGCGTACTCGCTAAGACCGCCGAGAGCCCCGCTTTGGTAAGAATCCGTCTCTGCATAAGACTTTATTTCTCCTGTTGAAGTGCCTTTATTAGCGATTTCAAATTGGTCCCGAAACACTCCGCGTCAATCCATTGCCTTCCGGACATCGGCGGCATCTTATTTCTGTTTGCGGAAATGCTACCCTAAAAAGAGTTGGAATGACCATCCTGACATTCACTGTCGCGGTCGCGATCGTTTCGTTTGTAGCGGGCCTTCTTGGATCGCTCACAGGCCTGGGCGGCGGCGTGGTGCTGGTGCCTCTGCTCACCATCTTCTTTCATGTTGACATCCGCTACGCCATAGGGGCTTCGCTGGTTTCGGTGATTGCGACATCTTCGGGCGCGGCGGCCGCCTATGTAAAGGAAGGCTTCTCGAACATCCGGATCGGAATGTTCCTGGAAATTGCGACGACGGTGGGCGCCTTGTTAGGCGCTTATCTGGCGACGTGGATCCCGACGACCGCCCTCGCAACGGTTTTTGGAATCATGCTGCTCTATTCGGCATATATCTCTCGCCGTCCGCGTCCCCCGGAGCTGCGTAGTCTGCCACCCGATCCCTTGGCCACACGATTGCGCTTAAACGGCAGTTTCCCCGATCTGGACGGTGAACGCAGTTACAACGTGCAGCATGTGCCTGTGGGCTTCAGCCTGATGTTTGGCGCCGGCGCGCTCTCCGGGTTGCTGGGCATCGGATCAGGCGCTGTGAAGGTTCTCGCCATGGATCAGGCCATGCGAATTCCTTTCAAAGTTTCGACCACGACCAGCAATTTCATGATCGGTGTTACCGCGGCTGCCAGCGCGGGCGTCTATCTGAGCCGCGGCTACGTCGATCCGGGTCTTGCCATGCCCGTTATGCTGGGAGTTCTGGCCGGGTCACTGACCGGCAGCCGTATTCTGGTGAAGGCCGAGACGAAATCACTGCGCCTTGTATTCAGCCTGGTGATTCTGGTGCTGGGACTGCAGATGCTCTATCAGGGCCTGTGGGGGCGGATATGAAGAATGGTCAGACCTCGCCTTCGCAAGCAAGCTCTTCGCAGGCCAATCCGTCGAAGCCCTGGGGCGACCACCAAATCGAAGTGGTCGTCGGCTATTTGCTGCGCTACGGGGTCATGATCTCGGCCACCATCGTTTTCTGCGGAGCGTGCATTTACCTGTTTCGCCACGCTCACCAGCCCGCTGACTACCGGATCTTCCGCGGCGAGCCTTCGGACTTCCGCACGATTCCGGGCGTCTTGCAGAGCGCCCGGCACGGCCACGGACGGGGCTGGATCCAGCTTGGATTACTCTTTCTGATCGCGACTCCGATTGCGCGCGTGGCCTTTGCGGTCGCCGGATTTGCCCTCGAACGCGACCGCATGTATGTGGCATTCACCTTGATTGTGTTGCTGGTGCTGCTCTACAGCCTGATTGGTTCGGGGCTGACTTTCTGACGTCGCTGCGGCGGCAAAGTTGCTTTGGATGACTAGGCGAGAATCGAATCGTCAAGCCGTTTGCGGCGGAAATCGGCAACCGCTTGCACAAAACCGATGATCAATGGGTGTGGCTTGTCCTCACGCGATGAAAGTTGGGGTTGAAAGAGCGTGGCTATGAAAAACAGGTGAGCCGGCGATTCGATGGCGCGGCATTCTCCGTGTTCTCCGCGCGCAACCACCGGGAAACCGGCTTCCATCGCGGTCCATTCGAACTCGGGATTCACTTCGAAATTGCAGAAAAATTCCTCCTCGACGACTTCCTGGCCGTAATACGAGGCCAGATAGGAGCCGGGCCGCAGGTGGATCTTCGGCACGACTCCAGAGAGCTTCGGCGCATCTCCGGCGCGATTCGGAACGGCGCACGAGACCGGGTAGATGATGATGTTCTTCGAGTGTGGATCCTCTTCGGCAGTGGTGGCGTCGCGTATGCCGAGAACGTTGCGCGCACACTCAATCATTGCGTACTGGAACCCGCCACAGGTGCCAAGAAACGGCCGGTCATGCACGCGGGCGAACTCAATGCCTTTGAGCATGCCATCGAAGCTCTTGTAAGGACTGCCCGGCGACGCCCAGAGGCCGTCGTAGGAATCCAGGATTGCAGTCGCATCCGGCTCCAGCAAAGACGGGGTGGGAAGCCATGTCGACTCGACTTCTGTCGCAAGCTTACGCGCCGCATGTTGGAGCGAATCGTTGGTCGCGTGATGGGAACGGAATTCGGGATTAAAGTCGCCGAGAATCCCGATCCGGACGGGTTCGGTCACAAAAGACATTTTAGATTATGACGGGGAAGTTGGACGTTAGCAGTTAGGCTACTGACCTGAAGCAGAAATTGGCCTTTGTCCGGCGCGATTCTCTCATTCTCTTCTAATCGTTGTTCAGAATATGAGTAATGTCCGGGTGCGAGAGGGAAAGTTGATGACTTTCGTAATCGCCCTCGCGTACCAGACCTTTCCCGCTGTCGCCGCTGAAACCTAGAATTGAGGCGGGTCTCTCTGTCTCAACGCCCGCCCATGCCCGAAAATCCCAATCGTGCCGACGTAGCGCGCCGCATCGAAAAGGCGGAAAAGCTATTGCAAAAGGGCAAACCGCCTGACGCGCTGGCCGAATACCTGCAAATCCTTGAGATTGATCCGCAAAATGACAATGTGCGGCAAATCGCGGCCGATCTTTGCCTTTCGGTGAATAAGGGAGCGCAGGCGGTAAAGCTTCTGGGCGAGCTTTTCGAGCGGCAGGTGGCTACCGCCGACGCAACGCGGGCAAGCCTCACCTATAAGAAATTGGCACGTTACGCCACTCCTACCTGGGAACAGAAAGTGCGCTTTGGGCAGTTGCTGGAACGCTCCAACAAGAAGCTGGCGGTCGGAACCTATGAGAACGCTCTGGAAGACTTGCAGCAGCAGGGCCGCAAGGAGGAAGCGCTGCTGGTGCTGCGGCGGATTGTGAGCCTGGAGCCTACGCAGGGGAACCACCTGCGCGTTGCCGAGTTGTCGGCGGACCTGGGCGAGCATGGGCTGGCCTCGCAGTCGTTTCTGCAACTGGCGGAATTGACGGAATCAGCGGCGGGCAACGGAGCACAATATTTCGAACGGGCCTATACCGAAAACCCGGCTGACCCAACCATCGCGGTGGCTTATGGTAAGAGCCTGCTAGCGCGAGGCGAGGCAGGGGCCGCGATTTTTATCTTCGAACCTCTGGTGAACGCAGGCACGGCCTCGGCGGAATTGCGCGATCTGTATGCGCAGGCGCTATTGGCGGTTGGCCGCTGCTCCGAGGCGGAGCCCACCATCTGGCAGATGTTTGAGCAGAACCCGGCTCGAATTCACCAGGTTGTGAACCTCATCGGCAAGATGATCGATTCCGAACTCGACCCGGAAGCGGTGGCACTGGCCCGCAAACTGGAGGCATTCCAGCGGCGGCGGGGCGAGCGGCGATCGTTCATCAGCACGATGCAGGAGCTGCTTGCATCGCACCCGCCGTCGGCGGAGATGCTGGAGTTCCTGGCCGAGCTGTTCAACGCCTCGAACCGGGAAACGGACTACGCGCAAGCACTGCTCAAACTCTTTGACCTCTACTGCGCGAAGCACAATTTTCAGAAGGCTGGAGAATGCCTGGACCGGGCAGCGGAAGTGGATCCGTACGAGCCCGGACATCAAAAGCGGCTGGAAGCACTGCGCGGCAAGATTGACGATCAGCGCTTCAAGATGATTGCCTCACGCTTCTCGACGCCCAAGAAAGATGAGCATGAGCAGCATGCCAAGGCTGCCGAGCCGACGCTTGGAGCCGCGGCCCTGCAGGACCTTATGCTGCAGGCCGAGATCCTGGTGCAATACGGGATGCGCACCAAGGCGATCGAACGGTTGCACCGGATTCAAGAACTATTTCCGCACGAGGAGCAGCGGAATGCGAGCCTGCAAAACCTTTACCACGCTGCCGGCCTCGAAGTAAAAGCTGCAAAGCCTCCGTCCGTGCCGGTTCCCGCGCCGGCAAACGCGAACTCGCCCACTGCCGCGACCAGCTCGTCAGCGCCGGCGATCGAATCCTCCGATGTCAGCAACCTGGCCCGGGTCGCGGAGATCACGCGCAAGCTTTATCACCAGGGCAACGCCGAAGCGGTTCTGAAAACTGCCGCCAGCGAAATTAGCGATGCCTGGCATGTGTCTCGCTGTATTGCAGCTACGCGCAAGCCGGGATTGCCGCCCTCGAGCGTCCAGGAGTATCACGGCGACAAACTGCTACCGGTAAGTTCGGGAGCGCTGGTGAGCCTGGTGGAAACCTTGCAGGACTTGGCCGTGACGCGCGGCTCGGTCTCGATTCAGGACGCCGCCCATGCGCCGGAGTTGATTGCGGTGCGGGCAGCCGTCGAGGAAATGCAGATTGAATCGCTGCTGGCGCTGCCGCTTGCCGAAGCTAACGACCAGATCGGCGTGCTGATTCTCTTGCAGGATTCGAACCGGGCGTGGCAGCCTGCGGAAGTCCTGGTCATTCGAACCCTGAGCGACCAAATGGTGATCGCGCTCAACAACGTTGGATTGCGCCGGCTGGTCAAGAACCTCTCTGTGACCGACGAAGGCTCCGGCTTACTGAAACGCGCCTCGTATCTCGATCTGCTGCAGGCCGAGGCCAGGCGCGGCATCCAGCAGGGAACTGCTCTGACCGTTCTGCTGATTCAGTTTGGCCGCCGGCCCGCGCTGGTCAAGGAGTTTGGCGAGGCGGCGGTAAACAAGATGTTGGATCAGATCGGGCAGCTGTTCTCGGCGAACATTCGCACCAACGATCTTGCCTTCCGTTATGAAGAGACCACGTTCGCGCTGGTGCTCGGCGACACGGGCGAAAAGGAAGCGCTACTGGCTTTGGAGAAAATGCGGCGGCTGCTGAATGAAGTGCGGATGCCGGGAAAAGAGAAGCCGGTGGAATTCTGCGCCGCCCTGGCGCAGGCCGTGATGCGCCAGCATTTCGATCCGGCGGACATTGTGACCGAAGTGGTCAACCGTGCCGACCAGGCCCTGGAGTTGGCAATCGCGCAGGGGCCGGGCAAGGTTGTCTGCCAGGCTCCGCAGATTGCGGCGGCCGCGGTCGCATAGCAAATTTGCAATTTGGTAATTTGTAATTGGCAATTTGAAATCCTCCTGCACTCGATCGCTCCGCGATATTCGAAATTGCATATTACAAATCAGCAATTGCAAATCCTTTCCTGACAAAAACAAGAACTGAGAGCTGACAGCTGACGGCTGAGAGCTGACAGCTTTCCTCTGCTAAACTCACCAGTTGGCCTCTGGCCACCATCTCTTCATATAGAGCGGGACTCATGTTGAAACCTGGAGACATTGCGATTGTCAGCGGGGCGCGCACGCCCTTTGGCCGCTATTGCGGAAAAATCAAAGACTACTCGGCGCAGGAACTGGGCGCGGTGGCGGCGAAGGCAGCGATCGAGCGCGCCGGGATCGACACCAAGGAATTCGACCACGTGGTGTTCGGCAATGCGCAGCAGACTACGGGCGACGCGCTCTACGGCGCACGGCATGTGGGGCTGCGCGCGGGCTTGCCGATTGAAACTCCAGCGCTGACCGTGAACCGGCTCTGCGGCTCGGGCATGCAGGCGATTGTCTCTGCGGCGCAGATGATTCAGACCGACGAGGCGAAGATGGTGCTGGCAGGCGGAATGGAGTCCATGTCGCAGGCGCCGTTTTGCATTCGAGGCCGAGATGGATTTACCTTGGCGCCCGGCGGCAAGATCGAGGATTCGTTAATGGTGGCGCTGCTCGATTCCTATTGCGGAATGCAGATGGCGAGCACGGCCGAGTTGTATGCCGAGCAGCAGGGGATCACGCGCCAGGCGCAGGATGAGCTGGCGCTGCGCTCGCAGCAGCGAGCCGATGCGGCCTATAAAGAAGGACGCTTGCAGGAGGAGCTAACACCGGTGCCTTTGCGGAATTCGAAAGGCGAGGCGACCGGTGAGCAGTTGACTGAAGATGATCATCGCCGTCCGCAGACGACAATGGAGGGCTTGGCAAAGCTGCGGGCTTCGTTCGGCAAGAACGGCACGGTGACGGCCGGCAACGCCAGCGGAATTGTGGATGGTGGCGCAGCAGTTGTAGTGATGTCGCTGGAGGAAGTACAGAAGCGCAATATCAAACCGCTGGGCCGGATTGTGAATTGGGGAATTGCGGGAGTCGAGCCGAAGCTGATGGGCCGCGGCCCGGTTCCGGCGACGAAAGTGGCCTTGCAGCGGGCAGGGCTGACTTTGGATTACATCGATCTGATCGAAGTGAACGAAGCATTCGCAGCGCAGTATCTGGCCGTGGAAAAAGAGCTGGGCCTCGATCGCGAGAAAGTGAACGTGAACGGTGGAGCAATTGCGCTGGGGCATCCGCTGGGAGCGACCGGGACCCGGCTGGTGATTACTCTGTTGTATGAACTGCGCCGGCGGAAGAAGAAGTACGGTCTGGCAACGGCGTGCATTGGCGGCGGGCAGGGGATTGCCATGGTGGTGGAGAGCTTTCACTGAGAAACTGTGAAAATAAACACGAACATTGCCGGTTGGCTTCGGCTTTCGCTGTTTGCGATGGGAGCGGCTTACTTGTGGCGTAGTGCTTTGCGCCCGAACGCGAACGAGCCACACAAAAGCCTTGACCGTGGGTTGCGGCTGGTCGGTGCATTTGTGCTCTCCATCGTGGTGACCTACTTTCTTGGCTACGGCCTTGGGCTCTATGGCTCAAATTGAAAACAGCCCGTCACTCAGATTTTTCATCCTGAACGAACCGAAGGATAGGCGCTTGCCAGAGCGAAGAAACCGCGCTAGCGTTGTAGGCGTATGAACGATTTGCGAAGCCAGATCAATAGCCTGTCCGCGGCGGAGAAGGCGGAACTGCTGGATACGGTCTGGGAGAGCCTGGAAGCGGACGCGGCATCGCTGACGGATGCGCAACGGGCGGAGCTTGATTACCGCATCACCCGGCATGAGCAAAACCCTTCCGATGTCATCCCGTGGCAGCAAGTCAGGGCGGGCCTGTTTAAGAAACCGTGACACTCCCGGTCGTCTGGATACCAGAAGCGAATGAAGATTTGCTGGACGCGCGGGCATGGTATGACAACATTCGCCCGCAGCTTGGGGAGCGTTTCGCGTTGGCGGTCGAGGCCACGGTTGAGGCAATCGCGGAACATCCATTGCAATTCCCCGTCGTCCACCGAAGTCGTCGCCGTGCAGGAGTGCGGCGGTTTCCTTACGGAATATTCTTCGACGTTCAGGAGCATCGGATCGTGGTAATCGCTTGCTTCCACGGCAGGCGCAATCCGCGGCGCTGGCAGTCGCGATAATAAGGTCTGATATTGTTAGCAAGTCATCTTTGCTCGGGAAGGCATTCCTATGGAAATCAAGAAAGTTGGCGTTTTAGGTTGTGGCTTGATGGGCTCCGGAATCGCGCAGGTCTGCGCGACGGCGGGATTCGACGTTACTGTGCTCGAAGTCGAGCAGAAGTATCTCGACAAGGGCTTTGCTGGGATTGAGAAGTCGCTGGCGAAGTTCGCCGAGCGCGGTCCCGAGAAGGGCGGCATTACGGCGGCACAGAAAGATGCGATTCGGGCGCGGCTGAAGGGCACGACGAACCGGCAAGATCTGGCCGACTGCGACATCGTGATCGAAGCCATCATCGAGAACGTGCCGCAGAAGCGCGATATGTATGACTCGCTCGACGGGATCGTGAAGCGCGAAGCGATTTTTGCGACGAATACTTCGTCCATTTCGGTGACCGAGCTGATGGCGGCGACCAAGCGCCCGGAGCGCTTTATCGGGATGCACTTTTTTAATCCGGTGCCGCTGATGAAGCTGGTCGAGGTGGTGAAAACGATTGCCACTGCGCCCGACGTGTATGACTCGGCTTACGAGTTTGCGAAAAAGCTGGGCAAGGTTCCGGTGCGGACTTCGGATAAGACCGGATTCATCGTGAACCGGCTGCTGGTGCCGTATCTGCTGGATGCGATCCGCGCGTACGAAGAAGGCGTGGGCTCGATCGAAGACATCGACAACGCCATGAAGCTAGGCTGTGGCTATCCCATGGGTCCGTTTACGCTGCTCGATTTCGTGGGCCTTGATACGACGTACTACATCACGCACGTGATGTATGACGAGTTCAAGGAGCGCCGGTTCGCGTCGCCTCCGCTGCTGAAGCGGATGGTGATGGCGGGTTGGTACGGTCGCAAGTCGGGCAAAGGGTTCTATGATTACGCGAACCCAGAGAAGCCGGTAGCGGGAAAGTTCTAGGATTGCAGAGGTTTGAGGTCAGATTGCAGAGGTGATGGCTCGTCGCATCAGCGGCTGTAGATTTTGCTGCGGTGACCGACCCGGAGGACGAGCACTACGAGTCGGTCGCCCTCGAAGGAACAGAGTAAGCGGTAATCTCCGACGCGGTACTTCCACAGCCCGCTTAACGTTCCTTCGAGTCCTGCTCCGATCTGCCGCGGATCTGCAAGTTTGACGACGCGCTCATGGAGGAATTTCAGAATTCGCCGCTTCATGGGCTTGTCGAGCTTGTGCAGTTCCTTCAGCGCTGCGGGGTCGAACTCAATCTTCCAAGCCATAGCGCCGCATTACTTCGTCGAGAGGGATCGTCTTGGTGCGTCCTGAGCGAATGGCCGCCAAACGCTTCTCGGCGAGGTAGATGTCTTCCAAATCCTCCAGGTGTTGGAGAATGGCCTCGCGGGCATAGTAGGTCTTGGTGCGACCTGTGCGCTTGGCAAGGCGGTCGAGGCGTTTTTCGATTTTCTCGGGTAGGCGGATGGCTAGCATAGGTTCGACCTGCTATACAATTATAGCAGCCTCGTGTATGGAAATCTGGATGGTCTGCATCGAGCTTATTGCCCAAACGGGAGACGACGGTTCTCCCGCGGAGCTTGGCTTCATGAATATCACGACATGGGCCGATTCCGATGAAGCCGCTGTAAGCAAGATCCGGCAGTACATCGAGTCCGTAGGTTGGCATCTGGTTTCGGTTGAGAAACCTCATGTTGTTAACGAGGACGGAAAGTATGGAGACGTGGAGTTAGATCAGATCGAAAGAACGCGCAACAATCCGGATGCCATAATCCTCGGGACATTTCACACATACAAGACAAACTAAATAAAACTTCAAATCGGCAATTTTATGACCTACGAAAACATTCTCCTCGAAAAGAAAAACTCCATCGCCTACGTCACCGTCAACCGGCCCAAGGTGCTCAATGCTCTCAACACGGCCACGATGGAAGACCTGCGGGCGGCGTTCCATGACATTAAGAATGATGGCAGCATTCGCGTCGTGATCCTGACGGGCGCGGGCGAAAAGGCTTTTGTCGCCGGGGCCGATATCAGCGAATTGGCGACGCAGGATGCGGTGAGCGGAAAGAAATACGCGCATCGCGGACAAAGCGTGCTCAATCTGATTGAGAACCTGGGCAAGCCGGTGATCGCCTGCATCAATGGATTCGCGCTCGGCGGCGGATGCGAACTGGCTCTGGCTTGCACGATGCGCCTCGCGAGCGAAAACGCCAAGTTCGGCCAGCCGGAGGTGAAGCTGGGCATCATTCCGGGCTACGGCGGGACGCAGCGGCTGCCACGGCTGGTGGGCAAGGGCCTCGCCATGCAGCACGTGTTGGCGGGCGAGATGATCACGGCGCAGGAGGCGCATCGCATCGGCCTGGTGAATGAAGTGACGGCGGCGGCTGATCTGATCCCGCGCGCGGAGGCGATTGCCGCGAAGATCATCGTGAATGCTCCGCTCGCCGTGCAGTACGCGATGGAGGCGGTCAACAAGGGCATGGAGATGACGCTCGCCGAAGGGCTGTTTCTGGAAGCTTCCTTATTTGGCGTTTGTTGTGCTACCGATGATAAGAAGGAAGGGACCACGGCGTTTCTGGAAAAGAGAGCCGCGGCGTTCAAGGGGCGGTAAGGCAAGGCCTCCATATGTCAGAGATGGGGGTTGCCCCGTCTCGCTTAGCGGTGGGAGCCGCGGCAAGCCGCGTCTCTGCGCTGATTTGATAACACTGCAGGGAGAGAAACTACGAAAGCGAAACTGAAAATCGAACACGTTCCGGAGCCGGCGATTCCTGGTGCCGAGGGTGGTCTGAATGCTTCCGGCAAGCGCTTCGCGATTGTGGTCGCGCGTTTCAACGCCTTCATCACCGAACGGCTGTTGCTGAGTGCTTGCGACGGACTGCTGCGAGCGGGCGCGAAGAAAAAAGACGTCGCCGTGGTGCGCGTACCCGGCGCCTTCGAGATTCCTCTGGCGGCTCGCACCCTCGCCGAAACCGGCAAGTACGACGCCATCATCTGCATCGGCTGCCTGCTCCGCGGCGATACGGCGCATTACGACGTAATCGTGAACGAAGTCACGCGCGGCATAGGGCAGTCGGCGCAGGAGACTGGCGTACCTCATGCATTCGGCGTTCTCACCTGCGACACCCTCGAGCAGGCCATTGACCGCGCCGGGCTGAAGATGGGGAACAAGGGATTCGAGGCGGCGCTGGCGGCGATCGAGATGGCAAATCTGAAAAAAGCCGTCAGCCGTCAGCCCTCAGCCGTCAGGAAAGACAATTCCCGTTCCGCTGCGAAGAAACGAAAGCCCCGCGCCTGATTTCACACTCATCTTCCTGCGGGTGTTCTGTAAACTGTTGTCAGCCGCAAGCCACTGGTGTTCCTGATGGCTGACGGCTGATGGCTGACAGCTGAAATGGGCACTCGACGAAAATCCCGCGAACTGGTTTTGCAGATGCTGTTTCAGGCCGACATGGGGAAGCAGTCGCCGGACGTTGTACGAAAGACGTTTTGGTCGGAGCGGAAGGACGTGGATGAGGAAGCGCGCGGGTTTGCCGAGGATCTGTTTCGTGTGGCGAGCGAACGACTGGAAGAGATTGACGCGCTGATTGGGAAGCATACGCGGCACTGGAAGATGGACCGCATGCCGGCGGTCGACCGGAATTTGCTGCGCGCGGCGGTTGCGGAATTTCTGGGCTATCCGGAGACGCCGCGGCCGATCGTTATTAACGAGGCTTTGGAAATTGCGCGGAGATTTTCGACGCCGGAGTCGGTGCAGTTCATCAATGGCGTGCTCGATAGCGTGGGGAAAGAACTCGCCGCCTAGAGTCCGCAGATCAAGCACTGCCGTAAGGTTGTTAAAGCTTCAGCGTCATCAGGGCGAGGAACAGGCCCGTGTAGCCGGCAATCACCAGCAGGACTAGCAGCGCTCCCGCATTGAGAACGTTGAAAATTCCCCAGGGTTTCTGAACGGCCCCCAAAGCCAGTTTCCAGAGACCGAAACTGCCCACCAAGGCGCAGGCGAGCACGACCAGAGAACCGATCAACCGTCCGTGTGCTACCCGCGGAAAAACAATAAGAAACATCACTGCCGGCAGGAAGCCCAAGGCTGGAATGATGGCCAGCGGGGCGCCGATGAGAAAAGCGCGTTCGCGTTCCTTGGCGGTCATTTCATCGGGTGATCGGGTCATCCATCGGCATGACAGTTTCTAGATCACCCGATGACCCGATTCTACTTGGTCCGATTCTACTGGGCAGGACTCTGCTTTGCTTCGTACACGGTCTTGCCGCCCACCACCGTGCGTACGACTTTTGTATCGAGGATTTTTGGCGGCGAGGCAGCGGTTATGTCCTGATCAAGGACGACGAAGTCGGCGAGCATTCCCGGGATTAGTTTGCCCTTCTGTTTTTCTGCGAACTCGGCATAAGCCGCGCCGGTCGTATAAGCCGCAATCGCCTGCTCAATGTTCAGCTTCTGGCCAGGAAAAGTCTTTTTCCCGTCCTCGCTCATGCGCGTCAAGGCGGAGTAGATTCCACGAAAGGGAGTCACGGGCTCGACCGGATAATCGGTGCCGAAAGCGAGCACGACGCCACGGCGCAGGAACTCGGCCCACGCGTAAGAGGTTTCCACTCGCTTCGGCCCCAAGCGCGATTCGGCCCAGTTCATATCCGTCAGCAGGTGGTTGGGCTGCATGGATGCGATGACTTTCAGATCTTTGAAGCGAAGAATCTGCTGCGGAGTGGTCACTTGCTCGTGCTCGATGCGAAGCCGGTAGTCACCGGAATCGCCCCCATCAGCGGCTTTGACCTTGGCATCTTTGGCGGCCTTTTCCGCACCGGCAAAAGCTTCGAGAGCCATCTGCACACCCTTGTCGCCGATGGCGTGGAAGCCGATCTGGTAGCCGGCCAGAACGCGCTCCTTGGTCATGGCATTCAGCTTGTCAGGCTCGTATTGCGGGATGCCGGTGTTCGAGGGATCGTCGCTGTAAGGCGCAAGCAGGGCAGCCGTCTTCGAGCCAAGCGATCCATCCATGAAGCCTTTGAGCATCCCAGTGTGCAGCATGTTGTCCGAAGCGGGGTGCGAGCCGCGCTTGCGGTTTAGTTCTTCGATGGAATCGTCGAAGGGCAGCCACTCCGATATGCGCGTGGTGAGCTTGCCTTCTTTTTCGATTTCCTCGTAGATCTGAAAATCTTCCCACTGCGGCGAATAGTCCTGCGCAGAGGTGATGCCGTGGCTGGCGAGATCGGCCAAGGCCGTTTCGATGGCGCGGCGCCGTTTCTCGCGCGTGGGCCTGGGGATCACCGCGCGCACGAAATCGGCGGCTTTCTCGCGCAGAATGCCGGTGGGAGTGCCTCCCTCGTCGCGGTCGATTTTCCCGCCGGGCCCATCTTTCGTGGCAACCGTGACGCTCGCCAATTGCAGGGCGCGCGTGTTGGCGACGGCGATGTGGCCGGCGTCCACCCGCGCCAGAAAAACCGGATGATCGCCACTCACCTCATCCAAATCCCACCGGCTCGGCAGAATCTTGACGGGCCACAGAGTTTCGTCCCAGCCCGCGCCGACGACCCACTCACCGGGGGCGGCGGCCTCGCACTTGGCGCGCAGACGCTCGCGGAATTCGTCGATGTCTTTCGCGCCCACCATGTTCACGTTCATTCTTTCCAGGCCGGCGATGGCGAGGTGCAGGTGGGCGTCGTTGAAACCGGGCATCACAAAGTGGCCGCCGAGATCGATGATCTTGGTCTCGGGTCCCTTGAGTTTGGCGATCTCGTTTCGTGTGCCCACGGCGAGGATGCGGTCGCCGCGAATGGCAAGGGCCTCGGCCCGGTTGCCGGCCCCGAGCGATGCAGACGCATCGACCGCGCCGGTGTAGATATTTCCGTGAATAAAGATCACATCGGCCTTCGGCTGCGGAATCACAATCTGCGCCGATGCAGCAGAAATTAGGGCACACAACAGAATCAACGATCGCGTCATTATTTTCCGATTCCTGACAATGCGAGCATTGTAAGCAGGATTCGGCGAAGTCCGAGGTCTCGCCCCGCGCAGTCGAACCATTCTTGCAACGTGTGGGCGCCGCCGCCGGCGCCGCCGCCGCCGATGGCAATCGCTTCGCGGCCGAGGGAAAGCGGGATATTTGCGTCCGTGGATGCACGCTGCACTTGAGCGGTATTGCCTAGAAGAGCGTCGACGGCGCGAATAACTTTCAGTAGTCGCGAATCGGCGGCCAGTTCGCCCGCAGGACGGTTGCCAATTTCCACGACTTCGCATTGCACGCTATGAGGGCGGCGCGTTCCGCGCTGCGACGAGGGACGATTCTCCGCATCCATGGCGTGGTCGAGCGAAATCCGAAGCGCGCGTTCCAGGCGGTCGATCTCCAGCATTGACGTCGAGCGCAGGTCGACTCGCATGCTGGCCGACTCGGGGATGGAGTTGACGGACGTACCGCCGCGAATGACGCCAATGTTAAACGTGGTCTTGGGAGAAGCTGGAAGGGGAGTCTCGCTGAACGTCTGGATGGCGCGCGCGAGAGCGATGATGGGATTGGGCGCGCCAAAATCGCTCCAGGAATGTCCGCCGGGGCCGCGCGCGATCACTTCAAAGCGGCGGCTGCCTAGGGCCTCAGCCACTATGGTGTCAGCTCCGGCTCCATCGATGACGAGGCTATAAGCAATCGAGTCACGCCAGCGTGGCGTCTCAAAGACGCGCCGCATGCCGCGCAGATCGCCCTCGCCTTCTTCTCCGACGTTGCCGATAAAGACGAAGGGCAGGGTGTGGGAAATCCGGCAACTGCCGAGCACCGAGGCCACCGCAAGCATGGCGGCAATTCCCGCCCCGTTGTCGGAAACTCCCGGGCCATACAGGCGCGTGCCCTCCTGCCGGATGTTCAGCGGCGTGGTGGCGGGGAAGACAGTGTCAATATGCGCGCTGAGAGCTACCAAGCGCTGGCCGTAGCCCGGGCGCACTCCGAATACGTTGCCAACTTCGTCGAACTCAACATTAGCCAGCCCGATTTCGCGGAAGCGGTCGGCCAGCCACTGCGCGCGGTGCGTCTCACCAAAGGGTGGAGAGGCCACCCGCGAAACGTCCATTTGCCAGTGAGCGATCTGCGGCTCCTCGAAGCGAAAACGGCCGAACGCCGAACGCACTTCGGGCAATCCCGCAAGACGGGTCACTTCCTCCTGCACTGGCGGAAACACATCGGAACTTGACACTAGAAATCTCGCTCCATCCAACCATCCTTCCTTTCTGCCTATCTTATAACGAGACAATTGCATGGGATCGCTGCGCAAGATAAATCCAGTTCGGCGCCGCACTCGGGACGCGTTTGATTTTGATAGACTCGATACGCACGTCGGGGCAGATCCTTCTTATACCCACCCTTTTGGAGGTTTTGCGATGAACAAAATCGTGAAGATCGTTGGCATTGTTGTTGCCCTGCTGATCGTGATCGCCATAGCTCTGCCGTTTCTGATCAACGTGAATAGCTTCCGCCCTCAGATTGAGTCGAGCCTTTCGTCGGCTTTAGGCCGCCCGGTTAAAGTTGGCAATTTGAGTTTGAGCATTCTCTCGGGCAGCGTGGAGGCAAACGAACTTTCGATCGGCGACGATCCCAAATTCAGCACCTCTCCTTTCTTGCAGGCGAAAACGCTCGGAGTTGGCGTTGAGCTGATGCCGCTCATTTTCAGCAAGGAACTGCATATCACCCACCTGGAAATCGATCAACCGGCTATTACACTTTTGCGGGACCGGGATGGAGTCTGGAATTTTTCCTCGATCGGAAATCAGGCGGCGCAGCCGGCCAACGCGCCAGCGAAGACCGGCGGCGGCGGTTCACCTGGAAATTTGAGTGTCGCGCTACTGGAGTTGAAGGACGGGAAAATCTCCGTGGGTTCGGTTCCAGCGCGCCGCAACCCCATCGTCTATGACAAGGTTAACGTTACGGTCAAGAATTTTTCTTTCACAAGCGCGTTCCCCGTTGACGTATCGGCTGAACTTCCCGGCGGCGGATCGCTGAAGATCGACGGCACGGCCGGCCCGATCAGCCCGACGGACGCTTCGCTTACTCCGGTCCAGGCAAAAGTCAACATCACCAAGCTGGACCTCGCGCAGTCCGCGATTGTCGATCCGGAATTGGGCATCACGGGCTCCGCTGACTTTGATGGAACTTTGAGTTCCGACGGCCACGTGGCGAAGGCAAGCGGAACGCTGAAAGGAACCTCGCTGAAGCTGGTTCCGAAGGGATCGCCGTCGTCAACGCCAGTGCAAGTGGTGTTCACCGCTGAACACAATCTGCAGAAAGAGACCGGCCAACTGGCGCAGGGAGACGTTCAGATTGGCAAAGCGTTGGCAAAACTTACCGGCACCTACGACATGCACGGTGAAACAACGTCCGTGAACGTGAAGCTGGTTGGGAATGCCATGCCTGTCGACGATCTGGAAGCGATTCTTCCGGCAGTGGGTGTGATTCTGCCCTCAGGCTCGCAGCTCAAAGGCGGAACGCTCGCCGTGAACCTCGACGCCGTCGGTCCGCTCAATAAGATCGTCTCGACCGGAACTGTCAGGCTGAATAATTCGGCGCTGGCGGGATTTAATCTGAGTTCGAAGCTGTCGGCCATTCCCGGGCTTGGCAGTAAGCAGTCGGGCAACGACACCCAGATCCAGAATCTGAGCTCCGATGTGCGCTACGCCCCAGAGGGCACGCGCCTCGACAAGATTGACGCCGTGGTTCCCGCGATTGGCACCGTCACCGGTGCCGGCACAATCAGTCCCAGCAATGAAATCGACTTCAACCTGCTGGCCAATCTCAGCGGAGGTCTTGGCGGCGGACTTACAAAAGTTGCCGGGCACGGCAGCGGCGGCATTCCGGTAAAAGTCGGCGGCACCATGTCGAATCCAACCTTCACGCCCGATGTAAAGGGGATGGTCGGCAACCAACTCAAGGGCTTGGTGCCGGGCGGCAAAGGCAGTCCCTTGGGAGGCTTGGGCGGGATTCTGGGCAAGAAAAAATAGCGGACGCAGATTCAGTGCTAATGAGAGGCGAGTGCCCGAACCCGAGCTAGAAGACGTCGCGAGCGAACAGCAAACGACAGCTAGGGGCAGTCTGTCCCTGCAAGCCGGCGCGGTCCTCGCGGTCGGACTCGCCTTTGCCGTAGGGGTGCTCTGCAAACAAGCGCCCCTCAACGGTTTCCCCGCTTTGATCCATTGGCTGTGGCCATGGCGCGATCTGCCAGTTCTCAAGACGGCAGTAGTTCTCCTGGCTCCGCTGGTGATCATCGGCTGGGTCCTATGGCGTTCTGAAAAAGATGAGACTGTAGCCAGCCCATCCCAGGTCAAATCGTCGCCTGCTACGACGTGGGGACTGCTCTGCCTGCTTGCGCTTTCCAATTTCTTATTACAAGTACTGGCCATGGTCGCAGAACCTCGGGGCATCAAGCTGGTCGCGGACATTGTCAGGTCTCCTCTGGCAACGAGTTACTTCACGGACGCAACAAAGATCAAGAGCGTCGTTGACTGGTTGCGCATTTTTCACCAGGCGCATCTCGGCTTCCATTCGTCGACTCACCCGCCAGGCCCAGTTCTCTTCTGCTACTTGTTCGTAAAACTTTTCGGCCCTAACGCCGCGCAGACTGTCGGATACGCCGTCGGGCTGATCGGCAGCCTGGGCGTTCTGGTGATTTACAAGTTTGCAGGTCTTTGGACGAATGACCAGAAAGCGCGGCTGACCGCCAGCGCTTTTTACGCCCTCGTACCCGCTCTTACGCTCTTCTTCCCGGAGTTTGATCAGTGTTATCCAGTCCTCTGCATGTTTCTGATTTTCTTCTGGGTGAAGGCTTTGAATACCTCGCGGCCGGTTTCGCTCCCCGCGGTGTATCTTGGCATGGTTCTGTTCACCACCACGTTCTTCGCATACAACGTGCTGACGGTAGGAGCATTCCTGGCTTATTACGGCCTGTATTGGCTGTGGACTGACCAGGCAGCGGGATCATCCAGGTGGAGCAATCTAATCGGAACCTGCGGCGTCGCGCTGGGCGTGTTCGTTGCGCTGCATTTGATCCTCTGGCAGGCCACCGGATTCGAAGCGATCGCTTCGTTCCAGCGTGCCCGAGCCGCCCAGGCCTTCTACGCCGTTATGCTGAACCGGCCGTACGCAGCCGCTGCGCTGGTTGATCCGTATGACTTTTTTCTAGGCGCCGGCATGATGGCGTTACCGCTCCTCATACTGCATCTCCGCCGGTATGAGCGCGATCGTGCACTCACCCTGATCGCCGTGGCAACGATTCTCACCGTTGATCTGACGGGCTTCTTGCGCGGCGAAACGGCTCGCCTGTGGCTCTTCTGCCAACCGCTATTGGTGGTGCCGGTTGCCTTGGAACTGAGTTCCTACCGCTGGCGCTGGCGCATGGCGATTTTCGCCGTGCAATGGTGGGTGCTGGTGTGCCTCAAGGCCCGGATGTTCTTCGTCGGGCCTTAGAAGATATCGCGACGTAGTGAGATGCTTTCAGCGAACGTCGCGCGGTTGCAGGGCAGCCACCTTTCTCAAGTTCCTTCTCTCTCAAGTTCGCGCGCGCCGGGCGGCACTCCCGCCACCGGCCATGAAGTTAAGGGTCGGGGCAGAGAAGTTCGGCAGGTTGGGAAAAATCGAGGGCAAATCTGCCGGCTGCACGCCAAACCACTGGGCTAGAGTTGCGCCGTACTGGTCCAGCGAGGTCGTCGGAATCCACCGCCCCTCCGATGTTGCGTCATCAGGACCGCCGAGCTCCTGCGTGGGGAACGTGCCATAAAAGTCGCCCCCCGCCACCGCCCCCCCGGCAATCATGTGATGACTTCCCCAGGCGTGATCGGTGCCCGCCGTGCTGTCCGGTAAAAAGGTTCGGCCGAAATCTGAAAGTGTAAAGCTGGTCACCTGCGGGGCCACTCCCATTTCGACGGTTGCCTGGTAGAGCGCGTTCATGGACTGGCTTAGATCCTGGTAGAGGCCGTTTTGCTGGTTCAGTTGATCGCTGTGCGTATCGAAACCGTTCGTTGAAACGAAGAAGATCTGGCGCGGCAATCCCAGCGCGGCCCGCACCTGGATAATCTGCGCGACTTGCTGCAACTGGCCGCCCAGGTAGCTTTGCGGGAACGGTGTCTTCAGCTTTGTTCCTTGCGCCAGAGCGGCAGCCAGAGCCTTGCTGTCCTGAATCGCGTTGGTGCTGGTTGTGCTGGAGGCTTGGATCAGCGACAGTCCCGTGTCGAACGTGAGCAGAGTTTGCAGGGCCGCCAGGCGCGCGTTGTCCTCATCGGAACCGTAAAAGCCCGAAAGCGGTGCGGTTGGGTCGCCGCTCGATTCGATCGGCCGCACGACCAGTCCCTCCGCGAACACGTTGCTGCCGGCGAGCGAAATCACGATCGGGAAATTTCCCCCGTAGATCGACTGGATCTTGTCGGCAAGTCGTCCGCCCCAGCCCACTTCGCCAAAAACGTTCAGCGCCGCGGTCTGCATCTGCTGCTGCTGATCGGCGTGGGAGTAGAGATTCATCGGAAGATTCGTTTGCCCCTGCAGATACTGGTCACGCGTTGTGGGTTGCACCAGCGTCCCGGTATTGGCCAGCAGAGCTAGCTGGCCGCTGTTAAACAATGCCTGGACTTCCTTGAGCTGGGGATGAAAGCCGTATGACTCAGTGAGGCTCTTCGGGGTAACCGCCAGCAGTTGCCCCTTGGCAAGAGCCAGGTTGGCGCGGATCTGCGCGTAGTTCGCATAGTCACTGCTGCCCAGCGGCACAATCAGATTGTTGGCGTCATTGCCGCCGAACATGAATACGCAGACCAGCGCCTTGTAATCCTGGGTTCCCTGCGCCATGGCGCTGATCAGGCCCAATCGGTTGAAGCTGACGGCAGCAACTCCCGCCGCCGCCGTACAGCATGTCGTTCTCAGGAAACCGCGCCGTGACAATCGAAGCATAGAGTCCTCCGCTGACCAATGAATCAGTGCTCAACCTGGAACTGGGACGAACTCCCCGTCAGGTACAAAGCCGCTTGAGCGCGGCGTGTGTTATTGGGAATCGCAGAAATGGTGCTGAACAGCGTGCTGCGCATGGCGTCGGACATTTGTCCGTGGATCATGTTCAACGAAACCATGTCGAGCAATTTGTTGACGTCGCCAGCCGCAGCTACGTATGCGGAAATGTCGGGTTTTGTGGTGCCGAGGCCGCCGTAGACTAGATCGTTGACGAAATTGATCCGTGAAATCGTGGTGCTGGTGTTGAGAATCTTGAATTCCGGGCCCAACAGCTGCGTGCCTGGAATCTGGTAGTTGGGCGGGTAGAAGTTGAAAACAGTTGTCGGGTCAAAGGGCTCCTGGTGCATATCGCTGGCGTAATACATCAGATTCGCGCCGTCGGTCGTGGTGTTGAGCGCACGCATCACAGCCATCATGTGCAGCAAGGGCTCGCGGAGATGGCCGTCGTTCGCTTGCACCTGCGCGGGGTCGTCACCGCGGCGCGCCTCCGGATCCATCAATATCGCCGTGACCACCGCTTGCAAGTCGCCCCGCACTCCTGATCCGTTGTCGTTGAAAACCTGCGTGACCCGCGTGACATAGTCGGAACTGGGGTTGCTGGTCACCAATTTCTGGATGAGTTGCCTGGAAATGAAGGGGCCGACGTTGGGATGATTGAAAATGTTCTGGATCGCGGCATCCAGATCGGCCTTAGTCGTGCCACCGGCGGGAAGCGTCGCGCCATTGAGCAGGAGCTTCGATCCTTGATCGTGGTGGCTATCGTAGGGAAGCATTGGGCCGCTGTAGTAGGGACTGGCATAGAACTGCGCCTTCTGCCCCGGCTGCGGCGGGTAGGACCAGCCGGTAAATACGTGGGCAAACCCTTCGATGGTGTCCTGGGTGTAGGTCGGGATCGGATTCCCGGAGCCGTCTACCTGGGGCGTACCGTCGGGGTTCAGTTGCATCAAGCCGATCGAGAAAAGCTGCAGCACTTCGCGTGCATAGTTTTCGTTGGGAGAGCAGCCGCTGCAGCCGTCGTTGTTGCCCATATCGAGGTAGTAACCCATGCTTGGGCTCAGCGTGACGTCTTTCAGCAACGTGGAATAGTTGCCAAGAGCGTCGTTCTGCATCATGTTCATCCACAGAGAAAATGCCGTCGGGTCCCCGATCTTGAATGCGGAAATGACCATGATCTCGGACAACGCGAACGACACACGCTGCCGAAGCTGGTCCTGGCCTTGCGTGGCGTTCACAAAGAACTGCTTCTGCACGAAGGTCAAGTCGTCCTTCGGCCCCGGCCTTTTATAGGTAGACACCGGCGCGCTGAACTGCTGCGTCAGGAATCCCTGAAGCCCTGCTTGCTGTACCTGAGCGATCGTCGCTGGCGTCGGCCCCCAGCTTGCCTGCTCCAGAAAGCGCGAAGCGACGGCGGCAGTGACCTGGTTCCCTTGCGATGTAACTGTTTCTGCGAGCGCGTTGGAATCCGAGCCTCCGGGATTGGGATTTTGCACCAGCACCTGCACCGTGCCAACCTGCTGACTGGTCGCAGTTCCGGTAGCCGTCACTTTTGTCTTGTCAACGAACGTGGTCGCCAGCAACTCGCCGCCAAACACAACCGCGGCTCCGTTGACGAAGTGTGTGCCCGTCACCGTGACAGTAAAGTTGCCCACGTTCACCGATGGCGGATTAATCGAAACCAGGCCCGGCACCGGGTTCTGCAGAGTCACCGCCCCGGAATCAGACGCGCGAGGGTCGGCCACGCTGGTTGCCGCCACCTTCACTGAATTTGGGTTTGGCACCGTGCCCGGTGCTGTATACAGCCCGCTGCCATCGATGGTGCCGGTGCTCGCGTTTCCACCGTTTACGCCGTTCACCGACCACGTCACGGCCGTGTTTGTCGTTCCCGTTACCGTGGCGGAGAACTGCTGATTGCCTCCCGCACGAATCTGCGCCTGCTGCGGGGAGACCATCACGCCCGGGATTGCGGGTTGATTGAGGGCACCACAACCAGTCAGCCACGAGAGCCCAAGGAAAAGAGCAACCATAACCGCGGAGGAGCCACGCCGGGAAGCTGTAGTGTTGACCATTCGTCACCCAAAACTGGTCACTTTCGTGACTGCAGTGAGGGCGAGCATAGCCGCAGAACGATCGAATCCAAAGTCTCCTTAGTGCACTCAGTAGTTCATTGGCCGGTCAGGTGGGGAAAATGCGATCCGCGCCAATCTGGATGGCCCACGGGCCATCGTGCACCGGGGAATCCGGCCGCACCGAGGGACGACATCCGGCCACTGGCCCGGCTAGCGCACGCCGCGCAGCGTTGTCGCCTCGGCAGGAGACTCCGCCAGAATCTTCATGCCGTGCAAAATCATGTCGATTACCTTCTCGTCGCCAATCCCAGTGTTGATCATCATGTGATAAAGGCTGCGGGTTGGCCAC
The DNA here is from genome assembly GCA_963818945.1 of uncultured Acidobacteriaceae bacterium. Lineage (GTDB taxonomy): Bacteria > Acidobacteriota > Terriglobia > Terriglobales > Acidobacteriaceae > Acidiflorens. Next base: position 362,779 of record CAWFUA010000001.1, on the reverse strand, counting down.
TCGGCGTTGAAATAGTGTTTGATATAGGCAACGCGCTCCTTGTCGACGTTCTCGACCAGGTCTTCCGCCTCAGCGCGGCTTTTCCCCAAATCAAGCAGCCGGCGAATCTTCTCGTCGCGAGGAGCATAGGTAAAGACCCTGAATGTATCCTCTCGTTCGCGCAGAAAGAAAGGTGATCCGCGGCCCACGATGACGGCATTGCCCTCGGCTGCAATGTGGCTCGAAATTTCCCCCATCATCGCCATCACGCGGTCGGTGTCGAAAGCATGGGAATCGGCCAGCGGAAGACTGCGCTCGTAGCTGCCCCTCCAAAACGCCTTGGCCAGTCGATAGAGACGGCTGTTGACGCGCTCATCGCACATGGCTACCGCCTCTTCGCCAACCTGAGCCCGCTTGGCGATTTCGGCGGTCAGTTGCTGGTCCCAGAGCTTCCACCCCAGGCGCCGGGCCAATTGGCAGGCAATTCCGCCGGCGCCACTGCCAAATTCGCGCTCCAATGTGATGATGCGAAACATGACGACCCCCTTACCCCTGGAGGACGTGCGTCCCACGCGCACAGTTCTCCACTAGTGAACCACCATCCCAGCCGGCTTCGCCTTCTTGATCAAGAACACACACGGAATCAAGCAAGCGATCACCACCCCGAGCACCCAAAAATTATCAATGTAGGCCAGCATGGTCGACTGCTGGATGACATTCGCCTGCAGCATGGCGTAGGCGTGCTGCTGGGCGGTCCCTGGCCCGGAGCCAGGCCCGGCGCCGCCGCCTGAAAAAACGCCTGTAATCCCGTGCAGCGCGGACTGAAACTGCGGATTGGCAGCATTCAGCTTTTCCACCAGCCGCACCTGGTGAACCTGCGCGCGGCGCGCCAGTCCCGTGGTGACGAAAGAAATCCCGACGCTGCCGCCAATGTTTCTGGCCAGGTTCATTAGGCCAGAGGCGGCATTGTTCTTATCGCGTGGCAGACCCGAATACGCGGCCGTGTTGATGGGCACAAACAGAAAAGCGAGCCCCATCGCCTGGTAAACGCGCGCCATCGTCACCGTGCGGAAATCGACGCCCAGGTCGAATGTCGTCATATGAAACAGCGAAAATGAGAGCATCGACAACCCAAATAGCATCAGCCAGCGCGGACTGTAGCGCGAAAGCAGAAATCCCACGATGGGCATGCACACCATAATCGTGAAGCCACCCGGCATCAATGCCAGCCCCGACTGCTGGGCAGTGTAACCCAACAGCGTTTGCATGAATAGCGGCAACAACAGCGTGCTGCCCAGCAGCGCAAATCCGAGCATGAACATGAGAAAGTTCGCGGTGGCAAAGGTGCGCTGTTTGAACAAATGGAGGTCAATGATCGGGTCTTTGTGATACCACTCCCAAATCACCACCCACACCAGTGCCGCCGCCGCGATTGCGCTGAGCACCACGATGAAATTCGACTCGAACCAGTCTTCGCGCTGCCCCTTGTCGAGCACCACCTGCAGAGCCCCCAGGCCGAGCGCGACCAACCCCAGACCGATGTAGTCGATGTTCGTTTCGCTGAGCTTGCGGCGCCGGAAGTACGGAGGATCCTGAATAAGCCGCGACGTCAGCAAAAGAGAAAGAATCCCGACCGGGATATTGATGAAGAAAATCCAGCGCCACGTGAAATTATCGGTGATCCAACCGCCGAGGGTCGGACCGATGGCTGGCGCCATGACCACTGCAATGCCGTAGACGGCGAACGCCATGCCGCGCTTGGCGGGCGGAAACGTGTCGGCGAGTATCGCCTGCTCGCTCGGCTGCAGTCCTCCGCCTCCCACGCCTTGCAGAACGCGGAAGAAAATCAGCGTGCCGAGGTTGGGCGAAAATCCGCAGAGGAACGAACTGATGGTAAAAAGCGCAACGCAACTCATGTAAAAGCGCTTGCGTCCAATGATCGAGGATAGCCATCCACTGAGCGGCAGAACGATCGCATTCGAGACGAGATAGGAAGTGAGGACCCATGTGCTTTCATCCTGACCAGCCGAGAGACTGCCCGCGATGTGGGGAAGCGCGACATTGGCAATGCTGGTATCGAGCACCTCCATGAACGTCGCCAGCGTGACGGCGAGCGCAATGATCCACGGATTGACCGCCGGCCGCCAGGCATCGGCCTCGTTCATGGTGATGGATGCGGCACCCATCTAGACCTTTCCCCTCATAGCTACTTAATCCAGACCTTGGGTTCAACCGACATGCCGGGACGTAACTCGTGGCTCTTGGTTTGGTCGGCCTCAAAGACAATCTTCACCGGAATTCTCTGCACGACTTTCACATAGTTCCCAGTCGCGTTTTCCGGAGGCAACAGGCTGAAACGCGCACCGCTAGCACCCGCGATCGAATCGATACGACCCTTGTAGGTCTTGCCGGTAGCGTCAACTTCGATGTCGGCTTTCTGGCCGGCCTTCATGTTCCTGAGCTGCGTTTCTTTGAAGTTTGCCGTAACCCAAATGTCTTCGAGCGGGATGACCTTCATCATTTCCTGCCCCGCCTGCACATTCTGGCCAACTTCCACAGTCCGATTGCTGACAATTCCCGTGACCGGCGCGGCGATCTTCGTGTACTCGAGGTTCAGGAGCGCCTGATCGAGTTGAGCTTTCTTTCGCTGGGCATTGGCCTGCGCGGAAACTGCACGCGACCGGATAACGCGCATGGTTTGCGGAGCGGTCTGGGCGTTGCGCAGGTCCGCGCTCGACTGTAGCTGTTTCCCCTGCGCTTGCTCGATTTGTGCCTGGGCAGCGTCGGCACTTGCCTTCGCCGCTTCGACGGTAGCCGCGGCAGCCTGAGCAGCCGCCACGGCCTGGTCGTACTGTTGCTGCGAGATTTCCTGCTTATCGATCAGTTGCTTGTAACGCACAAGGTCGTTTTGCGCCTTGACGTTGTTGGCTTCGGCCTCTGCGATCTGCGCCTTCGCGGCTTCGAACTGCTGGCGCGCCGCCGCTACCCCTGCCTTGGCACTGGCAACTCCGGCCTGCGCGCTCGCCACCTGGCTCGAAGTGTTGACATCAGTGATCGGCACGTTGATGTCCGAGGCGGATGCTTGTGCTTGCGCGTCGGCATATTCGGCTCGAGCCTGCGCGACCGCGACCTCATAATCCGCGGGATCGATCTCCACCAGCACCGTTCCTTTTTCCACGTACTGGTTGTCGTCGACGTTCAGTTTGATGACGTGGCCGCTGACGCGGGCACTCACCGAATTCACGTGGCCGTCAACCTGCGCGTCGTCGGTCGATTCGTAGCTGGTGAAGTAGCGCCATGCAAAGATTCCGCCCACCAGCAAAATCAGAATCACGAGGCCCAGAACCAGCTTCGTGCGCGAGCTTCCCAAAAGCTCTTTGCGGCGCTGGTAGCGCGCTTCGCCATTTTCCGCTGGCGGCTGCGGCGCGCGTCCTTCCTGTTTGGACTCGGCTACGGCAGTCGTCGTCTCATCCATAAGCTACTTTCCTCTCAAATATTCGCGAACGCCCTCCTCGGCACGGCCGAGAGCACGGGCGAAAGAAACTTTTGCCAGATTGTGAAGGTACAAGCTCGAAATCAGGTTCTCGTGCGCCGCAGCCAGGGCCTCCTGGGACTGAATTACTTCCAGGTTATCGGTAACGCCGGCCGAGAACCGGTCGCGGGATTGGGTGAGTGCCTGTTCGGCGAGGTCCACGGAACTCTGCGCGACCTCCACCTGGTCCGCCGATGACTTCAGATCGAGCAGCGCGTTGCGAATGTCCTGATCAATCTGCCCCCGCACATCGGCGAGTTGCGCCTCCGCCTGACGCAGGCTGGCTTCTGCCTTCAGCACGTCGGAGTGAACTTTACCTCCCTGAAAAATCGGGATACTGAGCGTACCGGCCACGTGGTAAGTCGGCAGCACGCTGCCGGGCGTCGCCCCGATTTCGCCGTAATCGCCCTCAACGGAAAATGTGGGAAAGTACCCTGCAATGGCGGCATTGTGTTCAAGTCTGGCCGCCATCACGCGGTCATGCGCCGCCTTGTAATCGGAGCGCAGCGAGTACGCCCGCTGCAAGCTAGTCTCAAGGTCGGGAACAGGGAACGGATCGTACGGAGCTTTGTCGGCAAGCGTGAATTCCTGACCGGGCACGAGGCCAATGACGCGGGCCAGCGATATTTTCTGCTTTGCGAAATCATTGGTCGCGGAGATCAACTGCTGCTTCCGCGTCTGATATTCAACCTGCGCCCGCAATGTATCGATCGCGGGCGCGACTCCCGCCTGCTGCTGCGCCACCGCCTTGTCGTAGAGCGCGTGCGCCGTTTCCTGCTGCGCTTGCGCTGTTTCGACGCGTGCCGCGCCCGCAATTGCCTGCAGATACGCGGCTCCGGTTGCCAGAACGACCAGGTCACGGGCGTCCTTCAAATTAAACTGCGCCACGCTCTCGTTGATCACGGAAGCGCGGTATTTCTGAATCGCTTTCCAATCGAAAACGCGCTCGGTCGCGGAAGCGCGCACGTCGAAATAGGCAAAGGGTCCAATCACGGCTGGGTAAGCTCGCATTTCCAAGAAGTCCGGCAGGGAACTTGCCGAACCCAAGTGCGACCAAACTCTGCTTCTGCGCGTTTTCCTGAACGTTGCCGTTCACATTAGGCAGCAGTTCGCTCAGTTGCTCCCATTTCTTCCCACGCGCCTGGATGGTGTTGTACTCCGACAGAAGACCGGCGAGATTTTGGCGCAAGGCCCGCTCTATCGCGTCACTGAAAGTGAGCGACAGGACCCCCGGCGTGGGCTTTGCCTCCGCCACACTGCCATAGACAGGATTTTGGACTGAAGTGGGGATCTGGTTTGGGCCAGTTGGCACCGCGCTTTGGGCAACCGCCCGTACGGAGAATGGAAGAATCAACCCAACCAGATACACCCCTGTGAGGCACCGCAAATAACGGATCAGGACATTAACAGAAAGCATGGAACGTGGATTCGCTCCTTGGCGAAAGCCAAAATAGTAAATCGTTTGGATGGTTTCTGCTGTGAGGGCGATGCAAATTGTTGCGCTGTCATCGTGATACGTGCGTCCCATCCGGCGTGCAAAGGATGTTTTTCGGGCCTCAGAGGTGACCTTGGTCATCTTGTCGTGTAACCCACTGCGGTTCAATCTAAGAGTGGGTATAAATATTTCTTTTTCAACCCGGGGTCATCTGAAATCGCACGCATGACTGAAGCCACGAAGCCATCGCCCAACGGATCGGATTGGACGCGTCTGCTCACGGATCCCGACCTGGTCACCCATCTCGGCAAGCTGCTCCAGACCTACCGCGAAGTTTCCCCCGAAAGGCGGGAAGCCGCATTGCTGCAGGCCATGCGCGAGATCAAAGAGCAAGCCGTTCACGATAAACAAGCGAAGACAGTCAACGTCGCGCCTGCCGCTGCAACACTTCCCGCATGCGCAGCAGCGCCCGCCGCTACAGTACATCCGGCAACCCCGGCAGCGCCCGCCGCTCCTGAACCTGCTCCGCTTCCGACCCCTGAACCTGTCACCGTAACTCCGCCTTTCGAACCGGATATATTCACTCCCACACAGGGAGCCGATCGCCGCCGCCATCACCGTATTAAATGCTATGTTGCGGTCGAGATTCACGTGGAAGGCGTCAAAGAGCCCATCTGGGGCAATCTCTCCAATGTGGGCCGCGGCGGATGCATGGTCGAAACGGCCAGCATTGTGCCCGCCGGCAAAGCCCTTGAAATTGGGTTGTGGGTCTCAAGCGGCAAGCTTTGGGTTAAAGGCGTAATCATCAGCGGAATTGCAAGCCCGAGTTCGTCGGCCTTCGGGGTACGTGTAAAATTCTCGGAAGAGCAGCTTTCTGAGAATGAGCATTTGCGTGAATTCCTCAAATTCATCGAAAATACAGCCCGCAAGGCACATAGCGGAAACGCTTATCTAGAGCAATTGAGGTCGTAAACGGCCTTTTCTGCCGCCACTTCTGCCCGCGACTTTAGCCGCAAGCCGGGGTTTATCTCTCAATGAGGCGCGACCAGACGGCACTCCTTTGTGGACGGCGCCAGATTCTTGCAGCCGCTCTGCTCCTCGCCGGGCTGGTAACAACTCAGTTCGCTCTCGGAAGAAACCAGGATTTGAAGACGGTGTTCCCGGGATTCGAGTGCCCCACAACCTTTCTCGAATTCCTGGGCTGAGATGCCGGATCATCATCGTGCAACATCAGGGAACTCCGACTAATCCCTTGGGCTCGTCCGTGCACCTCTGTGGTTTGCGCTTTCTTACCGATGCTTAATCGGAGTTTTCCTACCTATCCTTCTCCGTTTTCTCCTCCAGCTTGTCCAGAATGCCCGCAGCCGCGTCGAGAATTTCCTGGTCCACTTTGCGATTCGTTGAGATCGCCTCGGCCAGCGGAATAGAAATAATCTTGTTGCCGCGCAGCGCCGCCATGTGCCCGAATTCGCCGCGATGCACCATGTCAATCGCGCCCAGTCCATAGCGCGTGGCCAGCACGCGGTCAAAAGCGCTGGGCGATCCGCCGCGCTGAATGTGTCCCAATACCACCGACCGCGTTTCAAAGCCAGTGCGTTTCTCAATCTCGCGCGCCAGCACCGAGCCGATTCCGCCGAGGCGCAGATGCCCAAATTCGTCGCGGCCCACATCCTGCAGCACCGGCGCACCCTCTTGCATTTCCACGCCGCCGGCGAACTTTGCGCCTTCGGCGGCGACCACGATGCTGAAATAGCGGCCCCGCGCATGCCGCTGCCGGATCAGTTCAGCGACTTCCTCAATGTCGAAGGGAATTTCCGGAACCAGAATCACGTCCGCGCCGCCGCCAATTCCGCTATAGGTAGCGATCCAGCCCGAGTCGCGTCCCATGACTTCGACCACGATTACGCGATTGTGCGCCTCGGCCGTGGTATGCACGCGATCGATGGCATCAATAGCGGCGTTGACGGCGGTATCAAACCCGAAAGTAAAATCCGTGCCTGCCAGATCGTTGTCGATGGTCTTGGGCACGCCGACCACTTTGATGCCGTTCGAAAACAGCTTCTGCGCCACCGAGAGCGTGTCATCCCCACCAATGGCTATGAGCGCATCGCAACCGTGTTCCTTCAGATTCGCCATGCAGCGTTCCAGCCCGTCAGCGTGCTTGGCCGGGTTGGTGCGCGAGGTGCGCAGAATAGTACCGCCGCGCGGCAGAATTCCTCCGACGGTTGAGAGATCGAGCTGCATCGTCTTGTCGTCCAGCAGCCCGCGCCAGCCCTCCATAAAGCCAACAAACTCGTCGGCGTAATGGAATGACCCCTTGCGCACGATCGCTCGGATGACCGCATTCAGCCCCGGACAATCGCCCCCGCCCGTCAACACTCCAATCTTCATTGCCTACTCCTGTTGCAGAACTTCGCATGAGTCCGCGTCCGGGCGGACGGGATCCGCCTCTTCGTGCATTCATTTGAACGCGTACTGTTCAGGTTATCACGCAGCATTTGCCCGCAACTCTTGAGTTTGGATGCGATGTGCTAACATGTGTGCCCAGCATCACAGCACGATCCCATCCGTTGATCCGGGCATCCTAACCTCGTAGGAGGGCGTCGTGAATACATTGCCGGTTCTGGTCGGTGCCTTGTGTATTTATGCGCTGGCCTATCGCTACTACAGCGCGTTCATAGCGGCAAAAGCGCTTGCCCTTGATGACCGCCGTACCACTCCCGCGCACGCGTTTGCTGACGGTCACAATTATGTCGCATCCCCGCGATGGGTCTTATTCGGCCACCACTTCGCCGCGATTGCCGGCGCAGGCCCTCTGGTCGGACCGACGCTGGCCGCGCAGTTCGGATTCGCCCCCGGCTTCCTCTGGCTTTTGATTGGCGGCGTGCTTGCCGGATGTGTGCAGGATTTCACCGTGCTGGTGGCCTCTCTTAGGCACCGCGGCCGCTCGCTCGCCGATATTGCCCGCACCGAAATCAGCCCTTTCGCCGGTCTCGTCGCCATGATTGCCGTGCTCTTCATTCTGCTGGTAACGCTGGCCGGCCTCGGCATCGTGGTGGTGAACGCTCTGTCCAACAGCCCTTGGGGAGTCTTCACGATCGGCATGACCATCCCCATCGCCCTCATCATGGGCTTCTGGATGTTCAAGAGCCATGCCGGGAAGATTACGGTCACCGGTCCCAGCATTTTTGGCGTGACCCTGCTGCTCGCGTGCGTAATTGCCGGACACTGGGTTGCACAGAGCAGCGTCGCAGGCTCGCTCACTTTCACGCCTCATCAGATCACGTTTCTGATGTGCATCTACGGCCTGGTCGCTTCGGTGCTGCCAGTCTGGTTACTGCTCGAGCCTCGCGATTATCTCTCGACCTATGTAAAGCTGGGCACAATCGCCATTCTGGTCGTGGGCGTTTTCATCGTTCATCCGAATATCAACTTTCCCAACTTCACGCAGTTTGTCAGTGGAGGTGGCCCCATCATCAAGGGAAAGCTTTTTCCCTTTCTCTTCGTGACGATTGCCTGTGGAGCAATTTCGGGCTTTCACTCGCTGGTTTCCTCGGGAACAACGCCGAAGATGTTGGACAAAGAGTCCGATGCCCGCTTCATCGGTTATGGCGCCATGGTCTGCGAATCGCTGGTGGGCGTCCTCGCGCTGATCGCCGCCTGCTCCATGTACCCCGGCGACTATTTCGCAATCAACACCACTCCAGAGGTGTTTCACAAACTGGGCCTTGCCACTGTGAACCTCGACATGTTCTCACGCGAAGTCGGAGAAAAATTGGCGGGACGCACCGGAGGCGCAGTTTCACTGGCCGTGGGCATGGCGCAAATCTTCAAAGGCTTACCCGGCATGGACCGCCTGATGGGCTACTGGTATCACTACGCCATCATGTTCGAAGCGCTGTTCATCCTCACCACCGTCGACACCGGGACGCGCGTGGCCCGCTATGTCTTGCAGGAGCTGATGGGAAAAATTCACAAGCCGTTCGGCAACAGCGCATGGCTGCCCGGCAACCTGATCACCAGCTTTTTCGTGGTTCTCGGCTGGGGATACCTCATCTACACCGGAACGATCTCAACTATCTGGCCGCTGTTCGGCACCGGCAACCAGTTGCTGGCGACGATTGCGCTTGCGGTGGCGACCACATTCCTGATCAACATGGGCAAGGCCAAATATGCCTGGATCACCGCCGTGCCCATGTGCTTCGTGGGCGTGACCACAGTGACGGCAGGCGTCCTTTCCATCAAGAACATCTTCTGGCCGCTTACCTCCAAGCCCGGCATGGTGTTCACCGGATATTTGGATTCGGTGCTGATGAGCATCTTCATCATGGGCGTGGTCCTGGTGCTGTGCAACGCCGCATGGAGTTGGTACCGCGTCCTCCACGGCGCGCCGGTTCCACAGGAGGCCTTTGGCCCGCCGCTCACCGCCAACGGCGATGTCAAGATGGGCTGCTGCTGAACTGGAGCGCTTCAATTCCTCCGAGTCGCGGATTCGGCGCCACCAAGTTGTCGCGCCCTCAGGCAAGGTCGTAGCGATCAAGGTTCATCACCTTGTTCCATGCGGCCGCGAAGTCCTTCACAAACGCCTCCTTCGAGTCGTCACATGCATAGACTTCCGCGAGTGCCCGCAGCTGCGAGTTCGAACCAAACACAAGGTCGACACGCGTGCCGGTCCACTTGACTTTGCCCGTCGCCCGATCGCGCCCCTCATACACGCCTTCGGATACAGCGGAGGGCTCCCACTTCGTGTTCATGTCGAGCAGGTTGGTGAAGAAATCATTCGTCAGCGTCTCCGGCCTCTTCGTGAAGACTCCGTGTTTAGCCTGCCCGAAGTTCGCATTTAGCGCGCGCATGCCGCCGACCAGTACCGTCATCTCGGGTGCAGTCAGTGTCAGCAACTGCGCCCGATCCACCAGCAACTCCTCCGCCGACAGGGTCTGTCCGCCTCGAAGATAGTTGCGGAACCCGTCAGCGACCGGCTCCATTACCGCGAATGAGTGCACGTCGGTCTGCTTCTCGGAAGCATCCGTGCGCCCCGGCGAGAACGCGATCTTCACTTTATGCCCGGCCCTTTTCGCTGCTTCCTCGACGGCTGCGCAGCCACCGAGTACAATCAGGTCCGCAAGCGAGACCTTCTTCGCTTTGCTCCCCTTCGCCTGCGCGCCATTGAACTCCTTTTGGATCGCCTCCAGCTTCTTGAGAACCTTCGCCAGTGCGGCCGGCTGGTTCACTTCCCAGTCCTTTTGCGGCGCGAGACGAATCCGCGCCCCGTTCGCCCCACCGCGCTTGTCGGAGCCGCGGAACGAAGCCGCCGACGCCCAGGCCGTCGTCACCAGTTGCGAGATCGACAGTCCCGATGCGAGGATCTTCGCCTTCAGAGCGGCGATGTCCTTCTCCCCGATCAATTTATGATCCACCGCCGGAACAGGGTCTTGCCACACCAGTTGTTCCTTCGGAACCAGCGGGCCCAGGTACCGCGCGATCGGCCCCATGTCGCGGTGCGTCAGCTTGAACCACGCCCGCGCAAACGCGTCTGCGAACTGATCCGGATGCTCGTAGAAGCGCCGCGAAATCTTTTCGTATTCAGGGTCGAACCGCAAAGAGAGGTCCGTGGTCAGCATCGAGGGCGCGAGACGCTTTGACGGATCGTGCGCATCCGGCACTGTACCGTTGCCCGCGCCATTCTTCGGTCTCCACTGCTGCGCACCGGCCGGGCTCTTGGTCAGTTCCCATTCGTAGTTGAACAAGTTCGCAAAGAAGTTGTTGCTCCACTTCGTCGGCGTAGTGGTCCAAATCACTTCCAGCCCGCTGCCGATCGCGTCATCGCCGCTGCCCGTGCCAAATTTGTTCTTCCAGCCGAGCCCCTGCTCCTCGATGCCGGCGGCCTCAGGTTCGGGGCCGACATACTTGAGCGGATCGGCGGCGCCGTGTGTTTTGCCGAACGTGTGACCGCCGGCAATCAGCGCAACCGTCTCCTCGTCATTCATCGCCATGCGCGCGAAGGTTTCGCGAATATCCTTGGCCGCCGCGAGCGGATCCGGCTTTCCATTCGGCCCTTCCGGATTCACATAGATCAGACCCATTTGCACGGCAGCCAGCGGATTCGCGAGATCACGGTCGCCGCTGTAGCGCTCGTCCGCCAGCCACTTGCCCTCAGGCCCCCAGAAAATGTCCTCTTCCGGCTCCCACACGTCCGCGCGCCCGCCGCCAAAACCGAACGTCTTAAAGCCCATCGACTCCAGCGCGACATTCCCCGCAAGAATCATCAGGTCGGCCCACGAGATCTTTCGCCCGTACTTCTGCTTGATCGGCCAAAGCAGCCGGCGCGCCTTGTCCAGGTTCACATTGTCCGGCCAGCTATTCAGCGGCGCAAAGCGCTGCTGACCGGCGCCGGCACCGCCCCGCCCGTCGCCGATGCGGTACGTACCCGCGCTGTGCCACGCCATGCGAATGAAAAGCGGCCCATAGTGGCCAAAGTCGGCCGGCCACCAATCCTGCGAGTCCGTCATCAAGGCATGCAGGTCCTTGACCACGGCATTCAGGTCAAGTTTCTTGAACTCTTTCGCGTAATTAAATTTCTTGTCCATCGGATCGGACAGCGGCGAGTGCTGGTGCAGGATCTTCAGGTTCAGCTGATTCGGCCACCAGTCGGCATTCGCCGTGGCCCCAGCTGCGGTGTGTGTGAACGGGCACTTTGCTTCGGTTGACATGATTGCTCTCCTCTGAGAAAACTGTGACGAACTACGAAACCATCCTGACTTTGCGGGATGTTTCGCTTAAGTTTTTGCACGGCAGCGGCGACAGAGGCCAAAGACCTCGATCAACGGCTGCGACAGATCAAAGCCCTCCGGCACTTGCCGGGATAGCCGCTTCAAATCGATGAACTCTCCTTCGATGTCCTGCACCGATTTGCAGCGGGAGCAGACCAGGTGGTGATGAGGTTTAAGATTGCCATCCACCCGCAACGTGGACGCATGAGGACTGACCTCTCGCAGCATCCCGCACTCGATGAAAAGCCGCAGATTGTTGTAGACCGTGGCCAGAGAGATGGATGGAATGCGGCGCCGGACCGTGGCGTAAATGTCTTCGGGGGAATAGTGTCCGCTGGAAGCGATGACGGCCTCGTAGACCACCTGGCGCTGGTGCGTAACCGCCAAACCATGCTTCGCGGCCAGCTCCCGGAACTGTTCATGGGTAAGGCGCATGATTATCGGATAAGAATAAGTATCAAACGATAGAGAGCCGTGTCAAGTGATCTGGTGTCAGCATACCGCGATTAGGAATGATAAGTATCGCGGTGCGCTCGCTCTGTTCGCAGTTTGTCGGCAATAATTTACCGCCAAGAGTTACACTCGAAGCTGCATGCGCGTGCTCGGCATTGACTGCGGTACCGAATATACCGGCTACGGCGTCGTCGAATTGATCTCCGATGGCCGGGGGAACGATTGCCTGGTCTGCGTCGCCTGCGGCGCCATCCGCGTTTCCCCGCGCGAGCCCATGCCCACTCGCTTATCGCACATCTCCCGCGGGCTCGGGGAACTTATCGCCACTCATCATCCCGACCGCGTCGCCATCGAAGACGTCTTCTATGCCGCCAACGTGAAGTCCGCCTTGAAGCTCGGGCAGGTTCGCGGTGTCGCCATGCTGGCCGCAGCGTCCTCGGGCCTGGAAGTCGCCGAGTACAGCCCGCTCTCCATCAAGTCGGCCGTGGTCGGGTACGGCAGGGCCGAGAAGCACCAGGTTCAGCAAATGGTCGCGCAGTTGCTCCGGTTGGATGAAATTCCCGAACCCGCCGATGCCGCCGACGCGCTCGCCATCGCGATCTGCCATTTGCACACCGCCGCCACCCTTGACCGCCAACAAGGCAGTGCGCGAGCCGCTGCGCACTAAACTTGAGCGTCTTGACACTCCTCGCCCCCTTCCCCAATCATTACAGCGGCCCCATGCCCCGACCTCTCTTGCTCGTTTGGCTGTTCATTTTCCCCTCGCTTTTTTCCTGTGCACAATCGCCGTCAACCGCCACGAACGGTCAAACGCAATCGGCTGGCCAAGCTCCATCCACTGTCACTTTCACCCTGGATTTCCCGCAATCTCAACCCGACCACTACGCAATTCGCATCGCATCCGCCGGCCCGAATCATTACGAGTCAAGCGGCCGCTTAACCGCAGATTCAGAGGTCACCGACAGCTTCGACTTTGACTTCACAATTTTCCCCGAAACGCGCTCCAGGATATTCGCCTTGGCGGCCAAGGCCGGATACTTTCAGAAGGACCTCGACACCCACCGCAAGAACCTCGCCTTTACCGGGAAGAAAACGTTGCGCTATGCGGACGCGACCCGTACCGGCGAGACTTCCTACAACTACTCGGAAAACTCAGCGGTGGGGGACCTTACGTCGCTGTTTCAAAACCTTTCCACGACGCTCGAGTTCGGGCACCGCCTCGACTACTTCCACCGCTACCAGAAGCTTGCGCTCAACGAGGAACTCAAGCGCATGCAGGAAATGGCCCAGAGCAACATGCTCACAGAAGTGATCGCGATTCAGCCGATCCTCGAAAAGATCGTGGCGGATCAGTCTGTTATCAACGTGGCACGCGCCCGGGCCCAGCGATTGCTTGCATTGGTCGATCGTCATTGATGCGCCAGGCAGTTACATTCTGTTTACATTCTGTGGCCTTGACTTCTTCCCCCGCCGGTCGCAGACTTCAAGCATCGGGTCCTATTCTGTATGGATGGCAACTCATTCACCCGCCCCGGGTTCTAAGCACTTAGCTTCAGGAGTCTCCTATGACAATCGGCAGAATCGCAAAGATGCTGGGCTCGGTGGCCCTGCTCGCTTCTACGTTCTTGGTGGTGTCGGCGGCGGCGGAATCGAAAGTACGCATCGTTCGCCTCAGCGACGTCGAAGGCACGGTACAGATTGAACGCGCCGCCGGCGAGGGTCTGGAAAAAGCCTTTCTCAATCTGCCTGTGGTCGAAGGCTCGCGTCTGAAAACGGGGAACGCTGGCCGCGCCGAGGTCGAATTCGAGGACAGCAGCACACTCCGCATCGGCCCCAACAGCGAACTCTGCTTCACGCACCTCGCGCTTGGCGACGACGGCCAGAAACTCAACACCGTCCAGCTAGTCTCCGGCACGGCCTATGCCAATTTTCATGAGAAGAAAGGCGACCAGTTCCAGCTGAACTTTGCCCAGGAGTCAATTGCGGTTCCGAACGCCGCGCATTTTCGCACAGTGCTCGACGGCTCAAACCAAGCCACCGTCGCTGTGTTCAAAGGGACGGTGAGTGCCTCCGGACCCTCCGGCAACTTTGAAGTTGCCGAGAAGCACAGCGCAACCATCGATCTGGCCAACACCGATCCCGCGAAGAAGGACGCGTTTGTCGTCGCCAAGAACTACGAACAGGATCCCCTCGACGGCTGGGATCGCCAGCAAAACGATTATCACGAGCGTTACGCCGGCGCCGCCGGTTCCAGCTTCTCGTCGCCTTATGGATACGGCGTCAGCGACCTGAATTACTACGGCAACTTTATGACGATCCCAGGCTACGGCTACGGCTGGCAGCCGTTCTTTGCGGGCGCCGGTTGGAGCCCGTTCATGGACGGTGCCTGGGCGTGGTATCCCGGCGCCGGCTACATGTGGGTGTCAGGCTATCCCTGGGGTTGGATGCCCTACTACTACGGAAACTGGGCGCAGGTTCCCGGCTACGGATGGATGTGGCAACCCGGCAGCTGGAACACCTGGTCCGGCGTTCCGCGCGTTGTGAATCCTTCGGCAACACTTAGGTTGCCGACTCCTCCAGTCAGCGGCCACCAGACTCTGCTGGTGGGCAGAGGTCTGACGGCCAATCCGGTGATGGCGTCCGGCAAGATCACCATCAATCCCGGTTCAGCCGGCCTCGGAGTGCCCCGCGGTTCTGTGAACCATCTCAATCACGTTGCCAAGACGATCGAGCGCAATCCGCGTCCTGTGGTGGTCGCGATGCAGCCGCCCACGGCGCAAGCCAGCAACGGCGGATTTGGCTCCAGCTCCTCCCTGCACAGCGGACCCTCGGCTACGTCGCGAATGTCGGCTCCGATTCATACAGCTGCGCCGCCCGCGGGCCCTCACAAATAGATTGACCGAAGATCCTTAGCATGCAAAAGGCGGCCGTTATTGGCCGCCTTTCTTTGTCTGAAACTTAATCTCCAAGATAACGTGCGATGATGTGAGAATCACTCCACGATGATGCCCGCGTAACCAACCACCCGTTCAAAGTCGCCTGAAATATCCCCCGACGTCGCATACCGCACCAGCGTCGCCGAACTTGCTCCCAGCTTCTTCGCCGCCGTCAGCATGATGACCGTGGGCCCAAACCCGCACATGCTGATGTCTTCGCTCATCACGGTCTCCCATAACCCTCGCGCGTCCAGCGCCAGCACGCGCTCGATGGCCTTGCGGTCTTTGACGCGCGTGACGGCGTCGGACTCGTAGTGGTTCATGTCGCTGGAGGCGACCACCAGCGCCTTGTTCTTCGAAGCTGCAATCACCTCCCCCAGCGCTTCGCCCAGCCCGCGCAGAAGGTCGTAGTCGCGCGTGCCGATCGCAATCGGGACGATATGCAGATTTTTCTGCTCCGCCTGCAGGAAAGGCAGTTGTACCTCGATCGCATGCTCGACGCGGTGCGCCGCGCTGTCTTCTTCGAGCAAAGGAAAGCGCCGCAGCAACTGCGAGCCTAGTTCAGAACTAGCGGCGACCTCGCCCAGCGGAGTTTCCCACGTCGTCGCGGTCATAACCGCCAGCGGCGCTCCCCGGCCCGTGTGATTCGGGCACAGAATGACGCAGTGTTCCGGGATTTCAACTCGCGAAAATACGGCGCCGGCCACGTGCCCCGAATATATGTATCCGGCATGCGGCACCACACATCCAATCGCAGCAACGCGGGCAGCGGAGGAAGGAGTCGTATACTCCCGAATCTCGCGCAGCAGCTCTTCGCGGCTGCCAGGATAAAAACGGCCCGCAACAGCGGGAGTTCGAACAAGAGAAGTCATGGTTGACCTCCTTGCAAAATCAAATCGCGAGTCCACACACGTTTGCGCGTGTCCTGCTTGCATCTCCTCGTTCGGTTTCGATCGACCGGGAGGATTGGACCCGGAAAGATCAGGCGTTTCCGTTCTTTAGCGCCCGAAACAACGCAGCCGTTCGCTCCAGCGGCAGCGCTTCCGCCCGGATGGCCGGTTTGATGCCGCTTTTCGCCAGCGCAGCTTTCAGCGCATCTTCATCGTACCGCGTCTTCAGATTATTCCAGATCGTCTTGCGTTTCATCCCAAAACTAAGTTTCAAAAACGCAATGAATTCCGCTTCCGAAACTCCCAGCGCTTCCAGCTTCGGCTTGATCGTAATCCGTACCACAGCAGAATGCACCTTGGGCGCCGGCGAAAACGCCGTCGGCGGCAGCGTGAACAGTTTTTCAACTCGTCCATACAGCTGGGCAGTCGCTGAAAGAAGGCCATAGTCGCGGCTTCCCGCCGATGCGGCCAGCCGGTCCGCCACTTCCTTCTGCACCATAAGGACGATCGTAGAAAAGTAGCGGTGATACTCAAACAGCCGCAGCAGAATATCGGAAGTGATGTAGTACGGCAGGTTGCCCACGACGCGCGCCGGCTCGGGCGAAAAGTTCAGTCCCGGCCGCAGCAAGCCCGGCTTCGGCCCGAACACGGTGTCGAGTTCAATCGTCAGTATGTCGCCCTCGATGATTTCCACGTTCGGCTGCATGGAGAACTGCATCCGCAATTGCGCCGACATCACGCGGTCCAGTTCCACGGCGATCAGCCGCTGCGCCTTCTGTGCCAGCATCTCGGTGATGGCCCCGCGCCCCGGCCCTATCTCCAGCACCGTAGCATGCGAAATATCGCCCACAGCCTCAACAATCCGCAGCGCGGCCGTGTCGCTCGCCAGAAAGTGCTGTCCGAGTTTCGGCTTGCGCGGCGACCTACCGCTTGCGCTCTGGGGCTTCTCGACCTTGGGCACGTTGACCCTCTTTCCTTCTCCGCTTTAGACTGGCTGAGTCTCTTTCCTGCGCACTTTCCTCATGAGCAGAATGCGACTAGTTGTGCTGGAAACCGGATGCCGGCTTCGAAGGCTACGATCCAGCCGCACTCGGCTGCGCAGGCAGCAGAATGCAGGAATAATCATAGCGTGAGCGGGACGGATTGCGTCGAACGCTGCGGGGGTCTTCTGTTATGCATATCGCTTTTGCGGCATCGGAATGCGTTCCTTTCTCGAAGACCGGCGGATTGGCCGATATTGTAGGCGCACTCCCGCGCGCTCTGGCCCGGTTGGGACATCGAGGTCAGCGTCTACGTTCCGCGCTATCGCCAGACCAAGCTCGACGATCCGCAGACCGTGGTCAGCAGCATCACCGTCCCCTTTGACGACAAGTACCGCTTCTGCTCGGTGGTGACTGCCGGCGCCAGCGGAGGCGTTCGCTATTACTTCGTCGACTATCCACCCTACTTCGACCGCGAAGGCCTCTACGGCACGCCCGTCGGCGACTACACCGACAATGCCGAACGCTTCGCGTTGTTCTCGCGCGCGGTCATCGAAGCTTCCAAGGTGTTAGGCGTTCCTCACATTTTCCATTGCCACGATTGGCAGACGGCTCTTATTCCCATCATGTTGCGCACGCTCTACGTCGAAGACCCGGCGTTCCAGGAAACCGGCACCGTCTTCACCATTCACAACATGGGCTACCAGGGCCTGTTTCCCTCCGAAATTTTGCCGCTTGCTGATGCTGCCCTGGGACCTCCTGACGATTACGAAAATGGAATTCTTCGGGCAGGTAAATTTCCTCAAAGGCGCGCTCGTCTATTCCGACTTCATCACCACCGTCAGCAGAAAATACAGCCAGGAAATTCAGACCACCGAGTACGGGTTCGGCCTGGAAGGCGTGCTCCGCGGCCGCAGTTCCACGGTAAGCGGAATTGTCAATGGCGTGGACTACGACGAGTGGAGTCCGCAGACCGACAAATTCATCGTCGCGAAATATTCGCCGCAGGACTTGAGCGGAAAGCAGAAATGCAAGCAGGATTTGCTGTCCGCATTCGGTGTCACAGAAGCCGACGCCAAACTCCCAGTCATCGGCATCGTTTCAAGGTTCGCCGCGCAGAAGGGATTCGATCTGATTGCCCAGATTATGGACCGCCTGGCGCGCGAGAAGATGATCGTGGTCGTTCTCGGCACCGGCGACAAAACCTATGAAGATATGTTTCAACGGCTCCAGAAGCAGTTTCCAAATAAGATCGCGATCAAAGTCGCCTACGACAACGTGATTGCCCACAAAATCGAAGCCGGCGCCGATATGTTCCTGATGCCCTCCCGCTACGAGCCTTGCGGCTTGAACCAGATTTACAGCCTGAAATACGGCACGGTCCCCATCGTCCGCGCTACGGGCGGCCTCGATGACACGATCGAGCCCTGGGATGCGCGCACCGGGAAGGGAACTGGCTTCAAGTTCGCCGAGTACACCGGCGAAGCCCTGCTCGCCACCATCAAGCAAGCCCTACTCGCGTACCGCGACCAGTCCTCATGGCAAACCCTGATGCGCAACGGCATGGCCCGAGATTTTTCCTGGGGCGCATCAGCCCGCGAGTACGGCAAAATTTACGGCCGAGTCCGCCAGATGCGCGCCGAAGAAATCGCCGCCGCCGCGATCGACCTGAGCAACGAGCCAGTGCGCGGTTAGCAACGCGCTCGCTAAGTGGGCGGCGCAGAATCAGTCTGTCATCCTGAGCGGAGCAGCAGCTTCGCGCAAAGCGCGAAGTCGCTGCGCAGTCGAAGGACCCCTACTCCATTTCCGGCAGCAAGCCCGCGTCAGGGAGTTCTCCCTGCGCGTCAGGCCGTGCGTCGACATTCTTCGGCGCCACGACTAATGGAAACTAGCCCCGCCGGCCCGATGGTACATTCACTACTCACGTGGTCACTACTTCTTCTTGTCCGCAACAGGGCCGTAAGTTTCTAGCAAGGATTGAATCTCATCCCCTGAATCTACATGTCCTTGCTTTTTCAGAAAAAAGGAAGTGAGAATGAGAACCATCGTCGTAACCGTGGTTGTCATCTCGTAAATTTCATCCTCAGAATAGTTGTTTGCAACCTCATGCTTGACGAAACGTCGTCCAATCTGATGCATCCCGCCGTGAGTGTAGCTGTTGAGATGCCTCCAAGTCCGCGTCTTAAAGTCCCGGAAAAAGTCTCCCATGCCGTAGGCCGTGTCGAGCGCCGCCGCGAGTGCTCCAAACTCCAGGTCAATCTTGTCTTTCTCATTGAACTTCTTGACTTCTTCGTCCGTAGCGGCAAGGTTAATCCAGAGCCCGCGAAATGCTCCCTCAACAATCGGCCTGACCAGAGCAGACGCTGAACCTACATTATTGTGCATGACTAGCAGTAGCACCGACTCCTGATGCTCAATGAGCACTGAGATAAATCCGATGACTGTTACCGTCCGGTAGTCATCGGGAAAGCCGTGCCTGGCAAGGATCGGTTTTGTTGACTGGACGGCTTTCTCGCAACATATCAGATGCTTTTTGAGTCTGTTTGTCATCTTCTTTCCTCTCTGACGGCGACGCCACAAGACGAGGATAATACCGAGCACGGTAACGAAAACGACTGATCTGACCGCTTTAGCCATTCAAAATCGTGAGGCCCGCCCACCGCACAGTTCTACAGCGTGCTTCAACGCCCTCGCTAGTCGCTGCGAATAGGGCACATCATCGACCACCCACCAGCCCTTGGCCGTCTTGGAAATATTTCTGGACTCGTGATCGCTGCCCGTAAGTTTCGTAAAAGTTGTCAACATGTCCTCATTGATAGAGGTAGCCCCATTGCGAGTCAGAAATTCTATCTCCGCGTTGTCGCAATTGAGTCCGTAGGCTTGCACTTGCTCAGGATCAGCGCAACTGAAAACATCTTTATGCAGATCGTAGGTCTTGATCTTTATCGAATCGGGGTCTATGTCACGCAGGCTAAATTTGTAGGTCGTCACGCTGGGTGTTTCGCTATAAACGCCCACCGGGAAGGTTTCGCTGCGAGTGACGACGTTGCAATCGCCGTCGAGAGTGACGGTAGTATTGAACTTTTGGGTGATTTCTTCGACGTCGCCTTTTCTCAGATAGTGGATCTCCCAGCCATGACCCTGGCCCAAATTGTCACCGCCCTCGTGCGGATTGTATGTTTGGTCTATCCACGAGAGCGTTTCTTGAAGGTCGCGACGCTTGGCAAAAGCGCGATAGGCAAAGAAAGAACCCACGCCAAGCACAACGACAGTGACGAAGAGTAAGACGCCCTTCCGCAACTTCATGGTTCGAAATGATACTCCTCCGACCGGCCCGGGGTGAGTTCTGCCTCCTGGCCGCAAAGCGCTGGTCGTGGCGTCGGAAAGGTCGCCCCCACCCTTGCGTTTTTGGCAAGAGCCTGCCCTGAGCGATGCGAAGGCGCGGGGAATCGCCGCGTTCAGCTCCACCAAACCGGAAAAACCTTTCCCCAACGCACCCATGCCGGCCGCGATCTCCCCGATTCGGCGTCAATCTCAAACTCTCAGGGAAGCGCGCAGGATATTCACACCCTGTCAAGCCCCATTTCACCTGTTGGAAATCCCCGAACCGTTTTCGTTTGTTACCCATACACGAATTGTACGTACGTTCTTGTATTAAAAAATTTTTTCGTCGGTACAGAGATTGTACGTACATTGTTGTGTTCCAATAAATATTTTGTTCGCGCAATCTTCGCCCCAAGATGCTCGACGTCCCCCACTTTTTCATCACAAATCCCCCGTGCCCATATCACTGACTTCCAACCCGCCACGCGCGACAATAACGACTGACCTGTGACCAGGCAGTGGTATGCCCGTCTCCAGAGACGGCTATCCGAGCCCACAAAAAGTGGTGCAAAAAGCGCTCTTTGACAACTCAATAGCGACGCGGAAAGTATGCAGAATGGCCGAAAATAAGCAATGCCATCCGCTAAGTCCTTATTATTGAATACTTTGAAGTTAAGTAGCTTGTTTTTCAATACTTTGCGGGAAAACAGGGGGGAGGGGGGGTACCCCCCCATTTTGCTATCGTGTACGTCGTTTTCGGCGCTCGCAGCCACGGGGAAATCCCGAAACGGAATTCTCGCGGTAAACTTCCGCAAGGCGTTCCGATCACCCGATAATGACCCGCTTACCCGATGGCCCCGATCCCCCGCACCATCTTCCACGTCGACATGGATGCCTTCTTCGTCTCCGTGGAAGAATTGTTCGATTCATCGCTGAAGGGCAAGCCAGTCGTGGTCGGAGGTCAGCGCGATGAGCGAGGCGTAGTTTCGGCGGCCTCATACGCAGCGCGCAAATTCGGCGTGCATTCGGCCATGCCGCTGCGAACAGCCGCGAAGCTTTGTCCGCAGGCGATTTTCGTAAATGGACACCCCGATCGCTATCGCGAGTATTCGCACAAGGTGCATGAGGTGTCTGGGCCATTTTTCTCCCCTGGTCGAGATGGCATCGGTCGATGAAGCCTATCTCGACATGACCGGAACCGACCGTCTGCATGGGCCTCCGCTGCGCTCCGCGCATCGGCTGCACGCGGAAATGAAATCGGCGACGCAGCTGAACTGTTCCATCGGCATCGGCACATCGCGGCTAATCGCCAAAGTTTCCTCCGCCAAAGCCAAGCCCAACGGAGTGCTCTGGGTGCTTCCCGGCCAGGAAGCGAAATTTCTGGCGCCCCTCGACGTCGGCGACATTCCCGGAGTCGGCAAGGTCATGGAACAGAAGTTGCATGCAATCGGCATTCAACGCGTTGGCGACCTCGCAGCTCTAGAGGAATCCGACTTAGAGCATCGCTTCGGAAAATGGGGCCTCGCGCTGGCCGGGAAATCGCGCGGCGAAGATGCTGGTGGCTGGTTCGATGCCGAAGTCGCTGAGCACACCGATCCCAAGTCGATCAGCCACGAGCACACGTTCAATGAAGATACCGGAGATCGCGAGCGCCTCGAATCCACGCTGATGCGGCTTTCCGAGATGGTAGGCCGCAGGCTGCGCGAAGGTGGCTATTTCGCCCGCACGATTCAGCTGAAGCTCCGCTACAAGGATTTCACCACCATCACGCGGGCACGGTCATTGGAGCAGCCGACGCAATCGGATCGCGAAATTTTCGACCAGATTCGCCGGCTGTTTCTGGCCAACTGGAAGAAGGACGCGCTCGTCCGCTTGCTCGGAGTACACGCTTCGAATTTCGGGGAAGCGCCACTCCAGTTTGACCTGCTGGAACCAGCACGCGATGAACGCTGGCAGAAAGTGCAGGCAGCAGCCGATCATCTGCGCGACAAATTTGGAGAGTCCGCAATCGGCCTCGCGACCGGAATGAAAGGCACTTTCCGCGAGCGCACGCATGAGAATCCAGTTGGACTTCCGGGGAAGCAGGAACGCAGGAAGACCGATGAGAAGCCAAGAGATGCAAGAGCTGGCGCCGACAATAAAGACGGACACACGTGAAAACATTTTGCGTGCTGAGGCGTCAGACAGGATTTTTTCGGCGGACTCTATGAAATGTATTCGCGAATGTACTCGTCGCGCGAAGTAGCGAGTTGGTGCATATCGCCATCGAAAATGACCTTGCCGTCGCGCAGGATCATGAAGCTCATCGGTACATTGCCGCGCTGGCCTTTAGGGATTGCAATCATCTGATTCGTCTTCGGATCGAATTCGTGGGATGCCATCGTGAAAGCGTCTTGCAGGCGATGGGTTACTAGCAAGGCGCTGGTCTTCGCAACGTCGCGCTGCTTCACGATCAGTTCGACAATCGTGTTTGACGTGACAGGATCAAGCCCGCCAGTGGGCGAGTCGTAAAGGATGACTTCGGGCTCTGTGATGATCGCGCGCGCGATGGCCACGCGGCGACGCATGCCTCCCGAGAGTTCGGACGGAAGCATGTCATAGGTTCGTTCCAGCTCCACGAAGCGCAGTACCTCGCGCACGCGTCGTTCAATTTCGGCATCGGGAACTTTTTCCTCCATCAAACGGAAGGCTACGTTTTCCCGAACCTTCATCGAGTCGAAGAGCGCGCTCTCCTGGAACACGATGCCGACGCGCCGCCGCAGCTTGAAAAGTTGTTCCTCCGACATGGTCGTGACTTCTTCGCCGAGCGCCCAAATCCGTCCGCTGTCCGGTGCTAACAGGCCCATGGCGAGCTTGAGCAGAATGCTCTTACCCGAGCCGGCCACGCCAAACAGCGCCTTGGTTTCGCCGTGCGGCAACTGGAAGGAAATGCCGTCCAGCACAACTTTTTCATCGAACGCGATCGAAACATTTTTGAATTCGAGTGCGAACCCGGAGCGGTCGCCGGTCGCAGGCGCAGGTTGGTCCAGAGGCAGAGTGGGAGCGGACATCGCCTACCGCACCCCAAGAACTGCGAAGATCAATTTCGTGACAAAGAAATCGACGATCAGAATTAGCACCGAGGAAGCGACGACCGCTTGGGTAGTGGATCGGCCCACACCCTGCGTGCCGCCGCTCGTCGATATCCCGTAGTAACACCCGATGGTTGCGATGATGAACCCGAACAGCACAGGCTTGATCAGTCCCGTGAAGACGTCGCGGAAAACCAGGATCTCCCAGGCAGAAGTCCAATACTGGTTCGAGTCGAGCCCAAACAGCAAATGCGAAACTGCCCAGCCGCCGCACAGGCCAAGAAGATCGGCAATGATGGTCAGGAAAAATAGCATGAAGACGGTAGCCCCTACGCGCGGCGTCACCAGCTTCTTGCTGGGATCGGTGCCGAGAGCGCGCATGGCGTCGATCTGCTCGGTCACGATCATGGAACCGATTTCGCTCGCCATGCCGGAAGCATTCCGCCCAGCTACCATCAGGCCGGTGATGAGCGGGCCCAATTCCGTGACCATGCCGAGCGATACAAGTTGGCCGATGAGGGTGATGCCGCCGAAGCGTTGCAACGTGCTCGCCGAATTCAGCGCCAGCAGAGCGCCTACCGATAGGCCTGTGAGGATGACGATGGGCAGCGACCCCACGCCAATCAGGTCTGCTTGCTGCAGCATGTCGCCCATGTAGAGCGGCCGGCGGAAGAAGTTGGCAAGCGATTGGGCCGAGAGCAGAGTGTACTTCTGCACCGACAGGGCAAAGTCTTTCGCAACATCAATGGGCGAAACCAGTTCGAGTTCGAGCGCCATGGGTGAGCAGGAACTTCCGTTCAGGGAACTATAGCATTATCGAGTCATCGCATCTTGGCATCGGGTAATTAGAGCCCGGCGTTTGAGTCGTGTGGCGCTCAACAGGTTGTCATTCCGAGCGAAGCGAGGAATCTGTAGTTAAGGATGCGCCGAGAAACTACAGATTCCTCGCTTTGCCCGGAAATGACAAGCGTGCAATTTACGCTAGCCGTGTTGGTGGCGCAATTACCCGATGGCTCGATCGCCTGACGCCCCGTTCTGCTCCCGGTGGCCGTTCTTCTTACGGATCTCGATGGCCAGTCGTTTGATTTTCTGATTCAGCGTGGAGAGAGGCACGTGGAACCGCTCGGCCGCTTCGGTCTGGTTCCAGCCGCATTTTTCCAGCATGTCGACGATGATCCGCCGCTCGCAGTCTTCCATAATGCCAAAGAGCGACGCGCCCGAGGCCGAATCCAGAGCGGGGATCGAGTTGCCGCGACCTACGATGTGGTCGGGCAGCAACTCGATTCCAATGGATGGGTCGGAAGAAAGCACGACCGCGCGCTCGATCGTATTCTCCAGCTCACGAACGTTACCCGGCCACGAATAGCTCACCAGCGGGCGCAGGGCCTCGGTGCTGATGTGCCGCTTCGGCAGGTCGTTTTCCTCGGAGTATTTTTTCAAGAAGTGTTCGACGAGCAGCGGAATATCCTCACGACGCTGGCGCAGCGGCGGCAGGTCGAGCGTGATCACGTTGAGCCGATAAAACAAGTCTTCGCGGAAGCGCCCCTCGCTGACCATCTGGCGCAAATCCACGTTGGTGGCCGCGATGATGCGCACATCCACCTGGATTTCCTGCACGCCGCCCAGGTGCATGAACTTCCGGTCCTGCAGCACGCGCAAAATCTTGCTCTGCGTGTCCATGCTCATGGTGCCGATCTCGTCTAGGAAGAGCGTGCCGCGGTCGGCAACTTCGAATAGACCTTTCTTCGAAGCGATTGCGCTCGTGAACGCGCCTTTCACGTGTCCGAAAAGCGTCGATTCCAGTAGGTCGGGTGGAGTGGATCCGGAGTTGACAGGAACAAACGGCCGATCGCGCCGCGAAGAGTGCAGGTGAATTGCCTTCGCGATCAATTCCTTGCCGGTTCCGCTTTCGCCCTGCAACAGCACCGTCGAGCGGCTGGGAGCGACCTGTGCGACCAGGTCAAAAATCTTCAGCATCGGCTCGCTCTTGCCGACGATGTTCTCAAAGTTGTAGCGCTGCTTGAGGGCACGTTTCAGCTGAACATTTTCTTCTTCCGCCTTCTGGCGAGCGACGGCGCTGCGCACATCGGCCAGCAGCTTCTCGTTGTCCCACGGCTTCTGGATGAAGTTCGTCGCGCCAGATTGCATAGCTCGCACGGCGTTTTCGACGGTTCCATAGGCGGTGATCATGATGACCGCCTGTTCGGGGTGCAGCAACCGGATCTCGGCAAGAACGTCCATCCCGTTTTTGTCGGGCAGCGCCAGGTCCAGCAACACTACGTCAAAGGTGTGCTCTCCGATCTGGGCCAACCCCTCCCGTCCGGTCCCCGCAACGGAGACGTTGTAGCCTTCGAGCGCCAGCAAAGTCTCCAGCGATTCACGAATCTCGAGCTCGTCGTCGACAATAAGGATCCGGCCCGAATTCTGCGGCGTGGATTCCGGTGCGCTGCGGTGCGGGATGACTGCAACTTCAGACATGGGTCGCCTTCCTGATCAATGGAAAATCCAGCGTGAACGTCGTTCCTTCGCCGGGCCGGCTCTCGACACGAATATTGCCGGCGTGCTCCTGGATGATGCCGTAGGAAACGGATAGTCCCAGGCCGGTTCCGCGGTTTTGTCCTTCAGCCGGAGAGGTCTTGGTCGTAAAGAACGGATCGTAGATGCGGTGAATGTGTTCCTGGGCAATTCCGGAGCCGGTATCGGTGACGCGCACGCTTACCGATTCGCCGTTCAGCGTTGCGATATTGAGAACTCCGCCGCCCGCCATCGCGTCTTTCGCGTTCAGAAACAAATTCAGAAATACCTGCTGCAGCCGACCGGCGTTGCCTTGGATCGCGGGCAAGTTCTCGTTGAGATCAGTCTCTACCGCGACGTGCGCCACCTTGAATTGGTGGTCGAGAAGCGCCAATGTGTCGGCGATGACTTTGTTCAGGCTGATTTCCGATAATTCCGTGCCCGTGGTACGCGAGAAGTTCAGCAGGTTGTTGACGATTTCCGACGCGCGGAAGGTTTGCTTAATGATCTTTTCGAGCACAGAGGCCTTCTGCGGGTCCGACTGCAGTTGCTTGGCCAGCATCTGTGCATAGGACGAGATCACTGCCAGCGGGGTATTGACTTCATGGGCCACGCCGGCGGCCAGCAAGCCAACGGACGAGAGTTTGTCGGCTTGGGTAAGCTGAACTTCAAGCTCCACGCGCTCGGTGATGTCATCCATGATTACCAGGCGGCCCACCACGGTAAACTTGCGCGTCACCAATGGGGCAATCGCCACGTTTACAATCCGCGACTCGCCAGTTGGCGTGGCCAGCCGGAATTTATAAAGATTGTGGATTCCGGGATTCTGGCGGACGCGATAAAACTCCTCGACGAACGGCGCCGGAAAAACCTCGCTCAGCGAACGTCCCACTACCTGCCAACGCGGCTGCGCATACATCACTTCCATCTGCGAGTTCCAGGAATCGATACGGTCTTGCAGATCGACCGCCAGCACACCCACGTTGATCGATTCAACGATGTTCTCGTTGAAGTCTTTCAGTCGCTCGTATTCGGTAACTTTCTGCTCGAGCGAGGCGTAGAGCCGCGCATTCTGGATCGCGATCGCGATATAGCCGGCCAGTGTTTCCAGCAGTTCCACGTCTTCACTGGAAAGGAAGTCGCCTTCCATGGTCTTCCCCAGCCCAAGGAATGCAATCGTTTTCTGCCGCGCTTGGCATGGGATGTAGTAATTCAGGTCGAGCCGGGAGATCGCTTCCTGCGCCGCAGCCGTCTCCCGCGGCAATTGCCGCGTGTTTTCGAAAAAGATATGTCCGGCGGCGTCTTCCACTCGCGGTTTCGAAAGGAAGGACAAGTCCAGCGCGCCAATTGCGCCCAACCCGAACGATTTCGACAACTCAAACCGCGACGCATCGCTGTTGGCGAGGAAAATGGCGAGGCGGTCCACCATCAGTGTGCGTGCCAGCCGGTCCACGAGCGACGAGAGCAACTTGTTCAGATCGGTTTCCGAACTCAGTTCACGGCCGAATTCGATCAAGGTGCGCCGGTAGTCATAACGCGTGCGGTAGAAAAACAGGTCAAGCTTTTCCTGAATCCACTTTCGTACGGGATCAAACAGCAGTGCCGTGACGACGATGGCCACCATCAGTCCAGCAGGACCCGAACTGGGAACGCGCGTGTGAACCAGCTCCGCAATCGAGGCGACCACGGCAAAATAGGTTCCGACAATGGCCGCCGCGGCCAGCGTATACGCCATGCCCCGTTTGAAGATCAGATCCACGTCCATCAGCCGGTAGCGGATAATGGCGTACCCAAACGTCAGCGGCAGGAACCCGAGGAAAAGCACCGTGACCTTCATCGGAAGAGAAGGCATAGCGCCAAACAGATAGGGCAGAACGTAGAACAGCGTGAAGGGCGCGATCGCGACGACCGTGCCGCGCGTAATCCACTTGAGCTGTTGCCGCAGGATCGGCGTGGTCGCTTGCCGGTAGTTGCGCCACAGAACCACTGCCGCCGAGACGAAGAAGACCGTCAGGTACGCCCAGTGCACCCGGTTGAGATTCCAGAGCAGCCGTGCGCTCGCCTTCAGGAACTGCAAAGCCACAATCTGCACCAGCAGCAACACTGCGCCCGGCAGGTAAAGCGCCGGCAACGCCCATCGGTGCTTGTTGACGAACGTTCGCCTCTCTGGAAAAGTCAGAACAAAGTGCAGAAACAACGCCGGCTGGAGGATCCAGGCGACTTCATTACTCCAGAACACGATCCAGTCAAATGCGTTAAATTTGCCCGTGTAGTGCAGCGAATAGAAAATGAACGAGACCAGGCAGAAAATGTAGAAGTGTGTGGAGCCGATTGCGGTCCAGCGCCGCAGGAGCACATAAAGGCCGATGCACAGATAGATCAGTGCAATCAGGCGCAGCCAATCGTTCATTGACCGCTCGGCAGGGACCAGCACAACGACCACATCAAGCGGTACCGATCCGCGGATGAGCGAGTAGGTTGCTTTCGAATAAACGCCGGAGTAGTAGAGCTGCCGGCTCAACGAGGAAGTGCTGTTGATTGCCCTCCCGTTGATGCTCACCACTGCATCGCCGCTGCGGATTCCCGCCAGCGCTGCGGGTCCATTCGGATCCAGGCGGTCAGCAACAATCTGGCTGCTGCGCTCCATCCACCAGGCGCCGTCGTCGGGGATAGCCGACTCGTGTTCGATCCGGTAGTTGTATCCGGCGAAAACCGCGGCCGCAACTGTAAGGAGCAACAGCAGGATGACGGTAAATCGGGCCTGGAACTCTCGGTTCATGGGCTGGAACTGCAAAACGGCAGCGCGACCAGAGGTTCGCCGTCGATCAGTTCCAAGCAACTTCGCTGCCACGCTGGAGTGGATTCCCATTGGGATAAGTGGCCTCGAAATAAGGACTTCCGTGATTATAAACAAGTTTTTGGAGATTGACTATGATTTTTGGAATATCGATCCATTTTTCAGGATGGCGCGAGCCAAAACAAAGAGGGTCTGGGAGCAGGCAATCTTGGGAGGAGAGTCGAGCGGCGGATGATGGTGGGCAAAACTTAGGTGCAGATCAGTGACGTGCCCAAACCCTTTATTTTGAGTGGGGAGGCCCGCGAACCTTCCCCGATTCCGGGGCCTCCCACTTACTCTGCTCACCAGACTCGATTAGGAGAGGTGAGCAAATCCTAGCAAGTGAATGTAACTTTGCACCCAATTCCCGGAAACGTCCATGGAGCCAGTCTGAAGCCGTCTGAATTGATCTGAAGAATTAACTTGAAGTGGCTTGACACGATCCGCGCAGCAAGAACAGAATTTCTTACCTTGGCCATCTCCCTTTTGCCGCTGGAGTTGGCAGCAGGAGTTGGGCCATGAACAATAACAAGCAAGTTTGCTTCGAAGATTTTGAGCTGGATTTCGGCCGCTTCCAGCTCAGCCACCGTGGTAAGCCGGTGCCCTTGGAGGGACTCCCTCTGCAATTGCTCATGTTCCTCGTCGAAAATAAGGGCCAACTCGTTACCCGCGAGCAGATCTCTAGTGCCCTTTGGAACAAGGACGTTTTCGTGGATGTTGACCAGGGCATCAACACCGCGATCCGCAAAGTTCGCCGCGCCTTACTCGATGACGTTGACCAACCCCGATACCTCCAGACCGTAGTGGGACGCGGCTACCGCTTTGTAGCGCCCATCGCCGATCAGCAAGCCACCGCGTCCTCCCCGAACTTCGCAGTTTCCCCCGAAGACCTGGGCCGCGCCATTATGGCCGCCGCCGGACTCGACCCGGACAATCCCACGTCAACTCCCAAACTCCCCGACGACAAATCCTGACCCTTGCTTTGCTAACTTAAGTAAGAGTGCTTTTGGGATTCCGCGCCACTGCTATGTATACTTTCGAAGCAGAATTCAGTTGCGATCGGCGCGTGGGGCGCTTCCTAGGAACTCTTGCACATGGACGTTGCAATTCGTACTCGCGATCTGCGCAAGATCTACAATTCGCCTCCGCCTGCGGCAGCGGGGCGAACCGGTTTTTTTACTCAGTCTGGCGGCAAAAAAAGCAAGGACCAGAAACAGCAAATCACAGCGCTCGATGGCATCAATCTCGACGTTGCGCCCGGGCAGATCTTCGGCCTGCTCGGTCCCAATGGCGCCGGAAAGTCCACCACAGTAGGCATTTTGACCACCCGTGTGCGCCCGACCAGCGGCACGGCCTGGATTGGCGCTCACGACGTCTGGCGCGAGCAGGCCGCCGCCAAGCTTCAGATTGGTGTTGTTGCGCAACGCCCGAATCTCGATTTCTCCCTCACCGCCCGCGAAATCCTGCTTTTCCACGGAGCGTACTTCGGGCTCAAGTCCCACGAACGCGCGGAGCGCGCCAACGCACTGCTTGACCGATTCAAGCTGACGGATCGCGCCGACCAACTGGTACGTAACTTCTCCGGCGGCATGATGCAACGCATGTCGATCGCGCGCGCCATGATGCACGATCCGCAGGTTTTGTTTCTCGACGAACCGAGCGTGGGCCTTGATCCGCAAACCCGGCTGCTGCTGTGGGAGATCATCCGCGAATACAACCAGAAAGGCCGCACCATTTTGCTGACCACCCACAACATGGAAGAGGCCGACACTCTGTGCCAGCAACTGGCGATCATCGATCATGGCCGCATCATCGCTTCCGGCACGCCGGGTGAGCTGAAAGCTTCGATTCCCGGCGGATATCTCCTGCGCCTGCGCTTTGGCCATCATTCCGCACCGCTGCTGGAGCGCCTCGGCACCTTGTTCGGTGTGACGGAGGTGCGTGCCGATGCAGACAGCGGAGCCGATCTCTATGCCAGCCGCGGAGGCTCGCTGATTCCCGAGATCGTGAATGCAGCGGCCGCGTTGGGCGTGGAGTTGACCGATGTCCATATCTCCGAGCCCAGCCTCGAAAATTTGTTTCTCCATCACACCGGAAGGAGCCTGCGCGAATGAACCGGAAAACTTTCCTGGCACTATTAGCGCGTGACGCACACGTAGCCCGGCGTAATCTGGGTCCGCTTATACTCCAGACGTTCTTGCAGCCTCTGTTGTTCGTTTTTATTTTCGGGCGCGTGATGGTGGGCAGCGGCTATCTTCCCGCAGCTTACAAGAGCCTGTTGCTTCCCGGCATCATGGCCATGAGCATGGTATTCACTGGAGTTTGGGCCGTTGCCATGCCGTTGATCTCAGAATTCCAGTTCACGCGCGAGATTGAAGACCGCTTGCTGGCGCCCATCGACATCTCATGGGTTGCCATAGAAAAAGTCGTGGCCGGGCTGATTCAGGCCGTGGTCGCTGGCTTAACGGTAATTCCGCTGGCCTGGATCATTCTTCGTCCCGGCCTCGAACTGCACGTTGCCAACCCGCTTCTGTTCGCCACGATTACCTTCTTGGTCGCAGGTTTCTCGACTTGCGGCGGCCTTGCCCTTGGCTGCAGCGTCGATCAGCAGCATATCGGCCTGATGTTTAGCATGGTGATGACGCCGATGATATTTTTCGGCTGCACCTACTATCCCTGGAGCGCCTTGAGCAAGTTTCCCATCCTCGCCAAAATCGTGCTCATCAACCCGCTCGTCTATGCCAGCGAAGGCCTGCGGGCCACGCTCGTGCCCCAGTTCCCGCACCTGTGGCTTCCGCTGATCCTCGCGGCCCTGACGACATTCGATGTCCTGCTGTTAGTTCTCGGCCTGCGGCAATTTCGCAACAAGGCGGTCACTTAGAAAAAGCCGGTTGGCCGCTTGCTTGCTTCAGGCCCGGTCAAACAACTTGACTGCGAGCGCGCCATGAGTAACCGCGGCTCCCGCCCGAAGCGCGGCCGCTAACATAGCTGCTTCCGTCACTTCCGCGCGCGTGGCACCGGCTCGTTTCGCAGCGCGCGTATGCACGTCGAGGCAATACGGACACTGTGTTGTACACGCCACCGCGATCGCAATCAGTTCGCGATACTTTCTCGGAATGGCTCCGTCTTCGCGCCCAACAATCTTGTCGAATCCGACAAACGCGGAAAACTCTGCCGGCGCAAGTTCTTTGAACTCGCCTAGCAGTTTCAAGTCCTCAGAATCGTGATAGTGCATATCTCCTCCCATGAACGGATACTAAGTCGCGTGAAGCGTTTGCATCGTTTGCGAATAGCAAACAGCGAACGACGAATAGCGCCCCGCCCTTCCTACTTCGCGCTCTCAAACGTAGTCCACGGGAACGCATCCATATCCCGCAGTAATCCCTGCTCCCAGTTGAACTCCGGATGCTCCCGCAGATGTTCTTCTGCCTTGAAGTTCTTCCCGCAGGCATGACCGGCGGCGGCCGCAAACGACATACGAGTAACCATCGCCGCGTCCGCCGCCTTGTTTTGCACCGCCCCGGCATTTCCGTAAGGTGGTTGCCATGGCTGCATGCCGCGCGCCGACAGATCGACGTGCCCGTCGAGGGTTCGCTCGTCGGGATCTTCTTTCTTGGTGTAGGTGTCGTAGTGGTCAGCCAGAAATCGCTGGGCCGCGGCTACGTCGATTTTTCCTTTGTTCTCGGCCATCAACTGTTCCCACCGAACATGGCGTGCGTTGGCGCTCAGGCTCATGTCCCTCGGATCAAAATCCGTTTCTTCGCGAATAAGCTTTTCGTTCACAGGGAAGTTGGAGCCGACGAAATACCCGTCCTTGGTGCGCTCCAGCGTCACATTCTTCAGTCCGAGCTCCAGGCTGGCAATCTCATTGTTCTTCACGTCAGCGAGCAGCCAGTTGTTGGCGTAGCCGCCGTTGTTGCCTTCTTTCATGATGCGCGCGAAATCATCAATGGACGCGGAATACTGCGCCGCCTTGCGCGCCCGCACAAACTCCGGAATTCCCGCCGGATCATAGCCAGAAAAGTGCCCAATGGTCGTTTCCGTGATCACGATCCCGGCCGAATTCATGACAAAATCGTCCGCGCTGTGGATGACCCCCGGCAATCCGTCCATCAGCATGCGACTGCCTTTGGTGGGAACAATATCGAAAATGATCGTCCAGCGCTGCCCATCCAGATAACTTGTCCAGTTATTATGCGCGATGACAATCTTGCCGTCCTTGGTGTAACTACCCGTCGCTACAAACGCGCTGCAATGCTCCGGAGTCCCCGGCGCCGCCGACGATTTGATGCCGTGCTCCTTGTCATATTGTTTAACGAAGTAATCCCACTCTTCAGCGGCATTAAGGGCGACCACATCCCAAATATCCAGCTTCACGCCCTTTGCGTTCGCTCCATCCACAATGCCTTGCAGTTCTTCGCGGTATTCCTGCCCGATGCGTGGCCACATCATGGTTTGTGCTGCATCACGAAAGAATTGCCAGTTTTTCTTTTCGTCATGAGAAAGTTCGGTCTGGGTCACCTTCAGCAAGTCCCCGATCTCCGGCGCCAGCAGATGGCCGTGCTGGAATCCAATCTCTGCAGGCTGGCCTTCCAGATGGACGAATGTCCATCCGTTCTGTGCGGGCCGGCGAAAGCTGTGTTTCAAACGGGGATCGACGCCGGCGTCCTTCGCCAGGCAAGGCAGGGCAAGCGCAACCAGTAAACAAGCGATTCGGGTGAAGCTTCGCAACATGGACACCCCCACAGAGTGTGGGAGCATTGTAGCAAGGCAGAGCGAGCGGCGCGATTCCGCTGAGTCGAGCCGCACTTCGCTGAATGTTAGTTGAGCGGTGGCAAACCCGCATCGGCCAGCATCTTCCGAAACGCCGGTTCGTTGGCCATGTTGTCGAAGCTGTGATTGGATTCGATCTCGACCACGCCGTCCACGCGCTGATCATATGCAGTCTTCAGGTAGCGCAAGGTCTCAGATTTGTTGCCCTGGAGTGAATATGTCATCGCGAGCACGAACGGCGAAAGCCGGCCTCGATCGTAGAGCTTCTTCTGTTCCACACTGAGAGTCTCGATCAGGCCCTTCCCGCCTCCCGAGGCGAATGCCTTTTCGGTTGCATCGACGGTGCCGAGCGCTGAATTGTCGTGCATCAAAACCGCTTCTTTTCTTGCTTCCACGAGGTAATGGGAATAGTCCGCCGTGAGCAGGTAAATGAACTTCAGATAGCGATGGGGAGAAATAAAGTCCGGCTCGTTGGATTCCATCTGCTGCAGCAGGGTGGTGGCTTCCTGCTGGCGGCCGGCGTTAAAGAGAATAATCCCCTTGTCGGCCAACACGGATTTCGAACCCGGGTCGAGCGCCTGCGCGCGTTCGATCTCCGCCAGCGACTCGGGATATCTGCGGAGGCTCGAAAGATATGTGGCATACCAGTGATGAGCGATGGCATTGTTGGGGTTCAACTCAATCGCTCGCCGGAATTCCCGGTCGGCGGTGGCGGCGTCCCACATCCCGTAGAAAGACGCGAAGGCGAGAGAGGCATGCGCGTCGGAAGACCGCGGGTCCAGTTCAACCGCTTTTTTCGCTGCGGCCAGGGCCCGCGGGAAGGCCTCTGAGGGCGGCATCATTGTGTATTCGCGCAGCAGGTTATAGCAATCTGCCAATCCGACGTAAGCCGGCGCATAGCCTGGGTCGTGGACAATCGCCTGCGTGAACGAATCCACTGCTTTGTTCAGGCTATCGGGGGTCCGCTTTTCCCAGTAGTAACGGCCTTTCAGGTAAAACTCTTCCGCATCGCGATTGGCGGGACGAATCGGGCCGTACGCAGGCAGTGCCATCAGCACCTTCGCTCTGCCACTATGGGTTGACGACTCGCGCCTCGCCCAGAAAATTGCCGCCACGACGAGTAATACCAGCGCAGGCGCGCCGAAAAAGTATTTCCAACGCAGGGTAGGGGCACTTGCATCCACGGTTTGAGGTGCGCCGGCGGACACCGGTTCCAAAGGCATTTCGTCCAGCGGATCGGTGACATGCGTGGGCGCGATCCACCGGTAGCCGCGCCGTTCTAGCGTTTCGATAAAGCGCGGGTTCGAAGCCGAATCGTTGAGCGCATCCCGCAGCCGGTTGATCGCGGTAGTAATTCCGCGATCGAAATCGACGAATACATCATCCGGCCATAGCGCTTGCCGAAATTCTTCCCGGCTCAGCACTTCGTTGGGTCGGCTCAAGAACAATGTCAGGGCTCTGAACGGAAGATCCTGGAGCTTGACCTTGATGCCGTCGCGCCTCAATTCGCCCGAGCGCAGGTCCGCCTCGAAGGTGCCGAAACGCACCAGGGACGGCGTCACAACGGAATCGGAGGGAACCGTGGAATGCACAGGCTCGTGTCTTCTGAGAAGACTTAGTCTAGCACTCCGATCAGCGAGGCCCTTACACCACTTTCGTGGCGGAAATCGGACTAATACGGTCCCGTTACCGAATCTTGCATTTAGCTAAGTTGACATGAGTTAGCTCGTTACACAGACTTAACAGAGGCTTGACTCGCTGTCCATTTACTCCAACCTGGCATTTGCGCGAGAGTCGGGGCGGATTCGCAAGCTGGACCCCATAAGAACGAGACTCAAACGCTTCATTGACTTCCCAGGAGACATAAAATGTATTTTATTGATCGGCAAGTGAAGTATTCGGGCATGGCCGCGCTCGCGCTTACCATGTTCGCCGCGGTGGTGCTATTGGCGGGGATCGCGATTCCGGCGCAGGCGCAAACCTACCCGGCGTCGGCACAGGCCTATCCTGTGGCTTTTCCATATCCCTCCACCATTATTGTGAACAACGATGTCGGCGGTTCCATCTCGCCCATTCAAGCGGCCGCAGTAGGAGACTTCAACAACGACAGCAAACTCGACACCGTCTCCGTGGAGGCCCCCGGCGGATACCTTGAAATCGACGTCGCCCTCGGCAACGGGGACGGCACGTTCCAATCCCCGGTGGTCCAGAACCTATTTACTCCTGGCCAGCACACGCCCTACGCCATGGCAGTGGCCGACTTCAATGGCGACGGCCATCTCGACGTCGCCGTGTGGGGCATCTATGCCGCGGGGAATACCAGCGAAGTGATGATCTTCCAAGGCAATGGCAACGGAACCTTCACCTATCTCAACACTTATGCGGCTCCAAACAGTGCTGACTGGTCCGAAAGCCCCAACACCCTCTACGTGGCCGACTTCAACGGCGACGGCAAACTGGACTTGGCCGCGCTGACTCAATACAACGGCGTCTACCTCTACTTCGGTAACGGCGACGGCACGTTCCAGACCGCCGTCGGTTACTCCACCGTGGATCCGAATCACCCGAACAATTACATCGCGGTGGGCATGGCGGTGGGCGACCTGAACGGCGACGGAAAGCTCGATATCGCGGTTACAGAAAGCAACGGAATGGCCGTCCTGCTCAATAACGGAAACGGCACGTTCGGAACGGCCACGTACTATGCTTCCGGGATCAACTCCCAAAGTCAGATGGGCATCGCGATCGGCGATGTCAACAAAGACAAGAAGAACGACATCGTGACCACGGACTACCTCGGAGATGTTGTGCTCTTTCTGAATCAGGGCAGCGGCACGTTTGCGGTAAAAGGCGTAGTCGCCACGCTGACCGAGCCCGCCTGGCAGGTATCGATCGCCGACATCAACGGCGACAAGAAACTGGACCTCGTGGTCGCCGATTTCGCGGGGGAAGTTTTTACCTACTACGGCAAGGGCAATGGCACCTTCGCCGCCGGGCCCGTTTACCCGCTGCAATACTGGGACCAGCCACCGAGCAACGTGATTCTAGCCGATTTCAATGGAGACGGCGCGCTCGACCTCTTCAAAGCAGGCGACCACTATTTGAAGGGTCAGGTGACCCTCGGGCGCGGCGATGGCACGTTCCAAACGAACGTGGCTTATGGGCGAGGCGTGACCGGTTTCGGGAACAATCTTGTCGCCGCCGACTTCAACGGCGACGGCTTCCCGGACGTGGCGTTCTCCGACGCGCGAAGCAAGAGTGTGCCGGCGTTCGGAGTCATGTTAGGCAGCTCGCACGGTGCCTTGGCGGCGCCAACCTACTCGACCTTCCTCTCGGCCACGTGCAGCGGCAGCTACCCCGTGTGGATTGCCGCCGGCGACGTGAGCGGCGATGGCAAAGCCGATATCGTGGCGACCATTACCAACTACCAAAACACCGGTTGTCCCATCAACGAAGTCGGCGTCTTTACCGGCCTCGGCACGGGGAAATTCAAAAAGCCTGTGTTCTATTCGACGGGCGCATCGGCGCAATCGAACGATGTGTTCCTCGCCGATTTGAATGGCGATGGCCACCCGGACATCGTCATTTCCAACACCGATGGCACCATCAGCCTGCTGCTCAACAAGGGCAAGGGCACGTTCGGTACCGCCAGCCTCATCAGCAGCGTCGCCGCCCTCAGCCCCCATTTGAATGCTCTGGCCATTGCCGATTTCAACGGCGATGGAAAGCTCGACATCGCAGCCGCATCCTATTATCCGGGCTCCTACAGTAACAGCGTGTATATCCTGCTGGGCAAAGGCGACGGCACGTTCCAGGCGCCGATCACGGTTGCGGCTGCCCCGCAGTACAGCTACACCAACGCGTTGGCGGCCGGCGACTTCAACAAGGATGGCAAGGTGGACTTGCTCGTCACCCTCGAGGCCCAGTGCTCCTCCAGTTATCACGGCAGTGCGGCCTACGCTTTCCTCCAAGGCAAGGGCGACGGCACATTTACCGCTAGTTCTCCCGTCTGCACGGGCGGCGACTATCCCGTCTATCCGGTGGTCGGCGACCTCAATGGAGACGGCAAGCTGGACGCGTTCATCCCCATGCTGGAGGAGTACGGGACTGTCTCCGGTCCGGTGTTGCTCCAAGGCAATGGAGATGGCACCTTTAACCGCGTCGGTGAGTTCTATGTCGGCGCGACCAGCCACGCGGCGGTGGTTGCCGATTTCAACGCCGACGGCTCCCCGGACATCTCCGTACTGAACGATGACGACTTTGGCATCGGCACTTACATCAGCTTCGTCACCGTGATGCACAACAGCACGCAGCCGGTGAGCGTCTCGCCGCTTGACCTGAATTGTGGAACAGTCGCTGTCGGCTCCAAGAAGGCGGAGACGGTCATCCTCACCAACGACCAGAGCACGCCGCTCGCGATCAATAGTGTTACGGTCTCGGGCACCGATCCCGGCGACTTCCCTGCAAAATCGGCCTGCGGATCGAGCGTGAAAGGCGGATGGGAGTGCACGATCACGGTGACCTTCACACCGGCGGCCAGCGGCGCGCGTACCGCGACTTTGAATATCAAAGACGCGGTGGGCACCCAGACTGTGCAACTCAGCGGCACCGGCAAGTAGAAAAACCGGCGGAGGATGCGGCAGCGTGCTCTAGGTTCGCACCCGGCTCCTGCGCGAACCTGGACGCCGCCGGTTAGAGAGGCCGGCGTTGCAGCGGGAGGGACCACGTTCGTGCAATCCCCGCTTGTGGCTCCGTGTGCCCGAGACGAGATTTCACCGTAGCTGGTCTCCTGGCTGGCGGTGCCGGAGCGCGGGTTGGGTATCCGCGCTCCGTTTTGTTGCCTCCCAACAGCCTGGGCGCAAACTCTTCCCAGGCACTCGGGCCACATCGCAACTAGGAATTCACCCACACCCCGCCTGGAGCCGCTTTTCGTTCTACAATTTCACTATGTCCCGCCTCGAACAAATCGCCGATCTCGAAAAGCGCTTTTTGCTTCCTACGTACAATCGCTATCCGGTCGCCTTTGAGCGCGGGAAGGGCGTGTTCCTCTATGACTTCGAAGGCAAAAAGTACCTCGACTTCGTCGCCGGACTGGGCGTGAACGCGCTCGGCCATGCCCATCCTCGTATCGTGAGGACCATCCGCGAGCAGGCCGCGCGCGTCATCCACCTTTCCAATCTTTACTACAACGAATATCAGGGGCAACTTGCCGAGCGCCTGTGCCAGCTTTCTGGCCTCGATCGCGTCTTCTTCTCCAACAGCGGCACCGAAGCGATGGAAGGCGCCATTAAGTTGGCGCGTCTGGCCGGACACAAAGCCGGCGGCGACGCCAAATGCGGGCTCGTTGCCCTCGAGGGCTCTTATCACGGCCGGACGTTCGGTTCCATGTCGCTCACCGGCCAGGACAAGTACCGCAAAGGCTTCGAGCCTCTGCTCGACAATGTAACGTTTGTTGAGCGGAACAACGTCGAGTCGTTGCGCGCCGCGGTCAACACCAACACCTGCGCCATCGTGCTTGAGCCGATCTTCGGCGAAGGCGGGATACTGGAGTGCTCAACTGAATTCCTGCGCGAGTGCCGCGCGCTTGCCGACCAGCACCAGGCCGCGCTCGTCTTTGACGAAATCCAATGCGGGCTCGGTCGCGCGGGCACGATCTTTGCCTTCCAGACCTTTGGCGTCGTGCCCGATATCGTCACCATCGCCAAGCCCATTGCGGCCGGTGTGCCGCTGGGAGCATTTATTTCGAAAGAGCGCTTCGCATCAGCGATATCGCCTGGGCAGCACGGCACTACCTTCGGCGGAGGCCCACTGGCTTGCCGCGTCGGCCTCGAGTATCTGGCCATCGTCGAACAAGAGTGCCTGCTCGAGAATGTGATGCGGGTTGGCGATTACCTGCATCAGCAATTCGAAGCGTTAGTGGAAAAATACGCCGCCACGCGCGAGACCCGCGGCCGTGGATTCATCCAGGGCCTTGTGCTCGACATTCCAGCGCGCCCGTTTGTGGAGCAGGGCTTGGCGGAAGGCGTGCTGTTCAATGTTACGCAGGACACAGTGCTGCGTTTCCTGCCGCCGTTTGTGCTCGAAGAAAAGCATGTGGACAAAGGAATTCGCGTGCTGAAGAAATTGCTTGGTCGGAAGCGGACGAAAAGTCAGAGCGAACCTTCATCCGCAGTTGCCGTGCTCTCGCATTAGGGGAAGGGAAGAATCGGGTGTCCCACGGCTTGCGGTTTTGAAACGTGGAACTCGGTGACGGTCGCCGCGAAAAGTCGCACAAAAAAATAGTGGGAGCTTAAGGCGCTCCCACTCAAGCAACAGAGGCGATATCACTCATTTAGTAAGAACCATGCCGAGAGGAAAGAGTTGCCCATCGAAACAGAAAAGACGAAAGAAATCTTCAGCCCCGCCAGTGTGGTGTCAAATCCGCGCCCTGACGGCGTCGAAGAGCGTTGGCTCCAGGTCGCCGGAGGGCGCATGCGCTACCTCCAGGCAGGTTCCGGTCCGCCGCTCATCCTTGTCCACGGCCTGATGGGGTATTCCTTCTCCTGGCGGTTCACCCTGCCCGCCCTCGCGCCCTACGCCACGTGCTATGCCATCGACAACCTGGGCGCCGGATTGTCAACTGCGCCAGAAGGCATGGACTGTTCGGTGTGCGCCACCGCGGAACGCGTTCTCGAGTTCGCCGACGCGGCCGGCATCGCCGATTTTGACCTGCTCGGCACTTCTCACGGCGGCGGTGTCGCGATCATGACGGCCGCGCTCCTGGCCGAACGCCGCGACTCGCGGCTCAAGAGGCTAATTCTGGTTGCGCCGGTGAATCCCTGGTCGCCGCACGGCAAGCGCCTGGCGCCGTTTCTGGTGACTCCATTCGGGTCATTCGTTTTCCGCCACACCATCGAGCGCTGGCGTCCGCTCGACTACCTGTGGCTGCGTCGCCTGTTTGGCGACGGAGCAAAAATTCCACCCGATTCGCTCGACGGCTATCGTATGCCCGTGCTCAAGAACCACGCCTTTCGCCACGCCGCGCACATCCTTGAAAATTGGACCGCGGACCTCGGCGAGTTGGAACGCGTCCTGCCCACGATTCGCGATTATCCAACCCTGCTCGTTTGGGGAACCCGTGATCGCGCCGTTCACTTTGCGTCGGCTGAGCCCCTGCGCCGCAATTTCCGCGATGTGCGACTCGTCGCGTTCGAAGGCGTTGGCCATCTGACCTACGAAGAAGCGCCGCGTGAATTCAACGCGGCCCTCATCGAATTCCTAACCACGGCTCGTCCTGCGTAGTCTCGCCGAGCCTCCGGCTTTGTTAAGCTTGCATATCCGATCCCACTGCTGATGGGGCACAGCATCTCTCATTTCGTGCGCGTGTTCGTTGGCGACTACGGCTATTGGGCCGTTGCGCTCATGCTGCTGTGCGAAAACGCCGGGCTCCCGGTTCCCGGCGAGACCACGCTTCTGGTAGCAAGCTTTTTTGCCTACTCCGAGCACAAGCTTCATCTCGGATGGATCATAGTGGTCGCGACTTGCGCCGCGACGATTGGCGACAACCTGGGATTTGTCCTGGGCCGTTATGGTGGGCGACCAGTCCTGGAGCGCTACCAGAACTTTTTCCGCCTTCGCCAAAGTGTGTTGGAGCGCGGGGAGGCGCTTTTTGACCGCTATGGCGCGTTCACGATCTTCTTTGCCCGCTTTGTTTTCGGGATGCGTGTAATCGCCGGGCCGCTTGCGGGAGTGCTACGCATGCGCTGGCGTGCCTTCGCCATTTACAACTTTCTGGGCGCGGTTGTGTGGGTAAGCTTCATCGCCAGCGCCGGATACCTATTCGGGCATCACTGGCGCCTGCTGGTGCGTACGCTCACGCGCTTCAACGTCGCCATTGTGGTGGTTGTCGCGGCCGTGGTTCTATACCTGTGGTGGAGGCAGCGGCGCGGCCCCGGCCCAGGCTCGCCGAAGACCTAAGAATCTTCCGTCACTTCCGCGCCCAGCCTGAGCTGGTTTATGCTGGGAGTGCATCGTAAGCTGCTGAATAGTTGCGAATCTGAACTCAGGAAATGCGCAAGTCTGCGCCCGGGAACTCCATGATTTCCCAAACTGCCCCCGACTCAACCCCGTCTTCATTGCTGCGAATCGGAATCCCCGAAGTCTGGGTGCGCTTTCTCGTCGCCATCGTCGGGCTGGTGCTGGCCTTCGCGGCGGCGCTGTTTTCAACCGTTTCACGCGAGTCGGGGAATGTCTGGGGCACCATTGTTCTCGCCTCGGCGGCCCTCCTGTTGGCTACCTTTGTTGGCCTTACCACCGTGCCATACCTGGCGCGGCGCGTGGTGGCGGCGCGACTCCGCGAAGCGATGGACTATGACGTAACCCGCGCCGGGATGATCTACATCCTGTTCGCCGTCGTCCTTGGAATCGCGGCCCTGCAGAGCGGCAACAACCTGCTCTATGTGGTTGTCGCCGCGCTGCTTTCCGCGATTCTCATCTCGGGCATCGCTTCTGCGGTTGTGCTCCGCCGGCTGGAACTCAACATCCACGTGCCCGAGCATGTTTTCGCCGGGCGTCCGATGCTGGCCCGCATCCTGCTGCGCAACGCCAGTTCGTGGATGCCGTCGTTTTCAATCCGCGTCGTTCCCGCCAAGCGCAAGGTAGCGCGCCATTGGCGCTGGGAGGCGGCTACTTTCACCTGGCCCCCGAATCGCTCACCGGAACAGCAGTGGCTGCGCTTGCCCGATCGCCGATTGCGGCGCGTCAATGAAGAACCTGACCGGCCGGTCCTCCAGCAGTCCGTTTATTTTCCGTTTCTCCCTCCTGCGGAGGAGTTGCGCGCCGACCTCGAGATAACTTTTCCCGCGCGCGGGCGTTATCGCGAGAAGAACTTCGGCCTGGCCACGCGTTTTCCCTTTGCCTTCCTGACCAAGACGCGTCGGGTGAATCTAACCCGCGAGATCGTTGCATACCCCGTGATCGAACCCACCGAGCAGTTCCTCGAAGTCCTGCCCATGGTGACCGGCGAACTCGAAAGCTT
Organism: uncultured Acidobacteriaceae bacterium; assembly: GCA_963818945.1. GTDB lineage: Bacteria > Acidobacteriota > Terriglobia > Terriglobales > Acidobacteriaceae > Acidiflorens. Next base: position 320,270 of record CAWFUA010000001.1, on the reverse strand, counting down.
TGTGCGCGGACGAGGGTACGATCTCTATCGCATCCGTGATTACATGCCCGAAGATTCGGCCCGCCACGTCGATTGGAAAGCCACGGCCCGCACCGGCGCGCTCAAAGTGCGCGAATACAGCCGCGAAGACGAGCGCCGGTTGCGTATCATTTTCGACAACCCGGCACCCGGCACTCTGGATACCGCCCTCTACGAGCGAGCCGTTGGGCTGGCGGCGTCGCTGGCCTGGCATTTTCACCACGAAGATGTCGAAGTTTCCTTCGTTGCACCCGGCCTTGAGCCCACCGCTGATGTCTTTGGTTTTCTGCGTTACCTTGCGCTCGTCACGCCGCAGGAAGCGACTCCAGTCTTCAATCGGCTGCGTGCGGGAGAAGACTACAACGTCATCGTTAGCGCCCGCGACCGTTCGCAAATCCCTGCCGACTTCCTGGCGGCCGCCTACGTGATTCCCCTGAGTAAAGGCCCCAATCTTTAGGGCTTTCCCTGCAACCGCAGGCACTCGGCGCGCCATCTTGTTTTTTCGCTTTTCGCCGTCAGGTTTTCGACATATACTCCGCCGAGCGCAGTCCTAACGGCTTTGCTTCCTCCGTTCAAAGCCAGACTGACATTGTTCCCGGAGAGGAATTTTCCGGTACGAGTCGATGGGAGGTGCAAATGTTGATCAGCGATCTGCTTAAGAATCAGGTGGTAATATCCGTCGAGCCGCATCAGACGGTGCTCGAAGTGGCCCGTCTTATGGTGGACCACAACATAGGCGCGGTTCCGGTTGTTCAACACGGGCGACTGCTGGGCATTTTCTCCGAGCGCGACCTGATGAATCGGGTGGTGGTCGGCGGTAAGGATCCGGCCCGTACCCCGGTCAGCCAGGTCATGACCGAAGACCCGATGACCGTACAACCGGGCGACTCGCTCGAAACTTGCATGACCCTCATGCGGCGGCATGGCTTTCGGCACCTGCCAGTATGCTCGGACCGCGAACTTAGGGGCTTTATCTCGCTCCGCGACATCCTCCTGCATGACCTGAACGAGAAAGACGACGAGGTCCGGATGATGCGGGCTTACCTTCATTCCACTCCCGAGGCCGGGTAACGTTCGCACCCGCCAAGGGCTGACAGACCGCCCCAGTGGCGACTCGGCGGTAATGGTTACCAAGGTTACCTGAGTTCATTGCTCAAAGCACTCAACCTGCCTAGTATGGGCGAAGATAAGGACGCCGCACCCCGTGGGGAATCGCGGCTCGATCCAAAGGCTCAATGTCCCTCACCGGTCAAACTTCGTCCCTTTGTTTGTGGTGCGCACAACCGGTGCTGCAATCGGCGGTGGCTGCCGTGCTCTGGCGGCGAAAGCTTCTTAAACAATTCCCCGTCTTCTTTTCGTATCTTCTTGTGCAGGTTGCGTTCTTTGTGGTCACTTATCCGCTCTACGGGCGCAACGCTTTCTGGTATTTTTGGCTTTTCTGGCTCGGGCAGGCGCTCAACGCCGTCCTCGGGTTCAAAGTCATCCACGAAATTTTCCTGGATGTGTTCCGGCCCTATCATGCGTTGCAAGACCTGGGCACTCCGGTATTCAAGTGGGCCGGCGCGGTCATGCTGCTGGTTTCCGTTGTCGTGGCGGCTTCCAATTCCTTCTCGCAAGATCCGCTCATCCACGCCGTAACCACCATGCAACGCTCGGTTCGCACCGTGCAGTTCGGCCTCATCCTTTTCATGTTCATCTTTTCCCGATTCCTCGGAGTTTCACGTCGACAGCTCAGTTTCGGAATCGCTTTGGGCTTCGGATCTTTTGCGGGCGCCGAACTGATGCTCCTCGCGTTGTATGCGGGTAAACTCGTCGGTCACAATCACCTTAATCTGCTGAACATGCTTTTTTACAATTTTTCCGTTCTAACATGGCTTGTGTACGCCTGGGCGGCCAAGCTTGCGCGTGAAAGAGCCACCAATCCTTTGCGGACCCAGCGGTGGGAGAAGGGCCTTACGGATCTGCAACGCGTGGCTCCCAGCGACTCGTTGATCCCGATGTTTGAAGGAATGGTGGAACGCGCCTTTTCCAGAAATTCGAATCTCGAATCCTCCGAAGACCTCCTTGAAACGGAGAACTCCACCAAAACGCCTCGCACCAAGTCGGCGGCCGCGGGTTCGAAGGACCACACCTAACGCGACTTCGCGATCAGCCTCCTTCGAAAATCTTGTCAAGAGGAATTTGCTGCCACCTGCTTCGCTTTCGGGAGGGTCAGACACCGCCCAATCCAAATGAAAGCATCACTTTAAAAACTGTGCGCTCGGCCCTTTAGTTGTTGCACTGTGAACCCTGTGCGATCTTCGACCACCCAACGATGGCCTGGTGTCTGCTTCCGTTCCACAACTTCGCCCCCACGAATGCTCCGCGCCGCGCGTTGTGTATAATGCCGCCCACCGATGACGCGCCAGAATTTGACGTGGATTCGGAAGACCCTAAGGAGAGAAGTTGTATGAAGTGTTCACTCAGAGCGTTCTTGCTGTTGGTAGGTCTGGTAGGCACATTCGCGTATGCTGCCATCCCGAAGGCTCCCGCTCCGGATGGCCCCATGCCGTTATGTCCGCCAAGCCGTCCGCATTGCCCCGACGACGAACTGCAAATTGTGGTTCACTAACCACGATGCAGTAACCACCACTGAACAAGCGCACTTCGCCGGGCTGGCCGATTCGGTCAGCCTTATTTTTTTGTCGCCTCGCCGGCGGCATTGGGCTCGCTTCCGCCCCCGGATTTCACGAATTTCTCTTTGGATCTGTCGCCGGAGTCCTTCCCTGTTTCGGTTGGCTCGTCATCGGCATCCTTCGTGATGTACTGCACGATGATCGAGATTCGCCGGTTCGAAGGGTCCAGCGGATCTTGCGCATTGCGCAGCCGCTGGTCGGCAAAGCCCCGCACCTGCGAAACCTGGTCGGCCCGCAATCCCGATTGCTGCATTAAGCGCCGCGCGGCATTCGCCCGGTCAGACGATAGCTCCCAGTTGCTGTAATTGCGCTTTTCCCCATACGGAGTTGCATCCGTATGCCCTTCGACCGAAATCTTGTTCGGCACTTGTCCCAACTCCTGCGCCAACAGAACCAGCATTTCCTTGCCGGTCTGGTTTACGTCCGAACTACCGCTAGTGAAAAACGTTCCACTCTTCGATTCCAGCAACTCAATGCGCAGCCCTTCGGCCGTGACCGTCATCTCAATATTTTTTCGCAGCTTTTCCAGATCGTTGATGCTGTGAATGCTCTTCTGTAGTTGCTCTTTCAATTGGCCCAGGTTCTGCTTTGTCAGTTGAAAGTTGTCGCCCGCGCCGGATTGATTCGTGCCCACCTTCTTCGACGTTCCCGTGGGATCCTTGAAATACCCGCCCACCGCGACTTGCAGCTGCTTGCTCGAGTTCATTAACCACAGCACGATAAACAACGCCATCATGGCTGTGACGAAGTCCGCATATGCCACCTTCCACGCGCCGCCATGATGACCGCCATGGCCGCCTTTTTTCTTGATGACAATGATCGGGGGTGTCGGCATGACCCGCCTCTAACCTGCGGCTGGAGCGGCTGCCGCGGCTTCCCCTTCCGCCGCGGGCGCTGCGGCCGTTGAGCTGCCACTACGGCAGGCCTGCTCCACTTCTTTGAACGAAGGGCGCACATGTCCGGGCACCACGCGCCGCCCGATCTCCACTGCCATAATCGGCGCCACGCCTTTCAGAAAGGCCACCATCACCACTCGCATCACCAGCAGAAACGCATGTTCCTCTTCCGCGTTCTTACCCATGCGCGCCGCCATTGGGCCCACCAGCCCATAACACAGCAGGATGCCCAGAAATGTTCCCACCAGTGCCGCCGCCACCTTGTGCCCGATTTCTTCCGGCGGCCCTCCCAGCGCCCCCATCGTGATGACCACTCCTAACACGGCAGCCACAATTCCGAGCCCCGGCAGCGAGTCCGCCATCGTGCTCAGCGCCGCCACCGGCTGCTCCGCCCCGTGATGGTGAACCTCCATATCGCTGTCCAGCATCTGGTCCAGATCGAATACCTCCACGCCGCCGCTGACGGCCATCCGCATCGTGTCGCACACAAAATCGCGCACGTGATGGTTTTTTACAAAATCCTTGTACTTGGAGAAAAGCGGGCTCTTCTCGGGCTCTTCAATGTCGCTCTCCAGCGATACCAGCCCCTCCTTGCGCGCTTTCTGCAGCAGTTCATACATCATCTTCAGGGATTCGACATAACGCGGCCGGGTGTACGGCGAGGACCCGAAAACTCCTGTTACTCCGCCCACAATCTGTTTGAGAATGTGCAGCGGATTCGAAATCAAAACCGTGCCTGCCGCAGCCCCGCCGATAATGATCAGCTCAGCCGGCTGCACCAGTACTCGCAGGTTGCCGTGCTCCATCAGATATCCGGCGACGATACAGCCGAAAACAACCACGATTCCGATGATCGAAAACATAAAACGTTACTCCTCGCGATCCTCTCCGTAGCGCTGCGCGATTGCTCGCGCCTATGTTTCAGCGCCCGCCGCACCGACAGCCCGGCCGGTTGCCGCAGCGTGCGCTGGTTCCAATCCGTTCAGCAGTTTTTCCAGCGTGTCTCCCGGCTGTGCCACCGTGTACATCACAGCCGCCTGCACCGGGAATTGGTCGCCCCACCAGCTCACTTCGGATTTTGTAACCAGGCTGTGGGCGGTTTCCGCCGCTACCACGGTCGTCACCCGATTCGCCGACGGGAGCACCAGGATGAACTCGTCTTCCCCCCACCGCCCGACAAAAATCTCCGGGTCCAGGCTGTGCCGCAAAGTCTGGGCCGTCGTGCGCAAGAGAGGAAATGCCGATTGAATCCCATGTTTCACTCGGAATTCATCCAGGCCCAACACCCGAATCCGCAGCAATCCGAACCCCTGTCGCGAACGCTCCATTCCTGCCATGCATTCGTTCAGCACCGCTCGCGTCAGCCGGTGCGACGGGATCCCAGTCGCCGCGTCCAGGCATCCGTACATCGGCTCCACTGAGTTGTCGGGAAAAACAAAACCCTCTTCAAAAACGACCATCGCTCCCATGATCGCGTCATTGTGTTCGAGAACCGCTCTGGTTCGCACGCGAACCGCGACGCGATGCCCGTTCTTATGCCGAAAAAAAGCGGCGAATTGTTGGGCCTTCCCATGCGTAAGAGTTACGGTCACGGGGCTGTGCTCTCCGCTCAGTTCCCGCCCCTTCCGATCACACGCGTCCAATAGATGTCCTGCGCCATCCTGCCCCATCACGGCATGCGCCAGATGCCCGGTCAAATGCTCCGCGCCGCGGTTCCAGAACCGCACCCGGCGCTCCCGGTCCACGATGTAAATACCGACCGGCAATTCCTCCAGCACCGACCGATATAGCTCCGGATTGTCGAAGAAATTCCCCGGCATGCGTGGCTACCACGCCATTAGAGGCTATCGGCAGGAAACGTAGAACCTTCAGGGGAGGGAAGCAGCCGCAAGGCGGCGCAAGGTGCAGTCCACGGCGCATCCGGCTGCAGAAAAAATTGGTTTGGCGCTTGATTTTGCGTGGCGCAGCGGTGAACAGGTGAAGCGCTGCGATAAGGCGGCGTTTTCAATGGCGGCTTCGCCGCGGCGGGACGTTCCGGCCGTACAAAAGATTTTCTCCGCAGCTTTACGCCGCGGGACGCCCTCGCGAATCCAGCACCCGCACCAACTCCTCCGCCTCAAACACCGGCGGCTGGCAGGCAAATTCCGAGCACACAACAGCAAACGACCGTTCCTCGCCCAGCGCCGGAAGATGCGGAAGCGTCTCTGCCAAAACCGGCGGCAGATTCTGCGCAACTGCCTTGCCGGCGTCCAATCGTACGACCGCCGCATTCAAGGAAAGCCGCCCCACCGCAGCCCGATACAATTCCCCGGCCGGCGCATCCTCTCCCACTACCACGATCTGCGTATGCGGCGCCGTAAAGCGCGCCACCGCCAACCCATACGTCGCGGCAAACAGGCCGTGCTGCGCCGCCACGCCCGAGTACACATCGAGTGTTCGCTCGGCCCGCTCGCGATACGACGCCTCGTTCGTATACCCATGCAGCCGCACCAGCGCGATCGCCGCCGCCGAATTTCCCGCCGGGGTCGGCGAATCCTGAAACGGCTTCCTCCGCGTCCCCAGAATTCCAAGCGCTTCCGGCCCGGAGCCAGCCGTTCCAGTCGAACTGGCGGCCGATTCACCCGCAACGGTCAGTTGCTCAAAGGCCGCTTCGAATCGCGTATCAAAGAATCCGCCTCCCGCGCGATCGTAAAATCCGTCCGCCATCGCCTCCGCAATTTCCCGCGCAAAGCGAAAGTAGCTCAGATCAGCCGTCGCCTCGTAGGCGTCGAGACACGCAATCACCGTGAAGGCGTAATCGTCGAGCACGCCCGCAGTGTCGCGCCGCTCCGCCGCCGGATCCGAATACACGATCACATGCCGCAGGGCTCGTGTGGAGCGGGCGCCCCCGCGCGCTGCTGTTGCTTTTGACTTTGATTCTGCGTTAGACGCGCCGCTCCATCCCTCCGCCAGCAATCGATCCAGCGACCGCAACGCAAAGCGCCGAGCCTCATCCAAATCCAGCACCTTAGCCGCTTCCAAGTATGCCGAGACGCACATCGCGTTCCACGCCGCATACACCGTCTTGTCGACGTAGGGCATAGGCCGCTGCAATCGCGCCGCATACATCTTTGCCTTCGCCGATGCCAGCAAGGTGCGCACGCGCTCTTCGATCAAATCGAGCCGCCGCGCAATCTCGCCCGCATTCGCCCGAACGTAAAGTACGTTCTTCGCCGGATCGTGATGCATCTCGCCAATCTCGCCGATGTCGTAATGCAAACACGCGACGGCCGCCTCATCCTCGCTCAGCACCGCCCGCACTTCGTCCAGAGTCCAGGTGAAGTAGTCGCCGTCGTCGTCCATCGAATAGTCGGCATCCTGCGACGCGTAGAAGCCGCCATGCGCGCGGTCGCTCAGCCACTCATCCATCCACCGAATGATGTCGCGTGCCACCGAAGCAAAAAACTCATTCCCGGTTGCCTGATAAGCATGCACATAGTTCTTCAGCAGCTCCGAGTTGTCGTAACTCATCTTCTCGAAATGCGGTACCACCCAGCGCTCATCCACCGAATAGCGATGAAATCCGCCCGCCAGCTGGTCATACGCGCCTCCGCGTGCCATCTTCTCCAGCGTAGTAACAAAAATCTGGCGCAGCTCTTCATTTCCCGTGGCCGAATACTGATGCATCAGCAAATCGAGCGTCGAAGAATGCGGAAACTTTGGAGCGCTTCCAAAGCCGCCGTTGCGCTCGTCGAACATCCTCGTCGCCGATTCCACAATCGCTTCAATCACTCCCGCCGAAACTTGTCCGCCGCCAGCGCCAAACGATTCCGCTCGCTCAATCGCGCTTTCCACCATCGCCGCCTGCTCCACCACGTCGCTGTGCTTTTCACGGTAAGCCTGCGCAATCGACGCCAACACGCGCTTGAAACTGGGCCGTCCGTATCCGTCCTTCGGAGGAAAATAAGTCCCGCCATAAAACGGCTTGCCCTCGGGAGTAAGAAACGCCGTCAGCGGCCATCCACCTTGTCCCGTCAGCGTGCTGACCGCCGCCTGATACCGGCTGTCAATATCCGGACGCTCATCCCGATCCACCTTTACCGCTACGAAATGCTCATTCACCAGCTTCGATACTTCCGGATCGTCATACGACTCCCGATCCATCACATGGCACCAGTGGCACCACACCGCGCCGATATCGAGCAGCATCGGCTTGTTCTCCCGCCGCGCCGCGGCAAACGCCTCCTCGCCCCATTCATGCCACTGAATAGGCTGATGCATCGCCGAACGTAGATAGGAAGAAGAGGCGCGGGCAAGGGAATTGTGCGATGGAGTCATCCTGTAAGGATATCGCTAGGTGGGGAAGAATGCCGAGTCTTGCTGGGAGATTAGGCGACCGTCGGCTGACCCCCGTCTCGCGCCTCTCGATCGTGCGATCGCCGCTAAGAGCCGAGCCTCTTCGCTACCGCACAATACAACTCCACCGCCTTCTCCAATTCCTTTTTCTCCACAAACTCCCCTTCGGTGTGCGCCACGTGAATCGATCCCGGCCCCAGCAGCAGCGGTTCGCCCCAATTGGCAAGCGATGGGATGTCTGTGGTAAACGCGGCTACCATCGTCGGCAGGCCATCGAGCGTGCGCAGCCGCATAAATCGTGCCTCGCGCGTGAATTCGACTTCGGCTAGTTCGCCCACCCTCTCGACGATCTGCCGCCGTAACTCGTCCCCCGGTCCCACGAGGCGGTAGAAAATTTCGGCCCGTGCGTAGTCGGGAATCACATTCCGTGCCCGTCCGCCTTCAATCGTTCCCACGTTTTTCGTACACGGTCCCACGTCTTCGCTCTCGGGCAGTTTCATCGTGTGCAAACGGTGCAGCGCCTCGACCAGTTTGTCGATTGCCGACTCGCCCAGTTCCGGATATGCCGAATGCGCCATCTTCCCGCGCGCCGTCAGCACCACATGCAGCGACCCTTTCGTGGCCAGCGCCAGCCGGTTGTCGGTCGGCTCGCCGTTAATCATGAAGCGCGCGCCAATCGGCTGCTGATTGGCCACCCGAGCTCCAATCGAGTCGGTTTCTTCACCCACCAGAAACAGCAGCCCGACAAAAAGGCCTGCTCCGCGCAGCTTCTCGGCCGCCGCAATCTGCGCCGCAATGATCCCTTTCGCGTCGCATGATCCGCGCCCGCAAATCCGCGTTCCATCCTCAGAAGAAGAAATGAACGGCGGCACCGTGTCCATGTGCGTCGAAAAAACGACCGCCGGCTGCCCGTGGCCCGGCCAGGTCGCGAGCACATTATGGCGATTGCCCTCGACGTTCATCTTGCGCGCATCAAACCCGCGCTCCCGCAATGCGCTGCAAAGAAATTCCCCCACCGCCCCTTCATTCGAGGTAGTGGACTCAATATCGATCAGCCGCCGCGTCAGCGCGAATAGGTCTCCTCCTGGCAAACTCATGCCAAGAGCGTAGCAGTCGATGGTCGTTGGCCGCTAGTCGTTGGCAGTGACGGGGCTGATAAGATTTCTGCAGTACGCGAAACGCCGAACAACGAATATGCGGCCACCGATCGCAAACGGCGAATCCCGAACGACCAACGACTAGCGACCAACGACCATGCCCCCCGATACCTCCACCATCCGCTCGCTCTTCCTCGACGGCCCGGCCGGACGCCTCGAAGCCCTCCTCAACGCCGGCTCTGCCACCGCAACTCACGCCGCCCTCGTCTGCCATCCGCATCCGCTTTACGGCGGAACCCTGCACAACAAAGTCGTTTTCCATGCCATGAAAGCGCTCAACGGCCTTGGATTCCCCGTGCTCCGCTTCAACTTCCGCGGCGCCAGCCTGAGCGAAGGCGAGCACGCTGGTGGCATCGGCGAAGTCGAAGATGTTGGCACCGCGCTCGCGTGGCTGGAGCGCGAATTTCCCCTGCCTATAATTTTTGCCGGGTTTTCCTTCGGAGCCGCTGTAGGCCTGCGCGCCGCGTATTCCGATGATCGCGTTCAAGCCCTGATCGCCCTCGGCCTTCCCGCAGTCCCGGCTCCGTCGGATTCGGGTGAGCCGCGAGTTTACGATTTCGAATTTCTCCGCGCCTCGACCAAGCCCAAACTCTTCGTGAGTGGCTCGCGCGACCAGTTCGCGCCGCCCGGAACCCTCGAAGCGCTGGTCGGCACGTTCGCCGAACCGAAGAAACTGGTTCGCATCGAAGCCGGAGATCATTTCTTCGAAGGCCGCCTCCGCGAAATGCGGGACGCGATTGAAGCCTGGGTAAAGGAATTCGCATCCACTCGCTGATTTCAACTCCTCTTCTTCGCGCCGCCCGATAGCGCCACCATATCCTCTCGCGTCAGATCACGCTCCCCAAGTTCCGCAAACCGTCGAAAGCTTGCGCCTACAACTTCGCCCAATTCCGCGAACAGCTCTTCTTCCGCCTTCTTGAAATTCCAGCACGCCTTTCCCTGCATGCGCTTCTTCAGGGCATGAGACATGCCTTTCAATAACTCCGTAAACATGTACACGGGAAGGAGATGAAACGCCACATAGCTCTTGCTCGTGATGGAGACAAACATGACCGGCTTCCCCCGATACCGAAGCGATTTCGATTCGCTCAGGTAGTGGTTGGGATTGTCTTTCAGCACCCGCAGTTTCTGGTCGTAGGGTTTCAGAATCTTCCGCAGACCCTGAAACGCAAGTTCGAACTCGTGCTTCTTATCGGTGTTTTTAGTCTTTGCTGGCATGGCCGCAGATTATAGTGCCGTTCTCTATAATCTTCGAGCATGGCGGAAATCTCTCCCCAACGCGACCAGCAATTTCGCCAAATGCGCGAAACCGCCCGCGAAATCTTCGCCGCTGCACTCAAAAACGCCTCCATCGCAAGCGCCTTCTCGCGCCATCTCCACTGCGAACGCGGCGTCCTGCGTATTTGCGAAGATCTCTACGACTTTGACTCCTACAACCGCGTCTTCGTAGTTTCCATCGGCAAGGCCGCCCACACCATGGCCGCTGCGCTTGAAGCCCAGGTCGGCAGCCGTTTCGAAGGCATTGTCGCCACATCGGTTGATCCCGCGAGACTGGGCGAGACCGGCCAAGTCCGCGGCTTCCGATACTTTCATGGAGGCCATCCCACCCCCACCGCCGAGTCCATTCAAGCCGCCGAAGCCATCCTCAAATCGCTCGCCTCGCTCGACGCCGACTCGCTCGTCATCTTTCTGCTTTCCGGCGGAGGCTCTTCCATCGTCGAAAAGCCGATTGACGCCGAAATCTCCCTCCCCGATCTGGTCGCCACCTACCGCGCGCTCGTCCTTTCCGGTGCGCCCATCGCCGCTATCAACGCCATCCGCAAGCATCTCTCCGCCGTTAAAGGTGGACGCCTCGCCCAGGCTGCCTATCCCGCGCAGCAGGTTTCGATCCTCGTCTCCGATGTCCCCGACTCCACTCCTGACGCGCTCGCCTCCGGCCCGACTATGCCTGATTCCACTTCCATCCACGACTGCGAGCGCATCGCCACCGAATACAATCTGATCGCGCAATTTCCCGCCTCCGTGGCCAGCCTCTTCCGCGAGCGCGCCCTCGAAGAAACTCCCAAGTCCGACGATCCCGCTTTCGTGCGCGCCCGCTGGTGGACCGTGCTCTCCAACAAAGTAGCCATCGATGAAGCCGCCATCGCGGCCACCCGCGCCGGTTTTGCCGTCGAAGTCGACAATTCCTGCGACGATTGGGACTACGAGAAAGCCTCCGACTACCTGCTCACGCGCCTGCGCGACCTGCGGAGCAAAGTGTCTCGCGTCTGCCTGCTCTCCGGCGGCGAGGTGACCGTCAAGGTGCGCAACGGCGGCATCGGCGGACGCAACCAGCAGTTCGCGCTCGCCTGCGCGGAAAAAATTGCCGGCGAGGACATTACCATTCTTAGCGCCGGCACTGACGGCATCGACGGCAACAGCCCCGCCGCCGGAGCCCTAGCCGATGGCAGCACGCTGTTCCGAGCCGGCCTCCAAGCCGGATTGCGCGCCGGGTCCCCATCGAAAGATCCCGCCGCCCAAGCCGACGCCGCCCGCCAAGCCCTCGCCACTTTCAGTGCTTTCCCCTATTTCGACGTGCTAGGCGACGCTATCCTCACCGGCCCCACCGGCAACAATCTGCGCGACCTCCGCATCCTGCTTGCCTATTGACATCGAAGAGTTCGGTTCTCCGCAACGCCCCGCCAGGATGCTATAATCAATGTAACTTGTGGGGAATGAATAACTTGCAGAAGTCAGTAAATTCTTGTAAACGCTCCGCAATCCGGCAGCGTGGCCGCGGCGTCTTGCATCTAACGCAACAGCCAAAAATATCTTGGAGGTTTCGAGTGAAACGCACAGTTCAAGTGGTCGTACTCTTGTCTTTTGCCTGCGCCGCCCTGGCCACCTTCTCTAAAGTGGTCCAGGCTCAGAAGATCGACATTGCTTTCGGCATCAGCACGACCGAGGCTCCGGGCGTCAACAGCGCAAACAGTAATCACAGCCCGGTGTCCCTGACAGGCGGCACCTATCCCGGCTTTAGTGGCGATTTTCTCTTCTATCACAACGTCGGCGTCGGAGGCGAAGTGTTCTGGAGGGGAAGTCAAACCCCCTGCCCTGACATCATCTGCGGAATTGGTTCGGGCATTAAGTTTCGGCCCGTCTTTTACGACTTCAATGCCGTGTACGCTCCCAAACTCGCCAGTCGTGTTTACGCGGAGCTTGTTGGCGGGATCGGCGCAATGGATACTCATTACTCCGCGTGTACGCTAACTGGAATCTCCTGTGGAGGTAGCCAACTGATTTCATCGAGCAACCACTTCGACGTAGATGTCGGTGGCGGACTCAAGTTTTACCTCACGAAGGGTTTCTTCATTCGCCCCGAGGCACGCTATTACTGGATCAACAACAACCTGGACTTCAGCGCGAATCACGCCACCCGCTTCGGTGCATCCATCGGCTACACGTTCAAATAGGACCAGCCGCATGTTCTGATCTGAGGATGGGGCCTAGCCCCCGTCCTCGGCAGGGCCGAGGCGAGCACCCGGCGCTTTCGCCTGGAAGGTCAAGGCGCCCACGGCTCCAGTTGCCGAAAATCTCCGCCCTCGAACCTCACGCTCCCGCCCGCGCATGTATGATAGCGGTCAAAACAATTTTGGACGGTTTCGATTGAAACAAATGCTACGCATCGCCCTTCTCTCGCTTTTTGTCTGTGCGGCCTTGGCTGCCTCCTCGACACTCGCGCAAGCCCAGAAATTCGACGTCTCCGCCGGTATCGCCGCCATCGATGCGCCCGGGACCAGAGTGGCAAACGATATTAATCATCAGCCGCTATCGCTAACCGGTGGCGCCTACCTGGTATTCAGCGGCGATTACCTTTTTTTCCACAAACACATCGGTGTCGAGGGCGAATATGTGCGTCGGGAAACTGAAGGACTGGACCCTGTCAACAACCTGCTCTACCGCCCCATGTTTTATGACGCGAATGCCATCTGGACCAAGAAATTCTTCAAGCGCTTTACCGCCGAACTGGAAGGCGGCGCGGGCATGGAGACCACGCGCTTTTACACGGGGGGATGCGGTAATTCAGGGAATTGCTACGTCAACAAGAACCATTTCATGGGTGACGCCGGCGCCGGGATCAAGATCTATCCCTTGCAGCGCTCCATTTTCCGCCACATCTTTATCCGGCCCGAGGGGCGGTTCTATTTCATCCGCGCTGCCCAGGAATTCAGTTCGGATCACGCCATCCGCTTTGGCGCCTCGATTGGGTACAGTTTTAAGTAGAGGGTTTCTTATCGCTGTTTCGTATCAGGGTATCGCTTTGGCGATACCCCAAGCGCGTCGACATCAACCGCCCCTTAGGGGCTGGCCGTCGAATCTCGGCAAACTCACTAGCGCGCTTTCCACGAAACCAATTATGAGACCAGCGCTAGTCATCCCTCGCCCCCGCGCATTATGATAACCGTATGAATTTCGGATTCTCGGGTGAGATGGTCTTCCTGTTTTTCCTGGCGCTGATCCTTTTCGGCCCCAAGAAATTGCCGGAGATCGGCCGCCAGATCGGGCGCATCATGAACGAGTTCCGCCGCGCCTCCAACGAGTTCCGCTCCCAGATCGAGTCCGAAATCAACACCCTCGAAGCGCAGAAGCCGCAGATTCTGCCGCCGCTCAAGGAGCCGCTAGGGTCGCTCGCCAGCCGAATCTTCAACCCGCCGCCCGCCGAGCAACTTGCGGCCGAGGAAACCCGAGCCGCTGCGACCGCCGCTGCCCAAGCCAAACCCGCACCCTCCGCCCAGTTCGAGAACGCCACGACCGTAGAGACGGGGCTTGCCCCGGTTCCCGCGCGCCCGAAAGTTGCGCCCGATGCCTGAAGCGGCCGCCTCTTCTCCCATAAGCGAATCCGCCAAGGACGCCATGCCCACCATGGGCTTCCTCGATCATCTCGAAGAACTCCGCAAGCGCATCGTTTATTCTGCCGTCGCGGTAGTCGTGTGCTTCTTCGGTTGCTGGTTCGGCGCGGGGCGACTGGTCGGCATCATGCAAAAGCCGATCACCGATGTGCTGCACAAGTACGGACTGCCGGAAAAACTCGTCTACCTCAATCCCGTCGACCCTTTCAATCTCTATCTCAAAGTCGCCGGTGTCGCCGGCCTCTTCGTCGCCTCGCCCTTCGTGCTTTACCAGGTCTGGCTTTTCATTGCGCCCGGCCTTTATCGCCATGAGAAACGCTACGTTTTCCCCTTCATGCTCTCGAGCGTGGGCCTGTTTCTAGCCGGAGGATATTTCGGCTACCGCGTTGTCTATCCCCAGGCGCTTAGCTTCCTCATCGACTTCGGCAAACAGTTTCAGCCGATGATCACTATCGAGGAATACACGCAGTTGTTCGTGACCATCATCATCGGCATGGGCGCGATCTTCGAAATGCCCATCCTCGTCTTTTTCCTCGCGCTCATGGGCATCGTCAGCGCCGGCTGGATGTGGCGCAACATCCGTTATTCGATCCTCGGCATTTTCATCGTTGCCGCCATCATTACTCCGACTCCCGACGTAGTAAACATGTGCATTTTCGCCGCGCCCATGGTGGCGTTGTATGTACTCAGCATCGCGATCGCCTGGTTCGTGCATCCCACGCAGCGCAAGAAGCGCGCCGAGAAGAACGCGGAGTAGCTCCTGAGAACAGAGGAAACTCAAAGACCAATGAAGCCGCCCAAGACTGCAAAGCTAGATTTCCTCCGTGCTCCTCTGTGTCCTCCGTGGGTAAGACTTTCTCTAGCCCTGCTGCTGATTGCATCGTCAAGCACAACGGCGTGCAGCAAGGGAACTACGAACTCCAATCCCGCCCCTGCGGCCGAAGCGGCGATTGCAAAATCCGAAGCGCCCGCCGTTGTCCAGGCAGCATCCGCCAAGCCCCTCCCGCAAATCGACGCCAAGCGCGCCTTCCAGTACACCCGCGAAGTCACCGCCTTCGGCGAGCGCTACATGGGCAACGAGAACCACAAAAAGCTGGAGCACTACATTCTCGATCACCTGAAAGGCGATCAGGTCGAAGATGACGCTTTTACCGCCGACACGGTAGAAGGGAAGTTCCCCGTCCGAAACATCATCGCGAAGTTTCCCGGCAAAAAAGATGGCATCATCGCCATCCTCGGCCACTACGACAGTAATTACCCGCTGCGCAACACCGGTTTCGTCGGCGCCAACGACGGCGGCTCATCCACCGCGATCCTGCTCGAATTCGCCAATCAACTCCGCGGCAAAACCCGCGACGGTTACAGCGTCTGGCTGGTCTGGACCGACGGCGAAGAAGCCGTGAAGACCTGGACCGCTACCGACAGCCTCTACGGCTCGCGCCATCTCGCCGAAAAATGGGAAAAAGACGGCACGCTGAAAAAAATCAAAGCACTTATGGTCATGGATATGATCGCCGATGCCGATCTCGACATCCAGCGCGACACCAACTCAACTCCCTGGCTACTCGACCTGATTTACCAGGCCGCCGAGCGCGAGGGCTATCAATCTCATTTCTACGCGCTTCAAGGACCGATGGAGGACGACCACATCCCATTCGTAAAGCGCGGCGTCCCCTCCGCCGATGTCATCGACCTCGACTACGGCTACAACAACGTCTTCCACCACACCCCGCAGGACACCATGGACAAGCTCAGCCCCAAGAGCCTGGAAATAGTAGGCAATACGATTCTAGAAACCATCCGTCTGCTCGACCAGCGCTAGGCGTATGTGCCTGAAAACTCGAATTTCATGTCGTGGAACAATATCTGCGATTGCCAGCCGCGAAGCGGCATGAGAATGTAGCCCGCGGCGTAACAAGCTGCGGAGAAAGTCACAAATGTGAGCGCTGCCGTGGAAGAGCGACCCTTCAGGGCCGTGCAAGTCCCCTCGAATCAGTGGGGCTTCAGCCCCGGGTGTGAATGGTCTCTGGCTCGAAATACGCAAAAGCTTTTCCAAGGAAAACTTGATTTATATAATGTCGATCGGTATAGTAGACATTAAGCACAATTCCTCTCCACTGTGCTCCTGGAAGATCCGGCCCCCGAATTGACGAGGGAAAATGGGGGCCGGAATCGAACCAAGGCACAATTTGCTGATCGGCTGGCCCCCAAGTGATCAAAGACTATTTGATTGATAGACTTTGCAGTTCTGAGATCTGAGACCCTCGGAACCGACCCAAGACCTCCTGTTAAAATCTCTAAATCGTCCGGCGGGAGGACTTCAAATCGATTGCCCAGCCGGAGCATGTGGGGATTCCGCCTTGTTCAAACTTGATTCGTTCAAGCTTTTCAGTCTCGCCGTTGTCTTCCTCGCGTCCGTTCTATTCGCCGCTGCCCAGGCCCCCAGCGCCCCCGGCAAGCCGCTTCCGCCCGGACCCATGCAAGCCAAAGTCAAAGCCGCCTGCACCCAGTGTCATAACGCCTCTCGCATTACCGAGCAACACATGAGCCGCGAAGAGTGGTCTAAACAGTTAGAAAAAATGGAAGGCCTGGGCGCCGTCATCCCCGACGCCGACCGCGCCGCGATTCTGAATTACCTGACCAGGAATTTCGGCCCGCAGAAAGGCAGCTCCAAGGCCGCGCCTAAGAAAACAGCAGATTAACGAAACAAGATTGACGAAAGCAGATCGGCTAACGAACAACGGGGGTGGACACTCGCGAAAGCAAAGCGCTACCGACCCAGCGTAAGAGTGGCGCTACGGTAGCGCTGCCCGAGCTACAGCTGAGTTCAGGATGCGCGACCCATACTAACATTCAAAGTAATTGATTAGGTGCTAGCTGCCCGCGTGAACCGACACCGAGCCAGAGACCTGGGACCTATTTCCCCTCCGCGTCCTCCGCGGTTGATTGCTTCTCGGGCCGCAGCTGCGGAAACAGAATCACATCCCGGATCGTGTGCGAATCCGTAAACAGCATTGCCAGCCGGTCAATCCCCACACCCACGCCCCCCGCCGGAGGCATGCCATAAGCGAGCGCCCGAATGTAGTCTTCATCCATCTGGTGAGCTTCTTCATCCCCGCGCTCGCGCTCGCGTAACTGCCCTTCAAACCGCCGCCGCTGATCCTCCGGATCGTTCAGTTCGCTGAACCCGTTCGCAATCTCCATTTTCCCGGCAAACATTTCAAAGCGCTCGGTCCAGTCCGGCTCATCCGGCTTCTGCTTTGAAAGAGGCGAAACAGCGGTAGGGAATTCGCAAATCACCGTAGGCTGCACCAGATGCTCCTCTGCCACTGTCTCAAACATGTGAGCAATTGCCTTACCTGCGGGATCGCCCTTTTCGAGTTCACCGAGTATCTCCCCGAGAGTTGCACGAAGGGTGCGGAGGTCATGCAACTCCTTCTCGTGCAACCAGAGTTTTCCATCCTCGCGTGTCTCAGCTTGTGTTGACTCCAGCGCCTTGCGCGCGTTATTAAGAAAGGCTCCAAGCGTGCTAGCAGAAGCGTAATCCTCGCGCGTCGGCGCCGCGCCCGCCTTCTCCGGCCAGAACTTCGCAATGGCCTCCCGCATCGTCATCCGGCGCCAATTTCCGTGGGACCAGTCAATCTTGTGTACAACCTCCTGCTCGCCCTCCTTCTCGGTCCAGTCCGTCGTTGTCTCGCCGGTCACATCCTTCACTGCCTGCTCAATCGCACCCTGCGTCGTATCCAGAATCCCCAGGTAATCCGTGTAGGCCTGATACGCCTCAAGCATCGTGAACTCCGGGTTGTGGCGCACCGAGATCCCCTCATTCCGGAAATTCCGGTTGATCTCATACACGCGGTCGAAGCCGCCCACCGTAAGCCGCTTCAAGTAAAGTTCCGGCGCAATCCGCAAAAACAAATCCATATCGAGCGTGTTGTGATGCGTCTTGAACGGACGCGCCACCGCCCCGCCCGCCATCGGATGCATCATCGGCGTCTCAACTTCCACAAACCCGTGCCCATCAAAATACCGCCGCAAAGACTGCACCAGCTTGCTGCGCTTGAGAAAAACCTCACGCACCTCCGGATTCATCACCAGATCGACATACCTCTGCCGGTAGCGCAACTCCACATCCTGCAGCCCATGCCACTTCTCGGGCAATGGCAGAAGATCCTTAGACAAAAACGTCAGCTCCTCCGCGTGGATGCTAAGCTCGCCGGTCCGCGTGCGAAACAAGTATCCACGTACGCCAATGTGATCACCCAGATCCAGCAGCTTCCAAAGATCAAACCCGGCGTCGCCCACCGCGTCTTTCTTCACATAGATCTGCAGCCGCTGCCCATCCTGCTGCAAGTGCGCAAACCCAGCCTTCCCCATCAAGCGGATCGCCATGATCCGCCCCGCCACGCGCACCGTCACGCGCGGAGATTCCAGCTCCTCCGTCGTCTGCCCGCCATACTCGCTAAGAATCTGCGTTACAGTGTGGCTGAAGTCAAATTTCCGAGGATAAGCCGGCTGCCCCAGCGCCTCAATCTTCTTCAGCTTCTCGCGCCGGATTTCATAGATATTTTCGTCGAGTGCCAATGAACAGTCCTTGCCAGCAAAAAGTTAAACTGGAAGCACCGATTATAAATAACTAGACCCGCGTAGGGGCGGCCGCCCCCGGCCGGTCAACTCCTTCACAGTGTGGCCAGGGTCTCCCATGATCAGATAGTCGTTCCCATCAAATCTCGCGTCAAAGCTGCGGCCGTTCTGGTCCGACATCTTTAGACCTGAGACCTGAGACCGGGGGGGCCAGCTAGTCCTTAACGGCCGCATCCGTAATCTCAAGCCCTCGGTCGATGATCGCGAACGCTTCGCGCATCTGTTCCTCGTTAATACAGAGCGGAGGATTCGTAAAGAAAGTGTTCCAGCGCACGAACGTGTAGAGTCCCTTCTCGCGAAAGAACTTCCCGAGCGCAACCATCTCATCGGATGTGCCGTTAAAGGGAGCCATGGGCTGGCGAGTTGTCTGGCTGCGCACTAACTCGACAACTCCAAATAATCCAATCGATCGCACTGCGCCAACGCAACGATGTTTTCGTTGTAAGTCCGTTCCAAGAGATTTCATAACTACGCCCATTGTGCGCGCATTTTCAATCAGTTTATCTTCTTCATAAACGCGGATCGTCGCCAGCGCAGTCGCGCATCCCATGGGATGCGAGTTATAAGTCAATCCGCCGTAAAACACTTTATCGTCGAAGTGCCGCGCGATGCGCTGCCGCATGCCAACCGCACCGAGAGGAATATAACTCGACGTAAGTCCCTTTGCCATAGTCATTAAGTCGGGAACAACTTTCCAATGATTAACGGCAAACCATTCGCCAGTACGCCCAAACCCCGACATAACTTCGTCGGCAATCATTAAAATGCCGTATTTGTCGCACAGCTTGCGCAGGCCTTCGAGATATCCGTCCGGCGGAACAAGAATGCCGTTGGTCCCCGTGACAGGCTCCAGGATGAACGCCGCGATCGTATGCGGACCTTCCATCTGAATGGTCTCGTCGATCAGCGCCAGCGACGATTCGGCCGATTCCCATCCACGCTCGATTCCGTGATAAGGATCGAGCACGTGGACAACGCCAGGCATTCCAGGTTCCACAGCCCATCGCCGCGGATCGCCAGTGAGGCTGATGGCTCCAGCAGTTGCGCCGTGATACGAACGATAGCGCGCGATAATCTTGTGCCGGCCTGTATAGAATCGCGCCAGCTTGATCGCGTTCTCGTTAGCTTCCGCTCCACCATTGGTAAAGAAGAAGGTATCAATGTCGCCCGGCGCAATTTCGGCAAGCTTCTGTCCAAGGCGAGCACGGACTTCCGTCGCCATAAATGGATTCGCGTACGCGAGCGTCGAAGCCTGCTCGGTAATCGCCTGAATCACGCGCTTGTCGCCGTGTCCGATGTTGACCGACATCAACTGGCTATTGAAGTCGATGAAGCGCTTGCCTTCGGGCGTCCAGAAGTAAATGCCCTTTGCGCGAGCGACAGGGATCGGATCGACTTTGGATTGCGCCGACCACTCATAGAGGGTGTGCTTCCTGGTAAGATCAACAATTTCTTTGCCTGTCATGGCGGGAACACTGGTTTCAATGGTCATGTCTTTCTATCCTGATTGCGCTGTCAGCGCAGGCTTGGATTCAGCTACTTGAGCGAGTGCGGCCTCGATCACGTCCAGACCCTCATCCATTTGAGGGTCAGTCAAGACGAGCGGCATCAGCAGCCGAATCACATTGCCATAGGAACCTGCCGTGATCGTCACCAGACCGTGCTCGTAACAGTATTGTGACACCTGCTTTGTTTCCACGTCAGCCGGCTGGCGAGTCGCTTTCGAGCGCACGAGTTCGATCGCCTGCATCGCGCCCATTCCACGAACTTCGCCAACGAGCTCCCATTGCGACTGCCACTTGGTGGCGCGTTTGCGCAAACGTTCTCCAAGCACGTTGGCGCGAGCACAAAGATTCTCCTTCTCGATCATATCGAGCACAGCCAGCGCCGCTTCGCAGGCTGCGGGATTGCCCGCAAACGTCCCACCCAGTTGGCCGGAACCAGGAACGTCCATGATGTCAGCGCGCCCCGTTACCGCAGCCATCGGCAAGCCCCCAGTAAGCGACTTAGCCATGACAACCAGATCAGGATCGAGGCCCAGACGTTCGCAGGCAAACATCGCCCCGGTTCGTGCGAATCCTGTCTGTACCTCGTCGGCGATCAGCAGAATACCGTGCTTGCGGCAGATCTCGCCGAGCGTCGGGTAGAACTCCGGTGGCGGCGTGACAAATCCACCTTCTCCCAGAATCGGCTCAACGATCACGGCCGCGACCGACTCGGCCGCAACGACGCGCTTAAACGTGTCTTCCAGGTGTCTCGCGCAGAAGACTTCGCACGACGGATACTTCATCGAATACGAACAGCGATAGCAATACGCATACGGAATTCGATAGACCTCAGCAGGAAACGGCTCGAAGCCAGCCTTGTATGGATGTGTCTTGCTCGTCATGGCCATCGCCATGTAAGTGCGCCCGTGGAATGCATCTTCGAAGGCAATGATTGCGGGCCGCCGGGTATAAGCGCGCGCAATCTTGACCGCGTTTTCGGTGGCTTCGGCGCCCGTGTTTACAAGCAAGGTCTTCTTCGGACCTTTGCCCGGCACAATTGCATTCAGTTTCTCGCACACAGCGATATAGCTCTCGTAAGGTAGCACGTTGAAACTCGTATGCAGGAATCGATCAAGTTGCCGGCGCACAGCTTCGACGACGGCGGGCGCGCGGTGTCCCGCATTAAGGCAGCCAATCCCTCCGGCAAAGTCGATCATGCGGTTGCCATCGACGTCCTCGATGACCGCACCTTCGGCTTTGTCTATGAAGATCGGCGTTGCATGGAACGCTCCCTGTACAACGGCCGCGTTGCGCCGTTTCATCAGCGCCTGCGAGCGGGGCCCGGGAATGGATGTGTGAAGTTGAATGGTGGACATATACAAGTACTCAGTTCTCAGTTTTCAGTAACCGCCCACGACAGCCAGAGTCGGGCTAACGGTAACTGGCAACTGGTTTTCAATACCAGCCGATTGGCGCCTCGTTCAGGTTGATATAGACCTGCTTGGTCTCGAGATACTCCTCGATTCCCCATGGTCCGAGTTCGCGGCCAAAACCGGACTGCTTGTAGCCTCCCCAGGGCGCTTCGACGTAAGTCGGCTGCATATGATTGACCCAGACGATGCCCGCGCGCAGCGACTTCACAGTTCGCATGGCTTTGAAGATGTCGCGGGTCCAGACTGCGGCAGCCAATCCGTACGGGGAATCGTTGGCAATCTCCAAGGCGTCTTTCTCGTCCTCAAACGGAATTACGGCCGCGACCGGACCGAAGATTTCCTCGCGGGCGATGCGGGCGTTGTTGTTAACATCATAGAAGATCGTCGGCTGCACGTAGTAACCCTTCGCGAACTTATCGGCGCGAGCACCGCCCGAGGCGATTTTCGCTTCTTTCTTGCCGACATCGAGATAGGACAGCACGCGGTCGTATTGCTCCTTGCTGACGAGCGCACCCATCTTAGTATCGCGATCGAGCGGCGGGCCGAGCTTGATCTTCTTTGCCTTCTCGGCCATGGCTTCGACGAACTTCTTATAGATCGACTTCTGCACAAGAATGCGGCTGCCCGCGGAACAGACTTCGCCCTGGTTGATGAAAACGCCGAAGAGTGCACCATCGATGGCGGCTTCGAAATCGGCATCGGCGAAAAAGATGTTGGGCGACTTGCCGCCGAGTTCGAGCGTCACACGCTTTACCGTATCCGCGGCCTCCTTGACGATGATCTTGCCGACCGCAGCTGAGCCGGTGAAGGCTATCTTGTTTACGTCGGGATGCTTGACAAGTGGCGAGCCGCAGGTATCGCCGAAGCCAGTGATTACGTTGACCACTCCCTTGGGCAGACCGACTTCCTCGAACCATTTCGCCAGTTCAAGAGCGGTCAGTGGCGTCTGTTCGGCTGGCTTCAGCACACACGTGCAGCCCGCCGCCAGGGCGGGCGCAAGCTTCCATGCGCCCATCAACAACGGATAATTCCACGGGATGATTTGCCCAGCGACTCCGACTGGTTCCTTTAGCGACAAACTCATGGCATTGTCGGGCACGGGATTTACGTAACCGACAACCTTGGTCGCGAGGCCGCCGTAATACTCGAAGCAGGTGGCGACGTCGGTGATGTCGTACTCGGCTTCGACAATAGGCTTGCCTGTGTTGCGGCATTCGAGTTCCGCGAGCCCAGGTAGATTCTGACGAACCTTCTCGGCAAGGCGGAACAAGACACGTCCGCGTTCCTGCGCGGTCGACGTCGCCCAAGGGCCTTCTTCAAATGCGGATTTGGCCGCAGCGACCGCACGATTCACATCATCGGCGTTGGCGTCGGGGACCTGCGCGATTACTTCTTCAAGTGAGGGATCGTAGACAGGGAAAGTCTTATTCGTCTTGCTCGCGACCCATTCGCCATTGATGAACATCTGGTATGTCTTGACTTCGGTTTGGATTCCACTGGACATAAGAAACCTCCTGCGTTACCTCCGAGGCTAAAGCCCCAGCATAATCGATAGCTTCGCGGCACGCCTAAAGTCGGGCCCTTCCCGTTCGAGTCGAGGTTCGCTCGATGGGACAGCCGAGTGCGGCTGTCCCTACGTGGGTCTTGCCACTTCCAAACTTTCTGGGTCGACGGGTACGACTGTTGACGGCTTCAGCCTGCCGTAGACAAAGAAAAAGAATACTGCTAAACCGATGAAAACCGCGGTTCCGCCGACCATCCAAACTTCGTATGACCATAGCGAAGTAATCTGCTGCGCGGGAAAGAACGCCAAGCCAATGCCGAGTGTGGTAGTCAGGAAGCCGCTTATCCCAACAAGAAATAATGTTGGCCGACCGTAGACACCTTGCGGCGTCGACTCAGTGAAAGCAAACTTGATGAGCGCACCAAACATGTACAGGAACGGCACGAGCTGCAGAACAACGGCCAGAGACAACAGTTTCTGAAACACCTCGGTCGAGCCGGTCGAAGTCAAATGCAGAGAAACCAAGCCAAGTCTGTTGACGATTTGGTCCCAGAACCACCAGCCGTAGAAATTCAGCGACACCAGGATCGTCGAAATGATTGCCTGAACGATCAAAGCGGCGTGGGGCGTGGCGTACTTGGGATGCACCTTCCCCAGCCAACTCGGCATGTAGGAGTCAAGACCTGCGACGAAGGGGATGCGCGCGGAGCCTCCCATCCAAGCGGAGCCGATGCCTGCGATCGCTAATGCGAGAAGAACGGCGAAGGGAGCGACGATCCAACTTAGGTTCACACGTCCGGCCATGTGACTTACGGCCTGAACGATGCCTTGCAGAACGTTGATGTCGCTTCTTCCCCACGGCAATCAGCAGGGTCAAAGTTGCGCCGACGTAGAGAATTCCGGAAATCACTCCGCCCCACGCCACTGCACCGGGAAGGATTTTGCGCGGATCCTGAATCTCGTCACCCATTACCGATGCAAGTTCCAATCCGACGAGGCCGAAACAAATGACGCCGAAGGAATTCAAAACAGATTTGTGATCCGCTGGGATGCGAAAGTCAGCAGCGACCAGGCTGGTACCGAAGCGCGACCAAATCACTATGCCTAATGTGATCAGCACACCTGCGGCTAGAAACGTTCCAACGGCTCCGAGGTTGTTGAGCCACTTCCCTACTCCGAGGCCGATGATGTTCAGAACCGTTAGTACAACCAAGAGCGCGAGCGAGACTGACAGCGCGAACGGCGCTCTGGTAGCTAGCGTTTCGTGCCCGGGGCCCATGGCAAATACCGAAACGCCGACGAAGTAGAGCATCACCGTCGGCACGTAGAGCATGTTGTTGGTCCAATAGCACCAGCCGGAGAGAAAGCCGTGGAAATCGCCGAAGACTTCTTTGGCCCACAGATAAACGCCGCCTTCACCGGGATAGCGATGCGCCAGTTCGATCACGGCGATACCCTGCGGCCAGAAAAAAAGCAGCAGGGAAATGATCCACAACCAAACGGTGACCCCGCCGTTTGCCGCGATGCTTGGGACGACATTGAGATTGAAGACCGCGACGACGAACAGCAATACCAAGTCAAAGCGTCCAAGGACGCGTTTGAGGTGCGGTTGAGAGTCGGCGGTCGTGGACAAACTTACTCCTCATGGTTGCCAAGCTTCGCTCGGCTGGACAGACGAGGGCGGCTGTCCCTACGTGGTTCTCGATGGGGCGGACAGGAGTGTCCGCCCCACAGTTTGCCGGCGAGACGCCGGCGCTACATTAGTGCGTTGCCATCGCTCCCATCCGCTCTTGCTGGTGGGCGGTCAGCGACGCGGCGATGTCTTCGAAGGCTGCGAGGTGCTTATCGATGTCGGCCTCGGTGTGCTGCACTGAGACGGTCCATTGCTCGTCCCACCAGTACGGTTGGCACATCACACCGCGGTTGACCATGCCGAACCAGTAGTGACGCCACACATCGGTGTCGATCGCGAGCCAGTCGCGGTAATTCTTGATCTCCTTCGGATAGAGCATGAGCACGCCGTTTGCGCCCGCGCTTGCGATGTAGGCTTGCAGGCCGACCTTGGCAATGGTTTTGCGGTAGCCGTCCACTAACTTCTTTTCGAGTTTTTCGACCAGCGTGTAATTCGCGCGGGTCAGGACTTCGCGGAACGTGGCGAGGCCTGCTGCCATCGAAATCGGGTTCGTGTTGTAGGTGCCGCCGTGGAAGACCTTGTGATCGGAGATCAAATCCATGACACGCTTGTGCGTGCCGAAAGCGGCCAGCGGGAATCCGCCGCCTATGGATTTTGCCAGGCAGATCATGTCGGGCGCCACACCGTAGTATTCCGACGCGCCGCTCCAGCAAAGTTTCGCGCCGGTTTTGACCTCGTCATAGATCAGGAGCGCGCCGTGCTTGTCGCACAACTCACGCAGGCCTTCCAGGAATCCTTTCTGCGGAAAGCACATCCCGACGTTCATCATGATCGGCTCGAGGATGATGGCCGCGATTTCGTTGGGGTTCTCGCGGAAGCGGCGTTCGACGGTTTCAAGATCGTTGAATGTCGCGATCGGCACGTTGGCCAGGCTTGCCTTGGGCACGCCCTTGCCGCCGGAGACTGGCTTCGGATTCTTGATGTCACCGAAATCGTCGGCAGGCGGATGCGGCTTTACGCTGACCAGCGCCGCGTCGTGCAGCCCGTGGTAGCAGCCTTCGAATTTGATGATCTTGTCGCGGCCGGTTGCCGCGCGCGCGAGGCGGATCGTGTGCATGGTCGCTTCCGTTCCGCTATTGCCGAAGCGGCACATCTCGACCGGAAAGCGGGTGCAGATTTCTTCCGCCAGTTCCCACTCCATGTTGTGGGGCATGCCGTAGGCCGTGCCCTTGTGCAGGCGGCCTTCGACGGCCTTGACCACGGCGGGATGGGAATGGCCCGCCATGAGCGTGCCGAAACAGAGGTTGTAGTCGATGTATTCGTTACCATCGAGGTCGCGGAACTTGCTGCCCGCGGCTTCGGAAACGAAGATCGGATAGGGGTCGTAGGCGCGGTAATTGCTGGCGACGCCGAGCGGCAGACGCTTCAGGTTCTTCTTGTGCGCCTCGGCGGACTTCGGGGTACGACGCTCGAAGGCGTCGAGCTCTTTTTGCAATGCGGGGTACATCGTGATCTCCAAGAATGCTCAGGCCGATTGGGCCATTAGATTCGGCCGGGCGGTTGTGGCCGCCCGGGTTTGTAGAAAAGAACTAGAAGTAGAACTTCAAAGCAAATTGTACCAGCCGCGGATCTTTCACCTGGGTGACTTGACCGAACTGGGCACCGTCACTGCTGTTGCCATCAGGATTAAAGAACTGGGTGTGGTTGAAGACGTTGAAAACTTCGCCGCGGAATTCGAAGTGCTCCCTTTCGTTGAGCGGGATGTTTTTCGCCACAACGAAATCCGTGTCACTGATACCGGGCCCGCAGCAGATCGTGCGAGGAGCATTGCCGACGGAGCCGAACACGTTGGCTTCCGAGAAGATCGTACTATTGTTGAAGTAATAGTTCCCGTTGCTTTGCGGCTTTTGCCAGTGGAACGGCGCAATTTGATTGGGCTCACCGGGGTACTCAAAGTCGGAACTGTTCATCAGCTCATTGTCTGAGGACGAGGTGATGCGGATCGGAAACCCTGTCTGGTAGGTTGTGATGCCGGAGACCGTCCAATCGTCGAGTAATTTCCCGGCCAAACCACTGTACTTTCTTATAGGCAATTCATAGTCATAACTGACGACGATGCGATGGCGCGCGTCGAAGAGCGACAGCGAATTGTTGTGAGCACCAGGTAGAGGATTCAAGATGCCTTCAAAGCTGGAGGCCTGGTCGATAGACTTGCTGAACGTATAGGCTGCGGTAAATTGCAACCCGCGGGCGAAGCGCTTATCCAACGAAACCTGCAACGAGTTATAGCCGGAGCCGGCGATGGTGTCCTGGGCGAAGATGCCGGTGAACACGGGAACACCGCTGATGGGACACCCGTTCCCGGTCAAGGGATCGCACTGCGGCGACGAGTATGGACGCAAACCGACCAGGGTGATGCCGCTAGAACCGACTGTTGTGCCAGCCGGAATTACGGAGTGGCTCTGCGCGTAGGGCAGCGGCAGATCGAACGGTAAAACCGTACCCGGCGGAATGAAGAATGGAGCGTCCTCCGTGAACTGGCCACAGGTCGTCTGAGCACCACCATTGCCAGCCGTGACGTACGCCGGATTGGCTGCCGCAATATTGGACAGCGCGACGCAAGTCTGCGGATTCGAGTAATTGATGTCATGCGTCGCCAGCAGACGATGCCCCTGCGAACCCACATAGCCGATCTCCAGCTTCATGTCTTTCGATAATTCACGCTGGATGGTGAAGTTGTACTGCGCGGAATACTGCGTCCGCATATGCGGCTGAAAATCGCCGAACAGGTCAATCGGTTCAAATGTGGCCCAGTCCTGAGCGGTGCCCCGCGCGGGAGTGATAACGCCCCTAAACGGATTCAGATAAGTCGTGACACCATCCTGGCCGAGGAAAGGCAGGTTGAACTGCGTCTCAGAGACACTCGTGCTACCGCCAAAAGGAGGCTCAGCCCCGAATTGTGCCAGCACAAGCTGCTCGATCGGGTTATAGAAAAGTCCCCAACCCGCGCGAATGCTGGTTTTGCCGGAACTGCCCGGACTCCACGCAATCCCGATACGAGGAGCGAACGCCTTGTAATAAGTCGAGGTCATGCCGGGAGGAACACCGGGATCGCCGGGAACGACCAATCCAATCGCATCCTGGGACGTACAATCTGTATTGATAGTGTTGGCACAAGGGTAGACCGTCAACGATTGGCCTGGGCGGAAAGTCTCGACATGCTGTGCTTTATCGGCAAGAGGTGTGTTCAACTCCCACCGAAGACCGTAGTTCAAGGTGATATTCGGCCTGATCTTCCAACTGTCCTGGGCAAACAAATAGAACCCGGTGTTGCGTATGTTTTCGCCTTGAGGTGAGCCTTGTGAGTAAGTGTCAGGAAGGCCCAACAGGAAGTTGGCGTACAGATCCTCACCGTTGCATACCTTGGCTACCGGGTCGTAGCTGGTGCAGGCGACAGGATCGTTCGTCCCTCCCCCATAATAGTTAAACTCTCCATTGACGTTGTAGTAATAGAACTGGTTGAACTGCTGACGACGAACGTCGACGCCAAACTTGAGCGTGTGGTTGCCGGAAATCTTGGTCAGGCTGTCTGCCCACTGGAAAGAATTTCCCGCCTGAGGAAGTTCCCCTTCCCAATTATTGCCGATGGAGAACCCTCCCGAAACCGCGATGAAGGGAAGGCCCTCGCGGCCGGCGTTCAGAGAAGGATGTATGCCGTAGAGGCTTCCCTGTGGATCCGTGGATCCATCACCGTAGAAACAGGGAACAGAGGCAGTCAACCAGGAAGGGGAAGGAGGACACGAGTTCTGCACCAGCTCAGTATTTGAAGGGTGAAGAAACGTTTCCTGACCCTCGCGATTGTAATTGAAGCGGAATTCATTCACCGTGGTATTGCTGATCGTCCAGTTGTGAGTAATGTTCCATTGCTGAAAGCGTTCCGCCGTAGAACTGCCGAAACCGGGGAGATTGGCGCCGGCCTGCTCGAAGGGCGCGAACGGGTTGCCCGTGCGGTTGTCGTCGAAATAGTAATAGATGCTCAGATTCTGCTTGTCATTGAGCCGGTGGTCGATCTTGACGGTCACCTGGTCGCCGCGTATGGCCTTGGTGGGCGCGGCGCTGACCTGGTTACCGCCATTGGGGGCGGTGGGAACAAACTGGAGGAGATCGACGGCGGTGGGATCCATGCAAGCGAGTGGAATCTGATCCGTGGGAAAAAGGTCTGAGTACGCAGCACCGTCCGCAATCGTTGTCGTGGATCCGAGTGCGTTGATTGCCGCCTGGCAGCCGGAACGATTTGAGAGGATTGAGGAATTCCCTAGCGTTCCTAAGAACGGTACGCCCGACTGCACCGCCTGGGAGAAATCTCCTACAATCTGGCCATTTACCGTGTTGGTGGGAGAGGGCCGTTCAAGGGAACTGGGAACCACGACGGCTGGCGAAAGGATGCCTTGCCGAATGCGCCGGCCTTCATAACTCGTGAAAAAGAACGTGCGGTTTTTTACGATGGGGCCGCCAAAAGTGCCACCGAATTGGTTCTGATTGAATTGCGGCTTGTTGCAGGGAAGACCGTCTGCCGCAGTCAGACAGTAGTCATTAGCGTTGAGCACTTTGTTGCGGAAGAACTCGAAAACACTCCCGTGCAGGTCATTGGTGCCCGACTTGGTCACAACATTGACGACCGAGCCCGAGTTGCGGCCATATTCCGCATCGAAGGTATTGGTGAGAACGCGGAACTCCTGAATGCTGTCTGGCGAAGGCTGAACGGTTGGCAGATTGGCAAAGAGGTCGTTGGCATCGCCGCCATTGACGCTGAAATTATTCGAGCGGCCGCGGCCGCCGTTCACTGAAACCGCACCGGACTGGTCGCTTCCGTACGCGAGTGAATTGGTAGCACCGACGGTGGACATCACGCCCGGTTGCAGTTGCAGCAGTTGGTACGTGTCGCGTTGATTGAGAGGCAGGTTCGCCACCTGCCGGTTGTCCATGACGGCACCGAGTTGAGTGCTGGTGGTATCGACCAGCGGTGCTTCCGAACTGACTTCCACCACTTCTTTGGTCTCGCCGACCTGCAAGGTGGTGTTGAACGTCACAATCTGGTTCAGTTCGACGGCAATGCCCTTGCTGACGCTCGTCTTGAATCCGGCCAAATCAAAGGTGAGCGTATACGCACCCACAGGGACCTCGGGAAAACCGTAGTCCCCGCTGCCGTTGGTTTGAGCCTCGCGAGTGACTCCCGTCGCCTCATTTGTGGCCGTGACTCTAACGTTGGCCAAAACGGCGCCGCTGGGATCGGCGACGCGACCCAGGATTCGGCCGCCGGTACCTTGCGCGAACACGAGCGTGGAGCAGATCAGGCACAGGCTCGCGACAACGAGCCAACGAGTCAACCGGGAAGATTTCGGCAACGGCATGGACAGGTCCTCCATATCTCCGAAGGGGTTCGGATCCGAATTTTCAGACTCAAATTTCAATCGTGTGCGAAACGCGAACCTTGCTATAATCGCGCAAGGTTAGAGACTCCGCAGCCCTCTGTCAAGCGGAAAAGTCCGGCTCCCCGCGGCACGACCAACAGGAAAAATTGAATCGCATGTCGAGAAACGAACAAGTCTATCTCAAAATCGGCGACGTGGCGCGACTGGTTGGCATTTCTCCCTCCGGCATCCGCGGATGGGAGAGTCTTGGCCTGACGCGGCCACAGCGCAGCAATGGCCGCTACCGCCTCTACACCAATGACGATGTCCGCCTGTTGAAAAAGGCTCGCTACTTGCGCAAAGTGCGCGGCTTGAATCCGTCCGCGATTGTGGAGACTCTGAAGCGCGAAGGCGCCATCAAGCCGCCAGCAAGCCATAGCACGATCACGCTGGGATCCCGCCTTCGCCAGTTGCGGACAAAACGACGCCTTGGTCTCGCCCAGGTGGCGGCCGCTGCCGGAATCTCCGTCGGGTTCCTGAGTGCGATTGAGCGTTCGCACATGAGCGCCTCAATTGGAACACTTCGCAGGCTAGCACGCTACTACCGCACCAACATTCTTGATTTTTTCGATCCGGCGGAATCGAATCCTCGATTGGTGCGTCCGACGAAACGAAAAGTGCTCGAAGCCGGTCCGGGCGTGCACATGGAACTGCTCGCGTGGGGAAATACAGTCATGGAGCCGCACCTGTTCCGCATCAAGCCCAACGCGGGCAGCGGCGAATCGTACGCGCACGAAGGCGAGGAATTTCTGTTTGTCCTGCGCGGAGAATTGAAAATCTCGCTTTCTGATAAGGAGTACCATCTGAAACGCGGCGACAGCTTTTATTTCGAAAGCGCAACGCCACATCATTGGAAGAATCCTGGGTCGCGTGAGACTTGGCTGTTGTGGGTGAATACGCCTCCGACCTTCTGAGTCCTTTCCTCTAATCGAGATTGCTCTCGGCCGACAGAGGAGTGCACAAATGGGCGAGGTGAGCATCGCCCGCCGGTGCATCTCCGTGATCGTAGGGCCGAAACAGGGAGGCGTAGAAGAGGCCGAGAAAAAACACCACCACCCAAACCACGATGACCCCATAGTTGCTGTACCAGGGATCCTGAGGAGAACGCGGCCAAGCCATGTTGATAATGGCCAGGACGCCATAGACGAGCCCCGCCAGATTGACCGGCCAGGCCCAGACGCCTAGACGGAACGCCCCGCTCGGCTTCCAGCCCTTCGCGCGCGCAATCAGAGCCCCCAAGACAATCATTTGGAAGGCCACATAGATACCGGTGGCGCTCGATACAACAATCGTCTCCACCATCTTTTTCAGGAACAAACCGGCAATCGCAATGAAGGCCGGCACAATGCCGGCAAAGAGCAAGGCATTCACCGGAACCCGCGTGCGTTCGGAAATCGTGCTGAGTTGCTGGCTGCCAAAGATCATGCGGTCACGGCCATAGCTGAACAACAGGCGGCTGGTGGCTGCCTCCAGACTGATGAGGCAGGAAAAGAACGAAACCATGACCACCGCGATGATGGCTCTGAGTCCGATCGGTCCGACGGCGCTGTTCAGGACGGTGACTACCGGGTCGGTATCCCGGCCGGAGAACACGGCGTTCAGATCGGGGACCGCCAGGACAAAAGCCAGGCAAACCAGCATGGCGGCGAAGCCGCCAATGTAGATGGTCATGCGCATCGCCTTGGGGATGGCGCGGCCGGCGTCTGGAGTCTCTTCGGCAAGGTCGCCACAAGCCTCAAAGCCGTAGTAGCACCACATCGCGGCGACGCTGGAGGCCAGGAACGCTCCGAGGTAGTGTCCGTTGCCGAGGCCAAAGGTTTGGAAGAGAACTCCAAAGCTCTGACGACGGGCCACGATCAGCAGATAGCCTCCCACCACAATCGCTCCCAGCAACTCGCAGATGAACCCGAACATGGCGACCCGAGCCAGGAGCTTCGTGCCGCTGACGTTGAGCGCGGTCGTGCCGATAATCATGGCCACGGCAATTGCAACTTCTCCGGCTTGACTCACGCTCACGCCCAGAAGCTGGGCCACATAGGGAGCTCCTCCGACGGCAACGCCGGCGATGGTGCTGCACAAGGCCCACAGGTAAACCCAACCTGCCATCCAGGCCCAGCGTTTTCCTACCAGCCTTCGCGCCCAAGGATAGAGACCTCCGGCAATGGGGAACTGGGAAACGATCTCTCCGAAGACCATGGCGACGAACAGTTGTCCGATTCCGACAAGCACGTAAGTCCAGAACATCGGCGGACCGCCAGCGGCCAAGGCAATGGCGAAGAGTGTATAAACTCCCACCACGGGAGACAGGTAAGTGAAGCCGAGCGAGAAGTTCGACCACAAGCTCATGGACCGATCGAACTTGGAATCGTAACCAAGAGCTTCAAGCTGGGCTGAATCTCGGTCGGCTGTGGTCGTTTCTGGTTTCATAGAGAACCCTTTTGAGGTGCGGTCAAAATGCTACGGGAAAGCCGTGAGTCTTCGGGCCTTGCGGTCTGTTGCTACTGGGCTGGCAAGACTCCGACTTGCCGCATGATCGTACCGGAATCGTAGAAGTCGAGGCTGCGGGCAATCTTGCCGTCGCGCACGTCGATTACGCTCACGCCGCGGACGGTGAACTTCTTCCCCGTTTTGTAGATGCCCTTGTCGGTGCCGCTGAAGTTCCATTCGATGGTGCCGTGACCGTTGGAAATGGAGGCGCGCACCAACTTGACTTCGAGATCGGGAACGGCTTCGAATTCGTCCGCCGCGAACTTGCGCAATTCGGCGTGACCGTGACTGATCTCGCCGTAAGCTACATCTTCGTAGAAGACGTCGTCGGTGAAGACGGGGAGCATTTTCGCCGGATCGTGGGAGTTCCAGGCTGCGATCCACTTGTCGGCGACGGAGGCGTCGCGATCAGTCGCGGCTTTGGCGGTTGGAAAAACCGCGATTGCCAGGACAATCAGCATGAGGAAAGCAGCTGCGGTTCGGAGGGCTTGCTTCAGGTTCATATTTGTTCTCTGATCTTCTTCCAACACAAAGTTGACGTGTTCGTCGGCGAAATTGCGAGCACAACCGGAAGACATGGCCGGAAAGTGAGCAGCCAAAAACTTTGCGAGATTATAGCAAGGTTGCGGAAGAGCGCAAGCGGACTCGATCTTAATAGTTTTTGGATTGAAATGCGCCCCGCCCTACGCCAGTTGCTCCCAGCTCACGTTGAGGGCGGCGCCGAGTTTCTTCCAGGTGGTGACGGACCCGGACTTGCGGCTGGTTTCTATCGCTGCTATCAGGACGCGCGATACCTTTGACTTCTTCGCTAATTGCTCCTGGGTGAGCTTGCGGTACTCACGCCAAATGCGGAGTGCAGGCTCTCCTCGCAGGCGACGCTCGGTGATCTCCAGGGGGATGAGTTCGTCGTCGCCAGCTTCGAGACGCGCTTTGGCGGCGTCGTAGGCCTTGACGTCGGCTAGCATTTCCGCGTCTTCCATAAGTCTTTGAAGGGATGCCACGGGAATTACGGCGAATTCCTTGCCCTTTCTCGTAATGGTTTCGATACGCATCAATAGATTCCCCTCTCGCTCCCACTTCTAAGGCCCACAATTCAAGACGGTCATCATGCAATTCGTAAATGGCGCGCCAGTCGCCAACTCTCAGCCGGTAGGCGTCGCGTCCCTGAAGCCTCGCAACATTGTTGTGCTGGGCATAGGGGTCGGCGGCAACTTCCTTGATCTTCTCCACAATTCTCTTCTGCCAGTTCATCGGAAGGCGGGAAAGCGCTTTCGCGAATGACCTGGTGGTGACAACTGTGTACACCAGTCGATTGTTACCCTAAGTAACAATGATAGTCAAGCACAGATTATTGCCTTTGCCCTCAATCGGGTAGCACGAACGTCGACGGGATGACGGCGGCTTACTTTGCGCTGCCCTCCGGGAGCAGGCCTCGGTATTTCAGCATGGGCTCGATGGTGGGCTCTCCGCCTAGCCAGGCCGCGTACATTTTGCCTAGTTCTTCGGTGTTGCCGCGGGAGAGGACCATCTGGCGGAAGCGGTCGCCGTTCGCACGCGTCATGCCGCCGTGATCTTCGAACCACTGGTAGGCAGCGTCGTCGAGCATCTCGCTCCACAGATAGGCGTAATAGCCAGCCGCGTAACCGCCGAGCCAAATGTGCGCGAAATAGCTGGAGCGATAGCGGGACGGCACGGCGCTCAAGAGAAGATGCTTCTTCTGCAGCGCTTCGACTTCAAATTTGTCGGGGTCTTGGAGCGGCGCAGTGGCGGCGAGCGTATGCCACTGCATATCGAGTTCGGCTGCGGCCACCACCTCGGTCAAATCGTAGCCTCCGTTGAATTTCTCCGACTTCTTGATCTTGGCGACGAGTTCGGCTGGCATGGGCGCACCTGTCTGGTAGTGTTTCGCGTAGTGATTGAAAACTGCCGGGTAGAGTGCCCAATGCTCGTTGAACTGCGAGGGGAACTCGACGAAGTCGCGGGCCACTTGCGCGCCGGAAAGACTTGGATAAACGGTGTTGGCGAACATGCCGTGCAAACCGTGGCCGAATTCGTGGAACATGGTGGTTACATCGCTGAAGGTGATGAGCGCGGGCTGGCCGGGCCCGGGTTTGGTGAAATTGGCGACGTTGAACACTACCGGAACCAGGCCGAGTAGTTTCGACTGGTTCACGAAAACGTCCATCCATGCGCCGCCGTTCTTGTTGTCGCGCTTGAAGTAGTCACAGTACCAGAGCGCCAGCGGCTTGCCGTCGGCATCGAAAACCTCAAACACGCGCACGTCGGGATGGTAGACGGGAATATCCGTGCGCTCTTTGAAGGTGATGCCGTAGAGCTGATTGGCTGCGTAGAAGACGCCGTTCTGCAAGACATTGTTCAACTCAAAGTATGGCTTGATAGCCTCCTCGTCGAGGTCGTACTTGGCTTTGCGAACCTGTTCGGCATAAAAGTTCCAATCCCACGGCTGGAGCTGAAAACCGCCTTTTTGGGCATCAATCAGGGCCTGAATGTCTTTGGCTTCGACGCCGGCTTTGGCGGTGGATCCCGGGACCAGCTCATCCATAAACTTGATCGCCGCTTCGGGATTTTTCGCCATCTGGTCTTCGAGCCGCCAAGCGGCATAATTGGTGAAACCCAGCAGCTTCGCCTTCTGGGCGCGCAATTGCGCGAGACGAGAGATGGTATCGCGCGTGTCGTTGGCTCCGCCACGTTCGGTGCGATTCCAGGAGTTCTCGAAAATGGTCTGGCGCGTGGAACGCTGGCTGAGCGAGACGAGATCGGGCTGCTGCGTGGTGTTCTGCAGAGGGATGACGTATCCGTTGACCTTGCGGTCTTTGGCGGCTTCGGCGGCGGCATCCAAGCCCTTCTGGTTCAGCCCCGCCAACGCGTTCTTATCGGTCGTGACGAAGGCCGCATCTTTGGTTGCGGCGAGCAGCTTGGTGTTGAAGGCCTGCGAGAGCGTGGACTCTTCTTCGTTCAGCTTTTTGAGTTCGACTTTGTCGGCGTCAGAAAGTTTTGCGCCGGCATGCAGGAACTGATCGTAGTAGAACTGCACCAGGCGCAAGCCTTCCGCGTCCAAGCCTAGCGATTCGCGCTGCTTGTAGATGGCGTCAACACGCTGGAAGAGTTTCGTATCGAGGAAAATTGCATCCTGATGAGCGGCCAGCTTGGGAGCTTCAATTTCCTGAACTTTTTGCAGCTCCGGACTCAGGTTGGCGCCGGTGACGCCGCCAAAAACCTGCATCACACGGTTGAAAAGCTGCCCGGATTTCTCTAACGTGACGATTGTGTTGTCGAATGTTGGAAGGGCTGGATTATCGGCAATCGCCCGGACTTCTGCGCGTTGCTGCGCCATGCCGGCTTCAATGGCGGGCTGGTAATCGCTGTCCTTGATCTTGTCGAAGGGCGGGGCTTGAAAAGGCAGGGGACTGGCCGCATAGAAAGGATTGCTGGGGCCGAATTCGTCGCTCGCTGCCAATGCCGGAATAGTCATGGAACCGATTATCAAAATACCAGTAAGGATTGAAACTCCTACCTGCAAAAATACCATCTTTCCTGCGTGCTTCGTGGTCTTACACATATTCCCTCGTTTCCGACTCGTTCCCTGGAGAAATTGAATCGCCCGATGGGCCGGTCGCGTTCGTCAGTTTGCCTGGAGATGAACAATCGAAGGAGCCATCGGATACGATTTCGGTCGGCGTATGTTCGTCGACCCCTGATTGTAAAGGACGTGGCAGGGACTTTGAAGTGAGCAAGGAGAGTTATTTCGGGGTTCGGCGATTCACGGCAAATTTCCGAACTTCCACCCAATGGCCCCTCATCTCAATTCCAACATAGTAAAGTGGTAGTAGACCGCAATTCAGGAAGGATCCTTTTTGAGTTTGAGTATTCGCAACATCGCCATCATCGCTCATGTGGACCACGGCAAAACCACGCTGGTGGACGCCATGCTCCGCCAGAGCGGCACTTTCCGCGCCAATGAAGCCGTCGCCGAACGCGTAATGGACTCCAATGAACTGGAGCGCGAGCGCGGGATCACGATCCTGGCCAAAAACACGGCCATTTTCTACCACGACGTCAAAATTAACATTGTGGATACGCCGGGGCACTCCGACTTCGGTGGAGAGGTGGAGCGCGCGCTCAAAATGGTGGACGGCGTGATGCTGCTGGTGGACGCGAGTGAAGGCCCGCTGCCACAGACGCGCTACGTGCTGGGGAAGGCGCTCGAAGCGCACTTGCCGCCGATTGTCGTCATTAACAAGATCGACCGCGCCGACGCGCGCTCGCAGGAAGTGCTGAACGAGATCTACGACCTGTTCATCGATCTCGACGCCAAGGAAGAGCAGCTCGATTTTCCCGTGCTGTACACGAACGCGAAGACGGGCACGGCTTCGACCGACATGAAGGGCGGCGAGAATTTGCGTCCGCTGTTCGATGCGATTCTGAAGACGATCCCTCCTCCAAAGGGCGATGCGTCGGGGCCGTTGCAGATCCTTGTGGCCAATCTTGACTACAGCGATTATTTGGGACGGCTGGCTATTGCGCGCGTGTTCAACGGCAAGATGTTTACCGGCGAAGACGTGGCGATTGCCAAGCTGGACGGCACGCTGCATAAGACCAGGATTACGAAGCTGTTCTCCTTTTCCGGCCTCAAGCGGACCGATATTACCGAGACGGAATTGGGGGACATCGTCGCGGTTGCGGGGGTCGAGGGGATCACGATTGGCGAGACGATTACAGACGTTGAGAATCCCGCGCCACTGGCGCACATTGCGATTGACGAACCGACGATCGCGATGCTGTTCACGATCAACACGTCTCCGTTCGCGGGCAAGGATGGCGCGTATGTCACTTCGCGCAACCTGCGCGAGCGGCTTGAGAAGGAATTGCTGACCAATGTCTCGCTGCGGGTGGAAGACACGGGCACAACCGACTCATTCAAAGTTCTCGGACGAGGAGAACTGCAGCTTTCCATCCTGATCGAGATGATGCGGCGCGAAGGTTACGAACTGATGGTCGGGAAGCCCGAAATCGTCACCAGGCACATCGATGGCAAGCTGATGGAGCCGGTAGAGCACCTCACCGTGGACGTTCCCGAGGAGTTCATCGGCGTGGTGATGGAACAGCTTGGTTCGCGCAAGGGCGAAGTCGCCAACATGCATAATCACGGCTATGGGCGCGTGCGCATCGAGTTCCGGGTGCCCAGCCGCGGCTTGATTGGGCTGCGCAGCCAGTTGCTCACAGACACGCGCGGCACGATTGTGATGAATGCGCTCTTCGATGGCTACACGGAATGGCAGGGCGAGATTCCGCACCGGCTGACGGGCGCGCTGATTGCCGACCGGGCGGGTCTTTCAACCGCTTACGCGCTCTGGGGATTGCAGGAACGGGGCGAGCTTTTCATCGGCCCCGGCGTGGAACTCTACGAAGGCATGATCATCGGCGAAAACGCCAAGGACACGGACTTGGATGTGAATGCGGTTCGCGAAAAGAAACTGACCAATATGCGGGCCTCGACGGCGGATGAAGCGATCCGGCTGGTGCCTTTTCGCCAGCTCAACCTGGAACAGGCAATCGAATTCATTGCGGACGACGAGTTTGTCGAGGTGACGCCGAAGTCGCTGCGGCTGCGGAAAAAAGTTCTGCAGTCGAATAAGCGGAAGAAGAGCTCGATGGCGGCGGTGGAAGAGGGCTGATGCGCGGGCAAGGTGTCCGCGCAACCGCGGCGAGGGCGCCGGCGCCACACAGTTCTTCGGCCGCGCAAACGACCCGCACAGCCGTCTGCTTCGGCTCGATTATCAGGAAGAGTAGTTCTGGAAAATGAACGGCTGCTAGCCGGCCACTTGCCTATCGCCGATTGCTCTCCGATCGCGAATTGCGGAATACAATTCCACAATTAGTTAGCTCGATGAGGAGGAGGGTGATGACTCTCGACCGAGGCGCTTTCGGACCAATCCTGGCTAGTTCTGCGCGCACCGCGATCGCAGCGGCGGCCTCGTTTCTGATCGCTCGGCTCTCGGGGCTGCCGGAAGCGTACTGGGCGGCGATCCTCACGCTGGTCATCATGCAGTTGACGTTAGGCGCGACCTTGAAAATCTCCGGCGAGCGGTTCGTTGGCACGCTCTTCGGGGCCATCGGCGGCGGATTGCTGGCCCGGTTTCTTCCGCAAACATGGTGGGTTTTCGGCGCCGGCGTGTTTATTCTTGGCATTCTCTGCGCGCTTTTCCGTCTGCAAAACTCGTATCGCTTTGCCGGAATCACTCTGGCCATTGTGATGCTGGTTCCGCGCACTTCGCCCGCGTGGGTGATTGCGCTGCACCGCTTCATTGAGGTTTCAATCGGAATCGTGGTGGGGCTCGCCATTACGGCAATCTGGCCTGAACCCGCTTCGCGTGGGGCCTGAGCCCCTAGTCCAACGCGATTCGGGTCCATGGCCAATGAGTTTTCAGCACATTGCGATTCAACGCCGCCGTTTGATGGGCGAGCGTGAAGGTTGTAAACTCAAGCAGTTGGGTGCGCGCCCGTAGCTCAGCTGGATAGAGCGGCAGCCTCCGGAGCTGTAGGTCGGGAGTTCGAATCTCTCCGGGCGCGCCAGTATTCCGTAGCTCATCGCCCGCGGGTTGCCGCACCGTTGGTAACCGACGAACTCCCTCTAAAGTCAGCACGGCACTTGCCGATGATTCTCATCGTGACCGCGAATGGGTCGTTTGTGGAGCCCACTCGATAAGGCCGGGAGAATCCCCATGTCAACCTCAGCTATTTCCAGTTCGTCAATCTACCAGGAACTTCAGACTTTCTATCAAACCCGGCAATCCGACCTGCAGGCGCTGGGCTCGGCGCTACAATCGGGCGACTTGAAGGCGGCCCAGCAGGAGTATAGCCAGCTTGTTTCGCTCGGGCAGAGTGGGCCGTTTGGCAGCACCCAACCGTTCCAGCGCTCCGACCGCGCAAACGACTTCGCAGCCATCGGTCAGGCTTTATCGTCGGGAGATCTGGCTGGCGCACAGACCGCATTCGCAAAATTGCAACAGACTTTTGGGCAGGCCCAAAGCACCACCGGGCCGGGTTCGCTAGCCTACACCGTGAAACTGAGCACCGCTTCGACCAGCGGATTGAGCAGCAGTTCGGCCGGCAGTTCGATTAGCGGTTCGGGCAGCGGTTTAAGCACAGGTTCTACTTCCAGAACGTCCGGCACATCGGGCACGGAATCGATCTATCAGCAGCTTCGGGATTTCCGCTCCGCGCGGAAGGCCGACCTTCAACAGCTCGGGCAGGCGCTTTCGTCGGGCGATTTGACCACCGCTGAACAGGACTACCAAAACCTCGTCGCGCTTGGAAAGCAAGGGCCGTTCGCGAGTGGCGGGGCGTTCCGGCGTTCCGACCGCGCTCAGGACTTTCAGGCGATCGGGCAGGCCTTGCAGTCCGGAAGTGCAACGGGTGCGCAACAGGCTTACGCCGCGCTGGAAAGCACGTTCGGCCAGCATAGCTCCGGCAACCAGGGCGGCGGAACCGGGATCCAGACCGGATCTGGTGGCAGCACGAACTTGGGCACGGGAGGCATCTCTGAGATAGTCATCAATATAGGAGGCACGGGTTCCTCGACGCCGCAAAGCTCCAGCGGGTCCGAACTCGTGGTGAATCTGCCCGCGCCCACGAGCACAGGTTCGCCGGAAGAAGTGCAGATCAATTTCGGCGGGGCGAGCGGCTCTCCGAGCCAGCTGACAGTCGAGGTCGGTCAAACCCAGGACCAGAGTGGAAACACCGGCGAGCAGGTCACGATCAATCTCGCGCAGGCAAACAACAGCGAAAACATCGTCCTCAATCTGTTTGGAGCTGGTTCGAGCACGCAATCACAAACCCAGGGCAGTTCCCTGAACGTTCAAGGGTAGGTGGTATCGCCTCCTCGTCGCGCCACGCTGCCACCGTGCGGCGTGGCGCTTTTTTGTCGGCTCGTCGCGGCCCGCACAGTTCAGTTGGCCGCACGTCCAGGTCCCGAACGCATCCGCTCTCTCGGCGGGACTGCGGGATCAGAAGGTAACGCGCACTCCAACCTGCAGTTGGCGTGGAGCGCCGTTGGCGTAGGTGCCGGAGCCGGGTAGGACCCGGTCGAGACGCGAGGTGCAGAAACTGGTGGAACTGCCGCAGTATCCGGGCGTGGTCGAGTTGTTCAGCGAGGTCCCGGGCGACCCATCCAG
This sequence comes from uncultured Acidobacteriaceae bacterium, assembly GCA_963818945.1. Taxonomy (GTDB): domain Bacteria; phylum Acidobacteriota; class Terriglobia; order Terriglobales; family Acidobacteriaceae; genus Acidiflorens. The sequence goes on along the minus strand of CAWFUA010000001.1, from coordinate 279,446 downwards.
GACGCCACTCAGTTGGGCTCCGGGGCCTCCGTAATTGGCGAGGTTGAACGCATTGAAGATGGTAACGGTGGGCTCAATCTTGGCCCGCTCTCCAAGCGCGAACGGCCAACTAAGGCGGAGATCGACCGTCTTGAACCAGTTTGCGGCAGCCGGGTTTCCCGGCAAACCACAAGCGGGCGACGGTGGGGGGCACGATGAAATGTATGGAGCCACGGCTCCCAGCTTGCGCAGTTGATCGGATGTGAACAGCGAGGAAATGACCAGGGCACCGCCTGCGGGCGTCAGATTGCCGGCCCGGGTCTGGTTGTAGACCGCGATGGCATTGTTCACTTTGGTTGGCGAATACTTTCCGGTGCTGCCAATGAAGGTGCCGTTCAGAAGGTCGCCCACGGTGCCGTCGCCGCTAAGATCGCTGCGGAAGATTTCTCCCGGGACGCCGCCGCCGTCCAACTGGGGGACGGACGCGCTCAACGGCAGGGGTGATCCCAGCAGCGCGATGATCGAAAGACGTGGCCCGTGCGGCATTTCGACGGTCGGACTAATGACGATCTGGTGCGTGCGATCCAAGCCGGAGGATCCGAAATGTCCGAGGTGGGGACGCAGGTAATCTTCTGCGACGTTGAGGACGGAATAATCTCCGCCGCTGCCATTTGGCTCGGCAATGTTGCTGCGATAGCGCGAGAGAGTGTAGGCGATGGCCACATCAATCTTCTGCACGCGGCGCAGCGGATTCGCCGCGCTCGTCGTGTGGTAGGCGAAGTGAATAGCTTGGTACTGCGAGCGGCCGCTGGGGAAGTACATGATGTTCGAACCCACCGCTGGATTTGCTCCGCCGAACGAAGCCTGCTGCTTCCCGAGAGCCGAACACGGGAAAGGTCCGCAGAACGCGTTCGAGGAATCGAGTCCCTGGCGGGCGAAATCTACGATGCTGGCGGTGGGCACGTTGCTCGTGTAGCAATTCACGGCGGCCTGCGACCCATTCTGGCCGAGGCCATTTTGGCCGGGCCCGGCGAACACGGCCTGCCCGCAACCTGCCGAAAGCGGGTTCGCCAACAGAGTATTGTTGATCGCCGCCAGTTCGGCTGCGTAGGTATTCTGGGTCACATCGAGACTGTCACCGTTGGTGAGGAGGGTGGAATCGCCGACGTGATTAGTGTCAATGCCGAGCGGGAACTGAGTACCGAGCTCGCGCACGTAGTTGACCGAGAACACGCTGCGCTCGCCCATCTGGCGCTCAATGCCCGCGCTCATGTGGACGACGCGCGGCGTCTTGAAGCCGGGGGCGAGCATGCCGCCAAAATCAGCCAGGCTGTTTTGCAGCGAGTAAATGTTTGGAGCGTTGCTGGCGATGCCGGACTGCACGGTAAGGAAATTCGACTCGAGCTGCTGGATCAGGTTTGCAACGTTCCCGATGGGCTGGCCGCAGATGCCCGATGCGATATCGACTCCGTTGACGGAACTGCGAAGCGAGCCGTCGGGAAAAAGCACGGAACCTGCGGGACAGAGCGTCAGGCTGCGATTGTACTGGCCGGTCGCGAGGCGATTGATGCGGTCCTGATACGTATTCTGGAGCAGGAAATTGTCGAAGAAGATCCCGCCGCTGGCGCGCACCACGGTGCGCCCGTTGTGTCCCGGGTCCCAGGCCACGCCGGCCTGCGGAGCGAAATTCTTGAGTGGGCGGAGAATGCCCCCGGCAACTAACGGCGGCAAGTATGCACCCGTTGGCGGGTTGAGAGCAAATTGATTGAGTTGCGAAATCGCGGCCAGATCGCTGTCGGTGCGCCCAGTGTCGAACACGTAGTTCACACCGATGGTGACATTCACGTTCGGAATCACGTTCACGGTGTCGGCAGCATAGCCTTCGAACCGGTAGTCGGAATGCCCGCCCTTGTTCCGGTTGAAGGCTGGGTTCTCGCTGAAATTTCCCAGGCCGTTGTAGATGGTGAAGGTGCCAACCGGATAGTTGAGCGGATTGTCCGCTGCGCCGCGCGGGTCGCCGGGATAGAGGGGCAGCAGAGCAGGATTGTTGTCGATCGCTGTAATCGTGGCCAGGCCGTTGGAACTCGTTACAGACGGACCGTTCGAGCCGAGTGGAAAATAATCGCCCTGGAGGATGTGGTGGAATGCTCCGCCGAAGCGAAGCGTGTGATTCACCTTATAGAGGGTGCTGCTGTCCCAGCGAGCGAAGAGGTCGCGCTGAATTGTTTGTCGGGGACCGGCCGTGGTCGGCCCCAACGAAAACGAGCCGATCTGCATGTGGAAGGGCGCGGAAGCGAGAACCGTCGAATCGCCCAGGTCGGAAGTAATCGCATTCACGAATTTCTGGTAGCCGAACCGCGCGCTGTGCACAAACCGTCCCCGGTTCCAGTCCAGGCCGAAAGCGGCGGAAGGCACGTTGATCTGATTACGCCACATCGACAAGCTGTTCTCGGGGCCAACTTGACTGGCGTTGTCATAGCCGATGCGGACAAAGATTTTGTTGTCCTCATTCAGGCTGTAGTCCAGGCGCGCCGTCAGCATGTTTTGACGAAAATAGGCGCTTTGCAGGGCGGTTGAGTTGAAAACAGGCGATCCATTCCCCGAGGGAAGAATCAAATCCTGCGTCATCATCGGCAGGCGCCCGTCCTGTTTGGTGCGCTCTCCGCCAAGGAAGAGGAACGTCTTGCCCTTGGCCAGCGGTCCGCCGACCAGCGGTCCGCCAAGTCCGAATCCATATTGCTGGCGGCTGTAATCGGAATTACCCGCGGGAAAGCCTGCGAGTCCCAGGAACTGGTCGCGCAAATTGCCGAACAGGTCTCCATGCCAGTTGTCGCCGCCGGATCGCGTCGCAACACGAACCGATCCGGTCGCATTCAAGGACTGAAAAACCTCGGGCGTGGCGCGGGAAACAACTACTTCGCGAACCGCATCGGTGGGCAGGCTCGTCGTAGCGGCGCCATTGGTTTCATCCATCACTTCGATTTCATCGATGTCGTAGTGCGTGTTTCTTCCCAGAGCGCTATCGATGGAGAGCGATTGAAACCCGCTTTTGGCGGGCCTGTAGACGGCCCCATCCACCAGTTGCACACCGGGGAGGAGTTCGCCGGCCCCCAGGATGTTGCGGCCATTGATTGGTTGTTGGTCGGGAGCATCGCCGGCGAAATGGCTTTCCAGCCGCGCCGGGCCTGGGTTGATCCAATCCAGCTTGAAGTTGACGGTGGCGGAGGCGCCCCCAACCACGGTCACAGTCGTCTCGGCGGGTAGCAGGTCGCGACCGTCTACGTGCACGAGGTAGACGCCGGGAGGCACTTGCTCGGTGACATATGTGCCGTCTTGAACGGTGCGCGTCACTCCCCGGGTATCGGTGGCCGACGAGATGTAGGAGATTCGAGCGCTTTCAACCGGGGTGCCGTCTTCACTCCGCACCGTGCCCTGGATGGTCCCGGCATTTGGATTTTCCGAAGCCGCCTCCTGCGCCCACGAGGAATGGCTGAGCAACGTCGATGTGAATGAAGTGAGCAGGATAAAGAAAACGGGCAGAGAACGCCGAAAACGGAATCCAGACCAATCGAACAAAGCGCCACTCTCCTGGGAGCAAAATCTCATCTAGAAGCGGAAACGATCCTGCGTCTAAAGACCTTGAGTTTCCACTGAAATGGAATAGGACAGTTTACTAGATGCGGCCAGGGAACCGGCGTGCTGTATGCGTTTTTTGGAAGACGCGGCAGGCGGCCGCCAAGGACGGCCGGAGAACAGTCCTGTGGCCTACCACGAGCCCTTCACTGTGTAGTAGCCAGCCCGGTTGCGCAGTTCGAACGGTCCACCGGCTGGGGCATTCAGCAGATTCACCTGGATCCGCCGGAACTCGGAATCGGAAAAGCGTTGGGACGGATAGTACGCGAGCAGGTACTGCGTGCGGAGTTCGTCACTGATCTTGCGAAAAGCGTCGTCGAGCTGAACGGCAGAAGTCGCGTAGTAATACTTGCCGCCAGTATCTTCCGAAATCTGGATCAGCGCATGCTCACCGCCCGTGTCGCGTCCGGCGCTGGCTTCAATGGGGACGATGATGACGCTGTAGATCAGCGCTTCGGACTCCTGCGCTGCGCGTAACGCTTCCTTGTAACTCACCTGGCTCACTGTATCGCCGCCGTCGGTGATCATTACCATTACTTTTCTTCCACGCCGGCGGCCCAAGGCCTGCGATCCCAGAAAAATTGCATCGTACATCGCCGTCGCCGAACCGTTGCGGATCCGGTCAATGCCGGCATCGATCGCTTTCAAATCGGACGTGAACGAAACCACCTCGCGTACTTCCTCACTGAATTTGTACAGTGCCAGTCCGTCTTGCGGACGCAGAATTGCGTGCGCGAATTTGCGAGCCGACATTAGTTCCAGAGGCAGATCCTTCTTTGTGCTGAGGCTGGTGTCGACAGCGAGTATGATCGAAAGCGGCAGTTCTGACTCTCGGCTGAAGACGGCAATTTTCTGTTCCCTACCATCCTCCTTTAGCAAGAAGTTCTCTTTTGCAAGGCCGCCCACAGGCGCGCCGTGCGCGTCCGTCACCGTCACGAAGACATTGACCAATTTGACGTCGACTTTGAGTGTGGTCGACGCCCCTTGTGCGTTCGATGGGGTGCTCGTGAAAACAAGGAAGACGCACACCAGCAAATAAGCCACGAGCCACAAGCCACGAGCCGCGCGCCGCGAGCAAAACCTGACGCGGTCTGGCCTCGACTCGTCGCTCGTCGCTCGGGGCTGCGCTGGAATTCTCTTCATTGGAGGGACAGTCATTTGGATGCTGGGTTTCGCCTGGTTGCGCCGCCCGCCTGGTGAATTTCTTCGGGAAACGGTTCCCCGTCGGCCCACACGGCGCCGTCCTCAAAATACTCTTTCTTCCAGATCGGTACAGTCTTCTTCAGGGTATCGATGACCCAGCGGCACGCCTCAAAAGCGGCTGCACGATGTTCGGAAGAAACCACGATCAGCACGCTGGTTTCACCAATTTTCAAGCGCCCCAGGCGATGGACGATCGAAACACCGCTCACAGCAAAGCGATCGCGGGCCTGCGCGCCCAGTGTATGCATCTGTTTGATCGCCATGGGTTCGTAGGCTTCATAATCCAGGTAGAGCGTGCGGCGCCCGCGCGTGTGGTCGCGCACGATGCCTTCAAAAACCACGGCCGCACCGTCTTGTGGGCGCTTCAGGCGATCAAGCACGGCGAGCGTCTCGATCGGCTCCTTCACGATAGCAATGACGCCTCGTGGAGAAGCGGTTTCGGGCGCACCTCCGCTCACAGGGGGCAGTAAGCCGACCTCGTCTCCGGCAACTAGCGTCCGGTCGGCACGCGAATACTCCTGGTTCACCGAAACGGCCAAGGTGGACAGGATGGCTTCAGACTGCGGGAATCGGTCCTTATAGAGCGCCAGCAGACTGGCGACAGGCGAGCCTTCCGGGAGACTGAGGATCTCGCTGGATTGGCCTACCACACTCTTTAGGACTCCAAACAACAGCACGCGGATCTGCATGGAATTCGTGGAAAACGCGGCCCAGAAAGGCGAAAAATCGCTACCGCAACAGTGTAGCAAGCCGCTACCCGGGGGACGTGTACTTCCGTGCAAAGAACACACAGGCTGACGAGCGTTCAAATGACTACGGTAATCGTGCATTCGTTGCATATCCGTCATACGCTTAATACCAAAGTTCGATTCGTAAGAGGAGGCTGTTATTTCGAACGCCGCTCAAATCGACGCAGGCCGCGGCGCGTCCGCGCAGGCTTTCCTCCACAGTCTAAACATTCTCATTAAGTACACGCGACTGTACGGAACCAATCACAAGCGTACAGAAGGCCAGTTTGAGACGGCCTGGCGCGAGTTGCAGCAAGCTTTGCCCAAGAGCGGAGACACCGGTTTCGTGCTGGGCGTTTCTGATAACAAACTGCTGATCGACGGCATTCCTGTCGAAGCTGGGCAAGCGGAACGAAGTTTCGCACAGTTGCTGACCGCCGCAGGACTCTCCAGCATTTTGTTCTCAAGCAAAGTAACTCTGGAAGACTTTCGCCACCTGGTTCGCGCCTTCGCTATGGGCGGCTCCAAGGCACAGGATTTCGCCAAGCAGATCAAGGAAACACTCGGCGCCAGCGCGGATTCGTCCATCCGGATCAACGAAGTAAAATTTATCGCCGCCGACCCAGCAACCGGGGAAATTTCTATCGCGGCGCAACTCGCGGCCCAATCACTCGGACCGGAGTTCAAGCAGTGGCTTAACGATCCGCAAAAGCTCCTGCAGCTGATTGCAGCTGCTCAGGGAGCCAGCGCTGGAGGATCGGGTGAACCCGGGGGCGCTCCTTTAGGCTCTGTGCCTACCGTTGCTGCACCCGGAGGCACGGGAGGAACGGGAACAGGGAAGGCCTGGACTGGCGGCGTTGTTCCGCTACAAGAAGAAGAGGTCCTCCAAACCATTCGCCTGCTCACGCATTTTGGGCAAGCGATGCAGGAGCCCAACTCCTCGCAGGAAAATCTTAAAGTCGAACTCGGGAAGGCCTCCGAAGGCGCCAAAATCAATCTTGCGCAGTTGCTCGAAAGCCTGGCGGCACAAACCGCCAAGGACGCCGACCCCGATACCCAAGACACACCGCTGCTGATGAAGGCGGCGGAGAACATGGCCATCAAGTATGCGCTGGATCGCTACCAGCGCGGCGACGTCAAGGTAAATGCCGTCCACGAGATGATGGAGAATATGAGCCGGCAGATGGACACGCTGCGCCAGATTCTGCGCGTCCAGGAAGACAAGATGTCGAAGGCCGGCATCCTGGTCGAGTCGCACGCCGATATTCTCGACCGCATGTTCTGGGCTGAGATTCCGGAGGCGGGTAAGAAAAGCGTCCTGCTGTCAAGCGAAGCGGCTTGCGTGCCGCCTCGCAATATCCGCCAGTTCGTTGAACTTCTGTTCGAACGGGAGGATTTCGAGGTTGCTACGAAAATCCTGGCGAACTACTGCGGCTGTATTGAATCGAAGGAAGCCGAGCCTCGCCGCAAGACGACTCTCGGGTTGGCGCAACTCGCCGACCTCTATGCGACCGCGCCCCTCGATGTCATGCCGAACGCCATTGCCATGATCGGGGAACAGCTGGCTAAGGAAAACGATCCGGAAATCCAGAGCCTCCTAAGCGCCGCTTTCGCGCGCTTTGGACAGGAGGCGTGCGCCCGGAAAAAGTACCGGTCCATTGCCGAACTCTGCGTTTCTTTCGAGAGAATCGAGCCGCAACGTCCGGCCATGGCGGCCGACCTGCGCTCACGCGTTGGGGTTGAGAATCGCCTGCCGGAGATGATCGAAGAGGCGATTAACATCGAACAGGTCCCCGAGGAACTGGTTCATGTTCTTCAGCAGCTGCCCAAGGATTCCGTCGAACACCTCTCCGACCGCTTCTTCCGCGCCCAGAAACGGGAAGAATGCGACCGCATCGTGGATCTGGTTGGGGAACTCGGGTCAACTGGAATCAGCGAACTCCGCGACATGCTGCGCAGTGGGCAGCCGCGGCAAGCTTCCTCGACCGTCGGTCTGTTAAGCCGTCTGAATGTCGCCATGCTGCTCGAGTTTCTGCCCGGGCGCATGAGCGAGTTAAACCGCTTCTATCAGGACGTCGTCGTCCGTCAGATCGCCTACGGAGCTGCTCCCGACCGCGGGCACACCCTGCTCGAGTTGCTGGAATTGCTGGATTCGTTGATTCTGCCTGAAGCCATCGACGAGATCGGCATGAGCCAGGACCGCAGCGCCAGCGCCAGTCTGATCGCCCTTGCTACCACCGGCGAAACCCGGTCGCGTCCGCCCTTCGTGCAACTCAAGGCTATCGAGTCGCTGGGCCGCCTGCGTGAAACCGACGCCGTTCCAATTCTGCGCAACATCGTTGAAGAAAAGAAAATGTTTGGATACGCGCAGCACCGCGAACTGCGCATCGCCGCGATTCAGGCGTTATCGAAGATCGACCCGCGCTACGGAACGCAGGCGTTGACCGACAGTGGGCTTGAGACGGGAGAGATAGCCGTCGCTCCGCTCGAGTCAACACCGGCGTGCCCGTGGGTTCGCCAGCGCCGCTATGAGCGGATCATTCTGCCACGCACGCTTTCGGCGACGCTCTCCAGTTCCTGGGGGAAGTCGAACATTGTGATGCGGGAGATGAGTCTGGGCGGTGGTATGGGCACGCGCTCCGACAATCTACGGGTTGGGTCGGAAGCCAACGTCGAAATCTCGCTGGGCGTCAAGAAGATCCGCGGGCAGGTGCTGCTGCGTCGCGCGCGGGTGAATGAAATCGGCTTCGAGTTCGTCGCTATGGACCTCGATAGCCGCTATCGCCTGCGGCGCGTGCTGGTGGAAGCTCTCCAGCGGTCCCCGGAGAACCGCACGCCGGACTGGGATGGCGATCGCAAGGTGTAGCGTTCCAGCTTCAAATAATCTCAACAAAAAAGCCTCTGCGCGAGCAGAGGCTTTTTGTTGCAGTCCAACGATCCTTATGCAACCTTCACGAAGATAATTACGAGCGTGAACAGCACCAGCGACTCGATAAACGCGAGTCCGAGAATTAACGCTACCTGAATGCCAGCGCGAGCTGCCGGATTGCGTCCAAGCGCCTCGCAAGCCGAGGACGCAGCGCGCCCCTGGCCCTGCGCAGCCAAGCCGGCGGCAATGGCGATCGCGAAGCCGGAGGTGATTGCCACCCAGTTCGTCCCGCCGGCAGCGGCTGCGCCCGTTTGGGCGAACGCCGGAACGGCAAAAATCGAACAGAGCAACATCAACAAAACCAACATCATCATTTTCTTCATTTTGCTTTTCTCCTTATGAATACCGCCAGTGGGTGGTTGACGCCGTACTCTTAGAGCCGGAGCCCTCACGCTGGAGGCAGTTGGCAGTAGCCAGTACCCAGTACCCAGAAAACCGCTCGCTGGGTACTGGCTACTGGGCACTGCTCCTAGTGCTCGTGCGCCACGGCCTCGCCCAGGTACACGCACGCCAGCAGCACGAAAATGTACGTCTGGATAAACGACACGCCGATGTGCAACCCTTCAAACACAATGGGAAGGCCGAGCGGCACCAGCGAGAAAAATACCAGCGTCACCATTTCCCCTGCGAACATGTTTGCGAAAAGACGAACGGTGAGCGACAGGACGCGAGCCAAGTGACTGAAAATTTCAATCGGAAAAATCAGAATCGGCAGCCCGATCCGGACGGGCAGCGGCATCCCTTCCTGTGGTCCGATGAAGTGTTTCACATACCCCAAGCCGTTCTCGCGCAGACCGGCAACGTGGTAGTAGAACCACGTGAGCAAGGCACAGCCCAGGGGCACGATCGGCACAGCGGTCGGCGATTCCAGTCCCGGAACGAGGCCGATCAGATTGCAACTCAGAATGAACAGGCCCAGCGCCGTGAGGTAGGGAACGAACCTATCCGAATGATGGCCGATGATTTCGTGCGCCAAGCCTTCGATGAATCCGTTAATGCCTTCCATGGTGTGTTGTAGTGCGCCGGGGCGCTCCACCGAAAGCCGCATCCGTACGGCAATGAACAGGATCGTGAGCAGCAGCACGACCAGGATTTCCATGGCGACCGAGTTCGTGATCGGCGTGGCGGGATGCTGGGGATGAACGTGCAGCGCCTGAAGCAGCGCGGTTACGGTGGGGCCGAACAGATGATTTAAGAATGCGGTAAAAGTAAGTTGTTCCATGAAGTAAAGCCGAGTCCCTAGGATTGGCGGCCGAAGGCTGCAAAGGCTTCGAGCGCCGCCTCGATCATCATGGCTGCTACGGGCAAACAAAGACCCCACAGAAAGCCATGGAAGGCCAAGGAAGAACCCTTGAATATAGCATATGCAACAGCGCCAACCAACCCGTACCGCAGGAGAAACCGGAACACAATCCGGCCGCCTTTTTCCCGGCTCTGGCGATTCACGATGCGGTCGGCAAGAGCCTCGACGCTGCGCTGGAGGGCGCGGAAATTGACGCAGGAAATCGTTGCTCCGGCGGCAAATCCCATCGCGCCCAGCCAACCGTATCGCCAGAACGCGGGCACGAGCAGCACAACGCTTACTGCCAAAAGCGTCCGAAACATTCGCGAAAGCGCGCGCTCGTTGAACGCCTGAAGGCGCAAGTCGGCTGGCAAAGGCTCCGAATTCGGCTGGTCATTCATTCTTGGAGTTTGATCTGGAATTGGAGCCGGAATTGGAATTGGAAGCGGACCCCGAGTCCGAGTCCGAATCTTTGCCGGAGGCGCCGAGCGCCATAAGAATCATTTGCCAGAATCCGACGACCGCTCCGAACAACAATCCGACAAGATAGAGCCATTTTGTGTGCAGCCAGTAATCCAGCACTTTGCCCAGGAAAAATCCCAACAGCACCGCTGCGGGAATGATGAACCCGATCTCGGAATAGCGGGCGAGGGAAACCATCGGATCCTTACCGGAAGGCTTCTGCATGCGGGAATTGTAATCCAGTTGAGAATGGGGAGTTCGGCGAAGGGGCAGGTTCGAATACCACGAACTACTTTTTGGGTTGTCGCCAACAGGCCTCATCGGCTCGGATTGCGATTCGGCCATCCTCTTCGGGACTTCTTCCGGTTGGAGCGAGGCTTCTGTCTCTTCGATTGCAAAAAAAACGAGGCTGCTCGCGCAGCCCCGTTGGTGAAGCCGTTCCCGGTTTAGGGTTCGTTACTTGCCGGTTCCCGTCAACGGCACCTGCTGCGGACTGTTCGCCGCATTGTCCGTGATGGTCACGTTGCCCGTACGCGTTCCCGTTTGCGTCGGACTAAAGGTGACCTTCATCGTACAGACCTTCCCCGCTGCCAGGGTCGCGCCGCAAGGCTTCGTGGTGGTCAGAAAGGCAAAGTCGCCGCTGAGTCCGATGTTGCTGATGTTCAGCGTCGCATTGCCCGTGTTCTTCAGGGTTATGAGCTTTCCCGGGCTCGTAGTGCCTATTTTCCTCACAGCATACGTCAGCGAGGCCGGCGTCAGCGTCACCACGGGAGCCGTCGGAGTCGTGACGGTGAGGCTGACCGTCGTCGACGACGTCAAACTGGCCGACGTCCCTTTGATCGTCACTGTGGCAGTGCCGGGGGTAGCCGTTGCGCTGGCCGTCAGCGTCAGAGTGCTCGTGGTGCTGGTTGGATTCGGGCTGAACCCAGCCGTGACGCCGCTCGGCAGGCCAGATGCGCTCAGCGTGACACTGCCCGTAAAGCCACCCGCCGGAATCACGGTGATGGTGCTGGTGCCGTTGCTTCCCTGGCTGACGGTTACAGTCGTCGGATTCGCGGATAGCGTGAAGCTTGGCCCGGAAGGCCCGGCAAGTGCGTTGATCAGGGCCGAACCGTTGGGGCTGCCCCAACCGGTCACCAGATCGTAGCCCTTGACTGCCGTAAAGCCGCCATTCCCGCCTGAAGCGATGTCGTGAAAATCGGTGCCGTAGCTCGAGCCCACACCGATGGTATAGAGTGCCGGATTCACGAAGCCGACGGCGGGATTGCCGTTGGCAATCGCTTGTTGGTTGACGAGAGCCATGTAACCGGCCCACATGGGCGCGGCGAAACTGGTCCCGCCCCAGCCTCCAGCACAGCCACTTTGGTCGGAGCAAACGTAAAAGTCCTGATTGGCTTCTGCGGAGACATCCGGAATATTGCGGAGCGTTGTCGAGCCCTTGTTGGAGGAGTTAATCACGCCCGCAAGCTGCTGCCAGGCGGGAATTGGAATGGAATCGGGGGAGATTCCGCCGCCGCTGTCAACCCATGAGGTCTCCGAACTCCAGGGGCCTCCCGCCTTGGTCACCGTTAAGTCTGTGCCGCCTACCGCCGTGACAAAAGCATCCTCCGCGGGGTAGTAGAAAGGCGACGACCCGGTTGGGTACGAACCGCTGTCGCCAGAAGCCGTGAAGAAGTTCTGGCCCTGCGTCGCAAATTTCTTGTAGAAGGGGTCGTCGGTTGAGGGGTCCGCCGGATTCCAGGCCCACGAACAGCCAATTTGCGAACTCAACGGCGCGGCTGTAGTCGTCGACATCGCGCTGAGACAGGCAGTTTCGAGAAAACCGGAGCCGTCGCCGCATACGTACATGTAGAGCATCTTCGAGCCCGGGGCCATGCCCATCGCCTGGGTCATGTCCAGCGTCTGCTCGGTATCGTCGCAGCCACTCGAAGCGAGGCAGGACGTCTTGTAGCCGCCGGTGGAAATCAAAGTGGGAGTGTAGGGCTTGGTTTGCCCGACGTTGGAATAGTAGGTGTTCAGGTCGGCCAAATCGGTGCCTGCCAACTCGAGCAGGGCGATGTTCTGGCCGGTGCCGGTGAGCGACGATGACCCGAGGTAGGCGGCGCGCATGTCGCTGCCGCAAAAATAGCCGCCGGGACAGGAGCCGGCGACATTCGGGTGCACACGGACATTGCTGTGCTTGAGCATGGCATGCGGGAGCGAATAGTTATCCAACCCCGAGATGTGCCAGAGATTGAACGGCAGGTCCACCGTGGGTTCCCGGTCGGGGGCAAAGAATGTGCGCTTTTCGGTGGGGTGCTGGTAGAGGCCCATGGTCACATGGAAGGCTTTTTCGACGCTCGCGACCGTGGCTTCAAACTGCACGTCCATGCCATCGCGCGATCCACCAACGACCTTGAAGCCGCTGGCCCCCGCGAAACCAAGGACGGCGTCATACTCTTCCTGGCTGGGACCAAACCTCGCCGTGAACTCTTGCGGGGTGAGGAAGTGCCGGTAGGAGGAACTGGAAGGATCGTAAAGTTCCTGCAGGAAATTATCCAATTCAGGCTGATGGCGCAGAGCCAGAACAATGTCGAAGCGCATAGTTTGAGTTGCGGGGAGCCGTCCGACGGACTGTGCCTCGCCAGTGACAACTGCTTCGCGCATATGACGCGTCATCAGGGACTGCGTCTGGCTGGCGAAACTCGCGACCGACAACAGTGCGACAAGGATGAGCAAGGGCAGACTTGACTTTCTAATCACGATTTCTCCTTTTCGGGCACAACATCCTGAAGATGTTTTCTGGTCCGTGGCACGGCACAAGAACTTACGTATGAAGCTTGATCTTGGTCCAAGGTGGGGGATTAAGACTTGGGAGCAACCACGGCTTGCATCCAAAAACGGGCCCATTTCGCGCCCGCAATCGCCCCGTAATGGCAAGCCAGTATAGCTCCAAAAGCGGCTGCAGAAGCGGAAAAGACCAGAGGATTGGAGAATAATTTGGGCCGCGAACCATGCCCCCTGCTAGTAGTGCAGCGAGTGGGCACGTAGGGTGTTCTTTTCGGCATCTTTTTGCAGGTCGTTAAGGTTTCGCTAGCGCACCATTGCGGCCACGTGCGGCGATTGCGCGATGCCGAGCGACCAATTCACGGCCTGAATAAAGGGTTCCGGGAAAACGCCGATTGCGATGGTGGCAAGCGCGGTCACTCCCACAGCGAAGCGCATGCCAACGCTGACCGGCAACCGCCCGGTTTCGATCGGCGCGCGCATCAGCATAGAGTTGGCGATCCGCAGGTAGTAGTAAAGTCCAAACAGGGCGTAGAGCACGGCCACGGCCGCGAGCCAGTAGTGCTGGCTTTCGATCAGGCTGAGGAAGATGTAGTACTTGCCCAGAAAGCCTGCCGCGGGCGGAATCCCGGCGAGCGACAGCAGAAACAGCAGCATGAGCGTGGCTTCGACAGGTGCGCGCTGATAGAGGCCGGCGAGGTCGTCGATTTCGTCGCCAATCACGTTGCGCTGGCGCAACGACGTGATCACAGCAAACACGCCCAGGTTCATGAACGTGTACACGAGCAGGTAGATCAGAATTCCCTTCATGCCGTCCGCAAATCCAGGACTACCGAGGGGCGAGGTTCCCATCGCAACCAGCGCCAAGAGCATGTAGCCGACGTGTGCAATCGAGGAGTAGGCCAGCAGGCGCTTGGTGTTCGTCTGCGTGAGCGCGGCGAGATTGCCTCCGGTCATGGTGGCGATGGCGACGAAAACGACGATGGGCGTGTAGATCGCTCGCAGCGGGAGCAGCGCGAAAATCAGAATGCGGAGCAGCAAGGCCCAGGCGGCCGCTTTCACTGCAACAGACATGAATGCCGTGATGCTCGTCGGCGCGCCTTCGTAAGCGTCCGGCGCCCACTGGTGAAATGGAACGGCGGCGATTTTGAATAGCAAGCCGACCATGGTCGCGAGCAGCGCAATCACCACTACGGGGTTGTGAGGATTGACTCCTGAGACTGTGCGTGCGATGTCCCTCAGATTGGTGCTGCCCGAAAGGCCGTAAAACAGCGAGAGTCCGTAGGCGAAAATGCCCGACGAAAACGCGCCCAGCAGCAGATACTTCAAGGCCGCTTCATTCGAGCGGCGGTCGCGGCGCAGGAAGCCGACCAGCACGTAGATTGACATCGCCATCAGTTCGAGGCCGACGAAAAGCAGCACGATATCAATGCCGGCGGCCATGCACATCATGCCGACTACGGAAAGCAGCAGTAGAGAGTAGTACTCTCCGTGATGTTCGTCTTCAATTTCCAAATAGCGCACGGAGATCAGGATCGTGATGGCGGCTGAGGCGAGAAACAGGTACCAGAAATACAGAGCGAAGCGGTCCACCAGCAGGGTGTTGAAAAAGCCCGTAGCTCCGCGCGGCAACGTGGTCTGAATCTGCCATACGCAGAGCGCTGCAAACAGCAGGCCGATGAAGGCACCGACGGCATTCAGCCACTTATACTGCTTGGGAATCATCAGGTCGATCAGCAGAATGCCGAGCGCGAAGATGGTCAACTCCACCATCGGCAACATCAGCCGGTATTCAACTGGAGAGAGGCCTCGCACTTAGTTGCTCGCTTTCGCTGGCGCATCCACCGCTGCCGCTGCCGCCGGTGCTGTCGTGATTTGCGCGTTCACCGTGGCGTTTGCGGTGTTGGCTTGAATGTTCTGAACAATCTGGTTCACGGGCGTTTCAAGAATCTGGAAAAACGGTTTGGGATACAGGCCGATCCAGAAGGCGCAGATGACGAGCGGCGCAAAAGTCAACATCTCGCGCGGCGTCAGATCATGCAGCTTTTCATTTTTCGGATTCGTCACCGTGCCGAAGAAAACGCGCTGGTAAAGCCACAACAGGTAGGCAGCAGCCAGAACGACGCCTGGCGCGGCCCATGCCGCCCACTTCCAGTTGGCGGTGAATGCTCCTTGCAGGATGGTGAACTCGCCGACGAAGCCGTTCAGCAGCGGCAACCCCATTGAAGAGAGGAACATGATCATCGTGATCGTCGCGTAGATCGGCATCACGTTTGAGATGCCGCCATATTCCGAAATTTCACGGGTGTGCCGCCGCTCATACAGAATGCCAACAATCAAGAAGAGCGCGCCGGTTGAGATGCCGTGATTGATCTGCTGCAGGACTGACCCGCTCAGGCCGAGAGGATTCAGCGCAAAGATTCCCAGCGTGCAGAAGCCCAGGTGGCTGACCGACGAGTAGGCCACGAGCTTCTTCATGTCCTTTTGCATGAGCGAGACCAGCGCGCCGTAGATGATGGCAATCACCGAGAGCCCGGCCATCCAGCCGCGCGGGGTGTAACCGAGGAAGCGATTTGTGCTTGTGATTACCTGCGGGAAAAACGGCAGCGTGAAGCGAATAAACCCATACGTGCCCATCTTCAGCAGGACGCCCGCCAGAATGACCGAGCCCGCTGTCGGCGCCTCGACGTGGGCATCCGGCAGCCAGGTGTGGAACGGGAACATTGGAACCTTGATGGCAAATCCGAGGAAGAACGCCAGGAACAGCCAGATGGCGGCATGAAACGGAATCTGCGGCGCGGTTTTGTACAGCTCGGGAATACTGAATGTGAAAACGCCGGTCAGCGTGTGGTGATGGAAGTAGAGGAAGATGATACCGAGAAGCATCAGTACCGAGCCAAGCAGCGTGTAGAGGAAGAACTTGATGGCCGCGTAAAGCTTGCGCGGGCCGCCCCAGATGCCAATCAGCAGGTACATGGGTACCAGCATCGCTTCCCAGAAGACGAAGAACAGGAAGAAGTCGAGCGCCATGAAGACGCCCATCATGCCGGTCTGGAGCACGAGGAACCAGATGTAGTATTCCTTCACGCGGGTCTCGATCGCGGTCCAGGAGGAGAGGATCGAAATCCAGCCGAGCATCGTGGTCAGCATGATGAGCAGGAACGAGATGCCGTCGATGCCGAGGTTGTAACCCGCGCCGATCGAGGGAATCCAGTTGTTCGCCGTGCCTTCGAGAAACTTGAACTGCTGCGCGTCGAAGCGCTGCGCCCAGAACATCGGCACCAGCGGCAGCGAGATCAGGAAGCCGCCGAGGGCGAAGATGTTCGCAATCCAGCGGATCGCGTCCTTATTCTCCTTGGGAACGAACAGGAGAACGAGCACGCCCACCAGCGGCGTGAAGAGAATGATGGAGAGAATGTGATTCTGCATAATTAAGCTTCTAGCTACTAGCTTCTAGCCACTAGCAAGCACAAATACCTTGCGTCTCGAACCGGCCCTACTTGCTAGAAGCTAGGAGCTAGCAGCTAGGAGCCGGTTCACTTCCACGCGTAATACACTGCAAAGCCTAACAAACCTGCGACCATCACCAGGGCATACCACTGCACCAGGCCCCATTCAAACAGGCGCGCGGGATAGGACATCATCCGCGCCACAATGGCAGGGCCGTTCACGCCTACGCCGTCGATGATCCACTTATCCCACCAGGTCGAAAGCGTGGCTACGGCGCGGGTTGACCAGCCTGCTCCGTTGACCGTGCCGTCGATGACCTTGGCGTCGAACCACGACGACGCCTCGCCCGCGCCCATCACGCCCAGGCGCACATCTCCTAGTTTGCGGCGGCCTGTGAAGACGTAGTCGTAGCCCTCGTTGACGAACCATTTGTTGAAGAGCACCTTGTAGAGCGGCGGCGCGGCTGCGGCGATGGGTTCGATGTAATCCTTGCCGGCTCGCGCGTACGAACGATACGCCAGCCCGAGGCCAACGACTGCGGCTAGAACCGAGAGGCCCATCAGCCCATATTCCATCGGGTCGGTGCGTTCTTCTTCTTTCTCGCCGGCGGCTAACTGTGCCGGTTCTTCGGTCCGCATCACGGGAGCTTCCCTGGCGAACACCGGTTCCAGGAACTTTCCAAATCGGTTTGAGCCGCCCAGGCTGTGCGGAAGGCCGAGCCAACCCGCCAGCACCGAGCAAATCGCCAGCGCTACCAGCGGCATCGTCATTGACTTCGGCGACTCGTGAACGTGATGCTCGGCTTCGTGGCTCATCCGCGGCTGGCCGAAGAATGTCAGGAAGATCAGGCGGCCCATGTAAAACGCCGTCATCAGCGCGGTTGCGAAGCCGACAAACCACAGGATGCGATACGCTCCGCCTTCGGACGACCATGCCTGCCACAGGATTTCGTCTTTGGAGAAGAAGCCGGCGAACCCCGGAATGCCGGCGATGGCGAGCATGCCGACGAACATCGTTTTATACGTAATCGGAATGCGGCCGCGCAGGTCGCCCATGAACTTCATATCCTGCTCGCCGCTCATGGCGTGAATTACCGAGCCGGAACCGAGGAAGAGCAGGGCCTTGAAGAATGCGTGCGTGAAGACGTGGAAAACTCCCGCCGTAAACGCGCCGACGCCCAGCGCCAGGAACATATAGCCGAGCTGCGACACGGTTGAATAGGCGAGCACGCGCTTGATGTCGTTCTGCACCAGGCCGATGGAGGCGGCAAAGATTGCCGTCAGCGCGCCGATGATCGCCACCGTTTTCATTGCCGTCGGCGCCAGCACAAAGATTGCGTTGGAGCGCGCCACCATGTACACGCCCGCCGTGACCATGGTCGCGGCGTGGATCAAAGCGGAAACCGGCGTCGGGCCTTCCATCGCGTCGGGCAGCCAGACATATAGAGGAAGCTGCGCTGACTTCCCGGTTGCGCCTACAAAAAGCAGCAGGGCCGCGATAGTCAGGATCGGATCGCCGACCAGGTAGTGGCCGCTGCGCAACAACGGGTTGATGTCGGTGAAGCGGAACGACCCGAGATACCACACCAGTGTCAACGCGCCAAGGATAAAGCCGGCGTCGCCGATGCGGTTAACGATGAACGCTTTGTTGGCCGCGTCGCTCGCCGACTTGCGATGGAAATAGAAACCGATCAACAAGTACGAGCACAAGCCCACGCCTTCCCAGCCGACGAAAATCAGAATGTAGTTGTTCGCCAGAATCAGCGTGAGCATGGCGAACATGAAGAGGTTCAGGTACCCGAAGAAGCGGTAGTAGCCGCCTTCGTGCGCCATGTAGCCGGTGGAATAGATATGGATCAGCATGCCCACGCCGGTGACGAAGAGCAGCCAGATGGCGGAGAGCGGGTCGAGCAGGAAGCCGAAGTCGGCGTTAAACGAGGCGGCGGTGCCGTCTTTCTTGAGGAAGGTTAGATGAGAATCGCCTGAACCGAGCCAGGTGTAGATGATTTTTTCGAACGGCTGGCCCGTGCCGTGCGCTAAGTGCGTGTACTGGACCACGGCTAAGCAGGCGAACAGGAACGCGACGACCACGGCGCCCACGCAGACGGCGTTGACCGTGGCCTTCTGCAGGCGGCGGCCAAAGAAAAACATCATCGCAGCCCCGAAGGCCGGGAAGAGCGGAATCAGGTAGATGTGGTTAAGGAACATCAGTTCTCAGTTCTCAGTTGTCAGTTCTCAGTCGGTTATTAGGTTCTCACTGAGAACTGACAACTGATGACTGACAACGGTTTTTCTACCACTTCAACAAATCAATCTCATCCACGTTGATCGTCTCTTTATTACGGAAGAAGGCGATCAGAATGCCGAGTCCAATCGCGGCCTCGGCTGCCGCATCCACCACAATGAAGATTGCAAATAGTTGGCCATGCAGATTGCCCCACATGCGCGAGAACGCCACCAGGTTCAGATTCACAGCGTTCAGGATCAACTCAATCGACATGAGGATGATTACCACGTTGCGGCGCGTAAGCACGCCGACCACGCCGAGAACGAACAGCGCCGCCGCAACTACCAGATAGTGCATTGTGGTGATAGGAACCATAAAAACCGTCGCTCGTCCTTGGTCGTTAGTCGTTCGCGATGTTCGTTTGGCGCGGGCGGTTTTGCTAGCGACCATCGACCAACGACTAGATCTTTTTCTTCGTCATAATTACCGCCCCCAGGATCGCCACTAACAACAACAGCGAGGCGATCTCGAAGGCGAATGTGTATTGGCCAAGCATGTATTGGCCGTTTGGATACTGGATCGTCTTAACAACTTCTCCATAGAGCATCGTGGCGACCTGCTGCGTGTTCGTCGCCTCGGGAAGCGTCAGCGGGCGGTCGTGAAACAGGTCCTTGCCCTTTGTGAACGCGGCCAGGAACACGGCCAGCAACGCGCACGATGCCGCGAGGCCCACTGGCCAGATGCGGTTGAACTGGCGCTCTTTCGACACGCGCTCAATATTCACCAGCATGATCACGAACAGGAACAGCACCATGATTCCGCCGGCGTAAACAATGATCTGCACGCCAGCGACGAATGGTGCGTAGAGCATCAGGTAAAACCCCGACACCGACAGCAGCGTCACGATCAGCGCCAGCGCGGAATGGACGGCGTTGCGACGCGTAATCACAAGCAGGCCGCTAAGAATCGCGGCCCCCGCTAGCAGATAAAAGAAGAATGGAGTCGCTACGGGCGCCGAGCCCTGGTTCATTAGAGGGTTCATGGGAGGAGCACCCCCACAATGGCGGTCAGAATGAGCACGCCGAGCGAGATCGGGAGCATGACTTTCCATCCCACTTTCATCAACTGGTCAAAGCGGTAGCGCGGCCATGTGGCGCGATACCAGATGAACAGGTACATGAAGATGGCAACCTTCAGCATGAACCAATAAACGTAGTCAATGCCTTCGCGGAAGCGGGCGACGATGCTTGTGTCGTTCGCTCTGCCGGCTACGGCAATCACGAGCAGGAGCAAAGCGACCAGTCCGATGAGAGCGGCAAAAATGGCTAGCCCCGCACGCTGAATCCTGAAGAACGCATGCGACGGCATGCGCGCCGCCGAGATAAAAGTAATCGCCGCCAGGGCCCCAAACGTCAGGCCGGGGAACAGAGAGAAGATAAATTCCCAGGCAGGCCCGTTCAGCAGGTTCGGAAACGGGTGCATCCATCCGCCCAGCCAGAGCGTTACCGCGATCGAGGAGACGGCAATCATGGCCGCGTATTCGCCCAGCATGAACAGCGACCAGCGCAGGCCACTGTATTCGGTGTGGAAGCCCGCGGTTAACTCAGACTCCGCTTCTGCCAAGTCAAACGGCGAGCGATTGGTTTCCGCGACCATGGCGATGGCGAAGATCACAAACGCTATGAATCCCAGCGGGAAGAATTTGAACAGAAACCAGATGCCCTGCTGCTGCTGCGCCTGGACGATCCCGATCATGCTCAGCGTGCCGGTGCCGGCGGCGTTCATGCTGGTCATCATGATGGCCGAGAGGATGGCCATGCCCATGGCAACTTCATAGGAAACCATTTGCGCGCTCGAACGCAACGCACCGATCAGCGGATAGTGCGAGTTCGAAGCCCAACCTGCGGTGACGATGCCGAGGACGCCGAGCGAGGACACGCCGAGCATGAACAGGATGCCGATGTTCATGTCGGTGACGGCCTGGGAAGGACCGAACGGAATCACTATGTAAACCGTGAATGCGGCGAGCAGTCCGATGACTGGCGCAACCCAGAAGACCACGGCGTCGGCTTCGTCGGGAATGATGTCTTCTTTCAGCATCAGCTTGAGCGCGTCGGCAAAGGGCTGCATAAGGCCATGCGGGCCTACGCGCATGGGACCAAGGCGAATCTGGAAATGGGCGAGCGCCTTGCGCTCGATCCAGTTCATGCAGAGGACGATCACCGCGACGCCGGCAAAAATGACGAACACGTAAATCAGGGCCCAGAGCTGGTTGCCCGCGTTGCCAGGAGGCAGGTTGCTGCCGAGGTAGGACATGAATTCTCTTAGCATCAGCGGTCCACCTCGCCGAGCACGATGTCAAACGTGCCGATCACGGCAACGACGTCGGCAACAAGCGCGCCGCGCACCATAAGGTCAAGAGCCTGCAGGTTGACGAACGAGGGCGGACGCACACGCAAACGGTAAGGCTGGGTCGAGCCGTCGCTGACGATAAAGTATCCGAGTTCGCCCTTGGGCGCTTCGATCGAGTGATAGATTTCGCCCACCGGAGGTTTGATCAACTTGGGCACTTTGGCCATGATTGGGCCTTCGGGAATGCCGTTGACCGCTTGCTCGATGATGCGCAGCGACTGGCGCATTTCGGCCATGCGCACCAGGTACCGGTCGTAGGTGTCGCCGTTGGTGCCGACCGGAATTTCGAAATCGAACTTGGAGTAGTTCGCGTAGGGTATCGCTTTGCGGATGTCCCACTTCACGCCGCTGGCGCGCAGGACGGGTCCGGTCACGCCGAGCGCGATGGCGTCCTTGCCGGAAATTACGCCGACATTTTTCGTGCGCTCCAGCCAGATGCGGTTGCTAGTGAGCAGCGTTTCGTACTCGTCGATCTTCGGCGGGAAGAAGGCCAGGAAATTCTTGACGTCTTTCTCGAAACCGGGGTAGATCTCGTACTGGCAGCCGCCGATGCGGAAAGCATGCGTGGTTAGGCGCGCGCCGCAGTATTTCTCGAAAATTTTCAGGATCTCTTCCCGGTCCCGGAACGTATAAAACAGGGGCGTCATGGCGCCGATGTCGAGAGCGTGCGTGCCGAGCCATAGCTGATGGCTGGCAAGGCGCTGCAGTTCGGTCAGGATCACGCGAATATATTGCGCGCGCGGCGGGGCTTCGACGTTCAGCAGCTTTTCGACCGCCTCGCAGTAGCCGAGGCCGTTGGAGACGGCGGCGCAGTAGTCCATGCGGTTGACGTAGGGATTGAACATCGTGTAGGTGCGGTTCTCGGCGATCTTCTCGACCCCGCGATGCAGGTAGCCGATCACGCACTCGGTGCCCATGACTTTTTCGCCGTCGAGCTTGAGGATGACGCGCAGCACGCCGTGCGTCGCCGGATGCTGCGGACCCATGTTGAGGATGAGCTCGTTCGAATCGAGGTAGGGCTTGTCGGAAGCCTCGAGGTCGAGATTCGAAGTCAGGCTTGGGACGGCGTTCGGGAGCGCTTTGTCGTCGGACGTCTTTCTATCGATCATTGTCCGCTCTCGATTCCGAGGTTGATCTGCACCCATTCTTTGTCTTGCTGCAGGATGTCATAGTCCTTGCGCAGCGGGTGGCCCTTCCAGCCGTCGGGCAGCAGGATGCGCTTCAGGTCCGGGTGCCCCGTGAACTTGATGCCGAACATGTCGAAGACTTCGCGCTCCAGCCAGTCGGTTGTGGGCCAGATCGAAAAGCTCGAGGGCAGCGACTCGCCGTCGGCAATCTGCGTTTTCACCCGTATGCGCTCGTTGCGAGCGAACGAATAGAGGATCCAGAAGACGTCGAATTGCTTCTCGCGTTTGGGATAATGCGCTGCGGTGAGGTCGACGCAGTAGTCGAACTGCTCTTCGTCGCGCAGCAGGCGCAGGAAGTCGGGGATCAGAGAACGGTCTACGGTGAAGTAGTTCTGGCCGAGGTAGGTTTGCGCATCGAGGCCCGAGCCGTATTGGCGCTTGTACTTCTCGACCATCGGCGAGGACCAGGGCGTTGGAACTGGACCTGCGGGCTTTGCGGGTGCGGCGGGCTTAGCGGGCGCTGCTGCAGGCGCTGCGGGCTTCGCGGGCGCTTCTGAATTCGTCGCAGGTGTGGTTGGCGCTGCTGCGGCGGCGGGCGTAGCAGGAACGGCTTTGTCCGCCGCCGGTTTCTGAGCTTCCGGCGACGGTGATGGATTTGGCGTTTTGACTTCCTCGGCCATGCTTGGTCTTTCGGACAGAGCCGCTTTCTCTACAGGAAACCATCTCTTCTAACATCTGGCCGCGTCACCGTCAATGACGGGCATCACAAACACGCAGGGTCGCGACGCTTCCAGGCTGCAAACCTGTGAATCAGCGCCGCGCTGCTTGAAAGCCTTCCACCAGATCGCGTATGCGCAGGGCGTCGGCCTTGCGATGTCCGCGACTGGCGATCGGGTCGGTACCTCCGGTTGACTCAATCAAAATATCGGACCACACGATTCCCGTGGAAATCTTCACGGAAGCGACCTGCGAAATCGAGATGCTCTCTTCGCTGCTGCCAAACAAACGCCGCTTTACGCGGCTGACACGCAGTGGACCGACCACGATTCGGGTCGGGAACCAGAGATTCCCTTTCGTCCAGCGACTCGCCGTGAAAGTTTCCTCGGCAGCTCCGGGAACTGGATTTGCGGGATTCAAGCTACACCCATTCGAGCGCGCCCTTCTTCCAAATCCAGATGTAGCCGACGATCAGGATTCCGAGGAAGACGAGCATTTCGATCAGTCCGTAGACGCCGAGCGCCTTGAACTTCACGGCCCAGGGGAACAGGAAGATCGTTTCCACATCGAAGACCACGAACAGGATGGCGATGATGTAGTAGCGAACCGTGTAGCGTCCGCGGGCGCTGGCGAAGGGATCGATGCCGCACTCGTAGGGCATGAGCTTGATTTTGTTGGGGCTTTGCGTGCGAATCACGCGGACCACAACCAGAGTGAGCGGGATCAGGATTCCGACGACAGCGATAAAGAGGAAAGCGGGAACGTAATTTTGCGGCATGAGTCCTCGTATGAATGTTTACACACGCAAACTCGAATACTACCGCTGAATGGTGCGGGCTTCAAGGACGGGCGACACGGTTGGGGGACACAGTTGTCAGTTGTCAGTTCTCAGAAGAGTGAGACTTCTGCGATGCCTTGCCTTTCCTGACTTGATTGATGGAGACGCACGGCTGCTTCGACGACGCGGACAGGCGCTAGCAAGCTTTTCCTTTTTTACGCGCCGTCTGCCATTTCTTTTGGCCACGATATTGGTTGCCAGCCGTTACTGACGGCCGCTTCGGCCTGGTTCACATTCTCCGCCGGAGACATGCTGGGATCGTAGTAGGTCTCGAACCACAGGCGGGTCATGGGGTCCAACTTGATGTCGCCTTCGCCGGTCGGAAACCCGAAATGTTCTTCGCCTGCCATTGTGCTGCCTGGTTTTCTCCCCTAATTTTTTTTCGGCAAAACGGGCTGGAAGTTTAGGTGCGAACCTGGTTCGTTGGTGACCTTTGTTTGTAGATAGACCCAATCCCGTTGCCTGTCGGATAGGGGCTGTTGAAAGGCGGAGGAAATGTGGGCGGAATGTTGGCTAAGTTACTGCGGGGGTTGAGCCTAGATGCGCGAGGTGCGCAGTTCTAATTCGCGGGAGGAGACGATCATGGGGGCATTGTGCACTTCGGCGGCGTGGTGGTTGATTGCGGTTGCGGCCTGGGTGCGAAGGTTGCCTGCCTTCGATTCGAAATCGAGCGTGGTGACGCTGTGGGCGCAGTGCGCGCATGTGAACTTCATGCCATTTTTGATGCGCTCGATTCGATAGGGTTTCACTTGCTGAATTGTAGTCCTGTTGAGGGCGGAGGCGAGAACGCGATGGTTGGGCGGCGAAGGTAATGGGGCAGAAGGCGGTAACCCCAGCATTTCGCGCGCTCGTGAGGCTGCCTGGATACCGAGGGAGGACCGTTGAGGAGTGTAGGGGCCCTTCGACTCCGCCTGCGCTTCCTTTCGCGAAATGGCGCTGCTCGGGGTGACTCGGTTAAAGGGTCATTTTTCCAGGCGGTTGTATTTCTTCAGCACCTCGCGCAAGCGGTCGTGCGGGAGGGTAATCGCCGTGTGGCCATCAATGCCGGTCATCGTATCGGCGGCAACCATCGCGTTCACAACCGCCTCTTCGGTAGCCTGAACGGTGGCGAGAAAGATGGGATCCAGGCTGTCGTTTGGAAGCATTTTCAATTCGTGAATGCCCTTAGGGCTGGCCGCTCCGGGATTGGCGGTGGAGAAGGCGACGAAGATATCGCCGGAGCCGTCGCCCGAGTAACTGCCGTCGCGGCCGAGGCCGAGCGAGGCGCGGCGGGCTACGCGTTTGATCTGCGTGGGGATGAGTGGCGCGTCGGTGGCGATGACGATGATGATGGAGCCGGTATCGTCGCTGTTTTCGTATGCGCGATGCTCTGGGATTTCCTTGCCGACGGGAACGCCGGCGATGCGGAGCTGATCGCGGCGTCCGTAGTTGCATTGCACAAGCACGCCAACGGTGTAGCCGCCGCTCTTGGCGTCGAGCACGCGCGACGCGGTGCCAATGCCTCCTTTGAATTCGTTGCAGATCATGCCCGTGCCGCCGCCTACGTTGCCTTCTTCGACTGCGCCGCTATGCGCGGAGTCGAGCGCGTGGAAAGCATCGTCGGGTTTGACATGGAATCCATTGATGTCGTTGAGCCAGCCGTCCCAGGTCTCGGCGACGACCGGCAGCGACCACCAGTAGCCTTCCATGTCGGGCGCGCCGTGCTTCACTTTCCAGGCAATGACGGCATCGCGTACCACACCGACGCTGTGCGTGTTGGTGATCATGACTGGGCCGTCGAGGAATCCGGAATCTTCGAGCCAGGTCGTGCCGGTCATTTCTCCATTGCCGTTGAGCGTGAACCAGGCGCCAAAGACGGCGTCGGTAGAGGCTTTGCCGCGCGGCAGAACGGCGGTGACGCCGGTGCGAACAGGGCCTTCGCCGACTTTGAGTTTGCCATCGCCGGAGATGAGCGTGGTGTGGCCGACCTCGACGCCAGCGACGTCGGTGATGGCGTTGAGCGGGCCGGGCGTGCCGTCGAAAGGGACGCCGAGATCGCGGGCGCGAGGCTTGGACCCGGCGAAGGCAACGATGCTGAGGGCGACGACAGGGAGAAGAAACGAGGGGCGCGCAAATCGCATCATAGGGAAGCCACCATGGGGATAATTTTCGAACGTGATGACGGTCAACGCGGCAGTATAGAACATCAGAGGCAGGGGTGATTTACAATCCTCCCAAGCTGGCAAGGAGAAGACATGGAGAACTGGAAACGGGCGGCGATTGCGGGATCGGTGGGCGGCGCGATCCTTCTGCTGATGAAGGGGAGGCGTCCGGCAGCGGTGTTGGTGGGAAGCGTTGGCTTGGCGGTGCTGGCGTCGGAGTACCCCGACAAGTTTGAGAAGATCCGCGAGGAACTGCCTTCCTACGTGCGGCAGGGAACGCGCTTTCTGGACGTAGCGATGAAGATTGGGAACAAGATTGGTGAGTTCACGGAAAGACGAGCGCTCGAAGCGTTTGAGGAACTGGGCGAGTATTGAAGGGCGCTAATCGCTGTTCGGCATTCGCTCCTCTATCGGTCAAACTATCTTGAGCTTCCCACTTCGCCAGTGCCGTCTGGCCGCGACTGCCTAGTCAATCCCTAGTTGCTTCCGCGCATCGGGACTCAGACGTTCGGGGGTCCACGGGGGATTCCAAACTATATTGACGGTGGAGTTGCGGACGCCGGGAAGTTGCTCGACGCGCGACTTGACCTGAGCGCTGATGTTAACGTGCTCGGGGCAGCCCTGTTGGGTGAGTGTCATTTCGACCGTGACATCCTGCTGGCTGTCGGGCACGGAGTCGAGTCGGATGTCGTAGATGAGGCCGAGGTTGACGATGTTGACGGGGATCTCAGGATCGTAGCACTGCCTGAGGGCACTTAGAACGTCGTCTTGGGTTAGTGGCATGTTGGTCCTAGTCTAGCTCAGCGATGTTTCGAGAATACTGATTGGCGAAGGAGCGCAGGTTCACCGATATGGCATTAGATGCGGAGGCACGGAAAAAGCTGCAGATCGTGCTGGCGCTGGGGATTGTGATCGCCGGGGCGCGGGCCGCGTACATCGTGTACGAGCGGCATGAAGCCATGAAGGAAGATGCTGCGCCGAAACAGGAGGCGCAGCTGAAAGCGGATTACTACGTTACGCCGAAGAAGTTGCATCCGTATGACCTCAAGTCGGCGCACGAACTGACGAAGCAGCCGGTATGGGTAAAGCTCGGCGGGCAGCTTACGTACTATCCGTGGGACCGCACGCGGCACAGGGCGGAATGGGGGCATGATGCGGGGACGCTGGGCCCGATTGAGAAGCTCGCGATCACGGACGTGGTGACGGATGTGCCGCCCAAGGCCGGCGGCACGAAGCAGGTGATGGCGCTGTTCGAAGTTGACGGAAAGGCCTATGCGGCCCCGATTGGGGTCGAGAAGGACGGCGAGTTCAAGATTTATTCCGACGGCATTTTCTTCATCGAGGATCCGCGGGAGCTTTACAAGCATTGGCCAGCCGATGTGTGGAAGGCGATTGACGCGCATCAGGCGCAGCAAGGGATGAGTGAACTACAGGCCAGCTTCGCGATCGGGTTGGGTGTGCCAGTAGGCTCGGGCGATTACGGCTGGCGGACGCTGCGTTATGCGAATGAGGGAAAGCCGGTGACCATTACGTTTGAGAACGACAAGGCGGTGGGGATCAAGGCTGGGGCGTGATTTGGGGCCGAATCGGGGCGATTTGTTTTGACAAGATCTGACTTTTAACTGTACACTTCGAATTGTCGAACTGTACAGTTATCTTATGCTCCGGACTAGCCAAAACGGAAGTGTCGTGGTTTCAGCGCTCCACGCTCGATCGAGCTTCGGCCGGCTCCTGCAGCGGGTCGAAGACGAACACAAATCGTTGGTGATTGAGAAGCGCGGCACGCCGCGGGCGGTGCTGCTTAGCATTCGAGATTACGTACGCCTTGCTGCCCCCGAACCGGAAGTGCTTGCCATTCTCGGTGAGGAGTCGAAGCGTAACCGGACCGACCGCCTGTCCTCAAAGCGGATCGATCGGATCATTAAGGCCGCGCGTGCACGGAATCCGAAGCGCCGATGATCCCGCTGCGCCTGGTCCTCGACACCAATGTCGTCGTCTCTGCGGCACTGAAGCCGGAAGGCCTGCAGCGCACCGTCTTGATCCTTGCACTGACCCGGCCGGCTCGGCTGTATATCTCCCCGTCGATTCTTGAAGAGTACGGGATGGTGCTGGCACGCCGGGAACTCCGAATCAGAAAGGGACTCCGGCAGCAGTTGCTGCAACTCATTGCCAGGCAAGCGCACACGATTCGGCCGGGCCAGTCCCTGCAAGTCACAAGCGATCCCGACGACAATATCTTTCTGGAGTGTGCCGACGCCGCTCGCGCCGACTATCTTGTGACCGGCAATTTAAGGCACTTTCCAAGGCATTGGAAAAAGACCAAGATCATCTCCGCGCGCGAGTTCATCGACATTGTCGCGCCACATTTGCTGGCGTGAGAGACTTGCCGCTTCGCCGCTGCCTTCCTCGGCGTTCTGCTTTTCGCTCGGACGGGCGAGGGCGCCCGTCGCTCCGCGCGCACGTGCAGTACAATTTCGGGCATGAAGCGAATCTTCGTTGTTGTTTCTTCTGTCCTTTTGTCTTCCATCCTCAGCTTGGCCGCGCCCCGCACCATGCGGGTTGATTACTACCACGCCGGCAATTCCAAAGACGAATGGTTCACTCTCGATCGCACGGTGCTCGAACCGCTGGAGTGGCCTGGCAATCCCGCCAAGGCGATTGATGAGAGCGGGCTGGGCAACTACATGTTTGAGGTTCGCGAGCAGGGAAGCGGGAAGCTTCTTTATTCGCGCGGGTTCAGTTCAGTATTTGCGGAATGGAAAACGACCGACGAGGCGCAGCATGCGAACCGCACGTTTTCGGAATCGCTGCGCTTTCCGAGTCCGGCAGCGCCCGTGGAGATCTCTCTGAAGAAGCGCGACGAAAAAGACCCAACCGCGGGCTTCCATGAGGTCTGGAAGACAACGGTTGATCCGAAAGACAAGTTTGTAGACCGCTCACGTCCGCCTTCGCCGGGACCGCTGGTTGCTTTGCAGAAAATGGGCGATTCGGCGACGAAGGTCGATCTGCTGGTGCTGGGCGACGGATACACGGCGAAAGAACGCAAGAAATTTGAAAAGGATGCGCGCCGGTTTATGGAGATGCTGTTTGCGGCGTCGCCATTCAAAGAACACCGCAACGATTTCAACGTGTGGGGGCTGTGTCCGGCGGCGGAGGAATCGGGCGTGGCGCGGCCGTCGAGCGGAATTTACCATCGCTCCCCGGTCGGCGCCAGTTACGACACTTTCGACAGCGAACGCTACGTGCTCACCATGGAGAACCGCACCCTGCGCGACGTGGCGTCATTCGCGCCGTATGAGTTTGTCGAGATTCTGGCGAATGCGAACACCTATGGCGGCGGCGGAATCTTCAACCAGTATGCGACGGTCGCGATTGATAACGGCTGGTCGAACTATGTCGGGGTGCACGAGTTTGGCCATCACTTCGCAGGCTTGGCGGATGAGTACTACACGTCGGATGTGTCATATCTTTCGCAGGAGAAGCGAACCGAGCCCTGGGAGCCAAATGCGACGGCGCTCCTCGATCCCACAAACCTGAAATGGAAGGACCTGATCGAGCCGGGGACACCTTTGCCGACGCCGTGGCATAAAGAAGAATTCGAAAGCTTCGAAGCCGAGATTCAGAAACAGCGGCATCAACTGCGCGCTGAGGGCAAGCCGGAATCGGAGATGGAGGAACTCTTTCGCAAGGAGCGCGAGAAAGAGGAAGCGCTGTTTCGCTCCGAAAAGTACGCGGGGAAGGTGGGCGCGTTCGAAGGAGCGAACTACGAGGCCAAAGGATATTACCGTCCGGAATTGAACTGCATCATGTTCACCCGCTACAACAAATTTTGCGCCGTGTGTCGGCGAGCAATTGAGCGGGTGATTGGGATGTATACGTAGTCGAATTTTCTAGAATGTGGCGCGGGCGCCCCCGCCCGCGAAAACGCCGCAATCAAGAACACCGCCGTGTGCAAAGGGTGTCTGGTCAGAGGCCGGCAAGATGTGTCCGCACGAACGCCACAATCTCGTCCGTGACGTATGTTGGCGGATGGATCGCGAAGGTCGGGCCGTTGGCTATGGGCTTCAGGGATACTTGCTTCCAGGTTGGAGCGGCGGAATTTGCGGCAGCGTGCAGCAGCACCGCATCGGCGCGGTCCAGAAATTGTTGTGCCGACGGTTTGAAGTCGGTCGTGGCGGGATCGAGAACTGTTAGATAGAGATTAGGCTTCAAGAAGCGCAGAATGCTGTTGGATTCGATGATTGCGTTTTCTGCGGAGGCGAGGATCGTGCGAACGCGCGGCATGGCCTCGGCGAGGCGGCCCTGTTCGCTGCGCACCCACCAGGAGTGATCCGCTCCGGCAACCAGAAAGCGGGATGTGTCTGATTCTCCAGAGCAATCGTGCTCTTCGGTGACGGCCCAGGAGTGGTCCCCGGTGGCGCAGTCACAGGGCGCGCCATTAGCGGAGCAGACGCCATGACCGTACTGCGTGATCTTCAGCGCAGTCCAGTGCCGGTCGCGGAGGGCGGCAATCAGGCCAGTAACCACGCTGGTTTTGCCAACGCTTCGGGTGTGTCCGCCGATGACGATAATGGACATGGTAGGTAGCCGTGAACCCCCGCGCCTGCAAGCAGACGTTCCCCGAACTCAAGCCGAACAAGAGCGCTAAGTTATTGATTCTTAAATCTCTTACAAATAAGTCCTTATTTCTCAGAGATCTGGCGATAAAAACTCCTAAATCTTTGATTCTAAAAGATCGCCCCAGGGGGGGCGACAAACCGTCCCCTTGCCGGCGCCTCGAAATCTCGCATTCTGCGACAACACTCATCACAGGCTTGCTAGCTTCTTTCCTTGGCTGATCTGGACAAAAACGCCAGCTCTTTAAGATACTCCCGGATCGGACGAGCCGGAGTTCCCCAGAAAACCACGCCTTTGCCACGAATTATCTTCTTAGTTGGGATGCCGCTTTGCGCGCCCAGGATCGCGCCTGCTTCGATGCGCACGTGATCAGCGATGCCAACCTGGCCTCCGATAATGACGTTGTCCTCAACGATTGAGCTTCCGGAGATGCCGGTCTGCGCAGCGATCACCACATCCTCGCCAATCTGGACGTTGTGCCCAACGTGAACCAGGTTGTCGATCTTTGTTCCGCCACGAATGCGAGTTTCGTCGAGTGCGCCGCGGTCCACAGTGGAGTTGGCACCAATCTCCACGTCATCTTCGATCACGAGCCGTCCGACCTGCGGGAATTGCTCGTAATGGCCGCTCTGCTCGTCGCGCACGTAGCCGAATCCCTCACTGCCGAGCACGGCTCCAGCTTGCACAACCACGCGATCGCCGAGCACGGTGCCCGAGTAAATCGTGACGTTCGCATCGATGCGGCAATGGCTGCCGATTTCGACTCCATCGCCAATCACGCAGGCTGCGCCGATCGTGGTTCCTTCGCCGATTGTGACTTGTTCGCCGATGATTGCGCCAGCGGCGATGTCTACGTTGCCCCCGATTGTCGATGCCGCGACGATTGCCGAAGGATGGATTCCGCGGCCTTGGGCCGCAGCAGCGCTGAGAAGCTTCGCGGCTCGCGCGAAGGCCAGGCGCGGCTGAGCGGCGATGAGCAGTGGCTTCGAAGCCGATGCTTTCGCGGCGAACTCGCCCGCGATAACAGCGGATGCAGAAGAGGCGAGAGCGGCGTCGAGATGCTTCGGCTCGTCAACGAAGACCAGGCTTTCGGCGCCGGCGGAGTGCAGGCTGGAAACAGTCGTCACGGCGATGTTGCCGTCGCCGAGCAGACGGCAGTTCAACTTCTCTGCGAGATCGCGGAGGGTCGTTTTCATGGCTTCTACATTGTCGCGTCAGCGAGCGCGGCGCGCAAACGCGGACAGGGTGGTTCATCCGCAACCAAGCGAAGGCCCAAAGCCAAGAGTCTAGTAAAGCGGCTTCTCGCCCTCCGGACGAGTTTTCCAGCGGCGATGGACCCAGAGCCACTGCTTGGGATAACGGCGGACATAATCTTCGATCACGCTGGTGAATCGCGCCGTGTTGGCAACGACATCGGCCTGATCATCGCCGGTGCGGATCAGTTCTACTCCGGGATCGAAGCGCAGGATGTATTTGCGAGTCTTCTCATCCCAGATTGTGAATCCGGGAACGACAGCGGCGTCTGTGCGCAGGGCGATGCGGGCCAGTCCGCTGGCGGTGCAGGCGGGAATGCCGAAGAAGTTGACGAACACACCTTGCGGCGGAGTCATGTTCGTATCCATGAGGATGCCCACGGCTTCACCGGCACGCATGGCCGCCAGAAGGCCGCGAACAAAGTCGTCTTTGCCGACGGTGCGGTTGCCGTGCATGGTGCGATAGTGATCGACCAACCGGTTGAGATACGGGTTATCGAGGGGACGCATGACGATCCACAGAGGATGGCCCTGCAGCGAGTGCGCGAAGGCGGAGAGTTCCCAGGCTCCGAGATGGCCGGTGAGAAACAGAACGCCTTTGCCGCGGGCCAAGGCGCGCTCGTAGTTTTCGAGTCCGTCGTAGACGACTACGTCGGAGATGTTTTCGCGAGTGTAGGCGGGGAAAAGGCAAACCTCGGCGAGTTGGCGGCCGAGAGAGACGAATTCTCCGCGCAGGACGCGGCGCCGGTCTTCATCGGACATAGACGGGAAGGCGAGAGTGAGATTGCGCATGCCTACAGCTCGCAGGCGGGGATGAAGGTGGTAGACAGCCAATCCGATGGCGATGCCGATGGCGCGTGCGAGAGGGCGGGGAACCAGGCCCAGAAGCTTGATCCACGGCCATACCAGGGCGTATTCGAGACGTTCTCGCACTAGCGGGAGTTTAGGGGTTAGGCGCGTGGGAAGCAAGGCAGCGCGAACGACAGGTCCCTGGGGATGGTCTCAGCGGCTGGAAGCCGCTAATGAGTGCGCTGGTTTTACCGCAGCGCTGGAAACGCTGCGCCACCCAAAACCAAAGTCTTCCTCCAACTTTTCTCCGGAGCCTATCTAGCCTTGATGATCTCGCTCAACTCATCTGGCTTTGAGGCATCGCGCACCAGGTGTGGATACTGCTCTCCTCCGTGGTAGTCGAGCCTATAAGTGTGGAAGTAGTCGGCGTTCTCAACCAGCAATTCAAGCGGTGTCGAACTGATCTTGCCTTCTTTCAAAGCATCGCGCAGAGACTCGTCCGAAAACGCCCTGCCGTTGACCGCAATGACTTTCATTCCCGGTCCAATCCCGGTCTTGGCTGCGGCCATGCCCTCGATGGTGTCGACGACGACGCCATCCTTGTGGAGCAGCAGGCCGATCGAGTAGGCGGCGTCGATGCCATTGCGCCCTTCTTCGGCCCTTTCCAATTCCGAGCGACGTTCGTCGTAGACCAGTTTCCAGCCGCTGGCTTCGAGGCCGGCCAAGGGCGCGCCGGGACCGTGGTTGGTCAGGCGTTCGGTCCAGAACGTGCTCCATTCATAGGGAGTGACTTGGTTTAGCGTCTTGACCACATCATCGAAGTTGTAAGTCTTAACTTGCGGCGGTCCACTCTCGCCGCCGTGGAACAGATGGCAAAAATCGTCTATCGACTTGGCGCCGTGCGTCTGCTGGCGAATGATCATGTCGACCCAAAGCCAGTTCAGGACGTCTTCGTCGTAGTAATCGACGGTTCGACGCCAGGATTCCCACGGTGAGGGACTGCCTTGCATGGCAGGGACGCCGTCGGCTGTGTCCTGCAAGTTGCGCCAGGTGCGGCCGGGCAGGTGATCGAGGCGGGCCGCAATTCTCGCGACGTCATCGCGAAATTGCTCGGGCGTACGGATGCCGCTGCGCGCGCTGAGAACATCGCCCAGGTAAGAAGTCAGGCCTTCGTACACCCAGAGCAGATCGTCTTGCATGGGCTTTTGATAATCGGGAGTGGCCAGGTCGGCAGGACGGCGGTATTTCCCGTTCCATGAATGAACGTATTCGTGCGAGAGCAACCCCGCGGCTAGCAGGCGCTGCCCAGGATCGACGAGTGCGCGCTCGGCGCTGCGGCTGTCGTTCGATTCGTGGTGCTCCAGACCGAAATGCGCCACGTGGTCGCTCAGACTGTAAAGGAAGTGATAATCGCGAAAATGCTGGCCGCCGAAGAGCTTCATGGCTTGATCGGTGAGCTTTTTGTAATGCTCGAAGACTTCGGGCGGAGCTTCGAGGGCGGCGGCGCTATCGGCGGCAATGTCCAGTTCTTGCGGGGGATTGTCGCTCAGGGGAACAACGCGGAGATACTCTCCCGAAATCACCGGCGAATCGACGAGCGTGGTCAGCGAAACGGGCTGAAACTTGATTTCCCCGCCCGTGTTCATTGGCGATGTGACCGGCAGTGCGGTCGCTGACTTCCAGCCGGCCGGCAGCCGCAGGCTGGCTTCATACGTTAACTCGTCGGTCGTCCAGCCCTCGGGATAAAGCAGCACTGTGTTCCAACTGACGACGGTCATTTTGTCGGTCGCAGAGGCCGCGCCGGTATACATGCCGCGGCTGCCAGCCGCGGGAGAAATAAAGTCCAGCATGGCTTCGATGCTGGAGACCCCGGCGGGGACTTCCACGTGGAAGGTCCAGTTGTCGACGAGATCGCGGCGCCACTTCAGGTTCTGGCCATTGGCGGTGAAGGTGAGTCCGGCGAGGTCTTGAATCGGCCCGGTAGGCCCGTGCTCGCCCGGAATCCACTTTGGGTAATAGAGGGTCAATGTCCCGGGCACGGCGGGAATGGTAAGCCGTGCATGGAATATCTTGCGTGGCGCTTCAGTGGCATCAAGGGAGAGTGCGATGCGGGGTGCGGGTTTCGGCGTCGCAGCCTTTTGTGTTTTCGCTTTCTGCGCCACTGCAAGCGAACCGCAGATCAGAAGCGACACACAACAGCAGATTACAATGCGCTTGAGTTTCATGGCTCCCTCTTGGACGTATAGCGGAAGAAATAGCAATATATCAGGGAAAACGGTTGGGTCGCGAGGGTTGCACTAGTTGCGTGGCCGCGAGCCTTCATCGCAGGAGTACCGCTCCGCATTGCGTTGCTCAGGGCCTTGATTGCGATGTTTCGAATGGCTCGGCCGCCGCCGATGGGTCGTCGAATCGCCGCCTGTTAGAAGGGCGAAATTACGTGTGGCGGCTGGGCTTTGCACCGCCTGGACGGGGCATAGCCCCGTCCCCAAAAAGGTTGCTCAATGGGCCTACTTCGCTGCCGACTGGGCCCACTTCGCGAGCGTACTCAGGAATGGGTAGGCGGACTTGGGCGCCTCGATTTCTCCCTTGAGAGAAGTCTTGAAGGGCACCATGCGGCCGTAGAATTCGCGCGTGCTGTCTTTGTCTTGTTTGATGACGGCGCCGTTAAGTTCGAGACCGGCGAACAATCCACGAGAACGCGAGTAGGTCAGGACCTGGGCGCGCATTTTCCAATCAGTGTCGGCGGCGGCGTGGCGCCCGACAGGCCCGGCCGCGGCGCTGGCGTCGGCGCCCAGCTTGAACTTACTCGCTAGCAGGTTATTCATGCCTTCCTTGTTCATGATGAGCATGACGAGGTCGGTTGCCTGGCCGCCAATCTGAAGGCCGAAACTGCCGCCGCCGATCATAAAGAATGCCGGCGCGCTCCAGCCCTTCTCGGTGCGGCAACTCGCCACGCCCCTGCCATAACGGCCGCCAAAGACAAAGCCGCCATTGAGCAGGGACGGAACCACCGCCACGCAATCGGCCGAACCAAGAATTTCTTCTGGGATGCGCTGGTCCGGGGCGCCTTGAATTTCATCGAGCACCGTGCCGGCGGCCTCGACGCGGCCGGACGCCTTGGTGTTAGCTTCCGAAGCCTTGGCGTCATTTTGGGCGGAAACCAGAAGGGTCAAGAAGCAAACTAGTACCAGAACCACGAGAAGCTTTCGCATCACGCCTCACTTGGGAGATCAAAATATGCAATCGATTGTTTCCTGATTCTAAATGATATAGATGCGTGGTGTGGTGTCAGGGGTTAGCGAGAAGGGTGAGGCTGGGGAAAAGGCAAAAAAATCGGGGCTGGAATCGGCGACCCTAATCTCCGTTTCCAACCCCGTCTCCCAGGTTCTGTGGTAGGTGAAGCGAGTATGGAGCAGGTGGGAAAAGCAGACAAGATTACCGAGGTCACTGTCCGCGGGTAACGAGCGGATGGCCGACTGTCACCGTGCGGGGCAGCAGCATTTGCCGTCCGCCGCAGGGTGTACGGGATCTCGGAATCAACGAAGCTTGGCCGGAATGCTGCTGGGTTCGGGCTCCGCACTACATCTTCCCGAGTATGCAGTAATTGCCCCTCAGGGATAGAACGCATTTTGCGGTCCTAACCCTTTGAATCCTAAAGATCGCGAGCATCATCTACTATCGAAAGTTTCTCCGTGGGGCGACACATGTCTACTTGGCCCATTTCCAGTGCACTTGGTGACGCCACACAAATCTTTCCGGATTTGACGCCCGCGCAGATAGATCGAGTCCGCCCAGGAAGCAAACTACGTCACGTTAATCGGGGCGAGGTCCTGTACCGCCCAGGCGACACCGGCGTCCCATTTTTTGTCCTCCTTTCCGGAACGATGGAAATCGTTCAGCCGGACCTCAACGGTGAGCGGCTTATAACCACACACCGGGGCGGCGAGTTCACGGGCGAACTCAGCATGATCTCCGGACAGCGGTGCCTCGTTCTCGGGCGCATTACCGAACCCGGAGAAGTTCTGGAACTTTCTTCGCAGGCTCTGTTGTCTCTCATCGCGCGAGACGCCGAAATGAGCGAGATCATCATGCGGGCGTTCATTCTGCGCCGCCTTGCGCTCGTTTCCAACCACCTGGGAAACGTCATCCTGCTGGGCTCGCGCCATTCCGCAGACACGCTGCGCCTGCGCGAATTTTTAGGCCGCAACGGACATCCATATACCTATGTAGACCTCGACACAGACAAGATGTCGCAGGAACTCCTTGACCGTTTCGCCGTTAAGGTCGAGGAAATTCCGGTCGTCATTTGTAACGCTCGAACCGTTCTGCGGCGGCCTTCCACGGGGGAGCTCGCGCAGTGCCTGGGCTTGAATGCCAGTATCGACAACTCACAAGTGCGCGATTTGATCATCGTCGGCGCCGGCCCCTCCGGTCTGGCAGCCGCTGTTTATGCCGCATCTGAGGGACTCGATGCTCTGCTCGTTGAGACCGAATCACCCGGTGGGCAAGCGGGGTCAAGTTCCAAGATCGAGAATTATCTCGGATTTCCCACGGGTGTTTCCGGGCAAGAGCTGGCGTCGCGTGCCATCACTCAAGCGCAGAAGTTTGGAGCCAGGATGATGGTGGCGCATAGTGTCGACAAATTGACGTGCGATCGCCGTCCGTACAAGCTCCTGCTCGACGACGGCACTGTGCTCTCGTCCCGAGCCATCGTCATCGCAACCGGGGCGCAATACAAAAAGCCGGAGATTGCCAACCTCAAGAAGTTCGAGGGTCTGGGCGTCTATTACGGCGCGACCTACATCGAGGCGCAGCTGTGTGCCGACGACGAGGTGATCGTGGTAGGCGGGGGAAACTCCGCCGGCCAGGCAGCGGTTTTTCTGTCACAGACGGCCCGCAAGGTCCACATGCTGGTGCGTTCCGCCGGGCTGGCTGAGACCATGTCTCGCTATTTGATTCAGCGCATCACCGAAAATCCCGCAATCGAGCTTCACCACAAAACAGAAATCACGAGTTTGGACGGCGGTACCCAGCTTGAGCGCGTCACTTGGACGGATAGGACCACCGGCGTGACGTCAACTCATGAAATTCGCCACGTCTTCATTATGGCGGGAGCATCGCCACGAACCGAATGGCTGCGCGGATGCCTTGCTATGGATGACAAAGGTTTCATTCTTACCGGCCGCGATTTGGATGCAACTAAAGGTACCGATCAATCGATTGCCTGGCCGCTTGCACGCGCGCCGCAGATGCTGGAGACGAGTCTTCCCGGCGTTTTCGCCGTCGGTGATGTTCGATCGGGCAACGTGAAGCGCGTAGCCTCTGCCGTGGGCGAAGGGGCAATTTCAGTGCACTTGGTACACCGTGCTCTTGCAGAGTTGTAAAGGTTCCCGTCTGGAGGCATCTGCATCACACGCATCGGAATCAAAGCCTCTGCGGATATGGAGTCGAAGGAGACCGGATGATCGGTGCCGAAAAGGATTCTGCGATCCAACATCAACTGTTGGAGCGCATCTCGGACGCCTGCGAACGAAGTGATGCGTTGTTCAAACTCGTGCGGACTGCCGCGCTGTACGAGCGCCCGATTCCTGAGCGCCACCGCATCATATTTTATCTAGGACATCTCGAGGCCTTTGATTGGAACCTGCTCCACGATGTCCTCGGTGCGAAGAGTTTTCATCCCGAGTTCGACCGGCTTTTCGCCTTTGGCATCGACCCGGTCGGCGGCGGGCTGCCCTCTGACGTTGCGTCGGACTGGCCTTCTCTGGAAACGGTACAAGACTACGTAGGCAAAATCCGGTCCGCGCTCGATGAGAAACTTACCCACAGAGTCCTCGAGCCGCACGCTGTGACGAGAGATGGTTTTTCACTCGACACGTTGCTGAATGTCGCTGTCGAGCACCGATTGATGCATCTCGAAACGCTGGCCTACATGCTGCATCAGTTGCCTCTTCACAAAAAGGTTTGGCAGCCAAACTCGCCTGCCCTGGCTACAGCTCCGGTGACTCCTCGAACGATGGAGATTCCCGCCGGCGTAGCAACGATGGGCCTTTCGCGCGACGCCGGAACCTTCGGCTGGGACAACGAGTATGACGCCCACCAGACAGAGGTGCCGGCGTTTGAGATGGATCGGTTTATGGTGACGAACCGCCAGTATCTCGATTTCATTTCTGCCGGTGGCTATGAAACGCGCGCTCTATGGAACGACGCTGACTGGAATTGGAAAACTGCGCATGGGGTGTTCCACCCTGTGTTCTGGAAACAGGCAAGCGGCCAGTGGTTTTATCGTTCGATGTTTGAAGAAATCCCGTTGCCCCTCGACTGGCCCGTTTATGTGAGTCATGCCGAGGCCATGGCCTACGCCCGCTGGGCTAAGAAATCTCTTCCCACCGAGGAGGAGTGGCACCGGGCCGCCTACGGTACTAGAGACGGAATTGAAAGACGATACCCGTGGGGCAACCAGCGGCCTGATCCACGCTTCAGCAATTCCGATTTCGACCGTTGGGACCCTCAGCCGGTGAATGCTCTTTCACGCAGTCAAAGCGCATTTGGCGTAGAGGGTATGTTGGGCAACGGATGGGAGTGGACATCCACGATATTCGCGCCCTTTCCTGGCTTCGCGCCGTTTCCTTTCTACCCCGGATACTCGGCTGATTTCTTCGATGGCAAACATTTCGTCATGAAGGGCGGCTCGGCACGCACTGCTGGATGCATGTTGCGCCCGACGTTTCGCAACTGGTTTCAGTCGCACTACCAGTACGTATTTGCCGGCTTCCGCTGCGTGAGTCGGTGATCAAAGGAGTTCAACAATGCTCGTTCATGCCGTAACCGCCGATGTCACTTATGAATTCGCTTCCGATGTTCGTGCTGGGCTCGCGCGCCCGGGCCAGAAAGAACTTCCTTCCAAGTATTTTTATGACGACGTCGGTTCGGCTCTCTTTGAAGTGATCAGCTATTTGCCGGAATACGGCTTAACGCGAGCTGACGAGCGGTTGCTGCGCCGACATGCGGATGACATCGTAGACCGTGTCGCCGGGCCAGTGGCGGTCGCCGAACTAGGCAGCGGCAGCGGCAGGAAAACGCGCTGGTTGCTCGAAGCTCTCTGCCGCCGTCAGCGCACTTCCTATTATCCCGTTGAAATCTCTCGCTCGGCTTTGGCGCAGTGTGAGCGCGAACTCCGCGATATAGACTCGATCAGCATTTTAGGTTTTGAGCGTGGGTATCTCGATGGCCTTTTGGAGGTAACTGCGCGGCGCAAGCGCGGTCAGCACGTGTTCGTCTTGTTTTTCGGCAGCACAATTGGAAACTTTGATCGTCAGGCTGGCGTGAAGTTCTTGTCGGAGATTCGACGAATCCTCGAGCCTCGCGACGCGCTCCTTCTGGGAACAGACTTGGTAAAGTCCAGCGAACAGCTGCTGCGCGCCTATGACGATAATCTCGGAGTGACCGCGGCGTTCAACCTCAACCTGCTTGCCCGCATCAATCGTGAACTTGATGCCGACTTTGACTTAAGTCAATTTGCTCACCAGGTGAAGGTCAATCAGGACGCACGCAGGGTCGAAATGCATCTGCGTTCCGTGCGGCGGCAAACTGTAAGCGTCCCAGCGGCGGAGATTGTGGTCGAGTTCCAGGATGGAGAAACAATCTGGACCGAGAGCAGTCACAAATACACTGCGCAAGAGATATTCCGAACCGCACGCTCAGCGGGCTTCCGCTGCGACGCGCAATGGATCGATGGGGAATGGCCGTTTGCTGAGAACCTGCTCATCGCCGAATGATCGGGAGCATCGGTCAACCACTAACGTCCGCTCCGCCTGAAGCGATCGCGCCAACCTTGTAGTCCGGCCTGTGTCTTAAAATAAGGTACGATTGCCGGACTGCAATAAGGAGGCTCGAGTCCTGGCCACGAACTGGCAACTCACCGCTGATGACTCGCCCCTAGCCCCGGGCGCCCGTCTCGCCCGCCACAACCCACTGGCGGGCATCGGCGTCGCGTTGGTTGCCGTGTTGGTGCTGTGCGCAATTCTTGCGCCCTGGATTGCTCCACAAGATCCCGCCCGTATTGATCTTCCGAATCGCCTCCAGTCGCCTTCGGCGCACCATCTCTGCGGCACCGACGAACTCGGACGCGACATCCTTTCGCGCCTCATTTGGGGTGCGCGTATTTCCTTGTTCGTTGGCTCAAGCGTCGTCGCTGGCTCGTTGCTGCTGGGTTTCGTCATCGGCTCGCTGGCCGGATACTACGGCGGACGCCTCGACCGCTTCGTCAATATCGTTTTGATGAATGCGTTCCTGTCCTTCCCCGGCATTCTGATTGCGATCGCATTCGTGGCTTTTCGCGGTCCGGGTATCTTCAACCTCGTTCTCGCGCTCTCTCTCGGAGGGTGGGTGGGCTACGCCCGCCTCGTCCGTGCCCAGGTGCTTGCCGTTCGCGAACGAGAATTTGTTGAAGCGGCGCGCGCACTCGGCGCGAGCGACCTTCGCATCATCCTCACGCACGTTCTCCCGAATATCATTCAGCCCGTAATCGTGCAGGCCGCGATTGGTATGGCTGGCGCGGTTCTCGCCGAAGCAACCATGAGCTTCCTCGGACTCGGTGTCCCTCCGCCTACGGCAAGTTGGGGATCGATGTTGAACGATGCCCGCTCCCACTTGTTCGACGCCCCGCATCTGGTGATTTTTCCCGCGGTAACCGTAATGCTCGCGGTGCTGGCATTTAATTTCATCGGCGACGCATTGCGCGATTTTCTCGACCCCAGATCGCGCATCGAGGCAGGACTGTAAACGACGAATCCGCGCCAAGTCCCGCAACAAATTCACAAGTCCTTAATGTTTGGGCGATATTTCGGCGCAAGAAAGGCAATTTCATGCCCTTTCGACTCGCAAGCGGTGACCTTTGTCCCGTTCCTACGTCTATCAGGAAGACCAGAATCGCGGAACTTTTTTGAAGGCTGGTGCGTATGAACAAGTGTATGGAACTTCAATATCAAATCGAACGCATAGAGGATGTGGCCGTGGTGCGATGCTCTGGACGCATGGTCCGCGGAGCCGCACTGGACGGATTCCGGCGGCGGCTCGAGCAACTCGACCGTCTCCGTGTGTTGGTGCTCGATCTTTCTGAGATTCAGCAAATCGATGCCGGAGGCCTGGGAACATTGTTGCTGGTGCGCCGTGGAGCGACTCAGAATTCAACGCGTCTCAATCTGGTCGATCCGCCGGTATTTTTCCGCAGGCTGCTCGAGGCAACGCACTTGAGTTCGGTGTTTGAAATTTCTTCGCTGAAGGATGCGCTCAGCATCCTTCGGCCTACTCAATGTCCGCCTCGTT
This sequence comes from uncultured Acidobacteriaceae bacterium, assembly GCA_963818945.1. Lineage (GTDB taxonomy): Bacteria > Acidobacteriota > Terriglobia > Terriglobales > Acidobacteriaceae > Acidiflorens. The sequence goes on along the minus strand of CAWFUA010000001.1, from coordinate 237,567 downwards.
TTGCGATTGCATGACGCCGCACGTGGAACTATCCGTGGCTTCCGACGTGCGATACTTTATAATTCGCGCCCATGGGACCTCCGCGGCCGGCAAGAATCGAATCTGAGCCGGCCCATACCCACGCTCGCCACCCGCGAATCTCTTCTCAAGTAGTTATTCCGGATACTCTCTCCCGAACTCGCTCGTGGACTGCGGGTGCGAATCCTCAAACCTTGGGCCTCACCCGATGACCCGCCTCGCGCGCAAACTCCGTCTCACCGATTATTTCTCCCTGGGCTGGGGAACAATGGTCGGTGTCGGCTGGCTGGTCGTGATGGATGACTGGCTCACGCGCGGCGGCCCGCTCGGCGGAATTCTCGGATTTGCGATTGGCGGCGTTCTGCTGCTTCCGATCGGCTATGTGTACTCAAGACTAGTTGTCGCCATGCCCGATGCCGCGGGCGAGGTCGCGTACACGGCAAGCGTGTTTCCGCGGCCGGTGAGCTTTTTTACCGGCTGGATGATGATGCTGGCCTACTTTATCGTCTGCCCCTGGGAAGCCGTTGCCGTGGGCCGTCTGGCTGGCTTCATCTTTCCCTGGCTCAATCGCATCGAGTTGTACAGTGTGTCGGGCAAGCCGGTCTATTTGCCGCATCTGGTCATTGGCCTTGGCCTGACCGCTCTTGTCACAACTCTCAACTATCGCGGCGTTCGGCTGAGTGCCACCTTTCAGAACTGGACCACCTTCGGCACACTCGCACTTTTCTTAGTCTTTGTCTCGGCGGGCGTGGCGCGCGGATCCCCCGCCAACTTCCCACCTTTGTTCACACACACACCGTTTATTTCCATCCTGCTGGTGCTGCAGATCGTGCCCTACTTCATGAACGGCTTCGAGTCCGTAACCAAAGCCGCTGAAGAAGCGAACGCCGAGTTTCCCACGCAGGGGTTCGCCCGCGTTATTTTTGCCGCCATCATCGTCGGCTTTGTTTTCTATATCGTCGTGATTGCGGCCGTTGGCTTCGTTGCGCCCTGGCGGCAACTGACTGGCAGTCCGTTCATGACGGCGGTTGCATTCGAGCACGCCGTAGGTTCGCGCTGGATCGTAAGCATCATCATGAGCGCGGCCCTGCTCTCGCTATCCAAAGTTTTCAACGGAAATTTCGTCGCCGCCACCCGTTTGCTGTTTGCCATGGCGCGTCGCGGGCTGCTCGACGAACGCCTGGCCTCGGTGCATTCCCGGAATCAAACGCCATCTGCCGCGGTCTTGGCCGCTGGAATCGCCACGGGCCTGTGCATGTTTCTGGGAAGCGCGATCCTGGTGCCCATCTCAGAGGTAGGCTCGGTCGCTTCTGCCATCGGCTGGTTTGCCGTCTGCGCCGCCTTCTTGCGGATGAAGCCGACGAGGTTCCAGTCCTTCATCGCGATCGTCGGTGTGCTGGTTGGCCTGGCGATGGCATTCATGAAATTCCTGCCGTTTGTGCCGGGACATTTCTCCCGTTGGGAATGGCTGGCGCTCTGCCTGTGGATTATCCTTGGTACGCTGATTGGCCGTGGAAAGATTCTCCGCCCAGGCGGCGGACAAACTATGACGGCCGGAAACACTACTGATTCGGGGCTCACCTCATGACCGCCACAAATCGTCTGCTTCTTTTGCTCTTCCTGATTGTTTCCACTTTAGGCTTTGCCACTGAAGGATTCGCCGCCGATTCCTTCGACGTCGTCATCACAAATGGCCACATCATGGACGGCACCGGATCGCCGTGGTATTCGGGCGATATCGGAATCAGGGACGGTCGGATCGCCGCCATTGGCAATCTTTCCGAAGCCACGCGCAAGCGCACCATCGACGCCAAAGGCAGAGTTGTGGCTCCCGGTTTCATTGACATGCTGGGCCAGTCGGAAGTGACCATCCTCGTCGATCCGCGTTTGCCTTCGAAGATTTACCAGGGTATTACAACGGAAATTACGGGTGAAGGTGGATCGGCGGCGCCGCTGAACCGCGCGATCGTCGCGGCCGACCGTCCTGCCTACGCCCACTACAAAGTTAATGTCGACTGGCAAACTTTTCGCCAATATTTTGCGCGGCTGGAAAAACAGGGCATGGGCATCAATCTTGCCAGCTATGTTGGCGCAACGCAGGTTCGCCGCGTCGTCCTGGGCGACGCTGATGTGCAGCCCACGCCCGAACAACTCGAAAAAATGAAAGCGCTCGTCCGCGACGCCATGCGTGATGGAGCCGTTGGCGTTTCGACATCCCTCGAATATGCGCCCGCGCCGTACGCGAAAACGGAAGAGATTGTCGCGCTCGCCTCTGAAGCCTCGAAGTTCGGCGGAGTCTATGCCACTCACATGCGCAATGAGAGCGATACCGTGATCGAGGCCATCGACGAAGCTCTGCGCATCGGGCGGGAAGCGCACATTCCTGTCGAGATCTGGCACCTCAAAGTCGCTGGCAAAAACAATTGGGGACGCATGCCGGAAGTGGTGGCGAAAATCAGCCAGGCTCGTGCGCAGGGTGCCGACATTTCCGCTAACACCTACGCCTACCCGGCGTGGTTCAATTCCATGTCCGCGTTTGTTCCTCCGTGGGCGCACGACGGCGGCGATGCCAAACTGGTTGAGCGCTTGCGAGACCCGGCGACCCGCGCGCGCATTCGCAAAGATCTTGAGACCCCCTCCAAAGATTGGGACAACGAGTGGCAGGAGATACCCGGGCCTGAAGCCGTGATGATTGGCGTGGTGCAGAATCCCGAGCTGAAGAAATTCCAGGGCAAGCGGCTTTCTGAAGTTGCCCAGGCGTGGCACAAAGACGCGATGGACACGCTGTTTGATCTTCTCATCGAAGACAATGCATTTACCGAGTGCGCGGTCTTCGGCATGTCCGAACCCGATGTCGCTCTCGCTCTCCAGCAGCCCTGGGTCTCGATCGACAACGATTCCTCGGGGACCTCGCCCGATGGGATCCTCGGCGAGGAGCACCCGCATCCCCGTGCCTACGGAACCTTTCCTCGAATCTTGCGCAAGTACGTGCGCGAAGAGAAAAAGCTGACGCTCGAAGATGCGATTCGCAAATTCTCGGCGCTTCCTGCACAACGCTTGCGCCTCGCCGATCGCGGCGTGCTGAAGCAAGGCATGTGGGCGGACGTGGTTGTCTTCGACTCGGAAACCGTGCGCGATGTAGCTACTTTTGACGATCCCAACCGCTTGTCGGAAGGCATGGAATTTGTGCTGGTCAACGGTGTGCCCGTGATCGAAAACGGGAAGATGACTGGCGCTTTGCCCGGGAAAGTCTTGCGGGGCGCCGGTTATCAGCCGTAGCGGCTGGAATGATTAGCTCAGGATTTCCGGCTACGGCTTAATCCCAGTAGTCGTCTTCGTCTCCCGGCGACTGATCTCTTCATTCGCCGGCTCCGCGTGCGGCTTCGCAAGCGTGCCGGTAATATTCCACGATTGTTCATCGCCGCGGGTGAAGATGAAGTCAATGTCCGCTCCCGGAGAAGAAGTTCCGCTTACCTGATAAAGGCCATCGCGCGATTCCAGCTTGCCTGCCGAGAGCTGCCACTTGCCCTCTTTCACCTGCAAGTCTCCGCTAAAGCGGTACACCGGCAGCGGAGCCGGCGCCCCCGGAATCTCAACATGCGCAAACGTGCCGTTCCGCATCGTGAACTGCAGCTTGCCGTCTGCGTTCGACAAAATGTCCCGAACATTCCCGCCCGAACTGTCCACATCAAAAATGCCGTCACTATTGCCGGTAATCCACGCATTATTCATCAGCACGCCTAGCCGTTCGAGCGAAATGTTCTGAAGCGTGCCGCTTCCGTGGTATTCGATTGGCTGCTTGGAGGCGTCGATGGTCCAGTTTCCTAGGTGCGTACCTTGCAGGAATTGGCCACGAAGACGGCTGAGCGCGATCTTGCCGTGATCCACTGTCAGTTCCGTGGTCACCTGGGTTGCAGTTGCTTTTTTGATCTCGAACTGCGCAACTGACAAGCGGCCGCGCGCCTGGAGTGAGGCGGGCGCGGAGGGGCTTGCCTTCTCGCCTGCACCTCCTTCAGCCGAGCTAAGAATGCGATACCAGGGACGCTTCGTCGGATGCGGCGTGAACCACTCTGCAAGATCTCCCGTCGAAAGCCGGTCGGCGGTCAGATCGAATTGAAACAGGCAACCCGGAGCACAATGGCGCGGCGCCCGCACCGAACCGCTCCAGTGGGTGTCGCCGATCTTCGCGGAGAGTTGCAGCACCGACATCACGTCGGGCTCGAGCGTTACGATTGCGGATGCAATCTCAATCGCACTATTCAGCCCTCTCGTTTCCGCGCGTACGTTTTTCAGCTGTGCCGTCCCAAGTGCATTGGGCGCAGCCAACCCCTGCCATGGACCGGAAATACTCACGTCCAATTTGGCGAGCCCTTCCGCCGCGGGTTGCGTTGCCGGCACGCCGAATGTGCCTTCCAGCCGGAACAGGTTTTTCAGATCGAGATCGCCCCGCAAAAAGAAGTCATAGCCTTTCGATGAAATCCAGCCCCCAGCGTTCAAGGGCCCAGAGGCGTTCACCGTCAGCGATGCGGGGCCTACCCGGAAATGAGGCTCCGCTGGCTCGGAATCGGTTTTCCTTACACTCGCCTTTGCGCCAGCCAGCGTATGTACGCGCTCGGTTTTACAACAGCTCGCGTCACCGACCAGCGCCAACGGGACGTTACTGAGGGTAATCGAATCCGTCCCAGCATTTGATCGCAGCCGCACTTCACTGGCTTCGCCGCTGCCCGAGAACCGCGCGGGTTCGGAACCGTCCCGTTCGGCGTGGAATTCGGCGTTCAGCAGGCCCTCTGCCGTGAGATCGTGCGGCAGTTGTTGTTTCGCCTCGTGCACCAATTCGGCCACCGAGGCTACAGGAACCTCCTTGGCTTCAAACGCCAGATCGTAGCTCGGAGGTGCTGCCCGCGCGCCGATGTTTCCGCTCAGGCGAAGCGTCCCGCCACCTACTGGCGACTCGCAAAGCAAATCCGCAAGCGAACCACTGCTCGCGTTATAGCGCCCGGCGCAGTGCGTGGAGAGGCGGATAATCCGATTATCGAGAATGTCGTAGCGCCGGAACCCTTGAATTGCGCCCTGGCTTTCAATCACCAGTGCGTCCGGAGTCCCCGACAAGTTCGCCGTAAAGTCCACGCCTCCGCGCCAGCCGCGGTCTTTGCCGGTCAGCAGCTTTGTAATCTGTCCCAGTTGCCCCTTTTGCCAGGCGACGGTCACGCGCAGGGGAGTCAGGTGCAGGTTGGTGGCGCGCTGCCAGGCTGCGTTGATCTGCACTTGGCCGGTATCGGAGAGATTGACATCTGTGCGCACTGGCTGCGCCTTCATGCGCGCTCCCCAGGAATTTTCCGAATCCTGCCAGAGGGCCACGTCCGCGTCGACGAGTGCGTAGGATTTTTTCTCCGGCCCAAACTTGAAATTGATGCGCGCGTTGCTGGCTTCGAGATAGGGGAATGCTGGTCGTCGCTCCGATGGCGCCTTTTGTGTGGGAGCCGCGGGGATTTGCGCGTTGCGCTCGATCAGGCTGGCGAGGTTCCATCGTCCGTCGCCGCTGCGCACAATGTTGATGCTCGGTTCCGTCGCGCTCAGCGTGGCAATTTCAAGGCGTCCGCGCAGCAGGGAACGAAGCCGGATGGCGGCGAAAACATCCTGCGCGCGGATCATGGGCTCCGCGCTTACGGCCGGATCGTCATAGATCACGAGACCCTCAAGATCGAAACCCGGCCGCGGCAGCGCGTGCACACGCACGTTGTCGATGGTTACGCGCCGCCCCAGAGCATTTCCGATGGAAGAAGCAATCCGGTTGCGCAGTGTGAAGATGCCAGGCCGGATAATAAACAGGATCACAAGTAGCGCCGCGACCACGGCCAATCCGCGCCTGGAACGCAGGAAATTCACTTTACAATCCGGAGCGTTCGCGACCAGCGCGTCTCATCGAAAAAGTGAATGACGATATGCGCTATGAATGCGAAACGGTCGCCGGCGCTGCGCATTTGATACTGGTCGGGTGGCGTGATGAAAGACCAATAGATGAACATTGGGCGGCCGATCACGTTGGGGCGGGGTATGAATCCCCAATAACGGCTGTCATAGCTGACGTTGCGATTATCTCCCATTGCGAAATATCCGTTCGGAGGCACGACGATGTCATCCCCTTCGAGGTGCGAGCGAAATTCCAACTGCCATTGTTCGTTGCGAACGCCATACATTTCCGACGGCGGCAATGCCGGGAAGTTATCGCGGTATGGATTGTAGTCGGCTATTTTGTGCAAGGCGTAGGGTTCATCAAGTTTCTGTCCGTTACGATAGACAACGCCATCCCGCAGGTGAATACGGTCGCCAGGGATGCCGATGATCCGCTTTACAACGAACAATCCGCGCTCCTCTGGCGACAGAAACACTACAATATCGCCACGCCGGATGTCTCGGTACGGCAGCATCGGCCCCAGCCAGTGCGTTGCGGGTGCGAACTGCTCCCGGTTCACGAATACGTGGTCGCCGATCAGAAGAGTGTCCTCCATCGAACTGGAGGGAATCTCAAACGCCTGCAGGATAAACGTGATGATGAACAGGCCCGTGACCAGCACTCCGGCCAGCGAAGCCAGAAACTCGACCGTAGTTTCTTGCGGTTTTTCCACCTGCGCGACTTCTTCTTTTTCTTTCTTGGCCACTGTGTTTATCCGTTGTAAGAATGTTGCCTTAGCGAATCAATTGCAGTGTGCGCGACCAGCGCGTCTTGTCGAAAAAGTGAACGATCATATCCGCAGCTCTTTTCATCTGCTCTGACCCGCTCATGTCGGTTCCGTATTCCGTCGTCTCAAAAGACCAGGAAATGAACATCGGACGTCCGATCAGGTTTTCTCTTGGAACGAAGCCCCAATAGCGGCTGTCATAGCTGTTGTCGCGGTTGTCGCCCATGGCGAAGTAGCTACCCGGCGGCACTACAATGTCCCCACCCTGCACGTGGAGTGGCATTTCTCGCCGCCATTTCTGATTTCTTACGCTTGCCATCGGCGAAGGGGGCACGGCAGGAAAATTATCGCGATACGCGGCTCCGTAAGTGCCATCGTATCCCAGCGTGTGCTGCGCGTAAGGTTCATTTAGCTTTTCGCCGTTACGAAAAACCTCGCCGTAGCGTAAATGAATCCGGTCCCCGGGGACGCCGATGATGCGTTTTACCAGAATGAGCCCAGGCTGCTCCGGCGACATGAAAACGGCAATGTCGCCGTGGTGCAGGTCGCGGTAGGGAAGCAGCGGCCCCACCCATTTCGTTGCCGGCGCGAACTGCTCTTTATTTACGAGCAAATGATCCCCAATAAGCAGCGCGTTTTCCATTGACCCGGAAGGAATGGCGAAGGTCTGCACGACAAACGTGATCACAAAAAAAACGACGACAAGCCCCTCCGCCAACGAGGCCAAAAACTCAACCGGCGTTTCTTTCGCCTTTTCCTTTTCCCTGACTTCCGCTTCTTCTCTAGGCATTTTGTGATTCACAATGCTCGATTCATCGCACGCGCCGGAACGTGCGCCCCCAGCGTGTGATCTGAAACACGTGCGTTACTCCATAGGCGAGGTGATAAAGTCTATCACCCGCCGTCGGTGATCCGGTTAAATCGTTGCTCAGACCATTGGACGACCAGTAGATCACCATGGGATGCCCGATAATATTCGCGCGCGGCACGAACCCCCAGTAGCGGCTGTCCTGGCTGTCATCGCGATTGTCTCCCAGCACAAAATAGTGTCCATCGGGAATGATGAGTTGGTGATCCTCAACCAGGCGGGGCATCTCTTTCCACCATTTCGCATCGACGCCGTAGCCCGGCGTCTCGGTGCGAGGGAAATCATCGCGGTAAGGATCACGCACATTCGAGATGTACTGCACGTACGGCTCTTCGAGCGGAGTTCCATTAACGTACACGCGTTTGTTGATTAATCGCAGGCGATCGCCGGGCACTGCGACAACGCGTTTCACAAACGCTTGCGACGGATTCACCGGGTAGTGGAAAACGATGACGTCGCCCCGCCGTACTTTTCGGTAAGGCAACAGCCGATCCAAGATTCCCGGGTTGCCGTAGCAAAGTTTGTCGACCAGCAGATAGTCCCCGATCAGCAGTGTCTGCTCCATCGATTCGGAAGGAATAGTGAATGCTTGCGCGAGAAATGTCACCACAAAAACGGCAATGACAACTGTGCCCGCAACCGATTGGATGGTGGCGGGCCAGTCACCGCTAAGAAGTTTTTCACTCCACGACATGACCAACACTAAGTCTTTCTTGCCAATCGTTCGCCGTCGCCCCCGCAACTTGCTAGATGCTCCAGTACCTGCCGCGCTGCTTCCTGCTCGGCGCGCTTCTTAGTTGCCCCTTCGGCGCGCCCTACGAATTGCTCCGGCCCAGGCTCGGGCAGGCGCGCTTCGACTGTGAAGGTTTTTTTGTGCTCCGGCCCTTCCTCCTTCACAAGAATGTAAACCGGTTGTGGTTTTCCGCTGGCCTGCAGCGCCTCCTGCAATGCCGACTTGAAATCCATCACTGGAAGCGCGCTGGTTTCCAGTTGCATATGCGCCAATTCGGGCTCGACGATCACACGAATGATGAAATCTCGCACCGCCGCCCACCCGCCATCCAGATATAACGCCGCCAGGATTGCCTCCAGCGCATCGACCAGCAGGCTCGCCTTGCTGCGGCCGCCGCTTCTTTCTTCGCCGCGGCCGAGCCGCATGTATTCCCCGATGCGTAACTGCTCGGCTACGTGCAACAGATGGCGCTGACCCACGAGGTGTGCGCGAAGTTTCGAAAGCTGGCCTTCTCCGAATCCCGGGAAACGGTGGAACAGGGCCTCGCTGGTCACCAGGCCGAGCACGGCGTCTCCCAGGAACTCGAGTATTTCGTTATCGCCGTTGCCCGCCAGGCCGTGGGCCACGCCCGAGGCCTGTAATTCGCGCGCTTGCGAACTATGTGTGAGCGCCTGCTCGATGAGCTCATGGCGCTGGAATTGGTATCCCAGACTTTCTTCCAGCGCCATGATTTCTCGTGACTTCATCGCAATGCGGAGGCGCAATTCGCCCCGGCGTCAGTTCTTCGGAGGCTGGCTCGGGGCCGGCGTTGGCGCGGTGCCCCCGGTGAGCTGCACCAGCCGGTCGCGCTCATGACGCGCCGGCGTTCCGATCGGTGTATTGTCCTGCGTCATATCCACGGCGCGGTTGGCCACCTTCAGCGCCTCAGGATATTTCTGCTGCTTGTCGAGCGACAACGCCAGGCGAAGCACATCGAGGGCATAGGGATCGCTCGGAAAAGCGTCGATCGCTTTCTGAAAGTTAGTTTCCGCAGCCGGGTAATTGGCTTTGCTATATTCGACTGCGCCCATGGTTGAATACGCCTGCGAACGCAGCCCCGCTTTGTACGCGTCCAGCTTGTCCTGCGGTGTTCCGGCGGGCACGCTCACATCGGTGTCCACCGTCTGGAGCGCCTTCTGCGCCATCTTCATGGCTTCTTCGTAGCGTTGATCCTTGTCGATGTCGGTGTCGCGCGTCCTCTCCGAAATCACCTCGGCGACCTGGGTCAGCGCTTCCGGATCATCGCCATCCAGGGCCAGCACTTTCCGCCCCATCGCTTCCGTCTTTTCCGCATTATTGCTGTGTTGATACAAACGCATTGCGTTCTTGTAGAGCAGGATGCGCAATTCGCTGTCGGGGAATTTGGCGGCGAAATCGTCGGCTGCTTTCTCCAGCGCGGCCGGGTCGGTATTCGCCGATGCCGCCTTCCAGGCGTCAAATTCCGGTTGCGTCTTCGCCTGAGGCGGACGCTTGCCGGCCGGTGGAGCCGGCGCTGGCGTTGCCTGCGCCGGGGTCGCTGCCGATGGTTTTCCGGAGGTTGCCTGGCTTGCTTGGCCAGCTTGTCCGAAGGTTAGGGCTGTGCCCCAAACCACGAAGCTCAATATTCCTAGAATGACTGCTGCTCGTTTCATGCTGTCTCCCTGATGCAAAGTTTCAGCGTTTCAAGGTTTCAACGCAAATCCCTTTTCGAACCCATAACTTTATCACTCATATACCCTACCGCCTTGAAACTTTGAGACTTTGAAACCTTGAAACATCGAACGTTCCTATTCCGGTGGTCGCTGTGCCGGCGGCTCGTAGGGCTTCTCGATCCCCTTTTCCGCCGCCAGTTTTGCTTCCGGAAGCGCTGTGCCAGCGGCGCTTAATGCCGAGCGATATTCCTCCAGGGCCGCTGGCCTATCTTCTTTCAGATCGAAAATACGACCCAGGTAGATGTGCGACCAGGCAATGACGGTCGGTTCGTGGCCCGCCTGGATCGCCTGCTGAAAATACGTACGCGCGCCTTCCATGTCACGGTTCGCTGTTGCGACCTCCGCCAGGATGAACAACGCCCGTCCCGGATCTTCCTTCTTCTCGTCGAGCGCCTGCTGAGCCAGTTTCCGCGCCAACTCCCGGTCGCCCGCCGCAAGCCCCCGCTCCGCATTCAGCAGTAGATGCTCGCCCTGTGGTCGCCCGAGGCGCAGGAGTTCCGGCGCTGCCTCGTCCGCATACTTGATTTGTGACGCCCTCTTCGATTCCTTGCCAACGTCGATCGCGTCGAGCATGCCAGTGTATGCGTTGCGCAGACTTGTGGGATTCTGCTCAAACTTCGCCAGTGCATTATAAAAATAGCGCGTCAGAATGTAACCATCTCGATCGTCCTCGTCCAGGCTCAGGGCCCGGTCCGCCTCGGAAATCCTCGGTTCGCTCGTCCGCAGTTCAATCGCCCGGATCAGGCATTCGGTTACGAGCAGCGAAATGCTGGCCCGGAACGACTCATCCATCGGGGAGGATTTCACCTGTTGGAGCAGGGGGTGCAGCCGCGCGAATGCGACGTCGTTCTTCAGCGCCAGCGGATCCAGAAGATAATGCAAATAAGTATGGCGGATCTGCTGCATCTTGATGTTCGTGCCCGCAGTCGGTGAGATGACCACATAGTAGTCCGACAGGTAGTTGCGGGCATTTGTCTGTCCTGGCGCTCCCATGGCCTCCAGGTAAATCGTGAATTGACGGCCCAGGTATCCAGCCGACGGCAGTTTCAAATAGATCTCAGTGTCGAACGTCATCTTCGACAACGGATCGTGATAAATCTCGGTCAGTTCGGTATAGCGCGCCCGGTGCCGCTCCCAAATCGCATGCAAGCCGATCTTCTTGTAGAAGTCCTGCAACAACCCGGTAAACTCGATCAGGTTCGATGCATCCGGCGGCATGTCGCTGACTTTCTGCTTGGGTGCAAAATCCGGGGGCGCATCCAGGTAGAGCGCGAGCGAAACGTACTGGGAAAGATCCCGCGTCGGATCAATCGCCAGGTGCTTGCGGTAGAACACGCACATGGGCGCGACCACTTCCTTCGCTCCCGCCGTATTCTCGATTGCCTTGGCGACTTCCGCCCGGATTTGCCCGCGCAAAGGATCGGCGGATTCCAGTTCCTGGTCGTAGCCGCAGGTGTTGATGGCCGTCAGAACCGTGAAGAGTGTCTCATTCGTCTCCAGCGATACCTGCGGATGATTCTGTGCCTGACCAGAAGGCACAGCCAGCCATGCCGCTAAGCTCAAAGCGAATGTCAGTCGAAAACGCTGTCCCAGGAAATTCCTCCCTGAATTCCGCCGCGGCTGGGCTATCTCTGTGTAGTTTACGAACTTACGGTCGAGGAGGTCAAACAATAGAACTGACAACTGGGAACTGCCTCTACCCCTTCACGCTGATTTTCGAGAACGAAATAACAGCGCGGCCTGACGTCGGGCGTCCCATCGAGAGAGCCGGACGAAAGGTTGTGAAGATCAACAGGTTCTTCACCTGTGAGAGCGCGGTCTGGGCGTCGTTAGGCTGCGACAGAATCCGGTAATCCTCGATCCGGCCGTTGGCTCCCACGAAGGCCTCGATTACCACCGAATCGTCGCCGATGCTTCCAATCGATGTGCCAAAAGCGGAGCGCTCCAGTTGCGGCCCAGTGTAGAACAAGAGCGGAACATCGGAACTGCTTGCCTCAAGCTGCTGCGGCATGGCAAAGAAGCCGAGCAGCAGTCCGAACGTCAGCACGGCGCTCAGCGCGCCCGCCGTTGCCGGAACCATGAATGCGTTCAGCGCGTTGCTCAGCCTTACCATCGCGCCTTCAAATCGCCGCCGCCGTGCTGGCGCCGATTCGCGCGAGATAGCCAGCCGCAACCGCAACGCCAGGTCGGAGGGCGCTTTCGGCTTCGCTTTTCCCAGACCCGCCAGCAATTGCTGCGTGCGCCGCAGTTCCACATACTCCTGCGTGCAATTCGGACACGTTTCCATGTGCCGCGTAAGCGCATGCATCTCGGCCCCGCTCACCTGCCCGTCGAGATAAAGAGAAAACTGCTTCTTGTACTCGGCGCAGTTCATGGCGTCACCTCAACCTCTCTGCCACCGCTCGATTCCTGGTTCCGTTCTTGATCCTGTCCTGCGGGAACCGCCAGCCCCAACTCCAGCCCGGCTTCCCGCACATATCCCTTCAACCTCTTGCGCAGCGCATCCCGCCCGCGTGTGATCCGCGACTTGACTGTTCCCAGCGAGATTTGCAGAACCTCCGCGATCTCGTCATACGGCATCTCTTCCAGATCGCGCAGGATGACCGCAGTCCTGTACGGTTCGGTCACGTGCGCCAGCGCCCCTTCAACCACCGCCCGCACTTCAGCGTGCGCGAACTGCTCGAACGGCGATTCGCCCGGATCGACCAGTCTGTCGTCTCCTGAATATTCCGTTTCCCCGGTTTCTCCTTCGATCGGCGTCTCCTGCGCTTTGTGCCGGAACCACCAGCGCCGGCGGTTCGACGCCTCATGCAGCGCAATCCGATAAATCCAGGTCTTCAGGCTCGACTCGCCCTGGAATTGCTTCATTCCGCGGAAGACTTTCAGAAATACTTCTTGAGTGGTGTCGGCCGCATCGGACGGATCGTTCACGATGCGATAGATCAGGCCGTAAATGGGCTGGTGAAATTCACCAATCAGCCGCGCGTAGGCTTCTTCAGATCCCGCCTTCAGTTCGGCAATGACGGCCGATTCCGCGGTTCGGGCCCCGATAGCGCTTGCAAAGTCGCCCAATGTCGTAACTCCCGCCATGATGGCGTTGCCCTCATTATAGAAGTATCCAAGCCCGTGCGGCGGGAATCTTCTTTCTTTGAAATCACTCCCTTGGAATCCCCGCTAATTACTTAGACCCCGCAGGCAGCCATGGAGTTCCCGGTGTAAGTCGCTCGATTTTATAGGGATACAGACTGCCAGAAAGGGCGCCCAGACGGCCAGCCAGCCAGCAGTTCTCCGCGTCCTTTGCAGTGTTCTTTGCGACCTCTGCGGTTAAACGTTTTCGGGTGGTCTCGACCCAGCCTTAATCATTCTGCTTTGCATCCGAGGCCGGCGGATTCGCCCCCGTTGTCGGCTTTGTCGCCGGCGTACTCGGTTTCGTAGTCTTCTTCTTCACTGCCTTCTTCGGAGGTTCCGTGTCATCCACAACAATCTTCTTCGGTGGCGGAGGCGGAGCCGCTGTCAACGTCTTCACTTGCGTTCGCAATCGTGCCAGCTCGTCTTCTTTCGCCCCCGCCAGCTTCTGTATCCGCTCGCCCATGGCGCGCCGCGCATTCTCCAGGCCACCGAGGTCATTGCTCAGGCTCTGAAATTCATCCTTCGATCCAAATGCTCCCGCCGATTCCACCACTGAGCCGAACACATCATAGAGCGCATCAAGATTGCGGTAGAGCTTGAAACTCGCAGCCATATCTTCCGGCGACTTGCTGACTGCGGAGACAATCTCCGGCAGGGCCGACTGCAGATTGCGCTGAATTGATTCCACGTTGCCCTGCGTCTGCCGTTTCGTCGATCCATCCGTTTTCCAGCGCTCAACGCGGGTTTTCGCCAGATCGGCTTGCATTGCCGTGGAGGTCTGATTCAGTTGCGCCAGAATGCCGTTGAGTTCGGTCACCGACGCATACGGCACCGGAGGCGGTGCTGCTTGCGACGGCGGCGCGGCGTCCTGCGCAAGCGCGGTGGCCGCCAAGACAGACATCGCTAGCGCGCTCATGGAACAGAGTGAAATCAGCCGCGGCGACATCCGTGGGCGCGAAGTCAGCCGCGTCAATCGCGACCGCATCACAAGACACGATTGCACACGACAAATGAACCATTGCAACATCCGAGGCAAGTTCGACATGGGGCTCCTCAATTGCGCCTATAGCTTTTGCCACAATATCCTAGTTGAGTTTGACGTGGCAGGGAAGCTGCGCGAAAATCATAAAGCGGCTACTATCGTAGAAGCAGTAGTCGTTCCCCGATTCATAAGTGGGCCTGTGGCGCAGCTGGGAGCGCGCTTCCATGGCATGGAAGAGGTCGTCGGTTCGATCCCGACCAGGTCCACCAAATATCCCCAAGAAATTAGATCGAGCGATTCAGAAGAAGTAGCGCCGGCACCTTGCCGGCGGGTCCGTGGGCGCCCCGCCCCACGGCCTTTAAGCGGCCGAAACGACCGGAAAAGTTTGTCCGGCTACCGCGCTACCGGCTGACCGGAATCCTCGGCGGGAAGCTCATGGAAATCGCTTCGCTAGAGAAAAATGAGATGACAATGTTGGTTTCGGTCGCGACCGCCTGGCCATTCTTGACGTAAGGCCGGTAGTGCCATTGCCGAACCGCCCGCACCGCAGCTGCGGCCAGTGCCCGGTTGCCGCTGACAATCTTGACCGTGCGCACGTTGCCTTTGGAATCAATTCCCGCCGTCAGCGTCACCACACCGCGAGCGTTAGCCCCTGAATAAGCCGGGTAAACGAAACGCAGCGGCGGCCGCGTTGCCTGGATGGCGCTGTCTTGAATCGAGAGCGGCAGCTTCGGAGTCGAAACCGCATCGTGAACGCGAATCCGCGGCTTCGGAGTTGGCGCAATTGCGGCGACCGACGATGCCAGCTTGACCGACGCTGGCTCGGCCGCAGCCTCCGGCCCGGCGATCCTCTGGTCAGTCACTGCCGGCAGAGTAATGGAACTCTCGGCAACGCGCACTGGCTCCGGCAAGGGAGAAGAACTGGGCGAACTGAGCTGCACCGGTGAATTGTGCGCCTGCGAGCCCGGCACGGCTCCGATTCGATGCCATGCGATGACGAAACATACGCACAGTCCGAGCCCGCCGATCGCAGTCGCAACCCTGGATACTGCAAGCCGCGACATTCCAAGCTTGGGTGCTGTAATCCGCGACGCTGCAAGTCTGGACGCTATAAGTCGCGACGCTTCCAGCTTCGACGCCACAATTCCGGATGCTTCGACGCCGGTTGTTCCAAACTTGGACGCTACCGACTTCAGCCACGAGACTATCGGCGCAAGAGAACGATCTGGAGCCGGATCTGAAGCGTTCTCATGAGCGTTTTCATACGCAAACTCCGCACTCGCGATGGCGGCGCTCTCTTCTCGCTCCTCTTCTTTAGCGACGGACGCCGCATCGATCTTTGCGGCTGGCGCAGCTTTGATCTGCACCTCCGGCGGTGCGAGCTCGAGCCCTGCCACTTCCTCCGGCAGTTTTGCTTTCATGGCTAGCGCAGCGTCGATTTGCGTCGCCAGCGTGGCGTCGATCTCGATCGGCGGCGGCACAAAGTTCTCCACCACCCCAATTACGAGCCAGGGGTCGTACCTCTGCGAAACAGCTTCCGCGTTTTCGCGAAATAGATTGTTGATCAGTGCCGTCTGGCGCGTGTTCAGCAGGGGAAGCGATAGCTGGCGAAAATTGCGGAACGTCCAAAGCAGATAGACGCGCTGCCAAAACGAGGAGGGTTCAACGGCCACCAATCCCTGCCGCGTTTGCAACAGCAAGAAGCCCGATTCCAGCTTGTCCAGAAGCACGGATTTCCCCCAAAGCATAGGATGCAGCTTGGGTGCCACAGGGATCGAATCGCAACCTATAGATAACAGACTTATTGCTCACGACGCCCGAAGAGCGTTCGCGACCAAGTTGCAAACGGTTTCATGCCTATGCCCAGCCGTATGCCTTGCCAGCTATCAAGATACGCCCTTCTAAAGACACGAAGTAGGTCTCCCAGCCCCCGAATGGCACTGTCAGGCTAGTCCTTAGGCCGCGCATCCAGCCCGAGATCCCGCTCCACGTTGCGGTACCAGGTCTCGTCATCACTGGCATGCAGCTCGACCCATTTCTCGTCCGTCATCTGATTGAGTGTGGCGCGGACACTCTTGTCCGGGCACGTCGGCATCTGCAAGTTTGCCGTTCGCAGGACATACCGTTTATTTCCGGGACGCTACACTAGATCCCTGCTTCCGGCGCATACTCCGGGCGGAGTATCTCCGGCAACCCGTCGAGTCCGGCTTTTCTGCCTTCGCGTTGCGCGAACGCAATCATCTCCTGCTCACGGTCAGCCGCCAACGGATGGCGCTGGTAAGACGACAACAACTCTTCAACCCTCTGCTGCGCGCGTTCCAAAACTCCCGGCGCAGTCTCGTCCATGGTAGCCAGGCCCCGGTCCACGATCGCGGAAGGGAAGTGCTGCTCCTGGCGGAACAGCGCCCGCGTTTCTTTCAGCTTCAGAAAATCTCCAGTTAGTCCTGTCAGCGCAAACATCTCAGTCGCCAGCGATTTGCCGCGCGGCTCGATGCCCTCAATCAGCCGCTGCGCCGAGGCAATCGCCTCCGCGTCGATCACCAGCTTTTCAATGCTGTGGCAGGCCAGAAAATCCAGCATCCCCGCCCCCGAAATCATGTTGATTCCCGCCAGCGCTCCCAGTGCCGCCGACATGCCGCTCTCCATCTCCGTCTGCGCGTCGATCAGACGGCCGTCGCCCGCGACCATGTAGGCATGCGTAGGCAGACCGAAATACTTCCCAACCTCCGCGCATCCCACGTCGAGCATGGCGGTTTCAATCGCACCCATCGGAGTCCGCCCCGTCCGCATATCGAAAATGGCCGGCGCGCCGCCCCAGACAATCGGCGCTCCCGCCTGCGCCAGTTGATGAATCGTGATCCCGCTGATGCACTCCGCCGCGTGCTGCACTATCGATCCCGCCAGTGTCACCGGAGCCGTCGCCCCCGCCAGCGGCATGCTGACGATTTCTGCCGGCACCCCCGCCCGCGCCAGGTCGACCATGTTCTGCGAGGCAAACTCCGACCAGTTCAGCGGCGGCGATGGGCACACGTCGAAAATCGCCCGCGGCCATTGCCGCAAGTTATCCGCGCCTCCGCTTTCAATCGTCATCAACTCCAGCAGCGTGTGCAGGCTCGACGCCGAAAAAGCGCCGGTCACCACCGGTTTTTCCGAATACCACAGCACCAGCAACAAGCGGTACCAGTCGCCGATTTCCGACGGCACGTCGCCGCATACCATCGCCGTCGATTGCGCCGCAAACTGCGGCAGCATCTCCGCCACCTGCACCAGCCGCACCAGGTCAACCGCTTGCGCCGGACGCGCCTGCTCGGTTTTCGGATCAAGGATGTTCAGGCAAGACGATCCCGGATCGAAGTGAACTCGATCTCCCTCATAACGCACGGCGGCCTTGCCGCTGCGGTCGTACAGCGAAAATCCGCGCGGCACCGACTCCAGCGCCTTTCGCGCCACCGTCTCCGGAATATGAGCTACGCCATCCTCAACCTTGATTCCCGCGCCGCGCAGCAGCTCAACCACATAGGGAGCCACCCGCACGCCGGGTTTCTCGATCAGCTGAAAGGCCTCTCCCACAATGCGTTCGATGAGCGCCTTATCGAGCAACTGGAATCGTGGCCTCATGCCGGCTCCTTCACTGCAGCCTGTGCCTTCTGTTCCATCAATTGGCGAGCCAGCGCAACCGCGCTCATCGCATCTTTGGCATATCCGTCGGCGCCGATCTCCGCCGCCCAGCCGCGCGACACCGGTGCGCCTCCCACCATCACTTTCACTTGCGAGCGCAACCCCGCCTTCTCTAGCGACTCGATCACGCCCTTCTGGTTGCGCATCGTCGTCGTCAGCAATGCCGACACGCCGACGATATCGGCGCCCACTTCCCGCGCTTTGGCCGCGAATTTCTCGCCCGGCACGTCCACGCCCAGATCATGCACACGGAAGCCGTGCGCGGTCAGAAGCGTTCCCACCAGAATTTTTCCGATCTCGTGAATATCGCCTTTTGTCGTCCCCAACACGACGACGCCCGCCATCGGCCGCTCCGTGCCGAGTTTGGTCAACTCCGGTTCGAGCACAGCCATCGCCGCCCGCATCGCCTCAGCCGATGCCATCATGTCCGGCAGAAACATCTGCCCGCGAGCAAACTGCTCGCCCACGTCATGCATGCCAGGAACGTACCCGTTGTTAATCGCGTCGAGCGCCGCGACTCCGGATGCGAGCGCCTGCTGCGCCAGTTCCGCGGCCGTCTCCGGCGCGCCATTGATAATGCTCTGCCGCATGGCAGAATAAGTGTCTTCCGGCATAAAAAGCCCTCGGCCATGCTCCCGCGCAAATGCCACACCAGTCTGTGATCTCGATCACAAGCGGGTTTTGGGGAAGGCACGGCTTCCGAAGCTGCGGAAAAACCTCGGAGTCTTGCACGGACGGAGAGGGCACAAGTCCCGATCAATTCCAGTGGTGCGAATTCCCCCAGATCTTCTGAATGTCGAACTTCACTCCGCGGCACAGGTAAATCGGAGTATTTTCTTCGCCCATGCCCCAACGCTCGTAATGCTCGAACGGTTGGTATGACGTGCAATTGTCCGCCACATCGTCGTGGTCCCACTCAAGCACGATAAGGTTCTTGTAAACTTGAGGCGGCGGACCCCAATACCAGTGGTTCTGATGCCGCGAATACGCCTGCGGCAGTCCATAATGCGGGCCAAACAGATTGATGGCCCCGGCTTCTCCATAGTTTCCCGCCCAGATGCCGGTTTCGGCCCGCTCAGCCGGAGGCAGCGAATCATAGATCCCCGCCACTTCACGCACCATCTCCGGCCAGCCGAACTGGTCCGCGATGGGCTGCATCAACAGCGATTCGTGGTGCACCTCGGCCTTGGCAGGTTTAAAGCCGATGGCGCTTTGATAGGCAAGGAGATGCTCGGGCGGGAGCATCCACGTCATCATCGGTACCAACGGAAGACTCACAATTACGAGGACCGCAGCCACCGTGGCCCGCGTCCAGGCGGTTTTGCTCGCTAGCCACTCTTCGATTGCAATGGCCCCACCGGCAAACGCCATTGGATAGATCGGAAACACGTAGTAATTCTTGGCGTGCGCAATTTCCATCAGGACGAAAAAGACCACGAATGTCAGTCCCAGCACACGCCACGTTCGCTTCCGCAGAAGCCAAACCACACCCGGCAACCACACTAGAAGCAGAATCGGCCCCATATCAAAGATCTGCTCTTTAACAAATGCCACCGGGCCGAGCACAACGTTCTTTCCCATGCGGCGTACGTTGCCCAGGTCCTCTATGGTTGGGAAGTGGTGCCGAATTTGCCAGATGATGTTCGGCAGGAATAGCGCAAGTGCAATCGCTCCCGCAATCCATATCCACCGCTTTGCGAACTCGCGTCGATACCGCGTAAGAAGTAGGGCGATGACGACGCAGAATCCGAACGAAAGCGTGGAATGCTTGTTTTCCAGTCCTAATCCTGCAAAGACCCCGAACCACAGCCACAACCGCGACTCTCCTGTGCGCAAAATGCGTGCCAGCACCAGCGCGCACGCCATCCAGTACAGCGGTTCGAAAGCATTCATGCTCATGAGGCTGTCCGTGGCCAGCCATGCCGGGGCCAGCAGAATCGCAAGTCCCGCGACCAGTTGCGCGTAACGCCCGCCACCGAGCTCGCGAGCCAGCAGCATCGTGATGACGATCAGAGCTACGCCCGCAATCGCCGGAATAATCCGCAGCGCCGCCAGCGAGCCGCCCATCAGCAGCGCGGCCTTCGCATACACCGCGATCAGCGGAGCGCAATCCACGTAGCCCCAATCAAGATGCCGTGCCAGGTCAAGATAGTAGAGTTCGTCGCGAAAATATCCGTAGTGCCGAACACTCGTGAACAAGTGCAACAGAAGCTTGATCGCGCAGAGCGCGATCACAACGCCCGTAGCGAGCTGCGGCAGGCGCACGGATCGCGGCTCGAGGCCGCTTGAATTTTCCGGTAGAACAGGCATTTCACCTCCCGCGTTTGTCATGCTGTATATCACACCAACAGGTCCATTTCACTGTCGAGAATTGCGCCTCGCAGCCACCCGCACCAACGTGCTTGCATCTTGGCTGCAATGTCCTTAGCCTTATTCTGCAATCTCCTTAGAGTTTTGCAATTGGCACTTGTCATGCGTCCGCCGCCATTGGCCCGAACGCAACATCTGCCGCTGACCCGTGTTTGATCACGTCAGATATCTGTCTTTAACTGGGAGGCTAGGAAAATGGACCGCCAAAATGCTTGGATATGGCCGTTCTGCGCAGTTCTCATCGTTTTTTCGTTTCTTTTGCCCGCCCGCGGCTGGGCGCAGGAACAATATCAGGAACAATATTCGGACCAATCCTCGGACCAATACAACGATCCCCCCGCCCGCGTTGCCCGCCTGAACTTCGAGCAAGGCTCGGTTTCGTTTCAGCCCGGCGGCGAAGGCGATTGGGTTGACGCTGTGCCGAATCGCCCGCTCACCAGCGGCGACAATCTCTGGACCGATCGCGGCGCACGCGCCGAATTGCACGTTGGCTCAACCGCTATTCGTCTGGGCGGCGAAACTGGCATCACCTTCCTCGACCTCGACGATCGCAACCTGCAGCTCCGCGTAGCCCAGGGCCGAACCATGGTGCGCGTGCTGCACATCGACGATGACGACCTCGTCGAAATCGATACTCCTAACATCGCATTCCAGGTAACTCGTCCCAGCGAATTCCGCGTCGATGTTCGCCCCGACGGCCAAACCACCATCCTTGATCTCATCAGGGGCCGCGGCGAGGTTATTGCCGGCGGAACCACTTACACCGTCCTTGCCGGCCAGGAAGCGGTTTTCACCGGCAGCGACAACGTCAGCTACGAGATTGACTCGCTTCCCAATCCCGACGACTTCGATCGTTGGGCTTTTGATCGCGATCGCCACGCCGATCAATCCCGGTCCGCGAACTATGTGTCCAGTGAAATGACCGGCTATGAGGATCTCGACGATAACGGAAACTGGTCTTTCGCCGGCGGCTATGGCCCCGTCTGGTATCCCACCACGGTTGCGGCTGACTGGGCGCCTTACCGCTACGGTCATTGGGCTTTTGTCGCGCCTTGGGGATGGACCTGGGTTGACGATGCTTCCTGGGGATTCGCTCCCTTCCACTATGGCCGCTGGGCGGTGATTGCTGGCCGCTGGGGCTGGGTTCCGGGACCGGTTGCCGTTCACCCCGTCTATGCGCCCGCGCTAGTTGCCTTTGTGGGCGGCGCCGGTTTCAACCCTCGCGAAGGTCGTGGCGTTGCTTGGTTCCCGCTCGGCCCGGGAGAGGTCTTCGTCCCCTCCTATCACGTCAGCCGCAACTATGTAACTCAAGTCAATGTTACTAATACGGTTGTGAATGTCACCCGAGTTAACAATGTCTATAACTACTACACAACTAACAACACCACGGTGATCAATCGCGTCTCCTACGCAAATCAGGCGGCTCCGAATGCTGTAACTGCCGTCACCCGCGAGACTTTCGTCAATGCGCGTCCAGTTGCGCATAACGTCGTCACGATTCAGGCGCGCGACATCGCCCAGGGTACCGTGACTCATATGTCCGGTGTCGAACCGATTCGGTCAAGCGTCATCGGATCCGGCAGGCCCACCTCAGTTACTCCGCCTGCGTCCGTTATCAACCGCCAGGTTGTCGCGCAGCATATGCCTGCGCAGCCGACAACACCCTTTGCGCAGCGGCAGGATAAGCTCGTTGCTCGCCCGGCGATGGTTCGTCCGGTAGTGGCACCGTACAACCAGGGTAATTCGCGGCAGCCGCCGCCGCAGGGCAACATGCAAATGAACCGCCAGCAACCGCAAACCAATATGCAGCCGGCGAATCGGCCGGAAGCACCGATCAATCGCCAGCAGTCGCAGCCGGAAGTGCCGGTGAACCGCCAGCAACCGCAAACCAATATGCAACCGGCGGTCCGGCCGGAAGTACCGATCAATCGCCAGCCACCGCAGCCGGAAGTGCCAGTCAATCGCCAGCAGACGATGCCGAATCAGCCGCAGTCGCCTGCGCCCGCGATGACTCACCCGCAGGCACCCAACCAGCCGCAAGCTGCGCCGCAGCCTGCGACCCCGTACCAGCAGCATCCTGAAGCCGCGCGTCCAGCGGTTCCAGGACAGGCTCGGCCGGAACCTGCGCAACCGGGCAAGCCGGAAGCGGTTCGCCAGCCCGCGCCAGCGCCAACCAATGCGCAACAGCCACAGGGATGGTCGCATCCTCAAGCTCGTCCCGCTCCGCCGGTTCAGGAAAAGACCGAGCAGCAGGCGCAGCAGGATGAAGCCAAGTATAAAAACTGGCAACAAAAGCAGGAGCAGAAGCCCGCTCCACAACCTCCAAAGCCGGAGGACAAGAAGAAAGACGAAAAGAAACACTAGATGGAACTTGCGGACTGGATGGGCTGATGCTTCCCGCTAAGGGCCGCATCAGCTTCGTCCGGTCCGCAGTGCTAGTCTAAGGACGGATGCGCTTTTCCCTATCTCTTTGTGCGCTGCTCGTCGCCGCGCTGTTCCTTCCCGCCGCGCAAGCTGCGCCAGTTCCCGCGAGCGGCTGGAGCCTTCAATTCCAGCCCGCGCGCATCGTTAACGGATCGCCTGTTGTCTTTCGCGTCAGCACGCCGAAGACTGTGCGCGCACTTTCGGGAAGCTGGCTCGGCCACGATCTCACCTTCAGTTTCGACACGAAAGATAAAACCTGGTTCGCGCTGGCGGGCGCGAGCCTCGAAACTAAAGCTGGCGTTTATCCCATCCAGTTGCACGCCGAAACGCCTGCTGGGCAAGCCATTTCGTATGAGAAGAAGATTGCCGTTCAGCATCAGCGTTATCCGCGCGTGATCCTCAAAGTCCCCGGAAAATACACCGCTCCCAGCCCCGAAGAGCAAAAAGAAATTGACGAGGACAAGAAGATCAAAGAAGAAGCCTTCAAGACCCTAAGCCCCGACCGCGATTGGGAAGGTTCGTTCCGGCCGCCGGTCGAAGCCGAAATCTCCGATGTCTTCGGAGTGCAGCGCGTTTTTAACGGAGCCGTGAAGAGTACGCATCAGGGCCTCGATTTTCGCGTGGGGCCCGGAACCACGGTCGCGGCCGTCAATCGGGGCAAAATTATTTTGGCGCAGCCTTTGTTCTTCGAAGGCAATTGCGTGGTCATCGACCATGGCCAGGGCTTGCTCACGCTCTATCTGCACCTGTCGAAATTCCTGGTGAAGGAAGGCGACACGGTGGAAAAGGGCCAGCCTATCGCGCTCAGCGGAGGCACCGGCCGCGCCACCGGACCGCATTTGCATCTGGCTGTGCGCTGGCAGGGGGTGTATTTGAACCCGCAAACTTTGCTGGGGCTGAATCTGCCCTGACAGCCCCGGGTTTTCAGCGAACAAATGGCGAATCTGTGAAATATTTACGACAAACAAAAGGCGAACAAAATAATTTTTGGAATACAGAAGTGTACGTACAAACGATGCAGGAACAACAAACGAAGAGGGTTCGGGGATCGGAAGGGGCGAAAATGGGGCTTGACAGTGCATGCTATGGAAAATCGCGGTTTCGGGTGCGCGAACTGTGCGAGGTTTCGGTGGGCATGAGTCCGGGCCGCGCCCGCTCTTGTTGCAAAATGCAAGAGGGGCGACTTCGGTTTGGGGGCGAATTGGCGCACGGAATGATGGCGGAACGCGTGCGTAATTTGGTTCAAATGCAGCCGTCAGTCGCCGGCGGCTTTGAGGGTGAAAATGCAGAAGAAGCATGCCGCAAGTAACGGTCACCTGGAGAACGCCCTGCGGCCCGCAGAGAGTGTCGGGCGTATAGGGGTCCTTCGACTCCGTATCCGTTTCGCTTCGCGAAGCGGCTACTCCGCTCAGGATGACAGAGGAGATGTTTCAATGGCCTTCGGCGTTGGAGAACTGGGAGGGGGAGCTGCCCACTCAAGCAAAATGCGCGAATGAGTGGGCTGAGCTCCTTTTGGCGGAGACGAAATTCAGAAACACGGCTCGATTGCCGTTGACACGAGCTTGAATGTATTCGGAATAAAGGTGTTGCTCGAGGACTGTAACCGAATTCCGACGTCGGCGCCCACGAATGTGTTCTTGGTCAGAGTGTTACCGCTTGAAGGGGCTTCACCGGGCCCGGCATAACAGCCAAAAACCGCGGTGGAAGCGTTCAAAATGGTATTCGACTCCACGACATTTGCGCTCGGACCGTCAAATTGCATTGCAACACTACCCCGAGCGTCAATGTGGTTACCCTTAAGGGTGCTTGAACTGGACCCAAAATAGACGGCACCCTGAATCGTATTGTTCGCTGCAGTCACCGACGCATTGGCAAGTTCCAGACCATATAGTGCGGTTCCAGCAATCACATTCGCGCCGATCGTTCCGGTAACCGGGGTGGGGCTACCCACGATTTCGATTCCTGCGGAGGGTACGCCATTACTGTTGTAGCTGGAGCTGATGAAGTTAGACACAAGGGTGACATCGAGGCCCGGGCCATAGTTCACCGCCCATATTCCGGTTTCAGAGAAGTTGCTGACAATGCTCTTCTGGATCTCCAGGGTCTGAGCCGCCGATGTCACCACCGAGCTCTCTGCCAGGATTCCAACTCCCAGCCCTTGGTAAGACTGATTTCGCGTGACAACGTTTGTCATTATGCCGGAGGCGTCCTGGTAGTAAATGCCAGAGAACAAGCCATTATTTTGTGGCGCGCCATTCGTGCCGTCGACAATGAGATTCGTAAGGTTGACTAAACCGCCGCCCACGTTCTGCACGAGGATTTGATAGGTTACGTTCTGGGAATATGCACCTCCTGCGACAGACTGCAAATAGCCCTGAGGTACAGAGATAACCGCCGCGCTGCTTCCTCCAATGCTGATCCCCTGCAAGGTAAGGGGCTGTGAGATGACCACCTGTTCCTGGTATGCTCCCGGGCAAACAAGGATCGTGGAGTTTGCAGTAGCGGGATCGCTGACTGCCAGCGAAATCGTTGGATAGCTTTTCATATTGGGCTTACAGGTGCCTACAGCATAATTAGCGGCGGCAGCGAATGAGATCGCGCTTACCCACAGAACAGTAATTACGAGAGCGATAATTCTCCGTCGAGACATTGGATTCCTCCCGGGTCTAACTCGATTGTTTGTGATGTATTTAGGGGACCATGGCCAAACTGCCCGTGGTTCGCCTGATTTAAAGCACTGCGGCAGCTATTTGTCAGTGACAACAGTCACGTGCCGGTGTGTGGCAACCGGATCGGTGCAGTTGATCAGTGCAGAAAAGCGTGATTGCTGGCCGACTCTTGTACCGCGGTCGCGTTGGTGACGAGTACTTCTGATAAGTCAGTCTCCCGCTGCTTTGAGGGTTTCGCCTTCGGGATCCCAGACGCCGTCGCGGAAGGCTACGCTGCGGCCCGAGATGGCGGGAATGCGCTCGCCGGGGACGATGATGCCGACCAGATTCAGTGGATCGGCGGCGGAGATTACTATGCGCTGGCCGGGCGCTGAAGCTGCGGACTTGTCGGCCAGCGTCGTCGTCGAGCTCCGCTCGACTGGACAGCCGGGGGCGGCTGTCCCTACGTGAGCTATCCCTACGTGAGCCGGGCCGGAAGCCGGAGCGTTCTCGTCCGCAGTTGCCATCGGAGAACTGAGAACTGAGAGCTGAGAACTGAGAGCTGAAGTTCTGCGATTGGCGCGCAGCGATTCGACTGCTACTGGCAGCGCGAACTGCTCGCCCTGAAAGCCATCGACGAAGCGTCCGCCGCGCACTTCGCCGCGATCTTCGAGGCGGCGGAAGCCAATTTGCAATTCGCGCCAGCGCGGCAAGTTCGACTCGCGCGCCAGCAGATCGCGAAACACCACGCCATAACGGCGCAGCAGCATCCAGCAGCAAGACTCGGCGCTGCGATCGCGATCGGCTGTGGCTTCGGTGGAAAGCCCGGTGTAGAGCAACGACCAGCGGCCTGCGGCGTGACGGGGGCGCTTTACCTTCGCGATCCTTGAGCCGACCACGCCTGTGCTGCCGCTGAGATTCTTCGGCGTTACCAGCGCCCGCAGATTCTCGAATCCATCGGCTGTGACCAATCCCGCTGCAACCAGTTCCCACAGGCCGGTCTCGACTTCCGCTTTGAGATTGCCGGTGGCTCGCACCATGTCCGGAAAGAACAGCGCGCCGCGCTGCTTCAAGAGTTCGAGCAACGATTGCGCCACCGGACTCAGGAACGAAGTTGACGAATCCTCCGCTCCGGGATGATGCGGGCGCATCCAGTCGGCATCCTCGCGCACGAAGAAGGCAATCGGAGCGACGCGCGTGGGAATGACGCGTCTTCGGTGAGTGAAGAGTTGCTGGCCCTCAGCGGCTAAAGCTGCGTCAGTGGCGGCTTGGGACGGCACGGCTGAAGAGGCTGCGGAAAAAGTAGTTGCTGGGCCAACGCCATCCCTCAGGCGCTGAAGCGCGAGCGCATTCTGAATGACTTGATCGGCACGAGTAGAACTCGTGCACTTCCCGGTCGCGATTGAGCCGAGTCTTTCCGCAGCCTCTGAAGCTGTGCCTTTCCCAAGGCTCACGGCTGACGCAGGTTCGAGCGTTGCCGGATGAGGAGACAATCTGCCCCAACCCACAACACCGCTCAGGCAGAGCTGATCGAGATGCGCCGGATCGTAGTCTGAGATTCTCCGGCCCAGGATGAAGCGCTCCCAGGCATTGGCGGGAATCTCGAATCCCTGCAACTGGCGAAGGACCTCGAGCGTGCCATGCTCTCCGCGCACCTGCGTGCCGGGCGCGATATGCTGCCAGCGCAACAGCCAGTTCATGAATTGCGCAGCGGTTACGGGCTGGATCTGCTTGCGCAGCGTGGCGACTGTGAGGCGGTGAATGCGAGCCAGCAGGCGGCGCTCGCACCACTCGGTCTCGGGTTCGTGTAGCGCGGACACTCTTGTCCGCGCTTTTTGCGGCATCGTGTCAGAGACGGATGACGCATCAAAAGGGAAGGGCACGGCTTCAGCCGTGCCGGTGAGCTGCCCAAGAGACAGGGGCTTTAGCCCCTGAGGCCTGAACTTCCCTCGCAGAATTGCGCCGCTGGCCTCCATCCGCAGCAAGGCCTTCTCGATGTCAAACGCGCTGACCCCGAGCAACGCGCCGAGTTCACCTGCGGTCGTTGGGCCGAGTGCGTCATCCAGCCCTGAACTGCGGTCAAGATCGCATCGTCTCTGGTAGCGCCCGGGCTTGCCGCGCTTTGCGCGGTGCAGCGAGGGCCCCTTCGAGGGCGCTCCGCGCCTCACGCGGAGACGCATCGGGATGCAGAGCCTCAAACATCTCTGCCCGCTCTGCCGCTACCCAGAACTTCCGCTCGCCTACTTTCGGCGACGAGCGCGCGCCGCTCTGAGAGCAAGCGCTCGAAGAATGCCTCGCCATCCAGCAGTCGGCAGATTCTCCTGCGACCTGAGACCTGCGACCTGAGGACTGCTTTCCTTAGAGCTGACAACTGAGAACTGAGAACTGCCTTCCGGCACTGCTACCAGGGTATGCAGCGCATCGTGCAGTTCATCGGCGTCGCGCACATCGGGCCAGGCTTCGGCCTCGACCTGCGCAATCGCCGCGGGGTCGAGACCTCCGACTTCTTCCAGCACCGCTTCCGGCAGCACGCGCCGCATTTCGACCGCGCGGGCGCGGCGCTCCTCTAGCGGTGCGTCGTCGAGATAGGCGTAGGGATTGGCGTTCAGAATCTCATGCGAGAACTGCGACGGCACCGGAGTGTCGACGGCGAGGCAGCGAATGCGGCCGTCCTCGATGGCGCGCAGGACGTCGCGCAGGCCGTCGATATCGAGCGCTTCGGTGAGCACATCCTTCATCACCTCGTGCACCAGCGGGTGATCGGGAATCTTGATGTCGCCTTCAATGTTTTCGAAGCACGCGGCCACGTCGGGGAAGACCGAGGCCAGCAGATCGTCAGAGCGGATGCGCTGAATCTGCGGAGGAACCTTCTTGCCTCCTTGAAAGCGCAGCAGCGCGAGGGCGCGGGTGGCGTCCCATCGCCAGCGCGTCTGGAAGATGGGCGAGGCCAACGCGGCTTGCTCAAGAATCGGCGCCATGGTTTCCGAATGCAGGAAGTGGAAGACATCGGCAAGAGGGAAGCTGTGCTGCTCGGCCAGGGCAATGTTCAGGCCGTTATCGGTGGCCGCAGCCTGCAATTCAAAATTGAAGCCGCGACAGAAGCGCTTGCGCAAAGCCAGTCCCCAGGCTTTGTTGATGCGGCCGCCGAAGGGAGCGTGGATGATGAGCTGCATGCCGCCGCCTTCGTCGAAGAAGCGCTCGGCGATGACGGTCGTCTGCGTGGGCACGTCGCCGAGAACGGCGCGGCCTTCGAGTATGTACTGGATTAACTGCTCGGCGCCGGGTTGGTCGAGCCCGCATTCTTCGCCAAGCCATGCGACCACTTCCGCGACCACGGGCAGATTGCGCCAGCCTTCGACGGGAACCACACCCGGCAAGCGGTCGCTGATGTCTTTTCGCAGTTGACCGAGTTGCTGGGAAAGTTCCGAGGTGCGCGCGGGAGCCTCGCCGCGCCAGAAGGGAATGCCGGGAGGCGCGCCCTGAGCATTCTCGACGATGATGCGCGACGACCGGCCTTCAATTCTGCGAATGCGCCACGACGTGTTGCCGAGCAGCATGACCTCGCCGGCCATGCTCTCGACGGCGAAGTCTTCATCCACGGTGCCGACGACCGCGCCGTCGGGCTCGGCGACGACGGTGAACAGGGCATTGTCGGGAATCGCGCCGCCGCTGGTGATGGCAGCAAGGCGCGCGCCTCGGCGTGGCCGCAGCTTGCGGTTGATGCGGTCATGATGGAGATAGGCGCCGTAGCGTCCGCGCTGCGAGGCGATGCCCTCGGAGAGCATTTCGATGACCTCGTCAAACGTGGAGCGCGAGAGATTGCGGAAAGGATAGGCTCGCTTTACTAGCGCGAACAACTCGTCTTCGTCCCAGCCGTCGTGGGTGGCATCATTGGCGTCAGCGGCGGCGCTGCTTGAGACCGCGCAACACGCCACAATCTGCTGTGCCAGGATATCTAGCGACGACTCGGGGAAGATCAGGCGATCGAGGTCTCCGGAGCGAATGGCGCGCACCAGGACAGCGCACTCGGCGAGATCGTCGCGCGTGGTGACGAAGAATCGTCCTTTGGGAACCGCACCGCGCCAGTGGCCGCTGCGGCCGACGCGTTGCAGAGCGACGGCAATTGAGCGCGGAGAGCTGATATGGCAGACCAGGTCAACCGTGCCGACGTCAATGCCCAGCTCGAGCGAGGCGGTCGCTACCAGCACTTTCACCTGGCCTTCTTTCAATTTGCGTTCCGCCTCCAGGCGGAGCTTGCGCGACAAACTTCCGTGGTGGGCCGCGACATTTTCTTCGCCCAGGCGCTCGCCGAGGTGATGCGACATGCGCTCGGCGAGGCGGCGCGTGTTTACGAACACGAGCGTGGACCGATGTGTGTTTACGAGTTCGACGAGGCGCTCGTAAATCTCATCCCACATTTCGTTCGAAGCGACGGGACCGAGTTCTGAGCGCGGTACCTCGACTCCAAGGTCCAGCGTGCGCTTGTGGCCGACGTTGACGATTACCGGTTCGGGCCGAGGATGGTGCGCGTCCGAATTGCCCGTCAGGAACCTTGCTACTTCTTCGATTGGCTTTTGCGTCGCCGAGAGGCCGATGCGCACCGGAGGACGATGGGCGAGTTCATCGAGACGTTCAAGGGAGAGCGAAAGATGCACGCCGCGTTTGTCGTCGACTACCGCGTGAATTTCGTTGACGATCAACGTCTCCACGTCGCGGAGGATGGCGCGGCTCTTTTCAGCGGTCAGCAGAATGTAGAGCGACTCGGGTGTGGTGACCAGAATGTGCGGCGGGCGCCGGAGCATCAGGCGCCGGTCTTTGGCCAGCGTGTCGCCGGTGCGGACGGCGGTACGAATCTCGGGCATCAGGAGGCCGCTCTCGCCTGCCATCTGCAAAATTTCGCCGAGCGGGATTTCGAGATTTTTCTGAATGTCGTTGCCGAGGGCTTTGAGCGGGGACACGTAGAGAACTTCGGTGCGGTCGCGCAGGTCGCCCGCAAGCGCTTTGCGCACCAGGCGGTCAATGCAGGCCAAGAATGCGGCCAGCGTTTTGCCGGAGCCCGTGGGCGCGGAGATCAGCGTGGTATGTCCGGCGAGAATGTGCGGCCAGCCCTGCTCCTGCGGCTCGGTCGGGGTTCCGAAGCGCGAGATAAACCACTCCTGAACGAGTGGATGGGCCCAGGCAAGGGAAGGAAGGACTGCGGACAGCATGAAGGAGATTGTAGCGGGAATTGGCGGTTTCGTAAAATGTTCGCCTATAACTAATCGTCGAAGATCCAACGCTAGAACTCTCGTGATGTCGTGGCGGAGTGCAGCTTCACCGGCAGCACCGACGCATAGTTCCGAAAATCCCGATCGGTGGTTAGAATGGCCCAGCCGCGGCGGTGGGCGGCGGCGCAGATCAGGAAGTCCACGGGTGATCCGGCAATGCCGAGCCTGCTAGAATTTCGGCGATGCCTAAACCATCCGCCACTGCTCGCGCCCGCAAAATCAAACTCATTCTTTTCGACGTTGATGGCGTCCTCACCGACGGCAAAATCTGGATTTTTCCCGCGCCTTCCGGATCTCAGCAGAGTGTGTTGGAACAATCCGCACCACACGGTGGGCAAGGCGGATTCGGCCTCCACAGCGCTTCCCTCATTGAAGCCAAGGGTTTTCACGCCCACGATGGTACGGGCATCTCGCTGGCCCGGTTGGCTGGCATTAGAACTGGCCTCATCACCAAGCGCATTTCTGAAACCGTCGCCCTGCGCGCCCGCGATCTGAAAATCGATTACGTACACCAGGGCATTCAAGACAAGGCATCCATGTTTGCGCGGATTCTGGAAAAAGACGGGATCAGCGCCGCGGAAGCGGCTTTCGTCGGCGACGACGTCATTGACCTTCCCGTCATGCGCAAATGTGGCTTTGCCATTGCCGTTAAGAACGCCCGCCCCGAAGTGAAGGCCGAAGCCCACTGGGTGACGGCACACGCCGGCGGAGAAGGCGCTGCCCGCGACGCGGTCGAGTACATTCTCAGAGCCCAGGGAAAATGGAAAAAGGCGGTGGCTGATTACACGGAAGTACGCGGCGGCTGAGAAGAAGAAGGTTTCAAGGTTTCAGAGTGTTGAACGCCCGACGGCCCAAACTCATCGCGACCGGCCTTCGAACCATGAAACTTTGAAACTCTGAATCCTTGCAACCTGCGTTTAAAAACAATCCACCGGTTGCTTGCTTGGGGCGTGCTCGGGTTTGCAACCGGTGGCTGTTTCTCCTTACTCACCCTGTTGTTTTCAGGAGGAATATCGAAGCAAACCCGACCACAGCGCCGAAGTTTCGGGACGCCCCCAAAATTTTTTGCGGCAACTCCAACTCCTTTAATAACAGAAGTCTGAAGGAGGCCAAGGCGCCTGAGATGGCAGTTCCAGCCTGAAAACTGTCCCTCCGCTTGAGTCCCCCCCGTTGGTTGTGCCGTACAAGGCGCCGTCCGGGCCGAGCGCGACGCCATTCGGATTCAGGTCAGGTCCGGACTCGTTGAAGTCCCAGAGCGTGGTGTAGGCCCATGGCCCCGTACCACCAGCAGGCGGTGTCAGCTGGAATATGGCGCCGAAATAAAGGTCGATATCGCCGAAGATCGCGCCGTACATTACGCCGTTCGGCTCCGCTGTCAGGAACGATGGAGGATAGCCGCAGTAATCCACGGGGAGGTTATTGGAACTGAAAGAGTGCACTGACCCATGGGCCAAAGTGCCATTCTTGCGTGGCGTCAGCTTGAATACTTCCTCGCCATTCGCCCCTCTGGAAGAGAGACCGTAGAAGTTGCCGTTCGAGCCGGGGACCAGGGCATAAGGGCCGCCATCGTGCACACCGGTAAAGGAGTACAGAACGGAGTAGTTCCACGTCCCGGCCTGCGTGGGCGTAAGACTAAAGATGGCGCCACATCCGCCGCTATAGGTGCAGTTTGGCGACATAATGCCGCCGCCTTCAGCGACGCCGTAGAGCGCGCCGGTTGCGCTGTCCAGCACGATGGAAACGGGATAGGCTCCGTCGGTGCCGCCGGTGAATTGGTAAAGAATGCTTTCGGTCCATGGGCCATGCTTCGTGGGAACGAACTGCACCACGGCGCCGCAGCCATAATTACCGCAACCCGCGAGGCCGCCGTACGCGCTCACGCCATAGAGCGCTCCGGCACTGTCAATCAAAAGTGGTGTACCCGGGTAGAGCCCATTCGTGAAATCGTAAAGATCCTCGAAATGCCAGAAGGCGCCGGGCTTGGCGGGCGCCGTCAGCCGGAACAACTTGTCGGTTGGGGAGGCATACTCCGTTATGCCGTAAAGCCGGCCTTTGCTGTCGAGAGTGAGGGTGCTATACACACAGCATCCGTCCTTGCCACCCGTAAATTCGTAAATGGCGTCGTACTTCCATTCGCCGGTGGATAGCTTTGTGGGCGCGACCTGGAAGACCTCGCCGCAGCCGGTTCTACTTCCTCCGGGACACTTGAGGTTGCCGCCATAAAAGGTAGTTCCGTAGAGCACTCCGTTCTGGTCAACGACGAGGGGGGCAGATGGATTGTATCCGTCCCCCTGTACTTGATTGAACGTGTGCAGCACTGTCATCGTCTGCCCGAGCGAGAGCACGCAGGATGCAAGCATGATTGCGAGAGTGGTGATGACAAACGAGAAGTGGATCTTTTCCGGACGCTTCTGCGGAATGGCTGTTCTCAGGGCCGCCATGGAACACTCCTCGGCGAAAGGGGCTAACGGGAATGGATTATTCGTGCGATGCAGATGTGCCAGACGACACGCGCCCTTTCGCACGCCCGAATTGTGGCAGCCGAGGAAGCGGTGGTCAACGCTTATTGTGTGAAAAGATGGTGAATGGCGGTGGTCTTCGCCTGCCGCAAACCTCCGCTCTTCTACTCCGGAATCGCCACGGGCTTCGACGCCATCAACTCGGCAAACCGGGGATCGTTCCGCACCGTGCTGAACTCAGCGTCCTTATAAACGTCCTTGATGTCCCTGTAACCGTCTTCCATCGCCTTTCTCAAATAGTGCAGGGATCGTTCCGGCATTCCATTTCGCGCATACAGCTTGGCGAGGACGTAATCGTAATGTGCCCGATCCTGCGGCGAGGGCAGTCGTGCCTGCACGCCTCCACCGCGCTCGTTGCGTTCAAGAATGTCGGGATCCAGCTCGACGGCTTTTGCATAGTCCATGCTGGCCCTGGCGAACTCCTTCTTCGCAAATAACGCGGCTGCGCGGTTGTTGTAGAACACCGCTTCATTCTTGTCCAGCAAGATGGCTTTGTCGTAATTCCGGATTGACTTTCCGTAACCCCCTTCCTCGTAATAGACCACGCCGAGGTTGGCATAGGCATTGGCATAATTCTTTTCGGTTCGAATAGAAAGTTCGAAGGTCTTCTTCGCCTCTTTGTAGCGATGCAGCTGTAACTGCGAGATCCCGATCTTATTAAGCAAAACCGCATTGTGAGGGTCTTTTGCCTGAGCGGCCTTATAGTAGTCAATCGCGTCCAGATAGTTCTTGTCGGTTTGGAGGGCATCGCCGACACTCTCCAACTCCCTGGCCGATGCGCTGGCCGGGGGCGGCTCCGTGCGATGGATTTGCGGAGGTCCGACCGCCAGTTGTTCCAGGCTCTGAGCATGTAAGGGAACAACGGCAGGCAAAATCAGGATGATGATGATAAGGATGGGAGGACGAACAGCAGAAGAATCGATCGAACAACGCCCCACAGCGTTGTCGAGTGTGAGGGCAGCATAGCGACCTCCTGAAGATAATCTGCTTATACCACCGCTTAGGGCGGCGGGGAACTGCCATTTGCCGGCTTAGACGGTGGAGCGGCATTCTTGTCAGCCTTGCCAGCCCCGCTATCCCCTTTGAATACGCCGGCAATCTTACCGAACAGGCTTTTCTTTTTCTTGGCCTCTTCCTCAGTTTGGACACCGCTGGCCGGCTGCGGGTTCCCATTGGTTGTCGGCGGCGGCAGCGGGGTTTCCGACTTGCCGCCGAACAGGCGCGAGAAGAAGCCCTGCTTCTCGCTGCTTTGGTCACAGGTGTCGTGCGGTTCCGTGCCGGCTACGAAGGCAATCGTGTAAGTATCGGGGCAGGAAGGTGTTGCCAGCCGGTTCGTGATTTTATCCAGTTCGACGTCCACCACTCCATCAGGCTGCGTGAAGGGCTTTACACCCTGATATTGCGGGAGGGTAACGGCCTTTTTCATGAACTCTGCCCAGATCGGCGCGGCCGTCTGCGCCCCGCTCAGCCGGATATCGCTGTAGTCGTCGTATCCCACCCACACAATGCAGAGCAGATTGCTGGTATAACCAGCGAACCATCCATCGTGCGAGGTCCCCGTCTTACCGGCCGCCGGCGCGGTGAAACCGCGTTGGCGCACGCCGTAGGCTGTGCCGAAGTTCATGACTCCTTCGAGCATCCGTGTCATCACAAACGCGATGCGCGGGTCCAGCACTTCTCTGCGTTCCGTCCCAAAGTTCACAATCACATCGCCCTGCGCATTGCGGACAGAATTCACAAATAGCGGCGACAGCCGCATCCCCCCGTTCGCAAATGTCGTATAGGCTGCGGTCATATCGACCGGTGTCGCATCGTAGGCGCCCAGCGCCATGGCCGGCGTCGCTTTTACGGATGCGATCCCCGCCGATTTTGCCAGTTCGGCCACCTTGTCGTAACCGACTTCTTCAGCCACCTTTACCGTCGCATTGTTTAACGACATCGCCAGTGCATAACGCAGCGTCACATCGCCGTGGTATTCCTCTTTGTAATTGCGCGGCTCGTAGATCTGGTCGCCATAGGCGAACGTTGACGGCTGATCGCTCACAATCGAAGCCGGCGTAATCACGGTCGCGTTTCCGTCCACCGCAGTGTTCAAAGCTGCGGCATAAACAAACGGCTTGAAAATCGATCCGGTGGGCCGCTTGGCCAGCGCGTGGTTCAGCTGGCTGGTTGCGTAGTTACGGCCGCCGACCAGTGCCTTGATCTCACCGGTATGCGGATCCATCGCGACCAGCGCAACCTGTGCCTGCGGGCCGGGAGCCACAGTCGTCTCAAACTTGTTCTTCCCGACCTTGGTCCGCTTGGTGCGCATCTTGGTAACCTGGTCGTCCACCAGTTTGATGCCCGTTTCCACTGCCTGCGCGGCCGCTTGCTGCAACTGCGGATCGAGCGTCGTATAGATGCGGAACTGCTGATCGTTTATTTCGTGCTCGTTGAGCTTGGTGAGCACGGTGTCGCGGACCATGTCGACGAAGTACGGCGCGTCGCTCGCTTCCACGTTCGGAGGCGCCAGTTTCAGCGGAGCGGCCTTCGCTTTGTCGGCCTGTGCGCGGGTGATCGCGCCCGTGTCCACCATCGCCTCAAGGACGGTGTTCCGCCGTTCCTGGGCACGCTCCGGATGCCGGTACGGCGAGAGATAGCTGGGCGCCTGGATCAAACCCGCCAGCAGCGCCGCTTCCGGCAGCGTGACGTCTTTCAGGTCTTTATTGAAATAGGAGTGCGTGCCCTCGGCGAATCCGGAAATCGTGAACGATCCGCGCTGCCCGAGGTCCACGCGGTTGGCATAGAACTCGAAAATCTGCTGCTTGGAGAATTTCTGCTCCAGCTCGACCGCGATCAGCATTTCGATCATCTTCCGCTTGAACGTCTTTTCCGGACTCAGAAAGAACGCCCGCGAAAGTTGCATCGTGATTGTCGATCCGCCCTGCTGATGCCGCTGGTGCGTGAAGTCAATCCACGCCGCTTCGATCAGGCGCATGAAGTTCACGCCGCTGTGCTGGAAGAATCTCCGGTCCTCGATCGAGGTAACGGCCTCGACCATCACTTTGGGAATCTCATCGTACTTCACCAGTTGGCGCTTCGAGCGCTGCTCGGCGTCAAACAGCGAAGCCACCGGCTGCGGTTCCAGTTCGTACGCCTCCAACTCTCCAGCCGAGCGGCTCGAGATCGACGTTACCGCTCCGTCCGCCAACGTGATCGTCGCCGGTTCCGGCGAATGATAGGACTCCGGCCCGGGCAGAACTTCAATGGTTCCGCCATGCACCCGGTAGCTGCCAAGAGGCGATCCTCCCTGCTGTTCGGCATATCCTGCCCGCCTCAGTTCCGTCGCGATGTCATTGATTGTGTCTCTCGAGCCGACCCGCACCACCCTTGGACTGGCGTAGATCTTGGCGGAGGTCGCAAACACCGGACCACGGAAGCGCTGCTCGATAATCCGGTCGTACTTTACGTACCAGTAGGCAAAAAATCCGATCACCACCAGCGACAGCGAGAGGAATCCCAACAGCGCGTAGCGCACCACGGGGTCTTTGGCGCGAAGACGGCTCTTCCCGCCTCCGCCGCTCTTTCGAAGTTTCGGGATTTTCAATCTAATGGACATGCAGACGGTGGTGTGTCATGGACAGAAGCAATTCCCGGTCCGAAGTGGGTTTTGAAAACAAATGCATGTGTGTGACTGATTCTAAATCACAAGGCAATTTCTACACTATTTGGATGCGTGTCAAAAGATGGACGGGTGTGGGTCGCGCGGGGGTGACGGCCAAGAGGCCACCACGGCCGCTGGCCCGAAAGCAGAACTAACATTGACCAGATGGACGAGTCAGTGGATGGCACCGACGGCATGGATGTTTTCTGCCGTCTCGGCTACCGCAACCCGGTCCCGCCCTTCGTTCTTTGCGCGATAGAGTGCTGCGTCAGCGCTCGCGATCAACTCCTTGGCCGATGAGCCATGGGCCGGAAATGCGGCAACGCCGAGCGAGACCGTAATCGTTCCAACTGGCTTCCCCTGGTGCATTACGGCGAGCTTCCTTGCTTGGGATCGCACCCGCTCGGCCCGTGTTCGGGCTCCTTCCAGGCTTGTGCCCGGAAGAATCAGCAGAAACTCTTCGCCACCGAACCGGCAAGAGATGTCCTCTGCCCGGGCAGTCCGGGCGAGGGATGCGCCCATCTCGCGCAGGACCGCGTCGCCCGCTTCATGACCAAATGTGTCGTTGAAGGTTTTGAAATGGTCCAGATCAAACATGACCAGGCTAAGCGGTTGCTTCGCTCTCGCCGAGCGGCGCAGTTCGCGTTCCAGGCTTTCCTCCAGGTAGCGGCGGTTATAGAGTCCCGTGAGGGCATCGCTGGTCGACTGCTGCCGCAGCGCCTCCTGCAACTTCAGATTGGCGATGGAAACACCGACTTGCTCGGCAAAGGAGTTGGTGATTAAAAGCTCGGCCTCGAATGGGTCCCGTGTGTCCAGGATCGCCTGCAGGTGCAGAATACCGGCTGCTCCTTCCTGGGTCATGATGGGAACACACAGGTAAGGGTCGGTTGCCGTATTGGCGTGCGCGCACGGCGCGGTGTGGTCGCTGACTTCCACGAAGTGTCTTTGTCCGGTGCGCAGTGCCCAGCACGAACACATATCGAACGTTGGCACAGCTGGCATTTTGCAGGCCGCCCATGAGCCCTTTACCTCAAGAAGGCTCCTGGCGGCATCCACCAGAATCAATGCTCCTCGAAAGTCGGGGAAAATCTTGGGCGCAAAACCCAATATGATCGAGACGGCCTCGTCCATATTGATGGCGCTTTGCAACAGTTTGCCCATCTTCGACAAAAGAACCGTACGTTCCGACCGCCTGGTTATCTCCGCCACCATGGCCACGTTCTGCTGATCGAGATCGCTCTGGACCTGCTCGCGCTCCCACATTTCGCGCTTCAGGTTCTCATTCGCGGCCGTGAGTTCCTCGGTTCGTTCCTTGATTTGCCGTTCGAGAATCTCCTGGCTGTGCTTCTGGTCGTCAATGTTCGTACAGGTTCCGAACCATTTCACGACGCTTCCCTCTGGATTTCTTAACGGAAGGGCTCGGGCGAGATGCCAGTGGTAAGTTCCATCCGCTGTGCGGCGGAGACGATACTCGACTTCGAGCGCTTCGCCGGTTCGGACGCATTCCTCCCATTTCTTCCGGCACAAATCCAGGTCGTCCGGATGGATCGCCGCCTCCCAACCATGCCCGCCGGCTTGTTCCAAATCGAAGCCGGTATAGTCGCACCACCGTTGATTCACGTAATCCCGGCTTCCATCGGTCGTCGCCGTCCAGATCATCTGCGGGATTGCCTCCGCCAGTGTTCGCAGGTGCAACGCGCTTTCGCATGCTGTATCGATGAGTCCCTTCTCGGCGTCCAAGGGCTGGTCCGGCTGTACGGCCAAAGACCTCTTCCGGAAGAAAGCAACCATGGTGAGGATAAGTACCAGCAGGCTGGCGATGCCGAAGGTGGCCAGGCCGAGACGCAGGGAGGTTCCGGTCATCCCCAGGCTGTGGAGAGAGTTCATCTCTATAGCATCGGCAATATCGGAGTGGTGTGCAGATTACCGCGGTACCTGCGAGTGCAGAGGTGGGCCTGCGAATTTCCCGGCAGGATGCGTTGGCTGTTGCGGAAAGGATTGTCAGTTGGGGCGAGTGGGGACGCGAAGTTCGGAGTGAAGAAAAGCTGTTTCTAAAACACACCCCGATTGTTACTGGAAGGATGAAACTCCAGGCTCGTTGAATAGCCAGGAAGATCAATCGGCACGCTGTAATCCGCCTCGATCGTCAAGGTGCCATTGCCGAAGCCGCCATTGCGCGTCACGCGCACTTGTTTGGGTGTCAAGTTGATGTCGTAATCGTGCGCGTGCTTGATCACGACATTGCGAATGTCTTCTTCCGAGCGCGTGCTGTAAGTCGCCTGCACAGCGTCGGACTTAATCGAATCTTCCAACTCGTAATTGGAGAAGAATGGTGGAATCAACTTGATGCACACGAGCACCACCAGCGCAAACACCCCAAAGCCGAGGACCAGCCTCAATGTCGCCATAACATTTGCTCGTCGACCGACGGTTGCGAGTGCCGCGTCTTACGACGGTTTCTGCGAGCTCGCACTAGCCGCGGACTACTCCGCGGAGATGATCGGTTATGGCTGAAATCTTAACGTCGAGTCTCTCCAGAGTCGAGCGCCGAACCACTTCGACCGTATCTTCGGTAACCTTCTTTCCCACGTTGATTCTAAAGGGGATACCGACCAGGTCCGCATCCTTGAACTTCACGCCCGGGCGTTCGTCCCGGTCGTCCAGTAACACGTCGAGGCCGGCGGCTTCCAATTGGCGCGCAATGTCCTCGGCGGTGGTGCGAATCTTCTCGTCCCCGCTGTTGGTGCTCACCACGACCACGTCAAACGGGGCAATCGATGGCGCCAGCCAGAATCCGTTCGCGTCATTCGATTGCTCGACGGCCGCAGTTAGAATGCGCTCAATTCCGATGCCATAGCTGCCCATGATTGGCGCCACTTCCTTCCCATTGCGGTCGAGTACAGTCGCGCCCATGGAATGCGAATACTTATATCCGAGTTTGAAGATGTGCCCAATCTCAACCGCGGTATCGATGCGCAGCGCAGCCCCGCACTTCGGACAGCCCTCGCCCGCATTCGTGCTGCGCAAGTCGGCCGCAATCGTCCACTGAAAGTCCTTTCCCGGCGTGACATTCTTCAGGTGATAGTCGAGCTTATTCGCGCCGCAGATCATATTGACGCGCCCGGCGAGCGCTTCATCGAGCACAATCGTTGCCGAGCGCTCATCAGCCGGCCATTTCTTCGGGTCCCACTCGCCAAGCAATTCTTTAGAACGCACCGCCAGCCCAATCGGCCCGATAAATCCCGCCGGGCCCTGAAAATACTTTTCAATCTCCTCGGTCTGCATCGGACGCACATTCGCCGCCTTTACCAGCGTCAGCAGCTTGGTTTCATTCACGGTGTGGTCGCCGCGCAGGAACACGATTACCGGCTGTTCGAGCGTGGTCCCACGGTCGCCTGGATTCTGCGCCATGTACGCGACCGCCTTGATGTCCTGCAATGCCGAGATCCCCAGGAACTCGGCCACATCGGCAATCGCGCCCTTTCCCGGTGTATGAATGAGCAGAGGCTTGCCGTCGCCCTCGGCCGCCAAATCGTCCACCGGCGCCAGTTTCGACGTAGCCTTCTCGATATTCGCCGCGTAGCCGCAGGTTTCGCAGCTCACGACCAGATCCTCGCCGGCTGGCGTGCGCACCATGAATTCCTGCGACTGCGATCCACCCATCGCGCCCGAGTGGGCGTCAATCACCACGTACTTCAGCCCGCAGCGGTCGAAAATGCGGCAATAGGTGTCGTAATGCTTTTGGTAAGAGACATCGAGCCCCGCCGCATCCAGATCGAACGAGTACGCGTCTTTCATGATGAACTGACGCACCCGCAACAGGCCCGATTTCGGCCGCGGCTCGTCGCGAAACTTGGTCTGAATCTGGTACCAGATTTGCGGCAGCTGCTTGTAGCTGCGCAGTTCTTTGCGCGCGATGTCGGTCATGATCTCCTCGTGCGTCATGCCCAGGCACAAATCGGCGCCCTTGCGGTCTTTCAGGCGGAACATGTTTTCGCCCATGATCGTCCAGCGCCCGCTTTCCTCCCAGATGTCGCGCGGGTTCAGCGCCGGCAGGTAGAACTCCTGCCCGATCTTGTTCATTTCTTCGCGGACGATGCCCATAATTTTCTGCGCCGCGCGGTTGCCCAAAAACAGAAATGAGTAAATGCCCGCGCCCAGTTGCCGGATGTATCCGGCGCGGACCAGCAGTTTGTGGCTCGCGACCTCGGCATCCGCCGGAGCTTCGCGCAAAGTAGGAATGAAGAGTTCAGACCACCGATGCATAGTTAAGCCTTCCAATCAGAAGGGAATTGTTGATTGT
This sequence comes from uncultured Acidobacteriaceae bacterium, assembly GCA_963818945.1. Lineage (GTDB taxonomy): Bacteria > Acidobacteriota > Terriglobia > Terriglobales > Acidobacteriaceae > Acidiflorens. Next base: position 196,575 of record CAWFUA010000001.1, on the reverse strand, counting down.
AAATGATGTTCCTTTGTGGCGCGGACACTCCTGTCCGCGCTCGCGTTGAGGCGGACGCCTCGTCTGACTGGCTGAAACGCGATTTACCCGGAACTCCTCATCAGGTACAGTGAACGGTTCACATGGATTGGTCCGGCGAATGGTGGGTTTTGATTCTCGGTCCAGGGTTGGTGATCCTGGTTGTGGGCATTCTCTACTTCACCCGTTCGCGGGCGTTTCGATTCCGCTCCGCCGCCGCCCAATTGGAATTGATCGCACTTCAAGGTCTTAACCCCATCAGTGACGAAGACAAGAAGGAGCTCAACCTGTTTTCGAGGGGACGCGGCGGAAGAATCACGAACCTGTTCGGCGACCGCGTGAAGTCGCCCTCGCGGCTGCTTTTCGATTTCGCCGACAGCGTCGGGTCTTCTCCGCAAACCATCGCGAAATGCCAGCAGACGGTGGCCGCCTTCGAAGTGCCGACGGACGGCATCCCGAATTTCCAGATGATTGCCGCCCGCGCGCTTGAGGGTGCTCCGCTGAGCCTGGGCCCGCCACCGATGCGCTTCGACTCGCACCCTGATTTCGGTCGCCGATATGCGCTACGGGCGGGTAGTGAGACTGCGATCCGAGCTTTCTTCAACCTTCCTTTCCTCGATCGATTAACAGCGTCCGATCCAGACGCAGGGTGGTCGGTGGAAAAAGCCGGACGATGGTTACTTGTCTATCGGCACAACGAGTTTTTCGCTCCTGATGCGATACCGGAATCCTGGCAGCGCGCGCAAGCGCTGGCAAATCTGTTTCTTGAGCCCCACTGACGGGTCTAGGTCCGTGCGTAATTGGTTACCAGTTACGCCGTAGCCGCGCCTACGCTGCCAGCCGCTTCAGAATTTCCTTCCCCAGCTTCTGCGTCTCGCCGAAGAATTTCTGGTATTCGACAAAGACCCGATTCAACTCCAGCGCCTGGTCCGCGCTGAGCTTCTTTCGCAGCATCATGTCCCGAACGTGCACGGGATTTGGCAAGGTTGCTTCTTCGGTCAGTTCTTCAAGTGCGGTCGAGGGATTGTAGTGATACATGGACCTGATTTTACCGCTTCCTCAGACCGGTGCCGCTTCGGCAGGAACACGGAAACTGGCAAACGCGGAGACGCGGAAGCCTTGGTGAAGGCGAGCACAGAAGCGATGAGACAAGAAAATTTCCTTCCACTCACGTGGCTTTCATCTCCGCTCAGCGATCCTTGTGAGCACAGCTTGCACTGCGGTCACCAGCCGCTCGGAGTGATTCTCCAGGTCCAGTGCGCCCTTCTCGAAATACGCGGCGGCACCTTCCTTCAAAAGCTTTTCTTCATTCCGTTGCGACAAGCAGCTCAGAATGATGACGGGGATGTGCAGGGTTGCAGGATTTTCCTTCAGCGCCCTGAGCACGTCGGGGCCGCTGATCTTCGGAAGCAGCAGGTCGAGCAGAATGACATCCGGTAACCGATCGTGGGCCATGCGCAAGGCCTCTTCGCCGTCCTCCGCCGTCGAGACGTCAAAGCCCGCCCTTGCAAGGACGCGTTCATTCGCGATCCGCAAGAACTTGCTGTCTTCCACCACTAACACCTTGGTGTTTGTGCCCAAAGCGATCCTCGATATTTACGGAACTCTATTGTCCATATCGGCTATTGCGAGCCGGCACTTCTCCACGATGGCCAAACTTGCGGTCGTAGGGACGAGATGGGCTGAAGGTCCAGCTTCCGCGGACCAGCCAAACCGCGGACGGGGAAATCCGCGGGGCATTCGGGATCGAGCCTGGCCCGCAAATGGCTGATTTCACGCAGGATGGCTGAAATGAGCCACTCGGTCCGCCGAAACTTTTCCCTCCGGCCCGCGTTCAAACGAGTAGGCGCTTCAGAGAAAGCTGAAGGACCTCGAAGCCGGCGAGAGCCGGAAAGGAAAGAAGGAGGTTCACCATGAAATACCTGAGATACTTGACGCTGTTCAGTGCGTTGATGCTGCTGCCGTTGGCGTACGCGCAGGCGCAGGTTGAATTCGGCGTGGGCATCGGCCCCGGCTATGTGGGCGCAGCGCCGGTTTGCTCCTACGGCTATTACGACAACTATCCGTACGCGTGCGCGCCTTACGGATATTACGGTCCTGACTGGTTCGTGAATGGAATTTTCATTGGAGCCGGACCCTGGTACCACGGGGGCTGGGGACGCGGTGGCTGGGGCCATGGATACTATGGCCGCGGCTATGAAGGGCGTGGATACGTTGGCCGCGGTGGCTATGAAGGACGCGGGTACGGCGGCCGTGCCTACGGTCGAGGCGGATTCGGTGGCCGCGGCCATGAAGGACGCGGCCCAGTTGCCCATGGCGGAGGCGGCTTCCGCGGCGGATTTGGCGCGCACGGTGGTGGAGGTCCCCGCGGTGGCGGCGGACATGGGCGCTAACGCTCGCTTGATGGCAAATGGTGACAAGGGCCGGCAGCCAAGCTGCCGGCCCTACGCAATTTCTCGTCGCGTGTTGGGCGATGACTGCGTACTCGCGAAGATTCCTTTACGCAACCGCTGCGGCCGTGGGGTTTCCTATCAGCGCCTGCATTTGCTGCTCAAGCTCGGAGAGGGTGATGCCTCCGGGCGTTTTCCCAGTGGCGTCGATCCAATCCTGATCTGCGATGGCATAGACTTCGTCGACGTAGGTCGAGAAGAAATCCCAGGTCATCGTGTAATAGCTGCCCCAGGAAATGAGGCGCGCGCCCTTGGCGTCGTAGCCGGCGAGCACAACCGCGTGGCCGCCGATAATCTTGGAATTCGGGACCACATTCCAGATCGCGGGCGGATCGCCATTCGGCGGCATGATGTTCGCCGGCACAGGGAATCCGATGTAGGCGACTCCGCAATCGTTGATCGCGCTTTTCACGTCATTGATGTTGCGCGGGTCAACCTCGACGAAGGCCGCGATTTTGTTCGGCGTCTTACCGCCCGTCCCACACGGAGCGCCCTTGCGAAGCAGGTAGGTCAGCACGTGCTGCTCGTTTCCTCCCGGACCCTCGCCCGGCGTAGTGGGCTTGTATCCGCATGCCAGCTCGTAGAGCTTTTCGACGTTGCTGTCGGGCTCGCTGTCCATCGCGTTGCCCTTAGTGGCATTAAAGGTCCACACCTGCAGGGCGTGATAGAACGCAGCGCAGGTGCAGTCTCCCAGAGTGTCGTTTAGCATCATGCCCAAATCCCGCGGCATGCCTTTGGTGTAGTCGACGGACGCTGGCGGAGGCACGGGCCGCGTTCCTGCCAGCAGAGCGCTCATATGCGGAACGCGAGGATCATGCGTGCGCGGAGTGCGGCCGAGTTTATAGGTTCGTTTCATTTCTGGCATGGTCAGTCTCCTGCAATCGGATTTTGATGGTGATTGGCCCGAGTCCCAATTGCCGAAAAGCCGTCGGCTCGCGAAGCTTCCCTACGACATTTTCTAACGAGATCCCTGATGGTAAAGCGCCGGTTTGCTATTGTTGGGGAAGGGAGTGGCGGCAAACCGACGCCCTTAATTAGGAAAATTCTACAACGATGACCGCCAGCGTCAATCGAAAACGATCTCTCGTTCTGAATCCGTAAAGGAGTCGGATTGCGCGGCGATGGTTTTGCCGGATGCGCCCCGCAAAGACCTCGCCTAAGAGGTGCTTCCACCCGCACGTGCACTTTGGAAGTGCTCACCCGTCAGCCGCCGGTCGTGATATTATCCCTCGCGTGCTGGGCGGACGCACCAACGAGCAGTGGATCGCGCAATATAGCTCCAGCCATCAGCATCCGGTGAACCGGCTCTGCCACACACTGGGCATTCCGACCATTCTTCTCTCGGCTCCGGTTTTTGCTGCCGCCATCTTCTTCCACCGGCTGTGGCTCTACGCGCTCGCCTTGTTTTTGATCGGATGGATTTTTCAATTCATCGGGCATGCTTTTGAAGGCAAGCCGCCGGAATTTTTCCACGACTGGCGGTTTCTGTTTGTGGGCGTGCGCTGGTGGTGGGCAAAGATTCATGGCCGGGCGTGAGCCTTTCCAAAATCGACACGTTGACCCCCCAAAAATAAATCTTGCTGATATGGCAGTTGGAAGGGCCTGAGCCCGGCAAGAATGTTCCACGTGGACGTTATGCATAAGCATATGTATGTACATATTGCTGTAACCACTGTCATTGGTTAGGGATAGGAGTTTTTCGGGAGGGAGAAATTTCGACCCGGAAATGAACTATAGCGCCTTTAAGGAGGGCTCGGATATCACGGCTGTCAATGGGCAATCGGGAAAGGCGGTACACGGTGAATTTGCGTGGCAATTACGATTGTAATATAATGTAATACATGATTGTTCTGGACGCCTCTACGCTGATCCTCGTCGCGAAAATTGAGGCGCTGGAACTCTTTCTAGGTCGCGTCAATCTGGAGGTTGGGATTCCGGCTGAGGTTGAGAAGGAGTGCTGTGCCAGCAAGAAATCACTCGATGCGCTAATGATCCGGAAGGCGCTGGACGAATCGCGAATCAGGGTTCTTGAGATCAAGAACCGGAAGTTTATTACGAGACTGAGGGGAGACTTCGGGTTGGGCCGAGGCGAGGCTGAAGCGATCGCGCTCGCCCTTGAGGAGAAAGCTCAGATCGTTGGTATTGACGACAAGAATGGGATCAACGCGTGCAAATTACTGGGGATTCCGTTTACTACAGCAATCGGTATCCTGGTTCGGATGCGCGAGAAAGGGCTGCTGCCCGTGAGTGAAGCTCTCGCTAAGCTTGCGGCACTGGCGACCTATGGGCGTTATAAACAATCAATTATGGAAGATGCCAGGCGGAAACTGGAGGCAACGGCATGACTAAGACCATGAGCATCCGAATGGATCGTGAGAATCTTGAATTCTTAAACGAACTCACGAAAGAACAAAAGAGCGATCTTTCAAAGGCCGTGCGGGACATGGTTACGCGGGGCAGACTCCTGCTCGCGGTGGAGCGATACAAGAGGGGAGAAGCATCTCTAGGGAGAGCGGCGGAGCTTGCCGGAGTGGCGGTGGGGCAGATGATGACGATCTTGACCGAGTTCGGAGTCGAGAGCGGGATTCGGGACGAGGATTATCTGCAGGGACTCGAAAGTCTGCGGAAGGCGTGGTGAAGCTGGGCGGCACCCAGCCTCGGCGCAAGTTTCGCTAGGTCTGAGACTCATACCAATCCGGAGGGACAGTCGCACTCAAAACGGAGCGCTTCTTCCTCAAGAATTTCTTAATGAAGATGAAGGTCTCTTCGTCCTGGAGTAACTGAGGGACTGGGTTGAACCCACGGCTTCGCTGATGCGCCAAAAAATAAAGGGCAGCTTGCGCCGCCCCTTTGAAAGTCAAAAGCCGCGGGCGAGGGCGCCCGCGCCACACAAACTATGTTCCTTCGTTCCAGCTCGCCAAATACTCTTCCTGCTCTGGAGTAAGTCTGTCGATCTTGATGCCCATCGACTCCAGTTTCAGCTTGGCTACTCGCTTGTCTAAGTCAACTGGAACGGTGTAGACCCTCTTCTCCAGAGTCTTCGCGTTCTTGACCATGTACTCGCAGCAGAGGGCCTGGTCGGCGAAGCTCATATCCATGACCGACGCGGGGTGGCCTTCGGCGGCGGCGAGATTGATGAGGCGGCCATCGCCCAGCAGGTTGATGCGGCGGCCGTCTTTCATCGTGAACTCTTCGACGAAAGTGCGCGTGGTGCGCTTGGAGCCGGACATCTTCTCAAGGCTCGGGATGTCGATTTCTACGTTGAAGTGGCCGGAGTTGGAGATGATCGCTCCGTCTTTCATGACTTCGAAGTGCTGCTTGGCGAGGACGTTTTTGTTGCCGGTTACGGTGCAGAAGACGTCGCCTAGCTTGGCGGCTTCGTCCATGGACATGACCCGGAAGCCGTCCATGACCGCTTCCAGCGCCTTGGTCGGATCAATTTCAGTGATGAGGACTTCGGCACCGGCGCCGCGGGCGCGAGAGGCGAGGCCTCGGCCGCACCAGCCGTAGCCGGCGACTACGAACTTCGATCCGGCTAACAGAAAGTTCGTGGCGCGGATGATGCCGTCGATGGTGGATTGCCCGGTGCCGTAGCGGTTGTCGAAGAGGTGCTTGGTGTCGGCATCGTTGACGGCGACGATTGGGTACTGCAGCACGCCTTCCTTGGCCATGGCGCGCAAGCGAATGACGCCGGTGGTGGTTTCTTCGGTGCCGCCGATTACGTTGGCCAGTTCGGCTTTGCGCTTGGTGTGCAACACGCCGACTAAGTCTGCGCCGTCATCCATGGTGATCTGGGGCTTGTGGTCGAGCGCGGCCATGATGTGCGCGTAATAGGAATCGTTGTCTTCACCCTTGATGGCGAAGGTGGGGATGCTGTAGTCGCGCACCAGGCTTGCGGCCACGTCGTCTTGGGTGGAGAGCGGGTTGGAGGCGCAGAGGGCGACGTCGGCTCCGCCGTCGCGCAGACAGACCATGAGGTTCGCGGTTTCGGCGGTGACGTGCAGGCAAGCCGAAATGCGGATGCCTTTGAGCGGCTGGTTCTTGATGAATTCCTTGCGGATGATCTGCAGGACCTTCATCGACTGGTTGGCCCACTCGATGCGCTTTTTGCCGAGATCGGCCAGTTCGAAGTTCTTAACGTCGCAGCTGATGGATGGTGTCGTTGCCATAATTCTCCTCATTCCCCGGATGAGCAAGAGGTCAGAGGTTAGAGGTCAGATTGCAGAGGTTACATCTGACCTCATCTCGTTCCTTGATTGCTCTTAAGTTTTTTCGATTTCGTACGGTTGCGGTTCGGGTTCTTAAACCCCTGACCTCTGACCTCGAACCTCTGACCTTATTTTCTTGCGCCCACCGGCTCGTGATGCTTGAGGCCGGCGTCGGCGGCTAGTTTTGCGGCCTTGTCGGTCTTCTCCCATGTGAAATCGGGATCGTTGCGGCCAAAGTGGCCGTAGGCAGCCGTCTTGCGGTAAATGGGACGGCGCAGGTTGAGCGAGTCAATGATCTCGCGCGGCTTGAGCTTGAAGTTGGCGCGCACCAGATCGGGGATGATGGCCGGGTCGACTTTTTCGGTGCCGAAAGTCTCTACCAGCACGCTGACCGGATCGGCCACGCCGATGGCGTAGGCGAGCTGGACTTCGCAGCGCTCGGCGAGGCCGGCGGCCACGATGTTCTTCGCGATGTAGCGTGCCATATAAGCGGCGGAACGGTCGACCTTGGTCGGGTCTTTTCCGCTGAATGCGCCGCCACCGTGACGGCCCATGCCGCCGTAGGTATCGACGATGATCTTGCGGCCGGTGAGGCCGGAGTCGCCCATGGGGCCTCCGATGACGAAGCGGCCGGTGGGATTGATGTGGTACTTGGTGTCTTCGTCGAGCAGATCGGCGGGAATGACGGTCTGGATGACGTGCTTCAGGATGTCGGCGCGGAGTTCGTCGTTGCTTACGTTTTCGGAATGCTGCGTCGAGACGACGACCGCGTCGATGCGCTTCACCTTGCCCGGCTCGGAATATTCAACGGTGACTTGGGATTTGCCATCGGGGCGGAGGTACGGGCAGGTGCCGTTTCTGCGGACTTCGGAAAGCTTCTGCGTGAGTTTGTGCGCCAGAGAGATTGGCATCGGCATGAGCTCGGGCGTTTCGTTGCAGGCGAAGCCGAACATCATGCCCTGGTCGCCCGCGCCACCGGTATCGACACCCATGGCGATGTCGCCGGATTGTTTGTTGATGCTGGAGATCACGGCGCAGGTATTGGAGTCGAAGCCGTAGAGCGCGTTGTCGTAGCCGATGGATTGCACGACGCCGCGGACGGTATTCTGAAAGTCAACGTAGGCCTTGGTGGTGATTTCGCCGGCGATGACGACGAGGCCGGTGCAGGTAAGGGTTTCGCAGGCGACGCGGCTGGTGGGATCTTCACGCAGGCAGGCGTCGAGAATGGCGTCGGAAATCTGGTCGGCGATCTTGTCGGGATGGCCTTCGGTTACAGATTCCGAAGTAAACAGAAAACGATTCTTTGCTGGCAAACTGGTATCTCCTCAAGGTGACTGTCGAGCAAGGCGCGAGCGATAAGAGAGGCTTACAGCTCCGCGGGCTCTTGACCCGGGGTCTGGCATTTGATCTTTAAAACGGTACCAGAGTTGGTTAGGGGAGCGCAACGAAATTGGGCGAGGCGGGAGGAGAGTACAGTGAGCGGAACCGGGGCGCATTGAATGGCGGGAAGAGACGGGTAAATGACAGAAAATAAAAGGTGGAATGATGGGGCATCCGTTATTGGAGCACAGCGGAGGGGGCGCTCGGCATCACGCCGGCGGGGCCAATCGTGACGGTCCTGACCTCGCCCGGGTCTCCCCCGACGGGCAGGGCTTTTCCATTGAGCCGAAACTCGAGGGCGCCGGCGTTGCCGGTCTTTACGGTGACGCGTTCCCGGGCGTGGTAGGAGCGGACGTTGCCAGCCTCGACGGTCTCGGAACCGGCGGGCTTGCCGTTGACGAATACCGAGAGCCAGCTTTCATCCCGTGCCTCGATGACGACAATGAATTCACCGGGCGCCGGAGCTGCAGCGGCTGTGCTTGCTTCTGGGAGAGAAGAGCCGGTCGTGGTGGCCGACGGGGAAGCAGCCGGAGACGAAGATGAGTTCACGGGCTCGCTGGCAGGCGCGGGTTGGGCAGCGGAACTGGAAGCGCCCGTAGTGGAAGCGCTTTGATTCATGGCCTGCGTCGCCGCATGCTGGACCGGTTTTGGCTCGTTGGCGAGCCGCTCCTGCTCGCGGCGATGGTAATTCCAAAGCGAAAGGCCGAGCGCAATGATGAGCAGAACCAGGGCGAGCATGCCCCATGGCAACTGGCGGGAGGCGACCTCGGCGCGAATTTCGAGGCGACCGCTTTCGGGCTCGCGGGCGGCATGGGCGCGAGTGTTGTCGCGGCTGACGGGTTCGACTTGGACGGGCGGACCGTCGCCGGAAGCTTCCAGGTAGTCGGCGACGGTCTGGTCTTCATCGATGCCGAGCGCGCGCGCATAGGCGCGGACAAATCCCTTGTTGAAAATGCCTCCGGGCAGCTGGCTGAATTTTTCTTCCTCCAGGGCTCGGAGCATGCGGGTGCCGATCTTGGTGGTAGAGGAAATCTGCTCGAGCGTGACTTTGCGTTTTTCGCGTTCGAGTTTGAGTTTTTCGCCGAAGGAAGGCAAGCCAGTCTCCCGGGGATTCGACTACGGTGGCAATTTTACTCTTGGAAGGCGAACCATCGCAGGCATTTAGACGGGTGACTGGATTTCCGCGGGAGCGAGAACCCAAGTGCCGCAGAGAATGCCATATATGGGCGTGGCCCAGTGAAACAGAAGATTGCGTCATCAGGCAGCGAAGCCGCAGCGCTGCAAGAGGGAGATAAAGCGAGGATCCTGGCGAAAAGGATCCCATTTGACATCGTTAGGGAGGAAGGCCAAATGGATGTCGTGCTGCTCGAAGGAGCGGTCCAGCCAGTCGAGAGCCTGATCAGGCTGTCCGAGGCCGGCATGGATCAGCGCCGGGGCGTAGTGCGGAACATAGCGCTCCCGCGCGACGGTTTGCAACATTGCCAGCAATTCGTGCGCTTCGTCGGGATAGCCGGTTCTGGCAAGGATGTAACCGCGCAACGCGATCGCTTTGCTGTTGCCGCCGGAAAGCCGCACGGCCAGATTCAGCGCGTCGAGCGCGCGCTGGGCTTCGCCAAGTTGCTCACATGCCTGCGCGAGCTGTAGTTGCCCGATCCAGAATTCGGGATCGATCGTGATAGATTGCCTGGCGAACTGCAACGCTCGGGGATAATCGCGTGCCATAAAAGCGATTTGCGCCGACAGGGCGTGGTGACTGGCAAGCAGAGGATCAAGCTCGCGGGCACACCGCGCCGCGTCCGCAGCCTCCTGGTGGCGTCGCATGTGCGCGAGAACCACGCCCAACATGCGGTGGGCCAGCGAATAATGGGGATCGAGTTCGGTGGCGCGGCGAAAGGCGGCCTCCGCCGCAGGCCAATCCCAGTCCAACCAGAATTTCACGAAACCGGAAGAGGTTTGACACTCGGCTAGATTCGGATCGGCGGCGACAGCGTGCTCGGCAGCCTGGCGCGCCAACGGCGACATTTTGAGTGGAGGAGCATCGCCGTTGATCGGGCTAGTGGAGTAGGCGTCGGCCAGGCCGGACCATGCCAGGGCATACGTTGGATCGATCGTGGTAGCGCTCGCATAGAACTCGGTGGCGCGCCGGGTGGTTATAGGCGAGAGCTGGTTCCAGAAGTGGCGCCCTCGCAGGTAGAGATCGTAGGCTTCGGGATTTCGCGTTTGTCGTCGCGCGATTACCGAAAATCGTTCGGGGGAAAGCTGGAGTTGAACCCGATGGCCGATGGCAGTGCTGATCTCCCGTTGAAACTCGAGCATGCTAGAGGGCTCGCTGTCATAGGACATGGACCAGATCTGCACTTGGCTGGGTACGCCGATAAGGTTCGATGTGATTCGCAGGTGCCCTCTTTCGGAGCGAATCGAACTTTCAACCAGATACGTGGCACCCACTTCGCGGGCGATTTCGGCGAGGGTTTTCTTCACTCGTTTGTAGGCCATCATGGTAGTCCGGCCGATGACGCTGAGGTGGTCAGGATCGATCTGGCCGAGGGTGGCAATTACCTCTTCGGTGAGGCCGTCGGCCAGATATTCACGCTCGGGATCGGCGCTGAGGTTTTCAAAGGGCAACACCGCGATGGTTACGCGTTCGGAACTCAGCTGTGCTGGTGCTCCGAGGAGTTCGACGGCGGGAATAAAGTGATAGCCTTGGCCCGGCACCGTACCGATGTAACGATTCTCTCCGCGGTTTTCTCCCAACACCCGGCGAAGGGTTGAGATGTTCTGGTTGAGGTTGTTCTCTTCGACTGCGGTATCGGGCCAAACGGCGCGCATCAACTCGTCCTTGCCGACGACTTTCCCTTGATGTTCAACAAGATGGAGAAGTGTGTCGAAAACTTTTGGGGTCAGGCGAACGATTTCCCCTCGCCGGAAAAGCAGGCGTTTGCCGGCTTCCAGACGGAAATCTCCAAATTGGTACGTGCCAGGCTGCAGGGGACTCATGGCCGTTGCTGCTCTTCAGATTTTTTCAGAACTATTCACGACGATTCTAAGGACTTTTGGGCGCAAAGGGGAAGAGGATGGCAAACGTCGTCGAGAGAAATCGGGCGACAAACTACAAACTAAGGAGAAAAGCGTATGAGGTCGAGAATTCTAAGAACGTTGCCGGTAACGGCACTGGCGGCTGTTTTCGTCCTGCTATTGGCGCAGATGGGGGCGGCGCAGGATCAGGCGGGCAAACTGATAGGAACCTGGCAGGTGCAGGTCACGCAGGTGGACTGCACGAGCGGAACGCCTTTGGGTCCGGCATTTTCCTCGCTGCTGACCTTTGCGAGGGGTGGAACCATGACTGAGGACACGTCGAATCCGGCCTTTGGGCGTGGACAGAGGAGCGCGGGGCAGGGAGTATGGAGTTCCAACGGCAATTTGACGTACACGGCCAAAAGCATGGCGTTCATTAAATACACGACTCCGCCGAACGCTAAGACGCACAACCCCGGGTTTAATGCGGGCCAGCAAACGATCACACAAACCATTACTTACAACGCCACGTCCAATGAATGGGCCAGTAAGGCATCGGTGGAGTTTGCCAGCGCGGACGGCTCCGTTTATCGGCAGGGATGCGCCGAAGCGAGCGCGCAGCGGTTTTAAGGGCGAGGAAACGCGTCGGTCATGCCAGACGGCCGGCAACGCGGGGCAGACTAGGAGCAAACGAGCCCGATTCAAAGAGATGCAGACAAATGCAGATCTGGAATCGGGCTTGTTGTTTTGTTTTCCCAGCAGAATCCGCGTCGGGTTGGCACCGCTGGTACCAGTTACTATGGTTCATTGCCCGGCCGGGGCCGCAAAATCTATAATTTTGTATCTCCATCAGAATGAGGAGTACATGCCCGAGGCAGCCGGGACATCCCCAATTCGACTGTCCCAAGAGCTGACGATCTTCCACGACGTCGCAAAGGCTCTTACGTCCTCGCTTAATCTCGATTCAATCCTGCAAACCATCATGGAGAAAATGGCGGAATATTTCCGCCCTGACACCTGGTCGCTGCTGATGGTGGATGAAGAGAAAGACGAACTTTATTTTGCCATCGCAGTGGGCGCCGCGTCGGCCATGTTGTCGAAAGAGCGGCTGAAGGTCGGAGAGGGAATTGCAGGCTGGGTGGCGAAACATGGGCAGCCTTTGATTGTGCCCGATGTACAGGCGGACCCGCGGTTTTCGTCGCGGTTGGACGAACTGACGCAGCTGCAGACGCGCTCAGTGATCTGTGTGCCGCTGCGCTCGAAACACCGCGTGCTGGGCGTGATCCAGTTAGTGAATGCGAGCGTTGGACTGAGCGAGCAGGAACTGTTTTTCCTGCAGGCGCTGTGCGATTACGCGGCCATTGCGATTGAGAATGCGCGCTCGGTGGAGAAAATTCAAGAACTGACGATCACCGACGATTGCACGGGACTGTTCAACGCGCGGCATCTCTATAAAACGCTGGAGACCGAGGTGTACCGCTCGGGTCGCTTCGGCTACCAGTTCAGCGTGATCTTCATTGATCTCGACCACTTCAAGCAGGTGAACGACACGCACGGGCATCTGGTAGGAAGCCGGTTGCTGGCGGAAATCGGATACCTGATCAAGGCGCAACTGCGGTTGATTGATTTTGCCTTTCGCTACGGAGGCGACGAATTTGTGGTGCTGCTGCCGCAGACCACCAAAGACCAGGCGGTGGTGGTGGCGCGACGCCTGCAGGATTCGATGCGCGCCGGAACCTTCTGCACCGAGCAGGGAATGAATTTGAACGTGCGCTGCAGCATGGGACTCGCGACCTTTCCCCATGACGCGCAGACTCCGCACGACATTATCCGTCAGGCCGACGAGATGATGTACGTGGTGAAGAACACGACCCGCGACAATATTGGGGTGGCATCGCGCGGGCTGGTGGAGCAGTAGAGCAGTATCCAGCTCCCACGATCCAGTTCTCAGTGTTGCTGCTACAGCTAGCATCAATGCTATCGCCGCCGGTGCTATTGCTTTTCTCTCTTCTTTAAATCCTCAGGTTGGTTCGGGGCCGGCTTCGTTTCCGTTGGATCAGGTTTCAGCGCTAGTGCGTTGGCGGGGGCGGAGGGGTTAACGCCGAAATCCCACACGTAGATATTCATCCCGTCTTTGGTGAGCATTTCGGCGAAAGCGTATTCGCCGTTGGGCAGAGGATCAATCGGAGCGACTTTGACCCAGCCTCCGGTCATGGGCGTCACGGTGGCGGGAACAAAACGCTCGTCCGTTTTAGTTTTGCCGGTAACGGCAATTTTCACCGAACCGGCGATGCGCTTGCCGCCTTTCACTTCGAGGCGAATGATCTTGAAGCGGTCGGCGGGAGAAAGCGGCGGTGCGTCTGAGGTCTGCGCGGCGGCGGGCGCTCCCTGGCCGGAGTCGAGATTGGCGTACAGGGACGGAATGGCGGTGTGCGACTGGATTTTGGCGTGGGCGTCGGAAAGCTCAACGGTTTGCTTGGCGCCGGCTAGCGGATTGATCGCGGAGCGGAGAATGTTGGAGGCGGTGTTGCGATTCAGATCGCCGCCGGACTGATCGATTTCGTCGAGCTGCGGCTGGTTCTGGTAGGTATCGAGCAGGAAGACGCCGTTGTCATCGGGAAGACGCAGGCCGGGAGCGACCTGCGGGGAGCGGGCTTCGGCGGCCTTACGCTCGGCTTCGATTTCCTTGTCGAGTTCGGCGGCCTCGGGAGCGGCGGCGCCCGATAAACGGCCCTGTTCGTATTTGTTGGTGGCGTCCCAGTCGATGAGCGACTTGGGAACCTCTTCCCACTCGCCACGCTCGGCGCTGAAGTAGCGGACGCGGTCGCCGTGAACTTCATACTTCGTGATGGATTGGTAGGACCCATCTTTGAGGATGAGGCGGTGGGCGAGAGTCTGGGCCGAGAGGGAGGATGCCGCGAGGCAGAGCGCCGCGAGCGCGAGGGCTGCGGACATGGCCGTCGCCGTGAAAACGCGCCGTTTGCGGATCGCAGATTTCATGCTGGGGACATTATCGGACTTTTTGGGTGCGCACGTAAGGGTTAGATGCAGGATTCAAGCAGGGCTAGCGTGCTGAAATCCCACACATCGCAAGGGACGCGATGTGTGGGCACAACCTACGATCTTCCTGTGCTCGGTTCCTTTCCTCCGAGCCCTGGTTGCTTGAGCGCACCAAGCTTACTCGGCGGCCGACACAGTTATCGAATCAGCGTTACATCACGACGAAAACGGCGACCCGAACGCCGGGGTGAAGCAAATCGAACAGAAAATACTCTCCATCGATATAGTCGATGTAGCATTCGTCCGTGTAGGCCCAGCCCCCAGGCCACGCGTCCACGAGCTGAAAGCTATAGCCGCCATACATAAATTGCGGCTGACCCTGCACTATTACCGTTCTGGCACTGAAGGTATGGCTGCGGCCAAAGTGAGCGCGGAACTTGTCGTCGGGAATGTGGCCGCCCTTGCCCGCAGGCCTGGCGTTCCCCGCCTGTTCTTGCTCTGCGCGCTTCATCTTGCCGTGGGATCTTTCTTGCTCTTGCTTTTGATCCTGCTTATCTTGTTTTGAAGGCTTGGCCTCATCGGGGTGAGGTTTTGCTTCATCTAGAGGCTTGGTCTCATCCTGCCTCGGTTGGGCTTTGGGCTCTTCCTGCTGCGTGGGTTTGTTGTCCTGTGGCTTGTCGTCTTGTGCGTAGACGAGGGCCGAACATCCGACCAACGCTGAGAGAATAGCTGAATTGAGAAACCTGAAAGCTCGCATTTGCATAGGCATCCTCCAAGGCAATGCTCGCATCGCCTTAATTTTCGCTGCTCAGCACTTCGTACCGCAGTTCCTCGCTTCCGGTGCGACTGCTTGCCGAGTGCTGCGATTTACATGGAGCATGTTCGGTACCACGACGCTAAATAGCGCTATGGGCTATGGTTCACAAAGACAGTGTTTGTAGTTTTATGGCGCAGACTGGAAATTTTGGCGCGCGTGATCAGAAGTTTTACACGGGCTGGTAAATCATAGGCCGCTTTGCCGAATGGGTTCATCCAGCGCCGACCCTAACCGATGTACTGGCGTCTATAAGCAATTTTTTCCACGAAAGAGCCTAATAAGACACGCGTGGTCACTTTCCTTTGCTGTATCGCACGGTAAACAAAGCGACTCTCTTTTTGGCAAGGCTCTTGCTCCGACCTGGGGTGATGTGCGGTGACCCAGGATGAAGTGGATAGAACCTCTCGAACGATTTGTTGAAGCGTCGTAATTTTGTGGCTATTTGACATCTTCTTCAAACCGTTCTCGCGTTCTTCAGAACGACTGACCAAAGGTTAGGAGGCGTCATGCTCAGCGTGGGTATCGAAAACATTGGTGACATGGTGGTCTTGTCGTGCAAGGGAAGTATCGTCCGCAGCGAAGCTGCCTCAAAGCTGCGGGAGGCTGTCACGTCGCAGGCAAACGCCCGAATCATCGTGCTGGATTTAGCTGAAGTCCACGCCATCGAAGAAGAGGGCCTGGATATGCTCTCAGCTCTCCAGCGCTGGGCTTTGGATCACAACATGCAATTCAAACTGTTCGATCCATCCTCATCGGTGAGAAGCAGGCTTGAACACAACGAATCGATGCAGTTCGACATCGCCCGGTTCAAAGAGATGGTTGCCCTTCTAGCCGATGCTGAGGGTCACCTTCGCAAGGCCGCCTGAGTCTCGACCATGTTGGGGTCCTTATCGACGTGGAGGGTCTGACGAACAAACGGAGAGAAGAACTCACTGCTCGTCAGGACCGTCCCTCTTGCCGCGGCTGGCCGCGCCCGGGGACGAGACGCCCCCGGAACCGCCGGCAAGGTGCCGGCGCTATAGTCCAGGCTGGTATTAATCTCTCGGTCGAGGTATTAGTGTGTTCAGGCCTGTGCTTCGTACTCCTTCAGTTTGCGGTACAGCGTCGTTTTGCCGATGCCGAGCAGGCGGGCGGCTTGCATTTTGTCTCCGCTGGTTTGGGCGAGCGCGTTGAGGATGGTTTGTCTTTCCATTTCTGAGATTGGGATGATGCCATTGGTGGGCGCGGCAGTTAGGGCCCGCGGGGCTCCGGTGAGATTGGTGGGGAGATCGCGGACCTGAAGTTCGGCGGCGCTGGAGACTACGCAGGCGCGGCCGAGAGCGTTTTCGAGTTCGCGGACATTGCCCGGCCAATCGTAGGCGAGCAGAAGCCTGAGGGCCTCATCGGAGATGGTTTTTTCGAAGCCCGACTCGCGGCCGATGCGCTCGAGAACGTGCGCGACCAGGAGAGGGATGTCCTGGCGGCGTTCGCGGAGCGGAGGAATGCGGAGTGTAAGAACGTTGAGACGGAAGAAAAGATCGCGGCGGAAGGTGCCTTCGGTTACAGCTTGTTCCAGGTCGCGATTGGTCGCGCCCAGGATGCGGACGTTGATGGGGATCTGTTTGGTGCCGCCGACGGGGCGAATTTCTTTTTCCTGAATGGCACGCAATAGCTTGGCCTGAAGATCGATGGGGAGTTCGCCGATTTCGTCCAGAAAAACAGTGCCGCCGTCGGCGATCGCCAGCAGGCCGTCTTTGGGGCCGGTGGCGCCGGTGAAGGCTCCGCGCACGTGGCCGAACAGTTCGCTTTCGATGAGCGTCGGGACGAGCGATCCGCAATCGACGGGGATGAAGGGCTTGTTGCGGAGGGGGCCGGCCATGTGGATGGCTTTCGCGACCATTTCTTTGCCCGTGCCGCTTTCGCCGAGTATGAGAACGGGATGAGTGCTTTGGCCGGTTTTGGCGATGATGCGGTAAAGCTTCTCCATCTCGGGGCTGCGGCCGATGATGTTGCCGAAACCGTTGTGCGATCGGATGGCCTCGCGCAGAAGACGTTTTTCGGTCTTGACGCGGAGATGGTCGGCCACCTGCGATAGGAGGAGGCGGAGTTCCTGCAGGCTGAAAGGCTTGGCAACGTAATCGTAGGCGCCCAGTTTCATCGCCTGCACGGCGGACTGGACGGTCGCAAAGCCCGTAGCAACAATCACGGCCGCGTCGGGGCGCTGACGCTTGATGTTGTTGAGCGCTTCGAGTCCTTTGCCGTTCGAGAAGCGGAGATCGAGCAGGACGGCGTCGATATTGGCGCTGTCGAGAAGACGAAGGGCGTGGTCGCCGGAATCGGCGACGTAGGTGCTGAAGCCGAGCGAGTGGCCTACATCGGTGGCGGCTTCGCGGATGGCGCGATCGTCGTCGACGATGAGGAGGTTAAGAAAGTTCGCTTGCGCCAGAGGCGGAAGCGAGTTGAGGGCGGTAGCGGCAGCGGTCAGCATGGTTGGTCTCCATTCAAGCTGGCAGATTGAGTGATCTGAAGATTGGGCGATCGGGTGATCGGGTCAGCGGCGGACTGGAGGATCCGAGGATTGACCGTGACCGGATCACCCGCGTTTGAACTAGAAGAGCGGCTTGCTGAGAAGGCTGAGATCTCAAGCGCGCGCGGTTGCGGCGTGCTTGGGGAAAGTGAGTTGGCCGACGACGGCACAGGTTCCAGTGCCGCTTCGTGCGTGGGAAAGAAGATCTCGATTCGGGTGCCGTGGCCGGGCTCAGTCGAGACTTTGATTTTTCCTTCAGCCTCGGTGACGATGCGGTGGACTGTGGCCAAGCCCATGCCGGTGCCTTCGCCGGGGCACTTGGTGGTGAAGAAGGGTTCGAAAAGATGAGCGCGAGTTTCGGGGTCCATGCCGCAGCCGTTGTCTTCGACGAGGAGGCAGACTGCGGGCCGTGGCGCGCTGGCCTCGGCGTTCGCAGGGAATTCAGCCGCTCGTGTCTGCACGCGGATTTTTCCTCCGGGCCGCAGCGCGTCGCGGGCGTTGAGCGCCAAGTTGAGCAGGATCTGGCGGAGCTGAGCGGGGTCGGAGAAAACGGTGCCAGCGGCGGGGTCGAGGGCGATGACGAGTTCAATGTGTTCGCCGATTAGCCGGCGCAGCAGATTCTCGGTGGAAGAGACGACCAGGTTGAGCGGAATGGGGCGCGGATTGGGCGCTTGTTTGCGGGCGAAGGTGAGGAGTTGCTGCGTGAGGGCGGAACCCTGTTCGCCGGCCTGGCGGATTTCTTCCACGTGGCGGCGAAGAGGGTCGGCGGAATCGAGCTTCGAGAGCAGCAGATCGCAATAGAGCAGGAAGCCGGTGAGGAGATTGTTGAAATCGTGGGCGATGCCTCCGGTGAGGCGGCCGATGATCTCCATTTTCTCGGCCTGGCGCAGTTGCTGCTCGAGGCGGGTGCGTTCGGTGGCGTCTTCGAGCAGGACGATGAGGAAAGCGGGATCGTGCTGGGCATTGCGGGCCAGCGAGACGGTCAGGCGTCCCCAGAACTCAGAGGTGTCTTTGCGGCGGCAGTGTTTTTCCACGGCGAAGGAATCGCGCGCGCCATGCAGCAAATCGGGCAGCAGGCGGCTGGCCGCGGAAGAATCGCCTTCGTAAAATCTCCAGGGATCGAGGCCGGCCAATTCCGCCTGTTCGTACCCCAGCAGACGGGCCAGGGTTGAATTGCCCTCCAGGATGCGTCCGTCAAAGTGGCAGAGGGCGATGCCGATGGCGGCGGCTTCGAAGACCTTTGGGAAGCGGAGGTCGCGATAGAAATCGGGAGCGGGCGGGGCTAACGGCGCGAATGTTGTCGAAACGTCCATACGGACACCGGTACTCGTAATTCAGCCGACGCCCGATGGACTTCGATGCGGCCGGAGAAGACCGCAAGCGGCTTGCGGGATTCGCGTTCCAAGCTGGGAAGACTTTTCCGCGAATGAACCACGCGAGTCGGATTAGGGAAAGTGTACTGCGAAGGGAATGGGGACTAAGTGTCGGCCATCACGTCATTTTTGTGACGAATCGAGGAAGGGGCGGCAGGCGATCGGAGACGGTCAAAATGGGGCGGGGCGTTCGAATCGGAAGGGTCAAGAGCCATTAACCGCTGAGGTCGTCGAGATCGCTGAGAGGGCGGGACAAAAGGAACTCGGAAAAGACAGCTTCATCGCGACAGATGCAATGGGTGGTCATTGCAGATTGACGGCCTGGGCCAGGCGGAAAGTTAGGCGGCGGTCGGGGGCGAAGAGGACGTCGTTGGACGCGGACGTGGGGCTGGCGGATGGTCGCGGCGTGGCTTTGGCGAAAATGCTGGAAGTGTCGATGAGGATGGTTTTGCCGGCGCCGTTCACGCTGATCAGGGTGACGCGCAGGTAGCCGGGATCGCGTGGTCCCTCGGCGGATTTGGCGTCGAGAACACGGCCGCTGACCTGGCTGCCACGCGGAAGAAGAGTCTGCTGGTCAACGACGACGGGTTCATCGATTGCGCCCTCGAAGCCGTCTCCGGCGTGGGCCGAGACGCTGGAGAGCGGTTTGCTCAGGCGGACGGTCAAAAACGTGCCTTCGGGGATCATGGTGGGCGGAATAAAAGAGTGGCTGGGGGAAGTTGAGGCGGGTGGTTCCCGATCGAACGGGAGTCTTTGCTGGCTGCTGGATGAGTCAGGGAGGGCCGGCGGGCGACTGCAGGCGGGGAGGAAGGCGAGGGCGAGCGCCAGGGGGATCGTCCTCAGATGGGGGCTCATGGCTGAGATTGTAGCCGAAGGCGGGAGGCTCTTGTCGAGACTGCTTGCTTTGATGATTGTTACCACGGTACAATCGTACCATGATCAACAACTCGAAACTGGTTGTGGAGCGAGTGCAGACGGGCGTCCGGATGGAGAGGCGCATCCTGAAAGTGCTCAAGGGGTTTGCCGAATACCATGACATGACGCTGGGCGATCTGCTGGAAGGGATCGTGCTGCATGCGTTTGACGGGAAGACTCCTTTTAGTGCCGAGTCGCTGGCGCGGATTCGGGAGCTAAAGAAGTTTTACGGGCTGGATCTCGACTCGCGGGCGAGCCATCAACTAGTGGAAAGCGGGGCGCGCAAGGCGGCGGGTAAGGGTGGGAAGAAGCGAAAGTAGGCAAGGAAACGAATTCAGAACTCGTTGAACTAAAAACCCCACTCAAGCGCCGCAAACGGCGCGGCGTTTGAATGGGGCACCATCCAATTACGTTCCTTGCCGGCGAGTCGCCGGCGCTACATTCGAATTACTCAGAGCTACCCATGCCGGCGGCGGCGCTGATGGATTCATTCTCCGGTTGGAGGATTACGCCATCAAACGGCGTTGCGCCGATATAACGTCCGCCCACGATGCTGACGCGGCGGAGCGGGTAACCGCTGTCGGGACCGCGTTGCCAGGTGCGGCCGCCGTCGCGGCTTTCGAAGATCACGCCCGTCGAGTCGCTGGTGGCGAGCAGACGCTTGTGCGTGGAGTCGAAACTGACGGAAGTGATGTCCTTGGCGGGCAGGCCGTCAACAATGTGCTCCCATGTGGCGCCGCCATCGTTGCTGCGGAATGCGCCCTCGCGGGCCGCAATCAGGAACTGGTTGTCGCCGGCAATGGCAGCGCTGCGGATGCCGACCACGTAATTCGGCAGGCTGGCCTGTTGCCATCTTTCGCCACCGTCGGTGGAAACCATCACGAGCGAGCGCGTGGTTGCGACGACAGTTTCACCCTTCGCGCGGACACTGACGAAGTCCTGCTGTCCGAGGACGCGGCCACCGTGCCAGGCCTTGCCCATGTCGGTGCTGGTGTAGACGCCGGAAGTGGTGGCGGCGAACCAGCGGTGCGCGTCGAGTTCGAGATCGTTGACGCGGGCTTCGAGTTCGGTCTTGTGCCAAATGGTGGTCGTGACCGGTTTCTTACTGCCCTTGCGCGGAAGGGTTTTGGTTTCGGCAACGGCGACCGCGTTCATTGGATGCCACTCGGTGCCATTGTGCTCAAGATAGAAGATGCCGCGGTTAGTGCCGGCGACCAGCATGCCGCTGGCGGTCTGCTTAAGAGCGAAAACGTCGCGTCCGCCGAGGCCGGACGATTTCTGCATCCAGTGCTGGCCGTTGTCGTGCGAGTAGAAGACGCCGCCGTATTCGCGGTCGTTGACGATGCCAACGTAGAGCGTGTTGGCATTCTGGTTATCGGCTAAGAGAGCCGAGACATAACGATGCGCATAGCCGTGGTTGGAGGTTTCCCAAGTGGCCGCGCCGTTGGTGGATGCCATCACGCCGCTGCGGTCAGTGGCGACAAGCACGTGGTTGGAGTCGCGCGGATCGATGAAGACGTCATTAACCACGACTTCCTCGTTCGAGACGCGCTTCCAGGATTTGCCGAGGTCGACCGTTTTCCAGAGGCCTTCGGTGGTTCCGGCATAAACGATGTTTTCGTTGGTCGGATCCTGTTTGAGCACGCGCGTGCGGCGGGCCGTGAAGGGGATGCCTTGAATCTTCGAGAACTGGTTGCCGGCGGACTCGCTCTTATAGATGCCGGAGCAGGCGCTGGCGAAAACGACCTGCGGGTTGTCGTGGTCGACGATGACGGAGAAGACGTCGGAGTCGTCGATCATACCTTTATTAATGTGCTGCCAGTTGGCTCCGGCGTCGGAGGTCTTCCAGGCCAGGTGCCAGGTTCCGGCGTAAATGGTGTTGGGATCTTTCGGATCGACAGCGATGGATTCGACGTTCTTGACGTCGGTGGAGGACAAGTGTTCCCAGGCATTGCCGCCGTCCTTGGTGCGGTAGACGCCGTCAAGCGCTCCGGCTACCAGTACATTGGAATTGCCGCGGAACATGGCCATGGCGCGGATGGACTTGCCGTGCATGGCGGGCAGAGTTTCCCAGGTGCGGCCGCCATCGAGCGTACGGAAAATCTCGCCGAGCTGCTGGCTGGAGACGCTCCAGGCGGACACGTAGACGCGGTTGGAATCCTGCGGATCGACGACGATGTGATCGAGAACGTAGTCGTCGCCGCCGAGGTGGGCCAGGCGGGACCAGCTGTGGCCGCCGTCATTGCTTGTGAACATCTGGCCGGTTGAGGTGCCTAAGAAAATGTGGTCGGGATTGTGTGCGTCATAGGCCAAGCTGCGAGCATCGCCGCCATCGGGGCCCAGGACCTGCCATGGGCCGCTCGCGAGCAGTGCAGTAGTGAGAAAAGAGACGGCAAGAACCAGCAAACCGGTACGGAACGCGCGCCAGTGATTCATATACCTAGAGTGACCCCTGCGAACAGTATTCGCCTGCGCCCCAGAGTGACAGGCTAACACGGCTAGGACAAGGTTACTGAAGAACGGCCAATAGAAAGGGCCGGTAGGGCGAAACCTACCGGCCTTTGGTGCTCGGGATAAATGAGACGGGACAGAGCCCCGTCTCTACACGGACTATGGGGTCTTCTTCGCCGCTTTCTTGGCCCCTGGTTTTGGGTGATCCGGGATGTTCTTCACCTTCATCTCATCGACCGGTGTGGTCGAGGAGGCGTTGGGGAAGGTGGCACCGGCCGGGATGATCCATTGCTCCGAAGTGGTCGTGCCGGCGTTGCCGGTACGGCACTCGATGCGGCTGGCGTCGATGTGCTGCTGCGCTTCGCCTTCGGTGATGTAGTACTTGACATCGACGGCGCGCTCGGCGGCCAAGTTCTTATGCTTGGAGTGCTTGATCTCGGCCGGATCGGCATTGCCGACGACGACGAGCTTGGCGTCCGGATCCTGCTGTAGTTTGCCGGCAACGTCATCGAGCATAGCCTTGCAGGTGTTATCGACGCGCCACGGTTTCACCTTGTTGGGATACTCGCACTCGTTCAGCTTGCTGGCTTGCGGCGGCGGAGGCGGTGGCGGCGGCGGATTTTTCACCGACGTCGAACTCGACGATGAGGCATTCAGGCCGCGCGAGTCAGTACAGGTTGCGTTGATGGTGATGGTGCCGGGCGATGCTCCAGTCGTGTTGAGGGTAGCGGAGTTTCCGCTTCCGGAAATGGTGCCACCGCTTGCGCTCCATCCAGCGACCGTGACGGGCACATTATCGGGGCTGGTGCAGGTACAGGTGACGGTCACCGAGGTCCCGGCGTCGACCGATGACGGGCTGGCCGAGCAGGAAATTTGCGGCGGATTCAGCGGCTTGACCGTAAATTTGGATGTGCAGCTGGCGGTGTTGTTGTGCTTTTCCTTCGGGTCGGTGACGGTCGAGGTAGCGGTGTAATCGCCGGGGTTCGCGCCGTTGGTGTCGATGCTGGCGCCGGTGTCGCTGCCTTGAATCTTGCCCCCGCTGCTGGCCCACGTATAGGTGAGCTTGTGCTTGGGATTGAAGTTACTGGCCGAGACCGTCGCATGGAGCGGCTCGCCAACCATGACTTCGTTGTGGTCGATGGAGCAGGCAGCCGCCACGGGAACTGGGGGGGCCCCGCCGAAGTTGAAGACGAGACCGGTGCGGAGACGGGCACCGTCGAAGGCCGAATGCCGCAACGGGGAACTTTGGTCGGACACGACGTCTGCGAAATTGTAACGGGTCCAAACGAAGTCAGCTTCAAAAAGCCGGAGCGTGATTGGCTTCCAAAGCTTCAAGTCCATGCCGCCGCCAAGAACCGCGCCGATGCCGTTCTTGCTATCGATGTTGTTTTTGGGGCCCAAGCGGTTCAGGCCGAGCAGAGCGTGGGCGAAGAAGTTGACTCCCTCACCGCGCCAAGTAGCTTTTGGTCCAACGCTGAGCTCCTGTTCATTCGCGTATTTCGACCAGTTGAAGCCGTAGTCGCCCTCAAGGGCCAAATTCTTGGTGAAGTTATAGGCGAAGCTTGTGCCGAAGCCATCCGCCATCGATGGTAGTTTGAATGCGAGGGTTGGCGTATTCCCATTCGGGATGTTACCTCCCGGGTTCAACCACTGATAGCCAACGAATAACTCCGCTTTGGGAACCGATTCATCTTGTGCCGACTGCGCATGCAGCAATGCCGGCATCACAACGAGAACAACCGCCAGGACGAGCCCTAGAGCTGCCCATCTCTGGTAAGTTTGACAAAGTGACATAGCTCCTCCAAATCGAATCCACTTTAAGATCTAGTAAAGCAAACAGAATAAGGTCTCAGCTGCAACACAAAGCACTGGTTGCATTGGAAACAAAGGATCATACAGCAATTGGCGAGTTTTTTAAACCGGGAGAATCAGGGGAAGCATCCTGATAGCCCTTGGCAGCCATGCCGACGATCTCAATATGATATCGGCGTGGTGCGGGGGACGGGTTGCGGGGCAAGGGCCTTCGCTGAATAATGGCGACTGGAATCTTATGGCACAAGAACGAGTACTGATCGTTGAAGACGAAGAGAACGAGCGCACCGGGCTGGCAGAACTGGTGTCGGGATGGGGCTACCGGACCGATACGGCTGCCGACGGCGTGGAAGCGCTCGACCGGGTGGCGGCGTTTGCGCCATCGATTGTGATCACCGATATCAAGATGCCGCGCATGGATGGCATGGAGCTGGCGGGGCGGCTTGCAGAGCTGTCGCAGACCATCGCAGTGGTGATGGTGACGGCGCAGAAGACGACCGATACCGCGTTTCATGCCGGACGGCTGGGCGTGCACGATTACATCGAAAAGCCGATCGACATCCGTCGGCTGCGGCAGATCCTGACCAACATCGGGGAAATCCTGAACACGCGGACGGAAAACGAGACACTGCGCCGGCGCTTGCGCGACAAGGGGGCGCTGGGCCTGCTCGTTGGCTCTTCGGCGCCGATGCAGGAAATATTCCGGCTGATCGAGATGGTGGCTCCCAGCACAGCGGCGGTGCTGATCACGGGTGCGAGCGGCACGGGGAAAGAACTGGTGGCACGGACGATTCATGATCTGAGTCCGCGGCGCACCAAGCCGTTTGTGCCGATCAATTGCGCCGCGATTCCGGAGACGCTGATCGAGAGCGAGATCTTTGGCCACGAGAAAGGCGCGTTTACCGGAGCTCTGGAGCGGCGGACCGGGTGCTTTGAACTGGCCGAGGGGGGCACATTGCTGCTCGACGAGATCGGGGAGATGCCGGTTGGCACGCAGGCCAAGTTGCTGCGCGTGCTGGAGGATGGGAAGTTTCGCCGGTTGGGCAGCAAGGTGGAAACGTCCGTGGACGTGCGCGTGCTGGCGGCGACGAATAAGGTCCCGGATGAAGCGGTGGCGGCGGGCGAACTGCGCGAGGACCTTTATTACCGCCTCAATGTCTTCAACATTCGTATGCCGTCGCTGCGCGAGCACAAAGAAGATATCCGCGAGTTGGCCAAGAGCCTGCTGACGGACATGAACCAGAAGCACAATCGCAACGTTTCCGATGTGAGCGAGGCGGTTCTGAATGTGTTTCAGAGTTACGGCTGGCCGGGGAACGTGCGCGAGTTGCGCAATACCTTGGAGCGGGCGGTAATCGTTTGCGACGGCGGATTGGTCGAGACCAAGCACCTGCCTCCGGGTTTTGGACAGAGCGTGAAGGTGGTGGTCAACGACCCCGACGCGGTCCACCTGGGGGTGGGGACGACAGTGGAGGAAGCGGAGAAGCTGCTGATTCTGAAAACGCTGCAGGCGACGAGTAATAACAAGACGCGGGCGGCGGAGATCCTGGGCATCAGCTTGAAGACGCTGCATAACAAGCTGAAAGAATATGGGCGGCCCCAGGAGGCGGTGGAGGAGGAGCAGTAGGGGAAGCTCTCAATCCCTTGTGCTCCGTTTTCCGTTCTCAGATCAGACCTCTGACGCATGGCTGGAACTGACGACTCGGAACTGAGAACTGCTTTTTATGACCCGGAAACTCATCATCGTTTTTGTAATTACCACGCTGTTTACGGCGCTGGTAGTTTTATTCTCCTGGGTCTATTTGTCGCAACTGCTGAAGCAGCGCCTGATGTGGGCGGATGAGACAGCCTCGCAGTTGACCAACCAGCTAGAGTATGCGGCCTCGAAGGCGGTTCCCGATCTCACCAGCACTCGCGTCGATACGGCGAATCCCAAGGCGCTGCGTACGGCCATCACGAATTTCCTGCAGACCGATCCCAACCTGAACGCGATGCTCGAATCGCTGGTCGGGAACTCGCGCATCATTTACGACGCGGCTGTCATCGACCCGAGCGGAGTAGCGATTCTGGATACGAATCCCGTTCTGAACGGCAAGCCGGTGCCGACACGGCCGGCGTTGAGCCTTCTCCGGGACGCGGGCTTTCGGCACCAACTACATCTTCTGTACGGGCCCGCCACGGTGTATGACGTGAGCATCGGCGTTGAGATGGGTGGGCAGGCCTTTGGAAGCATTCGGGTGGGTGTATCGACGGTTTTCCTGCGCAACGAACTGACGCCCAGATTGCAGCAGGCGGGTTTCTTTTCGATGCTGGCTGTTTTTTGTTCGCTGGTGTTGGCCTCGGTGATTTCGAACGTGGCACTGGGGCCGCTGAAGTCCATCGCGCGGAGCCTGGACAGTGCCAGTATGGGCGATCCGCTGCCAGCCGCCGACGAATCGCCCTCCGACGAGGTGGGACTGGTGTCGCTGAAGATCGCGCACCTGGGACGGCAGATCCGCGACACCAACCAGATCTTCTCGGCGCTGAAAGACAACGTCGAGCAGGTAATGGCGAAGCTGCAGGACGGGCTGATGCTGTTTACGCGCGACACTAAGGTGGTGCTGGTGAGCGCTTCGGCGGAAAAATTCCTGAGCCGGCCAAGACGGGAAATCCTGGGGCGCACAGCGGAAGAAATTTTTTCCGACGGCACGGTATTGGGGACGGTTGTGCTCTCGGCTTTCCAGAAGCAGAAGGTGCTGGGGCTGTACGAGCTTGACGCCGCTGACGGACGCCGCGTGCAAGTTTCGCTCGACTTCATCCAGGAAAAGGGAACGCCGATTGGCGCGCTGTTGACAATGCGCGATGTGGAATCGGTGCGGCGGATCGAGAACGAAATCGAAATTTCGCGGCGGCTGTCGTCGTCAGGGCGTGTGACCCGCGGTGTGGCGCACGAAGTCAAGAATCCGATCAACGCCATTGTGCTGCACCTGCAATTGCTGCATGACAAGATCAAGCAAGACGATCCCGAGATGCGGCGGCACATGGATGTCATTGAAAACGAGATCCGCCGGTTGGATCGCGTAGTGCAAATCCTGGTGGATTTCACGCGGCCGCGCGATCTGCGGCTGGAAGAAGCGGACCTGCGGAAGATTCTCGAAGACGTGGCCGCGCTGGCGGCGCCGGATGCGGGGCGGCATGGCGTCAAACTGGCGAAAGACCTTCCGGACGAAGCGCTCATGGTGCGCGTCGACTTGGATTTGATGAAGCAGGCAATTTTGAATCTGGTGATCAACGGCGTGCAGGCGATGGCCAAGGGTGGAACGCTCACGGTGGTGGGGTATCGCGAGGAGGAAACCGTGG
Organism: uncultured Acidobacteriaceae bacterium; assembly: GCA_963818945.1. Classification (GTDB taxonomy): domain Bacteria; phylum Acidobacteriota; class Terriglobia; order Terriglobales; family Acidobacteriaceae; genus Acidiflorens. The sequence goes on along the minus strand of CAWFUA010000001.1, from coordinate 169,291 downwards.
TCGCGGAAGTGCGCGATCAGGGCATCGGGATTCCTCCCGAGGCGCAGGAAAAGATTTTCGAGCTTTACTTCACGACCAAGAGCGGACAGGGCGGGAGCGGGATTGGTTTGGCGCAGACCTATCAGGTCATGCAGTGGCACTACGGATCGATCGAGTTCGATTCGATTGTCGGAGCGGGGACGACATTTCGATTGCGGCTGCCGGCCGTGGGCGCGAAAACCGACCGGCAGGCAGAAATGACGGTTTGATATGCATTGGGTGAGCGGAATTATTGTGGCGCTGGGGTTGAGTTTTGCGGCTGTGGTTCTGTCAGCCGGACAAGAGACTCCGGCGGCTCAGGCTCCCACGCAGGATACCGTTAAACAGCAAGCACCCGAGGCGGAGAAGAACGGCCCGTCCGCAGGCAAGGGAGATGCCCCGGCAGATGCGAAGAGGGAAGGCAAGGGCGTAGGCGATCAACAAAAAGAGGACTCAGGCGAACGAAAGACCGAGGCACAGCCTGGCAAGAATGACAGCGCGAAGTCTGCCGACAATCCGGACCCTCAGGTTGGAGGTCGAGCCGAATCGAAAACGACGGAATCAAAAGCCGCGCCGAAGACCGGGGACAAGGCTGAACCGGAAGCCGGAGCCGGGGCCGAATCGAACGCAAAGCCGGATCAGGAGTCCGATACCGGATCAGGGCGTTCTGCTGTTTCGAGTCCTCGCATAGCGAACACGAGCGGTGCCGATGCTGGCGCGGCGCGTAGCGGTATGGCGGGAGAAGCTGAAGCGCATCGTCTCAGAAGCCGTCCGCCAGTGCCGGCACCAGTTCCTCCTAAAGGGCCGCGGAAAATCGTGGTGCGCGAAGGCGGTGCGGACGACCCGGCTGCTCAAATCGTAACCGGCATGACTGTACAGGAAGCGAGCAGCGAGCGGCGAGAGACGGAGAAGTTTCTAGACGCAGCGGAGGAGAATCTGCGGCGGGTAACCGGGCGGACCCTCGATGCGCAGCAGCAGGAAACGATTTCGCAGATCCATAACTACGTGGAGCGTGCGCGCTCGGCGTTGAAAGAAGGGGATATCTCGCGCGGCCACACGCTGGCCTTGAAGGCGAACTTGCTGGCGGACGATTTGGTGAAGCATTAGTTGTATCTCTCCTGGACCTTCTTTTCGATTAACGAACATGGGTTGACCCCGCTCTCCTGACGTCCTACCATTACGGCTCGCGGAAGAAGTGCGCCCTTGGGGTAAAGGAAAAGGGCGTCTCCGCACCCGATAAGCGCATGGATTTTGTCGGCCAAACTGTGTCGCATTACCGCGTGCTCTCGAAGCTCGGAGTCGGCGGGATGGGAGTTGTCTATGAGGCCGAAGACACGCGCCTGGGGCGGCATGTTGCGCTCAAGTTCATTCCCGATCATCTTGTCCGGGATCAGCGGGCGCTGGAGCGGTTTACGCGCGAGGCGCGGGCCGCCTCGCAACTGAATCACGCCAATATCTGCACCGTCCACGACATCGAGGACAACAGCGGGCATCCCTTTATTGTGATGGAGAAGCTTGAGGGGCAGAGCCTGAAGCAGCGGATGCAGGCCCATCGGGGCCAGCCCATGGAGACCGAGGCGATGCTCGATATTGCGGTGCAGGTTGCCGACGCGCTGGCGGCGTCGCACGCCAAGGGGATTGTGCATCGTGACATCAAGCCCGCCAACATTTTTATTATGCCCAATGGGCAGGTAAAAATTCTTGACTTTGGACTGGCGAAGCTCTCGAAGGAGGGCAGCGTGGGCACGGCGACGGATTCGTCGCTGGAGGAATCGCTGACGCAGGTGGGTGTTATCCCCGGGACGGCGGTGTACATGTCGCCGGAGCAGGCGCGATCCGACGATCTGGACGTTCGCAGCGACATCTTCTCGTTCGGCGTGGTGTTGTACGAAATGGCGACCGGCAAAAAGCCATTCACGGGGACCAACGTTGTGACTACGCTGCATGCGGTGATCAATCAGAAGCCGCCTTCGCCGCGAACACTGAACCCAGCCATGCCCGCCGAACTGGCATCCATTATCGGCAAGGCGATGGAGAAGGACCGCGAGCAGCGCTACAAGAATGCGACCGAGATGCGAGCCGATCTCGAGCGGCTGAGGAAAGAATCCGAACCGACGCTGCGCAGCGGATTGCGGCACATGAGCGGACTGCACGTAGTCACGAACTCATTTGAGAAGTCGGGCGGAAAGCAAAAGTGGATTCTGCTTGGGCTGTGCGCGGTGCTGCTCGCGGTGCTGGTGGCGGCCGGCGCCTGGTGGTTCAAGCAGAGGGGCTCGGCTGCGCCGATGAGCAACCGGACGATTGCGGTGTTGCCGCTGCAGAACATTAACAACGATGCGGAAAGCGATTTTCTGAAGGTCGCGCTGGCCGATGAGATTGCCAATGCGTTGACATATTCCCGGTCACTCGAAATTCGCCCCACTGCGAGTACCCAGAAGTACGGTAACGGAGAAGCGGATTCCGCCAAGATTGGGCGTGAACTTGGAGTGGGGACCGTGATCTCCGGGCATTTCCTGAAGCAGAGAGACAAGGTACTGGTGACGCTGGAAGCCGTCGAAGTGAAAAACGACCGGCTGGTGTGGACAGGTACGCTTACAGGTCCGGCCAACAATCTGATGACGCTGCGGAACCAGATGGCAAAGAAAGTCAGGCAGGAACTGCTTCCGGCGCTGGGCATTGGAGGCGGGCCGGTCGAAACCAGCAGCGCTCCGGTGAACCGCGAGGCCTATGAATTGTATTTGCGCAGCACTGCAATTCCGCGCGACGCAGGCCCGAATCAGGATGCGATCAGGATGCTGGAGAAGGCAGTGCAACTCGATGCGAACTACGCGCCGGCATGGGAAGCACTGGGGCTTCGTTATCACTACGACGCGATTTATGCGGGTGGCGGCGCAGCCGGCTACGACCGTTCCAATGCGGCCTACAGCCGGGCGCTGGCGCTCGAACCGGCGCGCGCGAATTCTGCCGGGTCCCTGGCGATGAATCTGGCTGAAACCGGAAATCTCGAGAAGGCCTATGAAGAGACCCGGGAATTGGTCAAGCGCCGTCCCGAGAGTGCATTCGCGCATTTCGCGCTGGCGTACGTGCTGCGTTATGCGGGGCTGCTCGATCGGGCGCAGGCCGAGTGCGACAAGGCGCTCGCCATCGATCCAGCGAACTACAACTGGCGCTCGTGCGCATTCGCTTATTTTGAGCAGGGGAAGTCCGCGCGGGCGATGGAATATCTGAAACTGGACGCGGGCTCCGAATATTCCAATGCGGTGAAAGTTACGGTGCTGATGCGCGCAGGGAAGATGACGGAAGCGCGGCAGGCGGCTCAGATCATGACGGAAAGTCCGATGTGGATGAGGTCATTTTTATTAAGCTGCCTGGATAAAGCCTCGGAACCCGAAAGGCAACGTCTGGCTGAGTCGGCGGAAAACGCATTGATGCCGGAACACAATTCGGCGTTGAAATATTATGAGGGAGCAGTGTTGGCCGCCTGCGGCGAGAAGCAGATCGCGTATACGTTTTTGCGGAAAGCAGTAGCGGACCGATACTGCGCGCACGAGGCGTTGCTGGCCGATCCGCTGCTTGCCACTGTCAGGCCAGACCCCGAATTCCAGGGGATTGTGCAGGCCGCGGCCGCGTGCCAGCAGAAATTTACGGCGGCAGAGGGGAACATCAAATAAGCGCCATTGCCCCGGCTCCACATTGCAAGATATTTGCTCCGTTCTTCGTGTAAATTCCATCAGATGAGGATGTTTTCAATCTTGAAAGCCGACGGCGGTTGTTGGCGCGCCGGAGGGCGCGGCTCGCTCAGATCGCTAGCGATCGTGCTCGCGCTTCTGCTCGCGTCTTCCGCGCTTCCGGCCGCGGGACAAAAGGACGAGAAGCCTGCGGGCGACAAGCCTGCCGACAAATCCGCCATCGACCGTTACTACGATCCGCTTCCTCAGGATACGGGCGAGGCGGGGCTGAATCTGACGTTGCGAAAGCTCGAAACTACGGGCCGCCTAATGCAAGTCGACGCGCATCCCGACGATGAAGATGGCGGTATGCTCACGCTGGAAGCGCGCGGCAAGGGCGTCGAGACATTGTTGATGACGTTGACTCGCGGCGAGGGGGGACAGAATAAGCTCGGCAGCAGCCTGTTCGATGTGCTCGGGGTGCTGCGGACGCTCGAAGTTCTGGCTGCCGACCGGTATTACGGCGTCGAGCAGCGCTTTTCGCGGGTCGCCGATTTCGGATACTCGAAGACTCCCGAAGAAACATTCCAGAAGTGGCAGGGGCACGACGTGGCGCTCGGCGACATCGTACGCGTGATCCGGACGTTTCGTCCGGATGTGCTGATCGCGCGCTTTTCCGGAACCGAGCGCGACGGCCACGGGCATCATCAGGCTTCGGCCATCATGACCAAAGAAGCATTCCGCGCCGCGGCCGACCCACTGCGTTTTCCCGAGCAGATTGCGGAAGGGCTGCAGCCCTGGCAGCCGAAGAAGCTCTACATCGGAAATGTGTGCGGCTTCGGAGCAATGACTTGCGACGCAGCTAACTACACGGTGAAGCTGAACACGGGGAAGGTGGATCCGCTGCTGGGTACGTCATATGTGCAGTTAGCCTTGAAGGGATTGCGGCATCAGCAGTCGCAAGGGCTTAGTGAGGTGTCGGTTCCGGATGGAGACCGGTTCACTTTTTACAAGCTGGTGGATGCGGCGCCGGAGTCGCTGATGGCCGCCGCGAAGGATAAAGATAAAGACGGACACGAGCAGGATTTCTTTGACGGGATCGACACGACTCTGCCAGGACTGGCGGTGCGTTTGGGAGACGAAGAGAAGAAAGCGCCGTGGCTGCGCGGAGAACTGGGGTCGATAGCCTCCGAACTCAAACGTGCCGCGGAGAAGACCGCTTCCGATCCCGCCGGTGCTGCGGAGCCCTTGTCGAAAGTCGCCGAGCGCCTGGCCGCAGCGGTCGATCGTCTGAAGGCGAGCGCCCTCACCGAAGCTGCCAAAGAGAATGTGCTGCCCGTCCTGCAGGCAAAGCAGCAACAGGCGCAGCGGGCCGCCAACGTCGCTCTTAGCCTGCGTCTGGAAGCCACAGTCACGTCAGGCCCGGATCCCGGAAAAACTGCACTCCCATTCAAAGACGCGCTGACGGTAGTCTCTCCGGGACAAACCTTTCAGGTAATGGCGCGGCTGCACAATGGATCGGATCACTGGCTGCTTGTGGATGGCGCCCAACTGGAAGGTGGCGAGGGCTGGGTTCAAAAAGCCGATGCCGGACAAATGACGATCGCGCCTGCCAAGGATTACTACGCCAATTTTGCGCTCAAGGTTCCTGCCGACGCGCCTTCGACTCGCCCCTACTGGCACCGCGATAATCCTGAAACAGACGCACTAAACACTATTGACGAGGAACGGTACCGCACGCTTCCGCTGCCGCCTCCGCCGCTGCGGGTGCACGTGAAATATGAACTTCTCGAGCACAACCGAATGCATTCCCCGGCGCCAGACATGATTCGAAACCGGCGCGGAAGAGAAGCTCCGGAGCAGGAAATTTCGGCGACGGTTTTTGTCCCTTATGTTGATGAGAACGGCAGCCGCTATCGCACTCCGCTTGCGGTGGCCCCGGCATTTTCTCTGAGCCTCGAGCCGGGAGAGCAGGTTCTTCCTGTCGAAGATGGCAAACAGATCGCGGTGAAGATCGGCGTGAGTTCGAACCTGACGGGAACTCCACACGGGACGCTTTCGCTTGAACTGCCCGCGGGCTGGAAATCGGAGCCGGATCGCTTGCCTGTCTCTCTGGCCAAGCGCGGCGACAAGGGAGAATTTCTTTTCAAAATAGCTGCCCGGGAAGCTGCAGGAGGGACGCGTTGAAATCCACGCTGTGCTCGATGCCGGCGGCGAAAGATACAGCGAAGGCTATTCGCTGGTGGCACGCGAAGACTTGGGCGCAGCCTATTACTATCAACCTGCCGCGCAACGCGTCTCGATTGTCGATGTGAAAGTCCCGAAAGACCTTAAGATCGGCTACATCATGGGCGCGGGCGATGAGATCCCCACCGTGCTGCAGCAGATCGGCATGAACGTCACGATGATTCCGGCGGAGAAACTGGCGACGGAAGACTTGAGCCGGTATCAGACCGTCGTACTCGGCATCCGCGCCTACGATACGCAGAAAGACGTCATCGCCAATAACAAGCGGCTGCTCGATTTTGTCGAGGCGGGCGGGCGGTTGGTGGTGCAGTACAACACCATGGGGTCTTTTGGTGTGCCGATCGATTTCAATTCCGGCAAGTACACGCCGTATCCGGCGACGCTCAGCCGGGCGCGCGTTTCGGTGGAAGAGGCGCCGGTGAAGATTCTTGAACCCGCGAACCAGGTTTTTCACTACCCCAACGAAATTACCGCGAAGGATTTCGATGGCTGGGTGCAGGAGCGCGGCCTTTATTTCATGTCGGAGTGGGACCCTCAATTTGTGCCGCTTCTCGAATCGCACGACCCCGGCGAAGCGGAACAAAAAGGCGGCCTTCTGATGGCGCACTATGGCAAGGGAACCTACATCTACTGCGCTTATGATTTCTTCCGGCAATTGCCAGCCGGTGTGCCGGGAGCGGTGCGGTTGTTTGTGAATTTGGTAAGCGGTCGTTAGTCGTTGGTCGTTCGTCGTTCGGAATGCACAGATTGGAGCGAAAATTTACGAGCTGATGGCGACGATCAGAGGCGCTTTCCGAACGACTGACGACTAACGACCAACGACGGGCTCCGACAACTTAGTGACGATCTCCCCCAAAGCGGCCGCCGATAACAAAACCCCGCTCGAGCGCGGCCTTAGCCTTACCTCGGCTACCGCGCTCAATATGATCGATATGATCGGCGTGGGACCGTTCATTACGATCCCGCTGATCGTCAGCGCCATGGGCGGCCCGCAGGCGATGCTGGGCTGGGTGCTGGGCGCGCTGCTCGCCGCGTGCGATGGTCTGGTTTGGGCCGAACTGGGCGCGGCCATGCCCGGCTCGGGCGGATCGTATCGTTACTTGAAAGAGATATACGGCCCGCAAACGCTGGGCCGGCTCGTTTCCTTCCTATTCATCTGGCAGCTTTCGTTCAGCGCTCCGCTTTCGATCGCTTCGGGCGCCATCGGGCTCTCGCAGTATGCGGCTTTTTTCTGGCCGAGCCTCGAGCGCGTCTGGTCCACACGCATGTGGACTCTGAATCTGCCGCTGCTTGGGCCCTTGCAACTGACCTGGGTTGTGATGCCGGCTACGCTGGTCGCGATCGGCGTTTGCGCGCTCACCGCCTTCCTGCTGTACCGGCGCATCACCGCCATCTCGCGTCTCACGAAATTGCTGTGGCTCGGAGTGATGGGAACAATTGGGTGGATCATCTTCACCGGCCTGACCCATTTCAACGCGCGGCAAGCATTCGATGTGCCTCCCGGCGCGTTTTCGCTTTCCGGCAACTTCTTTCTTGGGCTGGGCGGGGCGATGCTCATCGCCTCGTATGACATTGGCGGCTACTACAACGTCTGTTTCCTCGGAGACGAAGTCAAGGAACCAACGAAGAACATTCCGCGGGCGCTTTTGCTATCGATTGTGGCGGTCGCGTTTCTGTATATCGTGATGAACATCAGCATCCTCGGCGTCATTCCGTGGCGGGAACTGGCGCAGGCAGGAGCGGCAAACAGCAAGCTGTATGTGGTCTCGACGATGATGCAGCGCGTCTACGGGCAGGGCGCGGCGTCGGTGATTTCGGTGCTGGTCATGTGGACGGCATTCGCATCGGTATTTTCGCTGACGCTGGGCTATTCGCGCGTACCGTACGCGGCCGCGCTTGACGGCAATTATTTCCGGGCGTTTGCCCGCGTGCATCCTGAGCATCACTTTCCATATGTTTCGCTGCTGGCGCTGGCGGGAGTGGCCGCCCTCTTTTGCTTTCTGCGGCTCGCGGACCTGATTGCCGCGCTGATCGTGATCCGAATCGTGCTGCAGTTTCTGGTGCAGAGCGTGGGAGTGATTGTGCTGCGCATTCGACGGCCCGACCTGCCACGGCCATTCCGCATGTGGCTTTACCCGCTGCCGGCGCTTATTGCGTTTGCCAGTTTTGTATTCATTCTGGTTTCGCGCAAGAACTTCCTGCGCGAAGTTCGCTACGCCGCAGTGCTTCTGGCCGCGGGCCTGGTGATTTATGCGGTGCGCGCGTGGAGGCACGGTGAATGGCCGTTCAGGAAAGGGGTCAGTGGTTAGTGGAGGATTCCCTGAGCTGGCTGAAGAAGTAGTTGAGTTCCGCGGTGGTGCAGGATTCGATTTTCAATTACCATCTTTTGCGTCCTTTAAGGGGAAAGGAAATGATCAAAAAACTTGGGATTGTGCGGTTAGCTTGCGTGGCCGCCATGCTGATGTCTGCCGCGTTCGGGACGGGTTGTATTGTTCACCGCACCTATCGCGCGTATGACTCCTATTACAACGACTACCACAAGTGGAACGACCGTGAGGCGGACTATTATTCGCGCTGGTGCCACGAGACCAATCGTGATTCCGGCCGCGATTATCGCAAACTTTCACCCGACGAGCAGGAAGAGTATTGGAAGTGGCGTCATCAAAAAAGCGATGAAGGCCGTCATCATAAAAAGTGACGGCAACTGAAGTCTGCACTGCAAATTTCACCATTCGGAGACACCATGAAGAAAATTTTGTCGTTGGCGGTGGTACTGGCGCTTTGCGGCTTGTGCGTGGCACAGAGCGAGCCCAAGAAAGACGAGCCTAAAACGATCACCCAGGTTCTCGATTCTGGAGTCAAGATCATCGAAAGCGAGTTCGTCCCCGCGGCCGAGGCTATGCCCGAAGAGAAATACGGCTTCGCGCCGACGAACGGCGAGTTCAAGGGCGTGCGCACGTTTGCCCAGCAGGTGAAACACGTCGCCGCAGTGAATTACATGGTGGCGGCGGCGATCCTTGGCGAAAAGCCTCCGCTTGAACTGGGCGGAGAAAATGGGCCGGACAGCATCAAGTCCAAAGCCGACATCGTCAAGTTCGCGAAAGACTCCTTCGCGTATGCCCACAAAGCGGTCGCGACCATCAGTAGCGAGAATGCCACGGGAGAAGTGAAGAGTCCCTTCGGCGATGGCAAATCTACCCGAGCCGGCTTGGCGACAGTTTTTGCCTGGCACGGATTTGATCACTACGGGCAGATGGTGGAGTATCTGCGAATGAACGGAATCGTTCCGCCAGCCAGCCGGAATTAACTAGAGAGGAATTCTAGTGAGTGGAAGTGAACCGGGGTCGGCCTAAGCCGACCCTATTTCTTTCCCGGCGGATGGTGCTTGCGCCAATCCGCACTATCCCGTCCACCGTGCATCGCGATCTGCGTCAGCACAAGTTCGGCGGGCAGGCGGCGCTTTACCAAGTGCGCGGCGATTCGCTGCTTCACTTTTTTCGCGGGGACTCTCGGATCGAGGAATACGAGCACCGACGGCCCCGCTCCGCTCAGGCATGCGCCGAAGATGCCGGTCTCGCCGGTCAATTCCTTGAGCGCGGGCAGCAGCGGACAGAGCGGTGCGCGATAGGGTTGGTGAATCCGGTCCTCGAGCGCCGCCGACAGCAGATCAGGCGTTCCGTTGGCAAACGCCGAAAGCAGGAGCATCGAATTCTGAATGTTCGTGACCGCGTCCGCCCGCGAGTATTGATAGGGCAGCGCCCGGCGCGCCTGCTCGGTGGAGAGCGCATTCTCTGGAACCGCCAGCAGCAGCGGCCACTTTCCTTTCGGCTTCACGTCGACCACTTGCGCCTGAACCTGGTTGGCCATTCGGGCCACGGTTAGCGCGCCCATCCAGCAAGCCGAGGCGTTATCGGGATGATGCTCGCGCATCGACGCCTCGCCCACAATGCGGTCATCCTTCCAGCGCAAATGCCCGAAATGCACGGCCAGCGCAATGCCCGCCAGCCGCGCGGCCGCCGACGAGCCGCAGCCCTTGCCGATGGGAATCTCGTTTTCGAGGTGGATTCGCAGCGGCGCAATTTTGCGGTTCTCCGACTCGAGCACCTCACAATAGGTTGTGACGATCAGGTGATTCTCCGCCCGTGCGCAGATATGCGCATCGCGGCCCTCGGCGGTGATGAAGAAGTCCGGGGCGCGCTCGGCACGCAAGCGCAGATGGAAATCGAGCGCCAGGGCTGCGGCATCAAACGCCGGGCCGAGATTGGCGGAAGTCGCCGGCAGCGCCAGGCGCAGCGAGCGATCCGAAGATGTGGGACGCGAAGGCATAAACTTAGCAATATTCGACTTCTGATCGACCGGGCGAGCCGTCTGCCGACCGGCTCAGCCTGCCCCAAAACGCTGAAAATGAAAGACTTTATAGCAGTCCTGAGGGTGATCGGGCCGATTCCGCCGATAAGAACTCCGAAATTGTGTCTTATACACGAATGTGCGGCGAAGTGCTACGAATTTCTGCGGACCGTGCCTTTGCCGAGCCCACAAGTTCTGTCATATTGCTCGGCCGATAGGGTTGACCGGCTGTGCTGCCCGCCAGCTATACTGTCTGAGGAGCGTTCAAATGGGAAGCGATTGGATGAACAAGTTGGGCGCGGTGCGGGGTTGGCTGCTGGGAGCCGCTGTCGTTGTGGTAGGGCTCGTCTACCTGCTACGGCGCTAAAAGGGCGAAGGTCCGCTGCGGTCACTGACTACGGCGGAAGTTGTCAAAGGCGTTATTTCGAATTTCTCTCGGCCCCGTCCAGAACCGCAATCACCGCCCCCAAGTCGGCATCGAGCACAATTGGAGCCCGCTGCAGCGATTTGGCCTGCACGGCGTGGCGTTCGTCCGGAGTTCCCGCGAAAAGGTCGCCGCGGTGGAACTTGATGGTGAAATCGGGATCCTTGAGCAAGTGGCCGGTCAGAATCAGGACGACCATTTCACCCGGCTTGACGAAGCCGCTGGCGCGCAGCTTCTTCAGACCGGCGAGCGTGACCGCGGAAGCAGGTTCGCAGCCGATGCCATCGGCGCCGATTTCGGCTTTGGCCTCGGCGATTTCCACCTCGCTCACCTGTTCGACCTCGCCGCCGGTCGCGCGCAGCACGCGTAGCGCCTTCTTCCACGATGCCGGATTCCCGATGCGAATCGCGGTGGCGAGGGTGTCGGCGGTCATGGGCTCAAGTTTCGTCCCGCCGAATTCGCGCACGCAGCGGTAAAACGGATTTGCTCCCTCGGCCTGGATGATCGAGAGCTTCGGCAGGCGCGAGATCAACCCGAGTTCATGCATTTCGAGCAGCGCCTTGCCGATCGCCGAACTGTTTCCGAGATTCCCCCCCGGCACGATGATGTGGTCGGGCGCTTCCCAGCCAAGCTGTTCGAGCAGTTCGAGGGCCGCGGTTTTCTGGCCCTCGATGCGATACGGGTTGACCGAATTCAGCAGGTAGACGGGTTTCTGCCGCACCAGTTCATTGAGAATGCGCACGCAGCCGTCGAAATCGGTGCGCAGCTGGCAGGTCAGCGCTCCATAGTCGAGCGATTGCGACAGCTTGCCCCAGGAGATCTTGCCTTCCGGAATCAGCACCAGGCTGTGCATGTTGCCCCGCGCCGCATAAGCAGCCATCGAAGCCGAGGTGTTGCCGGTCGAAGCGCAGGCGACCCAGCGAAATCCGCCCTGGTGCGCCGAGGAAGCGGCGAACGTCATGCCGGTGTCTTTGAACGAGGCCGTCGGATTCATGCCCTGATGCTTGGCATAGAGATTTTCGACGCCGACCTTTCGCGCGCAGGCTTGAAGGTGATAGAGAGGCGTATTGCCCTCGCCCATGGTGATGGCGTGTTCTTCGGGAATATGCGGCAGCAGTTCGCGAAAGCGCCAAACCCCGCTCTGGTCCAGCCGATTGGCTGATTTGCCGACCGACGTCCGGCGATTCAGCCACAGCGATTTCAGCGAAGCAGCATCGCATGTCCATCCGGGAAACACAAATTCAAACAGATCGCCGCAGTCGGTGCAGCGAAAGTCCTGTCCGGCGGAATCGGGAGTGGCGCCGCATGCAATGCAGCGCAGGCGAGCGAGGGTTTCGGCGGCAGAAGGATGCACAGTCACTCTTATGAGTTCGAGATAGATTGGGGTGCGAAGCGCCCGTCTCTAGAATACGGCATCGTGCCATTCACCATACCTTTGTCCCGTCGGCTCCTCACTCTGTGGTAACAAAACCTCCTAACCACAGAGGACACAGGGACCACAGCGGGAGGAACGCACCCTACCGCAAATACGAATCTTTCCCGCTCATCCAGTCTGCGCGCGGCGGATGGAACACATCGAGATCCACCGTGTCTTCCATCGCCTCGGCCTTATGCGGCATATTCGGAGGGATGGTCAGCGTCTCACCCGCGTTTACCACAATCTCCCGGCCATCGATCCAGAATTTCAGCGCGCCCTCCAGGATGTAAGTGACTTGCTCATTGGGATGGCTGTGCTCCGGCACCACGCAACCTTTTTTCAGCAGCACGCGCGCCAGCATGATGTTCTGCCCCACCACCAGTTGCCGGCCAAGCAGAGGATTCAGGCTCTCGACCGCAATCGAGTTCCACGCGATATGCCGAAGCTCGGCTGTGCGCCGGGCTTTTGAGATCGTGCCTTTGAGGGCGACTTTACTGGCTAGGCCGGCGGTCTTCTTCGGTGACCGCGGTTTTGATTTTGCTCGCGAAGGGATGCGTGATTTGGTTTTCTTCATACTCGCGCCGGACAAATTCGTCTGCCGCAATGGCTTCCTAGTCTACACGCAGGTCTTGCCCTCAACCATACTTTCATGCAACCCGCTCACGTGCCTTGCCCGCCATGTCGCGAGGCAGGTAGTCTTAAATAGCTGGCGAAAGCTGTTCGAGGAGATTCTGGGAGTCCGGCATCCGGCAGGAAACGCGCCACGCCGCCATCACCGGGAGGTTCAACATGAAGAAGCACAAGTTCCGTCAGGAAACCGAAGCCGTCCGCGGTGGAACCGATCTGCGGAAAAAAGCTGGACCGATGGCCACCCCCATCTACCAGACCTCCACGTTCGAGGTGACCGACAACGCAGAGCAACTCCGCGTGACTCCGACCGACCGCTTCTACACGCGCTATGGCAATCCCACGCACACTGTTGCCGAGAACGCCATTGCAGAACTCGAAGGAACCGACGCAGCTCTGTTGTTTTCCTCGGGCATGGCTGCGATTACGACTTCGATTCTGGCGCTGGTGAAAGTCTGGCGACCACATCGTGGCGCAACGCGATATTTACGGTGGGGTGACGAAGTTCCTTTCGCAATGGCTGCCTAAGATGGGCGTCGAGACGACGTTCGTCGATACCAACGACATCGAGCAGCACGAGCGCGCCATTCGGCCGAATACCAGAATCCTTCATGTCGAGTCGCCCACGAATCCGATGGTGCGCGTCGTGGATCTGGAAAAAATTGCGGCGCTGGCACGCAAGCACAAGCTCATCACCACCATTGACTCTACGTTTGCGACGCCCATCAATTGCCGCCCCGCGGAATGGGGCATCGACCTCGTTCTGCACTCCGGCACCAAGTATTTCGGAGGCCATGCCGACCTGATTTGTGGAATTGCCACCGGGCGCCGCGAACTGATCGACGAAATCCATCACCTGCGCACGACGCTTGGCTGCTGCATGGACCCGCACGCCGCCTTCCTGCTTCTACGCGGAATCAAAACGCTGGCCGTGCGCGTGGAACGGCAGAACCAGAGTGCGTTGCACATCGCGGAATTCTTGAGCCAGCATCCCAAGGTCGCACGCGTCCACTACCCGATGCTGAAGACGCACCCGCAGTACGAGTTGGCCAAGAAGCATCTGGCCGGCGCGGGCGGCGTGCTGAGCTTTGAGGTTGAAGGCACGGGCGCCGACGCTTGCCGCGTGACCGAAGCGCTCAATCTGTTCACGCTGGCGCCGAGCCTGGGCGGATGCGAATCGCTGGTTTCCATTCCGGTGCTCACATCGCACGCCATGATCGCGCCCGACGTGCGGAAAAAGATGGGCGTGACCGAACAGATGATCCGGCTTTCCGTGGGAATCGAAAATGTGGACGACCTGATCGCCGATCTGGATAAGGGCCTGGCTGTTCTTACCCGCAAGCCGGAACATGCGGGCGCGGTCGTTTAGGACGGCTGTATGTTAGTTGGAAAGTGTTTCGTCATGCGCTCTAAGTCATAAACGGTCTTATGCTTCATAACCTAATAAGAAGAGAGGTAAACAAACATGCTTGGCATTGGAGAAAAATTCCCAATCTTTTCTGTGACCGCCACGGTGAGTACGGAAAAAGACCCGAAGAAAGCCTTCAAAACTATCACTAACCTGGACTACCCCGGCAAGTGGAAAGTCTATTTTTTCTGGCCCAAGGATTTCACGTTCGTGTGCCCAACGGAAATCGTGGGCTTCGGCAAGCTGAATAAGCAATTCGCCGACCGCGATACTCAGGTTCTGGGCGGCAGCACCGACTCCGAATGGGTACACCACGCCTGGCGCACGCACCATGAGGATCTGAAGAACCTTCCGTTCCCAATGCTGGCGGATATCAAGCACGATCTCTGCGAACAGCTTGGGATCATCGATCCGGCCGGCGGGGTAGCGCAGCGCGCGACTTTCGTCGTGGACCCCCAAGGTGTCATTCGCTTTGTGTATGTCACCGATGGATCGGTGGGGCGCAACCCGGAGGAAGTTCTCCGCGTGCTGGATGCGCTGCAGAGCGACGAGCTTTGCCCCTGCAACTGGCACAAGGGCGAGCCGACGTTGGTGGTTGGGTAGCAAACCGTCGCTGGTCGTTCGTCGTTGGTCGTTAGCCGCAGAAAAGCGCGCTAACCATGGCCGAACGGCGAACGACCAGGGGCAAACACAAGCGGCGAGCAGCTAGCACCGAATAGCGAACGACCAACGACGAACGACCAACGACTAATGACGTCCAGGACTCATATGACATTGAATGAATTGCTGGAGACTTTGCCCTCCTACGCGCGTGATCTGAAACTGAATCTCTCAAGTTTGCTTTCGCAAGCCGAACTCACGGAGCAACAGACCTGGGGGACTGTGGTCGCGAGCGCAGTAGCGTCGCGCAATGACGACCTGATCCGATCCGCGTTTGCCGACGCTGCCGGTCATCTCTCGCCGCAGGCAATCGAAGCGGCGAAGGGCGCAGCCGCCATCATGGGCATGAATAACGTCTATTACCGCTTCCTGCACCTTACGAGCAACGAGAAGTACCGGACGATTCCGGCGCGGCTGCGCATGAACATCCTGCGTTCGCACGGGGTCGATCCCCTGGATTTCGAGCTCTGGTGCACGGCAGTGTCGGCGATCAACGGCTGCGGCGCCTGCGTGGATTCGCACGAGAAGACATTGCGCGAGAAGGGCATGAGCGAAGAAACGATTGTGGCCGCCGTCCGCATTGCGTCGGTCATTCATGGCTTGGCTAGTGTGCTGGTGGCAGAGAAGGCGGTCGCGCCAGTGGCCGCCGCTGTTTCCTAGGATCGCGACGGCTGATTCAGTTCAGGGCAGCCCTTCGGCCCGGCGACGAATTTCGCTCGCTACGCCTTTTTTTCTTCCTTCGGCACGATGGTGATGCCGAAGATCGAGAGCTGTCCAACGCCGCTCACATTGACGCCGCGCGCGTCTTCAGGATTCGGCAGGTAGAGGGTTTTGCAAAATTCGCAGCGATACACTTCAGCGTCGGCTCCCCAGGCTTTTTCCACGCAGCCGCATTCGCGCTCAAGCACGTCGACGGCGTAGAACCAACGCTTCAGGTGCCCTCCGCAGAACTTTCCCTTTTCGTTTTTCTCGTTGCAGGCCCGCTGGCCGGCCTTTTTGACTTTGACCTTGTGGTTGGGAAGCTGTGGAACGTCTGTTGCCGGCGCGCTGACTGGTTCACCTGAAGACACAAGAATCTCCAATCGAATACCCGATTTCCTACCCTTTATTTTACCAGCGCTGAGACAAAGACCGACGGCGGCGCCGGCAATCGCGACTGTCTAATCGAATACCTTCTTCGGCGCCGCCTGATCGTTGCCGACTCGGCCCACCGTGATCTCCGCCACAAAATAGTTTTCGCCCTTGATCGGGCATCCCGCCATACGGCGCAGCATCGCTAGCTGGCCCACGTGCGTAAGGGCATCGGCAATTGGTCCCTGAAAGAGCTTTTCAGCCGGAACTTGCAGCGGCTGATCCGCCGCCAGAAAGTCGTCAAACTTCTTCAACGCGGCAAAGAAGCGCTCGCCTTCTTTTTCCCACGCAAGCGGAGTCGAATCGTGCCACTTGCGGCTACCGTCGGCCATTGAGAGCGCCCAGTCCATGAGATCGCTCATGTGCGCCAGGATTTTCGCCGGAGTACGCGCACTTTCCGGCACGCCATAATCGGCGAAACTCGCGGGCGCGTTGCGGATTGTCTTGCCGCCACGATAAGCCAGCGTGGCCAGCGTGTGACGGAGTAGCGTGCGGTCGCCAGACATGTTATTTCTTTCCCTCCTGCTTTAGCGCGCGGACGTGGTCGCGAGCCGCGAGTTCCGGGCAGACAGACTTATACGCTTCACTCGCTCGAAGCTCGCGGCTCGAAGCTCGTAGCGATTTACAGTTTTCTTCGCCACAGCGCCCCTGCCGCGCGCACTGAGGCTTTCATTTTCTGGCGGAGCGCACGTGCAAACAGCAGATCGAGGAAACTTTCCGCCTCGGCGCCAAACTCCCGGCCATATCCAAACCACCAGACCTTTTTCATGCGCGGCGTCAGATCAGTATCCACGTACTTCACGCGCACCATTTCTTCCAGTCCCCAGCGCCCATGCGTGCGCCCCAAGCCGCTGGCCTTTATCCCGCCGTGCGGAGCCTCACTGATGCTGAAACACGATACGACATCGTTGATCATTACCGTGCCGGCATTGATCTGGCGGGCCAGGCGTTCGCCGCGCGCGCGGTCGTTCGTCCAAACGCTGGCCGCCAGCCCGTAATCGGAATCGTTCGCCAGGCGCACCGCTTCCGCATCGTCGTCAAACGGCGCAATCGGGAGCACTGGCCCGAACGTCTCTTCCTGCATGATTTTCATGCTGTGATTCACGCCGACGAGCACGGTGGGCGTAAAGAACGTCGGGCCGAGTTCACGCACGCGCTCGCCTCCAGCCAGCACGCGAGCGCCCCGCTGCCGTGCGTCTTCCACGTGCGCTTCCACAATGCGGACCTGCTTTTCATGAATCATCGGGCCAATGTCGGTAGAAGGATCCATCCCGTTCCCAACCCGCAGTTTGCGCGCCTTGGTGGCGCAGGCCTCGGCGAAGACTGGATACAAGCTGCGGTGCACGTAGCAACGCTCGACCGAAAGGCAGGTTTGGCCCGCGTTGACGAAAGCTCCCCAAACCGCGCCGCTCGAGGCGATGTCAACATCGGCATCCTCGAGCACCAGCATCGCGTCCTTGCCACCCAGTTCCAGCACCAGAGGCAGCATGCGCTCCGCCGCGGTTTGCGCGATTCGCCGCCCTGTAGCGAGGCTTCCGGTAAAAACGAGCTTGTCGATTTCGCTCTTCACCAGCGCCGCGCCGGTAGGCCCTTCGCCGGGGAGCACCTGAAAAACATCGTCGGGAACGCCCGCCTCGCGCAACAATTTCAAGAGTTCGAAAGCCACCAGCGGAGTCAACTCGGAAGGCTTCAGCACAACCGAATTGCCCGCCACCAGCGCCGCCATTGTTTCCGTGGCCGGGGTTGAAAAAGGATAATTCCAGGGCGAGATGATTCCGATGACGCCGTAGGGCTCGCGCAAAATGCGGCCGGATTTCGTTTTGACCGCAAGATTGCCGTGTGGCAGGGGTTCGTCGCGGAGAAGCGCGAACGCGTTCTCGATCAGAAAGCGCGCGGCATCGAGCACGACCAGAACTTCCGTGACGAGCGCTTCGACCTGGGGCTTGCCGGCCTCCTGCGTGATGTGGCGCGCGATCTCCGTCTTGCGCGCCAGCAGAATCTGCTGAAACCGTCGCAGCAGGCGGAGCCGGTTGCGAATACCCCACGCATACCAATCGGGTTGCGCCGCGCGGGCGCGCGCCACGGCTGCGCGCACTTCTGTGGGTCCTGCGCTATCCAGTTCGCCCAGCACTTCACCTGTCGCCGGATTCACGGAGGCGATGCGCGAGACTGCGAATTGGACGTCGGTCGCCATCTCGAGAGAAGTGTACGCGCGGTCGAGCGGCGCGCGCTAGAGCTTCGAAGTGGAGAGACGGGCGCCCCGCCCGTCCAGCGATGCAGCGGGCTCAATTCCTCGCAAACTTTCGTTAATACTCCACCCCCACCAGATACAATCCGCCAGCCGGTGCGGTCGGTCCGGCAGCCGAGCGCTCGCGTGCGGCCAGAATGCGCCTGAAATCTTCGAGCGTCACGCTCCCCTTTCCCACCAGCACAAATGTTCCAACCAGGTTGCGCACCATGTGATGAAGGAATCCAGTGCCGC
The DNA here is from genome assembly GCA_963818945.1 of uncultured Acidobacteriaceae bacterium. GTDB lineage: Bacteria > Acidobacteriota > Terriglobia > Terriglobales > Acidobacteriaceae > Acidiflorens. The sequence continues at coordinate 150,862 of CAWFUA010000001.1, read as the reverse complement.
GGATGGTATAGACCAGTTCGTCGCCGTCTCGCGCCCATGCGGAAGAAAAAACCTCGCGGATGTTGGTTGGAACCATCATCGATGCCGCTGTTGTCGATGCGGCCGCCAACTCCCGCGGCTCGGTCCTACTGCGATTTTCTTCAGCACCCGCCGTCATCCGCTCCATGCGTTCCGGATCCACGGCCGCAAATGACGTGAAATCGTGTTTGCCCACCACCACTCCAGCCGCTGCCGCCATCGCCGCCTCGTCGAGCGGATACGGGTAATGCCAAACGTAGCGCGCCAAAAATGGCGGGCAAACAGCTCCGCGATACATTCGATAGCGATAAGTCTTGGCCCGTGCCGACTTGCGCGCGTGGAAGTCCGGGGTGGCCTCGCGCGCCTCAAGCACGCGAATCGAAGGCGGAAGAATGTCGTTCAATGCCACTACCCAGTTTCCAACGGGGATGGGGGACGCAGTCGGAAAGGTCGCCACCTGCGCCAGCGCATGGACGCCGGCGTCGGTGCGCCCCGATCCCTGGGGCAGTACATTTTCGCCGCTCAAGCGTCCAATAGCCGAGGCGAGCGTGCCCTGCACGGTCGCGCGCCCAGGCTGCACCTGCCAGCCGGCAAACTCGAAGCCGTCATAGGAGAGGATCAGTTTGAGATTGCGCACATGATTTTCAGGGTCGAGCACCTGCCGTTCATTATCTTTAAGGTTTTGCGGAATCTGGCCGCGGATGTCGCAGAAACTGCTCCCGCACGTCAGCTATACTATTGCACTTACGATCGAATATTTGCGACGCATGCAAAAGTTTGCCTTTGCAGGCAATTGCAAGGAACTCCCGCTGGGCGTTCTACGTAACCAACAGTGTGATCCATTACTCCGTGTTGCTCAGCCCTGATCGATGGAGATGATTCGAATGCAAAGTTCCAAAGTGTTCACCGTGCTTCAGCGTATGGCTGCCCTATTCCTAGCCACCTTGATGGTGCCCGCGGGCTGGGCCCAGGATAGCTCGTCGATGCCGGCAGCCCCATCGGCACAACAGGCAACGCCCTCATCGACGCGGCCGTTCGACGTCACCGAATATGCGAAGCCGCGCTCGCATTTGAATCCAATTGCGCCCTACACGCCGCGCCGGGTGGAAGCGCCCAACCTGGCCAACACGCCGCGCATTGACCAGTTCATGCACGACGGTAAACTCTACATTTCCATGAACGACGCGGTTGCATTGGCGCTCGAAAACAATCTCGACATCGCAATCGCGCGCTACAACCTGAACATCGCCGATACGGACCTCTGGCGCGCCAAAGCGGGCGCCAGCACCCTCGGCGTAAATAACGGTTTAGTACAGAACACGCCAGGCGGGGGCGCTGGCGGCCTGGGTGGCCAGGTCGGCTCCGGCCAGGGCGGAACTTCGGTTGCGGCAGGCGGAGCCGGAGCAGGTGCTGGCGGATTGGTCATCTCCACTCTGGGAAGCGGCCCGCTCATCGCGAGTTTCGATCCGATCCTAACGGGTGCGGTCCAAGTCGATCACCTCGGAATCGATTGCACCTCGCTGTTTTGCGGCCCCCATCAGAACACAACGAACGCCAATTTCGCTTACAGCCAGGCATTTCAATGGGGCACGAATATGTCTATCGGATTCAACAACAGCCGCGTTACATCCGATAACCCGTTTAACGCCTTCACTCCGGTTCTGAACTCCAGCTTCCAGCTGAAGTTGACGCAGCACTTGCTACAGGGCTTTGGACTCGCTCCCAACACTCGCTATATTCGGATCGCCAAGAACAACCGCGAACTCTCCGATGTGGCCTTCCGCCTGCAGACCATCACCACCGTGGATCAAATCGAAAACATGTACTGGGATCTGGTCTACGCTTACGAGAATGTGAAAGTACAAAAGGAGTCAATCGCCTTCGCCCAAAAGACGCTTTCCGATACAAAAAAACAGGTCGAGATTGGGACCCTGGCCCCCATAGAAGTGGTGCGCGCACAGAGTACCGTTGCCAGTGATCAGCAGTTGCTCACGCTCGCCTTGACGAATCTTCAGTTGGAACAGTTGCTCATGAAGAATGCGCTCAGCCGCACGCTCGTCGACCCCAGGCTCGCCGACGCGGAAGTCATCCCGACCTCCACGATGGAGGTGCCCGCTGAGGAACCGGTCACCCCCACCGAAGAGCTGGTGAATGCTGCGTTCAGCCATCGCCCTGACCTCGCGGAACAGCGCATCAATCTTTCCAACACCGAAATTAGCAACAAGGCAATCCGCAGTGCCCTGTTGCCTTCGTTGGACTTCTTTGCCTACTACGGCGGATCAGGTGTGGGTGGTAACGGCAATCCCAATTACATATGCGCCACCCAACCGGCATTCTGCAACCTCACCGGTCCCCCTCCAACCCCGGCTCCCGTTTCCTATACCGACACCTTGAACCAGCTGGTAAATTCCACTGCCCCCGACAAGGGAGTCGGCTTGCAGCTCACGATTCCTATTCGCAACCGCGTGGCTCAGGCCGTGCAGGTGCGCTCGGAATTGGAATACCGGCAGTCGCAGTTGCATATTCAACAAGTCGAGAACCAGATACGCATCGAGGTCCGCAACGCGCAGTTCGGCGTGCAGCAGAATCGCGCCAGCGTCGCGTCGGCGCAGGCCGCGGTCGATCTGGCGCGCCAGTCGCTCGATGCCGAACAAAAGAAATACGCGCTCGGTGCTTCGACCTCGACTCTCGTGCTGCAGTACCAGTCCGGCCTGACTTCATCCGAAGTCACGCTTGTCTCCGCGAAGGCGGCTTACGAAAAGGCTCAACTCGAACTTGACCGCGCAACCGGGCTCCTGCTCGAACATGCCAATATTGAGATCGCCGATGCCGTAAGCGGGCAGGTTACGCATGCGCCCAATGTCCCGCACGTGGCCGCGCGGCCTGCCGACCAATTTCCGGCCAACCCGGCGCAGCAGTAGACGAGCCCTGGCCCGGCAGGGGTCCGTGCAACCGAAGTCAGCGCAGGCGGCCTGAAATGGCGTTGCTCCTGTTGACTGCCGTCTGCCGGCGAGATAAAACGATTACTCGCCGCTTGCAGCCTAGCGCGGCTGCGACGTGGCGGCAAAATGAACATACTCATTCTCTTTTCGCACCGCTGGCGGGGAGGGCGCGCCGGCGGCGCGGAAACCTACACCATCCAACTGATTCGAGGGCTGACGGCGAGGGGACACTCCGTCTTCTTGGCGACGGAGAAGGTCGATCAGGCCTGCAAAATTGAGCCGGGACGCGAGAGCAACTTGCTGCCCGGCGTCGCCGTCGATTACGAACTCCCCTTCCAGGCCATCAATCCGCTCAAGAAGCGCAATGTCTATCGCCAAATCCAGCGCATCGCAGAAGAGCGCCGCATTGACATCGTCCACGCGCAGCACCGCACCGCCGGCTACTTTGCCGAGTGGCTCTGGCGCAAGCGTCGCGTGCCTTACGTAGTTACGGTCCACGACCCGTGGCATCGAACGCCCTTCAAGAAACGGCACGGCGGCCTTTTTCTCCGCGTCATCGCTGTCAGCGATTTTCTGCGGCAACTGCTGATTCATGATTTCCACTTTCCGCCCGAGCGCGTGCGCACCATCCGCAATGGCGTCGACCCCAGCCGCTTTGTCGGGATTACCCGTGAGCAGGGCGCCAGTCTCCGCGCCCAGTACGGAATTGCGCCCAACGAGGTCGTGCTCAGCCAGGTCAGCCGCATCTCGCGCGCCAAGGGCCAGCACGACCTGATTGAGGCTCTCGCCCTGTTGCCGCGCGACATGAACTACCGTTGCCTCATCTTTGGCGAAGGGACTGAGCGCCCCCGACTCGAGCAGTTAGCGAAGCAGCGTGGCCTGGAAAGCAAAGTCCTATTCTGTGGATTCCGCGCCGACATCCCCGTGGTGTTCGCCGCCACCGACGTTATGCTGCTGCCCTCGCGCCGCGAAGGCTTGCCGCTGGCCGTCGTCGAAGCCATGCTTTCGAATGTCGCTGTGATCGCCGCCAGAACGGCTGGCGTGCCGGAAATCGTCACCCACGGCGAAAACGGTTTGTTGTTTGAAGCTGGCGATGTGCGCTCACTCGCCAACCACATTGAGCGTCTAGTCACCGACCCGGAGTTGCGCTGCCGTCTGGCCGCCGCCGGCTGCCAAACCGCCCACGCGAAATTTCTCGTCTCCCGAGTGCTGGACGAAACCGAAGCCTACTACCGCGAGATCATTGCCCAGGTCCGCGCGGAAGGCGAAGTCCAGAAGGCCCGCTAAGGCCAGTCGTCAAGAAGAGTCTTCGCTTGGTTCAATAAAGCACGCGCTCATCGCGCCCACTAGACTGCTACAATCTCGCCATGTCGAAGCTCCTGCGCCGCATGGTCGGCGAAGCGCAATACTCCAAATTTAAACCTTTAGGCCACCGTTTCGACTATTTCTGGTGGGTCGTGCGCGGCAAGCCGGTGCGCTCTCCTCATCTGCTCAAGCAAATGACCGTCGCCGAATACGGCCGCCGTTACGGTCTCCGCATTTTGGTTGAGACCGGAACTTACTACGGCGAAATGGTCGCCCCCATGCGCAAGCATTTCGATCGCATCTACTCGATCGAACTTGACCCGAAACTGGCCGAGGTCTCCCGCCAGCGCTTCGCCAGCGATCCCAGCATCACGGTGCTTGAAGGCGACAGCCAGGTGCTGGTTCCGCAGGTGGTGGCCGAACTCAAGGCCCCGGCGGTTTTCTGGCTCGACGCCGGATACTACGGCGTTCACCCCGCCAAAGGTGACCTGAGCCGCTTGCTCGCCGAGTTGCGCGCAATCCTCTCCAGCCCCATCTCGGGTCACGTCGTGCTCATGGATGACGCGCGCTGCTTCGTTGGAGCGGAAAACAAATTCACGGCTGCTCAACTTGTCGCCTGGATTGAAAAAGAGTTTCCCGACCGCAAGGCTGAAATTGTGCGCGATATCTTCCGCATCACCCGCCGCGAAATGAGCCCGGATCTCTTGCTCAGCAACCGCTCGGTCGGTTCGTGAAGTTGTCGCTGCTCCACCGCTCCTCTATCATCAGAACTTAGCGTGTGCCCAAGAGCCTGCCCTGAGCTTGTCGAAGGGTCCGCGCTCGCTTTTTTAAGCGCTGACTTGGGCGCAGCGACGCACGTGGGGAGCCGCATGCCAGAAAACAAATCAAGAACCGACCAACCCAAGCCATCCGTTGCCGAAAATCCAATCGCCGATGTATTCGAAGGCCGTCACCCGTCGCCCTCCGAAAAGGTCTGGGCCGAAAAGACGCTCGCGCCCACCATCGAGAAAGCTCCCGAGAAGCCCATCGGCGCGCCCACCGGCACGAACCGCGACGCCAGCGGCCACGCCCGCTTCAGCACCATTTCCAACGTCCCCATCCGCCGTCTTTACACGCAGGCCGATCTCCCCGCCGACTGGAACTACGATCAATATCTCGGCTATCCCGGCCAACCGCCCTACACGCGCGGCATTCACGCCACCGGTTACCGTGGCAAGCTCTGGACCATGCGCATGTTCTCCGGTTTCGCCTCGCCCGAAGAAACCAACCAGCGCTACAAATATCTGCTTGAGCACGGCGGCGGAGGCCTTTCCGTCGCTTTCGACCTGCCCACGCTCATGGGCTACGACTCCGACCACGCCGCCAGCGAAGGCGAAGTCGGCAAATGCGGCGTAGCCATCGACTCGCTCGAAGACATGGAAATCCTTTTCGACGGTATCAATCTGGAAAAAATCACCACCTCGATGACCATCAATTCGCCCGCCAGTGTGCTCTGGGCCATGTATCTGGTGGTTGCGGAAAAACAGGGCGCTGACTGGAAGAAAATTTCCGGCACCATCCAGAATGACATTCTGAAGGAATACATCGCGCAGAAGGAATACATCTATCCGCCGGCTCCGAGCATGCGTCTGGTCGTCGATACCTTCGAATTCGGATCGAAGTTCACGCCGCGCTTCAACACCATTTCAATAAGCGGTTACCACATTCGCGAAGCCGGATCGACCGCGCTCCAGGAACTGGCGTTCACGATTTACGACGGCGTCGAATATGTGGAATGGGCGCGCCGCCGCGGCCTTGACGTTGACGAATTCGGCCCGCGCCTCAGCTTCTTCTTTAATGCGCACAACGATTTCTTCGAGGAGATCGCCAAGTACCGCGCCGCCCGCAAAATCTGGTACCGCCTGATGAAGGATCGCTTCAGCGCGAAAAACGACCGCACGCGCCTCCTGCGCTTCCACACCCAAACCGCAGGCGTCTCCTTGCCCGCGCAGCAACCGAGGAATAATATCGCGCGCGTAGCGTTGCAGGCGCTCGCCGCTGTGCTGGGCGGCACGCAGTCGTTGCACACAGACTCTTACGATGAGGCGCTCGCCCTGCCCACCGAGGAGGCCGCGCGCATCGCTCTGCGCACGCAGCAGATCATCGCCCACGAATCCGGAGTAGCCAGTACCGTCGATCCGCTCGGCGGAAGCTATTTTGTCGAAAGGCTGACGCTCGACATGGAAAAGGGCGCTTTTGATTACTTCGACAAACTCGACCAGATGGGCGGCATGGTCAAGGCCATCGAGCGCGGTTACCCGCAAAAAGAAATCGCCGAGGCCAGCTATCAGTATCAGCGCGCCGTCGAAGCCAACGAGAAAATTACGGTAGGCGTCAACGATTTCGTGATCGAAGAGGAATCGCCAAGAATTCTCTACATCGGCGAGGAGGTAGCCCGTGCCCAGGAGAAAAAGCTCAAAGCCCTGCGCGCCCGCCGCTCCAACGAAGAAGTCCAGCGCCGCCTGGAAGCTCTAAAGCGCGCAGCCGGTAAAACACCCGCCGCAGGGACGAACGGCAATGTTTCCGAAGCCAACACCATGCCCTACATCGTCGATGCGGTTCGCGTTTATGCCACGGTAGGCGAGATCTGCGAAGCTCTGCGGCAGGTATACGGCACGTACACGGAAGTCAGTATTACTTGAACAGGTGCTTTCACCTCCGGCCTCGAGACTATCGAGGATTTTGGGTGGCGCAGCGGTTGCCCATCAGCCCTGCGGCTTGACCGCCATGTCTGGCGCCTGGAATGAAGCTTTATGGCTGCCGTCGCAAAACGGCCGGTTCGCCGACACGCCGCAGCGGCAAAGCGAAAACGCCGGCTTTCCCGTCGTGTCGAATTTGTTGCCCTCGGCATCGACCACATCGACCAACCCGTTAGGATCGTCCACCCGCAAAGGCCCGTTGGGCCGTACCGTAATCGTGACTTGTCCCATGAATCCTCCAATATGACGAGCTTTCAAACTATCGCAGGAAGAAGAAAGTTGCCAGTACCCGGTAGCCAGTCAACACAACTCAGGTTTACTGGCAACTGGCTACTGGCGGCTGCCAACTGATTTCCACCGATCCACCGCTTCCCACCAGATCAACTTCGTCCACTCGTCAAACGTCGTCTTCGCCCATTCCCGGTGTGTCCACCACGCATCGCCAAACGCCGCCGGATTATGCGCCGCCGCTATGCTCCACTGGTATTGCGGCAGTCGATGCGAAAAGATCGCCAGCGCGCGCCGAGAGTGATAATCGGAAGTCACGATCAGCACGCGATGCGCCCCCAGCGGTTGAAGACAGCGCGCCACATCGGCCGTTTCGGCTGCCGTCGAGCGCCCCTCAATCGCGCACACCCCTACAAGATTCGTTTCCGGCAAGCCGCTGATGTATCTCTGCGCAATCCCAGTCAGCGTTTGATCGAAGACCTGCTGTCCTGCCTCCACATCCAGAAAAATGTGCGGCGCCATTCCCTGGTGCAGCAGTTCCAATGCCCGCGCCGGCCGCACGCTCGTCTCCCCGGCCAGCACTACCATGGCGTCGGATTTTTCGGGATGATCGACGACCAGATACCGCGCCGCCTGCGTCGCCAGCAGGGCTCCCATCACCAGTACCACAATCAGCAACCGTAGGAATCGCATCTCACGCGCATGTTACTAAGGAAGCCCGCTCCTCGTCGAATGCCGTTACTCCAGTAATGACCGCATCCGCTCTGCCCCAACGATTCTCGCGCAAAACATAGGACAATTGAATGTCCCGCAAAAACTTCCAGGATTCAGGGTGCTAAAATTCAAGCAAGCCTATGACTACTAATTTGACCGCTTCTTCCGTATTTTCTGACCTCAAAGCTCGCATCGCAAATCGCCAGGCACGCGTTGGCATCATCGGCCTCGGCTATGTAGGGTTGCCGCTCGCCCTGCTCTACAGCGAGCAGAAGTTCCCCGTCACCGGTTTCGATATCGATCAGCGCAAGGTCGATACTCTGGCCCAGGGTGGCACTTATATTTTTCGCATCACGCCCGAAGAAATCGCGGCCGCCAAGGCCAACGGCTTCAATGCGACCTCGAATTATTCTCAAATCAGCCAAATGGACGCCATCATCATCTGCGTCCCCACTCCGCTCAACGAATACCACGAGCCCGACCTCAGCTATATCACCGACACTGCCAAATCCGTAGCGCCGCATCTGCGCGCCGGCCAGATCGTCATTCTCGAAAGCACTACCTACCCCGGCACCACCGAGGAAGTCCTGATCCCGATTCTCGAGAAGGGAAACAAGGCAGGCCTCAAGGTCTCGCGCAGCGGCAATGCCGCCGAAAACGAATTCTGGGTTGCCTTTTCCCCCGAACGCGAAGATCCCGGCAACACGCAGGTCGCCCGCCCCGATATTCCCAAGGTAATCGGCGGAGTCGATCCGCAGGCCAGCGAAATTGCCGCCGGCTTTTATGGCTCGATTTTCCACCGCACCGTTCCCGTCTCTTCGCCCGCTGCGGCCGAGATGACCAAGTTGCTCGAAAACATCTACCGCTGCGTCAACATCGCTCTCGTCAACGAGCTCAAAATGCTCTGCCTGCGCATGAATCTCGATATCTGGGAAATCATCGACGCCGCCGCCACCAAACCCTTTGGCTTCCATCCGTTCTACCCCGGCCCCGGCCTCGGCGGACACTGCATTCCCGTTGATCCTTTCTATCTTTCCTGGAAAGCCAAGGAATTCGATTTCCGCACCAGGTTCATCGAACTGGCTGGCGAAGTGAACGTAGCCATGCCCTATCACGTGATCGCCGCCACCATCAGCGCCCTCAACAAATATCAGAAGGCCATCAACGGATCGAAGGTTCTGGTCCTCGGCGTCGCGTACAAGAAAGATATCGACGACTTGCGCGAATCGCCCGCGCTCACCATCATCGAGCTTCTGCAGAAAGAAGGCGCGACGGTAAGCTACAACGATCCCTACTTCCCCTTCGTAGGCCGTGGCCGCAAATACGATCTCCAGATGAAGTGCGCCCCGCTCGACAATCTGGGTAAATACGATTGTGTCCTAATCGTGACCGACCACACCGACTACGACTACAAAAAGATCGTGAACGACTCGAAGCTGGTGGTCGATTCCCGCAACGCGACGCGCGGCATCAAAAGCGACAAGATCGTCCGCTGCTAAGAACCACTAAAAGAACCCGAGGGTGCCCCTGAGAGCCGAGGATGCCCCATCCTAACCCCGCGTTTTGTGCGGCGTTAGGGTAGGTTCAGGCGTTAGGGTGGGTCTTTTTTCCCGAATCCAAACCCAGGAATTCCGCCAACCGCATATTGCCCCGAGTGCCAACGCTCCGCCGCGCACCGCTGTGCTAGTATGACCCGTTGGAGCGGGCCCCGAGCCCGCGCCCACTGCGGCCCTGCGGTGCACAGATGAAAGATACCCTCGGAGTCCTCTTGGCTGGAGGCGCCGGCGAGCGCCTTTACCCCCTCACGCGCGATCGCGCCAAACCCGCCGTCACTTTTGGCGGCATTTACCGCATCATCGATGTCACGCTCTCCAACTGCGTGAACTCCGGCCTGCGCCGCGTTTACATCCTCACCCAATACAAGGCGCTTTCGCTCAACCGCCAGATCCGCGAAGGCTGGAACATTCTCGGCCGCGAAATCGGCGAATTCATCGAGATCCTCCCGCCCATGAAGCGCGTCAGCGACAACTGGTATATGGGCACCGCCGATGCCGTCTATCAGAACATCTATTCCATCGGCTCCGAGCAGCCCAAGCACGTCCTGATTCTCTCTGGCGATCATATTTACAAAATGAACTACGGCCGCATGCTGAAGCAGCACAATGACTCGGCTGCCGACGTCACCGTCGCCACCCTGCTTACCGAGCCCGCCGAATGCCGTCATTTTGGCGTCGTCGATATCGACCATGACAGCCGCATCGTTAACTTCATCGAAAAGCCCAAAGAAACTCAGATTCGCTCGCCCTACGACGCCACCAAGATTTCCGCTTCGATGGGCATTTACATCTTCAACACCGACGTGCTCATTCCCGTCCTGCTCAAAGACGCCGAGGATGCCACATCCAGCCACGATTTCGGCAAAGACATTCTCCCCAAAATGCTCGGTGACTACCGCGTCTTCTCCTTCAATTTTGTCGACGAAAATAAGAAGGAAGCGCTCTACTGGCGCGACGTAGGCACCCTCGAGGCCTACTACGAAGCCAACATGGACCTGGTTTCGGTCTCCCCCGTCTTCAATCTTTACGATGAAAGCTGGCCCATCCGAACTCACCAGCGCCAATATCCACCGGCCAAATTCGTATTTGCCGGACCCTCGCGCAAGGGTCACGCCCTCGATTCGCTCGTTTCAGGCGGTTGCATCATCTCCGGCGGCGAAGTGAAAAACTGCGTGCTATCGCCCGACGTCCGCGTCAATTCCTTCAGCGAAATCGAAGACAGCATTCTCTTCTCGCACGTGAACGTGGGCCGCAATTGCCGCATCCGCAAAGCCATCATCGACCGTGACGTCCATATCCCTGAAGGCACCACCGTCGGCTACGACCTCGAAGCCGACCGCGAGCGCTACTTCGTCACCGACAGCGGCATCACCGTAGTGACGCGCGACTACTCGCTCTTCGAAAATCCCGTCACGGTGGATTACTTCACGAGCGAGTAGGACGGCTTCCAATCTGGTTCTTGTGGCTTGGCTTAGTGGCGATGCCCGAAGCATGCGGCGATGAGATTTCGCTGGTTGGCGTTTTTCTCGTATGTGATGCTAAAATGTATCACATGAAGAAAGCCTCTGTTCGCGACCTCCGGTATGGGTTCAAGAAGATCGAGCGCCTCTTGCTCCAGGGTGAGGAAGTGCAGATCACCAAGCGCCGCCGCGTCATTGCCCGCCTCACCCCGGAAGGTGCCCAGCACCCATCGGAAATGCCGGACTTCATGCAGCGGCTTCGCACCATCTACGGCGAGAAGGTATTGCCAACCAGCGGTGCCGATCTCGTCGCCCAAGACCGGAGCCGGTATTGAGGATTTACGTCGATACCAGTTTTCTGATCTCCTTATACAGCTTGGACGCGAACTCCGCCGCCGCCGCTCGGATCATGAAGACATCAACGGGTGAGCATCTGGTCTCGACACTCTGTGAATTGGAGGTCGCTAACGCTTTACAGTTGCGCGTGTTTCGCAAGGAGGTTTCGCTGGCCCAGGCTCGCTCCTCGGCGGCGGCCTTTGAAAAGGATTTGCGCGAAGGCATATTCCAACTCCAGTCCTTGACCGAACAGGCCTTTGAGAAAGCGCGCCAGCTTTCTCTCGAAAACACCGCCCGATTGGGTACCCGGACAGCCGACCTTCTCCATGTCGCAGCCGCCCTCGATCTTCGCGCAGACCACCTCTATACGTTCGACCAACAGCAGCGCAAGCTCGCGCACACAGTCCGGCTCAAATTGAACTGAGCAGGACAAGAACTCCCCTAACAGGCTGCGTGAAACTCTCGTTTGGGGTTACTGGCTCGAATACTCTGGACGGCATCCTTCTCGCGTTTTCGACGTTACCAAAGATGAAAGAGACCGGCGCGGAGGAATTGCCCTCAAGTGGTCCATATTGTCTAATATGTATAAAATAGATAAAATGGCCATATGAAATCCATCTCCGCTACCGATGCGAAGCAGAGGTTGGCCGCACTTCTCGACGCGGCCCAGCGCGAACCAGTGGTCATTCGCCGGCAGAACCGGGATATTGCGGTGGTAATGTCGGTAGGGGAATACGACCGAATTCGCGGTGCGAACGATGACGAGTTCGAACGATTCTGCGATCGCGTCAGCGCCAAGGCGAAGGCTCGCGGACTCTCTAAGAAAGTCCTCGCCGACATACTGAAAGACTGATGCGCACCCCGCAGCGCGTCGTCGTTGACACTAACGTCTTGGTTAGCCGCCTGCTTCTGGCGGATTCGATCCCCGCTCAGGCCGTGCGCGCCGCCAGGCAAAAGGGAACTCTCCTGGTCTCCGAAGCCACGATGCAGGAGCTCGCCGACGTCCTCGCCCGCCCCAGATTTGATCGCTATGTCACCATCGAGGACCGCAAACAGTTTCTGCGACTGCTCACCCGCGTGGCCGAATTCGTGCCGATTGTGTGTCGGGTGCGCGAGTGCCGCGACCCGAAGGACGACAAGTTCCTGGAGGTTGCGCTGAATGGCACGGCTGATCTAATTCTGACCGGCGACCGTGATCTCCTCGCCCTGCACCCGTGGCGGGACATCGCGATTCTGAAACCCGCGGATTATTTGATGCGACCGTAGTTACGTGGATTGCGCGCCTCAGGCCGCCTGTTATTCCAGGTCAGCTGTCCTGAAGCCCCGCCCGCCGTCCATGCCGAACATGGAGAACTTCCACCTGGCGCAGTCCTTTCCTGATGCGAAAGATTACCCGATAGACGTGCGGTTTATGGCCGAACAGGAGATGTCTTAGCCGCTTGCTTTCGCGCGTGATTGGGTGCCGGTTGGGCATTTCCCCAAGCCCTAAAATCGCGGCCTTAAGCTTGAAGTACCATTGGCGCGCGCGCTCGGATTCTTCGGCGTTGATTTCAATGTACAGAGAAGCTAAATCGCGTTCCGCCCGCGAGGCGATCTTAACGAGATAGGCCATGAAGCGCTTCGAACTCGCGGAAGAACTCCTCTGCCGTCCGGCTTCGGCCCTTACGCGCGTCCTCTAACCCTTGACGAATGCCTTCGCGAGCGTCGGCCCGCGCTGCGATGTCGAGCAGGCGCTGGTAGGCTTCCGCATCTTGAACCACCGCCGCAGCCTTCCCGTTCACGGTCAGAACCACCGGACGCTTGCTCTTCTTGATCTGCTTGAGAAATTGGCCGGAGCGGCGGCGGAAAGTGGTCAGGGGTTGGATGTCTTTGGTGAGATCAAGCACGGCGCCTCCGCAGTGAGCACCTTTAAAGGTGCCTGTCCATTCTACACGAATGCGCCTGCTGGGCGGCGGTTGTGGCAGAATAGCCTACGCAAACAAAAACTCCTTAGTCCTCAACTCCTTGATCGTGTCCCGCAGCTTCGCCGCTTTCTCGAACTCAAACCGCTTCGCCGCTTCCCGCATATCGCTCTCCAATTTCGCGATATAGGTATCAAGCTCCTCCTGCGATTTGAACTCCGGGATGCCATCGGCTTCAACGCTAGTCAGGTCGGCATAGTCGGCGGCGACAATCGCCGCCAGCGTCATATCCAGCGGCCGCACAATCGATTCCGGAGTAATCCCATTGGCCTCGTTATAAGCCTGCTGGATTTCGCGCCGCCGGTCGGTTTCATTGATTGCCTTCTTCATCGAATCCGTCATCACATCGGCATACAGAATCGCCCGCCCGTTCAAATGGCGCGCACATCGCCCAATCGTCTGGATCAGCGACCCAGCCGAGCGCAGAAAACCTTCCTTGTCCGCGTCCAGAATCGCGACCAGCGAAACTTCCGGCAGATCCAGCCCTTCCCGCAGTAGATTGATGCCGATCAATACATCGAACTCGCCCTTGCGCAGGTCGCGCAGAATCTTCACCCGTTCCAGCGTCTCGATCTCCGAATGCATGTAGCGGCACTTCACGCCCACTTCGCCGTAATACTCGGCCAAATCCTCAGCCATGCGCTTGGTCAAAGTCGTCACCAGCACGCGTTCGTTGCGCGCCACGCGGTCGCGGATCATGTGCAGCAGGTCGTCAATCTGCCCTTTCACCGGCCGAATCTCCACCGGCGGATCGATCAACCCGGTTGGCCGGATGATCTGTTCCACCACCACCCCCGCCGACTTAGTGAGTTCATACGGCCCCGGCGTGGCCGAAACGTACACCAGTTGATTCGTCCGGTGCTCAAACTCTTCAAACGTCAGCGGCCGATTATCCAAAGCCGAAGGCATGCGGAACCCATACTCCACCAGCGTCTGCTTGCGCGACCGGTCCCCGTGATACATCCCATGCAACTGCGGCACGGTCTGGTGCGATTCGTCGATGAACATCATGAAGTCGCGTGAAAAATAATCCAGCAGCGTCGGCGGAGGCTCGCCCGGCAGCCTGCCCGTAAAGTGCCGCGAATAATTCTCGATCCCGTGGCAGTACCCCATCGCCTTGATCATCTCCAGGTCATACATCACCCGCTGATGAATGCGCTGCGCTTCGACCGACCGTCCCTGCTTTTCCAGTTCAACTTCCCACCACGCCAGTTCCTTCTTGATCGACTCCACCGCCGACGCTCGCGTCTCCTCTTTCATCACATAGTGCGTCTTCGGATAAATCGGCAGCCGCCCGTACCGCTGCTTCACGGTTCCAAACAGCGGATCGATCTGCGAGAGTGCCTCGATCTCGTCGCCGAACATTTCAATCCGGTAAGCCATGTCATCGTATGTGGGATAGATCTCGATGACGTCGCCGCGCACCCGAAACGTCCCGCGCCGGAACTCACCCTCACTGCGCTCGTACAAAATCTCAACCAGCTTTTTCGTGATGTCGCCGCGCTTGATCTTCTGGCCTTTTTCCAGGAACAGCAGCATCCCGTAGTAAGCCTCAGGCGATCCCAAACCATAAATGCAGCTGACCGAAGCAACAATCAGGCAATCCCGCCGCTCGAACAGCGACCGCGTAGCCGACAGCCGCAGCTTGTCGAGTTCGTCATTGATCGTCGACTCTTTTTCAATGTAGAGGTCGGCCGCCGGCACGTAAGCCTCCGGCTGGTAGTAGTCGTAGTACGAGACGAAGTACTCGACCGCATTCTGCGGAAAGAAGTTTTTGAACTCGTGGTAGAGCTGCGCCGCGAGGGTCTTGTTGTGGGCCATCACCAGCGTCGGCCGGTTAGCCGCCTCAATCACCTTCGCCATCGTGTACGTCTTGCCCGAGCCGGTCACGCCCAGCAGCACCTGGTGCTGCTCTCGGTCGAATACCCCGCGGGTCAGGGCTTCGATGGCCCTGCCCTGATCCCCCTGCGGCCTGTAATTGCTGATGAGGCGGAAGTCCACTTTTCCCATTATAGGAGAATCCGACGTGGTTCCAGAGACGTTGCCGCGGAGGCATCGGGAAGCACTAACGTGTAAATTTCGTCCTGTAGCCCCTGAATATGGGAAGTTTGTACTAAGGGATTCACCTTAGAGCCTGAGCAAAAGTCGGCTGGAAACCGCCGGAAGAAAGCGTAGAACAGGGGTTTCATTACCTTCGTAATCCAATACTTGCAGCAAAAACCCATATCCGCTACGGAATTTCACATTTCTTTAACCCAGCGCCCCCCAATTGGCCGCGCGCATGCACACTCGTTTGGACAAAGAGACGTGAGTTCAGTTGCGTCCGGGTCCGATCCCGCCACTTTCGGCAACCGGTGCGGCTTTTGCGAGGTGCAAGTTTATGCAAGAGATCCCCAGCCCCATGGGGCCCCGAGAGCGGCAGATTGTAAATCTTCTGCTGCAGGGGTGCGACAACTCCGAGATCGCTCGTGATCTGAATATAGCCGAGCGCACGGTTAAAGCTCATTTCAACCGCCTCTTCCTCCGTTTCGGAATCAAGGGCGGCATCAAGCGCGTCAAACTCGCGACACTACTTTACAGGAGACAACTATGGCAGGAGCAGCAGCAGTCATCCTCCACGGTCCCGCCGAGCGGGAACACTTCATCATTCAACGCGTAGCCGAAGGCTGCAAGAACCGCGAAATCGCCGATTCCCTCGGCACCACCGAACACGTGGTCAAGAATTATCTGCGTCTGATCTACGACAAGCTCGGCTTGTGGAACCGCGTCGAATTGGCCCTCTGGTACGAAGCGCGCCGATGGGAACAACAGGCGTCGCACGCTTAAAGGATTCGAAAGCAACTTCTTCCTCCCCCAGTGATTGGCCGGCCGGTGATTCAACATCACCGGCCGGCGGTTTTTTTGCGGGGACTTGAACGCTCGCCTTCATCCACCGCAACGTTTGGATCGGCCAATTCCTGCTCCTTCGATGCCGAAGCTGGGTCGTGATTTCCCCTTCCGCCCATGGAGTAAAATCGGCAAATATGAAGCGAACGATGGTGCTGGTGTTGCTCCTTGGCACCTTGGCCGGATGCAACCGGCAGACTGGCTATTTCCACTCCACTCGGATGTTCACAGAGGATGACCGGAAGGCGGTCATTCGTGTGCAGGGATCGTCTCTTGGGAAGCCTGACGTCCTCAAAGCGATTGTTGCCGAATACCTCAACGAGGAGTCGCCTGCGGTTGCTCCCTGCAGTTACAAGGTAAGTAAGGTGGTTCGTCGCGATCTGAACCAGACCGACGGAGTCTACGCGGAAGAGCTTCATGTGATCTGCCTGACTTCCGCTAGCGACCTTCCATTCCGCTTCGAGTGGGTTTTAGATCAGAATCAGCATTTGAGCGAATTTAAGTTTGGCTACGACCCGGTGGAGGCTGATGACTAAATCCCCCTTTGTGGCCAGGTCCATCGTTGTCCGAACTGCAACCGCCCGGGGTTTCAATTAGCGATAAATCCCATTCCCCGCCGCCCGCTGGTCCGCCGCCTTATAGGCGGAACCGCCGCACCACCCACCGGTCCCCCCGCCGCACCGGCTCTTGACCCGCTGCTCGTCTTAGTTGGCGGAGACGTAATAAACATGCTGCAGGTTACCGAGCGCAAATCCGGCCATCCCCGGACCGAGGCCTGCGACCGTTGCCGATGGCAGGATTTCGTACGACCATGCGCTGCCGTTGTAGAAAAACTGGTCCACGTTGTTGGTGCCGATGCCGCTGATATAGACATGCAGTTGCTTGTTGGGGGTCGTGGCAAAGCCCGCCATCTCGGAGAGCGAGTACGGACCTGCGGCGCCAGTGATCGAGGTCAGGTTGCTGTCCGTCCACTTGCTGTTGCGGAAGGCCATGCGATGTAGATCCTGGCCATTGCTCGATGAAGCTGCGTAATACACCTCCATCTTGGTCGTGCCCGGGATCAGAAGAGCGAGCGCGCCGTTGCCCTCGAACGTGTTCGCGGCGACTCCGCCCGAGGCCGCCGTCAGATCTTGATCCTTCCAGTTCGTGACATAGGAGTACTCGTGAATGTGTCCGTTGGTGCCTTCGAAGAAGATATATTGCTTGGCGCCAATGGCGAAACCGGACATCCAGGTTGCTCCGAGAGCCTTGCCTCCCTTTGTCATCGAGGTCAGGTTCTGGTTCGACCATTTCGTGCCATTGAAGACCACATGGTGGATCGTTCGGGTGTCGCCGCTGGACGGAGCTTCAAAGTAAATGTGGCGCTGGTTGTCGGAAGTGGCAAATGCGACCAGCCCGACGGGTGCGAAGCCGCATTCTCCCTGGAAATTGGACTTGGTCAGGGCAGAGAGGTTGTGGTCCACCCAGTTAAAGTTGCCGCCATCACCGTAGGAGTATTCGTGAAGATTGAAGTCGGGCGAACAGAAATAAACATACTGCGCGTTGCCCATCGAAAACCCAGTCATACCGCTGGAATTGCTCGCCACCGCGCCGCCCGTCATGGCGGTCAGGTCGGCATCCGCCCAGGAGGAGCCGTTATAGAAGAGTTGATGGATGTGGTAGTCTCCGCCGACGTTCGACGCGTAGTACACATGGAACTGATCGTTGGGCGTCGTGTAGAAGGCCGCGATCCCTTGCGCTTGGACGACCGGGCCACCGGTGGCAGCCGTTAGATCGCTGTCAATCCATTGAACGTTGTTGTAATAGAGTTCGTGAAGATGCTGCCCAAAAGCTGGTGCCGCGACGAGTCCAGCGGCGAGCGTGATCAGAACAGTACAGAAGAACTTGTTGCGGATGGCGTTGGAGTGAGAGTTGCGAGGGCAGAACATGGGATCCTCCCTTTCGGATCTTCAATCGGGTATCGGACCTCAATACCGGCTTGGCGCGTTGATTCCGCCCCAGTGACGGCACTCTATCCGCGATTGCAGTTGCTGTCTATGGAGCAGGCCTGAAGCGATCTGAATTGATCTGAAGGGAGCTGCTACTGCCAACGAGGATCGTTGTTCGCTTCGGCTCCGTAGACCAGGGCAGAAGGCGCAGCCAGAGCTATGACTTCATTGCCGGTCATTGCTTTGCCACCCTAGTTTGATTTCGGCCGGATTGTGCAATTTTGTACAGACAAGCCCGGAGGTGCTGTGCCAAAGTCCTCGCATAGTAACTGGGGTGTTCTTTCCAAGAGAAACTTCGGGCTTTTATCAGAGCCACGGCAGGGGGCGGCCCCGCTCGAAGTGCACCCCTCCCCACATAAAAGGGGCCGCCCCATTTTGCTGGAGGTTCCCCATGAGTCGAGCCTACCAAGGATCTGGCCGCATGCTGCTGTGTATCGACGACAGCCATGCGATCTTGGAATATGAAAAAACGCTGTTTGAAAGATCGGGATACATCGTTGTTACCACAGCATCCCCCCGTCAGGGACTGAGGCTTGCCCAGATGACGAGCTTCGACGCGGTGCTTCTTGACTACCAGATGCCGGAAATGAATGGGCACGAACTCGCGCGGGAGATAAGGCGTCTCCGGCCGGAAACGCCGATTATCATGTTTTCGGGCAACGAGATCATTCCAGAGGAGACTCTGCAGTTGGTCGATGCTTCCGTCCCCAAAACGGAAGCCGTCGGTGAATTATTGTCGGCCGTCGCTCGACTCTGGAACCAGGCTCCACCAGCCTGACGGTTTTATTCGCGGCGGTTCGTTCCCGCAGAGACGTGGCTTGCCGTCTCTAAGACCGCGCAAGCCCCCCGTCTCTACAAGACCAACACTCGCCCTGGCGTTTCACCGAGCTTTGCCAGTCGCCAGCCCGCGAGTTTCGAGGGGCCAGATCTTCCCCCCGCAAGCACTCGCTACTACTTCTCGCCAAAGTACTCGGACGTTGCCGCGTCCGCCTGCGCTGCCAGGGTCGCCAGGTTTGCCGACGGTACAGATGTCCCCCAGACCACGCTGTATCCGCTGGCTGTCGATGTTCCCCACACCACCGACGATCCCGTAAGTACACTCTCCGCGCCCGACATCGAGATTACCGACGTCCCCCAAACCACCGAAGTCCCCCAGACCACCGACGTCCCCCAAACCACCGAGGAGTTCGTCACGATGTACACATTGTGCTTCGCGTCCACCGCCACCGCCGGCGACCGCGCCGCGCCAATCGTCGACGACACCGTGTCCTTATTCGACAACGCCGCCTGTATGTCCAGATACCCCGCGCCCACCGTGAAGATGTCGTAATAGCTCGTGTAGGAAATCCCTGTCACCGGGTCGACCGCAGTGCTCACCTTCGGAAAAGTCTTATAGGCGGTCTTCATCAGCCGCGCCTTCACCTGGTCCGGCGTCAGCGCAGAATTCTGCTGTAGCAGCAAAGCCGCCGCTCCGCTCACCACCGGAGTCGCCATGCTCGTCCCGCTCAGCGTGAAATAGTACGGCGACGAACCGCTGCCGCTGGTCATGTAATAGCTCTCCACCACCTGATCCTGCGGGAACAGCGTGTAAATCGAAGCGCTCGTCGAGGCCAAAGTCGAAACCGTAAGATTCCCCGGCGCCACCAGGTCGGGCTTCACGATGTGGTCCACCATCGTCGGCCCCTTCGAGCTGTAACTCGCAATCAGATCGTCCGCCCGCGTCGCCGTTCCCTCCGGCTTCATCGCGCCCACCGTGATCACATACGGATCGTTTCCCGGCGCCGAGATCGTGCCGTATCCATTCGTCTTCATCGAGTTGTCGCGGCCGTCGTTGCCCGCCGCCACCACCACCACGATTCCCGCGTTCCACGCCGCTTCCACCGCCTGGCACAGCGGATCCACCGTGTAGCTTTCAAATACCGGCCGCCCCAGCGAGATGTTCATCACCCGGATGTTGTATGTGCTCTTCAGGTTGATCGCCGACTGAATTCCAGCGATTACCGAGCTGTCCGTGCCCACTCCAACTCCGTCCAGCACTCGGAAGCTCAGCAGGTTTACGTTCGGTGCAATTCCCTTGAAAGTCTTCGTGAAGCCCGCGCCTGTCGAGTTCGCCCCGCCGCCGCCCAGAATTCCCGCCACGTGCGATCCGTGACCAAACGCGTTGTTCACGCCATCGAAGTTGTCGTTTTCGCTGTAGACGAGCCGCGATCCGTTCGCTCCCGAAAAATCTCCCTGGTCGGTAATGCCGCTATCAATAACTGCAACTCCGATCCCGCTTCCGTCCAGCCCAGCCGACCACGCGTAGGGAGCGTTCACTGCCTGATCGTAGAAATCCGTAGTCGTCGAGAACTCGACGACCTGGTGATCAATCGAAACATGCGCCACGTTGGGATTGCTCGCGAGCGTCGCCAAAGAGTCGGATTTCACCGTCATCGCAATCGAGTTGATCAGCGACAAGTTCTTCGCCGGCTTCGCGCCCATCGTCACGGTCTGCGCCTGCGCGAAATCGTGAGTCGTCAGCGTCCGGTACTGCACAATGACGTTGACCAACTTCCCCTTAGGGACAGACGCCAGTTCCGCCGAGAGCTTGCTCACCCCCGTGCCCGACGCCAGGCCCGGCCCGGCAGCCCACGCCAGGCTCACCCCGAGAAACACGCTCGCCAACCCCAGATACCGAAACGCCGAAGCCAATTTGTGAACTCGCTGCATAAACTCCCCTCGCGCCCAAAGTGCAGGCGCGACATCGGACAAGAATTTGCAATCGCAGCGCCATACCCCCACCGACTAACCCATTGCTATTAAAGACCTTACCCACGTGCTACCCGAGCGTGAGATGGGACAACCTGTCCCCTAACTCAAAGTTGGGCCAATCTGTCCTGATCCTGTAGAAACGGCGCTTGCCCGTCTCAAACGCCGGACGTGCGGGGGCAAGCCGCGTCTTTACAAACGCTCTTGGGTGGCGCAGTGGCTTACCGCTGCGAAAAGCTATCGGAAAAATATCGGTGGAGCGAAGTCCGAGCTAACACACTTTTATCGGCGGGAAAAGTAACAGAGCTTTTGGGGGCTCGTGTTCCCCGCCGTCACCCAAACGTGAACGCAAACGCCTGCACGCCGGGATCGAGAAACTCAATCTCAAACGTCCTGTCCTCCACCGCCCCCTTTTGCCGTATCAGCTGATACAGCCGGTGCTCTTGAACCGTGCCGCCGCCGCTCGCGTCTGTGTCGCTGCCATGGTCCTCGCCCGGCGCGGTTCCATCCAGTTTGACCGTAAAACGAACCGGCTTGCCGTCCTTCGCCGGTCCCAGCACCAGGTGAAGGTCGCGCGCATGAAACCGAAACACGATCTTTCCCGGAGATGTCTGAAGCACGGCGCTTTCCGCGCTCACCTTCCAGGTCCCCGCCAGCCCCCATTGATTGAGAGAAAGTCTGGGCCGCAGCGTATAAACCTTGCGTGAGTCCTGGGCGATCGGCTCGGCGGAGCCAAAGTGCTCGGCCCGGTGGTATCCGATATAGGTTTCCGGTGAACGAGAGTTGCTTTTATCCGGAGCCGCTTCAGCGCCGTTGCCAGATACGCTGATCACTCCTTCAGCCAGCGACGCCGCCCCGTTTTCCTTCAGCAGTTCCTGGATCACCCTCTCCGACTCGCCGTATTCTCCTTCGCCGAAATGGTGATAACGAATCCTCCCCTTCCCGTCGATGAAGTAATGTGCCGGCCAATACTCGTTGTTGAACGCTTGCCAGATCTTGTAGTCGCTGTCGATGGCAACCGGGTAGTTGACCTTCAGGTCGCGCACGGCTTTTTCGACGTTCGCTCGCTCTTTCTCAAAGGCGAACTCGGGAGTGTGCACGCCGATCACGACCAGCCCCGCATCCTTGTACTTCGCCGCCCAACCCTCAACGTAGGGCAATGACCGCAGGCAATTAATGCAGGAGTAGGTCCAAAAGTCGACGAGCACAACTTTGCCCTTGAGAGATTTGCTGCTGAGCGGAGGCGAATTCAGCCAAGCCACGGCTCCGCTCAGATCGGGCAATGCGCCTTCATCGTCAAGCGCGGGCAGCGCGTCGCCCGCGCCCGCTGCCAAAACTGCCGCCGGCTTCGCTGGACGCAAAGCGCCGATCAAGTGCTCTTCCGCTTTGGCCGTGTTCACAAATGAAAACTTGGTGAGTAAGTTCGTGTCCCAGCCCAGAGCGATCGCAACCACGCCCAGGATCACCGCCACACCCAATCCACGGCGGATCCACACCTCAAACGAGAGCGAACGTTTCATGGCGGAGAAAACCCTGCCGCCGGCGAAAAGTGCAATCCCCAGTGAAGTCGCGGCCCCCAGCGCGAAGGACAACAGTAAGAAGGATGAGCGGGCACCCGGACCTTGCAGGGCGGCTCCGGTCAGAATCAACCCAAGAATCGGGCCGGCACACGGAGCCCAAAGAAGCCCCGTCGAGATTCCCAGGACAAACGACTTTCCGATTCCGCTCTCCGACGATGGACCGCCTTGCAGCCGCCCACCCGCGCGCACCAGCGGCCGAGTCAACGTTTCGGCGATCGAGGGAAAAAGAAGACTCACGCCCAACACGAGAAAGATCGCCATCGCCACATAGCGCCCGCCTTGGTTCAGCCGTACTACCCAATGTCCACCGAATGCGGCTGCAATGGCCACAACCGAAAACGTCAGCGCCATACCCGCCAGCAAAGGCAATCCGGATCGCCGGAACGGTTGGTCCGCGCGCGCAAATACAAACGGAAGCACAGGCAAGATGCACGGACTCAATATCGTCAGAACACCGCCAACGAAGGCCAATAGATAGATCAGCATCGGTTCATTCACCCACACCTTTACGAAGAATGTGATTCATCCGTCCGCAAAAAGTTTCGGCCCCGCTGCGAACGCGCAACTGCGTTCAGGCGTCTGTTAATGAGTGACGTCTGGCCCTGCATTCTCAACCCTTCAATCTGGTTATTGTACGGTTCGGCCAGAACCGCTTTCCGATTGGCGCCACTACTGTAATCTGTTGCCCATGGTGCGATCGGAACAAGCCGTGGCTGCCGCTTTATTGGATGCGCAGGCCAAGGCGCAAGCCCTGTTTTCGGAAGTCCGGGCGCGGACGCTAATTCGCCCAGGAGCCACCGAAAGCGAGATCAATGCAGCTGTGTATGATCTTGCCGCCGAGATGTATGGCGTCACGCGCCATTGGCACAAACGCATTGTGCGCGCCGGGCGCAACACTTTGGCGCCCTATGATGAGAATCCTCCGGATTTGACCGTGACCGAAGATGACATTGTCTTTCTCGACCTCGGCCCTGTCTTCGAAGAGTTGGAAGCCGACTTTGGCCGTACGTACGTTATTGGCAGCGATCCTCTCAAACAAAAGCTGTGCCGCGACATCGCAGAGGCCTTCGCCAAGGGCAAGCGCTACTTCCATCAGCACCCCGATATCACCGCCGCGGAATTATATGAGTACGCCTGCCAACTGGCGAAACAGGCGGGCTGGGAATACGGCGGCCCCATCGCCGGACATCTCATAGGCGTATTCCCCCACGAGAAAATTCCCGACGACAAGATCACTCTCTACGTTCATCCCCAGAACCACAATCGTATGCGTATGCCGGATGCCTCAGGCCGGCAACGGCACTGGATCCTGGAAATCCATTTTGTCGATCGAGCCCGCCAGATCGGCGGCTTCCACGAAGAGCTTCTGACCATCGGCTAAACTTCCCGTTCGCTTTGTGCGATGGCGGGTGGCCCAGCCTTTCGTGGACACTGCCACGAAAGTGGGTGGCCCATCCTTCGCGCACTTTGCGAAGGGTGGGTGGCAGACTGATCGCACTATGGGATTTGCCTTTCACGCCGTTCGTGCCGCAAACGAGACTTTTGCCCAACCCTGGTTGACTCGCACCAACCCGGGCTCGTCGAGAACATAGAAACGATAACTACTCCAGCGCCAATCCTGAGGCTCCGCCACCAGTCCTCGCGTCACCGGGTTCCGGTGCATGTAACGGAGCTTCTCCACCCGCTTTTTCGCAGTCCATACGTTGAAATCGTAGAATCGGGCTTGCCAGAACGCTCGCTGCGCCGGTTCATCCCCGAACAGATTTCGCTGTCGCGGGTCGCGCGGCTTTCTCTTCGGCAATAAGGCGCGGGCGGTGCGCTGTTTCAGCACCTGCATGACCGTCGAGGGATTCCTCAGCTCTGGTTCGGTAATCAAGAGATGGACGTGCTCCGGCATGACGACATAGCCGACCACGACGAAGCGGTATCGTTGCCGCGTTTGCTCCAGCACCACGAGAAAGCGGTCGCGGGCCTTTCCCGAATTCAGAAAAGGCAATCGCCGGTAACAGGACCAAGTGATAAAGTGCAAGTGGTGCGCGCCGTAGGTGCGATGCAAACCGCTGGGCATAACAGCCTATGGTATCGGCAGCATCGTACCCGCCCTTGCAAAAAACGCAAGGACGGGGCACCCACAGCCTCAAAACGGGAATGGAAAACCGACGCACAAAGGCCGGGCCACCCGTCCTAGTGTAATGGAACAGCTTGGCCGTTTGCGATCTTGAATATCACTGACTCAGCACGCTGCGTTACTCCCGATTCGTTCCTCACAACAACATTGCCATTTGCCTCAAGGATCGGCTCTGGGCATCGTACTCAACCTTGTCGGCTTGCAGCGAAAAGAGATTGTACGCCACAAAGACTGGATTCTTATATGGGGGATAATTGAGGCCCGCATACTTGTACGTATGTTCGAGTCAGAGCGACTTACGTAGTGGACGTAAAGTTGAAACGGCACACCGTCACCTGAAGGTGCTGCAAGAACTGCTCACCTAGGAAAAGGTCATAGAGGAGTTCCACATCTTCGGGAACGGTTGTCGTATGACATCTGATATGAGCATATGATGATAGCGTCGGCGGGTGGCGATGCACGGAAAAAGTGGATACCACTGCAAAAACAGGCTCTATCGTCATGCTGTAACCGGAAGGTGGTAATACCTTGTTGGTGACCACCGTTTCCAGGGATGAGTTATCGTGGCACCACACTAGAAAGCACTGAACTTGTGATGTTCCCAACGTAACGTCTGTGAGAGTATAAGGTTCGGAAGGCGGGTGGCCCAGCCTTTCGTGGACACTACCACGAAAGTGGGTGCCCCATCCTTCGCGCACTTTGCGAAGGGTGGGTGGCAGACGGATCGCACTATGGGATTCGCCTTTCACGCCGTTCGTGCCGCAAACGTGGCATAACTACCGCACTGCCAGTTCGTCCAATCGAGCCAGCGTTTCCGGATACCGGCGCACCAAAAGCACAAGCGCCGCCGCTTGCGGATTCGGCTTGGCGCGCCCCTGCTCCCATTTTTCCAGCGTTCTCTCGTTGATGCGCAGCCGGCGCGCGGAAACGCCACGCGAGCACCGGAACTTCTTCCGCGTATCCAGGATCAGCTTCGAATCCACTTTCGGCAGTGGCGCGGCCTCGACCTTATAACTCCTCAAGGTAATCTTCCCCCCGCGTTGGCCCTACATCGACGTCACACCCGTCATCAACTCATCGAAGATCTCTCTCTTCACCTGTCCCCCCACCTCTTATCTCTCGGTTCATGCGGCCGGGCAGGTGCCCCAGGTTCGCGCCCCGGGGTTGGGCGCTAACCTGGGATTCCACGACCCTAAAATCGGGGAAAATCGGGGACGAAAATCGGGGACAGACGGGACGTTCCCCGGTAAAATCGGGGACAGACGGGACGTTCCCCGGTTTCCTGCTCCAACGTGGGACTGCCCAAGCAGCTGCCCCAGGGTCGCTCCCCGGTTTTGGGCGCTACCCAGGGAATCCACGACCCTTGAGGAGCGGCGCTTCAAGCTCGAAGCTCGGGGCCAAAGCTCGCGCATATGACTCGCGGTCCCATCCCTCATTTCCACACAACTTCCAGTCCTGTTTATTAAATAATAAATAGGCTTTTACCCGCGCTTTTCGATCCAACCCATTGACCCAACGATCCTTCGGCCAATAAACCGGCAAAAATAGTCCCCTCAAAATACCCCTTGACAGGCATGATATATATAACGTTTCGGTCTCGCCTCGCCGCCCGCCATCCCCTTCCATCCCATTGATTCCATGATACCTGCCGCGCCGGATCAAACGTCTTCCGGCCTTCCGCCAGCGCCGCGCGCCGCCCCCAACGAAATCAATAACTTAGGGCGATGCGCCCAGAAGTCGCCCCTCATTTTATTTTCTGATTATTACCTCGTTAGTAATCGCCAAAAAATATTTTCGAACCCAATATTACATATTCATCCGTACGTACAACAAGTAAACACCTCTGCGTTCCAAACAATATTTCGTTTGCCGCCTGTTCGCCCCTGGCCAAGTCTTGTTGTACGTACAACATGGCATGCATACACCGCGCCCGCGGAAGCCATCACCCCTCCCGCCCTTTCGCCTCTTCTTCCATCACCTCGCGCAGCGCCCGGTTGATCTCCTTCTGGTACTTAGGCATCCCTTTGAACCAGGCCAGCACATCCGCATCCAGAAAGAGCGTGATCCGCTTCTTGTTCTGCCTGCGCCATAACCTCAACGCCGCCAGAGACTTGCCCTCCATCCCCGCCTCCGAAGCCTTCAGGCTGGCAATCCTCCCCTTGACGCTCTTGCCGCGCGCAATCTTCCCCCGGGCGATCTTCCTTTTGGCGCTTGCAGCCCGGCCGGCGATTTTCCTTCTCGCGCGCTTCGCGCCCGAGTTAACTCTTTTCATTGGTTTCATCTAGAATCCTTTGTCCTATATATGTATACGTACACTCGTACATGCACAAAACGTTCCACGTGGAACACTATGTACCTTTTCAGGAAGCAAGACAACCGGAGGCCGAGCCTACTGGATGCAGACGCTGCGCTCGGCAGGTTCGAAACGGTCGGACTGCGCTTCACGCTGGGTGGTGTAATGGCCGTCGGGAGACTTCCCGTAGAGTTCGTCACCCGGACAATAGTAGAGCGCCGTATGGGTATCGACCCAGACCTTCAGGTCCGGATCCCCATGAAAATGCACGGCCTGCTGCGGCTCCTCCGCGATCCCCATGGCGATGAGTGCCCGTTCCCATGCCGACAGCGCAGGCTTCTGCCCCCCCGAAGCCGGCCATAACAGCGCCACCGCAGCGACGATCACTGCGAGTCCAAGAAACAGGTCGGCGCGCCGAAAATGCAGCTTCAGGCGCAGGTTCTTCAAACCGCTGCCGCTCGAGTCTGCAACTGCACTCGAGTCTGGAACAGTATCGGAGTCTGCCCATTCCTCATCGCTCAAACCGTCCTGACTCACGCCGTCATGGTGAAGAGGAATCGAATCCGCCGCGTCCCCGATCGTGGGCTCCTCTGTCCTGCTCGCAGTCTGTGGCGGCAATTCGATTTTCGCTCGCAATAGTTCCTGGAGATGATCGTGGTTGAGGGTGTGAGGCGCCAGTTCGGTGGATTCGTCCACGGCGGGAACTTCGCTTACTTGCTCAATGCGCAGCGACTGGACCGGTTCCGGAGGCGCCACGGCGGAACGAACTGCCCGGCCGGATTCGACCGGATCACGGCGTATCCGCCCAGGATCGGCTGGCGATAGCGGAAGGTCGTCTCCGGGTTTCCGGCGCGCATCCAGCGCTAAACCCTGCTCCTTGCTCATCTGCCACAAGGAAGCCCAATTTCGTTGCAGCCTTTCTCCCGGCCGGAAGTGCGGCATGTTGCAGTTCGGACAATTAGCGTCGGCGGAAGGCAGCGGTCCACCACACTCTTTGCAAGTGCTCAGAGGGTTGGCGTTGGCCTGCGGAGGATTCGCTTTGATCTGCGGTGAACTGGGGACTTGCGGTGCTTCCGCTTTGGGGGGCGCAGAAGTTTCGGTTCCACCGTCCGGCGATTCGCCAGAGCTCATCCGGGCGTTGTGTTCCTGAATTGTAAAAGCTGCCGACAGCAATCCTTGAAAGGACTGTTCGTCGAGCACGAGTTTAGCCCGATCCGACGCCATGTGGTTACGGGGGGAGGTTAACAGGTCTGACCCTATTGCCTGCTTAGTATAAGGCATTTTTCGCCCGCCGGAAACGGTGAAAAAGCAGGCCAAAGGTGCAGTGGGCCTTCGACAGAAGATAAGCGAAGGGACTTTGGACAGAGTGGCCTAGATTCCTGAAACGGGGCTTCAAAGTGGGAAGCGGTTCATGAAACGGGGCTAATAGAGGGACACCGGAAGCCCAAGGTGGCACGTAAGTTACTGCAACGATGGGGAATGGCACGAGGAGAATATTTGGCGAACAGGTTGCTTCTATGGTCGGCGGGGCGCGACCCCAAGATTGAACCGAGGGAGTGGACAAAAAGCCAATGATTAATCTCAATGAGATCAAGATCACACCCCGCGACCAACAGGTCCTGCACCTGTTGGTGCAGGGGTGCAGCAACAAGGAAATCGCGAGCCATTTGAACATCAGCCCGCGCACCGTAAAGCAACACCTGCGCACGTTGTTCTTGCGCGCAGGCATCAGGGAAGGCCGGAAGCGAGTGAAGCTTGCGACCGCCATGTTTATTAAGGAGCAGGTGCAACCATGCAACCCCGTGACCGATTGAGCGCGAAAGAAATTCAAGTAGCGACCCTGGTGTGGCAGGGTTTGACCAACAAGGACATTGCTGCCGTGCTCCATACCAGCGAGCAGGTGGTGAAAAATTATCTGCGAACGACCTTCGACAAGCTGGGAGTGTGGACGCGGCTGGAACTGGCGCTCTACGTGGCCAGCCACGGCGGCGCGAATTGGCACGCGCAGATCCGCACGGACTCCGTCGCGCAACTTCCCGCATGGAGCGCGCCATCTGCCGAGGAGAAAGTCCCCTATCCGGAGACCGGGGCTAAGGCAGCGGCGGCGGCCTCGGGGAGCGCTGTGTAACAGCGTGCGAACGAGCTATGAGTTGTCGGGGAGCCGGGCGTGGCCGCTCGGCGAGCGCCGGTCTCATGGACAGTTCTGCGAGTGAGTTACACCGCGCGAACGAGCGACTAGTCGTGGGAGAACCTGACGTCGCCGCTCGGCTCGTGCCGGTCCCATAAACAGCTCTGGGAGTGAGTTGCCCTCTCCTCCGGGGCGCGAGCACTCACTTCTTAATCGCGATCCCGCTGCCGGTAATCGGAACCTCCAGCGGAACCGTCGAGGCGCTAGTCACGATGCTTAGCGTGGCCGTGCCCGCTTCTACCGCTTGCGGAGTGAAGTGGACCGCAATCGTGCACTCCTTCCCCGGCCCAATCTCAGCTCCACACCATGGGTGAATGCTGAAATCCGAAGCGTTTCCACCGGTAACCGTCAAAGAGAAAGGCCCGAGCGACTGCCTTGTGGCGCTGGTGTTCTTTAGCGTTACCACTATCTTGCGGGCCCGACTGACACGCACGTTCCCGAAGTCGAGGCTTACCGGCGAAACTTGCATGAATGAAGAGCCGCTCTGAACCGTGGTCTGGAATCCCGCCGGTGGGATGTTTTGAATCGGCATGTCCTGCGCAATGGTCGTAGTCACGCCGCCCTGAATCTGGAGAATTGTGAAAGTGTCTGTTGGCTTCGCTCCAGGTTTAGGCGTGGGAGTGATCGTGTATTCCCCGCCCTGCGGAAATGGAATTACCACACTAGCAATTTGATGGCCCGTTGGATCTGTGACATTCGAGTACTTTGCCCCGGGCATTGAAGTGAAGCCGTTCGAAATGGCGTTTCCATTCGGAGCTGTCACCTGAATATCGACCAGCGAAGAGGAAGCTGCCCCGCTCGGACTGGCTGCAGTATTGCCTGACGACGAGGCCTGGTACTCCGTGCATTTTGGATCTAATGAACACAGAATTACGGACACGTCCGCCGGAAGGCCAGTGTGGAAGTCATTAGTGTACTTAGGGGTCCATTCTGGTGAGTCCGGCAGGATTCCCGCCAGCGTGGAACTGACGTTGGGAACGACTAGGTCAGTCTCGACGTACTTGAACGGAAAGGTAATAACGCAACGGTCTGGAAATGAGAATGGGAAAAAATATCCTGGCATCCCTGTCCCCGAGACAACCACATACCGGATTTCCGACGGGAGCGCGCGCTGCGGGTTGTAGTCCAACGACCGCAGGAACCCAGTTAGGGTGCTCATGTCAGTTGAATCGCCGTTGGCTACGCACCCGCCATCCATGTCGATAACACCGCGGCTTTGGAGAGCATCGAATTTGTCTGGAAGCAGGAAAAGAAGCTGATCAAACATCGCGTCTACGGCTCCGGCAGCTATGAGTGCGAGGATCGCATCTCCGACCGGGACCATAGTAGTCCGGTCCACTCCCAAATGCGGCGTTCCAAGCGTAATCAGGTCTTTTATCTGGCCAGAGGCGAACGTCGGAGCATTCTGGATGTAGGAGCGAGCGGCTAGCCCGCCCATACTCCAGGCGACAATCGAGAACGGTTTGCGATTGCCAAGGTAATCGAGGAATCCTCCAACTTCATTGCCTTGATGAGAGATTCCCTCCCCATCCGGATAGCTGTTGGCAAGTTTGTTGCCGAAGTTTACGGTGAAAAAGTCCGCGGAACTGTCGAACGGTAAACACGTCTGCGGGAGCGATGTTATGTTCGGCGGATCGCCCTTCAGAGGGTTATCGTCTTGGCCATAGCTCAGCGTTCCACCACATGTCCAGCTGAGGGTATTTGTCAGAAAATCGGCCGTCGACTGCCACGCACTTGCGTCGGCGTCTATCCCAGGTAGAAACAGAACTGGGTATCGCGGATGAGGAGGCGCGGCAAACGGAGCGGGCTGTGCTAGGACAATTGAGGGCGTGCTCTCGCTATTGCCGTTTACGGAAGTTACCCTAAATCGATAAAGCTGCCCATTCTGTGGCGGGCCATTCGCCCCTAGCTGGCCGCCTGCATTCGTCCCGGGTAGTTGGCTGACTGCGAAGTGCAACTGCTGAACGGGACCAGAGGTATTTACCAATCCAAGGTTTGTGACTGTCGTCCCAACAATCAGGTCAGCATAGATGTTAAAGCCTTGGGGGATCGATGGCGGCATATTCCAATAAAGAGCTACGCTTTGGTTGCCTACAGTTGCCGATAGGTTACCGGGAGGGGAGGAAACAGGGGCTGGGACCGAGTAGATTTCCGAGTTGCCGCCGCGCGTGGATTGGAACGCGATGGTCGAGGAATCCGGAGACCATGTCGGCCAATCGCCGCCGCCGGTAGTCACTGGCGTTAGGTTCGTGCCATCGGGGTTGATTATGTAGATTTGAAACTGGCCGCTCATATTGGAAGCAAAGGCAATGCGGCTTCCATCGGGTGACCAGCTTGGGTTCCAGTTTGTGACGGGGTTGGGCCCGCCGCCGTTATTCGTAAGCTTGCGAACAAGCCCGCCGCTCGCGTTATAAATTTCCAGGTCGTAGCCCAGATAATTTGGATCCGGCACTCGCGACAGCACCAACTGGGACGCGTCCGGCGAGTATGACATGCCAACGATAGCCCTGCTAGCCGCGGTGCAGTTTAACCTCGCTGACGCGATAATCGTACCCACCTGCGTCGCAGGTTGCCCATCCAACACGTTAAAGGGCGCAACGACGGCGTTGGCCTCGACGACGGGGCAGTTGGGGCTGGTTTCGACACTCCATCCGGCGGACTGGCCGTCGATGGACACGGCGAACGAATCGCCTAAAAGACCTCCCGGAATAAGCAAAAGCTCCGCGAAATAAGGGCTTGCGCCGTCGAGAACGTTCCGCTGAACGGGAAGCGGAGGGTTTTGAGACAACCCGAAACGCAACCATTCCCAATAGAAGTTTACGTCCAGGATGGCCAAATCACCGGTCGAACCAATCCACACCGGCCCACGGCCGTCGTTGACACCGGTATCGTACCCGTCATCGCGAAACACTGTGAGCCGTGTAGGGTTGGACCCATCCGGCGCCACGGCCCAGACATCCCGCATTCGGCCATTACCTGAACCGCGGTTCGTAATGAACGAAATCGTATTACCCTGGGGCGACCAACTCGGGCCAATTGCGTCCTCACCTGGGGAATTCGTTATCTGGATCAGCTCTGGTTCCTGTGCATTGGAAGCCGAATTAACGACAAGGACAAAGAAAGCTGCCAATAGAAAGCAGAAAGTAGCTTTCGCAGAATGGCGGATGGTCATGAAGCCTCCGGTTAAAATTAACTTTATTTCGACTTATCAAAGATGGCCCTGGGATGTGGCGCCCGTCTTGCTTGGGTAACTAGGCTGAGAAGATCGGGCCGAGAGTGCCCGTCCAGCACATGGCTCAATCATCGAGGTTGAAACTTATTAGGTGAAGATGTGCCTTGTCAGTGACGTGTGTCTCTTAGTGATGTGACGAGTTCAAGTGTATTTAGCTGCCGGTACGACTTATTAGCAAGGAAACACGGGGACCTGCGGACAGCAGCCCCCAAGCTCCCCGTCCGAGCTCCCTTACACTTGCACCCGCGGCTTGCCACGCTGCAGAAAAGGTCGTTTCTCAGCATGGCTGCCGCCGGTTTTTTGCGGGCCGCTAAGGCTTGGAGCCGAGCTTACGTAATGCTGACCTCGGTGTAGGTACCGTATACCTGCCGCGGGGCTTCGCAGATCTCGCCTACTGTGGCGTAGGCGCGGACGGCATCGACGATGTAGGGCATGGTGTTGGCTTCGGAAACATTGCCATTCGTGCCTGCGGCAGGAGTTTTTGCGGACGCGCTGATCCACCGAGCGACTCTATCGCATTTCGCCTCGCGGAAGCGAGACAGGGGACAATTTGTGGAACAATGTCCGGATAGTCGGCTAATCTTCCATTATCCGATTATTTCGGCAGGGGGAAACCCTTCATGCAGACCACCGTTCGGTCTGCTTCCTCGGGTTTGGCGTGGGTGAAGCCAAGGTTGGCTGTACAAAGAACATCTCCTTTCAAAACCAGGCTAGTGTTGTTGTCCAGCGGCGCGTTCTGCTTAGTGGCTATCAGGATGCGCTGCGAACCGTCAGGCGAAAGGACCCAGATCTGGTTTAGCAAGATCTCGGATACGAAGATGTTGCCTTTGGCGTCCAACTCGATTCCATCGAATGCCGAGAACCCGTAAGGCAACGGCACCGGTTCACCGGCTGTCCCATCCTCCTTAATCGGGATCCTGAGTATCATGGGGTCGCCGTCGGTAACGGCATAGATGTTCTTCTGTTGCTTATCGAGCACGAGATCATTGACTCCCAGTGGGAATCCCGAATAAGGCTTGGGAGACCAATTGAGCAAAGGATGGGCCGACCACAGGACCACCTTTTTCCCATCGGGAGAGATTTTCCAAATTCCGGAATACGTGAGGTCCGTCATGTACACGTTGCCGCTCGAGTCGATCGCGACGTCATCCGGATAGCAGAACGGCCAGCCCTCCGCTTTGGTTGCGAGCGGCGTTACCTTTCGGGTGTGAGCGTCGATCTTATAGACGCCCGACTCGGTCACCGTCGCGTCGCGGCAAGCGGGGTGGAACGGATCGCCCAGGTCCTTCCTGAAGTCATGTTTCGAGTGGCCTGTGTAGGCGACGTAGATGTTGCCGGACGGATCAAGATCGAGTCCGATCAGGTCTCCATTTCCGCTTTCTTCCTGCGACGGCACCCACGCGATGTGATCGTAGCTGCCATCATCCTTGACCATGACGACTTCGCCAATATGCATCAGGGTCGCGTAGAGGTTGCCATGCGAGTCGACTCCGAGGCCCTCAGGCGTGTCGGGGAGTTTGGCCATGACCCAGGCCTTGAACTGTGCCGCTGCAGGCGGAGGAGCGGCGGTGAACAGCAAGGCGCTGGGGATTAGCCAGAACAGAATCCTCATAAGTTCTTTCTTGCACGCACCCGATTGGACCATGTTTGTTTCTCCTCTTAATCCGCCGCGCAAAATCAAGCGGAACCCCGAGTTTTTCCGCAGCCTGGTAAGCCGTGGGTGAAAAACAGCAAGGGATTCAGCCCCGACGTTTTTGAGCACACGTTAGAACGCTGCGATCGGCCGGGTATTTTCCGTGGAAGCTGCTGCCACTCCCACGCAACACGATCCAGCCACGCGCCCTAATACCCCATCCCGCTCACCAGTCCATTCGCGTCCCCGCGCGGGCCGCAAATTTCCAAATAACCACCTTCCTGTTCGCGAAGGCTGTGCCCGATTCGGGTCACCGTGCATTGCGCGCACAACGATACTGGCTGCGCCTTTCCTCCCGCCAGCAGCGTGCGCTGAATGCCCAGGTCTGGAAGTTTCGCAACCGGCCCTGGTTCAAGCGCATTTACCCACACATAGCGCGCCGGCTGCCCACATGAATGGCAATGAGTTTGAAGTCCCGCGAGAAGGAAATCCACATCATTCCTCACTGCTTCATTCCAATGCGCCTTCGGGCGAAACACATAGCGCGGCAATTCCTGGACCGGCTGTACAACCACCGCGCGCCCATCGTACATGCAGTAGTCTTCGTCCAATTTCCTAACCAGGCAATTCACACACAGTGGAACCGTCTCACCCAGTTCCGATTCCGCCGCTTTCGAGTACCCATGCGACGACGGTTTCCCGCACTGCGAGCAAGACTTGGGAGGGTGTTTCCTTCGTGTTGTCGTTCTGAGAACAGCAGCGGCAATCAACACCAACACTGCCGTCAAAACCAAGACTATCTGATAGCCAGTCACTCTCGTTCCCCCTCAGCCGAGTCCCCACGTTCCACTGGGGCCCGCGCGACACATGGTAGTAGAGACAGGGAAAATCCGCCAACCTCTGGAACCGCTTCGCGAGGTGCTGAAAGACCGGGACCTGAGAGCTGGGACCTGAGTTGCCCTCCCGTGACCGCCATCACTGACACTCGTCCGTTCCGCGTTATCTGCTATCTTCAAGAGAGTCCCATGCCTCGTACAATTATCGAGCCGTTTCGCATCAAGAGCGTCGAGCCCATCCGCTGGACAACACGCGCCCAGCGCGAGCAACATCTTCGCTACGCCAATTACAATCTCTTTCTCCTCCAGGCCGACGATGTCCTCATCGACCTCTTGACCGACTCCGGCACCGGGGCCATGTCTACGCACCAGTGGGCCGCCATCATGGAAGGCGATGAAAGCTACGCCGGCAGCCGCAGCTTCGACCAGTTCCGAGCCTCCGTCCAGGATATCTTCGGCTATCGCCATGTTATCCCCACGCATCAGGGGCGGGCGGCCGAGCGCATCCTCTTCAGCTGCGCGTGCAAGAAGGGCGATGTAGTTCCCAACAACACGCACTTTGATACCACGCGCGCCAACGTGGAATTTGTAGGCGCCGAAGCCGTTGACCTGGTTATTCCCGAAGGCCGCCAGCCGAGCGTGAATCACCCCTTCAAAGGCAACATGGACGTGGCTGCGCTCGAATCGCTGATAGCCAAAGTAGGCCGCGAGCGTATCCCGCTTGTGATGGTGACAGTCACCAACAACTCCGGAGGCGGCCAGCCCGTCTCAATGGAAAATATCAAAGCCGTTAGCAACGTCTGCCGTCACCACAATATTCCGCTCTACTTCGACGCCTGCCGCTTCGCCGAAAATTCCTACTTCATCAAGATTCGCGAGAAGGGCTACGAGAACAAAACGCCCAAAGAGATTGCGCAGGAAATGTTCCGCTGCGGCGACGGTTGCACTATGTCCGCCAAAAAAGACGGCATGGCCAACATAGGCGGCTTCCTCTGCACCAACGACGACTTACTTGCCCAGCAGGAAAAGAACTTGCTGATCCTAACCGAAGGCTATCCCACGTACGGAGGGCTGGCCGGCCGCGACTTAGAAGCCATAGCCGTAGGCTTGCAGGAAGCCCTCCACGAAGACTATCTCCAATACCGCATCGCCTCGACCGCCTACTTAGGCAATCACATCTCCGCCGAGGGCGTCCCCATAGTCCAGCCCCCCGGAGGCCACGCTATCTACATCGACGCGCGCGCTTTCCTGCCGCACATCGCGCAAGACCACTTTCCCGCCGTAGCCCTGGCCAACGAACTCTATCTCCAGGGAGGAATTCGCTCCGTAGAAATCGGCACACTAATGTTCGGCCCGCAGGCGAAGATGGACTTAGTCCGCCTCGCTATCCCCAGACGTGTCTACACCCAGAGCCACATTGATTACGTAGTCGAAGTGATCCTGGACGTGTGGCACTCGCGCGAAAAAATTCGGGGTATGAAGCTGACCTACGAAGCCCCTTTCCTACGCCACTTCACCGCCAAACTGGAGCCGGAGGAAGCAGCAGTAGCAGTGCGCACCTGAGCCAGTCTCCAGTGGGTGCCGCAGAGCCTGCCCTGAGCTTGTCGAAGGGTTCGCGCCCACTTTTTGGGCGCTAGGGATGGACCCGCGCGCAGGGACAGCCACCCTCAGCTGTCGCGCGGGCGAAGCCCGCATTGATCTCCGGAGATTCTGGACAAAAGACTTTACTCATGAGGACAAGGCGAGTAGCATCCTTCCAACTTAGGTGAACGATGAACCATTCAGTTCTAGCCATGCTGTTCGGTTATCTGCTCCTAGTTACTAGCGCCGCCGCGCAGACGAAGCCCGCAGTGTGGACGACTCCATCGGCAGAGGAAATAAACGCGGTCTATCCCGAAGTGGAGTCCCTCTACTTCGATCTCCATAAAACCCCCGAACTGGCCCTGCATGAGCAGCAAACGGCAGCCAAGCTGGCGGATCGCATCAAGGCAATGGGATACGAAGTGACAACGGGCGTGGGCGGCACTGGCATTGTCGCCGTGCTGCGCAACGGGAAGGGGCCCACGGTCCTGTTGCGCACCGACATGGACGCCCTTCCGATCGCGGAAGAGACGGGCGTGCCGTACGCCAGTCATGTCGTCGTCAAAAGCGATTCTGGAACGTCGATTCCGGTGATGCATGCCTGCGGCCATGACATTCACATGTCCAGTTGGATCGGTACCGCCAAGCTGATGGTAACCAGTCGGGATCGGTGGCACGGCACTTTGATTCTCATCGGTCAACCGGCCGAAGAGACAGGCGAAGGAGCCCCCGCCATGATCAAGGACGGCCTGTTTACGCGCTTCCCGAAACCTGATTTCGCCCTGGCGATTCACGATAGTGCTAACCAGCCGGTCGGGCAGGTAGGTTTCACTCCAGGTTACGCGCTGGCCGCCGCGGACTCCGTGGACATTACTGTTTTTGGGCGGGGAGGCCACGGGGGACGGCCTCAGAACACGATCGATCCTGTGGTGATCGCTGCCCGCACGGTCCTCGCCTTGCAGACCATTGTTTCGCGCGAGAATAACCCGTTCGATCCCGTCGTCATTACCGTCGGCACGATCCACGGCGGCACCAAGAACAGCATCATTCCGGGCGAGGTCAAGCTGCAACTCACCGTGCGCACGTACAAACCAGAAGTGCGCAAACGCGTCCTGGCATCCATCGAACGCGTGGCCAAAGGCGAAGCGATGGCCGGCGGCGCTCCCAAGGAGCCGCTGGTAAAGGTAACTCCGGCCGCAAATGCCACGTACAACGATCCCGAGCTGACCAAGCGGCTGGTCGCCACACTGCGAGGTGTCCTGGGCCAAAGGAATGTGGTCGAAGTTGAACCGACCATGGTCTTTGAAGACTTCGCGGAATTCAACCTCGCCGGGATACCGTCCGCAGATTTCTGGGTTGGCGCGGTTGAACCAGCGAAATTCGCTGCTGCCCAGCAGTCTGGAACCGACTTACCGCAACTCCATTCGTCCACGTGGAACCCTGACTATATGCCCACTCTCAAAATGGCAATGACGGTGGAAACAACAGAACTGCTGGAATTGCTGGGACACTAAACACGGGGGGCGGGACGTTCGTAAGTCAGAAATTTAAAGACTCGAGTCCAAGTTTCTACGAATTCTTGTTTTGCGTCTTGCGCGAAAACAGCGGCGCGCCCCACGCGCCTGCGGCCAGCAATGCTCCGAACAGCACCACCGCGTCGATGCTGGCCCGTCCTTCCGCCGACCAGTAGACATCGCGCAGATTCAGCCAGAGCGCGAATTCGTCAAGCGTGAGCGCCGCTCCCACACCGTAGAGAATCGAAAGCAGCCGGCTCGCCAGCAGCGACGAAGCGCCCGCCCCCACTCCGATCTCCGCCAGCCACGCATAACCGACCGCCAACAGGATGACGATCCCAAGCACCAGGTGGTGAACGTGGCGGCCATGCATGATGACGAAGTGAAAGGGAGGAATCTGGTGCGTGATGCAATAGACCACTCCGCGCACGCCGCCAAAGGTGAGAAAGAAGCTGACCGTGGCGACAAAGAGCCGACGCCGCGGACGGTCGGGGATGCGGTCGTGCAGCAGAGTTCCGAGCCCGGTGCCATGCACAAGCAGCAGCATCAGCGCCGTTCCCGAAACCGCCAGCAGCAGGATGAACCAGGTGTATTCCATATGGATTACGCGCTCAAGCTAATCGCTGATCAGGGCGGCTGACGATCCTACCCACGCCATGCCTTTGTTCTGGTCCACGCCCATCATCAGGCCCCGCCCCATGCGCACGATGGTCAGCACCGGGCGCAGCTCGTCGAGCCAGATGTACATGATGCGCAGCTCGACTTTCGTGGCTCCGTGCGGAGTTTCGACCACCGGGGTGAAGTTCAGCCGCTCCTGCAGGATATATTCTCCGCGCTTGGCGGTTGGGATTGCGTCAATGTCCTTACGCGACGGCGCAATCACCACTCCGAGGCCGGCGAACGAGTAGAGCGGCTTGAGGACAAAGTTCTCTAAGGTCAGTCTGGTACCTCGGGCAAGTTGATCGAGAAACCAGGTGCGCGGGACTGATGGATGTTTCAGATAAGGGATCGAGTACTTGCTCATGCGGAAGTACCAGTTCGGATGGCCCGCCCATTCGACATCCAGGTCGTCGCGGAAGTCGAACGGTATCTCGATGCCTTTGCGCTCCAACTCATCCACGATGGCGCGGTTGTAGATGCGCTCGATTGGGACCTGCTTGCCGTTCTCCTCATAGAACAGCTTGCGGCCCTGCTTGCGGATTTTCGTGATGCAGACGGTGCGGATCCCGAGCAGCTTTTCTGTCAGCAGGAAGTCGGGGCGCGTCTTCTGCTCCTCGGGATGGATCTCCATGAGGACGACGTTCTTGGGATCGTAACCTGCGACGATGGCATCGCCGAGCAACCGCTTGTAAGTCTGCGCGTTGAGGTTGTCGAGGAAGTAGCCCAGATTCGGATCGAGGTTGAAGGCGTCGATGTAGGCCTGCGACAGAACGGGCTGATAGGCGTAGAGGGAAGGGAAGGCTTGCAGCTCGACGAGCTTTGGCTGTAGCTCGCCCGCGCCATCACGCACCAGACCGAAGTCTACCTGGATGAACATCGGATGCGGCGCTTCGTTGGGGACGCGGAATTGCGCGGGGATGGATGCTTCGGAGCGCGCGCGGTATTCGGGGTTATCGACCAGTTGATGGATGAGCGCTTTGCCGTCTTCGCCCAGACGCTCGACGAGCGCCTCTGGAAAGAAGCAGGGCGTCTCGCACAGGGCGAAGGGGACATCCATGCCGCAGCGAGTCGTCATTTCGCGGCGCAAGCGGTCGTATTTGTCCTGGGTGAAGTTGGCGTTAAAGGACTTTCGATAGGAAGGGATCATTGCAGTTCTGTTGATGAGGCCGCCGCTAGTTTACGAGCTTACGAACCAAATAACCACAGGGTACACGGGGTTGCACGGAGGAAAGGCAACCCCTAAATCCGCACGACTGCCCAGCGGATTGCCCAGGTGGAAGGTTCCGATCTCGATCTGTCAGTGCTTACCGCGGTATCGGTTAGGCTTCGATCAGGAACTGGCCGTTGCGCATGATTTGGTCGTTGTCGACCCAGATATCGAAGTTGCGGCCGACTACGTCGATGTGCGTGGACGAGTACCAATCCGCGCCGGTGTGCGCGCCGTAAGGATTGCCGAACGCTATATGGACGCCGGGATACTTTTCATCCTGCAATATCTGGCCGATCACGTCTTTTAGTTCGATGTTGGTGCCGATGGCGAATTCGCCTACGCGGTCGCTGTTCTCGTCGGTGTGGGTGTAGGCCCAGAAGTCATCGCGCAACTCTTTATTCGCGGAGTGCGCTTCCACCAGGCGATTTCCTTTTACCTGAATGGTGAGCGGATTGGCCTTCAGGTCGCCAAACTTCGCGCACAGGTAATCGCCCACTACGCCGTCGATCACGAAGGTGCCGTTTACTTCGCCGGGCGTGGTGAAGATCTCGCCACCGGGCAGGTTGCCCCATTTTTCGGTGCTGATGATGCCGCTGGTCTTGATCCACTTGTAATTCGGATTCAAGTCCGCCTTGAGATCGGTGCCGGAAGAAGTTTTGGCGCGAATCTGTTTCGCGGAGCGCACGCGCTCCATGACTTTTGCACTGAGGCGATCGACCTTCCCGAAATCGGCGCGCATGCCTTCGAGCATGATCTGCTTGTTGATGTTAACCATGTGCGCGTGGCGAATCTTGTTGCGGTTGACGATGTCGGTCATCTGCATGCGCGACTTGAGTTCGTTGGTCTGCCCCTGCACGGCGAAAATACTGACCTGGCTGGTTTCGAGATCGGCAGCGATGATCTGCGGCAAATCCGTCAGTGGACGCGTGGCCACATCTTCGAGCACCCACGAGCGATAGGGGCAGCCCAATTCTTCCAGTTCGTGGACGAGCGCGGCGGCGATCTCAAGGCTCACTTCGTCGGTGATCACCGTAACTTTTTCAGTGGGTTGGATGCGCAGGCAGACGCGGACAGCGTTGCGCGCGCCTTGCGTGAGTTGCGGGTCGAAGGGCAGTTGGTTCAGTTGGCGAGTGGATGATTGCAGAGTGTTCATTAAAATTATTAGGACTCGTCTCTTAAAGTAAATTTGCGGCTCAACGAAATTAGCGTCCTTCACTTCAGCGGCTAAAGCCGCTCATTTGATGAAGCGTTGACGGCACGACTAAAGTCGTGCCCTTCCCATTTCCAAGTCATGACGCACTTCCCTAAACGGCCTTGGCGGTGGGAAGGTTGTCGGCCTCGTCTTCTTCCACACCTGCTTCTGTCTCCTCAATGATGTAATCCACGACGGCTTTCATGTCGCCGGTTTCGCGGTAGACCTGCAACTGGCGATCCGCCCCGGTGCCATTCTTCATGATCTCACGAATATATTCGACTTCCTGGCGCGAGCCGAGTTCGTCGAGCACGTCGTTGACGAAGGCGAGATATTCCTCGATCAGGTCGCGCTCGGGGACCTCCATTTGTTTGCCGAAGTCGATGAGCTTGCCGTCGATGCCATAGCGTGCGGCGCGCCACTTGTTTTCCATGAGCAGCGATCTGCGATAAAGCCGGAAGCCCTGGTTCGACTCATAAAGTTTGTAGAGCTTGGCAACCGTGGCCTGGATGAGCGCGGCGAGCGCGATGGTCTCGTTGACGCGCATGGGAATATCGCAGACGCGGAATTCGAGGGTGGTGAAGAACGGATGCGGGCGAATGTCCCACCAGATTTTTTTTGCGTTGTCGATCGAGTTGGTCTTGATCAGCAGTTTGATGTAGTTCTCATATTCGCCCCAGCTGGGGAAATAATCCGGCATGTTGGTGCGCGGAAACTTGTCAAACACCTTACAGCGATACGATTTCAGGCCGGTTTCCATGCCGAGCCAGAAGGGGGAATTGGTCGAAAGCGCGAGCAGATGAGGCACGAAATAGCGCGCGTGATTCATCATGTGGATGGCGGTCTCGCGATCCTCGATGCCCACGTGCACGTGCAGGCCGAAGATGAGATTGGCGCGCGCCACCAGTTGCATATCT
Organism: uncultured Acidobacteriaceae bacterium; assembly: GCA_963818945.1. GTDB lineage: Bacteria > Acidobacteriota > Terriglobia > Terriglobales > Acidobacteriaceae > Acidiflorens. The sequence goes on along the minus strand of CAWFUA010000001.1, from coordinate 109,018 downwards.
TCGACGATGTTCTTGTAGCGATCATCGACCGTGACTTCCTGTACTCTCCAGTCGGCAAATGGGTGGGTCGCCGCGGAAGCCAGGCGCAGGCCGTTTTCGCGCGCGAGGCGGATCATTTCGCGGCGCAGCTTCTTGAGTTCGGTTTTGGCCTCTTGGATGTTGGCGCAGACGGAAGTGCCGACTTCGACTACCGATTGATGCATTTCGGCCTTGACGCGTTCCTGCAGAATGAGCCGGCCCTTCTCGAGGATTTCGGCATGAATGTGCGAGCGCAGATCCCGGGTTTCGGGGTCGACGGTCTGGTATTCCTCTTCAATGCCGAGCGTGAAAGACGGTTTCATGGGTGCACCGGAGCCAGGCGGCGGGCGGCCCGGCAAAGTTGTATTAGTATACCCAGATTTGGCGGGTGTTGATAGATGGAGTTATGCGCCGCGAGCGCCGGTTGCGAGCGAGAAAAGGCCGCCGGGGACGGCGGCGCTACACTCCGGCTTTCGCTACGTTCCGGCTTTTTTGCGGGCTTTTGGGGCGCGCGGCTCTACCAACTTGGGGCCGGCCAGGAAGGATGCCCAGCGCAACTCTTCGTAGGGCTTTTCGTTGCTCAGGGCTTTCTTCACCGCCATTTCGGCTACGGCGTTGACTATCCACTCGAAATTCTGCTGGCCTACAGAGGTGACTTCGGCATCCGGGGCCGGGTTCATGAAGTCGATGGCGTAGGGGACTCCACCTTCCACCGCAAACTCTACCGTGTTCAGGTCGTAGCCGAGAGCGCGGCAGAGCGCGAGCGCATCTTTTTCGATCCGCTCTTTCAACTTTGGCGGCGGGGGCGGATTGCCTTTCACATAGCGCTCGTGGTGCGGGGCTTTGGGGTCGTACTTCATGATGTGGACTTTTTCTTGTCCTACGACATAGCAACGGTAATAGTCTTCGAATTCCACGCCGTGCTGGAGGGTCATACACAAGTCGCCGGTCTGGTTGTAACTGCGGAAGAACTCTTCGGGCGAATCGACTTTATAGACGTGCTTCCATCCGCCGCCCGCGTAGGGCTTGAGAAATGCCGGGAAGCCTACGTAGGCGAAAATCTCGTCCCAGTTGAGCGGGTAAATCAGGTTGCGCATCGACTTGTCGGTGGTGTCGGGAGGATGCTTTTGATGCGGCAGGATCACCGTGGCGGGAATGGCCACACCCATTTTGTGGGCCATCGCGTAGTTGAAGAATTTGTCGTCGGCGGTCCACCAGAACGGATTGTTGATGACGATGGTGCCGTGCAGCATCGCGTTCTTGAGATACGCGCGGTAGAAGGGGATGTCCTGCGAGATGCGGTCGATGATGACGTCGTACTTCTTCGCTTCATCCATGCGGATGCCGCCGATTTTGACGAATTCGGCGGTGACGCCTTCGACTTTCATGCTGTTGATCTTGTTCGACTAAGGCTGGCGGGAAAGTGTTTTCCATGCCGAAGAGGATGGCGATTTTCTTGGTCATAGGATGCTCCTAATTTGTCGGTGGTCGTTAGTCGTTGGTCGTTTGGATTTCCAGGTGGTCTTTCGCTTTTGTGCTCCACTTCTCCGTGGTCGGCCGTCGATGCATCCCGAACGGACCGACGACTAACGACCTGCTCAAAAATACTTTTGCGCCATTCTTTGCCACAAGGGCCAATCGTGCTTGCTGTTGTCGCCGTAAATATCGAGCCAGTGCGGAACGGCTTTCGCGTGCAGAATGGCGGACATCTTGACGTTGGCGTCGAGGCACATATCCCAGTCCGCCGAGCCGAGCACGATCTTCATCTGGCGATAGCGGCTCAGATACCAGTCGTCGCTCATGTTGGCGAGATAGTCGGGCGGATTGTTGAAATAGACATTATCGTCGTAGTAACCGTCGAGAAAGCTCTTGATGTCAAACGATCCGCTCATGGTGACGCAGGCGGAAACGATGTCGGGATGGCGCATGGAGAAATTGAGCGCGTGATATCCGCCGAAACTGCATCCGGTGACGGCGATCTGGGGCGCGGGGTTCTTCCATTGCAGAAAACGCAGAAAATCCTGAACGATGAAGCGCTCGTACTGGACATGGCGCCAGATGCGGGCGCCGGGATGGACACCCTTGTTGTACCAGCTTTCGCCGTCGACTCCATCGGGGCAGAAGACCTGGATTTCGCCCTGGTCGAGCTTGCCGGCGAGAGCACGGATCATGCCGGCATCTTCATATTCGAAAAAACGGCCCATGGAGGTGGGAAAAACGAGAATGGGTTGGCCGGTGTGGCCGAAGACGAGCGACTCCATGTCGCGGCCGAGTTCGTGGCTATAATGCTTGAAATATTCGCGGTGCATGCGCGCGAGGATTGTAACCGAAAGCGCGGGCGGGGAGCACGCGGCCGGGGGAGGGCGGGAATCAAAGACTCAGGTTTCTGATATAGTGTGCGCCGTCGTGGAAATCACACTGCATGTGGCGTAGTTCTTTAAGGAGGGTGAGATGTCAATTCTGGCCTGGATTGTGCTGGGGTTAGTGGCGGGTTTTATCGGAAGTAAGATCGTCAATAAGTCGGGGGAAGGATTTTTCCTCGACATCATCCTGGGGATTGTGGGGGCGGTGGTGGGAGGCTGGGTGTTCAGCCTGGTGGGCGCATCGGGCGTCACTGGATTGAACATCTACAGTCTAGTTGTTGCCGTCATCGGCGCGATCGTCGTGCTGGTGGCCTACCACGCGATCAAGAAAGCCTGAGGCGTGGCAGGCGGACGCCAGAGGGGATGGGCACCAAGTTGGAATTGAGCGAAAGCCACCACGTAACGGCGTTTAGTTGAGGGGCGGCGTTCGGGGATTGATGCGCAGTTGCTTCAGTTTCGACTGAAGGGTAGTGCGTTTCAGACCCAAACGGGCAGCCGCCCCCTGTTCGCCGCTGATGCGGCCTTTCGATTGCTGCAGGGCTTCGAGGATACGTTTGCGTTCGACGGCTTCGAGAGTTTCGGCTTGCTCTTCAATGGACATCCTTGCTTGCAGTTCGCCGAGCGGGGCCGCCAGGACCGAGCCGTTAGTTAGAATGACCGAACGTTCGATGAAGTTCTCCAGTTCGCGTACATTGCCGGGCCAATCCCAGGCGGTGAGCGCGGCCATGGTGCGCTTGGGAATGCTGGTGATCAGCTTGTTCAAGCGCCGGGAACACTTCTGAACGAAGTACTCCACGAGGAGAGGAATATCGTCGCGGCGCTTGCGCAGAGGCGGCACGACGATCGGGAACACGTTCAGCCGGTAAAACAGATCGCTGCGGAACTGGTTGCGCTGCACGTCGTCGGCCAGGTCGTGATTGGTGGCCGCGATCAAACGGAAGTTCACTTTCAGTGTCTGCGTTCCGCCCAGGCGTTCGAATTCCTGGTCCTGCAAAACGCGCAGGAGCTTGGGCTGGAGGGCGAGGGCGATGTCGCCGATCTCATCGAGGAACATCGTGCCTTTATCGGCTAGTTCCAGGCGGCCGATCTTGCGGCTCACCGAACCGGTATAGGCGCCCTTTTCGGCGCCGAATAACTCGCTTTCGAGCAGGCCGGATGGAATGGCGGCGCAATTCATCTTGATGAAGGCGTTGCCGGCGCGCGAACTGAGGCGGTGGATGGCGCGGGCTACCAGCTCCTTGCCCACGCCGGTCTCGCCGAGCAGAAGCACGGTGGCGTCGCTAGTGGCAACCCTCGCTACCAGTTCCAGGACGGCCTTCAGGCCCGCGCTCCGACCGATGATTTCCTCGAAGCCTAATTCGCTGTCGATGGTGCGTTCCAGGTAGAGCTTTTCTTCCGTAAGCTTCTCTTTGGCCTGGCGGAGTTCTTCCTCGATGCGTTTGCGATCGGTGATGTCGTAGTCGATGCCGATTATGCGGGTCGGCTTGCCCTCTGGATCTTTGAAAACGCGCCAGCGGTCGCCAATCCAGCGCACAGCGCCGTCGGGCCAGACAATGCGCCATTCGCCTCCGCCCTCGCCCGAGTGCATGGATTGCGCGAGCATGTCCGAAAACGCGTTCCGATCTTCGGGATGGATCAATTGCACGACCTGATCCAGGGTCGGCAACGGGGCGTCCGCACCCAGTCCAAAGATGGCCATCATCTGCGGTGTCCACCGGCCTTCGCCGGTAAGCAGGTTGCGATCGAAGGTGCCGATATTGGCGACTTCCTGAGCCAGGCGCATGCGTTCTTCACTTTCGCGCAAGGCTTCCTCGGCGCGCTTGCGCTCGGTGATGTCCATGCTGGAGCAGGTGATTCCAACGACCTGGCCGGCGGAGTCGAAGAGGGGTTCGGCGGTGGTGTCGAAGTAGTGATTGCCGCGGCTGTCGGGGATCGTGACTTCATGGCGGACGCCGACGCCGGTTTCGAGCACCTGGCGGCGGATTTGGGCGACGCGCTCTCCCCCCGGAGTCGTGCCGAGAAACTCTTCTGTTGTCTTTCCCAGGAAATCGCTCACCGGGTATGCAAGAGTGGGATTGTAGAGCCACGTGTAGCGCAGATCGCGGTCCTGGTTGAAGACGGTAATCGGAGAATTCTTAAGCGCGACACGGAAGCGCTCGTCGCTTTGGCGTAGAGCCTCCTCCGTCTGCTTGCGCTCGGTGATGTCGGTAACGTCCTCGGCGAAGACTACGACGCCGCCGACCGTGCCCGTGGTTTCGCACCACGGCCGTATTTCCCACCGTATCCACTGGGTGGAACCGTCAGCCCGGTCGAAGCGGTCGTGCCCTTCCCGCAGGGCCTCGCCCGCAAGTGCGCGCCGATGGATCTGCTTCCAACGCTCGGGAATTTCCGGGAAAACGTCATAGTGCGAAACGCCGCGCAGATCGCGGTCGCCCAGACCATAATCGGTTCGCCAACGGCGGCTGGCATAGAGGTAGCGCATTTCGCAATCAAACATCGCCAGCGCTGGTGCGTACTCTTCGAGGAGCCGGAATCCCTCGGTGGTTTTTCGCAGTTCGCGATCGATACGCCTTCGGTCGGTGACGTCGTGAGCCATGCCATGCACGACCGGCGCTGGCACTCCTTCCGTGCGCAGCTTGTTGTGGTACTCCCAGACGCGGCGCTCGCCGGAGCGCGCCAGGGTGGTGAGCAGACCGTGGGCCTCGCCTTCCCGCGCGATCTTTTTCAGATACTCATCGAATTGAGGGCGGAATTGGGGTGGGATCAACTCTCGCATCGGGATGCGTAGAAGCTCTTCGACGGTGTATCCCAACTGACGGGCAGATTCGGAATTTACGGAAAGGAAGCGGCCCTCGAGGTCGTGAGTGCAGAGCAGGTCGCCGCTGTGTTCGACGAACCCGCGATTCCAACTGACGTTCGCTTCTACGGCGCCCAAAACTGGGTCAAGCGTGAAGGCGGACTCTCCCTCCGCAGACTTGGGATTTGGTTCTTCAGGCTTCGACGACATGGCACTTTTCCAGTAAGCCGGCGGCGAAGATTGAATTCATCGGCCAGATGCAATCGCCAGCTGCGTATTTGTGTTGCGCGGATCATTCCGAGGGGGATTTCAGAGATGACCGCTTTCTTTCCAAGCGTCGTAAACGCCGGTAGCCGCGTTGTCCCGCGGTTATCGGCAGCAAGACACACTAAGACCGCCCGAGTTGGGCCGCCCCGTGAGCCCGAGGTAACTTCATAGTTTTGATATACCCAGAAATGGGAGGATTGGTGCAAATTGAGGTTTTGTTCGGTTTTCGGAAAAATGAGCTTCGGAGTCAACGACGTGTGTTTCCGACAGGGCGCCGGAAGATTACGCGCAGGGGTTGCGGTGCCCGCGTTGCGAATGGGCCGCGGGCCGCGGGCAAGCTGCGCCCTGCTTTTTCAATAACTTACGTTCCATTTACTGCATTCTTTGACCGATCAGGCCGCATTTTCGCCCTTTCCCTGCCTTCTGCGTGCATAAGGAATCGGGGTTTCAATAGGATAACGATGACTCATTCCACGCATCGAAACTTCCAGGTTTCCACGTGGAAGTCCGTTCTTTAGAGGGTCCCGCATGGGGACGCGGGGAAAGTTCTAACTGAGAGTTGAGAAAGCGAGAGCAGAATGCATAAGCCGATCAAATATGTTGAGAAGGCGGTTACAGTGGCGGCGACGGGCGCGTGGGCCGTCTTTGAACGCCTGAACCGCGTTGCTCCCAACGCATCGCCGACTCCGAAGTGGTCCGATAAGCCGCTGCTCAAATCGTGGGAAAAGTCGAAGCCGCCGCTAGGCTGGCCGCGCTCGACTGACTCGCTCTGCCCGAAGTGCGTGCCGGAAATTCGCCAGCAGATTCTCGACGGGCATTTGCCGGTCGACATTCTGATGAACGAAAAAGTCGGCGAAGTGAAAGCGCAGATCGTTGAGCGCGACGGAAAGATCTGGATGGTCAAGGACTGCCCGAAGCATGGGCACTTTGAAGACCTGATGTCGATTGACACGGAGTTCACGAAGCACCTTGAAGAAGTTTTCCCCGGCCGCGATATTCGCGCGCACAAGGATGAACATCTGCACCATCACGGGTCGTCGACCGTGAAGTATGGCCGCGGCGCGGTGCTGACGATCGATCTCACCAATCGCTGCAACATGATGTGCGATCCGTGCTTCATGGACGCGAACCAGGTTGGGTTCGTGCATGAGCTGACGTGGGAAGAAATCAAGACCATGCTGGACAACGCCATCACCATCAAGCCGAAACGGCAGATGTCGGTGCAGTTCTCCGGTGGCGAGCCCACGCTTTCGCCGTACTTTCTGGACGCGGTGCGCTACGCGCGCAAAGTTGGGTTCAACAGCGTGCAGGCCGCGACGAACGGAATTGAGTTCGCGAAGAGCTTCGAGTTTTGCCAACAGGCAGTCGAAGCGGGCATGCGGTATGCCTATCTGCAGTTTGACGGCATCGGCAATGCAGCCAACTCGCATCGTGCCGTCGGCAACCTGTTCGACGTGAAGTTGAAGGCGATCGACAACCTGCACAAGGCGGGCTGCGAGATCGTGCCGGTCATCACCATCATTAATGGCATTAACAACGAGCAGGTCGGGCGCATCATTCAGTTCGCGCTCGACAATCCGAAGAAGATTGGATTCCTGAGCTTCCAGCCGGTTTCTTTTACTGGCCGCGACGAAGCTATCACCGACGACCGCCGCATTGCGCAGCGCTACACGCTGGCGCACCTGGCGCACGACGTGAAGAACCAGACCGGCATGGGCGAACCTGCCCGCGACTGGTTCCCGATCAGCTTCATGTCGACGTTCAGCGACTGGGCCGACCTGATGCACTCCGACGACGCCAATAACAACTGGGGACAACTTTCGTGCGGCTGCCATCCGAACTGCGGCACGGGCATGGCGGTGATGATCGATAAAGAGACCAAGGAAGCGGTGCCAGTGACGGCGTTTCTGAAGGGCGATCAGCTGGGCAAGGACATCGCCAAAGTGAACGACGCGGCACGCAGCAAGTTCTGGACGGTTGTGGGCATGGCGCTGGTGCTGATGAAGAACTACGATCCGTTCCAGTCGCCGACGCACTTCAAGATGACGGACCTGCTCAAGAAGTTCGACAAGAACTTCAATGCCACGGGAAAGAACTACGGCAAGGTGGGACCGGACCGCACGATTGACGACGTGATGAAGCGGCGGCAGGATCGCTGGAACTTCCTGTTTATCGCGGGCATGTGGTTCCAGGATCTGTTCAACTACGACTTCCGGCGCACCGAGCAATGCATTATTCCTTACGCGACGCAGGAAGGCGAGATCAGCTTCTGCGCCTATAACACGGGCGTGGGCTGGCGGAACATCATCGAGAAGATGCACATGACGGCCACGCTCACCAAGTGGTACGAAGAGCACGGGCGGCATGAAATTTTCGCCGGCGGAAAGAAAGTCAACCTCGAGGATAAAGAGCACGCTCTCTATCTGCGCGAAAACATCGTGACCAACGAAGTGCAGCACGATCTTGACAAGCTGGGCATTGCGAAAACGGCGCGCGAGGAAAAGACGCGGGCACGGGATGCGAAGCTGGCGGCGTCACTTAGTGCTGAAAAGCGGGGACCGGAAAAGAACGACGCGGCCTACGACGCGCGCATGGCGCAGCTTTACCGTGAAGTCGTGCTGAAAGAGAAGCCGGCCACGTCGAATGAAGCCGGGTTTATTCCGCTGGGCTCGATTGCACCGGTGAACGGCAATGGTCACTCGAACGGCAACGGCGCGGTCAAGGAGACCGAAGATGTCGCCGAGCCCGTAGCGGGAGACTAGTTCAAGAGTTGTGAACTTCCAGTAGGCGTTCGGCCGCTCTTCGGAGCGGCCCTTTTTATTTAGCGGACAAAGGGCGTTCACCTCGGCGGTTTGCGGGCTGCTTGAATCCAGCGGCGAACAGCCACGACCGACCAGATCGCCTCCACTAGGCCGAACGGCCACGCGCCTTGCAGGAATCCGTAGACGGAGCCGAAGGCGCATGCAAAGGCGAAGGCGAGGATAAACCATGGGCTCCGGCTCTCCAGCGCGTAGGTGACCAGCATCGCGGTCACGGCGAATAGGCCGAATAGTGTGAGGGCACTCATTCTGGGGTTTCCATCGTGCTCATAACGTAAAGCTGGCCGCTGGCGGCCGCCTGCCAAGCAAGATACCTTACAATCGCAGACGTTTGTGCAGCCAGATAAATTCTCAAGGGAATTCTCTCCGATTTGGTGGATATGGTGGAAGCGCAACAAACACGGCAGGCGTCGCTGGGGGAGATCGCTCTCGTCTTCATGAAGCTGGGGACGATCGCCTTCGGCGGGCCGGCTGTCCATCTGGCGATGATGGAAGAAGAGTTTGTGCGGCGGCGCCAGTGGATTACGCAGGCGGAATTCCTGGACAGGATGGCGACCGCTAACCTGATTCCGGGACCAAGTTCAACGGAAGTCGCAATTTTTATTGGACAACTCAAGCGCGGCTGGCGCGGGCTGATTGTGGCCGGTGCGAGCTTCATTATTCCAGCGGTGCTGATTGTGTCGGCGATTGCTTGGGCTTATGTGCGGTTTGGGTCTTTGCCGGGAGCGCAGGGGATCCTCTACGGGATTAAGCCGGTGGTGGTGGCAATCATCATTCAGGCGCTCGGGAAGTTGAGCCGAAGCGGGGTACGCACGCCTTTGCTGGCGGTGATTGCGGCGTTCGCCGCGGCGTTGAGCCTTGTGGGAGTGAGCCCGATTGTGGTGCTTGCGGTCGCGGGCGTGTTGTCGGCTGCGGCGTTGGGGATGCGAAATCGCCTGTTGGGCGCGGCTTTTGCGGGTGCTCCCAAGTTCGTCGCCGGAGTCATCGCGGTGGGCGCTGCTGCGGCAGCCTGGCCAGTGGGGCTCGCCCGATTGTTTCTCTCATTTCTCAAAATTGGATCGGTGGTGTTCGGCAGCGGCTACGTCCTGCTGGCATTCTTGCAAAGCGAGTTCGTGGAGCGGCTGCATTGGCTGACCGATCAGCAACTGCTCGATTCGGTTGCGGTGGGACAATTTACGCCGGGTCCGCTCTCCGCGACGGCAACCTTCATTGGATACATTGTCGCTGGGTGGAAGGGCGCGGTCGTAGCCACGGTAGGAATTTTTCTGCCGGGGTTCGTTCTGGTAGCGCTCAGCGGGCCGGTGATTCCGCGGCTGCGGAGGTCGCCAGTGTTTGCGGCGGCGCTGGATGGGGTGGTCGCGGGATCGCTGGCGCTGATGGCAGTCGTGACCTGGCAACTGGGCAAGGCGTCTCTAGTGGACTGGATGACGCTCGCAGTCTTTGGGGTGAGCCTGATCATGCTGCTGCGGTTTAGGGTGAACTCGGCGTGGCTGGTTGGGGCGGCGGCGGTCGTGGGATGGTTTCTGCGATGACGAGGCAGCGCGTCTTGGGACCGGACGCGCCCCGCGCCATGCCAGCGTAAAACCGCCGAGACGAGAAACTAGAACTTCCCCTCGTCCGCGGACGGGCCGTATAGACCGGGGACTGGAACATCCAGCAGGCGGAGGTACATCGTCAGTTGTCCGCGATGGTGGATCAAGTGATTGAAAACCATGCGGCGGAGCACGGCGGCGCGCGGTTCGCGGAACAGCTCTTGCTTGCCCATGAACAGGGCCCAGGGCTTGGCGTATGCAGCATCGGTGCCGCCGGCAAGGGCAGCCCGCGCCTCGGTCCGGTTCTTCTCGAAGAGTTCGAGCACGCCTTTTCGATTTGTGGGTGCGGGCGGACCGGAGTTCGAACGTCCGGGGGCCGCGAGGTCGAACGAATCCTCGTCCATAGTCATCTTCGCCCAGTGGGGAATGGTGGCAATATGGATGGCCAGCCAGCCGAGGGTTCCGGATTTGGCATGGGGTTGCCAGCTAAACTTTTCATCCGGGATACGCTCGAGCGTTCGGCGCGTGCTGTCCATTTCCATTTCAAATTCGGGGAGCAGGGTGTCTTTCACGGGCATAGTCTTCGATTCTCCAGCGGACGACAGGAATTTGTAAATGGCAATTTGTAATTTGTAAGCTGGCAAGCTGAAATCGGTAATTTAGGCTGCAAACTACGGGTGCAAATTACCATTTTTCGGCTTCGCGCAATTTTATCAGCAACCCGGGGGTGTGCATGGGTCGGCCGGGCGGCATATTTGCGGGCAGCATTGCATTTCGTCCTTTGGGATAGAGAGGTTAAAATAGTAGGCTCTGCTTGTGCTTTGGGGAAGCTGTGCGCTGCTCCCGAAGTACTCTGCGCAGGGGACACCGATACTTTCTCTTAATTCGTGGAACCAGTCGCCAATCTCGCGGATGTAAAGTCGAAAACCCCGACTGACGGGAACGCCTCGGCCAGCGCGCCGCCGGTTGCCTCGCCGCCGCGTCCTCGGCCGGCCTCGCCGGTGTATTGGCGCGTGGAAGGCAGCCTGCTGGAGCTGACAACGATCCGGCCGATTGCTTTCTTTACGTGGAATAGCCAGACCTACATTGCGCGGGTTGCGCGACGCAGCCTGGTGCTTTTGATGGCGCTGCTGCGGCCGTTCCTGTACGCGGCCAACCGCAAGGCGGCGACGCGGATTGTACACGCGGTTTTGCGCGGCATTACCCGCGACCGGCTCGATTTGCTGGGCGAGGAAGAGTTCGAATACAAACTGAAACCGCTGCTGAAGCCAGAAGGGGTGCGGCACCTGAAGGCCCTGCAGGCAACCGGGGCCGATGTAGTGCTGGTGAGCCAGGGGCTTGACCACGTGATGCGGCCGCTGGCGCGGCACCTGGGGGTGCGCTGGATTATTGCCAACCGGCTTGATTTCCGCGATGGTGTGGCCACTGGCCGGTTGCTGAGCCCGGTGATCCGGCCGCGCGGAATTCTTGCGCGCATTCGGGAAGCGGGGCCGGACGGGCAGCAAAGCCCGGCGCGATGGGTGCGTGCGCTTGGATTGCGCGGACCCAAGGCATTGGCTTCGGCGATTGTGCCGGCGGTGCGAGTGGAAGCGCCGCCAGTGCGGCCCATTGTTTATTTCGACGAGACGCGGCATCCAGCGCGGCTTTCGGTGCGGAAGGCGCTGGCGGGGAAGCGCCTGCTGCTGATCGGCGTGACGGGATTTATTGGCAAGGTCTGGCTGGCGAATACGCTGATTGAGTTGCCCGAGATTGGGAAGCTGTACCTGCTGATTCGCGGGCAAAAGGCGAATCCAGGGCAGAAGCGCTTCGAGAAGATGCTGGAGGAGTCGCCGGTTTTCGATCCGTTGTTTGAGAAGTACGGCGATCAGCTGCCGATGCTGCTGGCGGACAAGATTGAGGTGGTAGAGGGCGATGTGTCGCAGCCTGCGATGGGCCTGGATGCCGAGGTGGCAGCGCGGCTCGGGCGAGAACTCGACCTGATCGTCAACAGTTCGGGGCTGACGGATTTCAATCCCGATCTGCGGGAAGCGGTGGCTGTGAATGTGGACTCGGCATACCACATGGTCGAGTTCATTCGCGGATCGGATCATGCGGCGCTTCTGCACCTTTCGACTTGCTACGTTGCGGGGCAGCGCGATGGACGGGTGGGCGAGCGCGTGCGTCCGAATTACACGCCGGCGGGCGTGCCGGCCTTTGACGCGGAGAAAGAGTGGCGCGAGCTGCACGATTGGTTGGAAGCGGCAGAGGTGCGCGCGGAGAGTGCGGAAGTCACGGAGGAACTGACTAAGCAGGCGCTCGAAAAGGAACATGCGGCCAAGGATTTGAGCGGGCAGGCGCTGGAAAACCAGATTTACAAAAACCGCGTGCGCTGGCTGAAGAATTATCTGACGGAAGAAGGCAAGAAGCGGGCCACTCGCCTGGGCTGGCCGAACACCTATACCTACACCAAGAGTCTGGCCGAGTCGCTGATTGCCAAGCATGGCGATGGGCTGCCGATTGCAATTGTGCGCCCGGCGATCGTCGAGACCTCGGTCGCGAAGCCGTTTCGGGGATGGAATGAAGGGATCAATACTTCGGCCGCACTGTCGTATCTGCTGGGCACTTCATTCCGGCAGTTGCCGTCGAATGAACGCAAGCGGCTGGACATTATTCCGGTGGACGCGGTGTGCGCGGGCATGACGCTGATTGCGGCGGCGCTGGTGGAACGGCGCCACGATTCGCTCTATCAGCTGGCAACATCGGTAACGAATCCTTGTGACATGGGACGTTCGATTGAGTTGACCGCGCTGGCGCACCGGCGGCACTATCGCGCGCAGGAGGGTCTGGAATATTGGCTGAGGTTGCGCATGGATGCGATTTCGGTATCGAAGGCGCGGTATAACCGGATGTCGGCGCCGGCGCAGCGGATGATTGTCCAGAGGATTCAAGCGATCATGTCTCCGTTGCCCATCGCTAAGCCGTTGGCCAAAGCGGAACGCATGTTGCAACGCGTGGAAAAGCTGATCCAACTATTTGAGCCCTTCATCCTGCTCAATGAGCACGATTTTGTTGCGGATAATGTCGAGAAGCTTTCGCAGGCGCTGGTGCCCGAGGAAAGGGAGACGTTCGGGTACGATACGGCCGGACTCGACTGGTGGGAGTACTGGATTGACATTCATATTCCGGCGCTGCGGCGGTGGACGTATCCGCTGATTGAGGGGCGGCCGCTGGAAGCGCGCGAGCCGCGGGTGCTGCAGATGCCGTCGGCGGGCGAAAACGGAACTGGCAAAAAGACGGGGACGAACGGAGCCACGTGGCGATATTCCTGACCGGCTCGACCGGCTACATCGGCGCGCATGTTGCCGCCAATCTGCTTAGCCAGCACGATGCGACTTTGAACTTGCTCGTGCGTGGCCGCGATGCCCGCGACGCGGAGGTGCGGCTGTGGGAGGCGATGCAGCTGCACTTGCCATTCCACGCATTTTACGAATACTTGCAGGCGAGGATCCGCATTTTCCGCGGCGACCTGACTGCGTCGCAGTTTGGGCTGGATCGTGACGAGTATGACCGGCTGGTGCACACCACCGATTCGGTGATTCACTGCGCGGCTTCGCTGAATCGCAAGTCGGAAAAGGCTTGCCTCAACGTAAACCTGCGCGGGACGCTCGAAGTCATCCAACTGGCGCGGCAATCGCAGTATTATCACGGGCTGCGGCGATTTTCCGACGTGAGCACGGTGGCGGTGGCAGGCAAGCGCGCAAACGAGATCGTCACGGAGGAGCGGGCGATTGAATGGGACCGGTCGGACTACGATCCCTACGCGCGCACAAAGAAATTTTGCGAGCACATGGTGCGCGAGTTGCTCCCGGATGTTCCGCTGACGATTTTCCGCCCGAGTGTTGTGCTGGGCGATAGCCGGTGCGCGGAGACGACGCAGTTCGATATGGTGCGGTCGTTTGTGTTTCTGGCCGGGTTGCCGGTGCTGCCGTTTCGTCCGCACGACAAGATTGACATTGTGAACGTGGATTTTGTCGCTGGGGCAATTGCCGATCTGCACATGAAGCCGAATCCGGAGCACGACACGTACCATCTTTCTTCCGGCAACGACTCGCAGACCTTTCGGGAATTGACGAAGGCGCTGGCCAAGGAGCAGAACACGCGCGGGCCGCTGTTTATGCCGGTTCTCGAAGGCCCGTTCAGTTCCACGGTCGATCTGCTGGCCAACCGCAAAGGGCGGGTGGGATATAGCGCTTCGCTGATGAAAGTCTTTCTGCCGTATTTGACATGGAACACGGTGTTCGACAACACGCGCGTAACGACGGAACTGGGGCGGAAGCCCATGCCATTTTCGCAATACAGCTTTCCGCTGTTGCGCTTCAGCCGTCAGAACAACTTCACGTATCCATACCAGGAGTGGCCGGCGGCAACGAAAGCGGGAGGTTCGGCCGCATGATGGACTTCGTTCTGGAAGCGTGGGTTTCGGGGATTATCGAAACCAAGAAACTGCAGTGGATGATGGGCCACGGCGAGCCATGGAAGCCGGGGGAAAAGCTGAAGCTGCTGTTTGCCGGTTATAACGGCACGCGCAACACGGGTTCGGATGTGCGCGTGGAGGAGATGCTGCGGCAGGTGCGGCGGATTCTCGGGCCGGAACATGTGGAACTCACCATGATGACGTTCAACTTTGACCGGTCGCGTGGCTATTTTGAGGGGACGTCCCAGGTGCGGTTGCCGGATATCTTCCCGCCATTTCTTTCGAAGGAAGTGCCGAAGCATCATGGCGTAGTGGCGTGCGAAGGCTCGATGTTCAAGTCGAAGTTTGCGAATGCGCTCGCCACCATGATGATTGGCTCCCTCGGCATCGCTGCGGCAGAGAACAAGCTTTCGGTCGGCTATGGGGCCGAGGCGGGGGCCATGGATCCACTCGTGGCAAAGATGTGCGCACGATTCTGTAAGGATTCTTTGGTAATTACGCGGAACGAAGAATCGCGGAACATTCTGCGCGAACTGGGTGTGCCGACGGAACTCGGCACCGATACTGCCTGGACGTTTGAGCCGCTGGGCGCCGAGTATGGGCAGAAAGCGCTGCGCGACGTGGGCTGGGACGGGAAGACGCCGGTGCTGGCGGTGTGTCCCATCAATCCATTTGAGTGGCCGGTGAAGGCCTCGATTGCAAAGGCCGCGCTGCACGGACTGACTGGCGCCTACAAGGAGAGTCATTATCGCGGGCCATATTTCCACCATGCCGGGCCGGAAGCGGATCGGGCCTACGAGCACTACTTGAACTCGATTGCGAATGCGGTGGCGGCGTTTCGCAGGAAGAGGAGCGTTTTTGTGGTCATGGTCGCTACCGAGAGGCTGGACGCCCGTCCATGCCGGAGAATTGCAGAAAAGCTCGGCGGCGCGCCGGTGCTGACGTCGGAAGATTACAACATGTACGAACTGGTGAGTATTCTGCGTGCTTGCCGGCTGATCGTTTCCTCGCGCTATCACGGAATTGTGACCACTATGCCGGCCCTCGTACCTTCGGCTGGAATCACGATGGATGAGCGCATCCGAAATTTGATGAACGAACGCGGGCATAAAGAATTGCTGATGAATGTGGACGATCCGGACCTTGAGGTGAGGACGCTGGCGGCGCTGGAGATTCTTGACCGCGATAGCGAGCGCATTGCCGATGGGATCGGGCGTACCGTAGTGCGCAATTTGAAATCGATGGCGCGCATGGGCGTGTATTTCGAGGAAGAAGTGCAGCGGCGGTATCCGGAGTTTCCAACGCGGCGCGGAGAGTGGAGCTGGGAGGATTATCTGCCGCCGATGAGCGAGGGGCTGCGGGAGTTGGTGAAGGCGTACGGCTAGGGGAAGAGCTTGCACGGGGGAATCTGCCTTTGCTGGAGTAGGGGTCCTTCGACTCCGCAGAAGCTCCGCTCAGGAAGACAAATCGCAAGAGTTTGAAACTTCGAAGATGAGTTTTCTCGATCAAATCTTTGCCAGTCTGGATAAGAGCGGCGATTCCGTCGTGCTGCAGGAGTTGCGCGAGGGCACGCCTGTGCCCGTTACGGCGAAGGAACTGCTGGCGCAAGTCCACGTGGCGCGCGCGTATCTGCGGCGGCTGCGGTTGAAAAAGGGTGACCGCTGCGCGCTGCTTGCTCACAACTCCACGCGATGGGCGGCGATGGATCTGGCGATTATGGCCGAAGGGCTGACCGCTGTGCCTCTGTATGCGCGGCAGGCTCCAGCGGAACTGGTGGCCATGATGAAGGATTGCTGGCCCGCGGTGATTGCCTGCGGAGAGCAGGCGCTGGCCGATGCGATCATGCAGGAATGGCCGGAAGCGCCGCCGTGCTTCCTGCTCGACAACGTCTTCACAAGAGAGCGCGGGCCGGTGGAGGATGGCGCGCCGCTTGTCGGCGACCAGGACGTCGTTGCCATCATCTACACCTCGGGCACGTCAGGCGAGGCGAAGGGCGTGATGCTGAACGCCGCCAACATCGCCCACATGCTGGACTGCACTTCGGGGCGGCTGACGCAACTGATGAAGGGTCAGTCGGGGACGGGCTCTGCGCAGGACGCCGTGTTTCATTACCTGCCGTTTTGTTTTGCCGGGTCGTGGATCATGCTGCTGACGTGCCTGCTGCGCGGGTCGAAGCTGAGTTTGAATACCGATCTAGGCAAGATTGCGGCGGACATGCGGTCGGCGGCGCCCGATTATTTCCTGAATGTGCCGGCATTGCTTGAGCGCATGCGTAAAGCGGTTGACGAACAGCTTTGGAAAACGGGCGGGGTGGCGCTGAAGATTTACAGCCAGGCCAAGGGCGCGTGGGTGAGGCGACAGGAAGGGAAGCGGCGTGCTGGGGACGGGTTGTGGCTCGCCCTGGCGAAGCGGCTGGTGTTTCCCACGATCCGAAAAAAGATGATTGGCGACCGGTTGCGCGCCTTGATTTGCGGGTCTGCCCCGCTCAACATCGACACGCAGCTGTTTTTCATGATGCTGGGGATTCCGGTGCTGCAGGTGTATGGCCTGACGGAGACGACGGCGATCTGCACCATGGACGATCCGGATGGGCAGGTGATCCCGGGACGCGCCGGACCGGCGATTTCAGGGATTGAGATGAAACTAGCGGAGAATGAGGAGATTGTGGTGCGCGGGCCGAATATTTTTCCCGGATACTGGCAGCGTCCGGCGGAGACCGCGAAGGTGCTGCGCGGCGGATGGTTTCACACCGGCGATCAGGGCGAAGTGGATGCGGCCGGGAACTGGAAAATTGTGGGGCGCATCAAGAACCTGATTATTCTGGGATCGGGCCACAACATTGCGCCTGAACCGATTGAGGACAAGATCCTGCAGCAGTTGCCGGGGGCAAGCCAGGTGGTGGTGGTGGGCAATGGGCGCGGATATCTGACGGCGCTGATCACCGGCAAGGTGGGCGCTGAAAAGGCGCAGCAGGCGGTCGATCTCGTGAACCAGGGTCTGCCGCATTACAAGCAGGTGCGCGCCTTCCACATTGTTGAGGATCCGTTCACGATCGAGAGCGGGCTGTTGACGGCCAATGGAAAGCTCAAACGCGACTTGATCGCGCAGAAGTTCAAAGGTGGAATCGACGGGATGTACGAAACGGCGAAGAACCAAGCCTTATTAGATCAGGCCTCGCAAGATCGGACCTCGCAGAATCGGGCGGCGAAGACGGCATGAGCGAACACAAGGGTCAGGCGCTCTCATGGCAGATCGTGAATGGCGCGATCGAGCTGACTCTGCACCGCGAGCCTTGCAACGAAATTGGGTCGCTGATGCTCGAGGAGCTTGAGAATTTTGTGCGCGCGTTGCCGGGGTTGATGAACGATGCGCATGCGCTGATTCTTCACTCTGCGCAGGCCGCGGGATTTTCGGCGGGCGCGGATTTGCGCGAACTGTACAACCGCTCGCAGGGGATGGAAAAGGCCGAGGCGGCCCGCGGGGTGCGCGATTTTCTGGAGCGCATTCATGCCGTGATGAACACGATTGACGCGCTGCCGCTGACGACAATAGCGGCCGTGCACGGAGTGACGTTTGGCGGCGGATTTGAACTGGCGTTGGTATGCGACATCCTGATTGCCGACCGCATGGCGCGTTTCTGCTTTCCGGAGTTGCGGCTGGGGCTGATCCCGGGGTTTGGTGGAATTCCGCGTCTGAAGCGGGATTTGGGCAATGCCGTGGTGCGCGATCTTTTGCTTACCGGGCGGAGCTTCAATGTTATGAAGGCGCAGCAGATCGGGCTGGTCAGCCAGATTGCTGCGGAAGGCGAGGCCCTGCGCGTAGCGCGCGCGACGGCCAGCCAGGTGGGGAAGTTTGATCGCGCAACCGCGGCCGCAGCGAAGAAGTTTGTGAAGCCGATTCCGTATGACGAATTGAAGCGGGAGATCGACATTTTTTGCGACTTGTATGCGCGACCGGCTGTCGAAGAAGGGCTGCGCAGGTTTGTGGAGAATGAAGGGCCGCAGCCCTATTTGCCGTGAATTTGTAATTTGCGATTTGTAATTGATAATTTGGGAAAATTAGAACAACGATGCCAACCACCGACAAAACGCTCGATGAAATCCTGAGTCTAGCGGCCGCGCACTTCAAGGTGCCGCGGGAGAAGCTCACACCGGACGACGACTTTTTCAAGACGCTCGGGATTGACAGCCTGCAGGCGCTCGACTTGCTTACCCGTCTCGAGCATCACTTCCGCATCGAGTTGCCAGATTATGAATTGCAGGGCGTATCGGATTTCCGCACGCTGGCGCAGAGAATTCAGTCGCGGCTGTAGCGAAATTCCACCACGGAGGCACGGAGACACGGAGGAAACGCGGGAATTCGTTTCTGTTTTCGGCGAGGCCAACTCCTCTGCTCCTAGTGGCAGTTTGATACACTCTGCTTTCTCTCACCGCCGTCGTGAGATGACCCTGAATGCTTGATCTTCATCAATATGCCAGCCTGGGTGCGGCGTTAAGCGCTGCGCTTGACCGTTGGCCCACTGAAACCTGCCTGATTGAAGCCGATCGCGACCGCGAAAAGGTTCGGCTCACTTATTCGGACTTCAAGGAAATCGCGCGGCCGCTGTGCCGCGCGCTCGAAGACGCGGATTTCAAAGTGGGAGACCGGGCGGCGATCATCATGACGAACCAGTCGAAGTGGCTGATTTCGGCATATTCGATTTTCTTTTGCGGCGGCGTGCTGGTGCCGCTGGATTACAAGCTTTCGGCGGCGGAACACCTGCAATTGCTGGCGCATTCGAAAGCGCGGTTCCTGATTGTTGAATACCACTTGTGGCGGGCGATCACACAGTCCTCGGAGTTTTCGAAGCTGGCAACGGAAATTGTGCTGGTGACAGAAGCGCCAGTCGGCGCGGAGTTGCGTGGGGCGTACCGGTGGGAGGAGTTTCGGCGCAAGGGCGATCCGCAGCTTGCGAAGCGGCAGCGCGAAGATACGGCGTGCATCGTTTATTCGTCGGGGACGGGCGGGCGGCCGAAGGGATGCGTGCTCACGCACGACGCCTATCTCGAACAGTGTGTGGCGCTGACGGCGTGGTATCCCTTCTGGCCGGGTGTGCGCTATTTAAGCATTCTGCCGACGAACCATGCGATTGATTTCATGGTTGGGTTTATCGGGCCGTTTGTGTGCGGTGCTTGCGTGGTGCATTTGCGGACGCTGCGCCCGGAATTTGTGCGCGATGCCTTTGTGCGTTATCGCATCACGTATGTGAGCCTGGTGCCGATGGTGCTCAAGAATCTGGAGCGCGGATTGCGGGCGAAGTTCGACGAACTGCCTCCGAAGAAACGCTGGATGCTCGACCGGCTGATTGCTCTGAACAAAATGTTGACGCGAAACCGTGCGCGAGTCGAGATGAGCCGCCGGCTGCTGCCGCAAGTGCACAAGGCGTTTGGCGGCGAACTGCTGGCGCTGATCGTGGGCGGAGCGTTTACCGATCCTGAGACCATGCAGTTCTTTTACGATCTCGGCATCCCGGTCACGTGCGGCTACGGGTTAACGGAGGCTTGCACGGCGGTCACGCTCAATGACCTGAAGCCGTTTCGCGCCGATACCGTGGGGAAGCCGCTGCCGGGAAGCGAAGTGCGCATTTTGAATCCAGATGGGGAGGGGATCGGAGAAGTTGCTGTAAAGAGCCGGGCCGTGATGTCGCACTATCTGGATGACCCTGAGTTAACGGCGCAGACGATTGTTGAGGGCTGGCTCTTGACTGGCGATCAGGGGCGGTTCGAAGAGCACGGCCATTTGCAGCTTTTCGGACGCAAGAAGAACATGATTGTCACCGAGGGCGGGAAGAATATTTATCCCGAGGACATTGAGTCGGTGTTTGACGGCCTGCCGGTGAAGGAATATTGCATATTTGCGGCGAATTTTCTGTGGCCGCGAAAAACGCTGGGCGACGAGAATGAAATGCTGGTGCTGGTGGCGCGGCTTGAGCAGAACCAGTTGTTCGACGACTTGGTGCGAGACCAGATCATTCTGCGAAACCGCAGGTTGCCGGATTTCAAACGCGTCGGCGGCTATCTGGTCTGGGAGAAAGACTTTCCGCGAACGGCGTCGCTCAAGATTAAGCGGGGAGAACTGGCGGCGGAGATTGGGATGGGCGCGACGCGGACGCAAGTTGTGGAGATATAGGTCGCAGGGGTCTCAGGCGTCAGGTCTCAGGCAAACCAACTGGCTCAAACCGGACAGTTGAACCCCGCACCTAAGACTTGAGACCTGGGACCTAAGACCTAACACCTGATGCCTGACACCTAAGACCTGACTTGTGAACGAGACCTTTCTTGCCATTATTAATCCGGGGGCTGGAGGCGGACGGTGCCGCGAGTTGGTGGGCGCAGCGGTTGCCCGGCTGCGATCGGCCGGCATTGTCATCGAAACCGCGGAGACCGCGGCTGGCGGAGACGCGACTCGAATCGCTCGCGAGGCCTATCGGCGCGGTCTCCGCAGGTTTATCGCAGTGGGCGGGGATGGGACTTCTTTCGAAATCGTAAATGGATTGTTTCCGGATTGCATGGCGGCCGTTTCGAGTAACGATCCAGCGGAGTCCGGCGCTTCGCGCGGTGAATCGGAGCGAATCCCGACGCTTGGATTTCTGCCCCTGGGTACGGGCAATTCTTTTCTGCGTGATTTCGGCGATCCAAAAGCTGCTGACCGCGGGTTGGAGAGTGCAACGCGGGCGATCGAGGCGCGGCAATCGCGCGCGTGCGACGTTTTGCGGCTCACGCACAAAGAGGGAGTGCTGTATTACATCAACCTCGCGAGCGTGGGCTTTGCGGCCGATGTGGCTGCGCTTCGGCATCGGAGGTTTTTGGAATTTGGACACGCGGGATATCTGGCTTCGATCTTTCTGAGTCTGGCACGACTGAAGCGCCGGCCGTTTCCGGTTCGTGTGAATCCACAGAATGAGTTTGACCGGCGGAGTTGCCTGTTTTTGACTTTCAGCAACAGCAAGTTCACCGGGGGCACGATGATGATTGCGCCTGATGCGCGCACCGACGATGGACTGATCGAATACGTGCGCTGGGGGCCGATTGGGCGGCTCGGGTTGATCCTAAACTTGCCCACGCTTTATGACGGAACTCACACCAGGCATCCCATGGCCGAACGCCAAGCGGCGCCGCGCGTCGAGTTTCAGCTGGATGAAGCGGTGGATGTGATGGTGGATGGCGAGGTCCTGCAGCTGGAGTGTCGTGCGATCGAGGTGTTGCCATCGGCGCTGAGGGTGATGGTTTGAACGGTGTGCGCTGAAACAGACGTGATATAAGGAGTCAAGTAGATCAAAACCATGTCCCAAGAGAGAAGAGAACGGCAGCAGGAAAAGTTGGGGACGGCAGGCTTGGGCAACTGGGGCCGGCGCGCGATGTATACAGTGCTGATCGTGGCCGCGTTCGGCTTTGCTTATTATCTTGGCGACCGCACGCAGCACAAGTACGATGGTTTTGCGCGCTGCCTGACGGATCGCGGCGTCAAGATGTACGGGGCCTGGTGGTGTTCGCATTGCCTGGAGCAGAAAGAAAAATTTGCGAAAGCCTTCAAATATGCTCCTTATATGGAGTGTGGCGTGAAAGGCGACACGCATAAAGAGACACAAGTTTGTAAGGACGCAAATGTACATATGTTTCCGACCTGGCAATTTCCTCCGACCGGCGAGCGGGTGGAACGGGTGTTTACGCTGGAAGAGCTGAGTGACCGCACTGGGTGCGCGCTGCCGTGAGCGAGTGGTCGAAGCGTCTGATGTGGGGAGTGGCCGTCTTGGCGGTTTGTGGGGTTGTCGTTTCGTCGATATCGTTGCAGCGTCACTATGCGACGTCGAAGACCGCGTTTTGCGACATTGGAGAAACGTTTAACTGCGACATCGTCAACCGGAGCGAGTACTCGAAGATCCTTGGAATCCCGGTGGCTCTGCTCGGAATGTTGGGTTACGCGGCGCTGGCGGGGCTGGCGACAGTGTATGGTGATCGGCGCGAGACGCCTGGTTTGCTGTTTGGTGGGGCGGGGGCGGGCTTGGCCTTCGCGCTCTACCTGACGTATGTCGAAGGATATATTCTTGGGGTCTGGTGCATTCTCTGCCTGAGTTCTTTGTGTCTGATTGTTCTGACGACGGTCCTGTCGGGATTGATCTGGCTGAGGCGTGAGAATTAGCGATAGCGGTCCACACCATGCCACGACCGATACGTCGGAAAACTTCCAAGAAACCCGGAGCCGATCTTAGCGTGCCGGTTTCTCGCGGCAATTTGTGGCTGCATGAACTGCGCAGCCGCGTCTTCGGAAACACGCGTCTGGTGCGGGTTTGGCTGCCTCCTGATTATGACGGCTGGGGCGATACGCGTTATCCCGTGCTGTACCTGAATGATGGGCAAAATCTGTTCGATCCGGCGACAGCGTTTGCAGGCGTCCACTGGCAGGTTGGCGAGACGGCAACCCGGTTGATTGGCGAGAAGAAGATTCCGCCGCTCATCATCGTGGGAATCGACAATACGGGCAAAAGTCGCGCAGGCGAGTACATTCCTTACAGGTCACGCGACCCGAGAATTCTGCGGCCGCGAGGGGCGCGCTATCCCGAGTTCCTGCGGCGCGAGGTGATGCCGCTGATCGAGGAGCGGTATTCGGTGCTCAGGGGCCCGGAGAATACGGGGCTGGGCGGATCTTCGCTGGGCGGGCTGATTACGCTCTATACACAACTTGCCTCGCCCGGAGTTTTTGGACGGCTGCTCATCGAGAGTCCGTCGTTGTTTGTGGCGAGCCGGAAGATTCTGAAGGAAGCTCGCAGTTTTCGCGCGTGGCCGGAGCGCATGTGTGTGGGAATGGGAACGCGGGAGGTGGGCGCCGCAGAGAAAGACGCAAGGATCGTCGAGGATGTGCGTGATCTGGCGGCAATTCTGCGAGAGGCCGGCCTCGACGAAAAGCGCCTGCGAGTGCGGATTGAGGAAGGCGCGACGCACACGGAATCGGCTTGGGCGCGGCGCTTTCCGGAGGCTCTGGAGTTTCTGTATTCCGAAGCGCCTTCGAGCGCTGCTTCGAACGCTCGGTTGCAGCCTGGGTCGCAGCCGCCAAGCGGCAAGGTTTAATATGGTTGGGCTTCTACAAGGGGGTTGTGGATGAATTCGCATCGCCGGTGGTCGTGGTGTGTTCTGCTTGTAACTCTGGCAGCATGCGCTGCCGCTCAGCAATACAACGAAGCGCAGTTCAAAGGCATGCAGTGGCGCAGCATTGGGCCGTATCGGGGCGGGCGCGTGCTCGCGGTTACCGGAGTGGTCGGCAACCCGTTCACTTATTACTTCGGTGGCGTTTCGGGCGGTGTGTGGCGCACGAATGATGGTGGAGGGAGTTGGCAGCCGATCTCCGACAAGAGCGTCATCTCGTCGATTGGCGCAATCGCCGTTTCGGAATCAAATCCCAACGTCATCTATGTGGGGACGGGCGAGTCGTGCCTGCGCGGAAATATCTCCTACGGCGATGGCATGTACAAGACCACCGACGGCGGCAAGACCTGGACGCGTATCGGCCTGAAGGATACGCAGCATATCGCGCGGCTTTGGATTGATCCGCGCAACCCCGATCATGTGCTGGTGGCGGCTCTGGGGCATGCCTACGGGCCGAATGCCGAGCGCGGCGTCTATCGCACCAACGATGGCGGCAATACCTGGGACAAAGTTCTTTATAAGGATGAAAATTCGGGCGCGATCGACCTGGCCGTCGATCCGCATAATTCGAACGTGATGTTTGCGGCGCTCTATCAAATCCGGCGCTCGCCGTGGAGTCTGGACAGCGGCGGACCGGGCAGCGGATTGTATCGCTCGACCGACGGCGGAAATACCTGGAAACACCTTGATGGAAATGGACTGCCGGAAGGCATTCTGGGACGCATTGGAGTAAGCGTTTCGGGCGCCGACTCGAATCGCGTCTATGCGCTGATCGAATCGAAGGAGAGCGGGTTGTATCGCTCGGATGATGGCGGGACGAACTGGTCACGCGTCAACGATGATCAGCGGCTTACCCAGCGCGCATGGTACTTCACGCATATTTTTGCCGATCCCAAAAGCGCCGATACGATTTACATGCTGAACACGGGGGCGTTCCGCTCGACCGATGGCGGCAAGACACTGAGCCTGCTGCCGGCGCCGCACGGCGACCATCACGGTTTCTGGATCGATCCACAGAATCCGGATCGAATGATTAACGGGAATGACGGCGGCGCGACGATTTCGGTGGACGGCGGCAAAAGTTGGTCGACCGAGTACAACCAGCCGACCGCGCAGTTCTATCACGTGGCGGCGGACAACCAGTTCCTCTATCACGTTTATGGCGCGCAGCAGGACAACTCGACGGTTGACATCGCCACCCGCACCGACGACGGCTACATCGGACGTCAGCACTGGACGGACGCCGGCGGCGGCGAGAGCGGTTACATTCAGCCCGATCCCGTGGACTCGAACATCGTTTATGCGGGGGCGGACGGAGGCCCGATCACCCGCCTCGACCGCCGTACCAATCAGGAACAGGACATTACGGTCTGGCCGATGGATAACTCCGGTCACGGTGCTAGTGATTTGAAATACCGCTTGGGCTGGACGCAGCCGATTCTGATCTCGCCGCACGACCCGCACGTCATCTACACGACGGCGGAGCGGGTTTTCAAGACGACGGACGAAGGAAAGAGCTGGACCGCAATCAGCCCCGATCTGACGCGGAATGACAGGAGCAAGCAGGTCTCGTCCGGCGGCCCGCTCACCAAGGACAACACTTCGGTCGAGTATTACGACACGGTGTTTGCCATCGCGGAATCACCCGTACAGAAGGATCTGCTTTGGGCGGGAACGGATGATGGGCTCATTCATATTTCGCAAGACGGCGGCAAGACCTGGACGAAGGTCACGCCGAAAGGAATCCCGGAGTGGAGCCTGGTCAGCATAATTGAGGCGTCGCCGCACGATGCGGGCACGGCCTACGCCGCGGTGGATACGCACAAACTCGACGATTTCCGTCCGTACATTTACAAGACGACGGATTTCGGCAAGACGTGGGCGAAAATCACCAGCGGCATTCCCGATGGCGCATACACGCACGCTGTGCGCGAGGATCCGGCGCGCAAGAACCTGTTGTATGCGGGCACGGAAACCGGCGTATACGTATCTTTCGATGGCGGGGCGAATTGGCAATCGCTGCAACTGAATCTCCCGAACTCGCCGATTCATGACCTGATCGTCAAGAACGATGACCTGGTAGCGGCGACGCACGGCCGGTCGTTCTGGATTCTCGACGACCTCACGCCGCTGCGCGCGGCGACGGCCCAACCATCCGTCGAAGCGGTGCTTTATAAGCCGCGAACTACTTATCGACTACGCTGGCCCGATTCCTACGAACGGCGGCAACCGGTCGGACAGAACCCTCCGAATGGCGCGATTGTGTATTACTACTTCCCCACGGCTCCAAAAGGTGTGGTGAGCCTCGACATTCTTGACGCGCAGAGCAAAGTGGTGCGCCACTTCTCAAACGAAGAAAAGAAGGAGGCGGACACGCCGCCGGAGTGGCCGGACCAGACCCCTCCAGAAGAAAAGATCCCCGCGAATGCTGGCCTGAACCGGTTTGCATGGGATCTGCGGACGCAGGGTGCAACGCCACTGCCGGGCGAGCCGGGGGCGGAGTTCCGCAATCGCGGAGCGTTCGTGGCTCCAGGCGCTTACCAGATGCGGCTTACGGCGGACGGCAAGTCTTATACCGCGCCTTTAGAACTGAAAATGGATGCGCGCGTGAAAGAATCAAACGAGGATGTGCAAAAGCAGATTGAGTTGGAGCGCAAGATCGTTGCCGAGGTTTCGGAGATTCACGATACTGTGGCGAAGATGCGGGAAGTCCGCGCGCAGACGCGCACGTTGAACCACCGGTTTGGCGACGATCCTCACTACGCCCAACTTATTGCGGTGGCGAAAGACTTCGACAAGAAAAGCTCCGACGTCGAGGCGCAGCTGTTGCAAGTGAACGCGAAGAGCTCGGAGTCGACTTTGAACTATCCCGTGCTGATCGACGAACGGTTGCATGGGCTGCTCTTTAGCGTCGATGCGGCCGATGTCGCGCCCACTACGCAGCAATATGACGCTTTTGACGAACTCGACAAGCAGGCGCGGCCTCTGCTGGCCCAGGCTCATGAGTTGATGACGAAGGATCTGCCGGCGCTGAACGATATGGTGAACAAGCTGAACATTCCGGCGATTTATGTGCCGGAAGGGAAGTGAAGGCGCCGACTGTAAGAAATGCGTGAGAACGGCTGGCTCGGCACTCTCGCTCAGCGGCGGTTGCCTATCTCGTGATCACGCCGCAGGCGATGCGATCGCCGGCATTGCCCGCGGGATCGGTCTTCTGGTCATCCGCCTTTGCGTGGATGATGATCGCCGTTCCTCCGTTGCTGAACAGGGAGTGGCTGTCGCTGCCCAGAGTCGCGTCCTTGTTCACCACGTGGAATTTGACCTTGCCGTTCGCCCCGACGGTGAAATTGGCGTTGTCGCCGGCGTGATGGCCTTCCGGATTTTCCAGCCCGTGCTTCTTATTGTCCGGATTGAAATGCGGCCCCGCCGACTTGAAGTCGGGGGCATCGCACTTGGCGTTCTGATGAAAGTGAATGGCATGCTCGCCGGGCGGCAGATTCCTGAGATTGAGTTGCATACCGACGCCGCCGGATTTTTCTTCCCACAGGGCAAGCGTGCCCACGCTCTTACCCTCGGCGTCCTTGATGTGAACCACGGTCTTGGCTGCGCTTGCGGGCGCCAGAGCGCTTGCAGCCAGGAAAAGAACAAGGGCAAACAGATAAGTGTTTTTCATCGGCGGCCTCTAGATAAAGTCAGTTTGTGCCGGTGTCAGGCTGGCGTTCGGTAGAATGACCCAATGCCCGATCTCAAGTCAAGCGCGGCAAAAACGCTATCTCAAGTCGGCCTCTTTGCGGGCCTCTCCGAAGCTGAACTGGCTTTTCTAGCACAGCGGGCAGTGGCGCGTAAGTTTTCTGGCGGGGAGATTGTGTTTTCCGAGGGCGACCGCTGCACCGGCATGTATGTGGTCGAATCCGGGCACGTGCGCATTTTCAAAACTTCGCCGGGCGGGCGCGAACAGGTGTTGAGCATCGAGGGGCCCGCCGGATCGGTGGCGGAATTGCCGGTGTTTGACGGGGGGAACTATCCGGCGTCGGTTTCGGCGGTCGAGAATTCCACTTTGCTGTTCATCGCCAAGCAGGACTTTCATGCTTTGTGTCTGGCTCATCCAGAGGTGGCGTTGAAGGTGCTGCGGGTAATCGGATCCCGGTTGCGAAAGCTGATCGGCATTATCGAAGAACTCTCGTTCACGACCGTTCGGCATCGTCTGGCGGCATTTCTGGTCAGGCTAGCGCGGCGGGAGGGCACGCGCGTCGACGGCGGAGTGGCCATTACTCTTCCGGCAAGCAACCAGGAACTGGCCGCGCAGATTGGTACGGTGCGGGAGTTGGTCTCGCGCAATCTCAGCCGTTTTCAGGCGGAAAAACTTATCCAGATGGACGGGCGGCGGGTGGTGGTCGCCGATTTGAAGGCGCTGGAGGCGGAACTGGACGGGGAGTAGCCGCGAGCTACGAGCTACGAGCTGCGAGCGAGCAAGGGCCGGTTTGCTCGAAGCCCGAGGCTCGACGCTCGCAGCCATCCCCCGTGACAAAAGTCATCGTCAGCTAATTTGATCTCCCCTAAAGTGGTTTGTAAGAGGCAGCCTGTGAGCTGCGAGGAGAAGCTGATGACATTGACCGCGACCAAGACCGTGCGCGATTACGCGATTGAAACGCCTCAAACCATTCCGGTGTTCGAAAAGCTGGGGATCGATTACTGCTGCGGCGGCAACCGTCCGCTAGACGAAGCCTGCGCCGCTGCCAATGCGAACTTGGATCAAGTGCTGAAGTCGCTTGAGGCGGCCATTGCAGAACCGGCCCGGCCTAGCGATCGCGAGCTGCAAGCGGGATCGCTGGCGGAGTTGATTTCGCACATTGTTCGGACCCACCACGTATTTGTGCGCACGCAAATTCCCGAAATCGAGAGCCTGATCGAAAAGGTACATTCCAAACATGGTGCGAACCATCCCGAACTGGCGAAGATTCGTACGGTGTATCACGGGCTGGGTGAGGAATTGATGGCGCACCTGATGAAGGAAGAAAACATCCTGTTCCCGTATATCGAGCGCATGGAGGAGTCGGTGGTCGCGCATGATCCGATCCTGCCGCCGCCGTTCGGAACGGTCGCAAATCCGGTGCGCATGATGGAGCATGAGCACGACAACGCGGGCATTGCCCTAAAGATTCTGCGCGAAGCGAGCCAGAATTTCACGCCGCCCGCCGATGCCTGCACTAGCTTCCGGGCGCTGTACACGGCGCTCGCGAACTTCGAGAAGGACCTGCATCAGCACATTCATCTGGAGAACAATGTGCTGTTCCCGCGGGCGATTGAAATGGAAGCGGGCAAAGATCGTCGATAGAGAGAATCCTCCAGAAAGCAAGCCACGAGGCCGCCGCCTTCACCCGGGGTGGCCTTTTCTTTGTGTGCGGCGCACCAGGCCTGCAACGCAGCGTTCCGGCAGACGATTTCCACCCATAATTCAACGAACAGCGAGGCTTAGGCAGAGCAGTACGAATGACGCGGTTAGTCCCATGGTTCTGAACCAGTGAAATGCATCCCAACGGCGCTCCTGCGCTTGCCAATCTTGAGGCAAGGTGGCTAGGGTCCATCGGATAATGCGGTTGTTAATAGGCACGGGAAAAATAAGGGAAAACGGGACTCCGAGCACCTGAATTGCGGAGGCAATAGCGGCTAAACTCCACGCCGATCGATTCAGACCTTCGAATGGCAAGAGTAAAGAAAGATTTAGGAGGGTGGAACCGGTCATCCAGAATGGCATGACGCGACCAAGCATCTTCGCAAGAGCTGCACGCATCGCTACATGTACTTCGAGCGTCTGCCTATTCAACGCGGGATGGGCGAAAGCACCTACGTTCAGCTCACTACCACACATTAGACCCAATACCAGCACTGCAAGCAGATGAATTGCCATAGGCCCTCCTAACTACTTGGGCTTCGCGCTGCGGTTACCGATTCCGAGAGAACCGGCGTCCCCAAAGCTTGGCCGTGAGAAAACTCCACCATATGACCGTCGGGATCGCTGATGATGCACAAATAGCCCGCGTAGGGATTTAGAAATGTGGGGCCGAATTTCAGCAAAGCATTTTCCCTGGCTTGGCTGGCTACTGCGTCTACCTCTTCGCCGGAGGCGAGAGCAAAACCCAGATGGCTAATAGGACCTAGCGGCTGCTGCGGTTTGGCATTGGGAAGGCTGTGCGGCGTGCCTTCCTGCAACACCATCACAAAACTCAGCTCATCCTCCGGAGACCGGTCACTCAGCCATGCGACATTCATGCCCGTGCTCGAGGCATCCGAGTGCCGGTCAATGACACGCAGACTTGCGTACCTCGTGTAGAACGCGATGCTGGCTTCCAAACTGTTCACGTGTAGAGCTAAATGCGTCCATTGCGCTTTCATTACTTCTCCTTGTTCCCATGAACTGACAAGCGGAGGTGGCGCAGCCTCCACCTTTACCTTCCTCTTCTGAGCAGCGCGACGATCAGCAGCATGATGGCCGCCGTTCCCCAGTGAATCAGTAGCATCGGCCTAAAGCTCCAGCCCGCATGTCGGAGAACAACCAGACCATCGAGAACGGGGATCAGAGCCAAAACCCCAAAAACATAAGCAAGGAACTTACGGTCGCGCAGGCCGAGAAACGTGAGCGCTAGGATCCCGGAGACGACATCCCGAACTGCCTTGATGGCAAGCAAATCGCCGTCATGCGGGTCGACTAAGGGCACGCCAAATCCTAGCGCGCCGATGTCGGGATATAGAAACTCGCGGACCCCTATGAAAATTATGGCGAGCGACACTAGGGCTGCCAGCCATCCCGCAAGCGACCCGATCTTTGCGGGCCGATTCATTCCGATGGGAACGTTGCGATTCATTTGGCCATTTGGATGCTTTCTTGCCGGCACGGGTTCGACGAATCGCGTCAAATTCAAAATTTCGGCCTACAGTGATCACCTGATCTGTGGTTCGCATGCTCACCGCCTTGGCGCAAAACGCCCCTCAATGGGACAATAGACAATATGCGTAAACCTTTCTTCGCAGCGGTCCTATTGGCCGCCGGGACGATGTTGGTGGCCAATGGCAATGCCCAACAGACTCCGGCGGCGAAGACTCCACCAGCTCCCTCAACGGGAGCGAAAGAACCGTCCAAAGCACCGGCAAAAAGTGCCGAGACGAGTCCATTCAAGACGCGAAAAGAGAAGTTCAGCTACGCGCTGGGAATGAACATCGGCAACGGCCTCGGACAAAACCTGAAAAAGCAGTCCGTCGAATTCGACCCGAGCCTGGTGGCGAATGGCCTGAAAGATTCGTTGGCGGACGGCAAAACGCTCATGACTCCGGAAGAAGCGCAGGCTGTGCTCAAGGAAGTCCAGGTCGAGATGCAGAAAGAGCAGCAGGAGAAGATGAAGCAGGCGGCGGAAAAGAATAAATCCGCCGGCGAAACTTTTCTGGCTGCGAATAAAGACAAAGAAGGAGTCGTGACCTTGCCCAGCGGCTTGCAGTACAAGATCATGACCGAGGGCAATGGGCCCAAGCCGACGGCGGACGACTCGGTGGTATGCAATTATCGCGGCACGCTGGTTGACGGCAAAGAGTTCGACAGTTCCTATAAGCGCGGCGAAGCGGCGACCTTTCCGGTGAAGGGAGTCATCAAGGGATGGACGGAAGCGCTGCAGCTGATGCCAGTGGGATCGAAATGGCAGCTGTTTGTTCCTCCGAGCCTTGCCTATGGGGACCAGGGCGCGGGAGCCGATATCGGGCCGAATTCGACGCTGATCTTTGAGGTCGAGCTGATTTCGATCAAGGAGAAAGAGAAGCCGCAACCGGAAGACAAGAAGCCTGCCGATCAAAAACCGGACGAGCAGAAGCCAGATCAACAGTAATAGGCGCGCCGCTTAAGCGGTGCCCCTGGCAGCAGAAACCCCATCCGTCAGCGACGATGCGAACGGATGGGGTTTGGTTTTTTCAGCAGCGGTTAGCATCAGCGTACGAGGTGTTCCCCGGAACCTCCCGTAATCATGTCTGCGCGCCCATGCCCCGCAACTACGCTCCCAGATACATCACGTGGACGTAGACTCCGAGCCGGACATTGTAGGCCAGATACCAGCCCGGGTGATCGGGATCGTCGTAAATGACGATGTCATCGGCGTCCCAAAGCCATCCGTCACAGAAGCCGATGTCGTAGGGAGCCACCGAGAAATAGAATCCGCCGAACCAGAACCGGTTTGGACCGCCACCGGCCAGACGCCAAACGTGGTGGCGGCCAAAGCCGCCCGTGAAGCGCCCATGCTCCCAAGGATGATCCAGATGGTAATGCGGATCGTCGCGGCCGGTATCGTGGCCAACCCATGTTTTACCGCGATCGACGTGGGGCGCGTTGGGATGACCCTCGCGCTCACTGTAGCTTCGATGTTCCTGGGCAGGCGCCGGGGCTTTCACGCGGCCGGGACCGTGAGATGGAATGTTCTGATGACCGCCCCCAACCTCGGGGCGAGCGCCTCCATGTGCCTGGTGCTGCGCCAAGGCCGACAGAGAAAACACAAAACAGATCGCAAATGCTCCAATCAGCTTCTTCATTGGTTCACCTTCCTCGAATTGAAGTTGTTTACCGTTTGCCTTAGGGATGGACACAGACCTATGTTGGATGTCTGGCACTGAGATCCGGTTGCGTACTTCCAAACGGGGGGCGCCGCGCGGTAACTGTTTGTCCGACAGCGGTTTATGCACCGCTATTCGTAGCGCAGAGCTTCAATGGGATCAAGCCGGGAAGCGCGGATAGCAGGCACCATCCCGCTGACCAGTCCAACCGCAGCCAGGATGACAATTGCAATCATCAGCATGACAGGGTTGATCATAAGCCGGATGTCGCCGGCCTCGGCGTGCTTAGCCATGGCGCTGTAGAGCGTGAGGCGGCCTACAGAAATCGCAACTGCGTAGGCGAGGATGATTCCAAAGACGCCGCCCATGAACGTGATGGTCAGGGCTTCGGCCAGAAACTGCAAAAAGATATGTTTGCGTCGAGCCCCCAAAGCTTTCTCGACGCCGATTTCCCGCGTGCGCTGCGTTACGGAGACTAGCATGATGTTCATCAGGCCGACTCCGCCGATTCCGAGGGTGAGGGTGCCGATGAAACCGAGCAGAATCTTCAGCCCGATCGTGACGAGTTCGAGTTGGTGTACCTGGTCCATCAGGTTGATGATCGTAACGGCTCGCCGATCTGCCGGATTGAATTTGTGCTGGGTGGCCAGAATGTAACGCGTCGACTGTTCGATCCGGCCATAGTCGGTGGTCTCATAGTTGAACCAGATGGTATCGAGGTAGTGCGTGTCTTTCAGATCGCTCATGGTGGTGAACGGAATGTAGACGACCCGGTTTATGTTGTCTTCGCCGGCCTGCATCTTCGCTTGCAGCAGGCCGATGACTTCGAAGCTGATGCCATCGATGCGCATGTGCTCGCCCAGGGGATTGCGGCCGGAGAAAAGCTTCTCTTTGGTTTCGGAACCGATCACGGCAACGCGCGCGTGTTGAACCTGATCTTCCGCGTTGTAGAAGCGGCCTTGATCAAGTTTCAGGGCGCGGACGTCGAAGGTGTTCGAATATTCTCCATTGACGCTCATGGTGTAGGAGCGGGTGTCGTACTGCATGGTCGCCTGCTTATCGCAGCTCGGCGTGATGTGAGTGATTTGGGGAATGTTGGCCGTGAGCAGGTCAACGTCGTCCAGTGTGAGTCGAACCGGGACGCCGGCCTTTTGACCTCCGGCCTGCATGGTGGAGCGGCCGGGAATGACGATGAAGAGCTTGGTTCCGAAATTGGCGAAGATATTGGCGCAAGCACGGCCGAAGCCGTCGCCATAGGCAAGCAGCATGACGACCGTCGCGATGCCCCAGGCCATGCCCAGCATGGTGAGGGCGGTGCGGCGCCCGTTGTGACGCATCGCATTGTAGGCCTCGCGAAAAATGTCGCGCATCATTGTCTTAATCTGGCAATTTTGCAATCGGTAATTTTGTAATTTGAAGACCTGAACTAGCCCGCTCGTAGACTACAAAATTACTCAACTACCAAATTACAAAATCCTCTCTCACTCCTGCCGCAATGCTTCGACGGGCTCCATTTTTGCGGCCTTGCGGGCGGGATAGAGGCCGGCCGACATGCCCGCGAGCGTCAGGCTGACAATGGCAAGGGCCGCGGTCTTAGGCACCAGGCGAGGGGGATCAAAGCCGCCCTCATTGTGATAGTTGGCAAACAACGCCATCAGGCCGCTGGCTAGCGCCATGCCGATCAGTCCACTGACCAGCGTCAGCAGCACACCTTCCGTGAAGAAGTGAAGCATAATGCTCCGGTTGGTGGCGCCGAGAGCTTTGCGCAGACCGATTTCGCG
The DNA here is from genome assembly GCA_963818945.1 of uncultured Acidobacteriaceae bacterium. Classification (GTDB taxonomy): domain Bacteria; phylum Acidobacteriota; class Terriglobia; order Terriglobales; family Acidobacteriaceae; genus Acidiflorens. Next base: position 75,223 of record CAWFUA010000001.1, on the reverse strand, counting down.
TGTGCGCTCGGTGACCGCTATCAACATGATGTTAATCACTCCGATGGCGCCGAGCGCCAGCGTTACCAACCCTACGGTTCCTAAAAACTCATTCATCGCATCGAAGATGGTGCCCATTTCCCTGGCCTGCTCAACCGTATCCCAGCCTTCGAAGGCGTCTTCATCCCTGGGGTCGAATCCGTGGTTACGGGCGATGACGCGGCGCGCTTCATCGCGAGCCAGAATGTGCTCGTCGGCGGTGCGTGGTTGGTAGTTGATCGAGGAAACCGCGTCATATGCCTCGTCGCCTGGCAGGGGGAAGTAGCTGCGCATTACCTGGAATGGAATGTAGCAGCGCATATTGGTCGAGTTGTCGTCGCCCCGGCCCACGCGGCGCAACGTGCCGATCACTTCGAAGCGATGCCCGTTAAGGAGAATGAACGAACCCACGGCGGGGTGGCCAGGAAACAGGTGGCGCGACATTTCGTCGCCGAGGACAACCACGTCGCGCTTCTGCTCCTCATCCAGGTTATTGAGCCATCGGCCAAGTTTGAGCGGGATGAACCGAATCCCGCTGTACTGCGGCTCGGCGCCTGTAAGTTGGCCGCTGGCGCTCGCGAATTCGCTGACGGCGTGGACATCCGTGGTTGCAAGAACCGGAGTGAGGGCGCGAATATGCGGAGACTGGTCGCGGATATCGAGATAGTCCCGGTAGGTAAGCCGGTACTGGCGAGCCGAGTTCATGCTGCCTTGCACCGCCGGGGCGCGTCCGGGGAAAATCATCATGATGTTCTCGCCGTACTCGGAGAGGCCGCGCTGGTTACCGGTTCTGAAGCCCTCTCCCAAGCCAACGAGCAGCAGCAGAGAGCCCACGCCCCAGGCGATGCCGAACATGGTGAGAAAAGAACGCAGCTTGTGCGCCCATAGCGTACGGACAATCTCGGAGAAAACATCAATCATTAAACGCATCAGACAGCGCCGCTGCCTTGGATTCTACTAGAGGTGGCAAGAGAAGATGTAAGTCTGTTACGAGAGAAATACCCATTCTGCTCTTTACCCGATGTCGTTGTCAGCAGACGAGTTGGTCGCGGGTCAGTTTCAAGCCGGTCAGATTGCCGAGAATGGTGACAGCGATCTGCTCACTGCGGAAGAATTCCTGGGCGGTTTGCTGGACGTCGGCGGCGGTGACGCCTTCGATGCGCTCGATCAGCTCGTCGAGGCCGTAGAAGCGGTCGTAATACATTTCCTGGCGGGCCAGGTTCGACATGCGCGCCATCGAGGATTCCAGCGACAGCATCAGGCTGCCCTTGAGTTGGTCCTTCGAGCGCCGCAGCTCTTCTTCCGGCACAGGAATAGTTTTGAGACCGCGAAACTCAGCGATGACGTTCTCCACCACCTTGATGGCCGATTCGCGCGAGGTTCCGGCATACACACACATGGAGCCGGTATCGCGGTAGGGGTTAAGGTCGCTGTAAATGGAATAGGCAAGACCTTGCCGCTCACGGATGTTCTGGAAGAGGCGCGAACTCATGCCGCCGCCGAGCAGCGTGTTCAGAATGTAGGACGCATAGCGGCGTTCGTGTGTAACGGGATGCGACGGAACGCCGATGCAGATCTGCACTTGTTCGAGCGACTTCTTGTTGCGCAGATTAATGCGGTAGGACGTCTTCGGCGGAGGGGACGACAAACCGTTCTTCCCAGGCTTCACGCGGTCGAAGTGCTTGGCCGTCAGTTCCACGAAGTCTTCATGGTTGAGATTGCCGGCGGCGGAGATGATCAGATTTCCTGGGGCAAAATGATGGCCGTAGAAACGCGAGACCACGGGCCGCTCGAATTTCTTTACCGTCTCCCGTGTGCCGAGAATGGGAAGGCCGAGCGCGTGATCCTTCCAGAAACTTTGCGTGAAGATTTCGTGCACCAGGTAGTCGGGATTGTCCTGATCCATCTTGATTTCTTCGAGAATGACACCGCGTTCACGGGCAATGTCATCCACATTGAAAACCGGGTGCAGGACGAGGTCGCTCAGCACATCCATGGCAATCGGAAGGTGCTCATCGAGAACCTTGATGTTGAAGCAGATGCACTCCTTGCCGGTGAAGGCATCCATGTTGCCGCCGATGGAGTCGACCTGGCGGGCGATGGCCTCGGCCGACCGGGTCTCGGAGCCCTTGAACACCATGTGCTCGATGAAATGGGAAATGCCGTTCCATTCGGCACCCTCGTCGCGCGAACCGGTTTTCAGCCAGATGCCAATCGAGACCGAGCGGATATGAGACATCTGCTCGGTGATGACGGTCAGGCCATTCGGCAGAACGTGACGATGAATGTTGCGGGTCTCTTTTACCATGTGGCTCGTTTCGTGTTTCTTTTTCGTGTTGCCCGCGTGCAAGGTGGGTCGCTTCTTGCTATTGTCCCACAAACTGATGCACAAGAGAGGCGCTTGCGCTTGGCTTTTCGTTTGTTTAAGTTACAGCCAGTTTGTGCGGTATGGCTTCAATCGGCATTACACTCAAAGCACGTCTTGATATGTCGGTCTACGCATCCAGTTCGCTGCTTGGCATGAGTCTTGAAGAGCTGACCAATCTTGCCCGCGAATCGGGTCAGCCTGACTACCGAGGGCAGCAGTTGTTTGATGCGGTGTACAGCCAAAGGTTAGAGCAACTGGAACAGGTTTCGACTCTGCCCTCACCCTACCGGGCGCAACTGGCGGCGCAAGGCTGGCGGATTGGCATGCCCGCAATTGCGCGCAGGTTTATGTCGAGCGATGGCACGGTCCGCTACCTGATCGAGTTCGCTGATAGGGAAGTCGTGGAGACCGTCTGGATGCCGGAGGGAGACGGCGGAGAAACGGGAGACGGCAGCGAAGCGGGCGAGGAGGAAAGCGGATCGGATGGCGGGGCGAACGCTAACATGGCCGCATCGAAGGCTCCCGGCTTCAGCCGTGCAACCATCTGCGTTTCGAGCCAGGTCGGATGTGCGGTGAATTGCAAATTTTGCTTCACGGCGCTGCTGGGGGTGAAGCGAAATCTCGAGGCAGGCGAAATCGTTGGGCAGATTGCGGCCGTCCTGCGCGATCAGGGGGTGGAACCTCCTCTTCAGCGCGTCAACATCGTCTTCATGGGGATGGGCGAACCTTTTTTGAACTATGAAAATTTCATGAAAGCCGTGCGGCTGCTGGTAGCAGGCGTCGGGATTCCAGAGTCGCGGATGACGGTTTCGACGGCGGGAATCGTGCCCCGGATTTATGACTTTGGGCAAGAGCCGGTGCGGCCGAAGCTGGCGATCTCGCTTAATGGATCGAACGACGCTTTGCGCAGCGAGGTGATGCCGCTCAACCGGAAATGGAACCTGGAGGCGTTGATAAAAGCGGCCCGCGAGTTCCCGCTGCGGGCGCGGGAGCGGCTGACGTTTGAGTACGTGCTGTTGGATGGAGTGAATGACGCTCCGGGGCAGGCGCGGGAGGTCGTGGAACTGGTGCGTGGCATGCGGGCGAAAGTAAATCTCATCGCCCTGAATCCCGGGCCGGAGTTGCCGTACCGGACGCCGCAACAGGGGCGGGTATTGGCGTTCCAGAGAATCCTGGTGGACGCGGGAATCGCGACCTTCGTGCGGCGGCCGCGCGGGCGAGACATTTTTGCCGCGTGCGGACAGCTGAAGAAGCAAGGGTTCAAGGTTTCAGAGGCTTCAGAGTCTTAGGGTTTCAAGGCTCAACAATCCACCACGTCTGCCTTTGCCATACCGTTTCGGGGAAGCGTTTCGCTACCGCGATATTCTGAACCTTAAACTTTGAAACCTTGAATTCTTATGAGCCACCGTGAGCGGCGGCGCGGTTGGGCTGAGCTGCGACCGACAACTCCATACGGAATGCCGGAATCGTCAGGTTCGACGGCCGCAGAAGGCGCCCGCCATGTTCTTCGACGATTCGGCAGCAGGCACTTAACGAAAGCGTTTCAGGTCTGTGAGCCCCCCCGGAAGTCAGCAACAAATCGAAAGTCGGCTGCCCGAGAAAGGGAGCCTCCGCGAAGAAATCCACCAGCAATGAACCGCCCTCGTGGCGCGAGCGGATGCATAGCGAGCAATTTGCGCCGGAATCAAGCTGCGACGCGATCTGACCAGCCAGATGCAGGCAGACGTGCAGAAGCTGATTGGAGTCGGCGAGCACGGGCGGGAGTAGAGGAGTGAGCTCAGGACGTAAGATAATGCCTTGCGCTTGCAGCCGTGAGGGAAGCAGCCGCAACGCTGTCCGGAGCACGGAGTTGACATCAACCGGCGTGAGTTTGGCGGGAGCCCGGCGGACGAAGGTGAGCAGGCTGTCCACCAGGGTCTTGGTTCGCCGGACTTGATCGCCGATCATGAGCCCGAGTTGCTCTTCCTCGGGTGGCAGCCCGGATGAGCTAAGCAGATCGGAATATCCCATCATGGCCGTAAGGGGATTGTTGATCTCATGGGCTGCGCCGCCTACCAACTGTCCGAGCGAGGCCAGCTTCTGCGATTGAATCAAGCTTTCTTGCAGGTTCTTCAACTCGTCGAAAGACCGGCGGGACTTGTCGAGAAAAAAGGAAAGCTCGGCGCCAAGCAAGTGCTGCCGCCAGAAAACCATGACGCCCATAACAATCATGGCGACCAGACTGACGGTGACTCGGAATGCCTTGACGGCATGGGGTTGGCTGGTGTCGAGCTCCGAAAACAGAGCTACCCATGGCAGGCTGAGCAGACCGACCATGCTGAGGTGCGTAATCCAGGTACCAAGGAGCGGCGTCGCGGGCTTGGACTCAGACAGATGGTGGCGATCGGCGAGAAAGGGAACGGCCGCGATCCAAGCTATGGAAACAGTCAGAGGAATGTCGTAGATACTGCCGCTATAGTACGTTTGGTGCCCGATCGCCCAATTGGCGACATACGAACTCGATGCATAGAGCGCGCTCGCGCCGAGCAACTGCCCGTAAAGTTGCCGCCAGCCGCCTTCCGCCGAATATGCGAGCACCGCCAATCCCAGCAGGAGCACGAGCTTTTCCGTCAAATACGCGAGATTCAGATTGGAGCTGTAGGTAGGCTCATCGATTTGAACAGTCTGCCATGGGATGACGAGATACACATAGATAAAGACCCACCACGTCAGCAGGAGCGAGAAATCGAGGATGCGGATTCGTTCATCGCGCTCGTCCTCTCGCAGGTGGGGAAGCACGCCCAGGGCGGCGATCATCGGCACGAGATGAAGGAACAAGACGATGTCGCCAAGGAACGGGTCCGGAACATCCTGTCGCTTGATGACCTCAAAGTAATTCCACATCCCCTGATAAACGAGCCAAAGGCCCATACCGATGCACATCAGGATCCAAAAGAGACGGGTGCGAAAAGTCTTGGAGTTGGCGCGCGTGGTTTTCGGCAGAAAAACTGCAGTGGCAATCAGAAGCAGCGCGCCCTGTATGAGGTCGCTGATGATGGTGAGGGTATCGCCTCTGGGGATGAACAGAGAGGCCGCCACCTGGCTTAGCGCCAAGCAGATGAGCAACGGTTTCCAGAATTTGTTGCCTGCCGCCAAACCTGTCTTCCTCGATTTATTCTAGTGCGGGACGCGAAACCAAGGGGGTGACTGAAGTAACATTAGCCTCGCTGAAATCTCTCCCGGCGATGACGGGACAGAAAAATCGCGGTCGCAGGCACGCAGCCCGGCGGTAGTTACCGCCAGCACGTAAATGTAGAGTTCTGGCGAAGATAGACTAGAATTGACAGTCACGAAAACGGGAAACTCGTGCCCTGGATCATCCCACAAAATCGAGATCTGTGGCGCTTCCGGGCGCCGCTGAGCGCGGACGAAATCCGGCGGACTGAGCGCTGGCTGGCCACGGCGCGCGTGGCGTTGACCATTGTTGCCCTCATTACTCTATGGATGGAGCCGGCACGCGAATTTGTTTATCCCCGCTTGCTGTATTGGCTGCTGATTGTGTACCTCGTCAATGCCGTCGTAGTGATGTTGCTGGTGCGGGTGCGGCCGCGCTCTACGCAGGCGTTCCGCCTGGTGGTGCACACGGGCGATATTCTGTGGCCGGTATTGATTTCGATGTTTGCACCGGCGCAAGGCGGGCCGTTTTTCCTATTCTTCGTTTTTGTGATGGCGGCGGCCGCTTACCGATGGGGGTTGTGGGAGACAGTGAGTACGGCCGCGGCAGCCGTGGCCCTGCTGTGGGCGGAGGCCTACGTGGTTCGCGCGGCATTTACGCCATTGGCAGGTTACGGGCAGTCGGCTGCTTCCCTCGCAGGTTTTGGCGTCAGTGTCCGGGAACTGGAACCGCAACAGCTGGTGATGACCTCGGTCTACCTGCTGGTGCTGGGATTTCTTCTTGGCTACATGGCGGAGAACCAGAAGAAGGTCCGCGCCGAACGGGCGGTGATTACACGTGTGCTCAGTTCAACGCGTGTGGAGGCGGGACTGACTGGAACTATGCAGCAGATTCTTGGCGAGGTGATGAACATTTACGGGGCTCGGCGCGTGCTGAGCGCCTCGCAGGAAGCGCATAGTTATCGTGTATTTCTGGCTGACATCAATCACGGCGCCGGTGGCCCGGAGGCTTTGCGCTGGCACGAAGCGGCTCCGGAAAGCGAGAGTGGGTACATTTTCGACTCCCAAGCGGAAGCAGTTTACGCGACTCGATCCTCCAAGGGTTTTGACACCGTGTTCCTGGATACCAGTGGCCGCAGGCTTCGCGATGTAGACGCGAAATTTCTGGACGCCCTGGCCCGAGTGGAAGATTTTAACGCGATTGCCTCGGTGGCTTTCCTGTTCGGAAAAGAGTGGGTAGGCCGCGTATTCGTATTCGATCCGCAAATGATGGGCGATCCGGAAGAGGAACTGCGTTTTCTCAAAGAGTTCGCGCAACAGGTTGGTCCGGCGATTTATAACGTCTACCTGATGCGGCGGCTGCGAGAGCGGGCAGGCGCGGTAGAGCGGGCGCGGTTCGCGCGCGAACTCCATGATGGCGCGATCCAGTCGCTGATCGCCGTAGAAATGCAGCTCGACGTGCTGCGGAGGCAATCGGGAACCCAGGCGCCGGTCGTGAACGAGGAACTGGGGCGCATTCAGAAATTGCTGCGCGAGGAAGTGCTCAAGCTGCGCGAACTGATGCAGGCCATGAAATCGTTCGAGGTGAATGCCGACCGGCTCCTCGGCTTCATCTCGGATACGGTGGAACGATTCAAACGCGAGACCGGTGTTTCCGCGGTGTTTGTGAGTGAAATCGAACGGATCGAGTTGCCGCAGAAGGTGTGCCGCGAACTGGCTCGCATTGTGCAGGAGAGCCTGGTCAACGTCCGCAAGCACAGTGGCGCGCGCAATGTCATGGTCAGGCTGGCCCAGCGGGCCGGCAATCTTCAGCTGACGGTCGAGGACGACGGGCGCGGATTCCCTTTTTCAGGCACAATGTCGGAGGCTGAATTGGATGCGACTGGCAAAGGGCCGGCCGTGATCCGCGAGCGCGTCCGCTTGCTTGCCGGCCAACTCACGATAGAATCAAATCCCGGACACGGAGCGCGGTTGCAGGTTAGAATTCCACCGACAGGAAAAGCAAACACTCTATAACTTGGACTGACTCATGGATAAACGCATAGGCCCGATTCGCATAGTGATCACTGACGATCATCCAATCTTTCGCGATGGGTTGCGTCGCCTGCTCGAATCGGGCGGTGACATGAAGGTGGTCGGCGAGGCTTGCGATGGCTTTGAGGCCGTAAAGCTCGCTACCGAACTCAAACCTGACATTCTGTTGCTCGATCTGGCGATGCCGCACCACACCGGGCTGGACGCGCTCCGGGATCTGAGTAACAAAGGCGGCGCGGTGGGGACGGTGCGAATCATCCTGCTGACGGCTGCGGTCGAAAAAAAGCAGATTGTCGAAGCCTTGCAGTTGGGCGCGCGCGGCGTCGTGCTGAAAGACTCTGCGACCCAGCTTCTGATCAAGAGCATTCACGCGGTCATGGGCGGCGAGTACTGGGTGGGCCGCGACAGCGTATCCAATCTCGTCCAATATCTGCGGAACCTGATGCAGAGTACGAATGAGGAAACCAAGCAGAAGAAATTCGGGCTCACTCCGCGCGAACTGGAGATTGTGTCGGCCGTAGTGGCCGGTTACGCGAATCGCGAAATCGCCGAGTATTTCAAAATCAGCGAGGATACCGTAAAGCACCACTTGAGCAACATTTTCGACAAACTGGGCGTTTCCACCCGTTTGGAGCTGGCATTATTTGCGGTGAATCAGGGATTGCCGCTGAAAACTATCATCTAATCAGTTACTTACAGTGACTGCCCTTCTGAACTAGCACAAAAGTGCTATTGCGGGTCACCCGTGGGCTATTGAGCCCTTCCATGGCTACGGGTAGTTTAAAAGTACACGACGGCGAATCGTTTTTGAGCTGTGTCTTTTATGCTCGTTCGTCGAGGGGGCCATGAACGTGATTCGAGCATTTCAAAGGTTGTGGAGTGAAGAGCAAGGCCAGGACGTCGCGGAATACGCTGTGATGTTGGCGGTCATCCTGGTGATCGTAGTTGGCACGGTCCGATTGATCGGCAGCAACGCCAACAACGTGTTTTCGCAAGTCGGAAGCCAGCTGAACCAGTAAGCTGCGCCCCCCCCAGTCCGCGTGCGATTTCCCGCAGTGGGCATTGCCTGCTTTCCCCGTCAAAACTAAATCCTTGCGCGGCCGTGCCCGACGCGGTGCTGTGGACAGATGTTTTCTGCTCACCGACAATCTGAATTCCTACACCTGGGACGCATTTGGCAGCATGGTCACGGTCACCTCGGGGTCGTCGTTGGTGACGAACACCTACGATGCGTTCGGACGTTTGGTAGAGAATAACCCTGGCGGCACGTACACGGAGTTCCTCTGGGGACCGACCGGTGCGAAACTCGCCTCCGTTAATGGGACGACTTTGCTTAACGCTTTCATCGCATTGCCGGGCGGGGCCAGCGCGGTTTACACTGCCTCAGGTCTTATGTACTATCGGCACTCGGACTGGCTGGGCAGCTCGCGTCTGACCTCGACGGCAACGAAGCCGACGGCGCTCTATTTCAGCACGGCCTATGCTCCGTTCGGGGAGCAATACGCAACCTCGGGTACGTACAAACCCTGGGACGCCTCGTTCACCGGGCAGGATCAGAGTACGGTGAGCGATTTGTACGACTTTTGGGCGCGCCGGCAAAGCCCCAGCCAGGGGCGGTGGGTCGCACCCGACCCGGCGGGGACGGCAGCCGTTGATCCGACGAGCCCACAAAGCTGGAACCGCTATGCCTATGTGCTGAACAATCCGTTGAGTTTGGTTGATCCGCTAGGATTGACCGACTCTTCCTGCGATCCTTCTACAGACTGGTGCTATGCCGCCACTGACGACGGTGGCGGCGGGGGAGGCAGCATCCCGGGCTTTTGCAGCGCACAGTACAGCTTCGACGAGTGCGGGGGAATGAAAGGATTCATGAGTGGGAACTTCGGCGACAGTGTTGGCGCGTTCAATCGAGAATACGCGGGAGTGCCTCCCAGCTTGATCGCGGCGCTAATGGCGTGGGATGCCGCGGTTGCGGCAACGATCGCGGAAGCGAACGCGGAAGCGAACGGTGACCCCTGCTCATCGGATAGCGGGTCGACGGGCGGGTCCGGAAGTGCCCCGGCCTTCGCGCGAGCGGGTTTCGGCATGTTCGGCGCTGGTTCCATCCATGCCATGGGCGCGGGCCAGTCGAGCGGTTCGTCCTCGAACAATCCGTCGAATAGCTGTAGCAACAATACCGCTCAACAACAGCTTCAGCAGAAGCAGCAGCAGTGTGCTGGGATCTACAACAACTACCTACAGGCAGCGCATAACCAAGCATGGTCGAATGTGAGGCTAGCGGCAGCGGGAGCCCTTGGGGGCTGTGTGGCAGCGGGCCTCAAAGGTTGTCTGACTGGGGCGATCATCGGGGCAGCATCGGTGGACTTTACGTTGAGCGAGACTAACTGGGGAATGGACACGATAAACATTCAATACGCAATGCAGTTACAGAATGCTGGTTGTAGTGGTGTTAGTTTTTGACGGTAACTCGAAGAGGCGAATTTATGGGGACGACGGTCGGTCGAAGCCGTTTTGGATGGGAATTATTGGTCTATGCGGTTCTTTTGGGGCCGCTGAGACTACTCTATATCGCCGCAAATCGAGCCTACGGAACTGAAGCGCCAGGGGCGGATCTGTCTCGTATCTGGTGGCTTCTCGTACTCCTATACTTTGTGGCGGATGTGCTGCTGGTACTGGGGCTCATTTTTCTCCATAGAATGCGCACCACCAGCGAGGCTTCACCGAAGAAACCTTTTTGGTACGTGGTTTCAGAAATCGTGCCTCTTTGGTTCTTGTATCACCTGTGGATGTTGATGAGTGAATACCCTGTCCGCACACGCCTGGAAAGCGTCGGCCTGGGGAGACTAGAAGTGATCGGGTTTATAGCGTTACTGCTTGCTGCGGCAGCGTACCTTTTCAAATTGATCGAGGCTCGCGAAAGGCCGACCGTCGATCAAGTTCCGAGTAGCCGAAGAGTGGATATAGCCATCTACTCGGTCCTCGTCTTGGCGGTATGTATCCTGCTCGCTATTCCCTTTGCTATCCCCTACTTTGCAACGCGTCCACTGTCGCGCGATGCACTCATGCACGCCACCGAGCGACGTTGAGCGTCTGTCGTCGGTGTGCTGTGGGAAAACGATGAAAGACGGGAACGGCGAAGCGACCGGCTGATTAGATAACCGTGACGGCTCCCTTCGGGCGAGTAGACTTGGAAGCGCTCAAGCAACCAGGGAAACTCGGGGACAGACGGAACGTTTCGCACTTTTTCCAAAGTTAGGCGACCGAGTCGAGACTGAGTTGACGATCATCCCGCACCTTGGCGGGACGGCCTCCCTTGCGCGGAGCAAGCGGACGCATCGTCTGTTCCTCCAACGCCGCCACAAACTCCGGTTTGCCCAGCGGCCGGCCGGTATGTGTCGCCCGCCTCAGCATCGCCACTTCCTCCTCCGACCCGGCGGCAGCGAGAAACGCGCGCCACTCCTCGGCGGTCCACCGCCTTCGCCAGCGCTCCATTTCGAGTATGGGATTGAAACCGGCCAGCCCGCAGTGGGCCCCGGCACTTGACCACGGCCACTCGTCCGCCGTCGTCACCATCCCCGCCCGCACTGGATTCAACTCCACATAGCGCAGCGCCGCCCACAAATGCCCCTCATCAAGCGGGCAAGAATAGAACCTCCCCTGCCAGACGTGGCCGCTCGACCGCTGCCGCACATTCCAGTAAGCGGCGTAGCGCCCGTGCGCGTGCTTCAAACTGTGCGCGAGCGACTCTGGCCGCCGCGGCACCGCCACCAGGTGCACGTGATTAGTCATCAGGCAATATCCCATCAGCAAAAGGCCGTGGAGTTGCGAATACTCGCGCAATAATTCCAGATAGATGGTGCGGTCGGCATCGGTCGCAAGAATCGCTTGCCGCGCATTGCCCCGCTGCGTAACATGGTGGGGCACGTCAACCACAACCACTCTCGGGAACCGAGCCATAGCATGACCATACCAGAGGAGAATAAGTCCGCTTACGAATTACGGGCTTGTTTCTCTTTCAGCATTCCCGAACTGGGAGGAATAACATGGAAACGTTCCGTCTGTCCCCAGTTTCCCCCAGTTTCCAGTTTCCCCGAGCATTACCGCCATCTTCTAGCGTAGAGAGGGCTGAGGGGGCACCGTTGGTTGCTCAAGAGATGTTAGGATTAGTTGCCGCATGAGTGACATTAGCAATTTTCTTGGTGGCCGCAAGGGCTTCTCGGAGCGCTCTCCTTTCCGTTCACTGTCTTTTCTGGTCGCGAGCATCGTCGGCTTAGGATCAGTCGTGATCGATGTATATCTCGTCTATCGACATTGGCATACGGCACCCGCATATGTCCCTGCGATCCTGAGCACGCCAATTGGCGCTCAACTGGTATATCAATGGTTTCGAGTGCTACGGGATCGTGCCAAGCTACGGGAACTCTACTCGAAATGCTCCTTTGAAGAGGCAAAGGACGGATCTCCTCTAGACGTTGCCGTGCAGGTTGCCGCCCGAGGAATGCTCGACTTGCTATTTTTTTCGTATGGCATCGCCGTTTTCGCATTGATCTTGATTGGGGTCCTTCTTACGCGCCTCGATGGCCTGCATTAGCAAATTGGGCGGGTGGCCCGGCCTTTGATCTTCTCGTCACCACCACTGCTGTGGGTGCCCCGCTCTTCGCGTTCTTTGCGAAGGGCGGGTAGCGAACTGCCGACAGCCAGGGGCGGAAACTCGGGGACAGACGGAACGTTTTGCACTTTTTCCAAAGTTCAGGCGACCGAGTCGAGACTGAGCTGACGATCATCCCGCACCTTGGCGGGACGGCCTCCCTTGCGCGGAGCAAGCGGACGCATCATCTGTTCCTCCAACGCCGCCACAAACTCCGGTTCGCCCAGCGGCCGGCCTGTATGTGTCGCCCGCCTCAGCAGCGCCATTTCCCCCTCCGACCCGGCGGCAGCGAGAAACGCGCGCCACTCCTCGGCGGTCCACCGCCTTCGCCAGGCGGGTGGCCCGGCCTTTGATCTTCTCGTCACCACCACTGCTGTGGGTGCCCCGCTCTTCGCGTTCTTTGCGAAGGGCGGGTAGCGAACTGCCGACAGCCAGGGGGGTGCGCCTGTCACGCCACTCGGTCGCGAAACGAAATCTCGTTCCAACCCACATTCACTTGCACCGCTCCGGCCTCGCCGAGAAAATAGAAACGGTAGCTGCTCCATCGCCACTGTTCCGGCGATTCCACCAATCCTCGTTTCACGGGATTCCCATGCATGTAGTTCAGCTTCTCCACCCGCTTCTTCGCAGTCCATACGTTGAAATCGTAGAACCGGGCTTGCCAGAACGCTCGCTGCGCCGGTTCATCCCCGAACAGATTTCGCTGTCGCGGGTCGCGCGGCTTTCTCTTCGGCAATAAGGCGCGGGCGGTGCGCTGTTTCAGCACCTGCATGACCGTCGAGGGATTCCTCAGCTCTGGTTCGGTAATCAAGACATGGACGTGCTCCGGCATGACGACATAGCCCACCACGACGAAGCGGTATCGTTGCCGCGTTTGCTCCAGCAGCACGAGAAAGCGGTCGCGGGCCTTGGCTGAGTTCAGAAAAGGTAATCGCCGGTAACAGGACCAAGTGATAAAGTGCAAGTGGTGCGCGCCGTAGGTGCGATGCAAACCGCTGGGCATAACAGCCTATGGTATCGGCAGCATCGTACCCGCCCTTGCAAAAAACGCAAGGACGGGGCACCCACAGTCTCAAAACGGGAATGGAAAACCGACGCACAAAGGCCGGGCCACCCGTCCCATAGCATGACCATACCAGAGGAGAGTAAGTCCGCTTACGAATTACGGGCTTGTTTCTCTTTCAGCATTCCCGAACTGGGAGGAATAACATGGAAACGTTCCGTCTGTCCCCAGTTTTGTAGATCACTGTTTACTGCGGCGGGAGTCTTGGGGATGTGAGCTGTCAGCCTCCACCGCAGGCGGTGCCCGGAAGTCAGCCGTTTGGGACTAATCTCTTGTATCCGGGGCTTAGACCAGGCGACGTCCCCGCAGGGTCGATGGCCAATGGCGTATTTCAAGGAAACGCCACACTGTGGCAACAGGCCTACTACGCCGGAGAAGCCGCATTCATTGGCACGGGAGTCGTGCTAGTAGGAGTGCCCGCAGTCGGAGAAGCCGCAATATCTCCCGCGGGTGATTTCCTATTTTCGCGGGGTACGGGTTTGTTAAATTCTAACGACTACATCCGCCTCGGTTGGGCGTGGTACAGCTACACGACTACCGGTCTGCAATATGGCGGTTTCACCTATTTCGGATTAAGAATCTGGACTTGGCATGTATGGGGTCCATAAAGAGGTCGGACATGAAGAGAAGTGCGGAAGAAGCTGCAAAATTCATTGAGAACCATATTCACGGAACAGAGGGACCACATGACTGGGATGATTTCACTTCGATTCCGATCAAAGATCCCAAACTTAATGCAATGCGACTTCGTTGTGTGAAGCTGGACGAGGAGCACCCAGATACACGATTCTCCGAACTTAGTAAGATGATTGTGGATTTGGGCGGGTGGCCCGGCCTTTGATCTTCTCGTCACCACCACTGCTGTGGGTGCCCCGCTCTTCGCGTTCTTTGCGAAGGGCGGGTAGCGAACTGCCGACAGCCAGGGGGGTGCGCCTGTCACGCCACTCGGTCGCGAAACGAAATCTCGTTCCAACCCACATTCACTTGCACCGCTCCGGCCTCGCCGAGAAAATAGAAACGGTAGCTGCTCCATCGCCACTGTTCCGGCGATTCCACCAATCCTCGTTTCACGGGATTCCCATGCATGTAGTTCAGCTTCTCCACCCGCTTCTTCGCAGTCCATACGTTGAAATCGTAGAATCGGGCTTGCCAGAACGCTCGCTGCGCCGGTTCATCCCCGAACAGATTTCGCTGTCGCGGGTCGCGCGGCTTTCTCTTCGGCAATAAGGCGCGGGCGGTGCGCTGTTTCAGCACCTGCATGACCGTCGAGGGATTCCTCAGCTCTGGTTCGGTAATCAAGACATGGACGTGCTCCGGCATGACGACATAGCCCACCACGACGAAGCGGTATCGTTGCCGCGTTTGCTCCAGCACCACGAGAAAGCGGTCGCGGGCCTTTCCCGAATTCAAAAAAGGCAATCGCCGGTAACAGGACCAAGTGATAAAGTGCAAGTGGTGCGCGCCGTAGGTGCGATGCAAACCGCTGGGCATAACAGCCTATGGTATCGGCAGCATCGTACCCGCCCTTGCAAAAAACGCAAGGACGGGGCACCCACAGTCTCAAAACGGGAAAGGAAAACCGACGCACGAAGGCCGGGCCACCCGTCCGGTCAGTCACGCTCCCGAGGTTTTGTTCTGTCCCGTCCCGAGTTTTACTGGCCTGATGGACTCGCCGACTTTTCTGGCGCCGCAGCAGGCGGGGCAGCGGGGGCAACTTTCTCCGGCGACGCTGTCCCGTATCGGGTTAGGAACGGGTAGAACGGCGTAACCTCGAACGGCATCTTGTCGGCCGCAGTCGTGATGGCAACTGGCTTGGTCTTGATCAATTCGAGCTGATCGTTCCAGGGGTCGACCTTCACGCGCCCGCCCAGCGGAAGAGCGGCCAACTGGTCGACCTTCTTGGGGTCGAATGCCGGAGAATTTGTCATCAGCGCGGACATCCGCGTGGCATTGCCAGTGAGCAGACTATCTCCCAAGTGCGGACGAATCAGGTTCTTCAGCTCAGGGGCCCGCGCCTGTACGGCCTTCAGAAACAAGCCCGCGTTGCCGAGTCTGTCTTTGTAAGGCGAATTGTTCAGCAGTTCGATCGCCTTCTTGTCGGCGGCTTCTTCTTCGTTGCGGTCGCGCGCGAAATCCATGCGCTGAAACGTGCGCTCGTCGGGAAAGAACATGCGATCGTTGAACGCGAGCTTGGTATCCAGGCGATGGCCCAGAGCGATGTGCGCCAGTTCGTGGGTCAGCATCATGGCGAGCGAAGCTTCATCGGGCAGCACATCGATCATGCCGCGGCTCATCACGATGGTGTGGCCAACAGTAAAGGATTCGATGGGAGTGGTCAGCAACACGCGGCACCTTACTTCCGGCTGAATATCCAAGTTGTTGGTGACCATTACGTTGTTGACGACGGTCAGCAGAACCTTGTCGATTTCGCCTTCCGGGGCGATCAGGCCAATCTGCTGCAAGCGGTCGAGCACGTTGGTTTCTGCCTGGCGTTCCCAGGCGCGCTGCGCTTCAATCGGACTTGCGTCCTGGGCTTTCGCGCTTTGGTCCTGTACGGACTGTGGCGCATCCACCGTAATTTCCGTGAACTCCGAGTTGCGCCGGAAATCCTTCAGGTTGTATCCCCAGAGGCGCGTCTGCGCCTTGTAGTTGAGATTCTCGCCCAAGCGGTATTTCAAATCGGATTCTTCCGAATAAATCAGCGATGGCAGCCACATACCCTCGCGAAGATTTTGCCGCCAGCTGTCAAAATGCAAATAGTAGCTGCCGCGAGGATGCGGATAGTAAGTGCCGTTGAAGCGGACGATGTTGTATCCCTGATCTTCGACCCAGATCCGTCCCAGGAAGCGGCCCTTGCCCGCATCTTTTTTGGGCGCGACATCGAGCACGATGCAGCGGACTTCGCCGAGGAACTCCCTGCGCACAAAAGTAAAGTCGTAGAACTTGCGCTGAAAATCTTCGTCGAGAATCACCATCTGCGCAAAGCCGAGGGGCAAAAACTTCATCGTGTACAAGCCGCCCAGTTTGCTGATCATGCGTTTGCCCAGGCCAGATGTGGTCGGCGAGTCGAACGCGCGGTCGTCTGCGCTGCCGCTGCTCAGGTCGAAGCGGCCCAGGAAGTAGACATCGCTGGCCGGAACCGGGGCGCCCAGGTCCTTATCTGTCTTGAGGTTCTGCAGGTACGTTTCCACCAGAGGATGCAACTGCTTCATCTGTGCGATGAAAAAGTGCTCGCGCTCAACGGCGCGGTCGATCACCTGGTCGAAGGTCGCAGCAGTTGCCGCCGCGTGTTCCGTTTCGGGATTGCGGTTCCCTGGTTGGGGCTGCGCTGCGGTGGAAGCTGGCGGCGCCTGGGCGAATAGGGATAGAGAAAGCGTGCAGACGGCTAAGGCAAATACGATTGCAGCCGCCACAGAGCGGGGGGGATTTGTATGCTTCATTTTTCTTAGGATGCTAACTCAAAAACGACGTGCACCACGGCCTCAAAATCAGCCGGACGCCCGTCTTTCAGCGCCGGCTTAAACTGGATCTTCTCCGCAGCATGAACGGCGGATTCGTCTAATCCGTGCCCCAGACCTCGTACTACTCGCATGACCCTGATCTGACCGTTCGCTGTGAAGACGACATCGAGCAGAACTTCGCCTTCAACTTTGAGCTGGCGGCCCTCATCAGTGTAAACCGGCCGCGGCTTAAATGTAATTTCCGCAGGCACCGTTTTGACGGCTGCCTCGGTGGTGCTCTTAGGGGTTACGTTCTTGACCACGTCGGCATCGCCAAAGCCACCCTGACGAACCGTGCCACGCGAGGCGGAAACGGCTCCAGAATTGTCTCCGGTGGCCACGCCGCTGCCGAAACCGGTGCTCGCGACTACTCCACGCGCTCCATGCGCTCCGCCCGTGCCATTGCCGTAGCCCGGGCCTCCCGGCAGGTCAAAGCTGCCGGCTTGAGCAATCGTAACCGGCCGTCCATGATTGTCCTGAGCGGGTACGCCATTAGGATCGCCAAAACCGCCAGTTTGTACCTTTTGCGGCGCCGCTGCCATGGTGGGCGTAGCGGAGCTTCCAGAAGAGAAGATATTGGTCTTGACCAGTTGTCTCGGGATGACGGGCTTCGCGTCCGGCAACGTCTGCTTGGTCGCAGCCAGCGTCACCTTAGGCGGTTGCACATCCGGGACTGGAGTCGGCTTGGGCCGCGTCAGTTCGGTCGGAACGCGCAGAGCCTCGGGACGAGGCGCTACCATCGCCGTAATCTTGGGCGTCGGGAAGTTTCTGACCGGCGCCGGCTTCTGCGGAACCGGAGGCGGAGTGTTCACCAACCCGATGAAATGGTAGTCATGCGCCGGCATCACCAGAATCTCCGGATGCGCGATGGCAGCGATCAGGCCGAAGGCCATGATCGCAGACTGCACCCCGTAGCTGATGCCGAATCTCGCCCAGCGCGTGCGCGGCTCCGGAAGAAGGCCTAGGGTCAATTCTGAAACCTGGGAATCCATGTACACCTGCCTCAAAACCCCGCTCAACTGATACTGTCAATTCTCATAGATGCTAAAACAATGGGCCAAAGGTGCTAAAGGAAGTGGCGCCTGCGAACTGCATTTGGAGAACAGTTCGAGGTGCAGCCTCTTCCGTGCACCCTAGGTGCACGCTGAAGGCCACTTTCGATTTAGGCTTTCGACCCTAAAACGTTACTTGGCTGTCACTTGCGTGGGGAAAATCGTATCTTACCAGACCTCCGGCAATCGTCTGCAAGGTTTTTCCTATTGCGGCGGGAAAAATTTGGTAAAATGCGGGAAGTTTTTGCCGCATCGGGAATGACTTAGAACTCGAAGCGCGTCCCGTTCATCGCAAGTTGAGACCTTGCGTTACTCGTCTTCTTCGGTATCGATTTTGATGCGAAGCGATTTCAGAAACTTCAGATCCTGATCGCTGATCTTGAACTCGGGGTTTGTGCTCAACGTGGATACGAGCGAAGTCTTGTCGGCGCCGCGCTCGCCCTGCTTGCTGACACCGATCGTCGCCTCGAGCACCAGGAAAATGTCGTAGCCGCCGTCCTTGATGCGCGCCACAACTTCGGCAATCTGCTCGGAGTCGGAGAGAGACCCGTTGATCGCCTCGCCCAGTTCCTTCATGAGCTGCTTCAGTTGTTGATCCACGGAGTCCCCCTTGCCCCCTGAAGACACAACTACGGCCTGCTGTCACAGCCGCTTGTGATGCCGGCCACAACTATTGTACGCTCGGCCGCTGCTAAAATCGACAAAATGATCGCGTCCGAAATAGTGAAAAAACTCGGTCTATTCGTGCGGGTGGCGCTCCAACAAGTGCGCCGGAGCCGCACCGGCGCGGCCCTGATCAACGGCGTCGAGGCCGCGGCCCGTTCTATCGGCAAAGTTTTGCACCAGCTCTTCCTGGAGGTAACCGGATTCACCTTCCTCGCCATCGCCGCCATCGGCGCCGTCACTTTGGTTCGCGAGTATGGCAAATACCATGCCGGGCGGGAGGTCAGCCCGGGCCGGTTGATTCTTGCCATCGCATTCACTCTTTCTTTCGCATGGTTCGGATTGAGTTCGTTTTGGCGCGTGAACAAAAGTGTGGCCAAACGGCGGGAATCGCGGATTCGTTCGGATATAAGATGACCGCATTCGCCCCAGCAAACGCGAAGCGGCAGGCATTTATTATGAAGTGCGCATCGGCGAAAGGCCAAAAACTCTGTGGGCCTCTGTGTACCCTGTGGTTAACAGCTTTTCAGGTGTTCGTGTGCACGGCGCTGGCGGTCGCCGCGTGCGCGCAGCAATCCCCGGCACAAATCGCGGCGCACCCAGCACAAGCGGGTCATTCAGCCACGGCTCCCAACATTCCTGCGCCTGATCAACTGATCTTTGACGATGAATTCGACGCCAACCATCTCGACCTGACTAAATGGTACCGCTGCTTCAACTGGTGCGATGAAAACGTCGGCTACTCCTACGGACCTCCTTACGATCTTGAGTGGTACTGGAAGCACAACGTCTCGGTGTCCGGTGGATACCTGCACCTGACCGCAAAGAAAAAATCCGAGCACGGCTACAACTACACTTCCGGCGTCATCACCACCGGAGGATCGCAGAGCGAGCCGCCAAGCTTCACGTTCCAGTACGGCTACATGGAGATGAGCGCAAAATTCCCGCCAGGAAAAGGCATGTGGCCTGCTTTCTGGCTGTTGCCCGCCGATGGCACCTGGCCTCCCGAAATTGACGCCCTGGAATGGCAGGGCGGCACTCCGACCATCGATTACGCCACCATTCACTGGGGCGTTGAGCGCAATGGGCATCATCCTTCGAGCGGCACCTCCTACGACACAGGCATCGATCTCTCTACCGGATTCCACACCTACGGCTTGGATTGGCAAGCCGATTCGGTGACCTGGTACTTCGATGGTAAGGCGATCAAGAAGTTCACCAAGGTGAACGACATTCCGCACAAGCCCATGTACATCCTCGTGGATCTGGCTGTCGGCGGATGGATTTCGTTCCCCGACAGCAGCACCCATTTTCCCGCCACCATGCTGGTGGACTACGTGCGGGTCTGGCCGACAAAGCCGTGAGCGAACCCGTTTTGAACGGTTTTATATATGACTGAAACTACCAAGACTGCCGATCCCACTTCCCAACCCACCGCTAAATCGAAGCCCGAACCCCCCGAGCAGCAAACCTCGTCCCACATTCCCGTGCAGCCGCTCTACACGCCCGCGGATCTCGCCGGCCGCGATTACGACCGCGACCTCGGCTATCCCGGCGAGTTTCCGTTCACGCGCGGCGTGCAGGCCACCATGTACCGCGGCCGCTTGTGGACCATGCGCCAGTACGCCGGCATGGGCGACGCCGAGGAGTCCAACAAGCGCTACAAATATCTTCTGGCAAACGGGACAACAGGTTTGTCGGTAGCATTTGATCTTCCCACCCAAATTGGCCTCGATTCTGACAACGCGCTCGCTGTAGGCGAAGTGGGCAAGGTCGGCGTCGCCATTGATTCCATCGAAGACATGCAGCGCCTGTTCGACGGCATCGACCTGACCAAAATTTCAACATCGATGACCATCAATGCCACAGCCTCGATTCTGCTCGCGCTTTATGTGGCTGTGGCGCGCCGCCAGGGTGCCGATATCCGCAAGCTTTCCGGCACCGTGCAAAACGACGTGCTCAAGGAATACATCGCGCGCGGCACGTATATTTACCCGCCGCAGCAGGCCATGCGCATCATTACCGACATGTTTGCCTGGGCCAACGAAAACGTCCCCGACTGGAACACGATCTCGATTTCCGGCTACCACATGCGCGAAGCCGGCTCGACCGCCGTGCAGGAAGTCGCCTTCACTCTAGGCAACGGCATCGCCTACGTTGAAGCCGCGATCCGCGCAGGCCTCGACGTGGATAAGTTCGCACCGCGCCTTTCGTTCTTCTTCAACGCGCACAGCAATTTTCTGGAGGAAGTCGCCAAATACCGCGCCGCACGCCGCATGTGGGCGAAGATCATGCGCGACCATTTCAAAGCCAAGAGCCCAAAATCCTGGATGCTCCGCTTCCACACGCAAACCGCCGGCTCCACGCTGACCGCGCAGCAGCCCGAAAACAACATCGTCCGCACCGCCATCCAGGCCATGGCGGCTGTCCTAGGAGGCACGCAGTCTCTGCACACAAATTCGTTCGACGAGGCGCTGGCGCTCCCCACCGAAGCATCCGCAAGAATCGCACTGCGCACGCAGCAGGTCATCGCCTACGAATCGGGAGCCCCGCAAACCGTCGATCCCCTAGCCGGCTCGTACTACGTCGAATCGCTGACGAATGAAATCGAAAAGCGCGCCGACGACTATCTCGAAAAGATCCAGACCATGGGCGGCATGCTCAAAGCCATCGAGCGCGGCTACGTGCAGCAGGAAATCCAGAACGCCGCCTACGAATACCAGCAGGCCGTCGATAAAGAACAGGCAATCGTCGTGGGCGTAAACCGCTTTCAGATCGGGGAAGAGAAGTCGGTCCCAATTCAGCGCATCGATCCCGCGCTAGAACCCAGGCAGGTGGAGCGCCTCCGCGCCCTGCGCGCCAAACGCAATCCCGAAACCTGGCAGTCCGCAATCAAGGCCGTAGAAGACACAGCACGCTCCGGCGATAACCTGATGCCGCGGATTCTCGCCGCAGTCGAAGCCAGTGCGACCGTAGGCGAAATCTCCGACGCCATGCGCAAAGTCTACGGTGAGTACAAGGAAGCAGTTGTGATCTGAGACGTCAGCGTGTTCGATAGCTTGCGAAATCGCCTGCTTGCACTCGTCATTGTGGAACTCTGTCGTCATGCGGTGTAAAGTAGGACGAAGAGGAACAATTGAAGAAGACGGGGAAGCGAATCCTCATCGGTACGTTCGCGCTTTTGATGTTGGCAATATTGGCCTGGGGCTACTCTCAGTATGGGTGGATGTTCTACCGTTACCACAGCACCGCGTGCCAACAGCGGGGCAAGGCATACGAAGCGCGTATCGAGACGTTGAAGCGTGACGCACGCGAGAGGCTAAGAATCGGCACCCCGAAAGAAGATGTAATGCGGTTTTTCAAAGAGAACGGCCTTCCGGTCTCTTTGGACGGAGGCGAGTACGAAGGGACGATTGAAACGGACGGATGTGCTCCTGCTGGCTGCGGCTCAGATGCCGCTCTCCTCGGGCTACGTGTTAAAGCAGATAGCAGCGGGGCGGTTGCTGGCGAACCAATCGTAGGTGCGCTTTATACGAATTGCCTCTAGGCGAACCACTCAACGAGTGATAAATCGCCATTCCACTCGTTAAGTGATTCCGAGGGCATCGCCGCGTGGAGGCGGTCGCGCTCTAGTAGTCCGTAGTCGGCCCTTGCCAGTCCACCGTATGGTAGTCGCAAGCCGTGCGGCAGGCTTCGCAGTACAGCAGGCCGTCGGTGCAGAGACGAATGCCCATCTGCGACTGGCAGAGAACGCAGAACTTCTCGCACCAGCAGCGTATTTCGGGTTGCTCACACTGGGCGCAAACGATTCTCCGCATGACCGGTTTCGAGGACATGGAATGAGTGTAGAGCGAACGAGGCAGCCGGGAAACGTGACCGAGGTAATGCAGGAAGTCAGAAGTAAGAAGTCCGATTGCAGAAGTGAAACGTTGCCGTTCTCAAGCTGCTCTTGCGGCCGGCGAAGGGTTTTACTTCTGCAATCTGACTTCTGCCTTCTGACTTGCCTTGCCGCCCTTCCCACGCCGGTGGTAACTTAATCAGTTCCAGACTCCCGACAGCCCAGCCACTGTCTACTGAGGTTGCCTTGTCCGCTGCTCCGGTGCTTCCGCCGACTGTTCGCAAAACTGCGCTGAACGCCGTCCATCGCCAGATGGGCGCGAAGATGGTCGAGTTCAACGGCTGGGATATGCCAGTCGAATATCCCGCCTCGATCGGCTGCGGCATCGTCAACGAGCACCTCGCCGTCCGCAACGGCGTCGGCATTTTCGACGTCAGCCACATGGGCGATATCCGCCTCGCCGGCCCCGGCGCCTTGGCCGCCGTCCAGCACATTTCCATGAACGACGCCTCGCGCCTCGCCATCGGCCAGGCGCAATATTCCGCGCTGCTCTACCCGCACGGCACGTTCGTCGATGACGTGATCGTTCACCGCCTGGGCGAAGACGAATACCTGCTCGTCATCAACGCCGGCACGCGCGAAAAGGATTTCAACTGGGTTCGAGATAACACGCGCCAGTTCGATTGCAAAGTCGAGCATCTCTCCGACGATTTCACGCAGATTGCCATCCAAGGCCCGAAAGGCGTCAACCTGCTGCAGAAGCTGACCGACGTCGATCTGAGCGCGGTTAAGTTCTACTGGGTGACGCGCGGAACGCTCTGCGGCCTGAAGAATATTCTGATGGGCCGCACCGGCTACACCGCTGAAGATGGATTCGAAATCTACATCCCCGCCGACGAAGCCACGAGCGCGCGTGTCTGGTACGCCGTTCTCGATGCCGGCAAAGAGTTCGGCGTGGTTCCTTGCGGCCTGGGTGCGCGCAACACGCTCCGCCTTGAAGGTTGTCTGTCTCTCTACGGGCACGAAATCTCCGACACCATCAACGTCTGGGAAGCTGGCCTCGATCGTTTCATCAAAATGGAGAAGCCCGAATTCATCGGCCGCGCCGCGCTTGAAAAAGCGCGCGCCGAAGGCCTGACGCGCACGCTCGTCGGCCTCGAAATGGTAGATCGCGGCATCGCCCGCGACGGATACAAGGTGCTGAATTCAGCCGGCAGCGAAATTGGCTACGTAACCAGCGGCAGCCCCGCGCCGTTCCTGAAGAGAAATATCGCCCTCGCCTACGTGCCCCCGCAGCAAGCAGAAATCGGCAACACCGTACAGGTAGAAGTCCGCGGCCAAGGCGTAAAAGCAAAAGTAGTGCCAACGCCGTTTTACAAGCGTCCCAAGAGGGCGTGACGACAATTAGCAGTATGAACTTCGCTAGGTTTTGCTTGCTCGAAACTCGCGGCTCGTAGCTCGCAGCCGTAGCGCGATTGCCGAACGACCAGCGACTAACGACTAACGACGAAACACGAACGACAGCCGTAAGGAGCACGAATTCATGTCATACCCAACCGACCGCAAATATACAAAAGAACACGAATGGATCACCGCCGACGGCAAAATCGGCATCACCACGCACGCCCAGGATTCGCTCGGCGACATCGTGTTCGTCGAACTCCCCAAGGTGGGCACGGAGTTATCTTCGGGCAAGACGTTCGGCACTGTCGAGTCGGTAAAGGCCGTCTCCGATCTGTACGCGCCCGCATCAGGCACCGTAGCCGAAGTCAACGGCGAACTGGCGACCGCGCCCGAGAAAGTTAATAAAGACGCGCACGGCTCCTGGATGGTCAAAATCAAGATCAAGGATCCAGCCGAGCTGAATGCGCTGCTCTCAGCCGCCGATTACGAAAAATTTGTAAGTGAAGAGGCCGGACACTGAACAACATTGCAGAGGTCAGAGGTCAGATTTCAGAGGTAGGAGCCGTTACTCCCACCGCCGGTGATGGCAGCCAAGGGTTTTACCTCTGCAATCTGACCTCTAACCTCTGCAATCCATACAATCGTTTCACCTATTACCATCATCAAACTTAGGTTCCCATGAGATACCTTCCCAAATCCCCCTCCGACCGCGACGCCATGCTAAAGGCAATCGGGGTCCGTTCCATCGACGACCTCTTTGCGCCGATTCCCGCGCAGTATCGTCTGAACCGCGATCTCGCCGTCCCGCGCCAAATGGCCGAGTCCGAGATCGTCGACTGGTTCAAGCAGCGCGCCAAAGAGAATGCCGACGGCTACACCAGCTTCCTCGGCGCCGGCGCCTACTTCCATTACCGCCCGGTCGTGATCGATGCCCTCGTGCAGCGCGGCGAATTTCTCACCTCGTACACGCCCTACCAGGCCGAGTTTGCGCAAGGCACGCTGCAGGCCATCTTCGAATTCCAGACCATGGTCTCCGAACTCACCGGCATGGATGTAGCCAACGCGTCCATGTACGACGGCTCAACCGGCGCGGCCGAAGCGGTAATGATGGCCGTCCGCATCACCGGCCATCATGGCGCCGTCATCGCCCGCACGCTGCATCCCGAATACCGCGAGGTCATCGAAACCTACGCCACGCACCAGGGCATTCCGCTGACGACTGTCGCCTACGCCGATTCGGGCCGCCTCGACCTCAAAGCGCTCGAAGCCGCGATCACCGATGACACCGCCTGCGTCCTGATTCAATCGCCGAACTTCTTTGGCACCATTGAAGACGTGGAAGCGATCGCCGAAATCGCCCACAAGCGCGGAGCCTTGCTGATCGTCTCCATCGCCGAAGCCGTCTCGCTAGGCATCGTTGAGCCGCCCCGCTCCGCCGACATCGTCTCCATGGAAGCGCAATCCTTCGGCGTGCCCCTGGGTTTCGGAGGCCCCTATTGCGGCGTGCTCGCCACTAAAGAGAAATTCGTGCGCCAGATGCCCGGCCGCCTAGCCGGTCAAACCGTCGACAAAAACGGCAAGCGCGGATTCGTCCTCACGCTCGCCACCCGCGAGCAGCACATCCGCCGCGAGAAAGCGACCTCCAACATCTGCACCAATCAGGCCCTGGTCGCCTTAATGGTTAACATTTTCATGACCGTCAACGGCAAAGTCGGATTGCGCGAGCTGGCGAAGCAAAATCTGGCCAAGACTGCCTACGCCGCCGGCCAGTTTGCCCGCCATTCCAAAGTACTGTTCTCCGCCGCGCCGCGCTTCAACGAGGTTGTAGTCGAGACCAGCGAAGACCCGGCTGCCATCAACTCGCGCCTGCTGGGCCATCAGATTGTCGGCGGCCTGCCGCTCAAAAAGTTCTATCCCGAGCTCGGCCATGCCGCTCTCTGGTGCTGCACCGAACTAACCACGCGCTCCATGATCGACACCGCCGTAGGTCTGGTCGCCGACAGCGAACGCGCCGCGCGAACTATGAAGGAAGTCGAAGAGCCGGAGGTGGTGCGATGAAGCACATGACCCGCAAAGCCACGCGCCACATCAGCCAGAACGAAGGCCTGATCTTCGAGAAGTCCTCACCCGGCAAAGCCGCCTGGAAGCTGCCTCCGCTCGACGTGCCGGAAGTGGACACGGCTAAAATGCTGGGCAAGCAAGAGCGCAAAGACCTCGGCTCCATGCCCGAAGTTAGCGAAATCGAAATCATCCGCCACTTCACGCGCCTCTCCACCTGGAACTACGCCATCGATCTCGGCATGTTCCCGCTCGGCTCCTGCACCATGAAATACAACCCGCGCGTCAACGAATTCGTCTCGCGCATTGAAGGCCTCGCCAACGGCCATCCTTACCAGCCCGAGAAAATTTCCCAAGGCGCGCTGCGCATTCTCAAAACGCTCAGCGACTGCCTCCTCGAAATCACCGGCATGGACGCCATCACCCTCCAGCCCGCTGCCGGCGCCCACGGAGAACTCACCGGCCTGCTGCTCGTGCGTGCCTATCACGACGCCAAGGGCAACGCCCGCAAAAAGATCATCATCCCCGATTCCGCCCACGGCACCAATCCAGCCACCGCCGCCACCGCCGGATACGCCGTCGAAAACCTGAAGTCCAACGACAAAGGCCAAGTCGATGTAGCCGCGCTCGCCGCGCAAATGAACGAAGACGTGGCCGCGCTGATGCTCACCAACCCCAACACGCTCGGCGTCTTCGAGCACGACATCCACGAGATCGCCGAACTCATGCACGCCAAAGGTGGCCTGCTCTACATGGATGGCGCCAACATGAACGCCCTGGTCGGCAAGGCCCGCCCCGGCGACTTCGGCGTCGACGTCATGCACCTGAACCTGCACAAAACTTTCTCCACGCCCCATGGCGGAGGAGGCCCCGGCTCTGGCCCAGTCGCGGTCAAGAAAATTCTCGAGCCCTTCCTGCCCAAGCCCGTCGTCGTCACCAAGCCCGACGGCACGCTGGCTTTCGAATACAACCGCCCGCAGTCCGTAGGCCGCGTGCGCGCCTTCTACGGCAACTTCGGAATGTTCATCCGCGCCCTCGCCTACATTTTCGCCAACGGCCCCGACGGCCTCCGCCAGACCACCGAAGACGCCGTCCTCAACGCCAACTACATCCGCAAAGGCCTCGAAGGCATCTACGACCTGCCCTACAACACGCCCTCGATGCACGAGGTCGTCTTCAGCGACAAAGTGCAATCGAAAAAAGGCGTCCGCACCATGGACGTAGCCAAGCGCCTGATCGACTACGGATTCCACCCCTATACCACAGCCTTCCCGCTGATCGTCCCCGGCGCGCTGATGATCGAGCCCACCGAAAGCGAGCCCAAAGAAGAACTCGATCTCTTCATCGAAGCCATGAAGTCGATCGCCGAAGAGGTAGAAGAAGATCCGCAGTTCGTCCTAGACGCCCCGCACAACACGCGAATCTCGCGCCTCGACGAAGTAGCCGCCGCAAGAAAACCAATCCTCCGCTGGAAACCCGAGACCACGTAGGGACAGCCGCCCTCGGCTGTCCAAGGCGAGCGCAGCTTGGCAGTCTCTCGGTCAAACGCGGGCTGGCATTATCAGCACTAATTGCTTGCATTCTTGATTTGTCGAGTTATCCTGCCACCTAAGATGACATCCAAGCCTAACAGGCCAACACTCGTTACATTGTTAGCCTGCATGTTCCTTTGGATAGGCTGCCTGGGAAGCGTTTTCTTCCCGCTATTTCTCCTCACGGGCCTTGCCGGTAGCATGTGGGAGCAGACCGCCGCCGGATCGGGGCCGTCGGCCGCGTGGGTCCAATTTCTCGTCCACTTCGGTAAGTACCCTTTCCTTCTCGCCTGGTTCGCGGCATACGTGGCATACGCATTTATCGGTTTCGGCTTGTGGAAACTCCGGAACTGGGCTCGCAAAGCGGTAATTGGAATATCAGTCTTCGGCATCGCGGCAAGCCCGGCTATCGCGCCATTCGTCTCGAAGGCAACACCGGCCCCACTCCTTATTGCCTCCTTCTCAGGCGTGGTGTTTCCCCTGGGATGGATCATTTGGTATCTCAGACGGCCACGGGTGCGCTTTGCTTTCGGAGCCATGACACCCACCGAGACGCTTACCTTCGGCACTGAGCAACCCCGAGGAATGTCAAAGGCCGGCAAGTCTCTTACCGCGATCGCGGTGGCAGCAACGCTTGCCTTGTTCATTGGCGCTCTACTCGTTGCGGTGGAGGACGAGATGCGTCACTCTCAGGTTTACGCGCTTACCTTGAGCGAAGCCGAGCATTCTCCATGCGTCGCATCGAAGATTGGGCAGCCATTAACTCCAGGCTGGATGGTTTCCGGAAACATGGAGGAAAGCAATGTGAAGGGTTCAGCGCACTTGTCGATTCCAGTCAGCGGTCAAAATGGCAAAGGCACGTTGGTCGTGTCCGCGGAAAAGCAGGACGGCGCGTGGAGAGTTGAAGAGCTGGTTCTAAGCCAGAACAATCACGAAATGCGGTTGATACCCTCGCCCGTGAATTGCCCGTGACCGACGTCTCCGACGCTAGAATCGGGTGTGCCTGCATTCGGCCTGTTTTTGTAGTGGTATAACTGTTATACTATCCATGCGATTCCACTTCGATGAGCGGAAGAGTAAGCGGCTGAGAGCGGATGCAAAGCGGGGAATCGGCTTTGAGGAAGCGGAGGAGATTTTCTCGCACCCCTACTACCTCGATCGACGATCCGACTTGCCTGAACAGTATCGTGCGATCGGCTGGGTTGGTGATCGGATCTACTCCATGATCTTCGAAGTGCGGGAAGACGAAGACGGAGAGTTTTATCATCTTGTGACTCTCTGGAAAGCAACGAAGCAGGAGCGGCAACTGTATGAAGAACACTCGTAGGCGCAGGCGGCCGGTTTCAGCAGACACCATCGCCCGTCTCGCGGACCAAGGGAAAGATGTGTCGCGTTTTTTCACCAATAAGGGGCGCATGATGGGTCCAATCCAGAGAGTGAACGTGGATCTGGCCGCGGGCATGCTCGAAGAGTTGGACACGGCGGCAAAAGAATTGAACATCAGCCGGCAGGCCGTTATTAAGACGCTGATCCGCCAAGCCCTCGACCTGCAGTACCAGGCCCGGGACCGCCGCTCAGCGAAATAGGCGATAATCCGCGTGCCGTCGTTAATGTCCGCCGTCCGAACTGGTTCGTCCCGCAATCCAGGCCCACAACAAGAATGTCGGCACCCAGTACGGGAAAATTCCATACAGCAGGTCGGAAACGGAATGGACGTGTGCGTCGAAGAACAAGAAAATGTGCAGGCAGAATGCGGCTGCGAAAATGGTCACGATCCACCCCGGAATCGAAACCGGAACAAAGATCGGGCCGAACGGTCTAAACCAGCGCATGGCAGACCCCCCTCAATGCAGCCAACTATATCGCAACTGCTAGAATCACCTAAGTTCCGTCCCTATGCCTGACGATCCGGTTGCTCCGGCAAAAGTCCCGCACTTGGCTCGTCAGCAAGCCGAGTCCCACTACTACGCCGCCCTCGACCACGTTGCCGAAGGCCACGACGAACATGCCATCGTCGAATACAAAAAGTCCCTCGCCGCCGATCCCACTTTCACCGACGCCCTCCACGGTCTGAGCCGCGCCCTGCAAAATTTGAACCAACTCGACGAAGCCATCGAAGTCTCGAAACAAATCTCAGAGATCGACCCCGACGACGTTCTCGCCCACACCAGCCTCTCGATCCTGTACCAGAAAAAAGGAATGGTCCCCGAGGCCGAAGAAGAGGGCAACAAGGCGCGGGTGCTGGGCTGGAAGCAGCAACTGAAAAAGAAAAGTAACAGCCACTAGGACGGTTATTTCATCGTCAACTTGATCCCCTGCCGGAACAAGACCCGGCCTTGCCCATTGTTCGCGAGCCGCACATAGTACAGATAAGGGTGGTCACCCACCGCGGCAAAATTCATGTCCGTTGCCGTCGGATCAATCAACGAAAAGTAAGCGTACGACCAGTTTCCCTTGGGCTCCTGATTGAGAAACTGCTTGGCCGTAGCCACCAACGTCGGCTTGGTCCAGTTCACCAGATCGGTCGAAGTAGAAAGATACAGACCCGGCACGCCATATTCGTGGTCCCACGGATCCCACAGCGTCGCGACCACGAGATTCGACGATTGGAAGAGGTTGATCGCCGTCACCACATCCATGTACCGCACCGGCGTGTAGACATGCTCTTGCGGATTCTCGACCGGTCCCGGATAGGGATCGACAAACGACACCGAGAAATCCGTGCCGCTCCATCCCCGCCACGAGGAAGGGTCAAAAACGTCTTGTGTGCGAATCGGCCCGCCGCCACCCGGCGTCAGGCAAGCGTTCGGCCCACTCGACCCCGAGCACCCCGGAGGCCACGCATAAGATGTCACCATGGCGTAATACCATCCGCCAAGCTCAATAATGTTCGAGTTGACGCTATAGCCGGACGGGCCTCCATCCTTCACATACTGGTAAGGAATTCCGGCGAGGAAATTCGCGGGCGGCTTGAACGCATAGAAGTGGTAGCCGCCATCCCGGGATTCGTGATAAGTGTCGGAGTCATACTCGCACCCGTTGTAGCCGTTCTTGAAGGTGCAGTATTTCTTGCGCGCCCAGCCGTGATACTCCGTGTGCGTCAGGCCGGCAATTCTCTTGCCGTCGAATGTGTAGAAGGAATCGATCCAAGTCTGGTCGTTGAAATCCGCGGGATTCGGATCGTTTTCGGACTGGTGCCCGACCTTGCAACTGTGCTCAACCGTCTCCAGCGTAGGCCCAATGCCCTGGAACAGGTCGGTACTCGCCGCCACCAGGTGGATCATCCCCTTGTTATCGCGGAAGGCCCGCGCCATAGCGTCCGGTACGTCGTTCGCGCTACACGATTGCCGCGGAGTCACGAACACCGCCGTGCGTGTGTCGTCAAGCGCGCCCTTGATCGTTGGAGTCGTCGTGTTCTCAACCGTGGTGATCGCGGGAGTTGTGGCAGCCTGCCGCCCCGTTGCCCCAAGATCGCTTTGTGCCGCTGCGCATGCAGCCAGCACCATCAAACACAGAATCGGAAGTAGACGTCGCACAGTAGGGTCCTCCGCTTGCCGTTTAGATTAAACCCAAGGGTTCGGGAAACCACTCGAACCTAAGCAAATCTGAGAAAGTTGACCCCGGCGACGTTGTGGTGCGTACATGCGTTCTCCGGTTAAAATGTCCCCATGCGTGAAGTCGTCATTGCCTCCTCCGTTCGCACTCCTGTCGGTCGCGCCTACAAAGGCACGCTGCGCGCCACGCGTCCCGATGAACTCGCTGCTGTGGCTATCAAAGGCGCGCTCGCTCGCGTGCCGCAGCTCGATACGAAAGAGATTGAAGACGTCATCATCGGCTGCGCCATGCCTGAAGGCGAGCAGGGAATGAACGTCGCCCGCATCGCCTCGCTGCGCGCAGGCTTGCCCGTGGAAGTTTCCGCGGTCACCATCAACCGCTTCTGTTCCTCAGGACTGCAAGCCATCGCCATGGCTGCCGAGCGCATCCTGAGCGGCGGTGCCGAAGTCATGCTCGCCGGTGGAACCGAATCGATGACCATGATTCCGATGGGCGGCAACAAGATCTCGCCCAATCCCTGGCTCGTCGACCATTATCCCGACGCATATCTCTCCATGGGCCTGACCGCCGAGCGAGTAGCGCAGCGCTTCGGCATCACGCGCCAACAATGCGACGAGTTCTCGCTGCGCAGCCATCAGAAAGCCATCGCCGCCATCGCCGCAGGCAAGTTCGAGGACGAAACTGTCCCTGTGCCCGTGAGTTTTACCACGCCAAACGGCTCCAAACCCAAGCGCCAGGAAATCACCTTCAAAGTAGATGAAGGCCCGCGCGCCGATACCTCGCTCGATGCGCTAGGCGCGCTCAAACCCGCATTCCACGTAAAAGGCGTAACAACCGCCGGCAATTCCTCGCAGATGTCCGACGGCGCCGCTGCCGCGATCGTAATGTCCGCCGAGCGCGCCAAGGCGCTAGGCATCACGCCGCTGGCGCGTTACGTCTCCTTCGCCACCGCGGGATACAAGCCGGAAGAAATGGGCTTAGGTCCCGTATTTGCGATCCCGAAGGCGCTGAAGCTCGCCGGACTGAAGCTCTCCGACATTGACGTGTTCGAACTGAACGAAGCGTTCGCCGCGCAGTCTCTGGCGGTGATCAAGGAAGCCGGTCTCAACCCGGAGCGCGTGAATCCGAACGGCGGCGCAATCGCGTTAGGCCATCCCTTGGGCTGCACCGGAGCGAAACTAACGGCAAGCGTCATCCGCGAACTCAAGCGGCGCAAAGCGCGTTACGGCATGGTGACCATGTGCGTCGGCGGTGGCATGGGCGCAGCGGGGATTTTCGAGAATCTAACGTGATTCTCGGCGAACTTACTCAATGCAGAACAACCGTTGGCGGGGGAACGTAAACGCCCGTTTTTCGAGCGCCCGCGCTACAATGATCCCGTCTTCTGTTCCTCATCGACGTCACTACAAACCTGTGATTTAGAGGTCTAAAAATGGCTACCATAACGGCAATCCCCAAGACCAAGATTGCGGGCGGCAGTTTTCTGCTTGAAGAACGGCAGACTGCCGATGTGTTCACTCCCGAGGATTTCACCGAACAACACACCATGATCGGGCGGACCACCGATGAGTTCGCCAACAACGAAATTCTGCCCAACATCGAGAAAATGGAAGAGAAGGATTGGGCAATTGAACGCGAGTTGCTCAAGAAGGCCGGTGATCTCGGCCTGAGCGGTGCTGAGATTCCAGAGGCCTACGGCGGACTGGAAATGGACAAGGTTACGGCCGCCGTGATTGCCGACCGCATCGCCAAGTACGCTGGCTTTTGCACCACCTGGGGCGCGCACACCGGTATCGGCTTGCTGCCGCTGGTCTACTTCGGCAACGACGAGCAGAAGAAGAAGTACTTGCCCAAACTGGCAGCCGGCGAGATCGTGGCGGCCTACGCGCTCTCGGAAGCCACCTCCGGATCGGACGCGCTCAACTGCCGCGCGCGTGCCGTGCTTTCCCCGGACGGCAAGCACTACATCCTCAACGGCGAGAAAATGTGGATCACCAACGCCGGCTTCGCGGACCTGTTCACGGTTTTTGCGAAAGTCGACGGCGAAAAGTTCACGGCCTTTCTCGTAGAGCGCACGTTTCCCGGGTTTTCCACGGGCGCCGAGGAAATCAAGATGGGCATCCGCGGGTCCTCTACTTGCCCCATCATTCTCAACGACTGCAAGGTTCCGGTCGAGAACCTGCTCGGTGAGATCGGCAAGGGGGCGACTATCGCCTTCAACATTCTCAACATCGGACGCTTCAAACTGGGCGCGATGTGCGTAGGTGGGGCGCGTCTTTCGATCGAGCATGCGGTCGCCTATGCCAAGGAGCGCAAAGCGTTCGGCAAGGTCATCGCGGATTTCGGCCTGGTGCGCGAAAAGATTGCCAACATGGCGCTGCTCATTTACGTGGGCGAATCCATTGTTTATCGCACCGTGGGTATGCTCGACGTCTTGCTCGCGGAGATCGATAAAGCCAGCCCCAATGCGGCCAAGGAAACTCGCAAGGCAATCGAGGAATACGCAGTCGAGTGCTCCATCATCAAAGTCTGGGGCTCGGAGATGATCGACTACGTCGTCGACGAGACCCTGCAAATCCACGGGGGCTACGGTTTTGTTGAAGAGTATCCGGCGGCGCGCGGCTACCGCGATGCTCGCATCAACCGCATCTTCGAAGGCACGAACGAGATCAACCGTCTCATCATTACCGGATTCCTGCTGAAGCGTTCCATGAGCGGGCAGTTGCCGCTGTTGCCGGCGATCAAGAAGCTCATGGACGAAGTGCTGAGCGGCCCTTCGACGGGCGAGGAAATCGAAG
The DNA here is from genome assembly GCA_963818945.1 of uncultured Acidobacteriaceae bacterium. Lineage (GTDB taxonomy): Bacteria > Acidobacteriota > Terriglobia > Terriglobales > Acidobacteriaceae > Acidiflorens. The sequence continues at coordinate 41,539 of CAWFUA010000001.1, read as the reverse complement.
GCCCGTTGGCAGAGGAACGCAAACTGGTGGCAAACGCCAAGAAACTCGGGCTGTTTGTCGCCGGAGCGGCCACGCAAAAATACATGATGGCGATTCAAGACAAACAGGAAGTCATGGGGGCCATCGCCGACATGACAATCGAGATTTACGCTGTGGAATCGGCTGTGCTGCGCGCGCAGAAAATCGTCGAGCACAAAGGCGAAGCTGCCGCATCTCTGCCAATTGCCATGACCCGTGTGTACATGATGCAGGCGCTGGAGAAGATCGAAGCGGCCGCGAAGAAGGTGATTGCCGACGTAGCCGACGGCGATATGTTGCGGACGCAACTGGCAATTGTCCGCCGTCTGGCTAAACACGAACCGTTCAACACGATCGCCCTGCGCCAGCAGATTGCGCAGAAGACGATCGAGGCAGGGAAGTATTGGCTGGGATAAAACGGTCGTTTTGAGCTACGCGGTGTGATGCGCCCGACGCATCACACCGCATGTTCAAACGCACTTGCACTTTTGCTGCTCCGGAAGCGAGTCGTGTCGAGGACTCAATCCTTCGGAAAGTTCGGATCCGCCTTCACTTCCTCAATCTGCTTGGTGTGCCGTTCGGAGTGCGCCGAGATCAGCAGGATCCACTGATAGGCATCCATAGGCCCCAGCAGGGGATGCGGTCCGAAGTGGTCGCGCAGATCGTCGTTCGTGGTTCGGACATAGTCCATCGTTGCCTTGCGGCTGTCTTCGAAAGACTTGATCAGGTCCTCGCGAGTCGCCCAGCGGTTGGTGGGTTTCAGAAATTCGGGGGCTTGCGCCTTGTGGCTGCGGTCCGGAACCAGCGTCAAAATCTGCTGATCGGTAACTTTTACTTCCGCGCGCTTTTCGGGTGTGGCCGTGGAAGTCACAATCTGCTTCTGCACATATCCGAGGATCATGGACTCGGAAACCGCAATGTGCTCGGAGACTTCGGCTATGGACCAGCGATCCGGCGCGGGTTTGAATTTCCATTGCTTCTCCGACAATCCTGCAATGGATTTCAGGAACGCGTCGTGCGTGGCTTGCAGACTCTTGAGCGCGGCGTCACGCTCTTCGGCCGACAACGTCGCCGATGCAGGAGCAGCGGTGCTCTGAGCGATGCCGGCAAGCGCGAGAGCGAGGACTGCACACAATACCGCCAGGAACTTCGATTGGATTTTCATTTTTTCCCCTGTGAGATTGGAAATGCGGTAGGGAAATTATAACCCGATTTTACTCGAACCAGCCGCTGCGGTAAGCGATCCACCAGGAGACGTACACGATAGGAATGGTCGCGCCCAACGCCCACCAGAGCGGCAGGACGATATCGGCGGCGAGCCCGAGCACGGTCATTGAGCCCCAGAAAATCTTGCGCTCCATACCTTGAATTGTAGGTCCTTTGCGCTGTTCACGACCCCGCTTAAGCGGGCCGCGGGAAAACTTCGGTCTCGTATCGAAAGTTCTGCCCAGTAGAGACGGGGCTGGCCCCGTCTCTGATCCCCGCCCGTCTCACTCTGGGGCAGGAGACGCGGCAAGCGGCGTCTCTACTATCAGGATTTCGGCTTCAGCTCTTCCAGCACGCTCTGAATCAGTTCTTTGGCGTTGGTGAGGTTTTTCATGATGAGCTGCACGTCCATGACCGGTTTACCCGGCCAGCGCTGGCTCTGGCAATAGACGCCGTGCTGGCCGACGAGTGCCATCGCGTCTGTGACCAGGTCCATGGTCACGGCGAGGCGTCCGCGCGGCACTCCCATGCGGGTTTCGAAGTGTTCGAGCTCTTCCTGCTTTTCATTGAAGACGGTCATGAAGAGATTTTAGTGGGGAAGTGCGTATAATTCCTTTCGCACACAGGAGAAAGATTCTTATGAAGAAGTTCGTATTGATTTCGGCCGTATTGTTTGCCTTGGCAACCATCGTACCTGCACAGATGAGCATGGCGCAGGACAAATCGAAGCGTCCCAGTCCGCCCGCCAGTGCGGAGTGCAAGTTCTCCGACGGCAAGACGGTGAAGATTGACTACTCCAGCCCACGCGCCAAGGGCCGCAAGATTTTCGGTGCGGCCGGCGAAAAGGCTCTCGTTCCTGATGGCCAGGTCTGGCGCACGGGCGCCAACGACGCAACAACTTTCGTGGCTGACACGAATTTGACCGTTGGCGGCCAAGCCGTGCCGGCCGGCAGCTACACGATCTTCACCATCCCAAAGGCCGACGCCTGGACGCTGATTATCAGCAAGAAGACAGGTGAATGGGGAACCGACTATCCGGGTGAGAAAGAAGACCAGGCGCGCGCGCCGATGGCCGTTGCGAAAACGCCTGCGATGGTCGAGAACTTCACCATTGCCTTTGACCAGCAAGGCAGCAAGTGCATGCTGCGTATGGAGTGGGAAAACACGAAAGCCAGCACGGAGATCGGCGAAAAGTAAAGAACAGTTCTCAGTTGTCAGTTCTCAGTTAAAGCTAAAGTCGAAGTCCGACCGAACGGTTTACTGAGAACTGGGAACCGGGAACTCACCCTGTCCACAGCTTTCGGCGGTAGAATACCCGCGTAGCTCGTCAGCAATTTCGAGCGGGAGGTTCCCATGCCCGTGTACGACTACGTTTGCAACGATTGCCACAAGCCCTTCGAACTGGTTCTCACCCTGCAGGAACACGAGAAAGAGATCAAGTGCCCGAAGTGCGGCAGCAAGAATGTGGAGCAGGAAGCGACTGCATTTTTTGCTGTCGGGAGCAGGAAGAGCTGAAGGTTGCCGCAGCGGTGTATTGGTGGTGTTCTAGCGTGGCCTGAGCCCGTGGCTTGCGCGCGTGAGCGCGGGAATGCACCCACGCCAAGTTATACTGGACGCGATGTGGCAGATGCTGCGTTTTCTTTGGAATTCCACACGGGGGCATCGCATTGCGCCTTGGCGCAGCCCTTATCTTCTCTGGCGCATCGAGACCTACACCGGCGTCAAGATGACGCAAATCGGTTTCCTCGAATTCTGGGAATTTCTATGGACGGAACGCCACAACCTCTGGCGTTTTCTGAAATGGACGGGGGAGATGGATCGCTACGTCCATCCGAAAACGAAGAAGGCGTAGGCCCGATCCAGTCAACTTGTGGCTAGCATCGTTTGGTGCGATCAGCTGGCTTCCACCACCACGCTCACTTCGCTGCCTTTGCCGGCGCCCAGCAGTTGAGAGGCTGATCCGCGATTGGTTGCAATTTCCAGAAAGCCCATGCTGCCCAGAATTCCAAACGCCTCGCCGGGGCCGCCTTCGGCGTAATTGGTGCAGATGCGCTTTACTTCGGCCTTGGCTCCGATAACGATTTTGAAGGATGGTGGCCCGGGCGCGAACAACTTCGGAACGTCGGTGGGCGTGATGTTGGTGATCAGATTGCCGAATCGGTCAACCTTCAACACCACGCCGCGCAGTGTTTGTTCGTCCACGGGTTTCGGCCGCGGCACGCCAAACCGAACGTAGTCCGTGACCTCCTCGCCGAAGCGCTCGGGATCGACTCCCTTGGCGAGATAGGCGGCAACGGGAGAGAAAATATCGCGTCCGTGGAAGGTGTTGCTGCGAGGCTGGAGAAAGTAATGCTCAGCGGTCACGTGGCGCACCGAAAGCCTCTCCTCGCGGGCATAGACGAGCGAAAGCACTCCATTGTCAGGCGCCACAAAGAGGTGACGGTCTCCAGTCAGAATAATCGGGCGCCGCGCGGTTCCCACGCCCGGGTTGACGATCACCATGTGTACCGTGCCGGAGGGGAAGTATGAGTAAGCTTGCGAGATTGTCAGCGCGCCGTCGAGGATGTCGAAAGGTTGCACGGCATGGCTGATGTCCACAATCTGGGCGTCCGGCGCCGATGCCAGCAGGACGCCTTTCATGACGCCCACAAAGTGATCGTTAAGCCCGAAGTCGGTGGTCAGAGTAATGATGGCGGATTGTGACAATCTGTCTCCTCGGTGAGCTTTTAACTGTTTGGCAAGTATCGGGCGTTATCGGACCGCACGTCAAGGTAGGGTTCATCAAACAGCAAAGGCCCGCTTGGCAGCGAGCCTTTTCAATGTGTGCTTGAGGTGGCCGTTCCGATTAGTCGACCTGAATGTCTCCCGAGCCGGTATGGACCGAAATCGTCGGGCCGCCGCCGTGCACTTTACCAATCACGCTCTTCCGCGACTCTTGAACACGGCCTTGGACAGTCATTTCCACCGGATGGTTCAGTGTCACCCTTCCTGAACTGGAGGAGACATCGACGTTAAATGCCGCCTCCTGCGGTACCTGCAGATCGACATTTCCCGAGCCGGTGCGAACGCTCCAAAGATTTTTCGGCGAGCCCTGGGCCCGAATATCTCCGCTGCCCGCTTCCGCGTGGAAGCCGCCATTGATACCTTTCACGGTGATGTTGCCGGAGCCGGTGCGAATCTCCACGTCACCCGCGCCCATCTCCTCGATTTCGATGTCACCGCTGCCTGCCTTGGCGCGTGCCGGGCCGGAAAGATCGTGGCCGCGAACGTTGCCGGAACCCGTCTGGAAATGCATTTCCCCGGTAAGGCGCGCCAGTTTCATATCGCCCGATCCGCTTTCCAGGTCGATGTTGCCTTTCAGGCCCTCGACATTCTGGTCGCCACTGCCGGTGTGAGCGCGAACCGTCGTATTCTCGGGAACCGTGATCTCGTAGTCGATGGAAACATTCTTCATATTGACGTAGTCGATGTGAATGCTGTTGCCGGTCTGGCGAACGGGAGGATTGTTTTCGATTTGCTGCACGTCGGCCGTGCGATCGCTGCTCAGCCATGAATTGCCAACATGAATCTTGCCGTGAATGGAAACCGAACCGGTTCCGCCATTGTGGATTGTGATGTCGCCCGACCGGCTAAGCACTTCGAGATCGACGGGCCCATTGACCTGAAAGGAACGGTCAAATGTTCCGGCGACCGAAGCAAGAGTTGGAAGCGCGCCGGCCAACACGACCGCCAATATGGCAACCATGCGAGAACGAATCAGAGAACCAAGATTCATAGAAGCCCTCCCAAACGGGTTACAGCCTGCCAGCAGAAAGCCCTCAGCGAACGACGGCCGACGAACAGCGGCCTTACTGCAACACGACCTGGTCGCCTTCCTTGAGTCCCTTCAGCAACTCGGTCTTGGCGCCGTTCGAGATTCCGATATTGACGGCGACCTTGCGCTTGCCGTCCTTGGACTTCAAGTCGGGCACTTCGACCGACGCGTTCTTGTCCTTATCGTAGATAATCGCGCCCTCGGGAATCTGCAAGACGCCCTTGTGCTCGTCAAGAATGATCTCGGCATTCGCCGTCATCATGGCCTTGAGCACGCCCTCGGGGTTGTTGATCGAGACGCGCACCTCGAACGTCGTTACGTTGTCCTTTTCGACGCCCATCGGAGAAATCTTCGTCACCTTGCCAGTGAAAGTCTTGTCTTTGAACGACTCGACTTTGATTCTGGCCGGCTGCCCCAGATAGACCTTGCCGATATCGCTCTCGTCGACCTTGCCCTTAACGTAGACTTCGCTCGTATCGCCAAGCGTCATCACCAGGGTCGCGGTGGAACCGAGCACGAGAATCGAACTCACGGCGTCACCGATCTCGACGTCGCGAGAAAGCACAATTCCCTCAATCGGCGAGACGATATCGGTATAGCTGAGTTGTTCTTCCAGTTGCTTCAGATTTGCCTGGTCTTGCGCGACATTAGCTTGTGCCTGCGCGACCTTTGCCTTCAGCACCGTCACCTGCGCCTTGGCCACGTTCTGTTTGTTGAGCGACATTTCGTAGTTCTTCTGCGCATCGTCAAGGGCAGAGGCAGAAACCACCCCGTCTTTCGCCATTCCCTCCGCGCGATCATAGGCGCGCTTCAGCAGCGGGACATCCGGACCTTCCGCGTCCACCTTGGCTCGCTCAAAGTCCGCCTTCGAACTCGTCAGGTTTGCCTGCGCAGCTTCGAGGCCTGCCTGCGATTGAGCCACCTGCGCCTGAATCTCCGCCTTATCGAGCTGCGCCAGCAACTGTCCCTGCTTCACGCGGTCGCCGTACTCTACGTAGAGTTTCTTCACGATACCGCTGGCTTTGCACTTGATTTCAACCTTCGTGATCGGCTCGATCTTGCCGGTGGCGACCACACTCTTTGCCAAGTCTCCCTTTTCGACTTTGGCCAGCTTCGAGGGATCGATCTTCGTTCCACTGGTGGACGCAATCACCACGCCAGTAACGACCAGAGCTACAACGACTGCCGCGATCGAACTCCAGATGATGATTCTTTTGCGCCGCTTCTTCTTGCCATTGCCATTGCCGTTCACAACTGCCTCCTGCTGAACTGAGAGATCGAACCCGGGATCCACTTGTTGTTACGCGATCAACACCGAAATAGTTCCTGGAAAAATATGGAGCCGCTTTGCATCTACGGCCACCAATGCCCCGGTCGGGTAACCGCGCAGAACGCACCTTCATCCCAAACGGTCAACCTATTAGACCCGCAACCTGGCAAAAGGAAAGCGATCACCTTGGGAGGAGCCTTGGACTAGTACCGATAATTGTACCGCCGCGCGGCGAGGCTACGTCCGATTCTTCGATCATGTTACGCACCTGTAAAACGGAAGGCGGCGCGGCGTATGAGGGAACCTATCCCTTTGGAATGTTAGAATTACGTATCCATGATTGCATTCGTGCCGCTGCGGGTGTTTGTCATCCTGCTGCTGGTAGCGGCCAACGCGTTTTTTGCGGCTGCCGAATTTGCGCTGGTCAGTGTCCGCGAGACGCGCATTCTTCAGCTGATCGAAGCCCACCGCGTGGGCGCCCGCACCGTCCTCAAACTGCACCAGCAACTCGCTCGCGTAGTCAACGGAGTACAGCTTGGTATTACCGTGACCAGCCTCTCTCTCGGCTGGCTGGGGGAGCCCTTTCTGGCGCGGTTGGTTGAAAGTTGGATCGGAACCATTCCTTACGCCATTGTCTATGCGCACGCCGCTGCTGTTGCCGTCGCTTTCTTGCTCATCACCAGCTTGCATGTAATTCTTGGCGAACTGGTGCCCAAGTCGTTGGCGCTGCAGCGCGCCGAGAGGGTTGCTCTTGCCGTCGCCGCGCCTATGGATGTCTTCCTGACGGTGACCGGGCCTGTCGTCGCGGTGATGAGCCGCGCCGCCGGCTTTGTGCTGCGTTCGTTTGGCACCAACGAAATCCGGCACGGGTCGGTCCATTCGCCCGATGAGCTGCGGCTGATCATCAGTTCCGCACGCACCTCCGGCCAGCTTTCCTTCGCGCAGGAGGAGATGCTGTTGAATGCGCTCGAACTCGACAACATCACCGCCCGTCAGGTCATGGTGCCGCGAACCAGAATCTTTTCCCTCCCCTCCGACCTCACGCTGGAGGAGGCGCTGGCGCGCGTCGTAGACGAACAGCACTCGCGCATTCCCGTGTTTGATCCGCAGCGCGGCCCCGAGCACATTGTGGGCGTGCTTTATGCCAAAGACTTAATGCGATGGATGCGGCTTAGAGTCGCGCCGACCATGGTTGGTCCCGCGGTCGCGCGCATTTCGCAGATGAAGGTCGGCCAGATCATGCACGACGTGCTGGTCGTCCCCGAAACCAAGTCGCTGTTCGAGTTGCTGGTGGAATTTCAGGTCCGCAAGCGGCATTTGGCCATGGTGGTCGACGAGTTCGGTTCGACCGCGGGCGTTATCAGCGTCGAAGACGTCCTCGAGCAACTAGTCGGCGAACTGGAAGATGAATTCGATGTTGCCACTACCCAGACCGTGGTGGATGCCAACGCGCCCCTCACGCTCGACGGAGCTATCAACATTCGCGACCTTGAGGACCAGTACGATCTCGTGCTCCCGCAGGACGAAGGCTACGAAACGCTCGCCGGTTTTGTGCTTTCGCGGCTGCAAAAAATGCCGACGGGCGGAGAATCATTCGAATATCAGGGCCGGCGATTCTTGGTCGAGAGAATGGATGGCCATAGGGTGGCGCAGGTCCGCATCGAGCCGATTAAGGCCGAGGGCCCGGCCATTCCGGCCCAAGCCGCATCGCCAACCCCGGCGCAAGCGGCGTCGGCGCAGAAGCCGTAAGAAGACTGAGAACTGAGAACTGAGAACTGAGAACTGCCTTCATGCCTCGCTACATCCTCACTCGCGTCCTCTACACGCTGCCGGTCATCTGGCTGGTCGTGTCGACCGTCTTTCTCCTCATCCACTTCGTCCCCGGCGACCCCATCCAGCAAATGCTGGGTGAAGGCGCAGCCGCGGCCGACATTCAGGCTGCGCGCCATACGTATGGACTCGACGTTCCCCTCGGCCAGCAATACCTGAATTACTGGCGAGGCGTGCTCCACGGAGACCTCGGCAGATCGCTCCGCTTCAACCAGCCCGTAACCTCGCTCATCGCCCGCCGTTACCCGTTCACCCTGCAATTAACGCTGGCATCGTTATTTGTCGCGATCGCCCTGGCCATTCCCGCCGGCGTCCGCTCCGCCCGCCGCCGCAACCAATGGGACGACCGCTTGCTGAGCGTAGTCAGCCTCTTCGGCCTCTCGTTCCCCAACTTCGCTCTCGGTCCCATCCTCATTCTGTTTTTTTCCGTCAAGCTAGGATGGCTGCCCGTCTCCGGCTCCGGGACATTTGCCCACTTAGTCCTCCCCGCCATCACCATGGGCGGAGCGCTCGCTGCCATACTCACCCGCATGGTTCGCACCTCCATGTTAGAAGAGCTAAGCCAGGACTACATCCGCACCGCCCGAGCCAAAGGCCTCCCCGAGCGCACAGTCGTCTATCGCCACGCCCTGCGCAACGCCATGATCCCGATCCTCACCGTGCTGGGCCTGCAATTCGGAGCCTTGCTGGCCGGCGCCATCGTAACCGAGACGATTTTCTCCTGGCCCGGCATAGGCCGCCTGACCATTCAGGCGATCTCCAACCGCGACTACTATCTGGTGCAAGGCTGCATCCTGGCGATTGGGCTGACGTATGTTGCAGTGAATTTTCTGACTGACTTGTTGTACTCGGCGGTGAATCCGAGGATACGGCAGTAACGTTGTTCTATTTTTCGAAGAGAAGCTGCTTGGCTGCTGCCTACTCCGCGTCATAGCCCCGCGTGATCCTCGTCACAGACCCAATGTTCATCGACAGTCAGAATCGCATACGGATATCTTCCGCCAAACGAGGAGAAACTTATGGCGACTGCCAGTCCGGTTCAGCCAGAAACGTTACGGACGCTGCCTTCCGACGCGGCGCGCCAGGTCGAGTGGGGTTTCGCCGACCGCTACGACTTGCAGTTGCTTGTCCAATCCACGCGGGCCGTGGCGCGCGGGCCGGTCGCGCGGTTAGTGGCCAGTGGCGGACGCAACACGCATGAGTGGACTCCGGAGAAGAATGCGCTCCTCGAAGCATTTGACGGCGCCGGCATCACAGCGGTTTTCATGGATCCGGAAGAAGGTGGACTGTTCTCCGGCCCGAAGAACCTGGCCCTCGCGCTGGTGGCATTTGAATTGGCTTGGGTGGATGGCGGCGCGGCGACAGCGAGTTTAGCCGGTTGCCTGGCGTTGGCTCCCATTCATGAGCGCGGCACCGCCGAGCAGCAGCGCCATTATATGAAGCTGGCAGCTCCGCCCCAGCCCGGAGAAGACCGCAAGCCCTTGCGGGGCGCATTCTGTCTAACCGAGCCCATCCCTTATGTTGGCGTGGATACGGGCATGCTCAATGGCAAGCTGCGGATTGTCGAGTGGAAGCCGGGGAAAGAGCCCATCCTGCAAGTCGAAAAGCGCGGGCGCTTCATCACTAACATTGCCTTCGCGAATTTTGTGACGGCCGCGGTTGACTCCGGCGACGAGCGCATCAAGGGCAGTTGCATGGTGATTTTGGAAGAAGGTGATCCGGGCATTTTCGATCGCGGCACGCCAACCAAGAAAATGGTTCATCAGCTCTCCTCGACCGGCGATCCCATTTTCAACCTGCGCATACCCGCTAGCCGTATCGTTGGCGGCTACGACGTCAAAGATGGTGTCATCGTTCCGCGCTACAGCCATAGCGAGGTGATCGAAGCTGTTTTCCGGCGCACGCGCGTCACCGTGGGCGTGATGACGGCAGCCAAACTGCTGTCGTCGGTCGAGCCCGTCATTCGCTATCAGCGGGGAAGATTCCGAGGCGCGGAAACCGCGACACCGGGGTCGGTTCGATACGAGCTTGGATTGCAGGCACGCGAAGATACGCTGCATCGGCTGGTTGATGTGTGGGCAACGGGAGAAGCGAGTGCGTCGCTGGCTTTTACTGCGGCACGTGCGTTCGACGAACTGGACCCGATCGAAAAAGAGATGGATAAGTTGTACGCCGAGCGCGGCGTCATGACCGGCAAGGCCAAGATGAAGCTCTTGCGCGAAGCTGCGGATAAAGCCGTGGGGCTAATGCAATTACCCACCGGCGATGTCTGCAAGGAGCCGTTGAACTCCGACTTGCTGTTGCGGTTTGTGGCGCTCGACTCTCTGGCCGACGTGCTCTGTCCGGCCGCAAAACTGTGGAACACGGGCTGGGGCGCGCAGATGATGCGCGAGGCTGTGAGCCTGATGGGAGGATATGGCATCACGGAAGACTGCCCGGGTTTCCTCGGCAACAAGTGGATGGACGCGCAACTGGAAGCGACGTACGAGGGCCCGGAAGCGGTGCAAAGGCGCCAGCTTTCGGTGACCATGACCAACCCCGTGTTCCTGGCCCAGTTCCGCGAATGGATTCGCGAAATGCGGGGAATTGCCGCCGAACACCCGGGCACGGGCGCGTGCGCGTTGGCGACGGCGATGACCATGTGGCACTGGACGCTCAATCACCTGCAGCACAGCAAGGACGCCGATGGCGGCAAGCTCTATCAGAGCTCACGTCAGGGCGTGACGTTTCCGCTCGCCGATGCTTTGTGCTGGTTGGTCGCGGCGCGCTGCCAGATCCTCGACGTGCTCCGCTTGCGGCAACATGGAGCCGAAGATCCCTCGCTCGCCGAGGGTCTGCCTGGTCTCGTCAACTTCCTGACCGATCTTTGCCACGTGCATTCCTCGCGTGCCAGCGGGGAAGTTGGTCGCATTTGCGCCGAGTTGGTCTTTGGGTATGATCGGCATCCATCATGGGACGATCCGGGCGCTCACGGTTGCTGGCATCAGGATGAACTTGATGAAATCGAAGGACTCATCCCCGGCTTCAATGCCTATGCGCTCGATGTGATTCAGAGCGACGGCTCGCATCCGCAGAAGGCCGGGCCGTGCGTGAAGTGCCATGGAGCGCAGCCGTTTCTTACGCTGCATACGAAGCTGGCTTCCTGCCACACGGGTTCGCGCCTCGCGAAAGACCGCGCTGCGGAGGCGATCTCGAAGATCATGATTCCGGAAGCACTGGACTATCCCGTATGAGCGCTTCGGCTTCTGAAACTGCGCCGCCCGTCGAGCGGCAGCAGATGTCGGTGGATATCGCCGGGGTCGGATTCGGTCCCGCGATGGGCGGATTCCTGACTACGCTGTCGCGGCATCTTCTCAATGAAGATGGCACGCCACGCCTCGAAAGCGCGGTGTCGCCGGGCATGCCGTTGCAAGTCATCTGCTACGAACGAGCCGATGGCGCCGGATTTGGTGTTTCGGGCGCAGTCACCCGTGCGCGCGGAATTCGCGCTAGTTTTCCCGGTGCTGATTTCACGCAGATTCCGATGGCGGTTCCCGTCGCGGAGGAGAAGCTGGTTTACCTGCTCGATCCCATTGGAGCGAGCCGGCGTTCACTGCCCATGCGCATTGCGGACTTCAAAACTCGCTTGCTCGGCTCGCTCATAGGGTCGCGCGACTATGCGGTGGAGGTGCCTTTCACTCCAAAATTCATGCACAAGGATGACGGGCTGATTCTCTCGCTCGGACAATTTAATCAGTGGGTGAGCGAGCAGGTCACAAGTATGGGCGTCGTCCAGTTGTGGCCGGGTACGCCGGTGAGCGAGGCGATTATCGAATCGACGACCGAGCGCGACGCAGTTCGCGGAATCCGTCTCGCTGATCAGGGTGTCGGTCTTGACGGCGCGCCGGGCGAAGGATTCATGCCCGGCATGGATGTTCGCGCTGCTCTCACTGTTGTGGCCGATGGGCCGGTGGGAGCCGTGGGGCGTCAACTGGATGCGCGCTTCGGGCTACCCGCTGGCAATCATCAGCGCGAGTGGGCTCTTGGCATGAAGATGGTGGTCGAGTTGCGGGAGGACTCTGGTCTTGAGCCGGGAACGGTTCTGCACACTCTGGGATTTCCTGAGCCTGAGATCTTCGGCTTTCTTTACGTGCACCCGGACCGGCTCGCTTCGGTCGGAATTTTCATTCCGTCGTGGCTTCGCAGTCCGGTTCGCACTGCCTATCGTTACCTTCAGCACTTCATGCTGCATCCTTATCTATGGCGTTACCTGGAAGGTGGAACGCTGAAATCCTGGGGAGCGAAATCACTGCAAGAATCGGGGCGGCATGGCGAACCATTTCTTGTGGGAAACGGCTACGCGCGCATCGGCGAAGGCTCCGGCAGCACGAATGTGTTGGCAGGATCGGGAGTTGATGAAGCCTGGACGACGGGCGTGCAACTGGCGGAAGCCGTCGTTGAATTGCTGGAGCAGAAGAAGCCATTCACGCGCGAGAACCTGGAGCAGACTTACGTGCGTCGTCGCCGCGAGAGCTGGGTGGACGAAGAGTCAAAGATCGCTGCCGACTCGCGCAACGGTTTCGAGCGAGGTGTGGTTACGGGTTTGATCGGGATGGCGGTGGCGGGCGTGACGCGCGGCGCAATCTCAGCAGCGACGCGCAAACGGCCGGTTCCTCGAAGCACTTCGGCGCTGGAACAAGTTTATGGATCGCGTATTTCGGCGGCGGAACTCAAGCAACTCCAGGAGGAGTGCGCGGCCCGCGGTAGCGCGCTGCACGACCGGATCATGGACCGCTGCGGCTGGCCGGAAATTCCATTCGATGGCCGCCTGCTGATCTCGCACCAGGATGCGCTGCTGATGGGCGGCAGCGTGCAGGCCCCGCCGGGCTATGCCAAGCACGTGATCTTTCTTCATCCCGAGCACTGCCAGAGTTGCGAGCCGAAGTTGTGTGTGGAAATGTGTTCCGGGCAGGCGATCACGCGCGGTGAGAGCGGCGTACCCGCATTCGATCGCGAGAAGTGCGTGTACTGCGGCGCTTGCTTGTGGAACTGCCGCAGCAGCGCCGACGGGGAAAAGGGAAACATCGAATTTCGCGCGGGAGCGGGAGGATTGCATTCGGCGCTGAATTGAGCGACGTCGATGAGGTTTCAATGCTTAAAGTCGCGTCTTTCGTTGACCTTGAAACTTTGAAACTTTGAGACCTTATAACTATGAGCAACGCTTATCACATTGTTGTGTGCGCCGGGATTGTGCCTGACCCGCTGCAGACGCTGGAGCCGGTTACAACCGCGACCGGGCCCGCGCTGAAAAATGAAATGATGTTACCCGCGGTGCTTGATCCATGGGCCTCGCATGCGCTCTATGAAGCAGCTAACTTGGCCGCCAAGGCCGCCGGGAGCAAGGTCTGGCTGGTGAGCGCCGCGCCCAAAGCGAAGCTGCAGCAAGTCATGATGAACGTGGCCCAGAAAGCCAGCTTCGACCTGGTCCCGATCGATGCTCCCGCCAGCGGTTTCGCCGATGCGCATGCTGTCGCCGGCTTGCTCGCGACTGCAATTCAATCCATCGGCGGTCTCGACCGGTCGCGCCTGCTCGTTTTCGGAGGCTGGGAATCAGCTTCTCGCGGAGCTGGTGTGACCATGCAACTTGTGGGCGAACAACTTGGGATCCTCGATCAGTTCCTTGGTGTCGACCAACTTGCGTTGCAGCCCGACGGCTCGTTTGAAGTCCTGGAGCGGATCGAGGGAGGCCGGCACATGGTCTCGATCTGCCAAGGTCCCCCGGCGCTCCTGGGATGGGCTACGGGCAATTTGCCGGAGCCGAGAAATAATCCGCAGATCGGAATGGCGAACATGCGCGCGATCATGCCAGCGTTGCAAAAGACCAAGCCTGCCCCGTTGCCGCACGATGCTGTTCGCTATCTGAGCGTCGCGCCTCCAAAGCAACAACGGCAGACGCGGATCGTAAAGGATCGACCGGCGGATGAGATTGCGGCTGAACTGCTGGAGTGGATCGTGCAGGAGTAGGGTCTTAAGATTCAGGAAAAAGAGAAGATGTCGCAAAACATTCTGTTTCTCGCACACGTTGATGAATCGGGGACCGCGCTGCCCAAGGCGGCATACGAAGTCCTTGGCGCAGCAGTCGACACGGCCAAACAAGTGGGCGGAACGCTAACCATTGGCCTTATCGGCGAAAGCGTGCAAGCCGCTGCAAACACCGTCGCTGCAACCGGAGCCCGCATCCTCGCGGTCTGCGGGTCGGATTTTGCTCACCCTCGTTATGCGAGCGATGCCGCGGCCGTCGAAGCTATCTGCCGGGAAGTATCGCCACAAATCGTGATTGCGCCGGCGACGTCGCGGTTTCTCCGCGTAATGCCCGGATTGGCGCATCGGCTGAAGGGCAGTGTGGATACTCACATTACGTCGCTCGAACTCGTCGACGGCGCGCTCACGGCCAAGCGTTGGTTCTATCGCCAACGCCTGGAAGCGGCCATTCAACGCGAGGCTCGGCCCTGGATTCTGGTGTTGGATTCCGGATGCCATGAACCCTGGATCGGAGCGGCGGCAACGGCCGAAGTCCAGATGATAGCCGTGCCCCTCGCCGCGGAACTGAAACGCACTACCTACACCGGCGTGCGAGTTCCCAGCACCGGCGCGCAAACCATCCGCCCCGACGCCAAACTGCTTTTCGTTGCCGGAGCGGGATGGTGCAAGAAGCAGGCAGACGGCCAGACTCACCTCCCCGAAGCCGAGACCGTCATCCTTGAGTTTCTGCGCCACTCGGGAGCATCCCTGGGCGGCAGCAAGTCGCTGGTGGATCAGTCCGGAGAGAACCAGGCCGTTCTTGGCTTCATGACCCACCTGAACCAGGTCGGCCAAACTGGATCGACGCCGCGTCATCCGAAAGGCCTCTCCACGTGCTGCCACGGCGAAGAACCGCATGTGGTGGGATGGCGTTTCATCAACGAACGGCGCGCCATCAACCTCGATCCCAATTGCGGCTGGGCCCGGGGTAAAGCAGACGTGCTGTACATCGCCGACGCGTTTCAGGTGGTGGCAAAGTTGAATTCGCTTCTTGCCAAGAAGGCGAGCGCCAAAGAACCTGCGCTCTCTCTGCCCTAGCTCCTGACACGTCTTCAGCCCTGTCTCCTCATTCCCGGCGAAAGTTTCGCGAGTGAGCGGTCACGCGCTGACGTGTAAGCTGGCACTGCTCGATGTGATGTTTACACTTGCTTCCACTCCCCTGGCGGTGCTCAACTGCATGGGTCATGCTGCGCGGGTCATCCCTCTTCGGGGTGTGCCCAGAAACCGTTCCAGTTGAGTATCCGCTGGGCGGTTCGAACAGCCAGGCCGGATTTCGCCGAACAAGAGGATCAAGACGATGACCGAGGTTGAAACGAAGTCTCTTCCCGCGAATGCCTACCAGCCGTTGAAGGATGGCGAACTCTACATGCCGCTGGTGCCTCCGAGCATGGCGCCACCGGAGGTAACTTGGCGCGCGGTGCTGTGGGGCACGTTACTGTGTATCGTCTTCGCGGTCGCGTCGGCCTATTCCGCGCTCAAGGTCGGCCAGGGAATGGAGGCGGCCATTCCCATCTCCATCCTCGCCATCGGCTTGGCACGCGTCTACCGGCGCCGCTCCACCGTGCTGGAGAACATGATCATTACCGGCATGGGCGGTGCGTCCGCCGCCGTAGTGTCCGGTGCTGTCTTCACCGTGCCGGCGCTTTACGCTCTCCACCTCGACCCGCATCCGTTACAAACCATCTTCATCTGCCTGTCCGGCGGCTGCCTGGGCGTACTCTTCCTCATTCCGTTGCGCCGCTATTTCGTGCGCGAGATGCACGGCAAGTTTCCGTTTCCCGAGGCTACGGCGATCACGGAAGTCCTCGTCACCGGAGAGAAGGGTGGCTCGCAAGCCAGGCTGTTGCTTCAGGCCACCGTCATCGCAGCGATTTACGACTTCTTTGTCACCACCTTCCACGTCTGGAAGGAGTACCTGAACTTCCAGTTCGTGCCCGCGATAAGGTCCCTGGCCGATCGTGGGCGCATGGTCTTCAATTTCGACGCGGTCGCCTTCATCCTCGGACTCGGCTACGTGATGGGCCTGCGCATCGCCATGATTTTTTGTGCCGGCGGCATCCTGGTGAATTTCGTACTGGTTCCGCTGATCTGGTTCATCGGCAGCCACATGGGCGATGTCACCGTCTATCCCGCGACCATCCCCATCTCACATATGACGGCCGCCGAGATCTACCGCAATTACGTGCGCCTCATCGCCGTGGGGGCGATTGCGACCGCGGGCCTCGCGGGCCTCCTCAAGTCGCTGCGCGTGATTGCCGGATCGTTCGGTATCGCGCTGCAGGCCTTCCGCCACGGGGAGGCGCCGCACACGGAACGCACCGACCGTGACATTCCCATCGTTACCATCCTTCTCGGCGTAGGGGTCGGGGTAATCGCCGTGGGTGCTTTCTTCGGACTCCTTCATGTTTCCTGGACCGTGGTTGCCGTGGGCCTGGCGCTGACGCTGCTCTTCTCATTCTTCTTCACCACCGTGGCCGCTAACGCCATTGCCACCACGGCCAACAATCCGGCCAGCGGCATGACGTTGCTGACCGTCATCGTCTCCGCGGTGGTGTTGCTCAAGTTCGGCCTCTCGGGAACCACTGGCATGTTCTTCGTGATGGCCCTGGCCGGGATGGTTTGTGTCGCCCTGTGCGCCTCGGGACAATTCATTACTGACCTGAAAGCCGGCTACTGGATCGGCTCCACGCCTTCGGCGCAGGAGAAGGTGAAGTTTATCGGCATCGTCGCGTCGGCAATCACCGCGGGGTTAACCATCATCCTGCTGGCCAAGGCCTTCCAGTTCGGAGAGGCTGCGCCGGGCGACGTGCGGCAGGTGCTGGTGGCGCCGCAGGCCTCTGCACTAAAAGCCGTAGTGTCGGGATTCATGAGCGGCCAACCGGTCGCCTATATGTTGTTCGGCATCGGTGCCATGGTGACCGTAGTGTTGGAGATGCTCGGACTCTCTTCCATGGTCTTCGCGTTAGGAATCTATTTGCCGCTACAGCTAACCACGCCGATCCTGGCTGGCGGTTTCCTCTCGCACCTGGTCAACAAGCGCGCGGCAAAGACCGGTGGCGAGCACGGCAATGCCATCCGCGAGCGTGGCATCATCATCGCCTCAGGGTTGATGGCTGGCGGCGCGCTCGGGGGCGTTATCGGCGCGGCTTTGCGGTTGTTCCACTGGTATCGCGAGGACCTGGTCCAAACGCCGTTCTACTCGGACGATCTCGTCTCTCAAACCGTTTCTGCACTGTTTTTCATTGGCATTTGTGTTTACGTCTGGTTCGGTTCCCTGAAGAAAGAAAAGGAGCTTCAATGACAACTCAAGAGATGCTGAAAAAAGATGCCGTCGGACAGTACGTCGCCGACGCGGTTCTCGGAATTGACACACTTTGGGGCGGCGATGTCATGTGCGCCTCGGGCACGGGGCGGTTCATTGCCGACTGCTGGTTTTCCGACGAGCCGCTCCCCGCTGCCTATACGCATCCGGCCGCAGCGCGACTGCGCCAATCGGGCGGCGTTTCCGGCAAGACCGTGGATCGCGAGGCAGTGGAGCAGTATGTGCGCGCAATAGACATTCCGAGGGCTATCGCGGGGATTCGGGAAGAGGCGAACAAACTCGCCGACAAGTCCAGCGCGCTGCGCAAGCCTTATCTGATCGGCTTGGCGGATTGTATCGAGACCATGTTTGATCTTGCTATGGAGGTGGTGGGCAAGGGCAAACCGGTGCCTTATGCGCGATGCGTTGAGTCGGCGACCGGCAAGCCTCCCGAGCCTTCGAAGCCGGAGAAAAAGCGGGCCCGCGTCGCTGAACTGCTGGCCCGTGCCGGGTACGCATCGTCGGATTCCGTCCAGTTACTACACGCCGTTGATGCCTGGCGGCGGGAGCGCGTGGCCCCGCTGGCTTCTGTCCGCGCCCTGAGCGCGGCCGTGATTGCGCAGTTCGACAGCCTGAGCGTCAAGAATCTGCTGCCGTATTTGTCCAGAGACCTGGCAGCCGTTCCGCGGGCGAATATAGATTTCCTACCCATTAAAGACGCGTGGTTCTCCGGTTCGATGAACTACCTCGGCCGAGCGCGCAACGCCGACGGCAGCCCGCAATATGAGGGGACCTACGAAATCAACGCCTCGCTGCAGATTTCATTTCCGGAGTTTGAACAACTCATAAGCCACGAGGTGGTGCCCGGGCACGTTACGACCTTTGCCTATCTACAAAATTTGTACGTGCGCGGGAAGGCAGGCTTTGAGACCACCGTGCTCACCATGAACACGCGCGCCGCGACTCTTTTCGAGGGAATCGCCAACAACGCGATTCTGATCGCGCATGGCGTGACCGAAGTTGACCAATTGCCCGACGAAGATTTGCAGATCGGCGTGCTGCTGGCACTGTTGCAGGATGATGCCAAGAACCAGTCGTCGTATCTGACCTGGGGAGAAGGCAAACCGCAAGCCGAAGTTGCGGCCACGCTGCGGCGCGACTTCCTCGTTACCGAAGAACGCGCCGACAAATTGTCCGGAGCCTGGGGACGTCATCCCTTGCTGGGACGCATGTATCTGCCGGCCTACCGGTCGGGCACGGAGAAAGTCGCCCAACTCCGCCGGACTTATCCTCCGGAACACGTGCTGCCGGCGCTCTACGGGTGCTGCGGTTTGGTCGACATTCAGACCGTCGATCTGGTGTTGAAGCATGGGACATAGAGGGCACGTTCCATCCGCTATCGATGACGTCAGATATTTCGATCCCAAGTCGCACGAATTGTTTTGAGCATGGCCGGATAGATGATCCATTTTCGAAACGGATCAATTAAGCCCATGTAGAACCGCGTAATCCACGTTGCTTGGTGGACGTAGACCGCAAAGTAGAATCGATAGCCGTCGGCCTTTTCAGCGAGGGCGCTGAGGGCCGCGGCATGGACGGTACGATTCTGTATCTCAAGCAGTTGTTCGTTTTCGAAGCGATAGACTACGCGGAACCCTCCTTCTGGCGTTCCCGATGCGACCAGAGAACGAGCACGATCTTCCGGCGTTAGGCGACTTCCCCAGGAGGCCGCCAAGGCATCCTTCGGTTCGGCGTCAAGCCGAAAAATGCGGCCAAGAAAAAGCCGGAGACGGAAAAGCGCAAGCGCTGCTGGCGGAAATCGGTTGATCTTAGCATCGGCTGCGTCGTGTCCGTCCTGACTCGCCCGAAGAAATTCAGAAAGGGTAACGCCGCCGCGGTGCGTGGGTAAGTCCACCGCCCAAACGTCGTGCAGGGGGACGTCAGCGAGAAACGTATGCACGCGAAGCGGTAGCGCGTGAAACTCCGCCGGGGAAATCTGCGGCATCTCTTATTTCCGGTTCCTGTTCATTGGATAGAAGCAAGTTCCTGCAACGTTCATTGTAGGCTGCCTGCTCGTGCCCGGTTGAACTCAGATTGTTGTCAAATCCTCACCTGCGACAGCAAAGATTTGTGCAAACAGGTAACAATGCCGTGACAAATGGGCTGCGGGGGTTCCTCTAGGATGCGATTGCTAGCGGGTCGGAAGAACGTAAAGAGTCGCTGTATCAAAAAGAACGACTCCCTTCGCCGGACTCGCACAATCCAAGGAGGAACCTATATGCAGCGCACGTTTGCTTTCACCGTTTGCCTCGGGCTCGCCGTCCTGTTCATTGGCAGCGCGGCGGTAGCACAGTATCAACTTACCAATCTGGTTTCGAATCAAGTGGGCGCGGCGAAACACATTGACCCCCTCCTGGTGAACGGATGGGGACTTGTGTATGGACCGGCCGGGCCGTTCTGGCTCAGCGATCAAGGCTCCGGTTGGTCCACGCTCTACGACGGCAAAGGGAACAAGAGGAGCCTGGAAGTGCTGATTCCGTCAGCCACCGGTGCTGGTCCCGGGCAGCCGACAGGAATTGTCTTCAATGGATCGCAGGATTTTTCGGTCCAGGGATGGCCGGCTGTCTTCCTGTTTGCGACATTGGATGGGACGATCAGCGGATGGGCGCCGCAGTCGAACCCAAACCAGGCGATCGTTGCCGTCAACAATGCGGCAACCGGCGCCGTGTACACAGGGTTGGCCATAACCAACAAGCCTTCGGGCAATTTCCTGTATGCGGCCGACATCGCTAACAATAAGATCGATGTTTACGATGCGAATTTCAACCTCGTGACATCGTTCACCGACTCGACCCTGCCTGCGGGAAATGCTCCATTTGGCATTCAGGACCTCAATGGGTTGCTGTATGTCGCGTTCGCCCCCGTCGACGAAAGCCCAACAGGGTACGTCGATATCTATCAGGAAGACGGCACGTTTGTTCGCCAACTGATTGCCGGCAATCACCTGGCCCAGCCGTGGGGTTTTGCCGTGGCGCCCAAGAACTTCGGTCCGCTCAGCAATACGCTGCTGGTTGCCAACAACACCAACAGCGCTACCATCAACGGCTATAACCTTGAGACCGGACAGTTCGTCGGGACGGTCAAAGGCGCAAACGGCAAGGCAATCCACATTAACCAATTGTGGGGGATTGAGTTCGGAGGAGGTACGGCGAAGAACGGGCGGACCAATCAGCTTTTCTTTACCGCCGGACCGGCTGGCAATCTGGCGGGAACCTTTGGTGTGATTCAGTTCAAGTAGCGAAAAACGGGACCTGGTTGGAGGCCGCCTGCGATTGGGTGGCCTCCGAGCGTCTCGCTAACTTGTTTTGCTTTGGCCGCAAGTAGTTAGCAACTACAGAACCAAATCAAGGGAAGGGTTTTTCTGGCGACCGGGGCCACCTGTCAACAAATTGTAAAAGGGCGGTCAAATTTTTCACCGGAGGTGCCGTAAACCGCCTACTACCTTAGAGGTTAGCGATATGATACATTCCTGTTCCGGGTGTGGGGACCCTATGCAAAAAAACTCATTTCAAGGGGCTACGATGGAGGCGCCTCCTGTTACTGGCGAGAAGATACTGGTTATCGAAGATGACCGGGCCGTGCAGAAGGCGCTGCGCCGGTTATTTGAAGCGGAAGGATTCGCCGTTGAAGTGGCGGGGAACGGAACCGAAGGGTTGGAGATGTTCCGCGCAGGCGCTCCTTCAGTGTTGGTGCTCGACCTCAGCCTGCCAGGAACGCCGGGGCAGGATGTGTGTCGCCAGATCAGCCATGCCGCGCCGGCGTTGCCGATCATTATCCTGAGCGCGCGAGCGGAAGTCATGGATAAGGTCCTGCTACTGGAGTTGGGAGCACATGACTACGTGACGAAGCCGTTCAGTCCGCGCGAATTGCTGGCTCGCGTACGAACGGCGATGCGGCGGCGCGCGGCGCCTGCACCCGCAACTGAGCGCTTCAGCTTCGGCGATGTGAAAGTGGATTTCACGAAGATGGAATTGTCGCGCAACGGGGAACTTGTGCCCATGACCTCGCAGGAGTTCAAGGTGCTGAAGTTCATGATCCAGAATGCAGAGCGGGTTCTGTCGCGAGAAGAATTGCTGAACCAGGTGTGGGGATATCGGAACTACCCGAGCACTAGAACCGTCGATAACCACATCTTGCGGCTGCGGCAGAAGCTTGAAAAAGATAGCGCGAATCCGCTGCATTTCCGCACTGTGCATAGCGCGGGTTATAAGTTTGTGCCGTAAAAGCAAGTTGTCAAGGTTTCAAAGTTTCAGGGTTTCAAAGTCTCCGGCTCCCCTCAAGGTCCGGTTCTCAGGAACTACCCCAAGCGGGACTTGCACCGCGCAACTTTGAAGCTTTGAA
Organism: uncultured Acidobacteriaceae bacterium; assembly: GCA_963818945.1. Lineage (GTDB taxonomy): Bacteria > Acidobacteriota > Terriglobia > Terriglobales > Acidobacteriaceae > Acidiflorens. The sequence continues at coordinate 19,639 of CAWFUA010000001.1, read as the reverse complement.
ACTCTGAAACCTTGACACTCTAAAACCTTGAAGCTTTGAAACCTGTCCTTTTCTCATGAACGGAATTCGTCTTCGGACCAAGTTCCTGCTTTCCCTGGTGGCCGTCTCCGCGATGCTAACCTTCGCGACGCTGCTGGTGGTGCGGCACACCGTGCAGCAACAGGAGCGCGCGGCCATCGAGCGCGATCTGCAGAATTCCGTTTCCGCATTTCATAATTTCCAGACGCAAAGGGAGTGGACACTCGAGCGGTCGGTAGCGCTGTTGGCCGATTTGCCGACCGTGCGCGCGATGATGACGACGCACGACCCGGCGACCATCCAGGATGCGTCGCGGGACCTGTGGCATCTGGCGGGAAGCGATTTGCTGATGCTGGCGGACGGATCGGGCAAAGTGGTGGCGTTGCAGGCTACTCCGAAGGAAATCACAATCCGCCAGGGCCAGGCGTTTTTCCCAAAGATCGTCTCGCAGGAGGAGACGCGGCACTGGTGGTATGTGGAAGGGCATCTCTATGAGGTTTTCCTGCAAGACATCTACTTCGGTTCGGTGAGCGATCATCGCGTTCTTGGATACCTTGTGCTCGGGTATGAGATCGACGACCGGTTTGCGCGGGAGTTGAGCCGCATGGCCGCGAGCGAGATCGCGTTTCGCTATGGCGACGTGATTGTCAGGAGCACGCTGAAGCCGGTGCAGGAAGCTGAATTTCTGCACGTTGTTCCGCACAGCGAGCCGGGAACCAAACTGGAGCCGGACCAGATCAAGTTGGGGGAAGAGCGCTATCTTGCGACGTCAGTCGATCTGCCTTCGCCGGGAGCGCCAGCGCTGAGCCTATGGGTGCTGAAGTCGTTCGACCAGGCGACGGCATTTCTGAGAAGCCTTAACGAAGTATTGCTGGCGTTGGGGCTGACGGCTGTTCTGGTCGGCAGTTTGCTGGTTTTCTTAATCTCGCATACCTTCACGCGGCCCCTGGAGAACCTGGTGGCTGGTGTGCGCGCGCTCGAGCAGGGCGATTATGCATTTCCGCTGGAGGCTCGTGGCGGAGACGAAGTGGCTGAAGTTACGGCGGCGTTCGATCGGATGCGAACAAATCTGGAAAGAACGCAGCGCGAATTACTGGATGCGGAACGGCTGGCGACGATCGGGCGAATGGCAAGTTCGATTTCGCACGATTTAAGGCACTCGCTGTCTGCCGTTGTGGCGAACGCGGAATTCCTTTGCGAGGGCCAACTGACACTCGGGCAGCGGGAAGACCTCTATGCGGAGGTTCGCGTGGCCGTGAACCAGATGACGGACCTGATCGAGTCGCTGCTGGAGTTTTCGAGGACCAGGGAATCGTTGCGGCCTTCCTACGGCGACGTGCGCTCGGTAGTGGACCGGGCCGTACAAGACGTGAGGGCGCATCCGGACTTTCAGCGCATACAGATCCGAATCAGCAGCGAGGGACCGACCGAAGGATGGTTCGACTTCAAGAAACTGGAGCGAGCCCTGCTGAATTTGCTACTGAACGCGTGCGAAGCGGTGTCGAACGAATCGGGGAGGATCGACGTCGATGTGCGAGGTACGGGTGAGGACGTGGAGATTCGCATCGCTGATGATGGTCCGGGAATCGCAGACGCGGTGCGTGAGCGGCTGTTCGAACCGTTTGTGAGTCATGGCAAGGAGAACGGGACGGGAATGGGGCTGACCGTCGTCCAGAAGATTCTGCAGGATCACGGCGGCGACGTGACGGTAGAGCAGACTTCTGTAGCAGGAACCACATTTCGCGTCCATATTCCCCTGAATCCTGCGTCTGAAAGTGCGCTGGCGGTCAAGCATGGGTCTTAGTCGTAGAAGCCGCGGCGCGGGGCCTCTGAAGATAAACAACGCGCGGGAGGACCAGACGTTCCTTACGGACAAAGCCGGCGGGATCGCGCAGTAGCTTCTGTTGGGAATCCTTACTACGAAAGAAACAGGTTTGCTGCGGGAGGAGCCATGAGTAACCGTCTGTTATTCGATGTTATGCGGCGAGGGATGCTCGCGTGCCTTGTGGTCTCAACCGTGGCGTGCGCGGCGCAAGACCCAGTGAGTCGGCCCGAGCCTGGCGCGGATTCCATGGCCCAGACAGTACGCGCGTTGAGCGAGCAGGTGCGGGCACTCGAGACGACGTTGGCCGAGATGCGCTCTGACGGGGAGCGCACGCGGGCGGAAACCCGCGAGCTCCGGCGAGAGATCGAGGCGCTGCGCGCAGGGAACTCGGGACAGCGCACGGGAATCACTGAGCCCGTGTCGCCAGCGGGTGGCAGCATAACGACGGGCGTGATTTCAAAGGCTAAGGATTTTGTGCGCTCGCAGTCGGAGGGTTCGGTGGCCGAGTCAGACGGCCCACAGAACTACGATCAGCAGGAACAGAAGGCGGTCGGGCACGCGGCAACGATCGAAGAAGAATACGAGCTGCTGAGCGAAAAAGTGGATGATCAGTATCAGACGAAAGTGGAAGGCGCTTCGAAGTATCGGATGCGGATCTCAGGTATCGTGCTGATGAACTTGTTCAGCAACCAGGGGACCGTCAATAACATCGATTTACCCATGCTGGCTTTTCCGCGCCAGCCGGGCGGGTCTGGGGGCAGCTTCGGAGCGACGCTCCGCCAGTCTGAGATCGGATTCGAGGTGTTTGGGCCGCGAGTGGCGGGGGCGAGGACGAAGGCGGACCTGCAACTGGATCTGGCAGGCGGATTTCCGTCGGCGCCGAATGGCATCGATTCAGGGCTGATGCGCTTGCGCACGGCGACCATGCGCATGGACTGGGAGAACACTTCTCTGGTGGTGGGGCAGGATGCGCTATTCATTTCACCGAACTCGCCGACTTCGTTTGCAACCCTGGCGGTGCCTGCGCTTTCCTATGCGGGAAATCTCTGGAGCTGGGTTCCGCAGGTACGTGTCGAGCACAGGGTCGCGCTCAGCGATACATCGAGCTTGCTGTTTCAGGGAGGAATTCTGGATCCGCTGACAGGAGAAGTCCCTGGGGTGAGTCCCTATCGGGGAGCGGGGCCTGGCGAATCTTCGCGGCAGCCGGCCTATGGAACTCGCGTGGCCTGGACGCAAGACTTCTTCGGGCAGCCATTGCGGGTCGGCGCAGGCGCGTTCTACGGCCGCCAGGACTATGGTTACGCCCGAACGGCCGATTCGTGGGCCGCGATGACTGATGTGGAAGTACCGCTCGGCTCCAGGTTTTCAATCAGCGGAAAATTCTATCGTGGCCGCGGCTTGGGCGGACTGTACGGCGGTCTCGGGCAAAGTGTATTGTTCAGCAACAGCGATCCGGCCAATCAGTACACGCAACTGATTGCTCTGAATTCGGTGGGCGGATGGGCACAGGTAAAATATCGGCCGGCGAGAAAGATCGAGATCAACACCGCGTTCGGGATGGACAATCCTTATGCCAAGGACCTGAATTACTTTCAGTATCCGCAATCGTATTTTCTCGCGCCGCTGTCGCGGAATCGATCCGGGTTTGCCAACGTAATCTATCGTCCCCGCTCGGACCTGCTGTTCTCGGCGGAGTATCGGCAAATGGAGACCAATGCGATTGCGACCGGCGGGAGCGGCGCGGGACATCTAAACTTGATGATGGGTGTGCTGTTCTGAGCGGGAGCAGTTCGATTTGAAGAGACTCGCAATGGCCGGGGCGACGAAGCGCAGGCTGCTGTCAGCGCTGCTGCTATCGTTGTGTGCGGCCTATGGGTTGCAAGCGCAGACAATCACAGTACGCGGGCGCGTCGAAGTGATCGCCGAGAAGAAGATTGCCGTGCGAAAGCCGCGACGTGAGGCAATTCCGGCTACTGTCGTTTGGTTAACGGTGGCCGCGGGCTCTGACGTGCGACTCGATCCGCCGGCGCCCAGCGATGCAACGAAAGCGCGGCTGGTGCAGAGAAACAAGAGCTTTGAACCCCACGTGCTAGTGGTTCCTGCCGGATCGATGGTCGAGTTCCCGAATCACGACCCGTTCTTTCACAATGTATTCTCGCTGTTTGAGGGGAAGCGATTTGATCTGGGGCTCTATGAGGCCGGAACATCGCGTACCGTGCGTTTTGACCGCCCCGGTATCAGTTATATCTTCTGCAATATCCATCCGGAGATGAGTGCGGTAGTGATCACCATGGGCACACCGCTATACGCAATCGCGAGCGGCGACGGACAGGTGAGCATTGCGAACGTTCCTTATGGTCGATACACGCTGCACATCTGGAGCGAAGGGATGGGACCGGAGAATGAAAAACCTGTGACGCGCGAAATCACGATCGGCGAGAACGCCGCGTCACTCGGCGTGATTCGGGTTCCTGAAGTGAACGGCCAGCGGATCGCGCACAAGAATAAGTACGGCCGGGATTACGACCAGGCGACTCCGGACAATTCGATCTACCAGCAACACTGAGTGCTCTGCGGGAAAAGTTGTCTTCTACGGCTGACGCCGCATTCAACCTAATGCGGTTACCGCTACGCTGAAGCGCTGCGCCACCCAAAATCAAAGAGAACATCAAGAGCCAGGGAACATCGAGTTCTTTCGCGGCCTGCGAAGCCGCGAGGTCATCGGAGTGTGTTTCAGAGTCCGAGCAAGTTCGATTGCAACTTCGTATACTCGTGCTCTTTAGCCCAAAGATTGAGCGGGATCGTTGCCAGTTCGTCTACCAGCGGTACCGCATGGCCATTCTTCGTCAGATCGACTGTTTTGATGTAGCGGTGGCAGGTATCGCAGGCTTCAACCCGAACGTGCGGAAATTGGGTTGCGGTGTAGACGGCGAGTTTCTCCACATTTTCTTCACCGCATGCCGGGCACAGAATTCGTCCGAAAGGCCACTCAGTGGAACACAGCGAGCAGATCAGAGAGCGTTTGCCGCCGTCCCCTTCTGGCCGCAAGACTCCAACCACTGGCTTGGCGGAGCACAACGGACAAACCGCCAAGGCCCCGCTCCCAGGCACTCGCTCCCGCCTGTCCGCAAGGGACTCCGCGTACGGCTGCAGAAAAATCCATGCCAACACAGCTTCCGGGCTCTCAGGAGCGAAATCCGTAGCATTCTGCCAAGCCGAATCCAGCCCTTCGCGCCATCGGGCCTCCCCATCAGCTCTCAAGCGTCGGGCAGCCTCGACGAAAGGCTGGGTAGCGAATGTCTCAACCTGGGAGAGAAATTCCGGAGACTTCAACAATAGGAGAGGAAGATTTGGTCCTTCATTGCGCAAATTCACAGCATGCTTCTGCGCGCTGGGATCGATGGCAGCCTCGAAAAAAGAATAAAGCGATTTCTGCAGAGCAGCGAGGTGCTTGTAGAACTGCATCACCTCAGCGGCGAAATCGTGGGCCCTTGCCAGGTCATCCGCCCTCTGGATGCGCTGGTCCCATTTGTTTCGGATCATTCCCGTCCGGCGGTCCCTTTCCTGACCTGCTCGTACCAGAGACGGTGATGAGTCTTGGCCCAGGCGGCCGATACTTCTCCACGAATGATCGACGTGAAGCCGCCACGCACCATTGCTGTGCCCATATAGACGTGAATGATGAAGCCGCCAATGGTGGCCAGTGCCGCAGTAACGTGCACCGTCACGGACAAATATCGCAGCCAGCGCAGACTCCACGGGATCGACTCCACCCACCATAGCCCGCAGCCGGAGATGAGAAGGAGGATCGCCCCATAAAACATCAGCCAGAAGAACAGTTTCTGTCCCCAGTTGAAGCGCCAAATCGGGGGAAGATCCTCGTCTTCATTGCGGATGTAGTGGTCAATCGCCGCGTGCCAGGCGCGATCCTCGGCGGTAATGGCCATGTCGCGAGACCACAGCTTGTACATCCAAGTCACCGACGCGAAGAAGACCAAGCCCAGCCACGGATGCCAGAAGCGGGCCGCGGGTCCTCCGCCCACCAGAACTACCATCCAGAACATGTATGGCGACCAGAAGGCTAGGCCAGTGACCAGGCAGTAAATGTAAAACAACCCGCCGATCCAGTGGTTGACGCGCTCGCCCAGCGTATAGCGCTGAATGCGATCACTTCCCGCATCGCCGGTGCGCACCGGAGAGACGACTTGCGAAACGCTCACGGCTCTCCTCCTTCTCTGTGCTTCCAGCCATGGACCTGTTTTGGCCCGAAGCGCAGGTAGTGCAGAGTTACGCCGATGAGGCCGCCCAGCATTGCAAGATTGCCGATCCACTTCGCCGGGCCTTTCCAGAATTGCACCACCAAAGGAACGTGCGGGTCCTTCGGCAGACCGCCGTAGGCCTCGGGATTGCTGGCATCGTGCAGTACATAAATGACGCCCGTTCCGCCGACGCCCTGCGGATCGTACACGCCCGCTTTCTCTATCCCAAAGTGTTCGCGAAGTTGCTCCGCCCGTTTCTCCGCCAGGAACGTCATGTCGTCCTTGGTTCCGAAGTGCAGGCAACCGGTCGGACACGACTTGATGCACGCCGGCTCCAGTCCCTTGCGAAACGCGGTCGGAACAAAGCGTGCACTTGAACATCTTCTTGGTATTCGAATTGAACTTAGGGATATCGAACGGGCAGCCGCTCACGCAATATCCGCACCCGATGCAATTCTGCTGCTGAAAATCGACGATCCCGTTGGTGTATTGCACGATCGCGCCGTCGGCCGGACACGCCGCCAGGCAACCCGGTTCCGCGCAATGCATGCACTGGTCTTTGCGCATAAGCAACGTGATGCTGCCATCTTCGCGCTCGTGCTCATTGAACTTGATCAGGTTCCAGTAATTCCAGGCCGTTTCCGGCATGGTCTGGTAGCTGTTGTTGAAAGTGGTCTGGCTGAAGGCGTAACCGTTCCACTCGAGGCACGCCACTTCACACGCCTTGCAACCAATGCAGGTCGTGGTATCAACCAGCTTGCAGACCTGCTCCGACCGTTCGACGCCAGCTCCGGGCGCTGGTCCTGCATGGCCCGAGATCTTTCGGATTGCGAGCGTTGCCTGGCTCATTGCCTTATACCTTCTCCAACTTCACCAGAAAGCCCTTGAATTCGGGCGTGTACGCGTTCGGATCGGTTACGGCCGGCGAAAGACGGTTGGCTAGCGTCCGCGCGTTTCTCTCGGCATCTTCCTGAATGCCGCGATATCCCTGATGGATGGGCAATCCGATCTGGTAGACCTTCTTTCCGTCAATATTCATTGGCCGAATTCGCTTGGTGACGAATGCCTTTGCAACGTAATAACTGCGCGCACTCGTCACCTTCACTGTGTCGCCGCCTTTGATCCCCAACTCCTGCGCTAACTCGACCGGCATTTCCACGAACGGCTCGGGAATGAGCTGCACATTTACCGGATTGTTCTTCGTCCAATAGTGGTAATGCTCGGTGAGCCGGTAGGTGGTACAGATGATGTTGAACCCTTCACTCGGGCTCCCATACTTGTCCGCCGCCGAAGTCAATTTCTTGACCACCGGACTAGTCGATTGGTTGGGATGCAGCGCGTTCACGACCGGGCTTTCAGTTGGCTCGTAGTGTTCAGGGAACGGGCCATCAGCAAATGCCGCTAGGGGCGCGAAGATGCGGCCGACGCCGTCGGGGTTCATGATGAACGGGCCCATGTGGTCTTGCGGCGCAGAGTCCGCTTTAAAGTCAGGCACGTCGTTGCCTACCCAGGCTTGCGCCGACTCGTTCCACCAAACCTGCCTGCGGTCCGCATCCCATGGCTTGCCTGAGGGATCGCACGAGGCGCGGTTATATAGAACGCGGCGATTCGCCGGCCACGACCACGCCCAGTTCTGGTACACACCCATGCCCGATGGATCTTCCGTCCCGCGGCGCATGAGTTGCGGTCCAGCCTCGGTCCAGCACCCGGAGTAAATCCAGTTGCCGCACGATGTGGTTCCGTCGTCCTTCAGCCAGGCAAAGCCCGGCAGTTGCTGGCCGCGCTTGATAACCTGCTGCGTCTTCGGATCGGTAAGGTCCGCCAGCGCCTTGCCGTTGAACTCCTTCGCCAATTCCGATAGCGCCGGATGTTTGGCATCGGTGTACGGCCATGTCAGCTTCAGAATCGGATCGGGGAATGCGCCGCCTTCTTTTTGGTACAGTTCACGCACCTTAAGAAAGATCTGCGCCACAATGTCCTGATCCAAACGAGCATCCCCGGGCGTGGGCAACGCGATGTTCTTCCACTGCAGCCAGCGCGCCGAGTTGGTCATGGACCCGTCTTTCTCGGCAAATCCGGCGCACGGCAGGCGATACACCGTGGTGTTGATCGCCTTCATTTCGTCGGCCGTTGTCCCCGGCGCTCGCCAGAACTCGCTGGTCTCGTCCGGATAGATCTCGCCCACCACCAGCCAATCGGCCTTCTTAAGTGCCTCAATGTTTTTCTGCGAGTTGGGTCCGATGGCCACGCCGTTCATGCCGAAGGCAAACATGCCCTTCACCGTACCGCGGTACATGTTGTCCCAAATCTGAGTCCACGAGTAGTTGCGATCCACTTTCGGCATGTAGTGGAACGCCCAGTCGTTCTCCTTGGTTGCAGCGTCTCCGAACATCGCTTTCAGGTAGGAGACGGCGAATTTCGGCGTGTTGCTCCAGTAATTGAACGACTCCCACGGACCTGGTTTGGAAGCTTTTGGCGTAATACGCTCCAGATACGTTTTCAGATCGACGTCGTTCGGGTTGGGCACCTTCAGGTAGCCAGGCCAGATATCAAATATTCCGCCCATATCCGTGGCGCCCTGAATGTTGGCATGGCCGCGCAGAGCATTCACGCCGCCACCCGCGCGTCCCACGTTCCCCAGCAGCAATTGCAGCATCGCCGCCGTGCGGATCATCTGCGTGCCGTAACTATGCTGCGTCCAGCCCACCGCGTACAAAATGGTGGCAACTTTCTTCATGTCGCCATCCTTGCGGATGGAAGTGAACAGATCGGCAGCTTTTAGGAACTGATCTTTTGGGATACCCGTGATCCGCTCCACCATCTCGGGTGTGTACCGCGAGTACTGCTGCTTCAACAGCTGAAAGACGCAGCGCGGATGCTGCAGCGTAAAGTCATACGCCACCTTCGGAGGAAGTCCCGGCGGCTTGGGCGGTTCACCAGGCTTTGCCGCGGGAGCGTGGGCCGCTGTCGGAGCGATGCCGCCCTGGTCATTTCCGTCTTCGTAATTCCAAGTGGACCTATCGTAAGTATGGGTCGCCGGGTCGAAGCCAGAGTACAAACCGTCCTCCGGCAGCTTGAAGCCTTCCTTCACGATGAACGCCGCGTTGGTGTAGTTCACCAGGTAGTCGTGTGCGACGCGGTTATTTTCGATGGCGTAACGGATGACGCCGCCCAGGAAGGCAATGTCAGAACCCACGCGAATCTGCGCGAACAAATCGGCGGTGGCTGCGGTGCGCGTAAAGCGGGGATCCACCACGATCATCTTGGCATTGCGATTGCGCTTTGCCTCGATCGCCCACTTAAAGCCGCAAGGATGGTTCTCGGCCGGGTTCCCGCCCATGATCAACATCATGTCGGTGTTCTTGATGTCGACCCAGCCATTGGTCATGGCCCCGCGTCCAAATGTTGGTCCCAAACTTGAGACCGTGGGGCCGTGTCAAACCCGAGCCTGGTTTTCCAGGTAGCAGACCCCCAGGCTGCGCATACTTTTGACGACCAGATAATTGAACTCGTTGGTATCGGTGCAGCCGCCGGTGAATGCGATGCCTTCGCAGCGGTTCACGGTGCGGCCCTGTGCATCTTGCGCCACGAATGTCGCGTCGCGCGACTTCTTCGTCCAGCGTGCGATTTCGTCAATCGCACTGTCCCACGAAATATCTTCCCAATGGTCCGAGCCTGGACGCCGCACCTGCGGCTTCAGCAATCGGCGCGGGTTCAGGATGTCTTGTTCGAGTGACGCGCCCTTCGGGCACAGCGTGCCGCGGTTAATGGGATGATCAGGATCACCCTCAACGTGAATTACCTGCGGGGTGACATTCTTGGCTCTGTCGCCAATCGTGTAGATGAGAATGCCGCAACTGACCGAACAATAGGGACAGGTGGAGCGCGTTTCGGTGGCGCGAGCCATCTTGAGCTCGCGCACTTGCGCATAAGCTGGGGTGAGATCGAACCCCAACAACGAAAGCGCTGAACCACCCAGCGCGGTGATTTTCAAGAAATCTCTGCGGCTGCTGTTCATGACTAGGAACTCCTTCGCGAACAGACCCACATCTTTGCCGAAAGATATTACATCAATTGACCCCACAGCGTAGGAAAAAATGTACGCCCTCACTCAAGCGGCTTTGGATAGCCAAATCACGATCTGCTTGCCTTTCACTAAGAACTCTCGATGGCCAGCGCCATTCCCATCCCGCCGCTGACGCAGAGCGTGGCCAAACCGCGGCGCGCTTTTCGCTTGAGCATTTCGTGGAGCAGTGTGACCGTGATACGCGTCCCCGTGCAGCCGATGGGATGGCCGAGGGCGATGGCGCCTCCGTTGACGTTGAGTTTCTCGCGATCGAAATGCAACTCGCGATCGCAGGCCAGTACCTGGGCGGCGAAGGCTTCATTGAGTTCGACTAGATCAAAATCGCTGAGATTGAGGCCGTGTTTCTTCTCCATCCTGCGAACGGCCGGTACTGGCCCGATGCCCATGAGTTGCGGGTCGACGCCGGCGGAAGTTGCGGCGAGAATTCGCGCCAGAGGCTTCAAATTGTTCTGCTGGACGAATTTCTCGCTGGCCAGCACGACGGCAGCGGCTGCATCGGTGATGCCGGAGGAGTTCCCAGCGGAGATAGTCCCGGTTTTTGAAAACACGGGCGGCAGCTTGGCCATTTTTTCCAGGGTTGCTTCGAGAAACAAGTGTTCATCGCGAGAGAAAACGGTTGTGCCTTTTTTGCCTTCGATTGTGACGGGAGCGATTTCCGCGTCGAAGCGTCCGCTGGATTGCGCGGCCGCCGCGCGCTGCTGTGACACGAGCGCGAACTGATCCTGCTCTTCGCGCGAGATTTTGTACTGCCCAGCGAGAATCTCGGCGGTCTCGCCCATCAGCATCTTCGCCAAGGGGCAGGAGAATCCGTCGCGATACATGCCATCGACTAACTCTTGATTACCGAGACGATATCCCCAGCGCGCGCCCTCGAGATAAAAAGGAAGGCGCGACATCGATTCAGTTCCGCCCGCCAGCACGCAATCGAGGTTGCCGGTAGCGATCTCCTGGAATCCGAGCGCGATGGACTTGATGCCGGAGGCGCAGGCCTTGTTCACCGTGTAGGCGGGAACTTCCTGAGGAACCCCGCTGCGGATGGAAATCTGTCGCGCCGGATTAGGGCCGCCGCCCGCTTGCCGAGCGTTTCCGAAAATAGCCTCTTCCACCTGCTGCGGCTGCACTCCGGCGCGGTCGAGTGCTGCTTTGGCGGCAAACACTCCCATATCGGCGGCGGATTGGGAAGCGAGCGAGCCTCCGAACTTGCCGATGGGTGTGCGGACCGCGGAAAGGATGTAGACGTTGTTCACAAGACCTCCTAGATGTTGCCTCTGTTGCGAGTCCGGCGCTCGGCATGACCAGGACGATTAACGCCCGACCAACGGCTGGACCCTAACCGCCGATATGGGCCATCGTCCGCGACGCAGGCACAAATTGAAAATGGGGCCGATGCGCAGGTTGGTTCGGGCCCAACACTGACGGCCGGGCCAACGTGGTGCGCCGAGACCGTCCTTACATCGTCTTCAGTGTGGGACTGACGCGCAACTTCGCTTCCGTTGCTTTCTGTACGTCTTCTACGGTCAGGCCGGGAGCTATCTCCTCTAGCAGCAAGCCTTCGGGCGTGACTCGGATGTAGGCCATCTCGGTGACGATTGTGTCTACGACGCTCACGCCAGTCAGAGGCAGGGTGCACTTCTTCAGAATCTTCGGCTGGCCATCCCTTGTTGCATGTTCCATGGCAATGATCACGCGGCGGGCACCGGCGACCAAGTCCATGGCGCCGCCCATACCTTTGACCATCTTTCCCGGGATCATCCAGTTTGCCAGGCTGCCGTGTTCGTCGACTTCCATCGCGCCCAGCACGCTCAGGTCAATATGGGCGCCGCGAATCATGGCAAAAGAGTCGGCGCTCGAAAAATAAGCGGTGCCTACCAGTTCGCTGACCGTTTCTTTGCCGGCGTTGATCAGATCCGCATCTTCGGTGCCTTCGAGCGGATACGGGCCGATGCCGAGCATCCCGTTCTCCGATTGCAGAATCACGTCCATGCCCGGCGGAACATAGTTGGCAATTAGCGTCGGCAACCCGATGCCGAGGTTGACATAGAAACCATCGCGCAATTCGAGGGCAATACGCTTCACGATGCGTTCGCGCTTGTCTGTGTCTTTTTGGGCCTTTGATGCAGTTGGCATTGTTTCCTTCGATCTTGGTCCGTCATAAGAAGAGAGCAGTGGTCGTTGGCGAATCCTAAACACCTGCTGCAATTTCCAGGCGATCGGCGACTAACGATCGATGACTGTTCCGCTGTTGCAACGGACTTTCTCACCGTCCGTCTTTCAATTCTTTTTTCATACAACTCACCCTGGAAAATCCGTTTCACATACACGCTCGGCGTGTGCACTAAATCGGGATCGAGTTCTCCCGGTTCGACCAGATGTTCCACCTCGGTGATAGTAATCTTCGCTGCGGTTGCCATCACGGGATCGTTCCTTGCGGAACCAGGTCGAGTTGCACGGTGCCGTTCAGCAACAGACGGGACGTACCCCAATTGTTTTCTCCCGATCTGGGAATCAAAACCCAAACCCAAGCCATCGATTGTCTGCGGACCGCATTATTTCTGATATTTCTTGCTATGGCTCGGCTGCCGCGCGTCGTGGTCGTCGACGTTCCCCATCATGTTACGCAGTGGGGGAATGCGCGACAAGTCATTTTCGCGAGCGATGCGGATCTCGTCACTCATCTTGAGCCGCTGCGGGAGTATTCCCAAGTTTACCGGTCCCCGGGTTTCCCACACTGCCTAGTCGTCGAGGAGGCTGCGGATCTTGCGTGCCAAGGCATCCAACGAAAAGGGCTTTTGTAGGACAACGGCACTGTCGTCGACCAGTGCTCCACTCCAGGAGGCGTGGTCCGGATAACCAGACATGAAGAGCACCTTCATCTGCGGCCGTGGTTGGGTCAGGCGGTGGGCCAGTTCTCGTCCGCCGACATTGGGCATTACGATGTCGGTCAACAGCAGGTGAATCGGATTTTTGTACTCGTCCGCAATCTGGATGGCCTCATTACCGTCCACCGCGTGCAAGACAGTGTAATCGTTGCTCTGAAGGAACTCACGGACGAGATCGCGGATTCCGTCCTGATCTTCTACCAATAAAATGGTTTCGGTTCCACGGGGAGAGAATGGAGGAGAGATTTCTCTCTTGGCGGCAGGTTCTTCGACCGCGTCTTCCACCTGCGCCTGAGGGAAATATATATCGAACGTTGTTCCGTTTCCAGGCTCGCTGTTAGCGCTAATCCAACCACCAGTTTGCTTGACTACACCGTAGACGATGGCCAACCCCAAACCTGTCCCTTGGCCAGGTTTCTTAGTGGTGAAAAAAGGCTCGAAGATCTTGGTCTTAATGTCGCTATGCATTCCGATACCGGTGTCACTCACGGTGAGGACTACGTATTTGCCGGGCGGAATTCGGGCATGGCTACCCGCGTAAGTGTCACGAAGTTCCGTGTTTCTGGTCTCGATGGTCAGGCGGCCACCTTGGGCCATGGCGTCGCGCGCATTGACTGCGAGGTTCAAAATCACCTGTTCCATTTGTCCGGGATCAGCCTTGATGCGTTGGAGTGAAGGCGCGGGCACGATCTTCAACTCGATGCTTGCAGGGATTAGGCGACGCAGCATTTTCGCGACTTCCGTAAGCACGGTGTTTACATCGAGTGCCTTGAGCTGGAGGACTTGCCTGCGGCTAAAAGCCAGAAGCTGATGGGTCAGGGCGGTGGCGCGGGCAACGGCTCGTTCGATTTGCAGGGCATCCTGGTGCGCGGGATCGCTTGGAGTGAGCCGACAGCGAAGGCGTTCATTGTGAGCCTGGATGACCATCAAGAGGTTGTTGAAGTCGTGGGCCACACCGCCCGCCAGCTGGCCGACAGCTTCGAGCTTCTGCGATTGACGGAGCTGCTCCTCTAGGCGCTTGTGCTCGGTGATGTCGTAGAGCACGCCCTGCATCAGGATTTCGCGGCCACCACCGGCCTCGTGCAGAATGACACCCTCATCATGGAACCAGAGGACTCTGCCATCGCAGGAAAACATGCGGTATTCCGCCCGGAAGAGATCGCGGGTTTGCTTAAAGCGATTCTCCTCCGCAATGACAGACTCACGATCCTCGGTGTGGATGTGGTTCAGCCAATTCAACGGGTTGGAGAGCCACTTCTCCGGCGAGAAACCAAGGATGGACTCGATTTGAGGGCTCACATAATGCCAAGGTCCGCCAGCGCCGAGTTCGGCGATGTAGGTAATGGCGGGCAAGCGCTCCACCAGTGTGCGATAGCGGTCCTCGGCGGCGCGAAGCTCGATTTTGTCTCGATCTCGTTCGATGGCGAGAGCAGCGAGATGAGTAGCGTGAGCAATGAGCTGTAGATGTTGAGCGCTGGGAGTGCGGGGCTCGCGGTAATAGATTGCAAAGGTCCCAAGCATGCTACCGTCCTGCGCGGGGATGGGCGTTGACCAGCAGGCTCGCAGGCCGTGAGGCAGTGCCAGATGGCGATAGTCTGCCCACAATGAGTCATTTGCAATATCGGAAACGACTACAGCCTGTTTGCGATAAATGGCGGTGCCGCACGATCCGGCGCAAGAGCCAATCTTCGTACCGTCGATGGCTTGTTGGTATTCTTGCGGAAGACTGGGGGCAGCCCCATGTCGCAAAGTTACACCGTCAGCATCAAGAAGAAGAACGGAGCACAGCGTTCCGCAGTGACGCTTCTCGATGTCATCGCACAAAGCGTTCAATATCTTTGGCAGTGGACTCTGGCTCATTATCATGGCCAGTATCGTGTCATCGAGCAGCGTCAGAGCTTGGGCGGTCCCAGATTGCTCTGCTGCTGATGCTTTTTGAACTCCGGTGGACATCGCGATTCATATCATCTTGATTGTGTACAACCGTCACCACCAAGTTACGGCGGTAACAATGCGGGAAAACGATGAGAGACTAGCGCTAGTGTGATATGAGCGCAAATGGCGTTGCGAGCGGAGTAAACGGCACGGGAAGCGGTACGGGGATGTGGGTATCCTACTGAAAGAAATGGCTCCTCAGGTAGGACTCGAATCCGCTTGAAAACGTAAATTCAACAACATGCAAGGCCACGGATGGCATGTAAGTACGTGGAAAACAGTGTTAAGCCAGCAAACGGATTGCAAATGGATTGCAGATGTTCCGGGGTGGTCAACTGCCTTGAAAGCGGCGCGGCCACGAAACCCAACCCACGGCTAAATGAAAGACTCTCAAACCGCCCCAGGGAGCCGGAGCACGGAGCACCTACCCTGAGACTGCGCTCCTCAGGCCGCAGTGTGCCGCCGCGCTCGACCATCTCCACAGTTCCGCCGTCGCCACCATCCCCGCCCGCACCGCATTCAACTCGACATAGCGCAGCGCTGCCCACAGATGCGACTCATCCAACGGACAGGAATAGAATCGCCCCTGCCACACATGGCCGCTCGACATCTGCCGCGCGTTCCAGTACGCCGCATACCGCCCATGCGCCTGTTTGAGCGATTGCGAGAGCGCCTCCGGGGTGTGCGGAACAGCGATCAGGTGCACGTGATTCGACATCAGGCAGTATCCCAGCACCGAGAGCCGATACACTCGGGAATACTCCCGCAGCAACTCAAGATAAGTCGCGCGATCCGCATCGCTCGCGAGAATCACTTGTCGCGCGTTCCCCCGCTGCGTAACATGATGGGGAACGTCGACTTGAACGGTGATATGATTCGCCGGATTTCCTTCCTGACCTGAAACCTCCCGAACAGTAAGCGTATGGGTATGATTTGCGTCGTGAGGAGGCAACAGCTTTTGCGCCTACCCTTTATCCGCCAGAACCAACCGTGGAGGCACATCATAAGTGTAGGTCTATCTGGGACTAGCCAACAGATCGATCCGTTCGCCCGACCGCGCCAACACAAGCATGAGTTCCTTCAGCCTCCACTCTCCGCCCTCCTTAACCGCAATCACCTGCAGATCGCCCCTCTGCTTCGACCCCGTAACTGGAATCGTCAATTCGGCCTTCGCCGAGTCTCCAAATTCCGTCCTCCCTTCCGAAAACCACGCCTCCCTTATCGGAGCGCCCAATGCTTCAGTGAACTGCGGAGCCTGATTCGCCGTTGCCACAGCCAGCTTGTAGGCCCCACTGTTTGTTGCAATAAAGTGAGGAACGGTAAGAATCAGCGCGAGGATGAGGGCAGCACCCAAAGACACATTGCGTAGCCTTGGTGACGACCTGCCATGCCGTTCTGCCCCCTCTTGATCACGTTCCTTTTTCGACCACTTGGTCAAAGAGCGCACAGCAGAGAGCACGATAAGCGCTGCGAGGACAATAGCAGTGATTGCTACGAGCACAGAGAAGAAGGGCTGATGGCGAAGCCATGGAATGAACGTGGCTGCCACAACAACTGCCACCACGATTGCCGCAGTTTTTCTCATAATCTGCCTCTCCAGACCAAAGCGGCACGCTGGACCAAGCGAAGTCACTTGATGCTGCAGTAGGAACAGTCCTCCCGCGTGTTGGTGGTACCCCCCATTTCGGTGGCGAGTTGGAGAGGGCGAATCGTTATCGAGACACCGGCACCTGGCCCCTCATACACTGAGGCCCCTATCGTGATCTCGTTCGCCCAACCTGTGATTTCGGATTTTCCGACTTCGATCCCTGGTTTCGAGTAGCTCAGCGTCGGTTTCTCTGATTCGCCTTGCTCGTTTCTTGTGACCTGCTCGGCTTCAACTCCGCCCAGTTTTACGGGACCGACGTGTGCCCCAAGCTCGCCCTTGGCTGATACCTTGACTCCTTTTGACGAAACCTCGATTTCCCCTTTTATGGCACCACCGGCCTTCGCTTCGAGTTTCTTGGCCCCTTTGATGCCTCCCTTGTACTCCAAGCCAATCCCACCTTCCACGGTCACCGAAACCGCCGGCTTGTCCTTATTTTGCGCCAACTTACAGAACGCCCCGTCGTAGATGTATCTCCTTGAATCCGTAACCTTAAGCTTTGAGTTGCCAGCAATACCTCCACTCGAATCCTGGACTCGCGCAACTCTGAAGTAGAGCAGCGCGCCAATGGACAAACCAACAACCGCTCCGATCAATGTGCCAAGCAAGTAACCGCGCGTTGTTCCTGTATTGAATGCAAGCACCGAAAAGGCCCAGGTGAGGCAGGCTTGTCGCCCATCCCCAGATGTGAAACGCGCTTTTTCGGTTTCTGGTTGTAGGCGTTGGTCAGAAGACGAAGAAGGCATCCGAGAACACAGCCACCGGCGAAGAATGCAACGATACCCCCCTAGTCGCTTGCCCTGAACGTCCAGTGGCCATCTCCTTAATCTGGCATTACTTGGGCGTCGATTCGCGGCGCCTACACGCCAAGGCTCCAAATCGAAATAGCGCCGAACTGATGAACGATTTGTAGCGTTCATTGTTGCACCTCGATTACGTACCTCTCTCCAGCCGTCTCTGGTGCTTTGTCGTTGTTCTCGCGGGTCTACGGTGAGGCCCGCGGCGCACCTTGAACGGAGACCGTGCCCTCAACCCACGAATGGGTCCATGACTGTTTAAGTTCGAAGTGGTAGTTAAATGGTGTCCTTCATGTCTCACGTTGAGGGACATTGGAGATCCTTCTCTGCCTGCTCGATTGCAACCGCACAGATGGTGGTGGGTCAAGCCAAGCGCCTCCCGATTTCGCTGAAGCGATTACTCTCGATGTTGTTCGCTGGACCGTTGCCGATTCGCTCCCGTTTCTCGTGGACATTTCCGCGACCTTCTTGTCGTGGCGGAGTGAATGTCCTTTCTTATCCATCTCTCCGGCGGAACATTTGGCTGTGGTTTGTTTTGCTGATCCGGTTGCGGATTGGGGGTTTGGTTCTGAGCGATCAGGAAAGGTCACGTTCTGGACGTCTTTTGCGCCAACTCACGGAGCGCCCCGTCGTAGTTGTACCTCCTTGAACCGTAGATTTACCGAACCTGCTTCGAGTCCTTTCGCTGGTCGCCATAACCGACCCAACGACCACCGTCGCATCCCGAAGCTAATGTCTCCGATAGCCGTGATTCAACATCGCCCGACTTCTCGTCCTTCAGAAAGATAACGTCGTCAACGACAGAGTGGCCGTCTTCCTGTACCACTATGGCGACCACGCGCCAAACCCACGGCTTCGAGGGCGGTCCCCACGTGAGCCTCACGTGCACGCGAAAGGAGCCATCTTTCTCTGATTGCGTTCTTTCAACATCGAACGCAGTAGGCGAGACCTTCTCGTTTCCGCCTGTAAAAAGTCCGAACTCAAGCCACTCGATTCCTGGCTTTTCTTTGGGATTTTGGTGCTGCCGATGATAATCGTCTTCGCAGGCGAGGGCTAGATCGATTCTGCGGAGCAGATTTTTGCTGAGGTATGGCGCGACAGCCTTCATGTCCGCATCCCTCGGGATTCCGACCGGATGACGCGCTATCACCTCGGTATAGAGGCTTCGGACGACCGCCTCGGCCTGTTTGGGTACGCCAGGCGCTTTATCCGAGGAAGCGAGCTGGCCAAAAACCAAAACCGTAGTGAGCTGCAGAAGAACGACGAACCGTAAGAAAGTCATATCGTCACTTGTCCTCCACCAAGATCACGGAGTAGGCACCTGAGTTGTTCGCAGGCAGCGCGTTGTTGTTAAGGGGTATTTCCCGTGGCTCAGGTGGATGACCGGGCCACTGATCCAAGACCCAAATGCTGCCTTTCGTTCCCGGCCCCAAAACGAGGCCGGAGTTCCAACCTGATTTCGATGGATAACGCCCCTTATCGTCAAAAGTCGCGATCGCCGTACCCGGTCTAGTGTCTTTGTCTACTTTGGACCCTGGCTTCCATTGATAGGTGCCAACGTCGTCCTTTGACATGCCAGAAAACTTCTTTGTGAGATCGACGCATTCACCATTCGGCCCAACGACGTCCTTGTTTGATGGCTTGTGATTCGGATCGAGAAGGGGAGCTATTTCTTTGCTCTTGAGGTCAGCAACATAGGAACCATCGGGTTGCTTGCCGGTTGTATTATTTTGCGCCACGACCAGCGGATTCGTAGTCGGAGCCGCAGTCGAGTTGTCCACCCAAAGAGTACCACCGTCCACCACCGGCAGCGTACTTTGAGGGACCATGCCGTCTACGCCTGGCAAGGCTCCGTTTTCGACATGCCCATCCCGATCAACCCTGTTCACGGGGCCATTTTCGACGTAGGCATAGAGGTTCAGCGTCTGCGGATCGCCGAACTTCGCATAGGGAACGGTGGTCGGTTTGGCGGCCCAGTCCGGCGTCAGGAAGCGCCCCATATTCGACGTGTAATACCGTGCCCCGAAGTCATCCAGCCCGCTTTCGGCATCGCGTTCTTTGCCGGTGAACTTGTAGTGGTTCGGGTCGTTGCCGCTGGTGTAGGCAATCCCTCCGTACGGAAAGAAGTCCTCTTGCAGCTCAACGTGGCCGCCGCTATCCGCAATCACGCTGGCCGATCCCAGATGGTCGGAGA